>CAWIIK010000005.1:0-527290 GCA_963836125.1 uncultured Acidobacteriota bacterium
TTTGGCCAGACCCCTTCCCTCCCTCCCCTCCGCCACCGGTTGCCCAGCGTTGTTCGGGGACTTCTCAGGGACAACGGGGCTGTCCGACTTCCCAGGCCCGTTCGTCATCGGCGTACGTCCTTAGACTTCCCGATGCGTCCCAAAGCACCTGCGGCCCCGGGCAAACCTGGGATCTCCCGGTTCCCGAACGAGGTGTCTGCGTACGTGCACGGGGTCTCTGACCGCGCGGGACTCTGGCACACCCGCGATATCGGTGCACCGGAGGGGCCTTCCGCTTTCTCCTACAGCGTCGGCGTCCCGGAGTAATTTCTTACGCGGCTCAATACCCGGCCCGTACGTTCCCCTGTCAACGCTTCGACGCCGCCCTTGCGAGCGGCTCCGCATGACTCGGGGCCGATGTGGGTCGCTAAATCACATTCGTATGACTTTTTCATTCACTACACCTCGCCGGTTTAACCGGCGCACAGGAGAAACGATATGAAGAAATTAACCAAGATAGTCTTCGTTGTGCTGGCGGCTATCTACTTGTCTCAACAGTTGCCGTCCTAACGCCTCGAGTAGTGCGTGCTGTGGCCGCGCAATTGGTCCAAGACGTTGACAGCCCGCCACGCAACGCGTGGAGCGGTAATTGCCGCTGGGCAGTATTCCTACTACTGGAGCGTACTGGAGCTGCAGCATACCTACGGGGGCGGCTTCCACTGTGATCGAGCTGCAGACCATAACCTTCGATGGGATAACCGATGCCTTACGCGATCACATCGTGATTTCTCTTAATCCAGGATCCGTATCGGTCACTCCCGTATGGCACGCCCAGATAAAGAATACGGTACTCACGTCCTGCCCTCCCCAGGAGATTTTTGGTGAATCGTTTTGTTTTGAGGATGCAAACGAATATGGGCCGAAAAACAACTATTTTTTTGGGAGTTCGCCCCTCACGATATATTCCATTCCGGGAGTACCGATCACCATCGGCGTCGCGACGGCGGGTCCGAATCCCAATGGGTCAGGCGGTATTATTTCGCTGACCGGATACAGTGTGAGCATCGCCGCCCCCAGCAAGCTAAACTTGGCCTCACGCTGGATCGGCTCGGGTGTGACCAGTCAGAGTACGGCATGGGGACGAAGGATCCCCATGCCTTGATAATCCCCGCCCGAATGGTGGAATACTCACTAACGAAGAGCGCCCTCTTTCCATTTCAGGCTGAACCATCACAGGTGCAGGCATGGCGAGGAACCGTGTAAGGTCCTTCCATGAGAAGGCCGGTTAGAGTCAAGACGGTTTTGTTTTTACTTCTGTGGATTCTTTGCCTTTGAGCCGAGCCGCCTCTGTCGCCATCCTTCCATCCGCAGTCTTTTATGAGCGATTGTCGCTCGCTGCAAGGTGGGCGTCCTCAATTCAGTAGGTGCTGCTACCTGAGTATCGACCTCGGCTCCCATCTGTTGGACGGGAGTTGGGCCAGGAGTTAGTCGCAGTCACCTGATCTCGGCGGTTGAGCTCGGCTGTTAAAATCCACACTCTCCTATGCTACTGCGGCCATTGCTTTGCGGTTGTTCCGCAGTGGTTCGTAAACCTCTCCGCTGACCCACAGCTTGTGAAGCAGTACGGCCAACTTCCGCGCTACCGCAACGACAGCTCGTTTCTTGGCATTCTTTCCTCCGCGCTCGGCGAGCTTCAGTCCCCAGCGCCGCAGATCACTGTCTTGTCCAAAGGGTCCGAGAATGTAGTGCGCTCCCTGCACCAGCAGCGTTCTTAGGTAACGGTCTCCTTCTTTGCTGATGTGTAGCTGGGGCTCGCTCATACCAGAGTTCCTGCGCCCTGGACGCAACCCGACAAAACATCCCACATCCCGGCTGCGGCGAAATCGGTGCGGGTCGTCCAGAGTCAGAACGAAGGTCAACGCAATCAGCGGTCCTACCCCTTTCACCTGTTTGAGCACAGCCACCTGAGGATAGACTTCCTTGGCGATTTGCTCGATCCGCCGGTCGTATTCCGCGATCCGTTCGTTCAACGATTCGATTTCTCCCAGCAGCGGGTCCAAAACATCCCGCAACTCCTGGCTCAGTCCTTTGGCGATCTCCCGATTCATTTGCTCGGTGCCACATTTCCGCAGTCGCTGGCCATAGGATTTCGTCAACCCTCGTGCCGCATTCACCAGCGCCGTGCGCGCGCTGACCAGTGCCGCCCGGGCGCGGATCACCGTCAGATGGATTTGTGCTTTGGCACTGCGATGTCGCACCGGACCCAGCAAGCCGGGATCGATTCTTGCGAGCCGTGCCAGCGTCCGGGCATCGAGCTGATCATCTTTTCGGCTACTCTCGCCGATCAGTCGCACGTTGCGCGCATGGGCCACGATCACTTCATGCCCCAACTGGGTCAACTGCCGGCTGACCCAAGGGGAATGCGTCCCGGTTTCCAGCGCGATCCGACTGCGCGGAATCCTGCTGAAAACTTCCTCGATTCCTTTCGGCGTCGTCGGTAGTTTGCTCTCCAAAATCACTTCGCCCGCTTCATTCAAAATGCAGTAATGGCTGGTGCGATCTCCCAGATCCAAACCAATCGTTAGCTGGTTCTCTTTGAAAATCTGAATCCTCTCTATCGCCACAGTGCTAATCTTCTTCATTGCCGGTCTCCTTTTGCGCCTCGAGCGCGTCGTTCACTGGGAGCGTATCGCATCCCGCTGGAGACCGGCCTTCTCATCCCATCTGATTAACGCCGTAACCGGATCTCTAACAACGTCGGCTCTGTCAAACTATTTATGAGCGCACTTCTCCGTTCACTTCAAAGAGTGTCTTTGTTCGTCGTGTTCTTCGGCCCTGTCGATAACCACGGCTCGCTTGTAATCTTTCGGTCGGTTTCAGTCCGACCCACACATCTCTTCGATCCCAGCTTCAGACCATAATTACTCGTTCAAACTCCCCCTCGCGAGGGAGCGGGATGCCCATTCAAGTGGACGGCATTCTACTGCACGCCATCTCCGGTACCGAGCTGTCCCGCGTGCGAACCGAATTTGACCCAGTCTGAATATTCCCAACCCTTCCGCCACATCCAGTACAACCGCACTCCCAGTCTTCGGGCCATGGCCACCTTGGCAATGTTCCGTTGCCGGCGCAGCGCCAGATGCAGGTACCGTCGTCTCCAGTCCGCATCACAGCGTGCTGCGGCTTGGGCTGCTTCCCCTAGCAAGAAACGCAGCAGAGAGCTGCCTTGCTTGGTGATGTGGCCCAGTCGTTGATGGCCCGCACTGGAGTCCTCGCAGGGAATCAGTCCGACATAGCTGCCGATCTGCTTGCCGCACTGGAATCGCTCCACAGTCCCGATGATCAGCACGAAGGCCAGCGCCGTCAGCGGGCCCACACCAGGATGCGTCATCAGCCGCAGCGCCTCGGGCCACTTCCTGGCTTCCCGCTCGATCGCTGCGGTTAGCTCTTCGATGCTGGGGTTCATCCGGTCCAGCAGCTCCAGCAGATCCTGCCGGCGCCTCGATGCCCACGGTGCGAGTGGAAGCTTTTCCAGCTGTGCGCGTCCTGCTTCGCTCCACAGCTTGCTCTTCCGTCGCTGGCCTTCGTTCATCGCCAGAGCCTGCAGCTGATTCATGATCCGCGTGCGCATCTGCACCAGCCGATGCCGGTGCCACAGCAGTTGTCGCAGGTCCCGATTCTCCGCACTGGGTACCCAGATGCGAGGAAAATTATTTTCCCGCAGCAGTCGCAGCAGCAGTCGGGCGTCCTCCCGGTCCGTCTTCTGCTTGCGAACTCGCTTGGTTTTGATCTTCGCCGCATCGCCGATCCACAACTCCATGCCCAGCTCTGCCAGTAACCGCTCGAACCAGCGTGTATAGCCCGTGGCCTCGATCCCTACTCGCACGCTGACTCCCCGCGCCGCCAGTCCCCGATAAAACTTCTCGGCTTCTCCCGCACTGTGGTTCAATTGCCGTTCCTCATACTCTCCCGTTTCTGTGTCCACCAACGCGATGTACTGGTCGCTCGGGTGATAATCCACCCCTATAATGATCATGTCGGCTCCTTTCTCCCGAGCCAATGGTCTTCGACAAACCACAGTGTACCCGGGTCTAAGGAGCCGACGTTGTTATGCAATCAAGTGCTGGGCTAGTACGTCACTTTTCCGGTTAGGCGCGCAGAGATTCTCCTGCCAATTAACCCAGTCGGCGCGCGGCCTGCAGCAGCTGTCAAGAACGCAGGATTCGCAGAAAGCTGTTTGATACTCAGAAAATCGTATCGGCGCATCGGCGGTGGGTATCACACCCACGTAAGCTGGAAGGCAATCGGCCCAGGAAGGTGCGCGCTATTCCGCTGGAGCGTTCCTCCGGTGGACTCAATCAACGCGTGGATCTGAGCTCTCTCGTTTTTCCGTTTGAGGCGCCGGTGCCAATCCGTCCGCAGGATTTGGTTTCGGAATCCGACGCTTCAATCGCGGGAACAATCTGGGAGCAATAAGAGTTCCCTTCTCCGTGTTTTCAATGCCTTGCGTTCCTTAGCGCTCCTCGTAAGTGCTTGATTTCCCAGGTCACGGCACCCTGTCACGGCAGAGGTCGCGAGTTCGAGTCTCGTCGTCCCCGCCATTTTCCCGCAGATTGCGCAATTTGGGTTCATTGGGTTTGGGGGTCCGCTTGGCTTTCCCGCGAAGCAGTCGGTCTATGGCCTGCCCCGATGTATCTAATACGACGATGGGAACTGAAGCGGAAACGCGGCGGTCCATCGGCTTCCGCAGGGACGTTGAACGCCCCTCGGTAGGCCGCCGCCCCGCCGCATTGGCTCGTTGGTCGCGCCAGGCAGACCTTAGCGATTCTCGGCGCTCTGGTTTTCGTGGTGCATTGCGGAGTCACGCACCGCTGCCAGGAACACATGCGCGGCCCGCGGAGGCCGGACCTTGCCTGTCAGAACCCGGCTTGAGGAGTAGTCCGTGCCGTACATCGCCTTGGTCGAGTCGCCGTCTCGCTCGATTTCGGCGCCGCTGAGATCAATTCCGGCGAACAGTCCCTTCGAGCGCGAATATGTCAGGAAGTCCGTATTCACCTTCCAGTCAGTCCCGGCAGACGCGTTGCGCCCGACCGGCCCCGCCGTGGCCGAGGCTGTGCCGCCGATCTGAAACTTGGCGTTGAGCAAGTGGCGCATTCCTTCGTCCGTCATCACCATAACCACCAGTTGGACATCCTGCACGCCGAACTGAAGTCCCCAGCTGCCGCCTGTGATCGTGAAGAAAGCCGGAGCGCTCCAGCTCCCGTCCGGAAGCCGGCATGTGGCTACGCCTCGCCCATGCTTGCCGCCGAAAAAGAACGCGCCCTTGATCATGCTGGGCACCACAGCCACGCACTTCGCGCTCTTGAATACTTGGTCCGGAATGCCTTTGTCTGGCGCGTTATCGAGTTCGTGCAGCACCTGAGCGGCGCTCTGCAGTCGCTCTACAACATCGGTCCTGTCCTGGTTGGCGCTTGCGATGCCGGCGGTGCCCAAGAACATCGCGAGAATCGCGGTAACAATGGTCGCTTTCCTTCTCAACATTAGTTTTCCCCCTGTCGGTCGAAAGTCGGGCTCATGCTCATCCTTTTTGGCAGAGAGGCGGCAAGCCGTCCATACCGCAAAAGCCGGGGAAATCGCCCGGAATTACCCCACGGCGGGCTCTTAGATCCCGCGCTCCGGGTGTCCCACACGCTTCTCCGTATTGCGAATGCCGGTGGGAGCGAGCGAGGAGATTTGTCCGACAAGGACGGATCGCAGTGCCGCGTGGATCCGATGGAAGGTGAGCGCAACACCTCGGGCGGCGGCAAAGACTAGCGCGATCGCGATCTCGCTGAGGACTACGTTTTGCCCGGAAGCCGCCGCTCGGCCTCGTGCATTGCCTCGTAGATCTGATCGAAGCTCTCGATCGCAAAAAGCAGGCTATGGATGCGGTCGACCTTCACCGGCGTATCCAGCACCGTATCGAGATCGAAGTCCTTGACCTGGCAGCCGCCCTCGATCACATTCGTGCATTCCCCGTGCGAGCTGATCACGCCGCTGCCGTAAACCTTCACGCTTCCCCGTTCGCGAATCAGCCCGAATTCGACCGTGTACCAGAAAAGCCGCCCGAGGCGCTCGAGCGCGTTCGCGTCCTTGATCCGCGCGCAAACGCTGCCGTAGTGCTGCAGAAAATCCGCGAACACCTTGTGCGCGTGCATCGGGACGTGCCCGAACACATCGTGAAAAATATCCGGCTCGGGCGTGTAGGCGAGCGAGTCGCGGCCGCGCAGCCACGTCGTCGTCGGAAACATCCGCGCGTCCAGCATCTCGAAAAACGCGTCGCTCGGCAGAAATCCGCTCACCGGAGTTGTGCTCCAGCCCGTCCGAGGTTTCAGGAGCTTGCTGATCGCGCTCAGGTTGGGCAGGCGGTCATTCTCCAGCCCGATGAACTCGTATCCGTCGAGATACTCGCGGCACGCGTGAGCTTCGAGCTGCGGGAGTCGCCGCCGCACCAACTCCGCCCACACCGCATGCTGCTCAGACGTGTACTCGCCGTATCGCTGCTCCGTCAGATATGGCGCCGCAGCGACGAGCGACGCGTTCCCTGCTCCCAGCTTTTCTACGATGTGCATTCCTGCCATGCCCTATCACTCCATCATCCGGCCAATCTCGCGATCCGGTGTCACGCAGTGTACACTCATGCGGCCTATCAGTAAGCGACGGGAGCCGGCCACGTGGGTGGAGCGTCGATCGGTGTGTGGGTGGTTTTCGCGGTGCTCGTCGCGGCGGCGATCGCGGCCGACCTGCTCGTCTTCCGCCCGAAAACCGATCGCGTCACGCTCGCGCGCGCCCTCGTCGAAAGCGCGGCCTGGGTCGCTCTCGCGCTGGGCTTCGGGCTCTGGATCTATCTCGCGCGTGGCCGCCAGGCCGGCGTCGAATACATCACCTCGTACGTCCTCGAAAAATCCCTCAGCGCGGACAACGTCTTCGTCTTCCTGATTATTTTTCGCACGTTTGGCGTCGGGCCGCGCGCGCAGCATCGCGTCCTCTATACCGGCATCGTGGGCGCGGTAATTCTGCGCCTCGCGTTCGTGCTGGCCGGAATCGCGCTGTTGCGGCACTTTCATGTCGTCGCGTACCTCTTCGGCGCGATCCTCGTGATCGCCGGCGCCAACATGCTGCGCTCCGGAAAGGAAGCGCCCCGCGCCGAGTGCAACTGGCTGATCCTGCTACTCCGCAAAATCATGCCCGTAAGCTCGTCGTCAGGCGGCGAGCATTTCTGGGCACGCGAACGCGGCCGCTGGTCCGCCACGCCGCTGCTCGTGGCCCTCATCGCGGTCGAGGTGATGGACGTGATCTTCGCCGCCGATTCCGTTCCTGCCGTGCTCTCGATCACGCGCGATCCGTTCATCGCATATTCATCCAACGTGTTCGCCATCCTTGGCCTGCGCGCCATGTACTTCGCCCTCGCCGATCTGATGGCGCGACTGCGCTTCCTGCACGAGGGCCTCGCCGTGATCCTGCTCTTCACCGGCGCCAAAATGCTCGCTGCCGACCACTTCCCAATCCCCGCGGCCGCGTCCCTCGGCGTCATCGTCCTGATCCTCGCCATCACCGCCACTGCATCCTGGTTCGCCCCGCGGCGCGAGTAGCGGGGTTGCGGAGTAGCGCCGCGGCCTTCAGCGCGGCATCTCCGCGGCTTTGGGGGTCGTGGCTTCAGCCACGACGTAGCTCGCAAGAGTAGACCGGCTTTAGCCGCTGAAGCTCCTTACAAATTCAAACCATCATACCGCGCGCCCAACGCAGTCTCGGCACGGCGAGCGGTCTGCGTGGCGCCCTTCGCTTGCGAATCCGCCCATCGCCCCGGAATCGCCAGCCCGCACTTCGGGCAGCATCCATTCTTTAGATGCATCTCCTTGACGTCATGCCACGATCGGCGGATCAGCATTGTCCGGCACGCCGGGCACGACGTATGCGCGCCATCGCTGTAAATATTCCCCTCGTAGACGTAATGCAGCCCCGCCTCAATCGCCGCCCGCCGCGCCGCATGCAGCGTTTCCGGCGGCGTGCGCGGCTTATCGCGCAATTTGAAGTCGGGATGAAACGCCGTGAAGTGCAGCGGCACATCGGGCCCGAGATGTTCGAGAATCCAGTCAGCCAGCGCTCGCGTCTCGCTCGGCGCATCGTTGAGCGTCGGAATGATCAGGTTCGTGACCTCGAACCACACGTTCGTCTCGCTTTTCAGCCACTGTAGCGTCTCGAGGACCGGCGCGAGGTGCGTCAGCGTGATGCGCCCGTAGAAATTTTCGGTAAAGCCCTTAAGGTCGATATTCGCCGCGTCGATGTGGTCGTAGACGTCGTGAAACGCCTCGCGCGTGATGTAGCCGTTCGACACCATCACTGTACGGATGCCGCGTTCGCGGGCCGCACGGCAGATGTCGATGACATATTCGCCCCAGATCGTCGGCTCGTTGTATGTGAAGGCGATCGACGGGCACCCGTTGCGAATCGCCAGCGAAACGACGTCCTCGGGCGGCACGTAGGACGACCGCACCTGGTCCGCGCGCGATTTCGAAATGTCCCAGTTCTGGCAGAAGAAGCAGCCCATGTTGCAGCCGGCCGTTCCCATCGAAAACACGCGCGTGCCCGGCAGAAAATGATTCAGCGGTTTTTTCTCGATCGGATCGATTTGCAGCGCGGCGGGATGCGCGTAGCCGAGGCTGTAGAGCTTGCCGCCCTCGTTCGCGCGGATGAAACAGAAACCCGCTTGCCCCTCGCCAATATGGCAGTGCCGAGGACACAAGTAGCAGTGGACCTTATTCCCGGCCCCGGCTTCCCACCACCGCGCTTCGTGGACACCCGAATCCCGCAACCCTAATCCCGATTTCTGTGATGTCGCCTCTTGCCGCGTAGATTTCGTGCCGTGGATGTTCAACTTCTGCATGCGACGTTACCGTCTGGAGTAATTATACGCTTGCTTGAGCCCTCGGGCATTCCGGTCTCGCACGTGTCGACGGCCAGCTGTCCCAAAACGATACCGACGGCCCTCTTGACAGCGTCCACCGCACTGCTACGCTGAAAATGTATTTATGCGCACCGCTATGTGGAGCGAGACGACAATTCGGCGAAGACCTTCCGCCGCCGCGGGACGCGGGGGCCTCGCGCGCTGTAGTTCCTCCGAGCCCTTCGCTTCGCTTGCCGCCATTCTCCCCAGCGGGTTTTTCACCCCGAAGCGCCCATTTCTAATCGACCATCCGGCGATTAGAAATCGACCTAGGTCGTTGAAAACGTGCCTCGAAGGTTTTCTAATCGACACTAGAAGAGAGCATCCTCGCTGCCGATAAATCAAGCCGAGAGGAGATTGCGGTATGAGTCCCAGCCAGCCAGATGATCGTGACCGTCGCGAATCGCCGCCCTTGCGCGCAACGACGAGGGTATTGACGCAAGGGTTCGACCCGAGCCTGTCGGTCGGCTCCGCGCGCCCGGCCGTCTTTCGCAGCTCGACGTACGTTTTTCCGAGTCCTGAGGCTGCCGAGCGTGCCTTTGATCTTGCCTACGGCCGTACAAAGATGGCCGAAGGCGAAACCACCGACCTGATCTACTCGCGGTTCAATCATCCCAACGCAGAAATCCTCGAAGATCAAATCGTGAACCTCGAGGCGGGCGCGAAGGCCGCTTTGGCGTTCAACTGCGGCATGGCCGCAATCATGACTTCGCTTTTCACCCTGCTGCGTCCGGGACAATCCGTCATCTATACTGTTCCGATCTACGGAGGCACGGAGCACTTCATTCGGGACCATTTCTCCAAATGGGGCATCCTGGGCGTCCCCGTGCAGGCAGGCCGCGGCGATCTGCTCGAAAGCGCGATCCGCTCGACGCAAGACCTCGGCGTCGTTTTGGTCGAAACGCCCGCCAATCCCACGCTGATCATGACCGACATCCGTCAGGCCTGCGCTGCGGTCGCAGCACTGAAGATTCCCGCGGGCGAGGCACGCCCTCTCGTATTGGTTGACAACACGCTGCTTGGTCCCACGTTTCAACATCCGCTATCCTTGGGGGCGGACATCGTCATTTACTCCGGTACGAAATATCTTTCCGGATTCAGCGACATGCTGGCCGGAATCGTTTTGGGCGCGAACCCGGACTTGGTTGACAAAGTGCGGGGCGCCCGGGGACTCTTCGGAACGATTCTCCAGCCCGACGAGTGCTGGATGCTCGGTGGCCGTCTGCCGACGGTGGGCCTGCGCATGAACCGCGCCAGCAAGAACGCCCAGCGGATCGCCGAGCAGCTCCACGGCCATCCGAAGCTCAGGCGCACGATCTATCCGACGCTGCTGACCGACCCGGAGCAGAAGCGGATCTTCGAGGCGCAGTGCGACTATCCCGGCGCGATGTTTTCGGTCGAGCTGAGCGGCGGCAAGCCTGCGGCATTTGAATTTCTGCGCCACGTGCAGATCGCGCGCAATGCCGTCTCGCTCGGCGGCGTTGAATCTCTCGCCTGCCATCCAAAGACCACCACCCACTCGGGCTTCACTGAAGAGGAATTCGAGCAGGCAGGCGTCACGGACGGACTCGTGCGCGTCTCCGTCGGCATCGAGCACTGGCGCGATCTGCTCACCGATTTCGAGCATGCGCTCGACCACGTGTGACGAGACCGGACAAATGACCAGCCCAGCGGAACTGAAATCGCTGCCGAAAATCGAGCTGCACCTGCATCTAGATTGCTCGCTGAGCTACGCGGCGGTCTCGGCGCTCGCGCCGTCGGTCACCCACGAAGAGTACCAGTCCGATTACATCGCGCCCGCCCGCTGCACCGATCTTGCTGAATTTCTCTCTCGTGCGCACAAGGGATTTCGCCTGATGCAGAGCGAAATGTCTTTGCGCTTGGTGACGGAGGATATCTTCCGGCAGCTCATCGACGACGGCGTCATCTACGTCGAGCTGCGCTTTGCTCCGCTGTTGCACCTCGAGCAGGGGCTCACGCCCGAGCAAGTGGTGAGCGTGGTCGATCGCTCGACCGACGACCTCATCCGCGAGACCGGGCTCGAAGCGCGTCTGATTCTCTGCACCCTGCGCCATTTCACCGAAGAGCAGAGCATGCGGACGGTAAAGCTCGTCGAGCAATTTCGCGGCAGCCGCGTCGTGGCGCTCGACATCGCGGGCGATGAGGCCGGCTTCCCGATCGACGCGCACGTCGGCGCCTACCGCTACGCGCGTGAGCGCGGATTGCACCGTACGGCTCACGCCGGCGAGGCGCTCGGCCCCGAGAGCGTGTGGGAAACGTTGCGCCTGCTCCAGCCCGCGCGCATCGGCCACGGCACGCGCAGCATCGAAGACCCCGTCTTGGTCGAGCACTTGGGGCAGAAGCGGATTCACCTCGAGATTTGCCCTTCGTCCAACGTGCAGATCATTCCTTCGATCGAGGCCTGGGAACATCATCCCGTCGATCGGCTATATCGCGCAGGCGTGCCGCTCAATATCAACACGGACACGCGCATGCTCACGCCCGCAACGCTTACGGGCGAGTATCGCGGCTTGCAGGAAACCTTCGGCTGGACGGCGCAAGACCTTCTCGACGCGAATCTCCTGGGTGTAGAAGCCGCATTCGTGGGACCCAGCGTGAAAGAAAAACTCCGAAAGCGGCTGCTCGACTCGTACTCTCGTTTCAGCTCAGATTCGGAAAACGCGACTCACCAGGCGCATGCAAGGCAATCTCCCCGGGCGAACGGATGAATCGTGGCGACGCTTGAGTTCACCCTGCTGGTTGCCGGCGGGTCGTTTCTCGCCGGGCTACTCGGCTCGCTGACAGGCCTCGGCGGCGGCGTGATCATCGTGCCCCTGCTGACGTTGCTGTTCGGCGTCGATATCCGCTATGCAATCGGCGCGTCACTCGTCTCCGTGATCGCCACTTCCTCCGGCGCCGCCGCGGCCTATCTCAAAGAAGGGTATTCGAACATGCGCGTCGGGATGTTCCTCGAAATCGCGACAACCATCGGTGCCGTGTGCGGCGCGTTCCTCGCCACGCGCATTCCGACTGCCGCGATCGCGATCATCTTCGGGCTCGTGCTCCTCTATTCCGCGTGGACCTCCGTCGCGCAGCCGCCCGAGCTCGCCGCGCCGGAAACGGGCCGATTCGCGCGATGGCTGCGAATGGACGGGCACTACCCGACGCCCGAAGGCGACCGCGCCTATCACGTCACCGGCGTCCCGGCGGGGTTCAGCCTGATGTGGGTCGCGGGCGCGCTTTCGGGATTGCTCGGGATCGGCTCGGGCGCGGTCAAGGTGCTGGCGATGGACCGCGCCATGCGCATCCCGTTCAAAGTGTCCACGACAACGAGCAATTTCATGATCGGCGTCACGGCGGCTGCGAGCGCGGGGATTTATCTGCGCCGCGGATATATCGACCCGGGCATGGCCATGCCGGTGATGCTGGGAGTGCTCGCGGGCGCGCTGCTCGGCGCGCGGATTTTGCCGCACGCGAAGGTGCACACGCTGCGGCTCGTTTTCAGCATCGCCATTTCGGCGGTCGCAATCGAGATGATCCTGCAAGGCGTGCGGGGGAAAATTTAGATGGCGCAATCGCAATTTTGGAACGACGAGCGCGTCGAAAACATCATCGGCAACCTGCTGCGCGCGGGCGTGATTCTCGCGGCGGCGGTGGTGCTCGCGGGCGGCGTGCTCTACGTCGTGAAATACAGCGGCCAGCAGCCGCAATATGGAGCCTTTCGCGGTGAGCCTTCCGACCTCCGCAACGTCTCGCAAATTGTCGACGACGCAATCTTGCTGCATTCGCGCGGCTTGATTCAGCTTGGCCTGTTGCTCCTGATTGCGACGCCCGTGGCGCGCGTCGCGTTTTCCGTGATCGCGTTCGCCGCCGAGCGCGACTGGCTCTACGTCGTCGTTACCCTGATCGTCCTCGGCGTCCTGCTCTACAGCCTCACCAGCACTTGACGGCTCGCCGAGCCGCTAATGCTCGGCGATGTTGATCGTCGCGGTGGTGCGGCCGAAGGCGTTCGTGGCGTATAGCGTGTAAATCGTCGATTGCGTCGGCGTGACGACCGCGCTCGTGCCGCGCACGGCGCCGATATCCGGCGAAACGATGAAATACGACGCGCCGGTCACGCTCCAGCTCAGCGTGACTGGCGTGCCGGCGGAGACGGATTGCGAACTCGCCGTGAAACTCGCGATCGTCGGCGCCGCGCCCTGCGGAATATTTGCCGCCGTGTACACCGGCGTCATCTGAATCACTTCGAAATCGGACGCCGTGACGCTCGTCAGATTGTGCAAGTCGTCGTTGTTCCAGTTGTCGTTGGGCGCGCCGGTGATGAACATCGAGGAGCCGTTGTCCGCCATGATCATCCCGTATTTCTTGAGCGCCATAAGGATCGCCTGGTTGGCGGCGGAAAATCCGGAAATATCGAAGCTCGCCTTGAGACGCAGTCGCATGCCCATGGGCGAGGCGAGCGCGTTCGTGGAGTTTGCGGCCCAGTGCGAAGCGGGCGGGATGAATGCCGCCCGGCTTGACTGCAGCGTGAACCGGATCGCATGGTTGATTTGTCCCGCCGCAACTTCGTCGTAGCGAACGAGCCCAGGAAAAATCGGCAGCCCCGCGGCGTCCGCCGAGGTCCACGTGTAAGGACGCTGTTCGTCGGCCGTAAGGTCCCAGACGGCGGCGGAGCCTGCGTTCCACGCCGAGCCGCTCGGCGACGCGTCGAACAGCTCGTAGAGCCAGCAGTTGGCGTTGTCGAGAATCAGCACGTGCTGGTCGCCGCTCGGATTCGGATCGCCTTCGATCGGCGCGTTGAGGGGAATCGGCATCGGCCCGGGATCGCTTTCGTCGCCGTACGCCGTGAAATGAATCGTCACAGGCCCCTGCGACGAATCGACGACATCGTATGGAATGCCGATGATCGACCCGTCGTATGTGCCGGAGCCGAAATCGGGGTGCAACGGCACGTTCGTGCCGATGAAATTGATGATGGCCGCCGAATTCGGGTCGACCGGCGCCGACGAAATATCTTCGTTCCACAAATTATCCGACGGGAACGGGACGAAGCCGTTGAGGCTGCTTTCCTGTCCCGCGCTCATCACGCTGCACGCCGAAGCGGGAGGCGGCGGAGGGCCACTGCTGCTGGACGTGACCTGCAGAGTCTGTGAATTGGAAGTGCTGCTGCCGGGATTCGGGTTCATCACTGAAATTGCGAACGTGCCGACGGAATTCTCCGTGCCGGTTGCGCTGAGCTGCATCGAGGAGACGAAAGTCGTCGTGAGCGCTGAGCCGTTGAGCAAGACTTGCGCGCCGTTCACGAAGCTGTTGCCGGTAATCGAAAGCGTGAAACTGCCGATGGCGACAGATGCTGGCGAGATGCTGCTCAACACAGGCACCGGATTCCACAGCGTGACAGCGCTGCCGCCGCTCGCGCTCGAATCGGAGGCGCTGACGGCCTCAATCGTGACGCTGTTCGGATTGGGCAGGCTCGCTGGCGCCGTAAAGACGCCGGAAGAATTGATCGTTCCGGTCGCTGCGGTGCCGCCGGTGACGTTGTTGACCTGCCAGGTAACCGTTTGGCTGGACTCACCGCTCACGCTGGCCGTGAACGTCTCGGTGCCGCCGATGCGCACGTTCACGGGATTCGGCGAAACCGTCACGCTGACGGCCGGAGGCGGTGTGCCGGGATCACCGGGATTACCCGAAGAGCCTTTGATCGCACCCGCGCATCGCGCCTGGAACAAGGCCGCAGCGATCACGAAAATGAGCGAAGCGCGTCGCATGGCTGTTGGGGTGTCCGTAGCTTGACCAAGTGTGCCCCAGCGGAACGCGCGGAACTACTGTACCGAGGTACAAGTTCAGTTCAGGAGAACAGAAATCGGAGAAAGAGCAGAAAGGGTAGCCGCCTCGCCGGCAAGTCGAAAAAACCTAGTGTCCGACCGGGGTGGGCGAAAGGTCCGCTGCAATCATCTGCCAGCGATCCCCGCGCTTCTGATAGATGCTCGTGACGCGCAATCCGCCCGGCTGCTTGGCATCGTCAAACGTGACGTGACCCACGAGCACGGCGCAATCGCCGAATACGCGCACGGTCGAATCGGCCAGCGTGGATTTGGGCAGGCGGCCCGCGTTGTCGGTCGGGGCTACCGGGACGATGTCGTCTTTCGTAAGCACTCCAGGGCCAACCGAAGCGCCGATGAAGTCATCAGCAATCAGACTTCGCAAAGTGGTCAGATCTCCCGTCGCTTCTGCCGCCAGCCAATTGCGCTCCAGTTGAACGATTTGATCTTCGGTGCGGGTGGCGACATTCGGCCGAGCTGCGACCAGGGAACACAGAACAAGACTGAGGGCAACAAATGAGAGCACACGTTTCATGCGCGCCTCCTAGGGCTTGGGCGACGATCATCACTTATAGACACCGCAAGCGCGCAGTTGTTCCCGCGTTCCTACGGGTCCAAGAGCGGGATGCTTGAGGCAGACGGCGGTGGCGGCAGCGATTTCAGATACGCGTAGATATCGGCGAGCTCCTGATCCGAGATCGCCCTTAGGGTGTAGGGCGGCATATTGCCGCTGGGCGCGCGAACGTAGCGGAGAAACGAAGGAAGCGAGACGGGCGGCGGGCCGATGCGCGGACCCGTGCCGGCGCCCACGCCCTTGTAGTCGTGGCATTCGTAACATCCGTCCGCCGTGAATAGCTGCTTCCCTTTTGTGGCATCTCCACTCGCGGGTGCAGGGGACGCATTGGCCGAAGATGCGGGCGAGACCGATTTCAGGTACGCGTAAACGTCAGTGAGCTGCTCGTCGGAGGCGACGCCTGCCGCAACGGGCGGCATCTTGCCCGACGGCTGGCGCACGTAGTGAATCAGGTCGGCAAGCGGCAAAGGTGGCGGCGCGATTTGCGGCGCGAGCGTGGTTCCCTTCCCGTCGGCGCCGTGGCACGCGACGCAGCCGGCGCTTGTAAAGACGCGCTTGCCGTTCTGCGCGTCAGCGGCCGCAGCATCCTTTGATTTAGCAGCGGCATCCTGAGCGCGTGCCGAGGGGCAGATAAGCGCGATCGTGAGCATCGCGACACACAGAATCAGGTAGCGCACAGTTCCCTCCTACCGCGGCTGCGTGACCACGTCCACCATCGCGGGCTCGCCGCGTTTCACGATATCGACGGCGCGCCGCAGCGCGGGCCCGAGGTCTTTGGGATCGGTGATCGGCCCTTCGCCATACATCCCCATCGACTCGGCAAGCTTGGCGTAGTTGATCGCCGGATCGACGAGGGTTGTTCCGATCCAGGCACGGGTGATGCCGCGATTGTGGCGGTCGGCCATGCGCTGCACCTCCATCACTTCCTGATGGTAGGCGCGGTTGTTGTGCATGATCGTCAGCAGCGGAATGTGGGAATGCGCGGCGGTCCAAAGGACGCCGGGCGCGAACATCAGATCGCCGTCGTTCTGGATGTTGACCGTGAAGCGGCCGTACTTGCGATTCGCGAGTGCCGCGCCCACCGCCGCAGGCGCGCCATAGCCCACGCCGAAGCCACCCTCGGCGCCGTTGTATTGATAGTGCTTGTCGAAGGGCCAAAGGCGCAACGGCCAGCGGCTGATGAATTGAACGTTCGAGACGAGCGACCAGTCCTCGTTCTTGATCAGCGGCCAGAGCTCCGCCGTGAGCCGCGCCGTGCTGATCGGCGTGTCCTCCCAGCCCGAAGCCGCGGCGTCGCGCGCTTGCTGCAAAGCCTGCTCGTGCAATTTTGCGAGCCTTGTGCCGCGATCAGCGAACGCGCTCTTGCGGTCGTCGGCCGTCTGCCGCTTCACCTCTTCGATCAGCGACGGCAACGTCGCCTCGGCATCGGCGGCAATCGCGAGATCAACCGGCTGGTACCGCTGGAAATCCTGATAGTTGCTCTTGAGGTAGAGATCGTTCGCAGTGATGCTCGCGAGTTTCGTGCCCGGCTTGATCGCTGGCTGCGGCGTCGCTCCGACTTGAGCCCGCATCGAATTTACCGTGCTCCAGAAATCGGTCAACTCGAGCCCGACGACCAGGTCGGCGTTTGCGATCGTCGCGCCGCCGCGCTCGGTCTGATTGAGCGGGTGCTGCGTGGGGAAATTCATGCGGCCGTTGCGGTCGACCACCGGCACTTGCAACGCTTCGGCCAGCTCGATCATGCCTGCGAGCCCGGCGGCCGTGCGCGCCACGCGATCCGTGACGATCACGGGATTTTCGGCGGCGACGAGCAGCCGCGCCAGCTCGGCGACCGCGCCGGAATCGCCCACTGGCGGCGACGTCATCGAAAGCTTCGGCACGCTGAGGTCCGCGCCATCGGGAATCGGGTCTTCCTGCAACTCGTGGTCGGCGACGAGCGCGACCGGCATCATCGGCGGCGTCATCGCGACCTTGTAGGCGCGCATCGCCGAATCGGCAAACGCGCGCAGCGAGATCGGCTGATCGTCCCACTTCACGAAATCGCGAATCATCGCGGCGGGATCCTGCGCGCTGTGCGCCCAATCGACCTGGCCGTATCGCTCGGCGGCGTTGAGAATATTGCCGAGAATGATGACCACCGGCACGCGGTCGCAAAATGCGTCGTAAATCGCCATCGAGGCGTGCTGCAACCCGACCGTGCCGTGCACCGCGACGAGCAGCGGCTTGTTCTCGATCTTCGCGTAGCCGTGGCCCATTGCGACGGACGATTCTTCGTGGCAGCAGGTGATGAATTCCGGATTCTTGTTGCCGCCGTAATTGATCAGCGATTCGTGAAGGCTGCGAAACGTGTTGCCGGGATTGGCGCAGATGTATTCGAAATTGAGCGCCTTGATCACGTCGACCATGAAATCGGAGCCGGGGCGGGCAATCGTGAGAACCTCGACGCCATGACCGTCGCCGTGATCGACGGGTTTGCGCGGCGGCGGCGCCGTGGCGTTGCGATGCGGGTCGGGCAGTGCTGCGGCTTCCGCGGCTTTCGCAGCCGGCACGGCAACCAGCGCGGCGGTGCCGGCGGCAGCCGTCCTGAGGAAATCGCGGCGATTCACCGATTGGTTCTTGGATCTTCCCACGGCGACCTCCTGACTTTCGCGTGCGGGCGCACTCGAGAGCCTGCTCCCCCAAACGCTCCAGAGGTTACTCCCATTTCACCTGAAAGCTCACCTGAAAATTGAAGATGCATGCCGGCGTTCTGCGACCCAATCGAGGAAGCGTTCCATGCGTGCGCGCTCGCGCCACATGAGGCCGAAGAATTTGTGCGCGTCGAGATCGGCGGCATCATGGCCGAAAAACGTTTCAAGGCGCCACTGGATGTACGGCGACTTCCAGGGGCGCAGCCGGTAGCCCTTGGCGATGATCCAGTAATAGCGCAGCGCGTTCAGCATGGATCTCGCGCAAGGGTATCACGAGCAGCGAAGGTGGCCGTCGATTGAGGAGAGATCCTTCGGCCGGCAAAGGGCGCCGGTCTCCCTTTGACTGCGCTCATGGCAGGCAGGATGACGATGCTCGTCGGATCGTCACGGCAAGCGCCGGACCCAGATGCGCTCGGTCGCGGGCTTGCCCAGATGGATGCGAACGGAGCCGTGTCCGGCGACGGTGATGGCCATGGTCTCGTCGTATTCGCGTTCGAGGACGCGAACGCGCGCCGAGGGGCGCAGGTGGCGCTGCTCGAGGAATGCAAGGAATGCGGGATCTCTTTCGTAGACGCGCAGCACCTCGTAGGAATGTCCCGGCGCCGATTCGGAAAGTTTCACCGCACCGTGCTTTTTGCGCAGATGCGACATCCCGCCGAAAAGCGGGACGCCGTGCGGGCAGCGGCTATCGCGGCCGAAGCGGTCCAGAAGTAGCCGGGCGACCTCGGGCGAAATTCCGTGTTCGAGGCGCTCGGCCTCTTCGTGCGCGAGGGACCATTCGAGCCCGATCACCTCGGTGAGCAGTTTTTCCGCGAGGCGATGCCGCAGAACCAGATGGTGCGCCGCCGCCTTCCCTTTCGGCGAAAGTTCGATGCGGCCGTCGCGCCAGACGCGCAGATAGCCGTCGCGGGCCATGCGCTTGAGCGCCGCAGTGACGGCCGGCGGCGTCACGCCAAGGTCCTCGGCAAGCCGCGCGCTAATCGGCGCCTGCTCCTCCTGGACGATCTCCCAGATCGCCTTGAGGTAATCTTCCCGGGAAACGCTGGTGGTTTGTCGCGGCATGCGTCTACTATTATGCGTTCACGGTCAAAAAACCGGCTTCCGGTGCGTCTTGCCCTCGCTGCCAAAAGTCGAAAACGTCGGCCACGATGGTATCGAGGCCTTCGTCATTTGCAAACATTCTCTTTCGCAGGCTGGATTGGCCGAACATGCGAACGAACTCGGCCTGCTCGCCCACAAAGTGCGCGTGCAATTCGTCGTGGGTCCGCCCGAACTTGAGCGCGTACTCGGTGAGGAATTGCGAATCCGCGCGCGCCTGAATCGTTCGGGCGCGGACCGTCTCACTGCTGCCGGTCAGAAGCACCAGCTTGCAGCCGACTGCTGTGAGCCGCTGGTCGATCGGCGCGACGTCGCTCCACGTGACGACCCCCGGCCGAAGACAGTGCGTGAGGTGCAGCGAATCGATCAGGACGAAGCACGGCTTGTCGCTGTGCCGCAGATCGTAGCGCAGCCATTCGAGCATCCCCGCAATTCGATCGAGAAGCCGCAAATTTGCGTCAGCGTTCAGTGTGCCCGCGTCCTCAGCGGGCGCCAGAGGGCCGTAGGTGTGCGTCTGCCCGAGATGGACGAACGACCGGATGCGCCTGGGCTCGGATGGCGAGACGTGCCGGCGTATCAGCGCGTCCACGAGCGTGGATTTTCCGATGCCGGGCACGCCCTCGACGAGAAGCGCATGAAGTCTTTCCATAGGCCCCAAACTACGATACACCCTCGACGAATTCGAGACGGTTGCCCGAGGGATCGTCCGCGTAGAAGCGGCGCGTTCCAGGAATGCTCTCATCCGTCAGAACGATGCCGCACTGGGCGAGTGTTTCCCGTAACCGGTCGAAACCGACCACAGCGAACGCGGGATGCGCCTTCTTGGCGGGACGAAAGTCGGGTTCCACGCCGACGTGCAACTGCTGATCGCCACACTCGAACCAGCAGCCTCCGCGTGCTTGCAACGCGGCAGGCTTTTCGATCTCCTTCAGCCCGAGGATGCCGCCGTAAAATTCCCGCGCGGCTTGTTCGCATCCGGCCGGCGCGGCGATCTGGATGTGATCGATTCGGGTGACGCCCGGCACCATGCCGCGAGCGTAGCATGGGCGGGCATCGCCGGGAAATCCGCCGGACGTAATGTCTGGTTTGACATGCAAACTCACCGATAAGATGATCAGCACGTGGAAACTCCAGGTCCGCAAACGCACACAACTGGCTCTGTGGTCTCCAAGGACGGCACCGCCATTGGCTTTCGTCGAAGGGGCAGCGGTCCGGGCCTCATTCTGGTGCATGGCGCCATGCAGACGTCGCGGAGCTTCACAAAGCTCGCGGCGGCGCTTTCCGATTCCTTCACCGTCTGTGTCCCTGACCGCCGCGGAAGGGGCCTCAGCGGGCCCTTCGGAGATGACTACGGGATAGAAGAAGAGGTCGAAGACCTCGCCGCGATTATGGCAGCGACAGGCGCGCGCAACGTGTTCGGCCTCAGTTCGGGTGCTCTGATCACCCTCCAGGCAGCGCTCCTTTTACCCTCCGTACGCAAGATCGCGCTGTACGAACCACCCCTCGCAATTAGCGGTACTTCGTCGTCGCCGTTGGCCTGGCCGCTGCGCTATGAAAGAGAGCTTGCGCGGGGCAATCTTGCTGCTGCTATGGTTGCGGCCATCAAGGGCACCGGTGATCGCAGACTGCTCACGTCGTTGCCGCGTTTCATTTTGGTCCCGCTCATGCGGCTCGCGATACAAAAGAGCGCTAAAGAGAGGGCCCGAGACAACACCTCGCTGGAAGTTCTTATCCCTACGATTCATTTCGATTGCCGCCTGGCAGCGGAAATGGCGGGCACGATCGAGAAGTTCAAGAATTTACGCCCAGAGGTGCTGTTGGTAGGAGGCACCAGGAGCATCGCTTACCTGTGTAAAGCTTTGGATGCCCTGGAAGATATTTTGCCGAACGAGAGACGCGTCACACTGTCCGGCGTGGGGCATTTGGCGGCAGACGACAGTGGCGAGCCCGAAAGCGTCGCGAATGAGCTCCGGCGATTCTTCTAGGGACTTCTATTTCTCATTTTGTACAAATTCAAATGAGGTACTGCCCGGCCCCGACATCGAATTGACATCCCCCGCCGGGGCGACGTACGCTGAGGCTCAGGATTCATATGCCTACGGACCTATTCGAAGAGATTGTGCGGATGCGCCGAGTGGGCGAGCGGGGCGCGCTGGCGACGATAGTCCACACAAATGGCTCGATCCCGAGCTACGAAAGCTCGCGGATGCTGGTGCGCGACGACGGCTCGATTGTCGGGACGATCGGCGGCGGCTGCGTGGAAGCCGAGGTTTGGGCGGCGGCCAAGGAGGTGATTCTGGCCGAGCAGCCGCGCAAAATGACATTCAATCTCAATCAGGACGCCGCCTACGATGCGGGCCTGATCTGCGGCGGCACGCTCGAGATTTTCGTCGAGCCGATTCTGCCGCAGCCGCTGCTGCATATTTTCGGCGGCGGGCACATTTCCTCTGCCGTCGCGCGCGTGGCCAGCGCTTCGGGGTTTTCGGTCAACGTTGCGGACGACCGCGAAGCTTTTTCGAATGCCGAGCGGTTTCCGATGGCAGAAAAGCTTTACACAACCTATGAGGATGCATTCGCGAAGATCGTTCCCAATGCGTCGAGCTATCTGCTGATCGTCACGCGCGGCCATCGCGACGACATGCGGGTGCTCGCCTGGGCCGTGCGCACCGATGCGCGCTATATCGGCATGATCGGCAGCAAGCGCAAAGTGCTCTCCGTGTACAAGGCACTCGAGAAGGAAGGCTACTCGCCCGAGGAATTCGAGCGCGTGCACGCACCCGTGGGCCTCGATATCGGCGCGCTCACGCCCGAAGAGATTGCCGTCAGCATCACTGCGGAATTGATTGCTGTGCGCCGCAACGCCGCCGGCCTGGCGCATAAGTCCGTGAAACTCCCGCAAGCCGCCGCCGTCCACCACGACTAACGCGCGATGGCCGCCGCGCCTGACCGAAAGTCTCTCGTCCCAGCCACCGACTCGAGGCCACTTGCTGCGGCGATTCTCTCGGCCGGCGAATCGCACCGCATGGGTAGTCCCAAAGCGCTGATCCCCTATCGCGGCACCACTTTTGCCGGACATTTGCTCGAGGTAGTCAAGCAACCGCGCGTGGGCATCGTCCGCGTCGTGCTCGGCGCGGGCGCGGACAAAATCCGCGAGCGATTGCACTTGGACCCCGCGACCATCGTGCTGAACCCCGATTGGCCCAAGGGCCAGCTCTCTTCGATCCAGGCGGCGATTCGCAGCCTGGCGCAGGATGCCACCGCAGGTCTCGTGCTTTGTCCGGTCGACCACCCGATCATATCCGCCGAACTCGTGGCGCAGCTGATTGCGGAATTCGATTCGACCGGCAAGACGATCGTCTTGCCGGCGTATCGCGGCCGCCGCGGCCATCCGGTAATTTTTCGAGCTTCGCTCTACGATGAGCTCCTCGCGGCGTCCCCGGACGTTGGCGCGCGGCAGGTCGTGTGGGCGCATCCAGCCGATGTAGTGGAAGTCGCCACCGAAGAAAAGGGCGTCGTGCTGAATCTGAACGACCCCGAAACCCTGAAGCGTGCGATATCCACTTCCCGCCCGCAGTAGGAGTCAGAGTTTTCGCGCGAGTGCCGCGACCGCGTCCGCGCAGAGCTGCGCCGCGTGAAAGGTGGCCGGAGGCAGGCCGCCGAGCGCATCGGAGATTTGCTGTGGCGTAATCTGACGAGCTTCACCGGTAGATTTACCGACGAGGATATCGGTGAGAACCGAACTCGACGCAATCGCCGCGACACACCCCTGGGTTTTGAATCGCGCGGCGGCGATCTGCCCATTTTCGATCCGCACCGAAAGCCGGAGGACGTCGCCGCAAACCGGATTCGTCACCTCGACCGTGGCTGTGGCATCTAACAAGTCGCCGGGATTATGAGGGCTGCGAAAGTGGGCAAGGATCGTATCGTTGAACACGCATCCAGTATACGGCAGCGGAAAAATTCATCCGTGGAAACATTTCGCGCAACCATTCGCTTTTTGTTTGAATCTGATTGACACGATAGGGCTTAGAACGATACTTTTATAGCTTCCTAGCCTAGGTTCTTTCGTCAGGGCGCGAGAGAACGAATCATCAGTAAATAATCCGCCTACAGAATAATGGAGAATTACAGATGCGACGACTCGCTTACTTCTTCATCCTCGCGTTGGCCATCGCCTTAGGCGCGACTCCCGGCTCCGCGCAGGATGGAAAACTCAAGATCAAAGTTTCGCCGAAACAGGCCTACGTATTTGTCGATGGGAATGCCATCCGCGAGGGTAACCAATCGATCTCTCTGAGCCCGGGGAAGCACACCGTGGTGGTCGTAAACTACGGATACAAGATTTCGACGCAAGATGTGAACATCGAAGCGGGCAAGTCCACGCCGCTCGATGTGAAGCTCGATGCATACGGCGGGAACGTGAGCGGCCCGTTCGGCGATGTGGAGCTGAAGGGCGACTCCCGTGCCGCTGTGCTCTCCAACGGAACGACGCCCGCTTACTTCGTGGGCCACGTGGACGAATTCAACTTTGATTGGATATGGCACCAGAATCTCCTCTTGCCCGCCGGCACACACCATCTGACGGTGACGCATGCCGGAAAAACGGTGTGGTCCGGCGATGTGACGGTGGTTGTAGGCAAGAAGGTAGTCGTAGATATGGCCAAGAACACGCAGAAGACGGTCGCATGGAGCCGCGGTGAGAAGTTGAAAGACGTGCCGCGATTCCATGCGGGCATCGCCAGCGCGACGGTCGCTGTGGCTCCCGTTACGGGCAGCTTCAGCGCCTCGGCTGCGAACATCAACTGCGGCCAGTCTTCCACGCTAAATTGGCAGACCGCCGAGACGGCCGACGCGAATATCAGCGGCATCGGAACCGTGCAGACGAGCGGCAGCCAGTCGGTTTCGCCGCACGCAACCACGGATTACGCCTTCACGGCTACGGGCCCCGGCGGCATGGTGAAGGGTGACGCCACGGTCAACGTAAACACCAAAGTCGACGCGAGCATCAGCGCAAATCCCGCGGAAGTCCACTACCGCAAGATCGGCGACAAAGTCATCACGCAGGATTCCACTACGCTGACGTGGCAGACCTCGAACGCCGATTCGGTGACGGTTGACGGCCAAAAGGTCGATCTCAGCGGCAGCGAAACTGAGAAGCCCGAGCCGGCCGATACCTCGCAGGTCGCCGAAGGGCAGCCGGCGCGCACGATCGACGAGAACAAGAGCTACGCTTTGAATGCCACGAACGTCTGCGGCGGCTCCGCCAGCGAGACGGCCGCGGTTCATATCGTCGGATCGGTCGAGCCGATTCCCACGGTCACCCTGCAGAGCATCTTTTACCCCACGGACTATCCGGATAAGAGGCATCCGCAGGTGGGACTTGTAAAGAGCCAGGAAGCGGCGCTTTCGACCCTCGCGGACGGGTTCAAGAAGTATCTCGAATACGATCCCGATGCCAAGCTTTCGGTGGAAGCGCATGCCGACGAGCGTGGCTCGAAACCCTTTAACCAGGATCTGAGCGAACGCCGCGTCGAACGCATCAAGGCCTACCTCGTCGAGCAGGGCATCTCGTCCGATAAGATCGAGACCGCTGCCTACGGCAAGGACCAGCCGATGCCCGAAGCCACCGTGAAGGAACTCGAAGACACCAATCCCGTCAAGGCCCCCAAGATGCACATGCGAGCGAAGCGGACGAGCTGGCTGGCTTACAACCGCCGCGCGGACATCATCCTGATGCCCTCCGGCAAGAAGTCGGCACAGTTCTATCCGAACGGCGCCGACGATGTGCATTTGCTCTGGCAGCTGCCGAAACCTCCGCTGAAGAAGGTGGAAGCAGACCAGTAGTCGATTCCAAAAACCAACGCGCCGGAGAGCGAAGGCTCTCCGGCGCGTTTTTTGTTTTTGCTCTTCAGCTGGCGGCCTTCGCCGAGGCTGTTAGCGGATGATATCCGGAACCGGCTGCTTGTTTCAGGGCCTCGATGCCCTCCGCCACGGTCAAAAGCGGAGTCGTCTGGATGCTCTTGCAAGCGCCGCCGGCGCCGAGGGCGAGGGCAATCGCGGCGGCGGCGACGTTGCTGGGCATTTCGAGAAGAAGCACGGCATCATATTCGCCGAACGACAAAAACAGGCTGTGGATTTTTCCGCCGAGCGATTCGACCGGCCCGCGAAGGGCGCTGGTACGATCTTGCGGATTCTGGGTCATGGCGCGAAGGGCTTCCTGGCTGTAAGCAGCTTGAATCAAATAGAGAGACATAGTTTCTCCTTTTTCACCGACTGAGGTGGGCCTGTGAGCCGCATCGTTACACACGCGAACGCGAGCGTCAAATCAAGCTGAGCATCCGATGCTGATCGTCGTAGCCGCGCTGATCGAATCCGGGGGAAGACTTCTCGTCTGCCAGCGCCGTCGCGGGAGCGCTTTCGAGCTATTGTGGGAATTCCCCGGCGGCAAGAAGCGCCCGGATGAAACAACTCAGGAAGCCCTCGCGCGTGAGCTGGCGGAAGAGCTGGGCGTCACCGCCAGAATCGGCCACGAAATCTACCGCACGCAGCATCGTTACGCCGAAATGTCCGAACCGATCGAGCTGCTTTTCTTCGCAGTGAGCGTGCCGCCCGGCGAAGTGCGAAATCTGATCTTCGAGCGGATCGAGTGGCGCCAGCCCCGCACTCTGCCTGAACTGAATTTCCTGCCCGCCGACCACGAGCTAATGGAAAAACTCGCATCAGGAGAAATCAGCCTAGAAGCTCTCTAGCCTCAAGAATCTGCTCGACGGACGAACGCTTCAGGAACGTGTCGCACCTCCGGCGCTTTCGTGCAAGCGCCGGAGGCGCGGCCCCAAGTTAGCCCAGCCCGTGAGGGTTGGGAAAGGTATGCGTGGGGTCAGGAGCGCCGTAGGTGCGACACCTCGGCGAGACTTACTTCCGGTTCGAAAATCTATTTCGCCCCGGTGATCTTGCGGACGAGCATCGTCAGCGGATCGTAGAACTGATCCACCACGCGCTCCTTGAGCGGAATGATCGCGTTGTCGGTGATATGGATTTCTTCGGGGCAGACTTCGGTGCAGCACTTCGTGATATTGCAAAAACCGAGGCCCAGCTCGTCCTTCAGCAAGCCCATGCGATTCACCCCGTCGAGCGGGTGCATTTCGAGACCCGCCGTGCGGACGAAAAAGCGCGGCCCGCCAAACTGCTCCTTCTTATCGTGCTCGCGCAGCACGTGGCAGACGTTCTGGCACAAAAAGCATTCGATGCATTTGCGGAATTCCTGCACGCGATCCACGTCGCGCTGGTACATCTTCCATTCGACGCCCGGGCGCGCCTCGAACGCCGGAATCTTCTTGTTCACCTTGTAATTCCACGAAACGTCGGTCACAAGATCCTTCACCAGCGGAAACGATTTCATCGGGTATACGACGACCGGCTGATCCAGCGGCAGCGAATCCATGCGCGTCTTGCACATCAGCCGCGGCTTGCCGTTCACTTCCGCCGAGCACGATCCGCACTTCGCCGCCTTGCAGTTCCAGCGGACGGCAAGGTCCGGCGCCTCGTTCGCCTGAATCGAGTGAATCGCATCCAGCACGACCATGCCTTCGCTCAGAGGAACTTTGTAATCGACGGTCTTCCCCGATTCGCTGTCGCCTCGAAATACCCGGACCGTTACTTCCGCCATTCCCTTGCCTCCACTACTTGTCTTCCGCCAGAATCTTCTGCAACTCTTCGGGCATCGGCGGACGCGCCACTTCGAAGATGTTCATCGCGCCATCTCTCTTTGCGATCACGTGATTCTTCGTGCCCCACGCATCCTCGGTCTTAGGATAATCCAACCGGCTGTGTGCGCCGCGGCTCTCCTTGCGCGCAAGTGCTGCGTGCGTGCAAGCCTCGGAAACCGTCAGCATGCATGGCAAGTCGATCGATAGATGCCAGCCCGGATTGTAGATGCGCGAGCCTTCCACGTGCACCCTGGTCGCGCGCGCCTTCAACTGTTCGATCTCGGTGAGCGCCTTCATGAGATCGGTTTCAGTGCGGAAGATCCCGACGAGCGTTTGCATCACTTCCTGTAAATCCCGGTGAATCGCGTACGGATTTTCGCTGCCAGCGCGCTGGAACGGCGCGAGGATTTCCCGCCCCGCCTGCTCGAGCTGCGCGCTGTCGAGTTTCGGCGTGCCCACCTGCTTGGAATGCTGCGCCGCTGCCAATCCCGCTCGGCGGCCGAACACCAGCAAATCCGAAAGCGAGTTCCCTCCCAGCCGATTCGCGCCGTGCATCCCGCCGGCGGCCTCGCCCGCGGCAAAAAGTCCCGGAATCGACGATTGCCCCGTCTCCGCCTCGACGCGAATCCCGCCCATCGTGTAGTGGCAGGTCGGCCCGACTTCCATTGGCCCCTTCGTGATGTCCACGTCCGCCAGTTCCTTGAACTGGTGGTACATGCTGGGCAGCTTGCGCTTCACGTACTCGGCCGGCTTGTGCGAAATGTCGAGAAACGCGCCGCCGTGCGGGCTGCCGCGGCCCTCGCGCACTTCCGTGTAGATCGACCGCGAGACGATGTCGCGCGTCGAAAGCTCCATGCGCTTCGGGTCGTATTTCTCCATGAAGCGCTCGCCATTCTTGTTGCGCAGGATGCCGCCTTCTCCGCGCACGGCCTCGGTCACCAGCAGCCCCTTCACGCCCGGCGGCCACACCATGCCGGTCGGATGAAACTGGACGAATTCCATGTCCAGCAGCTCGGCGCCCGCATCATACGCCAGCGCCATGCCGTCTCCGGTGCACTCCCACGAATTCGACGTGATCTTCCACGACTTGCCGATGCCGCCCGTGGCGATCACGACCGACTTCGCCCTGAACGCGACGAAATCTCCGCTCTCGCGCCAGTAGCCGAACGCACCCGAGACCCGGCCGCCCTCCTTCAAGAGCTTGGTGATCGTGCACTCCATGTACACGTCGAAGCCGAGATGCACGCCGCGGTCCTGCAGCGTGCGGATCATTTCCAGACCGGTGCGGTCGCCCACGTGGCAGAGGCGCTTGTACGTGTGCCCGCCGAAAGCGCGCTGCAGGATTTCGCCGTCCGCGGTGCGGTCGAAGAGCGCGCCCCACTGCTCGAGCTCGCGAACCCGATCCGGAGCCTCCATCGCGTGGAGCTGCGCCATGCGCCAGTTATTCATCAGCTTGCCGCCGCGCATCGTGTCGCGGAAATGCGTCTGCCAACTGTCGGCCTTGTCGACATTGCGCATCGCCGCAGCGAGCCCGCCCTCGGCCATCACGGTGTGCGCCTTGCCGAGCAGCGACTTGCAAACGACGCCGACGCTCGCTCCCTGCGCGAGCGCTTCGATTGCGGCTCGCAGCCCTGCGCCGCCCGCGCCGATGATCAAGACATCGTGTTCATGAGTCTCGTACGTAGGGGTCACAGGAGTCGAAAGTCCTTGATGGCGCCGGAAGCTACCAGGTAGATGTAAAAGTCGGTGAGCCCGACGGAAATCATGCTCACCCAGGCCCAGAACATGTGGTGCTCGTTGAGCTTCGTCACGCCCTTCCAGGCCGAATGCCGCGGCAGGCCCAGCGTGGCGCACGAGAAGCAGTCGAGCTTGCCGCCCACCAGGCTTCGCAGCGAGTGGCACGAAAAGGTATAAATCGTCAGCAGAATGATGTTGACCAGCATCACCAGCGAGCCGACGCCGATGCCAAACTTACCGCCGAAATCGAACGCCACGATCGCGTCGTACCAGAGGAACGCAACGAACACGACCGCGATGTAAAAGAAATAGCGGTGCACGTTCTGCAGGATGAACGGAAACGCCGTCTCGCCCTTATACTTGCGATGGCCGCCCTCGCTCACCGCGCATGCGGGCGGATCGAGGAAAAATCCGCGGTAGTAGGCCTTGCGGTAGTAGTAGCAAGTCAAACGGAAGCCGAGAGGTCCGCCGAGAATCAAAATCGCCGGCGAAAACGGCCACCAGTGGTGCTGCGGATCAATGAGCGGCGAGTAATACGGCGAGAGATACGGTGCGGCCCAATAATAGGTGCCTTCGAATGCGCGCCATGTGGTGTAGATGCCGAACGCGCTCAAAACGATGATAAAAGGCAGGTTCTCGACCCACCATGCATCACGACGAAGCGTACTCCCAAAACCGTTCGCGGGCTTTGCCGCTGATATTTCGGCCACCGAGTATAGTCCCCCACGGCGACCGCGACGCGTCGCCCAAACACTTTAGATTATTCGAGAACCGTACGTTTGAAAAGATATTTTTCCGGGATCAGAATCTCTTGAGCGCCGCGAGTCAATTCAATCGGTCGCTTGCAACCTTTGAAGCGTGAGAGAAATCGCATACGCAGCCGCAACGTGATGAGCTTTCGCCGACAATTCGGACTCCGATGCGTATTCGCATTGTCGCTGGCCGCGGCCGGTGGCGGGGCGGTGCAGGCTCAAGCGCCGCAAGCTCCGCCTGCGCCACCAAAGAACCAGATCCGCGTCGTTACAAACGAGGTGGTCGTCGCCGTCACCGTTACGGACCCGAGCGGCGAGTTCGACCTCGACCTCCTGCCGCAGGATTTCCACGTCTTCGACGACGGCGTCGAGCAGAAGATCGATCATTGGGACCTCGGCGGCGATCCCCTTGCCGTCGTCCTCGTGCTTCAGACCACCGATCGCGCGGAGGCGATGATTCCCGCGATTCACAGCCTCGGGAGCATATTCACCGAAACGGTGATGGCTCTCCACGGCGAAGCGGCGGTCATCACCTACGATTCGACCGTCGACGTGCGCCAGCCCTTCACAATGGATCACGACGCCGTCGAGAGCGCCATTGCGAACGCCGAATTCGACGATCCAGGAATGCACCTCTACGACGCGATGGCGAAAGCTGTCGAGATGCTGAAGGACGAAGCCCCGATGCGCCGCCGCGTTATGCTCGTCGTGGGCGAATCCCGCGACCATGGCAGCAAAGCAGACTTCGGCACAGTCGTGCGCGACGCGGAGCACGCCAATATCTCCATTTACGCGATCGGGCCGAGCAGCATGACGCGAGACCTTCTGCAGGATGCCCCCGCGCTCTGGGCGGCTCCCGCAATCTTCCTTCTTCAGCAAGGCAGGAATCGGTCCAAGAAACATGACCTCGAAGTCGCAGCCGCCGCCACAGGCGGCGCTCACTACGGCGCGGTTCGCGCCGAAACCCTCCGCGAGGCGCTCGACAATATCGGCGGGGAGCTCCACGCGCAGTACATCATCAGCTACCGGCCGAATTCGCAGCGTGCCCCGGGATTCCACGCGATCAGAGTGATGGTTTCAAGGTCTGGTGTATCGGTTCGCGCGCGGCCAGGGTACTACGTCGCGCAACCGGCGGAGTGAAGCGGGCGCGGCGGCCGATGGAGGTTATCGCCGGCTATTCGTTGCTGGCGCGCAACGTGCGGCCAAGTACCGCCTGGCGCTGCGCCGTTGGAAGCAGTTCCCTGCAGGTCTGTGCTCGGACATCCGCGAGAATCACGTGGTGGCCCAATCCCGCAAGCCATCGCCGGAGTTTTTGCTCAGCACTCGGCCACCAGCCAACCCGGCCGCCCAGCACGATGATTGAATGCATGCTGAGTATCTGCCGCAAGCATTTCCGCAGGTCGCGGCAGAGCCATATCTGAATGCGAATCTCCGTCCCTCGAACGCCCGAATCGGTCACGACTCGCTGCGAGCGCTCCTCGAGCTGGCGAATCGGGAAAGTCGGCTCGTTCAACTGGCGCCCATTCGGGACCACGTCCGGCACCGCGAGCGTGATGCGAGCGTCGAGGCGCGCCGCCAAATCTGCGGCGCTTCGCAATGCGGCTGCGGTCCCCTCTTCGGTCGTGAAAACCACGGTGATGTTGCGGGCGGGGTTGAAACCGGCAAAGCGTCGCGTACGCTGCGTGCCGCGCAAAACATCCAATCTGCGGATCTCTGGTTCCATTCGAGCACTTCCTGTGGCTTAGAGTAAGTCCGCACGCAATGGGATGTCATACCCATTCGCGACACAGGTTTTCGAAGAAGTACACGTGCCGGCGGTCGGCCCCGCCAAGAGCCCGTGCGAGACCCCGGAGGTCGCTGTAGGTCGTGGCAGCGGCCCCGGTGTCCTGAGGGGTCATCCCGTGTGACAACCGAGAATCTTTGTAGGTCATGGCTTCAGCTACGACACCAAGCCCGCAACGTCGCGGGCTTCAGCCCTTGAAGAAAGCCTTCTCTTCCACGGCAAGCATATATGAGGTAGAGGCAGCCCCTAATCACACGAGCAAACGCCCGCCGTCGACCGCTAGCACCTGCCCGGTGACGAAATCCGCGCTCGCGAGATACGCGACGGCGCCCGCGATGTCGTCGCCCGTGCCCGTCCGGTGCAGCGGGACTCGCCGGATATACTCCTCATCGGGCGGCTCGCCAGAGAACTGAATGGTGCCAGGCGCGACGCTGTTCACCAGGATCTCCGGCGCCAGCGCCCGCGCCAGGCAGCGCGTCAGCATGATCGACCCCGCCTTAGACACGCAGTAGTGCGTGAAGCTCGGCCACGGCAGCAGCCCGCCCAGCGACGAGATATTGATAATCCGCCCGCGGCCGTGACGCTTCATGATCGGAGCCGCCGCTTGCGCGCAAAGAAATTGCGATTTCAGGTTGATGTCGAGGATGCCGTCCCACTGCTCGTCGGTAAGGTCTTCGAATTTTGCCTCGAAAAAAGAGCCCGCGTTATTCACCAAAATGTCGAGCCGCCCGAATTCCTTCTCGATCGCCCCGAACATCTTCTCGACGTCCGCGCGCTTCGACACGTCCGCTTGCATCGCTGCCGCCCGCGGGCCGTTTGCGCCAATCTCCCGCGCCAGCGCGTCCGCGTCGCCCTTCGATGTGGCATAGTTGATGATGATCGCCGCCCCATCCGCGGCCAGCCGCAGCGCAATGCTGCGCCCGATCCGCTTCGCCGCGCCGGTGACCAGCGCCACTTGCCCTTCGAGCGGTTTCCCTGCCATCTGTTCCTCCCAGTCCGCGAGAGCTACACCTTAACAAAGCTGACGCCCGGATGGCACCTACATCCGTGAAGGCGTAATCATCGGCACGCGCAAAGGAAATTGGGAGGTCGAAATCTGATGTGAATGCGCGGCTTGGCCGGGGAAATGGGTGGAAGCGTGGGCCTGCAGAGTCTGTGTGACAACCGCGAATCTTTGTTGGTCGTGGCTCCCGGCCACGACGTAAGCTCCGCAAAATCTTCACGGGCTCGAGCCCCTGAAGTTCCCGAACCCGGTCACCACACAGACTCTTCAGGCCCGCGAAAAGGAATCACGCCAGAACGGGGCTTCCAGCCCAGGGTTTTGCAGTTCAGCCCATTTGCCCCCCGGCCTGTCAACCGGCCTGCCAACCGGCCTTGACGCCGCCTCCCAACGATGTTATTGCCCTACATCGGTTCTGAAAGTGGGGGGATTCATATGACTTCCGTTCAGTCGTGGTGGCTTGCCACCGCGATTCCCATCATCTGTGCTGCGGCCATCGCGACGGGTGCAATTTCGGCGTCGGCTCGCAGCCGCCAGGAATCGCCAACCGCAAAAACTGAGGACCAATCGCCCGGCAAGCAACTCTTCGAGGAGCGCTGCTCCACCTGCCACGGCCTTGACGCGGGCGGCGCGATGGGACCCAATATTCAGGGCATCCCCTTCCGTCTCGGCGCCGATCCCGTCAAGGCCATCATCAAGAACGGCATGGGCGGTGGTGGCATGCCCGCCTTTGCCGGGCAGCTCGACGACGCGCAGATCCAGCAGATCGTCGATTATCTCCTCACGCTCCAGCGCAAGGATTCCGCGCCAATCACCGGCGATCCGGCCAAGGGCAAAAATGTTTACGACGCGAGCGGTTGCGCCTCCTGCCACACGATCGCCGGGCAAGGCGGAGATGCGGGGCCCGAGTTGACCACCGTCGGCTCCCTCCGCGGCGCGGGTTACCTGCGCACCGCCGTGCTCTATCCCGGCACGGATTTGCCGCAGGAGCACGTGTTCGTCGAAAGCGGCGGGCAGCTCGACTACCTGTTCATCCATCTCGTCACGAAAGACGGCAAAGCCTACGACGGCACGCGCATGGTCGAAGACTCGTTCCGCATCGTCATCAAAGACGCCAAGGGCAACTTCCTCTCGTTCCGCAAAGCCGATTTGAGAACATTGGACAAGGAGCCGGGCAAGAGCGTGATGCCCAGCATCAAGGGCAAGCTCAGCGACGAGCAGGTGAACGATCTCGTCGCCTATCTCGCGAGCCTGAAGGAGGCGAAATGAGAGTCGCCCAATACGCACTTCTTTTGTCTCTTTTCGCCGGTGCCGCCGCATTCGCCCTTGCGACTTTTGCCCAGGACGTGCCCTACGAACGCATCCTGCACTCGCAAAGCGAGCCGCAAAACTGGCTCACGTATGGCGGCAGCTACAACTCGCAGCAATTTTCGCTGCTGAAACAGATCGACAAGCAGAATGTCTCGCAGTTGAAAGTCGCGTGGATCTATCAGACAAGTCATCCCGGCACCATCGAGGCCTCTCCGATCGTTGCCGATGGCGTAATGTACATTGTCGAGCCGCCGAGCACCGTCGTCGCGCTCGACGTGCGCACGGGCTTGAAGCTTTGGAGCTATGCGCCAAAGCTGCCCGAGCATGTGGTTGCGATCGGCCTCCAGACAACGAGCCGGGGCATCGCCCTCCTCGACCACACCATTTACATCGGCACCGTCGACGCCCACCTCATTGCGCTCGACGACAAAACGGGCGCGGTGCGCTGGAACGTCCACGTCGCCGACAACGCCATGGGCTACGCGATGACCGGTCCGCCGCTCGCGCTCGATGGCAAAATCATCGCCGGCGTTGCCGGAAGCGAGGCCGCCGTCCGCGGATTCCTCGATGCCTACGATGCGAAAACCGGCAAGCGCCTCTGGCGTTTCTGGATCACTCCCCGCCCGGGCGATCCCGGCGCCGATAGCTGGGGGCCGGGTGCGCCCGAAAGCGCCGGCGGCACTACCTGGAACGACGGCTCCTACGATCCGGATCTGAATCTCATTTATTGGGGCACCGGAAACCCCGCGCCGGATTTCAACGACGACGAGCGTCCCGGTGACAATCTCTACACCTGCTCGCTTCTCGCAATCGATGCCGATACCGGCAAGCTGAAATGGTATTTCCAGTTCTCTCCGCACGAAAATCACGACTGGGACTCGGATGAGCCGCCGGTTCTCTTCAATGCAAGGATCGATGGGAAGGAGCGCAAGCTCGTGAGCCTCGCGAATCGCAACGGTTTCTACTACGTTCTCGATCGAACCGACGGCAAATTCATCACCGGCGTTCCGTTCGTGAAAGAAACGTGGGCCAAGGGACTCGATGCGAACGGCCGCCCGATCCTCGCGCCCAATCAGCAGCCGACCCTCGGGGCCGGAACGCTGGTGTACCCCAGCCTCACGGGCGGCGTCGATTGGACGGCCCCGTCGTACAGCCCCATCACAGGACTTTTCTACGTGAGCGCGCACGAAACGGGCGCATATTTCATCAAGGGCACGGGCGAGATCGAGCCGGGGCCGCCCAAAGGAATCGTCGGCGGAGGAGGAATTCGCGCGCTCGTCGGCGAGCAATCCTACGGCGCGATTCGCGCGCTCGATGCCACCACGGGAAAACTGCGCTGGCAGTTCAAGCTGCTCGCGCCGGCGTGGGTGCCCGTACTCTCGACCGCGGGCGGCCTGGTTTTCAGCGGCAGCGAGGAAGGCAATTTCTTCGCGCTTGATGCCGATACCGGGAAGCCGCTGTGGCAGTTTTACATGGGCCACGCGGCGCGTTCCAATCCCACGACCTACGAGGTGGAAGGCAAGCAGTACATTTTCGAGTCGGCAGGCAACATCTTCATCGCGTTCAGCCTGCCTTGATGGCGGACTCTGACGAAGGCGCCGAAGGCTCGACATCGCGCGCGAGGATGATTCTGTCGCGCCCCGCGGCCTTCGCCCTGTAGAGCGCTTGATCGGCGGCGCGGATCAATTCCTCGGTGGTTCGGCCGTCACGCGGATACTCGGCCACGCCAAACGACAGGCTGATCTTCCCGAGGAGCTGCCCCGCGTGGGTTACCGCCATTTGTTTCACTTCCTCTCGCAGGAATTCCGCGCGCTTGTGCGTCGCCTCTCGCGATGCTCCGGCGAGGATGAGCGAAAACTCCTCGCCTCCAAAACGGCAAGCCACATCCTGCCCGCGAGTCCGTTCCCCTACTAGGTCGCCTAGCGCGCGCAGCAGCGCATCGCCCGCCTGATGGCCAAACGTGTCGTTGAAATGTTTGAAGTGATCGATGTCCAGCATGATGAACCCGACTGGCTGTCCGTTGCGCTCCGCCCGGCGCAATTCCCGCTCGAGCGATTCTTCCATGTAGCGGCGGTTGAACAATCCCGTCAGCGGATCGCGAATCGACTGGCTGCGCAGCACTTCGCGAAGCCGGAGCGTGGCCAGCGCGAGCGACATGCGTTCGCCGATGGCGCCTCCCTGCCGGCAGAGCGCCGCCATGTGGTCCTCCGGCAGCAGCCCCGGGGGAATCGACGACCGCGCCGCCTTCTCGATGTAGAGCACGCCCAGCGTCTCGCCGTGAGCCGCCAGCGGAACGCACACATACCCCGCCACGGAGGAATGCACGTGACCGCAACGCATCGGCGAACTTGGATCGTCCACCGGATGGCTTTTCCCACGCCGTAGCGCCCAGCAACTGTCCGGCGCGAATGTTTTCTCCGTCGTCGAACATTCGCCCCACGCTGCCACGGTCTCCACGATGTTCCGCGACGCGCTGAGGATGCAAAGCGCGCCGGACTCGGACGCCAGGATTCGCGGCAGCGCGCCGCCCGCGATCTTGTAGGCTTCCTCCACACACTGGCAGGACTGCAAAATGTCGACCAGGTCCGTCAGCTTGCTCGTCTCCTTTTCGCGCTGCTCGGCTTCCCGCAGCGCTACATGCAGTTTCTGGTGGGCGGCGCGCACGGCCGCTTCTTCCTGCTTGCGTACCGTAATGTCTTCGGCGATTCCGACGACGCGGTGCAGTTCGCCCTTTTCGTTGTGGACGGGAAACGTCCGGGCGCTGACCCAGCGGAGCCCGCCATCGGGGCGCACCAGCCGGTACTGCATGTCGATGGCAACGCCGCTCGCGGATTGTCCGAAGAAGTTTGACACGGACTCGCGGTCGTCCGGGTGAACCGCATCGATCCACGCGGTCGGCCGAACGTACAATTCCTGGCGCGACATTCCCCAGACCTCATCGAACGCGTTGCTCACGTAGGCGAAGCGCACGGGGTTGAGCGCGACGACGAAAAACACTTCGTGAATGTTCTCGGCCAGTTGCCGGAACTGTTCTTCACTCTCGCGCAGCGACTCTTGAGCGGCGCGGCGCGCGGTGATGTCCTTTGCTAGCCCAAAGCCGCCGATCACGCGCCGGCGGCGGTCGACGATGGGCCCCACGCTCAGAGAGACCGGAAAAGCGGTTCCGTCCTTCCGCGAGAAAAAGCACTCTCCCCGCCACCCTTTCTTCTCCAATGATTTGTTGCCTATTTCTCGCACGAGTGCGGAAGGATTGGCGTCGCCGTGGGCGATTCTGAAGTGCTTGCCGATCATTTCGTCTCGCGAGTATCCAAGAGACTCAGCAAAGGCCGCGTTGACGAAGTTGAAGTAGCCTCTTCGATCGGTCATGCCGATCATTTCGGTGCTGTTTTCAACCGCCTGCGCGAGGATGTACGTCTGCGCCGTGACGCCCTTGCGTCGAGGCGCACTCCGGCGAGTCTTGCGATTTTGTCGAGTTCCCTTCACAACGGTTGCCTATTCAGAAGCCAGTGGATCTGGATCGCCCAGACCCAATCATAAGGGAATCAGAAGGGGCCGTTCCGACGAGGTTTTCCTGACATTACCTAACAGTAACATACTCACCACGATTACTCGGGCCGGTGGTCGAGCGGGGCGGCAACAACCGCTTACAAATCATGCGCACTGTGCTAGCGTAAATCCCGCGTCTTGACGGATTTCGGGTGCGCAAAAAGCGCTCCGACGACAGCATCATTAGTTGCTCCCGTCGAGAAGTTCAACGGCCCCTTAGTGACCGATTCTTGGCGCGTTCTCGCGCCCTAGCCAGCCGGCCGAAGGGAAAAGCCCCGCATACGCCTTTTGGGAGGACGAATGAAACTCGATCTGCTCGCCATTGCCCCGCATCCCGATGATGTCGAGCTCACCTGTGGCGGCACCATGCTCAGGATGGCTCAGGAGGGCTACGCGACCGGCATCGTTGACCTCACTCGCGGCGAGACCGGGACGCGCGGCACACCTGAAACCCGGCTGAAGGAATCCGCGCGCGCCGGGAAATTACTTGGGGTGAAGGTGCGGCGAAACTTGGGACTGCCGGACGCCCACCTGCGCGTCTGCGACGAGTACAAGGTCGCGATCGCTGAGGTGATCCGCGAATTCGAGCCGCGCACCGTGATCCTGCCCTACTGGGAAGGCCGCCACCCGGACCACTACACCGCCGCTCTTCTGGGATGGGAGGCTTGCTTCGTCGCGGGGCTCAAGAATTATCCGCTGGCTGGTGAGGCCTGGCGGCCGTTCAAGATTATTTATGCGGCCGCGTATGCGGACGTGCGCCCGACGTTTGCCGTCGATATCACGAAGCAATTCGAAGGGCGGCGGCGCGCGATCCTTGCCTACGAATCGCAATTTCGTCCGGCGAAAAAAGAACGGACGAAAGTTTCCCTGCCGCTCGATCAGCTCGAAGGGAGGATGGATCTGATCGCCCGACACTTTGGGCGAATGATCGGCGTGAAATACGCGGAAGGATTCGTGGTGAAAGAAGTGATGCGCGTGGATGATGTGGTCGAGATGCCGGTGAGGTCGATTTGAATTCGTCAAGAACCCACCCTCACCCCGCGGGTGGGCACCGGAAGTCAGATTCGAAAGGCGAACGTTCCTAGCGCATCTGGAATTTCGTAAAGAAGTCGTAAAGCAATCCAAGAAAATACCATTAGAGCCCATCAGGAAAAGCTATCGAAGCGATGAAAATATCCGTTAGACGAAAGTTTACGTCGCGCTTGACGCCGCCCGAACGCCTGGAGTAACGTCGCCGCGCCTTACTATCGCGAAAGCTGACCCAGGCCACGGCAGACACAGACAGGACTCTCTGATGCTACGTGAGACTGCGGCGGGGGAGGACGGATGGACCCGAAAAGCGTTCTTGAATATGCCTCGAAACACAACGCCAAAATCCTCGATCTGCGTTTCATCGACGTGCCGGGCGTCTGGCAGCACGTCAGCTACCCGATCCAGGAGCTTACGGCGGAATCATTCCAGGACGGGTTTGGCATGGACGCCAGCTCGATCCGCGGATGGGCCCAGATTCACGAATCCGACATGCTGTTGATTCCCGACCCCAATACGGCTTTTATGGATCCTTTTCGCGACACGCCGACGCTGGTCATGATCTGCGACGCGCAGGACCCGCTCTCGCGCAAGCCCTACGAGCGTGACGTGCGGAATCTCGCGCATCGCGCCGAGGAATATCTGCAGAAGAGCGGCGTCGCCGACCAGGCGTTTTTCGGCGCCGAGGCGGAATTTTTCATTTTCGACAGCGTGCGCTTCGATTCGAAGCAGCAGCACGGCTTCTATTACGTGGACTCGGACGAAGGCCGCTGGAATTCGGGTCGCGCCGAGCACAACCTCGGCTACCGCACCGCGCTACAAGGAAGGCTACTTCCCTGTCCCGCCCATGGACCACTATCAGGACATGCGCACGGACATGGTGCTGAAGATGCAGGAAGTGGGCATCGAAGTGGAGTGCCACCACCACGAAGTGGCCACGGCCGGACAGGCGGAGATCGATTTCAAGTTCGACACGCTGATCCACGCCGCGGACAACATGTGTAAGTACAAATACATCGTCCGCAACGTCGCCTACCAGTATGGCAAGACCGTGACTTTCATGCCGAAGCCCGTTTTCTCGGACAACGGCTCGGGCATGCACACGCACCAATCGCTTTGGGGCAAGGGCAAGCCGCTCTTCGCGGGCGACATGTACGCCGGCCTGAGCCAGACTGGCGCTGTGGTACATCGGCGGGCTGCTGAAGCACGCGCCTGCGATCGTCGCGTTTGCCGCGCCTTCGACGAACTCCTACAAGCGGCTCGTGCCGGGCTTCGAAGCGCCGGTAAACCTCGCGTACTCGCGGCGCAATCGCTCGGCCGCCGTCCGCATCCCGATGTACTCGACGAACCCCAAGGCGAAGCGCCTTGAGTTCCGGCCGCCCGATCCGTCGTGCAATCCGTATCTCGCCTATTCGGCGATGCTCATGGCGGGCCTCGACGGAATCGAGAACAAGATCGATCCCGGCGGCCCGCTCGACAAGGACATCTTCGATCTCTCCAAGGAGGAGCTGGCGCACGTGCCTTCCGTGCCGGGATCGCTCGAAGAGTCGCTTAAAGGCGCTCGAAAAAGACCACGCGTTTTTGACGAAGGGCGGCGTCTTCACGAAGGAATTCATCGATCTGTGGATCGACTACAAGATGACGAAGGAAGTCGATCCCGTGCGGATGCGCCCGCATCCGTTCGAGTTCGAACTGTATTACGACATCTAGGCAGAGCTTCCGAAGGTCCGCGGCTCAGGCCGCGTCCCAACGACCACGCCCCGCCGCCCGGCGGGGCGTTTTGTTGTACGCCGTGCGTGTTCGGCAGCTTGCGGGTGAAAGTCCCGTCCCAACCTGATGGAGGTCAAGGGTAGCGAAGCGCAAGGGCGTCACCGTGAGGTGGGGTCTGAAGGAAGCGTGGAGCAAAGATACGGGCTGATGTACAAGAACTGGATCAGAGGCCTACGGCGTCGGACGAGTTGGCAACTGACAACGAAGTCCGTATCCATCAAGGACGCTGGTCGTAAATCCGGCGGTCGCGTATCGAAAGCAGTCGAGCTTATCGCGGGAGATCTACCTTCACTGCACGGCGGGCATTGGGCGCTCGCCGACCGTTGGCATCGGCTACCTTCACTACTGTATGGGTTGGGAATTGAACGACGCCGCCCGTTACGTGAAAGAGGTCCGGAAATGTTCTCCCCATCTGGAGGCGCTCGGTCTGGCAATTGTGGACCAAGCCAGGCTGGAGTCCGCTGACTGGTGGAGCGGGCAAAAGCGGCTCAGTTCGCGCGCATAACGGGTGGAACCCCGGGGCTAAAGCCACACTGATAAGCGTCGCCTTTCGTGGGCCTTCACGGCCCACGCTTCCACCGTTGGTTGGACCTCAACCTCGCTAAACTCGACGCGCCTCGCTCAACCTCTGCCATAGGCGCTTGACTAAAGCATACAAAGACCATAGAAGAGCCGGACCTCCGATCGGCGCAAAGGCAAAAGCTGGTAGAAACCCGTCAATGTTCTGGCCACCAACCGGACCATAGCAGCCGTACTTCAAGCAGTAGCCGCTTGGATAGATCAGCAGCAATAGCCAAATCCCAGCCGCGCCAAATGCCAAATATCGCACGGCTTTTCGTGTTTTCTTTGGCTTCGTTTGTTCCATCGGTTGCATAAGTTTACCGCACAGGGGCCCCGCAGAGCGTCGAGCGAACGAGCATGGAGCGAAGCATAGCATCTTCGCCTTGTCCTAAATCTTCAGCGGCTTTTGCGTAGTTTCCACAACAGAAAAAAAGCCCGAAATGGATTAGCGTGAGTCGGGCGCGTTTTTCGCTTCAACGCGGAACGCGCCCGTACGCGGCCCTCCCTGCGAGGGCTTTGCAGCTCTTTGACAAGTGAATCAGCGGCGAGAATCACTCGATAACGTGGCTCCGAGCTGCGATTTCTAATCGGCACTGCGACGATTAGAAATGGCTGCAACTGATTGGCAAGACACGGTGCGTGTACGTTCTAATCGACACAGAAATGGTATGTCGCCTGAACTCACGGACGATAGACTGGCACGTAACGCGGGCGTGCGCCTGCACGTCGGATGGGTGAGGCAATCTGGTACACTCTCGGTGGGGTTGTCCACGACGATGAGGCTCTTTGGACGCGAGGGCGGCGGTACGGCTTCAGGCGACCGGGGCGAACGTGCGCGCGGCAACGGACACGCGTTCCCTGCTCACCGGCTGACGCTCAATCTTACGAACGCGGAGAACGTCGCCAACATGCTGGCGAAGAGCCGCGCTGCGCGCACGGTCGAAGTGGCCGATCTGCTGGCGGGAATGTACATCTGCGATTGGGAGCGCCTGTCGCAATACTGGGACGATCGCCGCCAGGACGAGATCGAGGAATTCCTGCAGCGAATGTGCCAGATGAGCCCGCAGCGCTGGCACGCCTGGATCGAATATTACGACATGGAGCGGCGCAAGGAAGAGCGGCTGGCGCGCACGTGGCAGCCTCTGCGGCGCCTGCTGAAGAAGATACCCGCGGAGCGGCCGCTGCAGCAGTCCGATGCGCTCGCGACCGTGCTGAAGCAAGCGGCGCAGATCACTCCGTTTTACGATCGCACTCCCGAGCGGTCGATTCCGATTCTCACGAGCGAATGCGTGTTGCTGTGCATCGCGCGCACCTACGGAACGGAAATCACGAAGAAGCTCACGGCCACGGGGCTCAATGCGGCGAAGCTCGAGAAAGACGTGTTTGCGCCCAAGCGGGCGCCGCTGGCGTAGGAAAGACCGAAATTCGAAAATTGGAAATTGCCCCCGGCAAGTCTAAGGCAAGATGCCGCGCTTAAGGCCGCGGCGCGACTCTTAAACCTTGAGCAAAGAGCCGGCGAGACGCTACCGTGCTCGGGTCGTGCCCTTGCTACGTTCCCGCCATGCCAGGAGATCCTCCGGCAGGCAACAAACCAAAGCACCTGCCTCAGGATGACGATCCTCGTCGGATCGTCAAATGATCATCTTGAAGTGCGGCCAGAGGACCGAGAGGGGCTTGGTTGGGCGGGTGCAGACGTAGACGTCGACTGAGGACTCGATCGGCATCGCGTGCGCATTTACGATCGTGGCGACGTGCTGCACCCCGCGAAAATACCGCACGTATTCGCTCGAGCGCTCGCCGAACACGATCACGCATGCTCCGGTATAACCGCGCGGGCCCCAGTAGAAATAGCTGTTGTGGCCGCTGATGGCTTTGGGCAAGCCCAGCGCCGGGCCGTAATAATCGATTGCGCCCGCCTCGCCGTAGTTCCCTGCCAGGATCGCGCAATCGGAACGGTACTGCGCCGGTATCTGTTGATAGACCTCCGCGACCCCTTCGGCCATGTTCTGCCAGCCGAACATATCCGCGTAGAGCTGCGGAAGCTGGGCGCCCACCGCGTCGCGTTCGGTCTTCACGGAGTTCGCGTATGGAATCAGCTGCGAGTAGCGCAGGAATGCGTCGATTGGCAGCATGGGGACGCCGAATGGGAGCGCGACGAGCCCGCCGATGATCAGGAGCGCGGGAAGCGTGGTGCGCAGCCAGCGCCACGGTTTTACATCGACCAGATCCTCGATCGCCACGCCGCCCGCCGCCATCAGGATCGTGTAGGCAGGAAGCACGTAGTAGGATTTGCCGTCGAGGACGATGAAAACCGCGAGAACGATCACGTACGCCACTCCGAGAAACCGGAAGGGCTTCCCTTTAGGGGCGAAGAACAGCCAAGCCAGCCCGCCGCCCCAGATGGGCAGCGCGATCGGGCTTAGAAACAGGATCTGGTCGCTCAGGAAGCGCAGCGGCGAGATGGGAATGTTTTTGTAGAGCTGTGCGTTGCGCACGACCTCGATTTGCGGCCAGCCGTGGCGCGCCTCCCACAGCAGGTTTGGCAGGAACAGAACGAGCGCGATTGCGCCGCCGATCAAAACCCATTTCGAAAGCAGGAGGCGCCACTGGCCCGCGAGGCTGAGTCCTGCGACCAGCGCGAAACCGAAGACCAGCATCGTGTGCTTGTTCTCAAGGCCGATGCCCGAGATCGCTCCGAACGTGAGCCACCATCTCGGCGACGCGCCTTTCACGATACGGACCACGATCCACGCGCAGACGAGCCAGAAGAGGGGCTCGAACGCGTTCATCGAAAGGAAGCTATCGAAGGCGAAGTACGCGGGGGCCCAGAGAATTGCGCTGGCCGCGAGGAACTGGCCGTAACGCTTGGCGCCGAGTTCGCGCGCGAGGATGCCCGTGAGAAACACGACCGCCGCGCCCGCCAGCACCGGAAGCAGCCGGATCGAAAGCAGCGAACTCCTGAAGACGTGGCGTTCGAACCAGGCGACCAGGGCGATCAGCGGCGGCTGGTCGACGTAGCCCCAGGCTAGGTGCTCGCCGCAAGCCATGTAGTAGAGCTCGTCGCGAAAGAAGCCGTAATGCGCGACGCCTGCGAGCTGCGCGATCAGTTTTATCGCGGCGAGGCCGGCCAGGATGGTGGTCGCGGTGAGGGCGTGCATGCGCGCCGCAAAGGCGGCGACGAGCGAGCCCTCGCCGAAGTGATCGACGCGAGTCTCGCTCATGCGCCTGGCGTCAGCGCGCGATGGAGATGCACGCCGCGCGGAAACGGATCGGCGTGTGGGCCGGCTCGATTCGCGCTCATCGAAGCATTTAGTGGGATTCCGCGCCTGCCGCGGGTGAAACCAGCGTCGCGCTCTTGATGCTGTCGATTTTGGGGAAATTCTTTTCGATGTACGCCTTCCCCTGCGACGTGATCAAGCCCTGATTGGGCTGCTCGCCGTAGCCGCTGTAGAGGCTCTTCACCACGTCCATTCCGGAAGTCACTTGCCCGAAGGGAGCGAAGCCCTGGCCATCGAGGCCCCCGTTGTTGCCGAAATTGATGAAGAGTTGCGTGGTGCGCGTGTTGGGGCCGGCGGTGGCGAACGTGAGCGTGCCGGGCTTGTTGCTTTGCGTCACAGGATCGTCCTTGATGTTCGCGTTCTGCCAGGCGCGGTTGACCGCGGGATCGCCGGTCAGCCCGAACTGGATGATGAAGCCCGGAACGACGCGGAAGAACGGCGCGCCGGTGAAGAAGCCGTGCTTGACGAGATTGTAGAAGCGGTCCGCGCCAATGGGCGCCCACGCGCGGTTGACCTGCACGATGAAGTCGCCCTTCGTGGTGGTGAATTTTACCTCATAAACTTCCGGCGCTTTTGCTTTGAGCTCCGCCGGGTGCAGCAAAGCAGGATCGGTCGTCATATGTGTCCTCGGGTGCGTTCCTGACGGACGTGCCGCGGTCTGAGCCCGCCCCGCCGCCAATGCCGGAAACAGCGCAACAAAAATGCACAGCAACAACGGAACAGTGATGCGTTTCATTCGAGCTTTCCTCTCATTGATTTCGCACAAGCGGTTTCGCAAAAGCCTCCACATCTTGCAGGAAGCGCAGCATGTTGCCACCAAGAATCATCTGAATTTCTTCCTCCGAGTAACCGCGATCGAGCAGCGCGTCGGTGATCTGCGGCAGACGGGAGGCGTCTTCCATGCCATAAGGCATGTTGGCGCCGTCGAAATCCGACCCGAGCCCGACGTGATCGGTGCCCGCGATCTTGACCGCGCGATCGATGTGATCGACGATGTCCGTCCATTCGACGCGGGGCAGCTTGCCCGCGGCGACCATCTCGCGCACCACGTTGTCGGCCTCAATCATGAACCGGGCGTGGGCTTCGCCGACCCGACGCTTCACCTCGGCCTCGATTGCGCGCTCAAACTCCGCGCCAGCTTTTTCCGCGTCGCGGAATTTCTGGCTGATAAAGCCCATGTGGAAATTGATCTGAACCACGCCGCCTTTTGCCGCGATCGCGCGGATCAGATCGTCGCGCAAATTGCGCGGCGTGGCGCAGATGGCGTGGCACGAAGAGTGCGACGCGAAAACCGGGGCTTCGCTCGTCGCGAGCACGTCCGCGACCGCCTTATCCGATGCATGCGACACATCGACTGCCATCCCGAGGCGATTCATCTCGCGGATTACATTCTTGCCGAAATCGCTCAGGCCGTTGTGCAGCGGAGCCTCGGTCGATGCGTCCGCCCAATCCGTATTGCGCATGTGCGTCAAGGTCATATAACGCACGCCGAGATCGGCATACTGCCGCAGGACGCCGAGGTCGTGATTCAGCATGTGGCCACCCTCGACCGCCAGAAGGACGGCGATGCGGCCCGCGGCACGGGCAGCGAGAATGTCTTGCGCTGTTCTTGCGAGAACGAGATCGCGACGATGCCGGGCAACGCTGCGGTGCACCGCTTCGATTTGCGCGAGCGCGCGCCGCAGGGCTTCGGCGCCCGTCACGGTGCCGGGAATCCAGACCGCGAAGAAAATCGCGCCCACGCCGCCTTCGCGCATGCGAGGAATGTCGATCGAGCCGTCGGAATGCGCGGCCGCGAGATCGAAATCATCGGCAAGCAGGCGTTGCGTAGTGTCCGTGTGGGTGTCGATTACGAGCGAGCGAAAGTGCAGGTCGCGCGCCCGAGAGGAGATACCGCACGCGACGCCAAATTCCGCCTCAGCCATTAGCCTTGCGGCCCCCTTCCGAATGTCATTCCCCACGTCGATTAAACCACATGTTTGCACCGCAATGGGCGGTTGAATTCACGACAACATGGCGCATCAGCGTTGCATCGTGCCGAAAGGAAACATGCTAGACTGCGCCCCAGAGTCGATTTCAGACGCTTTCAATGCATAGCGAACACATCGGAGAGCTTAAGAAGTGCGTCGCCGAACTCTCGCGTGAGGGTGAGGACGGCGGGCTCGTTCCGCTCGGACGAATCATCGAACTGATCGGCAAGAATTTCGGCGTCCAATGGCATGAAGTTGCCATCCTTGGCCTCACCCCCGACGAGCGGTCGCTGCGCTTTCTTTCGCCGGACGGCCTCCGCATCATAGGGCAGATTCCGTTGTCGAGCACCAACGCGCTGGCCGCGAGAACCGCGCGGGAGAAACGCTCCGAACTCATCAACCATTTTTCCGTGGTTCCGCATGCGTCGGTGTTCGAGGGCGTTCCCATCAGCGAAACGGAGCGCGGCGACCCGATCCAGAAGATCATGAGCGCCCCGATCGCGGTCGGACACAAGGTGATCGGCGTGCTGCAAGTGTCGCGCAAGGGCAAAGCGATGGCCGATGCCGGCGCCGATTTCACGTATCCGCAGCTTCGCGAGCTGAAAACAATCGCCGACGCGCTCGCGCCGTGCGTTTTGATCTGCAATAAGGAGCGCGAACCCTCCGCGTAGGTCTTTGCACGCAAGTCCCGGTGTATCTTTCACACCGCTGTAATCGTTCGCTGTGAAATGAGTTGACATCACCCACCCTGCTTGCTAATTTTCGTTCGCAAGATCTTCTCTTCGATGTGAAAGACGGGAGGCACCGCAAGCCGGGAAGCTCATGGCGTTCGTCGCGAAGAAAATTTTCCTCACCAAGGGAGCCGGCAAACACCGCGAGCGCCTTTCGAGCTTCGAGCTCGCGCTGCGCAACGCGGGCATTGCCGCCTGTAACATCGTGCGGGTATCGTCGATTTTCCCCCCTCATTGCAAACTGATCTCGCGCAGCGAAGGGCTGAAGCATCTGAAGCCCGGACAGGTTGCGTTCACGGTGATCAGCGAAAATCAGACGCGCGAGCCGCACCGTCTGATCGCGGCGGGCGTGGGACTGGCGCTCCCGAGCGACAAGTCGATGTACGGCTACCTTTCCGAGCATCATTCCTTCGGCGAGACCGAGGAGGTGGCTGGCGAATACACCGAAGAGCTTGCCGCCGAGATGCTGGCGACCACGCTGAACGTCGAGTTCGACCCCGATCTTTCCTGGGACGAGAAAAAAGAGGTCTACCGCATCTCGAACAAGATCGTCCGCACCATGAACATCACGCAATCCGCCGTGGGCGATAAGCGCGGATTGTGGACCACGGTGCTCGCGGCGGCGATTCTGGTGGGCGAAGACGATTAGTGGTTGCATTGCAAGGCCCGGCGTTGCAATCTGAAGTTCAGCCGTCCCCCTCGACGGCAATGTGCCTCACACAGAGGCTGTGGGCAAAGCGAAGAGCATCATTCCCAAAGGAAAAGCGGACCAACCATGAGTCGATACACGCCGATGCCGCCAGACAACTTTGGCGGGCTATCCGAAGAGCATTCTCTATACGAGGGGTCGCGCGCCGTGATTTTTCCGGTGCCGCTCGAGCGCACCACGACCTACGAGCGCGGCACGCGCAACGGCCCGGCGGCGATTCTGAGGGCCAGTCAGAATATGGAGCTCTACGACGAGGAGCTTGAACTTGAGCCCTACAAAGAAATCGGCATCCACACCCTGCCGCCGATCGACACGATGGACGGCACGCTCGACGAAGTGATCACCGAGCTCTTTACCGCACAGTGCGGCCTGCTGGACGACGACAAATTCCCGGTCGCGATCGGCGGGGAGCACACGCTGACGCCGCCGCTCGTCTCCGCCGTGACGAAGAAGTACAAAAATCTTAGCGTGCTGCAAATCGACGCTCACGCGGACCTGCGGGACGAATATCAGGGCAACCCGGCAAGCCACGCGTGCGCGATGCGCCGCGTCCTGGAATTTTGCCCCGCCGTGCAGGTGGGCATCCGCTCGCTTTCGGTCGAAGAGGCGCAGGCGATTCCGCACTTGCGCACAAAAGTCTACTGGGCCAACGACATCGTCCGCGCGCCGCTCAAGGCCTGGATCGCCAAGGTGCTCGCGGATTTGAGCCCCAACGTGTACCTGACGATCGATCTCGACGGGTTTGATCCGTCGATCATTCCCGCCACCGGCACGCCCGAGCCCGGTGGCCTCGACTGGCATCAGGTCACTTCGCTCGTGCGCGCCGTCGCGCACCACAAGAAAATCGTCGGCATGGACGTGGTTGAGCTGCTGCCGCAGCCGGGCGAGCATGCCTCGGACTTTTTGGCCGCGAAGCTCATCTACAAGTGCCTGGGATACATTTTCTGCCGCGAGTAAGTTGGTCGTGAGCGGCTTCGTATGCGTGGCCTGGGAGGTCCGATGATTCTTTCCCCCTGGATCGTGCTTCTCGCAGATCGGGTCTACTTCGTTGGAGTTTCATCGCGCGGGCTGATCAGCTGGATCATTCTCGGCCTGATCGCCGGATGGATCGCGGGCCATTTGGCGCGCGGCCGAGGCTTTGGCTGCATCGTCGACGTGATCCTCGGCCTGATCGGCGCTGTGATCGGCGGCTGGATCTTCACGCGCCTCGGAATCACGGCGGTCGGATTCTTGGGCAGCCTCGCGGCCGCCACAGTCGGCGCGATTTTGCTCGTGCTGATCGCGCGCCTCTTCGCAGGCGGCGGCTCCCGCGAGTAGAAACGGCCCCTGGCGCGGGTCGCCCTGCCGGAAATGCCTCCATCGGCGTATAGTGACGTGAGCTTCTCTAAAGGGCGCCCATGAGCATCGAAGAACAGGTCCTCGAAAAACTACGCGACTTGCCTCCCGAAAAGCAGAAGGAGGTATTGGACTTCGTGGACTCGCTGAAAGAAACGAGCGGCGCCCAAAAGCCCCTTCGCAGTTTGCGAGGGTTGTGGGCAGATCTAAACATTCACATCACGGAAGGGGATATCGCCGAGGCCCGTCGCGAAATGTGAGGTAATTTTCCGCGAGATATCTGATGCCTGCGGTGCTCGACACCCATGCAGCTCTCTGGTACCTACCCGACTCGAGCAAACTCTCCGCGTCAACCTACTTGCTGATCGATGCGGCCGCTGCAAGCCGCACGCCAACCTACATTTCGGCGGTTTCGCTGGTTGAGGCGGTCTATCTGGCCGAGCGCGGGCGAATCGCAGCCGATGCGTTTGAGAAGCTTCTGTCCGAACTGAATCGAGATAACCCCGCATTTAAGGTCGTCGCCCTCGATTCGCACATCGCAGACGCCCTGAGGCGAATTTCGCGAAATCTCGTGCCAGACATGCCCGAGGGCATCATGGCCGCGACCGCACTCCACCTCGGCCTACCCTTCGTCACTCGCGACCGGCGCCTCCAATCAGCAGGGATACAGACAATCTGGTGATGCCGCTTCGCTCTCCTTAACGCGACGACAGCCACTGGAAGACGACCCACACGACGGGGCTGGCGAGGATGAGGCTGTCGATGCGATCAAGCATGCCGCCGTGGCCCGGCAGCAGCGAACTGGAGTCCTTCACCACGGCGCCGCGCTTGTAGGCCGATTCGATCAGGTCCCCCGCTTGCCCGGCGACGTTGGCGAGCGCGGCAGTGATTAGCAGGCCGGCCGCGTCCACTTGCATCCACTTCGCGAAGAAAATCGCCACCAGCAGCGAGCCGATCACATTCGCGAAAGCGCCCTCCCATGTTTTCTTGGGGCTCAGCGCCGGAGCCATCGGCAGCCGCCCGAGCGAATGGCCGACGAAGTACGCGAAGATGTCTCCCGCCCACACCAGCGCGAGCGTGAACAGCACCAGCTCGCGGCCCGTATGTCCGATCTCGTAGATGCGCACGATGTAGCTGAACGGCAGCGCGACGAACAGCAACCCCGCCGAACTGATCGCAACGCCCGGCAGCACATCGTGAAGTGACCGCCGCGTCCCCAGGCCGATCCCGACCGCCCCAAAGAGAAAAACCAGCAGCACCGCTTCGATCGATAGCGTGCCGCCCGCGGCTTCGCGGATGATCGAAATTCCGCCGCTAAGGCTATGCGTCTCGACGAGCCCGAGCGAGCGCTGCGCGTAGAAGAGCGCCGCCGTGCAGACGATCGTCCATTTGCGAAACGCGTGAAGGCCGATTCGCTCGCCGAGATCGAAAAATTCGAAAAGCGCGATGATCGCGACGATGGCCGCGGCGACCGTCAGAATGGCGGGCGGACCCCACCACACCAGAATCACGACGATCGGGATCAGGACAAGCCCGGTGAGAATGCGAACCAGCATCGAGCGTCAGCCCCGCACCGGGCGGCTCGTGCCCGCGGGGCGGCTTTCGCGATCGGCGGCGCCGGCGCGGCTGGAGGATCCTTCGCGGGTGCGCGGCGGGCCCAGGCCGCCGTAGCGGCGCTCGCGTTTTTGGTACTCGATCAGCGCCTCAATCAGGCGCGCGCGCGAAAAATCGGGCCACAGCGCATCGGTGACGTAAATTTCCGCGTACGCAATCTGCCAGAGAAGAAAATTGCTCACGCGCATTTCGCCGCTCGTACGGATCAGCAGGTCCGGATCCGGCAGCTCCGCGGTGTAGAGATGCTTCGAAATGTCGTCTTCGTGGGCGCGAAAAGATTGCACGCCGCCGGCACGGACGTCGTCGAGCAGCGCGTTGAACGCGTCGGTCAATTCCGCGCGCCCGCCATAATTCAGCGCGACCACCAGCTTCATTCCCGTATTGCCCTCCGTGAACCGCATCGCTTCTGCGATATCCTTGCGGACGCCCTCGGGCAGCTCCGCTTGGCGCCCGATGAAGACCATTCGGATGTTGTTTTTGTGGATCGCGGGCAGCTCGCGCTTCAAATAATCGCGCAGCAGGCGCATCAGGAAATCGACTTCCGTCTGCGGCCGCCGCCAGTTTTCGAGCGAAAACGCGTAGAGCGTCAGGCACGGCACGCGCAGCTGCGCGCACGTCTCGATCACGCCCCGCGCCGCCTTCACGCCCGCGCGATGACCGGCGATGCGCGGCAGATGGCGCCGCTCCGCCCAGCGCCCGTTGCCGTCCATGATGACGGCGACGTGGTCGGGCAGCCGCTTCGCGTCGAGCTTGTCGAGAAGTTCCGCTTCCTCGCGGTTCGCGGGCTTTAGGAGGTCGCTGGCTTTCACCGGAAATCGCTCAAGGAATGTTCGCCAGCGAAAGTAGCACAGCGACTATCGCCGTGCAACACTATGGGCCGGACGAAGTGATGCCATGTCGGTGTCTTTGGACAAAGCGGCTCCCTGGGGGCGGACACTCGACGAGTACGTCCGCATGTTCGACCTGAGCCACGCGGATCTCGAGTCGCGAATCCTCGATTGCGCGGGCGGGCCGGCCAGCTTCAACGCCGAAATGCGCCGACGCGGCCGCACGGTCGTCTCCTGCGACCCGATTTACCAATTCTCCGCCGTCGAGATCGCGCGGCGGATCGAAGAGGCGCGTGACACGATCCTCAAAATGACCTACGAAGCGCGCCAACATTTCGTGTGGCGCGAAATCGAATCCGTCGAGCATCTGAGCCAAATCCGGAGGGCGGCGATGAAACAATTTCTCGATGATCTGCCCGCGGGACTCTCCGAAGGACGCTACCACGTTGCCGAACTCCCCGCCCTTCCCTTTCGCGGCGCCGAATTCGACCTCGCGCTCTGCTCTCATTTTCTCTTCACGTATTCTGATATCTTCTCGCTCGAATTCCACCTCGCTTCGATTCGCGAACTCTGCCGCGTCGCCCGCGAGGCGAGAGTTTTCCCTGTGCTTTCGAGTTTTTGCAGCCAGCACTCGCCTCATCTCGCGAATGTAACGAGCGCGTTGACGTCCGAAGGCTACCGCTGCGAACTCAGGTGCGTCCCTTATGAATTCCAGAAGGGCGGCAACGAAATGCTTCGCGTTTCGCGATAGCGCCGGACGGCGTTCAGGCACTTCCTGACGCGATACGTCTTCCGCCATTTTGGCTGCTGATCCGGCATTTCGCCGGGGCGCCTTTCGACGCCCGGCGTGCGCGCGAATGATACGATCACGGCGTTCAACCCCGAGTTGTTCGAAGGGCTTACGGAGGTCAGTGAATGCGCGGAAATATCTCGAATCTGCTTGCCGGCGTCCAGCAGCACGCCGCGACGTGGTTTGCCTCGCTCGACACGCGGCCGGTGCGCTCGACGGCGTCGGGCGATGAATTGCGGCGCGCGCTGGGCGGTCCGCTTCCCGATGCCGGAACCGCGCCCGAGATCGTCACGGAGATTCTCTCGAACGCCGCCACGACGGGCACCACCGCCTCCGCCGGCCCGCGGTTCTTCGGCTTCGTGGTGGGAGGCACGTTGCCCGCCGCGCTGGCTGCGGACTGGCTCGTGTCTTCGTGGGATCAGAACGCGGGCATCTTTGTGTTGTCGCCGCTGGCTGCGGTGATCGAACAGATCACGGGCGCGTGGCTGATCGAGCTCGCCGGGCTTCCGCCGACAATGAGCTTTGGGTTCGTCACCGGCGGACACATGGCGAACTTCACCGGGCTCGCTGCGGCGCGGCATCGCGTGTTGCGCAACGCGGGATGGGACGTCGAGGCCGATGGCCTGTTCGGCGCGCCGCCCATCGATGTGATGGTGAGCGAGGAAGCACACTACACGATCTGGACGGCACTGCGCCTGCTGGGGCTTGGCGCGAATCGTGCGCGGCGAATCCCCACGGATAGCCAAGGACGCATGCGCGCCGAGGAGCTGGCCGCCGCTCTGCGCGGGTGCCAGGGGCCGTGCGTCGTCTGCGCCCAGGCTGGGAACGTAAATACGGGCGCGTTCGATCCTTTGGACGAAATCGCCGACGCGGCAAGGAGCCGTGGCGCGTGGCTGCACGTCGACGGCGCGTTTGGCCTGTGGGCCGCGGCGTCGCCAGGGCGCGCGGCGCTGGTTCGCGGCGTCGAGCACGCCGATTCGGTGGCTACCGACGCGCACAAGTGGCTCAATGTCCCCTACGACTGCGGGCTCAGTTTCTGCGTCGACGAAGCCGCGCACCGCGGTGCGATGTCGCTGGCCGCCGCGTATATCGTCGCCACGGGAAGCGAGCGCGATCCCCACGAATTCGTGCCGGAAGAATCGCGTCGGGCGAGGGGCGTTCCCGTGTACGCAGCGCTGCGCTCGCTCGGCCGCCAGGGCTTGGCCGAATTGATCGAGCGAAATTGCCGCCAGGCGAGCCGCTTTGCCGAAGCCTTGCGCGCGGCGGGGCACGAAATCCTCAACGAAGTGGTGCTCAACCAGGTGCTGGTCTCCTTCGGCACGCCGGAGCAAACGCAGCGCACCATCGCGGCAGTACAAGAGGAGGGCACTTGCTGGTGCGCGGGCACCGTCCGGAAGGGGCGAACGGCGATGCGCATCAGTGTGTCCAATTGGTCGACGACAGACGAGGATGTTAAGAGCAGCATCGATGCAATCCTGCGCGCAGCGCAGAAACATGCAGGCAAATCCGCGTGACACCGCAGCAAGGCCCCACCCTCACAAACCGTGGACGGAGGACCCGAAACGTCCAGGGCTGCAGCCTCGCGGTGAGACGCCAATTGGGAAAGCCCTGGACGACGGAGAGCGCGCGTTGGGCGTGGCGCCACAGCGCAGCGAACGCGTGCCACGGGTGCGCGTGCGGATGCGGATGCGCGAGCGAGCCGCTGAGGCCGGCGGCGGACGGCTCGAAGATCGCGGTGTACATCAGGATTAGCGTGAGGATGATCATGATGACGCTCGAGCCCCACGCGATCACGTTAAACAGCCAGCCATTCACGTGGTCGCCCATCAGGTCGCGACGGTTGATCAGCAGCAAAATGAAAATCAGCACGATCGGCAGCCAGACGCCGTTAGCCACCTGCGAAAGAACGAGAATCTTCAGCAACGGCGCATTCGGGATCAGGATGATGCCCGCGCCGACAACGATCAGCAGCGTGTAGAGCGAGTAGAACGTCGGAGCTTCTTTCAGTTTTCGGTCGAGGCCGGCTTCGAAGCCGAGGCCTTCGCAGATCACGTGCGCGGTCGAGAGCGGCAGAATCGACGCTGCGAAGAGCGACGCATTCAGCAGCCCGAAGGCAAACAACATACCCGCCCATTTGCCGGCCAGCGGAATCAGGGCCTGCGCGGCCTGGCCCGCGTCGGTGATGTTGGTCATGCCGTGCGCGTTCAATGTGGCGGCGCAACAAACGATAATGAAGAAGACGATCACCATACAGGAGATGCTGCCGACGAGCACGTCCATGCGCGCGTGCTTGTATTGGCGCGGGCCGACGCGCTTTTCGACGAAGCCGGCCTGCAGGTAGAAGAATTGCCACGGCGCAATCGTCGTGCCAATGAGGCCAATGAGCATCAGCACGTACGGAGCGTTCCACTGGATGCCGGTCGGGAGCACGGTCTGTTTGGCCGCAAACATCCAATTGGGCTTGGCGAGGAATGCCGAAATCGCGTACGTGAGATAGAAACCGCAGGCGACGAGGAAAATCTTCTCGACCTGCCGGTAGCTCCCGCGCACCACCAGAATCCAGACGGCGATGGCCGCGAGCGGCACCGAAACGTATTTGCTGATGTGGAAAATCTGCATCGATGCGGCGACGCCCGCGAATTCCGCGACGGTGTTGCTCAAGTCCACCAGGAAGGCGGCGATCATCACGAAGAACGTCGAGCGGAAGCCGAACTCCTCGCGGATCAGATCGGAGAGGCCTTTGCCGGTCACAACTCCCATGCGGGCGCACATCTCTTCGCTCACGTAGAGCGCGATCGTCATCGGGATCAGCGACCAGAGGAGTGCGTAGCCGAACTGCGCGCCCGAGGTTGTATAGACTGCGATGCCCCCAGCGTCGTTGTCCACGTTGGAGGTGATCAGCCCCGGCCCGATGACCGCCAAGAATACGGCGAGGCGGCGGCGCAGGGGGCGCGTGCGGCGGGCAAAGTCTTTGCCGCGCTCCGAGAGCCGCTCGAATGTGTCGACGAGTGTGACCCACGTGTTCATGGCTTTAACGTTTTGATTCCCCGAGAGCTATCGGCACAAGGCCGGTTTTTTATATCTTCGCGCAGAGGCGGCTGACGACGTCGTCCACCGTGATTGAGCCGACCGGATGGTTTTCGTCGTTCACCACGGTCAGGCTGCGCAGATTGTACTTGTCGAACAGCTCGAAAACGTCGTTGTCGCGTGTATCGGGTTTTACCGAAAGCAGCGGTTCGAACGTGATTTCGCCCATGCGCTGCTCGCCGTCGGCCAGCAGCAGCCTGGCAAGCGGCACGACGCCTGCGAGCGCGGCATCGCGATTGATCAGGACGATGTTGTCGAGTTGGTCGGGCGGCACCTCGTGGAAGCGGATGAAGTCGACCACTTCGCCGCGCGTGGCGTCTTCGCCCACGATCACGAACTCGGTCGTCATCATTCCGCCGGCCGTGTTTTCGGCGAAGCGCATCAGCTGCTGCACTTCCTGCGCTTCGCCGCTCTCCATCTCCTCGAGTACTTCCTTCGACTTCGAAGGCTCGAGGCTCTGGATCAGATCGGCGGCTTCGTCCGGGCTCATCTCCTCGATGATGTCGGCCGCTTTCTCGGGATCGAGCTTCTCGACCACCTGCGTCTGCAGGCGCTTGTCGAGTTCGGCGATCGTCTCGGCCGCGGTCTCTTCGTCGAGCGAGCCGATGATGGATTGCCGTTCGTCTGGCGAGAGCTCTTCCATGATGTCCGCGAGATCGGCCGGATGGAGCGCGGCGAGTTTCTGGCTCGAGAGGCGCAGCTTCACGCGGCGCAGCGGGTCTGGCTCGATCAGGTTGACGAATTCCCACCGGATGGTCCGCGGCGGCAGCTTGCTCTGGATGCGCCGGATGGCCATCGGCGGGACCACGCCTTGCAGAAGGCGGCGAACAGCGGCGGGAAGGCCGACGTCCACGTCGGTGATCCGCATCTCGACGTTACCGTTCGTGCGGTGCTCGGTGAGATCAACGTCGTTAACCCGAACCACTTTGCGGCCGTTTGTGTCGATGATCTGCTGGTCGAGGAGGTCTTTACGGACGGCGAGCCACGCCTCATTCGGCTGGTAGAGCTCGAGCGCCGACTCGTCGGTGGTCAGCTTTATGCGGCCGGGGGCGACTTCAGCGATTTGATCGTAGCGCGCGACGAGCGGGCGGTATTGCCCGCGGCTGAGCAGCAGCCGCGAGATGCGGTTGGGCTGCTCCTCGGGCACGATGAACATCTCCTTCACGCGCCCCACGATGTTTCCGGCGGAATCGTAGGCTTGGGCGCCCAGGACTTCCGTTGCGTGCAGCATAGGTGGCTCCTTGGCGGGCCGGGCCGGACCGGGAGGTTCGGGCAAAAAAAATGCCCGAGACCGGCGACGCTTCCGGCCACGGGCAGACCAAAAAGCTGCCTCGCGTTAGTTCAGGCCGGGCCTCGCCTCCCTGTCCCGGCGCGCCCGCGTGCGGGTCGCGTCTGAACGGTGACCGAAAACGAGCGGGAAGATCGCGCGCTCTTGCCGGGCATTGCCTGCCGGCCCGGCGGAGCGGCTACTTCCAGCCTCCGAATTGGACGAACGCGCTTCCATGGAAATGCGCATGCCCGTTTTGACTAGTAAAGGCAGACGGAAATTTTGTCAAGCAAAGACTGCCTACTTTATGAACTTTTTACGTCGAAAGAAGCATATTTATGGGCCTGCGGCCGCGGCGACGGCAATCGGCTGCATACAAATCCCAATATGTTCCGTTTATGTACTCGCGAGGAGCATAACCGAGTGCGCGGGCCACTCGATCGATGCCGCGCGGTGGGCCTTCGAGCTCGAGGAAGACGCCTACGGGGGTTTCATCGAGGTCCAGGTGCAAGCCGGGAAGGCGAAACGTGGTGCGGTATTTCTCGTAGCGGAAACTCGGGCGCAGGCCGATTGCGCGCAAGGCCGCTGGCCAACGCGCCAGCGATTCGACCGCAACTTCCCTCTCGAGGCGTTGTTTGTAGCGCGAGCGGCCGGATTGGGGAACAGGGGCCTTCGAGGTGAGGATCGCGGATCTGGCGCCGCCCGGCACAAGCATCGACGGCGCCGGGGTCTCGATCCGCAGGCGCAGCAGGCGCCCTCGGCTGCGGAAGTCGGCGGAGGGCGTGTCGTACAGCGTGTTCTGCTCGAGGACGCGCCCGTGCAGCGTGGCGCCGAGGCGCTTGAGATCGCCGACCAGGGCGGGCAGCTCGGCGACGCGGAGCTTCACCTCGATTTCGCGAGCTGTGTGGAGGCGCCGGGTCATGGTGATTCAAGGCTGCGACTACGGTGAGTATAGCGCAGCGCTCGCCGCACTCGGCCGAGTCCCCGGGCACAAGCTTGTTGCCAAGGGCGCAATGTGCCAGCATAATCGCATTCCTGCCGGGTTTCGAAGCGCGACCATGACTGAACCGACGACGCCATTGATGCAACAGTATCACGCCGTCAAGAAGCAGCATCCCGGCGCGCTGTTGCTCTTCCGCCTCGGGGATTTCTACGAGCTTTTCTACGACGACGCCGTGCTCGCGTCGCGCGTCCTGCAGATCACGCTTACCGCGCGAAACAAGGAAAAGGGCCAGCCGGTGCCGATGTGCGGCGTTCCCTACCATGCGGCCGAGAACTATATCGCCCGGCTGATCCGCGCCGGGCACAAGGTAGCTATCTGCGAGCAGATGGAGGAGCCGGGGCCGGGGAAGAAGTTGGTGCGACGCGAGGTGATTCGGGTTCTGACGCCGGGAACTGCGACGGGCGCGTCGCTGATCGAGCCGAAGGAGAACAATTTTCTGGCGGCAGTGGCACGGAGTGCGGCCGCCAATGCGGCTGTCGCCGGCGGGCGAACGCAGGGCCGGGCGAGCGATGCCCGGATTGGCTTGGCTTTCGTCGACCTCTCGACCGGAGACTTTCGCGCGACCGAGTTCACGGGAGACAAGGCCGAGGCGCGGCTGCGTGACGAAATCGGGATTCTGCGGCCGCGGGAGATTCTGGTGCCGCAGCCGACGACTCTCTTCCCTGCTGCCGCCGCGGCGCACCTCAACGGGTCGGGCGCCGTTGAGACGCGGCTCGACGAGTGGATTTTCGAAAGCAGCTACGCCGTGCGGCAGCTTCAGGAACACTTCCGGGTGGTGGCGCTCGACGGATTCGGGCTGGCGGCGCACCCGCAGGCGACGGCGGCGGCGGGCGCGATCGTGCACTACCTGCGCGAGACGTCCGCCATTGGCGCGCGCAAGCCGGAGGACACAAGCGCGATTCCGTCGCTGCGCCCGGCGGGCGCGGGGCTGGAGCACCTCGACCGCATCGCCTACTACGAGCAGCAGGACGCGATGATCCTCGATCAGGTGACTGCGCGAAACCTGGAGCTTGTCGGAAGCTGCGGCGGGTGACGACGCTTCGGCCACGCTAGTTACGGCCATCGACGAGACTGCGACGGGCATGGGAGCGCGGCTGCTGCGCAGCTGGATTCTGCGGCCGGAAATTTCGCTCGCCGAGATTGAGGCGCGGCTCGGGGCGGTCGAGGAGCTGAAATCGCGGACCGTGGCGCGGGAGGAGATTCGCAGGGAGCTCGAGGGGATTCTCGATCTCGAGCGGCTTACGAGCCGGATCACGCTGGGCGTCGCGACGCCGCGGGATTTGCTGGCGCTGCGGGGCTCGCTCGAAATCGTTCCGCGCCTGCGTGGATTAATTGCGGGCGGAATTGCATTACAGGATGTAGAGGGCGAGGCGGCGCCCGCAAGGTTAGCGTCGCTTCGGGAACAGATGGACGAGCTGGCCGACGTATCCGGCACGATCGCTCGCGGCATTGCCGACGATCCCCCTGCCCTGCCGAATGAGCCGGGCGTGATCCGGCTGGGCTTTCACGCCGAACTCGACGAGCTGCGCACCATCTTGAAAGAGGGCCGGCAGATCATCGCCGCGATGGAAGAGCGCGAGCGGAAACGCACTGGAATCGCGTCGCTCAAGATCCGCTACAACCAGGTATTCGGCTATTACATCGAGGTGTCGAAGCCGAATCTTTCGCTGGTGCCGGCGGACTACGAGCGGAAGCAGACGCTCGTGAACGCCGAGCGGTTTACGTCGGCTGAGCTGAAGGACCACGAGCGGAAGGTGCTGACGGCCGAGGACCGCGTGCTCGAAATCGAGCGGCGGCTCTACGGCGAAATCCGCGAGTCGATCGCGCGCGAGGCCGGGCGGCTGAGGCGCACGGCGGCCGCGGTCGCGCAGCTCGACGTGCTCGTGAATTTTGCGCGGATCGCTGCGGCGCGCAACTACACGCGGCCGGAATTCACCGAGAAGGAAATTTCGCGAAAGGGCTCGCGCGGCGCGTTGATGATCGCGGGCGGGCGCCATCCCGTAATCGAGAAGCTGCTGGAAGAGCGCGGCGAGAGGTTTGTTCCGAACGATCTCTACCTCGGCGATGACTCGCAGTTCCTGCTCGTCATCACCGGGCCGAACATGGGCGGGAAATCGACCTATCTGCGGCAGGCGGCGCTGATCTCGATTCTCGCGCAGGCGGGCTCGTTCGTCCCGGCGACGCAAGCCAAACTGCCGATTCTCGACCGGGTGTTCACGCGGATTGGGGCGTCGGACAGCCTGGCGCGCGGGCGGTCGACGTTTCTGGTCGAGATGAGCGAGGTGGCCGCGATCCTGAACACGGCGACGGCCGCGAGCCTGGTGCTGCTCGACGAGGTGGGGCGCGGGACGGCGACCTTCGATGGCCTGTCGATCGCCTGGGCGGTGGTCGAATCGCTGCACGCGGGCGCGCGGCCAAGGACTCTTTTCGCCACGCACTATCACGAGCTTACGGAACTCGAACAGCTGCTGCCGGGCGTGAAGAACGTGCATGTGTCGGTGCAGGAGGCGGGAAACGACATCGTGTTTTTGCGTCGCGTGGAGCCGGGGAGCGCGGACAAGAGCTACGGAATCGAAGTCGCGCGGCTTGCGGGGCTTCCCGGCGAGGTGATCTCGCGAGCGCGGGAAATTCTCCGCGAGCACGAGCGCAAAGAAGATCGCCTGACGGAGGAACTTTCGGAGCATAGTACGCCCGGCTCGGCGCCGCCAGCGCCGCGGCAAGTGAGTTTTACGGCAATCGACGGATCGGTGCTCGAAGCGCTACGGGGTGCAAATCTCGACAAGCTGACGCCTCTTGAGGCGCTCAATTTGCTCGCAGCATTGCAAAAGCAGTTACAGTGACAAGTGGCTACCGGCAAAGGCTGGTGACACTCGATGGGCAAGGCGATGCGCGTGCTGGGGATGATGTCCGGAACGTCGGCCGACGGAATCGACGTCGCCCTGGTGCGGATCTCCGGAGCGCCTCCGGACGTTTCGGCCGAGTTTGAGGCGCACCATCACGTGTCTTTCCGGCCTTCCGTGCGCGAGGCCGTGCTGCGACTTGCCAACGGCGCCCCCACCACCACCGCCGAGATCAGCGAGTTGGACTTCGTTCTGGGCGCGGAACTGGCGCGCGCCGCTCTCGCCGCATCCAAGAAGTGGCGCATTCCCATGAGTGAAATTTCATTGATCGGCTCGCACGGGCAGACGGTGTTTCACCTCGGCGCTGCCGGGCGCATTCAGGGAAAAGTGCGATCGCCCTCAACTCTGCAGATCGGCGAAACCAATGTGATCGCGGAGAGGACGGGAGTCACGACCGTTGGCGATTTCCGCCCAGCGGACATGGCCGCGGGCGGGCAGGGGGCGCCGCTCGTGCCGTTTGTCGACTATCTGCTGTACCGGGATGCGCAAGAGGGGCGCGCCGCGTTGAACATCGGTGGAATCGCCAACGTGACGGTGATTCCCGGCGGCGGGAAACCGACGGATGTTTTCGCGTTCGACACCGGCCCGGGCAACATGGTGATCGATGCACTGGTTGAACAGATCACCCGCGGGCGGGCGGCGTACGATCGGGACGCGCGCATCGCGCTGAGCGGGCGAACGATTCCGGAATTGCTGCTGCGATTGATGCGCGAGCCTTATCTGCGGAAGAGACCCCCGAAATCGGCCGGGCGCGAACAATTCGGGCAGCCGTACGCGCGCGAACTGCTGGCATGGGGAAACCGGCACCACGCCGGGCCGGCCGACATCGTGCGAACGGCGACGGTTTTTACCGCGCTGTCCATCGCGGATGCGTTTCGCCGGCTGATCCTGCCGCGCGCGAAGGTCGATGAACTGATCGTCACCGGGGGCGGTGCGAGGAATCCGTTGATCATGGCGCAACTGGCGGCGGCCTTGCCCGACATCGAGATAATTCCGCCGACGCGATTTGGAGTTCCGCCGGAAGCCAAGGAAGCGTTTGCGTTCGCGGCGCTGGCGTACGAGACGTATCACGGGCGGCCCAGCAACGTCCCATCTGCCACCGGCGCGCGGCACCCCGTGGTGCTCGGCAAGGTCGTGCATGCGCCGGCAGGGGCGGCTGGCCGCAAGACGAAACCTCAGGCCTGAATTTGCAAATCCACAGGGAACGATACGGAAGGAAGAGCGCGGCCAAGCCGGGGGCGGCAATTTTCACGCTTGCGGCGGTGCTGGTCGGGATCGCGCTGTTCGCCGCCGGATGCAAGGGCACGAGCCAGGCGAGCGAATCCGGGACGGTAAATTTCCTGATCGAGTCGATGCCGACCAATCTCGATCCGCGGATCGGGACCGACGCGCAATCACAGCACCTCGACGGGCTGATTTTCGACGGCCTCGTGACGCTCGATCCGCAGATGAACATCGTCCCTGATCTCGCCGAGCGATGGGAAACGCCGGACCCGCGCACCTACGTTTTTCACCTGCGCCACGGCGTGGAATTCCACGATGGGCGGCCGTTTACTTCCGCCGACGTGAAATACACGTTCGATTCGCTGATGTCCGGTGAGGTGACGTCTCTGAAGCGCGGCACTTTTCCGATGCTTGAATCGGTGGACGCGCCGGACGCCTACACCGTCGTGTTTCATCTGAGCGAGCCCTACGCGTCGTTCGTGTGGAATCTCACGGCGATGGCGATGGGCATCGTACCCGCAGGTTCAGGCCACACGGCGACAAGCGATCCGATCGGGACGGGACCGTTTCGATTTGTCAGCATGACGCAGGATCAGGACATCGTGCTCGAACGCAATTCCGATTATTTTGGCGGCGTTCCGAAAATTCCCGAGGTGCGATTTCGGGTGGTTCCTGACGCGATCACGCGCGCGCTTGAACTGCGCAAGGGCACGGCTGATATTGGCGGAGTGACGTCGCTGACGCCGGACATGGTGGATGCGCTGATCAAGGAGCCCGGAATCGTGGCGGACGACCAGCTAGGCACGCAAATCGCGTACGTATCTTTCAATTTCGACGATCCGATTCTCGCGCACCGCGAGGTGCGGCAGGCGCTGGCCTATGCGACCGATCGGGCGACACTGATCCGCTATCTGCTGCGCGGGCAGGCGCGCGCAGCGTCCAGCCTGCTGCCGCCGAATCACTGGGCGTACGAGCCGAATGTTCGGCAATATCCGTACGATCCCGCACAGGCGGAGCGGCTGCTCGATGCCGCCGGATTTCCCCGCGGCCGGGACGGGGCACGTTTTCACGTGACGATGAAAACTTCGACCGAGGAATCGACGCGCGTGTTGAGCGAGGCGTTGGCCGGGCAGTGGAGACGCGTCGGCGTGGTGCTCGACCTGAGGCCGCTCGAAAACGCGACATTCCTCGCTGATATCGAGCACGGGAGCTTTCAGCTCTACACATATCGTTGGGTGGGTGCCAACAACGATCCCGACATTTTCGATTACGTATTCAACTCGGGACGAATGCCTCCCTTTGGGGCCAACCGCGGACACTATCGCAATCCGGCGCTCGATGCCCTGCTCGAGCAAGAGAAAACAGAAATGCATCGAGACGAGCGGAAGGCGATTCTGTCGCAGATTCAGAAGCTGATTGCAGAGGATGAGCCGTATATTGATTTGTGGTACGTCGATAACGTCTGCGTTCATCGGACGCGAGTGACGGGAATCAGGCTGGCGCCGACCGGGGAGTATGATTTTCTGGATGCGGCGTCGATTCGCTAGGCCACGTCGCACCACGCCGCGCGAAGCGCCCGCGTTATTTGCCGAGGGCTTTGCGGATTTCGGATTCGGGGAGGGCGCCTTCGCGGGCTACGAACCAGCTGTCGTTTTCGATGCGCACGATGGTCGACGACAGGGAGCCACCGGTATCGCCCGAGTCCAGAATCAGCGGCAGGCGGTCTCCGAGCTGCTCCATGATCGCTCCCGCATTGGTGCAGGACGGGTAGCCGGAAAGATTCGCGCTGGTTCCGGTGACCGGGCCGCCGGCAGCTTCGATGAGTGCCGAGGCGATGCGCGAGTCCGGCCAGCGGAGCGCTACCCGGCCGGTGTTGCCGGTCACCTTCAGCGGCAAGCGGTGAGTGGCTTCGACGACCAAAGTCAAGGCTCCGGGCCAGAGTTGATTGGCGAGCGTGAGAAAACCTTCGGGAACATCGCGGATCAGCGTGATGGCCTGTTCGACCGAATTGACCAGAATCGGGAGTGCCTGCGACTCCGGTCGGCCCTTCACGCGAAACACACGCTCGATGGCGGCGAGATTGAAGGGATCGGCGCAGAGGCCGTAAACGGTGTCGGTCGGGATGGCAACGACACGCCCGCGCCGAACGAAACTTGCGGCGTATTCGATTAGCTGCCGGTCCGGTGCTTCCGATGAGATTTTGAGGACTTCGACGGCCAAATGTTTGCTCGCGGGCAGTGCCTGATTCCCAATGCAACTTAACATAGCGGCCGTCGAAGGCGCAAGATGAACCGGCACAAGATTTTACCGGGATGCGCGACAAGGCCCGTGATTTACGCCGGGAGTGGTGTTTGTTAGGCTTGCAGCAGGGCGTGCGTTTGTAAATGGACCCATCGCCATGATGACCATCACGAGCCGGGACAACAAGTGGCTGAAGGCTTTTCGCGCCGCGCTGCGCGGTAAAGGGCCAGAGCCTGGCAAGAGAGCGCCGATTGGAGTCGAAGGCCCGAAGCTTGTCGAGGAGGCGTTGCGCTCGGGTCTTGAAGTCGAAGCGCTGCTCGTGAGCGAATCGGGCGAACGCGATGCCGGGCCGATCCTGAAAGCGGCGAGCGAGAGCGAGGCGGGCATTTCGCGTTCGCAGATTCTGCGGACGACCGACAAATTATTTGAAGGCGTGTCGGGAACGGAAGCGCCGCAAGGTGTTGCCGCGCTGTTTCGGCAGCCGGAATGGGGATTGGACGACGTGCTGCACGGAGTGGGCGCGCTGCGCGGGAATTCGCCGCTCGTAGTCGTGCTGGCCGCGATTCAGGATCCGGGAAATGTGGGCACGATCCTGCGGTCGGCTGAGGCGTTTGGCGCGACGGGTGCGATTGCTACGCGCGGCACGGCGGACCCGTGGTCGCCGAAGGCGCTGCGCGCGTCGGCGGGATCGACGCTGCGGCTTCCTTTGCTGCGCGGGATGGCGATTCCGGTTTTGCTCGCGCAACTGAAGATCGCGGGCGTGAAGATTTATGCGGCGAGCTCGGTGCGGAATGGCCCCCTGGGTGAAGCCGGTGCTCGTGCCGACTGGCGCGAGGCAGCGGCGATTCTTGTCGGGAACGAAGGCGCGGGGTTGCCGGCAGAGATTACGCACGCTGCGGACGCTGTGATTTCCATTCCGACCACGGACGCGGTCGAGTCGCTGAACGCGGGCGTGGCCGCGTCGATTGTGCTGTACGAGGCAGCGCGACAACGAGCGCGAGGCGCGAAAAGCGAGGAATAGGAGCATATGGGGCTGTTTCGTGCGATCGAGCCGGAAGACGAGCCACTGGCGGGGCGTCCGCTCGCCGACCGCATGCGGCCGCAGACGCTCGACGAATTCATCGGGCAGGAAGAGCTGCTCGGGCCGGGAAAGCCGCTGCGCACGCAGATCGAACGCGACGAGCTCGGGTCGATGCTGCTCTGGGGTCCTCCCGGATGCGGGAAGACGACGCTCGCCCGCATTATTGCAAAGCGCACGAAATCCGAGTTCGTGCCGTTCAGCGCCGTGCTTGCCGGAATCAAGGAAATCAAGGAAGTGATGGCGAAGGCCGAGGGCGTGCGGCGGTACGGGCGGCGGACGATCGTGTTTGTCGACGAAGTGCACCGATTCAATCGCGCGCAGCAGGATGCTTTTCTGCCGCACGTCGAGGCGGGGAATATTTTGCTGATCGGCGCGACGACGGAAAATCCGTCGTTTGAGGTGATCGCGCCGCTGCTTTCGCGGATGAAGGTGTACGTGCTGCGGCCGCTCTCTCAGGAGCAGATCGTTGCGCTGCTGCGGAAGGCGATCGAGCACCCCGCGCGCGGGCTGGGGAAGGAACACGTCGAGGCGAGCGACGAAATTCTGGATCGCATCGCGGTGCTCGCCAACGGAGATGCGCGCGCGGCGTACAACACACTCGAAGCGCTGGCGCTCGGCACCGAGCCGGGCGCGGACGGACGGCGCGTCCTTTCCGAGGCGCGGCTTGAGGACGTGCTGCAGAAAAAGCTCCTGCCTTACGACAAAGCCGGCGAGGAGCATTACAACCTCATCTCGGCGCTGCACAAATCCGTGCGGAACTCCGATCCCGACGCGGCACTCTACTGGCTGGCGCGCATGCTCGAATCGGGCGAGGACCCGCTGTACATTGCGCGGCGCATGGTGCGGATGGCGAGCGAGGACATCGGCCTGGCCGAGCCGAGCGCGCTGGCTGTGACGATTGCGGCGAAGGAGGCGTTCGACTTCATCGGCCCGCCTGAGGGGAACCTGGCGCTCGCGCAGGCGGCCGTGTATCTCTCGCTCGCGCCGAAATCGAACGCGCTCTATACGGGCTACGGCGAAGTCCACAGGGATCTACAGCGGACCATCGCGGAGCCGGTTCCGCTGCATCTAAGAAACGCAGTCACGGGGCTGATGGGCAACCTTGGGTATGGCAAAGGCTATCAATACGCGCACGACGCGGATGAGAAGGTCACGGACATGACGTGCCTGCCCGAGAGCCTTGCGGGGCGCGTCTATTACAAGCCAACCGATCAGGGTTTTGAAGCGCGCATCCGGCAAAGGCTCGAGGAAATCCGGCGAATCAAAACGAAGGGGAGAAATGACGGGTAAGCGGCGCGGCGCGAGGGACATTTTGTCGGGAATTTTCAGGCACGCGCTACGTCGATCCCCCGCCCCGTCGGGAGTGCGCGCGCTCGCGCTGCTCTCGATGCTTGCGGCGGCTGCAATTTTGCCGGTGGGCGTTCCGCAGGCACGCGCGCAAGACAATCCGAAAATGGTGATCGACGAGGATTGCCAGGCGTTCGACATCTCCTCGAATAATGAGATCGTGTTCGCGGTTCCGAGGCTCAAGCGGATCAAGAAGCTCATCATCGAGCGCGATGAAATCGACGTCGCCACGGGGCCCGGCAAGGGCAGGCGCCTTGTTGACGTCGACAAATTCATGCCGCCAGTGCCGCCATCGGGATACGCGGTCAATACGCTCGCATGGGCTCCGGATGGAAAGCATGTCGCCGCAAGCATTACGATGCAGGAGCCGCCTCCCGGCTATCACCCGCACGTCAAGCGAAAGGGTGAAGAGGACCGGTCGGACGATTCCGACGTCTTCAGCGTGGGCGGACGAAAAGCGATTGCCCTTTTCGATGGCGAGGGCAACGAGATCAAAGTGGCCGGATCGAAGGATCGCTTTATTCAAGACGGGACCAACGCCACCTGGCTCGCGGACGGCCAAAGCGTTGTGTACTTGAGCCTCGGCCCGCCCTACACGATCACGCGCGTGCGCCCCGCGGACGGCCAGATGACTCCGCTCTTCGCGGGACACACCTTCGATACGGTGATCTGGGATGCACCGCACAACCGCGCGTTTGCGATCAGCTCAAATCTGAGCTTGCGCGGGCGGCTGACGCTGGAAGAGCTCGACCTGCTGCGCGAATCGGTGACGGAAATCGCCACGATCGACAACTACACGGCATCGCTCGCTGTGTCAAAATCGGGCAAGAAGGTCGGATTTTTCGAGGACGGCGACACGATCGAGGTGATCGATGTCGACAACCCATCGAAGCGTGTGACGGTGAACGCAGGGCTCGGTGTTTTCCAATGGGGCAGCGACGACCGCCGCGTCCTGTTGAAGAGAGGGCCTCCGGACGAGTCGGGCGATCTGGTCTGGGTGGGACTATACGACGATTCGTTCACGCCGGTGCTGCACGGTCTCGAGTTTCACAATTTTCAGATCGCGCCGGACGGGCAGTCGCTCGCGGTCACCGTCCCCGGTAAGCGCGTGCTGAAGCTCTATTCGCTAGAGTGACAGTGTCGGGCCTGATGTTTCTCGGCATCCTAAGACCAAAAGCCCCACCCTCGCAGGCCGAGGGCGGGGCCCCGGAAGATCAAACGCAAAGTTGGAGCCAGCGGACAAGCCCTGATCTACGGGCGCTGAATCAGCTCGAGACGGTTACCCGCCGGATCGATCGCGATGCCTATCGTGATGCCGGTGTTTCCGAATGGACGAGGATCGCCGGCCATCGAGCCGCCGGCCGCCTTGATGGCGGCGACGGTCGCCGTCATGTCCTTCACGTTGAGGATCAGGTGTGCAATCGGGTCTTTGAGGTCGTTGGAATCGCGATGCGTGATCACGATCGGCGTGCTTTTGTTGGCCTTTGCCTCGTCAGCCGTGGCACCGAAGTTCACGAAGATCTCCGCTCCTCCGGGCACGTTGATCCGATTCGTCTCAAACATGCCGAACGCGGCCTCGTAGAACTTCGCCAAAGCGGCAGTGTCTGGCCCGCCCACGCGCGCCGAGTTCAGCGTCACCTGCGCGTGCGCGGCGCTCGCGAGCAGCAGCGCAGCCGTTACCGCCAACACAGTTGCATAAGTTCTCTTCATCGAAGTCTCCTGTGGCGCGCCTCATTCGCGATGGGCCGCGCCGAGATCAGTCGTTCACCCAGTCCGTCGCAAAACTCTGGTCAGCGGTGAGATCGTATCCGCGAAGACCTCAAAGTTCAACCAGGTTCAATAAGTCTCCATGGGCTAGTGCAGGCGGAAGCGTTTGATGTGTTCCTTCAGGATGCAGGTGTTCATGATGACGAAGAGGCCGGCGCGTCGGGCGCGTTCGGCGGCTTCGGCGTGGATCACACCTTCCTGCATCCAGACGCCGCGAGCGCCGATGTGGATCGCCGACTCGACAATCGCGGGCACGAACTCCGAGCGACGGAAGATATCGACGATATCGACGTGCTCGGGAATGTCCTCGAGGCGGGCATAGGAGCGTTCGCCGAGAATCTCGGTTGCGGTGGGATTGACCGGGATGACTCGATAGCCGACGGATTGCAGGTATTGAGCGACGCCGTAGCTGGGGCGATACGGGCGGTTGGAGAGCCCCACAACGGCGATGATGTGACTGGTCTTGAGAATCTCGCTGGCGGGATCAACCGCCGCCGATTCTGGCGGCCGGGCCGGTCCCGGGTTTGGATTCTCGATGGGTCTGGTCATGTACGTCCTTTCAGTGCGTTTCGATTGTGCCGCCAGTGAGACGGCCCCCGAAGGGCGCCGCCTAAAGCGGTGTAAATGCCCCGCGCCACAAGCCCGCCAGCCGCGCGCTCGTATTAGCGAGCACACTTTGGCCGCTCGAACCTGTACTTGGTCCCCGAAGCCCTAACTAAGGGAATCCCCGCCCGAGGGTGGCTTCATAATACGCCAAATCCCGCAAAAGAAAAGCGCTCAGGGCGAGGGGCGCTCACGAGTGCACATGGCACGCGTTTAGGGGCCTCAGGGGCTGAAGCCCGTCAGCACTTCACGGGCTGACGTCGTGGCTAGAAGACACGACCTACAAAGATTTGCCCTTATCACACGGCATCTAGCGCGGGGGGTTGCGACTGCGGGGTGTACGACTGCGGAGCCTTGGCCGTCGCTTGGGCTTGGACGTGGCCGAGGGGCGACCGTCGAGGGCTCGCGTGAGGCCGACAATCTCGCCCGGGGAGAGCTCGCGGCGGCGTCCTGGCGCAAGAGGTCCCAATTCGATGTTGGCGATGCCGACGCGTTTCATCTTCTCGACGGGATGGCCGGTCTGGAAGAGCTTGTTGCGGAGCGCGTCGCTGCGGGCTTCCGAGAGGGCCACTTCGTACCAGGGAGTGTCCTTGCCCCGCAAGCGCGAAATGCGCGCGCCGGTGGTGCGCGACAAGCTCTCGATTTCCGCGAAGGTGAGCAGTGTCTTGAGCTTGAGCTGGTAGACCTGGGGCAGATGGTGAGCCTTTAGGATGCGATTGGCGAGATCGCCGTCGTTTGTGAGCAGCACCAACCCGTACGCGTGGTATTCGAGCCGCCCGACCGGAAAGACACGCTCGCTGATGCCGTACAGGAAATCGCGAAGGGAGCGGCGGCCCTCGGGATCGCTCATCGTGGCAACCACCTCGGGCGGCTTGTTCAGGGCGATATAGACGTGTTTGGCCTCAGCGCGGAGGAGTTTGCCGGCCACCTTGATGTGATCGCGCGAGGAATCGGCTTTCGTGCCAAGTTCGGTGATCGTCTGGCCATTTACGGTGACAAGTCCCGAGGCGATCATTTCCTCGGCGCGGCGGCGCGAGGCGAGACCGGCGCGCGCGATGATCTTCTGCAGACGTTCTTCCATGTAAAGAGAGTAGCGGAAAACGGGACCGCGGCGAAGACCTATGGCGCCTGGCAGTGGCAGAGCTTCCATACCTGGGCGAAGAATGCGCGGGCGTCCGGATCGACGGGGAGATCGCCCGTGTATTGGGGCTCGGTGCCCGTGAGATCGACGAGCACGGCCGGGCCGCTCGCGCCTCGCAGGACGAGTGCGAGCTTGGGCGCCGTTGTCGACTTCGGATCGTTGGAGACGAGGTTCCCAGCCTGGCAGTGGTATTGCCCGGCGAAAAACTTCCGGAAGAATCCTGACGCGCCGAGCTCAACGCCAAGATCACCCTGATAGGTGACCTTCCCGGCGCTCCAGTCGAGCTTGCTTGTCTTCCCTGTGCTACTCCGGAAGATCAGAGCTGTCGTTACCGTCCGCTGCGCAGGAGCCGGCGGCAGTGGTGCCACTGCCGGGGATAATTGCGACGGCGGCAGTGCACCGCTGCTCGCAGGGGCGTTTGCTTGAGCCGGCATGGCCAATCCCGGTACGGTCCCAAAATCACGCGGATGCGCAGGGACATCCACCGAGCCGACAATCCCGGTCGGCACGTCGAGGACTGCAAAGCGCAAGCGCGGGTTTTCGGGCTTCGCGTCGTAATCGAAGATGCTCCGAATCCCATGCTGCTGCCAGCTTTTCCAGAGGGCGTCATTTACAGGGCGCGAAAGGTCCCGGGGGAAGAATTCGAATTTGTCGCCCTTGGAATCGTACTCGCAGATCACCATCTGAAGGCTCAACTGGCGCTGGCCGCTCGCGGGATTAAGGCTCAGCGCGCTCGGCGAAACCGTGAGCAGATAGCGGGGCTCGTCCGGCTGACCGGGAGTTTGCCGCGGCGCAATCGGTTCGACGGTCATGTCGATTGCCGTGGACGGCAGCGGATCGATGCAGGCGTCTTTGAGAAGCTGATCGGGCTGCCCCGGATTGGCGAGCATCCGCGTGCTCGCCGCAAAATAACCCCGCCGGTAAGCGAGCTTGACGCTGCGGCGTGGCGTCTTCACGGTGATCTTCTGGAAGTGCCCGTCCCACTTGATGTTTTCGGGGTAATAGGACAATTCGTAGTAGGCCGATCCCTGATTTAATGCTTCTTGGACGCAGCCGGACAGGTCGTTCGTGTTCTTGCAGGTCTTGCCGCCCGTTTCCTGGGCGATCGCTTCCATCGTCGCTTGCGAATTGATGCGCAAAGTGTCCTCGCGGCTGAGCGCTCCGCCGATGTTTCCGCCAGGAGTTGCCGCGTCTGCTGCCGAGTATGCCTCAGGCCCCTCGAGCCCGCGCGCATCGACGGGATACACGGCTACCTGCGCGTCCGTGAGCGCGTCGGCGGCTTCGCGAACCTTGCCTGCGTAGTTGGTCGCTCCGATAAAGGGGTCGCTGCCGAAATCCGCCGTCGGCTCGATCCAGATGGGAAACGACTCGGAGAACCAGACCAGATTCTTGCGTCCCGGATAACCGCCAAGGTACTTCGCGATGGCCCGCATTGCGTCGGCCGTTTCGCTCACCCGCTGGTCCATCAGTTCCATATACTCCTGGCTCTCGAAATCCTGGAGAGACTGAATCACATTGGCGGGCGCGTTGGGCATCATGCTCTGCATCGTGGCCGACGCAGTGTTGGCGTCATCCTGAGGATTCTGCTCGATCAGGGAGTTCGGGCGGCGCGCCTGGTTCACCGCGTTCTGCAAGAGCTTAGGGTCGGTCGTGAAGTTCTGCACGATGTCCACGGTATGCCCCAGGAGGAAAACCGCGACCGGTGTATCCGACGGCAGATTTTTCAGGAAGAGAATCATGTCGCGACGAACCTGCATCTGGCGGAAGATCGACGTGTTGAGCGCGTCCATGAGAATCGCGGTGGGCGGCACCTTGAGCCGCGCCGCTTCCAAATTCGAATAGATGTGCGGGCCGGCGGGCAAAGATCCAGGCATCGGGCCTGTGGGGTTCGCCGAGGTGTCGATGAACTCGAACCGGGCAATCTTCTGCTGCCCGCCGTGTTCGTCAAAGACCTGAAAATCACTTTGCTTTAGATCGCGGACCGGATTGCCGTGGGAATCCGTGGCGACGACGTCCACGGTGATCAGCCGCGTGTTGACCTTGACCGTGTTGGCGGTACTCGGCAGCGGGGTCGCGACAGGATTTTTCGGTTGCGCGGACGGCGCTTGGGCCGCTGGTCCGGTAGCCGACAGCAAGAAAAGGGCCACGCCAACCCATACCACACGCTTGTATGCTCGCATTTCGCCTAGTCTTTTAACACACTTGTCAATCAACGGAGAGTGATCGTCGGTGAGTTGCCCCGCCGGAAACTCTTAGCGCTAAGACTTTTCGGATGAACCCGCTGCAGCGGCGCGCGGTTCGGCGGGCGATTCGTCGGGTGTGTCGTCGCCAAGCTCGGCGAGATCGTTCGTCTCACCCGATGCCAGAATGGCGGCCGCTTCCGGCGATTCCGGCGCCGCGGGCGGAGCTGTCGCGAGATCCTCGGGTTCGGTCGGGGCGATGCCTGCATCGGAATCGAGCGCGGCCTGCGCGAGCTGCTCGAATTCCTTGAGGCTCGGCAGTTCGTCGAGGTCCGAGAGACCGAAGCGCATCATGAACTGCTTCGACGTGCGATAAAGGATCGGCCGCCCGATCACTTCCTTGCGTCCGGCGGTGGTGATGAGCCGTTTTTCAAGCAGCGTCTTGATGACGCCGCCGACGTTGACGCCGCGGATTTCGTTGATCTCGGGCACGGTCACCGGTTGCTTGTAGGCGATAACCGCGAGCGTTTCGAGCGCGGGCATCGTGAGTCGCAGCGGCGGCTGCAGACTCTTGATGAACTTGCGCACCACGTCGTGATGCTGCGCCTTCGTGTAGAACTTCCAGCCGCCCGCGACCTTGCGCACTTCGATGCCGCGATCGTCGGTCTGATACGCGGCGACGAGCAGATCGAGTCCCGCGCGCGCTTCGACTTTTTCGACGGCGAGCGCGTGCGCGATCTGGTCGAGCGTGGCGGGTTCGTCGGCGGCGTAAATGATGGCTTCGAGCGCAGCCTGAATTTCCTGTGGCGTCATAGATTCACGAACCTCGCACTAAAAGTATCCGCGCCATCCGCAGAGCTGTCATCCCGAGCGAAGTCCCGCGCTCTTGTCTTTCCCGCGTCGTTTGCGGGCGCGGGACGCTGCGAGGGATCTGCCTTTTTCGCCGCTATTCTCCGCATGCCCCGGCCACGAAGCAAGTGCCGACTCACAAATACTGCTCCTCGATTTTCGACATCGCGTCGGGGCCGGCGAAGACCGCGTCGAACATCTGATGCTTGCGGATGCGAATATCCTCGAACAGATCCGACTGCACGAGAATGATGGCCTGCATGCGAACCAGTTCGAGCACGGCCAGCAGCGCGACGATCATGGCGTTGCGGGTCTCGCAGATGTCGAAAAACTCCGTGAGCGACAGGGGTTCGTCGCCCTGGGCGAGCTGGCGGCGCAGGCGGTCCATCATCTGCGCGATGGTCACCGACTCGTGGCGCAGCTCGAATTTCGTCACTTCCTTGCGGCGCTCGAGGATCTGCTGGAACGTCTTGACCAGATCGACGAGCGAAACGACCATCTCGCCCTCGATGGCGTCGCCAGTGTAAAGCGCGCGATCGGGCCGCGACCAGACGTGATCCTCGATCTGCTGCTTTTGATACAGCAGCTGCGCGGCGTTCTTGAATTTCTCGTGCTCGAGCAGCCGGTGAACCAGCTCGTCGCGGGGATCTTCCTGCGCCTCGGGGCCCGCGAGCGGATCGGCCGGCAGCAGCATCTTCGATTTGATATGGATGAGCGTCGCAGCCATGTAGATGAAGTCGGCGGAGACGTCGATATCGAGCTTTTCGAGCTGGTGGAGGTAGTCGAGATACTGCTCGGTGACTTTGGCGATGGGAATGTCGTGGACGTCCATCTCCTGCTTGCGAATCAGGTCGAGCAGGAGATCGAGCGGTCCTTCGTACACCGGCAAATTGATGCGATAGGCTGACGCCATTTGTGGGCTATGTTATAGCGCTCCGCGAAATTGCGAAAGGCCAAGCTTGCGATGCGGTTTCGCTAGTCGACACTTCCAGCGAGCCCTAGTCAACACGCGACTCGTCCCGATACATTGCCTTGTGACGCGTCTCCTTGACCCACTGATCGATCTGTTCGGTAGTCATATAATTCGCCGGGTTGAATTTGCCCCAGTTCATGATGTGACTCAGCGAACGCTTCCATCGCTTGTACGACGGCTTCGCCGGCGGCCCGAAGCACATGATGTCGATCACCGCCAGCTCTTCGGGGACGCCGAGCAGCGGCTTGATCCGCTGCTGGATCTCTTCCTGGCCGATCGCGGTAATCCACCACACCGCGTAGCCAAGCGCGGCTGCCGCCAGGTGCGCCGACATTGTCGAAGCGGCCACGGACTGGAGCAGGATGCGCTCGGCATTCTGGCGATACTTTTGATCCAGATCCGAGCCGTCGTTGAGCACCGGAAACGCCCGGATGAAGCGGAAATCGGCCGCCACGACGATAAATCCCGGCGCTGTTTTCACGCCGCTGTAGTTGGGCGTCGGGAAACCCATGTGGAGCTTGGCGCGATGCTGTTGCTCGTCCATGAAGCACTGCCCGATCGCTTCTTTCACCGCAGGGTCGGTAACAACGATGTAGTGCCACGGTTGCGCGTTCGCCCCGGAAGGCGCGTGGCGCGAAGCCTCGAGAATCATTTCGAAATGCTCGCGCGGCACGTCGTAGGGCTTGAACGCCCGATTGGTCATGCGGTTGCGTACCACCTGCATGAGCGATTCGTACCGCTCGACATTATTGAAAAGAGCCGGATCCAACGTTGTGCTGTTCATGAGCTGGCCTCCATCCCGCGCGTGGAGTGCGGCGGCTTGCCGCCGCCTTTTAAGGCGAAGCTTGCTTCGCCGATCGTACGCCTCGGGGATCAGCCGCCCCTCCGTTGACGATGAGGCGAGCCTCATCGCACGGTACCGGGAACAAGCCCCCGCACTCCGTGGCTATGATGCTTGGCGATCCACTCACGCTCTTTCTTTCTTCGCTTCATCCCACTTGAAGATCGCGTTGCGGACGCGCTTCATCGTGCGCCGCGCGGCCGCGCGCGCCTGCTTCCCGCCGGCGTCTAGGATATCCCAAACCTTTTGCGGATGCGCCTCGAATTCTATGCGGCGTGCCTGAACCGGCTCGATCCACGTCACCAGATTTTCGGCCATCAGCTTCTTGCAATCGACGCAGCCGATCGCGGCGCTGCGGCAATCGCGATCCACTTTCGCGATCGTTTCCGGCAACGAGAACAGTTTGTGATACGCGAATACCGGGCAGATTTCGGGGCGGCCGGGATCGGTGCGGCGCTGGCGCTGCGGGTCGGTCAGCATGTTGCGGACCTTGGCGCGAATTTCGTCGGGCGCATCGCTCAGCCAGATCGCGTTGCCGTAGCTTTTCGCCATCCGGCGGCCGTCGGTGCCTGGCAGCCGCGGCGTTTCGGTAAGCAAGTGACCAGGCTCGCCGAGAACCGCCCTCATCCGAAAGAACTTCTTATTCCGGCCGATTTCTTTAATGAAATTTGTGTACCCGATCTGAGCAGCTCGCCATTTAAAGATCCACGGGTTTTGCGCCAGTGTTTGTTCGCCTGCAATGCCAACATCTTGCACAGCTGGTGGGAAAGGCACTTTGTACTTCAACTCGCGCAATCGCTCCAGATTCTCGGGGCGAAACAAGTCCTTGTTCACTTCAAATCCAAAGTGCGAGTTAAACTTTCGCACAACCTCGCGCGTGATCTCGACATGCGGAACCTGATCCTCGCCTACCGGCACGAAATCGGCGTCGTAGATCACGATGTCGGCGGATTGCAGCAGCGGGTAGCCGAGGAAGCCGTAGGTGCCGAGGTCGCGATCCTTCAGATTTTCGATCTGCTCTTTGTACGTGGGGACGCGCTCGAGCCACGATAGCGGCGTGATCATCGAGAGCAGGACGTGCAGCTCGGCGTGCTCGAGGATGCTCGACTGGATGAAGAGCGTCGATTTCGCGGGATCGAGGCCCACCGCGAGCCAGTCCATCGCCACTTGCAGCGTGTTTTCGGCGATCGACGACGTGTCTTCGTAATGCGTCGTCAGCGCATGCCAATCGGCGACGAAGAAAAAGCAGTCGTATTCTTCCTGGAGTCTCAGCCAGTTGGAAAGCGCGCCGAAGAAGTGCCCGAGGTGGAGGCGGCCCGTCGGCCGCATGCCGCTCAAAACTCGTTTCCGTTTTGCCACTCTGCGGAAAGACTCCTCGATCGGAAAATGGAAAAGCGAAAATAGAACAGCGTACGAGCGATGCTAGCACAGAAATTCCGCCACAGAGTCACGGAGACACAGAGAAAGAACAATTATGCCCAGGCACCATTCCCGCCGAGCCTTCATCAGGCCCGGCCCGTCATTTCGAGCGAAGCGGGGAATCTGCTCTTTCTTCGCTTCTTCCTTGCTTCTTTGCCTCCCTGCTTCTCTGCTTCGTGCTCCTCAGCGCCTCTGTGTCTCAGTGGCTCTTATAGCTTCAGCAGTTCCCGCAGGCGCTTGGTCTGCGCGCGCGACACCGGAATTTCGCTCGCACGCTTATCGTCCATTTTGAGGATGTAGCTCGACTTGAACCACGGCATGACTTCTTTGATGTGGTTGATGTTGACCAAATACGAGCGGTGTGGCCGCCAGAAGACGTCCGGATCGAGCGCGCCCGCGAGCTCCTCGACCGTGCGATAGTTCGACTCGCCCTCGATCTCGCGCGCGAAAATCGTGATCGCGCCGTCCTGGATCGACGCGTAGATCAGGTCCTCGGCGTCGACCAGGATCATCCGCGATTGCGCCTTCACCAGCAGCTTCACCGCCACCGGCGCCTTCGACTGCGGCGCGCTCGCGCTCAGCTGGCCCACCAGCAGTTCGAGGCGATCGACCGGCGAGCTATTCGTATCCACCATCTTCTTCGCACGCTGCACCGCCCGCGCGATGCGCGCCTTGTCGAACGGCTTCAGGACGTAGTCGACGGCGCTGACCTCGAATGCGCGCAGGGCGTAATGATCGTAAGCCGTTGCGAAGACGATCTGCGGCAGCTTCAGTTTGCGCTCGACGAGCCTCTTGATCACGCCGAAGCCGTCGAGCCCCGGCATTTGCACGTCGAGGAAGACGAGGTCCGGCTCGTGCTCCCTGATCAGCGCCACTGCTTCGATCCCGTTCTTGCCCTGCGCGATTACGTTGACATCGGGAAACGCCTTCAGCAGGAATCCGAGTTCGTCGCGCGCCGGGCGCTCGTCGTCCACGATAATCGTGTTCATCGGCATGATTCAAGGTTTAAGCGTAACGCGGCATTCCGCATTGATCGGGGGCACCCAAGCCGAATCCAGCCGACGCCAGTATAAGCGAGTCGTGCGGCCATGCGGAAGCGCGGGCAACGGATTAATTCGGGGTCCCGACGATTGTCAGCGCGTTTACCAGAAGGACATCAGCGACAGCCTTCTCATGCAGGCAGCGATTTGCACAGGTCAACCTAGCTCGAAGCTGACGACCTAGAACGGTTTCCCGAATTCGCCGCTGCCACGATCACACGGTTCAGGAGTTTGTACAGATTCTCAGACAGTTGCTCATAGCGCTTCTGAGTCTGCCCCTCGAAACCCCGGTCATTCCACGAACCCATACCGCCAAAGACCCAGGCAGCCTCAGATGCCCCGAGCAGTTGCTCGGCCGATAGCGGAAGGAAATCGACGGGCACAATGTCTGTGTGATACAGACCTTCAAACGGCGTGCGAGATTCCAGTCGGGAAAGCCCCGACTCAAACGCCGTCGTAAACAAGTCTAGATTTTGCGTCCGAGAAAACTGTGCGATTTCTCGCAGGCCTTCTCTCATGTCGTCCTTCAATCTTTCCAGATCCTCGGAGTCATCGCGATCCGAAGCTTTGCTGGTCGCAATTCGGATGTACGTGACACGCCAAATCTTTTTGTCGGCGCTATCTCTATTTCCGACGAGCCAGCGAGACTCCCAGACGCCCGAGCGTTCCGGGCCACACGTTTCGACAAGCCATTTACCACCGCCGCCGACAAAGCCAACCAACATGCGGTCCGCAATCTTATTCCCCTCGGACGGGCGTAACTCATCCGCAGGGAGTGAACCCCTTCTTTTCTTAAGCGATCAAACCAATTGTGTGGGTCTATTGCGTACCAGCTTTCTTTCCTTTTCAGAAGACCGCTCGCGCGGTCAGAGAACTGGACCGACTCACAAAACTTGAATGTACTATTCACGGTCTGTAATTCGCTGCTCCGGGAGTTTGGCGCCCCTCGCAGAATCAAATTTCCGTGAGTGGTGAGTGCGACAATTTGGGCTATCGTTCCTTGCATTTGGTCGTCACGTCAAAGCTCGTTTATGTCCATAGTCATAGGTCGAAGTGGTTGCCGCGGGTGGTCTATTGTATCGTCAAGTTCGATGAGTCAGATTACCGAACATCAAAGAATGCAGTCTCTTCTTAGTATCTATTCGGCGCGAAAACGTGCAAATCCATTTCGCATTCCCAATGAATCGAAGCACCGAACCAAACTAACGCGCGACCGAAGCGCTCCGCGATGCACAAGCTTTCCCTGGTGCGGTAGAATCGCAAGGCCATAACGGGGAGACATGGTGGCGCTAGCGACGAAGGGCAACTTGAAGGGCGCAAAAGTTCTCAGCAGCGAATTGATTTTTCAGGGCCGCGTGTTTGCACTCAAGCGCGAGCAGGTCGTCGAGCCGGGCGGCCTGACGGTGACGCGCGACATCATCGTCCACCCCGGCTCGGCCGTGGTGCTGCCCGTGTTTCCCGATGGGCGCATCCTGTTGATCCGGCAGTATCGCCACGCCGCGGGCGAATATCTCTGGGAGCTCGTCGCCGGGCACAAGGAACCGAACGAAACTTTCGCCGAGGGCGCCAAGCGCGAGCTGATCGAGGAAACGGGCTACATGGCGAAGCGGGTCCGCAAGCTCCTCACAGTCTTCCCTTCTCCGGGACTGCTCGGCGAGCGCATGGAGATTTTTCTCGCTACCGGCCTCACGAAGGGGACGGCGCGGCCCGAGGACGACGAGAAAATTACCTCGCGCATCCTGACGCTGCGCGAAGCCGAACGGTGGATTCGCACCGGCAAGATCCGCGACGCGAAATCCGTTTCCGCAATCCTGTACTACGCGCGCTTCGTCGCACGCAAATAGGGGAGGCTGCCAAACATGGAAAACCGGGAGGTCGCCAGGATCCTGCGCGAGACGGCGCAGCTGCTCGAAATCGACGGCGCCATCATCGGTCGCTACCGCAGCTACGAGAAAGTCGCCGAGCTGCTCTACAGTATCCACGAGCGCATCGAAGATCTCGCCGAAGACGACGCGAAGCTCAAAGAACTGCCCGGCGTCGGCGAAGGTATGGCCGAGCATATTCGGGAAATCCTGAAAACCGGCGACTACAGCCTCCGCAAGAAACTCCTCAAGAAGTATCCTCCGACGCTGCTCAACCTACTTTCGCTGCAATCGCTCGGGCCGAAAAAGGTCGCATTCCTCTGGAGCCATTTTAAGGTCAGCACGGTCGAGGGTATTCAGAAGCTTGCGACGGAAGGCAAACTGCGCGATCTTCCCGGCTTCGGCGAAAAGAGCGAACAAAACATCCTGAAGGCCACCGAGCAATTCAAGAATCTTTCGGGCTCGGGCCGCGTTCGTCTCCATGTGGCCGATGACGAGGCGCAAAAGCTCGCCGAATACATCTCGAAGTCTGGCGAGGCCGTCGAGTCGGTGACGCCCGCAGGCTCGCTGCGGCGCGGCAAGGAAACCGTTGGCGACCTCGACCTGCTCGTCACGATGTGTCCCGGCCACGACAAGCAGAAAGACATCGACGGGGTCGCGGATCACATTTTGAAGTATCCGGGCATCGACCAGAACCTGGCGCGCGGTGAAAATAAAGTTAGCTTCATTCTGGGCCGCGGGCTCCAAGTGGACGTCCGCCTGCTCGAAAAGAAAAGCTTCGGCGCGGCGCTCCTCTATTTCACCGGATCGAAGGAGCACAACGTCGCGCTGCGCGGGCGCGCCAACGACATGGGCTGGACGCTCAACGAATACGCGCTGACCACGCTGAAGGGTGGCCGCACCGTCGCGGGCAAGACCGAAGAGGAAATTTACGCGAAGCTGAAGCTCGCGTATATCGAGCCAGAGCTGCGCGAAATGACGGGCGAAATCGAGGCCGCCGAAAATGGGACGCTGCCACACCTCGTCTCGCTGGCTGACATCCGCGGCGATCTGCAGATGCACACGACCGCGTCCGACGGGCGCAACTCGATCGAGGAAATGGGTCAGGCCGCTCGGGCTCTTGGCTACGAATACATCGCGCTGACCGACCATTCGCAGGCTGTCACGGTCGCAAACGGAATGGATGAGAAGCGCACCCTCGCGCAGATCAAGAAGATTCGCGCGGCCAACGAACGCGTCCCGGGGATCAAGTTGCTCGCCGGGATCGAGGTCGATATCAAGAAAGATGGCGCACTCGATTTACACGACGACGTGCTGGCGCAACTCGACGTTGTCGTTGCGTCCGTGCACTCTTATATGAATCTCGAACGCGCCGAAATGACCGACCGCATCCTCGCGGCCGTCGAGAATCCCTACACCCAGATCATTGCGCATCCCACCGGCCGGCTGATCCTGCGGCGCGAGGCCTTCGTCTACGACATAGAAAAGGTGCTCGACTCGGCCGCCGCCCACGGCGTCGCCATGGAAGCGAACGCCTATCCCGACCGCCTCGATCTCTCGGACGTCCACCTGCGCATGGCCAAGCAGCGCGGGTGCAAGATCGTGATTTCCACGGACTCTCATTCGATGGGAAACCTGCTCTACATGAAATACGGGGTCACCACCGCGCGCCGAGGCTGGATCGAAAAGAAAGACGTGATCAATACGCTGCCGCTGGCCGATTTCCTCGCCACGCTGCGGCCCAAGCCCCACGCGCACGGCGGCCACGCCAAGCGCAAGTCCGCCTGATGTCTGCGCTATACTTGCTCGTTTTTAATTGGATTCTTATTGGAGCGCATCGTGAAATATTCCGTAACTGTGTGTTTTCTGTTTCTGCTGGCTGCACTAACAGCTTCTCGTCCGTGTTCCGCACAAACGCCTCAAGAAACACCCCTGCCGAGCATCGCTCAAGAGACAGCCCATATGCAGAAGATGCCGGGGTTTCTCACGTACTACTGGGATGAGCGCAGCGGAAAGATATGGCTGCAGATCGACAAATGGAATGCATCGTTTCTCTACGTCGAATCATTGCCTTACGGCGTCGGCTCGAACGACATTGGGCTCGACCGCGGCCAACCCGGCAGCACGCAGGTGGTGCATTTCGAACGCAGCGGGCCGCATGTATTCCTCGTGGCTGAAAACGAGCAATACCGCGCGAGCGGAGATGCGAACCAGCAAGAAGCCGTAAAGGAAGCGTTCGCGCAGTCGATCCTCTGGGGCTTCGACGTTGCTGCTGCAGATGGCGACGCGGTCCTCGTGGACGCGACTCGATTCTATCTGCGCGACGCGCACGATGTGATCAGGACGCTCCGCGCGACGGGACAGGGCACGTTTGAGCTCGATCCCTCCCGCTGCGCCATCTACTTGCCGCGTACGAGGAATTTTCCTGAAAACACGGACGTGGAGGCGATCCTCACCCTCAAATTCACCGGTGAAAAACCGGCGGCCTGGGTACAACAAGTTACGCCCGATCCGCTGGCGATAACCGTGCACGAACACTCGTCGTTTGTACAAGCGCCCGGGCCGGGATTTCAGAGCCGCGCGTACGACCCGCGTGCCGGCTTCTTCGGTATCCAGTACATGGACTTTTCGACACCGGTCGACCAATCGATTCACAAGCGCCTAATTGAAAGGTGGCGGCTTGAAAAGCGAGACCCCGCCGCCGCGCTGAGCGACCCGGTCAAGCCGATCGTCTACTACGTCGACAGCGCGGTGCCTGAGCCGATCCGGTCCGCTCTGCTCGAGGGCGCGAGCTGGTGGAATCAGGCGTTCACCGCCGCGGGCTACAAAGACGCGTTTCAAGTGAAAGTGCTGCCCGAGGGCGTGGACCCGATGGACATTCGATACAACGTGATCGAATGGGCCCCGCGGGCCACGCGCGGATGGTCGTACGGAGACGCCATTGTCGATCCGCGGACGGGCGAGATCATCAACGGACACGTCACGCTCGATGCGCTGCGCATCCGGCAGGTGTTCCTGATCGCGCAAGGGCTGCTGGACCCGTTCGGGAAGGATCCGGCGAAACTGCGCGAGGCGAACGCAATGGCGCTTGCACGGATTCGCCAGCTGGCGGCCCACGAGACGGGGCATACGCTCGGGCTCGCGCACAATTATGCTTCGAGTATTGTCGACAGGGCTTCCGTGATGGATTATCCGGCGCCCCTGGTCACGCTTGGACCCGATGGCGCGCCGGACGTGTCGAACGCCTACGCCACGGGAATCGGCGCGTGGGACAAAGTCGCCATCGATTACGGCTACAGCTCGATTCCCGCGGGAACGGACCAGAAACAGGCGCTGAACAAAATTCTCGACGACGCATTCTCGAAAGGGCAGCTTTACCTGACCGACCAGGACGCGAGGCCGGCCGGATCGGCCAGTCCCGTGGCGCATTTGTGGGACGTGGGCAGCGACGACCTCGACGGCCTGCGCCAGGTGATGGCCGTGCGCTCGGCTGCGCTCGAGCGGTTATCGGAAGAAGCGATTCCGGAGAACGCGCCGCTTGCCACGATCGAGGACGTTCTCGTTCCGGTCTACCTGTATCACCGTTATCAGGTTGCGGCGGTGGCCAAGATCATCGGCGGGCTCAACTATTCTTTCAACGTCCGGGGTGGAGTTCAAAAGGATGCCGAGATCGTTTCCCCGGCCGAGCAGCGCCAGGCGATTCACGCCGTGCTCGATACTTTGCAGCCGAGTGTGTTGAGCTTGCCCGAGCGAATACTCAAACTGATTCCGCCGCGCCCGCCAGAGTATCCGAGCTCGCAAGAGAACTTTGACCGGCGCACTGCGCCGGCGTTTGACTCGCTGGCCCCGGCCGAAGCGGCCTCTGAAATCGTGGTGAGCCTGCTGCTCGAGCCGAATCGCGCGGAGCGCATGCTCGAATACCACGCGCGCGATGCCCGCTACCCTGGCTTCGTTGAATTGGTGGACGATCTGTTGGCGACAACCTGGAAGGCCACGCCCAAGACGGGCTATGACGCCGCGATCCAGCAGACCGTGGATGCGGTCGTGCTCAGCCATCTCATGACCCTCGCTGCGGACGCGCACGCCGCCGAAGGAGCGCGGGCCATCGCATTGCTCAATCTCGATGAATTGAAGGGCTGGGCGGCAGCGCAGGCCAAGTCGACAACGGACGAAAACAGGCGCAGCGAGCTTCTTCTTGCGAGACTCCAGATCGAACGCTTTGAGAAAGACCCGAACACCGCGCCTGCCGGCAATCCGGCGCCGCCGCCGGAAGGTGATCCCATCGGGCAAGATGGCTCGGAATAGCTAGACGGAGTAGGAGACGGTATCGTCGTCCACGATGATTGGTCCGGCCGACTTCGAGGCGACTGCCGGCGACTTTGAGGTGCCGCGGCGCATCGCTACGATTCCTGTGCGCACGACTTCCATCAGCCCGAACGGGCTGAGCAGCTCGAGCAGGCGGTCGACCTTCTCTTCGCCGCCGGTCAGTTCGACGATGATCGATTCCGCGGCGATGTCCAGCACCTTCGCCCGAAAGACGGTGGCGAGCTCGAGCACCTGCGAGCGCGTCTCCTGGTTCGCTTTCACTTTGATCATCGTGAGGTCGCGCATCAGCGAAGGCTGATTCGTGATGTCGTCGACCAGGAGCACGTTGACGAGCTTGTAGATGTTGGCGACGATGCGCCGCGCCTGATCTTCGTCCGCGTCGGTGACGATCGTCATGCGCGACACATCCGGCTTCTCGGTGCGCCCGACTGTGAGTGAGTCGATATTGAAAGCGCGCCTGCGGAAGAGCGACACGACGCGCGAAAGCACGCCCGGTTTGTTTTCGACGTAAACCACAAATGTATGCAGCATCGTTTTCCTATTCGTCTTTCTTCACGATTCGTCTTCGCTTATTCGTCGTCCGCGGTTTCGACGAGCGGATTCGGCCGCCGGATCATGTCGTGCAGCGCCGCGCCAGCCGCCACCATCGGGTACACGGTATCTTCCTGCTCGACTTTGAAGTCGATCAGCACGGGGCCCTCGTGCGCCCGCGCCGCGCGTACCGCCGGAACCACGTCGCTGCGCCTTTGCACGATCGAGCTCTTGATGCCGTAGGCCTCCGCCAGCTTGGCGAAGTTCGGATTGAGCAGCGGCGTCGCCTCGTAGTTCCGCTCGTAGAAGAACTCCTGCCACTGGCGGACCATGCCGAGGAAGCCGTTGTTGATGATGGCGATGTTGATCTTCAGATTCTCTTGCACGATGGTGGCGAGCTCGGCCATGGTCATCTGGAATCCACCGTCGCCGACCACGACCCACACGTCCGCGTCCGGCCGCCCGACTTTCGCGCCGATCGCGGCCGGAAGCGCAAAGCCCATCGTGCCCAAGCCGCCCGACGTGACCAGCGAGCGCGAGCGTTCGTGCTTGTAATACTGCGCCTCCCACATCTGGTGCTGGCCCACGTCGGTGACGATGATCGTGTCGCGGTCGCGCGTCTCGTGCCACAGATCGTTGATCACGTGTGCCGCGTAGAGGTGACCGTTGTCGAGCAGGTTCTGGATGTCTCGTACGGCCGTATCGCCCTTGAGGCTGTGGATGTGCTCGATCCATTCGCTCCGATTGGCTTGCGCCACGCGCGGCAGCAGTTCCTGCAGGATGTGCCTCAAATCGCCGACAAGCGCGACATCCACCTTCACGTTCTTGTTGATTTCCGCCGGATCGATCTCGATGTGGATCTTCTTCGCGTTCGGCGCGTAGTTTTTCAGATTGCCGGTCACGCGATCGTCGAAGCGCATGCCGAAGGCGAGCAGTAGGTCGGCGTCCTGGATCGTTTTATTGACCCACGCCTCGCCGTGCATGCCCATCATGCCCAGGTTCAAGACGTGCGACGCTGGCAGTTCGCCGAGGCCCAAGAGCGTCATCGCCACGGGAATGCAGGTTTTCTCCGCGAAAGCCTGCACCTCTCGCTGCGCGCCCGACACGAGAATTCCGTGGCCCGCGAGAATTACGGGCCGCTTCGCTTCGGCGATCAGCTTCAGCGCTTTGTCGTATTCTTCCTTCGCGGGTGAGAGGTCAGGACGATAGCCGCGCATTTTGGGAGCCGCGGCGTCCCAGTCAAATTCGCCCGGGCCCTGTTGCGCGTCCTTGGTAACGTCGATCAGGACCGGTCCCGGTCGCCCGGACTTGGCCACGTACATGGCCTCGCGCACTGCGTGCGCAATATCGTCCGCGTGCGTCACGAGGTAGTTGTGCTTCGTGATTGGCAGGGTGACGCCCGTGATGTCCGTCTCCTGAAAGGCATCCGAGCCGAGCAGCTTGCTGCCGACCTGGCCCGTGATGCAGACGATCGGCGAGGAGTCCATCATCGCAGTCGCAATGCCGGTCACCATGTTCGTGGCACCGGGGCCGGAAGTGGCCACGGCCACGCCGACGCCTCCCGTCGCGCGCGCATAGCCATCGGCCATGTGCGTCGCGCCCTGTTCGTGGCGTACGAGAATGTGGCGGATCGAGCTGTGCCGGAGCGCGTCATACGCCGGCAGGATCGCGCCGCCGGGATAGCCGAACACCGTCTTGACACCCTCGCGTTCGAGGCATTCCCAAAGGATTCTTGCGCCGATCATTGGCCCGCTCCGGGGTTCCTTCTGGCCGGATTCTTTCTGGCCGGACTCTTTTTGACTGCCCATCTTTCGTCTCCCTCAGCCACAAAAAATAAAACCCACCTTGCCAGCGTCTCTGGCGGGTGGGTTTCTTGAGCTTTCCGGTTGCGTGTTACTCAGCTCAGTCATGCCCTCCGGGCAGAGACGCGTACACCAGCCGTACTACTACGATTTCGAGTCGAAGTTGGCTTGTGTTGAGCTTCATATTGGCGTCCGGTAACTCAGTCATCTCTCGGGCGCACACTAAACTCCAGGCCGCCCTTAAACACAGCTACGTTATCGTCAGCGAATTCATATGTCAAGAAAGGTTTCGAGCCATGGTTCATGCGCCAACGCCACGCAGATCAGGTGTCGGTGAAGGCGCCCGCAGCCGCGTGCCCATCTCCTTGTACGAGACTTTTCCGGGCGATGTACTAGGACAAGCTCTAGTACGGCGCAAGTGGAAGTTCCATTCACTGAACGTGGGCCAATGGCCACGGATGTTCCCCTCAGCACGTTTCCGCTCATTTCCGTGCTAGCTCCTTCTTCCTTGCAATCAATCGTTTACGAGGCGCGGCCGATTGGATCGCGCCGTGCATCCCCCGCATGACGTCAAAGGAGGAGAAAGGAGAGGCGCCCATGATCGTGCTGTTGATGATCGGAGTTTTGGCTTGCCTCGCCTTTCTTTGCGTGTCGCCCATCATTAGCCAGTTTGCGTCGGGCAAGTCTAGCCGCGCGACTCCTTCGAAATCGCGTCCGATTCGAAAGCACACGTTTCTGGCCCGCTGATTCAAACCCTGGGGAGGGACTCGGCGGGCCGACGTGGTCTTGGGAGAAAGATCGATGGGTTCGAAATGCACCGTCCGCATGAGCTTGGGAACGTGGTCCAGCCACCAGCTCGGGGCAGCCTGGGTGCGCACTTTGCGCCGCGAGTCGAGAGGCCGGAAGAGGCTCAAAATGTCGCTGGCTCTTCATGTCCGGCCGCTCGACGAGCGCTTTGCGGACCAGGATGATCTGGGCGAAGTAGTCGATTTCAATTGCGACGGACTCTACTTCACGACGTCAAAAGTCCACTACACGCCGGGGATGAAGTTGGACGTCACCTTTCCCTATGGCGACAACGTGCCTGCGCACCGGAAATTTGTCGGCTCGGTCGTACGCGTCGAGCACCTCTGGATCGGAAGCCGCGGAATCGGAATTCGGCTCGCGGGTGAGGCTTCCGCATCGTGAGCTTCATCTCACTTTGGCCTTTGGGCAAGCGCCCTGGAATTGGGCTTGTCGCGGATAGAACCGCTGGAGACAATATACGCGTACCGGCCGTACGCCCGCCGTCCCTGAACCAAGAATACTCGAAGCACGACAACGGAAAGCAGGTAGCGCATACGATGCACGACAAGGGTCATAAGAAATACTCATCGGGTGGGGCCACCCGCGAAACCGCTACGAAAGAAGCCGAACGCCGTGGCGCGGACCGTCACATCTTCACAGCGGCAGCCGAGGTGGTCGATATGGCGACAGGCGCCCGATTCTCGACTAGAACCACCGATTTGGGTCCCGGCGGCTGTTTCGTCGACACCTTGTCCCCGTTGCCTATCGGCTCGCAAGTTCACGTCAGCGTCCGCAAAGGCCAGACGCACTTCCGATCCGAGGGTACCGTGGTGTATTCCCAGGATGGCCTCGGCATGGGGATCGGGTTCGAATCTCTCGATGCCTCCCAACAGCAACAACTTGAAACCTGGCTTAGCGAGCTGACGGGCGGGCGCTACATTCCGCCGGTCGACCTTCGCCAGGAAAAGCGAGCCCCGAGGGTTGGCAGTAGCGACCACGCCACGGTGGTTCGTCTGATCCAATTGCTGATTGGCAAGGGTCTCTTGACCGAGGCTGAGGGCGCGTCGGTCCTTCACGATCCAGTACTGTAAGGGGACCTCCCCGAGCTATTGGAGCCACTAGAGCGCGGATCTCCAATGGCCTCATAGACGTGCAGGTATTTCCTATACCAGGAAATTTTTCCCTGATCCGTGTCAAAATGTCCGGTCTATGGCTAGCTAACCCCTGTGTATTGAGCAGCCGCTTCAGACCCGGCCTGGCACGGGTCGTGCAACATAGCAAAGGGTTAGGGGGAGTCCGATGGGGGAGCGTAGAAAAGCCCGGCGGTATGAAGTTTATCTGCCTTTGCAGGTTTGCATCTCGCGCAGGCGTCCGGCGGAATTCCACACGGCGCAGCTTCGCGACATTTCGAGGTCCGGTATCTACTTTCAGTCGAGTGTGTCGGTGGAGCCCGGGGCCGGAATGGAACTTACGTTTGCTCTGCCCACCGACAAAGAGCGGGGTGCCTCCGTTCTGGTTCGCGCGAGCGCGAAGGCCCTGCGAGTATTAGCCGTGGAGGGCGAATTGACGCCTGTTTACGGTATCGCGGCCAGCATCGACCGGATCGATTTCGTCCGCCCGATCATCGCGACGAACGCTGCCTGACTCCGTTCCTTCTGTTGCTGCCTTAAGCCCCGCGGGACTCCTCGGTCTTTCTGCTTACCTGCGTACACGTTTGCCGCGCCTTCAAGACCGCAGCTAGAATGGCCGCATGAGCAAATCTCCGGCTCTTGGCGCGCGTCCACGCGGTTCCTCAGCTCGTCCTATCGATCTCGAGCACAGCGTTTTGTGCGAGCTTTGTCACTCCACCCTGACGCGCCCTGCGTGGACAAAGGTCGCGTCCGCGCTGCGGGAATACGTGTGGCGGGACGTCGAACACGGGCTTGTGTATGCCGCGATCCAGCGGCTTGGTTGTCGCGATCCCCGATCTCTCCGCGAACAACTGCCGGCCCAGGCCACGCGCATGGGATTTCCCGACATCGATTGGCAAGCCTACCTTTCCGTGAAAGAAGGGCGCGTTACGACGCCGAGCGTTGATCGGATCATGCGCCAGGTCAGGCGGCTGATCCAGGCCGCGCGCACGAACCCGGCGCCCAACAGTCACGGATCCGTTCGCTGACGCCCTTCGGCGCAGCGCACTGTCTAATCCTTAAACGAAAAGTTCAAGCCCGTCGTCAGGATGAGGTCGTTCCTCAGCGTGCCCGGAATCGGGTCGCTCAGGAAACGGTCGCTGGCGGTCGTCTGCCAGCCGAGCCACTTGTTGACTTTCGTGTCGAGCCCCATGTCGAACGCGAAGCGATATTGGCCGGTGTTGCTGAGGTCCGGATAAAAATAGAACTGCTCGTTGATCGTGGTCGACTTTCCGAGCTTGCGCATGAAGTCCTCGCCCGCCGTCACGCCGCCGATGTTGCGCTGTATTGCCGGCGTGGACGGGTTCGCCGAATACGACTCGCGCGTATAGTTGCCGCCGAGCAGGAGGTCGAGCGTCATATTCAGCTGCTTGATCGCGTGGTATCCGAAGCCTGCGCTGTAGATCGAACGCAGGTTCAGATCCTGGAGTTCGTTGTATTCGTAATCCGCGCTGCCGAATGCGAAGGCGAGTGAACCGATATTGTGGTCGTAGCGCGCGCCGCCGCGAATGTCGTCGGCTGTGACGCCTCCGGTGCCGGGCGTGTTGTCCGAGGCGTAGATCGACGTTGCGTAGGTCAGCAATTTGTCGTTCAGAGTCGTGCGCGCCCCATTGTAACCAATCGCAAGGTTCGTCGTGTTGCTGTTGCCGCGGGCCAGCGAGAGTCCGATCGTGGCCGCCCCATTCCAGCTCTCGGCAAGCCCCGGACGGAGCGAATGCTCGTAAGCTGCCTGCTCGGACCCGGATCGCACCATGGTTACGTCGCTGAGCGGTATCTGGACGGTGCCGGCGTTCGACGTTGCGACCTCCAGGTTCGTTCCCTCCATGGCCAGCTTTCCGCTCACGGTCTTCTTGTTCTTCGTTGTAACGACGACCGGCGCCTCGGAAACGATCTGCGTCACCGCCGATACCTGCAGGTTAATCTCTCCCGCGTAATCGGTCTTGAGCGTGAGCTGCTTGGCGTCGGAATGCTCGATCGTACCGGTCAGATGATCGCCGTTCTTCATGAGAATTGTGTCCGCCTGCGCCGTGCAGGCAAGCCCTATCAACAAGAAAATTGCCGCGACAAGTTTCATGTAGATGATCCTTTCGAAGACGAGGTCAGCTGGGAAGACTCGAGTCTAGCAAACGTGAAGAATCTCGGAAGCGGCAATTACCTCAGGCGGCGAAAAGGCAGCCCATGGTCGTTTCACTTCTTCTGCGCGTCCTGCGCCGCGAGCTCGAAATCGATGTACTGGACGAGCGTTTGCGGATCGCCTCCGGCCAGCGGACGGCCGTTCACATACACCGTCGGGGTGCTGTCCACGCCGAGCGCGACGCCGGCCGCGTGCTCCGCATCCACAAACTTCTGCGCATCCGCCGACGAAAGGCACGCCTTGAACGTGTCGCCATTCAACCCCGCTTGCGTGGCAAACGACACGAGCTTGTCCCACACGTTTTCCGGCGAAATATCGTCCTGATCTTCGAAGATTGCGTTGTGGACTTTCCAGAATGCCTCCGGCGACTGCTCGTAGGCGCAGCGCGCGCCGATCGCGGCCGTCTCGGCCCAGGGATGAATCGTCGTCAGCGGGAAATTCTCGTAAACGAAGCGCACCTGCGGATATTTCGCCTCGATCCCTTGCAGGCTCTCGTAGAGTTCGCGGCAGTGCGGGCACTCGAAGTCGGCGAATTCGACCACGATCACTTTCGCGTCCGCGGGGCCTTTCGACGGGCTGCCGTCCAGATGAAGCTTGGACAAGTTATCGGCAAACGGATCGGCGTGCATGTCGAAGATCTCGCCACGCAGCAGCGTCTTCCCGTCCTTGCTCACGTAGACGACGCCGTTTTCCTTCTGGTTGTTCAGCGTCACTTCGACGGGCACGACGTAGTAATCCGCCGCCGGCGATTGCGTCAGCGGCCCGAGCTTCACCTTGATCTCCGGTCCCCACGCGAAAAGCCTGCGCACGAATGCTTCGGCCGATTTCAGAAGCGCCGCATCCTCGGGCGAAATGGCCGCGGCCGGGGCGGCGGGATCGGAAGCCGGCTTCGGCGTCTGGCTGGCAGTGGGCAGCGCCGTCAGCAGTAGCGCTAAAGTTCCCAACAATGCATTTCTGCGCGACATCGGAATAAGTCCCCCGTACATTCGCCCCAGCGATCTTAGGAAGTCTAGAACAGGATAAAGAAAAAAAGCGAGAAGAGCAAAACGCAATGCGGCCTCAGGGGGCGCTCAATCAGTGCGCCAGTTCATTCGCGAGCCAGTCTCCTGCTTCGCGCGTGCCGAGCGGCCCGCCCAAATCCGCCGTTGTCTTGCCGTCGCGGATCGCCGCGCGGACCGCATCTTCGATAGCCCGCGCCTCCGCCGTCCATCCGAAGTAGGAGAACATCATCCCGGCGGCCAGCGCCGCACCCATCGGATTCGCGGTGTTCTTCCCCGCGATTGTGGGCGCCGAGCCGTGCACCGGCTCGAACATGGAAACCTGCCCGGGATGAATATTCCCCGACGGCGCGAGTCCGATGCCGCCCGCAAGCTGCGCGCCGAGGTCGCTCGCGATATCGCCAAAGAGATTGCACGTCACGATCACGTCGAATTGCGCCGGATCGCGGACCATCTGCATCAGGAGATTGTCGATGTACATGTGGCTCGCTTCGATCTCGGGGTATTCGCGGCGCATGTCGGCGAACACGCGCTGCCACAGATCGTGGCCGAAGGCGAGCGCGTTGGCCTTGTCGGTCATGCAGACGCGCTTCAGCTCGCGCTGCCGCGCGAATTCGAAGGCGTAGCGCAGAATCCGCTCGACGCCCTTGCGCGTGTTGATGTCTTCCTGCGTCGCAATCTCGTCCGGAGTTCCCTTCTTGAAAAAACCGCCCATGCCGACGTAGGCGCCCTCGGTGTTTTCGCGGAACACCGTGATCTGAATATCTTTCTCGGTGCGATCTTTGAGAGGAGTCAACCGGCGATCGAAAAGGACGCACGGGCGCACATTTGCATACAGATCGAGCTTGAATCGCAAGCCGAGCAGGATCTCCGCGCCGTGCTGGTTGCCGGGGACGCGCGGGTCGCCGAGAGCGCCGAGCAGAATCGCATCGTACTCCCGGCGAAACATCTCGACGGCGCCTTCGGGCAGCGTAGTGCCATCACGCAGGTAGCGATCCGCGCCCCAATCGAATTCCGTCAGCTCAACCTCGCGCCCGCCTCGCGCGGCCGCCGCCTTCAGCACCTTCACGGCCTCGGGAATCACGTCCTTGCCGGCGCCGTCGCCGGGTATCACCGCAATGCGCTTGCGCCGCGAAGTTGTCGCCTCCGTCATTCCGTCGCGGAACGTAGCATGCGACTAGTGCCGTGTCAACGCGCCGTAACACGCGTGCCGTAACACGCGTGCCGTAATTTCACGCGCCGTAATTTCACTTTCATCTGCTATGCGACGTTCGGGTTACCTGGTATATACTCTCGCCCGGACCGGAGGCCCCGCGGGGCTTCGGCCCGCCGTAGCGGAAGCGAAGAAGGCGCTTTGCGCGGCGCCCGTCGTTGCGAACGACTGAAAATTTCGGCGTTTTTCTAGGAGGCACCAGATGAAGAAGTTTGTAATGGCTTTTGGACTGGCTGCAATTCTGGCGGTCCCGGCGTTTGCGGCGACCACAACCTGGACCCTCGACCCCAATCACACGAACGCGCAGTTCACGGTTCGCCACCTGGGGATTTCGAACGTACAGGGTGAATTCACGAAAATCAGCGGCACGGTCCAGCTCGACGATCAGGACATGGCGAATTCGAGCGTCGACGTTACGATCGACGTCAACTCGATCGACACGCGCGTCGCGATGCGCGATAACGACCTCAAGAGCGAGCACTTCCTCAACGCCGCGATGTATCCCACGATCACGTTCAAGTCGACGAAGGTCGAGAAGAGCGGCGACGGTTACAGCGTCACGGGCAACCTCACGATTCGTGGCGTCACCAAGGAAGTCGTGCTCAACGTGGGCGCCCTGAGCGCCGCCCGCAAGGATCCCATGAGCCGGACGGGCGGACTCCGCCGCGGAGCAGCCGCTTCCCTCACGATCAACCGCCAGGACTTCGGCGTGGCCGCCGATCCGGGGATGGTGGGCGACGAGCTTGCGATTCAGATCGATTGCGAAATGACGGCACCGGCGCCCGCAGCCCAGTAGCCACTCTCAGTCGCTGACGCTGTTCGATCATCGCAGTCTTGACGGGCCCGGAGGTTCACGCCCCCGGGCCTTCGCTTTCCCTCAGCCGCGCGCCGCTCGCCGAAACTCTTTCGACAAGGTACACGCCAACGAGCACGAACACGCCTCCCGAAATCAGGTGCCCGGTCGGGTGCTCACCGAGAAATAGCACCGACAGCACGATCACCAGAAGCGGCTGCACGTAGTTAATCGCCGCCACACGCGACGCATCCAGATGCTTCAGCACCCAGTAGAACAGAGTGTACGCCCCGACCGAGCTTCCGACGGCCATATAGATCAGCCCGCCCCAGCCCACCCAGCCCACGCTCTTCCAATCGAGGGTGATCGCCTGCTGCACCGCAAGCGGCAGCAGCATCACGGCCGCAGCCGCAGTGATGAACGCGTTGAGGGAAATTGAGTCATATTTTCCCGTTCGCGATGCGTTCAATATCTTTTTGCCAAGAACGCTGTAGACCGCAAAGCTCGTTGTACTTACGAAAGTGATCGCATCGCCAATCGCCGGCGATAAATGACCCACGTGGCCACCCTCGGTCTCCAGCAGCATCACGCCGAAAAATGCCAGCGCCATGCCCGCGATTTTGGCTGTGGTAAACGCTTCGAGCTTCATCATGCGCGCGAAAACCAGAATCAGAATGGGCCCGAGCGCCTTCACCAGCACCGAGCGTTCCGAGGTCGTGTAGTTCAATCCCACCATGAAGCAGCCCTGATTCAGCACCACGCCGAGAAAGCCCAGATAGGCGAACATCCCAAGGTCACGCTTCTGGAAACGGGCGCGCTCGCGGCGCAAGAAATGGAGTGCGAGCATGAGAAGCGCCGCTAGCTCGATTCGCAGGGGCGCAAGCGTCAACGGACTCATGTGGCGTAGGGCGATTTTCCCCGCCGTGTAGTTGAAGGACCAGAGGAGAAGGATCAGGGCGAGGGTCGCGCCAAGTAGCAAGCCGCTTGGCCGACGCTCGTCTGCGGGCGCGGCCGGCGCGCCGGCACTCTCGGTGATCGGTGTGGGCGCCAATGTCTACTCGAGAACTTCGCGCCGCTTGGTCAGCGCCTCGATGCGATCGACGCGCGGCGTGTAACCGATGCCGGGCGCAGAGGGTACGCGGATTGTGCCCTGAGCCGACACCTCGACCTCCGGCTCGATGATGTCCTCCGCCCAGTAGCGCTTGCTCGCCGAGACGTCGCCAGGAAGCGAAAAATTAGCGAGCGACGACATCGCGATGTTGTGCGCGCGCCCGATCCCCGATTCCAGCATCCCGCCGCACCACACCGGAATCGAGTTCGCCTGACAGATATCGTGCACCTGCCGCGCCGACGTGTGCCCGCCCACGCGCCCGAGCTTCATGTTGATGATCTGGCATGCGCGCAGCTCGATTGCCGCACGCGCGTTTTCCGCGTCGTGAATGCACTCGTCGAGACAAATGGGCGTCTCGAGCTGGCGTTGCAGCTGCGCGTGCGAATAGATGTCGTCCCAGCCGAGCGGCTGCTCGATCATCATCAAGTGAAACGCGTCGAGCTTCTTCAGCAGCGATGCATCCGCGAGCATGTAAGCAGAATTCGCGTCCGCCATCAGCCGAACGCGCGGAAAGCGTTCGCGCAGGCCTCGGACGGGCTCGATGTCTCTTCCCGGCTTGATTTTGATCTTGATGCGCTGGTATCCCGCGGCCAGCGCCTCGTCGACCTTGGCGATCAACCCGTCCATCGTAGGCTGGATGCCGATCGATACGCCGCACGGAATTTCCGCGCGCGTGCCGCCCAGCAGTTTCGCGAGCGGCACGTTTTTCTGCTTGGCCTCAGCATCCCAGACTGCCGTTTCGAGGGCTGCCTTCGCCATGTTGTGGCCGCGAACCGGCGCAAATAGGCCCCAGACCTCCGAAGCCGACGCGATTTCCTTGCCGCACACGAGCGGCCAAAGATGGTCGCGCAGGATGTGCCACGCGGTCTCGACCGTTTCATAGGAATAGAACGGGTGCTCGCCGGCTGTCGATTCGCCCCAGCCTGCGACGCCGGCGCCCGCGTCTGCCTCGACCAGCAGGATTCGCCGCAGCTCGGACGTGCCGAAGCTCGTCTGAAACGGCGAAAGCAATCGCAGATGAATCTCGCGCAGCGTGATTTTCTGAACTCTCATTCGTTCCCTTCAGGTGTCAGTCTTCCACAATTTCCGGGAGGCCCAGCCCGGCCACGGCTTCGCGAGGTTCGAGAATGTAGCTCGTCGTTCCGCGGCCGCCCTCGATGCCGGTCGCCACGTAGCCCTTGGCAAACCATTCGGTGAACTGCTCGCGTGCCTTGGCCTGAATCCGCGCCGCTGCATTGAGGTCGCTTGCCCTGGTCTCCGCGAAATTGGTCGGCAGCGTGACGCGCGCCGCGGCGTTTTGCGACGGCATCGGATCGTCTGCCAGAATCGACTTCACGCGCTCCGAGTCCAGCCACCATTCCGCCACCAGCCGGTCCGTGGGCAAGCCGCCATGCAAGGGGCTTTCCGTAATCCCGTAGCAATTGGGAATGTATCGCCGTGCCACCGCGCCCAGCCGCACCAGGTTGAAATGCGCGTTCTTCAATTCCAGCGGATCGAATGTCCACTCGACGAGAGCGATCCCACGCTTCAGCGCATCCTGCCGCTGAAACAGCTTCAGTCGCCGGCCGACCCCCCGATCGCGAACTTCGGGCAGCACCGCGGTCATGTGCGAATGCAGGAACAGCTCGCCGTCGCGCACGCCAGCCAGCGCCAGCGTGAAGCCGACCATCTTAAATCCACTGTCAGCGGAGTCGAACGCCCCGATCACCTGCCCGCCTGTGTGGCGCGCGACGACAAAGACCGCCGACGGCACAGCGATCTCCTCGCCCCACGTGGCGTGCTCCACGCCGACGCACTCCTCGTATTCTCCAAGCGTCGCACAGTGCCGGACTTCGATCTCAGAAATGGCGCGCGGCTGAGTCATCAAGGCGAAGGGAAAGTATACGGGCAATTCCTGCGGAGTTCACCGGAAACGAACGGATGGGCAGTCGGCGATCCGCCCGCGATGCGAATCGGCGGCTGCGCGTGGGCTAATTTCTTGGCTTCGCGCCGGCGAACAACGCGAGCTCGCGCCACTTCCAGTGGCAATCGACATCCTCGAACCCGATTTTGCGCAGCCACGCCAACTGCGCCTCGAGCTCGAGCAGCTTGTTCGAGGGGTCTTCGTCTTCCCACGAAAGCGCTTGGAGAAACGCGCGATGCAGCCCCGGCGTCGGTGAAGCGACGTGCTCGAGGTTGCAAAACACGCCGCCCGGCGCAAGCATCGCGAATACTTCCCGGTAGATTGCCAGTTTTCGTTCGTGCCGCACGTGATGAATCGCGAAGCTCGAAATTACCGCATCGAATCGCCCCATCGCCGGAAGCGGTTCGTCGAAATCGTGCGTTACGATCGTCACGGCGGGATCTTTGCCGAAGAGCCTGCGCAGCTCGGCGAGCATCGCCGGCGAGAAATCCAGCGCCACAAATTCCGCGCGCGGCCGCGCCGCCTTCACGAGCGCCAGCAGACGCCCCGCGCCGCTGCCCAGGTCGAGAATCCGCTTCGGGCTCGCCGGAACGAATTCGAGAAGAGTGGTTTCGCCCTCGACGCGGTGCGGAATGGAATCCGCGCGGCGAAGATAGTCCAGCGCGTGTTCGGCCGAAGACCAGAGATTCACTTCCGGCGACGTTCCCATTGGATCGGTCCTCCCACACCATCAAGCGCCGCCCGCGGGTGCCGCGTCCAATTTATAGTGCTTGTCGGAAATATAAGCTGACCTTATGCCTCGGCTGTTGCGGGTCAACCCATCTTAGTGGCAGTCTCGTCAGTCTTTGATTCGTTCCACAGCTCCTCCATCCGCTCGCGCGGCAAATCGGCAAGCCGAACACCCTGCCGTGCCGCGGCCGACTCCATCTGCTGGAATCTCCGCTTGAACTTCCGGTTCGCCCCCTTCAGCGCGATCTCCGGATCGACGCCCAGAAACCGCGCGACGTTTACGCCGGTAAAGAGTAGGTCCCCAATTTCTTCTTCGATCTTCGGATTAGAGTCTGAGTTTGCACCAGGCTGGAGAAGCGATTCGAGTTCATGTTTCTCTTCGTCGAGCTTTTCGAGAATACCCGCCGGACTCTGCCAATCGAATCCGATCTTCGCCGCGCGTTTGGTTACCTCATGCGCCTCGAGTACGGCCGGCAGGGAACGCGACAGGCCGGCCAGAATCGAGTCCTCGGCAGCTCTTCCCTCTTCCGCCCGCTCCTCGCGCTTGATCTGCTCCCAGTTCTTCAGCACCTCGCCAGAAGTCTTCGCGGTCACGCCGCCAAAAACGTGCGGATGCCTCCGCACCATCTTCGCGTGCACGGATTCAATCACGTCGGATATCGTGAACGCTCCCGTCTCCTCCGCCAAAATCGAGTGAAAGACCACCTGCAGCAGCAGGTCGCCGAGCTCGGACGACAATTTTTCCGGGTCGCCCTCCTCCATCGCGTCGAGTACTTCGTACGCCTCTTCGATCAGAAATCTGCGCAATGATTGATGCGTCTGCTCGCGGTCCCACGGGCAGCCGCCCGGCCCGCGCAGCCGCGCCTGCAGCGCGACGAGCTTCTCGAACCATTTCCCTGCCTCCTGATCGCGCGCCGTGATCGGAATCTTGGCCCACGATCGCCGTGCAAGTTTCTTATCCTTCTTCGCCTCGTGCCCGCCCGATCCCCACCGTCGTTTTGCCATGAAAGGTGCCGTCCTCTCCGGAAAGACGCCAATGTACAAGCCATCGCCACGCGCCGCAACCGCCGTTCGTCCCCGATTCTGGGCGGCCGGGCCTTCGCCTTGTGGCCTACACACGCCGATGTTAGAATTTCAGCTCAAGCTTCATCGCAACTCTGAGGAAACCACGTGCCCGATCCCAAGCAGGACGAAAGTTTCAAGGTAGTCGACCGGCGCCTCTTCACCGAGGACGGCGAGCTCCGCAAGGACGCCGTCGAGCAAGAGCGCCGCGAAGAGGAAGCCGCGAAGGCCCACACGCCCGCGCCCTCGGCGTCGAAGCCCTCTGCTCCATCTTCCGGAGGATCCGCTCCCGTTGCCCCGGCCGGCGCAGCCGATGCGGCCGAGGCTGACGCGATTCCTTCCTCGCACAATTTCCAGATGCTGGTCGATTTCCTCACGCGCAACGCGGCTGCGATGCTCGGCGGCATGGCCGACCCCCGCACCGGCCAGCCTTTTCTCGATCTCGAAGGCGCCCGCGAATTGATCGACATGCTCGATGCCTTGCGCGACAAGACTCGCGGCAATCTCGCCAAGGCGGACGAAGATCTCTTGATCGAAGTTCTGGGCAGCCTGAAGCTCACATTCATGGAACTTTCGAAGGCCGCGGCGGAAGCGATGGCCAATAAGGCCGTAAAACGCTAGGGCATCTGAAACGGGGCCCACGGGGCGATGCCAGACCTCCGATGCGGTTCGTAACTCTTCCTCCGAATTCATGCCTTCTGTGAAATTGACGGTCCTCGGATCGGGCACGTCGATGGGCGTGCCGACGCTCGGTTGCCATTGCGCCGTGTGCGACTCGCCGGACCCGCACGACAAGCGCACGCGCCCTTCCGTGCTGCTCTCCTATGGCGGACACAACGTCGTGATCGACACGACGCCCGATTTTCGTTATCAGGCCATGCGCGCCTATATCGACCGCCTCGACGCCGTCATGTACACCCACGCGCACGCCGACCACATCCTGGGCCTCGACGATATCCGCCCCTTCAACCTGAAGCAAAAGGGAACCGTTCCGATCTACGCCTCGCCCGAAACGCTCGCGCTCCTCCGCCGCCAGTTCGCCTACATTTTCGACGAAGGGCCCGCGGAAAGCACTGTGCCGCTCGTCGAGCTTCATGAGGTCGACGGCCCTTTCGATCTCTTCGGCGCGGAAATCATCCCGGTGCCGGCCATGCACGGCTCGCAGCCGGTGCTCGGCTTCCGCGTCGGCAGCGTGGCCTATCTCACTGATTTCAGCCGCGTGCCCGAAAGCTCGAAGGCGCTGCTGCAAAACCTCGACCACTTCATCCTCGATGCGCTGCGCTACGTTCCGCATCCCACGCACTCGACCGTCGAGCAGTCGCTCGCGCTGGTCCGCGAATTGAAGCCGAAGCACGCGTGGTTCACGCACATCTGCCACGACCTCGGCCACGCCGAGGCCAACGCGCGGCTACCCGAAAACGTGCGTCTCGCTTACGATGGACTCGAATTCGAGGTGCCGCTCTGATGCCTTTCGCGATCGTACATTCGGAAGCGGAGTGGGCCGCGCTCTTCGGCCAGCCGAGCGAGCCCAACGTCGTCACCGTCGGCAATTTCGACGGCGTGCATCTCGGGCACCAGCGCATTCTCGGAACCGTGTACGAACTTGCCCGCCAGGCCCATTGCAAATCGGCCGTGCTGACGTTTTTCCCCCACCCCGCGCGCGTCTTGCGCCCGAAGGAAGCTCCGCCGCTGCTCATGACCCTCGATCAGCGCCTGGACGCCATCCGGCAGCTCGGCATCGACGCCGCGTTCGTTCTCCGCTTCGACATGCAGCTTGCCTCGGTCGCAGGGGAAGACTTCGTTCGCCGCTTCCTCGTGGACATGATGCATGCTCGCACGGTGCTGGTCGGCGGAAACTTCCGCTTCGGTCATCGGCAAGCCGGAGATGTAAAACTGCTCGTGCAGCTCGGGCAGCAGTGGAATTTCGATGTGAAGACCCTGCCGCCGGTCGTCAAGGACGGCATCGTCGTGTCGAGCACAGCGATTCGGGCCGCGCTGCGCGAGGGGCGCGTCGAAGACGCTCGCAACCTTCTCGGAAGGCCCTACTCGCTCCTCGGTGAAATTCGCACCGGAAGCGGCCAGGGAAGAAAGCTCATCGTTCCGACGCTCAATCTCGCGACCGAGCAGGAAATGCTGCCCAGGACCGGGGTCTACGCCACGGAAGTTACCGTGCAGGATAAAACGTATCGTGCGGCGACCAACGTCGGCTTCCGGCCCACTTTCGATGGCGGCCACATCACCATCGAATCGCACCTTTTCGACTTCAGCGAGAATCTCACCGGCGGTGAGATGGAAGTTCACTTCTGGGCGCGCCTGCGCGACGAACAGAAGTTTTCGGGTCCCGACGCTTTGCGCCGCCAGGTCTTGAAGGATATCGAGGAAGCTCGCCGCTACTTCGCGGCCATCGGCGTCTAGCAAGAGGCGTTTTCGGAATCGCTTGCTTGGGTCGGAGCAGCTAGGCCTTCGCGCGGCAGTCGTCGCAGATTCCGCCCACTTCGGTGCGCGCCACGGTGATCTCAATCCCGCAATCGCGCGAAATCTGCTGCTTCAACTCTTCGTACAAAGGGCTTTCGACCTCGCGCACCTTCCCGCAGCGGATGCAGGCGACGTGAATATGGTCTCGCGGGCCGTGGCTTTCGTAGTAGTGGCGATGGCCGCGCAGGTGGAGCAGATCGAGCTCGTCGATCAGGCCCTGGCGCTTGAGGAGGTCGAGCGTGCGGTAGACGGTGACGCGCGTGATTTCCTTGTCGATCTGCTGCGCGTTTCCCAGAATCTCTTCGGCGTCCATGTGGCGCGACGCCGATTCGATCACCTGCAGTACCACCCGGCGCTGCTTGGTGAGCCGGATCCCGCGCCCGCGCAGTTCGCGCTGGAGACTGCCGTCCGGTTCCTGCGCGTTGATGCGTTCGCCGGTCGAAACACGATGCGGCGTCGCTGACATAGCCATATCGAAAGGTAGTATATCAGAAGACGTTATCGGCACAGGCGCGGAGAGCACGTACGGCCTGCGCTGCGGAAGCGTGGGCCCTCACGAATGGCGCGTTCTAGTGCCCCCGCGTCTGAATCACCCGGAGAATATCGCTGTACATCACGAAGGCGAAGACGCTCAGTATGAAGACGAGCCCCACCTGCACGAACCGTTCCTTGAAGGTCAAGCTTAGTTCGCGGCGAAGCAACCCCTCGATCGCCAGCATCAGCACCCAACCGCCGTCCAGAATCGGTATGGGCAGCAAATTGAGCAGGCCAAGATTCAGGCTGATAAGCGCCGTCAATTGAAGCAGAGTCATGGGGCCCGATTTCGCGGCTTCGCCCGAAAGCTGGACGATTCCCACCGGCCCCGCCAGATCGTGCACCGAAACCTTCCCGTCGAAAAGACCGACGAGAACGTTCCCGATCTGCTTCGTCTCGTAGAGTGTTTCGGCGCCTGCATCTTGGGCTGCAGTCAGCAAGCCATGGCGCTCGTATTTCAGCGGCGGTCTCGAGAATCCGACCATCCACGTAACTTGACCGTCTTCCGGGTTCTTCAGGTGCTCCGGCGTCACGGAAATCGGCACATCTTTCCCATCGCGATGAATCACAAAATGAATCGCCTGGCCGTCCGAGTTCCGGATTTCGTCGACCAGCCCGTCCCAGGTGCTTATGGGCTTGCCGTCCATCGACACGATCAGATCGCCGGGCCTGATGCCCGCCTTCTCCGCGGGCATCCCGGCCTGCACTTCGCCGATGATGGATGGAAGGGTGCCCACGAACAAAGAGATTCCCCAAAGAATAAGAAAGGTGACGGTGATGTTCGTCACGGGACCGGCGATCGCGATCAGGAAACGCTGCCAGCGAGGGCGCGACAGAAATTCGTACGGAGCGCCGGTGCGCTCTTCGACGGGATTGTCCCCGGCCATCCGCACGTAGCCGCCGAGGGGCAGCGCGCTCACGCGGTAATCGGTGTCGCCGCGCTTCACGCCCCACAGGCGTTTGCCGAAGCCGATCGAAAACACGTCCACGCGAACACCGCAGAGCTTCGCGACGATGAAATGTCCCCACTCATGCACCAAGACCAGGACGCCCAGAACAATGGCGCCGGCTACGATCGCCCGCAGAAAGCCGACAAGTTCCATAGTCGCTCAACTCGCTTGGATTGAATTTGGTCGATTGCCCATTCTACAAAATTCGCGCCGATTTTAGAATCCGCCCCGCACCTACCCCGTACCAAAGGCATACCGCGTCATTTCATCTCGCAGCCAGAATCATGGTCACAACCGCTTCCCGCTCCGTCCCGAGAGCTTCGTGATCTCCGAATGGGCCAGCCGCCGTGCTTCCGCATCCGCTGCGATGACGTCGCTGATGCTGCGAAGCGGGCCCCGCGGCATGTGCTCCAGCACGCCCTCGACCACCGCCGCAATGCCCAGAAACGGCAGCCTTCGATCGAGGAACGCGGCTACGGCCACTTCGTCCGCCGCATTCAGCGCACACGGCAGCGGCCCTCCCTCGCGAATCGCCGCTTTCGCAAGCTCCAAGCAGGGAAACTTCCGTCCTGGGACTTCCGCAAAGTCCAGCTTTTTCAATGCGGACCAATCGAGCTCGCAGTGGTTAGATGCGACTCGATCCGGAAACGTTAGCGCGTATTGAATCGGCATGCGCATATCGGTAGGGCCGAGCTGCGCCACGATCGAGCCATCGACGAATTCGACCATCGAGTGAATCGTCGACTGCGGATGGATTACCACGCGGATCTTGTCGAGGCCCACGCCAAAGAGCCAGCACGCCTCGATCACCTCGAAGCCTTTGTTCATCAGCGTGGCCGAATCAATCGTGATGCGCCGTCCCATATTCCAGTTGGGATGCGCCAGCGCCTGCTTCGGCGTTACTTTGTCGAGCTGCGAAACCGCCGTCTTGCGGAATGGCCCGCCCGATGCCGTCAGAACGAGCCGCTTCACTTCGCGGTGCTCCCCGGCGCGCAAGCACTGATGGATCGCGTTGTGCTCGCTATCGACCGGCAGTAGCGCGACGCGATGCCGCGCGACCGCCGCCATCACCACTTCGCCAGCCGCCACGAGCACTTCCTTGTTGGCGAGCGCGATGTCGCGGCCCAGCTCGATCGCCTTGTACGTTGCGGGCAATCCGACCACGCCGACCGCCGCCGAAACTACCGTCTGCGCATCGGGATGCGTCGCGACGCGCTCGATTCCCTCCGCGCCGAAAACGATCTCCGGGATTGCCGCGTCTGGCTTGCCGGCGCTCTTCCCGCGCCCTTCTTTCAGCCGCGCGCAAAGCTCGGCCGCGTCCGCTTCCCTCGCCACCGAAACCAACGTTGGCTTGTGGCGAATGGCCTGCTCGGCCACCAGCTTCACATTCGAGCCCGCCGCGAGCGCCACCACCTCGAAGCGCCCGGGCAGCGAATCCACCACGCTCAGGCATTGCCGCCCAATCGAGCCCGTCGAACCCAATATCGCAATTTTCTTCATGCGCCCGTAATTCTATAAGTGTTTCGCGCAATTTGCGAACGCCACGCCGCCCGATCTTCGAATGTAATCCCTAAGCCTCAACACCTATCTTCCAAACGCCCCCAGTGCTAAATTGTGGGCGCTCGAAACCCCCACAATTGAGGAGACACGCCATGACCCGGATCATGCAGAAATTCGCGATTGCGGCGGCCGCACTCGCGCTCGTGATTGCCTTTGCGTCGTTTGCGAACGCGACGCCCGCGCCCGAGCGGCACGCCAACTATCTTCACGCGCTCGCCGATCTCCGCTTCGCGCGCGCCTTGATCTCGAATCCCGATAGCGGGCGAATCCAAGATCCCGAGCGCCAAGCGATGGCGGAAATCGACGCGGCCATCGGTGAAATCAAAGCCGCGGGCATCGACGACGGCAAGGATCTCAACGATCATCCGGGAATCGACTCGCATCTCCGCTGGATTCCCCGCTTGAATAAGGCCGGCAAGGTTCTCGACAACGCCCACGATGAAGTCGCCAAGGAAGAGGACGATCCATCGGCGCAGGGTCTTCAGGGGCGCATTCTCGAACATATCGGCAAAGCCCGCCGCCACGTCGAAGAGGCCATCGCCACGGAACAGTAGCGCTCTCGCATCGCCGCAGCCCGCGCGCGTTCTGGAGTGCGGTGCCTCGGCACCGCTGTTTGCCGCCTGGACTTGCCCAGGCGTGCTCCACGGACACGCGAAAGGCAACGCGGTGTTGCTGGCTCGTGCAACGCCCACGTCGGGTATGGCTCTCACGGCAGCGACCATCGCGCTGTGATACGATGTTGCCTGAAGTTCTAGGACAAAAAACAATTTGAGCACATCTTCTTCGCTGTGGGCCATCCCGCTGGGCGGTTTGGGCGAGTTCGGCATGAACATGCTCGCCCTTCGCTACGGCGACGAAATTATGGTCATCGACGCCGGCCTGATGTTTCCTGAGCAGGAACTGCTCGGCGTCGACATCGTGATTCCCGATATCACGTACCTCAAGCAGAACAAGCGCATGGTGCGCGCCATCGTTCTGACGCACGCGCACGAGGACCATATCGGCGCGATTCCCTACATCCTCGGCGACCTCAACGTGCCGGTGTACGGAACCAAATTCACGCTCGCGCTGGTGCGCAAGAAACTCGAAGAGCACGGCCTGCTCGATTCCGCCAAGCTGCACGAAGTGGCTCCGGGCGAAACGACTACCCTCGGCCCATTCCAAATCGAGTATCTCCACGTCACGCACAGCACGATCGACTGCGTGGCGCTCGCCGTACGCACGCCGGTCGGCATCATCATTCACACCGGCGATTTCAAAATCGATCCGACGCCGGTTGACGGCAAGCCTTTCGACCTGCACGCGTTCGCGCGGTACGGGCAGGAGGGCGTGCTCGCGCTCTTCAGCGACAGCACCAACGTCGAGCGGCCTGGATTCACGCCTTCCGAGCGTGCCGTCGTGGTGCGGCTCGAAGAACTTTTCCGCGCGGCGCCCGAAAAAATTGTCGTGTCGTGCTTCTCGAGCTCCGTCCATCGAATTCAGCAAGTGATTGATATCGCGCGCGGGGCGGGGCGCAAAATCGGGTTTGTCGGACGGAGCATGGTCGACAACGTCGAGATCGCGCATGGGCTCAACAAGCTGCGCATCCCTGATGGCAGCGTAGTGCGTCCGCAGGACATTCGCAGCTTCGATCCAAAGCGGCTCGTGGTGCTCGCGAGCGGCACGCAGGCCGAGCCGATGTCGGCGCTGTCGCGGATTGCCGTCGACAATCACCGGCTGCTCAGCGTCAACGAAAACGACACGGTGATTCTTTCGGCGCGGCTGATTCCCGGAAACGAAAAAGCGATTTTCCGGATGATCGATCATCTTTTCCGCCGGCGCGTTCTGGTCTATTACGAAAGCGGGCGCTCGGCGCCGATCCACGTTTCCGGGCACGCCAGTCAGGAAGAAATGAAAATCCTGCTGCAGCTGGTGCGGCCGAAATTCTTTGTTCCCTTGCACGGCGAATACCGGCATCTTTTCCGCCACGCGGCGCTCGCGGAGCAAGTTGGAGCGGTGTCCGGCCAAATTTTCCTGCTCGAGAGCGGGCGTCCGCTCGAATTCACCTCGGACGGCCGTGCCTGCGAGCGCGAGCCTGTTCCCGCGGGGCGCGTGATGGTCGATTCGGGCTCGCTTGAAGAGATTGAAGACGTGGTGATCCGCGACCGAAGGCATCTGTCCGAAGACGGCGTCGTCGTTCCGATCATCGCGATCGACAAGCATACGGGGCGCGTCGAAATCTCCCCCGAAATCGTGACGCGCGGCTTCCTTCCCAGCGATGACGGGCAGGCGATTCTCACGAAGGCGCGCGAAGTGATCCTGAAAACGATCGAGGAATCCAGCGCCGAGGAAAAGATGGACTGGAGCGTCATCAAGGAAAAGATTCGCGTCGACCTCAAGCGCTATCTGAACAAGCAAACCTCGAAGCGCCCGCTGATTCTTCCCGTGATTCTCGAAGTCTGAAATGTGCTGGCAAAAGCTGCTCCGACGGGGGCATCAATGATCCCCTCGTCGGGCGGATAAGAAGGCGTAAAAATCCGGAGAATGTCGCGTTTGGCGCGACGGCCTTCGAGCCTCCTCTTGATATTCGCTTTTTCTTTGCCTATAGTGGCCTCCGCACCAAATCCATCCGCGAATACGCGAGGAGGCCCCATGGACCACAAAGATTTCTACATTGCCTACTGGGAAAGGGAGGCGCTGGCCACACGCAAAGTGATCAGCCGGATTCCCGAGGACCGCAGCGACTATCGAGCCGATCCCAAAGCGCGGACGGCGCGCGAAATTGCCTGGCTTATGGTTCGGGAAGAGGCGGTTCTCGTCGAGAGTATGGAGCAAGGCTGGTTCACCTGGGTCGAAGTTCCCTGCCCGGCCAAGGTGGGCGAAGTGATCGCGCAGTACGACCGCCAGCACGATGATTTGACCAAGCGCCTCCACGCCATTCCCGCTTCGCGCTGGGAGGAAAAACTTCCGTTCATGATGGATGGAAAGGAAGTGATGCGGGAAAACGGCTACCATATGTCCTGGGGGTTCCTACTTGACCAGATTCATCACCGTGGCCAACTCTCGACATACCTGCGGCCCATGGGTGCGAAGGTGCCCGCGATCTACGGGGCAAGCGCCGACGAGCAGGCGTAGTTTGCCGCCGCCAAGCGTGCTGCCTTGAGCGGTGCGTCGATGCGCGGCGCCTTAGCGCGATTTCGACTGCGAGAATACCGCCCGCCGGATTTCGAAGCGCTCTACGAAATCGATCAGGCCTGCTACGAACCCGCGATCGCCTACTCGCGGCGCGAGCTTCGCAACTATCTTCGTTTTCCCGGCGCTGATTGTTTGGTCGCCGAAGCTGAGGCTAAGGCGAATGCCGGGAGCAAATCCCGCAAATCATCGATCGCCGGATTCTGCGTCACCGCCCACGAAGACGACTGGGGCTACATCATCACCATTGACGTCCTGGAGTCCTACCGCCGCCACGGCTTGGGCACTTTGCTGCTCGCCGAGGCGGAGCGGAGGCTGGCGGTGAATGGCGCGACAGAAGTCGCGCTCGATACCGCGGTGAACAACACCGCCGCGATCGCATTTTGGAAAAAACACGGCTATCGGATTCGCGGCACGCGCAAGGGATACTACCCCGGCGGGCTCGATGGGTACGCGATGGCCAAGAAGACCGGCGACGATTAGGTTGACGACTACAAGTACGCCTGCTCCGGACTGTAGTCGAAAAACTTTCCCATCGCGTCTCCTCCCTCGTGCAGCATAAGAGACGCGTCAACCCCCAGTTCTACACAGACTCTAAAGGCCCACGCTTCCACCGTGTTGCGTTTTGCCCTATTGCGCTTCGCTCACGGCTGAGACGGCAAGACGCCCTTCGACCTTGCTCCCTTCCCGCGTCAGGGCGAGCGGGGCAAACCGGCGCTACAGAAGCTCCGCCGGGCCCGGGCTAGTCGGTGCGCTTCTTGGGCCCTCGGGCAAGTACCAGCACTTCCGGCCCCTCCCCGCCCGTTAGAATTCGTCTCCGAAAGCCACAGATTGGAGTAGGATGCGGGGTAAGGAGGGGGAAAACCCATGGATAGACGAAAAGTATTGAGATACCTGGGAATCAGCCCCGCGCTTTTGGCGGGATTCCCTGCTAGCGCTGAGAAGAGTCGGGTCGGCGTCACGTCTTCAGACGGGAACGCGGGCGACCTGATAACCGTGATGAATCCCGCGATTGCAGGGAAGGTGGCAACACGGGTGCCGCTGGTGCCGCCGCTCGATTCGCTGAACGGCAAATCCATCTACATGGTCAACCTTTCGTGGGAGGGGCCGGATGCGGCAAACTACTTCTACGAAGCGATGACGGAGTGGTTGCAACAGCACTATACCGGGGTCACAACGAAAGTGAAGGTGACGGCGGAAGGGATGTTCGGGGCTGATCCCGGACTGCTCAAGGACATTATCGCCAGCAAGGCCGACGCTGCGATTGTCGGCGTCGCTGGTTGAAACGGCTGCTGCGCGGCCGTGAGCCGCTGGGCAAAAGAAATAGAAATGCAGTGCAAGATTCCCGCCATTGGTATCGCCTCCTCGAACATCGTGCATTACGCAACCGGGTACGTTGCCAAATATCAGACGGGCATGCCGATCCGGTATGTGTCCGTGCCCTTTCCTTTCACGGGTCAACCACGCGCGGTCGACGTGGGATATGTGACGGGCAAGGACATGCTGAGCGGGAGGCCGTTGATGACCGCCGTGATCGGCGCGCTGACCGATCCTCTGACGGCCGAAGAGAAGATTTCCGGCGCGCCGCCGGAGGAATCGGTCGAGCCGAGACTGCTTCCGCCCGACACCGAAGAGAATCTGCGCGGGATGTTCGACGAGAAGGAATGGACAGATTTCAACACGATCATCCTTCCCACCGAAAAGCGCGTGGCGGAAATGCTGAAGGGGACAAGCCACAAGCCGGACGAGGTGATTAAGACGATCAACATCACCGGCGGGGCGCGTCCGCTGACCGTCGAGAAAGTCGCGGTCAGCGCCGTGATGGCCGGGGCGTCGCCGGAGCATTTTCCGGTGATCCTGGCGCTTGCGACGCAGGCGCCTTTCGGCAACTCGACCAGTTCGATGGCGAATATGGTGATCGTCAGCGGGCCGATCCGCGACAAGCTGAAGTTCAATTGCGGGACGAACGCGATGGGGCCGTACAACCGGTCGAATGCGGTGGTTGGGCGCGCCTTCACGATCATGTCGAAGACGGCGGGCGATCTCCGCAACAACGTGAATGCCTGGGAAACGCTGGGCAACACGGCCCAATACAACAACATGTGCTATGGCGAGAACGAAGAGTCCCTGCCCGCGGGGTGGGATCCTCTGCACGTTCAAATGGGGTTCAAGCCGACCGAGAATGTCCTGACGGTGGGGACGGGCTGGAGCGCCATCGCGAGCGTGGGAGCGAGCCAGAGCATCTATCCGACCCACTACCTGATGCGTGATTACATGAGTTCGTTCTGCGCATCGGGATCATCGGCGACGGTCGTGATGGACCCAACCGTCGCGGGGCTGCTCAAGGACACGCATGGGTTCCAGACCAAGGCCCAATTGAGCGAGTGGTTCTCACAAAACATACAGAAGACCGCCGGCTCGTATTGGGGAAACGGCGTGATTCAAAGCACGGCTGTTCCGCTGGCTCTGCAGGGGCTCGAGCCTTACGCGAGCTGGAGGAAGCTGCCGGATGACGCGATGATCAAGCCATTCACCAACCCCAGGGCGATCCATATCATCGTGGCTGGCGGCGGGGTGCAGACGATGTGGTTCGTTACGGACTACGGGATACGCCGTGGCGTGTCGATCGACGAATGGATGTAAAATAGAGGTGGTTCGGCGATGTGCACGGGGCTCGAGCGAGTCCCGTGCTTAGATCGCGAAGGGAGCCGATATGAGGGCGCAATTCCTGGCGGTGACGGGATTTGTCTTGGGAGCGCTGTTGCTGGTGCCTGCGGGGCTCTCCGCGCGCGCGTTGCCGAAAGGCTCGCAGCAGGCGGCTCCAGCGGCGAAAGCGGACCACGACAGCTCGGCGTCCGCAAAGGATGCGGTGCCTTTTCCGAGGGCGCCGCGCATCACTGCCGAGGAAGTGGAGCGGCTGATCAAGGACAAGAAAGACGTGGTGATCGTCGACACGGACGATTCGATCAGTTACGGCGCCGAGCACATTCAGGGAGCGGTCAACATCACGTACGATCCCACGACGGACGCTCGAGCCGCGGATGACACGCTGAGCGCGCTGCCTGGCGATAAGTTGATTGTGTTTTATTGCGATTGTCCCCACGAAGAGGACAGTGCGCCGTTTGTGCTCGAGATGCAGCAGCTGGGTTACGACCCAGGCGAGGTGAAGGCGCTCAAGGGCGGACTGACTCGGTGGGAACAGCTGCATTACCCTCTTGCCGGGACCGATGTCAGCGTGGCGCAGGAAAAGGGGAACTGAGCCGGCGTTCCCTCTCCCCGCAAATTTCATTGCCAGGCGTGTTCCTGTGTTTGCGAGCGTGGTGCGAGGCGGCGAATTCGCTGGTGATTCGTCGCGAAGCGCCCCTACCCGAAGTGGCTACTGCCGCTAGACTGCTTCCTTTCAAACAGGGCCCCCGAGTCTATCTGCCCCAGCACCCGGAGAACGGGCGTTTCGTTGAGCGAGGTGTCCATGGGCACCCGATTCAGCGCGACGATAAACGAGGGCAACATGGTCAAAGTGTGTCTTACGGGTCGATGCAAGAGCATTCAACCCACATCGCAAAACGGGAATCCGGTTCACTGCGTGATCCAGGTCGAGATGGACCGTGGCGTTTCGCATGCCTACAGTTCCTACGATATTCAGCTTTCTGTTCCCATCGAATTCGCCACTTTGCTTGAAGTGGGGCTGCCGGCCGTTGTGACCCTCGAGCAAAACGGCGGCTGAAGGGCTGAAGGGCGGAGCTATTGGGGGCGAGGCGGGGTTGGTATAGAATGCCGGCGGTCCGATGCTAGACCCTGCCAAGAACGAGCTGCTGACCCAGGTGGGCCGCGGCACGCCGATGGGCGAGCTGCTGCGGCGGTACTGGATGCCGATCGCGGGCGTGAGCGAATTCGACAACGAATCGATCAAGCCGGTGCGGCTGATGGGCGAAGACCTCACGCTCTACAAGGATCTCGGCGGCACCTATGGGCTGGTCGGGCGGCACTGCCCGCACCGCTGCGCGGATATGTCGTACGGATTCGTCGAGCAGTGCGGCTTGCGCTGCAACTATCACGGCTGGCTCTTCGATCGAGACGGCCGCTGCATGGAGCAGCCTTACGAAGATGTGGCGCAGCCGGAGGCGCGCTTTCGCGACAAGGTGCGCATCGCGGCGTATCCGGTCGAAGTGAAGGCCGGGCTGATCTGGGCGTATCTCGGGCCGCAGCCGGCGCCGCTGGTGCCGACGTGGGAGCCGTTCACGTGGAAGAACGGCTTCGTGCAGATCGTGTTCGCCGACGTGCCGTGCAACTGGTTTCAGTGCCAGGAAAATTCCGTCGATCCGCTGCACTTCGAGTGGATGCACATGAACTGGAGCGTGCGGCTGAAAGACAAGATGGGGCCGTATTCGCCGCGGCATCTGAAGCTGGCGTTCGAGGAGTTCGATTACGGGATCGTCTACCGGCGGATTCGCGAGGGCATGAGCGAGGACGACCCGATGTGGAAGGTCGGGCGCGTCTGCCTGTGGCCGAACGCGCTTTTCACCGGCGATCATTTCGAGTGGCGCGTCCCGATCGACGATGAGAACACGCTGAGCGTGACGTGGTGCTTCAGCCGCGTGCCGAAGGAACGCGAGCCGTACGTGCAAGAGCAGATTCCCGCGTGGCGTGGCCCGGTGCGCGAGCCGGAAACGGGGCGGCTGATTTCGAGCCACGTGATGAATCAGGATTTCGTCGCGTGGGTCGGCCAGGGAACGATTCCCGATCGCACGCAGGAGCATCTCGGCACGAGCGACGCGGGGATCATCATGATGCGGCAGCGATTCTTGAAGGATATTGAGGGCATCGCGCGCGGCGAGGATCCGAAAGCGGTGGTGCGCGATGCGGAGACTAACCGCTGCATCGGGTTGCCGATCGCTGACCGGAAGAATTTGGTCGAGGGCATGACGCTCGAGCAGATCGCGAAGCATCCGCTCGCAGGCGGGCATTTGACCGACTACGTGTTTCAGGCTGGGCAGCCGCGGGAAGTCCGCAAAGCCTATGCGGATGCCATGGGCATTCCGAAGTGAGCTCGGGTCTGGCAAACAATCCAGCGAACAATTCGGTGCCGTATCTTCGAATCGCGACCGAAGAGGCATTTGCCACGCCGGAATTGCTTGAGCGCTGGCGTGGGCTGCTGCAGGAGGGACACAACCTCGATCCCGGCTTCGTCGGCCAGTGGGGATATTTTCTCGGGCCGAGCCCGCGGGCGCAGGGTATCGCCTCGCGCATCGCCGATCTGGGCGAACAGCGGCTGCGTGACATGGACGCGACCGGCATCGCGCGGCAGGTGCTATCGTTGACGAATCCGGGAGTGCAGATGTTCGATGCGCACACCGCGACGGCGCTCGCGATTTCCTCGAACGATCAACTGGCCGAGGCGATTCGGAAGCATCCAGATCGCTACTCCGGACTCGCCGCGATTGCGCCGCAGAATCCCGGCGGCACGGCGAAGGAACTCGAGCGCGGCGTCCGGAAGCTCGGCCTGAAGGGCGCGATCATCAACTCAAACACGCACGGCGAGTATCTCGACGACCCGAAATTCTGGGATATTTTCGCGGCGGCGGAATCGCTCGATGTGCCAGTCTACCTGCATCCGAGCACACCTTCGCGGCATATGTACGCGCCGTTCGCGGAATGGGGACTGGAGGGCGCGATCTACGGCTTCGCCGTCGAGACGAGTTTACATTTGCTACGAATTATCGTGAGCGGCGTCTTCGACCAGTTCCCGAAGCTGCGGATGGTGGTGGGGCATCTGGGCGAGGGACTTCCCTACTGGTTTTTCCGGCTCGATTTCTTTCATCGCGCGAATATCGCCTCGGGCCGCTATCCGAACGTGAAGAAGCTCAACAAGAAGCCAAGCGATTATTTGAAGGAAAACGTCTGGGTGACGACGAGCGGCATGGCCTGGGAGCCGCCGATTCTCTATTGTCAGCAGGTGCTCGGCGTGGATCGCGTGCTGTATGCGATGGACTATCCGTATCAGTTCGTCCCGGAAGAGGTACGGATTACGGATGAACTGCCGATCAGCGACGCGGACAAGAAGAAGTTGTATCAGACGAATGCCGAGGAAGTTTTCGGACTGCGCGAGTGATTCACGAGCTCGAGGAGAGGTCCACGGCTAAAGCCGCCGTATAGCGAATCACGCTTCTACCGTTGACCCACACCCCCCCGCCCGGAAGGCCCGCTTCCACCCACGGCGCAGCCGGCGCATGCGGGGAGCGCGCCCGGGCGGCAAGCGGCGGGAGCGAGCGCCCGCACTCCGCCTGGTGTAGCCGTTTGACTTCGACCAGGGTAAAAGGCCGGCGGGGCGCTACTCCGGGGGCCAGGCATAGTTTTCTTCGCCCAGGGCGATGCCGAGCATGCCTTCCACCGGCAAGACGTCGACCGGGAGGCCGCCGCTCCACAGCGCCACGCTGAGGAGCAGTTCGCGGCGGCCGCGGAGATCGAAAAGTTCGTGGGAGAGCGAAATCTCGACGATCTTGTTGTAGGCCGCCGAGAGGACCGATTCGGGGTGCAGCAGGCACAGGCCGCCCTGCTCGACGATGTAGCCGAGGCGGCCCTGATCGACGCTGAGCGTGATGCGCGTCTCGCGCGAGTCCCACATGGTGAGCCGGAGCTGGAATTCCGACATTTCAGCCATGGCCTCGGCGATCGGATCGACGCGCAGGAAAAATTGCTTGGGCGCAAAGCCGTAATAGAAATCGCCGAGGACGTACTGGCGGCCGTGCATGGCGGAGCTCCGGCGGTCGGTGGCGTAGAAACCGGCGCCGAGCCATTCGAAATAGCTGCTCTCGCGGCCATCGACTTTCACGTCGAGGTAGGCGGAAGGCGGCTCGCGGCGGCCGCGTTCGGGGGCGCGCTTGATCGGCTGCGCGAGCGCGTCGGGCGCGGGCTCGCCGAGAGCGTTGTAGACCTCGGTGAGATGCTTGCGATAGAGCGCGTCGAATTCGGCGTCGTTGGCCGAGCCGTGCTCGGGGCCGTACCACCAATTCCAGTCGCTTCCCTCGGCGGCGAGAATGGCGTCGTAGGCGCGCTTGCCGTGGCCGTCCTCGTTGAATTTCAGAGGCGGGACGCGCTTCGAAGGGAGGCGCGCGGCGCGAGCGGCGGCGTTTTCGTAGGCTTCGCGCGCGTCGCGGAGGAGTTCCCAGGAGCGGACGTCTTCGCCGTGACCGATCCAGACGTCGAAATTGGCGTTGATCCACGATGCCGGAAAAATTCCTTCGAGGCGCGGCTGGTTTGGCATGGCCTCCATCGCCTCGCTGACGGTGAGAGCGTTGATCTCCGGGTCAGATTGGATCCGGCGATAGAATTGGCGGAGGAATTCGCGGCCGTTGCCGGGGTAATACTCCCAGGCGTTTTCGCCGTCGAGAATCACGCTGACGGTGGCCGTGCGGCCGTAGGGCTCGCGGTCGCCGATGGCACGAAGGCGGCGGTGAAAGTCATCGGCGGCGGCTTCCGCGCCCATGCGGCTGTAGACGAAGCCGATGAGATCTGAGATGTAGTGATCGCGGAAAAATCCGCTCATTGACTTTCCGTTACGCTCGAAGCGCCACGGACTGTACAGCTCGGGACCGTTTTCGGGATAGCCGGCGGGATCGCGCCAGAATCCTATGTTGCGCGTGCGGCCGAGAACGCCTTCGTCCGTGGCGAACCATTTGAAGCCGAGATCGGTGGCGATTTCGAGAGCCTCGTCGGAGACGGAGCCTTCGGACGGCCAGAGGCCGGCGGGCGACTGCCCGAAGGTACGCTCGTGGAATTGTCGCGCGCGGAGGAGCTGCTCGCGGGCGTCTTGCGGGTACCGAAAGGGAGGCTGCGGCAGCGGCGTGTGCGGATTCGCGACGCGGGCGATATCGGTATCGCAGAGGAGCGGAAGAATCGGATGGTAATACGGAGTCGTCGAGATTTCGATCTGGCCCCGCGCGGCCGCGATGCGATATTCGGGCAAGACGGCGGCCAGCAGTTCGCGCTGCTTATCGAGGAGCACTGCTTTGTCTTCCTCGTCGAAATCGCGGCCCTTTTCAGAAATGGCGCGGACGGCGGGGTCCTTGGTGAGATATTCCTCATCCATCCAGGCGACCTGCGAGAGCACCTGAAGATCGAGCCAATCGCGCGAATTCCAGTGCGCGACGCACGCTTCGACGCCCGCCGAGCGCCACAGCGATTGCAGTTCGGCGAAGCGGGGCCAGCGATAGAGGAAATTATCGTTGACCTGAAAGGCGCGCTCGAGGGCCTCGCGCTTTTCGTCTGGTTTGAGCTCTTCGGCGCGCGTGAACGCTATGTCGAACCACGGCTCCTTGAATTTTCCGCTGGCGTATTCCTCGATCTGCTCGGCGAGCAGCGGAACGAAATTGAAGGTCACGTGAACGCTTGGAAATTCCTCGAGCACCTTCACCATGCCCCAATAGTCCTTGAGCGCGTGGAGGCGCGTCCAGGGCAGCAGGTAGCTGCAGGTGGCCGGGTCGCGGTATTGGGGTTGGTGCATGTGCCAGAGAATGACGAGATTGACGCGACTCACCTGTTCGTTTCCTCCCTGGGTCGTTGGTCTTTGGAACTTCTCTTTCCTCTACGTCGTGGCCGAAGCTACGACCTACAACACTCTCGCGTCCTTACGTTCGAGAAACAAAGCCCGCGGCTAAAGTCGTCACCGTGCAGCCGCTCTTTTCGGGGGCCCAGAAGGCCCCCGCTTCGACCGAACACCGCCGGGCGCTGCGAGAAGGCGCAATACAGAGAACGTTGCAAAGGGCAGCTAGCCGCGCGCAAAGGCTGCCGGGCTGCCCTTCCTCCGTCAGGGTAAAAAGCACCCGGCTCTAGGTTCAAACCTGCGGCAACGGCAAAAACCTTACGGCAACACTGAGGTGAGCTACGTGAACGTTCGGCGCATCTCAATGTTAGAATGACGCCGCGCTTCCTATGCGCCTGATCGACCGATACATTTGCCGCGAAGTAGTGTCCCACGCCCTGCTGGGCCTCGTCGTATTTACCTTCGTATTTTTCGTGCCGCGGCTCGTGCAGCTGATGGACCTTGTGGTGCGCCATTCGGGCAACCCTGGGACCGTGACGCTGCTGTTTTTGTGCACGCTGCCTCCCGCGCTGGCGTTCACCCTTCCGATGGCGGTGCTGGTCGGCGTGCTCATCGGGTTGGGCCGGATGTCCGCTGACAGCGAAATCGTGGCGCTGCACGCGGCGGGCGTGGGGCTCCGCCGGCTGCTGCTGCCGATCGGATTCGTGGCGCTGGTTGGGACGGGCATCACGCTGGCCACGACATTCTGGCTAAGTCCCGCTTCCCTGCGGACGCTGCGCAGCCTGGAGGATAAGCTCCTCGCGTCGCAAGCGTCGTTTTCGATCCAGCCGCGCGTCTTCGACGAGCGGTTTCCGCACGTCGTATTATACGTGCAAGACGTGGAAGCCGCTGCAACGCGATGGCGGGGAGTCTTCCTGGCGACGTCGGGTGCGGTCAGCTTCCGAACGGCCAGCGGTTCGCGGCCCGGATCGAACGAGACCGCGGTAACGACTGCCGAGAGCGCATTTATCATGAGCGGACCGACCGCAAGGTCAGATTCAGTTGCATCTGGGCCGCGGCAGCACGCACGAATACGATCCGCGCGATCCGAACCGGTACAACGTCACGACGTTCGGCGAGAACGACATTCCTATCGATATTTCCGCCGCCACTACGGCGGCGAGAAATACGCCGCTCTCGGCGGCGGAGCGTCCGACGAACGCGCTGCTTACCGACAACGGTCCGAACTGGCGCGAAAGCCGCATCGAATTCCAGCGGCGCATCGCGTTTCCCGCGGCGTGCCTCATCTTTGCGCTGCTGGGCGTGCCCATCGGCGTGCGTCCCCGGCGCGGAGGCCGCGCCGCCGGGCTGATTTTGGCGCTCGTCCTGATTGGCGGGTACTACTTCATTTTCGTCTACGGGATTCACATGGCTGAGCTCGGGCGCGTGAGTCCGTGGCTGGGGGTGTGGGCTGCCGATATCGCGGCGGCCGCCGTCGGATTATTTTTCTGCGCCGGATCGAAAACGTGCGCAAGCCGAACCAGGTAATCGCCTGGGCCGAATCGCTCTGGTTGCGGCGTGGCCGAACGAGCGAAGCCACGAACGGAAATGGGCGGCTTGCGGCGACGTCAGCGCCGGCAGTGGCCTCGGCCGCGGCTGTGGCAACGTCGGTGTCGAATGGGGCGATCGCGCTGGCGCCGGCGACCGTGGCGACGCGCATCGAGCGAGAAACCCGCGCGAGCAGCACGATGGCGTTCCCGATGCTCGTCGATGTGTATCTGTTCGAGCAGTTTTCCTATTACCTGCTGGTGCTGCTGGTGGGATTCGTGCTGATTTTCGACGCGTTTACGCTCTTCGATCTGCTGGGCGATATCACGCGCAACCATATCGGCGTGCTGACGGTGCTGAACTATTTTCGCTATCTCGTGCCGTTGATGGTCTATCAGCTTGCGCCGCTGGCCACTTTGGTGGCAACGCTCGTGACGCTGGCGATCCTGGCGAAAAACAACGAGGTGATCGCGCTCAAGGCGAGCGGCATCAGCATGTACCGGCTGGTGCTGCCGCTTCTGCTGTGCTCGTGTCTCGTGGCGGGCGGCATGTTTCTGCTCGACGACACGTTTTTGCCCTACGCCAATCAGCGGCAGGACGCGCTGCGCGACCGCATCAAGGGCAAGCCCGCGCAGACCTACCTCGAGCCGGCGCGGCAATGGATCTTCGGCGAGAACTCGAAAATCTACAACTATGAGCTCTTCGACTCCGACCGGCAGCTTTTTGGAGGCTTGAACGTCTTCGAGCTCGATCCCGCGACGTTTCAGATCCGGCGGCGCATCTACGCGACGCGAGCCACATGGGAGCCGACGGAAAACGCCTGGGTGCTGACCGGCGGATGGGTGCGAGACTTCGATACCGACGGCCACGTCCTGCGCTACGAGCCGTTCACCGCGACATCCCTGCCCGAATTGACCGAACCGCCCAGCTATTTCCGGCGCGAGGTGCGCCAGTATTACCAGATGAATTGGCGGCAGCTGGGCCAGTACATCGCAAGCTTGCGCCAGGCTGGTTTCGACACCGCGCGGCTATCGGTGCAATGGCAGAAGAAATTCGCGTTTCCGCTGATCGCGGCGATTATCGTGTTTCTCAGTGCGCCATTTGCGTTTCTCACGGGAACGCGCGGGGCGATCGGTGGACTGGCGGTGGCGGTCGGGATCGGCGTGGTGTATTGGGCTACGTCCGCGCTATTTGAGGCGATGGGATCGGTCGGGCAACTGCCGCCGCTGCTGGCCGGGTGGGCGCCCGACGCGATTTTTGGATTCCTCGGCGTTTATTTTTTCCTGCGGATGCCTACCTAGAGATGCGCGACACGCAAGCAGTCGCGCCCGACAACACGGCCGTGCGGGTGGCCCTGTGGCGCGCCTTACATGTGGAAGTCGATCCGCCGCCACACGTGCTCGAAGACGAAGTGGGCCTCAAGCTCGTGGCTCCGGACGACGCCTGGCGCGGACGCGGGGACATGGATCCGCAAGGCACGAGCCTCTTCCGCGCCTCTATCGTGGCGCGCGCCCGCTTCATCGAGGATCTCGTGGTAGAGCAGGCTGGCTGCGGCGTTGGCCAGTACGTGATCCTTGGAGCGGGCCTGGACACTTTCGCGCAGCGCAGGCCGGAGATTGCCTCACGGCTGCTTGTTTTCGAGGTCGACCAGCCTGGCCCCCAAGAGTGGAAGCGGCAGCGCCTGGTCGAGCTCGGCTTCGGCGTTCCGGATTGCCTGCGACTCGTTCCGGTCGATTTCGAGGCGGGCGACGCATGGGCGCAACGGCTGGTGGCGGCCGGTTTCGACGCCCGGAAACCTGCGGTCGTGGCATCCACCGGCGTGAGCATGTACCTCACGAAGGACGCGGTTGCGGAAACGCTGCGCCAGGTCGCGGCACTCGCCAGGGGATCGACGCTCGCCATGACGTTCCTGGTGCCGCTCGAGCTTGCGGCGCCTGAGGTGCGCCCGGGGCTTCAGATGGCGGAAAAGGGTGCGCGAGCGAGCGGGACGCCTTTCATCAGCTTCTTCACGCCTGGGGAGATGCTGATATTGGCTCGCGAGGCTGGATTTCGAGACGTGCGGCACGTGCCGGCGAGTGATCTTACCGCGCGGTACTTCGCCGGGCGGACCGATGGGTTTCGGCCGCCGGAGAGTGGCGAGGAGCTGCTGGTGGCTGCGACGTAGGCGGAGCCCCTGTCGCGTGCGAACGCGCCGACGCGAGCGCGGCCTTTCTGGGGTATTTCGCGAGGCGGAGAGTCCGGGCTACCCTGCCTGCGTCAGCGGAAAAAGGACCCTGCGCTATCTTCAAACCCTTTCGGGAAGCGCCATTCGGGAGAATGGCGTTCCCGGGACGCTATTTTTTCTTCTTTTTCTTTTCTTCGATTACGGCCTGGGCTGCCGCCAGGCGGCTGATCGGAACGCGGAAGGGCGATGCGCTGACGTAGTTCATGCCGACCTGATGGCAGAATTTGACGCTTTCGGCGTCGCCGCCGTGCTCGCCGCAGATTCCTATTTTGAGCTTGGGGCGCGTTTCGCGTCCTTTGGTGATGGCCCACTTGATGAGCAGGCCGACCCCTTCGGTGTCGAGCGTCTGGAACGGGTCGTCCTTGAAAATGGCTGCTTTGCTTTGATCGACATATTCGGGCAGGAAGCGGCCTGCATCATCGCGCGAGAGGCCCATCGTCGTTTGCGTGAGGTCGTTTGTGCCGAAGGAGAAGAATTCGGCGACTTCGGCAATCTGGTCCGCGAGCAACGCAGCGCGCGGCAGCTCGATCATGGTGCCGACTAGATATTCAAGTTTCACTTTAGACTGCGAAATGATCTTTTCGGCGACGCGGCGCGTGGCGACCTCGAGGATTTTCAGTTCTTTCTTGTCGAGCGTCAGTGGATGCATGATTTCAGGTAACACTTTAACGCCGCGTTTCTTGCAGTCGATGGCGGCCTCGATAATCGCGCGCACCTGCATCTCGAGAATTTCCGGAAAGGTGATCGAGAGGCGGCATCCGCGATGGCCAAGCATGGGGTTCGCTTCGTGCAATTGCTCGACGCGACGGCGGACGGTCTCGGCCGAGATGCCGATTCGCTTTGCGAGCTCGGCTTGCTTATCGGCGTCGTGCGGAACGAACTCGTGCAGCGGCGGGTCGATGAGGCGGATTGTGACCGGGAAGCCGTCCATGGCCTCGAAGATGCCGATGAAATCGCGGCGCTGGTATGGCAGGAGCTTCGCGAGCGCCTTGCGGCGGGATTCGGGATCCTCCGCGAGGATCATTTCCTGGATCGCCTGCTGGCGCTCGATGCTCTTCTCGGGATACTCGAAATCCTTGAAGAACATGTGCTCGGTGCGGCAGAGGCCGATGCCTTGGGCGCCCATCTGACGCGCAGCGCGAGCATCCTGCGGCGTGTCCGCGTTGGTGCGGACGCCGAGCTTCCGCACGTCATCAGCCCATTGCATCAACGTTTCATACGCTTTGGGCGGCTCGGGGCGCACGAGGCCGATTTCGCCGGTGTAGACCGAGCCATCGCCTCCATCGAGCGTGATCCATTCGCCTTCGCTGACCACGCGGCCATTGACGCTCATCTTTTTGGTGGCGGCGTCGATATTCAGTTTTTCCGCGCCAACGATGCAGCACTTGCCCCAGCCGCGCGCGACTACCGCCGCATGGCTCGTCTTGCCGCCGGTCGCGGTGAGGATGCCCTGCGCCACGTACATGCCGCCGACATCTTCGGGGCTGGTTTCGCGGCGAATCAGGATCACCTTCTCACCGCGCGCCGCCCATTCTTCGGCTTCGTGCGCGGTGAAAACAGCTTTGCCGACCGCCGCTCCGGGAACCGCGTTGATTCCCTCGACGAGTTTGCGGCTCGCTAATTCGGAGCGCTGAATTTTCACGTCGAGCACGGGATAGAAGAGGCGCTCGATGTCCTCGGACTTCACGCGTTCAAGTGCTTCTTCAAGTTTGATCAGCTTCTCATTGGCCATGTCGACGGCGATGCGGAACGTCGCCGCTGGCGAACGCTTGCCGGTGCGCGTCTGCAGCATGTAGAGCTTGCCGCGCTCGACGGTGAATTCCATGTCCTGCATATCGCGATAGTGCTTCTCGAGTTTCTCGCGAACCTTCTCGAGCTGCTGATACACCCTCGGCATCAGCTTCTTGAGTTCGCTCAGGTGCAGCGGCGTGCGGATGCCGGCGACGACGTCCTCGCCTTGCGCGTTCAGGAGGAAGTCGCCAAAGAAGACTTTCTCGCCGGTCGAGGGATCGCGCGTGAAGCAGACGCCCGTGCCGGAATCCTCGCCCGTATTGCCGAAAACCATTTGCACGACGTTGACGGCGGTGCCAAGCAATCCCGTAATTTTTTCGACGCGGCGGTAGGTGACCGCTTTTTCGCCCATCCAGGATTCGAAGACCGCGCCGATTGCGCCCCAGAGCTGCTCGATGGGATCCTGAGGGAAATCCTTACCGGTTTTTTGGCGGAAATATTCGCGATAGTCGGCGACCAACCGACGCCAGCCGTCGGCTGTCACCTGCGTATCGTCCTTCACGCCGAGTGAGTCCTTCATCCTGCGCAGGCGCGCCTCGAGGTCGTCCTTGGGCAGGCCGATCACGACGCTCGAATACATTTGCACGAAGCGGCGATATGCGTCCCAGGCGAAGCGGTCGTTTTTCGTGGCGTTCGCGAGGCCTTCGACGGACTGGTCGTTGAGGCCGAGATTGAGGATCGTTTCCATCATGCCCGGCATCGAGCGCGCCGAGCCGGAACGCACGCTGACGAGCAGCGGGTCCTTTGCATCGCCCAACTTCTTCTTGGTGAGCTTTTCGAGACGCGTAACATGCCGTGCCACTTCCGCGCGCAGCTCTTTCGGATATTTGTGGCTGTGCTTGAGGTATGAATCGCAGGCTTCGGTGGTAATGGTGAAGCCCGCCGGCACCGGCAGTCCGATGCGTGTCATTTCCGCGAGCCCGGCACCCTTGCCGCCGAGCAAGTCCCGCATATCGCCCGTACCTTCCGATTTCCCTGCTCCGAAAAAATAGACGTATTTCATTTCGCTCCTCAGATATTGCGCATGTTGCTTTCGATTCCGGTTGAGTTTCGTCGGCGCGCCCACAGCTGAAGCAGAACTTCACGCGCGCAGCTACGCATGAACTGTTACTTGAGCTGGCTCTCTTGAATCTTCCGCGCCTAGCTCGGAAAAATCCGCGATGGTCGAGAATTCCTTTAACAACGTTCCGAGCAGCGCGATGCGATTGCGGCGGATTTCTTCATCTTCAGCCATCACTAGAACTTTATCAAAGAAGTGATCTACGGCCGGACGGAGTTCGGATATTTTCTCAAGCGCTACCCGATATTTCTTCTCCTTCTTGCGGCTCGCCGCTTCGTCGCCGATTCTCTGCGCTGCGGTGTAGAGTTGAAGTTCAGCCGCTTCTTTCAATAGATCGGTGCGGACGGCCCCCTGCTTTTTGTCGCCCTCGCTCGCTGACTTTTCGAGGATGTTGCGGATGCGCTTGAAGCTCGCGGCGAGGGGCGCAAAATTCTTCGTATTGCGGATCGCGCGCAGTGAGGCGATGCGCTCGACCGCATCGACCAGATCGTCCGCACCCGCGACGAATGTGGCGTTGATTTCGTCATAGGCGAAGCCGCGGCGCTCGCGCAGAATGTAACGCGCACGTTCGAGAAGGAAATCAAGGGCCTGCTTCTCGACCTCTGGAGAAGCCGCGATCTTCGGCGCATGGTCACGCAGCGCGATGGTGGCAGCCGAGATCGTCGCCGAAAGCGAGATAGGCAGCTTCTTTTCGAGGATGATCTTGACGATGCCGAGGGCTGCGCGGCGCAAAGCGAAAGGATCACTTGAACCTGTCGGGATTGCCCCGACGGCAAAGCACGCGACCAGCGAATCTAATTTATCCGCGAGCGCAACCGCGGAGCCCGCCAAATTGCGGGGAATGGGATCATCGAGGCCGAGCGGCTTGTAGTGATCGTAAACGGCCCAGGCGATTTCGTCCGGCTCTCCTTGAGCGCTGGCGTAGAGCCCGCCGACGACTCCCTGCAGCTCCGGAAATTCGCCGACCATTTCGGTGACGAGATCGCATTTCGCAAGCTCCGCAGCTCGGTCGGAACCTGCGACATCCGCGTGGGCGACGCCGCTCGAGAACCACTGCTCGGCGAGCCAACGCGCGAGCCAGCGGATGCGTTCGACTTTGTCGCCATAGCTGCCGAGGCGGCGCTCGTAGGTGACCGCTGCGAGCTTCGGCAGGTAGTCACCAAGCGGGATGCGCTGGTCGGCCTTCCAGAAAAATTGCGCGTCGGCAAAACGGGCGCGCAGCACGCGCTCGTGCCCTGCGCGGACGAGACCCTTTGTATCGCGCGGCAGATTGATGACCGCCAGGAAGTGCGGCGCGAGTTCGCCGGCGCGATTCTCTACGCCGAAGTATTTCTGGTGTCCGCGCATCACGGTGATCAAAATCTCGTCGGGCAGGGCCAGGAATGAAGGATCGAAACTACCGAGAATCACGGTCGGGTATTCATTCAAGTAGGTGACCAAATCGAGAAGGGCCGGGTCTTCGTGAGCGTGTAGACCTTTCCGCGCCGTGAGCGCGCGGATTTCGGCTTCGATTTTCTTGCGGCGCTCTTCGGGGCGGCACAGCACGAAATTCTTCTTCAGTTTTGGCTCGTACTCGTTGGGACCGGCCAGTGGAACGCTGCGCTTGCCGAGAAAGCGATGCCCGTCGGAAGCGCGCCCGGATTGGACCCCGGCAAACGAGAATGGGATCACCTTATGATCGAGCAGCGCGACAATCCAACGGATCGGGCGGATGAAGCGGGGGCTGTCGGAGCCGGTCCAATACATGGATCGCGGCCAGGCGATTTCGTGAATCGCTTCCGGCAGCGCGTTCGCGAGAATTTCTGCGGCCGGCCTTCCGTAGACCCTCTGCTTGACGGCGAGGTATTCGCCCTTCGGCGTGATGACTGTCGTCAGCTTCGAGAGTGGGACGCCCTGCTTTTCGGCGAAGCTCATCGCGGCGCGAGTCGGCTCGCCAGCGGCGTCGAAGGCGACGGACTTTGGCGGCCCGGTGATCTCGCGCACGACATCTTCTTGTTTTACTCGAAGTCCTCGCGCGATTGCAGCAAGCCTTCGCGGCCCACCGAAAACTCGAATTGCATCTTCAACTGTCGGCTCGTCGACCAATCCGTGTGTCGACAGTTGCTTCGCAAGTATCGCTTTAAGCTCCTGCGCCGCCTTCCCGATCATGCCGGCAGGAATTTCTTCGCAACCGATTTCGAAGAGTAAGCCCGCGCGCACATTTTCATTGTTCACGTTCGTCGCTGCACGCTTCGGGTGCGACTTCAAGCTTCGCTTCATGCCGTCATCCCCGCGGCGGAGCTACCTTCGACCGCCGCGCGCTGGTCGAGCCACGCACGCGCGACCTGGGTGGCAAGTTTTCGGACGCGCCCGATCATACCCGCCCGTTCGGTGACCGAAATTGCGCCGCGCGCGTCGAGCACGTTGAACAGGTGCGAGCACTTCAAGGTCAGGTCGTAAGCTTCAAGCACCGGGAATCGGCGAACAGTTTCGCCATTGATCTTCCCGTATTGGGCCAGCAGCCTCGCCGCTTCCGCCTCGACTAGATCGAACTGCTTGCGGGTTGACGCCGCGTCCGCGTAGTCGAAGCTGTATGCCGAGAATTGCTCTTCCTCCGCAAGCCGCACTTCGCGATAGCTCACCGTATCGGACCACATCACGTCGTAGACGTTCTCGACATCCTGCAGATAGGCGGCAATGCGGTCGAGGCCGTAGGTGAGCTCGACCGAAATCGGATCGAGGTCGATTCCTCCGCACTGCTGGAAATAGGTGAACTGTGTGATCTCGAGCCCGTCGAGCAGCACCTGCCAGCCGATACCCCATGCGCCGAGCGTCGGCGATTCCCAATTATCCTCCTCGAAGCGGATATCGTGCTCCTTGAGATTGATGCCGACTGCGGCCAGGCTCTCGAGATATAGATCCTGAATGTCGGCCGGTGAAGGTTTGAGTATCACTTGAAGCTGCGTGTGCTTGTAGAGGCGGTTGGGATTTTCGCCGTAGCGGCCATCGGCGGGGCGGCGGCTCGGCTGCGCGTAGACGACGCGATAGGGCTTCGGCCCTAGCACGCGCAGGAATGTTTCCGGATGCATCGTGCCGGCGCCGACTTCGACGTCGTACGGCTGCTGCAGGATGCAGTCGCGGCTCGTCCAATATTCTTCAAGCTTAAATAGAAGATCCTGGAACGTGAGGCCCTTGCGCGCGGCGGGCTTGCGAACCTTATCTTTTGCGGATTGCGAGGGATTGCTCAAGCCGGGGACTCCAAGAGTTCTCTCGATGTGAGCTTGCGGTCGATCTGATGTTCGATCGCATCGAGCATGGCTTCAGTTAATTCTCGCATGGCGCGCGGCGGAGCGCCGTTCGAATCCACGCCGTCGCTCAAGCGGTCGAGACGTTCGCCGAGCATTTTCCGGGCGAGCGAAAGCGCTGCAGGGGAAAGCGCGCGCATGCCCGGCTTGCGGCACTTGCCGCAAACGATCGCGGACGCGCTCGGCGAAAAATAGGCTGCTTCGCCAGCGACGAGTTCCCTGCTGCAGCGGCCGCAGCGGTCGAGCGAAGGCAGCCAGCCGCCCAGTTTTACGGTCCATAGCGCGAAATACGCGAGCGGCAGCTCGGGCTTTCGCGAATGCTTTACCGCCTGAGCGGAAAGCAGGAGCAGGCGGAAGTTCGCGTCGTTGGCTTCGCGCTCGGGCAGCACGGCTTCGGTGATCTCCGAGAAAAGAGCGAGGGCGATGCTCGAGGCGTAGTCGCCAAACGCGTCGAGGAAGGACTCGATCATCTCGCACTCGCTGATGCGCACCAGCTCGCGCGTCTCCTTTTCGAAGAACGAGATGCGGATGTGTGAGAGGCGCTCAAGGGTCGAGCCGAAGCGGCTCTTCGGGCGGCGCGATCCCGCAGCCACGCCGCGCACGCGTCCCATGGCGCGCGAGAGAAAACTTACGAGGCGGTCGGCTTCCCCGAGCGGGTAGCTGCGGAGCACGATGGCCTCAGATTCATGAAGTGGCATGTGAAGTGTCGGCACGCCGACGGACAGCTGGGCCGCCCCCGCGCGTTTTGCCCGTGTGATTCGCGTGTTAAACGAACGACCTCATCGGGCCGGAGCAGTCCGCGTGAGCCGCCTGCACCGGAAGAAAATTTTTATCACAGCCAAGCATGCCGCGCAATTGCTAAACGGCGCCGTGCATGAGATCTCATTAGGAAGTTGCAGATTCCTCGATCGCTTCGCTTGAAAATCTGGCGCGCTCGGATAAAGTGTTTTCGTCATGGGTGCGTCCGAGCCAAGAGCTGGATCAGCGAAGGCTGTCGATGTGGTGGGCGTCGGGATCAACGCGACCGACACGATCATCCGGCTGCCGCGCTTCCCCACGCTTGATTCCAAGGTCGAAATCATTTCCTCGCAGATGATGCCGGGTGGACAAATCGCGAGCGCGATGGTCGCGTGTCGCCGTTGGGGGCTCAACGTCCGCTACGTCGGAAAAATCGGCGAGGACGCGGCGGCGCAACTTCAGATCGACCACATGGAACGCGAAGGTGTCGAGGCGCGCTGGATCACCGCTCCCGGTTGCGATAGCCAATCAGCGTTCATTCTCGTAGACGAATCCTCGGGCGAGCGCACTGTGCTGTGGAAACGCGATTCAAGTATCGCCTTAAAGTCGGGCGATCTCAAACGCGAGTGGATTTGGGACGCGCGCCTCCTGCTAATCGACGGGCACGACACGGAAGCGTCCGCAACGGCCGCGGGCTGGGCAAAGCAAGAAGGACTTGAAGTCGTGGGCGATTTCGACAATCGCTATCCGGGAGTTGAAGCTGTTCTCGAACTGACGGACTTCCCTGTCACATCGAGAGATTTCCCTGAGAGGCTTACGGGCGAAAAGGATTTGTTGAAGTCTCTGCCAGCCATTTTTCGTCGGTTCAAGTGCCGCTTGATGGCAGCGACGCTCGGCCGGCTCGGCGTCCTGGCCTGGGACGGCGCGCGATTCATCCTCTGTCCCGGCTTCCAGGTAGATGCCGTCGACACGACGGGCGCGGGAGATATTTTTCACGGCGCGTTCGTCTACGGACTCGCACGCAAGAAGCCGATTGAAGAAACACTTGAATTCGCCTGCGCTGCGGCTGGGCTCAACTGCATGGCTCCCGGGGCGCGCGGGAATATCGCTTCGCTCGCTGAAATCGAAAAAATTCGCCGCACCGGGAAGCGCTCCGAGATGGCGTACTTGGCCGCTGAGTTGGGCGAATCCGCGCGAGTTGCAAACGCGGCGCAGGACGCTCGCGGCTTCGGCGCTGGGCCCAGGCAATGATTCCGCTGAAGGACATGACCCCGCGGCGGTCGTTCCCCGTGATGACGCTGGTCCTCATCGGAATTAACGTCGCCGTCTTCATTCACCAGATCACGTTGCCCGGTCCTGCAGGCGATCTCTTCATCAGAACCTACGGCCTCGTGCCATCCAAGATCAGCCTGGCGCTCGTCGGCCACCACTACACGCTCGAACAGGCGCTGCTCCCACTCTTTACGTGCATGTTTCTGCACGGTGGGTTTCTCCACATTATCGGCAACATGTGGTTTCTCTGGATTTTCGGCGCAAATGTGGAGGACCGGATGGGTCGGCTGCCCTACCTGGTCTTCTATTTGATCTGCGGGATCGGCTCGGGCATTTCGGAAGTCGCGTTTTCGTGGGGCTCGCACATCCCGTCGATTGGCGCAAGCGGCGCAATCTCGGGCGTGCTGGGCGCGTATATTGTACTGTTCCCGAAATCGAGGATCCTCTCACTCGTTCCGTTGCTGATCATATGGTTCCTCTGGAAGATTCCCGCGATTATTTTTATCGGCTTGTGGTTCCTCATGCAGTTCCTGAGCGGCGTGGCGTCGCTGCACTCGATGGACAACGGCGGCATCGCGTGGTGGGCGCACGTCGGAGGATTCCTTCTCGGCATGCTTCTGGTGAAGGCATTCGCCACGTCGCCGCAGCGGCCCACCTATTCCTACTCTCAGTGAAGTTGCGAATGCACGTACTGGCGATTCAAGCGACGCTTGAGGCTCCGTGATTTCGTCGGCTTGCCGACAGCTCGAGTTCTCGTTTGCGTCTTGACCCACCCGCCAGGGCACTCTAAACCGTTTGCCGAAGGTGAAGTAAAACACGAGCGTTGATTTTCTCCGACGAGCTGAGATGTTGCCGTGCGACGGAACTCTCGCGGCCAGCAATTCTTTAGACATGACCACCACGCGCGCCAGTGGTGCCACGGAAGAGGAGATTGTGCTAAGGTAACTGGCTTCGTTGAGGCGCGCTGGAATCCGCGGTTCTCATCGGTGGGGCGCCCCGGGGGGAAATCAATCGATGAAGAGTTCGTACAGCGGCGTGGTGGTCCCGAAGGACGGCCAGGCGATCGAGTACAGCGGCGGCGAATTCCATGTTCCCGACCGACCAATCATCCCGTTCATTGAAGGCGACGGCACCGGGCGCGACATCTGGAAAGCATCGCGGCGTGTGTTCGATGCGGCGGTCGAGAAAGTGTTTGGCGGGAAGCGCAAAATCGCGTGGCTGGAAATCTACGCCGGCGAGAAATCGTTCAACCAATTCAAGGATTGGCTGCCCCAGGATTCGGTGGACGCGATTCGTGATTTTCGCGTCGCTATCAAGGGACCGCTGACCACGCCCGTGGGCGGCGGCATCCGTTCGCTGAACGTGACGCTGCGGCAATTGCTCGATCTCTATGCGTGCGTCCGGCCGGTGCGCTATTTCGAGGGCGTGCCCACGCCGGTGCTGCATCCCGAGCGCATGAACGTCGTCATCTTCCGCGAGAACACCGAGGATGTGTATGCCGGGATCGAGTGGAAGTCCGGTACGCCCGAGGTGAAGAAGCTCGCCGACTTCATCAACAACGAGATGCTGAAGGGCACGGGCAAACGCCTGCCCGAAAACGCGGGCATCGGCATCAAGCCGATTTCGCCGCAGAATACGAAGCGTCTGGTGCGCCGCGCGATTCAGCACGCCCTCGAAAAGAAGCGCCGCATCGTGACACTCGTGCACAAGGGCAACATCATGAAGTTCACCGAGGGCGCGTTTCGCGACTGGGGCTACGAGCTGGCCGTCGAGGAATTTCGGCAGCAGATCGTTACCGAGCGCGAAAGCTGGATTCTCGATAACAAGGACCGCGACGGCAGCATCTCAATCGAGAAGAATGCCGAGCTGATCGAGCCGGGGCTCGAGCAGGCGACGGAAGACTTCAAGAAGAAGATTTATGCCGAGGTGAAGCAGACGATCGATTCCATCTATGCGACGCACGGCCGCGGCCAGTGGAAGCAAAAAGTGCTGGTTAACGACCGGATTGCCGATTCGGTGTTCCAGCAGGTGCTGACGCGCGCGAACGAGTATCAGGTTTTTGCTACGCCGAACTTGAATGGCGACTACATCTCGGACGCTTGCGCGGCGCAAGTCGGCGGGCTGGGCATGGCGCCGGGCGCGAATATCGGCGATGGCTACGGCTGCTTCGAGGCGACGCACGGCACCGCGCCGAAATATGCGGACAAGGACGTGATCAACCCGAGCTCGGTGATCCTTTCGGGCGTGATGATGTTCGAGTTCATGGGCTGGAACGAAGTCGGCCAGCTGATCGAGACTGGCATCGAGCGCACGATCCAGCAGAAACGCGTCACCTATGATCTCGAGCGCCTGATGGCGGGCGCCACCAAGGTCAGCACCACGGATTTCGCCGCTTCGATCATCGACAACATGAAGGCCCCCGTTTCCGTTGGCCGCTGAGATACGCACATCAATGTCAATATCCACCCTAGAGACGCAGAGAGCGCACAGAAACAGCCGGGCATTCTTCGCGTCCTCGGCGTCGTTGCGGTGATTCCAAGGAGTCTTGCGAATGCGGAAGAAAGTGACGGTGGTGGGCGGCGGATTTGTCGGCTCGACGACAGCTCAACGCATACATGATGCCGGGCTGGCCGACGTGGTTCTTACGGATATTCTCGAAGGCGTGCCCGCGGGCAAGGCGCTCGACATGGCCGAATCCGCGCCGATTCTCGGATCGGACGCGCAGGCCGCCGGAATCTCGACGGCTGCCGGCGACTACAAGGAAACGGCCAATAGCGACATCATCGTGATCACCGCCGGATTCCCGCGCAAGCCGGGCATGAGCCGCGACGACCTGTTGAAGGCGAATTACGACGTGATTAAAGCAGTGGTTGAAGCTGTTGTAAAACTGTCGCCGAGCGCGATTCTGATCGTCGTGACCAATCCTCTCGACGCAATGGCGCAGGCGGCGTTCAAGGTGAGCGGCTTCCCGAAGCATCGCGTGCTGGGGATGGCGGGCGTTCTCGACTCAGCGCGCATGAGCACGTTTGTGGCGCGCGAACTGAATGTATCGGTTGAGAATGTGCATTCGTTCGTTCTTGGCGGGCATGGCGACGACATGGTGCCACTCGCGCGCTATTCGACTGTCGCTGGAATTCCCCTCCCCGAGTTGATATCGAAAGAAAAACTTGAAGCTATTATTGTGCGAACGCGGAAGGGTGGAGCAGAAATTGTCAATCTCCTGAAGACGGGCTCCGCGTACTACGCGCCGTCGGCGGCAGCGGCTGAAATGGTCGAGGCAATCTTAAGGGACAAGAAGAAGATTCTCCCATGCGCGGTCTACCTGGAGGGCGAATACGGGATCAAAGGGCTCTTCGTCGGGGTGCCGGTGAAGCTGGGCGCGAAGGGCGTCGAGCAGATCATCGAGATCAAGCTCACGCCGGAAGAAAAGGCCGCGCTCGATAAATCCTCGGCTTCGGTGCGCGAACTTGTGAACGTTCTCGGGATCTAAGAGAACTGTCCCACCGCAGAGACGCGGAGAATGCCAGGCCCATCTCGGCGCTCTCCGCGTCTCTGCGGCAGATTTCCCTTTGCTTTTTCAGACCGAGAATTTCTGGGCCAGGGGGAATCTTCGGCCCACACTGAAGGCTTTCGACGTCACCTTGAGACCTGGCGGAGCTTGCTTGCGTTTGTACTCGTTGCGGTCGACCTGCAGCGCGACCGCACGCACCAGCTCGATGGAAAAACCGCATTCCGCGGCGATTTCGGCGGGCGAACGCACATCCTCAACGTAGGCTTTCAAGATTTTGTCGAGGACGTCGTATGGCGGCAGGCTGTCCTGGTCGGTCTGATTCGCGCGCAACTCGGCTGAGGGCGCCTTTGTGAATACGCTCTCTGGAATGCGACGCCGCTCGCGATTGGCGAAGGCCGCCAGCTCGTAGACCATCGTCTTGGGCACGTCGGAAATCGCAGCGAGGCCGCCCGCCATATCGCCGTAGAGCGTGCAATAGCCGACAGCCATCTCGGACTTGTTGCCCGTGCTTAGCACGAGCGAGCCGAATTTATTCGAGAGAGCCATCAGGAGATTGCCGCGGATGCGCGCCTGCAGATTCTCCTCGGTGGCGTCTTCGGCGCGCCCGGCGAATGCCGTGTCGAGTGTCTTGCGATAGCTGTGAAACTCTTCTTTGATGCCCATGGTCAGCAGACGTATGCCGAGATTTTGGGCCAGCGCTTTCGCGTCGCGCAGGCTGCCCTCGGACGAATACGGCCCTGGCATGGCCACGCCCGTGACGTTTTCGGGGCCGAGCGCGTCCACCGCGATCGCGGCCACCAGCGACGAATCGATGCCGCCGCTCAGCCCGATCACCGCCTGCTTGAAACCGCATTTGCGAACGTAATCGCGCGTCCCGACGGCGAGCGCGCGATACACGGCCTCGATTTCCTCGCTGATCTGCGGACGGATATCGCCCTCGCCTGTCACCGTATCGAAAAACACGAGATCTTCGTCGAACGATTTGGCGAGCGCCGCGATCCGCCCGTCGCCCATGAACGCGACGCTTGAGCCGTCGAATACGAGGCTGTCGTTGCCACCCACCTGATTCACGTAAACAAACGGCAGCCCGTGCTGGCGCGCCGTCGCGCGCAGCATCTCGAGCCGAAAGGCGCGCTTATCGAATGTATAGGGCGATGATGAAATATTCAGCAGCAGCGTGCTTCCCTTCCCGGCCAGCTCCGCCACGGGGTCGCGTTCGTAGAGCTGCTTGACCCAGAAGTTTTTGTCGTTCCAGCAGTCCTCGCAGATCGTGATGCCCAGCGCATCGGCGCCCATCGCGAACACATGCTGCGTGTGCGCGGGCTGGAAGTAGCGGCTTTCGTCGAAGACGTCGTAGGTGGGCAGCAGCATCTTGCGCTGCTCGAAGAGGATTTTCCCGCCGGCGATCAGCGCGGCGGAATTGGCGACGGGCTTGCCGGTGTTGTCCTGCGCCTTGCCGACAAAGCCGACGAGCGATGGCAGCGGAACCTGCTCAGCGAGGCAGCCCAGCTCCTTCTGATTGCGCTCGGCGAAGGATGGGCGCTCGATCAGGTCCTGCGGCGGGTAGCCGCAGAGGCAAAGCTCCGAATAGACGGCCATATCCGCGCCGCCCGCTTTCGCCATCCGCGCCATGTCCATGATGCGCGCGCGGTTGCCTTCGAAATCTCCGACCGTCGGGTTGAACTGCGCCAGCGCGATCTTCATGGCAAGCAAATAGCATACGGGGCACGGCGCGGGTTTTCAATCTGTGCGGGATCGCCTGAAGTGGTGTGAGTCATCATCCAAAGGTTGATGCACCAAGCAGCCGAAAAGCGCCGAGAAACAACAAGGCTCCCGGAGCCGTTGACTTCGGGAGCCTTGAAACCGAGTAAAGCCGCCCGCGCGAATTGTCATGCGCGAGAGAGGGACGCACCAAACCGATAATTGGGCCGGTCAAGCAGCCTCGTCGGTCGCTCAGACCGTGAACGAGCTGCCGCAGCCGCAGGTGCTCTTGACGTTCGGGTTGTTGAACTTGAAGCCCGAACCCTCGAGCGTCTCGATGTAGTCGATGGACACACCTTCGAGATACATCTCGCTCATCTGGTCGACCAGCACCTTGAGGCCGTCGAATTCATACACGTTGTCGCTTGCCTCGTTGATCTGGTTTTCGAAGGCCATGTGGTAGCTAAAGCCCGAGCAGCCGCCACCGACCACCGCCACGCGCAAGCCCGTGGGCGTCGGGGTCTGCGCCGACAGAATTTCCTTCACCTTCGTCACAGCTACCGGCGTAAGTTGAACCATTCTTGAATCCTCCCAAAGGCGGGCGCGAAAGCTCTTGTCGCCGCGCACCAGAACCCGAAGACAGTATATCAGATGCGCGCAACCCCCGCGACGGTTCGCGCTACCGGATTTCCCTAACCAGGGGGGATCATAGCGGCTTGAACTATGTCGTAGTCGCTCAAGTTGGCAGCTTCGCCCCAGCCTGCTGCGCCACCATGTATTCGGCATACCAGTCAGGCCAATTCGGATCTGCCTGACCGATGCGCTTCTCATGCTCGCCGTGAGCGGCCGCCGCGCGCCGAAGCGCGCTCGCGAGGTCGCTCGCGGAGCCGAACGAAGCAGCGGCAGGATCGATGCGCCCGGGAAGCCGAGTTGTAACCTCCTGCAGCAGCCAGCCGTTGCCGTCGGGATCTTTGAACGAGGCGAACGAGCGGTAGCTGCCATGTTCAGGATCGAGGCCGCTGACCCGGACCCGCCCAAACAGGTAGGGCTCGTCCGTACCGGCGTAGACGCCGGCGGCGCCGTGGAACACTTCGCCGATCTTGACGCCGCGGCCGAGCAGCTCGTCGCGGGCCGCCTCGATGTTGGAGACGATCAGGTACAAGCCCTGGGCGGAGCCAGGCGCCGCCGGAGTGACGTTCTTGCCGAAGATCACCGAGCACCCGGAGCCAGGGGGCGTGAACTGGATCACGCGGAAGTCGTCACCGCTGGCGAAGTCGGCATCGAGCCGCCAGCCGAGCTTCGCGTAGAACTCCTTCGCGCGGTCGACATCCGAAACGGGTATGACGACAATCTCGAGTTTCGTGGCGACTCTCGCGACGCTCGTGTCGATACTACGGACTGCATTGGTGCTCACGGCTGCCTCCTGAGTTCCGTCATGTCGCTGTCTCCTTTGTGATCGAGCACAGTGGCCGATCGATTCATCCCCGAAGTCTCTGGCGGAACGTGAAGTCAGGGGCCGCGAAGGACGGGACCGACAAATTGATCTCGAAGGTTCGTAGCTACCGAGCGACGAGCTGCTGCCCGCCATCAATGTCGTAGGTTGCGCCCGTGAGGGCCGTGTTGATCATGATGTGTACGGCAAGGGCGGCGACGTCGGCCGGCCCGACGACACGCCGGATGGGAAGCGTGGCGCGTAGCTGATTGCGGCGGTTTTCGAGTTCGTCGCCGAGCAGGGATGCCGACAACGGTGTGTCGACGAAGCCGGCGGCGATGAGGTTGACTCGGATGGGCGCGAGTTCGAGCGCCAGGCTGGCTGTGAGGGCGGGGAGTGCGGCGGTGACTGTCGACACAATCCCGATGCCGATACCCGGGCGGCGGCCGCCGGTGCCGCCCATAAACAGCAGCGTGCCTCCCGGTCTTACCTTGTGGGCGGCGTTGCGGGCGACCTGGATCATCAGCAAGAGGTGCTCGTCGAGGGCGTGGCGCGCCCGTTCGAGATCCATGTCGACGATGCGCCCGTAGTGCGGCCGGCCAGCCGTCACCATCACGTGGTCTATCGCGGCCGGCAGGTCCGCGAAGAAGCGCTCGAGGAGAGCAGGATCGGCGGCGTCGAAGGCCGCGGTGCTCAGCGTGCCGATCTCGCTCGCGGCGCGCCCAAGGCGTTCGGGATTCCGGCCGGTGAGGATCAGCTTGGCCCCCTGCGCGCGGGCTTGTCGCGCCGTTTCGAACCCGATGCCGGCGCTGCCGCCGATCACGACGACGGTTTGCCCGAGGAGCGCCGGTTCACGTTGAATGGGAAAGGCGGTGGCGGCGGTGCTCATCATTGCTCCGATCAGCAGGCCAAAACTTCGCTTTCGGGCATGACCCTCTGTATCCCACTGCCGATGTTCTTGGCTGCGTCTCGAAAAGTCAAGAGCCTGTACTCGTCCCGATGAACGCCCCCGCGACGGTTCCCTTACGCCGACGCTTGGCCTCGGTCACTCCGCAGTGATACTTTCTTCGGTGCCACGGGAGGTGCGGCGTTGCACGATGCCGAAACGATGAATCCTGAGCAAGCGGCGGCCAGCAAGGTGCCGCCAGCAAACCTGTCGTTCTGGATCGCCAAGATCTTGGCCACTACGGTGGGCGAGACCGGCGGCGACGCGCTTTCGATGACGTTGGGTTTGGGATATGCCGTTAGCAGCCTGATTTTCCTCGGGTTTTTCGTCGTCACGCTGTTTCTTCAATTGAAATCACGGCGCTATCACCCTGTTTTCTATTGGGCCGTCGTTGTCGCCACCACAACGGTGGGAACGACCACGTCGGACTACCTGGATCGGACTGTCGGGCTCGGATATGTCCGGTCTTCGCTGATGCTGTTCTCCCTCGTTATCGCGATGCTGGTGATTTGGCACTTCTCCACAGGCGCGATCGGCGTCGATCACATCGTTTCGCGGAAAAACGAGATCTTCTATTGGGTTACGATTCTCATATCCAACACCCTGGGCACGGCCGTAGGGGATTTCACCGCCGATACGGGGCTGGGCTTTGAAAAAGGCGCCCTGATCTTCGCGGGGCTGATCGCGCTCGTCGCAGTGGCTTACTCCGTGACGCACCTGCCCCGCAGCGTCCTGTTTTGGTCTGCATATGTTCTGACCCGCCCCCTGGGTGCGACGCTCGGCGATACGCTCACCAAGCCACATGCGCAGGGCGGCCTGGCCCTTGGCCGGATCGCGTCGTCTCTCACGATCGCGGCGGCCATGATCCTCGTCGTCGCGCTAACCTCGCAGCGCCGCCCGGAAAGCTCTCATTAGTCCGCGCGCGTAATCCAGGCCTTCGATTGCCGGGTACGAAAGGCACTCGCCAATCCCCGTGTACAAGCCGCCCGCCGACACTCTAAAATATCCTTTTCCCAGGAGCCACATGAAACACAAGATCACATCAATTCCCGGCGACGGAATCGGGCCCGAAGTTTCCCGCGCGGTGCGCGAGATCATCGCGGCCGCCGGCGTCGACGTCGAATGGGAAGACACCGAGGCCAAAGGCGACATCCACGAACAGGGCGCGGCATCGATCCGGGCCGCGGTCGTGGAATCGATCCGCAAGAATCGCGTGGCGCTGAAAGGACCGCTGGCGACCGCTGTGGCGAGCGGGCCGCCGAGCATCAACGTGGCGCTGCGCAAGGCGCTCGATCTTTTTGCCAACGTGCGCCCGGTGAAGAATCTCGAGGGCGCGCCTTGCCATTATCAGAACGTTGACATGGTCCTGATCCGCGAAAATACCGAGGATTTGTACGCCGGGCTCGAACATACCGTGGTGCCGGGCGTGGTCGAAAGCCTGAAGATCATCACGGAGAGAGCTTCCACACGCATCGCGCGCTACGCCTTCGAATACGCGCGCAAGCACGGCCGCAAGAAGATTCACGCGATCCACAAAGCGAACATCATGAAGCTCTCCGACGGGCTGTTTCTTTCGTCCGTGCGAGCGGTCGCTGCGGAGTATCCGGAGATTCATTACAGGGAACTCATCGTCGACAACGCCTGCATGCAGATGGTGCTGAATCCATCGCAATTCGACATGCTGCTGCTCACGAACCTCTATGGAGACATCATGAGCGACCTCGCGGCGGGGCTGGTCGGGGGCCTGGGAGTCGTCCCGAGCGGAAACATCGGGGTGGAGTCCGCGATCTTCGAAGCGGTACACGGCACCGCACCGGACATCGCCGGCAAAGGCTTTGCCAATCCGACGGCCCTGCTGATGAGCGCGACCATGATGCTCGACCACATCGGCGAAACCTCGGCGTCGCAGCGGATCGACGCCGCGCTGCACGAAGTGTACCGCGAAGGGCGCTCGCTCACGCGCGACGTCGGCGGCACATCCACTACCGCGCAGTTCACCGAAGCCGTGATTAACAAGCTCGGCGTCGGCGTCCGCTCGTAACCTCGTTCCGTCGACGCTCCCGTTAGAATCATCATTTCGGGCACCGGTTCCGTCGTCCCAGCACGGGGAACGTCAGTACCGGTGCCAGGGACGGATTGACACTGTACCGTTGGGCAGTATGCAGTTCGCGACCTGCGCGGGCCGAATCCCGGACCGTCGCGGCGCCTCTGCTAGACTTTTCGCAGGCCCGAAAGGGCGATTCGCGGGAGGGAGGACCTCGTGGCGAATGCGTCAGATGCCAAACGCGTGTATCAGGTTTTCAGCTGGGCGTGCCTCGCGGTGATTGTGATGATCGTGGCGCTCGTGCTGCACAAATCGCCGGCGCCCAACGTCCCCTACGACCCCGCGGCCGCCGCGCGCGTGCAGCAGAAGTTCGCGGCCGCCGATCAGGCCAAGGCTGCCGGCCAGCCCGCGCAAGTCTCGATCGATCGCACCGAGCTCAATTCTTATTTGCAGCAGAACCTGCAGACGCAGGGATCATCGCCGGCCAGCGCAACCGACGGCGCTGCCGCTGATTCCGCCTCGGATGCGGATGGCGCGCCATCCGGTGGCGCGACGCCCTCCGATCCGCTGGCTGACGTCGGGCAGATGACGCAGGAACAGGTCGCCTCCGCGGTCAAGGACGTACAGGTCGACATGGACGGCGACCTCATCAAGGCGCACATCACCTTCAATCTCCACGGCAAGGACATGTCGCTCGATCTCGATGGCCACTTGGTCAACGAAAACGGCTATTTGAAATTCGAGCCGGTCGCTGGAAAGCTCGGCTCTCTGCCGCTGCCGCAATCGGTCCTCGATGCGGCCGTGGATAGGCTGATGTCGTCGCCCGAGAATCGCGAGAAGATGAAGCTCCCCGATGGCGTGAACGATATCCAGATCGTGAATGGCCAGGCCGTCGTCTCCTATAAGTGACCATCCGACGAGGATGGTCATCCTGAAGTCGACGATGTTGGTCCTAGTCGAAGGATCTGCCTTCTTTGGCACCGGGGCGGATCAGAGTCCTTGAATCTTGCCGGTAGGCCAGATGGGTGTGTACGCGACGTAGAGCAGCCAGTACACGATCACGCCCGTCACCGACACATATAGCCATAGCGGTAGCGTCCATTTCGCGATCGCGCGATGCTTGGCGAATTTTCCGCGCAGGCCGCGCGTCAGCGTGATCAGGACGAGCGGCACGATCACCACCGCGAGCGTGGTGTGCGAAAGCAGCAGCGTGAAGTACACGGGACGAATCCAGCCCTGCCCGCCGAAGCGGATCACTCCTGCGTGGAAATGAAAATAGAGGTAGAGGGTGAGGAACAAACCCGAGCAGACAAACGCGGAGATCATGAAGAAACGGTGAATCGCGATCTTCCCATTACGGATCATCACATAGCCGCAGACGAGCAGCACCGTGCAGGCGCCATTCAGCAAGGCATTCACGGCGGGAAGAGATCGAATCGGCAGAAGAGTGGCGGCTACCGTCATGCCGCCAACGCCATGACGTGCAGCGCCACTAGTGCGTGACCAGCTTGTCGAGGATCAGCCACGCGAGCAGCAGCGGGATGTGCGCGACCGTGGCGTGCATCAGCCATTTCGCGCGGGCGTTGGTGCGCGAGCGGTTGGCCCACAGGCCGACTTGCAGCAGCAGCATTCCCAGCACGAGCGCGCCAAAAAAGTAGAGTTTCCCCGCCATGCCGACCACCGACGGCAGAGCGCTGACCCACACCAGGATCGCCGACATGCATACAATTTGCCGGAACGTCGAATCGCCCGAGCGATCGACCACCGGCAGCATGCGGATTCCCGCGCGCGCGTAGTCCTCGCGATACATCCACGCGATCGCCATGAAATGCGGGAACTGCCAGAAAAATAGAATCGCGACGAGCACCCACCCGCCCAGCCCGAGCGAGCCGCGCGCGGCGGCCCAGCCGATCAGCGGAGGCAGCGCCCCGGGAATCGCGCCGACGGCCGTCGAAAGCGGCGTGCGCGTCTTGAGCGGCGTGTACAGGCCGAGGTACAGCAGCGATGTGGCCATCGCGACGAGGCACGCGAGCAAATTCGCCGCAATCGCGAGCCACAAAGCGCCCGTCACGATCGTGACGAGCCCGAAAATCAGCACGTCGCGCGGCTGCAACACGCCCGAGGGCAGTGGACGCGCCGCCGTCCGCCGCATCACCGCGTCCATCTCGCGCTCGATGTATTGATTCAGCGCGGCGGTGCCGCCGGCCACCAGCATGGTTGCCAAAACCGTGTTCAGCAGCAGCGTCCAATTCATCGCGCCGGTCGAGCCGAGATAAAATCCCGCGACCGTCGTGATGACGACGAGGAACGTCACGTCGGGCTTCGTCAGCACGACGTACGCCCATGGCTTCTCGTAGCTCGTCATCGTCGCGGCGCGTTCGTTCATTGCGCGGCCCTCGCGCCTTCCGGCCCACTCGCGGCATGTCGGGCCACCGCCGCCGCGCCCGTCGGCCCAGTCAGACGCTGGCACGTCAGGGCCAGCAGCACGGACGCGCCGATTGTCAGCGCGCCGCCGACAACGTGGGCAGCCGTCAGCGTGACGTAGAGGAAAGTCGGCTGCACGGCGGCTATTCCGGACGTCATCGCCCACCAAGCCGCGAATCCCAGCAGAATCTGTATCCCGAAGAACATATGCAGCCACATCACGCGCCGCCGAAGGTCACGCACCCCGCGGAAACGACTCTTGACCACGCCGCCGGTCCACACGACGAACAGCGCCACCACGCCGGCCCCGATCAGATGCGGCACGATCCCAAGCGCGCCGTGGCGAAACGCGGCGCCGAGGAGAATCTGGCCGAGGATCACAAAGGTCGTCCACCACCCCAGCGTCACGGCGCGCGGCGAGCCCGGGTCTTCGATCTGCGGCAGCTCGCTCTGCCACCACGGGCTCACGTAGAGCGCGATCCCCACAAGCGTGATGAAGAAGATCTGTGCGAGCGTCGCGTGCGCGGTGGCGGAAACGATCGGATCGCCTTCGAGAACACGTATCCCGCCCAGGATCGCTTGCGCCAAGACCAGCGCGACCGCGATCCAGCCGAGCCGCTTGGCGAGCGGGCGTCGGTCCTCGGCCGTGATCCACATGGCCAGAATGAGCGTCATGATCGCGACGATCCCGGCGATCACGCGGTGCGAATATTCGAAGCGAATGCCGCCTACGAAGGGAGGAATCAGGCGGTGGTACGCGAGGGGCCAATCCGGAACAGAATCTCCGGCATCGTTGTTCGTCACCAGCGCGCCGGCCATCAGCAGCAGGACCGTGAGCGAGGCCGTCGTCACCGCAAAGCGGTACACACCGCGAGACGTTGGAGTGGAGTTTGCCGCCATCAGCCCTGTGGTAGTCGTGCCTCGTCGGCGCCCGTAGGCGATCCGTGTTTGGCCGGCTTCAGCCGTGATTCGTCGCGTGTTTTCGCGTTTCGAGTCTGATGCGTCGTCCTCGGTTGCGTGGAAGACCTCTCATTTTATGCATCGCGCCTCCAAAACGCAAAACTTTCTGCCTGCACAATCAAGAGCCGGAGGGACTCACCGCATAGGCATAGAGAAGGACAAGGCAGAAGCCCGGAAATCACTCGGGCACCGGCGAGGCACTCACGGAGGTCGCCGCCTTAAGAGTTACATGGCCCAATGTTTCTGGAGGTATAATCCGCCGCGATATGGCGCTGACCTCCGGCAGTCACGTCGGGCCCTATGAAATTCTCGCTCCCCTCGGTGCGGGCGGGATGGGCGAGGTCTACCGCGCCCGTGATCCGAAGCTTGGCCGCGAAGTAGCAATCAAAGTCCTGCCTGAAACGTTCTCGCGCGACGTCGAGCGGATGGCTCGCTTTCAGCGCGAAGCAAAACTCCTTGCGTCGCTCAATCAGCCCAACATTGCAACGATCCATGGTCTCGAAGACTCCGGCGGCACTCGAGCGCTCGTGATGGAGCTGGTCGAAGGACCGACGCTCGCGGATCGAATCAAGCAAGGGCCGATTCCGGTCGAGGAAGCCGTACGCATCGCAAAGCAGATTTGCGAGGCGCTCGAATACGCGCACGAGCACGGCATCATCCATCGCGATTTGAAGCCTGCGAACGTGAAAGTGACGAACGACGATGCCGTGAAGGTTCTCGACTTCGGTCTTGCCAAGGCTTTCGAGGGAGATGCGTCCTCCATCGACATCGCGACTTCGCCGACGATCAGCCGCATGGCCACACAAGCAGGCGTTCTGCTTGGAACCGCGGCGTACATGTCGCCCGAGCAGGCGAAAGGAAGGCCGGTCGACCGGCGAGCGGACATCTGGGCGTTCGGCTGCGTGCTGTACGAAATGCTGACCGGGAAGATGACGTTCCAGGGCGAGACGGTGACGGACACGCTGGCGGCAGTGATCATGAAAGAACCGGATTGGTCGCAGCTCCCGGCGCAGACAGCGGCTCGCGTTCGCGTGCTGCTGCAGCGCTGCCTGCAAAAGGATCCGAAGCAGCGGTTGCGCGACATCGGCGACGCGCGTATCTCGCTCGACGAAGTGATTGCCGGAGCATCCGAGGACGCGTCATCTCTCGCTGCAGCCGGGCGCCAGACCGTGAAGCCCCGGCGGCTGTGGATCGTCTCGGGAGCGGCGGGTCTTCTTGCCCTGGTTGCTGCGCTCTTTGCCTTTCTCTACTTCCATCAGAACCCGCCGGGGACTCAGGCCATGCGCTTCGAAATTCCCCTGCCCGAGAAAACCATTGCGTCGGGCCCCCTGGCCCTATCGCCTGATGGCAGGAAATTGGCGTTTATCGCTTCCGGCACGGACGGGCTGAGTCGCGTATGGGTAAGGTCTCTCGACACGCTCGAGTCGCGGCCCCTCGACGATACGGAGGGCGCGACGGAGTTTCCATTCTGGTCGCCCGATAGCCGCTTTATCGGGTTCCTCGCCAATGGAAAGCTTGCGCGCACCACGGAGACACAAGATCGCAGAGAAAGGCAAAGACGAAGCGGAGAATCAGGAGCCAGTGAGGAACTTGTATTGCGCGGCGTTCAGCGGAACGACGGAAAGGCGGCCCTGGCGGACCAGGGGTGAGTCGGCGAATAATTTCTGGGCCTTGACCTCGGCGAGCGTGACCGGCTTCGCGATCGCCTTTCCCGCTTTGATTTCGACCGCCGGGCTCTTAGGATTGGACGCGTCTACCGAAACGACGGTCGCGGTCCCGACGGCGGTTTTGCGGTCGCCCGTTTCGTAGATCACGAGCTTTGCGCCCGGCGTCATTTCGCGGAGATTCCTGAGCGCGACCGGGTTCGACACGCCGTCCCACAGTGTCTCGCCGTCACGCTTGAGATCTTCGAAAGAATATTCGGAAGGTTCCGTTTTCAGCAGGTAGTAATCCGCCACGACGACTCGCCTCCGCGCGGTGCTATCGTCTACCACTTCCCAATCGACAGCCTCATCACCAGAGCGACGAGACCGACCGACGCGAGCATGCCCACGATCGGCAGGATTCCCCAAAAAATATCTCCGATGATTGCGCCGACATCGATTTTCTTATTCATGCACGCTCCCCTGCGAGATTTCCCACCCGCCGCTTCTCTTCCTGGCCACGAATACCCGACCAGTATCCGCCCACTTCGGCATGCGCGCAACTATTGCGCCGGCCAGCCCGTGGGTACACGAAAGGGGTGCAGCAAGCTGCGCCCCTACGACGGCGAATTGGAATTATCGCTTCGCCGCTGCCTGTTCAGACTTTCGGTGAGCTTTCTCCGACCACTCGAGAGCTCTTTTGGCGTGCTCCAGCGCTTGTTTCGAAAGCTCGTGCGCGGTCAGGTGATCTTCCTTGTCTTGGTGCACCGCGGCAACGCGATGCGCGTGCGCCGCCAGTTCGTGGAACTCGGCTGCTCTTTGATGGGAATCACTCGGCATGTTGTTTCCTCCGGGAGACTATCTCATATATCCGAGAACCGCTGCATCCTCGCAGCTGATTTGCGGGCGACTCGCCGTCTGTAGCCGTCGTCCGGGCTTCGGACGATGTATAATCGCCCATGGCCGAGGTCGCGCGGCATGCGCGTGCGTCACGGCCATTTGACGAACATGCCTCGGGCCCACCGCATTCTGACTTTTGCCGTTACGCTCGCGATCCCTCTGCTTGGCGTGGCGCAGGAAAACGATCGGGGCAAACAGCCCTCCGACGCATCCTCGGCTGCGCAAAACGCTCCGTCCGCCGCGTCGAAGAGCTGCGATGTGCGCTCAGTTCTGCTCAATTTTCCGATTTACCACGATGGCGAAGTTGTCCGCGAAGCGCCGCTCTGGCGGCTCGGTGATAGCACACCCTACTTCTTTGCCGCCGGCATGACCATCGATGCGGACGGCTCGCCGAACGCCTACAATCCCGAAAACACCGGCCTCGACGATCTCTCGAACGCCGGGCAGCCCGGCCACTGGGATGGCGTCCTGCAGGACCGCGACGGCAATCCGCTGATGCAGGGACCGGACGATCCGTTTCCGGGCTACTACATTTCGTGCACCTCGCTTGCGGACCGCACGAAGCCGCCGCTCGATCCCACGCGTTTCGTGGACGCATCGAAAATCCCGTACGTGGTGCTGCCACGGGAGGTCGCCTTCGGGTCCGGGACCCGCCTGGGCGATTTCGCGGTCGTCATGAACATGCGCACCGGCGCGTGGTCCTATGCGATCTTCGCGGATGTCGGAACGTTCGGCGAAGGTTCGATCGCGCTGGCTGATAATCTCGGCATCAGGTCGGACGCGCGGCGAGGCGGCACGTGGGGCGGCGTCTTCTATCTTGTCTTCCCGGGATCGGGGAACGGGCAGCCGCGATCGGTCGATGAGATTAACGACGCGGCCGGCAAGGCCTTTCAGGATTGGGGCGGGACCGAGCGGCTCAATTCCTGCGCCGCGAGTGAAAGGCCCGCGGCGTGGCCGTGGTACCGGTAATTCGGAACTGCCCAATACTGACGAGCGCACCAGGCGGGGCAAGCCTCGCCGCAAAAGGGCGGCGGCGAGCCGCCGCACTCCGCGGGATGCGTTCCACCCCTCACTTCCACGACTCTGCTAAAATGAACGTATATGCCGCTGCCGATCGATGCTCGCAAGAGGCCCTCGGGGGTGAAGGTGCATGTCACTACCGGCGAGGGTGTGGAAGTCACCTGGTCCGACGGGCACACCAGCCGCTACGATTTTCCGTATCTTCGCGATCATTGCCCCTGTGCCACCTGCAATGACGAGCGCCTGAAGAAACAGGAGAATGCCGGAAAGATCGGCACCGGCGCCGTACTACCCATGTATAAGCCCAAGGTAAAAGCCAAGGCTGCGACGTCCGTCGGTAACTATGCGATCCAGATCGAGTTCAGCGACGGCCACGCCACCGGCATCTACAGTTTCGAGCACCTGCGGGAAATCTGTCCCTGCGAGGCCTGCGCGCGCGAGTTTCGACCCGCAGCCAAAGAGAAAACAGCCTAGCCCTTAACGCCAAAGCAATTCAGAAATCCGATACACTCCATTCGCAAAACAGATAAGCCGCCACCCTTCCCTTTTGGATTGTGCCCACGTATAGTTGCTCCCCGCACTTTATAAAATCTTTATGTCGTCCAGTCCCACGGGATCTTCTTTCTCGCAAACGGTTCGCCCGGTCGCCAAAGTTCTGGTGGCGACCACGGCGATGCTCGCCTTTATCTCTTATTGGCGTGCGGCGGCTGTCGTCCTGAACGACATCGCTTCGTCGGCGTACTACGCCGGGGGCGAGGCCGAGATGTTCATCGGCAAGACGGCCCCGTGGTTCATCTTCGCCACGATGCTGCTCTCCTATGCCGTCTTCCAGTTGTACGTCGAGAGCTGCAGCATGTTCGTGCGCGGCGGCGTGTATCGCGTTGTGAAGGAGGCGATGGGAGGGGCGCTCGCCAAGTTCTCCGTGTCCGCGCTGATGTTCGACTACATCCTGACGGGCCCGATCAGCGGCGTAGCTGCGGGGCAGTATTTGGGCGCGCTGCTCAACGAGATGTTCCGGTACACCCACCTGAATTTTCTGGTGAATGTCGATGCGTTTGCGGCGTTTTTTGGCATCGTCGTAACCGTGTATTTCTGGTGGGAGAACATCAAGGGCATCCCGGAATCGAGCGAGAAGGCGCTGTGGATCATGCAGCTCACGACCGTGATGGTCCTGGCGCTAATCGGTTGGTGCGGCTACACGCTGATGGTGAGGGGCGGCCACCTGCCGCCGGCGCCGATTCCGCGGAACATCGTGATGAGCGCGCACACGCTCGGATGGCTCGCACACTCGCACATTGCGCAGCAGATCACACTGATCGCGGTCCTGATCGGCCTGGGCCATTCCGTGCTGGCGATGAGCGGCGCCGAATCGCTCGCGCAGGTCTATCGCGAAATCGAGCACCCGAAGCTGCCGAACCTAAAAAAGGCCGTCTTCGTGATTTTCATCTACAGCATGGTCTTCACCTCGCTGGTTTCGTTCTTCGCTGTGATGATCATTCCGGACAAGATACGCCCGCAATACTTCGAGAACCTGATCGGCGGCTTGGCGATGAACCTCACCGGCCCCTTCGTCGCGCGCCTCGCCTTCCACATCTTCGTCGTGGTGGTCGGAACGATGATCCTATCGGGAGCCGTGAATACCGCGATCGTGGGCTCGAACGGCGTCCTGAATCGGGTGTCGGAAGACGGCGTACTTTCCGATTGGTTTCGGCAGCCGCACCCGCGTTTCGGCACGTCGTACCGGATAATCAACGTTGTGGTCGGGATGCAAATCCTGATGATCGTCGCCAGCCGCGGCGACGTCACTTTCCTGGCAAACCTGTACGCGTTCGGCGTGATCTGGAGTTTCGTCTTGAACGGCACCGCCGTTTTCGTGTTGCGTTATACGCAGCCGGAGGGGCGCGAGTACAAAGTGCCGCTCAACTTTCGGATTGCCGGAACAGAAATCCCGCTGGGTGTCGGGGTGATCACGCTGATTCTTCTCTCGATCGCGCTCATCAACTTGTTTACAAAGCCGGCCGCCACCGTCGCCGGAGTGATTTTTTCGGGTTTGCTCTACGTCATATTTGAGATATCCGAGAAAAGAATCCAGCGCAAGCGGGGCGAAGCGCACGTCGAACTCGATCAATTCAATCTGGCGCAGGAAGCCGACCTCACTCCGGCAAACGTGGATGTGAAGCCCGGCAACATTCTGGTGCCAGTCAGCACGTACTACGCGCTCTATCCGCTCGAAGCTGCCTTGCGCCGCGCCAGGCGCCGCGAGGCGGAGGTCGTGGTCCTTCACGTGAGATTGCTGCGGCGCGGCGCCCTCGGAGAATACGACCTGGCGCCGGAACAGATGTTCACCACGATCGAGCAACTGCTCTTCACAAAAGTGTTGGCCATGGCCGAAAAGGAAGGCAAGCCGGTCCGGCTCACCGTCGCCGCCGCCAACGACCTTTGGGAGGGCATTCTGCGCACCGCCGCCAACTTGCAGTCGAGCACGATCGTCGCCGGCAGTTCATCGAAAACCGCGATCACCGAACAGGCGCGCGAAATTGGCCTCGCCTGGGAACGCATGCCGGAGCCGCGCCCGCGCGTCACGCTCGAGATTTTTGCGTCTTCCGGCAACGAACAGGTCTTCTATCTCGGCCCGCATGCTCCGCGGCTCACGCCGAAAGAGGTCGACTTGCTGCACAAAGTCTGGCTGGATTTTGCCGATCACCTGCCGGGCGAGGAGATCCACCACCACGATATCGTCCACTTCGCGCTCACAGAGCTCGAACGCGAAATCGCCCAGGGGCACGGCGAGGAGACTCTTCGCCGCCTTCGCGACCATCTCCACGAAATCGAGAACCGCCGCCAAAATACGACTTAGGCCGGGCGCAGCTCCGACGTGCAATTCGGGCAGCGCGTAGCCTTGATGGGAATCGCCGAAACGCAATACGGGCAATCTTTTGTGGTCGGTTCGGACGCCGGGGCCGGCTTGTTCCATCGGTTGACCTGCCGGACCAGCAGAAAAATCACGAACGCGACGATCACGAAATCGATCAGGGTGTTCAGGAACAGGCCGTAGTTGATCGTAGCCGCGTTTGCTGCTTTCGCCGCCGCCAGCGTCGCGTACGATTTCCCGGAGATGTTCAGGAAGAGACTCGAAAAATCCACTTTGCCCAAGATCAGGCCGATCGGCGGCATCAGAATATCGCTCACCAGCGATGTGATAATCCGCCCGAAGGCGGCTCCGATGATGATGCCCACGGCCATGTCCAGCACGTTGCCCCGCATGGCAAAAGCCTTGAACTCTTTCCACATGAGTTATTCTCCTTGGCGAAATGTGGCTGGAAACGTTGCCGCCCGCCCTTACGTCTGAACTGACTGGCACGGAATTATCGCGGGAACCCGGCGTGCCCGCAAGGCATAACCACCTGCCCTCCGGCGAAGCCCCCGCCCGCGGGAACAGTCGCAGCCGGGGCGCGGGATGGTATAATCGGGAGTACTTCGGCGCTGAATCGCTACGGCGCTTCTGTGTATCCAATCGCTCGGGAGAAATCGGTGTACAAGGTCATCATCATCGGTAGCGGGTGTGCGGGATTGACGGCGGCGATCTACACGGGACGCGCGGACCTGAACCCGCTCGTGCTCGACGGCTACGAGCCCGGCGGGCAATTGGCTCTCACCACGGAAGTGGAGAATTTCCCCGGCTTTCCGGAGGGAATTCTCGGCCCTGAGTTGATCGAACGCACGCGCAAGCAGGCCGAGCGCTTCGGCACGCAATTTCGCTCCGGCACCGTCACGAAAGTGGACCTCAGCAAGCGCCCGTTCCAAGTCGAAGTCGGCAAGGACGTGTACGAATCCGAAGCCCTGATCGTCGCTGCCGGGGCTTCCGCGCGCATGTTGGGCATCGAGTCTGAAAAGCATCTGCTCGGCTATGGCGTCTCGACGTGCGCCACCTGCGACGGTGCGTTCTTCCGCAATCGCGAAATTGTGGTCGTGGGCGGCGGCGATACGGCGATGGAGGAGGCAACGTTCCTCACGAAATTCGCGAGCAAAGTGACGCTCGTTCACCGGCGCGACGAATTCCGCGCCTCGCGCATCATGCTCGATCGTGCGCGCGCCAATCCGAAAATTGCTTTTATGACGCCTTACGTGGTTGAGGAAGTCCACAACGTCCTGAATAAAGCCGTCGATAAGGTCGAGCTCCGCAACGTCCAGACAAAAGAGATGAAGACCATCCCCACCGAGGGCGTCTTCGTCGCTATCGGCCACGACCCCAATACCAAGGTTTTCAAGGGCCAGCTCGAAATGGACGAAAACGGGTACCTGATCACTCGCGACGGGCCGAAAACCAACGTCCCCGGCGTATTCGCCGCTGGCGACGTGCAGGACCATCACTATCGCCAGGCCGTCACCGCCGCCGGCTCCGGTTGCATGGCTGCTCTCGAAGCCGAGCGCTTCCTCGAAAACGGCCACCCCTGATTCAGCGTCGCAAACGTGGCGGCTGGAACGCAGGGGCGGGTTTCAAGCCCGCCCTTTTCCCCCCACCGGCCGATTGAGATCGTGTCCCGTTTCGGACTACACTTTCCTACGGTCGCCCAGCCTGCTCGCCAGCTAAACTCACGTTGAATCAGGGGTGAAAACCATGGGAAATCAAAGCATCGTCCGCGCGCTTGCGGCCATCGCGCTGCTCGGCCTGTTCGGCTGCAGCCATTCCAACGCGCCGTCGTCGGAAACCTCCAATTCCGGTTCAAGCTCGTCTCCATCATCTTCGGCCAACAATAGCGCGCCGCCTCCAGCACCCAAACCCGCGCCGCCTCCGATCGTGATCCCGGCGGGCAAGGTCTTGACGGTAACGATCGATCAGGACATCAGCACGAACACCAATAGCAGTGGCGACGTCTTCGCGGCGTCGCTGGCCGAGCCTGTCACGGTGGATCGAACGACCGTCATCCCGGCAGGCACGCACGCCACCGGCACGGTTGTTCAGGCGCAGGCCGCTGGGCACGTCAAGGGCGGCGCCCTTCTGGAACTGACGCTCGATTCCGTCAGGCTCAATGGACGGAAATACTCCATCGAAACTTCCGAATTTGAAGAGGCCGGCAAGGGCCGCGGCAAGAGAACGGCGATCGGCGGGGGCGGCGGAGCTGTCTTTGGAGCGATCGTGGGCGCTCTTGCGGGCGGCGGTAAAGGCGCCGCAGTTGGAGCCCTGGCCGGAGGAGGAGCCGGCACCGCGGGCGCCGCGTACACCGGGAAGCGCGACATCACGATCCCGGCCGAAACCCGCCTTCACTTCAAGCTGAAAAACCCAGTGACCATTAATCCATAGCGCCCGAACGAGAAGGGCCTCAGCCCCGAAAACAGAGAGTGGGCATACGGACGAACCACAGGATAGAGACGAACGCGCGGCTACTGCACCTACCCGATCGATTGGCCGGGCTCGAGGGTGTGAATTTCGAGGCCTGTGACCGTTTGCGTCAGCTCCTTCAGTTTTTCCGGATTCCCGGTCAGCGCTGGGAACGTGCCGAAATGCATCGGGATCACCTGCTTCACGCCCAGCAGACGAATCGCCAGCGCTGCTTCGCGCGGTCCCATTGTGAAATGATCTCCGATCGGCAGCATTGCCACTTCAGGCGCGTACAGCTCGCCGATAATTTTCATGTCGCCAAAGACGGCCGTGTCACCTGCATGGTAAACCGTGAGCCCGCCGGGCAGGCGGATCACGTAGCCACACGCCTCGCCGCCATAAATGATTTTGTCGCCGTCCTGAATCCCGCACGAATGAACGGCGTTCACCATCGTCACTTCGATCTCGCCGACTTTCTGCGTGCCACCTTTATTCATCGCGCTCGTCTGCGCCACGCCCTTCGATTCGAGCCACACGCACGTTTCATAGATGCCAACGACCTGCGGCTTGAATTCCTTCGCCAGCGAAACCGCATCCGCGATATGGTCGAAATGCCCGTGCGTAATCAAGAGCGTGTCGAGCCGCTCGAACTTTTTCAGCGCGTCCGGGCAGGCGGGGTTCGAGTGGATCCACGGATCGACGACGATTACTTTCCCGGAAGGAGTCGTGATGCGAAATGCGGCGTGGCCGAGCCACGTAAAGCGATTCCCTCGCGCCTGAAACATCCGTCCCCCAAGGCAGCCCGGCCTCGGTCGCAAGCTGCTAATTTCCTGCGGACGGACTTCCCTTCCCGCGGTTTTCGGCGTCGGTCGCGATCATAATCAGGCGGATCGCCTGCACGAAAACATCGCGCGACTTTTGGCCTATAAAATACCGCGCCAGGTGCCCATCGCGCGCGTAGAAGTCCGTCTCGGGCATCGTACCACGCCAATCCGGATTCACGCCCTGGTAGAAGGCATCGACGTCGATTCCGCCCCTCTGTCGATAGTTGGGAAACCCAGGGTGAGTGTCGGCGAGAAATTTGCGAGCGAGCGGCAGATCCGTATCTTCGTCCAGGCTGATGCCGATCACCACCAGCCCCTGCGGCCCATATTCCTTCGCGAGGCTTGCGATCATCGGGAATTCGTCGCGGCACGGCCCGCACCACGTCGCCCAGAAGGTCACCAGCACCGGCCTCCCGTGGTATCCGGCGACCAGGCTTTTGTAGCCGGCGAGGTCGATCAGCGGCAGGTTCCCCGAATCGTCGCGCGACGCGGCGGCTTTGGCCCAAGCCGTCTTCGGCCGCACGACGGTGACGGTCGCGGCTAGAATCAGCCCAAGTACCCCGATCCCGAGCAACGTACGCAATGGCATGCGCATAAAACTGCCCCCCATCCTTCGATCTTCCTTATGCGCTATTTTATCGGGTTGGCCCTCGCATCCGGCGTCCGCGCGCCTATCCGCTATTGCTTGTTTCGTACCCTCGGTACCACCGCCCCAGCCGCCATCCTTCTATGAAGTTGGCTCGGTCACCTGAACAGAACGACGACAGACTCTTTCGCACGGACGCGCAGCCTTCACCCGGTCAGTCCTGACCAACCCATTCGGTCTGCAAACTCGGCGGCCTCCGTAACGTCTGCATCACGACGCAATACTGTTCTGTTTTCTCGCGCAATCCGCGCAGCTGTTCCGCAGTGGCAGCGGGCGCGGAAACGTCAAAACGAACGTGAATGTTCTCAAAGCCAACCGGCGCGTCCTTTGATATGCCCAGTGTACCCCGAAGATCCAAGCCTCCCTTCACTGTGACTTCTATCCGCTCGGTGGGAATGCCCATAGCCGCCGCCACCATCTGGCAGGTGATCTGTGCGCAAGCCGCGAGTGCCCCAAGCAAGAGGTCTCCTGAACAAGCACCCGTCCCGCCGCCTCCGACCCCCTTATGGGCTTCGGCATGGTAGATCGCACGTCCGATGTCAACCGAGCAGGTGATCGGAACATCCGTCTGTCCGCCCTTTGCCACGATTGTGATTTGCGACGCACTTGGATCACTGCGGTAATGCTCCTTCAGAGGTTTCTGAAGCGATCGAAGATCCATGGCGACCTCATTCTTTCTCAATTCACTCCTGGCCATCTTGCGCCGACCGGGCCCCTTCAAATGCGCCGGCTCTTGAAGGCACTCCGTGTGCATGCTAGCATCCGCGCATCGGAGGATCGCTCATGCCCCAATTCGTCATCGAACGCGAAGTACCGGGAGCCGAAAATCTATCCGACGCCCAATGGCGCGAAATCTCCCAAAAGTCCGTCCAAGTTCTGAATGGAATGGGTTCAGAAATCCAGTGGCTCCATAGCTACGTGACCGGCAACAAAGTTTACTGCGTCTACTTCGCTCCGGATGAGGCAACCATCCAGGAGCACGCCAGACGGGCAGGTCTTCCTGCCAATCGCGTCTCAGCCGTGCGCAGGCTCCTCGACCCGACCAGTGCGAAATAAGCGCCGCCTGAACCATTCAGTGCCCCTCCCATCGCCGTCGTCCCGTCCGGATGCCCGCGCCCTAATTCGATGCGCCTTCGCCCTCAAGCGCCAGAGCTTCCTCGACGGCTTTCTCGACGGGCATCACCCAACCTTCTAACCACGCTTTCGCACCCACCGTGCTGGTCAATGCCCGCCGCGCCGGATCCAGAAAGACTTCCAGTTTGACCTGTTCGGTAGGCGTGAGCGGAGCGCCAATATTCTGGCGCAGCGCCGCTGCCGCACCCGCCAAGCGCAGGGAACGCTCTGCCTGGAGTTGAGCCGCTGCCGTACACGAGAAACACTCCAGCAGCCGGGCAATTCCGCGTTTATGATCGAGCTCCCGGAAAACGTTCAGGCTTTCCCGGTGCAGCAAGTACGCTGTGGGACAATCGCGCTGTTCCCTCGCCAAGCTTCCCAGATCAGCGAGTGTCCCGGCGATGCCCCTGCGGTCGTCGAGTTCCCGGAAAATTGCCAGTCCCTGTTCATACAGTGTCCGCGCGGCTACGGAGTCACCCTGATCGCGCGCGACGTCCCCCTGGGAGTTCAGCGACCAGGCAACGCCCGTCCTATCCCCCAGTCCTCGGAAGATTGAGAGACACTCCGCGTAGAGGGACCGCGCACGGGCATAGTCGCCCTGCAATTTGGCGACATTCGCCAGGTTGCTGAGACACCGAGCGACGTCTTCTTGGTCGCCCAATTCCCTCCACAGCACTAGGCTTTCTTCGAACAGCGAGATCGCAACTGCGACCTCACCCCGGTCCTGAGCATATACCGCCAGCGCGTTTAGAGAGACGGCGACCCCCTGCTTGTCACGCAACTGGCGTGCGATGTCCAAACTTTCCCTGGCGAGCGTCTGGGCCGATGCGTAATCCCCCTGCTCACGGGCGAGCGCACCTGCGGCAAAAACAGCCCGAGCGCGCGCCTTCGTGGCAGCCTCTGCTCCTGCAAGTACGAGCAACTTGCCGAGCCTGTCTCTGCCTTCAGCGAGATACTCGCGTGTCTCCCAGAAGCGAAACAGGGCCGCTCCAAGACGCAGACCCCACTCTGCATCTCCGGTTGCTGTCAGCCACTCGAGGCCGGCGCGAAAATTGTCATGTTCGAGCGCAAGACGTTCCAACCATTCCGCTGCTCCCACGCCTTTCGGCTGCGCAGGCTCCTCTTCTGCCAGCACCAGGCAGTAGGCTGCATGGGCTCGCTTTGTCGGGGCCGCCTCCCCGCTCGCCTCCAGCTTTTCCAGAGCGTACTCGCGAATCGTTTCGAGCATCGTGAATCGCGATTCACCGTTCCCTTGCTCGACCTGCTGCAGCAGGCTTTTGTCGACCATGGACGCCATGCCATCGAGCAGGTCCAAATCGAGATCGCTCTTGCTGTTGCACACCGCTTCCACGCTCTCCAGAGTGCATCCCCCGACGAACACCGACAATCTCCGGAAAAGTCTCTGCTCGGCGGCGCTCAACAGATCGTGGCTCCAGTCGATGGTGGCGCGAAGCGTGTGCTGTCGCTGCGGCAGGTCCCGCGCGCCACCCGTCAATAACTGTAACCGGCTCGCCAGGCGCGTTCGCATGGAGGAGGGCGAAAGCACCTTGACCCGAGCGGCTGCCAGCTCGATCGCGAGCGGCAGGCCATCCAACCGCGCGCAAATCTCGGCGACGGCACGCGCGTTTTCTGCGTTGAGTTCGAAATCCGGCTTGGCGGCGATGGCGCGCTGTACGAATAGCTCGATCGCGGAGTAACGCGACAACACATCGACCGGAGGCATGGATCGCGAATCCGGCAGCGCAAGCGGCGGCACCGGAAATTCATGCTCCCCGTATACGTGCAGCGCCGCGCGGCTCGTTACCAGGATCTTCAGATGGGGCGTCATGGACAGTATCTCCGCCACGACAGCCGTTGCCTGAATCAGGTGCTCGAAATTGTCCAGCAGGAGCAACATCGGCGCGCGCACCGAATCTTTCAAATTCGCCCGAAGCATTTCGAGCGGCGATTGACCTCCCGCTTCCCGGATCCCCAACGTCTGAACGATCGCCGAAGCAATCAAGTTCGGGTCTGTCACCGCAGAGAGCGGGACAAAATGAGTGCCGCCCGGAAAGTTCTCGCCGAAGGCGCCCGCCACCTCCACGACAAGCCGCGTTTTGCCGATCCCGCCGGGGCCGGTAACCGTAACCAGCCGCACGTCCGGGCGTAGCAGGAGTTCTTTCGCCGCGGCTACCTCCCTTTCTCGCCCTACAAACCCGGTTCGCTGTGCGGGAATATTCGCCGCGCGCGTCCCCACCTGCTTCAGCGGCTGCTCCGCAAAGCGGTCGCGTATGGTTGCAAGCTCCCGTGCGAGATCTCGGGTCGAGACGTAACGCTTTTCAGCCTCTTTCGCCAGGCACCTCTCGATAGCCCAACACAGCGGAGCCGGCACCTCGGGGTTTTTCGCTCCGATGGGTTCGGCTTGCTCCCGGAGAATGGCCACCAGTGTCTCCGCCGGTGTGTTCCTCTGGAAGGCGTGTTTTCCGGTCACCATCTCGTAGAGGACCAATCCGAACGAGAACTGGTCTGACCGGAAATCGATCTGGCTGCCACTCCCTTGCTCCGGAGACATGTATTGGACCGTCCCCACCGCCAGGCCCGGGCCGGTATGCCACCCGGATATCGTGCGCGCCTCCGACAGATCTCCTCCGGGTAGCGCTGCCTTTGCCAAGCCAAAGTCGAGGATTTTGACAAATCCATCGTGAGAGACCATGAGGTTCGCGGGCTTGATGTCCCTGTGTGCGATCCCCGCTTCATGAGCCTTGGCCAGCCCGTCCGCAGTTTGCGCCGCGATTTCAATTGCCTTTCGTATCGGCAACAGGCCGGCCGCCAACAGCTCCCGCAACGTCTTTCCCTCGACCAGTTCCATTGCAATGTAATGAATAGAGCCGTGTTGCCCGAGTTCGTAGATGGTGACGATATTGGGGTGGTTGAGAGCCGATGCCGAACGAGCTTCCCGCTCGAAGCGGTGCAACCGATCGCTGTCCTCGGAAAATGCGGTGGGCAAAATCTTGATCGCAACGCTGCGGTCGAGCTGCACATCGCGCGCCTGGTACACCTCGCCCATCCCGCCCGCTCCCAAAGGCGCGAGGATTTCGTACCGTCCCAATCTTGTCCCACCCGCTAACGCTTCGCCGCCGGGCAAAGCCGGGCCCTCCATAAAGGTGCTTTCCTCCCGTCCATGCGCGGCAATCAGCGATTCCACCTCGCGGCGCAGAGCCGGTTCGGCGCAAAACTGATCGAGATAAGCGGATCGCTCCTGCGGCGTTCGCTCGAGGGCGCCGGCGAGCACTTTCTTGACTTCCTGCCACTGTTCCGGCGTCACTTGGATTGGTCCCTCTTCATCTCGCGCCGGAGCCAAGCACGGGCCGTCGCCCATTCTCGCTTCACGGTAGCAGGCGAAACGCTCATGACGATCGCAGTTTCTTCGATGGAAAGGCCACCGAAAAATCGGAGTTCGATCAGTCGGCCCTGCTGCGGGTCGAGAGCGGCGAGTTTGCTGAGGGCGTCGTCGAGTGCGACGAGATCGATTTCCGTTTTCTGGGCTGGGGCGAGTTCCGGGTCGAGAACGAGCCGAGGCGCTCCGGCACCCCGCTTGGCCGCGCGCCGATTGCGGGCGTGATCAACCAGAATGTGCCGCATCAGTTGCGCAGCCACGCCGAAAAAGTGAGCACGGTTATGCCACTGCGGCGCTTGCTGGCGAACCAAGCGCAGGTAAGCTTCGTTGACCAAGGCAGCGCTCTGGAGGGTGTGGTCGGGGCGCTCGCGCCACAAATGGCGCCGGGCCAGCCGGCGCAATTCGTCGTAGACGACCGGTATCAGCGCTTCGCGCGCTTCCTCGTTGCCTTGGCCCCAGTCGGCGAGCAGCCGATTGATCCGCGTGGATGAAGCTGGGCACACGTTTCATCTCCTGCCGCCAACGAGTCACTTCGGGTTGCAGAGAAAGGTAGCGCCTCTCACGCGCAAAGTCAATTTGCTCTGCGATGAAAGAACGGGGGTTAGCGTCGCAGCGTCTCCCAGTCCAACAAACCTCGATTTGCGTGAGCCAGTTTGCCGGCGGTTCTCGCTTTACAGGGTGAAGGCACGATACGGACTTCGACAGCGGAGACGCAATCGGCCCGAAAGACGAAGCGAAAGGAGAACTACAATGAATGTAAACCACAAGCGTTATTCAGCTGGTTGGAAACCGTTCCTGGGCGTTCTGCTGGCAGTTTGTTTCCTCGCGACGGCGGCTCATGCCGACTCGCTGTTCAGCGGCAAATTCACACTGACCCACGAAGTGCGTTTGGGCAACGCCCTGCTGGCCCCCGGGCGGTATTCGGTGGTGCTCAATGAGCACTTCATCACCGTCAGCGACGCCAAAACCGGCAAAATCGTCGCTCGTGAACTCGCTGTGCCCAACTTCTACGAGACGGACCGCGACAGCCGACTGTTCGTCACCCAAATCGGAAACCAACGCGCTGTGTCCGCAGTGCGTTTGGAGGGTTTCGGCGAAGTCTTCCAGCAAGCGCACCCGTTTCCGGTCAGCAAGCGAGCTGCTGAAGAAGCACACAACACGGAGGCCATTCCCGTTGAACTTGCCAAGAAATAGTGGGGCGCTCTCCTGCGAGTCGGGGCCAGGATTCCCCTTCCCTCCTGGCCCCGCGCCTCCCAACCGCCCAGCTATCCCGAACCGAGACGCCTTGTACCACCCCGAATTTGATGGTATAAAAATTCTTCGAGCATCGAAGGCCGGATGCCTCGTTTCGTAGAGCATCTCGCGATGGAAGTCCCTCTAGGAGAATAGGTCAATGGCGTATGTAATTGCCGAACCGTGCATCGGAACCAAGGATGCCGCCTGCGTCGACGTCTGCCCGGTGGACTGCATCCACCCCCGCAAGGATGAGCCCGAATTTGAGCCCGCGAAGCAGCTTTTTATCAATCCTGATGAGTGCATCGACTGCGGGGCCTGCGTCCCGGTCTGCCCGGTGACCGCGATTTTTGCGCTGGAAGATTTGCCGGAAAAATGGTCGAGCTACACGCAAATTAACGCGGACTACTACAAGAAGGTTTGATACTCGCGCTCACGGCGCGAATCGGCGCCTGGGATGGAGCTGGCACGAATTGCGCGGCGGATCACTCATCCGCCGCGTTTTCTTTTTGTGGCCTTTCCCGTCACCTCATGAATCTTCGGCAGGTTCCGCGATCCGGGATCTTTCTCGCTCCGCAGCAGTGTTTCCCACGCCTCGGCTTCGCTTCGCAATTTCGCAATTGCCAGTCCCCGATAATCAGCAGGGCACCGCGCCAGTTTCGCGATTCCCGCCACCAGCAGCGACTGCGTCCCCCGCACATTTCCTCTCGCTCGGTGATGGAACGCCGCGGCGACCTGAATCAGACCCTGCAGGAAAGTCTTTTCCAGCCCCGCCGCCGCGAGCCATAATTCTTCCCACACTTCGTGCGCCTCGAAAAAACGCCCGGCGTTGAAGTCCTTCACTCCGCGCTCGAACTTCTCGTCGTTATTCCTTGCCACGCGCTGTCTCCACGCCGTGGGTTCCCGACCCTTTGGTTTTCAAGGGTGGGGATTTGGGCTAATGTAGGTTGCCATCGCAGCTTGCGTCATCGAACATGCAAGTTCAAATCGAATTGCCTGACGTGAAACTCGGCGTGGTCGAAGCCGATGAGGTCCACTTCGCGCTCGTCGACAAATCCCTTGCGGCCCTCATGGACGAGGTCTGCGAACGCAAGCGCCGCGAGTTCACGGTCGAGAGTCTCGCCGACGCCGAACCCACCCGCGCCGTCCGCGCCATGTTTCGCGCCTGGGGCATCGACCCGTCGAAGTATCGCCCGTCGTCCGAAGCTCTGCTGCGCCGCGTCGTCCAGGGCAAAGGGCTCTATCGCGTTTCGAATCTCGTCGACATCGGCAATCTCGGCTCAATCGAAACCGGCTGGCCCTACGGCTGCTACGATCGCTCGCAAATCGCGCCGCCCATCGTGTTCCGCCACGGCGCCGCTGGCGAAACCTACGAAGGCATCGGCAAGCGAATCTGGCATCTCGAGGGGCGGCCGGTTCTCGCCGATCCCCAAGGTCCCTTCGGCAGCCCGATCAGCGATTCGACTCGCAGCATGATCGGCGAGCCGGCGCGCGATATTCTTGTGGTGATTTATGCTGCTTCGGGCGTGTCCGACGCTTCCCTGGAATCGGCGATGGGGCGTCTCGCCGATCGCTTCACACAATTCGCCACCGCGCGCGCCACGCGCGCCGTCATCTGTCGCCGGGAGTAGCTTCCCTCTAAAGAAACTGTGGGATTTCAGGCGGTGGAGCGATTCGCGCGTTCCGGGCCTTCGCCTAGAACCGGTCGCGGAGCGAGTGAAATCCGCTGGCGAGCACGGTCCGCGGAGACGATGATGGGTGCCGCTCCGATGCCATCTCGACCTGTGTTTGCGTTCTCGCGCTTTGGAGCAATTGCCACGTATCCTCAAATTCGGCCAGCGTCTCGCGCCGGTGCGCCGGGCTCTTCAGGACCTCGTTGACGTTGGCGAGAATCACTTGGTACGCGAGCGTGCGGTCCGAACCGTCGGCGAGAATGTCGCTCGGCGTCAGGCCTACGCGGGCCGAGTGGCCGTCTTCCTCCTGCACATTCATCCACAGTCTGCCGCGATCGTCCAGGAAGGGCTCGCCCTTCGAATCAATCCTCTCGAAGACATGTCCGAGCGCGTCTCGCCCGCTCAGCCTGCCATCCTGAACAGCTTCATCGACGATTGCATCAAACTGAGCCTGAAAGTCCTTCCATTGTTCCTCGGTCCCAACAGCATCCGCGCGTGCTCTCGTCTCCTCGGCTTTCAGTTCGTCCGCGATTTCCGGTTCCTCGTCGTCCTTTGCCAATTTGAGTTCATGACCAAGTTCGGTCTCGCGAATCGTGGCGTGCTCCTCGAACTCGCGCTCCGGATTGAATCTTCCGGTCAGAAAGTACGATCCCGTCACGACCGCCAGCTCATGGGGAAAGAAAACGGCCATGGGCACGAGCAATTTTTTCGAGTGGTACAACTGCTCCGTGCCGCTGCGACACTCGCTGCTGTGCTTGATGGTCCCCGGAAGCTGCGCGAAGTGCACCACCCGGTACTGTACCTGAGGATGCCGGTGCGCCCAGTGGGCAAAGGAGCGCGCCACGGCTTTCGGGCTGGTCATCCCGAAATCGTTAATAGGGTCGCGGTGCGCGGCGTGCGGGAAATACGTGTCGATCACGTGTTTCGTGAAATCCGCGCAATTGCGGGTCATGCCGTTGAAATGGTTCACATTCGGCAGCGAATTGAATTCGTCAATGAGCTTCTGGTCCTGCTCGACCGTCGTCGAGGCGATGAGGATGTAGAACGTCCGCTCGGATTCGGCGCTGACCATCTCCCGCCACTCGGCTCTTCCGCTCGTCCGGCAGGTCTCGCTCTCGCAATAATCCGCGAGGACCTTCTCGCGATACGCTTCCTCAAGCGCCCCTTTGATCTTTGGCGATGCAAAAAGGGGCCGGTCAGCCGGGTTCTCCACGCCGTAGACGTACACGTTGAGCGGCACGATGTTCCACTCGAAAGCTTTGTCCTCGCCAAGCGTCGTGTAGTTGCTGATCACCGATCCCTGTTCGCCCGGCTTGCAAAAGCGCAGCTTTACCGGAGACGCTGGGCAGATCCGCGAGAGATATACGGCGCTGTGTCCGGAGCCCGTAATGCGCGCGACGCTGGTATCGAGCGAATCGTTCAGAATCACGCCTACGTCGGCACGGGCGCGGGTGCCCGCCACCAGCGTCACGAGCAAGGCGACGACAATGAAGTAAGTGCGACGCAAAAGCATTGCCTCTCTAAGGCCTAAATCGGCCTCGCTATTTCCATCCGTTAGATGCAGATTATTCGGGTCATGTGACGTTGTGGGAGCCAATCCGCGCATCTGTGTCGAGACGAGAAACCTCGGCGCCCTTGTGTTATCCGCCGCCCTACGAATAAGATACGGGACCGGGTACCAGTTCGAACGCGGCCGCAGGGAACTTTTCACCCGGCTTTTGCGTTCCATGGATTGAGGCCGGACGGTAGTGCAGCTTGCGAGGCTAGGAACGATTGGAGCCCGACGCCCAACTGATTCAGTCCTGTCTCCGGGGCGACGGGCCGGCCTGGGAGGAACTTGTGCGGCGCCACACGCGGCGGGTCTATAACCTCTGCTACCGCTTCACGGGCAATGGGGCTGCGGCTGAGGATTTGAGCCAGGAAGTTTTCCTCCGCGTGTACAAAACGCTCGGCAGCTATCAGCCAGTCTACGGAGCCTTTCCGACGTGGCTCACGAGCGTCACTCGGAATCTGCTGGTCGATCATTACCGGCGAACCCGCCGCGATCGGCTCACCGACTCGATTGACGACGCGATGCCCCAGTTGGAGGAAACGCACTCGCCGGTTCGCTCGCCCGACCGGATGGCGCAGGCGGCCGAGCTGAGCGAGCAGTTGCAACAGGGTCTGGCCCGCCTATCGCCCGAATTGCGCGAGGCTGTAATCTTGCGCGACTTGCAGGAGCTCGATTACAGCGAAATTCGCGCCGTCCTGCAGGTGCCCGAGGGAACGGTCAAATCAAGAATCAACCGCGGCCGCATCGAGCTGGCGCGCGTGCTGGGAGAAATGGGAGTGCGTCCGGCGTAGGCCGGATGAACGCCGATGAACTGGAACTGCACAACGACGGAAGAGCGGCTCACGGATCACCTCGATGGCGCACTCACGCCGGAAGAAGCGGCGGCCTTCTCCGCGCACACGGCCGGCTGCGCTGGGTGCGCCAAAATGGTGGCCGAGGTGAGCGCCCTCGTGAGTCAGATGCAGCAAATCGAGCCGCTCGAAGTGCCTGTACATCTCCCGGCAAGAATTCTCGACGCCACGCTTGGCCCGCGAACACAAGCTCCGGGTTGGCGCAAATGGTTTGATTGGACATTGGTGATCTGGCAGCCGCGTTTCGGGATGGGAGCGGCCACGGTTGCGGCGTCGTTTGCCGTTCTGTTCCATGCGTTTGCTCCGGTGGAAAAGAAGGTTACGCTGGCTGACCTGAACCCGATTGCCATCGCTCGCACGGCCAACCGGCAGGCACACCTCACCTACGCGCGCGGCGTGAAGTTCGTCAACGACCTCCGCGTCGTCTACGAGATTGAGTCGCGCCTCGGGCCCCAACCCGCACAAATCAACGCGCCGATAAGTGAGCCTCAGGCGCAGCCGCCTTCGCCGCCTTCGACGAGCCCGCACGAAAAGTCGCAAGCAGTGCCGCACTCTGGCCGCCGCGAAGCCGGCGACGGCAACTTTCTGGCGTTCGCTCAGGCGAATCGCTGGCCCGACGACAACACAACGAGGAGTCGCCCATGAAATGCGCCGTACACCCGGAAGTGGATGCGACCGGTTTTTGCCGTAACTGCGGCAAGGCGCTCTGTCCTGCCTGCACGCGCGACGTGCGCGGCGCGCTCTATTGCGAGCCGTGCCTCGCGAGCATGGTGACTCCTCCTGCTGTTGCGGTTCCTCCTGCGCAGACGGCCCCGAATCCGGGAGTCGCGCTGGCTCTGGGCTTCATCCCGGGGCTCGGCGCCGTTTACAACGGGGAATACATCAAGGCGCTGATCCATGTCTTCGTCTTCGCCGGCCTGATTGCAGCGCAAAGTAGCGACGTCTCGGCGGGCTATCATGCCTTCCTCGGGATTGCCTTGGGCTGCTTCTATTTCTACATGCCCATTGACGCCTACCATGTCGCCAAAGCCCGGCAAACGGGCACAGCGCCGCCCACGTCTTTTCTGGAGGGAACAGGAAGCTCCACGGGAGAACGCAAGCCGGTTGGGGCCATCATCCTGATCGCTCTGGGTGCTTTTTTCCTGCTCGCGAATCTGGGGCTGCTCGAATGGGACTGGTTTGGCAAGGCCTGGCCGCTGGGGCTGATCGCGCTGGGTGTTTGGCTGCTCGCGGATCGATTCAAGAGCAGCACCTAGGAGAATCGGATGGCGGACGAAATGAGACCCCGGTGTTCCTGTGCCCGTTGCCGCATGCACGGGCTCATGGGGCCGGTCATCATCATCACGATAGGCGTGATTTTCCTGCTGAGCGAATATACGCCGTACGGCATCGGCCATCTCTGGCCCTTGTTTCTGATCGTCGTGGGCGTCTTCCGTCTCGCCGAATCGATGGTATCCAACGCGGGCCACACGGGATCGTGAGAGGCGCGTGAGCAACGGCAGACCATATCGGAGCTCCCTTTTCGCGGGCCTGCTGCTGATCTTGCTCGGCGTGATTTTCCTTGTCGATCGAATGTATCCGGGTTTCGAGATCGGGCGCTTGGTTCGACTCTACTGGCCGGTCCTTCTGATCCTCTGGGGCGTGGCCAAGCTTCTCGATCGTCTTTCCGAGCGCGGCGCCGGACAACGCCGCCCGGGCATTCTTTCGGGAGGCGAAGCAGTCTTGCTCGTCCTGCTGGCGATTGTGCTGAGCAGTTTCGTCTTTCGCGACTGGCTTCGCGACCACTTCCCCGGCATCCATATCGAGTTGCCGCCGTTCCACGAGAGCTATTCCCAGCCCATCCCGATTGCGCCGCAAACGCTCGCGCGGGGCGCGCGCGTCTCGATTGCCACCGGTCGCGGCGACGTCACCGTGCACGCCACCGATGGCGACAATCTCATCGTCACGGCCACGAAGTCCGGGCCCGGCGCGAACGAATCGTCCGCGCGAGAACGCATGAAAGAAGTGGCTCTCGCCATCGACCCGCAGGGCAGTGGCGTGCTCATTCATCCCATCCGCACGGACACCGCCCCTGGAGGCGTCAGCGTCGATATCGACGTTCGCGTGCCGAAGTCCTCGCCGCTCTCGATCGACGCCGCCCACGGCGACGTCAGCGTCTCCGGAGTCTCGGGAAGCATCGATGTGCGTGCGGGAAACGGCGATACCGCGATTCACGGCGCGGGCGCGGACGTCAGCGTGGAATCGGAGAACGGCGACATCAGTGTTGAGGGAGTCGGCGGCAACCTCAGATTGACCGGCCGCGGCGACGACGTCAAAATCGAGAACGTCGCCGGCAATGCCGCTATCGATGGAGCGTTTAGCGGCGACATCGAATTGCGCAACGTCGCAAAAACCACGCACTGCGCGACCCAGTTCTCCGATCTCACGCTCGGCCAGCTCACCGGCCGCATGGAACTCGATTCCGGCGATATTTCCGTTTCGGGCGTGACGGGCGACGTGAGGATCGCCACGCGCAATAAGGACATCGACGTGGATCGAGTCGCCGGGCAGCTCAACATCGTCGATTCGCATAGCGACATCGACGTGAAATACCCCATGGCGCCGCGCGCCGACATCGGCATCGCCGACGATTCCGGCGACATCGACTTGACGCTGCCATCCAGCTCGAATTTCTTCTTGTCCGCAATTTCCCGCTCGGGCGAGGTCAACAGTGATTTCAGCGGCTCCGCGTTGAAGCCGATCAACGAGGAAGACATGCAGCAGCTCAGCGGGCAATTCGGCACCGGCGGCCCGAAAATCTCGATCGCCACCACCTACGGCACAATCCAGCTCAGCAAATCCCACTAAGCCTGAATTCCGAAATTGAATAGCACTGTTTTGCCCCAACCCGGTTAAGTTTCAGTTGGATGAAAGAAACGCCGAGGAGGACAAAACAGTGCACTGGAAAATTACCGCCCTTTGGGGCGGAAAAAAAGTGGAATTGCGCGAGACCCAGCGAGCGGTGACCCCGTTCGGTGGGCTGGTGCTGTTCTTCGAGTTTCTGCGGCAGGTAGGCTATCGCGAAGCGGTGAGCCAGCATCTACCGTTTCGCCTCACTTCCCCCAACGCCATCGATCCAGTGGAGACCTTCACCGCCTTCTTGCTCTCGGTGGTGGTCGGAGCACGGCGGTTTGCACACACCAGTTTGTTGCGTGCCGACGTAGCCTTGCATTCGTTGCTAGGGATCCGGCGCTTTCCCGTCGATGACACCATTCGCAACTTGTTCAAACGTTTCGGGCAGGGACAGTGCCAGCGTTTTTTCTCTGGTTTGTGGAGTTGGCAGCTGGAGCGCTTACCAGAATGTTCGGCTGGCTACAGTGTGGATTTGGATTCCACCGTGTTCGAGCGCTACGGCCAGCAACAGGGTGCGTTGCGCGGACCGAACCCGCGCAAACATGGACGGCCCTCGCATCATCCGCTGGTGGCGGTGCTAGCCGAAGCGCATTTTCTGCTGCACGGCTGGTTGCGGAGCGGCAACTGCGGCACGGCACGTGGGGTAGTGGAATTCCTTAAGGAAGCCTTGGCGTTGCTGCCGGGAAAACATGCGCTGCGGGTGGTCCGTGCCGACGCGGGCTTCTTTGACCAGCAATTACTGGGTTTTCTGGAGCAGCGCGGGTTGTCTTACATCGTGGTGGCGCGGTTGACGCGCTGGCTGAAGCGCGAGGCGGCGCGCGTCACCCAGTGGCGCGCCTTAGATGAGCATTACTCTGTGGGTGACTTTTCTCTGCAGCTGTTGGGCTGGGACCGCCCGCGCCGCTTCGTGGTGATCCGCGAACAACTGCGCGCCGAGCGCCCCTCGCTGGGAAGAACACTACTCGATGTTCCCGGCTACACGTTTCGCGTCTTCGTCACCAACTTCGCTCTGCCGCCGGAAGAAATCTGGCGCGACTATAACCGCCGGGCGGACATGGAAAATCGCATCGCCGAACTGAAACACGATTTGGCCGCCGATGATTTTTGCTTGCAGGAGTTTTTCGCTACCGAAGCCGCCTTCCGCAGCATCCTGCTGTTGTTCAATCTGCTCGGAGAATTTCAGCGCGCCTGCCACTTCGCCACCTATCGCCAGCCAGCCACGCTGCGTGCTCAGGTTTTCCTGTGCGGTGCTTTGCTCGGCCGGGCCGGCCATCGCTTGGTTCTGCATCTGTCCGCTTCCTGGGGTGGGCTGCAGCAACGCATCCCCCTGCTGGAAAACGTTTTAGCCTATGGTGTTCCAACTTCGCCGAAGTTGAATCCTGAAGCCGCAACCTAAACCAAAATCGATCAATGAATCCCTATGAAACCGCCTTCCAACTTCGGAATTCAGGCTAAGTGTAGTTTTCGAAGTTGCTGTCATCCCGCCCGCCCTGAGCGCATTTGCGAAGGGAGTGCAGTCCCGCGCTCTTGTCTTTCCCGCGGTTTTTGCGGGCGCGGGAGGGAGCGAGGGATCTGCTCTTCATCCTTGGCGGCGCGCCGCGGAGTGCCGGGCGGCCAGTCGCCGAATCGCCTACGCCTTCGCCGCCCCGCGCAACTTATCCAGCGTCGCGAAGAATTCCGGAAACGACACCGCCGCGCACTCCGCGTCGCGAATCGTCGTGTCGCCTTCTGCGCCCAGCGCCGCGACCGCCAGCGCCATGGCGATTCGGTGGTCTCCCTGCGGATCGACCTTCGCGCCGCGCAGCTTCCCCGCCCCACGCCCCTCGACGCGCATCCCGTCTTCAAACTCCTCGACGCGCGCGCCCATCGCCCGCAGCCCCTCGGCCATCGTCGCGATGCGGTCGCTCTCTTTCACGCGAAGCTCCTGCGCGTTGTGAATCTCAATTCCCTTCTCGGTGAACGGACCGAGTGCCGCCAGCATGGGCAGCTCGTCGATCATTTCCGCAACCTGCGCGCCCGCAATCTCGCCGCCCGCGAGTGGTGCGTGCCGCACGGAGACGTCGCCCACCAATTCCCCGTGCCGCATCTGCACCGACGCCACGTGCACCGGCGCGCCAATCGATATCAGGAAATCGAGCACCCGCGCGCGCGTCGGATTCAGCCCCACACTGTGCAGCATCAGCGATGACTCCTGCAGCACCAGCGCCGCCGAAATCAGAAACACGGCGGCAGAAAGATCCCCCGGGACCACAAGTTGCTGCGCCACGAGCTTCGGCCGAGGATGAATGCGGATCGCGTTTTTCGTTCCGTCGATGGTCGCGCCGAATTCGCGCAGCGCCACTTCCGTGTGGTCGCGCGTGCAAACCGGTTCGCGCACGGTCGTCGGCTCGTCGGCGTATAGCCCCGCGAACAGCACGGCCGACTTCACCTGCGCGCTCGGAGTCGGAGGCGTGTAGTCGATCGCGCGCAGCGCCCCGCCGCGAATCTCGAGAGGCGCGCGGCCGCCGTCCCGGCTGTTAATTTCCGCGCCCATCTGCCGCAGCGGCTCGATCACGCGCCGCATCGGCCTGCGTCGCAGCGACTCATCGCCGGTCAGCGTCGACGCAAATGGCTGTCCCGCCAGCGCACCCGCCAGCATCCGCATCGTCGACCCGGAATTCTCGGCGTCGAGCGCCTTGCGCGGCTGCTTCCATCCGTCAAGCCCGGTGCCGCTGACGCGCACGAGCCGCTCACCCGTCTCAATCTCGACGCCCAGCCGACGCAGGCATTCGAGCGTGCTCTGGCAATCCACCGCGGAAGCGTAGTTCGCGATCTCGCTCGGCCCCTCGGCCAGCGCCGCCAGAATTGCGTAGCGATGCGAGATCGACTTGTCGCCCGGCAGCTCGACGACGCCGTCGATGATCCCTCCCGGTGAAATCACCCGTTTGCTCATCAACGCGATTCTAACATGCCCATTCCGCGCGATTTGGGACCCCGATCGCGAATCGGATCTCATTGACGAAACCCGCAAATCCTGATAAAAACGTTGATTCTACTGGGGGAATGTTTCGCACTAGCGGCCTCTGCTCAGGAAGCCGATTGTCCGGGAGGAAAGGGCTGTATCTGACCAGCACCGTTATCCGGGTGTGGACCTTGTCGCTCCGATGCGCGCTGACGCTCACCTGGACGATTACCCCTATAAATCTCTATGAAAAACTCTGACGGAGGATTACTGATGCGCAGCGGAATTGTGGGCGCCCGATTGGCCGGGGCCCGATTGAAAGGCGCATGCGTGCGCCGCTTTGGCAGGATCTGTGCGGCCGGCGTCGCGTTGCTGTTCGCGCTGATGGGCGCCGCAACGCAAGCGAGCGCCCGGCAGGAGTCGGCCGGCGGCGAAGCCAGCCTCAAGCTGCCCGATCTCTCTCAGGTGAACTTTCTCGGCGTGGTCGACGGCCACAAGCTGCTGCTCTGGGGCCTGCTCTTCTGCGTCTTCGGCCTGGCTTTCGGCATGACGATCTACATCCGGCTGAAGAACCTTCCCGTTCACCGCTCGATGCACGAAATTTCCGATCTCATCTACGAGACCTGCAAAACCTATCTCATCAATCAAGGCAAGTTCCTCTTCCTGCTGTGGATCTTCATCGCGGCGGTCATCATTCTCTACTTTGGCGTGCTGCGCCACTACGAGACGGTCCGCGTGGTCATGATTCTGTTCTTCAGCGTCGTCGGAATTCTCGGCAGCTATGGCGTGGCCTGGTTTGGTATTCGCGTGAACACCTTCGCGAACTCGCGAACTGCGTTTGCAAGCCTCGCCGGCAAGCCGTATCCGATCTATCAAATTCCGCTCCGCGCGGGAATGAGCATCGGCATGATGCTGATCAGCGTCGAGCTCCTGATGATGCTGATCATTCTGCTGTTCGTTCCCGGCTCGTACGCAGGGCCCTGCTTCATCGGCTTCGCGATCGGCGAATCGCTGGGCGCCGCCGCGCTGAGAATCGCGGGCGGCATCTTCACCAAGATTGCCGACATCGGCTCCGACCTCATGAAAATCGTCTTCAAGATCAAGGAGGACGACGCGCGCAACCCCGGCGTCATCGCCGACTGCACCGGAGACAACGCGGGTGATTCGGTCGGCCCGAGCGCCGACGGCTTCGAAACCTACGGCGTCACCGGCGTTGCCCTGATCACGTTCATCCTGCTCGGCGTGACGAGTCCGGTCGTGCAAGTGCAGCTCCTCGTATGGATTTTCGTGATGCGCGTGGCGATGCTGGTGGCCAGCGCGGTCGCGTATTTCGTCAACACCGCCATTGCCAGCGCGCGCTTCGGCAAAGTCGACAAAATGAATTTCGAATCGCCCCTCACGTCGCTCGTGTGGATCACCTCGGCCGTCTCGATCGCCCTGACCTACCTGATCTCCTACTACATCATCCCCGACCTTGGCGGCGATACGTCGCAGTGGTGGAAGCTCGCGACCATCATTTCGTGCGGCACGCTGGCCGGCGCGCTGATTCCCGAACTCGTGAAGGCATTTACCTCGACGGAATCGCGTCACGTCCGCGAAGTCGTGGCCTCGGCGCAAGAGGGCGGCGCATCGCTCGGCATTCTCTCTGGCTTCGTCGCCGGAAATTTCTCTGCTTACTACCTGGGGCTGACGATGGTCGCTCTGATGAGCGTGGGATACTTGGTCAGCCTCGGCGGGCTCAGCAACGTAATGATCGCCGCGCCTGTGTTCGCGTTCGGCCTCGTCGCGTTCGGATTCCTCGGCATGGGCCCGGTCACGATCGCGGTCGATTCCTACGGCCCAGTCACCGACAACGCGCAGTCCGTCTATGAATTGTCGCTGATCGAAAACATTCCGAATATCGCCCAGGAATTGAAGAAGGACTTCAACTTCGACGTGCAGTTCGAGCACGCCAAGCAGATGCTCGAGGAAAACGACGGCGCCGGCAACACGTTCAAGGCCACTGCGAAACCGGTGCTGATTGGCACGGCAGTCGTCGGCGCGACCACCATGATCTTTTCGATCATCATGGCGCTTACCAACGGCCTCACTACTGACGTAGACAAGCTCTCGCTATTGCATGCTCCGTTCGTACTGGGGTTGATCACGGGCGGCGCCATGATTTTCTGGTTCGTCGGCGCGTCCACCCAGGCGGTCACCACCGGCGCCTACCGCGCGGTCGAATTCATCAAGGCCAATATCAAGCTCGAAGGCATCGAGAAGGCATCCGTGGCGGACAGCAAGAAGGTCGTCGCGATCTGTACGCAATACGCACAAAAGGGCATGCTCAACATCTTCATCGCCGTGTTTTTTGCCGCGCTGGCGTTCGCCTTCGTCGAGCCATTCTTCTTTATCGGGTACCTGATTTCGATCGCGATCTTCGGCCTCTACGAAGCCATCTTCATGGCCAACGCCGGCGGCGCGTGGGACAACGCTAAAAAGATCGTCGAGGTCGAGCTGAAGCAAAAGGGTACGCCGCTGCATGATGCTACGGTCGTCGGCGACACCGTCGGCGATCCGTTCAAGGACACGTCCTCCGTCGCGCTCAACCCGGTCATCAAGTTCACCACCCTGTTCGGTTTGTTGGCGGTGGAACTCGCGGTCGACCTCGCGTCCAAGAATCCCGAGCTGACGGGAATTCTCGCCGCCGTCTTCTTTATCGTGTCGTTCTTCTTCGTCTACCGCTCGTTTTACGGCATGCGCATCAAGGGCTCCGAGTAAGGCTGGCGAATTAAAGACGGGTGCCCGAGTCGTCCGAGGGCGATTGCGCCTCGACCCATAAGCTATCCGCAAGCCTCACCAACGGCGGCAGAACATCCGCTACCTTGCGCCCTGCACACGACGCCAGCACGACCAATTTTCCCGCCGGCGACAGCAAATCCAAATCAGAAAGCTGCGGGTCCTGGCTGAAGAAACCGTCCGCGCATAGCCGCAACTCTCGTAGCCCAGCCTTCTCGATCGCCTGCCGAATCCCATTGCGCGTCCAATAACGCATTTCGAAACTGCCGGGAGCGGCGTCGCGAAATCCGCGTCTGGCTTGCTGCACAATGCTATACAGCCCAAACGCGTTCGGCAATTGCACGAGACAAAGCCCACCAGGCTTCAGCACGCGCGCCACTTCCTCGAAAAACTGCATCACCTTCGGCCGGTCGATGTGCTGCAAGACGCTATACGAAAACACCACATCCACTGACCCGGATCGAAACGGCAGCACCTCCACGTCGCCGCACACCTGCGCAGTTTCGGCGCCCAACTGGTTGGACACTCGTCTGGCGGCCGTCAATGCATCGATGTGCACATCCAATCCAACCGGAAAGAACCCAGCGCGGGCCGCAGCAACGCTCCACCGCCCCCAGCTACAACCAACGTCAACAACGATCTTCCCGGCGGCGGAAGCCAGCGGCCACTGCGGAATCGGATAGCGTTTCAGCCTGCCGCGCGCCCGCCGGTACAAATTCCCATTCGTGTTCACCAGCCAATCGTTCACGAAAGCGTCGACGGTCTCATCTTGGCCGGCCTCGCGCTCGACTGCCTCCATGTTTTTGGGGGTTGCTTCGCGCCGGACGGCGTCCGCAAAGATAGGAATATCGCCTTCGACGGGAAAAACATGCCCCTGCTCGCAAACCAGCGTGTCGCCCTGCGCTCGAAGAGTGCTGCGATCCAAGGGGCAAGCGAGAATCGTCGTTAGTTGTTCGCGGACCAAATCAATTCTCGGAGTCTTGCTTTCGCATTTCATTCTACGTGATCTTGCAATTCCTGTGCGCTCTTCCGCCGGGGCGCAGCCTTGTTCCGCTCGCCTCTCTGGGATAGGATTCGCCCATGCCTGCGTTCGCCGAAGTCCGCGAATTCCTGGAACGCGCGAAAGCGAACGGCGTTTCGGACGAGGCCCTGGTCGGAATCCTCACAGCTCGAGGCTGGCCCGAGAAGGAAGTCTATCAGGCGCTTGCAGCCCACTATGAAAAGCTCACCGGAATCGAAATTCCCAGCCGCCGCGGCGCGGGGACACCCGCCAAGGACGCCTTCTTTTACTTGCTGATCTTTTCCGCTCTCGCCATATGGACGATCGCTTCGGGTTCGCTCGCCTTTACGCTGATCGACCGGTGGCTTGCCGACACGTTGTTCTCGCCGGGCTACGCGCAGGCATACGACGTGACTGGCGCCACGTGGAGTATCGCGTCCATTCTCGTAGCCTTTCCAATTTATCTGCTGTTATCGCGAGCCGTCGTCCGCGATGTGAGGAGCCATCCCGAAAAGCTGAATTCGCCGGTCCGCAAGTGGCTCACCTACATGGCGCTGGTGATTGCCGCCGGCGTTTTCATCGGCGATTTGATTACGGCTCTCACCTACTTTCTCCAGGGAGAGATCACCGCTCGGTTCCTTTCGAAGGCGTTCGTCGTCCTCCTGCTCTCCGGCGGCGTGTTCCTCTACTACTTCGGCGGGCTGAAAGAATCCGATTCCTCCGGAACGCGCGGCAGGTTCACTCGCGACGCGTGGATGGGTATGGTCGGCGCTGTGTGTGTCGGGCTGCTGGTCACACTCGGATTTGGACTTACCGGCGCGCCGAAAACGCGCCGCACGGAGCGAGCGGATTCGAGGCGCCTGCAGGATTTGTTCGCACTGAGCCAACAGATCACTCTTCGATGGAACTCGAACGGCCATAAACTGCCCGAGCACCTGGACGAGCTTCGAAATGTCCCGCTGGTTGATCCTGTGACGCGCGCAGGTTACGAATATCTTCCCGGCGGAGGCAGCGAATACCAGCTCTGTGCCACTTTTGCGATGGCTAAGCAGGACGAACCTCAAAACGTCACGACATGGGCGCACCCCACAGGGCACCATTGCTTTTCGCTGGACGCGGCTCAACCGCCGCCAAGCCCGCCGTACGACTACCTGCCGTCCGATTTCTAGCGCGCACGAGTAGACGCGCGAGCCAGCCTACGCTTTCACGAGCCCGAGGAACTGCCGCGGATCGTTCTCGAACCCGGGGAAAACCGTTTTCAGGTCGCGGTCGCCCATATGCTTCAGCATGATTTCGCCGAGCACGCTGCGGTAATCCGTCGTGACGGCAAGGTCCCGGTCCTGGTAAAGCTGCCCGTCGTTCATTCCGGGCCACCGCGTGTAGACTTTTCCGCCCTTCACGTCGCCGCCCATCACGAACATGCAGTTCGCGTGGCCATGGTCGGTGCCGCGATTGCCGTTCTCGTGCGCCGTGCGCCCGAATTCCGACATGCTCACGAACACCACATCGCCCATGCGATCGCCCATGTCCTGATGAAACGCCGCGATTCCCTGTCCCAGATCGCGCAGCAGATTCGAAAGCTGGCCCTGCACGCCGCCTTCGTTCACGTGGTGGTCCCAGCCGCCGCTATCGAGAAACGCCACTTCGAGTCCGACGTCCGCCTTAAACAGCTCGGCAATTTCCATCAGGCTCTTGCCAAAGCGGCTCGTGGGATACTGCGCGCCGTTTTCGGGCTGATACGCATCGGGATTGATTTTCTTGAGCTGGTCGATGGCCTCGAACGTTTCCTGGCCCACGCCGCGCAGCGCCTGGTCCACCGTCTGCGCGTACATCGCCTCGAAGCCGCCTTCCACCGTCTGCTGCGGCCCGTACATCTTGAACTGCTTCAGGTCCGGGATCGCCACCGCAGGCGCGCTGCCCTCGAGCGTGCGCGGCAGATAAGGCCCGAAAGCGACCGCGCGAAATGGCGACGCGCTCTCCTCCGGCATCGACTGCATCGCGCGATTCAGCCACCCGTCTTCTGTGGCCTTCACGCCCGGCGTGCCTGATTCCATGAAATCCTGAGCGTCGAAATGCGAGCGCGTCGGATCGGGCGAGCCGGCGGCCTGCACGACGGCCAGCTGCCCGCTTTGAAAGAGCGGCTGCAACGGCTGCAGGCTCGGATGCAGTCCAAAGAAGCCGTCGAGATCGAGAGCGGCATCCAGGCTGCCGCTCTGCGGCTGAGGGATTGCGATCGTCGGGCGCAAGTGGTAATAATTCGGCTCGGCAAACGGCACCACGACGTTCAGCCCGTCCATCGCGCCGCGCTGAAACAGGACGACCATCTTTTTCTTGTTCGGCGACACACTCTCCGCCACAGCCCGCTGCAAGAATGACGGCAACGACGCCATCCCGAGCATCGCGATTCCGCCACCCTTCAGAAAATATCGCCGAGAAATATTCATGGCCGTTTCTCCGTAACCGCGGTCCAGTCTACCGCCGCTGAAACTCCGGCGCCCCGAGGACCAATCCCGAAAGCAGCCCTTCGTTCACCTGCTTTACGGGATCGTCCAGCCGCGCCTGCAAAATCTGCGGATCGTTCAAGCGCGCTTGGAGCGTTTGCAACGTCGTCGGCGCCACCTGCCCGCCGAGGAAAAGATCGGTCGCGCGCGTCAGCGCCATCTCCGGATCTTTCGACGCGTCCTCGCCGAACATATCCGCCAAATCTACGTTCGCTCCCGCCATATGATTGGTTGCAAATCCCAGCGCGAAGTTCAGCCGATTCAGCAGCGCGCCGGTATTCACCCACGTCGACGCCTTATCCGAGTATCCCGTCGGCGGCTGGCACAGGAACAGCGGTTCGCCCATTCGCCCGACCCAGACCTCCAGCGGCAACGACACCGTCACATCCGCATCCAGCGCGCGCGTCGTGCTCGCCACCAGCTCAAACGGCGTCTTCACCTTCGCGCGGTAAGTTTCCTTCGACCAGAATTCCGGCGAGTAGATCATCGTCTTGAGCACCGCGCGAATGTCGCCGCCGGTCGATTCATATGTTTTCGTCATCCGCTCGACAAGCGCCGACGGCGGCGCGTCCGACACAAAATGGCGCGCCAGCTCGGTCGAAATGAATTTCGCCGCGTGCGGATCGTTCGCCAGCATCTTCAAGGCCTCTTCGCCGTCCTTCTCTCCGCCGTAGTTGAACGCGTGGCCCATCACGACTTTCTTTCCATCGTCGTGAAATTCCGGCCGGAAAACGAATTCCGGATCGCGCCGCGGCTCCCGCACCGTCCATCCGGTCAGGCATTCGGCCATCTCGATCACGTCCTGTTGCGTGTAACCCGCGTCGACGCCCACCGTGTGCAGCTCCATCACTTCGCGCCCATAGTTTTCGTTCAGCCCGCGATCCTGCTGTTGTTGTGTGCGTTGCGCAGCCTGCCCGTCCTGCGCGCCCGGCGTCATTTGCGGCGGACCAAACGGCCGGAATCCGCCTCCAAACGCACCCTGAAACCTCGCCCGCCGCTCCGCGATCTCCTCCTGATGCTCTTTGAACGCCGCTGGATCGACGCTCAGCCAGTTATCGAGGAAAAAAAGCATGGCGGGGCTCTTTGCCGTTGCGGTCAGCAAATCCTGGAATTTGCCCATCGTGTGCGGCCGAATCGTGTCGCGCACGTAGGACGTGAGCAGCCACCGGTCCGCGCCCTTCCCGGCAAACACGTTGAAATGGTTGAACCAGAAATCTTCCATCACCGCTTCGAGCTGCCGGTTGCTGTAAACTGCGCGATCGACCTTCGCCATCGAAAGCTCGGCGACGATCCGCCCCGGCCCCTGAAGTTTCGCGAGCGCTTCCTGCGCCTTGTCGACGTTGTTGTTGCCGGTTTGCGCGACATCCGACATGGCATCGCGTCGCTTCTCCCGTATCTCCTGGTTGTACTCGTCCTTGGTCACGCCTTCCTTCTTCGCAGCTTGGGCCGGCGGCGGAAACTCCTCGAGCAGTTGCTGCGACGACATCGCCAGCGTCGGATATTTTTCGAGACGCTGGTCGAGCGCCGAATCGTCGATGGAATCGGGATCGAGCTGCTGGTCGATCCATTTCTCGAGGCCCATCTGCTCGACGCGCGCCACGTCGCCCGGCCGCGGCCCGTATGCGAGCCGGTTCAGCGCATGGAGCGTGGCCTCATCCTCGGTGAGTTCCGTGATCGGCAGCTTGCCCTTGAATTTCTTGCTCAGCTTCAGCGGCTGACTCGAATCGTCGCTGGAGTTCACGTCGTGCTTGCCGGCGCCCGCCGGCGCCGCAATCGCAAACGCGCCCGCGAGCATCGCCGCAAGCGTCGCGAGCACAAACACGCTCCCGGCCGCATCGAGGCGGCTTGGACCGCGCGATTTTTGGCAGCATGGTTTACTGCGGTCAGAACGTGCGGTTGCGGTGGTCCGTAGGGTAGGTCGTCGCATTTCCATCCAGTTTAACCCCGCGAGGCGGCAAAAGTTGCTTGGGTATCCCTGTAGTTATCAGGCGCTTCGGAGAAAATTGAGCGAACGTCCGAAACGACGACCTCAGTGCGTCATCGCGTAGACGACGTAATTGACGCCGATGCGAAAGCCGAGATCGGAAAAGCGCTCGGGGTATACCGGACGGTCCGACCATTCCCACGAATCGCCGATATCCGAGTTGAACGATATGGCGACCATGATGCGACCCTTGTCATCGCGGATCGCGAACCAGTGCGCTCCCTTTCCATCGTCGGGGCCTTGCGGGTAGTCGGGCACTTTGTAGCCAAGCCGCAAATGCGCGGCGCCGGGAATCTGGTAGCGGTCGTCCAGATCGTAAATCGTGTGGAAGATCGGATCGTTACTTGGAATTTCAGTGATCGGGCGATCCGGAAAAACCATCCGGATGCGCTGCACGAACATCTGCCACTCGTACGCGCCGTGAAAATCGTCAGCCATGAAGAAACCGCCGCGCAGCAGATAATCGCGTAAGACGTCCGCCTGACGCTGCGTGATTCCCCACTCGCCCACCTGCACGGCGTAAAGCCACGGCCAGTTGTAAACCTCGTCGCCATCGTCGAGATTCACGTCTTCTTCCACCGACCGCGCGTCGATGCGGGTCAGCCGTCGCACCGCAGCAGCGAAGGCGCGATCCGCCGCCGGCGCGTCCTGCGTCCACAGTGACATGCCCAGCCGCCAGTCGCCGTCGAAACGCCCGCGGTAGCCGTCATTCGGGCCCGGTGGGTACATCAGTCGAGCGAAGGCCCATTCTCCGGGCCGCCGCCAGTCCGGCGGCACGGGTATCGATTCGCCGTATTCGACTGTCGGATATTGCCGGAACGGTCGCTGGGCGTACAGCGCGCCGACGAGGGCAAGACTGCAGGAAAGCAGGACAACAATCTGCGCGAAGCGTGGATTGCGCCGTTGCATGCCTGAGGTCTCACCCACTGCCCAAAACCCGAAACACTGTCGCGCTAAACTGCGTTCAGCCCGCGGCGCGGAACGCGTCGAGCGTCCAGAAATCCTGCGCCTCATCGTGTCGCAGGACATAATAATTGCCGTCGGTGGCGCGCACGCGGAAATAGCTCGCATCGGGCGAATACCATCGCCCATCGAGTTCCTGCACCTCGAATTCACGCCCGCGAAGCACGAACCGCAGCGGCCGCTCGTCCGCCCGATGCCCGGCGTAGCACTCGACGTGAATGTCGCTCATCGCGCGCTCCCTCTGCGCAAACCCAAAGCCGCTCCGCGCGTCGCGCTAGTGAATCGTCAGCGTTTTCGGACGCCCCGGCGTCGCGGCCGCTCGCGCGTCCGCCAGCTCCTCGCGCATTTCTGCGTTGTACGCCGCGCCCAGCAGCACGATCATCGCCGTCAGAAACATCCAGATCAGCAGACCAATTGCCGCCGCCAATCCGCGATACATCGCATCGTACGGCATCTTCCGCACGTACCACCCGAAAACGATATCGGCCGCCCACCACAGAATCGTAGCAACCAACGCTCCAGGCAACAAATTCTGCATTCCAGGATGCCCGGGCCGCCCGAGCCGATAGAGCACCACCAGCACTCCCATCGCCAGCACGAACACCACGATCCCGTAAAGCGTCAGCTCCAGCTCGTGCGTCATATACACCGACCGCGTCCGCAGCATCAGCCACGCCCGCGTCTGCTTGCCGAACACCGTCAGAATCACCACCGCCAGCATCGGGACGATCGTGAGGCACAGCAGCGCGAAAGCGCGAAACTGCCGCCGCCAGTAGCCCGGCCGCAGCAAGTCTCCCTCAATCACACGAAAGCCTTCGATGTAGCCGATCATCACCTGCGTTCCCGTGATCATCGTGCCGCCCATGCCCAGCACCATCCACTTCCAGGTATGGACCGTCTTCCGCACGAAATACGCGGAAACCACGCCCGCGCTGCCGGGCGGAAGAATCAAGCTCAGCCGATTGGGGATTTCTTGCAGGGCATCGTGAAAGAGCCGCGTCTCCCCCAGCAGCCCAAGGGTGAAAAGCAGCAGGGGGAAGAAAGCCAGAAACATATTGAAGGCGATCGCCTGGCTGAGCGTCACGCAGTCCGGGAAAATCCGCCCAAGCGCCCGGGCCAGCCGTGTCAATATGCCTTCCATTGGCCCGGAATTATACGGGAACTCCGACCATTCGCATCTTTGTTTCGTACTGGGTGGAAGCGTGAGGCTTTCAGCCCTGAGATCCCTTGCCGGGAATACGGGCAAACTGTAAACTTCCAGTCGAACCGAATCCAATCTCGGGGAGTCCTTGCGTGACGACGCAGCCGAAAGCAGCCGCCAGCCGCAGCGAAGAGGTTGTTCGCAAGCACAAGGAATATCTCTGGCCCGCGGTCGCGAACTACTACCAGCATCCGCTCGTGGCCGATCACGCCTCCATGCAATATCTCTGGGACGTCGAGGGCAACAAGTACCTCGATTTTTTCGGCGGCATCGTCACCATCGGCGTCGGCCACTGCAATCCCAAGGTCACGTCGAAGATCAAGGCTCAGGTCGACAAGCTGCAGCACACCTCGACGCTTTTCCCCAACGAAGCCATCGTCGCGCTCGCCGAAAAACTCGCGCAAATCACGCCCGGGAAATTGCAGAAAAGCTTCTTCACCAGTTCCGGCACCGAGGCTAACGAAGCCGCGATCCTGCTCGCGCGCATGGCCGGCCCGAGTTACGACGTCGTCGCTCTGCGCCACGCCTATTCCGGCGCATCGGCTCTCGCGAAGGGCATTACAGGTCAAGCCGCCTGGCGCAAGGCCGGCGTGATCAGCGTCGGCGTGTCTCACGCCGTCAGCCCGTATTGCTACCGCTGCCCGCTGCATCTGAAATATCCCGATTGCGGCGTCGCGTGCGCGAACGACGTCGAAGATCTGATCCAGACCGGCACCAGCGGCTCGATTGCCGCCTTCATCGCCGAGCCGATTCAGGGCGTCGGCGGATTCATCACGCCGCCGCCCGAATATTTCAAGATCGTGTACCGCATCGTGAAGAATTACGGTGGCCTTTTCATCGCCGACGAAGTCCAGACCGGCTTCGGCCGCACCGGCAAAAAGTGGTTCGGCATCGAGCAGTGGGAAGTGACGCCGGACATCATCACCTGCGCGAAAAGCATGGGCAATGGCGTGCCCGTCGGCGCGACGATCACCACCGCCGAACTTGCCGGCAAATTCCAGGGCCTCACGATCTCAACCTTCGGCGGCAATCCCGTCACGTCCGTCGCGGCCCGCGCCGTGATCGAAGTGATCGAGGAAGAAAATCTGCTGGAGAATACGCACGTCGTCGGAGGCTACTTGCGCCAGCAGCTCGAAGAGCTCCAGGCGAAATATCCGCTCATCGGCGACGTTCGCGGCATGGGCATGATGCAGGCGCTCGAACTCGTCCGCGACCGCGCAACGAAGGAGCCCGCTCCGGCGGAAACCACTCAACTCCTCGAGCGAGCCCGCGCCAACGGCTTGCTGATCGGCAAGGGCGGCCTGTACGGCAACGTGATCCGCATGGCCCCGCCGATGAACATCTCGAAGGCCGACGTCGACGAAGGCATCCGCCTGCTCGACAAATCCCTCGGCGAAATCAAATCCTGAGAGATCGGCTCAGCCGACTGTTTGAGCGTTGAAGCTGGCGAGATCGTCGTCTTCAACGGTGAAACTGATCTCAATTGGCTTGCAGCACACTTCGCAGTCCTCGATGTAGGTTTGGCGCCCGACGGACAGGTCCAGCAACATCGAAATCTCTTCGCCGCAATAGGGGCAGGTGAATTCGTGTTCCATGGCGCGACCGCGCATCCGCGCGATGCGCGCGGGTCGGTTCGAGGTGACTACAGAAAACAGTTCGCGCTAGCGCAGGGCGCGTTGCAATTTCTTGGTGGTCTTTTGCAGCTGCTTCTTGAGGGCTTCCACTTGCTTCGAAATGGCGGCAAGCTCCTTTTTCGCCACCACTCCCGCTTTCACGACCTTATGTGCCGTGCGGTCGGCCTTTCCCACCACCGAGCCAATCTTCACTGCCGCTTCCGTAAGCCTGCTCTTCTTCGCCATTCGGTTCCTCCCGTTACTTCGAGGCATAATACCCTCGATCAATCCCGCGGCGAAGCCAAATCCTGAGCACCCCTGTTGCCCGGCCCGCGGAAATCCCCTAGCCCGCCGCCGACGAAGCCGCCGAGCCATAAAAGTTGAATCGCCGCACAGCCTTTTCGAGCTGAGCGTAGCCCAAGGTGCGCCCGGGGAGCCAGCGCCGCAGTCCTTCTAGCTCCATGCACATCCGGATTCCTGTGTCCTCGAACGACATCGCCAGCAGCGCATCGACAAACGGCTTGATGCGCGTTTCGGGCAGATCGGCGCGCACGGTGAAATTGCAATGATCGAACGGAGGCGTCGTTGCCAAAACGCGGGTCGCGCCGGGTGCAAGAGTCCCGTCTTTGACGAACCGCACGTAGTTTGCATCCAGCATGCACGCCGCATCCGCCGCGCCCGCGGCAAGTGCCCTCGCGGCGTCGCGCTCGCCGCCCACGTGATCGCCATGCTTGCCCACCATCACGTTGTGGTAAAGGACGCTGCAATCTTTCCGCGGATCGACGCCCGCCTCAGCGATCATTTCGAGAGGAATCAGCGTAGCCTGCGGCGAATCCGACGCACCGACCGCAATCGTCTTGTTCCGCAAATCCGGCAGCATCGCCAGTGGCGAGCCGGCACGCACTACGATTTTCGTCGTCAGATCGCGGTCCGAATCGCGCATCGCGATCGCCCGGCATCCGCCGCTGCTCGCGATCTGGCTCTTCACCCAAGCGAGTGGCGAATTCCACGCGACGTCAACCTCGCCGGATAGATTCGCGTCCACCTGCGCGTCGTAGGTCGAATACAGGACGTAATCGATTTCGGCGCCGCGTTCGGCAAAATACGGCTTGAATCCCTCCCAAATTGTCACCACTTTCGGATCGTAGGCCACAGCGCCGATTCGTACGGCGCGGCCGCTTAAATTTCCGGACATTGCTTTTCCCCCTTTCGTTTTCGCTCCTCGTCCTTCGAGTGACTAAAACAGCGGCAGCCCCAAGCACGCCTTGCCGATAAAATCCTTCAGCACGTCGCTCGCAGGGGCCATCACGGACGCGGCCTGCGCGTCGCGAAAGTTGCGTTCGAGCCCTCCGTGCTGCCCGAAAGCCCAGCCGCCGCCGAGCGTCATCGCGCGCGAAACCACGTCGAGGCACGCATCAGCCGCCCGCACTTTCACGCCCAGCACATCGAGCATCGCGGCCGGGTGCGCCGAAAGCGCCTTGCGGATCGTCTCGCCGAGATAGGCGCGCGCGGAATTCAGTTCAATGGCCATTTCCGCCACCAGAAATTGCACGCGCGGAATAGACGCCAGCGCCGCTCCGCCCGCATGCTCGTATTTCCTCGCGCCGACGCGCGCCGTGATTTTCTCGAATGCCGCGCCGGCGATCCCGATCGATACCGACGCAACGCCAATCTGAAAGTGCGGCAGCACAACTTCCATCATCGTCTGAAAGCCGGAACCCTCCGCGCCAAGCCTTGCCGTATCGGCGACCGAAACGTCCTCGAGCGTCATCGGCGCGCTCGCGTTTCCGGCTAGCCCCAGACCCTCGAACCGTCCTTGGGCCGAAAAGCCGCTCGCGCCTTTCGGAACCAAATACAGATCGCATTCCGTGGGCGCCGCCGCATGCAGCGCCCGCGTCGACACCACGTAGGAATCCGCCTCGTTCGCGCTCGTGACGAACGTCTTCTTCGCGCTCAGTTTCTTCGTCCCGCAGTCCAGGCGCACTTTGCTGACCGGCGCATAAAAGTGGCCGCCCGAGCCCGCCTCGCTGAAAGCCAGCGTGCTGATGTGCTCGCCGCGCGCCGCTGCGGGCAGGATGCGTTTCTTCATCTCCTCGTTGCCCTTCGCCGCGATCGTGGCGCAAGCGCAATAGTGCATCAGCGCGACCATCGCGGTCGAAGCGCATCCCTGCGCTTGCACCTCGAGCGCCTGCGACATTTCCGCCAGCGTCCCGCCCGCGCCGCCGAATTCCACCGGAATCAGAATCCCAAGCACGCCCGCCGCTCCCAGCGCCTGCAGGTTCTCGCGCGGAAACTTTCGCTCGCGGTCGATCTGATCCGCGCGCGCCTGCAGCACTTCCTTCGAGACCTTATCGTTCGCCGCCAATATGGATGCGATGTCGCTCATGGATTCTCGTTCCTCCGGGACTCGAACCGGCCCTGCAGCGAGCGCGGACTCGATTGCCCGGCGCCTCCGATGGTTCGCACGAATTCTTGGATCGGTTATGGCGGTGAATCAAAGGCGGCCGCCGGGCGCCTTTCACACGGCCGTTCAAGTAAAGCCTTGCGGGATGCAACGCGGAGAAACGAAGCTCGGTCGTCGTTGGGCGAAGGCAATCATTGTTTCGGGCGTCCGGCCGCCAAATCATATCAAGCCTTCCGGCAGCCAAGGCGCAGCCGGGAGTATAGACGGGCTTCGGTGGATTTGCCAAGCGGCTCGACCGGGCTCGCCATCCAAATCCGCCCTCACTGATGTATTCTGCTGGAGAGTGAAACTGCAAATAAGAAACGGCCGCAACCGGGGCTTCCAGTTCTTCGCCGCCGTGGGTCTGTGCCTGGCCGCTAGCTTATTTGCAGCGGGGATTGCGGGCGCGGCCAGCGATTCCGACCGCATTCACTGGAAGCAGGTGGACGAATCCGAGATCAAGCTCGACGGCAAGCCACCCATCGGCGGGAATGTCTACCTGCCGGACAAGAAGAGCAAAAGGAAGGATATCGTTCTCATTCTGCTCGGGCACCGCTACCTGATGCTCGACACAAAATCGAGGCTCGTCTACGCGGTGTTCCTCACCGATATCGACAAGCAAGGCAGCGAGATCGAAACCGGCGATCTCGCCCTATCCTCCCGCATCATTCCCAGCACGGAGTGGAGTTCCCGCGACGTCGGACCCGCGCAACTAATCAAATTGACCCTCGGCGACTACAATCGCGTCCTGGAAGTGGAGCTGCCGCATCCGGTCGATCTCCGTGGCCTCTACACCTTCTGATCCGCACGCTACCTTGAACGCGAAAAGAAGAGTTGTCATCCCGAGCCGAGTCCCGCGCGCCTTAGCCTTTCCCGCAGTTTGCGCGGGGGCGGGACGCAGCGAGGGATCTGCTCTTTGCTGTTCGCTCGCGCTCAAGGAGGGCGGTGCTCAACTCTGATTGGTCGAGGTAATCTGCACCGGCGCGTTTTCGGGCCGCAGGCTGCGGTAGACCATCCATCCGGTCGTCGCCAGCATCCCGATCCACCCCATCACGCGCACGGCCATCGCGATCTGCGTGTCATGTTGCAAGACGCCCAGCTTCCCGAAGAGATAGTTCCAGTCGTGGATCACGTAGTCGGCATCGCCCACCGTGAGAAGCGGCAACTGTTGCGCCCGCGCGTCGGCCATATACGTCGCCACGGGAAGAAACTGTTCGAAGAAAAAGAACAGGCAAAATGCGACGCCCTGCACTTGCCGCTGAAAAACAAAATAAGTCGCCAGCATGAGCGGAACACCGAGTTGCAGCAGCGTCCCGCCGGCTATCCCGAGGAATTCGCCGAAATAGTGGAACAGCAGATGCCCGCCCTCGTGGATCGGTATGAAGACCAGATCGATCATCAGGAAAGGGCCGCTGCCGCGCGCCGCCTGGATCAGGAAAAGAACGTAAAACGCGGCCGCCACGATCAAAATTGGGCGCGGCACGGGCTGCCAATCCTCCTCGAGCGCCTCGAGGAAAGGCACCCGTTCCATCCATTTTTCCGGCAGGCGCATGCGGATTTTCGCTCCGAAGTCGCGCGGCGATCCATCGCAAGTTGCTGGGTCGCGACAGATTCAGTCTAGCATTCGAGAATCAGCGCGGAGCCGCGCGCTTCGAGCCATGCGTCCTGGAATGCAACGGTACGGCTAGGGGTGGGAAACGCCGGAAACCCAGGGAATGCCGAGGAGGCCGTCCTTCACCTGGATGCTGACGAGATCGCCTCGGTTGAAGCTGTCGAAATCCTCGCGGGTCACCGCGATGCGCTCGAAACGGTGCCCGTCGCGCCACGAGGTCACAATCAGGCGCCGGCTGGCCACCGGGCCCGGCATCGAGAACTTGCTTACCACCTGCTCCTGTATGATCTGCGGCGGCCCGTGATCGAGGGCTCCGTTCGCGAGCAGCATCACGGACAGGACCCACGGAACGGGTATCAGCCCGTAATAGATGCGCTTGAGCGCTTCGACTTCCACGTGCCGCAAAGCGCGCCGCTCGACCCAGATGGCCAGGCCGAGCGTCATGAAAAAAAGCAGGCCGATGAAAATCAGGATTTGGTCGAGTTCGAGCGAGGGGTAGCGTTCGCTCGCCACCACAAACGCGAGCGATCCGAGAACGAATATCGCTGTGCGGTTCAGCAGCCGCTTCCGCAGCGAAAATTCCGCGGCCGACGGGCTGAGCCCGCACGCCTCGCAAACTTCCGCCGCGCGTTCGGCGCCGCAATTCAAGCAGTGAGTCATTGGATGGGGCGGACGCTCGATGGGGCCTGATCCAGGCATACCATGTTCTCGGTGCGGCCGTTCGAAAGCAGCTCGCAATCGATTTCCTGCGCGCTGCGGACGGCCTGGTCGTGGTTTGCGCCGGCGGCGGTGGCGCAGTGCGTCGCGCCCTTGAAATTCATGCACACTTCGTAGCGCGTTCGCGTCTCCTGATACGACGAATAGACCAGCACTCCGACGAATACAGCCGCCGCTACCGCGATGATCCAGCCAATGTGATTCGATTTTTTCGCCATCAGCCCTCAGACAGGTTTGACACCGTTAACGGCCAGACAGTTCCCCTCCGCCGGCTCGCCGCTTAATCTCTTCCGAGATCTGCCTCCTACGATGCGGCGTGAGTCCTTCGAGCGCCAAAATATCGTTCAGGTCGCGCAGCGTGAGATCGCGAAGAAACCCCAGCACGCACGGCGTAGGCGTCTGCGGGTTGCGGACCAGCGCCGCGCGCACATTGTACTGCTGCGACCATTTGGCGTCGTGTGCGATCGCCGCCACCACGCGTTCGGGGACGCCCGCCTTCGCCAGCACCTTCAGTATCTGGCTCTCGGTGAGAAATAGGTTCGCGAGCGCAAGCTTCACGGCCTGCCGCTGGCCCTCGGCAAGAAGCGCGCCGACCACGCGCGACGGCCCGCGTCTTGCCAGCGTCAGCTTTTGCCCTACGGGGATATGCGGCACGCGCGAGATGATGATCTCCTCCGCCACGCGCTTGATGTCCGCAGGCGTCGACGGCAGCAGACTCAACCGCACGAGATCGAAGAGATAAAGCTGCCGCACGACCGTGAGGGCGATGCGCTTCGGCGTGCGAGGATGCCGCGCAAGGCCCAGTCGGACGCTTTCGCTCGCGGCCCACTTCCCTTCCGCGCCGATCGCCTCCAACACGTTCGCTGGGAGGTCGAGCCGTTCGAGCAGTCGGGTTACGTGCGCCTCATCCAACTTCGGATTCTCGAGCAGCGCGAGCAGTACGTCTTCGCTCGCTTCGTGGATCAGGGACTTGAGTTCGTCCCCCGAGGCTGCCCGCGCAAATTCGACCCGCGTTTCGGTATCAGGCGGCATTGCCTTTGGCCCGCACCAGCTGGACCGCCATGCGCGCGGCAGCCTCCGCGAGAGAAACTGCGATCGGCACCAAACGCACGCGGCCGAGCGAGCGGTTCAGCTCCGCGTCGATCGCGGCGTCGAAGTGCTTCGAGCGTCCGTACACCCCGCCCACCTTCGCGACGGGAATCTCCCGGTTGCGCCAGCCGAGTTGATCGACGACGCACGCTGCCAGATTCGCGAGCGAAAGCGCTGCGGCGGACAAAATCCCGCGCGAGACTTCGTCTCCGCGTTCGGCAAGTTCGGCTACCAACGGAAATGTCTTCGGAAACACGTCGTCCGGATTCTTCGAGACGTGATCGAGCAGCGAGTCCCAATCGTGCGCCTGGTGCCACTTGAAGATGCGCTTCGAAAGAGCCGTCTCGGGGCCGCGCGCTTCTTCTGCTTCGACAACCGCCTTGAATGCGCGCCGGCCAATATCGAATGCGCTTCCCTCATCGCTGAACCACGGACCGCGCCCGCCCGCGCGTGCCGTTTTGCCATTCTCGCCGCGCCCAAACGCAGCGGAACCGGTTCCGGCAAGGAGGATGATTCCGTCGGCCAAGCCAAAGGCCGCTTCGAGCGCGATCTCGAGATCGCTCGTCACGCGGACTTCAGCATTCGGGTAGGCTCGCTCGAAGAAGGTGGTCGCCCGGCGCACGACTCCTGAGCGGCCCGCGCCTCCCAGCCCCGCGCAGATTCCGCGGATGTGACCTGCGCTGAGCTTCTGCCGGCTCAAAACCACGTCGGCGGCTTCGCTGAGCGCGAACCACGCCCTCGTGTAGCCCGCGCGAAGAGGATTCGACGGCCCGCCCACGGAGCGCCCCACAACGCGGCCTTCGGAATCGGCGAGGACGCACTCCGTTTTTGTGCCGCCGCCATCGAACCCAAGAAAGTACGTGGCGTCGGAAGCAGCGATTTTGTGTGGCATCGATTCCTTTCCCTGGCGGCGAGAAGCAGACGGCACGTGGCGGGCCCTACCCGCGGTGATGCTACCCCGATACCAAATTCTACACCGCCCGAGAGGCTTCCTTGAAACTCCTTTCGGCTACAGAAGCCGACGGAACGCCTCGGGAGTCTCGGCCGGAAAAAGCTCTGGATGGAACAGGTGCGCCAGCAGCGCCAGGCCATCGGCAAGGCGCGGACCGGGGCGCGAGAAGTAACTGTTCGCGTCGACTGCGAATACGCGGCGCTCTTTCATGGCGGGAAGAGCGTCTGCGTGGCGTGGGAGCTGGTCGAGACGGAACTCCGCTGCCACGCGCGCGGTGCCGTAGCCGCACGGCATGACCACGATCACATCCGGACGCGAGTTCAGAACCTCGTCGCCGGTCACCTTGTACGACGGCTGACGCAGCCGGCCGAGCACATCCTCGCCGCCGGCCTTGTACACCATTTCCGGAATCCAGTGGCCGCCCACAAAATACGGACCGAGCCATTCGAGGCACAAAACGCGCGGGCGCCACGCGGCCTGCGCCGATGCAGTTTCAATTGCAGCGACACGCCGCTCGAGCGCAGCGGCCAACGCTTCGGCCTCGCAGCGGCGGCCGGTCGCTTCGCCTACGCGGCGGATGTCGCCCCATACTTCGGCGAGCGAGCGCGGCGTCAGCGAGAGCACCTGTGGCGGCCGCGGAAATCGCGTCAACGCGGTTGCCAGATCGTCGGGCGAAGCGGCGCAGACGTGGCACAAATCCTGAGTGAGAATCAGATCGGGAGAAAGCGAGCTGAGCAATTCGGCATCGACGGCATAGATGCTCTCGCCGCGCGCGATGATCTCGCTCACCTTGCGGTCGATCTCGGCGGGCGTCCCCTGCGGATCGACGCGCGGGCGGATCAGCGTTGGCTTCGTTGTGGCGTCAGCGGGAAAATCGCACTCGTGCGTCACGCCGAAGACGGAATCGCCAAGGCCGATCGCGTAGAGAATTTCCGTCGCCGACGGCAACAGCGAACAGATGCGCATCGTCTTTCGCCCTCAGTCAGCCGGAGTTTATCACTCCCCGCGAGATGACGGACTGGAACACGCCGGGAACGAAACATGGGAGATAGCGCTAATTGTGCCCCTCGGAAGCGTATGCTATACAAAAAACGGGACATCCGTGAGAAACGCCCGGGAAAAACGCGCCAAAATTGGACACTTATCGCGGTTTAAGCGTTTTTACGGCGCCATTCTTGGCTTATTTTGACCATGAAACCTTCCACTTCCTTGCTCCGAAAATCTCGAAACAAGAAGTCCGCGCGGGCCTCGGGCGCCCGCTGGGTCGAACAGACGCTGAAGAAATTCACACTGCGCGAGAAACTGGGCCAGATGCTGATGGTTCCGTTCTTTGGCGGCTTTGCATCGGCGGAAAGCCCCGAGTACGCAGGGGTGATTCGCCAGGTTGAAGAAAATCGCGTGGGCGGATTGATTCTCAGCACTGCGCGCGGGCCGCTCGGAATCAGGCGAAGCCAGGTCTACCCCACGGCCGAGATTGCGAACGAGCTGCAGCGGCGCGCACGGGTTCCGCTGTTGATCGGCGCGGACTTTGAATCGGGCACGCGGATGCGGATCGAAGAGGGCACGACGCTTCCGTCGGCGATGGCGATCGCAGCGACCGGCCAGCCGCATTTCGCTTACGTCGCGGGCAAGCTGACCGCGATGGAGGGGCGCGCCGCGGGCGTCCACTGGGTCTTCGCGCCCGACGCGGACATCAACAACAATCCTGACAACCCGATCATCAACGTGCGGTCGTTCGGCGAAAGCGCGCATGAAGTGGCGCGCTATGTCGAAGAGTTCATTCGCGGCGTGGAAGAAAACGGCGGGCTGGCGACGGCGAAACATTTTCCGGGGCATGGAAATGTGAGCGTCGATTCGCACCTTGCCTTGGCGACGGTGCCGGGCAATCGCGAGGAGATCGACGACAACGAACTTGTGCCGTTCCACGCGGCGATCCATGCGAGGGTAAGCGCGATCATGCCGGGCCATCTGGCTGCACCCGCGCTCGAACCGGGTCCCAACATTCCGGCGACTGTGTCGTCGAGAATACTGGCTGGATTGCTGCGCGGCGAGATGAGATTTCGCGGGCTGATTGTTACCGATGCGATGGAGATGGGCGGCATTACCTCGCTCTTTCCGCCGGGCGAGGCGGCGGTGCGGGCGGTCGAGGCCGGAGCGGACGTTCTGCTGATGCCGCCTGTGCCCGATGCCGCGATCGCTGCACTCGAGGACGCGGTCAAGAGCGGACGGATTTCCGCCGCCCGGGTCGACGAATCCGTGCGCGGCATTCTGGGCGCCAAGGCGCGGCTCGGGCTGGATCGTTCGAAGCTCGTCGATGTCTCGGAGCTCAACCAAACGTTCGGGCGGCCGGAGTTCGAGGCGCAGGCGCAGGAAATGGCCGACCGGGGCATGACGCTGCTGCGCGATTCTGCTCGATTGCTGCCGCTGGACGCCATACGACCGCTTCGCGTGCTGCTCGTGGCGCTGTCGGCCGATTCGGATGCGTGTCCGGGTGAAACGATCGAGCTGGAGATTCGCTCGCGAGTCGATTCGCTTGCGGTGCTGCGCGCGGACACGCGGTTTACGAACGTCAGCATGCTCAGGCTGCCTCGCCCGGAAACGTACGACGTGGCGATTGCGGCGCTTTTCGTGCGCGTGGCCGACCGCAAAGGCAACGTGGGATTTCCCGAGGATCAGCGGGCGTTCGTGAATCAATTGATTGCCGCGGGAAAGCCGGTGGCGATTGCGTCATTCGGCAGTCCTTATCTGATTGAGCGCTTTCCGAGCGCGAAAACATGGCTCGCTTCGTTTTCGACGAACAGCGTTTCGCAGCGCGCTGCCGCGCGGGCGCTGTTCGGACAGGTGGCCATCCTCGGACGAATTCCGGTGACGGTTCCGGGAACGGCGCGGCGCGGGGACGGGCTGCACGTGGATGCAAATCCAATGACGATCGAACGCGCGCCCGCGTCGACCTATCGGCCGGCTCAGGCCCGCGTACGCATTGCTCGATCGCGCCTTGGAGGATGGAGCCTGTCCGGGCGGCGTGCTCGCCGTCGGATGGGACAACCGGCTTGCAGTTCATCCGTTTGGCATGCTGACGCGCGGCGCCAAAGCGCAACGCGTGGCGGCGGAGACGATCTACGACGTGGCGTCGTTGACGAAAGCCGATTGTGACGACGACCGCGGCGATGATGCTTTTCGAGCAGGGGCAGCTCGATCTCGATGCTCCGGTTTTGCGATATTTGCCGGAATTTGCGGCGGCAGGCACGGGCGATCCGGATGCCGGATGGCGTCCGCGCGTTACGGTGCGGATGCTCTTGCTGCATGATTCCGGGCTGCCTGCACACCGCGAGTTTTTCAAGGACGTGCGAGGGATGAAACCCGGGGCTAAAGCCCAGGAAAAAAGCACGACGATTACCGAGGGGCTGAAGCCCCACGCTTCCACCGACCGGCTGCGCCGGGAATTTCCCCAGACCGAAGCCTGGACCCACAAACACCCCTTTAACGCTGCGCGGTCTCCGGAGCTCCGCTTTTCCAACGATACGATTCTCGCGCGGGTGCTGGCCCAGCCCCTCGAACGCGAGCCGGGAACGTGGATTGAATACTCGGACCTTGGATTCATCTTGCTCGGGGACATCATCGAGCGGCTCACGGGGGAATCGATCGACGAATTCGCGCGGAAACACATCTTTGCGCCGCTGGGGATGAACTCCTCGATGTTCAATCCGCCGGCAAACCTTCGCGCGAGGATTGCGCCGACGCGAAACGACACGGCCTATCGCAAGCGCCTGTTGCGCGGCGAAGTGGACGACGAAAACGCGTGGGCCATGGGCGGCGTGGCGGGGCATTCGGGACTTTTTTCGACCGCGGGCGACATCGCGATTTTCGCGCAGATGATGTTGAATGGCGGCGTCTACGCCCACCGCAGGCTGCTGGCGCGCTCGACGATCGAGCGGTTCACCGCGCGGCAGGAAATTGGCGATTCGGCGTATGCTCTTGGATGGGACGTGCCGACGGAGCCCTCGTCCTCGGGCGTACATTTTTCGCAGGCGAGCTACGGCCACCTCGGGTGGACCGGTACGTCGCTGTGGATCGATCCCGAGCGAAAGGCGTTCGTGATCCTGCTGACGAATCGCGTCCATCTGACTCTCGCGAACGAAAAGATCAAGCGGGTGCGCCCGGCGCTCCACGACGCCGTTTTCGAGGCTCTGGGGCTCGCCACGGGCCAGGCTGCGGCCCGATAACTCCCCGTGTACAATCGGCATCCAAATTCCATCCCCGGCATAGGACTGCGTTCGCGCCCCGCTATAATCTTTCCAGGCTGATTGGGGCGTGAGGGGCTTTTGAAACCGGTTCGGACAGAGCAGCGCAACCCGCGTTCGCGCGGCCTCGATCGGAAGTCAACGCTCGAAATCCTGCGCGCCCTGAACCGCGAAGACGCGCGCGTGGCTCTGGCCGTGCGACGGGAATCGCCGAAGATTGCGCGGGCCGTGGACGCGATCGTGAAGGCACTGGGCGCAGGCGGCAGGCTTTTCTACATCGGCGCAGGCACGAGCGGACGCCTGGCGGTTCTCGACGCGGCGGAGTGCCCACCGACGTTTGGGACGCCGCCGAGGATGGTCCAAGCGATTATCGCCGGGGGCGCAAGGGCGCTACGGCACGCGTCCGAGGGCGCTGAAGATTCGGCGGCCGGCGGCGCGCGCGATCTGCGCCGCGCGAGTGTAACATCAAAGGATGTGGTGGTGGGTATCGCTGCGAGCGGGACGACGCCATACGTGCTTGGCGCGCTGGCATTCGCCAAGCGGCGTGGTGCGGTAACCGTGGGCGTGACCGCGAATCCGCGGTCGCCACTGGCGCGGCAGGCGAAGATCGCTATCGCGCCCGACACGGGACCCGAGGCGATTTCGGGCTCGACGCGGCTGAAGGCCGGGACGGCGCAGAAGCTGGTCCTGAACCTGCTTTCTACGGCCGCGATGGTGCGGCTTGGCAGGGTCTACGAGAACTGGATGGTTCACGTGGCGCTGACAAATCAGAAGTTACGGGGACGCGGCGTGAGGATCTTGCAGGAGGCGGCCGGCGTGAGCGCGTCCACCGCCGAACACGCTGTGCGGCAAGCGGGCAACGATCTGGCGGCGGCGCTGGTGATGCTGAAAACGGGCGGAAGCGCCCGAGGGGCGCGCCGGTGGCTGGCTGCAGCGGGCGGAAATGTGCGCCAGGCGCTCAATCTCGCAAGAAAGCTACCGAAGAAGAGTACCGGAAGGGGCCAAGGGGTCTAGGGACGAGACATGGATCGATTCGAGATTCACGGCGGCAAGCGGCTCGAAGGCACGGTGCGGATCAGCGGAGCCAAGAACGCCGCGCTGCCCGAAATGGCGGCGGCGCTGCTGACTGCCGAGCCCGTGCACCTGAAAAATATTCCGCACGTTCGCGACATCATCACGATGGCGAAGCTGCTGGCGCACATGCGGTGCGTGGTATCGAGCCCGGATCTTCCGCCGAGCGAATTTACATTCCGCGCCGAAACGATTTCGCACGCGGAGGCGCCGTACGAACTGGTGAAGACCATGCGCGCATCGGTGCTGACGCTGGGGCCGCTCGTTGCACGATTCGGCTACGCGCGGGTTTCGCTGCCCGGCGGCTGCGCGATCGGGGCGCGTCCCATCGATTTGCACATCCAGGCGCTCGAAAAGCTGGGCGCGAAGATCAAAATGGACCACGGCTACGTCGAGGCGCGAGCGGGCCGTCTGCGCGGCACGACGTACCGGTTTCCGAAGATCACGGTGACCGGCACGGAAAACATTCTCACCGCCGCGGTGCTGGCCGAGGGCGAGACGATTTTGGAGAATGCGGCGCTCGAGCCGGAGATTCCCGATCTGGCGGACCTGCTGACGAAAATGGGCGCGAAGATCGAAGGCGCCGGCACGCCGACGATTCGCGTGCAAGGAGTCGAGAAACTGCACGGCGCGACGCATACCGTGATTCCCGACCGGATCGAAGCAGGTACGTTTCTTGTGGCCGGCGCGATTACCGGCGGCGAATTGTTGCTGACGAACTGCGAGCCCGCGCATCTCGGCGCGGTGATCGAGACGCTACGAGAGTGCGGCGTCGAGATCAAGTGCGAAGGAAACGGCACGGTGCGCGTGCGCGCCGCGAAAAAGCTGGTGGCCGCCGACATCGAGACGGCGGAATTCCCCGGATTCGCGACGGATATGCAGGCGCAGTTCATGGCGCTGGCGACGCAGGCGCAAGGGGTGTCGCGCGTCCACGAGACGATTTTCGAGAATCGCTTCCTTCACGCGAGCGAGATGATGCGCATGGGCGCGAACATCACGATCGACGGGAACTGGGCAGTGGTCACGGGGCCGACTCCGCTGACGGGCGCGCCGGTGACCGCTTCGGACTTGCGCGCGAGCGCGGGGCTGGTGCTGGCGGCGCTGGTGGCACAGAACACGACGGTGATCGAGCGCGTTTACCACATCGATCGCGGATACGAGCGCATCGAGGAGAAGCTGTGCCGCGTGGGCGCGAGCATCGAGCGGCTGTCCTCGCCCGAGTGAGGCGCGAAGTCAGTGCGAGAGTTTAGCCTTTACAGTTCGGGTACATGCTCGATCGACCGGCCGAAGGATTGCCAAAGAAACGGGGAGGTGATGATCGCCTCCCCGCTTGTTGTTACGTAAACCGAAATGCCGGGTCGCGAAACTCGTGGTCCGCCTCAACAAATACATGGTCCGACTGACGACTTAGCTGGCGGCTTCGCCTTTGGCCTGCTTGTCGCGCTGCTCGCGCAGGACGGCTTTGCGGCTGAGGCGGATTTTGTTGCCCTCGATTGCGAGGACCTTCACGAGGACCTGATCGCCTTCCTTGAGCTCGTCGCGAACGGCGCGGATGCGCTGCTCGCCGATTTCGCTGATGTGGAGCAGGCCGTCGGTGCCGGGGAAAATCTCGACGAAGGCACCAAATTCGGCGATGCGCACGACGGTCCCCAGATACGTCTTGCCGATTTCGGCGGTAGCGGTGACGTCGCGAATCATCTTCAACGCCGCCTCGGCCGCCGGGCCGTTGTTCGCGAAGACATGAACCTTGCCGTCGTCCATCACGTCGATTTTCACGCCTGTGGCTTCGATGATCGAGCGGATTTTCTTTCCGCCCGGCCCGATCAGGTCGCGAATTTTATCCGTGGGAATGCTGAGCATGTGGAGATGCGGCGCGTAGGTGGAGATTTCCGCCCGCCCGGTCGAGATCGTCGGATCCATGATATCGAGAATCTGCAGGCGCGCTTTGCGCGCCTGCGCGAGCGCTTCCCGCATCATCGCGATGCTGACGCCGCCGACCTTGATATCCATCTGGAGCGCGGTGATGCCCTGGCGCGTGCCTGCGACCTTGAAGTCCATATCGCCGTAGTGGTCCTCGGCGCCCGCGATGTCCGTGAGGATTGCGTACTTATCGCCTTCGACGACGAGACCCATCGCGATGCCGGCGCACGGAGACTTGAGCGGAACGCCCGCGTCCATCAGGGCCAGCGAAGCACCGCAGACGGTGGCCATGGACGATGAGCCGTTCGATTCGAGGATGTCCGAAACGACGCGCATGGCGTACGGGAAGTCCGCTTCGGCCGGAATCAGATTGGCGAGAGCGCGTTCGGCGAGAGCGCCATGACCGATTTCGCGGCGGCCGGGGCCGCGCAGGAATTTCACTTCGCCGACAGAGAACGGCGGGAAATTGTAGTGCAGCATGAAGCGTTTGAATGATTCTTCCTCAAAGAGGAGGTCGAGGCGCTGCTTGTCTTCCTTGGTGCCGAGCGTCGTGGTGACGAGCGCTTGCGTTTCGCCACGGGTGAAGAGCGCGGAGCCGTGAACGCGCGGCAGCACGCCGACTTCGCAGGTGATCTGGCGGATCTGGTCGAAGGCGCGTGCGTCGGGACGGCGCCGGCGATTCAGCATGTCGTCGCGGAAGATGTGCTCGCGGAGGCGTTCAAAGGCGCGATAGGCGAGCTTTTTCTTGTCCTCATCGTCTTCGGGGATCGCAGCCATGATTTCGGCTTTGATCGTGTCGACGAGGCCGTAGCTCTCGAGTTTCGGATGCTTCGCCGTGTCGAGGGCGTCGCGGAGGCGTTCGCCGTACTGGTGCGTCATTTGTTTGTAGAGCGCCTCGTCGAATGCGGGTGGGGTAACGGCGACCTTCGGCTGGCGGACGCGCGCGCCGAGGTCCTTGATCGCGGCGACAATTTGCTTGATCGCGGCATGGCCGAATTCGAGCGCGTCGGCAACGGTATCTTCGGAGACTTCGAGTGCGCCCGATTCCACCATCACGATTGCTTCCGCGGAGCCGGCGATGACGATATTCAGCAGGCTCGTCTTTTGCTCGGCAACCGTGGGATTCACCACGAGCTTGCCATCGAGCAGGCCGACGCGCACGCAGGCGATCGGATTGGCGAACGGAATTTTCGAGATGTAGAGGGCGGCGGACGCTGCGGTGACGCCGATGACATCGGGATCGTTTTCGCTATCCGCGGAGAGCACCATGGCGACGACTTGCGTTTCGGTCGACCAGCCGTCGGGAAACAGCGGACGCAACGGGCGATCGATCAGGCGCGAGGTGAGAATTTCGCGCTCGGAGGGGCGCCCTTCGCGCTTGAAGAAGCCGCCGGGAATCTTGCCGGCTGAATACGTGTACTCGCGGTAGTCGACGGTTAGCGGGAGAAAATCTTTTTCGGTTGCCTTGTTGTCCATGCACGCGGTGGAGAGCACGACTGTGTCGCCGTAGTGCGCCACGACGGCTCCGTGCGCCTGGCGGGCCATCTTGCCCGTTTCGAGAGTGAGCTTGCGCCCGCCCAGATCCAAACTTACTTGTTCAAACATCCTGTCACTTCCTTCTGTCCCGGATCACCGGGAACGATCGTCGGATACGAGAGACTGTCTCGGAAAAGCATTTCGAAGAGGTGAGGGCCAGCGCAGCGGTCAATTATTGGGCAGACGGGCTCGCGCATGGCGGTTCCAATGGTCCGCAAGACGGCCGACAACTCTGCTTCGTGCTGCCGTGGAGGGGAATGCGACCGGAGGGGCCGCTAAGGAAATCCGCACTACTTGCGCAAACTGAGTCTTTCAACAATCTCGCGATACCGATCCGGGTCGCGGCGATTCAGATAGTCCAGCAACCGGCGGCGCTTATTGACCATCATAATTAAGCCGCGCCGTGATGCATGATCCTTGACATGGGACTGGAGGTGGGTCGTCAGGTAGTTGATCCGCTCGCTCAATAGGGCAATCTGCACTTCCGGGGAGCCCGTATCTTTCGTGTGTGTCCGGAACTGCTCGATTACACCGATTTTGGCTTCGATCAACTGTTCACCTCTGGGCTGAAACGTCGTACCCCTACTCTGCTCTCTTTAGCCTCTTCTTAACTTAATGATGCTAGCACACAGCTTTCGGGCATTCCACAAAGAATTTACGCGCCCACGGGACACTGCTGCGGCAGGATTTCGGGACGAAGCGCATTGCGGACAGGCGGTTACGGGCGCCATGGAAATCGGCAAGCAAGCTGATGCGTGCGGAAAAGTCGTCCAAGGTATACTGGATTAAAGGCGCGCGAAATACGGCAATATGACATTCGAATGTACCCCCGGCCGACACAAAGCAATCCGCTTCAGTGCACTTGCCTTTTCACTGGTTGTGCTTCTGGCTGTGGCGACTTTTGCCACGAGAGGGCGCACGCAGGCAAAAGCCCCGACAACTTATCCGCAAGAAATCAGCCGCGTGACGTTTGCCGTGGCAGGCGACGTGCTTCCCCACGAGGCCGTCGTAGAGGCGGCGAACGCGGCGGCTGCGCCGGGCAATCACGATGGATGGGACGCACTTTTTGCAAATGTCTCGAATGTATTCCGCGACGCTGATTTCGGCTTTGTAAACCTCGAGACGCCGGTGGCGCCGAAGCACTCGCTCGGCACGAAGGCGTTTCAATTCAATGCGCCGTTGGCGCTGCTCGATTCGCTGAAATTCAACGGGATCAAGGTCGTATCGTTCGCGAATAATCACGTGATGGACCAGGGCTGGGCCGGATTCGACGAAACGCTCGGCCATCTGCGCGACGCGGGGCTGCTTTTCGTGGGTTCCGGTGCGGCGGCCGACGCGGCGTGGCAGCCGGTGATTCTCGAAAAGAATGGTATTCGCATCGGCTGGCTGGGCATGACGCGCTGGCTCAACGGTCATCGCAATCCGGACAAAGACAGCGAGCCGCACGTGGCGTTCTTCCCATACCCGGGAGAATCAAACGGCGCGCCTGGACGCGACGAGGCGGGCGTGCTCGACGCGATCAAAGCGGCACGCGCGCAGTGCGATCTCCTGCTCGTATCGATTCACTGGGGCATCGAGTATTCGCCGATGCCGCGGCCCGAGGACGTTGAGGCCGCGCATGCGTTCTTGGAAGCGGGCGCGAGCGCCGTGATCGCCCACCATCCGCACGTGCTCCAGCCGATCGAGACGTACGTGACGCAAGATCAGCGGAAAACCGTGATCTTCTACTCGCTCGGCAATTTTCTGTCGAATCAGTCCGCGACCTTCGTGCAGGATTTGATGCCGGACAAGACCGCGGAGCCGCGCGAATCGATCATCGCCAAGTTCGCCGTCGTGAAGAAGGACTACGGCCCGGCGGGCGTCCGATTCGAGCTGAGCGACGTCGGAATCATGCCGATCTGGGAGGAAAACAACCGGCTGGCGCTGCGAAGCGGCCGCGCCAAGGCTCCTTCGATTTATCCGGTGTTCATGGACCGGGTGATTCCGCAGCTCCAGGCGCAGCTGGATCAGTTGAATCAGCTCGGCGCGCAGATGTCCGACGAGCAGAAACAGGAATTCACGCAGGTTTCGAACCAGCTCGCGATGCTAAAACATCAGCGGGAGATGGTGCTGGATCGCACCGGCGATGAGTACGTGGTTGCTCCGCCCGCGCTGCCTGCTGCGCCCAGCCGTTAGCACGCCAAGAGTGCCGGGTCGCACAAACAGCGACCCGCCCCTACACGACTGTCCTAGATTTGCCGACGGTAAATTCGATAGAGAACGTGGCGGCGCAGCGGGTGGCCTTCGGGCAATCTCGGGTGGTCGAAATCGTCCTCGGGAGCGCGGGTCATGCCAATCTTTTGCATCACACGGCGAGACGGAAGATTCGTGATCGTGGTGAACGAGACGATCTCACCCAGGTGCAGCGAATCGCACGCGTACGCGAGAACGGCTTGTGCGCCTTCCGTAGCCAACCCTTGATTCCAGTATGCGGCGGCAAGCCGCCAGCCGATTTCGACGCACGGCATGAACGGAGCTTCGAAATCCGGGATCGACAGGCCAACGAATCCGATGAATGTGCGCTCCGAACGCAGTTCGGCGGCGAAGAGGCCGAAGCCATGCTTTTCGAAATGAGCTTCGATTCGGTCGACGAGGCGGCCGCTTTCCGCGCGCGACAATAGAACCGGAAAAAACTGCATCACGCGTGGATCGGAGTTGAGCGCGGCGAAAGGCTCGCGATCAGAGTCGCGCCAGCGGCGCAAGAGAAGCCGAGGAGTCTCAAGCATGTCGCGATCCTTCAAGAACGAACAGCAGATCCCTCCCTACGTCCCACGCCCGCAAACGACGCGCGACTACAAAACCGCGCGGGACTCCGCTCGGGATGACAGTTTCGAGGGGTTAAGATTTTCCACTACGAATCAGCGAGAGGAACTCGTCGCGCGTCTGCTTGCTTTCGCGAAACACGCCGAGCATCGCGCTGGTCATCGCGGCGGAGTGCTGCTTTTCGACGCCGCGCATCACCATGCAGAGATGCCGCGCCTCGACGATCACGCCGACGCCCTGGGGGCTGAGCTGATCCTCGAGCGTCTGCGCGATCTGGCTCGTCAGGCGTTCCTGAATCTGCAATCGCCGCGCGTACATGTTGACGAGGCGAGCGATCTTGCTCAGCCCGACGACCTTCTTATTGGGGATATACGCGACGTGGCACTTGCCGAAGAACGGCAACAGGTGGTGCTCGCAGAGGCTGTAGACCTCGATGTCCTTCACGACCACCATCTCGTCGTAGGTGACGCTGAACATCGCGCCGTTCAGGATTTTCGCGGGATCCTGGCGATAGCCGCTCGTGAGATAGCGTAGCGCCTTTTCGAAGCGCTCAGGCGTGCGCCGCAGTCCTTCGCGGTTGGGATCTTCGCCGAGTTGCACGATCATCCGGCGGATCAGGTCCGCGATGCTTTCCGATCCCTCAGTCCCGGGGATCGAGATTTCCTCTGTTTCTTCCACAGCGACCTTGCTGTTCGTTGTCTTGGACATGTGCACTCCGCTCCTGACGTTGCGCAATCGGTTCGCAAAGCTAGCCGGCAAATTCAAAGCTGTTGTTGCTGGTCTCTTCGATCCGCACGCGCTCGAGCTGCGCTGCCCGGAATGGCTTCAGCCGCCGGTAGATTTCGCGGCAGACGTTCTCGGTGGTCGGCACCTGCGCGCAAAACTGGGGAATCTCCTCGTTCAGGTATTTCTGATCGAACGCCTCGATCACCTCGCGCTCGACAAACGGATCGAGCTCGCCGAGATTCGCGATCATGCCGGTCGCCGGATCAACCGGGCCGGTCATCGTGACTTCCACGACGTAATTATGTCCGTGGCCGAACGGGTTGCTGCACTTGCCGTAAAGACGCAGATTCTCCTCGTCGCTGAATTTCGAGCTGTGCAGCCGGTGCGAAGCCGCAAAACGGTAGCGCCGCGTCAGCGACAGCTTGAGGAACGTGCTCACGCGCGGCCCCCCGCGAAACCCACGCCGTTCGATTCCGCCGTGCAGTCGGCGAAGAGATCGGGAGATTCGTAGAGCCGCACGCGATCGAGCTTTCCCTGCTTGATTCTCGGCTCGAGGAGATTCCAGATCACGGCGGCAATGTTTTCGCACGTCGGGAATCTTGCCCTTAAGTTCCGGCACCTCGTGATTCAGATGGCGATGATCCATGCGGTCAACGATTTCGCGCTGCAAAATACCCTTCAATTCCTTGAGGTCGAGGACCATGCCCGTCGCCGGGTCCGGCTCGCCCGCGACCGTCACTTCGAGCACGTAATTGTGACCGTGCCCATGAGGGTTGCTGCACTTGCCGAAGACGCGCAGGTTCTCCTCCGCCGAAAAAGCGGGATTGTGGTAGTAGTGCGCCGCGGAGAACTCGACTTTGCGCGTCACTCGAATCATAGGCTCTTCGCCGGGTATTCCCTGCCCTTCCAGACCACGGCGCCCCGCGTATTCTTCCACCATGATGCGGTGAGGGCGGCGGCGTAGAGGCAGGCTCCCGGGACATAGTATTGGACGAGCGGAACGGGGAAAAGATTCCGGTAGAGCGCAAGCGCATAACGGAGATGGGCGCCGGCAAGCGCACCCAGCAAAATCGCCGGAAGAAACCACGGCGAGACGTGTTCCGTACGGTAAAGAATCGCCCACACCAGGACGAGAGCAAGCGTCTCCGACAGAGGAAAAGCCTCGAGTTCGAGCAGCGTCGACCGCAGCCGGCCGCCCATGAGCGGGTACAGATTCTTCGTCCATCCCTGCCACATCGCCGCGAACGACCCGTACATCCGCGTGCGCACGATGCCGATCGGCGCAGTGAAATAGATTCGATATCCCTCGTGCTTGACGAGCCGCGCGAGTGCCACATCTTCGACAATTTCGCTCGCGACCGCCGCATGCCCACCGACAGATTCATAAGCATCGCGAAGCACGATGAGGAACTGGCCATTGGCGGCTGCGTCCGGGCAGCGTGGATCGTTCACGCGCGCAAAGGAGAAGCGCGCGGCGAGCCGGCAATACACGAACGGGATCAGCGCCCGCTCCCAAAACGTCCCCAGTTCCTGCTCGGGCGAGTACGACACGAGAACGGCATCGCGATCGACCGCGTCGGCAAGCGCGCGGCGCGTCGATCCGGGCAAATGGAAGGTGTCCGCGTCGGTAAAGAGCAGCCAATCGCCCGTCGCGGCGGCAGCTCCCAGTGACGCAGCGTAGTTCTTGCCGACCCAGCCTCGCGGCAATTCGTGCGTCGAAAGCACGCGGAGCTTCGAAATTCGGGCGGCCAACTGCCGGAGGATTTCTCCCGTGCGATCCGTCGATTGATCGTTGACGACGATCACCTCGCTGATCTCCGGCTGCGCGACCACCGATTCAACGGTGCGCGCGATCGAGGCCTCTTCGTTTCGAGCGGGGATAATGGCGGAAACCAAGGCTATTTTGTTCCTGGCCGGGCAAATCGCCTAACTGCCCGCTGTCGGTTTGGCTGCGCTCCTGCTATATTCAAGTAATTATAGGTTCTTGGACGGGGGATTGAAACGGAAACTGAAAACAGGCGTCGTTCTCGCCTTCATAGCTTTTCTGATCTTTCTCTTTGCGCGCCCCGAGTACCGCCAAGGCGAACCCAGCCTCCACGGACGCCCCGCGAAAGATTTCCAGTTCACGCTGAACGGCAAGCCCATGCAGCTTTCGGACCTGCGCGGCCAGGTTGTGCTCATCGATTTCTGGGCCTCGTGGTGCCCGCCTTGCGTGGATGAGGCGCCGTCGCTCAACGCGCTGCAAGAGCGGATCGCGCCGCGCGGCGGCACGGTGCTCGGCGTAAGTATCGACGACGACGACAGCGCTTACGAGAATTTTCTCAAGATGTATCACGTCTCGTTTCCGACCTTTCGCGATCCTTCGAGGACAATCGAGACCGAATACGGCACGTCGATGATTCCGGAAACATACGTGATCGACCGCAACGGCAAAATCGACCGGAAAGTGGTGGGCGCGCAGGATTGGACCAGTCCGGAGATGATGGCGTATCTCGACTTGGTGCTGAACGAGAAGTAGTCTACGGTTACTCGTACCGGAGCGCCTCGACAGGATCCAGCCGCGCGGCCCGCATCGCGGGCACCAAGCCGCTCAGCACGCCGACGACGATCAGCACGCCGACCGAAGCCACGAGAATCTGCCACGACACGTGCATATGAATGTCCACCGCGCCCGAAGTGTCCTCGTAGGCCGGTCCGAGGAACGGCAGCGTCCCAATCAGCGCACCGATGGCGACGGAGAGCACGACGCCGATCAGGCCACCGGTCATCGTCAGCGCGAGTGTCTCTGCGAGAAATTGCCAGCGGATATGATGCCGGCGCGCGCCGAGCGCCCGGCGAAGGCCGATTTCGCGCACGCGTTCGTTCACGGTAACGAGCATGATATTCATCACGCCCACGCCGCCGATGCCGAGCGTGAGTAGCCCCACAAACAGCAGCAGAATTTCCAGGCCGTAGGTGATGGCCACATAGATCGGGCGGAACGCCGCCATGCTGATGATTCGCACGGCGCGCTTGTCCGTTGGCGAGAAGTGCTGGCGCTCGGCGAGAATCGCCAGCACCTGTTGCTGCGCGGCCGCGTCCATTTCCGGAGTCACGGGCGTGAGGACGAACACGCTCGCCGATTTCGTATCCCACAGATCGCCCGCGGTCGAATACGGAATCCATACGGAGTCGTCGTCGCTCTCAAAATAACTGCTGTCCTGGAATTTTCTGTCCATCGTGCCGATCACGGTGAAAGGCGCGCCATCGACGCGCACCGTCTGGCCAACCGCCGGCATCCCGGCGAATAGCTTTTTCTTGATCATGGCGCCGAGAAAAATTACGCGCCGCCGGTTTACCTCGTCGTCCGCGTTGAGCCAGCGCCCCTGGCTCGCAACTTCGTTTCGCATCGCGCCGTATTCCGCACAGACGCCGCGCACGGCGGTTGATGCAAATCGCTCTTCGTGCGACAGCCCGAGGCGCTTGACCGTTTCGGGGCACACCTGTTTCACGGCCGTCGCGCCGGCGCGAATATTGTCGAGGTCCTCCTGCTCCAATTGCACTGCCTTGCCCGCGCGCTCGCCTCCCGCCTGCTCGCTCGTCGTTCCCGGCCAGCAAACGATCACGTTGTGCCCGAAAGCCTCGAACGTGTGCATCAGCACGTGCCGAAAACCGGCGCCGTAGGCGAGGAGCATTGTGACCGCGACGATTCCCCACACGATTCCGGCCATCGTCAGGCAGGTGCGCACCGGCTGCCTCCGCAGCGACGTCCATGCTTGCCTGAGAATTTCCTCGAACACGCGCTAGCCTCCCGCCTCATACCGCAGCGCCTCAATCGGATCGACCGCCGCCGCGCGGCTCGCCGGATAGAGCGCCGAGCCGACGGCAATCGCTGAAAGCAGCGCAAACGACAGGGCCCCGGATTGCCACGTCGGAAGCAAACCCGCAAAGAAGGACGGCATGGGAAGCAGATCGACCAGGCCGCAGAACCCGTACGCGATGCCCATTCCGACGCCGCCGCTCAAGAACGCGATGATCAGCGTCTCGATGAAAAACTGGCTCACGATGGCGCTGCGCGTGGCGCCGAGCGCCTTGCGCACGCCGATCTCACGCGTACGTTCGCGCACCGCGACCAACATCACGTTCATCACGCCCAGCCCGCCAAGGCACAGCGTGATGATGCCGACAGCGCCCATGAAATACTCCATGCCGTTCATGATCATGGCGTTGGCCTCCGAGTTCTTGATGGTGTCCCAGACGGATGCGGCGTCCTCGTCTTTCGGGTTGAAATGATGGATCGCGGCCAGCGCCGCCAGCGCCTCGTGCTTGCAGTCCATGTGCCCGGCGAGCGATTGCGGCACCACGATCACGTGGCTGATGGTGTGCTCGGGGGCGGGCGGCTTGTTCGGAAAGTCGCGGACAATCGCGCTGTACGGAATGAAGATCTTCCGGATGTCCTCGCCGTCGTAATCCGAATTTTGATTTTTCGCCCGCATCACGCCGATCACCGTGTACGGGATGTCCTGCAGCCAGATCGTTTCTCCGACCGCCCCGCGATTGCCGTAGAGCTGCTTTTTCGCGTCGCTGCCGAGAAATGCAACGCGGTTGGCGTTCGTCTGATCCTCGTCGTTGTAAAAGCGGCCTTCGGCGATGTCGATGCTGCGCTCCCCGGCAAACGGCGGCAGCGATCCGACCACGAGCAGCGTTGCGCTGTTGTAGCGGCTCCGCAGCGGGACCTCGTTGCCGATTTCCGGCAGGACGTACCGGCAGGCGGGCGATTCGGCGAGCACGTCGATATAGTCGTCGTCATTAAAGTGGATGGCGCGCCCGGCGCGCATTCCGCCGGCCTGCATGCTGGTGCGGCCGGCGAAAATAATCATGATGTCCTTGCCGAAGGTTTCGCTGTTGCGTTTCAACCCGACCCGCAGGCCCTGCGTGGCCGCGACCATCAGCGTGATCGAAACGATTCCCCAGGTGATGCCGAACATCGTGAGGAACGTGCGCAGCTTGTGCGCCCAAAGGGTTTCGAGCGTGTCTTTGAGCAGGTCGCTGAAGCTCATAGCATTGCCCCGTCGATTCGCGCCCGCGATTGCACTATTGCAGGACGACTTGCTGGCCCTGGCTCAAACCTGACAGCACCTCGGCCTTCACGCCATTCGAGATGCCGAGTTTCACGGCGACGCGGCGTCGGCCGGTATCGGATTTCGGATCGGCGACGTCCACGGACGTGTTCTTGTTCTTGTCGAAAATCACGGCGCCTTCGGGGATCAGCAGGACGCTCTTCTTTTCCTCAAGAATGATTTCGGCGTTGGCGGTCATATTGGCGCGAAGCTCGCCGGTGGCGTTTACGATCGAGACGCGCACCTCGAAGGTGGTGACGTTGTCCTTGTCCACACCGAGCGGCGCGATCTTGGTGACGCGGCCTTGAAAGTTTTTGTCTTTGAACGATTCGACCGAAATGCGCGCTGGCTGGCCAAGGTACACCTTACCGATGTCGGACTCGTCGACTTGGCCCTTCACGTAAACTTCGCTCGTGTCGCCGAGCGTTATCACCAGCGTGGCCTGCGAGCCGAGGACGAGGATCGAACTGACGGCGTCGCCCACTTCGACGTCTCTCGATAGCACTTCGCCATCGATCGGGCTGGTGATCGTGGCGTATTGCAGGTTTTCGTCCGCGTTGTCGAGCGCCGCCTTGGCCTGCGCGATTTGCGCTTCCGCCTGCGCCACGTCGGCCTTGCTCACCTGCACGTTGCGCTGCGCGGACATCTGGTGGTTGAGCGCCAGCTGATAATTTTTCTCGGCGTCCTGCATCGCGTTGAGCGCGATCAGGCCCTGCTTGTAGGAATCTTGCGCGCGCACCATGTCGCTTTTGAGGAAGGGCACGTCGGGGCCTTCGGCGTCGACGATATTCTTTTGAAACGACGCTTCCGCCGCCTGCTTGGCAGCCTCGGCCGCCTCTAGATTGGCGCGCGATTCACCGACAGCGGCCTGAAGCTGCTCCTTGTCCAGTTCGGCGAGCACTTGGCCGGACTTCACGCGATCGCCCGCATCGACGAAGAGCTTCTCGACGATGCCGCTCGCTTTCGACTTCACTTCCACCTCGGTAAGCGGCTCGATCTTGCCGGTCGCAACTACCGATCGCGCGATATCGCCGCGCTCGACCGTGGCCAGCTTGTCTGGATCGATCGTGTGGTTCGGACGAAGCGCCGCCGAAGCAATGACCACCATCAGCACCGATGCGACTGCCCCGCCGCCGAGGAAAATCCATCTTTTCCGTCGCTTCCGGCCGTTCTTTGCGCCGCCATTCGGTGCCACAGCCACCCCCGGTATGCCGATTTTCGACGTGCTGAAGTCAGATACGTGAGCCTCACCGAGAAAGTTCCCTTGGACCGGGATTTGATGACCGCGCATCACTTACAATTGGAGAGATGGAACGAGACCCAGTCTGCGGAATGATGGTCAATCCCGAAGGGGCCAAGGCGTCCGCGGTCCATGCCGGGAAGACGTACTATTTCTGCTGTACGGGCTGCGCTAGCAAATTCAATGCTGATCCGCAGAAATATCTAGACGGTGGGCCGCCTGGCCATGCTCTGCTGATTCAGCTCGGTGGCGGCAAACCGCTCGCTAAGCCCGGACCAACACCCTCGAAAAACGGGGCCTACGTCTGCCCGATGGACCTGGAAGTGCGCCAGGACCGCCCCGGCGCGTGCCCCAAGTGCGGCATGGCCCTGGAGCCCGAAATCCCGGCGGCGCCCGCGACGCGAGTCGAGTACACCTGCCCGATGCATCCGCAGATCGTCTGCCCCGGACCGGGTTCATGCCCAATCTGCGGCATGGCGCTCGAGCCCCGCACGGTGACGGTGGAAGACGAGGAGAATCCAGAGCTCGCGTCGATGACGTGGCGCTTCTGGGTCAGCGTTGCGTTGGCGATTCCCGTGCTCGCGCTGGGAATGTCGGACCTGATCCCGGGGCAGCACGTGCTCTCGATGCGCGCGATCGGACGGATCGAGTTCGCGCTGGCGACGCCGGTTGTCGCCTGGTGCGGCTGGCCCCTCTTCGAGCGCGGCTGGGCGTCGCTCGTGAATCGCAGCCTGAACATGTTCACGCTGATCGCGCTCGGCACGGGCACGGCCTACGTCTACAGCGTGGTCGCGGTGCTCGCGCCGTCGATATTCCCCGCATCGTTTCGCGCCAGCAGTGGCGAAGTGCCCGTGTATTTCGAGGCCGCGGCGACGATCACGGCGCTCGTCCTGCTCGGACAGGTGCTTGAGCTGCGCGCGCGCGGCCGCACATCGGCCGCGATTCGGTCGCTGCTGAAGCTATCGCCCAAAACGGTGCGCCTCGTTCGCGCGGACGGCACCGAAATCGACGTCCCCGTCGAGCACATCGCGCCCGGCGACACGTTGCGGGTGCGCCCCGGCGAGCGCGTGCCTGTCGACGGCGTGGTCACCGACGGATCGAGCGCCATCGACGAGTCGCTCGTCACGGGCGAGCCTATGCCGGTCGAGAAAACCGATGGAAGCCGCGTGACCGGCGGCACCGTGAACGGCACGGGCAGCTTCCTGATGCGCGCCGAGCGCGTGGGCAGCGAAACGGTGCTCGCGCAGATCGTGCGCATGGTGAGCGCGGCCCAGCGCAGCCGCGCGCCCGTGCAGCAGCTTGCCGACCGCGTGGCGTCCTACTTCGTCCCGGCGGTGGTGCTCGCGGCGGCGCTTGCGTTTGTCGGCTGGGCCGCGTTTGGCCCGGCGCCGCGCATGGCGCACGCGCTGCTCAACGCCGTCGCGGTGCTCATCATCGCCTGCCCGTGCGCGCTCGGGCTGGCGACGCCGATGTCGATCATGGTCGGCACGGGCCGCGGCGCGCTCGCGGGCGTTCTCGTGAAGAACGCCGAGGCGCTCGAGATTATGGAGAAGGTGGACACGCTCGTGGTCGACAAGACCGGCACGCTGACGGAAGGCCGCCCGCGCGTCACGGCCATCCTTCCCGCGCCCGGCAGCGACGAAGCCAAAGCTCTTCGCATCGCCGCGGCACTCGAGCGTGCGAGCGAACACCCGCTCGCGGCGGCGATTCTTGCCGTAGCGAAAGAACGCGACATCACTCCCCGCGACATCAAAGATTTTCGTTCGCGCACCGGAAAGGGCGTCACCGGAATGATGGATGGGCGCAGCGCGGCGCTCGGAAATCGCGCGCTGCTCGCAGAGTTGGCGATTCCCCTCGGCGATCTCGACGCGCGTGCGAAATCGCTCGAATCCGAAGGCGCGACGGTTGTCTTTGTGGCGTTCGGCGGCAAGATCGCGGGCGCAATCGCCGTCGCCGATCCGGTGAAGGCAACCACGCCCGAGGCCATCGAACAGTTGCACCGCGACCACATTCGCATCGTCATGCTCACCGGCGATAGCCGCTCCACCGCCGAAGCGGTCGCGCGCAAGCTCGGAATCGACCAGGTGCAGGCGGGCGTCCTGCCGGAGCAAAAGGGCGACGCGGTGAGGAAACTGCAAGCCGAAGGGCGCATCGTGGCCATGGCTGGCGACGGCGTCAATGACGCTCCCGCCCTCGCGCAAGCGAACGTCGGCATCGCCATGGGCACCGGCACGGACGTCGCAATGGAGAGCGCGGGCATCACGCTGCTCGCGGGCGACCTGCGCGGCATTGCGCGCGCGCGAGCGTTGAGCCAGGCGACCATGCACAATATCCGCCAGAATCTCTTCTTCGCGTTCGCCTACAACTCGGTCGGCATCCCAGTCGCGGCGGGCGTGCTGTACCCGTTCTTCGGCCTGCTGCTCAGCCCCATCATCGCCGGCGCCGCGATGACGTTCAGCTCGGTCTCCGTGATCACCAACGCGTTGCGCCTCCGCCACGTCAAGCTGTGATTGGTTCCGAGACTCATCTCAGTTCATTAACGGTTACGTACCGTGTTAACTAACGAGCCTTCTAACCGCGAGCTTTAATTCGAGTGCCCGGAGTATCGCGGCGATCATTTGCCGTATGGTGGCCATGTTCGTCCCTCTGATGGTTGGCTCCGCACTGATTTTCTTGGGTCGTTGGATGCACAGGAACCCTAGAAAATTTCATCCGGGCTGGCCCTTCACCAACCAGCAACACCCATTTTGGGTTGGATACGGTCGTGTATTTGCAGCAATGTTCATTTTTGCCGGCTCCCTCGCGATTGTCGCGACCTTGGTTTCACACCGACTGCCGGAACCCTTACCGTTCTTTGTGAGCCTCGCGGGCGGGATTGCCGGCGGGTTGTTTCTCCGTCCAAGGATCGACAAATCTATTTCACCAACTGCCGGCGAAACAGCTTCCACCACCAAGGCGGCCGGGAACAGTTTTCTGTCCCCGAAGGGTAAGCGGGCCCTGGGAGTCTTTGCAGCTCTTGCCCTTCCGTCGTTTATAAGCGGCATCGGTCTTATCAGCAACGCCATCGGCAATTCCGAGGTATGCCGTTTGGCGGTGCAGCAGGCACAGTCGAACTCCGTCGTGGCCGAGCGCCTGGGCCAGCCTATCAAGCGAGGGGTCGTTGTTGGGGGAAGCCTCTCATCGGACAGCGCGAATTTGTGGATACCTTTATCCGGACCGAGAGGAGGCGGAACCCTTTACGCTGTGGCAGTACGAGCCATGGGGGTCTGGAAGTTCAAGGCGCTTCAGCTTGCCGTCCGAGGGAATTCGAATCGGGTCGATTTGCTGAGTAGCTCTGTCTCGTCAAAATGATAACGGCCCGCGTTCCGGCGCGCAAAGCGACCCGCCACCCCGCCGCGCCCTGATGTGGGAAGGCGGCACCGATGCTATAATGCGCGCATGACATTCATGACGGTGACTTACGAGCTACAAAACACCCTCAAGCCGGAACAGTTTCGCGCGCTCGGCCAATTCGCGAATACCTACGGGCTGCAGAAATTCCGCTTCGACGAAACGACCAACCATCTCCACTTCGATTACGACGCTTCGCGTCTGCGGGATACGGTGGTCGAGCACGTGTTGCGCGAGGCGAAGATTCCGGTTCTGAGGCGCGTAACGTAAGCCTGTATTGAGCTCTGCGATCATGCAAAGGAGCGTTTTTTCTTGCCACTGTACGAATACAAGTGCGTGAAGTGCGGCCATCGTTTCGAGAGGATCGAAAAACTCACGGCGCCGACGACCCAGAAGTGCCCGAAGTGCGGCAAAAAGGCGGAGCGCCAGCTCTCGTCGCCCGCGATCCAATTCAAGGGCTCGGGCTGGTACGTGACGGATTACGGCGGGAAGAAAGGCGCGCCTGCAAGCGAGAGCTCGGGCGACGGCTCGCCGGCAAAGGCCGAAGCATCCTCGGACTCAAAATCATCCGACTCGAAGGCGTCCGATTCGAAGTCTTCCGAATCGAAGGAATCGAAGCCGGCAGCTTCCGACAGCTCCAACAAAGGGGCCTCAAAGCGGAAAAAATAGCCGGGCGCGAATCTACAGCTTCAATCGACGCAGGTACTCCCGAAAAGCCGGTCCCAGCTTCGGGTCCTTGAGCCCGAATTCGACGTTCGCCTGCAGAAAGCCCAGTTTGTCGCCCGCGTCGTACGTCTTCCCTTCGTAGATATAAGCCATCATCTTGTCGGCGTGGGCGAGCTGGCGCAGCGCGTCGGTGAGCTGAATCTCGCCGCCCGCCCCGGGCTTGGTTTTCAGCAGATACTCGAACGTCTCAGCCGGAAGCACGTAGCGGCCGCTCACCGCGAGACTGACGGCGCCCTCTCGGCGCTTGGTTTCTCGACGAGATCCTTCACGCGCAGCAGTCGGCCGTCCCACCGCGAGTCCTTCATGGGCTTGGCATCGACGATCCCGTACATGTGAACTTTTTCGCGCGGCACTTCCTCGACGTCAATCGCGCCCGCGCCCGTGGCCTCGTACACGTCGATCAGTGAGCGCGTGGCCGCTACCGGGCCGCCAGCCAGAATCACGTCCGGCAGCAGGACGGCAAACGGCTCGTCGCCCACAATGCTCGCCGCGCACAGTACGGCGTGGCCAAGCCCCAGCGCCTCGCGTTGCCGCGTGTAGCTGAAGTGCGCGCCGCCGTGCAGCTCGCGAGCCATCTTCGCCTGGTCGGCCTTGCCGCGCTGCACGAGAAGGTTGTCAAGTTCCGGCGCCAGATCGAAGTGATCTTCGATCGCGATTTTGTTGCGGCCGGTCACAAAAATGATGTGATCGATTCCCGATGCCAGGCACTCTTCGACCGCGTACTGAATCAGCGGCTTATCGACGATCGGCAGCATTTCCTTGGGAATCGCCTTCGTCGCGGGCAGGAATCGTGTCCCGAGCCCCGCCACGGGCATCACAGCCTTGCGCACCTTCTTCGTTTTTCCGGTCATTGTGGATCACGAACGCGGCTTGCCTGGCAGTTGAGACGATTCCGCCGCCCCCGCCGCGCGAAACGTGCCTCCGTGCCTATGCTACCATAGCGCTTTGCGGCACCCGGAGATTGAGCCCGTCGCATGAGCGCAAGTGAACATTTGATCCTCGGCATCGAATCGTCCTGCGACGAGACGGCAGCGGCCATCGTCGCCGACGGGCGCCGGATTCTCTCGAGCGTGGTCGCGTCGCAAGTCGATATCCACCGAAAATATGGCGGCGTGGTGCCGGAACTCGCCTCGCGCGAGCACCTGCGCCAGATCGTGCCGGTGGTGCGCGAGGCAATCGGCCAGGCGGGCGTCGAGCTGCGCGACGTGGACGCGATTGCCGTCACGCGCGGGCCGGGCCTGATCGGTGCGCTGCTCGTTGGCATCACCTACGGCAAAGTTCTCGCGATGGCCCTCGGCAAGCCGCTCATCGCGGTGAATCATCTCGAAGGCCACGTGCACGCGGTGTTGCTCGAAGCGCACGGCGCCGGCCGCCAGATTCACCTTCCCGCCGTGTGTCTGATCGTCTCGGGCGGCCACACGATTCTCTACCATGTGAAATCCGAGCCCGTGAATGGCGGCGGAAAATTCTCATACGCAAAGATTGGCGGTACGCGTGACGACGCGGCCGGCGAAGCGTATGACAAAGTCGCGCGCATGCTGGCGTTGGGCTATCCGGGCGGTCCCTTGATCGACAAGCTCGCAGGGCACGGGAATCCGCGTGCGATCCGCTTTGCCGACCCGAAGATCAAAGGCAACCCGTATGATTTCAGCTTCAGCGGCATCAAGACGGCGGTGCTGTATCACCTGCGGCGCAATCCACAACTGCAGCCGGAAATCGAAGCGCGGCAGCAGTCTCTCGCGCGCGGCGAACGCAGCGCCGATGCCCTGCGCGGTCTTTCCTCCCCGGCGACGCTCGATCTGATCGCGAGCTTTCAGCATGCGGTGGTCGCGAATCTCGTCGACCGAACGCTTGCGGCGGCCGAGCAACACGGCGTGCGCACGGTGCTCGTCTCCGGCGGCGTCGCGGCCAACAGCGAGTTGCGGCGCAGCTTCGAAACGGAATCCGCGCGCCGCGGAATCGCCGCCTACTTTCCCAGCCGCGCGCTTTCGACCGACAACGCAGCCATGATCGCCGCCGCCGGCCACGCTCGATTTCTCGCGGGCGATCGTGCGGATGTAACGCTCGAAGCCGAAGCCAGCCTTCCGCTCGCCCAGCCCTTCCCCACCACGATCGCGCCTTGAGGATGATCCCGCGCCTAATGTATTGTTTCGGCACGAACGCGAGCCGGCGCCACCGATCGCAAAGCGAGGCCGACAATGACCGAACCTCAAATCATGAGCGGCAAGACGTGCATCGTCACCGGAGCAAACAGCGGCATCGGCAAAGAGACCACCGTCGGCCTGGCCCGGATGGGCGCGCACGCTGTACTGGTTTGCCGGAACTCCGAGAAGGGCCGGGCGGCACTGGCCGACATCCAACGCGAATCCGGATCGTCGAAACTCGATCTTCTGATCGCCGATATGTCGTCGCTAGCTTCTGTGCGCGCGCTCGCGACGCAGATCCTCGAAAAATATCCGCGCGTGGACGTTCTCGTCAACAACGCCGGCACGGCCATCAGCAAGCGCGCCCTTTCCGTCGATGGTATCGAAATGACCATCGCCGGAAACCATCTCGGAGCGTTTCTGCTCACGCTGCTTCTGCTCGACCGCCTGAAGGCCAGCGCCCCTTCGCGGATCGTCAATGTTTCCTCGGAGGCGCAGCGCCGCGCGCAGCTCGACATGGACGACATTCAATTCGAGCGCCGCAAGTACACCGGGATTGCAGCGTACGGCCAGTCGAAAGTGCTGATGAATGCCTGCACGTTCGAATTGGCGCGTAGGCTTGAGGGCACGGGCGTGACTGCGAATTGCCTCCATCCGGGCGTGGTCGCGACGAATATCTGGCACTCGGGCGAGGCCGATCAGCCGCTGTTCTTCAAGCTTCTTGTGCGCGTCTTTAAGCCCTTCATGTTGAATTCAAAAAAAGGCGCGGAGGTATCGCTCTATCTCGCCACCTCTCCCGATGTGGCGAAAGTTACAGGCGAGTATTTCATGAAATCGAAGCCCGCGCCGCCGAACCCGATCGAGCGCGATCCGAAAGTGTCCGCGGAAATCTGGCAGTGGAGCGAGAAGATGACCGGCGCGCACCTGGCGTGACGCGGAGACTAAGCCAGTGGCGGCTCGTAAATGTAGGCGAGGCCGTCGGCGGTGACGGCGTAAGCTTTCGAGCCATCGAGCGACCAGCGCAGATCGACCATTCCCTCCGCCGGGCACTCATCGAATACCGTCAGCCGCTCCAGGTCGATCAGAAATAGCCGACCCTTGGCCGAATTCTTGAGCAAGGAACTGAAACAGAGGCACAGTGGAAGGTGCGGGTGGCATGCACAAAGTTCCGCGCCGAGCGGCAGCGGCTCGGGCTCCATGGTGTCCGCCGGCAGACGATACGCTTGCCCCGACGAGCAGAAAATGATCTGCGTGCCGTCGAAGGCCCACGCCACGTCGGTGGCGCGTCCTTGAGCCTGAAAAGCGTGTTGGCGGCGCAGCGTCGGGACGTCGAAAAGCGCAATCGAATCGTCCGCCCATTCGCCTTCGACGCGCACGATCGCGGCGATCGTTCCTTCGTCGGGACTGAAGGCGCTGCGGCCAAAACCAGAGAAAGTGCCTTCATCATCCGATCCCGCGCCGGCTGTTATTACACTCAAGAGATCGTCGAGCTTTGCCGCCCCTCCCAACTCCGCGACCGGCTTCCCGGAGAAAGGTAAGCCGAAGCGCGATTCGGCGGCCGCTTCCCACAAACGCAAACTAGCTTCCCTGCCTCCGAGCGTCCCTGCGGCCAGATATTTTCCGCTCGTGGACCACGCGAGCGACTCCGGAAGATTCGAAAATTCCCCGAACGATCCGAGAAATGCTTTCGCGTGCAGATCGAAGACTTGAAGCTCGGGCGGCCAGACTCCCCAGGCAGCCACGAGATGTCGCGCTGTCGGGGAATAGGCGAACGCAGCGGGGAGGCCCGCGGCCCCGGCAGGACGATCCGGCGGGACGGCAAGCGTCGAAATTGGGACACTCAGCTCAATGTCGAAGATGCAAATGCATTCCGTGCCGAGCGGAGCCAGCGACGCCACACCGCACACCTGGCCCGACGCCGAAATGGCAAGGTTCGAGCAGCGTGCGCTGAAAATCTTCTTGATCAGCCAGTTGGAATCTCGCGCGAGGTCGCGCAGGCCGCGCGCCACAATCGCGGACGACCGCAACGCCAGCCCCTGTGCCGGCGTGGAGATGATCTGCTGCGCCCCGGCTTTTCGTTGGTTTTCCATCAGCGGCGTGCGCGCGACGACGGCGCATCGAGGCGCTCTTTTGCGAGCGCGATCTGCTCTTCGACTTTCTCCGTCATCTCGACGAATACGTCGCGTCCGTTTTTCTCGGCCTCTTCCACGCGCGATTTCAATTGGTAAAGATCGGAGCGGACGAGCTCGTGCATCTCGGCCTCGATTTCCGCCAAGCGGCTGCGAGCCTGGCTCACGCGCCGGATCACTCGGACCAGCTCCGCGCCGGCGCCTTCTCCCTCCACAACCTCAGGGCTGCAATCGTATTCGGCGAGGATCTTGGCGAGGCGCGCCTCGTCGCCTTTCTCGTAAGCCTGATTCGCTTCCGCCATCAATTGCTGGCGTTTGGCGCGGTCTTTGCGATCGGACGTGAGGTCGGGATGGATGCGCTTGGCCACGTCGCGATAGAGGCGTTTCATTTCAGGCGACGTTTTGAACGCGCGTGGCTCCTTGGCGGCTTGATCGCCCACGGCGGACTTGGTCTCGCTCGCGATCGCGCGGGCCACGCGCGCCGATTGCTGCGCGCGCTCGTTATCCGGCTGCTCGCGCGCCATTCTCTCGGCGAGCTTGGCCTTCCAGTCATCGAGCTCCGCGTAGCGCGAGCCGACGAAGTGCAGATAGCGGCGCTCGAAGGCGCCGAGTTCGGCTCGCAGGCTCGCGGCACGCAGTTCGCGGTCGGCCAGCTCGGCCTCGATCGCCGCCTGCTCGGCGCGCTTGCGTGCGAGTTCTCGCTCCTCGGGCTTTATGGGGGGTTTAAGGCCACTCCTCGCAGACGAATCCGCACGCGGTTTTTCCGGAGGAACTTCCACCGACTTCGCCATACTGTTCGCCCCTGACGGCGGCCTACACCAAGGCTCGGCGGCCGAAGGCTCCCAAGCCCGCCGCCGCGTCCTGCATCGCTCCTAAATTGTAGCCGCGGACAGCGGCCACCTTGAGGCTTTGGAAGAGTGAGTTTCCAGAATCCGAAATATGTTGCCTCGGACGCCCGGCAGCGACGCTGGGCCGCTTCCGACTCAGCCAATTTGGCCCCGCCGAACGGTGGGCGTTGTATCGTTTTTCGCTGTTTCCCGGCCGCCGGAACCTTAGAATCGGTGAGTGCCGCTCGAAACGCCGGAGAGGAGTACACCATGCAGGAAACCGCACAGGAGTACATCCAGCGCATGCTGGGTCACGTTGGCAATCAGAAGCCGCTCAAAATGCAAGCGGCGACGCCGAAGAAGATCGCGCGCTTGTTGAAAGGCGCCGCGAGTTCGAAATTGCGGAAGCGCCCCGCGCCCGGCAAGTGGTCGGTGGCCGAAATCCTGGCTCACCTCGCCGATACCGAGCTCGTCAGCGGCTACCGCATCCGCACGATTCTGGGCGACCCGGGAGCGCCGATTCCGGCATTCGATCAGGACGCCTGGGCAGCGGCGATGCGCTACGAGAAGCGCGATCCGCGCAAATCATTTGCCCGTTTTTGCGCCTTGCGCGAAAACAACCTGGCGCTGTTGAAGGGTCTCACGCCCGAGCAGTGGGAGCACCACGGGATGCATGCCGAGCGCGGCAAGGAAACCGTCGCGCACGTCACCCGCATGATGGCGGGCCACGACATCAACCACCTCGGTCAGATCGAGAGAATTCTTGCGCCGAAGAAAAAATAGCCCGCCGGCGCGCTACCAGATGCGGCACCGCATGGCCGGCGGCCGCACCATTGCCGACTTGTCCGTGCAGCCCCACGCTTTCGCGAATGCCGGCACATTCTCGAGCGTGCCGTCCGCTCGAAAGAAGTCCAGCGGATGCGGATCGGTTTTCGCGCGTAGCCGCTCGGCTTCCTGACGGTAGTTCACCGCCCAGTTCTGCGCGAATCCGAGAAAGAAGCGCTGTTCGGCCGTGAAGCCGTCGATCAGAGGCGGCGTGGGCTGGCCCTCCAACGTCTTTTCGAACGCAGCGTGGGCGATCACCAACCCGCCAAGGTCGGCGATGGCTTCGCCTTCCTCGAGCTTCCCGTTTTCGTGCAGCCCCGGTTCGACTTCGAAGGCGTCGAATTCCTTGACGATGCAGTCGCCGCGCTCGTGAAAATTCTTCAGGTCGTCCGGCGTCCACCAGTTTTTCAGATTGCCGTTGGCGTCGAACTGCGCGCCCTGGTCGTCGAAGCCGTGGGTCATCTCGTGGCCTATGATCGAGCCAATGCTGCCGTAATTGCTCGCGTCGTCAGCCTTCGCATCAAAATACGGCGGCTGGAGGATCCCGGCCGGAAACACGATTTCGTTGTGGAGCGGGGTGTAGTAGGCGTTCACCGTCGGCGGAGACATACGCCACTCCGTGCGATCGACGGGCCTGCCGATTTTGGCGATATCGCGCGCGAACTCGAATTCGTCACCGCGCATCGCATTCTCGACGTAGGCGACGCGTCCGACGTGGTAGGCCGAGTAGTCGCGCCATTTGTCCGGATAGCCGATCTTCAGCGTCATGGCGTCCAGCTTGTGCAACGCCTGCTGGCGCGTGGGCTCGCTCATCCAGTCGAGCGTCGACAGATCCTCGCGCAGCGCCTCAATGAGATTGTGCACGAGCGCGAGCGCCCGCGCCTTCGCCTCCGGCGGAAAGTAGCGCTGCACGTAAAATTGGCCGAGTGCTTCGCCCAGTTCCCCGTCGGTTTGCTCCACGCAGCGTTGCCAACGGGGAAGAATTTCCTTTGCGCCGGTCAGTTGCCGGCCGTAGAAATCGAAATTCTCATCGACGAATTTCTTCGGCAGAGCTGGCGCCGCGTCGTGAATCACCTGCCACCGCAGATAGATTTTCCACTGCTCCAGCGGCACGGAAACGAGCGCGGCATCCACGGCCTTGAAGAAATCGGTTTGGCCGATATCGGCCGACGAAACGTCCGGAGCGCCCACTTCCTTGAAATAATCGGCCCAGGAAAGATGCGGCGTCAAGTCGGCGAGCTGGACCAGCGTCAGCTTGTGATAATTGGCTCCGGGATTGCGCAGGTCCTCCCGCTTCGTCGATGCCTTGGCCAGCGCCGTCTCGATGTCCATCACCACTTTGGCTTCGCTCGCGGCCGTCGCATCGTCGTCCCCCATGAGCTTGAACATGTTCGTAACGTGCTGGAGATAGTCCGCGCGAAGCTGCTTCGAATGATCGTCTTCATCCAGATAATACTGGCGGTCCGGAAGGCCCAGGCCTCCCTGCGCTGCCGCGGCAATCACCTGCGTGCTGTCCTTGAAATCCTGTTCGGAGCCGAATTCGAACACGGCATTCACGCCCATACGCTGCAAACGCGCGATTTCTGCCTGCAATCCGGCGAGGTCTTGGATCTGCGCGATCTCCTGGAAGATCGGATCGAGCGGCTTGAGCCCGGCCGCTTCAATCGCGCTTTCATCCATGCAGCTCGCGTAAAAGTCGCCGATCTTCTGCCAGTTCGAGCCAGGCTGCGGAGATTTATCCTTCGCCGCCTCTTCCAGAATCCCGTGCAGCTCTTCTTCGTTCCGATTCATGAGCTTGATGTACGTTGCCCAAGTGGAGCGGTCGGGCGGGACCGGATTGTTTTTCATCCAGCCGCCATCGGCGAACTTGTAGAAGTCGTCGCAGGGCGAAACGGAGCGATCGAGATTTGACGGATCAAGCCCGTGAGCCGATTGCACTGCCGCTACGCTTGAGCCCCCACCAGAGTCTGCGGCGTCAAAGGCGGAGCAGCCGCCGGCTACTTCCGTGGTCGAAGCTGCCGCACTCGCGGCGCGTTGCGACTTCGGGGATTGTGCGAAGAGAGTGGGAGCCGCCGCCAGGATCAACAGCGTCAGCACCGCTAAAGCGAATCGTTGGGTCATGAGCAAGCCCTCATCGAAATTGAATTGCGATTGAAAGGCTGCCCCGGAGCGAGAATCGCTGCCTGCCGTCGATCGCCCGCATATTCTGCGTGCGACGCACGCAGGGTGTCAACCGATACGCGCGATACGCGCGCCACACGCTGACGAACCCAAGTTCGCCATGTGCCGCAGGTTTCTGCGTAAGGTAGACTACGATGGCTGATCGGGGGCCGATGTGCTGGATCCACGCGAAGAATACGGAAGACGTTTGGAAATCCATGTCGCGACCGTAGCGCGAAAGCAACGCCAGCACATCCGGCTCGGCAACGCGAAACTTGCGGTGGTTGCCGCCGCGATCGTTCTGTTGTGGCTCGTCTTCGCAAAGCATGTATCGGTCTACTGGCTGATCCTGCCGGCGGGAATCTACGCAGCCCTCGCGATTCTGCACGAACACGCCATTCGCGGCCGGACCCGCGCACAAAGGGCGGCCGACTTCTACCGCTCGGGCTTCGCGCGGATGGAAGATCGATGGGCCGGAACGGGCGCGACCGGCGAACGCTTCCGCGATCCCAGACACGTATACGCAGACGATCTCGATCTTTTCGGGCGCGGCTGTCTTTTCGAGCTGCTTTCGACCACCAAAACGGCCATGGGCGAAAACCGCTTGGCCGAGTGGCTGCGTTTGCCTTCGCCCCTCCCAGCGATCGTTGATCGGCGAGGTCTGGTCACCGAGTTACGCCCGAAGCTGGATTTGCGGGAGGATTTGGCGGTCACGGGTGAAGACATGTCTGCCCGTCTGAATCCGGAGTCGCTGACGAAGTGGGCGGAAGAGGAATCAACGCTCGGCGGGCCAGCCTTGCGCGTCGTCGCTGCGGCTGTGGCGATCGCCGCCGCCGCGAGCCTTCTCTACTATTTTGCCACGTCGAACTACTGGCCCATCCTCGGTATCGTGATCGTCGAAGCAATTGTTTTTGGCCGGCTACGCAAGCGCGCCGTAGCGCTCGTCTCGGAAGTGAACTGCAACGCCGAAGGGCTGGAGTTTTTCTCGAAGATTCTCGATCGCGTCGAGCAAGAATCGTTTGCATTACCTCGTTTGCAGCAGCTCGTCGCGGAACTGAAGCAAGGTGCCGAAGCGGCGTCGGGCGCCATCCGGCGATTCGCGCGCATCGTCTACTGGATCGATGCCCACGACAGCCTCATTGCAAAAATCCTCGACATTTTCGTCCTCTATACGATCCAGACCGCTTTTGCTGCGGAGGCGTGGAGAAAACAGCACGGCCGGAGGATGCGTATCTGGATCGACGTTGTCGCTGAGATCGAAGCGCTGCTCTCGCTCGCGACCTATTCGTTCGAGCATCCGGCCGACCCCTTTCCGGAATTTGCTGACGCGACCAACCCATCGCCTCTCTTCGCCGGTGATGATCTCGGGCATCCGCTCATTTCGGCTGCCCAGTGCGTGACGAATAGCGTGCGGCTGGATTCGAGCACTCGCGTGCTGCTGGTAAGCGGCTCCAACATGTCCGGAAAAAGCACTTTGCTGCGGACGGTTGGAATCAATGCAGTGCTCGCGATGGCCGGAGCGCCCATTCGAGGAAAATCGCTGCGCCTTACGCCGCTCTCGCTCGGGACGCGCCTGCGGAGCGCCGACTCGCTGCAGGAGGGGCGCTCGACCTTCTACACCGAGGTGCTGCGCATCCGGCAGGTCCTCGACCTCACGCGCGGAGCGACGCCGGTATTGTTCCTCTTCGACGAACTGCTCGACGGAACGAATTCGCACGACCGCCAGATCGGGGCCGACGGCCTGGTCCGCGCGTTTCTCGAACGCGGCGCCGTCGGCATCCTGACCACGCACGACCTGGCACTGACCGCGATGGCTGAATCGGTCGGCACGAGGGTGCGCAACGCGCACTTTGAGGATCGCGTGGAAAACGGTCAGATGCGATTCGACTACAAGCTGCGCGACGGCGTGGTCACCAAGAGCAACGCGCTCGAGCTTATGCGCCTGGCCGGCCTCGATGTGTGACTTGCCCGGCGCGCGGCACTTAGCTATCGATCAGCTATCGATCTGGGCGCGCTGCAATCGATCCGAGTAGTCGATGTAGAGGGTCTTCCACTCGGAGTAGAAATCGAGCGCCGCGAGGCCGGATTCACGATGGCCGTTGCCGGTGTTCTTGGTGCCGCCGAAAGGCAGGTGCGTTTCCGCGCCGATCGTGGGCGCGTTCACGTAGACGATGCCCGTCTCGAGATCGCGCTGCGCGCGAAATGCTTGATTGACGTTGCGGGTGTAGATCGCGGCCGAAAGGCCGTAGTTCACGCCGTTGGCAATCGCGAGGGCGTCGTCGAATGTGTCGAACGGAATCACGCAGACGACAGGCCCGAAAATTTCTTCCTGGCAAATACGCATCTGCGGATCGCAATCGACGAACACCGTCGGCTCGTGGAACCAGCCCTTCGCATACGCGCCGTTTTCGAGGCGATGGCCGCCCGCGGCGAGCTTTGCCCCCTCGTTCTTGCCGATCTCGACGTACTTCATCACGGTATTGAGCTGCTGCTCGTTGATGCACGGTCCCATCTGCGTCGCAGGATCGAGGCCGTCGCCAACTTTCAACGCTTTAGCGCGCGCGACGAATCGTTCCACGAACTCGCGATAGACTTTCTTTTGCACGGCGACGCGGCTCGCCGCAGTGCAGCGCTGCCCAGTCGTTCCGAAGCCGCCCCAGATTGCGCCTTCGACGGCGAGATCGAGGTTGGCGTCGTCCATCACGATGATGATGTTCTTGCCGCCCATTTCGAGATGGCACTTCTTGAAGGTGGGCGCGCACGCTTGGCTCACGATGCGGCCCACTTCGGTCGAGCCGGTAAAGCTGACGAGATCGACCTGCGGATGATGGACCACGGGCGCGCCCGCATCGGGGCCGTCGCCGAATACGACGTTCAGGACGCCCGGCGGCAGGCCGGCCTCTTGCAGCGCTTGCGTGAGGTTGTAGGTGGAAAGCGGCGTGTCTTCGGCGGGTTTCAGGACGATCGTATTGCCGCAGACCAGCGCCGGCATCGACTTCCACGACGGAATCGCCATAGGAAAATTCCACGGCGTGATGAGTCCGGCCACGCCGATCGGTGCGCGCACGGACATCGCAAATTTGTTCGGCAGCTCTGACGGAGTCGTCTGGCCGAATTGGCGCCGGCCTTCGCCCGCCATCAGGTACGTCATGTCGATGGCTTCTTGCACGTCGCCGCGCGTTTCGTCGAGCACTTTGCCCATTTCGCGCGTCATATCGCGCGCGAAGTCTTCCTTGCGCTTGACCAGAATTTCGGCGGCACGAAAAAGAATCTCGGCGCGCTGCGGTGCGGGCGTAAGGCGCCACTTGGCGTAGGCGGATCGGGCGGCCGTGACAGCCAGCGCGACGTCTTCCTCGTTTGACGCGGGAAACATTCCGACCAGCTCGTCGCGGTTGGCCGGATTGCGGTCTTCCAGCGCCTTGCCGCTGCGGGATTCAACCCATTCGCCATTGATGAAGTTCTTGAACACGCGTGGGGCAAATGCTGTCGCCATGTAGTCGCTCCTGTGAGAAACCCTAGCTTAGCGCCGAACCCCGCCAGCGCCAAGCCGCTGGGCCTAGAAGGGGCGGTACCGTTTGATGCTCGAGCCGCAATTTCGAAGCTGGACCGCCCATTTGATTTCTCCGCCGCCCGTTCGGGGGTGCTGCATCGTGCCGGGGACCGATGGCACCGGCAGGAAACTGGATCAGGGCTGGGCGGGATCGGCCTTAGGAGCCTCAACCTCGGCTTGACCGCGGAAGGGGAGCTTGAACTTGCGGGCGATCTCGGGCCAAAATTCGCGGAGCACGTCATAACCAATGCCGTTCCCCACACTGATGCCCACGCCTTCCGCCGTCGGCGCGAAGCCGCGCCGGTGATCCGGATGGTAGACGTTGCTCAGTGCGATCGCGCTCGTCGTTCCGAACCACAGGGAGTAGTTCGGCATCTCCGTTCCGTCTTCCCGGTAGGCGATGACAGCATGCTCGGCCGCATGGAAGAATCGGCGGGGAAAGGAGCCTGCGCCCAACCGGTAGTAGCGCGGGTCCTCTGAGAATATCGTAGGGTAAGCAAAATCGATGAAGAAATAGGACTGCGCCCGGTCGATTAGACCGAAACCCACACGCTTGCCGTAGCCCGCCGCGCCCTGCCCGTAGGAAGGATCGGTGTTTTCCGCCTGGCTGATCCCCGCATCGAATGCGGCGCCGAGAAATGTAACCGGATCGCTCGCATCGCTCAGGAACAGGATAAATTTGTCTTTCACTTCGAGAGTGCAGAGCGTCGCGCCCGGCTTGTAGTTCGGCAGACGCACTTCCTTGCGTTCCAATTTCCTGCCGAACAAGCCTACCGTCTTCGCAAGCGGCCCGTCATAGTCCTGCCAACGCACCATCGGCGCCGGCTGAAGACATGTGGTAATGGTGCCCTGCGCAGTTGACTTTCGTACCGTTTGAGCGCCCGGCACAACGGGCGACGGCTGCCGAGTCGCCGGCGGTTGTTGCGCGCGTGTCACGGCACAACACAGCAGAGCGGTCAGCAGGCCGATTCGCGCGCTGGCGGAACCGACCGCGTGAACGACGCCGAGAATCCGTTCCCTACGCGTACCGACCTCTCGTGGGGTCGCGGCGGCACGGCCGCTCTGCGGGTTCGCGTCTTTGCTCACCAGAGATGGCCAAGGGCGGGCACGCTTGTCGGCATTCTATCAGCCCAAGAGATGCGACCGTCAATATCCGGCCAAAGCGCCCGCCGGAAAACAGTAAAGCCAGGTTAGTGCTGCGGAGATCTTGGATCGGAGCCGGAGGAGGTGTCTGATGCGGTCGCTGCCGCGTTACCGGGCGCCGTTGAGGATTGGGCCGGGCTCGCGGCCGAAACAGAAGCCGCATGGCCGGCCGTCTGCGGGGTCGTCGAAGTCGAAGGCGTCGCGCAGCACTTTGGCACCTCGGGCTTGGGCGCCGACACGCCAGCAATGTCCGAACCAAGGCCCAGCTTTTGCAGCGTTGGGGCATCGAGCTTGCCGGTGGAATCCAGGCCGTTGGCCGCCTGGAACTTCTCCGTCGCCGCGACCGTGTCCGAATCCCACTTGCCGGTGGGGTCGCCCTTGTAATAGCCGCCGCGCGAGAGCGCGGACTGAATCTGTGTGATCCGATCAGGCGTAGGCCCGCTCGGCAAGTGCATGCGCCTCGAGTGGTGTTTCCTGCGATGATGAACGGGTTGGGACGCGGACGACGGAGACGAACTCTTTTGCTGTGCGTGCGCTGGCGCCGTGGCCGTCAGGGCCAAAGCGAAGGCAACGGAAGCGGCAATCGACCATCGCTTCATGAAAGTCGTCATCAGAATTTGGACGCCGCGTCCGAGAAAATTGCCGCCCCGGCTGCAGATCACTCCCCAAGTCCATTATCGTCCATTCGAGTGCCGACTCAAGTCGGGTGCGGGCAAGAAGAACCTATGAGGCAACGCGCCAAACCGGCTCGGTACCACGGGACCACGGGACCACTGAGTCGCCGAAGCACCGAAGGAAACCGCGCCTAGGGGCGAAGAAAAGGGGACGTTAACACGCCCCCGAATAAACCAGAATGCTCTGCCTATTGCTGAGGCGATGGCACAGCGCCGGCCAGGAATAGGGTCAGGACGGTTGAGCTGTCCGAGCGCCGGGCGATCTTAAAGAGCACGTCGTCACCGGGCTTGAGCTTGGCCATCTGCGCCTTGTAATCCGCAAGCGAGCTAATTGCCACGTGGTTGACCTCGACGATGACGTCGCCGCGCGCAAAGCCAACATCCTCGGCGAAGCTAGCCGGCTCGACTTCGGTTACCACGGCGCCCACGAGCTTGCCCATGCCGATCTTGTGCGCGAGATCGGACGTCAGATCCTCGACGTGCAGCCCGAACTGATCCGCCTGGTCGCCCTGATCGGGCGCCTGGTCAGAGTCTTGAGCCGTCTGCGGGAAAAGCTGCGAACGGTCCGCGACCGTGAGCGTCACGTCGTTCGTTTGTTTGTTACGGACGTAACTGAGTTTCACGGAATGGCCGATCGGCGTCTGCGCGATCGGATTCACCAAATCCGCGCCCGTGTGGACCGGATGGCCGTCGACCTGGGTAATCACGTCACCCGCCTTCAGGCCAACTTTGTCCGCGGGGCTGCCCGGCTCGACCGCTTCGATCACGATCCCGTACGGCGCGCCGAGTTCCTTCATGAGGATCGGGATTGTCGCTGTTTTCTTCCTGGAACGTGACGCCGATCGAACCGCGAACCACTTTCCCGCTCGTGATGAGCTGGTTGTAAACGTTGATGGCCGTATTCGACGGCAGGGCGAAGCCGACGCCTTCGAATCCCCGCCCGCCCGTGTAGATCGCCGTGTTGATGCCGATCACTTCCCCGGCCATGTTGACGAGCGGCCCTCCGGAATTGCCCGGATTGATCGCTGCATCCGTCTGAATGAATCGCTGAAACTGCTTGCCGACGCTGGTGCGGTCCTTCGCGCTGACGATTCCCGCCGTGACCGTGGAATTCAGGCCAAACGGACTGCCGAACGCCAGCACCCAATCGCCTACCTCCACGCCATCCGAGTTGCCGAGCTTCGCGAGTGGCAAATCATGCCCGGCGTCAATCTTGATCACCGCGAGATCGGTGTCCTTATCGACGCCAACCACGCGCGCGTTGTAGTGGGTCGGATCGCCGTCGAGGCTCACCTGAATTTTGGTGGCGTCGTCGATCACGTGGTCGTTCGTGAGGATGAAGCCCTTCTTGTCGACAATCACGCCTGAACCAAGGCTGCGTTCGGCATCCGGGGCGTTATCGGGCGAATCGAAAAAACGATCGAAGAAATCCTGAAACGGGTCGCTGCCGTCGTCGCCGTGCGGCATACCTTTGCCCGCCTTCGGCTTTTCAATCACCTGCGTGGTCGAGATGTTGACGACCGCCGGCCCCAGGTTTTTCGAGATGCTCGCGAAAGCACCCGACAGGCTGATTGGATCCGGCACCGCGAGCAAAGCCGCGCCGTTCGGCGCTTGGGCGTGGTTGGCGAGCGTGTGGCCGGGCAGTACGGTTCCGATCACAATCCCGATGCCCAGGGTGACGACTACGAGGAGGGTCGCAAATACTTTCCGGCGTCGAGCCCAACTCCACAGCTCTTGTAATTGAATCCCCATCCTCGTACTCCTTTTTCCAGATCCCTAAACCGATGCGCGATTATAACACTGCTCGGCAGCCCGCGAACTCTACTGACCTGCCCGATTGACGTTGTGACTTAGGCACACGCTTTTCGATGCGCGGAGCCCTCAACGGGCTTCCCCAAAAGCGCTCGGAAAGTTCCCTCAACACCAGTTTGCCAAAGCAAGGACTCGCAGGTAGAGTGGTCAGCGCTTTTGGCCGGCTAGCCGGCAAGACTCTCGAACTTACGGGCGGGGCTAACGTGGAATTTGGCGTCATCGATCATATCGACCGGCAGGACCGGCCGATCCACGAAACGTACGCCAGCCGGCTGAAGCTCCTCGAGCTGTACGACAAAGCCGGCTTCAGTACCTATCATCTGACCGAACACCACTTTACGCCGCTCGGCCTGGCGCCTTCGCCGCTGATTTTCTTGGCGGCGGCATCGCGCATCACACAGCGGATCCGGTTCGCGCCGCTGGTCCTGATCGCGACGCTTTACAATCCGCTGCGCCTGGCCGCGGAGATCTGCATGCTCGACCATTTGACGAATGGGCGCTTCGAGATCGGTACCGGACGCGGCGTTTCCCCTATCGAGCTGGGCTTTTACAACGTCCCGGAGGCCGAGGCGCCGGCGCTCTACGGCGAGGCGATCGCAGTGATGATGGCGGCGCTCACGCAGGACGTGGTTGATTATCACGGCAACTATTTCAACTTCACGAACGTCCCGATCGAGATGAAGCCGCTGCAACAGCCTCATCCTCCGCTGTGGTACGCGACGAATAGCCCCGAAAGCGCGGCCCGCGCGGCCCGGCAGAATATGAGTATCGTTACGCTGATCCCCGCGGCGGGCGCACGCAAAGTGGTCGACGCATACATGGAGACGTGGAGCGCGGCCTATGGCACGGGATGCAGCCACCCTCGCGCGAAAATGCCGAAGGTGGGCATCACGCGGTTGCTGTACGTGGGAGAAAACGACGATCGAGCGAGGGAGCGCGGAATGTTCGGCTACCGCGGCTTCTACGACAAGCTTGGCTATCTGTGGCGAAAATTCGACGTCCACCATCCCGCGCTGGATGAGGTGTCGCGCGCCAGCCCGGACACGATCATCACCGGGACGCCTGCCACCGTGCGCGCCGCGATCGAAGAACAGCTACAGGTGTCCGGGGCCAACTACTTCGTGCCGCGCTTTGCTTATGGCCATCTCACGCACGACGAAAGCGCGCGCTCGCTCGAGCTATTCACAAACGAAGTGATGCCCCACTTCCGCAACTAGTCCTCGATCGAAGAAGGGCGAAAGGGCCGGGGTTTCCAACTCCGCCCCGGAAGCCCCTTCTCGCAACTGCTACAGCGATCGCAGGAAATTCAGCAGAGCCTGCTGATCCTGACTGCTCCGGCTATTGAACAACGAAATCACCTGATTGGCCTCCGAACCCGGGCCCGCATGATCCTCGATCGCTCGCAGCAAACCGCCATTGGCGGGCGTGGCGCGGCCGTCGTGCAGGAAGAAGATTCGCTGGCCGACGCCCCAGAGCGGCGCGGTGCGAAATTCGTCCGGCCCCGCCGTCCCCTGCGACACGTTATCGGCGAGACCGCTTCCCATGTGATGGACGAGCAGGTCCGAGAACAGCGCCGCGGTCTGATTCTGCAGCGCCGGACTGAAGGACGACGGCGCCGTCACGAGGGTCGGCGCGTGGCAAAGGTTGCAGTGCACCTGGCTGAAGACTGCGCTGCCATTCTGAATGGACTGCGGCGACGGATTGCCGGGAATTCCCACGTCCGACGGCGCCGGCGGCGCGAGGAAGCGCATGAAGTCCGCGAAAGCGACGATGTCGCTCGGAATCTGCGTGCCGGACAAAGTGAAGTTGGTCGTGTCCTCCGGCGTCTGGTTATACAGGCACGCCGCGGGCGCTCCTTCACGTTCGTTCGGGAAGAGTTCGTTCGTCACGCCGACCTCGACGTTGTAGGCCTCACCGGCGAAGACTTCGAGCGATTTGTTTTGCGCCTTCCAACCGAAGCGCGTGATCGTTCCGTCGTTGCCGCTGTAATTCGGGTGGCCCGAAATGCCGAGGCTTTGCTTCAGCTGGACGTTCGAATTCATATTGGCCAGGATCGTCGCGTCGGGAATGTTTTCGATCAACCCCGCCCCGAAGAGCGGCGTCGGGATTCGAAAGATGATGTTGTTCAGCTGGTTCATCTCGTCGAAGGGCGGCTGCGGCATGTTGCAGTCGGGCGCGTCCGACCGGCCGGCGATCGTAAAAACGTCGTGCACTCCGCCGTCCGGCGCCGAAGTGACGCGGCCGTTCGACACGGCGTACGGAAAGCGGGCCTCCCGCACGGGGCCATCGGGAGTCATAAAGAACGGAATGCTGTTCGTCGCGCCCGCGTCATTGGCCACAGCAATCTGCGGGTTGGGCCCGAGATTAGGATATTGGCTCGTGCTCGGGCTTGAACCGCCTATGGCAGGTTGCACGTGGCAGCTTGCGCAGCCGTTCGAGTTGAAGGCCGGGCCCAGACCCGAGCCCGTCTCGCCCGCAATATTTCCGGTCACGGAGTCCACTTCGATGAAGCGATTGAGGCCGTCCTGGAAGTACTCCAGTTCGTCCGCGGTCAGCCCGGGCAAGGGTGTGCCGACTTGTACTTCGCCGGCTCGAACTCCCGGATCGCTGACGCTTGGCTGCGCGGTGACGGACAGCCTTCCCCTTCCGCGTTCCTGCCCGAGCAGCGCCGCGTCGATCGACAGCGCCGTAAGTGCCACGACAACTACAACTCGCTTCGTGATTCTGATCATCTGCGCTCTCCCTGCCGGTGAGCGGGCACACCCCCGGCGCTCGCTTTTCATCGGTTAACGAGCTGGTGAATTAACCTGCCGACGAAATGGCTCGCCGCTCGCGCTCTGCCAAATTCGACCAAGCGATCGGCGACGAATTGTTGGCGCAGACTCTAGGCTGATGCCGCACGCGCGTCAATCAGCGCGGCGTACAGTTTTGGTACAGCGAAAGATTGGCGTGCCAAGAACAGGCGAAGTACAGGGAAGGAAAAAAGAAGGCGGAAATCGAAAACGGAAAAGACTCCCCAACTTACAGAGTCGAGCCATCGTGAAATTCGATCAGATGAAGTTCCGTGTCCGCGATCGTCCCGTGATGATGATATTCGTAGCTCACCATGCCGATGCCCGGAACGAAGTCGAATTCCATGTCGTCGGGAAGCGTGGCGTATTCGATGCGATGGGCTACACGCTGACCCGGCTGAATTCCCTTCACGCCCGTCAAGGACGTCGGGTGGGCCGGGCCCGTCACCCAACAGTCAAGGCCGTCATCGCGCTTCATTCCATCCGCGTCACAGAATTTCTTGCCTTCCGCTAGCGGCAGTTGCAGGAACCAATCGTCATCGATGGGCACTTGCTGCCAGGAATAGTGGGGATTATCGAGTTGGGACAGAAGCGATTTCGCCTCATCATCCTCGATGAGATAAAACTTTGCGTCCTGCGTCCGAATCACGATCGACAGCGACGGCCTCGCATTGCCCTCGGACCAATCAAGGTCGCCAGGCATGCCCTTCACCACCCCAATCGTCAGGCCGTCGCGATCAACGGCGCGCGTGATTGACGTTTTCCATGTTACGTGCGCTATCTTCCCGTTTTCGAGGCCTTTCACCCAATACCGCACAGTGCCTTGATAAACCCAATACGTCCCCGGCGTCAGCGGAAAATCTTCGTCCGTCTTGTTTTGGCCTCGCGCGGATGCAACACACAAGACCAAAGCGAGCGTAACAAGCGAAATGGTGCGTCTTATCGACATCTTAGTTTCTGCGTGCGGCCATCCACAGCGAATCGCTCGTCGGCAAGCGATCGGCCAGCGGCCGCGCCAGCGGTTCGAATCCGGCCTGGCGCAAAATCTTGCCGAGCGTCTGCGGCGTAAAGTAGTTGCAATGCGCGGGAACGTGATAGCCGCACCAATTCATGCCCCGAATGTGGCGATTCCAGCTCGCGTAGTTCGGCGTTTTCAGGATCGTCAGGCCGCCCGGCTTGAGGACGCGGTGCGCAGCACGCAACCCGGCCAGCGGATGCCATTCATGTTCGATGTAGCCGAACTGTGTCACCACATCGAAAGCAGCGGCGGGCAAGGCGTTCGCCGCTACTTCCGTCACCGGCCCTTCGAAAATCTTTTCGCGCGATGTTCGCTGACGTGCCATTTCGGCGCCCTGCGAGCTCAGCTCGATTCCCGTTACGTCGAGGTGCGCCGACGCCAGCGCGAGAAAGCGTCCGTCGCCACAGCCGAAATCAACGAGCTTGCCCTGGCGAATCCATCGCAGCGTCTGTGCCAGCAGCCGTGCGGTCGGCTCCGGGCGCAGCCAGCGCGTGCATCGCGAGAGAAACAGCATCACCGGCTGCTTTTCCCGCCGCTGCGCCAATTCCTTCGTATGTTCCTCGACCCAGTCGTGATTCTTTGCCTGCTCGTCGTATGCCAGCTCGCTTCCGAGAAACACCATGTCGCACCGAGCGCATTGGACGATCTCCCATCCGTCGCGCCGAGCCTGCACCTCGCGCTCGAGCCGGCCGCACAGCGGGCATGGTCGCACGCGCGTGGCGCTTGCCTTTGGATTGGCCGTTTGGATCGTGGCGTTCACGTTTGCAAACTCGCGGAATTCTAGCACGCGCCGTCGCGGCTCACGCCTCTGCGCCTCGCGCCTCGAACGCACCTGCAAACTTGCAGACACCGCTTGCGCCCGCTCGCCTCTCTTGGCATAACTCTAGAGGGGGATAGACGGTCCGCTCGTTCGCGGCGGCTGCGCGACGAAACCTCACACGCACATTCGACAGGAGAATATCGGTGGCTGACATCGCACTTTTTGGCGCAACGGGAATGATCGGGCAGCGAATCCTCAACGAAGCGCTTTCGCGCGGGCACAAAGTGACGGCCATCGTGCGCGACGTCACCAAGGCGCCGCAAAAGCGGCCGAACCTCGAGATCAAGCCCGGCGACATCCTCAAGCCCGAGGCCGTCGCCCTCGCTGTTGCCGGAAATTCCGTGGTGGTCTCCTCCTATGGGCCGCGCGGCGGCGATCCCCAAGAGGCTCTGACCGCCGTGCGTTCGCTGATGGAAGGAGTGGCAGCCGCAAAGGAAACGACGGGCAAACCGATCCGGTTCATTATCGTAGGCGGCGCCGCGAGCCTCGAAGTCGCGCCCGGTGTCGCGCTGCTCGATACGCCGAACTTTCCCGCGGCCTGGAAACCGGTCGCGTCTGCCTACCGGGAAGTGCTCGGCATTCTCCGAAAGGAAGCCACTGCCGCCGGGCTCGATTGGACGTACTTCAGCCCCGCTGCCTTCATCCAACCGGGCGAATGCACCCGTAAATTCCGCCTCGGCACCGACCAGCTCGTCGTCGACTCGAAAGGCGAAAGCCGCATCTCGTGCGAGGACTACGCCGTCGCCATGGTCGACGAAATCGAAAAGCCTCAATTCGTCGGCAAACGCTTCACCGCCGCCTACTAAGCCGCATCAGCATCCGCCGTACCGCGATTTTCCGCTGCCCGAAATCGCCGAGTCCGTGGAGTGCGGCGGCTCGCCGCCGCCCTTTCGAGGCGAAGCTTGCTTCGCCGTTTGGACGCCTCGGCGATAAATAGCTCCTCGGTTGGCGGCGGGAGCAAGCTCCCGCACTCCACAGGAGCCGCCACGGAACTTACTGGCTCACCACTTCGGAATGCCGCAGGTGAAGTTAGCGGCGTCGTACGGATCGCCGCTACCCTTGTAGATCGCCGCTTGCGGATACGGACACGCCGGATGCGTCCGGTCCACTTCATTCCCGACCTTGTGCGTGTTGATGATCTCGGTCGGCGCAACGCCCGTCTCGCGCCATTTCTCGACCACATCGAGCGCGTCGAACGTCCCGTTGTCCCCCATCCCGAAGCCGGGGCACATCCCCATTCCCGGTACCATGAACAAGCGAACAAAATCGTACGTTTCCTTCTTGCCGCCCATGGCTTTCAGAACGCTGTCGTAGTAGTCGATCATGCCGCGCGGCGGGATGATCGCCTCGTCCCACGATTCGTAGATCAGCAGTTTCCCGCCGTGCTTCTTGAACGGCTCCAGATTGGGATCGTACGAATTCACGAGCGCGCCAACCTTTTCGTCCGCCAGCCGCGTATCGCGGTCCACGTCGAACGTGCGGAAATCCCAATCGGGATCGCCGAAGACGATGCTCTTGAAGAATCCGGTACTGATGCTGAGCGGCGCCGGACCGGCCATCATCAAGCCCCAGCCGGGTTCGCTGCCCGGATCGAAACCGGGATAAACCGCTGTGAAGTCCGCGAATTTCGGCCCGGCATAAACCAGTTTCGCCGTCTGCACCTGCGGCTCGGTGAGGCACGACGCCAAATCCGATTTGCCCGGGCAGCGAATCGTTTCCGGATCGAAATGGCAGCGCGTGGGATCTTCGATGAATCCGTCGCGCACGCCATCGAGCGCGTCGCACGCATCGAGGGCCGCGCGGTGGATCACCGCATACTTGCTCGGCGGAATGTAGCCGGGGGCTTTCACTCCATCCTTCAGCGAGAGCCACGTCATGTACTCGGACACCGCTTGCAGATGCGTGATGTAGTACGCCGGATCGCCCGCGGCAATCCCGTCGTAATCTGTCGGGAACTTCTGCGCCTCGGTGAGCGCCTGATTGCCGCCTTCGTGGCAACTGCTCCAGAACGACAGCTTCGCGGGCTTGCCGTAATACGCGAGGATCAAATCCTTCGCCGCGACGGCCGTCTCGTGGACCGCGCGGTATCCCCAATCCGCCACTTTTTCGGGATGGCCAATCGCCCATTTGTCGGGCGCTTCGCTCGTCGCGCCCACGTCCTGGTGGCCCGTATCGGTCGACGCTGCCGCCGAGCCGCGATTGACCTCGCGCGTCAGTCCTGCGTAGCTGATCTCGCCGATGAATCCGGGATTCCCAATGCCGATATAGTTCCCGTCCCATTTCGCGGCGATTGGCAGCCACACTTCGAACCCAATGTGCGAATCGCTGGTGGGCGCAGAGAATCCTGCCACGCGGCAGAACGGCACCGAAACTTTCAGGCCGGCAGGCGTGCCGAACCTTCCACCCGTGCTCGGCACATCGAAATCCGGCGGCGTGCTGATCGCGGTCGCCATCGTGATGGTGACCGCCGGAATCTTCAGCGACATCAGACTTTCGCACGACTGCTGCGCCGACGCCGACATCGGAACCATCAGCAGCACATAGAGCGTAGCCCAACACAAAAGCACCAGCGGACGACACCTCATGCGATCCCCCCGTTATCCCATTACCGGCGCGCCCGATCCCCCCGATCTTCAGGCAGCGCCTTCAATCGGCGGCGCCCAACCGCATCGCCGCATAGCCGTATCTCGCTCGCGGATTGTGCACCGCTTTCAATCACAGAAGGGCTGCATGCCGTTTCAATCGCTCGCCATTGCCCGCTGTCGCGTGCGTTACTTGCCCTTCTCGACCGGATAGCCTTTGCTCGCCCAGTCTGTCCCGAAATTCGTCGGCAGCAGCAGGACGCGCAGTCGCGCGAAGCGCGCGTCATGCAGCGCGGTGAATGCGGGCCGCAGATTCGGGCAGCGCACCATCGGGCAGCAGCCGCAGTAGAGGACGACGTTCGAGGATTTCGGCAGGCTCTGCGCCCACGCTTTCAAATCCGCCAGCCCCTCGGGCTTCGACGCCGGCCCGTGATACGAAGCCCCGGGCACGTGCCCTCCGTCGTAGAGAAATTTGAACCCCACGCACGCCACGATCGGCCGCTTCGCCGGATCGGGATCGCTGAGTTCTTTCGCGAGATCGGCCGGGGCCACCGTCTCCGACACAGCCCACGGATCAGTCTGCGCCTGAGGCGTTGACGACGTGCTCTGAGTCCACACCGAAGCCGCCTGAACAGTCGTGTGCTGCGCGGTGCTCACGTGCAGAGCGAACGACACGGCGGCCAAAATCGCCGCCACCAGTCCGCATGCCTGAAACACTCCTCGCCTCTCCCCATTTTCAATGCGCGTAAATTTCATCTCTCCTTCGTCGAATCTGGGCCGCGTCTCCTCAGCGGAATTTTGTGCCCCGTCCCCGCCTCGTGGGCGAACTTCGTCATAACCCCTTGCCGCAATCTCTCGGCTTGTTTGTGTTTGATGTTGGCCTTGGGGAAAAGCTCCTCGGCGCGCGCCGCGTCCTCTTCGGTGCCGCCCGGCAGCGCCAGCCACGTCACGCGGAATTCCTCATCCGCCGAGAACCACGCATCCATCCACGCTTCGCGAAGCTCCAGCTTGATTTTCCGGCACTCGTCGCAATCGGCGGAAGCCGTCATTTCAGGCGCATTATGCCGGAAAGCGGGACGCGCGGCGCAAGAACTCTGCTAGAATCCGCCGCGCCGCGATTTGGCGGCGCACCCGCGAAGTTGTTACAATGTGGCTGGAAGGTTCATCCAGCAAAAATATGGCTGCTCGCACACTCTACGAAAAAATCTGGGATGCGCACGTCGTCCACGAGGAACCCGGTCAGCCCTCGCTGATTTACATCGACCGCCATCTGATCCACGAAGGCACTTCCCCGCAGGCATTTTCCGGCCTCAAAGCCGCGGGCCGCAAAGTGCGCCAGCCTGAGCTGACCTTCGCGGTGATGGATCATTCTGTCTCGACGAAAAACCGCGCGCTTGCAGTGCTTGATGCCGACGCGGCGGCGCAATTCGAAGCCCTCGCGCGCAACTGCCAGGAATACGGCATCAATCTTTTCGACATGCAGAGCCGCAATCAGGGCATTGTCCACGTGATCGGGCCCGAGCTTGGCATCACGCAGCCCGGCAACACGATTGTGTGCGGCGACAGCCACACCTCGACGCACGGCGCGATGGGCGCGCTCGCCTTCGGCATCGGCACGAGCGAAGTGGAGCACGTGCTCGCCACGCAGTGCCTCTCGCAGTACAAATCGAAGACGATGAAAATCGACGTCGAGGGCAGGCGCCCGCACGGCGTCACCGCGAAGGACATCATCCTCGCCATCATCGGCAAAATCGGAATCGCAGGCGGCACCGGTCACGTCGCCGAATATACCGGCGAAGCGGTGCGCGGCCTTTCGATGGAAGGCCGCATGACGATGTGCAACATGACCATCGAGGGCGGCGCGCGCGCCGGCATGGTCGCGCCGGACGACACGACGTTCGCGTATCTCGAAGGCAAGCCATTCGTCCCGCGCGGGAAAGAGTTTCAGGAGGCGGTCGCCTACTGGAAATCGCTCGTGACCGATCCGGGCGCGAAGTACGACGAGACGGTCACACTGAAGGCTGAAGATCTCGCGCCGATGGTCACATGGGGCACGAATCCCGGCATGGTCACGCAGGTGACGAGCCGCGTCCCCGATCCTTCCTCGTTCGCCGATCCCGTCGACCGCAAAGCCGCCGAGAGCGCGCTCACTTATATGGATTTGGAGCCCGGTACGCTGATTGAAAATATTCCGGTCGATCGTGTCTTCATCGGCTCATGCACGAATTCGCGCATCGAGGATCTGCGCGCGGCCGCCAAGGTCATCGCCGGCAAGCACGTGGCGAAGTCGCTCAAACAGGCGCTGGCCGTTCCAGGCTCGCGCGTCGTAAAGCTTCAGGCCGAAAAAGAAGGCCTCGACAAGATTTTCCGCGATGCCGGATTCGAATGGCGCGATGCGGGCTGCAGCATGTGCATCGCGATGAATGACGACGTCCTGCCGAGCGGCGAGCGCTCGGCCAGCACCTCGAATCGCAATTTCGAAGGACGCCAGGGGAAAGGCAGCCGCACGCATCTCGTTAGCCCGATGATGGCTGCGGCCGCCGCAATCGAAGGTCATTTCGTCGACATCCGCAAATGGAAGGGCCTGGACGGAGCCGAATAACGATGCAAGCTTTTACAAAACTTACCGGACTCGTTGCGCCGATCGATCGCGTGAATGTCGACACCGACCAGATGGTGCCGAAGCAGTTTCTGAAGCTGCTGACGCGCGAAGGCTATGGCCGGGTTCTCTTTTACGATTGGCGATATTTGCCGGGCGAGAAGCCGGACCCGGATTTCATTTTGAATAAGCCGCGCTACAAGGGCGCGAGCGTGTTTCTCGCGCGAGCGAATTTCGGATGCGGATCGAGCCGCGAGCATGCGCCATGGGCGATCCTCGATTACGGCGTGCGCGCGATTCTCGCGCCGAGCTACGCGGATATTTTTTATAACAACTGTTTCAAGAATGGGATTTTGCCCGTCGCGCTGAGTGACGAGCAGATGGACGAGCTTTTCAAGCGCACCGAACAGAACGAAGGCTACCGCGTCACGGTCGATCTCGAGCAGCAAGTCGTCACCGACGAACAAGGCCTGCGCTACTCCTTCACCGTCGACCCATTCCGCCGCGAATGCCTGCTAAAGGGCCTCGACGACATCGGCCTGACGCTAGTTCATGAGCCTGACATTTCGGCTTACGAGAAAAAATCTCTGCGCATCCCCGTGATGCACGAAGCCCTCGACGTCAAATTCCATCACAATTAAGCGTTCGCACCGCAAGAAACCCAAGCGAAAAGAAAGCCAAATCGAAACGTCGCGCACAGCATCAATGAGGTTGCGGCCTTGAGCGCCTTAAGCTGCCCCTAGCGGACCCGAAATGGCCGGTTTTGGTCCTTTAGCAGGTTTGCGCCCGCCGAAGTTACGAGTGCGGGCCCCCATTTTGGGCCCGACGTCCGGGGCCCGTGGTTTCTGATCATCAGGCCCGGCGCGACAGCCCGAAACCAAATCTCTCTCTAGCCGAGTCGCAGCCAGGGATTCAAAACGGATATCCCAAGCGGCGCGAAGTCTTCGGTGTTTCGCGTTACCAGCGTGAAGCCCTGGGCCAGGGCGATCGCGCCGAGGAAGCCGTCCATCGCTCCGACCGTTCTTCCCTGCCTGGCGCACCGTGCCATAAACTTTCCCCACGCATCGGCGATTCCGAGGCCGATTCCGATGATGCGCCCTTCAAACCTTGCCGGCAGATCGTTTTCGAGCCACCCGGCGAGGGCCGTTCGGCGGCGCCCCAGCGCCATTCGCTCGACGCCCAATCGAATTTCCGCAAGCGTGATTACGCTGAGCCACACGCTGTCCTCTTCAACCTCGGCAAGCCATTGCAGCACATTCGGCTCGGGCTGCGGCTTCACCCACTCCGACACTACATTTGTATCCAAAAGGAAATTCAAATCTCGATCTCCCGCGCCCTGCTTTTATTGCGCGCGATCTTGATGCCGGAGCCTCGCAAAGGAGAATTGCCGAAGAACTCAGCGAGGTTGCCCTTACGCTTCGTCCTGCGTTCCCATTCGTCGGCTGCGACCACCACCACCTGGGTTCTGCCGCTGCGCGTGATCGTCTGAGGCCCCTCGGACAACGCCTTTTCGATCAGCGCGCTGAATTGAGCCTTCGCTTTCGCCACTCCCCAAGTATGCTTTTGCCGTGCCATTGCACCTCCCTTATGACCTTAATGGTCATTATAGTCATTCGACGCGACCCCCTACAAGGGATTCAAAGGCTTTGGCGACTCTGATACCCTATCGCCACTGAGGGAGGGTTTTCGTGTCACATCATTTCGATACGCCGACTGCGCGAGAAGATCCTCGAATCAACGTTTGCGACTTTTATTTGTTCCGCGGCCGTCCGGGAACAACGGTGATGGCGCTGACGGTGAATCCGGACGCCGGCGGCAAGGGTCCGGACACGTTTCGCGACGAGGGACTCTACGCCTTTCGTTTCGATACGAATGGCGATTTGGTTGAAGACGTGACGTTCAAAGTCCGCTTCGGCGTTCCCACGCACGCCGCCGGCGACGAGCACGCGCACGTGCAGACGTACGAGGTTCGGCGCGCGCTCGGCGAGGCGGCACGAAAAGGGGCCGAAGGCGAATTACTTCTCTCAGGCTCGACCGGACAAATCGCGAAAACAGAGCAAGGCTACATGGCCTATGCGGGCCTGGCGCCAGATTTGTTCGCGGCCCCGGTGGCCTTCAGGGCATTTCGGAACGCTCTGTGGCAGGAAAATCGTTTCGCTCCCGAGGCTTTTCAGAATCCCCAGAGTGTCTTTGGCGGAATGAACGTGAGCGCGATCGTGATCGAAATCCCCAGTAACCTGATTGGCCGCGGCCTGGTGCACAGCTGGGCCACGGCATCGCTCTACGGGCACGCGCCCGAGGTGCAGGTGTCGCGGTGGGGCTTGCCTCTGATCACAAACGTGTTTCTTTCGGATCCGTCGCTTGCGGACGCGGCTGAACAATACAACCGGGCGGCTCCAGCGGATGATGCGGCGCTCTTTTCGAAGCCGATCGCGGACTTCGCCGAGAAAATGACGCGGCTGGCCAATTCGGCAGCGGATCCATCGGGATACGCGAAGCAACTGCTCGCGCGAATCTGCCCGACCGTGCTGCCGTACGAACTCGACACGCCCGCATGTTTCAGTTTCTCGGGCTTCAACGGGAGAGCGCTTACGGACGACGTGATGGACGTGATCCTGACTCTGGCGACGAACACGGCGCTGGGCGACGGCGTGGCGCCTGATCCACGGCTCATCTGCGCCGACTTTCCGTATTTCGGCGAGCCCCACGCGACTGGCCAACGGTCGGCGGCGAAATAGCGGGCGCGATTTTCAGGCGGGCGCGGCTTCGATGATGGAGACGCCTTCGACGATGGCGACATTGTGCGCGAATTTGTCTTTGGCGACGACGGGGATGATGCGGCGCATCTCGAACCCGCCCGCAGCGAGCAGAGGCTTCCATTCGGCGGGGCTGCGTTCCTTGCCGCCGGTGACCGCCATCATGTTGAGATCGCTCATCAAGCGGCCTTCGAGCTCCGGGTCGGGATCTGAGATCACGTCGGGGAGGACGAATTCGAGGACGAGCAGCGCTCCATCCGGCGGGATCACGGCGCGGCAGTTTTTCAGAAGCTTGACGGCGACATCGTCGTTGTAGCCGTGGAGGACGTGCTTCATCGCGTAGACGTCCGCGCCGGCGGGCACGCTTTCGAGCAGATCCGCCGCGATCAATTTGCAGCGCTCGGTCAAACCGTCCGCCTGAATGCGCGGCGCCGCCGCCTCGATCGATGGCGGGCGATCCACCAGCATGCCGGTGAGATGCGCATCGTTTTTCAAGATTGCGCTGATCAGAGAGCCGCCTCCGCCGCCCAAGTCCGCGACAACGCGACGGCCGCTGAAATCCCAGGCTCGCGCGATCGGCAGGTAGTCTTCGGCAGGAGCGGTGCCCATCACGGCGCGAAAGATCGCGTTGGCGTCCGGATCGGTGTACCAGCGCGACACGATGCCCTTGCTTTCCATCAGCTTCATCGCGCTTTTGCCGGTGCGCACGCAGTCGGTGAGATAGGACCAGCTGTCCGCCAGCAGGTCGGCCCAGAATACCACCGCGGGCCAGACGGAATTCGGCGCGTCCTTGCGCAGCGGCTCGCCGAAGGGCGTGAGAACGAATCGGCGCGGCGCGCTCTCGGCCGTGATTCCGACAACGGCGAGAGCGCGCAGCAGCCGATAGAGAGAGTCCGGCTCGGCGCCGCAGGTTTTCGCCAGATCATCGACGTCGCGCTCGCAGCCCGCAAGCGCGTCGGCAATACCCAGACGCGCGGCGGCGCACACCATCCGGCTGCGCGAATACGCCATCGCCATTTCGACGAGCTTGGTATTGCCGATTACGTTGCCGATGCCGGCGCTGCTCGATGCCATGGTTGCCTCCTCACTCGCTTCCTACTCCGCCGATCGCTTTTTCAACAGACAAATGGCCTGCCAAGGACGCGAGCCTTGCTTGCCTTTCGACTCAGGCAGCAGTGCCACGAGGCGAAATCGAAAAGGCAGGCGTTTCAAGCGGGCCCCTGTCTTCAACAGCGAACGGACGTCGACCTGCGTCCATCCGTATCGCTCAAAGAAAAGAGGCCCCTCCGCGGGACCGAATTTCATCGAAGCGCCACTCTCACGCAGTTGGGGGCTCACAGCTTTCTGGGCAATGCGCAACAAACCCGGCGAAGCCAAGTCAAGCGCCCAGCGATGAAAAGCGGGAACGGCCGCAAGGTCCTGGGCCAGCGCGCCTACCTCCTCAGCGCTTAGATAGACAATGAGACCCTCGGTGATGACCAGCGCTTCCCTCGCGCCTTCACACAGCTTTTCGAGAACGGGCCGGCGACGCGTCCGCTCCGAAAGATCGAGCGCCACGCGCTCAAGCGAACATACCGGTTTTTCGTCGCGGAGAATTTCTTCCTTGTAGGAGAGGATGTCCGGAAGGTCCACCTCAATCCATCGAAGCGAGGCGGGGAGGGCCATCCGGTAGGGCCTCGCGTCCAACCCTGCGGCCAGATTGACGACCAGATCGATTCCCTGCTGAACTTGTTCAATGATGAATGAGTCGAAGAGGTATGTCCGCGCCGCCCATGTCCAAGCCACTTCGTCGCCGAACGACACGGACTGGGCGATCTGTTCGCCGCGTTCGCCCGCCAGGCGCCGCGCAAACGGATCGCGAAACACGGCGTCCGTGCGGTCCGTTTCTCGCGCGCGATAGACCGCGACCCACAGCGCCGTGTCCGAAATGTCGCGAATCAATGGGCCGGTCCCACTCATGGGCGCTCCTGAGGACGCGACGATACCATATCAGGGAGAAACGTCCCGCAAGTGCGTGGCGATGAACCAGCGGTTGCCGAACGGGTCTGTTACTCCGGCGCTGCGGTCGCCGTACGGCTGATCGGCCGGGGCCTGGATCGAAGTCGCGCCAGCCTTAAGTGCCAGCGCGTAGACGGCATCGGTGTCGGGAACGTACAAGTGCAGCGTGCTGGGCATGGAGGGAAACTCGCGGTGCGCTCCAGCTGCGGGCGCTTCGGCCATGCCAGCCATCGCGACGATCGAGTCTCCGATGCGAACCTGCGCGTGGGGGACCCCGCCATCAGGCATCTGCGCGCGGTAGACCTCCACAGCTCCGAATGCCTTCCGCAAAAACTCGATCAGCGCCGACAGCCGGACCGAATACAAGTTCGGAGTCACGCTACCGAACACTTCGAAAATGGCGTTGCCAGGAGTCGGCTTGAAGATGTGCCAGCTGTTCCCGGAAGCGTCCTTCACCGTTCCGCCACGAGAGCCGTAATCTTTGTCCTCCACGGGCTGGAGTGGCGTGGCGCCGGCCTCGATCGCACGAGCGTAGACGGCGTCGGGATCGTTCACGCGAAGGAGCAGAGTCGAGGGGGTGGCGGGATATTGCGGGTTCGCATCGGCCAGTTCGATCATCGAGTCACCGATCTTCACCTCGGCGTGCATGATGATGTCTTCGACGCCCGGACGCTTCGCGCGGAAATGCTCCTCGGCGCCAAACGCCTGCTTCACGAAGTCGATCCACTGCGACGCATTCGGAATGATCAGATACGGCGTCACGGTGTGGAAGCCTTCGCGGATAAATCTCACGGCGCCCGGGGCCTGCTTCGTTTCCGCAACGGCACTGCTCTGCCGCCGCGAAAGTTCCTTCGTGCGGCGCTCAATCTCCTCGGGCGACAGTTCCTCTTTGTGCGTGGCGATGTACCACGTGTTGCCGAACGGATCCTTCGTGCCGGCTACGCGGTCGCCGTACGGCTGGTCGGCAGGCGCTTGCAGCGACGTGGCGCCGGCCTTGAGCGCACGATCGTAAAGCGCATCGACGTCGTTCACGTAGAGGTAAAACGTGCTGGGCAGCGGCTGATAGATTCCATGCGCCTCGCCCATTTCGACCACGGAGTCGCCGACGCGAATCTCGGCATGCTGCACCACGCCATCCGGCGAAGCGTGCTTCGCGATCTCCTCGCCTCCAAACCCACGCTTGAGGAAGTCGATCACGGGCTCGGCCTTCAGCGGATGCAGGTAGACATTCACGTTGTTCAAGCCCTTCGGCACGTAGGATTCGCCTTTGTGTGTCGCGATGTACCAGTAGTTGCCGAAGGCGTCTTTCACGCCCGCGCCGCGCTCACCATAATCGTGGTCCTGCGGCGCGCCGATCGAAGTGGCGCCCGCATCGAGAGCCTTCTGGTAGACGGCGTCTGTGTCCGCGACGTATACGTGGAGCGCCTGCGGGCTGGCCGTGGCGCGGAACTCGCGGCCGGGAATGCCTCCGCCCATCATCAGCATCGAATCGCCGATGCGAACCTCGCCGTGAACGCCGCCCGCCGAACCCTCGGCGCGGAATTTTTCTTCGGCGCCGAACACTTGCTTGGTGAACTCGATCAGACCCGGCCCATCGGCGGCGATGAGATAGGGCGTGACCATACGGAATCCCTCGGGAACCGGTTTAACTGGCTTTACCGCTGCGCTTGCCATTTTTGCTCTCCTCTCCAAATCGGATTTCAGGCGCGCCTTGAAATCGGGGCGCGGAAGATCCTTCAAATCGCGAATGAGTTCGATTGTGGGCGCGAAGCTCATGTCGAATGGGCGCGCGACGTCCGCCCATGAAAGAGGCGCGTCGGGCGGGCCGAGAAGCGCCTCAATGATTTTGTCGAGTTGTTCGCTTTGCGTGTTGTTAGCCATTTTTGCTTACCGGCTTTTTCGTGCTTGTCTTTGCGCGCAGCTTCTTTTCGATACTCGCGCGCAAACTCTGAATGGCGCGAAACTGCAGTTGTTTCACGGCGCCATCCGTGCGGCCGATTTCTCGCGCGATTTCGGCGATGCTCTTGCCTTCGGCGAAGCGCATTTCGATCACGCGGCGCTGGTCGCCGGGCAGCGTGGCGACCAAGCGGAAGAGACGCGCGCGGCTTTCGATCTCTTCCGGATTCGCGTGCGCGGAATCGTCCGGGGGATCGTCCGCCAGCGCGGTTCCCTGCTCTTTCGCCGCGCGCTGCCAGCGATCGGCAATCGCATTCGAGGCGATGCGATAGAGCCACGCCGCGAAGGGTCCGCCACGCCACTCGAAGCGCTGGAGATTCGCGAGCGCGTCGCGAAAAACCTCGGAGGTCACGTCCTCGGCGTCATCGCGATTGCGCAAACGCCGGGCGACGAACGCGTAGACGCGCTCGAAGTTCTCTTCGTAGAGCTCCGTGAAGCGCGCAGGGTCTTTCTGCGCGGCGGCAATCAGGAGCCGCTCGTCGTGGGCGTCCTTCGGTGGCATCAGCCTGCCTTCTCTAACATAAACTGCGTGGGGGGTGAAAGGTTACGGGGGAAGATTGAGGTGGCAGGCCGCGGGTGGCGGGTGGCGGGGCTGCCTGGTGGTTAGCCGCGGCGACGGACGGCAAGGCAAGCCTCGCCGAATAGGCAGCGGCGGCAAGCCGCCGCACTCCGGGGCGCGACTGCGTTCGTCTGGAGTGCGGGGCCTTGGCACCGCCGCTTGCCGCCGGGGCTTGCCCCGGCGTGCTCCAAGGATGCGCGAGGAGCACCTGCTTTCGCGCGATCGCGGGGCGGAAGAAAAGGCGGGCGCAGCGAGCAGCGCTCCTACGACGCCTGGCCGACGCGCCGATCGTGCTAGTCGATCGCGCGGGCGATGGGCTCGGGGGATTCGGCGACGGTGGGGACCGGGCCTTTCAGCTCGGCGAGCAGGATGCCGGCGAGGATCAGCGCCGCGCCGGTCAGCGTGCGCGCGCCGAAATGCTCGGTCGCGAGCAGCCACGAGGTGATCGCGGCGAATACCGGCTCGAGGCTGACCAGGATCGCCGTGTGCGACGGCGAAGTGTGCTGCTGCGCCCAAGTCTGGAGCGAAAAGCCGATGACAGTAGAGCCGATGGATGTCACTAGGACGGCGACGATCACCGTGTTGTTCCAAACCAGGTGAGGTTTTTCCCATCCGGCAAACGCGACAAACGGGACCGCCAGCGTCGCGAGTGCCGCCGTCGTCGCGACCTGGAGAAACGCGAGCGCGCCGACGGAGTGGTCGCCGACGTAGCGGCCGATGAAAATGATATGCAGCGCGAACATCACCGCGCAGCCGAAAACGATTGGGTCGCCGCGATTCAACCCGCCCAGGCCCTCGGGCGGCACCGTCAGGAAGTACAGCCCCGCCATCGCGGCCGCGGCGCCCGCCCAGATCCAGGCGGTGATGCGGCGGCGTCCGAATGCTGCGAGCAGCAGCGGCACCAGCACCACGCACATGCCGGTGATGAATGCCGCCTTCGCCGGGGTGGTCAATTTCAGTCCGGCGGTCTGAAACATGTAGCCGCCGAACATGCAGACGCCGATCTGCGCGCCGGCCCACACCGTTTTCAAGTTCAGCTGCCGCACCGACCGCCAGAAGATGATCGCCATCAACGCGGCGGCGAGGACGAACCGCACGGCGATGTACACGACCACGGAGATATCGGCGAGCGCGTCCTTGACGAGGACGAACGTGGCGCCCCAGATGAGCGTGCAGAGGCCGAGGGCAAGATCGGCGCGGACGCGCTTGCTCAGCATGGGGCAGAGTCTACGCGGGGGAAAAGAAAGTGGCTAGTGTTGAGTGACGAGTGGCTAGATCGGTGGATGGCACGCTCTCTGCATCGCGGCGAATTGTTGCGCTGGGGGCGAGGGACGCGTAGGATGCTCGGTTCGGAGATTCACTCGGAAGACGCGGACCGGACGATCTAATTCAAGAGCATGCAAGCTTGCTGGGAACGCACGTGGCAGCAACCGTGAAATCGAAACGTTTTCTGCTGGCGGCGGGTTGCCTCGCGGTCGCATTTGCCGTTGGGGCGGCGGTGTGGCCGCAGTCTCAGCCGATGGTCATCACTTTGACCGGGCAGTCGATGATCCGATCGGACATCCGCGTCACCGCGCCTGCCGCCGTGCCGGTGATCCAATCTCTTCTCAATGGGGACGTTAAATTCACGAATTTCGAAGCCGCCGTCGGTGAAAAGGGAGAGAAAGTGAGCGAGGGCGGAGGATTTCTTGCTCCCCCCGAAGCGCTCGACGCGCTGACGACGCTCGGCTTCAACCTGCTGTCGCTCTCCAACAATCATGCGTTCGACCTCAAGCTCACGGGCCTTGAAAATACCCTCCGCGAGGTGAAGAAGCGAAACATCGCGCATGCCGGGACAGGACAAAACATCGACGAAGCAACGGCGCCCGGTTACTTGTACACTTCAAAAGGCACGGTGGCGCTGGTGGCGCTGGCCTCGGGGATGATCCAGCAGGGAGGAAACGCCACGCCGGATCGGCCGGGCGTGGATGAACTGCGCATCCGAATGGGCGACAAGCCCAATGAGGCTATGTCCGAGCTTCCCCCGGGCGGGGAAAACGAGCCGAACGCGGAGGACGCGCAACGCATTCTACAAAGCATACGCACTGCCCGGCAGCATGCCGACATCGTCATCGTCTACCAGCACAATCACGTTTTCTTGAACAAGCCGTTCCTGACGATGTTTGAAGAAGAGCTGCCAGAGCGTCTCGCCCCCAATGATTGGGTGAAGAAATGGACGCACGAGGAAGTGGATGCGGGCGCGGACATCGTTGTAATGCACGGTGCTCCGTTGCTGCACGGCGTGGAGATCTATCACGGGAAGCCCATTTTTTACGACCTGGGCAATTTCATATACAACCTGCCGCCCGAACTGACGCAGATCGACGAACCCATCGTGTGGGAGAGCGTGGTAGCCCACCTCCAATTCCGCGGAAGAGATCTTCAAGCGATCGCCTTGCAGCCGATCGTGCTGAACGACGTGGGCCAAGGCGTGCCCGATCCTCACAACCGATACACGAATAACAAGTTTCTCGATACGCGTGGATTACCGTCGCCTGCGACCGGCCTGAAGGCGAGATACATTCTGCAGCGGATGGCGGCCCTATCCAAGCCATTTGGGACAGAGATCGAGCTGAAAGGCGAGACGGCCGAAATCAAACTGAAAGGCGGGAATTAGACTCGAGCCAACCATATGCCCGTTGCAACTGGTGCGAAACTGGGACCATACGAAATCATCGCCCCGATTGGCGCGGGCGGCATGGGAGAGGTGTACCGCGCGCGCGACACGCGGCTCGGGCGTGATGTTGCTCTGAAGATCCTGCCGGAATCGTTTGCTCGCGATGCCGACCGGTTGCGGCGGTTCAAGCAGGAAGCGCAGGCGGTGGCCGCGCTCAACCACCCCAATATCCTCGCGATCTTCGATGTGGGTTATCTCGACGGCGCGCCGTTCTTGGTCTCGGAGCTTCTCGAGGGCGAGAGCCTTCGCGCGGCGCTCGATCATGGTCCCATACGACAGGGGAAGATCGTCGAGTACGCGGTGCAAATCGCCAATGGGCTGGCGGCCGCTCATGACAAGGGCGTGGTGCATCGCGACGTCAAGCCGGAAAATCTGTTCGTCTGCCGGGACAGCCGGATCAAGATCCTCGATTTTGGACTGGCGAAGCTGAGTGTCGCGGCGGAAGGCGACGACGAAAACGGCGCGACCATGACAAGTCCGCGAACGGCAGCAGGCGTCGTGATGGGCACGGCCAGCTACATGGCGCCCGAGCAGGTGCGCGGTGAACCCGTCGATGCGCGCACGGATATGTTCGCATTCGGCGCCGTGCTATTCGAGATGGCGTCACGCAAGCGGGCATTCCAGCGCGACACCGCCGCCGAGACGATGACGGCGATCCTGAGGGACGACCTGCCGGAAATCACCGACGTCCAGCCTTCGATCGCTCCCGCGCTGGATCGCATCATCCGGCGCTGCCTGGAAAAGAAGCCGGACCATCGTTTCCAATCCGCGAAGGATCTGGCGTTCGCCCTGGAAGCGCTCTCGCAGATAACGACCGCAAGCGGCTCTGCCGGGCACGCCGTTGCCGAAGCCGGGAAAGCGCGCTCGCGCCGGAAGCTGATTACTATCGCGAGTGCGGCGGTTTTGGCGGCGGTGACGCTCGGTCTGGGCTGGTGGATAGGCCGCGCCGGAGGCGCTGCGTCTCCACCCACCTACGAGCAGATCACATTCCGCACTGGGAGTGTCGGCAACGCTCGCTTTACTCCGGACGGCAGCATCGTTTACAGCGCTGCCTGGGACGGCGGAGTGAGCCAGCTCTATCTTTCGCGCGCCGGCGACAACGGCGCCACCGATCTCGGTTTGAAGAACGCGGAGCTGCTCTCGATTTCGAAAAACGGAGAATTGGCAGTCCGGCTCAACGATCGTGCACTAGGAGGCTATTCGCGTGTCGGAACACTGGCCCGAGTTCCGCTGAGCGGCGGAACACCGAGGGAGGTGCTGGACGATGTGGAGGACGCGGACTGGGCCGCGGACGGCGAGAACATGGCCGTGATTCGCTACATTCCGGAGAACTCCCACTGGCGGCTGGAATATCCGATCGGGAAGGTGCTGTTTGACAGCATTGACTGGATCAGTCATCCGAAGATTTCGCCGGACGGCAAGCGGGTGGCGTTCGCGGATCACGAGAACCCGATTGGCGACGACGAAGGTTCCGTGGCGGTTATCGGCCCCGACGGGCACGAAAAGAAACTGTCTTCCGGCTGGTCCTCTCTCGAAGGCATTGAGTGGTCACCTTCGGGCGATGAAATCTGGTTCGCCGCCTCGAACAGCGGCGCGGCAAATGACCTGCGCGGCGTGACGCTGGGTGGCAAGTTGCGGAGCATCACGAACGTCCCGGGAGGGATGTGGCTGGAAGATCTTCAGAATGGAGTGGCGCTGATGATCGTCCATCAACAGCGCGTCAATATCCGAGGCACGTCTCCCGGTGGAAAAGAAGAACGGGAGTTGGGATGGCTCGGATGGTCGAGCCTGAGAGACATCAGCCGTGACGGCACGAAGGTGCTTTTCGAGGAAGAAGCGGAAGGGGGAGGGCCCAATTACACCGTATTTTTGCGCGACACCGATGGATCCCCTCCCGTGCGGATCGGTGAGGGCGTCGCAGGGGCCATCTCGCCGGACAAGAAATGGCTGATTACCAGGCCGCTGAAGGTCGGAGCTCTCAGCCTGGTCCCAAGCGGCGCGGGCGAGTCCAGGCAATTGACCCATGACAACGTCAGCTACACCGAGGTGCTCTATTTCCCCGACGGCAAGCGGCTTATTGCCGCAGGAATCGAGCCCGGGCATGGGGCACGCGATTACCTGATTGACGTGAGCACCGGTGATTCCAAACCGCTTACTCCCGAGGGAGTCGTTGGTATCGCCCTCTCCCCGGACGCACGCAAGGTCGCAGTGACCGGACCTGACGGGAAATTGGGCATCTGGCAACTGGACGGAGGCGGCATGCGGCCGATTCCAGGGCTCGACGCGACGTACGGAATAGACGGGTGGAGTCCGGATGGAACGTCGTTGTACGTAGCCTCGCGCCTGCGCCGGACAAATATCACCGCGAAAGTGTATCGCGTGAACATTGCGACCGGGAAAATGGAGTTCTGGAAAGAATTTGGGACAAACCTGCCGACGGGAGGCTCCGGGGTTGGCCCGCCGCTGTTTTCGAGCGATGGCCGCGCCTATGCGTACGTCTATTCACAAACGCTGTCCGAGGCGTATGTGGTAAAGGGGCTGAAATAGAACGCGGGCACTTGCTAAGGCCTGAAAGAAAAGAAAGATTACCGCAGAGACGCAGAGATCACGGAGAATTCGGGGACCTTTAGCGGGGGAGGCCAGCTAGCGCGATAGCGGCGAGATACAGGCGCTTGAGGCCGAGGTCGCGACCGGCCGGGTCGTACCACTCTTCGGGGGTGTGCGAGCCGCCGCCCCTGCCGCCGCCTCCGAGAGCGATCGCGGGAATGCCGAGCGAGAGCGGAATATTCGCGTCGGTCGAGCTGCGTTCGAGGCGCGAGCGGTTGCCCATATAGCTGTCGACGCTGCGAATCGTCGCGAGCAGAGGCGAATCGTTGGGCAACTTGCCGGCGGGACGCGTGCCGAGGGAACGGAATTTGACCTCGAGAGCCCGCTGATTCAGCTGCGTGTAGTCGCCGTCTTCGCTCGACGCACGCGACGACGCGAGCTCTTCACTCACGCCCGCCATGATCGCATCGCGAAGAGCTTTGTCGAGGCGGGCGAGCTCGGTTTCGTCCTCGGAGCGCAGGTCGACCTTCACCGACGCGCGCGACGGAATCGAATTCACGGACGTACCGCCTTCGATCACGCCGAAATTGAAAGAGCTGCGCGGATTGTCCGGGATGCTGATCGCCGAAAATTTCACGATGCCGCGCGCGAGGGCCGTAATCGGATTCGGCTCGCCGAAATCCGACCAGCTGTGCCCGCCGGGCCCGGTGACGGTGACCTCGAAGCGGCGCGAGGCGATTCCCTGCGTCGTGACGTAATCGGTCGAGGGGCCGTCGATCGCGATCACGTCCGCGAGCCGCGAACCGTAGCTATCGACCAGCGCGCGCACGCCGCGCAGATTGCCTTCGCCCTCTTCGCCGACGTCGCCCGCGAGCACGATCGTCTTTTGCGTGCGCACGCCCGACACCGAAAGCGCGCGCGCCAGCCCGGCAAGAGCCGCGAGCCCCGCCGCGTTGTCCGAAATCCCGGGGCCGACGAGGCGGTCGCCGTCGCGCTTGACGGTCACGTCCGTGCCGGCGGGGAAAACCGTGTCGAGGTGCGCGACGAACAGGATGACGCCCGGTTCTGATCCGGCACTTTCGCCGATCACGTTGCCGGTCTCATCGGTGCGCACTTTCAGCCCAGCCTCCGCGAAAATCGACGCCAGCGCTTTGCCGCGGTCGGCTTCGCCGAATTCCGGTGCGGGAATTTCCGAGAGGCGGATCTGCTGCTCGGTGACCCACGCGGAATTTTTCGCGATCCAGTCGAGGCCCTTCGCGCAGCGCGCGTCTTCGGCGAGCTTCGCAACAGGGTCGTCGGTGGCGCGAGCGGAGAGAGTGGCCATCCCAAGCAAGATACAGCAGATGAACGCGAGTTTCACGGGTTTTACGGCGCTCTCCTGGCGTGCGGTAGAGCGAAAGAGCAATTCCCGGGGCTAAAGCCCTACCTTATCGAAGCGCTTTTTCGAGGGCCTGAAGGCCCACGCTTCCACCTCGACACCTTGGCGGAGCCGAAGCTCCGACCTCTACAGATGCGGCGGCCAGCGCTCGAGATGCGGCAGAGTGCCGGGGCGCAAAATCGGCTAGCGCCAGTCGTCGAGGATGTAGACGCCGGCGCGATTGTAGCCAGCCGATGCGTCGCCGGATTCCATCGCGACGCCCTGCGACTCGCCGCGGAACCGGTGCGCGATCAGCGACTGAAACGCCTCGCGGCGCGCGACGTTGACGCCCGCGGTGATTTTGTGAGCCCAGGCGCAGCGCGCAAAAGCCTCGACCGCATCGAGCAGGCGTGCGAAATTCTCGACCGCGCGCGCTACCGGGCGCACCGCCGCGAATTTCACGTAGCAGACGCCCGTGCCGGCTTCCGTGCGCGGGCCCGTGTGGCAGACGGCGAAAGCCGCGAGCGCGTCGCCATCCCATACGAGAATGGTGTTGCCGAGCTTCTGCTCGGCGACGGCGCGAATCTCGCGCGAGACGTCGAGGCCCTCGAAATTCGCGTTGGTCACTTCGCGGCACGCGGCGAGGAGCGCCTCGCGACCCTCCAGCTTCGCGTCGTTGAAGCGCGACGTGCCGGGCGGCATCTGCGGCGCGACGTCGCCCACTGGCTTGACGACATTCGCAACGAGATCGCGCGGCCAGAAGCCGAATTTCTGGTAGAGCACCATGTGCTTGGGGCTGTGTGCGAAGGTGTAGAGTCCCGTGTGGCGACTGCCCCAGCCTCGAAATATTTCGATGGTAGGCCCGAGAAGCTGCTGCGCGATGCCGCGGCTCCAGTATTCAGGCGCGATCGTCAGCGGGCCGAAAAATCCGAAGCTGCCCCAGTTCGTCGCAAAGCACGATCCCACAAGCTTGCCGTCGTGAACCGCCGCGAGAACTGCCGAGGGATCGGCCTTCCAGCGCGTGTGCGCGTAGTTCGCGTCGCCCATGAAGGCCGATGGGTCGGGCATGCCGAGAAAAGTTCCGAACGCCAGTCGGACGATCCGGTCAGCCTCGGTCAGTTCGCTCGCGGCAAGCGGCCGGACAATCACCTCGGCACGTGGCTGGGTTTGCGGTGTGGCCATGAGCCTAATTTAAGCTTCGAAGTCCTCGGCTAGCAAGCGGCGAAAAGAAAAATACGAGAATCGATCCCCGGGGCGCCGCGTTTTGTGGTAAAACGTCGTCGCGATGAGGTTGTTTCGTCTAGTCAAGACTGCGGGCCTGCTGATTTTGCTGTTTGCGCCGACGACCGTGCTGTGCCGCGCGGCATTCGGGCAAATCGATCCCTCAGGCGACTGGGCTGTCACCTTCTTCGAGGACCAGCGCGATCGCCTGGCAGGCGCCGACATGGGCGACTACCTCGGAATGCCGATCAACGCCGCCGGGCTCTTCCGCGCCGAGAGCTGGAGCGCCGCCGTCGTCGAGATTCCCGAAAACCAATGCCGCGCGCACGGCTCCGACTACGGCTGGCGCGGCCCCTCCGCGCTGCGCATCTGGAAGGAAGTGGACCCGGCGACGCAGAAGACGATCGCGTATCACATTCGCCTCTCCGCGTACAACGCGGAGCAGACCATCTGGATGGACGGGCGCGCGCAGCCGCCCCCGTACGCGCGGCACACGTGGCAGGGCTTTTCGACCGGGCACTGGGAGGGCGATCAGCTCGTCATCTACACCACGCACCTCAAGGAAAATTGGCTCGGGCTCAATGGGCTGCCGCGCAGCGATGAGGCGACGGCGAGCGTCCACATCCTGCGGCATGGCGATGTGCTGACCGTCGCGGTGATTACCTACGATCCCGTGTACCTCTCCGAGCCGCTGATGCGCACGATCGACTTCACCTACGCGCCGCAGCAGCAGATGAATCCGTGGCCGTGCGAGTCCGTTGACGAAGTGGACCGCCCCGAAGGCCAAGTGCCGAGCTACTTGATGGCGCAGAATCCGTTTATCGACGAATTTGCCGCGCGCTACGGAATCCCGCCGGAAGCGACGCGCGGCGGCGCCGAAACGATGTATCCCGAATACATGACGAAGCTCAAGACGATGAAGTTGCTGCCCCGCCCGAAGCCTCCGCAGCAAGAGCAGGCGAGCCCGCCGAATAAGTAGCCTTGGCAAAGGCCCAACCTCACAAACGAGGATGGGGCACCCGGAAAATCAAAGGCAATGAAGAGAGCCGGCGGGACGCGCTACAAATGGCGCGCGGAGGACGCAGCGAGCGCGAGGATTTCGTCTTCGGTGAGGATACGGCTCGATTGCTTCGCGGCGGCGAGGATTCGATCGACCGCGTCGTCGCCCGCGGGAATCCCGCGCTTCGCGAGCCAGTAGACCACATTCGAGCGGCCGCTCATCGGCCCTACCTCGATCACCTGTTCGAGGCCGAAGAGACGCGCGGGCACTCCGCTGTAAATCGCATCGGCCAGCGTGGGATCGTCTTTCTTGTGCGCTTTGGCGATGGCAGCGGCATGGACGCCGGTCGCGGTTCGGAATGCGTCGCGGCCCACGATCGGATAATTCGGCGGGATCACCGTATGGGTGGCGCGCGCTATCGTCTCCGAATACTCTTTCAGCCGCGACAAGTCGCGATCAATCAAACCCAGCAACCGCAGATTGACAAGCATCGCCTCCATCGGCGTGTTGCCGACGCGCTCGCCGAGCGCCAGCGCGCACGCGTGGACTTGATCCGCGCCCGCCGCGATGGCTGCAAGCGAATTCGCGACGGCGAGGCCGCGGTCGTTGTGCCCGTGCCAATCGACGCGAATCGTTTCGCCCGACGGCTTCACAATTTCCTCGATGGCGAATTTCACGAGGTTGTAGGCGCCGCGCGGCGTGGCGTGGCCCACCGTATCGCACAAGACGATCGCGCGCGCGCCCGAGCGGATTGCGGTCGAATACAGCGCGATCACCGTCGACGGATCGGTGCGGATCGTGTCCTCGGTTACGTACATCACCGGAAGGCCAGCGTTCACGGCGAATCGCACGGATTCTTCCGTGGTGCGCTGCAGGTGATCAAGGGTCCAATCCTCGACGAGCCGCCGGATCGGGCTCGACCCCAAAAACATCGCCGATTCGATCGGCTGGCCCACGCGCTCGCAAATGTCAATCATCGACTGAATATCGTTCTTGTGCGTGCGGCCGCTTATATTTGGGCGAAGTTTCATCCGCGAGCCGATGAGCTCGCGCGCCAGCTTTTCCGTATCGGCAAACGCGCGCGGCCCCGCACCCGGCAGGCCGATATTAACGAGGTCGATGCCGAGCGCGTCCATCAAGTGCAGGATTTCGATTTTTTCGCCGATCGAGGGATCGCGTACCGACGGATTCTGCAGGCCGTCACGCAGCGTTTCGTCGTTGAGCATCACGCGCCGCCCGCAAGGAATTTCGGCCTCGGCGTGCGCGTTCCAGTCGTAGATGAGATCGTCGGTCATTGGTCGCCGATCATTGAGCCGATGAAGCGGGGCGAGGAATCATATCCGGTCGCGGCGAAAAACTACGCGACTGCTGCCTCGCAGCGCCGCCATGCGCCGCTTCCAGCCGCGCGCGAACAGCGCCTCGACGAGCCGGTCGGCGGCCGCGGCCAATTCCGCGCTGTAGCCGTACCACCAGCTCTTCGCGATGCGCGGCAGGCGGTCGATATCGATATATTTTACGTGAACCATTTCGAGAAAGCCAAAACGCGCGTGCGTGCGTCCCCAGCCGCTTGCGCCGCGGCCGCCGTGCGGCGCTTCCGAGATGCCGTAGTAGCTCGCCACGTCGTTGATCATTACCGAGCCTGCGCGTAATTGCGATGCGATCTTTCGCGCGGCCCGCGCGTCGCGCGTCCACACGCTCGCGCTGAGCGAAAATGGCGAATCGTTCGCCAGCGCGAGGGCTTCGGCCGCCGAGGCGACCGCACGGATCGCGAGTACCGGGCCGAACGTCTCCTCGCGCATCAACTCCATCGAATGATCGACGTCGGTCACAACCGCCGGCTCGAAGAAATTCGCTCCTAGCTCGGGACGCCGCTCGCCGCCCGTGAGAATCTTCGCGCCTCGCGCGACCGCATCTTGCAATTGCCGCTCGACGCGCTCGACTTGCCGCGCGCGAATCATCGGGCCGATTTCGGCATCGGGGTCGGACGGCGGGCCGAGGCGCAGCTTTTTCGTCTTCACCACGCACAGCCCCGTGAAGCGCGCCGCAACCGACTCCTCGACGTACACGCGCTCGACCGAAAGGCACGCCTGCCCGCAATTCATGAAGCCGCCCCACACCGCCGCGCTCGACGCGATTTCGAGATCGGCGTCGGCGAGAACGAGCATCGCGTCCTTGCCGCCTAATTCGAGGACGGACGGGATCAGCTTGCGCGCGCACGCCTCCGCGATCTTTCGGCCCGTCTCGACGCTGCCGGTGAAAAACACTTTGTCCGGCGCCGCGTCGATCAGCGCGCTGCCGACTTCGGCCCCGCCCTGCACGATCTGCACGAGGTGTTCGGGAACGTTGGCGCGCGTGGCGATTTCGCCGATCAGCGATCCGGTCCACGGCGTAAGTTCGCTCGGCTTCAGCACCACGGCATTGCCAGCGGCCAGCGCCGGAATCACCTGCGCCATCGGAATCGCGAAGGGATAATTCCACGGCGAGATGATTGCGACGATTCCGAGCGGCTCGTATTCGAGCCAGCCGGATTTCGCTTTTGCGGCGATGTTGTGGTGCGGGACGCGCTCCGGGCGCAGCCATTTCGGCCCGCGGCGCGCGAGAAAATCGGCCGTGTCGAGCGCGAGAATGATTTCGGCGAAGACGGCTTCGACGCGCGGCTTGCCCGTCTCGCGCGAGGTCACGTCGGCGATTTCGTCGCGGCTGTCGAAGATCGCGTCGCGCAGCCGACGCAGGGCCGCGGCGCGCTCGCGGATCGGCTGCGCCGCCCATGCTGCCTGCGCGGCCCGCGCGCGCTCGAAAATGGCGGGCATGTCGCCGGGTTGGCACGATTCGAATCGCGCGATCGCTTCCCCGGTCGCGGGATCGATCGACTCGACGTGCTTGACGCCGGCAGCAATGGTGTCTGCAAGTTTCTGGCGAGCAGTTCCCATCATCGTGCCGTGATTCTACCTGAATTCCGGAGCGCTACGCTGCATTCGAGCCAACTCTACGCATCGAGGACTCTGCGTCTCGGCGGTGAGTTCGGGTTTTTCGTGTAGCCTTTTGCGGCGTGTGCGGCGGCTACGCGCCGCCGGTGCGTCGGCGCGTGGCGACCGACGCGAGCGAATCGGTGGGGTCGGGGTGCTCGAGCGAAACCAGATACAAACCTTCGGGCGGCATCGTCGGGCCGGACTGCGAGCGGTCGCGCAGCTCGAACAGCCGCGGAATATCTTCGGGCGTGAGCCTTCCCTTCCCGACTTCGATCAGCGTCCCCACGATTTTGCGGACCATGTAGCGCAGGAACGATTGTCCGCGCACGACGTACGCGATCTCATCGCGCGCGGGCTCGCGCACGATTTCCGAGGAGTAGATCATGCGGACCATGTTGCGGTCGCGATCGTCTTCCTCGGAGCCCGCTGACGCTGCGAACGACGTGAAATCGTGCTCGCCTTCGAATTGGCGCGCCGCGGCGGCCATCGCGTCCTCATCGAGCGGCCAGGGATAGTGCAGCGCGCGGCGGTATTCGAATGGAGGCAGGACGCGCCCGCGATAGATCCGGTAGCGGTACGTCTTCCCCTGAGCCAGCCAGCGCGCGTGGAATTCGGGGCCGGTTTCCTCCGTGTCGACGATGCGAATCGCCGGCGGCAGCAGCGCGTTGAGCGCGCGCTGAATTTCGGTGGCCGAAAGCGGCGACTGCGTGCGGAAATGCGCGACCTGCCCCAGCGCGTGAACGCCCGCGTCGGTGCGGCTCGCGCCGTGCACCACGATTTTTTCCTGCGTGATTTTGCGTGCGGCGTCGGTGAGCGCGCCCTGGATCGTCGGGACACCCGGCTGCATCTGCCAGCCGTGAAAATCAGCCCCGTCGTACGCGATGGTGAGTTTGATGTTGCGCATGCGCTGGCGCAATTATCGCACGGCAGCACAAGTCGTGGGGCGCTCTGCCACTGGTCGGAAGCGCAGGCCGTCGCGTGAAAGCGCGGGCCGCGAAAAACGGTGGAAACGTGGGCCTTCAGGCTTTCGAAAAGGGGCTAATACGAATTGGGCTTCAGCCCCGGGGTTTTATGCTTCACGCTCCGGAGGAAATCAGGACATTCTTCGAGCAGTCGCGCGCGTACATTCGACGGAATCCGGTGAGGCGATTTCTCGCTGCGGAGGAGGCGTCTCGGCATAGCGGAGTGGAAACCGAATACGCACCCCCGTGACTGAAGCCAACGGCTTAAGGCTCGCTCTTCGAGGGCCTGAAGGCCCACGCTTCCACCTTTTTTCGCTACGCGGGGACTCACACCCGAAGGCCAGCAGCCTTTCGTTCTCGAAGGCGGGCCACAAACGAGGCGCGGCGTCTTTCTCCAATGATTTTCGCAGCAGCAGCAAACCGGAAAAAAGGAGGGGGCGCTCGCTTGGGATCGAGCGCCCCCAAAGGCCGCGTTCCGGTGGTCCGGCCCAGGCGTGACCGGACCTGGGGTCATCCATCCTAGCTTCCCTCTCAGAGGCAGGTGGGAACGACCCGTTCCATCCTGTGAATTGGGCCCCTTCCTCCGCATTCACGCGACGGGCGGATCGTTGGAACGCGACCCGCGCCGTCTCTTATGCACGTCCCGTGCCCATTTCTTGGGCGCACGGGCCTCGCGCGGCCTCTACAGTTTCGGCAACTTAGCGATACGCGAAAGGCTGGCGCGCAGCTCCGCAAAATCAATTCGGGAAGCACCGCCGCGGAAAAATCCCGGAACGGCACCCCGCCCGAAGGCCCGCCCCGGCAAATCCATCGCCGCATCAGCTCCTCAGCGCCTCATTGTGCCCCGGCCCGCTCTGCCGCATAATGTGAGTATCGACGATGCAGAAATCGCTTATGGCCGTGATCGCTTCGCTGGTGGCGCTGGCCATCGTCCTGGTGGTGATTGGCGCCGCGCGCCAGCGCCGCGCCGAAGCCGCGAATCATGCCCCGGTCGCGATGCACGCCGCGCTCAAGAAGGTAAAAGCGCAGCCCGCCGATGCCGCAAAGGCTGCGTCAGATGATTCGGCGGATGATTCGTCCGACGACGATTCCCCCAAAGTGATTCGCCTCGTCCGCGATCCCTCGCCCGCGCCGCCCTTCCTGCTGAATGATCTCGACGGCCAGCCGATCTCGACCGCTGCTTACCACGGGAAGGTTGTGCTCATCAATTTCTGGGCCACGTGGTGCCCGCCGTGCCGCGAGGAAATTCCGGAGATGATCGCGCTCGCGAATAAATACAAGGACAACCTGCAAATCATCGGCGTCTCGATGGACGACGATCCGCCCGAGGAGGTGCGAGCCTTCGCGCGCGCGAACAACGTGAACTACCCGATCGTGATGGGCAGCGACAGACTATCGGAGGAATACGGCGGTGTCGACGCGCTGCCGACCACGTTCGTGCTCGACACGAACGGTCGCGTGGTGCAAAAGCACATGGGGCTGTATCCGCCGGAGGTCTACGACGGTGAAATCCACGCGCTGCTGGGGATGCACGTCAACGTACCGGTCGAAACATTCGTGGACACCGGGCAGATATTCCTGAAGAACGTCGCGCGCGCCACGTCGCTTCCGGGAGTCGACTTTTCCGGGCTCTCGCCGGGCCTGAAAAAAATCGCGCTCAAGCGTCTCAACTCAGAGCTTTGCACGTGCGGCTGCAAAATGACGATCGCGCAGTGCCGCATGAACGATCCCGACTGCGCCACCAGCAAGGCCCTCGCTGCGAAAATCATCAGCGAGGTCAAGGCCCAAGCAAATCCTCCCGGACCTTCCGCGCAGAACGAGTAGCCTGCCGCGAGACGATCGCTGTGTCCTGAAATTCAGGCCGGGCGCCCGCCTGCGATTTCACGAACGAGCGCCAAGCCTGTTTGGAAGTTCCCGATCGCTAGCGGTCGTACTTCAGGCAAATCCGCAGCTGGGCAATCGCTTGATCGATCGCCTGGATCGCGTCCACACGATGGCCGCCGAAATCATGAGCGGCATGGTCCAGGTGATTCCGGGCATTCTGCAGCGCGGCAATCGCATCGCGGATTTCGGGGTGAGGTTCAGCAGCGGGAGCCGGGGCTGCGGCGTGGGCCGGAGCCGGAGACGCGGCCGCTGCGGGATGTGGGTTGGGCGTAGCAGGCGCTGCTGGAGCCGCCGCCGGCAAAGCCAGCGCGAGCGCCAACGTGAGGACCGCAAATACAGCTAGAAACCAGTGCTTCATGGCACTTCCTCCTGTGCGATTTTTTCGCGAAATAACAGCTCGTGCAAGGTTGGCCAGGATCCGGCGGTTGTGGTCGAACATACGGAAACGGAAAAACCTCTTTTTCCCGCGCGCCAGGCTGGGTAACGGCATGCGGCGTCTTCGGATGTTACAACGCAGGGTCCCACCGCATCTCACTCTCTACCATTCTTGTTCCTGAATAATCAACTGCGCTGCACGGCTCTTGTGCTTTGGCGAGACTGAGCTGGACTGGGCGCTGTGTCGAAGGCCGGCGACAGCCGCGCGGTGCGGGCCGAGCGCGGCGACGCGCGGCGTCTTTTCCGTCATCTGGAGCAGCCGGGCGCGGAGGCGCAGCAACGCCGCCGAATGAATCTGCGAGACCCGCGATTCGCCGATGCCGAGGATCGCGCGGACCTGCTTCATGGTGAGCTCCTCGAAATGGTAGAGCGCGAGGACGTCGCGTTCGCGCGCCGCCAGCTCGCCGATGGCCTTGTCGAGCAAGCTCGTCATCTTCCCGCACAATGCCTGCTGATACGGATCTTCTTCCGAAATCCGCCGGAGGGTCGATCGCGTCTTCGCCGTTAGAATCGCTGGTTTCGGAACGGAGGCTGCTCACGTTGAGCCCGGGCACGTCGCCGAGAATCCGCTGCAGCTGCTTCAGGCTGACGCCGATCTCTTCAGCGATTTCGGACTCGCTCGGATCGCGTCCCAGCCGGGCGCGGCACGCAAATCTCGCCTGCTCGACGCGTTTCGCCCGCCGCCGCAGGGTGCGCGGGCTCCAATCGACTTGCCGCAGGCTATCGAGAATCGCGCCGCGTATCCGGAACTCGGCGTAGCGCTTCAGCAGGACGTTCTTGCTCACATCGTATTTCCGTACCGCGTCCCTCAGCCCGAGAATCCCGGCGTGGACGAGGTCGTCGAGCGGCACCTGCGGCGGCAGCCGGTCGTGAATGCGGCGTGCGATGTGATGCACCTGCGCCAAATGTTCGAGCAAGATCTGCTCGCGCTGCGGCTCGCTCGGCACATTTTCCGGGCAAGCGTTCCACGCAGAGGGTTTCCACGCGCGGCGGTTCCGCACGTGTTGCTCCCGCGCGCGGCGGTTCGGGCTCGATTTGCTTCAAGACGGCTGCGGCGCTCACACTGCCTCCTCTTCTCGTTCTTGCTGTCTCAACCTCGGGACGAACCGATCAGTCTTCCGCTCGCAGCTCGTAGCCCACGCCGCGGATCGTGCGGATCAGCTTGCGGTCCCAATCCGCGCCCACTTTTTTCCGCACGTAATTGATGTACACGTCGACGATGGTCGTCGTCGTGTCGAAGGAGGTGTGCCAGACGTTCTCGACGATCTGCATGCCCATGAGCGCGCGCCCCGCATTGCACATCACGCGCATTTCGCCCAACTTCGTGGCGCCTGCTTGCCCCGGGTCGGTCCGAAGCGCGCCCCAAGAACAGGGCTTCAGCCCCGGCCCCGCGCGGCGCCCCTACGGATGCGTCATTTTCTCCGGGCGCACGAGCTCGTCGAATTCTTTTTCGGTAAGGTAGCCAAGCTTCAGCGCGGCTTCGCGCAGGCTCAACTTTTCGTGATGCGCTTTCTTCGCAATTTCCGCAGCCTTGTCGTAGCCGATTTTCGGCGCGAGCGCGGTGACCAGCATGAGCGAGCTATTCACGTACTGTGCGATCCGCTCGACGTCGATCTCCATCCCCGCCACGCAGTGCTCGCGGAACGACCGGCACGTATCCGTCAGTAGCCGCACCGAATTCAGAAAATTGAAGATGATCACGGGCTTGTAGACGTTGAGCTCGAAATTCCCCTGCGATCCCGCAAAGCCGATCGCCGCGTCGTTGCCCATCACCTGCACGGCGACCATCGTCATCGCCTCCGCCTGCGTCGGATTCACTTTGCCCGGCATGATCGACGAGCCCGGCTCGTTTTCCGGCAGCACGAGCTCGCCAAATCCGGCGCGCGGGCCCGAAGCGAGCCAGCGCACGTCGTTCGCGATTTTCATCAGCGACGCGGCCAGCGTCTTCAGCGCGCCGCTCGCGAACACCAGCTCGTCGTGCGCCGAAAGCGCCGCGAATTTATTCGGATGCGATTTGAATGGCAGCCCGGTCAGCTCGGCTATTTTTCGCGCGGCGCGCTCCGCGAATTCGGGATGCGCGTTGATTCCCGTGCCGACGGCCGTGCCGCCGATCGCGAGGTCGTAGAGTCCCCAGAGCGTTTCGCCGAGCCGGCCCACGTCGCGCGTCAGCAGGCTCACCCAGCCCGACATTTCCTGGCCGACGGTGAGCGGCGTCGCGTCCATCAGGTGCGTGCGGCCGATTTTCACCACGCTCGCGAATTCGCGCGCCTTGGCGTCGAGCGCGTCGCGCAACTTATCGACCGACGGAATCAGCTCGTGCGCCACCTGCGACGCCGCCGCGATGTGCATCGCCGTCGGAAACGTGTCGTTCGACGATTGCGACATATTTACATCGTCGTTCGGGTGAATCGGCTTTTTGCTGCCCATCACGCCGCCCGCTATCTCGATCGCGCGATTCGAGATGACTTCGTTGGCGTTCATGTTGGTCTGCGTGCCGCTTCCGGTCTGCCAGATGTGCAGCGGGAAATGGTCGTTCAGCTTTCCGGCGATCACTTCGTCCGCCGCCGCCACGATCAGGTTGGCCTTTTCCGGCGAAAGTTTCCCGAGATCGCGATTGACGAGCGCCGCCGCCTTTTTCAGTATGCCGAACGCGCGAATCAGCTCAGGCGGCATCGTGTCCATGCCAATATCGAAATGGATCAGCGAACGCGCCGTCTGCGCGCCGTAGTAGCGGTTGGCCGGCACTTCGATCGTGCCCATGCTGTCGGACTCGATCCGGGCCTTCCCGGTTAGTGCTGGCGACGCTTTAGCGTCCACGCGGTCTTCCCTCCCCTGTGTCGTGCACAGACAAGAATACTGCGGAATTGTCCCATGTGCGCGAAAACGATCACAAGCACTCAGCGATTCGTAACGATTTGGCAGCAACGATTCCGTAGCGAATTTCAGCGAATCACGATCTCGATCGACCCGGAGCCGCTGGCCTCCCGCGATGGAACGGCGTAATCGCTGAGGTGGATTCCGTCGAGTTCGGATTCGACGCGGACAGATTTTCCTTCTTGCGGCGTCGCGATCGTAAACGGCGTGCCCGGGCAAGCGCCCGGAGGAGGTCGCTTGGTGTTGTCGTCGGTCCAGTGCCGGAAGGCGAACCCAAAATCCTGTACGGGATTGATTCCGAAATTTGCCGGGCCCGAGTCACCCGTGCCACCCCAAGCGTATCGGGTGGGCGCGGGTGCTGGCGGAGCGTCCTTCGGAGGCGGACACGTGCTCGCGGAAGGCTCCATGTGCGCCACAAAGGCCGGCGACTTGAGCGGGGAATGGCATTGGATGAAGTTTCCATTCCACTGCTGCGGATCCTCGAGCCAGCAGATACCGACGCCGGGAACGGGAAACTCGCCGGGCTGCGAAACAACTTCGATGGGATTCGTTTCACGGTAGGGAGTGAGCGCGAAGGTCACGCGTACGTTCACCGCGGCGGATTTCTCCTGCTGAAAGAATTTCTTGTCCACCTCGACGGAGACAGCCGATTTTTCCTCGCCGGGCCAGAATGCGGAGCCATCCCCTTGCCAGTGCGAAGTCCAACTTCGGCCATCGGGAGCGGTGAGGGTGATGAGCTGGCCATCTTCAAGCGCGACATTTCCCGGACCAACGCCCGAGGCTTGCAGCGGAAATTCCACGATCACTCCTTTGATCGCAATACGCGGCACTCCGGACGGCGGCGAACTCGCGGTCTGCAATTCGAGCTGCACTGGCGGCGCCTCGCCGGGAGCCAGCGGCGGGTAGGCGCGATCGATCAGTGCGGCGTACGGTGTTGCAGCCAAGACGATCGGGACGGCGGCTGCGGTCGCGAAGATCAGAAGGCGGGAGGCCCACGCCCTGCGCCGCGCATACTGCACAAGTATGACCGCCGCAATCGCACCGAAAACAATTATGAAGGTGATCGCTCCTGGGATCGTCCCCGGCGCCACACCCACGTCGGGAATCACCGAGGCAAGGCTCATTACGCCGATCAAATACAGGACCACACCGACCACGCAGAGCAGCACTTGAACCACGGTAGACGTCACCACACTGACGGTCGCGGCCGGCAGGACCAGGAAAACGATCATCAGGAGCTGCATCCAGAGCAGTCCTGGCATGTAACGGGCCGGCGAAAATCCGGCTTTGTCCAGCAGGATCACATCGGCTATGAAAAGCGGCACGTTGATAAACGACGCGGCCAGGAACGCTTTGGCGGCCAGCAGGCTTTTCCAATCATAGGGGCGCGTGACCCAAAACTGGCGATCGCCGACGAGGGATTCGTCCTGCACGGACCGCACGATCAGGAAACACCACGCGATCGGCACAAGAGGCGTGACCAAGCTCCATAGGACATCGAGCGGGCTTGGAAGCGTTTGCGGCACCGACCAACTGTGGATTGTTCTCGCGACGTAGGCTACGAGGAGGACGAGCGTGGCGACGATCTCGATCCACAGGTGGCGAACGTCCTTGCGGAAGATGTGGTAGATTTGCCTCATCCCGCCCCCTCCTTATGCCGAATCCCGCCGGCCCCGCGCCATCGCCAGGAAAATCGAGCGCAGGGACATCGGCGCGAAATTTGCGTCGCGAACGGGGCCGAAGACCTGGCCGATTTCCGAGGACGTTCGCTGCTCGTCAAACCGGCTCTCGATGAAGCGCACCACCGCCGCCGAAGCGTTCAGGTGCATCCAGCTTTCCGGCGCCTTTGGCGGCAACTGCGCAGGCGCGTCGAATGTGAGCTCGACCTCGCGAAAGCGCGCCGTGAGCAGCGCCATCTCCTCGGAAAAACGCAAGCGCCCCTGCTCCATGTATCCGACGTGGCTCGCGAAGCTCTCGATCTCGGCGAGATCGTGCGACGAAATGAACACCGTGGCCTCGGTGGCGCGCTCGAGCAGGCCTTCGATCAATTCATCGCGCACCAGAGGATCGAGGCCGCCAAGCGGCTCGTCGAGCACGATCAGCCGCGGGTGGTACGCCAACGCGCTCGCAAGCGCGGCCTTCATGCGCATGCCGCGCGAGAGGTCCTTGATCTTGCGGTCCGGCGGCAATTCGAATTTGCGCACGAGATCGTTTTCAAGCTCGCGATCCCACGACGGATAAAACGGCCGCAGATAGGAGAGAAACGCGTCGACCCGCATCCAGCCGGGCAGCTTCTGGTTCTCCGACACGTAGCCGATCGAGCAGAACGAGCGCCCGGCGATCGTCGTCGAATCCGCACCGAACACTTCGGCGCGGCCGCTCGTGGCACGATAAATGTTCATCAGAATCTTGATCGCGGTGGTTTTGCCCGCGCCGTTCGGACCGACCAGCGCATAGATCGCGCCTTCCGGCACTTCGAGGTCGAGGCCGGTGAGTGCGTCCACGCGGCGGAATCGTTTTTTCAGACTCTCGGTCTGAATCGCGCTGGTCATCGCTTGCGGCTCCCTTCTCGGTCCGATTGCCCTCCCGGCCCACCTTTGGAGGTAAGCTGCTTCCAGTGCTCCGAAATGGCCCCGACGACATCCTGTAAATTGACACCGAGTTTCTTGGCGTCGACGACGAGCTCTTCGATTTCGCGCCCCAGTAGTTCCGTGCGTTCCGACGAGCTCGCCTCCCTAAGAGTTGCGACCACCGTTCCGATGCCGGGGCGCGTTTCGAGCAGGCCCGAGGCGACCAGCTGCGCAACCACCTTGTGCGCCGTGTTCGGATTGATCTTGAGTTCCTTGCTCAGGATTCGAACGGAAGGAAACGCGTCGCCGGGGCGGAGGTGTCCGGAAACGATCGCCTTCTTCGCTGCGTAGGCCACCTGGTCGCAAAGCGAAACGCCCGGCCGAAACTGGATGCGGAACGGAATCACGCGCGTACTATAACACGTAGAACACCAAATGCAAACGACCATAAAAGGCGGCGCAACGACAAGAGCCGCAGGGCCCCGAGTTGCATCCGGCCGGCCTTCTCGCTGGCCTCCGCGGTGAGCCCTTCGGCGATTTCTTGATTTCCATCCGCCTGAGGGCCCGGATCAGAATCGAGGAAAAATTACCGGGACTAGTACCATCGCGAAACGAGGCCCCGCTTCAGACGTCCTTCCATTCAGCTGTATTGACTTGGCTTACGTACGGGGCGAATTGTAACCGCGAGGCAGGCGTCGTGCAACGTCTTCGCTAAGCTGCCCGACGGGACGCGTGTGTAGCAAACGGCGTCGAGCGGCTTTCATCACCTGAGACCAGGGGCTGCACACAGGAGAGGGACGATGGACGAAGAACGGGATACCAGTCATACCGAGGACGGCCATACCGAATTTCCAGAGACAATTGCGACGCCGCACACAAGCGGATGGTTGATCGCAGTCGTGGTGGTGCTACTCGTAGGGCTGTGCGTCGCTGTGGGGCACAGCTACGTGCAAGAGAAAACGTCGAATCGGAACGCTTCACAGGAAGCTGCCATGAGCGCGACGATCGGGCAACTGCAGGGCCAGATCGATTCGTTGAGCGCGAAGCTGAACGCGCTCAGCACACCGCCCGTAGCCACGCCCGCCGCCACGCCAGCCGAGCATCCCGCGCAGTCTGCCGCGAATCGCGCCGCCGCGCGACGGCGTTTCGCTGCGGAAAATCGGCGCTATAAACAGCTGCAGTCCGAGCTTGCGGATCAGCAGAAACAGCTGAAATCCACGCAGGACCAGCTCGCGCAGGATCGCAGCGATCTTGAAGGAAACATCAACTCGACGCGCGATCAGCTGAGCGGCTCAATCGCCAAGACGCACGACGAGCTCGTCGCGCTCGAGCAGAAGGGCGAGCGGAATTATTACGAGTTCGACTTGACGAAATCGAAAAAGTTCGGGCACGAAGGGCCGGTGTTGATTTCGCTGCGCAAGGCCGACACCAAGCACAAGAACTACGACCTGGCAATGATCGTCGACGACAACCAGATGAACAAGAAGCACGTCAACCTCTACGAGCCGATCTGGATCGATGGCGGGGATTCGCAGGAAGTGCAGGTGGTGGTGAACCGGATCGACAAGAACCACATTCACGGCTACGTGAGCGCGCCCAAATACAATCAGTCGGCGCAGGCAGTGACGCCGACGCCTGCCCCTGCTACCGCATCAAGCTCAGGTTCAGGCTCGAACAACAACTCTTCCAGCACGACACAACAGCCTACTCAGTAGCCTCCATCTCCGGCAGGGTGAACACGCCGCCCTGCCGGAGTTCTTCTTTTTTTCGCAGATTCGGTTAAGGATCCTCAGGGAGATCCCACGCGCTTGCCAGTGCCAGAAGACTACCCAAGAACAGAAGAACGACAATTGCACGCCGTTTATTTTTCATGGTCGCATCGCGTCCTCTCTTATCTCGACCATGAAATTGGGCAAGGTGGTTGCCAGCGAATTCGCTGTAGCGAAAGAAGTTAGATCATCGGCGCGCGAGGCGAGCGGGCAAATTGTCCGACGGCGGGGAAATATTACGCGCGCTGCGATGAGAAAAATCTGCCCGCAGAGCAGGCGGCCGCCGACTTGGGTGCATTTAGTTCCCATTTAACGTCCCCACGGCAGCAAAGTCACTGCTCCTATGGGAGCCAGAAAACACCGGCGCGATCGAGAAGAAAAAACCGCACGGCGGAATCACGGACACGGAATCACGGAGCTTTGACAGGAATCACGGAGCGCGCTTGACGCGCGCGGCGCACGCGACTATATTCGCGCCCAAAGTCGGGGGGCCGTTCAATGAGATATCTGGTATGGAAGCGATTCAGCATCCGTGCTCTGGGCACGATCGCGTTGCTGGCCGCGAGCGCGCCTGTTTGGGCACACCATTCATTCGGCGTGGTGTACGACGAGAAGAAGCCGGTCACGCTGACGGGCGTGGTCTCGAAGATCGAGTGGACCAGTCCGCACAGCTTCCTCTTCATCGACGTGAAGGACGCGGACGGTAAGGTGACGACGTGGACCTTCGAAGGCTACCCGCCCACGGTCCTCTACAGGACAGGCTGGAAGAAGGACGTGACCATGAAGGTAGGCGACCAGGTGACCGTGTTCGGTTGGCAAGCGCGGGCCGGCGGGCCGCACGCGCACGCGCGTCAGGTGACGTTCGCGGACGGCACGAAACACTACTTCGGGCCGGGGCCCGGAACTGGCGACGGCGGCGCGGCGCCGCAGATCGCGCCACCAGCGAATTAGCGGAGGTCACTCGTGCGCAATAGTCTTGTGATTGCTGCGATCGTCGCGACAGTAACGATAATGACAGCCGCGATGCTGGCCCTGCCCGGTGGTGTTGCGGCGCAACAGACGAACGTGACCGCGAATATACCGCGGACCGCGGATGGGCATCCAGATTTGACGGGCGTGTGGCAGGGCGGCAGCAACCGCATCGGCACGTGGGAAGACACGAACAGCGGCGACGGGCCGCTCGGAGAGAGCGGACCGATCACGCCGTTTGCGGTGAAGGGGCCGCAGCCGAAGCCGCCGTATCAGGCGTGGGCGGCGGCGAAAGTCCTCGAGGAATACAACAAGCGCGGGATCGACGAGCCGATGGTGCGATGCCTGCCGCCGGGCGTGCCGCGGACGACGTTGATGGGCCTGTTTCCGATGCAGATCGTGCAGACGCCGAAGACGATCGTGATGCTGTTCGAGGTCTTTCACCTCTTCCGCATTATTCCTATCGACGCGAAGCATCCCGACGACCTCGAGCCGAGCTACATGGGCGACTCGGTGGGCCACTGGGAGGGGGACACGCTGGTGGTGGACGTCACCGGATTCAACGACAAGACGTGGCTCTCGGGCGTGGGAACGATTCACAGCGAAAAGCTGCACGTGGTGGAAAAATTCACGCGCATGGACGCGAACACGATCGTCTACGAGGACACGGTCGAGGACCCCGAGGTGCTGACCGGGCCGTGGACGCGCCACGGGACGATCATGCTGCGCCCAGGAACGCGCATCCGGGAATACGAGTGCGCGGAAAACAACGTCGACGCAAAGCGGTACGAAGACCTCAGCAAGACGCCTTCGCTATACGAACGAAAACCGGACGGCGGCACGAAATAGCGGTCAATCGAAACTGTTGAGCGCCGTCGTTTCGTCCGAGTAATCCTCGAAAATCGTGCAGAGATTGGTGATTTCGAGCAGGCGCTGCACCTGCTTGCTGAGCTGCATCATCTTGAGGTCGCCACCCTTGCCGCGGACCGTGGCGAACGCGCGGGCCAGCGCGCCGATGCCCGAGCTATCGAGCTGCGTCACGTTGCTGAGATTGAGCAGGATCTTGGTGCGGTTCTTGCCGACGAGATCGAGAAAGGTCTCGTGAAGAGCGCCCGCCTCGTTGTAGGTCACCGTACCGCTGATGTCGACGACCGTGACCGGACCGGCCTGTCGCATGGAAACACTGAAGCGCATGATGTAAGTTCCGCCTTGGGCCTGGGCCGTATCGGGTGAAGGTTGTGTTCAATCTATGAAACCACAGGACACACGGTAACGGCAACCCTTGCGATGGGCGCAAGGCGCCGACAGCGACGGGTTCAGTCCGCGGAAGCGGGCATCGCGGATTCGAATGCTTCGATCGTGGGCAGGAGGTCGGTCGAAATCAGAGACTTGGTGATGTAACCCCACGCGCCGACGCTGGCCGCGACGCGGGCCAGATCGATCGACTGGTGGAGGGTGAGAATGATGATGCCAAGGCGCGGAACCTTTTCGTGCATCACGGGCGCGGCGTCAAGGCCGTCGAGATGGGGCATCGAGATGTCGAGGAGGACGAGATCGGGTTTGAGATTGACGGCTTGTTCGATGGCTTCGACGCCGTCGCCTGCTTCCCCACAAACGGTCCAGCCGCCGTGGCCTTCCACTAAAATGCGAACTCCTGATCTTACGAGCGGGTTGTCGTCTGCAATCAAGATTCGGAGTGACATCCATTTCTCCCGGGATATGCGTATGCGCACGGACATTGTGATGGCGCAAACGTGAAAATGACATCGGGCGATTACCGTACCTCCCCTTACTGTCAGGGCACAGTATTTTGCGGCGGTTCGCATTGCCTTCGCGCGAAGAGAAGGGAAAAGGGGCGAGGCGGCGCTACCGCTGACCGCTGTATGGGCCGGCCCGAGGTGCGGGAGCGGATTTCGTGCACTGCTGGAGGCCGTCCTGGATCGCGGCATCGAGATCGGAATGCGGAGCGGGTGAATCGGCCGCGGCTTGAAAGAGTTTGGCGGCGCGTTCGGGCTCGTTGAGATTCGCCATGCGAATGCGAGCGGCCGAGACGAGCGCAGAAACGCCCGCGCGCTCCCTGGGATTCTTTTCGGCGAGACGCTCGTACTCGGTGGCGGCGCCTTCCCAGTCCTGCTTGCCTTCGAGATAGCGGCAGAGCTCGAGCCAAACACCGCGCGGAATTTTCTCGCCGCCGAGGCCCGTGAACTGGACGTAATCGTTCCATGCGGCTTGCATTTCGCCGGCGCTGACGTGCAAGCGGCAGAGAGAATCGAGCGTTTCCTTTTGGCTCTGCAGGTCTTGTTTTCGCTGCTGTGCGGCCAGCAGCATCTCCCAGCCTTCGACCGAATCCGGCTTTTCGGCCACAAGCTGGCGCAGCGCGGCGATCGCGGCCGCGGGATTATTTTCTTCGAGCGAATCCGTGGCGCGAACGATACGCGCATCGGCGGTCCACGAGACTTTCGCGTCGATGGCCCGATCGAGGGAATGCTCGAGTCCCGAGTATTTCAGAAGCAAGGCGCCCAGCGCTCCAAAGGCGAAGCCGCCGATGTGCGCCCAGTGGGCGACGCCTCCCTCAACGCGCGCCGCCGCAAAAACCCCGCCCCAGAAAACCTCAACGACGAGCCACGAGGGAAGAATGATGTAGGCCGGTACGTAGAACTTGATGGGCTTGATGAAGATTATCCAGGCGAGACGAATCTGCGTTTTCGGGAAACGAGCCAGGAATGCGCCCATGAGTCCCGCGATCGCTCCCGAAGCACCGATGACCGGCACCAGACTGCCGGGAAATATGATCCCGTGCATGACGAGCGCAAGCACACCGCAAACGAGATAGAAGATCGGGTAGGCGATGCGACCCCATGTATCTTCGAGGACGACTCCCGCAAGCCACAGAAACCACATGTTGAAAATGATGTGCAGCCAGCCGCCGTGGAGGAAATTGGCGGTGATGTAGCTTCGGAGAGTCGGATGGAACGGATGGTAGGCGTAGTTCCAAATGATGGAGCTATCGCGAGCCTGCTGTAGTTCGGAAGAGAGCTGAGCCATTTCGGCGTCAGCATCTCCTTGGTCCCATGTTCTTGCTTTGAATTGTGCGTCCCAGAGGTCGACGGGCGGACGCTCGGAGGAAACCGCCATTTTCTTGTAGAGGTCCGGATGTTGATGCTTGTAGGCATCAACCATCTGTGCGACGTCCGGCGTCATCTGGGTACCCGGATAGCGAGCGCTCAAAAGGAGGATGTGGAGTTCGGAGCCGGCGATCTGCTGTAGCTCCTGATCCATGACGTTGTGGGTGCCGAGGAAAACGACAAAGTTGATGGCGATGATGGCGATCGTCACCCAGGGCCAGCGGCGTCCGCGCAGATTTTCGTGGGCCAAGGGGATGATCACGGAACGCTCACTCCGTACGGGAAAAGTCAGCCAGGAAACGTGATTCCATTGTTGGGTGGGGCGGCCGCAGCGTCCAGCCGAAAGGCAGGCGCCCAGACTGAAGCGCCAATAATGGCTTGCGCACGGGCGGCTAGCGGCCGGTATCAGTTCACGGAAGGCGCCCTTTACGAAACTACACGCTCTTGGGATTGCCCTGCGGCTCGCGCGGCAACCAGTAGCTCGCAAGCAACGGGATTAGGAACAGAATCGCGAACGGAGCGGTGACCATGCCGCCGACGACGACGCGAGCGAGCGGCTGCTGGGCCTGAACACCGATTCCCGAGGAAAGCGCGGCCGGCAACAGGCCGAGCCCGGCGGCGGAACAAGCCATGAGCACGGCCCGCATTTCGTTGTGCGCGCCTCGCTCGATGGCTTGGCGACGCGAGGGCATTCTGGACTCGAGATGCTGAATGCCCGAAACCAAGACCACGCCGCCGAGCGTGGAGACACCGATCAGCGACGCAAAACCAACGGCGGCAGAAATACTGAGCGGCGTGCCGGTGATGAGCAGCGACAAGATGCCGCCGATGGCCGCGAACGGAAGCATGACCAGGACCAAGAGTGCGTGTCGTAAGGAGCGGAACGCCGTGTAGAGAAGTCCGAGGATCGCAACGAGAGTGATCGGAATGACTACGGCAAGGCGGTGCTCTTCCTCACGCAGGCTTTCGTATTCGCCCGCCCATTCGTAGTGATAGCCCTGCGGGAGGCGAACCTTCGCGCGAATGCGCGCCTGAGCATCGCCGATGGTGCTCGCGAGGTCGCGGCCGCGCACGCTGAATTTTACCGGGATGTACCGGCGGCCGTTTTCGCGATAGATCATGAAGGCGCCTTCTTTCAGGGAAACATCCGCGACATCGCCGAGCGGCACGCGGTTCCCGTCGGGCGTGGGAAGCAGAATCTGGCGGATGGCTTCGGGGGTAGCGCGATATTGCTGCTTGTAGCGGATTACGAAATCAAAGCGCCGGTCGCCTTCGAGAATCTCCGTGGGAGCGAGGCCGCCGATCGCGGCCTGCACGGCGGCGTTCACGTCGGCGGCCATGAGTCCGTAGCGGCCGCTCGCGGCGCGGTCGATTGAAATCAGCAGCTCGGGCTGGCCGGTCTCAGGAAAGACGCCCAGATCGGCGATGCCGGGGACTTGCGCCATGATGTCGCGAACTTCACCGGCTTTTTCGACGAGCGTGTCGATGTCGTCGCCGAAAATCTTCAGCGAGTTCTCACCTTTCACGCCGGACATGGCCTCCTCGACGTTGTCCTGAATATTCTGCGAGAAGTTGAAATCGACTCCGGGATACTTGGTCAGCTGCGCGTCCATTTGGGCGACGAGCTTGTCCTTGTCGAGGCCGGAGGGCCAATCTTCGGGATTTTTGAGGTTGACCATGAACTCGATGTTGTTGAAGGTGGTGACGTCGGTGCCATCATCCGGCCGCCCCATCTGGGAGACGACCTCGGTGACTTCCGGGTAGGTCAGCAGAATTTCGCGGACCTCATGCGCCATCCGCGCTCCCACCTCGAAGGACACGTCCTGCGGGAGCGTGGCGCGAATCCAGAGGTTTCCCTCTTCGAGCTGCGGCATGAATTCGCCGCCGAGTAGGAGGGTGAGTGCCATGGCGATGGCTAAAGCGCCTCCAGCGATGGAAAGCGCGAGGCCGCGATGCTCGAACGTCCAGCGCAGGGAGATTTCGTACCAGCGAAGAAGCGCGCGGATGAGCCGCGTGGGCGAGGGGCGGATTTTGTCGCGGCGAATCCACGAAGCCAGGACAGGTGCGAACAGGACGGCAAAAATCAGAGCGCCGGTGAGCGCGTAGACATAGGTTTCCGACATCGGCGCGAAGATTTTTCCCGGGACGCCTTGCATCGTGAACAGCGGCGTGAGCGACACGACGATCACGAGAACCGAGAAAAGGACGGGGCGAACCGCTTCGGCCGTCGCCTCGGGGATGATCGAGGCGGAAGTCACGCCGACCGGCGAATCCTCGAGGCGGCGGTAGATGTGTTCGAGGACGATCACGGCTGCATCGACGAGGATGCCGAAATCGATCGCGCCGATCGAGATCAGATTGGCGGAACTGCCCGTGACCACCATCATGCTGAAAGCGAAAAGCAGCGAACAAGGGATGGTGAGCGCCGCAATCAGCGACACGGGCAAGTCGCCCAAGAAAATGATCAGAATCGCGGTCACGAGCGCAAGCCCCATCAGCACGATGTGGCGGACGGTCGTGGTGGTGAGATGGATGAGGTCGGTGCGATCGTAGAGTGTCTTCAGGTGCATCCCCGGCGGAAGGAGATAGCCATTTAGTTCGGCGACGCGCTGCTTGAGCGCGCGGAGTGCCGGAAGAGATTGTTCGCCGCGCTGCAAGAGGACGATGCCTTCGACGGCATCGTCGTCGTGGTCGACCCCGACTTGCCCCAGGCGCGGCTCGGAGCTTTCGCGAACATCGGCGACATCCTTCAGATACACGGGGACGCCATTGTGCTCCGTGATGAGCACCTGCTGCATTTCGGGGATCGTCTGCAGAAGACCGAGGCCGCGAACGTTGACGCTCTGGCTGCCCATGGTGAGATAGCTGCCGCCGGCATTCGCATTGCTCGATTGCATGGCGTTGGAGATCTGCGGAAGCGTCACGTTGTACTGCAAGAGCTTGCCGGGATCCACTTCGGCGAGATATTCACGCGTGGTGCCGCCGAAGGAAGCGACATCGATGATGCCGGAAACCTGCTTGATTTCCCGCGTGACGAACCAATCCTGCGTGGCCTTGAGCTCGTTGAGCGAGTAGCTCGGGCCTTCGAGGCGGTAGCGGTAAATCTCGCCGATGGGCGATTCGGGCGAGAGCTGCGGCGAGACGTTGGACGGGAGCGTGGCGAGCTGCAAACGATTGAGGACTTCCTGGCGGTCCCAGAAATAGTCGCTGTCGTAACTGAAATAGAGTTTTACATCGCTCAAGCCGAAGATCGAGATCGAACGAACGTAGGTGAGGCGCGGGATGCCGAACAGGACCGTTTCGATCGGGACGGTGACTTGACGCTCGATTTCTTCGGCCGACCAGGCCGGGTTTTGGGTGATCACCTCCACCAAGGGCGGGGATGGATCGGGATACGCCTCAATATCGAGGCGGGAGAAGAAATACGCTCCGGCGGCAATCCAGGCGCAGAGCGCCACGACCATCAGTGGCCGGAAACGGAGAAGCGAGTCGATGAAGGAGCGCATCGACGGTCAGTCCTGTCCCACGGCGCGAAGGAGGAGGGGATCCGCGGAGACAATCGTCTCGCCCGGGTTCAGACCCTTCGAGATTTCAATCGAGTTGCCGTAGACGCGCCCGAGAGTGACGTCGCGGCGCTCGAAGCGTCCCTGGCTCCTGACGACGAACACGTAAGCGTCGTTCCCTTCCCGAACCACGCCGGAGGCGGGGGCGAGAATGGCTTGGGCGACGGCGCGCGTGAGGCGGATCGAGCCGAACATTTCGGGCTTGATGCGCTCACCCGGATTCGCGAGCGTGACGCGCACGTGGAGGGTTCGCGTGGCGGGATCGACGGCATCGGATACGACGCCGACGCGGCCGGACCAGTGCTGCCCGGGATAGGCGCTGAGCGTAACCGTCGCATCCTGGCCAGGCTTTGCGGCCGCGAGATCACTCTCGTAGATGTCGCCGATCGCCCAGACCGTACCGATGTCCGCGACGGTGCAGAGCGGGCCGGGCGCGTCGAGCGACTTCGAATATTCGCCGGGCGAGGCGCCGACATCGAGAATCACACCCGCGCGGGGCGCGACGACCGTGAGCTGCGACGTGGCGCGGTCGGGGTCGACGCCGAAAACGCGAATCTGTTCGCGCGCCGCCGCGAGATCGGCCTGCGAACTGAGAGCGTCCGCCTGAGCCTGCTGGTAATCCTTTTCAGCGATGGCGTTGTGTTCGAAGAGGTCCTTGGCGCGATTGAGCTCCGCCTGTTTTACAGCGTCGTCGGCGAGGGCCTTGTGATAATCGGCGACGGAGCGAGAGAGATCGGCGCTCTCGATGAGCGCGAGCGGCTGGCCCTTGGTCACATGATCCCATGGCCGAACTTTCATCTCGGTAATGCGGCCTCCGACGGGCGGATAGACGTGGACGACGCGGGTGGGGTCGGCCTCGATGTGGGCGGGCAGGTCGAGATATTCGGGGACGGCGGTCCTTTGCACCATCACGGTCTGGATCCCCTTTGCGTCCGGGGCGAAATATTCGGTGGCGCCGGAGTTCCGGGCGCCTTGGGCGGACGCCGATCCATTGGCCGCAGACCGGGTCGTGCTCGATGAACAACCCGCGAGAAATGCGAGGCACATTCCCGCAGCCACCGGAATCCACGAGGTAGAACAGCGCCGAATTGGCCTACTAGATCGTTGCACGACAATCTCCTTTTCCCGATACCACGATGGAAATTGCCGGAGCCGGACGCACTGGCAGAATTCAGTGGTCGCGACCGCGGCAGCATGGTTCTTCGCGTCAAGGCGGGATGAAGCGCGAAACCGGCAAGACACGGAAGAACTCGCTCAGGCTTTAGGAGAGAGACGGTGGAGCGCGGCCGGAAACTCGCCCGCAATGGGATTCGCGCAGGGCGAAAACCCGGGCGCAGACGACAGCAGAATCGTCAGGCTCGAGCGCGATGCGGAAGCGCGAAACACGGATGACACCCGAAAATCCTTGGAGCGGCGAATGAGATCGCGACGAAGGGCCCGCGAGGTCGTGGGTATGGGCCGCGGCATAGACGGATTTCGCGTCCGCCAGGGCGAATTCGGTGGGATGCAGGTCGTCGGTCAGGGAAATCGCAGGGAACAGAAGGGCGAGGACGCAAATCAATCCGACGAAGCTTTGCCATTTGCGGCGGCTCGCCGAGCAGGCGCGAAGCTGAGGCAGCCACCGCAGGCGCCACACGAGCAAAAGAGTCGTGGCGACGATCAGCCAGATCGCGTTGAGGAGAAGTTCCATGCAGCGTTGATCTTAGAGCAAGCGGCTGCGCGTGGCAACTGGCGGGCCGGGCGGGTGCACTTTGGGAAGCACGGGCCGCTCAAATAGAAAACCGCACTTTGCAAGGGGGCGCGCGGCCAGCTGTACGCCTATTGCACTTTCGAACAGGGGTCGCCAGGCATTTCGTCGGCGTATCCTAGAGCCGGTTAAACTTTGATATAGGCGGCGGTCAACGGGCATTCCCATCTCGAAGGGGGCACCGGGCATCGAGCAAGCGACCGCTTTACCGATGGGCCAAGCAATGCGTGTTTCGCGGGGGCCGACGGGCCTGGCGAAGCTTTCCCTCGGGGCAAGGGGACTCAGAGTGAAGCGCTGGTTCCGGTTTTCATTGCGGTCGGAAGAAGCGGGCGGGCAGGTCGCCACGAAAGTCGAGGAGACGGCTCCTCCCGAAGCGGATGCCGCGCTGATTCCGGCGGCCGATCTGCCTCCGGCGAGCGACGTGCTGTCTCATCTGTTCGCTGATGCGACGAGCGGCGAAGCCGAACCTGCGGCGGCCGCGCAGCCGGCGGAAGCAGCTCCCGTCGAGGAAGCATCCCCAATCGCAAAAACACTGGACGAGCTTTTTCCCAACGCGCCCGAGTTCCGCCCCGGTGAGGCGGGCAGCCAAGAAGAAAAGCCGGCGTGGGAGGCAACGTCGTCCGGGCCGCAGGGTGGCCTGGGATCACGGGCGCCCGTGATTTCGTCGTCCGAACTTCCGTCTGCGTCGCACATTCTCGCCGAGCTCTTTCCGGCTGAACAAGTCTTGCTCGAACACATGCGCAGCAAATATGCGGCCGATCACTCAGCGGCAGTTGGACCTCCCAAGACTCCTGAAGACGCGACTACGGACGAGCCGGCGCAGCAACTCGGAATCGCCGCCGGGACAATCCCGATGTCTCCCGAACCCCAAAATACGGAAGCGAACAGGGGCAAGGATGAAGCGAGCGCAAATCCGGAGCCGCCAGAAAAGCACGTCGTAAGTTCGGAAAACCCACCGCCCGCGGCGGCGCAGAACTCCCGCGCACCGTATCGCGACTGGGTGTTTGAGGAGAAGCTCGCGAGCCACAAGGAATGGGTGGACTCGCATGGCTCGACGGGCAATAAGGGCGATTTTGCCGGAGCGGACCTTGAAGGCACGGAACTCATCGGCGTCAATTTCCGGTTTGCGGATTTCCACGACGCCAATCTGAGGGCGGCGGACCTGCTGCTCGCGGACCTGCGGGATGCGTGCCTGGTACGCGCCGATTTGCAGGATGCCTGCCTGGTTGGCGCGAATCTGGAAGGCGCGAATCTGGAAGACGCGTCTCTTGAAACCGCGATGGGCCTGCTGCCGCGGCAGGTTGCGGGGGCAAACCTGCGTGACGCTTCCTTGCCCTTATCGTTCCTGGAATTTCCCGCGGCGGCGATGCTCGAGAAGGCCTCGCGGATGGCATCGAGGTATTTCGCGGCGATGATGTCGGCGAGCGCGATCTGCTGGCTCGTCCTGTGGAAGACGAAGGATGTGCAGCTGGTGGCCGATTCAGCGATCGTTCCGTTCTGGCATTCGCCGGCCGCCGCGACGACGCTGCCCACCGCCGAGTCTTACCTGATCCTGCCCGTGGCGCTTTTCATTTTGTATCTGGTTTTTCAATTTCATCTGCAAAAGGTGTGGGACGCAGTGCTCGAACTGCCGGCTGTGTTTCCCGACGGCCGGGAGCTCGCAGATCAGGAATCGGGCATCGTCCTGGCCTTGCTGCGGGCGCATTTCCGGTGGATCGATCAGGAAGGCTCGTCGACGCGGGTCGTCGAAAAAGGCGTTTCGACCATGCTCGCGTATTGGACCGTGCCGGTGACCCTGCTGCTCTTCTGGGCCCGCTATCTGACGCGGCAGGAGGTGCGCGGCACGATCCTGCACATGCTGCTGGCGGTGGTCTCTACCGGCGTCGCGCTGTACGTCACGACGAAAACGGGCCGCCCGCCGGAGCGCTGGGCGCTTGAACGAAAATGGACTGACCGGCTTGGAGCAAGGCTGCGGAGGATCAATCCCACGACGGTGGCGGGTGCGCTCGGCGCCGTGCTGCTCTTTCTTTCCGTCGGGACGATCGCCGGAGTTCCTCACGACCATCGCCGTGCGCCTCAATATGGGGCGTCGAACATCCGCCGATGGGCGACGACGGCATTCTGGTACGTGGGCTTCGATCCCTACGCCGATCTGACGGAAGCCTCGATCTCGACAAAACCGGCGAACTGGAACGGCAGCGACGCGCAAGTCCCCTCCGTGATCGGGCCGCGATTGAACGGGCTGCGGCTGCGTTACGCGCAGGCGTACGGCGCGTTCTTTGTGAACGCTCATCTGTGGCGCGCGAATCTGCAGGGGGCGTATCTTTCGGACGCGGACATGCGCGGAGCAGACCTCGGGCAAAGCGACCTGCGGTACGCCTTGATGGACCATACGCAGATGAGTGGAGCGAATCTCGATCGCGCCGCGCTCGATGGGGCCGACATGCGTCGAGTCAACCTGGAGAATGCAAACCTGTCCCACGCCTGGCTCGTCGGAACGATTTTGACCGACGCCGATCTGAAAGGCGCCTCGCTCTACGGCGCGCGGCTCTCTTCGGCTGTGCTCGAGCGAGCCAACTTCGAGAAGGCGGACTTCCGCGAGGCCTATCTCGACGACGCGCAAATGGAACGCGCGGACCTTCGCGGGGCGTATTTGTGGTCGGCGCGGTTTCCCGGAGCCGACTTAAAGGGTGCGCATCTCGACAACGCGATTCTGATCGATGCGTACCTTCCCGGCGCCGATCTGCGGTGGGCGCAATTCGCGGGGACCGTATTGAGCGGAGCAAACCTGAGCGGGACGAACCTGGACGGCGCGGACATGCGAGGGGCGGGCGGCCTGGACGCCAGTCAGGTGTGCTCGGCGAAGAACCACGTCGGGACGCTGCTGGACGACGCGCTTGCGACACAAGTGGCGGCGGAATGCGGCGCCGCGATTAACGCGTCGGGGTCGCCGGGGACACCGCCAGCGGCGCCAGCTGCATCGGCGTCACGAAAGACCGGCAACTGAGCTAGCGCCGTAGAAGCTGTACCAGGGACTCGCAGCCTTCAGGCGCGCATTGACGTTGTTGATGTTCTTCACGCCCTGATCGTTGAGCCAGTCTTCAAGCGCTCTTGCTCCCTGCTTCGCATATACCGGGATTGCGTCTTTCCAGGTCGCGCGCCCGCATAGCACGCCTGAGAATTTCACACCGGATTCGGCGGCCAGGTCCAGAGTCTCGATGAAAACGTCGTTGCTGACGCCGGCCGAAAGATAAATGAAAGGCTTTTTGGCGGCGCTTGCAGCGCGGCGGAAATGCTCTTTCGCCTGGTCGCGCGTATAAGCGGCGTCGCCCTTGCAGGATTTCGTGCCGGCGACGAACGCCATGTTGACCGGAACCTCGACCTTCAGAATGTCCACGCCGTACTGCGGCTTCGAGAATTCCGCCATGCTTCCCGCGACGATTTCCGGCTTCTTGCGCGCGAAACCGATGCCCTTCTCGTCGCCGCCCTCCTCGTAGCCGACAAATTCCAGAAAGAACGGCACGTCGATCGCGTCGCATTCCGCGCCGATGCGCTCGATCCAGGCGTGCTTGATTTCGTTGATGGCGGGCGGATCGAACGGCGTGTAGTACAGCAAAATCTTCACGCAGTCGGCGCCCGCGGCTACTAGCCGGCGGACGGACCAGATGTCGAGCAGGTCGGGCAGGCGGCCGGGCTTCGTGTTGTCGTAGCCGCTATTTTCGTAGGCCAGCAGCAGGCCAGCGTTTTTCGAGCGGGCCGCGGCGGCCGGGAGACCGTATTCCGGGTCGAGCAGGATCGCGCTCGCGTGCGGCGTGAGGACGCGCGTGACGGCGGTTTTGAATTCCTCGAGCATCTTCGAAGTCACTTCACTTTTGTCGACGCCTTTTCCCTTGGCGATGGCGCTCTTGAGCGACCCGCGCTGATCCATGGCGGCCGCGGCGATCACACCCTGCGCGTTCGAAACGGCTTCGAGCCCTTTTTTCTTTCCCGGCGTAACTTTCATCGTGAGCGCCTCCCGAATCGCAAGAACAGCAATTGAAGAGTGGCTAGTTTACCACGCGAAATAAGGGCCTACAAAAACAAGACGTGGTGCTGGTGGACGCAGGATCGGGCGTTCTCCGAGCCGGCCACGGAAGCGAGGCCGGCGAGATCATCGAGAAACGCGGAGCCATACGCGGCGATAAAAGGAAGCGCGGAGAGCGTGCGTTCCTGCAGCTCGGCATTCGGGTAGAGCGCGTCGAGCAGAATCCGCTCGTGGCGGTCGAGAACGCCCGAACGAAAATTTTCGGCGCGCGCGACCTTCGCCTTCAGCTGGCTGAACTGGTAGAGCATTTTGCGCTCGGCGACGTCGAGCGCGTCGAGCAGCGTGGAGTCGAGACGCCCGAGCGGCTCGCGGTAGGACTTGAGCAGCGCGCTGAGATCCTCTTCGCTTTTGTCGAAGCGCGAGACGAGGGCGTCCGGCAGCGCCTTCTGCTCCATCTGTGCGCGGACGTGCTGCGACCCGCGCAGGAAGTCGCGCATTTCGAGCCCATACTGCGCGAGGAAGCGCGCGATCGGCTGCTCGACAATCGTGAAGCTGGCGCGCGGCAAAATCGCCGGCATGCGCCCGAGGATTTTCGCATACACCACTTGCGATTGTGCGAGGTAGGCGACTTCCGCCGGCCCTCCGATGTACGCAGCTGTCGGGAGCAGCGAATCCTGCATCACGGGACGCAGCAAGGCGTTGGGTGTGATGAGGTCGGGCGCCGCTGCGATTGTGGCTGCGATCTGATCTCGCGACAGCTCTGTCTCGCCCGCGACAAATTTGCCGTTGCGGCTGCGCAACGGCTCGCGGCGGCCGTCGATATTGTGGAAAAGCAGCGTCGTCTCGCGCGTCACTTTCACCTGCGCATGCAGACTCGCGCCTTCGAGTCCTTTCGAGCTCACAAGCAGCGACTCGGTGAGCGGGCCGGCATCGTCGAGCGCGCGCAAGAAGACCGGCGCGACCAGGCGATGGAGGCGAACGTCGAGCGGATCGATGAAGATGATTCCGCGGCCCGCGAGCAGGCGCGCCATCAGCTTGCCGAAGGCCGAGCCAAAGGTTTCGCCCGGCGTATACGATTCGTGCAGCGCGCGCGAGACTTCCTCGGCGCCGGGGCCCTGCAGCGTCTGCGCGGCCGTACCAACGAGAGACTGCACGGCCTCGCCGAGCACGACTTCGCCCACGCGCCGACCCGCGTCTTCGTCGCGCGCGGGCAGGTCGTAGCGCGCCAGGCCGTTGCGCGTCACCCACGTCGAGTGATTCACCTCGGCGAGGTCGTGGTCTTCGGTCGCGAGCCAGAAAATGGGCACCGCGTCGACGCCGCGGCGGGTGGTTTCTTCCGCGACGCGAACCGCGGAGATGGCTTTGTAAAAGGTGTATGCGGGGCCGGAAAAAAGTCCCACTTGCTGGCCCGTGACGATCGCGATCGCGCCGGCAGCGAGCCGATCGAGATTTCGCGCCGTAGCCGAATCGATTTCATTTTCTCTCGCGAACCGTGCGTTTTGCTCGCGCAGTACCTCGACCACCACTTTCCGCACGCCCGCGTCGAGGCGGACTTCGCGCGCGGCGGCGTCAATGCCCGCAGCGGTCGGCGGGTGCGCGTAATACTTCGAGACCTGGCCGAAATCTTCAAGAAAGGAGGAGAAAAGCTTCGTGGTGTGGGGCACTTCGCGGAAAGAGATGCAGTGGGAGTCCATCTGCGAATTCTGCGCGGTCATGATACTCGCGGCCTCGCACGCCGGCAACGGCAACAGGCGTTCGCCTCGATCGATAGCCGGATTGGAGTGGTACTCCCCACCGACGTGATTGGATGAGGCGCGACCTGCAAGGATTCGGATTCCAGCGATTGTGGAAGCAGACCTGGATCAGGGCAAGCCATTTGTTTTCAGAGCATTTAGGGCAAAGCCGCGGACTTGCGCCGGTGCAGATCCTGGAGGGCGGCGATTTCAGGTTCGTGCCCGGCCATGGCGCGAATGCCGCGCGCGGCGGCGCTGGCCGCCGAAAGTGTGGTGATGCATGGCACATTATAGCGCACGGCGGCGCGGCGAATCGATTTTTCGTCGTAGAAGGACTCGCGCCCGAGCGGCGTATTGATGATGAGATTCACTTTGCCCGTTTTCACGAGGTCGACGATGTTCGGGCGGCCCTCATTGACCTTGTAGACGCCGTGCACTTCGATGCCCGCGCGTTTCAAAGCAGCGGCCGTGCCGCGCGTCGCGATGATTTTCAGCCCGGCGGTGACCAGATCTTTCGCGAGGCCGGCGACGTGGCTCTTGTCGTGGTCGTTGACGCTGATGAAAACCGTGCCAGAAAGCGGCAGCCGCTGGCCCGCGGCGAGTTGCGCCTTCGCGAAAGCCATGCCGAAGGTGGAGGCGATGCCCATCACCTCGCCGGTCGAGCGCATTTCGGGGCCGAGAATCGTGTCGACGCCGCGGAATTTATTGAACGGGAACACCGGCGATTTGACCGCGAAGAAATCGTAGACTGCGAGTTCCTTCACGCCGTTCATTTCGACGATCGGGAGATGCATCTCTTTCAGCTTGCGGCCCGTCATCAGCCGCGCGGCGACCTTCGCGAGCGGCACGCCCGTGGCCTTGCTGACGTACGGCACGGTGCGCGAGGCGCGCGGATTCACTTCGAGGACGTAGACTGTGTCGCGCTGAATCGCGTACTGCACGTTCATCAGCCCCACGACGTGAAGCGAGCGGGCGAGGCGCACGGTGTAATCGCGAATGTGCTCGAGGACGGCGGGCTTGAGCGACACCGATGGCAGCACGCACGATGAATCGCCGGAATGGATGCCGGCTTCCTCGATGTGCTCCATGATGCCGGCGATCACGACGTCGTCGCCGTCGGCCAGCGCGTCGACGTCCACTTCGGTGGCGTCTTCGAGGAACTGGTCGATCAGGATCGGGCGCTTGGGATCAGATGCCGTGCCGATCTGCACGGCCTGCGTGACGTATTCCTCGACCGTCTTCAAATCGTAGGCGATCACCATCGCCCGCCCGCCGAGGACGTAACTCGGACGCACGAGCACCGGCAAGCCGATTTCACCGGCCGCGGCGACCGCTTCCTGCGCCGCGAGTGCCGTGGCGGCGCGCGGCTGCGGGATATTCATTTCGGCGAGCAGTGCGCCGAAGCGGCGGCGATCCTCGGCAAGGTCGATCGATTCGGGATCGGTGCCGATAATTTTCGCGCCGTAACGCTTGAGGTCGAGCGCCAGATTGAGCGGAGTCTGCCCACCAAACTGCACGATCACGCCCTGCGGCTTTTCCTTGTCGAGCACTTCGAGAACGTCTTCCAGCGTGAGCGGCTCGAAATAGAGGCGATCGGAGGTGTCGTAATCGGTCGAGACGGTTTCGGGATTGCAATTGACCATGATCGTCTCGTAGCCGTCTTCTTTGAGCGCCAGCGCCGCATGGCAGCAGCAGTAGTCGAACTCGATGCCCTGCCCGATGCGGCTCGGCCCGCTGCCGAGAATCACGACCTTGGGACGATCGACCGGCTCGGACTCGTCTTCCTCCTCGTAGCTCGAATACAGGTAGGGCGTGAACGATTCGAATTCGGCGGCGCAGGTGTCGACGCGCTTGAAGACGGGGCGGACGCCGAGCTCGCGGCGGCGCGAGCGGACCGAGGCGGATTTCACGTTCCAGAGCTTGGCGATTTCCTCGTCGCTCGCGCCCGAGCGCTTCGATTCCATGAGCAAATCGCGCGAACATTTCGAAAGCGTAGTGGCGGCGACCTGTTTGTCCACGGCCAGCATTTCCTCGAGCCGGCGGATGAACCATGGATCGATTCGCGTGAGCTCGCAGACTTCCTTGCTGCTCATGCCGCGCTCGAGGGCTTCGAAGAGCCAGTGGATGCGATCCGGGCCAGGCACGTGCAGCTTTTCGCGCAGGAGCGCGGTTGTAACTTCGGCGGGCGGGCGCCACGCAGAACTCGGCTCGAGCGCGCGAATGCCCTTGCAGAGCGCTTCCTGAAACGTCCGGCCGATGGCCATCACTTCGCCGACCGATTTCATCTGCGTGGTGAGCGTCGTGTCGGTGCCCGGAAACTTTTCAAATTGCCACTTCGGGATTTTTGCCACGACATAGTCGATGGTTGGCTCAAAGCACGACGGCGTCTTGCGCGTGATGTCGTTCGGAATTTCATCGAGCGTCATCCCGACGGCGAGCTTCGCAGCAATTTTTGCGATCGGGAAACCGGTAGCTTTGCTGGCGAGCGCGGAGCTGCGTGAGACTCGCGGATTCATCTCAATCACGACCATGCGGCCGGTTTCGGGGTCGACCGCGAACTGAATATTCGAGCCGCCCGTCTCGACGCCCACTTCGCGGATAATCGCGGCGGCCGCGTCGCGCATGCGCTGATATTCCTTGTCGGTGAGGGTCTGCGCCGGCGCGACGGTAATCGAATCGCCGGTGTGGATGCCCATCGGGTCGACATTCTCGATCGAGCAGATCACGACGAAGTTGTCGCGAAAGTCGCGCATCACCTCGAGCTCGAATTCCTTCCAGCCGATCACGGACTCCTCGATCAGCGCCTGGTGAACCGGGCTGGCATCGAGCGCGCGCGAGATGGCGTCCGCAAACTCCTCGTGGTTGTACGCGATCGAGCCGCCCGTGCCGCCGAGCGTGAACGACGGACGGATGACGACCGGGTAGCCGAGCTTGTCCGCGAGGTCGACTGCCTCGGGAATATTCGTGACGACGGACGACGCGGGAACCTCGAGAGCAATCTTGCGGCAGACATCCTTGAAAAGCAGCCGGTCCTCGGCGACTTTGATCGCGTTGAGCTGTGCGCCGATCAGTTGCACGCCGTACTTCGCGAGAATGCCGCTTTCCGCCAGCTCGACCGCGAGGTTCAACCCGGTTTGCCCGCCGACGGTCGGCAGCAACGCATCCGGCCGCTCGGCCGCGATGATCGCTTCGAGATATTCCTTCGAGAGCGGCTCGATGTAAGTGCGATCCGCGATTTCAGGGTCCGTCATGATCGTCGCGGGATTCGAATTGACGAGAATCACGTCGTAGCCCTCGGCGCGCAGCGCCTTGCAGGCTTGCGTTCCGGAGTAGTCGAACTCGCAGGCTTGCCCGATGATGATCGGGCCCGAGCCGATGATCAGGATCTTCTTGATGTCAGTTCGTTTCGGCATTGAATTCTAGGAGGCCCTGCCAACCTTGACTGTCATCCCGAACCCGGTCTTTGGGTGAGGGATCTGCTCTTTCCCGGTTTTAGGGGACGCCCACTCCTCCGACAAATCAGCCCAAGTGGGATTCGCGGCTTCGATCAATGCGCCGTTCTTGGATCGTCGCCGGCCCTTGCTTTCTTTTTCCCGTGCGATGGCGGAGCGCACGTACTGAAAACTTTCAAAGTGCACAAGACGATGAATGCGGTATTTGTCTGTGAATTCAGCGACGCGTCCCTCTTTATCTTCTTGAGTTCGGCGAAATACGCTGTTCGTCACGCCTACGTACAGCCTCCGAGAAAGGCTTGCCATGATGTAGACGTAATAGTGCCTTTCCATACTAAGAGCAGATTCCTCGCTTCGCTCGGAATGGCAGGTGCTTGTCCTGGGTTGCCAGGATGAATCGGGCGCTGCCTCTGCTATGGATGCCGCGGATCTGCCGAGACGCTTGCCGGGCCAAACGGCTGTCGCTTTGCCTCATCGTGCGCCTTCCGTCATCAAGGCGATGAAATCGTCGAAGAGGTAGCGGGCGTCGTGCGGGCCAGGCGAGGCTTCGGGATGATACTGGACGCTGAAGAGCGGGAGCGAGCGGTGGCGCAGGCCCTCGTTCGTATGATCGTTCAGGTTCAGGTGCGTGATTTCGACGTCGCTTGATGGCAGCGAATCGGGATCGACGCAGAAGCCGTGATTCTGCGCGGTGATTTCCACTTTGCCAGTGCGCAGATTTTTCACCGGATGATTCGAGCCGTGATGGCCGAATTTGAGCTTAAAAGTCTTGCCGCCGAGAGCGAGGCCGCAAAGCTGGTGCCCGAGACAGATGCCAAAGATCGGGACGCGGCCAAGAAGCCTGCGAATGTTTTCGATGGCGTAGCCGATCGGCTCGGGATCGCCGGGGCCGTTCGACAGGAAGATGCCATCGGGCTTGAGCGCGAGAACGTCTTCCGCGGAGGTTCGCGCCGGCACGACCGTCACGTCGCAATTGTGATCGACGAGCAGGCGAAGGATATTCTGCTTGATGCCGAAATCGTAGGCGACGACGCGATGGTGCGGGCCTTCCTTAGAACTTCGCGCACCCTTCCCGTTGGGCTGGCTTGCGGATTTGACCGACGATCCGGCGGCGGAAGCAGCTGCGACTGCAGCCAGCGGCATCGCGAGATCGATCGAGCCGCGCGTCCAATGATATTTTTCTGCGGTGGTGACGCGGCCTGCGAGTTCCTGGCCCGCCATCGTCGGCAACGCGCGAGCCTCGGCGATCAGCTGCTCGGCGGGCGTGCCGTCGGTCGAGACCACGCCGCGCAGCGCCCCCATATTGCGCAGGTGCCGCACGAGCGCTCGCGTATCGAGATCCCAGATTACGGGAACGCCGTAGCGCTCGAGATACTGTTGCGCGGTTTCGCTCGAACGCCAGTTCGACGCGAGCGGCGAAAATTCGCGCACAATCAGCGCCTCGATGTACGGCTTGCCGGATTCCTCGTCATCGAGATTCGCGCCTACGTTTCCGATATGCGGATACGTAAGACACACGATCTGCCCGGCGTAGCTTGGGTCGGTGAATACTTCCTGGTAGCCGGTGAGGCTGGTGTTAAAAACGACTTCGCCGCCACGACGGGTTTGAGCGCCCGCCGCGCGGCCGTTAAAGACTCTTCCGTCCTCGAGCGCGAGCGTCGCGCGACCTGCGAGGGCCTCGATCAGTGTGTTGGCCTCCAGAAGATGTCATTTCGATGCCGCGCTGACCGTCGAAGGTGTCGTCAGCGATCCAAAGTGATCCACCGGCCAATACGCGAACACGGCCTTGCCATAGATGAAAGACCGCGGAACCGGTCCGAAAACGCGCGAGTCGTTCGAACTGTCGCGATGGTCGCCCATCACGAAATACTCGCCCGGCGGAATCTTGCGTGGACCGTAGTTCGAGCCGTCGATGTATCCGGGCGGCACGTACTGATCCGCCAACTCGTGCCCATTGATATAGAGATGCCCGTCGCGAATCTCGATCGTTTCGCCGGGCAAGCCGACCACGCGCTTGATGAACGATTTCGACCGGTCCAGAGGATACCAGAAGACGACCACATCGCCACGCTCGATGGGCTCGAAGTGATAGACAAATTTGTTGATGAAGATGCGCTCCTGATCGCTCAGAAGCGGATTCATGCTGGTCCCTTCCACCTTCACGGGCTGATACAAAAAGATCATTACGACGATCGCCAGGCCCAGCGCCACCGCGAGGTCGCGGGTCCAGCTGCGGAGCTCGCGCCGCAAATGAGGAGCGGAGACTGCTTCAGGCGAATCCGGCGCACCGGTATGAGGTGAGTCCTGCATGCTCTGCTAACTTATTTATATCACGGTGCGGAAGCCGAGGCAAAGCACGACGCTCGCCCTTGACCTGAAATTGGAAACGCCGCCTCTAAGCCTCGATGATCTGATTGCGGACGGCGTAGCGGACCAGATCCGTCACGGTGTGCAATTGGAGCTTGCGCATGATATTCGCACGATGGGTCTCGGCGGTCTTCACGCTGATGCCGAGCGACGAAGCGACTTCCTTGCTGCTCTTTCCCTCCGCCAGCAACTGCACGATTTCCCGCTCGCGCGAGGTCAGCCGGTCGCGAATCGACTCGGGCAGATCAGCCCCCGGGCGCGCTCCGTTGAAGTTGCTGAGAATGACCTCCGTGGCTCGCGGCGTGAAGAATGGCTTGTGATTCGCGAGTGTTTCGACGGCGATCACCAGATCGCGGTCCGAATCGGATTTCACGATATAGCCGCGTACGCCGGCTTCGAGAATGTCGCGAATCAACTGGTCGGAGTAATGCACCGACAGAATGAGGATTTCCGTATTGGGGGCCGACTTCCGAATCCGTCGCGCCGCCTCGAGGCCGTTCAGATCGGGCATGCTGATATCGAGAATGGCGACGTCGGGCTTGAGTTCTTCGGCTTTGGTAATCGCCTCGCGTCCCGTGTGGGCCTCGCCGACAACTTCCCACCCGGCGTGCGATTGCAATAAAGCCTTGATCCCGCGACGCATGAGATCGTGATCGTCCACGATGAGAATCCGTACCGTCTTCATGGTCATCCCTCCAGCAATTCGAATCCGGTGGAAGCCGAGGGAATGGGATATGGCTCCCGCTCAGAAACTCGATCCTCGAGCGAACCGGCAACTCAATTATACACAATCACCGAGACAGTCAAGGACCGGCCCAAAACGCCCCGCCGCCGCAAGCCCGCGACCCATCGTGCCGAGTCGGGCGGCGACATCCCCGAACAACGCTTTCGGAACTGGTGCAACCCGTGGTTAGAAAATCAACGATCAACACAAGGCTCGGAACTTCTTACGCGTCGAAGAAACCGCTTACATGCGCTCCGCCAAACATTCCCGGAGCTTCCGCCGGGCCCGTAGAAAACGAGCCTTCACGGCCGCTTCGGACAAATTCAAAATTCTGGCGGTCTCTTTTGTCTGCCGCTCTTCGAGGCCGAGAAGCCACACGACAGCCCGCGAGGTGCCGCGCAGACCGCCAATCGCTTCCCGGAGGAGCCGTTGCTTCTCTTGCTTGCCGTACAGTACTTCAGGGCGCGCGTCATCGCTCGCCCGAACCATTTCGATGGGGTCGGAGCCGTCTTCCGAGGCGCTGCCGAACGAGAGATGCGCATTTTCCGCGCGCTGCTTGCGCAGCTTCCCGAGCGCTTCGTTGATGGTGATTCGCAAGAGCCACGTCGAGAATCGGGACTTCGAGTGAAATTGATCGATGTGGGCATACGCCTTCAGCAGGGCCTGCTGGATCGCGTCTTCGGCGTCTTCCCGGTTCCCGGTAATTCTCAGCGCCACCCGGTACGCCTTGGACATTTGCGGCTGGACGAGTTGCGCGAAGGCTTCACGGTCCCCGTCCCGCGCTTGATCGACCAAGATGGATTCCTCGGCACAAACCAGGAGACTGCTGTCGCCAGCCATAGGAGCTTCGAGAGTGTTCAGGTCGTTCATCACGTGTGTTTGACTCCCCTGTGCGAGTTTTCTTTGAATCCGATGATTCCGCAGCTACCAAGAATGGCAGGCGCCCCGCCCCGCCTATGAAGGTAGAGACTCTCGCCTCTCATGCAAGTCCTAAGGCGAGGTGCCAGCCGATGAATCGGTTTATGAAACATGAATGAAGAACCTTGTTTTTCGCCTCCCTATGAACAAAAACCAGCATTAAGGTACCGGAAGCCGCGTTTGGCGGTCCATCCGAGGCATGCTGTAAGTTCCGGGGGTGGTTCGCTGTATGCCCTTGTGGTTCGGGAACTTGTAACCTGGGGCCGCAGCCTCCCCAATACGCGCGTGGATGTCCAAGGCTCCGCCGGCGCGGCAAACGATGGGGGCTCCTGGTGCCGATGGCCCTGGAGTCGGCTATTCGCTTGAAGACTTCGTGGCTGCCTTGGTGGGAGCGAAACGCTGCGAGCGGTATTCTTCGTCTTTCGTGGTTTCCGGAATCGGCAGCGCCACCATGATGGTGGTGCCGGAATCGCCCGACCGAATTCCAAGCTTCCCGCCCAGCTGGCGCGCACGTTCTTTCATGCCCCGAATCCCCACACCCACCTGACCCCGCGGCCCGCTGAGCGACGCCAACAGCTCGGGCGGAATTCCCTTCCCGTTGTCGCTGATCTCCAAGCTCACCGTGTTACCTTGGCGCCTCCCTCGGACGGTCGCCAGCGTTCCCCCGGAGTGCCGGTACATGTTCGTCAGGCTTTCCTGGACGATCCGGAAAAGCGCGGTTTCGAGGCTCTGCGGCACTCTCTCTTCTCCGAGCGCCAGATCAAGATCGACTTTGATCTTGCTTCTCTGCGTGAAGCCATCCGCGAACCACTCGAGCGCGGACTTCAGGCCCGAGAAATCGAGGGTGGGCGGATAGAGCAGGTAGGAAAGCGTTCGCGTCTGGTCGGAAGCTTCCTGCGACAGCCCGAGCGCCTCCCGGAGAATGTCGGAAGCAACAGGATCCTTGCCAGCGATTCGTTCGTTGGCCGCCGAAAGATGAATCGCCAGCGCGGCGAGACTCTGTCCCGTGGTGTCGTGAAGCTCCCGGGCGATCCGCCGACGCTCTTCGTCCTGCAGCTGCAGCAAGCGAGCCGAGAGATTGCGCAGGGACTCTTCGGCGTCACGGCGGGCAGTGATGTCGCGGTTGACCTCAAGTATGCGCCGGGGCCGCCCGCGCTCGTCTGGCTGCAGCGCCTGCCGACTCTCGACGAGGAGGCGCCGATTGTCCTTGGTGCGGTGCGCGAGCTCGCCTTCCCATGCGCCGGTCTCAAAAAGCGTCTTGTGCAGCTCCTCATACGACTCCGGAAACCGGGTATCGAAGAGCTCGTGGGTTATGCGTCCCTGGGCCTCGGCGGCGGACCAGCCGTACATCCTCTCGGCGCCGCGGTTCCAATAGAGAATGGCGCTGTTTGCGTCCCGGACGATGATCGCGTCGTGGAGGAGTTCGAGAAGGTCGTTCAAATTCCGCTCGTCGCCGTCTTCGATGAGTCGCATACGCGAGCGCTTCTGTGCGGCATTCGGTGAACCCATGCGATGCTCCCGGAGCTTGCCACAGCGACTGCTCGTGCAGAAGTCTACCCTATGATGCGTTCAAGGCCCAAGGTCTTGGGAGCTTTTGTAGGCTCGCTCCCGAAAAATCTTCCCAGGGCCGGCCAAAAGTACACCCATTGCGGTTGCGGCTGCCTCTAACCAACACAATACATTGCTGTTAGTTCTGGTGGCTCCTGGCAGCGAACTTGCTTTGAAGCCAGTGCCGAAGAATATGCATCGAACTGTCGTACGGAGAGCTATCATGACCGTCACCTACGATATTTTTCGGAAGCTGCCCGCTGGGGAGCCGGTCTGGGTCGAGGCCGTCCAAGGCCTGGAAGACGCCAAATCGCGCCTGAACGAGCTGGTTGCCGTCCGACCGGGCGACTATTACATTTACGACCTCGGGCACGAGCGTATCGTCGCCATGGCGTCCTCGGCCTAGCCCGAGCACTGCCGCAGTTTCGAACAAACGTGCGGTCCTCCGACCATTCGGTATTAAGAATACTGCTCTCAGCCGGGCCCGCAGCTCAGCTGGTTAGAGCAGCGGACTCAGACTGTGTGTTTTGGTTGCGTCGCCCACCCTCGCCTGAGAGTGCCAACGCGTGCCATTTCAATGAGATGTGAAGTTTCCGAGTTGCCGCAACGCGCCCGAACACTGCTGAAACGGACAAACCAGCACCCCCAGGGTACCGATCTGTATTTTCTGCCAGAATCATCCGTCGAGACATTTTCGGAACGCTCGCGATTCAAGTGGGTGATGTCGAAGGCGGTAATGAGGGCTGCCAACGATCCTCCGAGCGCAAACACGCCGACAGAAACTTCAAGGTGCCGCAGCTGTTTTGTCTTCGTGTAAATGCCGATCTCGTAGGTACTCGGTAACCAGGCGGCGATCGAATGTGTCGAGCGTGGAGTCGCGGATTACGTCTTGAAGGACCGCCCGGATCGCTTGCCGGCCGTCATTTCCAGGACGCTCGAAGAGAAAGGCCGACGCTATGAAAGGCATGCGCGGACCGTTCTCTGAAGGAGAGTGAAGCAAAATTCCGCGCGCTGGCCGAGGCGATTCCGACGGCAGTTTTCATTGAACAGGGCACTCTGTGCCGCTACGCGAATCATGCGGCTGAGCAGATCACGGGCTACGGCCGTGAGGAACTGCTCTCGATGAACTTCTGGTCTCTGATTCTTCCGAGCTCTCGAAAAGCGCTCACGCAACAGGCGGCCGATCGCACCGACTGTGATGAACCGTCCGCCAGTCGTTACGAGACCCGGATTCATCACCAAAAGCGGCCAGGTACGGTGGCTGGACGTAACCGTGGGGGCGCTTCGGATGGATGGGAAACTAGCTGCTCTCATTTCTGCTGTCGACACCACCGGCCGGAAACGCGCGGAACTGAGGATTCCCGCCCCGCCGATGGCCGATTCCTTGTCAAATTACCTGCGGGCCGAAGAATCGGGCGCCGACCTACCGCCCTTGCGCGCAATCCAGATGCGCGTTGTCGACCGCAGAGACCACTGGAAATGAGCCCGGCTCGACGTGGGCTGATGTGGGTTCCGGAAATTGTGGCAGATCGATTCCGGAAATTCTGGCAGACTCAGTTCCCTTGGGCAAGTCCTCCTCGAGCTGAAGGTGCGGCGTCCTGCCGGAGTGCCCGTCGAGTTCGAGTAGCCGTCGCCGTTCGCCTTTTTTTGCCACTTCAGAGGAATCGTCTTCGGTCGATCAAACACGCACAGCAACGGACGTCCGCCCCAACTCTGCAGATGCTCGGCCAGGGCGCGCACCAAGCTCTCCACGGCTTCATCCTCGACCAAACGACGAACTCGACAGCGTACTGTCCGAAATCGTGCAGGCTGAATTCCCAAGGCAATTCTCCGAAACGCACCAAAGGCTCCACCACTTCGGGCGAAGCGACTAAGCCATACAAGGCGGTCTTGCCACCGCGATAGCCCGCTGCCCGAACTCGCAGGAGAATTTCCCGAGATGCCAGATCTGTCTTTTCTCTTAGGATCTCGAGGACCGATTTCCGAAAATCGTCCACGATACTGCTCTTCCAATGTGCCTCTGCGCCCGCTCCACAGAGTCGTCGACATGAACCACCGGACTCCCTTCCGCGATGCGATGGTCGGATCGGGCCGACACCCCGGCCAAACGGGCCACTTCCGTCTTCGGGTGCCCAGCCTTGAGCAAGATTTCGATTTCGTGGCGCTTCAGCATTCCGAGCATCCTCGCCCTCCGCCTCTCTTGTTGACCAAGCAGGGGCGGAAGGAGACTACTATTTGCTCAATCTGTTCCGGCGGGTATTAGGTCTGACAGAATTTCCGGAACGAGGTGTGCCACAATTTCTGGAACCCACAAATGAGCGAGTCGAGCAGATTCGCCCCCGTCTGGGAAAACTTTTTTGGCTCGGTTGGGGATTAACAGGAGTGTTTTCCGTGGCTACTGTCGAGATGACGGTAGAAACCGCCGGCGTCTAGCGCGCGAGCACGGCCCCAATCAGCTGCGCATGTGACTCGATCGCGGCGGAGCGCCTATGATTCCTCTCGCCGTCGAACTCGGCATCGGCGAGCACCAGCCCGATCGGTGTTTGCTGGGAAGCTGTCTGGACGACCGCAGGCAGATTGGCGCAGTCGTTCCAGGGACCGCGCCGCGCGGTCTGCGCAAGCGGGAACTGTTGATCCTGATCCGCCACGACCACCCACTTCAACCAGTGCCTCCACGGCAGTGACCTTCGCCCGTGATGATGCATGTGTCGCACGAAGAACGTGCTGGCCGCGCCCTGCGCCGGGCCAGTTGCGTCGACGGCCGCGCGAGCCTTCCGCCGGTTTTTTCTTGGTCGAGGGTCACATCGTCCAAACAGTCGAGGAAGCGATACAAGGTCGTGAAGTCGGGCACACTGGCCGGCCCCAGCGCGCTTGATTCGCGCTTGTGCTAATATCTGTTGAGGCAATATACAACACTTTCGGTACCTCGCACTTCTTCCTCTCAATGCTAGCCTACGACCATCTCGAATCTGGAGGCAGCGCCCGTTTATGCCAACTTCTCGGCTTCGTTTGGCCCTATTGGGTCTAACCATGTGTTTCGTCACTTATGTCGTATCCGGGTGCGGAGCCGGATGGGGCGACGCCAAGCCGGCTGTCGGCGGCCTTGTCCACTCGGTCACGGCGGTGCAGGGGCAGTCGGCGACATTCACGGTAACGGCCGAGGGGACGGGCCCTTTTGCGTATCAATGGTTCATGAATGGAATACCGATCAGTGGAGCAACCTCCAGCAGCTATACCATCGCCTCGACCACCGCTACTGAGAATGGTGACAGCTTTACCGTCACGGTGAGCAACGCCGGCGGAAGCTTTACGGCAGGGCCGTCCACGCTGACCGTTCTGGTTCCGCCGACGATCACGCAGCAACCTGCCAATCAGGCGGTAACTGCGGGCCAGCAGGCGACATTCTCGGTTTCGATTGCTTCGGCAGCTACCACACCGTTGACCTATCAGTGGTTGGAAAACGGCACGCCGATCTCGGGCGCGACGTCACCAACCTTCACCACGCCGGCCACTTCCGTCGGCGAGGGTGGAACAAACTACAGCGTGACCATAACAAACCAGGCCGGGTCGGTTACGAGCTCGGTGGCAACCCTTACCGTCAATCCAATCGTTCCCGCGCTGACGTTTGCCTCGGTTCCAGCGGAGACCTACGGAAATGCACCTTTCACAGTCTCGGCGTCCTCGGCATCGAGCGGGGCGATTACCTATTCAGTAGTCAGCGGTCCCGTCACCGTCAACGGCAACACGGTCACCATTACCGGCATCGGCCCGGTCACTCTGGGAGCCAGCCAAGTAGCCGCCGGAAATTATAAGGCTGCGACAGCGACCACCAGTTTCACGATAGCTGCTGAAGTGTCGACTTTAACCTTCGCTTCGATTCCGGCGGAGACCTACGGTAATGCGCCTTTCACAGTTTCGGCTTCTTCGGCATCGAGCGGCGCCATCACGTATACGGTTGTCAGTGGTTCGGCGACCATCAGCGGCGACACCGTCACAATTACCGGGATCGGTCCAGTCACTCTTGGAGCCAACCAAGTTGCGGCAGGCGATTACGCGGCTAGCACGGCGACCACGACTTTCACCGTTGCTGCCGCAGTCCCAACCCTGACCTTCGCCTCCGTTCCCACGGAGACCTACGGTAATGCGCCTTTCACGGTCTCGGCGTCCTCGGCATCGAGCGGGGCGATTACCTATTCAGTAGTCAGCGGTCCCGTCACCGTCAACGGCAACACGGTCACCATTACCGGCATCGGCCCGGTCACTCTGGGAGCCAACCAAGTGGCCGCCGGAAATTATAAGGCTGCGACAGCAGGCACGAGTTTCACGATAGCCGCCGAAGTACCCACTTTGACCTTTGCTTCAATTCCTGCGGAGACTTACGGCAACGCTCCGTTCGTGCTGTCAGCGTCTTCGGCCTCGAGCGGAACCGTCACCTATTCGGTTGTCAGCGGTCCGGTGCTCATCAGCGGCAGCACTGTCACCATTACCGGCGTCGGTCCCGTAACTCTTGGAGCTAGCCAGGTAGCCTCGGGAGATTATGCGGCTGCGACAGCGACCACTAGTTTCACGGTAGCCGCTGAAGTACCCACCCTGACTTTTGCGTCGATTCCTAGCGAGACTTACGGCAATGATCCGTTCACGATTTCGGCTTCCTCAGCCTCAAGCGGAGCTATCACGTACTCCGTTGTTAGCGGCCCCGCGACTGTTAGCGGCAATACCGTCACCATCACCGGCATCGGACCGGTCACTTTGGGCGCCAGTCAAGTGGGCTCGGGGAACTACGCAACGGCGACGACGACCGTCAGCTTCACGGTGGCCGCCGAAGTTCCGACGTTGGCCTTTGCTTCGATTCCTGCGAAGACCTACGGCAACGCTCCTTTCACGGTTTCGGCTTCGTCGGCATCGAGCGGGGCCATCACCTACTCGGTCGTCAGCGGCCCTGTGACAATTAGCGGGAGCACCGTGACCATTACCGGCGTCGGTCCAGTAACACTCGGAGCCAGCCAAGTAGCGGCGGCAGATTACGCGGCTGCCACAGCAACCACCAGTTTCACCATAGCCACTGAAGTGCCGACGCTTGCCTTTGCCACGATTCCGCCGATGGACTATGTGGACGGCAATCCGCCATTCACAGTTTCGGCTTCGTCGGCATCGAGCGGGGCGATCACCTATTCGGTCGTCAGCGGTCCGGCGACGATCACCGGCAACACCGTCACCGTAACTGGTGCAGGTTTGGTGACTCTTGGAGCCAGCCAAGTCGCTTCCGGCGATTACGCCGCCGCGACGGCGACGACGAGCTTCACCGCAGTATATTCCACTCCAGTCGCTTCAAGCCTTGTGGGTACCAGCGCGACGCCGGCGTACGGCGAGTTTATTGATCTGATTCCCACCTTCTCCGGTGGGACGGGAAAGATCGGTTCGACCGGACTCGGCAGCTCGGACATCACCACTTCCGCGGTCAGCGGCATTTCGTACGCGACTCCTGCAATCACCGCCGCCAAAACCTATACCCTCACCGTAACGGGCACGGGTGGCACTACCGCAACGGCTACGTTCACAGCAACTCCATCTGCGGTTACGATCACTCCGATCCTGCCCGCAAATCAAACATCTGCTCCAGCAACAGTGGACTTCAACGCCACAGCTTCTGGCGGAGCAACCGACTTGCTCACGTGGAGCGCGTCAGGCGGCAGCATCAATAGCTCATCCGGTATCTGGGCCGGTCCCAACACGACCGGAACGTACACCATCACAGCGACCAGCGTCGACAATCCCGCTGTCTCCGTCAGCACCAACGCCACCGTCAGCGCGCCCGTCATTACGACTCAGCCGGTTGGCAAGAACGCCTGCTCCGGCGAGAGCGCCTCTCTGTTCGTCGGCGCGAACTATGCCACCGGTTACCAGTGGTTGGACGGAGCCAGCACGGTCGGCACTGGTTCGACACTCACGTTCTCGAACCTCAGCACTTCCGACAGCGGAAGTTACGACGTCGTCGTCAGCAACGGCGCGGGCAGCGTAACCTCGAACACCGCGATCCTGAACGTGGTGTCGCCGACGACGCTGACCATCACGCGGAACCCATCTTCGGTAAGCGTCTATTCAACTCAGACGGCAACTTTCTCCGTGTCTGCGAACGGAACCGGAACGCTCACTTATCAGTGGTACACCGGCACACCCGGCAGTGGACTAGCAATTAGCGGAGCGACTGCCAACAGCTACACGACAGGATCGCTCAACACTGCAAACACTGGGACCCAGTACTACGCAACCGTTACGGACAGCGACTGCACCGACACAACGCTGACGAGCACGGCGGCAACCGTCACCGTGAGTGCCACGGATACAGCCGTGCCACCGTCGATCGTCACTCAACCGGTGGGCACGTCAGTCGCCGTCGGCGGAACAGCCACCTTCACCGTCGTCGCCTCTGGAGGAGGGACGCTCACGTATCAGTGGTATCGCGTGCCGTATACGTCCACGGGGATGTCCAGCGCCGCCGGCACCGCAATTTCCGGAGCGACGGACACCACCTACACCGTTCCCTCCAGCGCGACGGCGCAAAGCAATGACGGCGATGAATATTTCGTCGTAGTCACAAACCAGTACGGCACCGCGATCTCCAATCGCGTAATGCTGGCCGTCGGCGCCGGCATCGTAATGCAAATCACCAACCAGCCGCAAACTGAGTACGTCTCCGCAACCACTCTGGCGAGTTTTAGCACCGGCGCAACGTGCACCGGCTGCATACCAGCTTATCAGTGGTATTGGTACGCGCCCGGATCGACTACCGGCGTCGCCCTCACAGACGGTGCTGTCTCGAGCGGCCAGCTTTCGGGAGCCACGCTTGTCGGCTCGGCCACTTCGTCGCTCAACATAGAGACTGTTCCGGCTACGGCCACCGGCGGCGTGTTCTATGTAGTCGTCACCAGCACCAGCGACGGAACGACACAGATCTCAGGCACCCATCCGCTCACGAGCGACACCGCCGGACTTTTCGTCGGTTCTTTGGGCGCGATAGGAAATCCAACTGCGGGCCAGGGTCTGTGCAACATCGGCGGAACAAACTGGGCGCTCAACGGGACGACTCCGGGCACGACCAGCGGTGACGTTCCTTATCAGAATACCACCGCGTGCACCATCGAATTGACAAACGACTCCGGCGGCGAGCATGCGTCGGTCTACTGGCCCACGCTGATCTCCACGGCCAACTTTTCGGTCAGCTTCAGGGCCACGCTCGCCGCGACCAGCACTCCTGCGGACGGATTCACCATGGTTCTTGCGGATCCAACGCAGGGCGCGACCACAGCGTCGATAGGCCTCGCGGGAAGCGGCCTGGGCGCAGACGGCATCCCTGGATTCGTGGTGGGCTTCGACACCTACCAGAACGGAAATCTGCAGACAGACCCGGGCTGTATCGGGTGCGACCCAACATACGTCCCCTACATGGCGGTCGGTTCGGGCACGACCGCGCAGTGGGAGAACCCGTGGTACTTCGTCAACGGTGACCTGAATACCCAAAGCAGCACCGATTACACGCCCAGCGCCTTCGCTAACTCAGCCCACAACTACGTAATTAGCGTTGTGAACGGCGTAATGACAGTGACGATGGACGGCTACGAGCTGTTCACAGGTCAGGTTACTCTGCCGCCCGTAGCTTACTTAGGCTTCACCGCTTCAACCGGAGGCGCGGAAGAGGCGGTAACAATCTCTAACCTGACAGCCACGGTCAGCGCACCGTAAACGATGTCAACGGCAGCGCTCGCTAGTGTCGATTGGATGGGCGCCGTTTTTGGTACGAGGAGAATGAAAGATGCGCACCATTTTGGTGATTGCGGCCTTAGCTCTGGGCGTTCCCGTTTCGGTTGCGGCCCAAGGATCTTTCGTGTCGCAAACACGAAATTATTTTGAAACGAACAAGCCCGATCTCGCGCTCAGCTACCAATACTTGCGCAGCAACACGCAGCCTAGCGACTGCGGCTGCTTCGGCCTCAATGGCACCGGCCTTTCTGCTTCCTGGGGAATCCGCCATGGTGTCTCGGCGGTTGTCGAAGGGGACGCGGATTTTGCGAACAACGGCCCCCGCACAGGCAATTCACTCACGCTGTTCAGCTTCGTCGGGGGCGCACGATACAAGCTGCCCGTGCAAGTGCCTATCCGACGCGCGCCGCAGCTCTTCGTCGAAGCGATGGGTGGCTTCGGTCACGCGGGCGGCGGTATTGCCGGAGCAGGCGATGGAAGCTTTGCCTTTGTCGGTCGTCTCGGCGGAGGCTTCGAGGAGGATGTTGTAAAACCGTTTGCCGTCCGGTTCGAAGCTGACTATGTCCCGACAACTTTCGCCAACGGCACGAACAACCACCAGAACAATCTTCTTGTCGCTGTTGGATTCGTTTTCCGCTGGTCCGGTCTCCGGTGAATCGCTTGTACTCGCCCCTATTATGACTGCCCAGAACAAGCATTCTCGACGCCATCCCAGTCAGATGCGCCGGCCGCCCGGATGTAGTTCGGCTCGACGCACTGGGCGACCAAGGTCGTATTGATCCGTGTCGCGTGGATTTGATGTAGTCACAGACACATGCTGGACGGTCACGGCAGAGGCCTCTTTTCATTGGAGGTACACAGCGGACTAACGCCCCGCTCCAGATCTTTTCGTCTGGATATGTCCTGACCCGTCGGCAGTCGCCCATCTGTGCAGCTGTTTATCTCCTTCGCGTTTCGATGCGTCTCGATGCGTCTCTACGTGCCCCGACATGCCAACTTAGCCGCCACCACATGTGCCACCACCAGAATTGCCTGCAACTCTCTATAAGCAGATGGTGATCGCTAACCCTTTCTAATGTACAATGTTACAGATGCGTAGGGCCCGTAGCTCAGCTGGTTAGAGCAGCGGACTCATAATCCGTTGGTCCTAGGTTCGAATCCTAGCGGGCCCACTAACTTTCGCTAAGTTGAAACTTTACAATCAGTTGATTGGCCCACTTTTCGCGCCCTCGTCCAATTTGAGAACATCTGAGAACAATACTCCCGCGACCCGTTCAACTGCGCGACGTTGCGAGTCCGGGATTGCGTGTGCGTAAATATTGAGCGTCGTACCAAGATCCGAGTGCCCCAACAGGGACTGCGCGGTCTTGATCGACTCCCCCACTTCCGCAAGCAACGTCGCGTGTGTGTGCCGGAACGAGTGCCACGAAATGCGCGGCTGTTTGATCCGATCACAGGCGGGCGCGAGCTCGCGGTTGTAGAGGTTCTTCGAGCTGAGCGGCGTTCCCGTTCGTGTCCTAAACACCAATTCGTCCGGCGAACTCACGACTGTGCCGGTGCGTTGGGTTTCGAGCACTCCGCGGAGTAGTCCACTCATCGGGATCACGCGATTGCTGCTACGGGTCTTCGGTGAACCAAACTCTCCATCTGAATAGGATTCGGCGACCTCGATTGTCCCTTGTAGTAGGTCGACACGCTTCCACCGGAGAGCAAGGATCTCACCAATGCGCATCCCGGTGAGAACGGCAACTTGTACCACGGCGCGACATGGCTCCGTCAGCTCTACCAGTAGCTGGCGCACTTGAGCAGGTGAATAGAACCTGTGCTGGACCCTGGTATCCGCTCCTCGAATCCGGATGCCATGCGCAACGTTCTTATCAAGGTAGCCCCGTTCCACGGCGGACTGTAATACCGTCGAGAACGTTGCACGGACTCCACGAATCGTGGGGACCGCGTGTCCCTTCCTTCTCAAGTCTGACAGCAGCGCTTCAATCTGAGCTCGACTCAAGTTACAAAGTAGACTCGAACCGAGTGCAGGAATGATGTGTCTGTCAAGTTGGAAGCCGTAGTACTTAACGGTGCTTCTCTTCAAAGCCAACTCCGCGTTGGGTCGCCATTGCACTCGGACGAAATCTTCGAATGCCATGGTTGCCTGCGGGCGACGTTGACTTTGATTTGCCCTACTCACTCTTTCTTGGAGGATGGCCCGTGCATTTTGCCGAGTAGTCGAGCTGATTGGTCCAAGAGTTTCTGCGCGCTGCATTCTTGTCACCAATTCGTTCGGCTGAAGCACGTCTTCCCTCCAACGAAGAACCCATACCTTTCTGCGTTTACCTCGAACTACTAGACTGCCGTCTTGCTGTCTTGGGGACGCTGTACTCTCGCGCATACCGAATTGGGTGTTGCTTGGTTTCACGCTGTCCTCGTCATCCCCTTCAGAGATTCACTCGCCAAGCTCGGCTCGGGTTGTTTCTCGGTGTTGTTGTCCGATGCGAACCCGTCGTACGTCGTGAGTGAGGCCCTGAAACTCCTCTTCAAGAAAGACGATGAGTTCAAGCGTTGGATCGCGGTCGAGCCATAGTCTCCTTTCGGCTGGCTCGTCCGCCTCTTTCTGCGTCGACGATCATTCTAGCGCTTGCGTCAAGCATCGGCGCGCCCTTTAACTTGCTGCCTTCGCAGCCATTCGATTACATCCGACTCCCGGAAGCGCCAGTACTTTCCAAGCCGGTAACTCGGTATTCGCTCCAGCGACCGCTTGCGTGTCCGTCCGTAGACCCAAGACACGGGGTTTGGGCCGCGTCGGAGTTCGGAAGAAAAGACATTATTGGTCTCCGCATAATATAGTGACGCTAGAACAGTTCTGCTTGAGCCCAGAAGCCGGTGACCAGCGTGGTGCGTCGGCGCATGCGACGAAGTGCCTTGCGGGCATACTGGCTCAGCTGCCAGAAGGTCTGCGGACAGAAATTGGGCAGTTCGTGTTGTTTCCAATGGCTCCACAGATACTCGACCGGGTTTAACTCCGGAGCATAGGCGGGAAGGAATTCCAGCCAGAGCCGTCCCTTCTGCTCGCGGACGAAGTCCCAGACGAGCCGGCTGCGATGAGTCTTCGAGCCGTCCCAAACCACCAGCAGCTTGCAATCGAGATGACGGAGCAGATGCTGGAGGAACTGAACGACTTGAGGGCTGCGAATCGAACCCGGGAAAAGTCGGAAGTAAAAGTTCCACCAGGTTACACCCGCCATGGCGGACAAGGTTTTCCAATTGAAGTGATACTGCAGCACAGGAGTCTGGCCCCGCGGTGCCCAAGTTCGACAACGATGCGGTCTCTGGCTCAGTCCGCTTTCGTCGACGAAAACAATCACGAACCCTTGTTTTTGGGCTTTTTTTTAATCTCCGGCCAACGCTTGCGCTTCCACTCGGCAATGGCTCGCTCATTGCGTTCCAGAGCTCGTCCGGTCGGACGTTGGCAACTCCAGCCGAGCTGCCGCAACAGGCGCCACACATGTCCGGGGTGATACTCAATCCCGCACTCCTGTTCGATCAAATCCGCCACCCGCGCCGAGGTCCACAGTCCGGTGTCATAGCCGAATGCTTCCGGTCCAAGCTTCAGAGCGCGCTCGATGCGCTCCAGATCTTCAGCGCTCAATCGTGGCTTCCGTCCGGCTCGACCGGCTTGCTCCAGACCCGCGCGGCCTTCTTTTTCCAGCTGCTGTGCCCAGCGACTGACCGACTGGCGGTGCACACCGACTTGGCGAGCGACTTGAGACTGACTGATGCCCTTGTCCAGTAAGCGTGCCGCTCGCAAGCGCCGCTGCTCTAATCCGGCAAAGTCGCGTCGTACTCCTTTAGGGTTTCCCATGCACAAACAATAGCACAGAATCCTGAGAATGTCACTATATTATGTGAAACTCAATAGGAAGGGCCACGATTCAAATCTTTGACCGAAAGGAGAACACAGTAATGCCACTGCTCAAAGCACCACAGAAGCAACCGAAGACCACAGGCCTGCAAGTTCGCATTGAGGAGGACGTAAGGCTAACCCTTCACAAGTACGCCGAGTTCCTCGACCCCACGGTGTGACGCACCGTGCGTCACACCACTTCGTGGGGTCGCTCCCGCCTCATCGCGCAGTTTCGCGCGATCAGTTTTCGACTCACGCTCCGAGTGAAGTGAGGGGTGAAGAACCCCGTGAAGTTGTAGGATGAAGTTCACTTCACCCTTATCCTTTCGAATTGTATTGATTCTCTTGCGGTTATCTTGCCGCGTGGGACGAGGCAGAGCTTGAAACGAATGCGGCGGGTGCGAGGTATTGCGGCCAGGTTTTTCGCCAAGGTGTCTTCGGCCGCCTCGCCAGCACACCAGGCAGCGTAGAGACGCTCCGTGTCCTGACTGTTGAAACGGCGACTCGCTTGGTCGAGCCATTCGATATCGTCACTGGAGCGACTTCCCTCGTGCTCACGATCCCGTCGGGCGCGCAGCGTGAAATACCGCATAAGTTCCGCCGGCGAATCGTCTCCAAGTGCGCTTGAGAACGCGCCAAAACAGCGTTCGGCAGCCGCAAAATTGATCGTGGTATTGGACAGGTAGAAAAACTGGAAGGCAGGAAGGCTCGAAAGGAGTTGCTTGTAGGCCTCCAGATGATGCCTGAACCCAGCCACGCTGGCCTCGCCGACATCCACGTAGCAGAAAGTTACGGGCGAACCCGATCGGTCGCTGGACCCGTCAAGGAAGACGGGGAATTGATCGACGAAGTACCGCAGCGAAGGACCCAACAGAGGCGTCCCCCGGTAAGCTTTGGTCGGAAGCGCGGTCTTTGGAACGCCCAGTGCTTCCGAAAAATAGGAGACCTTCTCGTCCTCGGTTTCGAGGTATTCGTATTGTAGGTTGGCGATGATGAAATCGAGCACGACCAGGCGCGTCTCGATGAACTCGCTGGAATGTTGCCGGCGAGTGAAGAGATTTGCCTTGCCGATTCGCGCGTAGAGCTCATTGGAGGACAGATGATAAACGCCGCCGCGTGTGTAGTGTTCGCGCCACGTGGCGTGCCCGCGGCTCTCAAGTTTCTTGGTCAAATGGCTGGTTCGGTAGCCCCACTTCGCTCCCGAGAGGTTCAGGAACTGGCGTGAGACGAAGTAACCCGAATACGTTGCGACGAGGTAGAGGAAACGCGCCTCGGATTGGTGAGGTGTCGGGGCACACATATCCCGGCGAAATGGGAGAACGTATCAAAGCAAGAAAAAAACTGGAAGGGCTAGGCGGCGGGTGGGGAATGCTCGAACAGGAACGACGGATTTAGGGTAGAAAATGGGACGGCTTGAACGGCTTGCGTCTCGAAACGGAAGCGGATAACTTCAGTTGCAGCCATCGTTGCACCTCAGACGTGCGACCTGGTTAGGGGCGCGTTCGGTGCTCTAACACCGGCGCGTCCCGTTGGATTACTTTGATTTGGCCTTCTTCCCCGTCCTTCGATCTAGCCCCTTGCCCCAGTAACTAGCGGCTTTATGCTTTCGCAACTGCTCGATGTCGCTCTCGGTCCAAACCTTCGAGAGAATGCCGTTCACCATACCTGGTGTCGGGGCCGGAACCAGTTTTTGCCGAACCCAGCGCCGCAGCGTCGTGCGGTCAACGCCCAGCAGGCTTGCCGCCTCGGAAATCGAGTAAGTCTTCAATCTTCATATACCCTAGATGATGTATTTGTCAAGCGCGAAATCGATCACTAGAACTCGCCCGAAACTCCGGGTCTGGTCAGCAACGGGAGTATCTCACGGCGAGCCGATGCGGTCACGGATGCCGTTCGCTATGAGCGATAGAAATTGGTTCTATCGCTCATGAAGTCGGGGAAGCGTGAGTGCTGGCCGCCCCCTTGTCCAGGTTGGACTGATCTCTATGACATGCGCGTCAAAGGGCGGACTTGGCGGCAACCAATCAGGTGATCGCGGGCCGGAAGCGCGCGTCTGGGGCGCCGTGACTCGTTGACAGATTATGACAATCTGTGTTATAAGAGGACATGAATCTAGAGCAACTTAAGAAAGCAAGAGTGGATCGTGGCTGGAGCCAACAGGAGGCTGCCGCCCGTCTGGGCGTGAGTCAGGCCTATCTCTCGCTATTAGAAAGTGGTCGGAGAAGCGCGGCCCCTCTCGCACGCAAGCTGATGCAGGTCTATGACCTGCCGCCGACTGTGCTTCCTGTTCAAGAAGTCCGAGAGAACGTGACGGCCGATTTGCTAGCGCACGAGCTTGCTTCGTTGGGATATCCCGGCTTCGCTCATCTCCATGGGAGGGCGAAAAAAGCAAATCCGGCTGAATTCTTGCTCACGGCTTTGGGCCAGCGCAACCTTGAGGCGCGTGTCGCCGAGGGTCTTCCCTGGCTCGTTCTCCGGTATCCAGACCTGCCCCGTGATTGGCTGGTCCGAGAAGCACGGGCGAGAACGCTTCAAAACCGTCTGGGTTTCGTGGTGACTCTAGGCAGACGGGTGGGCCGAAGGGATGACCTTAAGTCGCTCGAACAGACGCTTGCTGACAGCAAACTTGAGAGAGAGGATTCGTTCTGCAAGGAGCTGAACGATGCGGAGCGTGGATGGCTTCGGGAACACAGTTCAGAAGAAGCCAAACAGTGGCACCTGTTAAGCAATCTAAAGCCTGACGCGCTTCGTTATGTCGAAAACACCTGACCTTCCTGCGCCGTGGGGGAACTTCCTAGGGGAGCTGGATACCTTCCTAGATGAGCCCATTCAGCTGCACTGCATCGGTGGCTTCGCCGTTGTCGCGGGATATGGCCTCCCGCGCGCCACGAACGACTTAGACTACCGCACACTGATTCCCTACAATCGCATCAATGATTTGCAGCGGATGGCTGGTCCCGGATCTGCCCTGGCTCAAAAGCACAAAGTCTACGTGCAACATCCGGGCGTCGAGGCCATACCCGAGAACTACGACGAACGGTTGACTGAGCTATGCGCCGAGCGCTTCAAGAACCTCCGCCTATTCATCCCCGATGCATACGATCTGGTTCTTTCGAAGCTGAGCAGGAACATCGAGCGCGACCGGCAGGATGTTGAATACCTGGCTAAGACTACGCACCTTGACCCCGTGATTCTGCGGGAGCGTTACCTCAAGGAGTTGAGGTCGATTTTGATCGGTGATCCGAGACAGCACGACCAAACTCTGGAGTTCTGGATAGAAGCTTATTTCCCGCAGCGTCCAAGCTAACCGCTTGCCGTCCCTGCCAGCATTAGCCAGGAAAGGCCCAACAATTCTGGGGCCATTTGCATAACTCATACGTAATCTTGCCATTTACTTCTCACGTGCATATCTTGCCGCACCTGTCCTTCCGGTCAGGACAGAGCCGACGCGTGGGTCGCTCACACTTGACCCATTCATGGCCTTCCACACAAGTACCGGTGCCTCTGGCGAAGTTCGGTGTAATGCGAAACCGCAGCCGGGGCCTCGCAATCCACTTTCGGGCTATCCGTCCGCAATTGAGCCGAAAGGCGTTTGATGTCTTTGCCTCCTCACGTCGAAGGTCTGCTTACGTACCTTTCTCGGCCTCACGAAACCGCCAATGAGGACCTCGCACTGACGTACTTCCGAAAGGTATTCGGCAGCAGTTTCACGAGGCAGGAAGATGCTCAACGCGCGGACGGATACGTAGCCGGGAGTTTTGTTCTCGAACTGAAAGGGCGGTCTGGCAACTGGCTGAGTGGGTTGTTCCAGGGCCTTGCGTACAAGAACAAAGGTCTGGACTTCAGTCAGATCGTTGTCGCTGCAAACACTTTCCTCGCCGTGTGGCGTGTGGATGAACTAGATCCGTCAATTCGCGAGCAGGTTGCTTTGGCCAAGGGCCCGCCAAGCTCGATCGGCGCTTTCTTTGCGAAGAAATATTCCCGAAAAGCAAAGGATATTTTGAAGCGGGCCATCTGGCGGGCGGACATCGAGTTGGGAAGCTTGTTTAGTGCGTCTGATCCCGCACTGGCCGTCGAAAAGATTAAAACCTTTGAGCAGGCTCTGCGAGAAGGTCGTAAGGTTCGCCAGACAGTCACGCTGAAGAACTTCATTTCAGTTCTCAAAGAGATGAAGGAATTCTTTGATCCGGACCAGCCCGTGAAGGCCGTAAGAGCCTTTTACAGTATGGTCTATGCATGGAAGGAAACATCGACGCTGAGTCTAAGCGTGAGGAACAGTGATGTGGCGACGCTCGAAGGCGAAACGATCACCAACTTGCTGCCGTCGAGACGAACTAGATTCAAAGATTTCGTCGACAATCACTATGTTCACATCGGGCCAGGGCAAAATATCGATGATTTCTTTGCTCGATATGACGAGGCGCTCGATGCCATCGACAAAGATTTTCGCATTAAGAACGGTATCTTTTTCACGGACCGAGATCTCTCAAAGTTCGTAATGTGGCTCGTCAAACAGCATATCCCCCATCTCGGGAAGAACTATCTGGTCATCGACCCGGCGTGCGGCAGCGGGAACCTCGTTACGAACTGGCGATCTCCGCTCGAACTCCGCCACAAGGTCGTCAGCGAAATCGAGCCGGAGCTTCTCTTTGCAGTAGAAAAGAGAATGAAAGGGGATCAGTGGCACAACGGAAAGTTCACGGTGGTTCCGAAAACCTCCGAGAACAGGGGCTTGAACTTTCTCGACAGAAGCGCAGAGGAATACTTGCAGGAGCTCAAAGTGAGCCTCGACGAGAAGGGACTCAAGCCGGACAAGCCGCTCGCGTTTCTCTGTAACCCACCCTACAGGAACGATGATGACCAAGGTGCTAGGGCCATCACCTACAAGGTTCACGAGTCGATTGTAAAGCAAGTCGGTATGGATGCCAGAAGCGAGCGATACTGCTGCTTTCTTGCACAGATGAAACTAATCTGTGACGCGGCGCGGAGCAACGGTCTGCCAGATGATTCCCTATTGCTTTTGTTCACTAAATCATCGTGGCTCACGAGGCGTCCGATGTTCGAGGAAATCAGGGCCCAAATGCTTGGAGCGTTTGATAACGTGACTGGAGTTCTCGTCAAGGGGAAAGAGTTCTTTGACGTAAAAGGCTCGTGGCCCGTGGCGTTCAGTCTGTGGCGGTATAGAGGTAAGGGCGAAAGGCTAGACAATAGCCGCAGTATTCCCCTGTTGGACCTAACGTGGCTCACGAAGAAGCAGCTTGTCCAGGTGCCTTGGGATAATCGCCCAGAAATGGAGAGGGCCTGCGAGTCTATCCTCCAACAAGCGGACGAAGTCCAAATCGGAGTAGAGCGCATCAATATCAGGGATTGGTCTGCAGAATCTATGACTGACTTCAAACGTGACCGACGCAAAGACGAGAAAAACGCGAAGGTCGTGGGCGGATTGCCGTTGAACGATGAACGTCATGATTTGAAGAAAGCCCACGGAGAGACGGACGGCCCATTCATAGGCTTCATGGATGATCTCACACCTTGTCGAGTGAAGAAGTCGACGCCAGACAAACCGTGGTTCTACTTGGACAATCGCTTCATGAGCATTAGACAGGCCCGCTGCTTGTCGGGGCCGCCGACCCACCTTGGCTACTGTGCCGCCAACCTCGATTTGGCAAAGAAGCTGTCTTTCTGGTACGCGCTTGCAAGAACGTTTCTTCAAGAGCCATATCCGATGTGGATTGATGCGGATAACCTGTGGGCACCTATTGGTCTCCGCATAATATAGTGACGCTAGAACAGTTCTGCTTGAGCCCAGAAGCCGGTGACCAGCGTGGTGCGTCGGCGCATGCGACGAAGTGCCTTGCGGGCATACTGGCTCAGCTGCCAGAAGGTCTGCGGACAGAAATTGGGCAGTTCGTGTTGTTTCCAATGGCTCCACAGATACTCGACCGGGTTTAACTCCGGAGCATAGGCGGGAAGGAATTCCAGCCAGAGCCGTCCCTTCTGCTCGCGGACGAAGTCCCAGACGAGCCGGCTGCGATGAGTCTTCGAGCCGTCCCAAACCACCAGCAGCTTGCAATCGAGATGACGGAGCAGATGCTGGAGGAACTGAACGACTTGAGGGCTGCGAATCGAACCCGGGAAAAGTCGGAAGTAAAAGTTCCACCAGGTTACACCCGCCATGGCGGACAAGGTTTTCCAATTGAAGTGATACTGCAGCACAGGAGTCTGGCCCCGCGGTGCCCAAGTTCGACAACGATGCGGTCTCTGGCTCAGTCCGCTTTCGTCGACGAAAACAATCACGAACCCTTGTTTTTGGGCTTTTTTTTAATCTCCGGCCAACGCTTGCGCTTCCACTCGGCAATGGCTCGCTCATTGCGTTCCAGAGCTCGTCCGGTCGGACGTTGGCAACTCCAGCCGAGCTGCCGCAACAGGCGCCACACATGTCCGGGGTGATACTCAATCCCGCACTCCTGTTCGATCAAATCCGCCACCCGCGCCGAGGTCCACAGTCCGGTGTCATAGCCGAATGCTTCCGGTCCAAGCTTCAGAGCGCGCTCGATGCGCTCCAGATCTTCAGCGCTCAATCGTGGCTTCCGTCCGGCTCGACCGGCTTGCTCCAGACCCGCGCGGCCTTCTTTTTCCAGCTGCTGTGCCCAGCGACTGACCGACTGGCGGTGCACACCGACTTGGCGAGCGACTTGAGACTGACTGATGCCCTTGTCCAGTAAGCGTGCCGCTCGCAAGCGCCGCTGCTCTAATCCGGCAAAGTCGCGTCGTACTCCTTTAGGGTTTCCCATGCACAAACAATAGCACAGAATCCTGAGAATGTCACTATATTATGTGAAACTCAATAGTATTCCGGCGAGCCTGGAGCGTCGGATTTTTCAGGGCGCGTTTGCGATCGCGTATGCGGAGAATGATTGCGTGGCGACGCGCTTTCCAGCGAATAATCCGGTCCGGGGAGTTTGTGAACTCAATATTCGGAATCCCATGAGTCCGCTCAACGAGGAATCGTTTTGGCTAACTACGATGCGACCCTACTGCGACCGAGCGGCTCAGCCGAGGACACGCACGCTGATGGGGGCTGTTGACCAGTTATTTGCTGAATGGAGAAGGGTGCTGAACAGAGACTCCGAGGTGTGTATCTCGCGACAGCCCTACTCGCTTGATGACGCGCCGTTGACCCTTGGTGCAGGCATTGTTCAGATTAGAGACTTTGCGAGAGAGGCGGACGAACAAACGTTACTACGCCATCTGGCGCGAGTGCAGGAAAGTCTGAAATCCGCGAAAAGCGACTTCTTCGAGCTAGTGACGTCGAAGAATGGTCTGAACTATTTTGGACTAGCAAAGAAGCCTGCTCTGCGCACACTGACCTTCCCCTCAAAGATCGAGCCCGAGAAAACGATGAGAAAGCAATTGGTTGTTGCGCGCAACCGTGCTTCGAGAAAGAACCCGGTCGCAAGCTAGTGTCCTGAGTCATAAATAAGGACAACAAGTATCGTCTGCAGCGCATCTGAAGTAGAAAGGAGGCAACGATGCGCATGGGACGCCCGATACCGGAGTTGGTTTTGACGACGGAGGAGCGGGAGACTCTTCATCGATGGGCTCGACGGCCCCAGTCGGCACAGGCCCTGGCGCAACGGGCACGCCTGGTGCTGGCTTGCGCGCAGGGAAAGTCGAACACGGCGGTGAGCCGAGAGATGCATTTGACGCTGCAGACGATTGGGAAGTGGCGTAGCCGGTTTGTGGTTCACCGGCTGGAAGGTTTGTTGGATGAGCCGAGGCCGGGAGCTCCGCGCCGGATTGGCGACGCCGCTGTGGAGCGAGTGCTGACGCTGACCCTGGAAGCGACGCCGCGCGATGCCACGCATTGGAGCACGCGCTCGCTGGCGCGGCGATGCGGGATGAGCCAGAGTGCGGTCAGCCGCATCTGGCGGGCCTTTGCGTTGCAACCCCATCGCAGCGAGACGTTTAAGCTGTCCCGCGATCCTCTGTTCGTGGAAAAGGTCCGCGACATTGTAGGCTTGTATCTGAACCTGTCAGCGATCATCTGAATCTGTATTTTTCTGAACGCTCGCCGGATGGGATTCTTGTGCGATGACCTTTTTCCCGGTGAAGGGTTGTATTCTGCGGCGAAGATATTCGATGTAAGTGTCAGGAACAGGATTGTGAAGGAGTTCCTCGATGACTGGCCCGAAGTAGGCCAGGGAATGAATCGGGGACAAGGCTGGGGCGCCTGGTGGTCGCAGGAGTCGACGCAAAGAACCCAACAAGAAAGCCGCCTCGATCAGTGTCAGAGGGAGCCTGCGTTGTTGCAGTTGATGGGCATGGAGGCGGTCCCGAGAACTCGGCAGCGCGGGCGTTTCCGGGAGCTGTTGATAGAGACTCAGAACGGTACGCACGTACTGTTCGGCGTCGCGATCGAGGGGATTCATGGTTTCTTCCTCCGTGCGGTGGCTTCCTGTTGGCTTTCGCGAATTCGGTAACTTTCGCCATCCAAGCGCGTCACATCGGCGTGGTGCAACAGGCGGTCCAGCAGCGTGGCGATACAGGTAGCATTGGGGAAGACTTGGTTCCATTCTTTAAACGATCTGTTGGTAGTCAGGATCACAGACTTGCTTTCGTAACGGCGATTGATTACTTCGTAGAGGATGTCGGCAGCCTTATCGTCAAACGAGAGGTACGCACACTCATCGATGCATAACAGATCGACTTTGCTGTAGGCCCGTAGCTTGCGTCGGCGACCTTCGAACATTTCATGACGCAAGTTTTCGACGATGGCCGCCGCGGTACGAAAGAGAACCGAGTAGCCGGCTAAGACAGCGAGGTGGCAGACGTTTTTGGCGATCATGGTCTTGCCCAGTCCGTTCGGTCCGATTAATACGAAATTGCGGGCTTCGCGAAGGAAGTCGAGCGTGAGGGCCTGTTCGATGACGTCGCGTTCGATCTTTTTGGGCCAACTCCATTCGAAGTCGGCCATGACTTTGAACTTTTGGATCCCCGACATGCGCAGCCGCCGCTCCAGGCTGCGGCGGGAACGTTCTTGATTTTCCTCCTGGGCGAGTTGCTCCAGCAGCATACGCGGCGACCAACGCGCTTTGGTGGCCCGAGCGAGAAAGTCGTCCAGGTTGCCGGGGATGGTCTTCAGACCGATCTGCTTGAGTTGTGCCGGCAGATCATTCGTCGGGCTCATGGTTCTTGTCGGCGGTAAGCTCATCGTAAGACTCCAGGTCGTGAGGGGTGATATCGAGAGATTGCACTTCCGGGTGGCGGCTGAGATCCACGGGAGTGGGAGCGGTGTGTTGCTGGGAGCGCTGCCGGCGGCTCAGGATGAACGCGACCGAAGAAGCATGTGGCGTGTTGCGCTCGAGCGCTTCCCGGATGGCACTACGCAACTCGACGGCCCCGTAGGTGTCCAAGAGCTTGAGGAGCTGCGCGGTTTGGCTGCCCGCCGATTCTCCCCGCGCGAAAGCGGTATCGAGCAAAGCTTCGCTTTCCGGCACCGCTTGGGCTAAGCGACCGCCGGGGGTCGATCCGAAGGCTTTGCGCTTTTCCTCCAGCAGCGCTTGCTGGTGCGTGGGATCGAGCACCAGTTGGTGTCGATCGAAGGAGCGGCGATGTTGGGCGATCTCCTTACTACCGTCCAGGATGCGCACCCTCGATTCTGAGGCGACCACGGTCAGCGGACGTCCTATGGCGTCCGGAGGGATGGAGTAGTCGTTCAGGTCGAAACGAAGATAGATGGTCTTGCCCGCGTGGATGGGAAGAACCAGATCGGTCTCGAACGGATGTGCCGGTAAGGGAAGCAGTCGTGGTTGTTCTTCGGCGAAGGCTTGCTCCACGGTGCGGGAGTCATCGTCCGGCCAAGGGCGCTGATGGGCCACTTGGTCACGCCAGAGAAAGGCTTGACGATTCAGCTCTTCGAGGGTGGTGAAGGTTCGGCCGGCCCAGAACGATTCGCGTACATAAAGCACCGCTCGTTCCACTTTTCCTTTTTGATTTCCTGCCCGTACCTGGCACGGACGAGGAGCAAAGTGATAATGCGAGCACAAGTCCAACAGTCGAGGATGAAAGTGAATCTGGTCGCCGCGACGTTCGAGCACGGCACTGCGAAGGTTATCGTACAAAAGGATTCGCGGTTGGCCCGACCACGCCTGAAACGCGTGGACATGGCCGCGCAGAAAGTTTTCCATACTTTGATCGAAGAAGAATTCCAGATACAGCGCGCGCGAGTAGGAAAGTGTGATCAGGAAGCACGACAGACGCCGACGGGCACGGCCGACGGGGGCTTCGCCGAAGTGGGCCCAGTCCACTTGTCCTTGCTCTCCCGGAAAGGTACGTAGTCGCAGGAAGGGTTCCTGGCGAACCGGTCGCAGGCGGGCCACCACGCGTCGCAACTGCACCACGCTTCCGGTATAACCGGAGGATGTCTCGCAATTAGTTGAAGGTTGGTAGGCGGCGGTTGGCGCCGATTCGATAGAATCCGGTTGCCAAACGCAGAATCCCGAAAGGAGCCTACCGCCGTGAAGAAACCTTACCACATCGTGACCCGCGCTGCGCGGGAGTCGGCCGCAGTGATCGAACAATTCTGCCGCACCAATGGGCAAATCCTGCTTCCCATCCTGAACCTGATCGAGAACGCCAGCCAGGTCGTAGAAACCGTAATCCATGAAATCGGGCACCAAACCTTGGAACAGATCCTGGTTTTGAGCGCCGAGCAAGTGGCTGGCCCACGCACCCCAGGCAAAGCCAGCGGAGAGATCCGCTACCACGGATCGCAGTCCGGCCGCGTCCAATTGGCAGATCGCCAAGTAAGAGTGCAACGGCCCCGCCTACGACACAAAACGGAAGGGGAAGTAAAAGTTCCCGCGTATGAAATGTTGCGCCAAGATCGAGGACTCGGGCAGCACGTGCTGGGTGCGCTGCTGCGGGGGATCTCGACGCGGGAATACCGGGAAGTCTTGCCACAGATGGCGGAGACGGTGGGAGTGTCGCGCAGCGCCATCAGCCGCAAGGCCATCGACGCCAGCGTCGAACAACTCCAAGGACTGCAGGAACGCCGTTGGGAGAACGTCGAGATTCTGGTGATCTATATCGACGGTCAGCGTTTTGCTGCACACCACGTCCTCAGCGCGGTGGGTGTGGACCGCCAAGGGAAGAAGCACATTCTCGGCATCGAGCCGGGAGCGACGGAGAACGCAGCGTCGGTCAAACGCTTATTAGCTCGCCTGCGAGATCACGGCTTGCCGACCGACCGGAAGTACCTGTTCGTCATCGATGGAGCCAAAGCGTTGCGGGCGGGGATCGAGGAGGTGTTCGGAAGCGAACAGCCCGTGCAGCGCTGCCGCAATCACAAAGTGCGCAACGTCCTCGACGAGCTTCCCAAGGAGCAGCACGGCCAGGCGTTGAATCTGATGCGAGCCGCCTGGAAGGTGCAGACTGCCGCGGAAGGAGAGAAACGGCTGGAACAGTTGGCGCGATTCCTGGAGCGAGAGTATGAATCAGCGGCACGCAGCCTGCGCGAGGGAATGCCGGAGATGTTTACCTTGCAGCGCTTGCAGATTCCCGCATCCCTGCACAAATGCTTGGCGACCACCAACGTCATCGAGAGTCCGCAGAGTGGGGTGGAACGCCGCACTCACAACGTCACGCGCTGGCGGGATGCCGACATGGTCGAGCGTTGGGTGGCTTCGGCGTGGCTGCTTACTGAAAAGCACTTCCGACGGATTGATGGCCACGCCGATCTTTGGGCGTTGGCCGCCATCCTCGGCCGAGAGGTCAACGCAACGACTCAACCTTCGAAGGAGAGAGTAGCGTAAGATGAATCAGCCGCCGCTGCTAACCTTCAACTACGACCGAGACACCCTCGGTATAACCGCGCTCCCGGATCATCTGATAGATGCGCGTGGCACGCAGCCGGGGATACTGCTGTAAAGTCTGCTGGATGAACTCTACGTAGGGGTCGGTCACCAAGGGACGGAGAGCCTTGACACGATTGAACTGTTCGGTGTCCAGCGCGTGGCGGACGGTGTCCGGGTGCAGCCCGAGTTGCTGCGCGATGGTGCCGACTTTCCAATGTTCGGCGTAGAACCAGTGACGGATCTGTGCTCGCAGGTCGCTGCTTAGCATGTTCACCTCCGGAAGATTCGGGGGAACGGTTCCACGAAACGTCCCAGGCGACCGCAGAGGACACAGCGAAGTAAGCCATGGTGCCGCTGCAGGGCGCCGTTCGTTTGGGCATGCGGATTCCGGATCGGAAGCGCACATCGCGATGGGATTCTGCCCTCGTAGGAAAGCATCCGGGAAGATACATCCGTCACGCGAGCTGATCGGTGACGCCGCCGATACTCGCGCTGGCGATCGCGATGGTCCTGGCGCCCTTCCGGACTCTGCTGGTGGCGGCGGTTGGCCAGGCGGTGTTGTTGCCAGCGCGTTTGCTGCCGACAGGAGTGGCTACAGTAGTGCTGTCCCCGGTCACAGTGGCGACAGATCCAGAAGACCTGGCCACAGCCGCCAGCACGACAAACTCGTTGACGGAGGACAACTTCGGTGTGGGCCGCCATCCTCGCCCCGCGGTGGGGCTGGACAACGGCGACCGATCATGGCAGCTTGAACACCTGTTGATGTCTGGCTACCTGATGAAGGTCTGCCACACGGGGAACTCGACCGCTGTAACGGTCGGGTTCCCATTTCCCACCGCCGGTGAGCAAACTACCAGATGAGTGAAGATGAGGGGTGTGCGCCTGCGGCGCAGATGCTGATATGTCTTATATTTCCGGCGAGCGTTCAGAAAAATACAGATTCAGATGATCGATGACAATCGCTGAACCCAGTAAGCGCGATGTGATCTGAATCAATCAGATTTCTGTCTTCCAAGAGCTTAATCCCCGCTTCCAATGACGCTTGTGTGTGGCGCCGCACTTGAAAGTCATTCTGAAATCGGCCTTCATCACCGTACCTTTCTAAAGAAGCAAACGGTTCATTGCACACCAACACCATGAATCCGTTCGCGGCAAAGACATGGGCGGGATAGTCGACACCACTTTGCCTCAGGAAGCCTAGTGCGTATTTTGTCAAAACGACAAGAGGATATCGCGTGCCTGGCTTGTAGTCGCGCGGCTTGATCAGGTACCCGAATGCCTCGTCAGTCTCGTTATCGACGGTGCTGACCCAGTCTAACCTGTCCACGTCTGTCAAGCGGATATTGCGGAACTCCGGATTGGGATCGACAAGCGACGTTATCGCCCCTGTTCTCAAGTCCACGGAAACAATCATGTCCGGTTGAGTTGGCGTCTCATACTCGCAAATCAGCCGTCCGTCGGTATAGGAACATTCATTTAGAGAAGCCTTGGTCGTTAAAACCTGTCTGACGAGACCACTCCGCGGTGACCACGAAAACAATCCGTCAATTTCCTCATTTTCCGTGCCGCGCTCAAAGTATATTTCGTTCCCGTCATTACTCCACCAGATGTAGCGAATTATTCCCTTACAAGCCGCTGCATCGCAGGTCACTGCCGTATCGGGGTTCTGGGCTGACACCATAGACACGATCGAAGTGGGAAAATAATGACGGTCCTCCGGCTCAATCACACGAGCATACGCAACCAAGTCCTTGCTGGCTTTGAAAAGAACGGGCCGTGCAACATCACTCCTGATTTGTAATTGAGCCCTATAACGACTGAATTTGAAATCGGTGTCTGGTGTTTTTAAGACGCTAAATGATAGCGGCTCACTGTTATCGATCAACGATTGAAAAACCTTTTCCTCCGCGGCGGTTTGTGGCCTTTCGCGTTTTGTGCCAAACTCGTAAATCCAAGGATTAGTTTTCTGCTTGACCGGTTGCAACGGGTAGCTGCTTTCATCGAAGTCAAACCTATCATCGATGAGATAGCCTCGCTCGGCTTCTAATTCGCGCGCCTGCCGGATCGCGGCTCGGCTAAGACGGTTCACGGTGAAAAACAGCTTGGTTCCATTCTGATTCCAGAAAAAGTCTCGCACATCAGAGTCATTATGGGTCAGTTGCTCCTGTTTGCTACCATCCACACGACTGCACCACAGTTGAATCTGATCGCTTCGCTTGGCGAGATAGGCTATCCAGCGCCCGTCGGGCGACCACCTCGCCGCCGACAAAGCAACGATCTCGCCGGTGCTTAAGCCCTGATCAAGGCGTTGCAAATATACTTCACCTCCGTCCCCCACGTTAATCGGAGACTTGCCCGGCTTCGTGGGCGCCACAAACCAACCTATGCGGTATCTATTCGTCTCAGGGTCGCCTTGATACAATTGAAACGCTATCTGTTTTCCATCCGGGGAGACACTAATTGCATCGCCATCGCTTTGTCCGATATCAACGCGGGAAACATTTCGTATATGGGCCATATCCATTTCTGTGATTGGGTGAGGCGAGCTGGGCGAAAGGTTAGGAATATCAAACCTCACTTTGGACGGCGCAGCATCTTTCTGTTGAGCAAAAGCGTTAGCACATGAGAATAAGACAAAATAAGACAACATCGACAGGACTGACGATCTCAAGAAAGATGAGGCAATCTTGTTCATGAATTACTCCTATAAAGTGAGCTTCGAACGGACGACAGCCCGTTTTCAAAGGAAAGGTTCATCGGTACTGCCGTTCTCATGCTGTGAACTACTCTTAGAAAATGCGTTGGTCTTCAAAATTGAAGCCTCAACGCTAGCTGAAGCGACCGCGGACCACCCATTTGATACAGAGCGTTAAGACCGCCAAGTGAGTTGTTCAGGGTGCTATTCGCGCGGCCAAAGAGGGCGGGGCCATCAGTTATGAAATTGTCGATAGTTCCGAAATTCGGATGATTGACGATGTTGAACGCTTCCGCGCGGAATTGCAGGTTCAGCCCTTCAGGCAACGGAAACTCGCGGCGAATCGCCAGGTCGGTTTGCCAGGCGGCAAAACCGCGCACGAAGTTCCGCGGCGCGTCTCCGTTCACTCCTCCCGGGGCCTCTGTAAAGGCATTTATATTTACGACTCGTCCGCCGGGAGCTGTGGGATCACTCAAATAAATTGGAACGCCAGGAACCAAGTCCGGCCGAATGTACACTTGTTGGCCATCTGGGAGGGCGCCATACCCATAGTAAATGTCCACAGGCAACGCAGACCGGGCCGTCTGTCGGAGATCGATAGCCCAGTGCTTCAAGAGTGCGTCCGCAAATGGATTTGCGTAGCTGCCCGGCACGTCATACGTCAGGGCCGCGGAAAAGCTGTGACGCACATCGAAATCGGCATTCCCGCGGAGCAATGTGGCTTCAAAGTTTTGGTTGCTGGAGAGGTCGTCAATCGCGTGCGACCAAGTGTAGGAGGCGAGGGCTTGCAAGCCATGTGAGAGGCTGCGCTGGAACTGCACCTGGAGGGAGTTGTAACTGGAAGTCGAACCGTTCGTGAGAAGATACAAACCATTCTCTAGGGCGAACCCCGGGTTGTCTGGCGGATAAAGGAAGGCATCGTGTAGCAGCTTGCGCCCACCAGAAGCCACGTAAGACACCGTGAATGTTTGGTTGCGTCCTAGGCCCTGCTGGATTGCTCCATTCCACTCTAATGTATAGGGCAGTCGTAGCCTGGGATCGGCTGCGCTTACAGTCTTAGTGTACGGAGAGGCCACACTCGGGGCGGGAAGGATCTGCTGTGCTGGCGTGAAGGGGAAAGGAACGTTAGCATAGGTGATTTGTGATCCAACTCCAATGCCACCATAGAGTCCGTTGAGGGCAGCGAAGTTTCCGACGTCGTAGAAAACTCCGAAACCGGCTCGAATAACCGTTTCATGTCCGGGACTTTGGCGGAGTTGGTAGGCTAGTCCAATGCGCGGAGCGAAACCACGATAGTCGGTGTGCCACAGAGGAGTCCCGCCCGGCGCGAGTTGCGTCGTGGCAAGATTCGTGATCTGATCCAGAGTGTAGGGCTGCGGCCGCCCCGTAGGCGGAGGATTTAGATCCCAGCGGAGTCCGAGCGAAAGATGGAGCCGGTTGGTGGCGTTCCATTCATCCTGCGCAAACGCCGAGAAGTTCGTAAAAATGCCAACAGGAGATGTGGCCCCGAATGTCTCGGCAATTGCAAGTGGAGCGGCATTTGAGAGTATGTCGCTCGAAGAAAAATACGCAAAGATATTGACCAACTGGTTCTCTTCTTGTGTTCCTACCTGCCTTCGGTAGTCGATCCCGTACTTCAGAGTGTGGGAGCCAAATGTTGAACTCAGGGAATCAGTGATGTTCCATTGATGCTGGAGATTGGACGAATTAGAAAGAACGGCGTATGGACTGGTACCGAAGAGAAGAGCTGCTTCGAACTCGTAGTACTTGGGTGGAGTGATCCCAGGAGACGCAAGAGCGGGTGTAAGAGGAGTTGCTCCGCCGAAGCTATCCGACGAGGTCACAAAACTATTGCTGTTAGAGGTGTAATTGAAACGAAGTTCGTTAGTCAGGCGGGTAGAGAAGACGCTTGTGGCCCCGATCGTTACAGTTTTGATATCGGAAGTATTCGCTGTCGGATTGGCGAAATTGTAGGGCACATCACGACCCAACGTGTCCGACGGGGTGTCCGCGAAGCGTCCGAAAGTCTGAAGTTTGTCACTAAAATTATGGTCCACCCGGATGCTATACGCATCGAGGCTGCTGGGAGCAGAATAAGTACCGGTAAACAGGGCGAGACCGTTACCTTGTTCCGCCCCATTCTGAATGGGGAATGAATTCAAGATGGGCTGAATTGCCGCTGGTGCGCTTTGCCGCAGTGTGGTATCCGGCACATCAACGGTGAAGGCGGGATAGGGAACCGTCAGCCGTAACCCCTCGTAGGAAAAGAAAAAGAACGTTTTGTCTTTGCCGTTATACAATCCAGGAATTATGGCTGGCCCGCCCACCGTGCCACCGAAATCGTTCTGCCGTTCGGCCGTCTTGGGGAGCCCCGCGGCGTCGTTGAACGTAAGCGTCCGATTCCCACCGTGTTTACAGACTGTGAGTGATTCACGATGATAGTTTTGGTGGACACATATGTTCGTGTCCATAAAGAGGAATCGTGGACACACCGGATCAAGCGCTTCAGGTCCCAGCGCCCAAGAAGCAGCGCCGAACGATTCAGGAGTGGCGTGAGATTGTGGAAGAGACGCTGTTGCCGGGCATCTCGGTATCGAGAGTGGCGCGACGACATGATGTGAACGCGAATCAGCTGTTTTACTGGCGGAGACTCTACCGCGAGGGCCGGCTGGGGGGTAGGGCGGCCACGGCGCTGCTGCCCGTAAAGGTCTCCGAGGGGCAGCCTGCAGAAGCGGCCAAGTGGGACCGCCCGGCTCTACGGTCGGGAACGATGGAAATCCAAGTATCGAAAGGAACGATCCGTATTGCGGGGTCGGTAGATGTAGCGGCGCTGCGTACAGTGCTGGAGTGTTTGGCGCGATGATCGGTCTGCCAGTGGGAACACGGATTTGGATTGCCGCAGGAGTGACCGATCTGCGGCGAGGTTTCACGGGACTGAGTGGGATGGTACAGACAGTGTTGCACGAGAGTCCGTTTTCCGGTCATGTGTTCTTGTTTCGAGGGCGGCGGGGCGATCTGATTAAGATGTTGTGGTTCGACGGTGACGGGCTATGTCTGTTTGCGAAGAGACTGGAGCGCGGAAGATTTCTCTGGCCGCAAGCGACGAGTGGAACGGTTTCGTTGACGCCAGCGCAGCTCTCGATGTTGCTGGAGGGGATCGATTGGAGGCGTCCGGTACGCAGCTACGATCCGCAGATGGCGGTGTGAGCGAAAAGATTTTGCTGTTTTCTGGAGCGTATTCATCATGCTGTAAAAAAAGTGCGATATAGTTTGCGGCAATGAGCAACGCGAATCGGGTTCTACCGAATCTGGAAGGCTTGGATCCCACCGAACTCAAAGCACTGATCGTCTCGCAGCATGAACTGATCGTGTCTCGCGACAGCGAGATTGAGCAGTTGAAATGGTTGATCGCCAAGCTGCGCCGCATGCAGTTCGGCCGTTCCTCGGAAAAGCTGGATCGGCAGATCGAGCAACTGGAGCTGCGGCTGGAAGCCCTGCAAATGAACGATGCCGAGACCGTGGCGGCGATGCCGGAACAGATCGCCAGCGTGGAACCGGTTTCTCGACCGGCCCGACGTCCGCTGCCGGCGCACCTACCTCGGGAAATACGGACCCACCTGCCGAAACAGAAAGCGTGTCCGGACTGTGGTGGTGAACTGCACAAGTTGGGGGAAGACGTTTCCGAAGTGTTGGAGCGCATACCGTCTCGGTTTGAAGTGATCCGGCACGTGCGGATCAAGCTGGCGTGCGCGTGCTGCGATCGCATCGTACAAGCCGCGGCGCCGAGCCGGCCGATCGAGCGTTGTGTGGCCGGGCCGGGACTTCTGGCGCATGTGCTCGTCTCGAAATACGGTGACCACTTGCCGTTGTATCGCCAGTCAGAAATCTACGCACGGGAAGGAGTGGGACTGGATCGCTCGACGCTGGCGGACTGGGTGGGAGGAACGAGCCGGCTGCTCGAACCCCTGGTCGAAGCGTTGCGACGTCACGTGATGAGCGCCCAAAAGCTGCATGCCGATGACACGCCCGTTCCAGTGTTGGCGCCTGGTCAGGGGAAGACGAAAACCGGACGGCTGTGGACGTATGTACGAGACGATCGGCCCGCGGGAGATGTGACGCCACCGGCCGTGTGGTTCGCCTATTCACCGGATCGCAAGGGAGAACATCCCCGAGCGCACTTGAGCCAATTTACGGGGACGCTTCAGGCGGATGGTTATGCGGGGTTCGATCAGATCTACCAGCAGGGGCGTATACAAGAAGCGGCCTGTTGGGCGCATGCGCGCAGGAAGTTTTACGATCTCCAGGTGGCTCACAAATCTCCGGTGGCAGCGGAAGCGCTCGAGCGGATCGGAGCGCTGTATGCGATCGAGAAAGAGATCCATGGACGCTCGCCTGAAGAACGCGGCGAGATCCGCAACGCCCGGAGCCGGCCGTTGCTGGGATCGCTGAAACAATGGCTGGAAGAAACCTTGGAAAAGCTCTCGAGAAAATCGGACACGGCGGTAGCCGTTCGTTACGCACTGGGGAGATGGGAAGCGTTGATGCGCTACTGCGACGATGGTCACTTGGAGATCGACAACAACGCTGCGGAACGATCGTTGCGTGCTGTCGCCCTCGGCAGAAAAAACTACCTGTTCGCGGGTTCGGACCGAGGTGGTGAGAATGCCGCGGCGATCTACAGCCTGATCGGTACGGCCAAACTAAACGGGATCGACCCGGAGGGCTACCTTCGGAACCTCCTGTCGCGCATCGCAGAGCACCCGATCAACCGCATTGAAGAACTACTTCCCTGGACTCTCGCCACTGACCTCGCCAAAGACTCTCGTCGCGCAGCGTAACCAATACCGCTCTTAGTCAATACGGTCGTGCGACGACGCTTACGTTGAACCAGTTATTCGAGTCTAGAGCACCATTCCTGAAATAATCGAACAGAGATCCATGCCAGGTGTTGGTGCCCGAGCGCGTCTGGAAAGAGATTTGTGCACCTGGGGTTCGCCCGTATTCGGCAGAGTACGTAGACGTGTTGATACGGAACTCCTGGAGGGCATCTATCGAGACCAAACTCTGTGTAGTGCCCAAGGTGGTCTCCCCGGGCGTGCCACCCATGTAGTTTATGTTCGTCATTCCACTGTTTGCGCTGACGCCGTCCACCATGTAGTAATTGGTTTCGGTGCGTTGCCCGTTTACGCTGAACTCGCCGCTAACGTTGGTGGATGCCCCGAGTACAGCTGTGACGCCGGGAGTAAGCAAGATCAGAGACTGAAAGCTTCTGCCGTTCAGCGGTATGTTCTCGACAAAATTCCTGTCAACCACCGTACCGACTGAGGCGTCGGTCGTGTTGATGTTGCTGTGGTCAGCTGTGACCGTTATCGACTCACTCACAGATCCTAGTTGCAGCGCGAAGTTCAAGGTGAGCGCATCCTGGACATGCAGGATAACGTCCGCCTGAATAACTTGCTTGAAACCATCCTTGCTAACTATGACGCGATAGTTCGCCGGATGAAGAGATGCAAAATAATAGAGGCCGTCCCCGTTGGTCTGGGTGGTTGCCTTGACGTTCGTGTCTTCTTGAATTGCTTCCACAGTTGTGTTCGGAACGACGCCGCCGTTGGGGTCTGTAACTCGACCGGAGATACTGGCGGTTTCGCTCTGGGCGTATAGAGGACCACTGATCACGAGCAACGAGAGGAGAAGTGCAGTGGCAGTGACCCTAGACACAGTGCCTAGTGGCGAGTGACCAGTGGCTAGGCAAGCATCGGTACAAGAGGCAGTTATTGGCGGCCTTGCGGCTGTGATTAGTAGGGAGTGCTTAGCTCTTGCGTGAAGCCCTTCACCCAGCACTTGCCACCAACGGCGAATCACTGATCTCATCAGGCCCACCTCCATACCTGAGTGTTCCCCTGAGATTTGCGGCTGTACCAACTTCTGTATATGAAAGTCGATGAAAGAATGGATGGAACGCATTCGAAGCAGTGATGAGGAAGTGGCGAGTGATTTGTGGGCTAGAGGAATCCGGAGCGACGGGAGGGGTTCTCTACACTAGCCACCGCTGACTATTCACCGCATTTTAGGGATGGTTCGGGTCGTGCCCGAGGTAAGCGAACATGAGTTTCTGGCCAGTCGGCTTCGCCGTTCCGCCGTGCGGTTCCGTAGTAACGAACACAGCGCTAATCTTCTCGAGAACGTCGGGGTTGTCGAATCTGAGAATCCATCGTTTCTTGGCGGGATCGTCGACGTAAAAGATTCCGAGGTTGACAGCCGATGTTTTCGAATCCGTCAGCTGACCCCATGCTTGGAAGGAATGCTTGGCGTCGGTCAGTTTCGGCCCATCCAGATCGAAGGCGTAGAAGATCAGGGATTTGCCTTCCGTATAGAAAACGCGACCAAAGGCGTTCCTTCGAGTTCCGTTGCCACCCACATCGAATACATCCGTGATGTGCAGATTGCGTGCAGCCATCAGATTGCGAACGTCCTCATCAACCGCGAGGAGCTTTTGTTCCTTGTCGATTACTTCCGCCGACTCTTTGGCTTGCCGAGTCAGATCGGCGATCTGAACTTGCTGGGTCACGAGGGACGCGGTATCGTCCGCGTGAGAATCACGCAAGTTTGCGACTTCTTGGTTGAGAGAGACAAGAGTCTGCTGCGCGTCGCGAAGTTTTTGCTCCGATCGCGCTGCCTGCATATTGGAGAAGTTCAACTGTGCTTGTAAGTTCTGGACCGCAACGTTGTCTTTCGCTACCAGCGTTTGAAGTCGCGTAACTCGCCAGCCTCGCTGGTATTTTGCTCGCGCGTTTTGGAAAGATCGGACTCGATGGCCTGATTGCCCCCGGAGAGCTGATTCACTTTTTGTTGCAGCGCGCCGTTTTGTTCGGAAAGATTTGAGACTTGCGCAGACAGCGCTGCGTTCCGGCCCTCGGCCTCCTTCCCGCGATGAGACATGATCCCAACCATCGCGACGAGAACCACGATCACGGCGGCCGAGCCGAGTTTGTAGGAGAAGCTAGGGGATAGCGACCAGATCCCCGTTCGCGGCGGGGCGAGGCGCGATTTCGATGCCGCGGCTTCTTGCGCGGGCAGCAAAACGGGCTTTGTAGCCCCGTCGCTGCGAATGCCATCGAGTATCCCGCCGGCTTCCGGTGCGGCTATTTGCTCCGCAGCAAGCAGCGGGAGTTGCTCATGGGTGAGCTGTACGTAATCGTGGTAGGCTTCTCGACAACGCGCGCAGTCGCGCATGTGTTCGGACAACTCCTCGTGCTCAGGCGGCGAGATTTGGCCCACCGAGGCCAGCATGCACAGCTCTTCGAAATGGGAGTGTTCCAAGAAGGCGCTGCTCATTTTTCGCCTCCCCGAGCGGCCCGCATCTTCTCCTGGAGTTCGAAGCTGGCTTTGGCGTGGTCCTTCAACTTAGCGATTCCTCGATAGTAGTGGTGGCGGACGTTCCCCAGCGGTTCCTTTGTCCGCTCCGCAATCTCTCTCAATAGTAATCCCTCGAAACAGACGAGTTGTACCACCTCACGTTGCTTAGGAGTCAAGTCCTCCAAACCCTGGCGGACGACCTCCAGCATCTCTTCGGTCGAATATTCCTCCGCGTTTTCGGCCCGTTGGGAGTAGGAGCCGTCGGGGGATTCCAAGTTCCTCAATCTGGTTATCTTGCAACGCCGCGCGGAGGGCGAGATACTTTCGCCGATTGAGGCTCTTGTGGTAGGTGAATTGTATGATCCAGGTTTTGGGGCTGCCCTTCTCGGCGTCAAATCGGTCGGCACGCTGGTAAATGGCCAGGAACACTTCCTGCATCACATCTTCGGCTTCGGCTCGGTCGCGCAGAATCTTCGCGGAGATGCTGAGAACCAGGCGGTGATAACGATCAAACAGAGGAGAGAGCGCTTGCTGTTGGCCATCCTGCAAGCGGGCCATCAAGTCGAGATCGGATTCGTTGCCAGGCTCAACAGGGGATACGTCCTGGGGAGGCGTGCTTCGCCGATAGACTTTTCTGCGGCCATTTGGCGACACGCTCGTCCATGCGGCTTAACCTTCTCGGTCGGGGGGCTGCATGGTTATACCGTGGGAAACGAGAAAGAGTCAACATATCGAAATGAGCCACCGCCGAGCAATCACGTTATGAATCTCCTGGATTCGAAAAGCGATTTCAATTTCACTGGCGTCGAAAAAGCGGAAGCGCAGACTCAAAGCAGCTTCAGTTGTGTGGCTCCCCCTCCCACGAAGATTTCCGCTCAGCGCTCGCTCGCGGAGTTCTCGAAATCTCTGACGCAACACCCGGACGAATAGCTCGGTCTTTTCGGGGCATTTGGATCGGCGGTAGGCGATGCCGGTTTCTTCCACGAGCGCGGAATCTCGCTAGTTTGCGGTAGCTGATGCCGTGCCCCTCCGGGAGGAATGGATGCGATCTTCATGAATGTGATGCCGACGCCCATCGAGACCATGTAGAGGGCTTCGGCTTCGGTCATCACTTCCTGCACCACGTTCGGTGTGTATCCAGCCTTCCTGAACAGCCTCCGCAAGTGCTCGTGGAAACTGAGGTCGAGCTCCCGTTGGTGACAACGACGGGCAGCCCATTCAGTTCCTTCGGATCAATATCTCCTCCCCGCGCAAGTCGGTGACAACTCGGAAAAACGACGCCCAGCGGCTCGCGCAGGAGAGTCTTCAAAGCGAGAAATTCATCTCGCAAGGGCAGTGTCACTAAACCGATTTGGATTGCTCCCTCATGGAGCGCTCTCAATTGGTCCGGGGTATGCAAACTTACAAAAGCGACGTTCGCAGCGGGACGTTGTGCCGCAGCGAGTTCGCGAATGATGGAGAGGAGTTGCAGATTGATTCGCGGAGAATAGCCAATCGACAGCGAGCCGTTGTTCGTACCGTTCGCAGCTCTGGCACGATGGATGGCTCTTTCCGCGTACGTGAGAGCGCGTGCGCCGTCTTCGATAAAGGCGCGTCCTGCCGGCGTCAATTCCACTTCTCGGGTGGTGCGCTCGAACAGAGGCACGCCGACGTAGTCTTCGATGTCGCGAATCGATTTGCTGAGCGAGGACCGGGCAACGTGTACGCGGAGGGCTGCGCGCGCAAAGTGCCGTTCCTGGGCAACCGCGATCACATAGCGAAGAGGGCGAAGTTCAATTCCCGGATACATAACGCATCCCCCCTCTAAGTCTTCCCCGCCCAAAAACGGATGTACCAATTGGGCGAATTTCGGTACGAAAGTACTACGAAAGATCGTACTCGAAACGCTCGAGACGCAATTCCCAGGGAATCCAAACTCCGGCAAGCGCGGCGGCAACCGCATTTACCGTTTGATCGCCACAGGCCATCAATCACGGACAGCAAAGTAATGGACCCGTCGCGGGAGGGTCGTTAGCGTTTTAGACGCGGCGACTCGGATTCGATCCGCCCGTGCTGTAGAAGTAGATGCCGCGGGCGAGTTACACCGTAAGAGGTTGTGCGTGACTCTCGAAACTACCGCAGAGCGCACCGCTGCTACTCCGCAAGCAGCGGATCTCCCGCAACAGCTAACATTGCCTGGATTCCCTTCGGATGATACTGTGAGTTCTGCCGCCGTCTCGACGCGACGAAAGAGAGGCAAGCGAATGTCGCGGCGATGCGGTCAGAATCCGAAGGTCGAAATCAAGAATGGGATGTACACCTTCCGCTACCGGGAAGACCTTCCCGGTGTGGAGGAAAGGAAGCAGGTCAGAGAAGTCATCGGTTCAAAGAAGCAAATGACGAAAAGCGAAGCGAAACGGCGAATCAAGCAATTTATGGTGGAGCGGGAGGTCAATACCGCGACCGCCAGGATTCCGTCCGTTATGACTTTTGCTCAGACCGTCAAATACTACCGGGACGTTTTCGCTCCGAGAATGCTTCGAGCATCGACTTTCGGTGTGGCGGACAGCCACATCCGGATGCATCTCGAAGCCGATTGGAACGATGTCCCGGTCGACCACATCAACATCGACGCAGTGAATGAGTGGATTTGGAAGAAACGGAAGGAGGGTCTTTCGTGGACGACGATCAAGAACGTTCTGCGGACCATGCAGCGCGTTCTGTCGTGCGCCTCGAAGGACAAGAAGCCGCCTTTCTCCCAAGAAGGACTCGCGATACCCGAAAAAGACAAGTTGCAGATGAAGATTGAGAGCCGACAGTCCGTTTCCTTTTCGTGGTCCGATGCCAAGCGCATAGCCAGAGCAGTCAAGAAGCTGGACGGCTTGGACGACCGTCGAAAGGAAATCTACGCGATGGCTTTTCTTCTCGCGTCCGCAACCGGTCTCCGGTGTGGAGAGCTATTCGCTTTGAGGGTGAATGACATCAACTTCAAGGCGGGCACCATTCGGGTGGACGAATCCGTGGACCAGCGAACGTACACGATGGGACCGTGCAAGAACGCGGCGGCTTATCGAAGGGTGCTTCTCGCTGACCGCGAAGGCAAGGTAGCTCTGCGAATGCTCAAGCGATTTCTCGGCGGCATTCACAGCGCGACCGCGTTTGTCTTCCACTCAAGGAACGGTTCCCCACTGCGTGAAACGAATGTGCTCGTTGACGGTTTGCATCCCGCGGTCAAGGCTGCCGGTTTGCCGAAAGCGGGAATGCACGCTTTTCGTCACGGCTGCAACCGAAGATGGGAACTCGCCGCAGTCAATCCGGCTGTCGTTCGTCAGCACATGGGGCATAGCTCCGCTGCGATGACAGCTCGCTACACGGGCGAGATTCCGCTTGAGCAAGTTCGAGCGGCACTTTCCCAAAATCGCAGCGAGAATGGCAACCGAATTGTAGTTTTGTGACCCAAAGTGACTTATTGTGACCCAAGGCCAAGTTTGAGGCAGTTGCGTAAGTGGAAGAAACGTTTCATACTTAGAAGGCAGAGCGGGCGTCGTACAATGGCAGTATAGAAGCTTCCCAAGCTTCGGACGTGGGTTCGATTCCCATCGCCCGCTCCATAATCTCGATTCTGTTGCCCTCACGCCTGGAAACTATCAGATACGGCTCCGAAATAACCGGTTTTTGTTACAAAGATGTTTCAAACCCCTGGCAAATGAAAGTCGGCTTCGGACCCAATCGTGGGGCGCGGACGGCAAGCTGACGCCAGGCGGTTCACATGGGAAAATGGCAATGGCGTGCTCCCTCATAGAATCCCGTGTTTCGTTAATTCCTTGTTGAAAACCGAGACCACGGACCTTATTCTGCTTGGCTCTGACATGAAGATCGCGCTGGCGCAGTTCAATCCGACAGTCGGCGATTTCAAAGGCAACCGAGCACGCATTCTCGAACTGTCACATGCGGCGGCGTCCGGCGGCGCCGACTTGGCAGTGTTTTCGGAGCTGTGCATCTGCGGCTACCCGCCGCAAGACCTGACCGAGCGGCCTAGGTTTGTCGAGTGGAACCACAAAGAACTGGCGCGTCTGGCGCGAGAGATCCCGTTGCCCTCCGTGGTGGGCTTTGTCGGAAAGGCACTGAATGACAGCGGAAAGCCGGTCGCGAATTCGGCTGCGGTGATTGGCCAAGGAAAGATTCTCTTCGAACAGCATAAAATGCTACTGCCGACGTACGACGTGTTTGACGAAAGCCGCTATTTCCAGCCGGCCGACAAGCAGTTCACCTTTGCGCTGGGCCAGGATAACCTCGGCATTACGATCTGCGAAGATTGTTGGAACGACAAGGATTTCTGGGCACAAACGTTCTACACACGCGATCCTGTGACGGAAATCGCGAGGAAAGGAAGCACACTGCTGTTGAACGTTTCGTCGTCGCCGTACGCGATCGATAAGCGCAATCTGCGCGTGGAGATGCTGCGCGCCACGGCTCGGAAACATCGGCTGCCCGTCGTGTATGTAAATCAGGTCGGCGGTAACGACAGCCTTATTTTCGATGGATCGAGCATGGCGATCCGGCCAGATGGCGAGATCGGTGCGCTGGCAAGATCGTTCGAAGAGGATCTAGTATTTTTCGACAGCGCCAGCGGAGTGGGAGATATCCGTTCGCAAATCACCGACGAAGTGGAGGCGACATATCGGGCGCTCGTGCTGGGGACGCGAGACTATGTGCGCAAATGCGGTTTCCGCAGAGCGGTGATCGGATTGAGCGGCGGCATCGATTCATCTCTCGTGGCGGCGATCGCCGTGGATGCACTGGGCCCGGACAACGTTGTCGGCGTCGGCATGCCCGGGCCGTATTCCTCGGGAGGCAGCCTGCGGGATGCGCGGCGGCTGGGCGAAAAGCTGGGCATCCAGGTTCTCGTTCTGCCGATCACCGATACATTCCAAAGCTACAGGAAAACACTGGAGTCTACGTTCGCGGGCTCTCCGGAAAACGTGGCTGAGGAAAATTTGCAAGCGCGCATTCGCGGGAACTTGCTGATGGCACTTTCCAACAAGTACGGCTGGCTTGTGCTGAGCACAGGAAACAAATCCGAGATGGCCATGGGGTACTGTACGCTGTATGGCGACATGGCAGGCGGCTTGGCGGTGATTTCGGACGTCCCTAAGACAACAGTCTACGAACTCTCTCTTTTCGTCAATCGCGACCGCGAGCGAATTCCACTCGAAGTCTTTGTCAAGGCGCCTTCCGCGGAACTGCGCCCGAACCAGACCGATCAGGACTCGCTCCCTCCCTACGACGAGCTCGACCGAATTCTGAAGGCATACGTCGAAGACCTGTACACGCCAGAGGAAATTGCTGGCCACTTCGGGTTTTCATTGCAACTGGTGAGATCGGTAGTGTCGCAGGTCGACCGGAACGAGTACAAGCGAAAGCAGGCGCCTCCGGGGCTAAAGGTGACGTCGAAGGCTTTTGGCGTGGGACGGCGTTTTCCCATGGCGCACAAATTCTGCAACTACTCCACGAAGGAAGAGAGCGAGGGGCAAATCACAGGCAAACTGTAAGAGGTGACTTGATGCTGCGATGGGTACCGGAAATCCGGCCTATTCTTCGTTTGTGTCTGTTGGTTAACCCGCTGCAGCTGCCTCGCGAACGACACTGGCCTCGCGTCTTTCGCGCGCCAAATATTGATCCCAGATCCATCGATACGTCGCCTCGAGGCCGGCACGCAACGAGGTAGCCGGCTCCCAGTCGAGATATTCCTTGATGAGAGTGTTGTCGCTATTCCGGCCATTCACGCCCTTGGGCGCGCTGAGATCGTAGTTCCTCTTTACCTTGATTCCGGCGATCTCCTCGGCGATATCAACCAATTGATTGATGGTCACCGCTTCGCTCGATCCGAGGTTGATCGGTTCGCCAATTCCGGAATGCATGATGAGATCGATGCCCGTAATGCAGTCGTCGATGAACATGAAGCTGCGAGTCTGATTGCCCGAGCCCCAGATTTCGATTTCGTGTTTGCCCAAGATCTTGGCCTCGATCACCTTCCGGCAAATTGCAGCCGGCACCTTTTCACGCCCTCCGTACCACGTTCCCCAGGGTCCGTAGACATTGTGAAAACGCGCGACGCGCGTGTACAGGCCAAAGTCCTCGGAAAAGTGCCGGCACATCCGCTCCGAAAAAAGTTTTTCCCAACCATAGCCGTCCTCGGCAAGAGCCGGGTAGGCGTCCTCTTCCCTGAGCGACGGGGCCTCGAATGTCCTCTGCTTGTCTCCGTTGTAGACGCACGCTGAGGAAGAATAGAAGAACTTATCGACGTCATATTTGAGGGCCGCCTCCAACAAATGGGTATTGATGAGCACGGAGAGCATGCAGAGCGCCTTATTGTGCTCGATGAAGCCCATGCCGCCCATATTGGCGGCGAGGTTGTAGATTTCACGGGCGCCTTTCGCGGCCGTCTCGCAACCTTCCTTGAGTTTCAGATCGAGAGAGAGGTTCTCGACGTCGTTGAAGCGTTGATACCACTCACTGAAGGGCTTGCTGTCTACCGCCCGAAGGCGCTTGTGGCCGCGCGCGCGTAGGGCAGAAACGAGATTGCCGCCGATAAAACCCCCAGCTCCTGTGACGACGACCAGATCATCGATAATTTTGGCCAATGGAGTGCCCTCCGATGAAGTTGTTTTCGCAACGGCTCTTGTTCGGACACCGCCTCAAATCGCTGATTTTGCCCGCGCTCGCCGGGTAAAGGGAATTCAATCAACCAAGCCCCGCCTGAGCAGTACCTAGTCGTGGCCGGCGACAGCACGGAGAGTTTCCGGGTTGTGCGCCGCCGAGTCCCTGCACTGATAGTCATACTCGGGGACGATTTCCTTGATCTTGGCGCGGACCAGACCGGAACCATCCGTACTCACGGCGACACGAAGCTCACCCAACTGACGGCACAATTCCGCCCAGTCTTTGCGTGGAGCAGCTGTTCGCTTGATCTTGTCACACGATGTGGAAATAGCTCGTTCGTAAGAATAAAAAAGCTCTTCGTTCAGTTTTTCCCCCTCGCGTAGACCCGTGAAGCGGATTTCCACATCCTCTTCCAATTTACCGGACAAACGAATGAGAGTGCGAGCCAAATCAAGAATCTTCACGGGCTGTCCCATCTCCAAAACAAGGATGTCACCGTTCTTGCCGATCGCGAAGCCTTGCAGCACCAACGCCACTGCTTCGCGTATCGTCATGAAGAAGCGCCTGATTTCCGGGTGGGTGATCGTCAGGGGCTCATGGTTGTGGAGCTGACGCGTCAGCACTGGAATGACGCTGCCATTGGAGCCAAGTACATTTCCAAAACGCACAGACACACAGCGCATCCCGTTTGGAGGGCGAGAGGCAAGAATCAGTTCACACGTACGTTTCGTCGCGCCCATGATGTTGGTTGGATTCACGGCTTTGTCCGACGAAACCAGCACGAGGTTCTCGCATCCTGACTCGTCCGCCAACTCCAAAAGTCCCAGTAGGCCAAGAACATTGTTCTTGACTGCCTCCTCCACGTTGAGTTCCATCATGGGTACATGCTTGTAGGCGGCCGCGTGAAAAATGACCGCCGGTTTGAATTCGGACAAGATAGCCCGAATGCGCTCACGATCGGTGACGTCGGCGACTCGAAATGAAATGCGGGCGCCATGCCGCTGCTTTTCGACGCTTAACCGAAGGAAGAAAAGTGCCGTTTCACTTTGATCCAAGCAAACGACATGAGAAGGACCGTACTCGAGTACCTGAAGGCACAATTCCGACCCAATCGAACCAGCAGCACCGGTAACGAGTACCGCCCGGCCTTCAAGCTCTCTGCGCACCGACTCGAGATCAATTTCCACCGGATCTCGCCCTAACAAATCTTCCAAACTGACTTGGCGCAACTGGTTGACAGTCACTCGACCGGTGATTATTTCCTTCAGCGTCGGGACCGTGCGGAATGGAAGAGCTGCCTTAGTGCAGATCTCCACGAACCTTTGCATTTGTGCTCCCGTGGCCGATGGAACGGCGATGAGAACCTCGTCCGCGCCGTGTTTACTACCAATGTCGAATAGTTGATCGACGGTCCCAAGCACTGGCACACCGTGAATCCTAATTCCCTGCTTCGTGGGATCGTCGTCAAGGCAGCATAAGATGCGATAGCCGCTCTGCAAATGCGCGAGTTCCCGGATAACCATCTGAGCGGCAAATCCGGCGCCGACCAGAACGACTTTCTTGCCGGAAGTTTCGTCCTTACGGACAGACTCGGCGACGGCGCGGGAAAGCAAGCGTACTCCGGAAAGCGACACTGCACTGAGAAACATTTCGAGAATTAGGACTGAGCGAGGAAACGCGGCACCTCCCGGAAGAATATGCATGACTAACCAGAATAGGACTGTGCCGGACACAATTGCTTTGGAGATGTCCCATGCATCGTTGACACCGACGTACTCCCACCATCCATGTAGGAGGTTGAATCTGTAGAAGCAACCAAGTCGAAGCAAGGGCAGAATGACGACAGCCATGAGCAGGGTATGGCGGTACGGCATCGAAAAATCAAACCGAAGCAGCCAGGCGAAGGCGAGAGAACCCACAACAAGCCCCGCCTGGAAGATGGCGATAAACCACCTGCGCCGCTGCAACAGCAACATGGAAAGCCGAATCAGGTGCCGGGGGGTCATAGGAGGTGCGGAATACAGCGCCAAGCTAACAAAGCTCGTTTCAGGTCACGGAGCTAATGTTGAAAACGAACGTCGGAAACGGGACTCCACGTTCTCTGTGCATTGGCCATCGCAAGGGCAGGCGTGGCAAGGGCCCAGTCACCTTGTTCCATGCGAAACGGAGAAGCTGACTATGGACTTGACGGTTGATAACATCAGAGAAAGATCGTTAACAAACGATATCTCCTTCAGATAGGCCAGGTTCAGTGCGATTTTGTGGGGCAAGATCTTTTCCAGGTAAAGCTCTTCCGGACCGGAACTCCCCTCTAAAAGAGTTTCCTCATGGCGGTATTGGATGGAAGCCGGATCGGTAATTCCCGGCCGTACTCGAAGCACCTCCTTCTGTTCGTCCGAATACCGGGCCACATACACAGGTAGCTCCGGGCGCGGGCCGACAAAGCTCATTTCTCCCTTGAGGACGTTCCATAGCTGCGGAAGTTCGTCAAGCTTCCATCTTCTAAGATGGGCCCCCAAGCGGGTGATCCGTGGATCGTCGCCGGAAGTGATACCAAGTCCCATCCACTCGGCCCCGTCCACCATCGAGCGAAATTTTAGGATCCGGAACCATTTTCCATCTTTGCCCACTCGAATTTGCCGGAAGAAAACGGGCCCTGGTGAACTAAGTTTTACAAGTCCGGCGATGATCACAAGGATAGGTGCGAGCAGCAAGGTGGCGAGCAATGACAGAAAGAAATCAAAGAGGCGTTTGCCGAACGGAACGTAAAAACGCGAATGGGTCATCGCTCCCGAATCGGCATAAACAGGAACATTCTGCGCGGCAGGAGAATCTGGCGCCGGGTTAGATGCGACTTTACCCAGATTAGACACGGTACAGTTCACAGACCTCAGCGACGACTTCAATAACGCGCTGGACGTCTTCATCGGTCATGTCGGGATAAATGGGCAACGAAACGCAGCGTTGGTACTCGCGCTCAGCAACGGGACAGTCCCCGACGCGATAGCCGAAGGAACTCTGATAATAAGGATGGAGATGCAGGGGAATAAAATGGACACTGGTACCAACGCCTCTTCTTCGGAGTTCGTCGATAAAATCGCTCCGGTTCATTTTCAGGCGGTCGAGGTGAAGACGCAAGACGTAGAGGTGCCACGAGGGATCAACATATTCGAGCGCGGCGGGGGGCTCAAGAGCTTCTATTTGTTGGAACGAAGAGGTGTAGCGGGCTGCAATCCGTGCCCTCTGCCGGTACATGGCGTCACACTTCCCGAGTTGGACTAAGCCAAGCGCAGCCTGGATATCGGTCATGTTGTATTTGAACCCTGCGGCCACTACCTCGTATCGCCACGAGCCCTCTGCCGAATAGCGTTTCCAGGCATCCCGTCCAATGCCATGTAGGCGCATAATTCGCATGCGTTCCGCGTAATCCGCATTGCCAGTTGTGACCATGCCCCCTTCCCCCGTAGTCATAGGCTTTGTGGCATAGAAGCTAAAGGCGGTCAGTACGCTTAACGAACCGACCCTAGAGCCACGGTGGCTGGCGGGCAGAGCGTGAGCGGCGTCTTCAATCACATGTAAACCGTGAGTATCAGCCACCTCGCTGATTTTTGTCATGTCGGATGGCTGCCCGGCGAAATGTACGGGGATGATGGCTCGCGTCCGAGACGTCAAACAACGAACTGCATCGGCCGCATCTAGGTTCAGGGTCAGCGGGTCAACATCGACTAGAACCGGTTTAGCGCCCAAGTACGTGACGACCTCAGCGGTCGCGGTGAAGGTGTTCGTCGGCACCAGGACTTCGTCCCCCGCACCAACGCCGACTGCTTCCAAAGCAAGATGCAGCGCAGCGGTACACGAGGAAACAGCGATGGCATGTTCGGCTCGAACGTAACGTGCAAACGCCGCTTCGAATTCCACCGTCTTCGGCCCCATCGTCAGCCAGCCGGAGCGGATCACTTCGCTTACAGCCTGGACCTCGTCTTCGCCGACTGACGCCCGATGGAACGGAATCTGCCGATCGGCAGATTCGACGGTTAGTTCTTCGCGATGGTGCAGAGGTAGTGGGTGCATAGGATTTTAGTGCTGGAAAGCAGGGTATATAGAAGCGGAGATTGTACCCCCACGAGGCGTCCGATCGGGGGAGCGACTGTTAGACGTCGCAGTCGGATGCGGCACTCGGGAAAGAGCCTGTGAATCTCCTTCTTGCCGACTCCGCAGACGTCGCGGTTCCGCGGATTATCCACAAAAAAGTCGTACGAAAGAATCAGGCCATCCGGCTTGAGGACCCTCAGCATCTCGCAAGCGGTTGTCAGCCTCATAAGCGGGTCAAGGAGCGAACTGAATACAGTGGCCTGGTGAACGATGTCGAAGCTGGCCTCTTCGAATGGCAGTTCGGCCGCATTCCCGTGAACAAAACTGAACTGCGGGCTGAGCAGACGGGCTTGAGCAAGGTATTCGTCGATCAGATCCACCCCATACATGAGGGAGGGATCCGCATTGAACTCTAGGAAACGGCGGAGTGTCTGGCCGCGCCCACACCCAATGTCCAAGATCTTTCGGCCCGCCAGAGATTGGATGCCCGATTCGCGCAGAGATGAGGTAATGGCGTATTCGCGCTCCTGGATGCTCAAGAGGTTGAAGGGATTCATCAATGCATAACGAGCTTTGGAAATTTCCTTACGCCGGCGAGCGTATGCCACACGGATTCGTTCAAGTTCCGCGCGCTGAACTCTTGCTTTCTCTGAACTATGGCAGGAATCGTGCACAGCGTGCCGATTTCAGCGGCTCTGCTGGTAGGCCGTGATCCTTTCGTTTCGAACTGCCAGAATCAATCCCAGAAAAAAGCCGAGGTTGGCCAAGCAAAACGAGAACGGGTATCCAAACCACCCCGCGTGCCGGGCCTTTCTAGTCCGCGACCAGCCCACCAACGCCGCCATATAAAAAACCGCCTGCAGAACTCCGAGGAAAACGTAGTGCGACCTGAGAAGCAGCAGGGCATTGCAGACAAGTACGGCAAGGAGAAAGATCGGCGTCAGCCAGCGCAGGAACTTATGCGACACGAGCGCACAACCGGTCAGCGGGAAGCGAAACGGATTCAGGATACCGATACGACTCATCGTTCCCGTCCAATTGCGGGCGGTCATGCGCACGCGAGCACGAAGTTCTCCTTCGACGCTGTCCGGCATCGTGTCGAAAACGATGGCTTCGCTGTCTTGCACGACTCTGTACCCTTGCAGCCGGACATCGAGTGGAAGGACGCAGTCGTCGCCGTAGAAAGAGGGCATGGGACGAAATAGTGACCGGCGAACGGCCAAGGCTTGGCCGCTTCCCGTAGCCAAGACACCAATCGCCGATTCTGCCGCACGGAGAAACAGTTCGTAACGCCAATACAGTCCTTGTCCCTTTGCGACGGCGCCATCGGGCTGCAAAAGATGAACGGTCGCACTTACCATTCCGACGGCCGGATCTTGAAAATTCCGAGTCAGCAGTTCAAGCAAGTTGCGCTCGCATGTAGTATCGACATCCGTGAACAAAAGGATTTCTCCTCCCGCCTCCCGAACCGCAGTGTTCTGCGCGTGGCTTTTCCCCGATCGCTCGACGTCGAGAAAGTGAATATGCGGGTAGCGGGCGGCGTATGCGCCCACAATCTTCTCCGTGGAGTCGGTTGAGCCATCTGAAACGACGATTATCTCCGACAGTTCGCGGGGGTAGTCCAGCTGCAGGCAGTTCTCGAGTTTGGCTTGGATGCGCCCCTCTTCGTTATGAACTGCAACTATGATGGACACGAATGGGGCCGCTTTCCCCGCCGTCAGAGCGATTGGCCGCGCGAATTTCCGCTTCAGGATCCACAGAACACAGGGAAACACGGCCCAGGTATAGACCAGCAGCACGATCGCGATGAGCAGCACAAATTGCGCTCCGGAAAACATGCCGTGTGGCAACCGGGAATCCATCGAGAGAATCAATCCGCAGATTGCCGTTCCGCAGCCGCTGCTGTCTTCGCGTAGCGGCGACCGCCGGTGTGCTCGTTTCGTGCCTTTCGCCAGTCGACGCGCGGCAGGAAGAGACCCTGATCCACCCGGTCCTGATAGCGCACCGCGATGTTCACGAGCGAATCCAGAAGAGATTCGGAAAGAAGGTGCGGTTCAAGACCGAGGTCAATCAGCTTCGTGTGTTTCGCGTTGTAGTAATGTTCTTCGGCTTCCACGCGCGGATCGGCGAGATGTTCGATTAACACGTCCAAACCCAATTTTCTCCCGCTCGCTTGCACCATCTGGGCTAATTGCAGGATCGAGAACTGTTCGGTGAACTGATTGAAGACGCGATATTCTCCTCGGGCAGGCGGATTTAGGCATGCCAGCTCGATACATCGGACCGTATCTCGAATATCGAGGAAGCCGCGCGTCTGCCCACCCTTCCCGTAAACGGTGAGCGGATAGCCGACGGCGGCCTGAGCGCAAAAACGGTTGAGTGCGGTCCCAAACACCTCGTCGTAATCAAAACGGTTGATCAATGCGTCGTCGAGTGCGATTTCATCGGTGATCGTTCCGTACACGACACCCTGATTGAGGTCCGTGGCACGAATGCCCCAGATCTTGCAGCAGAACGCGATGTTGTGGCTGTCGTGAACTTTGGAAAGGTGATAGAACGACCCAGGCTGTTTCGGAAATGGCAGCAAATCCTCGCGGCCGTTGTGCGAGATCCTGATGAACCCTTCTTCAATGTCGATGTTGGGCGTTCCGTATTCGCCCATGGTTCCCAATTTGACGAGGTGGCAATTCGGCCGAGCCTCCTTCATCGCGAAAAGCACGTTGAGAGTCCCAACCACGTTGTTCACTTGAGTGAACACAGCATGCTCGCGGTCAATCATCGAGTAGGGAGCGGCCCGCTGTTCGGCAAAGTGAACGATGGCGTCCGGTTCGCATTCTGCGATGGTTTCGACAAGGAACGCGTAATTTGTGACGTCGCCCACGAACGCGGGGATGGTTTTCCCTGAAGCGCGTTCCCACGCCCGAAGACGGCCGGAAAGCGGGCAAATTGGCGTTAGCGTCTGGGCGCCGAGTTCGTGATCCCACAGTCGCCGGTAGAAATTGTCCACAATCGCGACTTCATGCCCGCGTTGCGACAAGTGCAGCGAGGTAGGCCAGCCGCAGTAACCGTCCCCACCAAGCACGAGTATGTTCATTCTTGTGACTCCTCACTTATCGCTCGACTTCAATCCCGAACTCCAAGCCCGCACATGGCCAAACATCCATGGCGCTAAGTGCTTTGCTGCGCGGTCTTCTGCGGCAGAAGTGCGAACGAAGAAGAGAATCTCGACAGTTTCTCCACCATCCAGGGGAAAGCCAGCGCGATAATCGCTCCCCTACTTAAGAGGACGGATGGGAGAGCCTCGCCGTTAATCTGGAAAGCTACGTAAAACAAAAAAGCGTAGGTGGCAAGGTATAAGACCGTCTTTCTACGCCTGATGAGAAATATCTGAATGCTCTGAAGAATGATTCCGGTAAGCAACCCGCCTATCAGAACGCCGGGAATCCCGAAGTCAGCGTAGAATTTCGCGAAGAATGAGCCGCCAGCGCTATCGCCTTCCGAGTATTTGCCCAACGTATCCGACATATCCAAGAAAACGTATTGCCCGGCATCAAAAAACGGCCGTTGCGTCAACCAAGCAATCTTTTGGACTGACCGGCCATGCAGAAACTCGACCTGTTTGGGGAAAATTTCAAAATAGTCGTAAGCCACGATATCATCGGTTACAAAAACCCGGTGGGCGAGTGCTTGAAGGGCCGGTTGCAAAACCGCGTCCGAGGTTCCACCCAGAACGGTAATCAAGACGAGCAGCGGAAAAGCAAGCAACAGTCCGCCCCATAGCGCAATCGTTCGTTTTCTGATTCGCCCGCCTTTGTATAGAAAAATGAAAAACCCTGCGCTCATCAAAATGACGGACACGGGGCCCTTCGCGGCGTCCAAGGCGGCGAAGACAATCCCCGAGATCGCCGACACGGAAAACATTGCCAGCCAAGAACGTTTTCGAGAGCGGAGATAGTAGCCAAGCCCGACGAGTATCAAAAGAGGATAGAGGACCCCGCGCAGCAAGGCGTACCCGTAATCGAGCTGGGACTCCAGTGCAGCAAAGGTTGTCAGCCTGAGTGCCTCATACGTTGCCCAGTCAACTGGATTCCGAAAGATCTCAAAGAGGGCAATTTCGGGTGCCTGCTTGAAATAAAGGGCCGTGAGACCAAGCGCGAAAACAAGGAACACGACGTATGTTGTCCCCAGACCCGACTCCCCCTCCGTTCGCGCAATCGGCCTGTCGTAATACTCTCGAATCTCACAGGTCCGAAAACCGGAAATTAGGTTTGTGAGCCAGAAGCCCAGGGGAACCATCAGGCACGTTCCCTGTACGGCGAATAGGAACGTGCCGCGATACGGATCCAGGCCTTCCGAATACACAACAAAACTCGGGATGTAGATAGTGGCCAGAAAACAGATCTGCCAGAAGCCGGAAATGGTCAGATGACTTAGATCAAGCGTACGCGCGGCTTTGTGGCCGAGCCAGAGAGAAACCAGCAGCACCATCAACGATGGAAAGGCCACAAATGACAGCTCGAGCCCGGAGGCGAGTGCTACAAGGATAGGTATGACCGCGATCGCCGCAATCGAAAGCCCTCCCCATCCCCAGGCAGAATATGTCGCAGCTCGCACGGCTCCAACCTGGAGTCGCTCGCCGGAAGGAGGAATTTCCTGTCTCATTGTTTTGTTATGATCTGCTTTTTGCACAAGACCAGATTCGAGGCTCGCACGGCCAACTCTGGCAATGTGTACGAGTTGAATCGCCTGTCGAGCGGGAGCGTCTCAAGAGCTTTCAAGTCTGCTTCACTTCCGGCCAAGCATTGTTCGTCGACGATCTCAAAATCCGCTTCGACAATTAGACGGACGTAGTCCTTATGCCGCAGCCGATTCTGATAATGCAGAGACGGGCTGAAAAAGCGCCAAACCCGATCTGGATATCGCAGGAAATTGTAGGCAGAGATGTGCGGATCGAAATAAGAGTAGTGATCTTGGTAATCGATCCGCAAACTGATGACTCCATTGTCTCTCAGAATCCGGCGGCACTCCTGAAGGATCGCCCGGATTTCCACGGGCGGGATGTGTTCCAGAACTGCTGTCGAAGTAATACAGTCGACCGAGGCCGACGGCAGGCCCGTTCGTCGTGCATCGCGGGGCGCCAGATAGTCGATACCATAGTAGTTTTTCAACATGGAGAGACCATCCCGACCATTCGCGAGGAGTTTCGCGGGAGTGCGAACAAACGTCCCACCACTTGCCCGGATCTGAAGCTTTGCAATCACATCATTCACGAGTTCGATCCTGAGGAGAGGGCGAATGTCGGCAATAACTTGCCTATTGATACCGAGCGAATAGAGAGTCAGGGGAATTGACAGCTCCCACCCAGCCCCGAACTCGTAGAAAGTTGCGTTTTCGAGTTGCCCGCCCCAATGTCTTTTCAATAGCGAAGCGTGCAACTCAGCCAAAGACGTAGAATGCGCCAGGTGTGCACCGTCAAGGGGTAAGCTGCGTTTGATATGCCGCTGAAAAAGATAGTTAAGCCGTTCCCCAAGGGGTAAAGTCGAGAAAACAAGCTGCAAGGCTGCCTTATGCTTCCAATTCAAGGGACGCAAACTCCCGGACCTGCTCGACGTCAACGCTCGCAAGTTCATGCTCATCACCGAGGGTAACAACGGCTGGAGTCCGGCTCAGAAGACATCCGTAACGTAGCGTCTTGCCTCAACAAGGCGGCCATCCCTTCACGAACGCCTCGATTCCACCACGACGCGAACCATCTTGAGAGCGGCGCTCGCCAAAGGGTTTCGATCACTCAACTTCACTAGTTGGCGGTAAAAGAAATACGGGCTGCGGCGCCGCTTTATGCCACAGCGTGTGAACTTGAACTGGGTGTCCCACAAGTTGTAGGCGTGCGAGTAGCCACCCGCCAGTTCGAAATTGCGCCGGCCTTCGGGAGACTTTTCAATGTCCTTCAACGAGCGGCCCTTGCCGTAATTGTGGTTCTGGTGAACCACCTGAACCATTTCCGTCAAGTCGATCACCGGCACGTCTTGAGACGCCGCGCGATAAATCAGCCATTGATCCCAAAGGGTCCGCCCGATGGCGAAGGGAGGGATCTCCCCAAACATCCCGCGGGGAAAGACGAAGTAATCGACGGCGCCATGGGAACGGAGGCGTCCCTCGGTCGCGACTCGGGCCTTCAATTTCTCTTCCCAGCCATCGTCGAACGGCAACGGTTCCGTGATGTCCATGTCCCATCGGCCGCCCACGAGAAGGAAGTTGCGGCGGTCGGTCGCGACCCGTTGGACGGCCCGAACAAAGCTGCTCATCAAGATGATGTCGGCATTGACGTAGCAGAGCCACGGATTCTTCGCAATTTCATCCGCAGCGCCGAAAACAGCATTCAGCAGTGGAGTACCGAACTCATTTCGCTCGATGGCGGAAACGTGGCGCAGCCCAAATTCTTGCGCCACTTCTGCAGTTCCTTGGTCATCGCCAAGGAGGATGATTTCGCACCGCGGCAAAAGGCTCATCCAGCTCCGAATGGCGTTTCGCTGGATAATGTCGAAGTGCCCGAGAAACGGCTTGGGAAGCGCAAAAATCGTCAGCATGTCCGCCCCGCCGCGCCTGGCCTAACCTTGAGGTGCACATGCATAGTGCTTTGGGCCGCCATTAGTGCCCGTACGGAAGCCCCAATAGCCGCGCGGGAATAATCTTTTTCAGGGTATTTCGTAGGCCCTCGTTCCTGAGAAAATGTCCAAACCCGGAGCGGTCCCACAGGAACGGATTCGTGCTAGTCGGTTCGGAGACAAGCTCCAACAGAGGAGACTGCAACTCGTATCGGGCCCCCACCAGAACCGTGCGCATCCGTTTCTTGATCAGCCCGGAGCGGAAATCCGGGTGGTCCGGTAATTCCCGGGTACGAAACACGAAGGGAAGCCCAACGCGGTACAGAGACTTCAGGAGCCACGACTCCGATGGAATCGCGGCGATGTAGTTGAGGCCCTGATTCCCAACAGCGGGCTCTTCGTACAGAACCGTCGCAATTCCCCTGACGGGCGCGACGACGGTCTCCAGCAACGCGATCCCGCCGCAGAGACCTTTGAGATTTCGCACGGCCCTGAACGGGTTTTCGAGGTGATAAAGCAGCCCCACGCAGAAAACCAGATCGAATTGCCCGAATTCCGAGGGAGAGATTCCCTCTACATCCGCAACGATGCATTTCACGCCGGGATTGCGTTTGGCGGTTTCATTCACATTTTCTTCGCGGCCGTCGACCGCGGTCACCTGAAGCCCCAAACCTTTCAGATACCCGGAGAAATAACCGAATCCACAACCCACGTCCAACGCGGTTCGAAGGCCGTGCCGACTCACCAAATCCGGAAGAAAGCGATCGAAGAATTCTCTCCTCCGCTCGCTGAATCCTTGCGCCCGAACTGTATCGAAAGGAGAAGGTGTTTTGTGCTCGCCTTCCAGAGAAGTCCTTACCGTCGAAGCAGCAGCGCTCATCGTTGCCCTCCGATAACGGACAGCAGGGATTGTCGATCCGTGCCATCCAGGACAAACCGCCAAGTGACTGCCGCAAATGCAAGCACACCGGTGAAGTCCATCAGCCCGTGGAGCACGATTCCGCCAGACATGATCGAACTTACGAAGAGAAGGCAGACCGCCAAACCGCCGCAAGTGGCGATGGCTCGCATCATCCCGTTCTCAGCCAGCGCGAGCACGGGAAGTCGGAGGAGCCGGGACGTAGCCAGCACGAAGAGTATCAGCTCGACCGCTCCCCGCAGGGTCCAAGCAATCGCAGCTCCGAGAATGCCGAAGTGTCTCGTACAAAACCACAGTGCAGCCAGGTATGGGACGAGATAGACGAGAAAGACTTTGGCGCGCAAATCAGGCCTGCCTACAGCGTCAAGCAGGTTGGCTGGCATCTGAGATAGCCCGTTCAGCACCAGACCAATGGACAGAACCTGCAGAGTCCTCGCACTGTGAGCGGCGAAGTCAGCCCCAACCCAGATTCGCAATCCCTCCCGAGCGAAAATAGCAAGCAGGGCGGCCGACGGAACGATCAACAACAGCACCGTTTTCAGACTGCGCATGTAGAGCCGCTTCAACCGCCCGCGGGCTTCCACAGAAAGGGAAATTAGAGCTGGAAACAGAGCCGTCCCTATGCTGCCGGGAACAATCTGCAGCCGGGAGACGACCTCGTAGGGAACCGAATAATAGGCCACGGCTGCGATCGAAATGAGGGCGCCGATAACGAAACGGTCGACGTAGACGAGCACCGGGATCAACACGTTGCAGACCATGACCCATCCGCCGAATTTCAGGAGTGGCCCCGTAATGCTTGCGTCCCGTTTGCGTCCGGAGATCAGGCCCGGAAAAATCTTTACACACATGAGCAGCAGCGCCAATGCCACGAACACCCGCGAAAGCAGCAGGAGCGCGATGATTCCAGGAAGGCTATAGCCTAGATACACACCAAGCGCCGGAAACAGGAACATCGTCGAGTTCCCGGGGATCTTGACAGCATTGACGAGGTCGAAGCGATGCACTCCGGCAAGCAAAGCCGAGAGGATGCCCGACCCGAGGAAGAAAGGAATCGTAGCGCCGATTCCAAAAAACGTAAGCTCCGTTTCGCGTGCCAGGCCGGCTGGTATACGCAGAACTGTGTCAACGAGGAACGGCGTGACGACAACGATCGCACCTGCCGCAAGAAAACCCAGGAGCGTTTGAATGCCCAGGGACGTCCAAAGGATCGCCGGGATTTTGGCGTGCTGACCTTTGCTGATTGCCTCGGAAGAGAACTTTGTAGTGGCGCGGTTGAGTCCGAGATCGAAATAGCTTGAGTACCAGAGGATCGCCCACGCCAGGGAAAGAATTCCGAACCGCTCGACGCCCAGTCCATGAATCACGTATGGCGTAACGAGCAGGGCCATGCCCGCCGGAACGGCGGAGCCGATGAGATTGAGCATCGTGTTCCGGGCAAGTAAGGGCCCGTGGATTTGTGTTTGTTCAATCAAGTTTTTTCGACCTATCCCGCAGCCACTTTTCCTATCGGTGCCTGGTACGCTACGCCAGGGGCGGACGTGGGCTGACCGAGCTTCTCGATAAATCGCCGCAAACGCTCGCGCAAATCCCGCTGCGGATACCCGATTCCGATGCCCCGATACGCAATCTCGGTCGACCCTGAAGAGGATCGCAGCATTCGCCACCCGTCCAGGATCAGCGGACGAGGCTTCGAATTTGCCAACTGATAGGCCACCAATCGGAAATCGGGCCAGTCCGTGGCAATCACGATCGCTTGTGCGCCTCGAACACAGTCCGCGATGCTGTCACCGTACTCGACCGTGTGACCGAGCTCTCTACTCGCCGGCTCCATCGCGACCGGATCATAGACCGAAACTCTGAAGCCTTTTTGTGCCAGGAGGCGTGCGATGGCCACACCCTGCGATTCCTCGACTACATTGGTGTCTGGTTTGTACGCCAGCCCCAGTACCGCTACGCGCCTCGGATCACCCAAATTGAGCTGTTCGATCATCGAAGCGATTCGCATCGTTTGCCTGCGATTCATCTGGTCGACGGCACGGGGCAACTGGGCTGAGACACCCATTTCCTCGAGGAACCGGACCAGCGCGCTGTTGTCGCGCGGGAAACACGGTCCTCCGTAACCCAGCGCTCCCTTCAAGTATTTGGGGCCTATTCGGCGGTCAAGGCCGAGCGCAGACGTGACCGCATCCACGTCGCCACCCGGCAGTTGCTCGCAAATCTCGGCCAGCATGTTTGCAAAAGTGATTTTAGTGGTGACGAACGTGTTGAGGGCTATCTTGGCAAGCTCGGCGTTGACCGGAGTCATCCGCACTGCGCGAGCGTCGATGCGGACCATTTCGCGGTAGAATGCTTCGAGTTGATCGCCGGCGCGAGAATCACATTCACCGATGAGGACAAAGTCGGGGTTCAAGAAATCTCGCAACACACTGCCGAGCGCAATGAACTCCGGGCTATAACACAGTCCGAAGTCTTGCCCACAACGCTTCCCTGAAACCCTTTCGAGTAGTGGCTTGGCGAAGTATTCCGTCGAACCCGGCAGTACCGTGCTGGTCACTACGACGGTGTGGTATTCCGCCTTGTCGTGCAACGCGCGGCCGATCGACTCTACTGCTGCCCGTACGTGTTCGAGTGAGAATGCTCCCTCTTCGTTGCTCGGCGTTGGAACGACGACAAACGTTATCTGCGTTTCGTGAATGGACGCTTGCATGTCCGTAGTAGCTGAAAGCAAGCTGTCACAGCTGATCATCATCTCGTCGAGGCCCGGTTCATACACCGGGGCGAGTTTTTGCTGAACCTTCTCCACGGTCGCGGCCTTTACGTCCACTCCGATGGTTCTCACCCCGCGCGAGGCCATTGCTGCCGCCATGCACGCACCTAGCTTCCCTAAGCCAATGATCGACGCAGAAATTGCCATTTACCCTCCCATGCTTTGACTGGCTCTCGAAAACGGCTGGTGATTCAATTCGCTCCGGAGAGGCAGACGGATCGCGATTCATGGCGGACTTAAACGCGTGCGCGCGTTGCTCAGAGGCGCCACGTCCGCGGTGTCCACGTCGACAGCGACCGACCGCTGGATAAGATCGAGTGCGACGATGACGCGCAGGTTGTTTTTCCTTTTTTTCAATATTCCAGCAAGCCCCGCAAAGGGCCCCCCTATGATCCGAACACGGTGCCCCATGTCCAAGAACGGATACGGCTCCGCGCGGGCTCCGCGTGAAAAACCTGAGCGCAGAATTTCGATCTCTTGGTCAGGAAGAGCGGCGGGCTTGTTGTCGAAGCCGACTAGGCGAACCGCGCTCCGAATCCGCAATACCTCGAGACGGTCGCGCAACGCCATGCGCACGAAAACGTAGCCCGGAAACAGCGGCAGCTGCAGACTCACGCGTCGGTCCTTCCACCGCCGGGTACACGTATAGACCGGGAGGAACGATTCGAATGAGCGCGTCTCGATTTCGCACAGGACGTGCCTTTCGTGGTTGGCCCGAGTGTACACAGCATACCAATGCGGCTCCAAGTAGGACGAAGGCACAAATCCGGGATCGAAATCGTGGGACTCGGTCATCACTACAGATCTCATTACTCCAGACTTCATCACTCCATCTCTAACCTCTGAGCAAACGGAGCTTCGCCCCGTTCCTTACATGGCGAAGTACAATCTAAACTGTTTACTATCTTATGTTTAAAGAACCCTTCTACTCTTCGGTCGGGCTCTTTTCAGACCGGCCAACCCGATTGATCCAACTCCAAGTCTTCCGCGTCGAGTGCGGCGCATCTCCGTTTCGAGATGCCCAAGGCGTGTTCGCCTTCACGGTAGAGACGATCTCTTCCGCGAGTACCTTTCGCGGGTCTCTTGGGTTCAGTTCGCTCCAATATCTCGTCGCCAGAACCCAAGCGCTCGTGACAACAAGTGCGAGAAAGGTTCCGAGAACAGCGATCATCAGGCGCGGCGGATAAGACTTCCTTTCCGGAGTTCTTCCGGGATCGAGAACTTTCACGCTTGGGGTTTCCTTAGCCTCTTGCACTTTAGCGAGCTCATACTGTTCCGTCAGCAGTTCGAAGACTGTTTCCTGTATCTTCGCGTCCCGGTAGTACCCCGCGTATTTGGCGCCGAGCAGAGGCAGATTTCGGATGGTGGGGAATGGGATGCTACCCGCAATCGTAGACGACTGATCAGCGCCGGCGACGCTGTCGTGCGTCCCTCCAAGCTTATCGAGTTGCTCCCGAAGCTCCGTCACTCGAGCACTCAAACTGCGTACTCGGGGATTGGCGTCGGTGTAGATCTGGCGGAGTCCTTCGAGTTGCGATTCTGACGCGATCAATTCACCAGCTAAGCTGGCCGCGGCATCCAGCATGGCTTTGCCTTCGGTCTGAATATCGATGGTGTTGTTTTTGCTCGAAAACTGAGCGAGTGCGTTCGTGGCATCGTCCAACTCCTGCTTAGCCACTTTGAGCCGCTCTTCGAGGAAGACCCGCTCACGATGGGCCGAGGAAGTCGACAGGTCGGCCATCAGGGCATTCAGTTCGTCGACGTAAGCGTTCGCCATTTCCGCGGCGCGTTTCGGACTGTGGTCCGTCACGCTAATGGAGATGATTCCGCTTCTTCTGTCCTCCGAAATTGTTGTGTTTTCATCGAGCTTCTTCCGGGCCTCGACCAGCAGGCGCTTACCGTAGACTTTTTTCAAATCAAACTCGTCGATGATTCGGTCCTCTGCCGTCTCGCTCCTCAAAACGCCGATAAATAGTTCGCCGGAGCTTTTGAGCCCCAGCAGATCACCCGCTACCGATCCCAGTCCGTCGCCCGCCCTCCCGGCCAATGCGGTCATCATTGCCAAGCCCGATGCGGACTGTGTATCCGGTGGCATGAGTTGGGCGGTCGACGTGTATTCCTTCGGAATCAAGAATGCTACGAGCGTCGAGACGAGCAACCCGATGGCCCCGGCCCGGAAAAACATGGCTCTGCAATTCCACAACAATCGCACGGTTGCTGCCTGCCGCTCGCGCAGGGCATCGAGCGTTTGTTCATCGAGAACAACCCCCTCCAGTGCGTCCGCATCGGGCGCGACCGGGCTCTGTTTGACCCCTGCTCCGCTCATTCGCCCGTGTCCTTGTCCGCTACCGGCTGTTTTTCTTCATGTTCAACTTGCTGGCGACTACGAAACGGCACAACGAGACCGTGCGGCTGAAAGGTAATCTCAACGGACGACGTCCAATTCGTCTGCGGGCCGGACGCCAGGATCGGCGCTACCCATTTTTCGTACTGGACGGAAGCCGATACGTTCAAATCATCGCGCAGCCACCAGTTCACTTTTGCTGATCCATCGTTTAGCGTTTCGCCACCCGGGATGAAATCGTCGGCGACCTTGGCGTGCCGGTACCCGAACTGAAGGCTATTCCGCGAAGTAAACCAATAAGTTGACCAGCCCTGAAATCCAGAACCCTCTCTTCCGATCCAGCTCCCAATGATGTTTCCTTTGTTCGTATATAAGTCGTGGTAGAAAGAGTCGAAATAAATAAAGTGCCCACCATTATCGCCAACACCAGATCTCGGAGTGTTCGTGTACACAGATTCGACTCGCAAATCCAGCTTGGCCAAATGCGGTAGACGCGGCATGTAGAACCCGGTGCTAATACCAGCACGCGCTGGGTTCGCAAGCGGGGACGGGTCATCATCTGACAGTGAATCCGCATACACTGTCAGCCAATTGCGCACGAATGGGACTCGATACGAAAAGTCGAATCCGCCGGTGCGCTTGCCCGGATTGCCTGCTGGGGGCAATCGCGAACCGGAAGTAAAGAGCGTATAGCTCCTAAAGATAGCCAAGGGCGTCAGCGGGCGGCCGACGCCCCCAAATTCGGAGCTGCGCGAAAACCCCAGTTCCAGGTTCTTCGTCGGCTTGAAGCTGATTTTTTCACCATGGATGAGAGGGCGTGCTGGAAAGTCGTTGCCAGAAAGCTTTCCGACGAAGAAATCTACTTTGAAGGGTCCAAGGAAACGAGACAGCAGAGGCACGCTAAACGGTGCGTTCCGGCTGCCTCTAAACATGTAGATGGGTTCGGCATTGTCGCTGAACAGTAAAGCGCCACCCTCGCCGGGTCCCCACCAGAGGCTCTGCTTGCCGAATGCGAAATCCCAGCCTCCCGCGTCGGCTGCCACATAAGTGTCCAAGAGTGTGAATCTGTTTACTGCGGCAAAGGGAGTAGCCGGCTGAAGGGGATTGTTATCCGCAGTCGCAATCGCTTGACGGGCTGCCAGCGAGTAGGCGGGTGCGAAGGGGGCGTGCTGAAATTCTCCCCTCACATAGAGGGTGAACCGGCCGGCCGTGCCATAACCCGAAAAGCCGTCGTAGGTGTTGAATCCTTCTTCGTAGGGGCGGCCATAATCGTTGATGATGGTCTGGCCGAAGTGATAGCTGTCATGCAGCGGCGGGCCGCTGATGTCGGTCGCGCCCGCGTAAACTGACTCGAGACGCAGGGAGGTTTCTCCTGCGCTGCTCGACTCATCCGAGTTACCATTGAATTCCGCCGTGAGTATGGAAAAAAGCTGATCGGCTTCTTCGGGAACCGGCGCGTCGTCTCGGATCGCGTCTCCAGCCTCTTGCACCAATTGCGCGCACTCGATCCGGGTCCACGGACGCATCCCGAGATATTCCGAGTGGATGTAGCCGAGAGCCGCGAGCCGTTCGATTGCCGGATAAATCCAACTGTCGAGTTCCACGTAGGGAGAGCCCGCGCTGCCCAGCACTCGGCCGGGACCCTCGTCGCGAGATTCCGCATAGGTTTCCCATTCGCCGCCGCCCAACTCCGGATCGTGGTGCCTCCGATAGACTTCCTGGGCAACGAACCAGCCAATCGCGCTGCCAACGAGAACATCCGTCGGGAAATGCTGCTTTGCATCCACGCGCGATGCGGTGATCGCCGACGCCATTCCATAGGCCAAAAGCGATGTCAAAGGTCCCGGATACTCGTGCGCAAAAACACCGGCGATGGACCAAGACGCCGCTGCGTGCTCAGACGGAAAGGAGTCGCCTCCCTGCCAAAATTGTCCTCTGAAGTTGTCCTGCAAGGGCCGCTCGCGTTCAAACGCATACTTCGCCGTGTAGGTCACCGCAAGGCTGTTCAGCGCTGCTTCGGCCGCTAGAAATCCGGTTTCGCGTTTGTGGTCGTCGTGTCTAATACGGCCCCAAAGATAGAGACCTCCGGCGGTGGCTGCGAGTGAAGCGATGCCGTAATTTGAAAAATCATTGCTGTACCTCAGTCGGCTGGGCGAGTTCGAAAGGTGTTTGCTCACTTCCGTGTCCGTGGCCAGCATTCCCCCTGCCACAAGCCCGAGCGGCAGCAGCCAATCTGCGTCCGCCAGGCGGAGATGAGCCGGGCTCGTCCAGATTGCTTTCTGGTCCTCGGCGATATTCGTGAAGAGGTGCGGCCCCAGTGAATTGTCGAAATCCATCGAGTTCACAACTGGATCCGAAAATGAATTGGAGAACTCCTTCTTCGAGCGCGGCTTCGGTTTCGGCGGCTTGTCGTTCGTCGTATTTCCGTCCGCCGATGCCTTCTCGATGTGCTGTGGCGACGAAGACTGCGCGCAGCAATTCGCACTCACCCCTTCGATCGCCGTGAGCAGGCAACAACTGAACACGAGGCTCATCCTCCATCTGGACATTCCCAATTCACTCTAGTAACGCACTGCGATAAACACGGTGCTCGCGATCGACGACGCCACTTGCGCCGACGTGAAGAGGTTCTGCCAGTTCGGACCGCCGCCGATGGCCTTCTCCGGGACCACCACGGTGTCCCCCGGTTCGAGCGTCGCGCCCAGCGAATCTCCCACCCAGAGGCCTCTCTTTGAACCGATCACCGATCCGTCCGCACGGATTACAAAAATGTCTTTCTTGTTCGCGAGCGTCGTGGGTCCGCCGGACTGGCCCAAATACCATTTCGCGCTCTTGCCCGGCCGGTAGGAAACTGCCGTAGGGTTGAACACCTGGCCTGTGACCATTACGTAGTCCGGCCTCTTGGGAATCACCAATGTGTCTCCCGCACGGACTTCTATATCCGCCGACGTATTTCTCCAGCGCTTGATATTCTGGGAGATGCGAATGTCGACCCGGCCTACAGGTGGATTGGCGCTCAGCTCCGTGAGGGTGGTCTGATATTGCGCGAGCGCTGCCTCCTTCGCCTGCTTCTTTTGTGGATCGGTGTCCGGCAAGAGTTCCAAGTCCCGTTCGGCGTCCTTCACTCGCAGGATCATTTCGTCCTGCTGATTCGCTTCGAGTTCGCGCACCTGCACTCGCTGCAGAACGGCTCCGTAGGGATACGCGCCGGGCTGGAAACCACCCGCTCGTTCCAGGACGGAACTCAGTCGCTCGCCCGGCTGGATGCCGTACGTTCCCGGATGCTTCACTTCACCCTTGACGCTGATCGATGCGCCCAGGTCGTTCCAGCCCGGGAGCTGCCGAATCGTCACCACGTCGCCGTTGTGCAACGGTACGTTCGCTTTGGGATCGCCGCCGAGCGCCGCAGCCAGTTCGATCGGCTCGTGCTGGCCGCTCAATTTCGTGTCGTTGGTCCAGTCGTAACTCGTCAAGTCTGCTACCTGCGTATCCGCGCTGGGTTTGAGCCCTCCGCCTACTCGAATTAGATCGGCCACTGTCATGTTCGTCGTGAGCGGATAGCGGCCCGGCTTTCCGACTTCGCCTTGCACGTAGACCGTGGCGGGCTGTTCAGCATCCGGGCTTCGATGGACCAGAATCCGATCCCGCGGGGTCAAAAGAATGTTCTCGGTGGGATCGCCTGCCAATGCTTGGCTTAGGCTGACACTGAAGATTCTCAGCCTGCCATCACTCAAATAGCGGAACACTTGTGCGTCTCCTGTATCGGCATCGGGAGAAAGTCCGCCGGCCAGGTGAATTGCATCGCTCAAGCGAATCTGCCCCGAAGTGTTGAAGGTCCCCGGCCCGCGCACGTCTCCCCAGACCGAAACCGTGGGCGCATTCTCAAAATCGTAGCGTCCGAAGATCCGCACCGTATCCATTGGCTCTAGAAGGGGCGCATGCGAAGGGTCCGCCATCGCTTGCGCGAGATCGAAACCCTCCACGCTCGGATGAAAGTCCGGCGGATTCAGGCGGATGATTTCCGCGTACTGAGCCGCCGGCTCCGGCAACAGGTCTTTGTACGAAGAGAGCACGTCAGTTACGCGCATGTTGGGCCGGTAGGAGTACTTGCCGGGACGAACGACATGACCTTCAACGTACACGGCATTCTGGTTATAAGGCGCGATGGGAAACAGCCGGATGCGGTCGCCGTCGTAAATTTCGAACGAGGCGAGCTTTTGGGTTATCTCGGAGGAATCCGCTCCTTCCGGGATGTCGAGGCTCATCATCGTCTGCTCTTTATGAGCGACCATGCGCTGCACTTCGATGTGCTGTAAGGCCGCGCTGGGCAACAGCCCGCCGGCAAGATCGAGAACGCTCGCGAGGTCCTTCTCATCTTTCAGTTCGTAAATCGCAGGCCGGCGAACCATTCCCTCGACGGTCACTTGCGGACCGATCGGCGGCACAAGAACGGTGTCGCCATTGTCGAGCCGTCCGAAATCGCCTTTGACGCCATGAAGGAGCAGGTCGTATAGGTCCACCACCTGCACGAGTTGGTTGCCGCGATACTGCTTCACAATGCGAAGCGATCCGCGCGGCGTGGGCCCTCCCGCGGCAAACAGCGCATTCAGCGGCGTTGAAAGTGAACTGATGTCGTAGGCCCCGGGATGGGCCACATCTCCCACCACGTAGACTCGAATCGTCCGCAACCGAGAAAGGGATACATCCGCCGAAACATCGCGGAATTCGCTCCGCAACACCTGCTGCACGCTCTGCTGAACGTCCGCGAGGCTCTTACCACTCACCAGCACCGGCCCGACCTCAGGTAAGCTGACCCGGCCCTCTCTGTCCACGGTGCGATACAAACGTTGCGAAACGCCGCCCCACAAGTCGATTGCTAGTCCGTCGCCGGGTCCTACGACATAGTCAGGCCCCGCAGGCAGATCCATCGGGATGAGTTGCGGATCTCGTATCCCGCCATCGAAGACATCCATCCCGAATCGTGTGGGCATGCTCGGATGCGGCGTTGCCTGCAGATACATGTCGTAGAGGGAGGGAATATCGCCGTAGGGATTGCGAGTGCGCGTCATTTCCACCGGCTGGAGAAACGCTTGATCCTGATTCTGGTACGTCCCCATCGGCCTCGGCGCGACCTGAGAAAATCCCGTAGCCGCAGCTGAGTTTGCGCTGCTCTGATTTGTTGCGTTCATGTTCGGAACGCTAGTCGTTCTGTCCGAAGGCGCCGCGTTTATGGCCATATCCTGAAGGGAATCGGTGTCTTCAGGATTGGCCAACGCCAATAGCTCGGCCAATTCTCCACTCGGTGCGCTTGCATCCGGCTGCGGGGTGAGCGGCCCAAACGGGTTTGCTACGGAGCTGCTCGCAGATTGACCGGTTCCGTAGTTGAGCCCGACCAGAGACTGAGCCATCTCGTCGGGAAACTGGCCACCTGGCTGCCTCAGCTCTGTCTGTTCCAGCGGACCTCCGTTCCCTTGCGGGACATTCGGAGAGGCGAACTCATTCGGATTTCTTGGAGAGGAGGGCATTCCTGGCTGAACCTGCGGTTCGGGCCCTCGAGCCGGAGATTGTCGGCTGCCACACTGGTTATCGAGCTGGGGATCGCAAGCAGTCGTTTGCTGCGAGTTCTGGCGAGGCTGTTGACGCGCTGCGGCCAATTCTTCTTCCTGGTCTTGTGCTAGCCACTTCACTCGCTCTTGGACCAACAGCTCCTGTTCCTTCCCGAGTTCGGAATCGGGATTCACTTTTGGAACCAGATAACCATAGTGTTGAAGCAGCAGCGTCGCGATGCTGCGGAACCGTACATCAGTCTCCAACCGGTCGAAAATAGCGTCGTTCGTCAGGTCCGATTCACTGACGATTTGCCCCTGGTCTGTTGCGTCTTTCGCAACCCAGCGCTTCAGTTCGACCATCAGCCCAACATCCTTTACCAGCACGGCTTTGATATCTGCGGTAGACGCGGCCACCAAACTCATGTTTTCCTGACCCAGTTCAGAGGAAGGCATTGGAGCCTGCCGCCGATCTTGTGCTCGGGCGTTAAAGCAAAACGCGAAAGCGAGGCACAAAACCGACCCCACGCAGGCCATCAGCGCCCGCGTTCCGCCCAAACGAGAGAGTCTCCGACTTGTTTCGCGGCCATTCATTGAAGCCTCGCGTCTCGCTGCGTTATGCCGCGCAGCGCGTTGAGCACTCCGGCCTCGGACGCTTCGATCTCGTTGGATTGAACTCGTAGCGATGCCCAATAGAAGATCGTGCTGTTGCGGTCGGGAGCAATCGCGATGATTTTCGTATGCGGGTGACTCTGCAAGATTGCCTCGCAGAAATCGGGCAGCCGATCCTGATGATCCAGTGCCACGATCAGAAAATCGGGCTGCGTCTGGTCAACTACTCCTCCGACTTCGGATTCATCCAAGACCTCGCCGACGATTTCAATGTCGGGCTGATCAGAAATCGTAGCCATCACGAGTTCGCGCATGAGGCGCGGGCGGTTCGCAACAAGGACCCGGACGGGCTTCATGGAATCCTCCCTGCGACTCCGAGTATCCGTAAGGCGGTACCACGGCAACAGGTTCAAATTCGATTCACGGAACGGATGCGAGAATGTTGGTCCCTATGGGGAGGGAATACCTAAATAGAGATAGGGTAGCTTTAGGTACTTTCGGACGATCGTACCTAGGTTCAGTACCCAGCGGTCTTGGTACTGGAAGACGATGCCGGGTTCTGGCACACCTCAAATATGCTGAGCCGATTCGGCACACCCACCTTTCGCAAAATCCGGTAGATGTGATTTTTGACGGTCTGCTCAGACAAGCTCAAGTGATTAGCGATCTCCTTGTTACTTAACCCCCGACCAATCAGGGGAATGAGTTGTTGCTCGCGGCGGGTAAGCCCCCATTTCGCACGCCTCTGGCTGTTTGGCAACTCTTCGGTCTGCGTCGCCACAAAGTCGAAGAGCACCTGAGTGTATCCAAATGGACATACGACCTGCCCTTCTGCGACGGTGCGAATCGCCGCCACTACGTCAGACGCCGATGCGTCCTGCAGCACATACCCGCGTACCCCGCCCCGAATGGCCGTCAAAAAACGGTTGTGGTCATCCTCCATTGCAACAAGGACACACGCGAGCGAGCGGCTAAGAGCAGGAAGAGCTGGCGGAGACTTCGGATTCCCAAAAAGGAATTCCATCGAATCGAGGACGAGTAGGTCCGAGCCGGAGCCCACAATTTCTTCGCGAGACGCGGAACCGGGTGCTTGTGACCCAATGATTTCCAAGTCCGTCTTCTTGCGAAGGATCCGCGCGATTGATTCTCTTAACAGGCGGTTGCAACAAACGACGAAGACCGTAGCTTTGCTTCCCACAAAAGCTCCTCCGAAACCACCTTTCGATGGTCCCGAGCCTGGTAGGATCGTAAGTACACCAAGCGCGATATCGAAGCAAGTACCAACTTTAGCTTTCGATAAACATTCTTGGGTACTAAGAATTTGTCAGTGCCCCCGCGGCCGCTCGCTCGACCTTCGAACTTGATTCAGACCGACTATGGAGGCAGCAGCAAGCTGTTTACTGATTGAGGCGGGCGGCATGCGAGGAAACAAGGAGGGTGTTAATCGTGGGGAAGCACCCTACCACCCCTACCAACATCTATTTAATCCTGCTGTAGTTGCAAGAGTCCGAGGCGCACAAAGGCCGATGGGATCGGCAACCCGCCTGCCTGTTTTCCCAAACACCGCGACGCCAGTTAGTCCGCATGGTTGGGGGTGTACGTTCGTGCGCACGGCCGTGACACGGTGGTTGCACGGCTGCGTGCGCTCTAACACGCCCGACGTGTCCTCGCGTCGGCCAGCCCGAAAGCCGGGGGTGACACCCGTCAAACACGAGGGTGACACCTTGCCGACACCCTACGACACCATTGGGGTGGGTGCCGCAACGCGGCCACCGGGCGACGCGATGCACCGAAGGATGTCGAGCCGCTTGTTTCTCATGTCTCCACGGCGAGCGTAGAACATCTCCTCAGACCCTGCAACAGCCGATAGGGTGTAACTCGGTTAAAGACAATCGGACATGCCCTCATCACTCCCGGAAAGAACGCGTTTCGCCAAAAAACTGCAAATCCTTGCGTTCTCCTGAGTACGATTCGGATGCTATTTTCCCTGGCACGCAAGAGCTTCGACACGCGCCGGCCCCGAAGCGTTCCTCGCGCAAGCCGCTAGAACATCGCTCGACTTCCGGCGGAATGCTCCAAGTCGCGTTGTGACGATGATGCAAGGGGCGTTTGCGGGCGGTTTTGGCTTCTCCTAGTTGGCGCCCGCCGCCCGGATCAGTTCCTGCATTTTCTTTGCGTCGAGCTTCAATCCGGCTGCAGCGACGTTCACTTCGAGGTGCTCGACTTTGGAAGTTCCCGGAATCGGCAGCATGACGGGAGATCGTGCCAGCAGCCACGCCAGCGCGATCTGTGACGGAGTCGCCTTCAATTGCGCCGCCACGCGGCCAATCGGACTGTCCGACCCGGTCAGCTTCCCTGCCGCCAGCGGGAACCATGGAAGGAAAGCCAGTTTCTCTTTCTCGCAGTATTCCAGCACATCTTCCGATCCGCGATCGGTCATGCTGTAACGGTTCTGGACGCTGACGACGGGAACGATCGTCCGTGCGTGCTGAACCTGCCGCACGCTCACCTCCGATAAGCCAATGTGTTTGATCTTGCCTTCGGTTTGCAGTTCCTTCAAGGCACCGAGTTGATCGTCGGCCGGAACCTTCGGATCGATTCGGTGCAGTTGATACAGATCGATCCGCTCCAGGCGCAGCCGACACAGGCTGCCTTCACAAGCGGATCTGAGATGCGCGGGCTTCCCGTTTTCAACCCATCGGTCAGGGCCCAGCCGCTCGAAACCGCCCTTTGTGGCAATCACCAGGTTTGCCGGATAGGGGTGCAGTGCCTCGGCGATGATTTCCTCACTCACCTGCGGGCCGTAAGAATCCGCGGTGTCGATGAAATTGATTCCCAATTCGACGGCGCGCCGCAAAACCCGAATGGCCTCAGGGCGATCGGAGGGCTCGCCCCAGATTCCCTTCCCCGTGATTCGCATGGCACCGTATCCGAGCCGCGTGACTCGGAGATCATTCCCGATCAAGAATTCGCCGGCCTCCGCAGCAAGCGACTGTCTTCCGTGCTTTGCGGATTTGCTACCCTCCATACTGCTCCTCCCTTTCCGCACCCACGCTTCAGCCTTCGCCACCAAATTTCTCACCGAACACGGGAAGGCCGCTCTTTGACCACTCGTGCGTCGCATCGTCCTCAATCACATCCCCATGTTCAACCAGAATTCCATCCTCGATTCGAAGAATGTCTGCCGCAATCCAGTTTACCGGCAGGCCGATGCCCGAAATTCGCCCATCCACGATTGCGAAATCTCCTTCGGCCACAATCCTTCCCTGTTCGTACTTCAGGGTGTGCGGGATGCTCTTGATAGGGTTAAACAGGCCATCGCGGCCGGGCGCGATATGAGCGCCGTGCTGTATGCAATTGGGCGACCCATAGCGCTCGGCCGCGGCGTAGTCGCGTTTATTGAACAGGTGTCGAAAGCCTCCAGGACCAGCGCCTTGTTTTTCGATTCAATCGTCTGACCCGTTTTTGTTTTCGCGGTCACCAACGTCACATCGTGAGGACGACGCGAAACTCGGCTTTGCCGCTCATCATCCGTGCGTAGGCCTCGGCGGCTTTGGCGAGCGGATACTTCTCGATCATCGGCCGCACTCCGGTCATTTCGGCAAAGCGCAGCGTATCTTCGGAATCCGCGGGGATACCGGCCACCCAGCCCTGCAGGTTGCGGCGGTTCATAATCAGCTGGAGGGGAGTTACTTCGATGGGATCGAACGTTGCTCCTACCACCATCATCGTGCCGTTCGCGCCCAGCCCATCGATCAACGACGACATCGCTTTCGAACTCGGCGCGGTGGCGAGAATCACGCGCGCCCCGCCCAGCTTCTGCAGCTCGGCCGCGGCGTTGCTCGCGGCGCTATCGATGTAGATATGTGCACCGAGTTTCTTCGCGAGAGCGCCGTTGTCCGGGCCCCGTCCTATTGCCGCGACTCGGTAGCCGAATTTTTGTGCGAACTGAATCCCCAAATGGCCCAGCCCGCCAATTCCCTGGACTGCGACGAGATCGCTCGGCAGTGCGCCGCTATGACGGAGCGCGTTGAACGTAGTGACGCCCGCGCACATTAGCGGCCCGGCATCGGCCGCGTCCAGCGATTCGGGCGTCGCCGCGACAGCCTCCACTGGCGCGACCATGTATTCCTGGTAGCCGCCATCGTAGCTGATCCCGCAAACCTTCAGATTAACGCAGATGCCGAAATCGCCGCGGCGGCACGCAGGGCAAGTGCCGTCCTGCCCGCCATGCCAGCCGACGCCCACACGCTGACCCTTTTTCCAGGTCGTGACGCCGGCGCCGACCTCGTCAATCACGCCCGCAATTTCGTGTCCGGGAACGCGGGGGTAGCTCATCCCCGGCCATCCGCCTTCTTTGGTCAGCACATCGCTATGGCACACCCCACAAGCCTGGACGCGAATTCTTACCTGTCCCGGCCCTGGCTGCGGAACGTCGCGTTCGACAACCTCGAAATCCCCTCCCGCCTTCGGCACCTGCACCGCCCTCATCTTCGCCATCGATCTTCCTCCCGGTGTTCGGATTGCTTCGGACTTGGATGCGCGAGTCCTGCCCGAAGCTTCACATCTTCTTTGCGCCTTGGCTCGCACGGTGGCAGCGATATGATGGTGTGGAGGCCCGGTTAACAGGAGATAGACACGCCAATGGAATTTGGCGACGCAAATAATTTCGCGACTCGCATCCGCCAGGCGATAGGCCGCGAACCCGCCGATCTGGTGATCAAGGGCGTCACGATTCTGGACGTCGTGACCGGCGAACTCGCCCAATCCGACATTGCGATCAGCGATCATACGATCACCGGCACGCTCGCCGAGTACAGCGGCCGCACGCTCATCGACGGCAAGGGCCTCACTGCCGTCCCCGGCTTCATCGATACGCACGTCCACGTCGAGAGCTCGATGATCACGCCGATGGAGTTCGACCGCTGCGTCCTGCCGCGCGGAACCACCACTGCCATCTGCGATCCGCACGAAATCGCCAATGTACTCGGCGAGCCCGCTCTCGCCTATTTTCAGAAGTGCGCCGAAAACACGCTGATGGATCTCATGGTCCAGCTCTCGGCCTGCGTGCCCGCTTCGCCGCTCGAAACTTCAGGCGCGACTCTTGGCGCCGCGAATCTGAAGAAATTCGCGAAACATCCGAAAACGATCGGCCTCGCCGAGTTCATGGACGTCGGCGGCGTGCTCGCGCTGAATCCGCAGACCATCGAAAAGCTCGCCGCCTTCCAGGGCGAACACATCGACGGCCACTTGCCCGGCATCTGCGGCTACGCGCTCAACGCCATGGCCGCCTGCGGCATTCGCAATTGCCACGAGTCCACCGATCTCGCTCAAGCCGAAGAAAAGCTGCGCAAGGGCGTGCAGGTTTTCATTCGCGAAGGGACGATCTGCAAAGACCTGAAAGCGCTCGTTAGTCTGGTGACGACGCGGCTTTCGCCCTTCCTCGGATTCTGCACCGACGATCGCAACCCCCTCGAAATCGCGCGCGAAGGGCACATCGACCATCTCGTCCGCACGGCGATTCGCCTCGGCGCCGACCCGCGAGACGTCTACCGCGTGGCGAGTTGGTCCGCGGCGCAGGGCTTTGGCTTGCACAAGAACACGCCAAAATGGCAAGCGCGCGGCCTAATCGCGCCGGGATACAAGGCGGATATCGTCCTTCTGAGCGATCTCGAAACCTGCAAGATTCACAGCGTCCTCAAGAACGCCCGCGTAGTGACATCCGAACTCTTCGACCGGCGCCCGCACATCGAGCCGGTCGGCTACAACAGCGTGAAGAATCGGCCGGTGACTCCGGCCGACTTCGTGATCCACGTGCCGGCGGACGCCCGCGATGGCGCCCAGGACGTGATCGGCATCATCCCCGGCCAGCTCGTGACGAAGCATCTGCGTTTTCCCCTGCCCCGAAACCGCGATGGCGAATTGCAGCGCGATTTCGAAAATGACGCCTTGAAGCTCGCCATTGTCGAGCGCCACGGCAAGAACGGCCACATCGCCGTCGGCTTCGTGAAGGGCTTTGGATTTCGCGAGGGCGCCATCGCCAGCTCGGTCGGTCACGATAGCCACAATATCAGCGTGGTCGGCGCAACCGACAAGGATATGGCCGTTGCCGTCAACCGGATTCGCGAGAATCAGGGCGGCTACGTGATTGCGAGGAATGGAAAAATTCTTGGGGAAATTGCGCTGCCGATTGCGGGCGTCATGTCCGATCGATCTTTCGAAGACGTTTCCAAGGACCTACAAGGCCTGCGCGAAGCGGCACACCAAATTGGATCATCGATCGAAGATCCAACAATGGTTCTCGCCTTCCTTTCCCTCTGCGTGATTCCCGCGCTGAAGCTGACCGATTTCGGCCTGGTTCGCTTCGCCCCGCCGCAGGACGAGGGCCCCGTTTTGATCCACGATCAGCGCGCCCTTCACCATCCCTTGTAGGTTTCCTGCCGTCGGGTCATCACCCAGCAAAGTGATTTTCGTCACAGTCAGAAATTGCGCGAGCTGTCAGTCTGTGATCCAAAGGAAATTGAGAGTAATGGCCCGGGCCTACGACATTTTGCGAAAGCTGGAAAACGGCGGGCTGCTGCCGGTCGCCTCTCGCGGCGATCCGACGGAGGCAAAGCAACTCGCGGAGTCGCTGAATTTCTACTGGCCGGCGGAGTACGTCGTGCGGGATTCGCCATCAGGCGCGGAGATCCAGCTAAAACACAAACGCTTAGCGGATCGGCCGCAAGGCGGTCGCAAACCGGAATATCTGATGTAACCGCACGTGAATCTAGGGCTCTTGTACGAATTCCTGCGTGACGTAGAGCATTCCGTCCGGCCCGCGCGCAATACCGATTCCGATGTGGGTGTAGTCCGGATTCAGAATGTTTCCGCGGTGGTTCTGCCGGAACTTCGGCTCGTCCATGAAAAGTGCTTCCGCTTCGGCGACGTCGCGACATTTGGCGATGTTCTCACCGGTCGACCGCCACTGGACTCCCGCACGCGTCACGCGATTGGATGGCTCGCTGCCGTCCATGCCTTCATGACCGAAAAATCCCTCGCGCGCCATCTCTTCAGAGTGCAGTCGCGCGACGCTGGCCAGCCTGCCGTCCCACCGCAACGGCCGGGCGCGCCCCTTGGTTTCCTGCACCGTCGACGGATCGGTCCGGTCATGGTTGACCAGATCGAGCATCTGCACCTCAAGTTGATCGGTGCGCGGGTGGTAGTTCGATACCGGCATCACCTGCTGCGCGCACAGCGAACTTCCCAGAGCCCCGGCGCCTAGCAAAACAGCCAGCAACACGGCTGGGCGCGGCCCCAGGAGCCTTGAAACAAATGGGATAGCGCGTCGCGTCGGAGCAGTCATGTGCATCTCTCCTGCTCCGAAATGCTACCTTTACGCTTTGGTTGAAAACACTGGCCCGAAGGACAGGTTTGGTAGGGGTACGATCGTACAGCGAAAATGTAACTGTCAAGCTATTGCCAGCGGAATGGCTTTCTTCCACTTGCCCTGGGATTTCAAAATCAGCTCGACGACTTCGCGGATGGCGCCGTGTCCGCCCGCAACCGTGGTGACGTAATGGGCAGCGCGCTTTACTTCGACGACAGCATCCGCCACGGCCACCGCCAGACCCACGCGCTCGAGCAGCGGCAGGTCGGGCAAATCGTCGCCCACGTAAGCAACTTCTTCATCGGTGACGCCCGCGCGCACGAGAATCGCCTTGTAGGCTTCGAGCTTCTTCGGTTGGCCCTGAATCACGAATTCCATCGAGGCCTCGCGCGCGCGGCGGGCCGTTCGCGGTCGAATCGCGCCCGGTGATCAGGCCCGTGCGCAGCCCCATGATGCTCGCGAGCTTGATGCCCGCGCCGTCGTGGGCGTTGAATACCTTCATTTCGGAGACGCTGCCGTCAGGAAACGACTGCAGGCACACGTAGCCCGGCGTCATCGTGCCGTCCACGTCCATTAGCAGGACGCGAATTTTGCGCGCGTGCCGCATCGCCGATGCCGGAAATTTGATTTCGCGAATCGCCATTTTCCCCTTCGTGCCGCCCCTTTTTTTCAGGAATCAACATACCGAAACAGCGTCATAAATCCAAAATCCATGTGGAGCTGGTTGTGGCAGTGAAACAGCGTGAGGCCCGGATCGTCCGCAACAAAATCGACATCCACCTGAGTCCGCCTCGGCACCACCACCACATCTTTCACCACTCCAGCCGTGCTCTTGCCCGCGATACTTGGTGAGCTCAAATGAGTGGCGATGCAAGTGGACGGGATGATCGTCGTCGCTCTGATTGTCGAATTGCAGCCGGTATTTCTTGTTTGCCCGCAGGGGATTCGGATCCGTCTTCGGAAATTCCTTTCCGTTGATCGTCCAATGGTCGACCCAGTTGTTGCCCGCAAATTTGCGCCGGAAGACCATCCGAACAACCTCATCCGGCTCGGGCACAACGGCCGGGGTCGCCGAAGAAGCCCCGAAAAGAGTGTAGTCCCACGCAGCGTCACCCGGCGCCATCCATTGAGGCGCGCCGTCCCGGTTTTCATATTCAACCACGATGCCCAGCCCTTTGCTTCGAATCCGATCGTCCAGTTCGCCGAGCACCCAGACTCCGGGCGAATTCATCGTCGCAATTACGTCGACGCGCTCGGCAACTCCGAGCGTGAGAGATTTAACCGGGTGCGGTGCCGGCACAGGATTGCCGTCGAGACTGACGACCGTAAGCTCGTGGCCGGAAAGCGCGATCCGGTGCATCATCGTGGCGCTCGCATTCAGGATGCGGAACAACACTCGCTGGCCCTCGCGAACGCGAATCGGCTCTCCGTATCCCAGCGCGCGGTCGTTCACGGAGAAATGCTCGTACACGGCTTCGAGCGATCCGTCTCCGCCCATGCTGCTCAGATAAGGCTCCCATCCGTGCAGGCACAGAAGGTGCTCGGCATCGTACGCGCCCGGTTCGTTCCGGGGCTCGATGTAGACCATCCCGAATTGCCCTGTGTACGTGCTGCGCTTCAGATTTCGCCCCGCATACACGTGCGAGTGATACCAGCGCGTGCCTGACGGCCGCGGCGCGAAGGTGTATCGCCGGCTGCTGTGCGGCTCGATGAACGGCGTTCCTTCCTCCATCGCTCCATCGATTTCCGGCGGCAGGAAGAATCCGTGCCAGTGTACTAATTCCGGCTCTTTCGTGTCGTTGAAGACATCCACGGTCACGCGCTGGCCCTCGCGAAAGCGCAGAAATGGACCCGGCGCGGAGCCGTTATAACCAGTTGTCTTGATCGTTTTTCCCGGAGCGATTTCGACTTCCACAGGTGAGATGCGCAGCGTCACGTCCGCTTTCGGGGCGCCCGCGGGAACCTGAGCCGCCAAACCGGACGCGACAGGAACGCTAATCCCCGCTCCCAGCAGCTCCAGGAATTCCCTGCGACGCATGCCCGGAGTCCTCAAAAGAGTTGCAGAGTCCAGAGATCGTGGATGTGGACCACGCCTTCGAGGTGCCCGACCGCATCGACCACCAGCACGGACGTGATTTTCTTTTCTTCCATCACGCGCAGCGCCGCGGCGGCAAGCTCCGTCCGGGGCAGCGTGACCGGATTCCTCGTCATGCAATCGGCCGCCTTCAGGCCGAGCACGTTTTCCTTGCGCTTTTGCATCACGCGGCGCAGGTCGCCATCGGTGATGATGCCGAGCAATCGTCCGCGTGCGTCCGTAACGGCCGCCATGCCGAGACCTTTGCGGCTCATTTCGTAGATCACGTCCGGCATTTTCGCGGCTGCGTCGACCCTCGGCAGATCTTCGCCCGCGTGCATCAGGGCCTCGATGCGGCGCAGTTTCTTGCCGAGGCGCCCGCGCGGGTGAAGCGCGGCGAAATCGTCCTGCTGAAATCCGCGGCGCTCGAGCAGCGCGATTGCCAGCGCATCGCCCATGGCGAGAGCAGCGGCCGTTGACGCCGTTGGCGCGAGATTGAGCGAGCACGCTTCTTCCTTCACGGCGATATCGAGCACGATATCGCTCGCCGTCGCCAGCGTCGAGCGCGGATGCGCCGTCAGCGTGATCAGCGGCACGCTCAGGCGCTTCGCCGCCTCGCTCAGCTCGATCAGCTCTTCCGTTTCGCCGCTCGACGAAATCGCGACCAGCACATCGCCGGTCGTCATCATGCCGAGATCGCCGTGCAACGCTTCGGCCGCATGCAGGAAAATCGATGGCGTTCCCGTGCTCGAAAATGTGGCCGCCACTTTGCGGCCGATCAGGCCCGATTTGCCGAGCCCGGTGACGATTGCGCGACCCTTGCACCCGTGCAAAAGCTCGACTGCCTTTTCGAAGCGCGCGTCCAGCCGGTCGATCAGGCCCTCGATCGCGGCGGCCTCGATCTGCAAGACGCGCTTAGCCGTCTCGATGGCGGATTTTGCCTTCGGCATGTCCGCAACGCGAGCTTTCACCGCAATTGTTTTCGGCGTCATTGGCGCGTATTCCATTCGCGGACAAGAGCCGCGAGCTGCATGATTTTTTCGAGCAGGGGGCGAAGCTCGTCGAGCGGCATCGCGTTCGTGCCGTCCGAAAGCGCCTTCTCCGGATTCTCATGCACCTCGAGGAAAATCCCATCGACGCCGATGGCCGCCCCCGCGCGCGCGAGCGGCTCAATAAACTCCGGCTGACCGCCGCTCGACTTCCCTTCTCCGCCCGGCAGCTGCACCGAGTGCGTCACGTCGAAGACCACCGGATAGCCGAGGTCCCGCATAATCGGAAACGATCGCATGTCCACCACGAGATTTTGGTAGCCGAAAGACGCGCCTCGCTCCGTGAGAATGATTTTCTGGTTGCCGGCGCCGGCCACTTTCTCGGCGGCGAAACCGATGTCCCACGGCGAGAGAAACTGGCCCTTCTTGATGTTGACCACGCGCCCCGAGCGCCCCGCCGCCACCAGCAGGTCGGTCTGGCGCGAGAGGAATGCCGGAATCTGCAGGACGTCGCAAACTTCCGCCGCCGGACCAACGTGCGCCACCTCGTGAACGTCCGTCAGGACCGGCAAGCCCGTGCGCTTCTTGATCTGCCCGAGGATGCGCAAGCCCTCCTGCAGCCCCGGCCCGCGATACGACGTAACGGACGAGCGATTCGCCTTGTCGTAGGAAGCTTTGAAAATCAGCGGGACGCCAAGTTCCGATGCGATGCTGCACAGCCGCTCGGCCATCATCATCGCGTGCGCTTCGCCCTCGATTACACACGGCCCCGCGATCAGGAAGAGCGGCGAGCCCCCGCCAATCGTGAATTTGCCGACCTCAAAACTGCGCGATGGTTGCATTCGATGCTCAAGCCTATGCGGCTTCCGATTGGTTTTCAACTTTGAATTAGCCGCCGTGTAGCCATGACGCGTGTGGCATCGTCCGTCGAAAAGAAATTCTAGACCTGATGCGTCGAGCGCCCATGCGATAATGCGCATAATCATAGGAGAGTCAATGGGCGATACGTTGCCTAAGAACGTGATCGAGGGTGCGAATATCGCGGCGATCACGCAGCTGATCCTGCGCGAGCGCGAGAGCCGAGACCTCGCGCGCTGGGACACGATGCGCGAATGCTTCTGGCCGGATTCACTCGTACGCGTTAGCTGGTTTCGCGGTAGCGGCCCGGATTTCGTCGCAGGCTCGATCCAGATGGCACGACGCGGCATTCCGGCTAAACATCGACTGGCCCCAATCCTCGTCCGGCTCGCCGGAGACCGCGCTGTCGCGAGCCTGCACGGCATCATCGACCTTCCCGTCACGCTGAAGGGCGTTAGCGCGACGCTCTCGACGCATTCCCGCTTTCTCTACCGTGCCGAAAAGCGCGACGGCCGCTGGGGCCTCATGGGATTCGACGCAATTTATCAGCGCGACGAGCTGACGCCCGACCTGCCGGGCCAAACCATCTCGATCGATCCCGCCGAAGTGAAGGACTTCCGAAAATCATACCGACTGCTGTCCTATTACCTCCACAGCCAGGGATACAAAGTTGATTCGACCCTCGCCGGAGAGGACCGCCCCGAAACCGCTGAGGCGCTGAATCGGGAACTATATACTTGGGCAGGGCTTGAGCCACCCAAATAGCTGATTAGAGGCATCTTACTATGTTATACCTACGTATATCGACTGTCATGGCGAATATACAGCGAAATAGGTGTGGCCAAAAGGTGTGGAATGTGGTACTATGAAATACAGGAAACACCTTAGACCATCTGAAGAAACTTTTCGGTACGATACGGCATCGGATGACTTATGGCCAAAGATAAAAATATCGGTACAGGCAATCGTAAGGGATCGGGACGGTTAGTTCCTACGCGTCCGACCGGGGTCGAATACCGGGTTCAGTACGGCATCCACATCGTCGATGCGGGCAACCAGCATGGTCGTGGTCAGCGCCCGACGAAGTGGGAGAAGTGCTCCGTGCGCCCGGCGAATGCCAGCCGCATCCCACAGGGGGACTATTTCCTTCATGCGGATGAAGGCGGCGTGTTCCAGGTGAAGTTCACCGGGAACGAGTGGCAGTACCTCGCGGCAGCGTAAGACACATCGTTTCGTCTCAACAAACGTGTTTCATAGGGCGCAGGGCCTCCGTAGACACTCTCGAGAGGCTGTGCGCCCTTTTTTTGTCGGTTTCCCTCCCGCCGTCTCTCCCAGCGAATTCACGGATCGCGGCGCGTGTCTGTAGCGCCGTCTCGCCGGCGTCTCGGCCCGCGCGCCATTTCGCGCAAGCACCTTACGGAAGGCCAGCGCAGCGAATTCAGATGGGGGCCTTAGTCTGCGGACGCCGCGTCGGCGTGAGGTTCGGAGGCGTGTGTCTCAGCGGGGATGTGCTGTTTCGCCTGCGCGTCGGAGGCGTGCCCGAGCCGCTGCCGACGGTTCTCAAGACTCGCATGCACGAACGCCGCGAAAAGCGGATGCGGCGCCAGCGGCTTCGACTTGAATTCCGGATGGAACTGGCAGCCGACGAACCACGGATGGTCGGGAATCTCGATGATCTCGACGTACGTGCCGTCCGGCGTGCGCCCGGTGATGCGGAAGCCGGCGTCGGTGAGCGCCTTCTCGTACTCGCAATTGAATTCGTAGCGGTGGCGATGGCGTTCGGAGATTTCCGTCGTGCCGTAGGCCTTCGCCGCAAACGAGTCGGGATCGAGATTGCACGGCCACGCGCCCAGGCGCATCGTGCCGCCCATTTCGTCTACGCCAAGCAGTTCGCGGAGCTTATAAATCACGCGATTGGGTGTCGAAGGATCGAATTCGGTGCTATCCGCGCGATCGAGCCGCGAAACCTGCCGCGCATATTCGATCGTGGCGCACTGCATGCCTAGGCAAATGCCGAAAAACGGAACCTTGTGCTCGCGCGCGTAGGTGATCGCATGCACCATGCCCTGAATTCCACGCTTGCCGAAGCCGCCGGGAACCAGAATGCCGTCCACATGCCGCAGAACGCGTTCCGCGGTGGCGGCCGAGTCGATATCCTCGGCTTCGATCCACTCAATCGAGACATGCTGCCGGCTCGCCAGCCCGCCATGAACCAGCGCCTCGCGCAGGCTCTTGTACGCATCCTCGAGCTGTACGTACTTCCCCACCACGCCGATCCGCACATCGCCCTGCGGGTGCTCGAGCGATTCGAGCATCGCCAGCCAGCGGCTCAAGTCGCGCGGCGGCGCTTCAAGATGCAGTAACCGCAGAATCTGCTCGTCAAGGCCTTCGGAGGCGAGCGTCATTGGAACTTCGTAGATATTGCCGACATCGGGAGCGGAAATCACGCACGATTCCGCGACGTTGCAAAACAGCGCGATCTTGGCTTTTAAGTCGGCGCCCAACTGGCGGTCGCTGCGGCAAATCAGAATATCCGGCTGGATTCCGATGCTGAGCATTTCCTTGACGCTGTGCTGCGTAGGCTTGGTCTTCAACTCGCCCGCCGTGGCGATAAAAGGCACGAGCGTGAGGTGTGCGAAAACGACATTCTCGGCGCCGAGTTCGAGGCGCATCTGCCGGATGGCTTCCATAAACGGCAGCGACTCGATGTCGCCGACCGTGCCGCCGATTTCAATAATGACCACATCCACGTCGTCGGCAACTTTCCGGAACGCGGCTTTAATTTCGTCCGTGACGTGCGGGATCACCTGCACGGTCTTGCCGAGGTAATCCCCGCGGCGTTCCTTCGCGATGATCGACTCGTAGATGCGACCGGTAGTCCAGTTATGGTCGCGCGTCAGATGGGCGGATGTAAAACGCTCGTAGTGGCCGAGGTCGAGGTCCGTTTCCGCGCCGTCGTCCGTCACAAACACTTCGCCGTGCTGATAGGGCGACATTGTTCCGGGATCGACGTTCAGGTAGGGATCGCACTTCTGGAGGGTGACCTTCAGGCCGCGGCTTTCAAGCAGGCATCCAATCGACGCCGCCGCTACGCCCTTTCCGAGAGAGGAAACTACGCCGCCCGTCACAAAGATGTACTTCGGGCCGGTCCGCAAGTGCTCGATTTCCTCCGGAGGAGTCGGCGTACGACATATTATCTGCGGAAAGCGTGCGCCTGTCAAATCAGGTTTTTCACGCCTGATTTCACGAGCTACGCGATCCTAACCCGACGCCTGTCATCCCGAGCGAAGCGAGGAATCTGCTCTTCTCGCCACCCGCTCGACCTGCTGTCAACTGGTCGCGGTGCTCGCAGGGGCGACTTTCAAACTCGCCCCCGCCGTGGCGCCCGCGTTACTCCTTCTTTTTCTCCGCCGGCACGGCCGACTTCGGAGTCATCATCGGTTTTGGCTTCCAGAAGCTCGGGTCGGCCTTGACCCAATCGTCCGGCGCGTAACTCATCGACGCGTTGAATTGCATCAACTCGGCTGAATCCGACTTGATCGTCGCCTCCACCAGCTCTGCCCACTTCTTGAGTCCGTCCGGCCCGAGGGCGTTTTCGAACGCCTCTCCCGTAGCCATCCCGGCGTCCAGATCGGCGAGCGACTTCCGCGGAGTGAAAATCAGCACCGTCCCGTTCTCGGCGCCGTACCGGACCTCGTAGAAGATATCGTGTTCGTCGGCGTGGATCTTTGCCGAGGTCGCCTCATACAACGCAACGAGATCTCCCCATTCCTTGTCGTGCCCCGGGAGGCGGTGAATCGTCTCCACCTCGAAATAGCGCATCTCGGCGATGTTCATGTTCGGCTGGTAACTCCATTTTTCGTTGTACGTGGCTAGCATCGCGCTTGCGCTCGACACGTATTCCGCGTCTTTTTCAGAAAAAGGTCCGGTCAAGGCTTGCACTTTCGGCTGGTCGTCGTACTCGTTTGCCTTTTGCCAGTCGGCGTAGGAATCGAAACCAACAAGAAACCACGCTTCGCTCGGCCCGCTCATCATGGTCGCCGCCAGATAGCGATCGGGAGACTTCGCGGCAGCTGCAGCCCGTGCAAAGCCAGCTTCATTCTTCGCGTGTCCCGCTTCCTTGCCGAATTTCACGATTTCGCGATCGATCAGCAGCACCTTGGGTGGCGGGGCACCCGCGTCCTGCGCGCGCAGCGTCGCCGCGCCACCCGCAATCGACGCCACAGTCATTGCTGCAATCAGAATCTTCCTCATGCACTTCTCCTTTTCCGGCGACTCTGGCGTCATGGATTACGACGCCAGAACGATCCGGCCTTTTTTTGCTTGGGTTGTTCTTAATGGGTTCCGAAGGGTCTAGGCCGCGAAATAGGTGTGATCCGGCCGGCGGCTACTATACACCCGAGGCAGCAGGAAAAGCACTGGTGTTCGTTGGACAGGGCGGAGCCGCGCTTGTCGCCGATGCGCCCTAACCCTCTGGAAATCTTCAACGGCGCGATGCTATGATCGAGTTTCGTCGCAGGTGTTTTCCGGCTCATCGGCGCGGTCGCCAAGTGGTAAGGCAAAGGTCTGCAAAACCTTTATCGGCGGTTCGATTCCGCCCCGCGCCTCCAATTTTCCGGCCTCGGATTCTTTCCCGCAGCTCGGCCGCGCCCAGCTTGACCGCCGATTGCGTCCCACGTATCGTCACTTGCGCTGCTAAAATAGGAATCTACAACCAACCGACAGTCTCGTGGAGACGCCAAAGATGAATTGCTTGAACTGCGGCACGGAGATGACCAACAACGAAGTCATCACCAAGAAAGATCGCGTCTCCTACGACATGTGCGAAAGGTGCGGCAGCCTCTGGCTCGACAAGGGCGAGCTGGACAAAATGGCGTTTCTGGTCGACGGCAGCATTGAGTACTCCGAGAGCGAAAAGGACGGCCTGCCCGAACAGCAGCCGAAGAAGTGCCCCCGCTGCGACGACTCGACATTGGACAAGGTGAAGTTCCTTGAATCCGACGATATCTTCCTGCACTATTGCCGCAACTGCGGCGGCTTCTGGCTCGATGGCGGCGAGCTCAATCTGATCGATCAAACGCTCACAAGAATCATGCCCGTGTCCGGCAAGGGATTCTCCGACTTCGTCAACAACACGCACGTGCCCTACTGGTTCAAGCGTGTCCAGAAGCCAAGCGACGAAACCGATTTCCACGTGGAAGTCGTGCCGATCAAGGGAGCCAAGCTCAAAGAAACGACAGGCGACAGCTGCCCCGGGTGCGGAAATCGGCTGAGTCTATACACGGTTTTCTCCCTCGATTTCGAGGGCTGCCCGAAATGCAAAGGCATCTGGCTCATCAGCGACGAGTTGCGCAAACTCAAGAATCGCGCGGCCGACGGCTCGCTGCGATGGCTCAATACCGAAATCGAAAACATCGACAAGACCAGCGCCATTCCCACCAAGCGCCCCTGCGTGAAATGCAAGACCGTGAACATGATTTCCGTGATCTTCGGAAGCTCCTCGATTGTTGTCGACTGGTGCCCGAAATGCCACGGCATCTGGCTAGATCGCGGAGAATTCGACGCCATCACCGCCTATCTACGCGACGAGCTGGCACACGCGCATCCGAAGGAAATCGAAAAGCAGGCGGCCGCGGACGTGCACCACGTTTGGAGCGGCGGCATCGAGGGTAGAATTGACGAGCTCCGCGACGCCAAGTCTGCCGTCTCGGCCCTGATCAGCGCCACGATCTTCGAGCATCCAAAGCTCTTCGGCTTTCTTGCAAACGTATCGCGCTCCATCCCTATCTGAGTCTGACGGAAGTAGGCCCGCACTCCATTCGGAGTCTGGCTGCAGTCCCTTCTCCGCGGCCGCAAACGATTACCGGCGTGGAGTGCGGCGGCTTGCCGCCGCCGCTTGCCGCCGGGGCTCGCCCCGGCGTGCTGCAACCGCGCGCCATCACCGCTCGCCCGCCGCTTTGTCTCCGCGTCACCTCCTGCTAGAATTTCCGTTTCGTCATCGGTCGAGGAACCGTTCAATGCTCGTCGTCATGCAATCGAACGCCACCGAAGAACAGGTCCGCGCCGTCTGCCAGCGGATCGAGTCGCTCGGCCTTCGCCCTCATCCCATTCCCGGCGCGGCCCGCACGGCCATCGGCATCACGGGCAACAGTGGCGAGGTGGACACCGGCGCGCTCGAATCGATGCCCGGCGTGGTCGAGTGCATCCCGGTCAGCAAGCCCTATAAACTCGTCAGCCGCGACGTGAAGGCAGAGAACTCCATCGTCCGCGTCCCCACGCCGTCCGGTGACGTCACCTTCGGCGGTCAAGGGGTCGCCATCGTCGGCGGCCCTTGCGCCATTGAGACGCGCGAGCAAGCCTTCACCATCGCCGAACGCATCCGCGCCGCCGGCGTCCGCCTGTTTCGCGGCGGCGCCTACAAGCCGCGCACCTCGCCCTACAGCTTTCAGGGGCTCGGCGAAGAAGGTCTGCAAATCCTCGCCGACGTTCGCGAAAAATTCGGCATGGGCGTCGTCACCGAAGCCGTCGATAATGAATCACTCGACCTCGTCGAAAAATACGCGGACGTCATCCAGATCGGCGCGCGCAACATGCAGAATTTCTCGCTCCTGAAACGCGCCGGCAAGGCGCGCAAGCCCGTCCTGCTGAAGCGCGGCATGTCCGCCACGCTCGACGAATTTCTGATGGCCGCCGAATACGTGATGTCCGAGGGCAACTACAACGTGATCCTGTGCGAGCGTGGCGTGCGCACCTTTTCCGATCACACGCGCAATACGCTCGATCTCAGCGTGATTCCGGCCGTCCAGCGGCTCAGCCACTTGCCGATTGTCGTCGATCCGTCGCACGGCACCGGGCGCCGCAACAAGGTCCTTCCGCTCTCGCGCGCGGCGGTCGCAGTCGGTGCCGACGGAATCCTCGTCGAGGTCCACCACGATCCGGCCCACGCCCTTTCCGACGGCCCGCAATCCATTCTCCCGGACGAATTCGACCGCCTCGTCGGCGAGGTCCGCGCCATCGCCGCCGTCCTCAGTCGCACGTTGAACTAATGCTGGCTCGGTCACGCTCCGTGCACTCCGTAGGGGCGCTGCTTGCTGCCCCCGCCTCACCTGGGCTATCCGCATGAAAATCCGCCTCAATTATCGCCTCGTCATCCTGCTGGTTTTCCTCGCTGTTCTCGCCGTCCGCGAAGTCGCCCTCGAACTCCGCCCGTCGTTCCTGCGCCCCGGGCTTCACCTCTTCGCCTACGTCGACAACACCGCCGACGGCACCGTCACCGCCATCGATCTCGTCAAGCTCGCGCCCGTTGCGACGATCTCGGTCGGCGCCGACCCCAGCGGCATCCGCGCCAATCCCAGACGCAAGGAAATCTGGGGACTCAGCTCCGCCGCCGGCTACGCCTGGGTTCTCGACGTCGCCACGAATCGTATCGTCGCTCGCATCCCGGTCGGCGCCGACCCCTATGCGCTCGATTTTTCACCGGACGGCTCGCGCGCCTATGTCGCCGCCTCCGGCGCCAACACGGTCGTCGCGATCGATTGCGCCTCTCGCCGCGTCGTAGCGCGCGGCCGCGCCGGCCGCCGCCCCTGGATCGCGCGCGTCACGCCCGATGGCAAGCTCCTCCTCGTCTCGAATCGCGATGACGCCACCGTTTCCCTGCTCGATCCCCTCACGCTCGCGCCCCGCGGCGTGATTCCCGTCGCGCCCGATCCCGAGCAGATCGCCATCCTTCCGGACAGCTCGAAAGCCTTCCTCACCTCCGGGACCACCGATCAGATTTCCGTCGTCGATCTCAACCGTCGCGTGCTGCTGGCGAATCTCGCACTCGGCGGCACGCCCGACGACCTGATCCTCAAGCCCGATGGCGGCGAACTCTACATACCCTCGGCCGGCACGCACGGCCTCGTCGTTGTCGACACGCAAACCAACGAGGTTGGCGATTTCCTGCTCCTCGGCTCCTCTCCCACTGCCGCGGCTCTCACCGCCGATGCGCAAGTTCTCTACGTTTCCGACTTCGCCGCGGGCCGCATCGTTCCCGTAGCCATCGGAGTGCGTCAGGCGGGAAAATCAATCTCGGTAGGACAGGGTCCGCAAACCTGCGAGCTCACTCCGGGCGGCGACATGCTCCTCGTCGTCGACACGCAGTCCGACGACCTCGGCGTCATCCGTGCGAACGAGCCAACGCCCAGCCTCGTCACCCTCGTGTCAACCGGCTCGCACCCGCGCGATCTCGCCGTCAAGCTGTTCTAGCGCTGGTTAGTTGCGGGGCGATGGCCGCGCGTAATACCCCCGCCGAGTGCGAGCGGTCAAGCCGGGTCGTGCAATTCGGATATCGAGGCGGTGATATTGGTCCGGCTGGTCAGCCGGCGCCGGATCAAACGAGATCTCGTAATAAGGCTCGATATCGGCGAGGCACTCTTGCAAGGCACGAGTGATGTCGTTGCCCGGGATCGGTGCAAGACCACCGCTTTGGACGGCGAGCACCTGCAGCCCCAGGTCGCCCATCTGCGCCTGGCTGGGTTTGCTGATTCCTCGCAGAAACTGCTCGTAGTATGAGAAGCGCAAGGGAGGCTCGTCTGGGCCCAGTGGATCGACATTATAGAGAGTCAGATGCCCCCGCTGCATCTGAGTCGAGAGATTCACCGCATCGGCGAAGATTCGTTGCAGCATTTTCGAATCCAGATTGATGCCGGGATTGGACAAAAGCGGCCAGCCGGGCGAAACGCAGATCACGATTTTGCGTCCCGGCTCGGGCGCGACTGCCGTGAACAGATCAGTCAAGGCGTTGAGGGAAAGTTGCCAGCGTTCCGTTGCTCCCCAGAAGCCGCCGGTGCGGTTGAGGTCGCGGAGAGCGACGTCTTCACGATCCAGCGCGGCGCTCAGCGCGTTGCCGTCCTCCGAGAAATCTGCTACGATCTGGGTTCCTCGATCCGTAAAAACCGCCAGAGCCATCGGATGCGCAAGGCGGCCTTCCTCAGCACGCAGCAATTTGTCGATCTGCGCGCGCTGGTAGCTTACATTGATATAGGTTGCGTTGATCGCGTCGATCACCAGAACAATCTCGACGGGAGCCTGCCGGCCGTTGACGGCCTTGAAGGAAGTGATCGGTCGCGGCACCTTGTTGTCCAGCAGCGTGAAGTCTTGCTCTTGAAGGTCGCCGACAGGCGGCCCGGACTTCGGCGTGACCACCACGTCGAGGTCAATCCTGCCCTCACTCGGCTGTCCTGCCGGCTTGCTTTGTTGGGCCGAAACGGCAGCCCCCGTCAGTAGTGTCGCGAGAAGAAAACTGCCGAGACGTGCATTGAGCAGCATGGATGTGCCACCTCTCCAGGCGAAGGCAGCGCGAGTCTGCATACAGTGCGTCGCCCATTTCAATCGCGCCGGTCATAACTATATAGACCATTCTCAGGGTTGATAAGTTTCAGCGAACTTCTGGTCCACGCATTTCGACCCACGAGGCACAAACGGAAGTCCGGATCGGTTCATCGACCCGGCCGCAAGAACCCTGCTCACGAGCTCAAAGCCCGCGCCATGTCGCCGTCACGCCGTTCTGGAGACGGCAGGCCGCGCGATGGCACGACTGCCGATGCCTCTGTGGAATAGACGCTTTCCTGGTTCTCCGAATTCACGGCAGTCACCACGTAATCGTGTGTATTCCCGGCATGCACGCTGTCGTCCGGATCGGTTCGGAAGAAGGACAGGCGGCAGCGGTGGCCGGCGAACTGCCCCAAGGTCGATCAAAAGACGGAACAGAGGATCTCGGATCAGCGCGCGGAAGCCGCCGCGACGATCTTCTTGTACAAGCTGTTGAGTTGCGATGCAGAACGAAGGCTTAGGTCAGAAGTATCAATGCTCAAGACTTGTAATCTGCCGGTCGAATTGTGATGGCGCGTATATGCGTCGCGCAGCGCGTCCAGATATTTCGCGTCAATCGAGGTCTCGTAAGCCCGGCTGCGCTGCCGAATCCGATCCAGAAGGACATCGTTCCTCGCATCCACATAAACCGTGAGGTCCGGACGGGAAAGGTTCGCATCGAGTCCGATGCTCAGCCTCTCGTACAGCTCCATCTCGCGATCGTGCAGAAGCGTCCGCGCGAAAATCGGATCCTTCGCCTGCGTGTAATCCGACACTACCGGCCTGCCGCGCAACGGCGGAATCGTTCTCAATTGCTCGTACCTCGAAATCAGGAACGCCAATTGTGCGCCGAGCGCCCAGCGCTCCCTGTCCGCGTAGAAGTCAGGCAAGAACGCGTTGCCATCCACATCTTCCAGAATCAGCTTCGCGCCGAGATGCAAGGCCAACAGTTGCGCGAGGGTCGTTTTCCCCGCCCCGATCGGTCCCTCAAATCCAATGTACGGCTGATTGATGACCGGCAAGCTGTTTCCACCCCTGCGTCACGGCGGCCGACCTTCTCCGCCGGGACGCCACCCGCCTCGACCTCAAAGTGGCCCGATCATACCACTCCGCCTCTCCAACGCACTCATCCGAGCCTTTCGGGTTGAGCCTGTCCCTCTCGCATGGTTAGGACATGCTCTGGTTTTGCGCTTGGGTCACACGAAGTTGATTAGGCGACAGGTCAGGCGGGATTGATTCCCTGCGCAGCAGTCAAACATAAAAGTGAGGGCGACTCGGTTTGGCCGGGTCGCCCTCTTTCGATTGAGTCGCGAAGGTTCCGCTTCCGCATTCAACTTATTCGAAGACGGTTCGGTTTGACCCGAGCCGCCCGCTGTAAATTGATTCGTGAAGCTCGACTTGCTAGTTCAACTCACGATCACGACGCGGTGTTACCCTTGCCGCACCCTTGAGCGCACTTGCGAATCTTCTCGCCTCCGCTTGCGTTCCGCAGCGCCGCGGTTTTACCCGTTTTGCCGTGAACTCAGCTGCGAAGCTCACTCCTTGATCCAGCTTAACGGAAACCGGCTCGGTGTTACCCTGACCGCCCCCGTTACATGGGATCGCGAAGTTTTCTTCCCGATTTCGATTCGATTGAGGCTCACTCGGTTTTACCCTCGCTGCCTCTTCGAATTGACTCGTGAAGTTTTTCTTCCCGATCAATCTGCGCGAATAGTAAGAGCAGCGAGAAAAGTTGGCAAGAGTTATTTGAAAAGAACTCTGTGGAAATTTGTGCGTGCCTGTGCAAAAAATCGCACGCACCAGAGGCACGAAATTGATGTTTGCGCCCGCAACCTCAGAGTTCGAGAGCACCTGCAGCGCGAGAGTCTTCTCTGCCGCTTTCTTCTTTTCCATGGGCAAGCTGCCGTAAATCGCGATCTTGAACGCCGCGCTCCCCTTCTTGACAAAGCCGTGATGTTTGCGTTCAGGCTCGAATAAATGCTTCTGGCCACGAACGAGTGCTCCGTTGGCGTTTGCTTGCTCTTGGACGCTGAGGTAAACTGCCTCGCCCATGACGGATACCCCCTCGATTGTTGGTCGCACCATCTCCCACTATGAGGTCCTGGAAAAACTGGGTGGCGGAGGTATGGGCGTAGTCTACAAAGCCAGGGACATGCGCCTCGGCCGTAACGTTGCATTGAAATTTCTCCCCGACGACATTTCGCACGAAGCGCAAACGATTGAGCGGTTCCATCGGGAGGCGCGCGCCGCCTCCGCTTTGAACCATCCGAACATCTGCATCGTTCACGACGTGGGCGAGGACTCGGGCCAGCCATTCATTGTCATGGAATTGCTGGAAGGCAAAACACTGAAGCACTTGATTGACGGCAAGCCGCTCAAGGTCGAGCAGCTGCTCGAGTTCGGCATTCAGATCGCGGAAGCCCTCGAAGCGGCACACTCCGAAGGCATTACGCACCGGGACATCAAGCCGGCGAATATCTTTGTCACGCACTCGGGGCAAGTCAAGGTGCTCGACTTCGGATTGGCGAAGCTGGGCGCGCATCGCCGCCGGACGGCCGAGGCCGTGACCATATCCGCTCTCGCGACGGCCGATCCAGCTGAATACTTGACGAGTCCCGGCTCCTCCCTGGGGACCGTCGCATATATGTCTCCGGAGCAGGCGCTGGGACACGAACTCGACTTGCGCACGGACCTCTTCTCCTTTGGCGTAGTGCTTTATGAGATGGCAACCGGAAGGCTGCCTTTCGAGGGGAACACATCGGCGGCGATCTTCGATGCCCTTCTGAACAGATCGCCTCATTCCGCGGTCCAGTTGAATCCGGACCTTCCGTCAAAGCTGAACGAAATCATCAACGAGGCCCTCGAGAAAGACCGCGATCTCCTATGCCAAACCGCCACCGAGATAAAAACCGATCTCAAGCGGCTCAAGCGCGACCGCGATTCGACAGGAAGGCAAAGGGCAGCGAAGAGCACACCAGCCGAAGCGGCGCCGCCAGCGGCGGAGAAATCGGTGGCCGTGCTCTACTTTGAGAACCTGAGCGGTGCGAAAGAAGACGAATATCTGCGCGACGGGATGACCGAAGACGTGATCACCGAGCTCTCCAAGATCAAGGACTTGAGGATTTTCCCGCGAGCCGCCGTGCTGGCCTATCGACAAAGCCGTCACCGGACCGCAGGTGGGCCACGAGTTGAGCGCCACCTATGTGCTGGGCGGCAGCCTGCGGCGCGCCAATAACCGTCTGCGTATCACGGCGCAACTCGTCGAGACGCGCACGGGACACTCCGCCTGGGCCGACCGATTCGACCGCGAATTGAAGGACGTCTTCGAAGTGCAGGACGAGATCGCCCGGAGCATCACGCAGGCGCTCCGCATCACACTCACACCGCAGGAAGAAAAAGCCATCACGCGAAAGCCTACCGAAAATACTCAGGCCTACGACGCCTATCTCCGCGGGCGCAGCTATGCGCGCCGCGAGACGCGTCCCGACCTGGAATTTGCCATGCAGATGTTCGACCTCGCCATCCTGCTCGACCCTGGTTTTGCCTCGGCTTACGCCGGCATCGCCCACGCCTGCGCGATGATTCATGGGTGGCACGACCCCAATGCCCGATGGATCGAGAAGGGAGTGGCCGCCTGCGAGAAGGCCCTGAAATTAGACCCCCAACTCGCGGAGGTGCTGGTTGCGCGCGCATTGCTCTTCTACGGGCAGAAGCGATTCGACGAAGCCATCGAATACGCTCGGATCGCGATTGAACGCAAGCCGGATTGCCCGGGCGCTTACAACGTGCTGGCGCGCGCCTATTTTGCCTCGGGCCGCTTCCAGGATGTCGCCGCGCTCGTCGATCGCGCGCTCGAGGCGAACGGTGACGACTACAACCTTTACATTCCGCTCGCCAACGCCCTGGAAAACCTTGGGCAACTCGAACATCACCGCGAAATAAACCTGCGCCTCCAGCGGACGCTCCAACAACAACTCGAGATGGTTCCCGAAGACGTCCGCGCGCGGATCCTGCTCGCCTCGACGTACGCGCAGTTTGGAGACGGCGACCGCGGGATTGCGGAATTGCAGAAAGCGATTGCCTTGCGCCCAGACGACTCGAATATCCTCTTCAACGGCGCTTGCGTCTACGGGCGCCTTTCTCGGAAGACGGAAGCCCTGGAGATGCTCAAGAAGGCCAAAGAGCACGGCTACCACAACACAGCGTGGCTGGCTCGCGATCCGGACCTTGCGTGTCTTCGCGACGAACCCGAGTTCAAAGCTCTCGTTGGAACTGGCGAACACGCGGCGTAGCGCAAACCCCAAGCCGTGATGCACGAATCTCCTTTCGAGCATCAGCGACACGTATCTCCTTCGCCTGCAATGCAAATGCCATTCCGATCGACACAGTACAGGGACCATTTCCGTTTTGCACAATCGGGACGAAACTCTCCAAAGTTCTCTATTCATCCCTCGATCTTGTTTGCTATAGTCGTCGGCGCACTCGCGTTCCTCCTCTGGGGCTCCGCGCGCCAGCGCCCGCGCGACCCATAGGGTGCGAGAGCCTTGTCCTGCCTAGCCATGCAGAGCTTTGTGTTTCCACCGGTTCAGGAGATCGCCTGGAGACATCGAAGCTAAACGGAGACTTTCGTGCGCGTTCTTACGCCGACTGAAAACAAGCGCTTCAATGAGCTCATCGGCTTCATCGGCCTCAGTCTGGCCGTTTTTCTCGCCCTGAGCCTGCTCTCGTATTCCCCGCTCGACCCGTCGTTCAACGTGTCTGCCGGGCCGATCGGTTCGGTTCCAGTGCACAACTGGATTGGACCAGTCGGCGCGCATCTCGCCGACCTCGTTTTCCAGTTCAGCGGCTACGCGGCGTTCCTGTTTCCCGTCGCGATCTGTGTCGTCGCGCTGCGCTGGTTTCGCAGCCATACGATCGACGCGCCCGTCGCCAAGCTGATCGGCGCGGGCCTGCTGCTCACATCGCTCTCAGCTGAGATGACGTTGATCCATCTTCCCCCGGTTCGCGGCGCGCTCCCGCCGGGCGGGCTGCTCGGCACCGTGCTCGCCGAGGGCTTGCGCGCCGGATTCAATCCCGCTGGCGCGAACCTCGTCGCCGTCGCCAGTTTGCTTACGGCGCTGTTTCTCACCACCAGCTTCTCATTCCACGCCGCGGCGGATTGGATGAAGAAGCCGCTCGCACCCGAAGGCACGGTCGGCAACTGGATGGCGCAATTCAAAGACTGGCGCGAAGAGCGGGAAGCCGCGCGCCTGCGAAAGCGCGTCGAAGAGATCAAAATCGCCGGGCGTCCACCCGTGAATCAGACCAACCAACGGCGCGTCGCTGTCAAGGATCTTGACGAGGACCAAGAGAAGGGCGAGCCGGACCCCGAACCGCTCTTGGCCGAGCGCGGCCCGGCCGTGATCAAATTCCGCGAGCTCGAAGGGTCGCCTGCCCCGAAAAAGAGCGCGGAGCCGAAAGTTTCTCGCGGCCGCACCAGCTACAGACTGCCTCCCAGCCACTTGCTGCATAGCGCCGAGCGCGGCGAAAAAATGGACGAGGCCGAACTCAAAGAATGTGCCCGCGCCATCGAGCAGAAGTGCGCCGAATTCGACGTGTCCGGCCACATCACGCAGATCAATCCCGGCCCGGTCGTCACCACGTTCGAATTCAAGCCCGAGGCGGGCATCAAATACAGCCGGATCACCGGCCTCGGCGAAGATCTCTGCCTCGCTCTCCGCGCCGAATCGATCCTGATCGAACGCATCCCCGGCAAATCGACGGTCGGCATCGAAGTGCCCAACGCGCGCCGCGAGGTCATCGCGCTCCGCGACGTGATCGAGGCGCCCGAATTTTCGCACTCGCCGTCGAGGCTCACTCTGCCCATGGGCAAGGATCTGATCGGCCGCATTCGCGCCGCCGACCTCACGCAGATGCCGCACCTTCTGATTGCCGGCTCCACCGGAACCGGCAAAAGCGTCTTTCTCAATTCCCTGCTAATGGGCTTGCTCTACAAGGCGACGCCGGACGAGTTAAAGCTGGTCCTCGTCGATCCGAAGCAGCTCGAGCTCGGCCTCTACGCCGATATTCCGCACCTGTTCACGCCGGTCGTCACCGATCCCAAGGTCGCTGCCAACGTTCTGCGCAACGCCACGCGCGAAATGGAGCGCCGCTTAAAGCTCCTCGCGCAGCGCTCGGTGCGCAACATCGACCAGTACAATCGCAGCTTCGAGAAAAATCAGTCGCTCTCGCTCTTCGACAGCGCCGAGGAGGAGCATCGTCCGCTGCCCTACATCGTCATCGTCATCGACGAGCTCGCCGACCTCATGATGGTCGACACCAACGGCGTCGAGGAATCCATCACGCGTCTCGCGCAGATGGCCCGCGCCGTCGGAATCCATCTAATCCTGGCCACTCAGCGCCCCTCTGTCGACGTCATCACCGGCCTGATCAAAGCCAATTTCCCTGCGCGCATTTCGTTCCGCGTGGCCAGCAAAGTCGACTCGCGCACCATTCTCGACGCCAATGGCTCCGAATCGCTGCTCGGCAAGGGCGACATGCTCTATCTGCCGGCGGGATCGTCGCGCCTGCACCGCATCCACGGCCCCTTCGTCAACGAGTCCGAAGTATCTTCCGTCTGCGATTTCTGGCGCGATCAGGCGAGAGCTATCTACAACGAGGAGCTTCTGCGTCCACCGCGCGATGAAAACGCCGCCAGCGGCGGCGCCGACGTAGTCGATGGCGAGGAAGTCGACGACGACCTTTACCAAGATGCGGTCCGGGTCTGCTGCGAGATGGGCCGCGCCTCGACATCCACTCTGCAACGCCGTCTCCGCATCGGCTACGGCCGCGCCGCCCGCCTCATCGACCTGATGGAAAAAGACGGCATCGTCGGCCCCGCCGACGGCTCCAAGCCCCGCGAAGTCCTCAAGAAAAAAGACTGGATGCGCGAATTCGACGAATCCGTGCAGTAAGCAGTAGAAGCAGCGGTCGCGAGGCGCTTTTCTCTTCCCAGCGCCTGCGCTTTTCCGTAAAATCTTCAGTTGTTCCGGTGCCGAGGTAGCTCACCGGTAGAGCGCGGCCCTGAAAAGGCCGGCGTAGGCAGTTCAACTCTGCCCCTCGGCACCACCTATACTTACACGCGAATTCCCTAGCATTTTCCACTGTCCCTTATAGCGAACATCGCCCTTACCGTCGGGCAGCAGCATAATCGCGTCGATATGCTTTGCTAGCTCTTGCCGTACGCGGGCGGGTTGCGAATGTTTGCCAGCGAGCAATCCGCGGATGTCGCGGACGCCGTCGCGCACAAACTTGCGCAAGTCGCCGATCTGCTTCTGAACGGAACTTTTCTTCCCGCCCGCGACCTTCGCGACTAGGTCACGGATCTCCTTCTCCCGTTCTACGATTGCTGCTCGCAGCGACGGCACGTCTTCAGGGCCGCTAGCGAGAGCGCGGGACAGATTGTTGATTTCAGTTTCGAGCACACCCTTGCGTTTCTGCATGTCGCCCATTGCGGTGTTGAGCGCTGCGAACCGCTTCTCGATTTCGACGCCCAGCTTGTCGAGGCAGTAGTCTATCGCAGCATCGGAGAGCACATCGGTTTGTAACTTTGCGAGCAGCGTATCTTCGAGCACGTTGAGTTTTATCCGGCGCGAGTTTTTGCACGTGCCGCGAAGAGCATTCGCCGGGCAGCCGTAAGTCGCCTGTCTGTGATTTCGGCCGCTTCCCGCGACGATCATGTAATTTGACCCGCAGACGCCGCATCGCAAAAGGCCGCTAAAAATGTAAGGCGAAGCGGCGGCACGCAGGTTCATCTTGCCGCCTTTCGCGCCCGCCAGACCATACATCTTGTTGATATAGGCAAGCCGTTCTTGCACGGCCTTCCAGAGTTGTTCCGAAACGATCCGCTGCTCGGGCATTTCGACTCGCGTCCATTCCGACTCAGGGCGAGCGCGCCGCACTTTCTTGCCACTTTGCGGGTTGCGGACTTTCTTAGTTTTCGACCACGTTACGAGGCCCTTATATCTCGGGTTGTGCAGAATCACGCGCACGCTCGACGGTGCCCATGTCTGCTGACGGCCTTCTCTGGGTTGAGGCGAGCGAACCTTTTCCGCGTTCAGTTTCTTGGTGACACCTTTCAGCGACAGCCCCGAAGCGTACAAGGAGAAAATCTTGCGTACGATCTTTGCCTGTTCTTCGTCAACCTGTAGCCGCGCTCCCGCAATCATCGGACGGTTGTACTGATCGCGCCGCCGTGAGTCTTCAATCGGAACAGACTTATACCCGAAGATTCTGCCGCCAGTGTGAAGCCGATTCAGGGCTTTGCCCTCTAAGCCTCGGCGCGTCTTCGCAGCCAGTTCCCGCACGTACAGGCCATCAACGAGCCCATGCACCACGGTCAGCGTTTCGCCCTGCTCGCTGTCGCTATCGATATTTTGGGAGACGCAAACGAGGCGGATGCCGTGATACTTCAATTCGTCAGTGAGTTTCAGCGAGTCTTGAACGCGGCGAGACAAGCGCGAGGAGTCGTCTATGAGCACAACGTCAAATGCCTTTTCCGCAGCAGCGGCCATAAGATGTTTCAGCCCCTCGCGGTCTGATAGCGTGCCGCTGATCGCCCGATCCTCATAGAGACGGTCCTCGAGCACTTCCCATCCCTGTCGCGCGGCGTACTCGCGGCACTTGCGAATCTGATCGTCAATGCTTGCGGGTGATTGGCGATCACTCGAATATCTAGCGTAAATCGCGCATCGCAATTTCATCGTCCAGCCCCTTTCTGTTTGGCGAAGTATTTCTCGACCAAAGCCGGGATCACACAGTTGTCCAGAAACTCGCGCAATTCGGGCCGTAGCTGATTCGGCCCTCTGCGGGCTGGAATGTTACGCTTCTTACGATTTCGGGGTCTACCCATATGAGTGCTGCCCTCATGTGGATGAAACCCCGTTCGTGAGTTTGCTTAGTCATTTGCAAACCCGTGAAAAACCTCCGTCTCTCAAACGCTCCTACGCCTCGCCGAAATTCCCGCATTTCCGCTACTTCGGCGCGAGCGATTCCGGCTACCCTTTTCCAAACGGCAGCGCAACAAGGCCGTCGCCGCACTGACGCCCAACTCTTGCCCGACCTGACGCCACGACTGCCCCTGCCGCCGCAAACGCCGGATTTCCCGAACATCGACAGCGCTGCGCGGCCTGCCGAGAACCTTCCCTTCGGCCCTTGCTCTTTGAATGCCTGCGATTGTGCGTTCGGAAATCTTAATGCGTTCCTGTTTCGCGAGCGTGGCCATGATCGCCAAGATCGCATCTTTGAATGCGCCGCAACTGTCAAAATACGGTTCTGTAAAACTACGGAATCCTACGCCGTAATTCTCTAATCGGTTCAGGTACGCGAGAGTTTGCGATGCGCCTTCTCTCGAAAAACGGTCCAGCGCCCAAAAAAGTACGAGGTCAAATTCCCGCCTCGCGGCATCCGAGAACATGCGCTTGAACGCCTTCCTCTCCGCTTTGCTTCCAGAATCCGTGTCGCTGTATTCGCGAACAATCTTCCAGCCCTGCTTGCGAGCAAAAGCCCTGAGCTGCGCGACCTGATTCCTCAATTCCTGCTGGCCCGTGCTAACGCGGATGTACAAAGCAATCTGAATCTGCATTCCCGTTTTCCTCCCTTTCCGGGGGCCTTCCCCGGCCTGTTAACTACGCGGCTACTATACTAGTAATCAGTTGATAATAGGCGGAAATTCAGTTTTCGGGCCTTCCGGGGGCCGCCGTAAATGCCCGATTCCCGGCTGACAGGCGCGTTTTGGCGGGTCTTTGGGCCGAAAACGCGTAAAAGGGCTAGAATGGGCCGTTTCGGGTCTGGCGCTACGCTATTTAAGCGCTACATAGCGATCGTAGCGCTACCGCTACGTACCCCTAGTAAACTAGACCGTAGCGCCCTCCCCCTCCCTTAGAACCCTCCCCCTGTTCTGCGGGGGTAAGGGGGAGCAGGGTATGTAAGGGTATGTCTCGCTCGCGATTGCTGTCGCAATCGCTGCGCGAGCCACGGCGCTATCGCGCCGGACGGAAATCTTACTTTGATGTTGGAAAGAAAATGGAAGACAGGAACACATCTGGTCGCGGTGTTTGCGACCAGATGGCGAGCGGCTTTTGCTCGCTGCCGGGTTCTATGAAAGATAGGAAGTAAATGTATATAGCGGCAGGAGACAAGGTTAACCCTCCGCGACACCGTCTCGGTGGCTCCTTGATCGGGCCTTGTCTCCTGCTTGCAACGATCAAGGAGCTGACAATGAGTACAACCAAGAAGAAGCTTGACCCTGCACGATTCCCGAGATACCCAGATTATTCCGTCTTTCACGCACCCGAAGACTTCCAGAACGTACCTCCTATCTCGGACGCCATCAAGGGCTTCGTGCAGAACGACGCTGCAACGTTGTTCGTCGGCCTGAGCGGACACGGCAAGACGCTCGTTTTGCTTTCCATCGTGAAGGCGCTCTTGAGCGGGCGAAAGCTTTGGGGTCAGTTCAAGGTCCGCGAAAAGGCGATGCGGGTGGTCTATCTCACGCCAGAATCCGCCCTTATACCTTTCAACCATCGCCTCAAGCTTTTCGGCCTCGACCGATACACGCAGGATGGCCGTCTGCTCGTTCACACGCTGTCGAAGGGACTGGCCCCACGTTTGGATGACCACCGGATTCTAGACGCGGTGAACGGCGCGCATGTTTTCCTCGACACGGCCATTCGCTTCGGAGAGGGAGAGGAGAATTCCGCCAGTGACAATCAGGCCGGACTAGGTAAACAAGTTTTCATTATCCTCGGTGCTGGGGCAGAGACCGTGATAGCGGCCCACCACTCGCCTAAGCAATTCGCCAAAGAGCACACGATGACTCTCGAAAACATGTCGCGAGGATCGGGCGACATCGGTGCGACGTTCGCGACGGCCTGGGGAATCCGGCAACTCGATCCCGAACGCAACATCCTGCACATCCAAAACTTGAAGCCTCGCGATTTGAAGCCTTGCGGTCCCTTCCAGATCGTAGGACGCCCCTACATCGACACCGAGCGCGATTTCCGCATGCACAAGAAGCCGGGGGAGTGCGGGGTGCTCGCTGAGGAAATGAGGTCGCACGTGGGCACAGCGGGAAAGCGGAGTCAGCAGAAGGCGAAAGCCATAGTGCGCACCGGGAAATTGATCGAGGAGTTGGGCGAAGACATCACGGACAAAGAGATCATCAAAGAATTTAGGAAGCGGGGCTGGAACAAAGAGTTGGGCGAATCTACAGCACGGCTCTACCGCAAGCTGGCCATCGAGGCTAAACCGGGAGCGAAACGCCTTGGCAAGGCAAACCGCTAGGAGGGCTACGACCCCCAGGACCGGCCCGTATTGCGTTTAATCATGCTTCTACAATGCCCTCGAAACCTTACAGCCTATGCATAGCGTTTAGAAATAGGGCATGAAAAACAAGCCACGTAGGCGTAGGAATCCGCACTACATTCCGAGTGTTTAGGAGACGGCCGTTTTTTTGCCCGCCCGGTATATTCCGTAAATGAAGCCAAAAGCCGATGCACCGAAATGCCCGCTCCACAACCGGCCCATGAAAGAACTTCCGCGCCTGCCTGATTTGAAGCCTGGGGGGCGAGGCATTACTGTCGTTGTTCTCAAGCAACGCCGCGAGTTCAACAACTTCCGCCGCTACAGATGCCCCGTCTCCGGCTGCCCCTACGTGGCTGCGATCACCGACGAAAGCGCCAACTGAACCTCATGTTCTCCGGCCAGCTAGTAAATTTTATCATGCCTAAAAGAAAACTTTCTGTACGTGAGAGACGCGAGGCTACAGCACCTGTAGCCAGCGCTAACTCCACTGTTATCAAGGTCAAGCTAAAGGGCAAGCCTCGCGGCAAGAGTTTTGAGAAGGGACACGGTTACGGTGCCGAGCACAGATTCAAGCCAGGCGTGTCGGGAAATCCTTCCGGCCGATCTCGTGCCCAGCAGATCGCCGCTTCCAAGATTTCAGAATGTGCCATCACGCGGCTCGGCGAAGTCGGCACGAAGAGACTCCTGAAACTCGCGGCGAACAAGTCATATTGTCAGAAACTCGCGGATGAGTGGATCGCAGCGGGTCTCGCTGGGAATGTCGGCGCGATTGCGGCGCTCGCTGATCGCGTCGAAGGCCGGCCCGGCGTTGCCTCTCCTGTCGATGGCGAGCAATCCCCGCTCGCAATGCTGATTCTTTCTATGAACGCGCGCTCAGATGAAATCGGGCCATCTGAAGGCCGACAACGACAGCTTACAGGAGGCGAAGAAAATGGATCCAACGAAGAGACAACAACTAGCTGAGCTGAGAAAGGATCGAACGAAAGTAATCGCTGGATTGCGCGGACAGCTCAACTCGTTGAAGTCGCCAGATGATGTCAAGACATTGCTAGCTGCTCTGGTTGGCCTGAGCGAATCGCAAGATTTGTTGGATCGGTGGGAACGATGGGAGGAACAAAATGAAAAAGCTGCGTGATGAAACAGAAACGGAGTTAGTTCCAGAAACAGAAGCAAGCGAAGGCTTGGAACTCGACCCGGGCTGTAACGATCAGGACATTCCCGCATCTCCGATAACGATGATGTCCGAAGCGGGTCGGAGGAATGCGCAGAAAGCCGGGGCTGTCGTCAACTGGAGAACCGGAACAATTAGGAGGCCATAATGATTCGAACGGACCGCGACAGAATGCACGACAGGCTGGATCAGCTTCTCGACCAGCGGGACCGAAACAATCCCGGATTCTCCGTTGCTTGGAAAGCGACCCGGATTGGCGGCAGCCAATACGCTCACTCCGCCGATGTTTTCAGCAGGCTAGAACCAGGTCAGGAGCCCCCACGCTACGCCGTAGACGATGTGATGGAAGGAAGTTTCGAGGAACCGGAACGAGAAGAACGTAGAGATTCTCGGAAAGGCAGGAATCGAAACTACGGAACCATGGCTGGAGGAAGAATCGTTGCGATGGATGCCGTCTCGGTCGCGATGGATTCTCTCGAAGATTTGCCGCTGGAAAGAATCTCCGAAAAGACAGACGAGAAGCTGGGGCAGATCGCCGATACCTTGCGGGAGAATCTGACAGGCAAAACTCTGAGTACTGTCCAGCGCGGCTATCTTGGCAGACTGCGAACGTATCTCGCAAACAAAAAACGCATCGAGCAATGCAGCGTCTTGACTCTGACAACATTGCTTCGAGGTCTCGCAACAGCATAAACCGATCCGAAGGAGGAACCACACCTTATGTATCGCCACAGCGCACCAGCTCGACCGATGACAATGCTCGTAGACCCGGAAGCGACTTTTCCTATGAGAGACTTCGGCGTCAGTCATCCGAATGAAAACTTCCGCTCAGCAACTAAGAACGACTCGATGCCTTCGCCGGGAGAAGGTTTGCTGGCGAAGGACGAGGTTCTTCTTCGACTAAGCCGCCTCGAACCGGAGAACGAAAGCCAGAGACAACGTCGCGGAATCCTGCTTGGCGAGCTTGCTGAGGTTCTAGAAAAGATCGAAGTGCTGACAACGGAAGTCACAAATGATCGCACTGCTCGGTTGACCGTTGAACACAAGCAAGTCCGAAAGGCGGGCACGATCGCTGAGGAAGCGCAACAAAAAGCATCGGATGCCTACACAGCCGCGGACGTCTACGCTTTGAACATGATCGAGGTTCAACGAGAAGCTCGTCAAAACTTGGAACGGCTGCACGACTTGGAACAGCGCGGCGAGCACTTGAAAAGGTTTCACAGCGATCAGGAACTGGCTGATTGGCGACAAAAATATTCCGAGTATCAGGACTTAGCTAAAGCTGGCGCTCAGATGGCGGAGGATGCCGTCAGAGAAAGAAGCCAGAAGCAAGAAGAACTGCAAGCCGCGAGAGAAGAAGTCGGCAGACTTGCAGCTATCGAAAGCAGAATCCGCGCCGAGTTGAAGGGAACGCATTATTGGGATCCTGAGACGGGTCTAGGAGAACCTGGCGCGGGTGTCATGACGCCGGCGATCTCCGAAGCTATGCATAGACGTGATGATCCCGATCTATAGAGTTTGCCTTGCGCGGCTCGTGCATGGACCGCGCGGGCAAAGTGGCCCGGTCAATTTCCCTCCTATGAGCCGGGTGGTCGGTTGGTCACCGATCAGCGAGCGGAGCGCTTTCGGAACCGTAGCCGGACGGCGCTCCGCGCTCGCCCCTAATTTGCTTGCCGGTATCCATTTGTGGGACTATATTCTCCCCGGCTCTGAGCGGGAGCTTTGGGCGACTCCGAGCAGGGCAATCAGGGCTATAACGAGTGTGCAGCGGATTACCTTGTTCGTTCCGTTTCGGCCCCATGGGTTTCAGCTCTGATGCGTTGTAAATTCGTAACCTGCTGACTACCAGCAGGTTGCTCGTGGCAGCCTAAATGCACCATCATACGTCGAGTTGGTGTATGCGGCGCTCGGTCCTTCCGGGGAGGAGATGGCTCCGTGTCTCTAGGTGTCGCATTCAAAGGACCCGAGGGCATCGTGCTGGCGGCTGATAGCCGGGTCACGCTAAACGGTCAAGCGCAAACACCTCAGGGGCAAATGATGCTTCTCCCGGCGACGTTCGACAACGCTACCAAGCTCTTGAAGGTCAAAGGACAAGAATTCGTGGGAGCCGTGACATATGGGGCGGGAGCAATCGGCAGGTCCGGTGCGCAAGGACTGCAAGAAGTGCGGACCGCTCATAGCTACATCCCGGAGTTCGAAACATCACTGGCCGGTTCTGCGCGACTCACGGTGGAGCAGTTTGCACAACGGCTCAGCGATTTTTTCATGCAACGGTGGCGAGAGGCCGTAATGCCAATTCCGGCTCCGCCTGGGCAAGACATGGTCTTCTTGGTCGCCGGATATGATGACGGAGAAGCGTACGGCAAGGTCTTCGAGGTCTTCGTCCCATCAAAGCCTAATCCGCGGGAAACGGTTCCCGCCGGGCAGTTCGGTGCTACGTGGGGAGGCCAGCATCAGATTGTGAGTCGCATGATGAATGGATTCGATGTGATGGCACCCAAGGTTGTGCGCGATTTTTTGCAAGCACCGGCCCCGGTGGGACAGCCGGACCCGTTAGAAATGGAACTGAAAACAAAGCTCGTGACCAAGATTCCTTGGCAGTTTCTTCCGTTGCAGGACTGTGTTGATTTGTCGATCTTTCTGATTAGCGCAACTATTACGCTCCAGAAATGGACCGTTGATATTCGAGGCGTCGGCGGTGCGATAGATGTAGCAACCGTCACCCGAACCGAGGGTTTCAAATACGTGCAGCAGAAAGCTGTCACAGGGGAGGTAAAAACATGAAACCGTACGAAAACGTGGTCGTAACTTCGAAGGATTGGTTTAGCTCGCGACAGGGGCTGAGCCTTTTTGCCTACGAGCCGGACTGCTTGCAGTTAATCGAAGAACCGGCACCTATTGAGCCGGGGCAAGCGGTAAGACTGCCAGCCGCCGAGCGCGCGAGAATGAACCGCGCAATTCCAGGGATCAATACACCTCCTGAAGCACTCTGATCGTGTTCGCACCTGAACACGACAATCCGCCAAGTCTGCGGCAAGGGGACATCGTCAGAGATGTCTTCTTTCCGCTGACGCGGCCAAACGATCTCAAATACATCGCAACGTATGCCTCTGGTTCCGACGCGAACATTCTTGTAAAGCCATACCTTGAAACTCCTCAAGGCTCGAGACGAATCTACGCGCAGTCCGTCTCACACGGTACTGTGGCGCACGGAGCGGTGATAAGCCAATGCTGCGACCTCGATAAGCGGCATCCCCGCACGAGCTTTTCATTGTGCCGATTGGTTCTCTTTGATCCAGCGAGGTACAGGAACGTTGAGGCACTGATCGATAACATCGACCCTTGGGGTGATGAAAATCCCCACTTCCAATTCTTCTATTTGGGGCGGATCGATGGTCTGGAGGGCGAGTACCTTGCCGACTACGGATTGCTCACTAGCTTCGGCTGGAGTGAGTACGATCTTATGCTAGGCAAGAAAGTCCATCAAATGGATGCCATCACGCGCAACAAATTCCGCGTAAAAATCGGCGCATTTTTCGGACGACCGACCGAAGAAGATGAAGCAGCCGGATTGTCTGATCCCTACCGCCCACCGAGCTAGGAGAGGAAGGTCGTGTAAAGCTGTAGCCACGTAGTTTTTCGGCGACACTCGCCTAAACACGCCCTCGAACGGCCTCGCGGAAACCGTTCCGTTTGACACCCAACAATGCCCATACCTGTGTTATCCTGTCGCTTCGCCCGAAACCTTGGGCGAACGGTAAAGAGTCCAAAGGGGGCCGTGAGGACTTCGCGGCTTCGCCCCGCTTCGCCTCTTGTTGGCACCATCAACAAGGAGCGGTTCGGACCCGGTTGATTGCCGCTCCTTGGTGATAATCGGGTACAAGAGTCGAACTCGGCCCCTACGGAATTTGAACGTTGGAGTAGTTTGAACGTGCCCCTAACGATTGAAGCGAAACACGAGGTTTGCGGGCGGGAGGTTGGCATCATCGTTACGCGGCTGGGCAGCGATAGAACATACGAGGGGTATTGCTCGTTCTGCGGAGGCGTCGTTTCCGGCTTCCTCATCGAAAAGATCGACAACGTGCAGAAGCCCATTACGCCGCCCGTCTGAACACTCCCTCGAACGGCAACGCGATTTCGGGCATAGGCAATATAGTGCGTACCGCGCCCTCGGCACCATCCCTAACCGTATCGCGACAAGTTACGAAGGTTTTCAGGGGACGAGCTGGATCGCATCGACCTTGGCGTAGTCTATCGAACCGTTCTGGAATTGAATTACGATCTGCCCCGAACTGTTCACCGTCGTGCTGAACGTCTTGTCGTCCGCTATGTACTCCCCTCCCGCATCCGCGAAAATGTCGAAGTTCGACAGCACCGTCGTCCCGTTCAGAATGACGTTGAAGATTCGCTCGCCCGCTCCCGTCCAATAAGTCTCGGAGAACTTCAGTGTCACAACGTACGGTGAACCGGCAGGCAGGCCCGGGAACGTATAGGTGAACTGGTTGTACCGTCCGGTCTGATACAGCGGCTGCGTCGTCGTGTCGGCGATGGCCTGGGTGGTCGGTGTCGACGGGAGGCCGCCCGAATAGTCCGCATCTCCTATCCAAACATTCCCGGACGGATCCGTGTACGAACTCGAGGTTCCCGCACGCACACGAATCGACGGACCGCCGCTGCCCCCCGACCCTAGGGTGTACGTCGCGCTGGCCAGGCTGCTGTTCGCGTACCCACTCAGTACCGCGATCGCGTTGACCACCGTCGTCGCCGTCACATTGAACGACGTGCTGTAGACCTCTGTCGTCCCCACTCCCGGCGATGGCACGCTGCCGTCCGTCGTGTAGTAGATCGCCGCCGCGCTGTTCGCGTCGCTCATCGAAACCGATACCGACCCCGTGAATGTCTCCGAGCCCGGCGTGATCTGTGGCGCCGGCAAAACCGACCCCGACGACGGGACGAGCTGGATCGCATCGACCTTAGCGTAGTCTATCGAACCGTTCTGGAATTGAATTACGATCTGCCCCGAACTGTTCACCGTCGTGCTGAACGTCTTGTCGTCCGCTATGTACTCCCCTCCCGCGTCCGCGAAAATGTCGAAGTTCGACAGCACCGTCGTCCCGTTCAGAATGACGTTGAAGATCCGCTCGCCCGCTCCCGTCCAATAATTCTCGGAAAACTTCAGCGTCACAACATACGGTGAGCCGGCAGGCAAGCCCGGGAACGTGTAGGTGAACTGGTTGTACCGTTCGGTCTGATACAGCGGCTGCGTCGTCGTGTCGGCGATGGCCTGGGTGATCGGTGCCGCCACCGTGCCGCCCGAATAGTCCACATCCCCCGTCCAGACATTCCCGGATGGATCCGTGTACGAACTCGAGGTTCCCGCACGCACACGAATCGACGGACCGCCGCTGCCCCCCGACCCTAGGGTGTACGTCGCGCTGGCCAGGCTGCTGTTCGCGTACCCACTCAGTACCGCGATCGCGTTGACCACCGTCGTCGCCGTCACATTGAACGACGTGCTGTAGACCTCTGTCGTCCCCACTCCCGGCGATGGCACGCTGCCGTCCGTCGTGTAGTAGATCGCCGCCGCGCTGTTCGCGTCGCTCATCGAAACCGATACCGACCCCGTGAATGTCTCCGAGCCCGGCGTGATCTGTGGCGCCGGCAAAACCGACCCCGACGACGGGACGAGCTGGATCGCATCGACCTTAGCGTAGTCTATCGAACCGTTCTGGAATTGAATTACGATCTGCCCCGAACTGTTCACCGTCGTGCTGAACGTCTTGTCGTCCGCTATGTACTCCCCTCCCGCGTCCGCGAAAATGTCGAAGTTCGACAGCACCGTCGTCCCGTTCAGAATGACGTTGAAGATCCGCTCGCCCGCTCCCGTCCAATAATTCTCGGAAAACTTCAGCGTCACAACATACGGTGAGCCGGCAGGCAAGCCCGGGAACGTGTAGGTGAACTGGTTGTACCGTTCGGTCTGATACAGCGGCTGCGTCGTCGTGTCGGCGATGGCCTGGGTGATCGGTGCCGCCACCGTGCCGCCCGAATAGTCCACATCCCCCGTCCAGACATTCCCGGATGGATCCGTGTACGAACTCGAGGTTCCCGCACGCACACGAATCGACGGACCGCCGCTGCCCCCCGACCCTAGGGTGTACGTCGCGCTGGCCAGGCTGCTGTTCGCGTACCCACTCAGTACCGCGATCGCGTTGACCACCGTCGTCGCCGTCACATTGAACGACGTGCTGTAGACCTCTGTCGTCCCCACTCCCGGCGATGGCACGCTGCCGTCCGTCGTGTAGTAGATCGCCGCCGCGCTGTTCGCGTCGCTCATCGAAACCGATACCGACCCCGTGAATGTCTCCGAGCCCGGCGTGATCTGTGGCGCCGGCAAAGCGTGCCCGGTCAGCCCATAGACGTCGAGTTCGCCGGAGACACTGGTCGAGCCATAAGCGCCGCCGATGTTGTTGCCGCGGGTTCCGACGTACACTTTGCCGTTCGCAACCGTGGGGACAGTGAACTTCACCGCGTTTCCGGCGGCATCCGCAGCAACCATCGAACTGTTCCACAGATCCGTAGTCAGCGTCGTGGCATCGTAGGCATGAAGGACGGCCGGTCCGCAAGCCTTGGACTGGTTGGTACAATACGCGGAACTGTTCAACGCCCAGACGATTCCATTGCTCGACCCCGTGGAAGAGACCGACGGCGTGGAGCCTGGGAACCCATAAGTCGTCGAAGACTGAGACACAACGGAAGTATTGAACAGATCTGTAGAGCTGTTAAAGGAATACGAGATCAGAGGTCCATTGAGTCCAGCGATATAGTAATTGTCGTTCCAGAAGGCGCCGGTCGAAAAGATCCCGTGGCCAATGTTGAAGTTCTGCCAGGCGTTGGTATCGCCCAGCCCCCCCATGCTGTCACCGTTCAAAAGATAGAGAGTGCCATCCTTGCCGCCACCAATGACGAGATGTTTCAACGTGCCTGAAGTCAGATTCAAAACCACCGCAGCACCACCCGCCCCGAAGTCATGATCGTCGGCGTCGTCGGTGGCCTCATCCGACGGCGTGAAAAACGAAGAGATGGTCAAGTTACTCGACAACTGAAGGCAGGAATCTCCATAGTCATCGCCGTCACTCGTCACGTCGAATTGAGCGTTGCCCGTAATCAGGTAGAGATTGTTGCTCGCGTCGGCCGCGGGCGCGCCGCCGCCCATCCAGATGCCGCCGTATCCCACATTGGGAGACACATTCAAAATGTTCGTCACGGCCAGATTGGAGGCCTTGAAGCCCACCACCCAGCCGTAGTATGTCGGGGTGTCCTCGTGAGAAGCCCACACAATGTAAACCACGCCGTTCAGGAGCGCGAGTCCGGAACGCTGATTTTCCGTTTTGGTATTGAAACTCACCGTCGAACCGCCGTCCCCCGTGCCGGGATACGTGATCGACGAAGTGATATTCGCGGGACCGCCGAATTTCTCGCCGCCCGCGGTGATGTCGATGGCGTGGAGACGTTGATAGAAAGCTGTGCTTGCCGAATTCATCGACTTCGAGACGACGTAAAGAGTGTTGGTCGACGGGTCGATCACAGGCGTCCCGGTTACTCCCACCTCGGGCGTGATGTCACCATAACCCTGACCTACCAGGTTTCCCGAAGTGCCGGCAGGCACCGTCGTTTCCCCGGAGTTCGCACCGTGATTCGTGTCAATCAGGCTGACACTCCAGAGCTGGACGCAGGGGTTTGCGTCGGCATCGAAGGCAAACAGGCTGTCGTGCTCCGTGGCGACGAAGACGACGTTGTGCTGTGCACCGTTGATGGTCAAATTCGCCACCCAGAGAGGTTGTGCGTAGACGGCCCCGTCGACCGTGCACGAGAAACGCTTGCCGAAAGTCGAGGTATTTACGTTGGAAGTTGTAAGAACGTATTCCTGGGCATTGACGCCATCGCGGGCAAGGTCGTTGTGATAGCTATAAACGCCTTTCAGGTCGGTGACGCCGATGGTCGCCGCAGCCGATTCGGTGACGTCAGCTTTGCTCGTGGCCGTCACCGTATAAACTCCCGCGGTTGCGGCGCTGAAGGTGGCCGCCGTCGTCGTCTGCCCGGTGAGCGTTCCACCCGCACTTACGGACCAGCTTACTCCGGCCGCGCCCACGTCATTTGTTACCGTCGCTGTCAGTTGAATCTGCTGGGTTATGGTGGCTCCGCCAAGGTTTGGGCTGACGGCAACGGAAATTGTCTGGGCCCGGCTCGCCGAAGACGCTGCTAGCAAGATGAGCAGTACGAGACCCGCCTGCCGCAAGAATCGCGGACGAGCAGACGCCATTGCGGAATTGGCTCCGGCACTAGCGCTGCAGCTACACTTAGACAACAGTAGGAGCCGACCGAGAAACAATCGCGGTCTCCGAAAATTAAGTTGCGGTATTGTACCGGAATACACCCTCGAATGGAATCACCGGACCCGTCTGAGAGATCAAGAACCAACGCCAGGGCCGAGCCTCGGCACTACCAAAGTCGCCTCAGTTTCAACTTACCCAAGATTGCGGCTGCGATCGCGCGTGTACTCTAGTCGAAACTGCCTCGGTGTCTCGCCACCGGTTCGCCGCTGACATCTGCACCGCATGGCCGGTCATCCGTTCCTCGCGAGTGGAGTATCACCGCGATGACCAACGCGCAGGCGATCACCAATCCGATCTGAACACCCGTAAACAGATGCATAAAAAAAATTAGGAGCACCAACAATGCAATGTAAAAGACATCCAGCTCAATCTCGTAATGACGCACCAGGAACTCTCTCATGGAACACCTCCTTTACCTCGTTAGATGCTAGCGTTCCGCGACCCGGATCGCCTTCGCTCGCCGGAACGTTGGCGCTTCCACAAGGAAACTGCGATGATAATTCCAGTCGCGACTGGGATTCGGAGCAATCAAGGGCAGCAACATCTTACGACATACACGGCATAAATGTCGGGGAGTTCAACTTGCGCCTCGAAAGAGCGCGCATCAGTGCCTGAAGCGGTTCTTTGGTTTCGAGGGTTACTTTGCGGAGAGCGAGTGCGCGGCGCCGATCTGCGACAAGAATCCGAACGTGTCCGTCGATTGCCACGTCTCGACGCACTTCCCCGCGCGGAAGAGGTTTATGACGATTCCCGGTGACACGACGAACTTGTTTGTCGGCGCGAGGCCCCCGTACTCGCCCTTGTGCGTTCCGTAGAATGTGTACCGGTTCGCGACCTTCTCGCCCGACGCAATCATGTCTTCGCTCGCGATTCTCATGTCCGGGAAGCCCTGCCGGAGTTGCGTGTAGTAGTCGCGCAGCCCTCCGACGCCCGGCTTGAGCTTTCGCGAGAGTCCATGAAACACCACGGACCGGTCGAACATATCGAGGTAACCTTCGAGCTCCTTCGCATTGAACCGCGCGATCGCTCGCTGTAGCGTCTCGATGTTCTGCTGTTCCGACATAGCCCACCTTAAGGCAGATTGCGACTGCCCGCCAACCGAACCGCCGTCACTTTCAGTTCTGCGGAGTCGAGGAACTCTCTGTTGCCTTTTCCCAGAGAATAATAGCCGGCACGATCGCCGCTCCTGCCGCCAGCAAGTAGAACCCGATCGGGCGCCGCAGGGTATGCCGCGGCTGCTGATCCTGTGACTCCTCTTCGCGGCACGACGGCGAAGTGCCTTCCGCAAAAGTGACTTTGGCGATCTGTCCTTGGGGGATCGTGCGCAGCTCGCCGCCGTTGTCGAGCACCAGATCGCCGCGCATCGCGGTGATCTGCATTTCCGTCGGCCCTGCGATCGTCACTTCCGCGGACGCCGCTTCGCCATTCGCCGCGCGGACGAGCCCCGCCGGTGTCACGACCTCGATCGCCGCACCCGCAATGGCCGAAAACCCCAAAGTTCCCCGGTTCACGTAGATGTCGACGCCATTCGGGCCGTCCTCGAGCTGGCCTTCGCTCGCCCCCGCCAGATAAACCTGTCCCGACCGAACCTGCAGGCGCATCTGGCCGCCTTGTTCGGTTTCCAGAGTGTCGCAGTTGTAGACGTTCGCCCCAGCCACCGCATCCGTCGAATCGATGTGGCCGTGATCGGTCTGGGACACGACGCCAGCCGCCTTGCGCTGGACAGCCTGGGCAGTGGGCAAAATCAGCGCGGCGGCGAACAGCAAGCCGCAACAACACGCAACGGGACGCATGAATTTCCTCCAAGAGGTACGATTCCACTGTGTCCTCGAAGTCCTTCAGCGTCAATCCGCCGCGCCGCGTAGGTTGTTACAACCGCACTGGTACGTGAGTACAGGTCACTCTTACGACAGATTTCGGGCAGGCGGGCTATCAGCCGGGGGGCCGCTAATACCATAGATAGCGTAGGGCATATCTCTTTGGAGGTTCATTCATGAGAGCTGGACTCGCTGTAGTAGGAATCAGTCTGATGTTAGCCGCGGGACTGACTGTGATGGTAGCTCCCAGCGCCGTCGCCCACGACGCCCCGAGCTACGACAAGGGCATTCTTCTCTCGATGGATTCTTCGACCTGTGGCACGGCCGAAAAGGATGGCAAGACCCTCGCCGGCGAAATCATCGGCACCGATTCGTCCCACAAAGCTACGGAGCAAGTCCTTTGCCAGGAGTACGTTCTGCAAGGAGACCGGATCGTCTATCGCATCCGGCCCGAGGACGCGAAGCACCCCATCCTGCTGCCAGTGGGTGAGATGGTCGAGTTTCGCATCCACAAGGACAAGCTCTACCTGTTCGACCCCGAGGGCGACCATAAAGAGCGCTCTTATTCGGTGGTCTCCATGCAGGTTCGCCAGGACGTGAAGGACGCACGGAACGTCCAGCCGTAGCCGTCGTTCCCGCTGGCAAATCACCCAGGTCAGCGCCTGCGACTGAAATCACGCCCGCAGGCGCGCTGGCCCGCTGACGAAGGCGCTGCCTCTCTCATAGAACCGCAGCTTGCGGTGCGCTGCGCGCGTGATGCCGATGCGTGTGCTCACGCCAATCGCACCAAGGGGCCGCACCGCGGCGCCCAGCCATAGCGAACTCTCACGCGAACACAAATCGACGCCATCGAGCCGCTTGTCGATTCGCATCGCCCCTGACAGCCGGCCCGGTCCTCGCGCGAGATCGCGAAGCGCGTCTGTGCCGCGGTTCTTTTCCATCCACACGACGCCATCGAGAGGTTCGAGCGCGCGGATCAGCACTCCCGCTCCGATTCCCGAAGCCTCGCTCGATACGTTCATCAGCCAGCACGAGCCGTAGGTGAACCGGACGTACGCATGCCCGCGCCGCAGAAAAAGCGAATGGTTCGCGCGTGAGTGGCCGGTGAAGGCGTGGCCCGCGGCGTCACCGATGGGATATGCTTCGGTTTCAACGATCCGCCCCGCCAGTCTCCCATCCGGCAAATCATGTACAAGCGTCTTCCCGATCAAATAGCGTGCGAGATCGATCGTATCGATAGGCAGTTCCGCGCGACGCAGGCGGCGGAGGCGCTGTGCAAAATTTGGCTGCTTGGCCTGGATCATCGAGTCGAATCCGACGATTGCATGCACAATTCGATCCGACTGTTCTACCATAGCCTCGCGCTCAAGGGCCTATTGGCGATTTAGCGGATCCATCTGCGCGAATGGAGGGATGTATGTCACAAGGCCAAGCTCCCGCGGCGCTCTCAGCCTTAACCAAGGACGAGGCTTGGCCCGCGCTCCCTCTTGCCGAATGGGAGGACACGCGCGCCACGCTCCACATGTGGACGCAGATGGCGGGCAAGGTGAGCCTCGCGCTCAGTCCGCGCGTGAACCATTGCTGGGCCGAAGCCCTGCACATCAGCCCGCGCGGCCTGACGACACCCCTATCCCCTACGCGCTCGGGATCTTCACAATCGAATTCGATTTCATCGATCACATCCTCACAGATCACCACGAGCCGCAACGAGAGCAAGACGATGGCGCTTGCGCCGCGCACCGTGGCCGATTTCTATCGCGAATTCATGGCCGCTCTCGCTTCGCTGAAGATCGACGTGGAGATTTGGCCGATGCCCGTAGAAATCCCGAATCCGATCCGTTTCGACAAAGACACCCAGCACGCCTCTTACGATCCCGGCCCGTGCGAATCGCTGCTGGCGCATCCTCACGAGTGTCGCCACAATTTGCGAGGAGTTTCGGGCGCGCTTTATCGGGAAAGCCAGCCCCGTGCATTTCTTCTGGGGAAGCTTCGACCTCGCCGCGTCGCGCTTTTCGGGGCGCCGCGCGCCGGAACGTCCCGGCACGGACGTCATGGACTCGCGAATCCTATTCGCATGAAGTGAGCAGCGGAGGATGGTGGCCGGGCCAAGGCGATTCGATGCGCCGATGTTTTACGCTTATTCCGCGCCGGAGCCGGCCGGATTTCGCGCCGCGTCTGTGCGCCCCGCGGAGGCATTCTACGAGCCCGAAAATCGGCGAATTCCTGCTTCCCTACAACGCCGTGCGCAATTCGACCAATCCCAAATCGATGCTGCTGGATTTCTTGCAGAGCACGTATGAAGCGGCCGCCAACTTCGGCAAGTGGGACCGCGCGGCGCTGGAACGCCGGCGCCTAGGCCGACGAGCCGATGGTTTCTGGCGCCGGCAAGAACGCCGGAGCGGACGACGCGCGCACGCGGCCCCGTTCCGCTGCTTGCGCCAGCACAGCGCGGTGCCGCTCGAGGAAGTGTTTCTGCGCGCGCCGGCCCCACGATCGCACGAAGTAGTAGTTGATCGTGCCCGCCACGCCCGCGCTCACCACGGGAACGATGCGCCCCGCCCATTTTTCTGCGACTTCGGCTCCTACTTTCACCGCAACCTGGTCGACAATCCGCGGCACCACACGCTCCATCGCCTGTTTCTCGAGGAAGTCGCGTCCGAGATCGACGCCCGCCGCGCTCGCGGCCGCCACCCATAGCGCAACCGTTTCGTCATCGGTCGCGTATTCAAAGCCGTAAAGCAGGCTCAGCTTTTGCAGCATTCGCAGGGTGATCGCCGCCAGAATCCCCATGTCCGGGACAGCCGTGAGGAATCCGCCGAGGCCGAGGCCCATGCCTTCGAGCGCCGCCATCTTCGACGCGCTCGATATCGTGCGCGTCGCGATCGGGTCGATCACTTGCGGCCCAAGGTAGAACATCTCCCGCCAGTGCCGAACCGGCAGCCGGTGCGCCCGCTGGATGTGGCGCAGATACTTGGCCTCGTCGATGCGAACCTGCTGGTAGGCGCGCCGGAATCCCGCCTGCGCGGAACTGCTTAGCACCTGCGTCAACCACGCCTTTTCTTTGCGTTTCGCCATGTTCGATCGCGTGCGCAATAAGCGGCCGAGGCTCCCGGAGTTAAAACCTCGCCCTTCCACCCTCAGTGTAACTCAGTCGGAGTCTAACTCAATCCACGACGCTGCGAGCAGGCCCTTTGGCTCAGCGAACTTGGGCCGTGCTAACCGCCGTTTGCCGCGATTTGCCGGGCGGCGTATAATTTTGGGTTTAGGCGTATGGCGACGAAGCCCACCGTGAACCCAACACCAGCTACAACCGCACCCGCACGCGAAAGACTTGCAGGATCCGGGCCCGGATGGCGCGGAGGAAATCCGCGTTCGTGGTGCGCGCGTCCACAATCTCAAGAATATCGACTTCACGATCCCGCACAACGCGATCACGGTCGTGACCGGCGTTTCCGGGTCGGGCAAATCGAGCCTCGCATTCGACACGCTCTACGCCGAGGGCCAGCGGCGCTACATCGAGTCGCTTTCGGCCTACGCGCGGCAGTTTCTCGAACGCATCGAGAAGCCTGACGTGGACGAGATCACCGGCATCGCCCCGGCCATCTCGATCCGGCAGAAGAATTCGACGCGCAATCCGCGCTCAACGGTCGCGACGGCCACGGAAATCTACGATTATCTGCGGCTGCTCTACGCGCGCATCGGCCACACGTTCTGCCTCAGTTGCGGTGAGGAAGTCCGCCGCGACACACTCGATGAAATTGCGGCGCGCGTTCTCGCGCTGCCGGAGGGCCGCCGATTTTACGTCCTGTACGACCTGCACTTTGGTCCTGAGCCGGCAGGCGCCGCGCAACCAGGGCAAACGGCGCATGCCGCTCGCGCGCGCAAGGCTTCGCGGCCCTCGCCCGATGCGATTCGCCAGACGCTGATCAGCCTGCGCAAGCGCGGATTCAATCGCCTCTATCAATCCGGCCGCGTATTCGAGTTTTCGACGCCCGAAGAACTCCTCGACGTCGATTTCGGCAAGCCGGTGTGCGTCCTCGTCGACCGGCTCGCCCTGTCGCCCGAAATTCGATCGCGCCTGATGGACTCGATCGAAATCTGCTACCGCGAAGGACGCGGCGAAGCAATCCTAGAGTTCGTCAATGATGGCGCCACCTCCCCCTCGGCGGACGCCGTGCCCGAGCGCCTCGTCTTCAACGAGCGATTCGAGTGCAAAAAGTGCTGCGCGAAATACGAGGAGCCCGAGCCGCGGCTTTTCTCGTTCAACAATCCCTACGGCGCGTGTCCGCGCTGCCAGGGTTTCGGCAATACGATCGACTTCGATCTCGACCGCGTAGTCCCCGACCAGGGAAAATCGCTCGCCGAGGGAGCGATCGAGCCTTGGACCAAGCCGCGCTACCGGCAACTCGCGATGGAGATGCGGCGGTTCGCGCGCGCAACGGGCATTCCGGTCGACGTACCGTTTCGCGAGCTGACCGCCGCACAGCGCGACGCCATTCTTGAAGGCGACAAAAAGGAGGACTTTCCCGGCGTGAAGGGATTTTTCGGCTGGCTCGAACGCAAGAAATACAAGCTACACGTGCGCGTGTTTCTCAGCCGTTATCGCGGATACGCAACTTGCCCCGACTGCCGCGGCACCCGCCTGCGCGCAGAGGCGCGCGCCGTGAAAATCGCGGGCCGCTCGATCACCGAAGTCTGCCAGATGACGGTAAAGGAAGCGCGGCCATTTTTCGAATCTCTGCAACTGAGCGACGCCGAGAGGGTCATCGCCGACAAAGTCCTCGAAGAAATTCAACAGCGCCTGCGTTTTCTCGACGAGGTCGGCCTCGACTATCTCACGCTCGACCGGCTCACCTCGACGCTCTCGGGCGGCGAGGCGCAGCGCATCCAGCTCGCGACGTCGCTCGGTTCGCATCTCGTCGGCGCGCTCTACGTGCTCGACGAGCCTTCGATCGGCCTGCATCCGCGCGACACGGACCGCCTGATCGACATCCTGAGGGGCCTGCGCGATCTCGGCAACACGCTGCTGGTCGTCGAGCACGATCCCGACACGATTCTCGCCGCGGATCGCATCCTCGACCTCGGCCCCGGCGCGGGCGAGCACGGTGGCAGCCTGATTTTTGCCGGCACACGAGAGGAGCTTCTCGCAGATCCGCAGTCGCTCACCGGCCGCTACCTGCGCGGCGATCTGCGAATTGCCGCGCCCGCGCGGCGGCGAAAACCGCAAGGCAAATTCCTGAAGATTCTCGGCGCGCGCAGTCACAATCTGGCGGGAGTGGATGTAACGATCCCGCTCGGGATACTCGTCGCCGTCACGGGCGTGTCCGGCTCCGGCAAATCCACGCTCGTCTACGACGTGCTGTACAAGGCGCTCACCACGAAGCGCACCGGCGGGGCCTGGCGCGAGTTCTGCGATCGCATCGAGGGCGATGCCGCAATCGCCGCCATCGAAATGGTCGATCAGTCGCCGATCGGGCGCACGCCAAGATCGAATCCCGCGACGTATTTGAAAGCGTTCGATCCGATCCGCGAGATTTTCGCGTCGACGCCGGAAGCGAAGAAACGCGGATTCACGGCCGGGCATTTCTCGTTCAACATTCCAGGCGGCCGCTGCGAGGCGTGCCAGGGAGACGGTACCGTGACGGTCGAGATGCGCTTCCTCGCGGATGTCGAGCTCGTATGCGAAGAGTGCCGCGGCACGCGCTACAAGAGCAGCGTGCTCGACGTGCGTTTCAAGGACAAAAACATCCACGACGTGCTGCAGATGACCGTGCGCGAAGCCCTCACATTTTTCGCCGCCCATCCCAAGGTCACCTCGCGGCTGCGCGTGCTCGAAGAGGTCGGGCTCGGCTACCTTCGCCTCGGCCAATCCGGCACCACTCTTTCGGGCGGTGAGGCGCAACGCCTGAAACTCGCGGCGCATCTCACGCGGCAGGAGAACGCAGGCATCCTTTACATTTTCGATGAGCCGACGACGGGCCTGCATTTCGACGACATCCAGAAGCTTTTGACCGCGTTCCGGAAGCTGATTGATGGCGGCGCTTCCCTGCTGATCATCGAGCACAATCTCGACGTGATCAAGTCGGCGGACTGGGTGATCGATCTTGGTCCGGAGGGCGGCGACGCCGGCGGGCACGTGATTGCGGCGGGAACGCCCGAGCAGGTGGCGCGAAATTCGCAGTCGCACACGGGCAAATTTCTCGCGCGCGTGCTCAACGGCCGCAGCAACGGCCACGAGAATCACGCCTCAGCCGCAAACCCGAAGTCGCGCGACGCCGGAGAGCGCCCCGCGACGGTTTGAGCAGCGATTCTCTGCGATCGCCGGCTCGCCCGCGGGGTCTGAGGTGGTTTGTCTTCGTAGCGGCCGCCTTTCAGGCGGGCCGGGTTGCTTTAGCAGCCGGCGGCTGCACGAGGCGCGGGCGGAACCCTGGGTGGAACGGCGGAAAGCGTGGAAGCGTGGCCTTTAGAGTGCGTGCGAGAACTGAGGCTAACCCCGTGGAGTGCGGGAGCTTGCTCGGGCGTGCTCCCCGCGCACGCCGCGTACACCTGGGTGGAAGCGCGGGCCTTCAGGCCCGCGAAAAATCTCGCCAGGTAAGAGGGCTTTAGCCCCGGGAAGTTCCGGGCAAACCGCAAACGCCGAATCAATCGAGTGCAATGAGCGCTCTGCGACGCATGACATCCTCCTTCTTGAAGCCGCTGGCGCGCAGCGCGCTGGGTTTGGCGCTCGCCGCGCTTTCGATCACCGCCTTTACCCACGCCGCCGTTGCGCAGTCCGCCGGATCCTCACGCAAACACGTTGCCGCCTCCGATCCCGAGGCCAGGGCGCTCAATCAGCTCCTCAGAGACGCGCAAGCGGCCGTCGACCGCCAGGACTACGATGCCGCCGCGCAAAATTATCAGGATTACCTCGCGAAAAAACCGGACGACGCCGAAGTCCACTTCAACCTCGGGTATGTTTATACGGCGCTGCAACGCCCCGAGGACGCGACGACGGAATACCAGAAGGCCATCGCACTCGCGCCGGACGACCCGAAGATGGCTCCGGCTTACCAAAACCTCGGATTGACACTGCTCCCGAAGGACCCAGCAGCCGCAGTCGATCCGCTGCAGCACGCCGCCGAGTTGATGCCGCAGGATGCGCGCGCAAAGTGGCTGCTCGGCATGGCGCTCGAAAACAGCGGTAAGCTGGCGCCGGCGATCGAGCAGTATCAGGCCGCTGAAAAGCTGAACGAGAAGGATTTCGACACGCGGCTGGCGCTCGGGCACGCGCTGATTGCCGCGGGCCGCCCGGCGGACGCGGAGCCCGAGCTGCGCCAAGCCCTCGCGCTGCGCCCTGATAGCCCGGACCTTGACCAGCTGCATCTCGAGCTTGCGCAGTGCCTGATCCTACAAAAGAAGGACGAGCCGGCGGCAGCCGAGCTCGCGGCGTATCTTCAGTCCCATCCCGACGACGTCGCGAGATGCCTCGATCGCGCCTCGCTGCTCGTCGACCTCTCGAAATACGACGATGCGATTGCCGAACTCGATCACGCTGCAAACGGCAAGCCGGAGACGCTGCGCGCCCTTCAGCTGCGTTCGCACATCTATTACCAGGAAAAGCGCTGGGACGATCTGATACCCGTGCTGCAGAAGGCCGAGGCCCTCGCGCCCAAGGATGCCAGCATTCCGGCGCAGCTCGGCGAAGTTTACCTCGCGAAGAAGGATTACCCGGACGCAGCTCGCACCCTGATCGTTGCATACAATCTCAAGCCGGGCACGGTGGACGTTCTCGTGAATCTGGTCGAAGCTGAATATCAGGCCGCGGACTATGCCGGCGCGTTGCAGGCGCTCGACCTGCTCGCCAAGCAAAAGGATTTGCCGGCTCCGAGCTGGTACATTCGCGCCAGCTGTTACGATAAACTGGGCCAACCAGCCCAGGCGCTCGACGCGTATCGGCGGTTCTTGCAACTGAACACGGACCGGAACAGCGACATGTACTTTGCGTCCGCTGCGCGTGCGAGAGAGTTGGCCCGCGAGTTAGGGGACAAGAAAAAGAGGTAGCACCTTGCGTGGACCGGGTGACACGTGGGGATTCATCCTTGCCGCGGCGCTCGTCTGCTCGCCGGCGCTCGCCGTGACCGCCAAAGCGGCACAGAATGGAATCGCGCCGTACCAGGCACGCTTCGAACGCGAAAAGGATCCCGTTCACAAAGCCAAACTGATGCAGCCGCTCGGCGCGGCCGAGTTCGACGAAATAGACAGAGAGGTCAATCAAGGGGACGTGGCGGGCGCCCTGCAGATTCTCGAACAGTATCGCGGGGAGGCCCGCTCGTGCGTCGAGGGACTGGACGCAAGAAAAATCAACGCCGATAAGCATTCGTCCGGCTTCAAACAGCTGCAGATTTCGCTGCAAGAGGCGCTGCGCCGTCTCGATGAGATTCTTCCGGGACTCACGGCCGATCAGCAGCCTCCGTTACTGGCGGTGCGCGGCGATCTGCAGAAGATGAACGACCATTTGGTCCAGGAGCTTTTCCCCAGCAGCCCGGCGGCTAACCCGCCGGCGGAGAAAAGCAATCGTTAGGGAGTAGCTTTGTGATTCTCGTACAGCGCCATGCGACCGTGCTCGCCGTCAGCCTGGTGCTGGCGTCGCTCGCGGGAGCGCGCCTGGCGCCCGCCCGGCCACGGCCGCAGGATTACACGCCGAAGGATTACCTCAGCGATGAAGAGGCGGACAAAATCCGCGACGCAGATACGCCCGCAGAACGCATCAAGCTTTACGTGGCCTTCGCCGAGGATCGCTTGAAGAAAGTCGACTACGAGCTCAAGCGCACCGTGCCCGAAGCTCGCGAAAGCGAGATTCTGAACGGCTTGCTCAACGGATATGCCGGATGCATCGACGACGGCGCCGACCAGATCCAGGTCGCTGAAGACAAGCAGATGGACATCCGCGACGCTTTGAAATTAATGGACACGAAGGAAAAGGAATTTCTCGAAACGCTTCAGAAATACGACAAGGGCGCGCCCCATCTCGACGACTATCGCGATACGCTCGAAGACGCCATCGACGGCACGAAGGACGCGATCTCCGACGCCGAAGCCGCCGAAAAGACCGCTCTGCCCGCGCCCGTGCGGAGGAAGCCACAGTGAAACGACCGGGTGCCCGCTATGGAACCGGCGGACAGCTCGTGCCCGGCGGCGCGCAGATTTTTCACCGCATCTACACGCGGCTCGGCTGCGAAGGACGTCCACCGCAATTCGTCGTCGAATACCACCCGTATACCGACCTCACGCACACGATCCGGTTGCGTGAAGGCACAGCGCGCGTCCGGATTTCGGATGTTTTGCGGACTGCCCCGCGCGCGGTCGTGGAAGCAGTCGCCGGAATCCTTCTCGGCCGGCTGTACCGCCGGCGGACGCCGGAAGAATTGGTCGAAATCTACCGCCAGTTCTCCTACGCGCGCCCCACGCGGCAACGCATCCTGCTGCAGCGCCAGCGCCGGGCGCGGCGCGTGGCGCACCAACCGTCCGGAGCACATCACGACCTGTTACCCCTGTTCGAACGATTGAACCACCACTACTTCGAGGGTGTGCTTCCCCGACCGCGCCTCGGCTGGAGCAGCCGCGCCTGGCGGTCGCAGTTGGGCTGCTTCGATCCGGCGCTGAATCAGATCGTCATCAACCGGCAACTCGACCGCCCCGGCGTGCCCCAATACGTCGTGGCCTACGTGCTTTACCACGAGATGCTCCACCAAAAGCATCCGGTCCGCTTCGCGCGCTGCCGCCGCGAGTCGCATTCCGCGGAATTCCGCCGCGAAGAAAAACGCTTCGCCGACTACCAGCGCGCGATGAAATTCCTCGAGCGCTTCCCGGTTTCCTGAGCGAAGCGCCACGTTCAGCGCTCCGACGACAGCTTCTCGATTTTTTTCTCGATTTTCTTTGCGTCGGAGGCGTTGGGAAACGCTTTCAGATACTCCTGGTAGGTCTTCATGGCCGAGTCCTTGTCGTGGGCCTTTTCGTAGGCCTCGGCAAGCATCAGGCGTGCCTTCGCATACTTCGGCTTCAGCTGCACCGCCTCCTGAAGGCGCGGAATGGCCGCATTCATATCGCCCTTGCGCATATAGTAGCTGGCCACCTCGACGTCTTTCTCGGCATTTGGTGGATCGAAGGTGGCGATTTCCTTCTGTGGCGCAGGCTGAGATGGACTCGGCTTCGCGGACGATGACGACGGGGAAGATGGCGGCGAAGCGGGCGGACTCTGCCCCGACTGTCGCGCGCACCACGCCGGCAGCGCGAATACCATCAGCAACAGCAATGGAGACGCTCGTCGCATCGCCTTCCTCTTGAGTTTAGAGCGATTTGCTATCATAGAAGTTGTACGCCCCGCTCATTGTATCGCGCTGAAAATGGAACTCCGAGAAAAAGTCGCGAATCTCCCCGGCCAGCCCGGCGTGTATCTGTTCCAAGATGCGACCGGAAAGATCATCTACGTCGGGAAGGCGCTCTCGCTGCGCAGCCGCGTGCGCTCGTATTTTCTGGAATCGAGCTCGCTCAACAATGCCAAGACCGGGTCGCTCGTGCGTGAAATCGCGGAGCTCGACTACATCGTCGTCGACAACGAGAAAGAAGCGCTGGCACTCGAAAACAACCTCATCAAGCAGCACAAACCGAAATTCAATATTCTGCTGCGCGACGACAAGACCTATCCGTACATCAAGTACACAGCATTCGAAAAATTCCCGCGCGTCTACGTCACGCGACGCCTCACGAAAGACGACTCGATCTATTTCGGCCCGTATTTTCCGGCGAGCCTCGCCTACCGCCTCGTCCACCTGATCCACAAGCATTTCTTGGTGCCTTCCTGCACTGTGGACCTCGGGCGCCTGCATCCGCGCCCCTGCTTGCAGTATTACATTCACCGCTGCCTCGGCCCTTGCGCTGCGCTGGTGACCGACGAGCGCTATGCGGAAGCGGCCCGCGATGTCCGCCTGTTCCTCGAAGGGCGGCGCAACGATCTTACGCGCAGCCTGAAACAGCGCATGGAAAAAGCGTCCGAGGAGCAGCGCTACGAAGAGGCCGCGGGCTATCGAGATCTGCTGCGCACGCTCGAGGAAATGGAGGAACGCCAGAAGATCGCCGCGGCCGAAGGCGACGACACGGATGTTCTCGCCTGGTACGCCGAGCCGCCGCAAGTCGCCGTCAATCTCTTTCACCTGCGCGGCGGGCGCGTCGTCGACCGGCGCGATTTTTATTGGGAGGACATCGAGGAGCTGCGCCCGGAAGAATTCCTCCCCTCGCTTCTGAAGCAGCTGTACCTCGATGCAGCTTATTTGCCGCGCTACGTCCACGTGCCGATGGATTTCGAAGAGCGCCCGCTGCTCGAAGACGTGTTGAGCGAAGGCGCGAAGCACAAAGTGGAAATCCTGAATCCGCAGCGCGGGCAAAAGCACGCATTCCTCGAGCTGGTCGAAAGGAACGCGCAACATTCGTTTACGCAGCGCTTCCGCGTGCTGAAGCCGACTTCGAAAGCGATCGCCGAGGCGCTTCAAGCCGCGCTCAGCCTCGAAGAACCGCCGAAGCGCATCGAGTGCTTCGACATTTCGCACATCCAGGGATCGGACACAGTCGCGTCGATAGTCGTGTGGGAAGACGGCCGCATGAAAAAATCCGATTACCGCAAATTCATTATTCGTGGTGACGCGATGCCGGAAGGGCCGGACAAGGCTGCGGGCATTCTGCGCGACGATTTCGCGAGCATGCGCGAGGCCGTCGAGCGGCGCTACCGGCGCGTGCGCGACGAAAACAAGCCCATGCCGAGCCTGCTCCTGATCGACGGCGGCATCGGCCAGCTACACGCCGCGGCCGAGGCGCTCGAAAAACTCGAGATCATCAACCAGCCGCTGACGAGCATCGCGAAGAAAGAGGAAATTCTGTATATCCTTGGCCGCGAAAACGAACCGATCGTGCTCGACAGGCACTCGCCCGTCCTTCACCTTATCCAGCAAATTCGCGACGAAACGCATCGGTTTGCGGTGACCTTTCACCGGCAGCGCCGGTCGAGCCGGAGGCTGCGAACGTCGCTCGTCGAGATTCCCGGCGTGGGCGAGCGCACGGCGCAAAAGCTGCTGCGAAAGTTCGGCAGCGTGGCGCGGCTGCGCGAGCTGGGCGTCGAGGAGCTCTCCGCGGAGATCCCGCGCCACCAGGCGCAGCGCGTCCACGACGCCCTGCGGGCTCCGGACGAGAAAACGCCCGTAACGTGATTCCCCTCACAGAACTACACGTTCGCCGCCCTTGCCGTGGTGCAAGTGCTATGCTAGTGTCCAACCATGGAGGTGCACGATGGCTGACAACGTTGGCTCGAGAGTGAGCTTCTTCCTTGTTGGGCTTGGCATTGGAGCGCTCGTTGGAATTCTTTTTGCGCCGAAGTCCGGCGAAGAGACACGCGAATACCTGACGTCGAAGGCCGACGAAGGCCGCGACTACGCCCAGAAGAAAGCCCGCGAACTGCGGGAACGCGCCGAAGACCTGATCGAGCGCAGCAAAGAGATCATGTCGCGCCAGAAGGATGCCATCTCTACGGCCGTGGACGCGGGCAAGGAAACGTACAAGCGCGAAGCGAAAGCATCCTGACGCAGTTCCGGGAGCGCCATGTCCGGCTGGCTCGAAGTGTTCATCGTGGTCGCCACGATCGCCATCGTGATTCAGATGGCGATTTTGCTGGCAATGTTTGTGCAGTTGCAGGCGGCGATCAAGAATTTCACGCGGATCGCGACGCAATTGCAGGTCCGCATCGACCCGATCCTGGTCCGTACGAACCATATCCTTGAAGATTCCGAAGACCGCATCCGCAGCATCATGGGCGATGCGGCCGAAGTAACGCGCGTGGCGCGAAGCCAGGCGCAAAAAGTGGACCGCGTGTTCACGGATGCCGTCGAGCGGCTGCGCCTGCAGATCATTCGCGCCGATCAGATTCTTACGGGCACGCTCGAGGTGATCGAAGAAGCCGGATCGACCATCCGCGACAAAGTCTGGGATCCGATCCACAAAGTGTCCGCGGTTTTGAAGGGCGTCAAGGCCGGGCTCGATTTCTTTCGCGACCGGCGTCGTCCGCCGGAATCGGATGCGGCGACTCAAGACGAAGAACTCTTCATCTGAAGCGACTTCGCTCGCACGAAACAGTTCGCATCGGTTTTTTTCCCGACTACTCCGAAATCCAGCCGCCGCCGAGGACTTGCTCGCCATCGTAGAAAACCGCGGCCTGGCCGGGTGTGATCGCGCGCTGCGGCTCGAAGAAAGAGACGCGCGCGGTGGTCGCATCGAGCGGAGTGATTTCCGCAGCGGCGGGCACGTGGCGATTGCGGATGCGCACGGCCGCGCGGACGGGATTTTCGGGAACCTCGTAGGGAATCCAATTCACGTTGCGAACTTCGCATGTGGCGCGGCGAAGTTCGCCATCCTCGCCGACGACCAGGCGATTGTTTCCGTGATCGAGCGCGACCACGTACATAGGATGTCCGGCGGCAAGGCCGAGGCCGCGGCGCTGGCCGACCGTGTAGTGGTGCAGTCCGCCGTGGCGGCCGATCACTTCGCCGGAAGTGGAGACGATCTCGCCGGGCGGGCCCAATTCTCTCAGCTCGCTCCAATCGCCTTCGCCGCGCGCGGCAGTTCCCTGCTCCTGCAAGTAGCTCTCGATGAATCGCACGTAATTCCCCGTCGGAACGAAACAGATTTCCTGGCTTTCCGGCTTTTCGGCCACCGGCACGGCCAAGCGCCGCGCGATTTCGCGCACTTCCTGCTTGGTGAGCTCACCAAGGGGAAATTCAGTGCGCGCGAGCTGTTCCTGCGTGAGGCCGAAGAGAAAATACGACTGGTCCTTGTTTTCGTCGACCGCGCGAAGCAATTCGTAGCGCCCGGTTTCGCGATTGTGGCGCACGCGCGCGTAGTGGCCGGTGGCGATTCGGTCGGCGCCGATCTGGCGCGCGGTCACAAGAAGCTGATCGAACTTGACGTGATTGTTGCAGTGCGTGCACGGGATCGGCGTGCGGCCGGAAAGATAGTCGTCGACGAACGGGCGCATCACGGTCGCTTCGAATTCGCGCTCGAAATTGATCACGTAATACGGGATGCCGAGATGCTCGGCAACGCGGCGCGCGTCGTAGACATCGTCGAGCGAGCAGCAGCGGTGCGGCGCAGGGCCATCGCCCTGAAGCTGCGGCAGGCGGCGCTGGTTCCAGAGCTGCATCGTGAGGCCGATGATCGGCTCGCCGCGATCGCGGAGGATCGCGGCGACGGTCGAGCTGTCGACGCCGCCGCACATCGCTACTGCGACCGCATTTGCAGTCGACGCCACGGCGACCGCATTTGCGGCTGGCGCGGAAGCGTCTCGGAGGGCGTCGCGTTCGACTGTATTCGTCATTTTGGCGCTACCGCGCGGGGGCGGCGGCCTCCGCTTGCGGGACTCTCGGCGAGAGCGCGCGGATGCGCTCGACAACACCGGGAATGATTTCGATGGCGCGATCGATTTCGGCGGCAGTCGTGGGGCGGCCGAGGCTGAAGCGCAGGCTGGAGCGCGCGGCGTCGCGGGAAAGGCCCGCGGCGGTAAGCACGTGCGACGGCTCGGTGGAACCGGACGAGCAGGCTGCGCCCGTGGAGCATGCGACGCCCTGCAAATCGAGGGCGATGAGAAGAGCTTCGCCGGCCGCGCCCGGAAACGAGATGTTCGACGTATTCGGGACGCGATGAGCACGGTCGCCATTCGCGCGCGCCGACGGGATTCGTTCGAGCAGCGCCGATTCGAGGCGATCGCGGAGCGGGGCGATGCGTGCGGCATCTTCCGCGAGCAGCTTGCGCGCAAGCTCGGCCGCCTTGCCGATGCCGACGATGCCGGGAACATTTTCGGTGCCGGGGCGGCGGCCGCGCTCGGCGTGGCCACCGAAAAATCGCGGCGCGAGATTCGTCCCGGTGCGCACGTAAAGCGCGCCCACGCCCTTGGGGCCGTAAAACTTGTGCGCCGAGATCGAGAGTAGATCGACGCCGAGGCGATTCACATCGAGCGGGACCTTGCCTGCCGACTGCACGCCGTCGCAATGAAGGCGCACGCCGGCTCCGGCGGCGATGCGCGCGATTTCCTCGATCGGCTGGATCGTGCCGAGCTCGTTGTTCGCGTGCATCACGGTGATGAGGATCGTCTCGGGACGCAGCGCACGACGAATGCCTTCCGGATCGACGACGCCTTGTGATTGCGGGCCGCGGCCGACGGGCACAACCGTGACCTCGATTCCTTGCCGCTCGAGTTCCTCGCAGCTGTGCAGGATGGCGTGATGTTCGATCGCTGTGGTTATGATGTGTTTGCGCGGCTTCGGCGACGCAGCGACGGTCCCAAAGATTGCGAGATTGTCGGCCTCGGTGCCACCGCTCGTGAAAACGATCTCGCTGGGCTTCGCGCCGATCAGCGCGGCGATGGATTCGCGCGCGGCATCGACAGCGGCGCGGGCGCGCTGTCCTGCCGAGTGGACCGAGCCGGCGTTGCCGAAATTTTCGCCGAGGAACGGTAACATGGCTTCGAGGACCGCAGGGGCCACCGGAGTCGTCGCGTTGTAATCAAGATAGACGGGCATGTTCGCGCCTCGGAAGATTCAGAATAGCGGCTGTGCCGGGTCGGGTCAAGCAAGCGGGGCGATCGAACCGCCCACATTTGGCGCAGCGGCGTACTCCCGTTATCATGTCGATTAGAATGGGTGTCGTTCCTTTCTTTTCAGTGAATTGCGCCGGTTTCTAATCGCCAAATGTGGATTAGAAGGGCTGTGATTTTTGAGTGTGGGAAAAGCGTAGCTTGTGACTCGCGAGGCGCGTGACCGGAACGTCATCGAGGCAGGAATGCACGGATACAGGGAAAAGCGGGCCGCCGGTTGGCGTTTGCGAAGCGCCTGGCCCGAGTTGTCGACTCGCGTGCATTGCACCGCTTCACGCTAGCACAATCTTGCGCGGAAGCGTTGTACCGAACCACAGGATTGGTACAAGAACCGGTGCCCCTGTACATTTTGGCGCAGGATCGCCCCAGTCAGTGTGAGAAGAGATGTGCCGCACCGATTACCGGCTGGATTTTCCGGCGTGCGCCAACTCGGCTTCGTGGCTCGAAATGAGCTGCGTGCGAGTTTCCTTTTCGAGATCGAGGACAATTCGGCCGATTAGCACAGAATCGGGAGCAACTCCGCTAAGTGATATCGGCCACGACCGGGAGTGATGTGAGTCACATGGGAGGGAAAGCCGAGACCAGGATGTTCCGGACCGGGACGCCTGAGGCTGGAACTTTTGGGGCCCAGCACGCGTATCAACTGACAGGACTTATTGACAGGAGTGAACCATGACAACAACCGAGGGAATGGAAACTGGCGGCACGGGCCCCGGGCCGGAGTTTCGTCAACCGCGGAGGCGCTCCGTCGTCGGGCCGATCATATTGATCGCCCTCGGAGTTTTGTTCCTGCTGGGGACGATGCGTCCGGATTTCGATCCTTGGTGGATGCTGGCGCGGTTCTGGCCGCTGATTCTAATTTTTATCGGCCTAGGGCAGATCTGGGACCATTACTGGAATCGCGGTCCAGACGGCATGCGAACCCACGCCATCTCCGGAACGGCCCTCGCGCTGATCGTCCTGCTGGTTGTGCTGATTGTGGTGGGCTGGCATGGCGGCGGGCGGTCGTGGGGCGGCGGACTTGGCCACGTCAATGGCTGGGACTGGGGGCACAACTGGAACGACAACCACAACTGGGGCAGCGGACACGATTTGCATGAAACGCAGTCGATCGACCTGCAGGGTGCGAAAAGGGTGAGCGCCGATATCGACATACCGGCGGGGTCCGTGACGGTAAGCGGCGGATCGGGCAAGCTGCTCGATGCGTCCTTCGACTACGACGATACTGAGGGCAAGCCGACGGTCGATTACAACGTTTCGGGAGACCACGGCAATCTCAACATTACGCAGAATGACGAGGACAACACGCGCTGGGGCGGAAGGCAGGACAACTGGGATCTTCGGTTTGGCAGCGGCGTTCCGATCGATCTGAAGCTCAACATGGGCGCAGGGCAGAGCGATTTGAAAATGAACCAAATCGACCTGAGCCGCCTGGAAGTTCACATGGGTGCGGGCCAGCTGCATCTCGATCTGACGGGCCCGCGCACGACCGACCTCGATGCGACGGTCCAGGGCGGAGTAGGGTCGGCGACGATCCGGCTGCCGAAAGATGTGGGCGTGCGGGTGAATGCGTCGGGCGGGCTGGGGTCGATCAGCGCGAATGGGCTTGAGCGCGATGGGGATGCGTACATCAACGCGGCGTACGGGAAGTCGGCGGCCACGATCAACCTGACGGTCGAGGGCGGTGTGGGCCAGATCAACCTGGACGAGGAATGAAACACGCGTTACTTAATCGCGGCAGGAACCAGCGGTTGGCTTTGACAGGGACGCAACGGTTCGCTAGCGTCGAGGATGCGCCGCCGGATGTTTCGCTACGGGCGACGCGCGACTGGAGCAAACCTTGGCGCGGCCCATCATCACGCTGACGACGGACTACGGCACGAACGACCATCTGGTCGGGGTCATGAAAGGCGTGATCCTCGCCATCAATCCCGAAGTCAACATCGTCGACATCACGCACGGCGTGCTCGCGCACGATGTTCTGGATGGCGCGCTGACCATCGCGCAGGCGTACAAATATTTTCCGCCGAGGACGATTCACGTGGTCGTGGTTGACCCGGGCGTCGGAACGCAGCGGCGGCCGATCCTGGTGGCGGCCGATCAGCACTACATGGTGGCGCCTGATAACGGCGTGCTTTCCGCGGTGTACGATCAGAGCGAAGCGCTCTACGTCTGGAATATCATCTCCGAACACTATTTTCGCACTCCGGTCAGCAACACGTTTCATGGACGCGACATCTTTGCTCCGGTGGCGGCGTGGCTTTCGAAGTCGTGGCAGACGTCGGCATTCGGCGAGCAGATCGCGGATTTTGTCCGCTTCGCGATTCCCAAGCCGAAGACGGCGGGCAACACGGTGAAAGGCGTCGTGCTGCGCGTCGATCATTTCGGCAATGCGGTGACGAATCTGACGGTGCAGGACGTCCCGGCGCTGGCGGGCGGCGACGGCAGATTCACGATTCGCGCGGGCAATGCCGTGGTGAGCAAGGTCGTCCCGACATTCGCGCAGGGTGCGGCGGGCGAGGCCTTCGGAATCATCGGATCGAGCGGATACCTCGAAATTTGCGTGAACAAGGCGAGCGCCACCCGGGCGCTCGGCATCGCGCGCGGCGCCGAAGTGACCGTGGAACTAACCTGACGGTTTCTCTGCGGCCGCACTACGCAGCTGCCTCGTGGTTTCGTCCAGCAAGACATCCAAGCCTGGACCAAGAGTTTCAAGAATACGAAGGCGCTCGTTGCACAGTATCTCTTCGTGGTCGATTCTCACGACGCCGGGTTCCCTCTTTCGACGCGAGTCTCTGAAGTCAAAACACACGGGGATCGGAGCTGCCGCCGGCCGGACGCGCGAACTGCACGAATCCCTTTTTGAGCAAGAACGGTGACATGTAACGGTCGCCGTTTGCCGCCCAACGAAATTCCCTCAAATGATCTGCATCGCAGCCGACCGAAAAGAACATCAACGGGCCGGCGTCGAATGAAGGGAAAAGGTATCGCGACACTAGCGACGGCAATGGAGGTGGCAAAGGAAACGGCAACCGGCGCTCGACGTCGGCCAGCCAGCTGGCGTCGGCAGAAGCTACGATCCGCCGGTGGAAAATCTCGGAGAACTCGGATTCGGGAAGGACGCACGACGCGGGAATATCCTCGAGAAAATGCGGCTCCCGCGGCGAGAAATTGACCGCCGAGACAAACGCGTCGACTCTATCGTCCGTCAAAGAGTCCAGTTTGCCGATGGATAGCAATTTGGCACGGCACCTATCGGGGTCCCGAGCCTATCTGGCCAGTGAAATTACAAGTAAGTAAGAGCGCATGCGGGGGTCCATCCAGTCGCGAAGGGCGTCGCCGAGGAGGTTGAAGGCGAGGACGGCGGCCATCACGGCGAGCGCCGGGAAAATCACCATGTGCGGCGCGTCGAAAAGGTGGCTGCGCGCGTCGTTGAGCATGGCGCCCCAGCTGGGCATGGGTGCAAGGACGCCAAGTCCGAGGAAGCTGAGCGTCGATTCGGCGAGGATCGCGCCGGCCATGGCGATGGTTGCCTGCACGAGAAGCGGCTGGAGAATATTCGGCAAAAGGTGCCGCAGCAAAATGCGTGCGGGCGAAGCGCCGAGTGAGCGCGCGGCGAGCGCGTATTCCATTTCTTTCGCCTGCAAAATCTGCGCGCGAGCGAGTCTCGCGTAACCTGCCCAGCCGGTAATGATCAGCGCAAGAATCACCTTGCCGATGCCCGGGCCGAGAAACGCGGCGAACGCGATCGCCAGCAGAATTCCCGGGAACGAGAGAAACGCGTTGATCAGGACGATGTTCACGAAATTGTCGAACCAGCCGCCGACGTAGCCCGCGAGCGCGCCGATTGAAAGCCCGATGGCGCCCGCGCCGGCCACTACGCTGATCGCGACGAGCATCGAGACGCGCGCGCCGAAGAAGATGCGCGAGAGAATGTCGCGGCCGAGATCGTCAGTGCCCATCCAGTGCGCGGCGCTCGGGCCGAGGAGGCGCGCGGGCAAATTCTGCGCGGCGGGATCGTACGGCGCGAGCCACGGCGCGGCGAGTGCCACGAATACGAGCAGCAGGGCCAAAGCGAGCCCCCAGCGTCCCGGGCCGCTTCGACGCAAGAATTCGTGCAATCCGTTCATTGCAGGCGCACCCGCGGGTCGACCAGCGCGTAGATCATGTCGGTCAGGAGATTGACGACGACGTAGGAAACCGCAATCAGCAGGATACAGCCCTGCAGCAGCGGATAGTCGCGCGCCGAAATTGCCTGGACGGCAAGGCGGCCGATGCCGGGCCACGAAAAAATTGTTTCCGTGACGATGGCCCCGGCGAGAAGCGTCCCGAACTGCAAGCCGAGAATCGTGAGAATCGGAATCAGCGCGTTGCGAAAGGCGTGGCGAAAAAGAACCTGCGACTCGGAGAGGCCCTTGGCGCGCGCGGTGCGAACGTAGTCGCTCGAAAGCTCCTCGATTACGGAGCTGCGCACCATCCGTACCAGGATCGCTGCAAGAGCCGCGCCGAGCGTGATCGCGGGCAGAACGAGATGCCCCACGCCGCCGCGCCCTGAAACCGGCAGCCAGCCGAGAATCACCGAAAAAATCAGGATCAGCACGGGGCCGAGCGCGAAATTCGGCACGGAGAGGCCGAATAGCGTGAAGACGCCGACCGCATGGTCGGCTGCAGTGCCGCGCCGCTCGGCCGCGTAGATGCCGCCAGGAATGCTGATCGCTGCGCAAACCAGCAGCGCGACGAGAGCCAGTTCGAGCGTCGCCGGGTAGTGCTCGAGGACGACGCGCGTGACCGGCTCCTGAAAGCGAAACGACTCGCCGAGATTGCCGTGCAGAACGCCAACCAAATAGTGGCCGTACTGCACCGAAATGGGCCGGTCGAGGCCGAGCGAATGGCGGAGTTGCTGCAAATCTTCCGCGCGTGCGCCTTCCCCGAGCATCTGCTGCACCGGATCGCCGGGAATGATGTGCGCGAGCAGGAAGACCATGGTGACGATCAGCCAGAGCGCCGGAAGCGCGAGCAAGACTCGCACCGAGAGGTAGCGGATCATTTCGCGCGACGCTTGCTGACGGATGCGGTTCGCTTCGGCTGTGGAGCGGGCGCGGCCGCGGATAGCGGAGGCGAAGGAACGAGAGCAGGCCCTGCCGATCGGATCGGCTTGATCTTCACCCGCGAGACGCGGCGGCGATCCATCTCGGTGACCGTGAAAAGATAACCGTCCGACTCAAAGCTTTCTCCGCCGCGCGGGATGAAGCCGAGGCGGCTGAGAACGAAGCCGCCGACCGTCTCGTAGGACGGATCGTCGGGAATGGAGATGTTGTATTGCGCATCGAGATCGCGCACCGTGATTGCAGCGTCGAAGATCATTCCGCCGTCGGGAAGGCTAAGTGGCTGCTCGACGACGTCGAACTCATCGTGGATCGCGCCGACCATTTGCTCGAGGATGTCCTCGAGCGTGACGAGGCCGAGGATGCTTCCGAATTCGTCGACGACCATCGCAAGGCCGATGCGGCGCGTGCGAAATTCCAGCAGCAGGCTGCCAGCGGGCTTTGTCTCGGGGACGATGAGCACCTCGCGCAGAAGTTTTTTCAGATCGAACGGCGGCGCGGGCATGCCTTCCTCCGCGCGGCGGGCGCGATCGAGCAAGAGCCAGATGACGTCTTTTATGTGAACGAAGCCGAGGATGTGGTCGAGCGAGCCCTCGTAGACCGGGAGGCGCGAGCGCTGCGTGGTGGCGAACATGCGCATGGCCTCGTCGAGGCCCGCCTCGGCAGGCAAAGCGTGAACGTCGGGACGCGGCACCATGATTTCGCGCACCTGCACCTGACCAAGCTCGATTGCGTTTTGCACGAATTGCGCGTCGCGTTCGGCCAGCACGCCGCGGTCGCGCGCCTGTTGCACCATCACCTGCAGCTCTTCGACCGAGCGCACCAGGGTGTGGCTGTGCGGCGCGACGATGCCCAGCGCTCCGACAATTTTTTCGGACGTGGTATCGAAGAGATCGATCGCCCAGCTGAATGTCCGCAGAAACCAGTGAAACGGGCGCGCGATCAGCAGCGCGACGCGCTCGGCGCGAGCGAGACTGAGTCCCTTGGGAACGAGCTCACCGAAAACGACTTGCAGAAATGTGAGCAGCCCGAATACGACCACAAGCGCGATGGCGTGAGCGAGGATCGGCGCCCAGGGGCGCGTGAACGCCTGAACGAACGGATGCACGATCGCGGCCAGCGTGATTTCGCCGAGGTAGCCGAGGGAAAGGCTCGCGATCGTAAGGCCGACTTGCACGCCTGAAACGACGCGGCCGAGATCGCCGATCAATTGTTCGACGATTCGCGCGCGCGGATCGCCCCTCTCGACCAGCTGGCGCACACGGGAAAGCCGCACAGCTACGAGCGAGAATTCGGCGGCGGCGAAAAATGCGTTGACGCCGATCAGGAACAGCACGCCGAAGACGTGGAGCGGCGTCATGCTGCGGCGAGGCCCTTCGTATGCAACATCGTGCGCTCTGGCGATGACTTAGAGGCGGAGATCGCGAAAACGAGCATTTGTGGCAATTCTATCAGGGCATGGAGGGCAGCGGGAGGATCGCGTCGCACTCTGTTGCTTCGGGCAGAAAATCACGACGCTACCGCTGGGACACCTCGCCCGCATTGACCCGCTGGTTGTAATCGGCGGACTTGCCACGAGGTATCGTGAGCGACGTCCAACGCCCGGACGAACAGTGCTTCGCGATGTAAACGATCTGGCCAATGTGATAGGCGTAGTGCGCGACCTGGCGATGGATCGCCTGCATCACCGAATGGCGTTCGCCGCGGATGCGGATCGTGCGGACGAGATCGCCATCGGTGAGCGGGGCGAGCGCGTCGAAGACGATTTTCCACGAGGCCTCCCAGAGCTGCAGAATTTCGGCGCGGGTCTGCGGAGGAGATTCGAACTCGGCATCGCGATTCCGGGCCGGCTTCTCGCCGTCCGCGGTGAGAAAATCCGTCCAGCGCGATTGCATGTTGCCGGTGAGGTGCTTGACGATGATGGCGATCGAATTCGACTCGGCGTCGAGCGCCGCCGTCAGCGCCTCGTCGGGGACCTGCGCCATGGCCCGCTCGGCGAGTTTCTTGTAGTAGCGCAGGAGGTCGGTCGAGTCTTTGACGTAAGAGGTGGTAAATTCGAGCGGCATGCGGCGATTCTGCACCACGACGGGCGGGTGTGCAAGCGCCGGAGAAGGCGATGGAAGCATTTCTGAGACCGACCGGGATCGTGGATTGGAAAGATCCGGGTGTGCTGGCAAAGGCGCAGGAGCTTTCGGCAGGCGCTTCGGGGCCTCGCGAGATCGCGCGACGTTGTTTCGAATGGGTGCGCGACCACATCCAGCACACCTCCGATTTTCGGCGCAACCCGGTGACGTGCGCGGCCTCGCAAGTTCTCGCCGAAGGCACGGGCTATTGCTACGCGAAGAGTCATCTCCTCGCTGCGCTGCTGCGAGGGAATGGAATCCCCGCCGGATTCTGTTATCAACGGCTCAGCATCAATGAGAAGGGCGCTCCGTATTCGCTGCATGGCTTGAATGCCGTTCACTTGCCGGAATTCGGGTGGTATCGGATCGATCCGCGCGGCAACAAGCCGGGCGTGGACGCGCAGTTCTCGCCGCCGGTTGAAAAGCTGGCTTTTCCTGTCGTGTTCCCCGAGGAGCGGCTTTTTCCCGAGATTTTGGCGGACCCGCTGCCCGTAGTTGTCGCGGCTCTTCGCAGGCACAAAACCTGGGACGAGATGTATCGCCACCTGCCCGACTGGGAACCGGTTTCCCTTCCCGATGCCTGAGCTGCCCGAGGTGGAAGCGGTGGCGCGCGCGTTGCGGCCGCTCGTCATTGGCCAAACGATCCTTCGCTGCCGCGTGATTCATCCGATCGCGGTGCGGCCGACTTCGGGGCGCGGCGCCGCGCGGGCAGCGGCAACGATCGAGAAGAACGCGCGCGGGCGCACGACTCGGGCAGTCGAGCGGCGCGGAAAATATTTGATTCTCCGGCTCGACCGCGGATGCCTCGTGCTGCATTTCAAACTCGATGGGCAATTGATCTGGTTCCCGACGCACAAGATTAGCGGGCACATCGACGTGGCGTTGGAGATGCGCGGCGGGACGCTGGGATTTGTCGACGGGCGGCATTTTGGGCGGGTGCAATGGGCCGACGCGCCGGATGATGTGCCCGGCCTTCAGAAGATGGGCGTCGAGCCGCTCTCGCGACGGTTTACGGCTGAGCGGCTGGCGGCAATGCTCCGCGCGAGCCGGCGGCCGCTGAAGGCGTTTCTGCCGGATCAAAGCAAAATTGCGGGGCTTGGCAACATCTACTCGAACGAGGCGATGTGGCGCGCGCGACTGAACCCGCAGCGCGCCACAAATCGTCTGACTACGGCTCAAGCGCGGCGGCTGCACAAGGGCATTGTTGACGTTCTGCGGCGTGCGCTAGAATGCTGTCTCCATCCGGCGCCGGACTTTCGCGATCCGAACTGGTGGTTTCAAGGGCTCGAAAGGATCCTGGCGGTGTACGGCCGCGCCGGGCGGAAATGCAAGCGTGGCGACGGTACGATCCGGCGGATCGAGCAGGGCGGGCGTTCGACCTTCTGGTGTCCGCATTGCCAGCGGTAGCAGGCCGCTGCGGCCAAACGAAACACAGAAGACACACAGAAAAGCCGCAGAGGGCACGGAGAAACCGAGGACTACCGCTGAGACGCAGAGGGCGCAGAGGAAGGCCGAGCAGCGCGCTTGGACGTCTGATGAAGGATTGAGATGAATTCAGCGACGAACAAGGCAGCCGAGCCGCAGAAGAAGGGCGATTTCGAGAAATCGCTCGCGCGCCTGGAAGAGGTTGTGAAGCGGCTCGAGAGCACGGACCTTTCGCTCGACGAAGCGATGAAACTCTTCGAAGAGGGCGTGAAGCTCTCGCGAGAGTGCCAGAAACAGCTCGAAGAGGCGGAAGCACGAGTCGAAATTCTCCTGAAGAAAGCCGACGGGAAGGTTGCCGCAGAGCCGTTCGAGCCTGAAGATGAATCATCGTAGAATTCGCCCGTCATCTCGCGATTCGTTGTGCGGCACGATATCGACCCACCTCGACGCATGAAACTTCCCGATTTTTTCGAAGCGGATCATGCCGCGATCGAAGCGGCGCTCGAGCGCATCCTGCCGGCGGAAGAAACGCAGCCCCCGTCGATCCATCGCGCGATGCGATATAGCGTGTTCGCGGGCGGCAAACGGATTCGTCCGGTGCTGTGCCTCGAATCGGCGCGGATGTTCACGGAAAATGTGGATGCGGCGATTCGCGCGGGCTGCGCACTTGAATTCATCCATACGTATTCGTTGATTCACGACGATCTGCCCGCGCTCGACAACGACGATCTGCGCCGCGGCAAGCCGACCAATCACAAAGTTTTCGGCGACGCCATCGCCATTTTGGCGGGCGATGCGCTCTTGACGCTCGCGTTCGAGACGCTCGCCAAATCGCCGCTGGAGCCTGCGCGCCGCGTGCAGGTGATCGCGGAAATTGCCGCGGCTGCGGGGACGGTCAACGGAATGGTGGGCGGGCAGGTGGCGGACGTGGAAGCAGAGGGCAAACCAGTGAGCGCGAGCGCGCTGGAGTATATTCACCGGTCGAAGACCGCGGCGCTCATTCGTGCGTCGATCGTGGCGGGCGCGATCGCGGGCGGCGCGGCGAGCGAAGACGTTGAGCGCTTGCGGCGGTTCGGCGACAACATCGGCTGGGCGTTTCAGGTGGTCGATGACCTGCTCGACGTGGAGGAATCATCCGTCGCGCTGGGCAAAACGGCGGGAAAAGATCAGGCGCAGAAGAAGGCGACCTATCCGGCGCTCTACGGAATCGAAAAGTCGCGCGCGATTGCGGCGGAACTCGAAGCGAAGGCGCTGGCCGAGCTGGATGGCTACGGCGAGCGCGCCTCGCGTTTGCGGCAACTGGCGGAATTTCTGGTCGCGCGGCGGTCGTAGCCGCAGAGGTCGGATGCACGCGTAGGACAATCCGGGAGCTGCGGCCCAAACACCCGTGGAGTGCGGGAGCTCGCTCCCGCCCCTTGCCGCCCGGGCTTGCCCGGACGTGCTCCCCGCACACGCCGCGTGCGCCGTCGGTGCACGCGCGGGCTTGAGCCTTGATTCCACCCTGCATGGGGAGCGATCTCCGAAGATGCCGAAGCCGGGGAAGGCGCGATTGGATGTGCTGCTCGTGGAGCGCGAGCTGGCGGCGTCGCGCGAGCGGGCGCAGGCGATTTTGCTCGCCGGGCAGGTGCGAGTGAATGGCATCAAGATGGAGAAGGCTGGAAGCCAGGTAGCAACGGATGCTCGGATTGAGGTCGTCGGCGAGACGCTGCGTTATGCGAGCCGCGGTGGGCTGAAGCTCGAAGGAGCGCTCGGGGATTTCAGCGTCGATCCGCGCGACCGGATTTGCCTCGATGTCGGGAGCTCCACCGGCGGATTCACGGATTGCCTGCTGCAGCGCGGGGCGCGGAAAGTTTATGCGGTCGACGTGACCATCGACCAGCTCGACTGGAAGCTGCGGCAGGATCGGCGCGTCGCGACGGTCGAGCGCAACGCGCGCTATTTGCGAGCCGAAGACCTCGGCGAATCGCCGGGGCTGACCGTGATGGACGTGTCGTTCATTTCGGCGACGAAGATTCTGCCGGCGATCGTTGCGATTGCACCGGCAGCCGCCGATCTCCTCATCTTGATCAAGCCGCAATTCGAGCTGGAAAAGCGAGAGGTTGGCAAAGGCGGGATCGTGCGCGAAGCGGGGCTGCGGGAAAAGGCGGTCGAACGCGTGCGGGCCGCGGCGGCTGAGGCTGGGCTTGAAATTTTGGGCGTGCAGCCAAGCCACTTGACCGGCGCGGAAGGAAATCAGGAGTATTTTCTCCACGCGCGGCGGCGCGGGTAGAATAAAATGGCGACCAAACGAATGATCCGCACCGCAGGCATCATCTGCAAACCAGTCCGGGACCTGGTGTCCTCCGTCGTGCCGCCGCTCATTACATGGCTGCACGAGAGGAAAATCAACGTTTTCATCGACGAGGAAACGCACGGGTGTTGCCTCGACCTCGGCGAGCCGGTGCTGGCGCGGGATGCGCTGGGCGCGAAGATCGATCTGCTGATTGTTTTCGGTGGCGACGGCACGCTGCTTTCGGCGGCCCGCGCGCTCGGCGGACACAATGTCCCGATCCTCGCTGTAAATCTCGGAGGGCTGGGCTTTCTCACGAGCGTGACCCTCGACGAACTCTATCCCCTGCTCGAGCAAGTTCTCGCGGGCGAGTATCACACGAGCGACCGGATGATGCTGGACGCGGAGTTTCGCCGCAGCCGGAAGCCCTCCGAGATCCAGTGCGCGCTCAACGACGCAGTGGCAAATAAAGGCGAGAAAGCGCGCATGCTCGATTTCGACGTGCACGTCGATGGACATCACGTGGCGCGGTATCGCGCGGATGGAATTATCGTCGCGACGCCAACCGGCTCGACCGCCTATTCGCTCGCGGCGGGCGGGCCAATCGTCGATCCGAGCCTCGATGCGTTCATCATCACTCCGATCTGCCCGCACATGCTCACGAACCGGCCTCTGGTGATTCCGGACATATCGCGGATCGATCTCGATTTTACGGCGGCGTCGGAGCCGGTGTACGTCACGCTGGACGGCCAAATCAGCCTGGAGCTCGAGCCAGCGGACCGCGTGCGGATCACGAAGTCGGCGAAGCGCGTGGCGCTTGTCCGGCCACCGAGCAAGAGCTATTTTCAAATCCTGCGCAGCAAATTGCGCTGGGGCGAACGGTAGTCGCGCAAAACCCTCCAAAACCGGCGTTCTCTTTTCCCGTTTGAGGCCTTGTAAGGCCCCGACGAGAGCAAGGTCCTTGCTCAAGTTGCAGCGGAAAATGCGCGGGCTATTGGGCGGTGTGATCCGCCGCGTAGTCCTGCAAGCCGCCGACGAAGCGTAGCGACGGTTCTACCGGACTTTGAGGACCAGAAGAGTGCGATCGTCCATGGGATGCTGCCCTCCCGAGAATCTGTCGACCTCTTCGAGGACATGATCGGCGATAGCATCGGCGGTCAGGGCCGCATGTTCGGTGAGGATCGTCGCAACGCGCTTGTGGCCGAAGAATTCCCCCGACGAATTCTGAGTGTCGGCGATGCCGTCGGAATAGAGGACGATCACGTCGCCCGGATCGAGGATATAGCTGCGCTCCTCATATGTCGCCTCTTCGAAGATTCCCAAGGGGAATCCGGCGATCGGAATTTTTTCGCACTTGCCCGCGTGCCATAGGAGCGGCTGCTCCTGACCGGCGTTGGCAACGCGCAACCTGCGCCGGCGGCGATTCCACGCGGCAAAGCAGAGCGTCATGAAGCGCCCTTCGATCAATCGCTCGCCCAGGAAACCATTGACGGCGTGCAGCATGTTGGCCGGCCGCGGCTTCAGCGAGCCGAGGCTGCGAAGCGTTCCGATCGCGACCGCGCCATAGAGCGCCGCCGCGCTTCCCTTCCCGCTAACGTCGCCAAGCGCGATGCCCAAATCCTGCGGCCCGTAGCGGAGAAAGTCGTAGAGATCGCCGCTGAGCTCGCGCGAGGAGACGACGCGCGCGGCAATGTCGAGACCAAATTCCTCCCCCGGCAAATGCGGGAGCAGCGCGCCTTGAATGCGGCGGGCGGCGTTGAGATCGCGCTCCATGCGGCTCTCGTCGCGCGCGACTTGCTCGTAGAGGCGCGCGTTTTCGATCGAAATCGCGAGCTGCGAGGCCAAGATCGAGAGCACCTGCACGTGGTCCGGCGTGAAATAATTGAGCTGCGGGCTCTCGAGATCCATCACGCCGATCACGCGCGTTTTGTAAATCATGGGCACGGCGAGCTCGGAGCGAGTCTCCGGATTCACCAGGCGATATCGCGGGTCGAGCGACACGTCGGGAACCACGATCGGCCGGCGCAGCTTCGCAGCCGCCCCCACGATGCCCTCGTGTTCGGGAACCGTGGCTTTCTCCTGCACGCGTTGGCCGAACTTCACGGTGACGTGGTGGCGAAAAACACCGGCCGGCACGTCGTGCAGCAGAATGCTGAAAATCTGGTAATCGATGAGGCGCTTGGTCATTTCCGCGGCGCGGCGGAGGACCTCTTCCACTTCGAGAGTGGCGCTCATTTCGCGGCCGATCTCGTTGAGGAGCATCAACGTCTCGGCCTGCTTGCGGGCGCTTTGGAACAAGCGCGCGTTTTCGACGGCCGTGCCGATGCGGCTGGCGACCAGAGTCAGAATCGTTTGCTGGTTGGGCGTGAAGTAATCGGGCTGGCGGCTTTCGATGTCCATCACGCCGATCACGCGCCCGCGAACGATCAACGGAACGGCCATCTCCGAGCGGACCTCTTCCGCCGCGGGCAGATAGCGTGGGTCTTTTCTTACGTCGCCGACGCGAATCGCCTGTCCCAGCTTTGCTGCCGCGCCGATGATGCCGTCGCCGACGGGAATGCGCCAGTGCTCGACAACTTCGGGGCGATGGCCGATTGCGAAGCGGAGGTAAAGATTATTGGTTCCCTCTTCGGGCAGCAGAACTGCGAAGATCTCATAATCGATCAGCCGCTTGACTTGCGCGGCCGCGTTCGCCAGGACCTCGTCGAGATTCAGCGACGCGTTGATCTCATGGCTGATCTCCGCGAGGACGGCCAGCGTCTCCGCAGGGATGTCAAGCGTCGAATTGAATTCGGTCAGATCCATAGATGATGGCGATCCGCGCAGGTTCTTTGCTCCTGTATGACGCACCGACCGCGGATCGCCTGCGAGGTCCCCAATCCCGCGGCGTGAGCCTGAGTCAAACTATTATAACAGGCGCGAATTTTGGCCCGCGGGCATAGATTGCGTTCTTGCAAACATTTTTTTGCGCCAAATTGGAGGTTGATGTTCGAGCCGGGGAGGCGGGCAGCCGGTCAGTGCGTTCCGTCCCCGGGGAGATGAAGGACGTAGACATCCTTCAGGTTGCGGTAGCGTTCGCCGTAGTCGAGGCCATATCCGACCACGAATTCGTTGGGAATCTTGAATCCGACGTAATTGGCCTCCACGGGCTTCAGTCGCCGCGAGGGCTTATCGAGAAGAGCCGCGACACGGAGGGTCTTGGGCCGCCGCTGCCTCAAAACGCGCAAAAGATAGCTCAGCGTGAGGCCCGTATCGAGGATGTCCTCGACCAGGATGACGTTGAGCCCCGCGATGCTGCTGTCGAGATCCTTGAGCACGCGCACCTGGCCGGAGGATTCCTTCCCCCGGCCGTAGCTCGAGACGGCGATGAAGTCGATCGAGCTTTCCAGATCGATCTCGCGAACGAGATCGGACAGAAAAATGCAGGCGCCCTTGAGGACGCCGATCAAATGAACGCGCTCCCCCTTGAAATCGCGAGTAATCTGGCGCGCCACAGCGCGAACGCGCTTCTCAATTTCGGCGCGTCGAATCAGGACTTTCCGTTCTTCCACCGCCGTGCCCGCCATCGGCTCTCCGCTTTCTCGCGACCGCGATCGCGACTCGATCGCTACTCTATCGTAGGGACGCGCGCCGGACAAGGCCGGTGCGCGCGCTCGATCGCGCTGAAATCAAAGGTGGGCGGTAGGAGTTTGACTTCCGCAAAGCCTTACACCTTCTTTATTCCGATCCTGATAGCCTCCCGACTGCGGGCCTGCGCCGGCTCGCCAGGGAGCCACAACTTGAGTCGACTGAGTCTGTTCGGGTTATTTGCGGTTAGCGCGATGCTTTTGTGCTACGCGTTCGAGAAGCGCAGCCGCTGGTTCGTTCTGGGCTTCGCCGGAGCTTGCGCGCTCGGATCGGCCTACGGCTTCCTGCAGGGGGCGTGGCCCTTCGGCATCGTAGAAGCAGTCTGGGCGATTGTGGCGGTGAGGCGATGGTGGATTGCCGCACCCAGCAGCGATTGAACGGGCACGGCTAAGGCGCATTCGTAAAGGACGGCCTTCGAGTCTCGCGCTTCAGGAGAGCCCGACGACTTTGCCCGTTGCGAGATCGAGATCGATTTCGTAGTAGCCTGGCCGCGTGGCGAGCCCGGGCATCGTGCTCATCGTGCCGACGAGCGGATACAGGAAGCCCGCGCCAACGCTTGCTCGCACGTCGCGAATCGGAATCGTGAAACCGGTCGGGGCGCCCTTGAGATTTGGGTCGGAACTCAAGCTCAGGTGCGTCTTGGCCATGCAGATCGGCAGCTTGTCGAAACCGAGACGCGTGTAAAGCGCGATCTTCTTCTCGGCCTCCGGCGAATATTCCACGGCCGAGCCGCCGTAAATCTTTTTAACGATCGTCTCAATCTTTTCCTTGATGCTGACGTTGAGTGGGTAGAGGAACTGGAAGTTGCTCGCCTTTTCGCATGCGGCGATCACCGCTTTCCCAAGATCGACGGCGCCCGCTCCGCCCTGCGCCCAGTGGTTTGACATCACCGCATCGCTGGCGCCCGCCTCGATTGCCTTCTTGCGGACCAGCTCGATTTCCGCGAGCGTGTCGTACTGGAAGCGATTGATCCCGACCACGACGGGAATCCCGAAGAGGCGCGCGTTTTGAATCATCTTCGTGAGGTTCGCACAGCCCTTCTCGAGCAACTCGAGATTTTCCTCGGTGTACAGGTGGCTCAACGGCTGGCCGGCGACGACTTTCGGGCCGCCACCATGCATCTTGAGGGCGCGAATCGTGGCGACCATTACGACGCAGTTGGGCACGAGGCTGCTGTACCGGCACTTGATGTTGAAGAATTTCTCCATACCGATATCGGCGCCGAAGCCCGATTCGGTGAGGACGTAGCCCTCCGGACCAACCAGCTTGAGCGCGATCTGATCGGCGACGATCGATGAATTGCCGTGCGCGATATTCGCAAAAGGACCGGCGTGAACGAACGCGGGCGTGCCTTCGAGCGTCTGCATCAGATTCGGCTGGATTGCGTCCTTCATCAGGACGGTGAGCGCGCCGCCGGCGCCGATATCGTCTGCCGTGATGGGTTCGCCCGCCTTGCTGGTCCCGATGACCATCGCGCCGAGGCGCTCCCGCATGTCGGCGAGGCTCGTGGTGAGCGCGAGGATGGCCATGATTTCGCTGGCGACCGAGATGTCGTAGCCGGTCACGCGCGTCATGCCCTTTTCCTCGGGCCCTTGCCCGATCGTGATCTGGCGGAGCATGCGGTCGTTCGTGTCGGTGACGCGGCGCCACGTGATGCTGTCCACATCGATATCCAAGTGCGCAAATCGGAGGCGCTCTTCGGGTGTCAGGTCGTTCGGGTTGGTTTTCGCAATGCCGATCTTCCGCAGGCGGCGCAGCATGACCGGCGAGAAACGGCGGCTTCCGTCCTTTGCGGGCGGGCAGAGGCGGTCAAACAGCCCTTCCGGCTTTTGTGAGCTTTCGTGAAACCAGCGGGTGTCGATGGCGGCGGCAAGCAAGTTGTTTGCGGCGGTGATGGCGTGAATGTCGCCGGTGAGATGAAGATTAAATTCCTCCATGGGGATGATCTGGCTGTATCCGCCGCCGGCGGCGCCGCCCTTGATGCCGAATGTGGGGCCCTGGCTCGGCTGGCGAACGCAGGTGAAAACTTTCTTGCCGAGATGCGCGCCGAGCGCCTGGCTGAGGCCTACGGTCGTGGTCGTCTTCCCTTCTCCGAGCGGCGTGGGAGTGATCGCCGTGATCACCACATACTTTCCGTTGGGAACGTTCTTCAGCCGGTCGCGAATTTCGAGGTGCACCTTGGCCTTGTTCTTGCCGTAGAGCTCGAGCTCATCGGGGAGAATGCCCGCTTCGGCGGCAATCTTATCGATCGTGATCGGCGTGGCGGCCTGCGCGATTTCGATATCGCTTGGCACACGCGAGAGCATGTTCGTCAGCTTATGCGGCATTCCTGTATCCTCCCGAAAACAGCGAATAATTACTGAATCTTAGAATTTGCGGAGCCCCAAGATCTTCACAATCTACTGGTTTCCCTGAAGCCCATCACTCAAACGGATACCGTATATGGGCGCTCACTTGATTGTCAAGCGCGACGCTCGCTTGCATAACACTGACCTGCGATGCAATCAGGCGATCTTGCGGTCGACCGCCGGAGCGATCGCGCGGATTTCTTTCATGAGCTGCGCGAACTGATCCGGATAGAGCGATTGCACGCCATCGGAAAGGGCGCGCTCGGGGTCGGGATGCACCTCGATGAGCAAGCCATCCGCTCCGGCAGCCACGGCGGCGCGCGCCATCGGCGCCACTTTGTCGCGCTTGCCCGTGCCGTGCGACGGATCGGCCACCACCGGCAGGTGCGAAAGGCTCTTGAGCACCGGAATGGCGGCGATATCCATCGTGTTGCGCAGCGCTGTCTCGAAGGTGCGAATCCCGCGCTCGCAGAGGATCACCTTGTAATTGCCGCCGGCCATGATGTATTCGGCGCTCAGCAGCAACTCTTCGATCGTGCCGGACATGGCGCGCTTGAGCAGCACGGGCTTATCGACTTCACCGAGGCCGCGGAGGAGGTGATAATTCTGCATGTTGCGCGCGCCGACCTGCAGCACGTCGACGCAGGGCATCATGATCTCGATCTGCGACGGGTCCATCACCTCGCTGACGACGAGCAGGCCGTTTTTGTCGGCGGCATCGCGCAGCAGCCTCAAGCCTTGTTCGCCGAGGCCCTGGAAGCTGTACGGCGAGGAGCGCGGCTTGAACGCGCCGCCTCGCAGCAGCTTCGCGCCGGCGCGCGCCACCTTGGCAGCGATATCGGCGATCTGCTCGGCAGATTCGACAGCGCACGGGCCGGCTGCGACCACGACCGCCGGCCCGCCGATCGAGACGCCCTTGCCCAGATCGATCACGGTGCCTTCGGGGCGCACGCTGCGCGCCGCGAGTTTGTATGGATGTGAAATGCGGACGATTTCCTCGACGCCGGGCGCCGAGGCCAACGCGAGAAGCTCTTCGCGACTTGTGCGGCTGTTGCCGACAACTCCGATTACGGTGCGTTCCTTGCCGCGGATCAGGTGCGCCTCGTAGCCGCACTCCTTGATTCGATCGACAATGTGATTGATGTCTTGTTCGGTTGCTTCGCCCAGCATGTTGAAAATCATTTTCGAGTCCTCACCCTTTAGAAAACCGATCGCTAAGATTTCGCGCTGTCCGGCTGCGGCGCGGAAACGTACGACCCGAGAATCCGCAGCTCGACGACCAGTGCTTCGAGTTCGCGCAGAGCCGCGGCCACTTCGGGATCGCGACGCGACGCGTGCAAGTCCAAGTAGAAACGGTACTGCCAGGGCCGCCCGTGTACCGGCCGGCTTTCGATTTTCATGAGATTCAAATTGCGCCGCGCGAACGGCTCGAGCGCGTTGTGGAGAGCGCGCGGGCGGTGATCGAGCTGGAACACGAGCGAGAGCTTATCCGCGTCGTCGGGAGAAGCGGCGGATTCAGAGAGGAGCAGGAAACGCGTGTAGTTCTCGCAATTGTCCTCGAGGTGCTCGCGCAGAATCGTGCCGCCGTAGATTCCCGCGGCGCGACGGCCGGCGATGGCGCCTCGCGAACGATCACCCGAGGCGACTACGTCGCGCACACTTCCGGCGGTATCTTCGGTCGCGATGCGTTTCAGGCGCGGGTGCGCGCTGAAAAACTGTTCGCACTGCGCGAGCGCCACCGGATGCGATTCGACGACCGTGATTTCCTCGAATTTCGCGCCCGGCGCCGCGATCAGATTGTGCACGATCGGGATGATCACCTCGGCGAGGATGTTGAGCGGGCTGTCGACGAGCAGATCGAACGAGCGATGGACCGAGCCCGCGAGGCTATTCTCGATCGGCGCGAGAATGTAATCGGCTGCTCCGTCGCCGATCGCGTTGAACGCGGCTTCGAACGTGGTCCGTGGAACGAGCGCGATCTCCTCACCGAGGAGTTTCACGGCTGCCTCTTCGCTGAAGGCGCCGCGCTCGCCCTGGAACGCCACTCGCGCATTTTTTCCGATATGCATCGCCTGTCCCGTGAACCCAATCTCCTACCGTCGCGCCGGCTTTCGGCCGGGCCCGTGTGTGCCATCGAGTTTCGGCTTATTCGCCGCCGGCACGCTGTAGCCAAAACGCGTTTGCGTGCGGATCGATTCGTCCAGAATCAGCTGGTAGACCTTGCCGATGGTTTCGGCGTCGAGCGGGCCCGGATTCGATTGCTTCATGCGCGTCAGGATCTCCTGCTCGCGCTCGGGAGCGCGAAGCGGCACGCCCGCCACGCTTTTCATGCGCCCCACCTCGATCGAAAGCTCCGCGCGCAGATTCAGGAGGTGTAGCATGGCCGTATCAATCGCGTCGATTTTGCGTCGCCAGTCGTCGATTTTCATCCTGCCTCCCGTTTGCGTTCGTCCGCGCGCGCTGTAAGGCGCCGCACAACAAAAAAGGCCGCGTCTCCATTCGGAGGTCGCGGCCCGATTCTCGAAACTGTGTGCGGCTGTCTAGTTGCCTCGATTGCCCGCGCGCGTCTCGCCGGCCCGCTCCCCCGCGAAGGAGAAGCGGTAAGCAAAGGCGAAATAGCCAAAATATCGCATCACGCGCCCTCGAATTCCCTTCCGATTTCCTGCCAGTGCCGCAATCGAAGGTCGAATATACAGAAGGCTCCCCGTGCGCGTCAAGGCGATTTCCTAGAGCCCTTTCGCGCGCCCGGGCGGCTCGTGCGGTTGCCTAACTCCTGGCGCCCGGGTAAGATGCACGCACTTTGCGGAGCGAGGTATCCATGAAAAAGCAAGCGTTTGCACTGGCCATCCTGCTGGCGATAGCATCGCTTCCCGCACGCGCGCAGCAGGTGAAGGCGACCGACTTCTCGCCGCCGAAGCCGGCGTTTCCCGGCCAGACGAACGCGCCGGCGCCAGCCGAGAAATCGCCCGCGCTTAAAGTCGAGACGCTCGTGCAAGGGCTCAACCGGCCCTGGGCGTTCGCGTTCTTGCCGGACGGCAAGATTTTGATCACCGAACGATACGGGACAATGCGGACGGCGACGAAGGACGGCGTGTTCTCGGCGCCGATTGCCGGCCTGCCCGACGTGAAAGTGGTGGCGGCGCAGAGCTTGCACGACGTGGAACTCGATCCCAACTTCGCGCAGAATCGGCTGATCTACTTCACCTATTTCGCGCCGCCGCCGGGCGAAGATCCCGCCGTCTGGCCGAATGATTATTTTTATGGGCGTGTCACCTCGAAGCCGCTGGCCGAGCGGCGAACGAAGTCGATCGGGACCGAACGAGTGGCCCGTGCGCGGCTGAGCGATGACGACAAGAGGCTCGAAAACGTGCTGCCTCTGGTCGACGGCGTTGACCGCCGGATCGTTTTCGCGCCCGATGGCACGATGTTCATCAGCGGCGCCGACCGCTTCCGCTTCTACGATTCGGATATGGACGGCGTGGAACACGAATTCACCGACCCCGACATCCTCCGCAATTTCACCGGGCGCGTGGCGCGCATCCGTTCCGACGGGTCGATTCCCCCGAACAATCCATTTATGAGCGACGCGACCGTGCTGCCCGAAACCTTTGCCTACGGCTTCCGCGATCCCGACGGCGCCGCGATCAATCCCGCGACGAAGGAGCTTTGGGTGGTGGAGCACGGACCGCTGGGCGGCGATCGGATCTTGATCGTGCGCGCGGGGCATTTCTACGGCTGGCCGAACGTCAGCTACGGGCGGCAATATTCGGGCGTGCCCGTCGGAAAGGGATTGACGGCGGAGGCCGGCGTCGATCAGCCGATTTATTTCTGGTATCCGGATATAGCGCCTTCGAGCGCCATGTTCTACACGGGCGACCTGTTTCCGCAGTGGAACGGGAACCTGTTTGTCGGCGCGCTCGTTGGCAAATGCCTGATTCGCCTCGTACTTGATGGCGATAAGGTCGTGGCCGAGGAGCATCTGCTCGGCGATCTCGGCCAGCGCATTCGCGACGTGCAGCAAGGATCTGACGGCGCACTCTACATCCTTACCGATGCAGGCAGCCTCTTGCGCGTCACGCCGAAGTAAAGCTCCGACGAAGGCGCAGCGCGAGTGCCTCGCGACAGCCATCGCCCTTCGCGCAGAACATCGGGCGGGCTATAAACCTGCTTTGTGCCTCGGTGTCAAGAATACCAATTTGACTTATCCGGGCGAATCGACGTTAATCGTACTTTGATGCTGGCGGCTCGGGATCGATAAGGCGCCGCCGTCAAGCTTAGGAAAGCGATTGTCGATTCCGGGATGAGACGCTACTCTATGACACGCCCCACAAGACCACCGGTACTCTCCGGCGTATATGTAGTGATCGGGTGGGGGCCACCCTCCTAAGCCAAGCTTAGGCGTATGCGCCCCGCACCTGATCGCAGGCAGCGGGGCTTTTTTATTGGCTGGGGCGGCAACCGGCCGCACGGGAAAGAAGGTTTCAACCGAAATGCAGAGCGACGCAATCAAAAAAGGAATCGCGCGGGCGCCCGCGCGGGCGATGTTGAAGGCCACCGGGCTCACCGACGCGGATCTGGCGAAACCGCTGGTGGCGGTGGCGAATACGTGGTCCGACGTCACGCCTTGCAATATGCACCTCCGCGGCCTCGCCGAAAAAATCAAGGAAGGGATTCGCGCCGCCGGCGGCACTCCGATCGAGTGCAACACCATCGTGATTTCCGACGGGATCACGATGGGCACCGAGGGAATGAAGGGTTCGCTCGTATCCCGCGAGGTGATCGCCGATTCGATCGAGCTGTTCGTGCGCTCGCACGCGTTCGACGCTGTCGTCGCGATCTGCGGATGCGACAAGACGATTCCCGGCACGGTGATGGCTCTCGCGCGGCTCAATCTGCCATCGCTCTCGCTCTACGGCGGCTCGATCATGCCCGGACATTTTCACGGGCACGATGTAACGATTCAGGACGTTTTTGAAGCGCCCGGTGCGTACGCGGCAGGAAAAATGACGGAAAAGGAAGTGTGCGAACTCGAAAGCCGCGCGTGTCCCGGAGCGGGAGCGTGCGGCGGCCAGTTCACCGCGAACACGATGGCCACGGCCATCACTTTTCTCGGCATGTCGCCGATGGGCGCGAACGAGGTGCCTGCCGTCGATCCGCGCAAGGCGCAGGTCGCGGTCGATTGCGGCAAAAAGGTGATGGAGCTTCTCGCGAAAGACATTCGACCCAAGCAGATCATCACGCCCGCGGCTCTTCGCAACGCGATCACGTCCGTCTTGGCGACCGGCGGCTCGACAAACGGCGTCCTCCATCTCCTTGCCATCGCACGCGACGCGGGCGTGCCGCTCACCATCGATGAATTCGACAGGCTCTCGAAGAAAACTCCTGTTCTCGCCGATCTGAAACCAGCCGGCCGTTTCACCGCTCCGGACATGGCCGCGGCGGGCGGCATGGGCCTGCTCGGCAAGCGACTGCAGGAGGCCGGATTGATCGAGGACAGCTTCACGGTTTCCGGCAAGAACCTGTTCGAGGAGATTCGCGACGCCCGCGAGACTCCCGGCCAGGAAGTGATTCGCCCGCTCGCGAATCCGGTGAAGAAGGAGGGCGGCATCGCGATCCTACGCGGTTCGCTCGCGCCGGAGGGTTGCGTCGTGAAGCTCGTCGGGCACGAGCGCCTTCTGCATACCGGACCTGCTCGCGTGTTCGATTCGGAAGAATCGTGCTTCGAGGCGGTGCAGAGGCGCGAAATCAAGGCGGGTGACGTCGTGGTGATCCGCTACGAAGGACCCAGGGGCGGACCTGGCATGCGCGAAATGCTTGCCGTGACAGCCGCGCTGGTCGGCCAGGGCCTCGGCGACTCGATCGCGCTCATCACCGACGGCCGCTTCAGCGGTGCCACGCACGGGCTGATGGTCTGCCATGTGGCCCCGGAGGCGGCAAACGGCGGCCCGATCGCCTTTGTTCGCGATGGCGATAAAATCACGTTCGACGTGCGCGCCCGCCGGCTCGATGTGGAGGCCAACCTCGACGAGCGACGCGCGCAGTGGAAACCGCCCGCGCCGCGCTACCCGAGCGGCGTGATGGCGAAATACGCGAAACTCGTTTCGTCGGCGTCCGAAGGAGCTGTGACGAACGCCGCATAGATTTCGGCAATTTCCTAAGGAGAAAAACACATGGCAAAGATGTTCTGGGAGAAAGACGCGAACCCGCGGGCGCTCGAAGGCAAGCGCATCGCCGTGATCGGATACGGAAGCCAAGGCCGCGCTCACGCGCTGAACCTGCGCGACAGCAAACTCGACGTCGTCGTGGGTCTGCGCCGCGGCGGGCCTTCCTGGGCGCAAGCCGAGCACGATGGCTGGAAGCTCGTCGGCCCGTCCGAGGCGTCGGAGGGCGCCGACGTGATCGTGATGCTGGCGCCGGACATGGCGCAGCCCGCGATTTACACGCACGAACTCGCCTCGAATCTCAGGCCCGGCGCGATGGTGCTCTTCTCGCACGGCTTCAACATTCACTACGGCCAGATCGCGCCGCCGAAGGACATTGACGTCACGATGGTCGCGCCGAAGGGCCCCGGCAATCTCGTCCGGAGGCAATACGAAGCCGGCCGCGGCGTGCCCTGCTTGCTTGCGGTGCATCAGGATTCGTCCGGGCATGCTTTTGACCGCACGCTGGCCTACGCGCACGCGATCGGTGGCACGCGGCCCGGTGTGATTCAGACGACGTTTGCCGAGGAAACCGAGACCGATCTCTTTGGCGAGCAGGCCGTTCTCTGCGGCGGGGCGCGCGCGCTGATTCAGGCCGGATGGGAGACGCTTGTGAACGCCGGCTATCAGCCGGAGTCGGCCTACTTCGAATGCCTGCACGAGCTCAAGCTGATCGTCGACCTCATCTACGAAGGCGGCATCGCCGAGATGCACAAATTCGTCAGCGAGACCGCGAAGTACGGCGACCTAACTCGCGGCAATCGCGTAATCGACGAGCATGTCCGCGCCGAGATGAAGAAAATTCTCGATGAAATCCAGACTGGGGCGTTTGCCAAGGAATGGGTGCTCGAGAATCAGGCAGGACGGCCACAATATACGAAGCTGCTCGAACGAGATAAGAATCATCCGATCGAAGCGGTCGGAAAAGAGCTGCGCGCTCAGATGTCGTGGATCAAGCCGGAATCGACAGCGGCGGGCCGTGGCAAGAAGTAAGACTGTTGCGATTCAAATGACCAACGACGGCGCGGCCTAAGCGATGGCTGCTACAGTTCCCTTTCGCCGCGCCGCTGTCATCGGCACGGGCCTGATCGGCGGATCGTTTGCCCTGGCCTTGCGCAAGCATTTCCCCGACATCATCGTGGTCGGCTACAGCCACGCTGGCTCGCGAGAACGCGCACTGGCGCGCGGCGTGATTCAGGAAGCCGCGACTGATCTGGCTAGCGCCGTGCGCGGCGCCGATCTGGTCTACGTCTCGCTGCCGATCGGCGCGACGATCGAGGCGCTGGGCGCAATTGCTGCGGCCGCACAGCCGCACGCGCTTGTGACCGATGCAGGAAGCACAAAAACCTCAATTTGCCGCGCGGCCGAAGCTCACTTTCGCGGCGGGGCACGGTTCCTCGGCGCGCATCCCATGGCGGGCAAGGAAAAGGCGGGGGTCGATCACGCCGATGCGGGGCTCTTTCGCGGGGCACCGTATGCGCTCATCGCGGGCGAAGACGATGTCGACGCGCGCGTGAAGGCGTTCGCCGAGATCGTGCGCGCGATTGGCGCGCAGCCCGTATGGATCGACGCTGAGACACATGATTGGGCTGTCGGCATCGTCTCGCACCTTCCGCAGCTTGTGTCGATTGCGCTGGCGTGCGTGGTGCAGGACGAAACGGACGACACCGGCATGCCGCTCACGCTTGCCGGGGCGGGCCTGCAGGACATGCTGCGGCTCGCGGGCAGTCCCTACGCCATCTGGCGCGATATCCTGCTGACCAATACGGAAAATGCGTCGCGGGCGCTCGACCGCCTCGCGCAGGCCATCGATCATCTGCGGCGCCACCTGGCAAGCAAGGAGCTCGAACAGGAATTCAGCGCCGCAAACGAAGTTTACAAGCTGCTCCGCAAGTGAAAGCCCGCACTTTGAAACTCGATTTCGATTGAGTCCCAATAGCTAGCTGGAAAAACTCGTCAGCTGTCATCTCGAGAGAAGCCCCGCGTCTTTGCTTCTCGCGCGTTTTGTGCGCGCGCGGGGCGCAGCGAGGGATCTGCTCTTTGCCGCAGAACGAAACAAAAGTAGATTCCTCGGGCAAACCCGGCCCTCGCAATGACAGTTCGGCCTTTTTCGGTGGCCCTAGAAAAGAAAATAGCGCTGGGCTAGGGGAAGAACCTTCGCGGGCTCGCAGGTGATGGCTCTACCGTCAACGGTAACTTCGTACGTTTCCGGATCGACCTGGATATCGGGCGTGGCGCTGTTGTGCAGCATGTCTTTCTTGCCGATTTTGCGGCAATTCTTTACACCCGCGACGATTTTCTTCAGGGCCAGCCTTTTCGGCACGCCCGCCTTCAGACTCGCCTGCGAGACGAACGTGATGCCGGTCGCCGCCGTTGCGCCTCCGAAGGCGCCGAACATGGGCCGGTAAAGGACCGGCTGCGGCGTCGGTATCGAGGCGTTCGGATCGCCCATCGCGCTCCACGCGATGAATCCGCCTTTCACGATCATTTCGGGCTTCACGCCGAAAAATGCGGGCTTCCACAGGACGAGATCGGCCAGCTTGCCGGGCTCGATCGAGCCGATTTCCGCAGCCATGCCGTGCGTGATCGCGGGATTGATCGTGTATTTGGCCACGTAGCGCTTGGCGCGGAAATTGTCGTTGCGTGCGGAATCTTCGGCGAGTGGGCCGCGCTGCGTTTTCATCTTGTGCGCGGTCTGCCAGGTGCGCGTCACCACTTCGCCGATGCGTCCCATCGCCTGCGAATCGCTCGAAAGCATGCTGAGGACGCCGAGGTCGTGCAGGATATCTTCGGCGGCGATCGTCTCGGGGCGGATGCGGCTTTCGGCGAAGGCCACGTCTTCCGGCACCTGCGGATTCAGATGGTGGCAGACCATCAGCATGTCGAGATGCTCGGCGATCGTGTTGACGGTGTACGGGCGCGTGGGATTCGTCGACGAAGGCAGAATATTCGCGAATGACGCGATGCGGATGATGTCGGGCGCGTGGCCGCCGCCGGCGCCCTCCGTGTGGTAGGTGTGAATCGTGCGGCCGGCGATCGCGTCGACTGTGGCTTCGAGAAATCCCGCTTCGTTGATCGTGTCGGTGTGGATCGCGACCTGCACGTCGAATTCGTCGGCGGCTTTCAGGCAGGTGTCGATCGCCGCCGGCGTGGTGCCCCAATCTTCGTGGAGTTTCAAGCCGCACGCACCCGCTTCGATCTGCTCGGCGAGCGGTGGCAACGTGGCGGCATTGCCCTTTCCCAGAAAGCCGAAATTCATCGGCCATGCGTCCGCGGATTGCAGCATCCGCGCCAGATTCCATGCGCCCGGCGTGCAGGTGGTGGCCGCGGTGCCGGTCGCGGGACCCGTGCCGCCGCCGATCATGGTCGTAATGCCGTTCGAAATCGCCTCGTAGATCTGCTGCGGCGAGATGAAATGGATGTGGCTGTCGATGCCGCCAGCCGTGACGATCAAGTTTTCGCCCGCGATCACTTCGGTGGCCGCGCCGACCACCAGCTCCGGATCGACGCCGTCCATCGTGTCGGGATTTCCGGCCTTGCCGACTTTGACGATGCGGCCGTCTTTCACGCCGATGTCGCCCTTGACGATGCCCCAGTGATCGAGAATCACGGCGTTGGTGATCGCAAGATCGAGCGCGCCGTGCGGCCCTTCGCGCTTTGCGCCGCTGCTCTGCCCCATGCCGTCGCGAATCACCTTGCCGCCGCCGAATGTGATCTCGTCGCCGTAGTGCGTGAAATCCTTTTCAACCTCGATGATGAGCTCGGTATCGGCGAGGCGGATTCGGTCGCCCTTCGTCGGGCCGAAAAGATCGGCGTAGGTGCGGCGCGGGATTTTCAGGCTCACGATTTTTTCTCCCCGCCCGCGAATCCGAAGCCCGCCTTTCGCGCCTTCTCGATTGCACGATCGCGCGCGCCGGGAGTTTCGAGCGGCCCTTCGACCAAAGCGTTGAGACCGTGGATTCTGCGGCTGCCGCCGAAGACAGTCAGCTCGATTTCCTTCTCTTCGCCCGGCTCAAAACGAACCGCCGTTCCAGCGGCGATGTTGAGACGCATGCCGTAGGCCACCCCACGGTCGAATGCGAGCGCGCGATTGGTCTCAAAAAAGTGATAGTGGCTGCCAACCTGGATCGGGCGGTCGCCCGTGTTCTTCACGACGACGCGCGCCGTGCGCCGACCGACATTTGCCTCGATCGGCCCGGCAGCTTCGTCGAAAATATATTCACCCGGCTTCATGACGCGGCTCCTGTGATCGGGTCGTGGATGGTGACCAGCTTCGTGCCGTCGGGAAAAGTGGCCTCGACCTGCACTTCGTGGATCATTTCGGGCACGCCTTCCATCACCTGAGCGCGCGTGAGAATTTTCGCGCCGAACGACATGATCTCGGCGACCGTTTTGCCATCGCGCGCCGCCTCCATCACTTCAGCAGTGATGATCGCGACCGCCTCGACGTAGTTGAGTTTGAGCCCGCGCGCCTGGCGCCGTCGCGCGAGATCGGCGGCCACCACGATCATCAGCTTTTCTTGTTCGCGCGGCGTCAGGTGCACAGCGTCCTCCGAACAGGGCGAATGGGACAACAAATATAAACGAACACTGCCCGATTCGTGCCGATGAAAATGAATCGGGCCAGCGTTCTCGCGGCTCAATTCACCTTGCGGGGTGCCACCGCGGCGCGGCCGTAGAGCCTCAGCTTGGCGGCATTCCAGAGCGCGTGCAGCCCTCCGAGCGCGTCGCGTCCGTGCACGGCGAGCCCTCGCACGATCAAGCCGTCCGCCAGCAGCGTGCTGACGCCCCAGAGCGCCTTGTCTGGCCGGTTCAGGTCGCGGGCTGCTTCGCGCAGGTGCTCCTCCGCCGCAAGCCATGCAGCGGCATCGAGCCCGACGCGGCAGATGTAGAACGTCGCCCAGTAGCGATACTCGCCAAGCCGCGCAATCGATCGCAGCGCCGCCTCCCGCGGATCGAGCCGTACGTTTTCGGCCGCGATCAGGCGCCCATTCGAGGTCACCTCGGTTCGCATTTCGATGCGTTCGTACGCGAACACCTCGCCGCTCGCTTCCCTGCCCGGCGCGATCACCTCCCACCAGAAAAGCCCCGCGCCCGGCGCGAGATCGATCCGCGACCGCTGCGCGAAACGCGCCCCGGCGTATGGGATGATCACATCGGGAACGCATTCGAGCAGCGCGTTTTCGCCCACTCGAATCTGGTTCGTCTGCGTGGTGGGCGGCGCGCCCTTGCGCGGGCGATAGATGCGGGTCCCGCCAGTGGTCGTCAGCTGGACGCTCGCGTCCGCGCCGATGTTCACTGCGAGCGACAAGCGATCACCGCCGAGCAACCCTCCCGAAACATTGTGGAGATGCGCGAGCGCCGAGCCGTCATCGAGCGCGAACGCGCGAACCACGCGCAGCGGCGGCTCCTGGACGCTCGCCGAGAGGACGGTGCGGCCCGTCGCTGCGTCGCGTGCGAAATCGAGCGCGAGCGATGCCTCGACGCGCGGCGGCGCGGCAGTGGTTCGAGGTTGAGCGAGCTTTGCGGCGGCGATCAAACTCATCAGCGATCAGCTCACGAAGAGGCGCGTCGAAAGCGCCGGGTGCTCCATCGCGCCCCAATCGAGCAGCGGCATGAAACACGAAATGGACTCGGGTTCGCCCGTGGCGCTGCGCGTGGCCGTCTCGATCATCACCGGCTTCAGGTTCCACAGGATGCGCGCCGCTTCCGTCTGCCCGAGCGGCAGCAGCCGCTGGCACGCAGAAACGAGATTCGCCACCGACTGATGCAGGTACGCGAGCACGGCGCGGTCTTCGTCGAATCCAAGCGCGCCGCTCGCCAATCCAAACGCGAGCGAATGGTGAATCGCCACAGCAGGCGGCTTTCGCGCCGCTTCGAGCGCCTGGCGCAGCATGTGCCGCTCGCCAAGCGCCAAAACAGTTGTCAGAAAATTTCGCCCCAAGGCGGCGCTGCCGGCGCGACTCTCGCGCGCGGGCTTGAGCGCGCTCAAGCGGACATTGAACTCAAGCCAGCGCGCCACCGCAAACTCCGGCGAGGAATCGACCGCGAGACGAAATGCCGCGCGGCAGAAGACTGCCTCCATCGTCCCGGCCTCTTCGAGGTATCCCCGAAGAAAGTCGAACAGGCCACTCACATACAGAATCTCGGCTGCGACCAGCGATTCGAGTCCAAACGAGTGCGCGAGCGAGCCGATCGGCAGCGCGGTATCAGCAAGATGCAGCAGGCGAAGATCGGCGAGTTCTTCCGGCGAGGAAAATGGAGGATGGGGAGACGGGTCCGAATCAACGGGCATCGTCAGTCCGCGTCGGGGTGACGCTCGTGCGAATGATCATGGCTGTGTCCATGCTCGTGGCTGTGGGTATGGCCGTGCGAATGATCGTGATCATGCCCATGCTCGTCGCCGTGGGAATGCGGATGCCCGACGTACGGCGCGTGCGCGTCGATCAGATCGCGGCGCGGCTGCGCGATTTTCTCTTCCACCCACGCCAGCACGCGCTCGAGCCCCACTTCGTCGCGAAGGTTCGTGAACAAAAAAGGGCCCTCGCCGCGCATCTTCTTCGAATCGCGGTCCATCACTTCGAGCGACGCGCCCACATACGGTGCGAGATCGATTTTGTTGATCACCAGCAGGTCCGAACGCATGATGCCCGGCCCGCCCTTACGCGGAATCTTGTCGCCCTCGGCTACGTCGATCACGTAGATCCACACGTCGACCAGCTCCGGGCTGAATGCCGCGCCCAGATTGTCGCCCCCGCTCTCGACGAACAGCAGTTCGAGGCCCGGCAGCGTATCTTCGAGATCGGCGATAGCCTGCAGGTTCATCGACGCGTCTTCACGAATCGCCGAATGCGGGCAGGCGCCCGTTTCGACGCCGCGAATCCGGTCCGCAGGCAGCGTGCCCTGGCGCAGCAGAAATTCCGCGTCTTCTTTGGTGTAGATGTCGTTGGTGACGACAGCGAGGTTGTAGCGCGGATACAGATGCTGCGTGAACCGATGCACGAGCGCCGTCTTCCCCGAGCCGACAGGACCGGCGATGCCGATGCGAAACGCGCGTCCTGCCTCGTGCTTTTCCATCTGCGACCTCCCGGGGTCTCTGCCCATCTGCTCGCGCTAGCGGCGGTGCGCCACTTTGGCAGCTTCGTTGTGGTCGCCGACCGTGGCACCTACGCCAGCCACGCCCTGGCGCGCAAGCGCGACAAAAGCCGATGCCGAGCGCGGCAGCGTCCGGTCGCGCCGGTAGACGATTCCCAGCTCACGCCACACTTCCATATCCGAGATGGGGATCAGCTTGACATGCCCGGAGCGCGCCTCGTCCGCTGCGAAGCTTTCGCTGATCAGCGACACGCCCAGCCCGGCCGCGACGAACTGCTTGATCATCCCGACGCTCGGCAGCTCCATCGTCACGCGCAAACGCGAGCGGAACGGGCGAAACTGCTTGTCGAGCACCTGGCGCATGAATCCCATCTTCGGAAAGATCAATGGCTGGTCGGCGATGTCGGCCGTGCGGACGCTCTTGTAAGACGCCAGCGGATTTTCCGGGCTAACCATCAGCATCAGCTTGTCGCGAAAAATCGGATGCACCTTGAGGCTCGGCGATTTCACCGGCAGCGTCACGATCCCGACGTCGACCGTCCCGTCCTCGATTTTTTCCAGCACCTTATGGCTGAAATTCCGGTAGATGCTGATCTGCACCGCAGGAAAGCGGCGGCTGTACTCTGCAAAAATGTGCGGCAGGACGTACAGGCACGTCGCCTCGTTCGCGCCAATCGCCAGCGTCCCGCGCGGCGTGCTGGCCTGGTCCGCCACCGCGCGCAGCGACTCGTTGCGCAGCGTCAGCAGGCGCCCAGCGTATTCAAGCAGCGTCTCGCCTGCTACCGTTAGCCGCACGGACTTCCCGACGCGGTCGAACAGCTTCTGCCCGTACTCCTGCTCGAGCTGCCGTATCTGCGCGCTCACGGCCGGCTGGGAACGGTACAGTTTCTGCCCCGCTCGCGAAAAGCTCCCCTGCTTTGCGATCTCAAGAAAGGTTATAAGGTGGTCAAAGTCCATAGATTTCGATGATTCTCGCCGCAAGCGGCGCCGTCTGCTACTAGTTCCATTTGAATGCGTGGGATTATAGCAAAAAGAATGCGTCACACCCGACACAAAGGCATAAGCCCCTATCGGGCTTGTTTCGGAAGGGCTCAGATCACTTCTTCGGTTGGGAGGTGCTGAACGAAAACATGCTCATTAGGAGTTGCGCCTCGTCGCCATCCAACGATCCCAACTCGACAACGGCTGGCGGGTGGTTTCTGTGAAAAACATCGCGCGCCCGAAGGTAGTAGACTCCTCCCGCTTCCGCTGTGAAATGCATTGCGGCCGTCGATCGGGCCCCGAAGCCCACAAAATTCTGCCAGTTGGCGCACACGTGATGCTCGCCGGGATCTACGGAAACGTAAAAGTAGGAATTCCGGTGCGTCGCTCCCCCCCACGCGCCGTCGAGCCCAAACCGTGTCGTCGGCCGAGGCGTTGATTCGAACTTTGCATCGTCCTGAAGGAAATAGACGAGGGCTTTGCCCGGGGCTGGTTGCATCACCGGATGTTGCTTCTCGGTTTTCACGTCGAATTCAATCTTGGCAGGGCCGCAACCGGGCGCTGCGGCGACGCCCGTCGGCTGGCCCTGCGCGACCACAGGCCATGCGGAAACAGTAAGGAGGACAATCCAGCACGCGTTCAATTTTGCTCCACGGCTATTCCCGCGAGGGTTCACCGCGCCAGTCCTACCTGTCTTCCGGCGGTTCAAACGGAAGTTCGTCTTCCGGCCGCTCGTGGACGCGAACTTCTCCCTGATCTGCATCGGGCGCATTTTCGACCCCGTTGATCGCGTCGGCCTCGAACGCCTGCCCCTCTTCGACCAGTTCTTCGACGCTCTCCGAATCCACATCGATGGCCCGCGGCAGCCCCTGCAGATCGCCCGATTGCCCGGCGGCATTCTGGCCGAGGCCCCGCTTCGTGGGACGCTCTGTGGTTTCGAAGGGACCGGCGCCGAGCGACGATCTCTCGCTCCCAGACGAGATCTCCCGCTGGACGACCCGACGCCGGGTGGTCTTGCTGCTGCGCACCGGCTTTTGCGCACGGCTCGCCTTCTTACCGCGCGCGCCCTTTGTGCTTAGCGTGACTTTCTTTTTGCGAGCTGCCTTTGCGCGAGTTGTCTTCTTTTTCGCTTTTTTCGCCACAGTGTTAGCCGACACTTCCCTCTTTGACTTCAATCACACGCGGCATTGTACACCGCCTCACTTTTTTCGACGCTGAGTTTCGGCGATAGGCCGGGCGTGCCTGCGCTTTATTCGAGGTAGTGGAGCTCCACGACAGATCAGCCTCGACTGCGGGACAAGAGAGTCCCGTCGCCGCTATGGCAGCGCGTGCGGTAAGACGAAAAGAATCTGAAAGCCCGCTACTTGCCGTGATGGTGGTGATGATGGTGATGCCTGTGATGATGCCGAGGACGCGCGCTCACCGGACCCGCCAGCGCGGAAACCGCCACCAGGCCGAGCAAGAGAGCGAGAAACTTAAACCGAAAAGTCATGGGGACCTCCTGAAGCACGTTGCCGGAAAAACGCGCCCGAGCGTCATCGAGCGCCCCGTGTACAACTTACTCCGCTGTCGTTCGAAGGCAAAATGTCAGGGCTGGAGACTTGCAACGAGAGTCAACATTCGGAGCGGGCGTCAGCACGGCTCGACCGGCTGCTGGAGATCCTCCGCGTGGAACGGATCGGCAATCTCAAGCGGATTGACTTCCTGGCGCTCGAGGCGCGCGATGATGGGTTCCCAGGTCTGGGAGATCGGACAAGGCAGGTGCACAGGCTCGATCCGCACGAGGGGCAATCGGTCGGATTTCAGCAAACGCTTCGCGCGCGGGCTGCTCGTAAGCCGCAGATGCTCGGCGAGGACGCGACGCAGCCACGCCTCCTCCTGCTCGTCAATCTGGTCTTTCACGTGGTCTTCGATCGCCGTGCAGCGGACGAATTCGCGGTTGTAATTCCCTTCCACCACCGATTTCCGCAGCGCGTAGATCAATCCGCCCGTCATCCCGGAGCCCATGTTCACACCCGCCGGTCCGAGTATCACCGCGATGCCCGACGTCATGTATTCGCAGCCGTGGTGGCCTACACCTTCGACAACCGCCAGCGCGCCGCTATTGCGCACGCCAAACCGCTCGCCCGCGCGCCCGGCGATGTAAACCTGGCCGCTGGTCGCACCGTACAGGCAGGTATTGCCGGCAAGGACGTCTCCGCGGCGCGAAGCTTCCACGCCGGACGTGATCGCGATGGTTCCGCCGCTCAGCCCCTTGCCCACGTAATCGTTGGCCTCGCCCAGAAGCCGCAGGCGCAGCCCGGGAATCGTGAACGCGCCGAAGCTCTGCCCGGCCGATCCCCGGAACTCACAGTCGATCGTCGCATCGCGGAGACCGGCGTATCCAGAGCGGCGCAGAATCTGGCCGCTGAGGTACGCGCCGATGGTCCGGTCGGAATTCGCGATCGGGAAGCGAATCGGCTTCGTCGGTGACTTCGCCTGTTCCACCGCGCGGAGCAGTTTGACCTGAAGGCCGTTGAGTTCGCGCGACGCTTCTGGGAACTTTGTGGTCGGCTCGGGCACCGTTTCGAGCAGCGTGCCGAGCGAACGCTCCGCATCGGGGTTGCGCGGCTTCAGGCGATTCACCGCTCCCGAAATTTCATCGAGCGAATGCGCGCCGAGCGCGGCCAGCCGTTCGCGAACCTCGCCGGCCACTCCCCGGAAATAGGCGACCACCATTTCGGGATTCCCGGCAAAACGCGCGCGCATCGTTTCGTCCTGCGTGGCGATTCCCGCGGGGCAAGTATTCAGATGGCATTGGCGCGCCATCACGCAGCCGATCGCAAGCAACGAGGCCGTGCCGAAACCGAATTCGTCCGCGCCGAGCATCGCGGCTATGATGACGTCGCGCCCGAACTTGAATCCACCGTCCGAGCGCAGGCGGACGCGGCGGCGGAAACCCGTCATCAGCAGCGCGTTGTGCGCGTCGCGCAGCCCGACTTCCCCTGGCAAACCCGTGTTCTTGATCGAAGTGAGCGGCGAAGCGCCCGTACCGCCGTCGAATCCGGCAATTGTGATTACGTCCGCGCCCGCTTTGGCCACGCCCGCGGCGATGATCCCGACGCCGTCGCCCGAAACGAGCTTCACACCGATGCGCGCGCTCGGATTGATCGACCGCAGATCCCAGATCAATTGCGCGAGGTCCTCGATGCTGTAAATATCGTGGTGCGGCGGCGGAGAGATCAGCGACATGCCCGGCACGGCGTGCCGCAAGCGCGCAATGTACGAATTCACCTTTGCGGCCGGAAGCTGCCCGCCTTCGCCGGGCTTCGATCCCTGCGCCATTTTGATTTCGAGCTCGTCCGCGCGCGACAAATACTCGGCCGTGACGCCGAACCTCGCGGAGGCTACCTGCTTGATCTTGTTATTCGCTTCCGGCTCGAACCGGTAGACATCGGGATCCTCACCGCCCTCACCGGTGTTGCTACGGGCACCGAGGCGGTTCATCCCGATCGCGAGCGCGCGATGCGCCTCGGGACCTAGCGCTCCGAGCGACATCGCCTGCGTGCTGAAGCGCGCGAGAATCGAAGCCTCGGATTCAACTTCCTCGAGCGGGATCGGTTTCCCCGGCACGAATTCGAGCAGATCGCGGACCGCAACCGGCTCGCGCGTCTCCGCCAATTCGGCGTACGCACGGTAGCCTTCCGGCGTCGGCGCCTTCACGTACTTGTGCATGCGCCGCACGAGCTCGGGAGAACTTGCATGGCGCTCGCCGGTCTGGCGGAAGCGGTACAGCCCTTCATCGTGCAGCGTAGGCGTTTCGGTCCCAAAAGCGCGCGCGTGACGCCAAAGAGTGTCTTCGAGAATACTTTCGAGGGTCTTGCCGCCCAACGCGACGGCGGCGTCCTCGAAGAACGCGTCAACAACTGCGTCGTCCAGCCCGACAGCCTCAAAGAGATGGCTATTTCGATAGCTCGCGACCGTCGAGATGCCCATGCGGGCAAGCACCTTGCGCAGACCCGCTTCCACGGCCACGCGATATTTTGCCGCAGCGCCAGGCTTCAAAGCCTCGGAGAGTTCCAGCGCGACGTACGGGCAAACCACGCTCGCGCCGACCGCGACGAGCATGGCGATGTGGTGCGTCTCGATCACCTGGCCGGTTTCGACGAGCAGCGGAGTATCGTACGCGCTCTCGCGCACCATTTCCTTCCAAGCCGCGGCCGTCGCCAGCATCGCAGGCAAGGACGCGCGCTTCGAATCCGTATTCCGGTCGCTGAGGACAACAACGGCAGGCTTCGACCTTGCCGCAACGCCTGCTTCTTTCCTGACGCGCTCGAGCGCGGCGATCGCGCCGCTCACTCCGCCGGCGGACTCAAACGTGATATCGATCCGGCGGGGGGGCTGAAGCAGCGATTCAACCTGCGCCGCTTGCCCGGCATCGAGAATCGGCGAACCCGCTACCAGATTGTGGCCGAGATAGACATCGAGAGACATTACATGGGATTCGCGCAGCGGATCGATCGCGGGATTCGTCACCTGTGCGAAGCGTTGCTTGCAATAATCCCAGATTGGGCGATGCATCGACGAAGCAAACGCGGGTGGCGCGTCGTCGCCCATACTCCACGTGGCTTCCTTGCCGTCGGTCCCCAACGACTGGAAAAGCAGCTTGAACTGATCGTCGGTCCAACCGAGAGCAGATGCCAACTTCTTCGGCTCGGCCGTCGGCGCCTGGATCACGCCGTCGAGCGCGGCGATTCGCCTAGGCGGCACATAGGGACCGCCGTTGCGCGCATAGGTCAGCAGGCCCGAAAGATCGTTCCCGCGGAACACTCCGCTGATGGCCGGATCGACCAGCAGGATCTCGCCAGGACCGAGACGCTGGCGCTCGGAAACGTGTTTGCCCTGCAGGTCTGTGAGGCCCGTTTCCGATCCGCAGACGATTAATCCTTCGGAAGTCACGGTATAGCGCAGCGGGCGCAGGCCGTTGCGGTCGAGTTTCGCTCCCACCACTTGCCCATCGCTGAAGACGAGCGCTGCGGGTCCGTCCCAGGGCTCCTGCTGCTGCACCTGCGCCTCGAAATAACGGCGCAAGTCGGGAGTCATCGTGCGGTCGGATTCCCATGCGGGAGGAACCATGCGCAAAACCGCTGCCGCAGGGCCGTACCCGCGATGCAGCAAAACCTCGTAGCCGTTGTCGAAACTGGCCGAATCACTCGCGCGCTCTTCGAGCACGCGGAACGACTCGGGCGCGCCCAATTCCCTGCGCAGTGCTTTCTCCCGCGCGCGTACCCAGCGGCGGTTCGCGCCGATCGTGTTGATCTCTCCGTTGTGCGCGACGAAGCGGAACGGCTGGGCGAGCCTCCACGTCGGTTGCGTGTTCGTCGAGTAGCGCTGATGAAACATAGCAAACGGCGCCGTGAAATCGGGGCTCGCGAGGTCGGCGTAAAATTCGCGGAACTGCACCGGCGCCATCAGGCCCTTGTAAACCACGGCGCGCGACGACAGCGAACAGAAATAAATTCCGGCGGGGCCTTCCGCCTCCACCCGCTTCCGGAAAAAGTAGAGCACTCGCTCGAAATCAGCTTTAGGGTCTCGCGCAGCGAAAAAGCATTGCCGGATCGTCGGCAGGGTGGTTTTGGCGCGGGGTCCTAGGAGGGCCGGGTCTGTCGGCACTTCTCGCCACCCAAGACAGCGGAGCCCGCTGGTTCCGGCGATCGATTCAATGGCACCGACCGCCGGAGTCTCCTCGCCGGGTGGCAGGAAAACCATGCCCAAAGCGAAAAATCCGGGCAGATCAACGCCCACTTCGCGCGCACATTTCCGGAAAAAATCCTGAGGGATCGGAGTCAGAAGTCCAGCGCCATCACCACTTAGGCCGTCCGCGTCCAATCCGCCACGGTGCGACAGACGGGCCAGTGCGGTGAGCGCACGGTCCACAACCTCGCGCGAGGACGCGCCGCCGAGTTGGGCAATAAAACCCACTCCACAGGCATCGTGGTCGACCCTATTCCGCAGACTACATGCCATGGTAAAGACTAAGTTACCGCGTCACATGCGCAAAGGTACAATCCACAATTTTGATGCAACCGATCAATGTTGATAGCTAGTACCGAAGAGTTTACCCACCATTTAGGGGATTTTACGGAGCATTTTGGGGTCTTTTTCGACGATTCTTGACCCTCTAAGAGGGTCTTAGAGGCGGTCTCGCGCAAACCTGATTTTCGGATGCACACCAGCGCACTGTTAGTTTTCCGCGCCCCTTACTTCGAGGACGCCACCTGCTCCGCGTGCTCGGTCGGACCGGCGAAGTGGCGCCCGTTGGCGTGAGACGGATCGCGCCATTCGCGTCCATCGCGGCGCAGAAGCTCTTCGGCCTGCGGGGGCCCCCATGTCCCGGCAGCATAATTCGGAAAATCGCGCGGCGGAAGCGCCTTCCATACGTCGAGGATCGGCTGGACGACGCCCCAGCCGGCCTCGACCATATCCGCACGCTGGAAAAGAGTGGGGTCGCCCATCATGCAATCGTAGATCAGCGTCTCGTATCCGGTCGAAGGGCGCGTGCCAAAGTAGTCCGAATACTGAAAATCCATATTCACGGCGCCGAGACGAACGACGGGCCCGGGAACCTTCGCTTCGAAGCTCAGCGAGATGCCCTCGTTCGGCTGAATATTGATCACGAGTTCATTGGGCGTAATCCGGTCGACCGATGTCTTGCGGAAGAGAATAAACGGTGGCCGGCGGAAACGAATCACGATTTGCGTGGAGCGCGCCGCCAGGCGTTTGCCGGTGCGGAGATAAAAAGGCACGCCGGCCCAGCGCCAGTTGTCGATGTGCAGGGCGATGGCGACGAACGTCGGTGTCTGCGAGTCGGGCGCCACCTGTGGCTCGTGGCGATACGCCGGAACGCGCTTGCCGTCGATGAACCCCTCTCCATACTGGCCGCGAACGGCTTGATCGAGAACCCTCTCGGGACTGAGAGGCTGAATCGCGCGCAATACTTTGGTCTGTTCGTCGTGAACCGCGTCGGCATCGAAATCGGTGGGCGGCTCCATGGCGCTGAGCGTGATCAATTGGAAGATGTGGTTCGGAACCATGTCGCGCAGCGCGCCGGCAGTCTCGTAGTAGCCGCCGCGGAGCTCGACTCCAAGTTCCTCGGCGACGGTGACCTGCACGTGATCGACGTAGCGGCGATTCCAGATCGGCTCGAAGATTCCGTTGGCGAAGCGAAACGCGAGAATGTTCTGCACCGTTTCCTTGCCGAGATAATGGTCGATGCGATAGATCTGCTTTTCGTCGACAACCTCACCGACCGCTCGGTTCAGAGCGACAGCTGAAGGCAAGTCGTGGCCAAAAGGTTTCTCGATCACGACCCGCCGCCATTTGCTGCTTTCCTGCTTGGTGAGGCCGGCGGCGCCAAGCTGCTCGACAACCACAGGGAAGAATTCCGGGCTCGTGGCGAGATAGAAGAGGACGTTGCCCTGAGTTGCCTGCTCTTTTTCCACCAGCTTTAGCGTATCGCACAGTTTAACGTAGAGCTGCGGGTCCTTGAAGTCGCCGCAAATGTAGTACAGGCGCTTGACGAACCACTCCCAGGACGCCGCGTCGACGCCTTCCTCCGCAAACTGCTTGATGTCTTCCGTCATACGCTTGCGAAACTCTTCGTTCGAAAAGGGCTCGATCGAAACGCCGACGATCGCGAACTGCTCGGGGAGCAATTTTCCACGGGCGAGGTTGTAGATCGAAGGAATCAGCTTGCGCTTGGTGAGATCGCCGCCCGCGCCAAAAAGGGCCATCGCGCAGGGACCAGCAGGAGCGCCAGGCACCCCAATGGGAACAGCGGAATTAGTCACGTCCATCAGAGGCACCTCCCCAGCACGAGTTCCCGAGCAGGTTACCGCCGGCCATGACGAGTCTTGGAACAACCTCGAATCGTGCCTTGCCGAATCGCCAGCCCGCCCCGTATGTGGTCGAAGCATTCATCACATCCATCTTAACGAACAAAATCGGGAGTGCAAGCGGACAGTCCTGAGGATTTAGTCTCCGTTTCGAAGCCCTCAATACCCCACCGGCGAAATACGACTGCAGTATTACCGGCCTTTGGCGGACGCATGTGGAGCGATCCACACAGCTACATCGTCCAGACCGATGAGTTGATCCGCCGGACTGCTTCGCGGTCTCTCGTTCGGTTTCCCCGCGACTCGCACATCACTGATGTTTATCTAACATATATATGCTGCTTTACTTTTGTAATTAACTTGCGTTAATATTCGTAGCTCAAAGGCTCCATGGCCATGCGCACGATTCTTGCGGGATGCGTTCTTACGGGTCTCCTCCTGTTTCTGGTTCAGACGCACACGCACGCCCAGGGAGAAACCACGAGTGCGATCGTTGGCCAAATTGTCGACGCAACCAATGGGGCTATTCCAAGCGCCACGGTGACCATCACAAGCCGCGAGACCGGCCTTCGACGCTCCGTGAAAACGGACCACGAGGGCCGATTCGACTTCCCGCAGCTCACGCCGGGCGCTTACTCCGTCAGAGTCGAAGCACCGGGCTTCGATGCGCAACAGAATGACAATGTGTCTGCCAGTCTGGACGAGAAGCAGAGCGTGAACTTCACGCTCCAAATAGCGCAGGCGAAGCAGACTATTGAGGTGAGCGGCGCGCCGCCTCTCGTCAATCCGGAAAACGCGAATACTTCGACGAATCTGAACGCACCCGCGCTGGAAAATCTTCCGAATCCCGGAGGCGATCTGACGTACCCGTTGCAGTTTGCACCGGGCGCGCTGATCAATACGGCCGGCAGCGGAAACGATTTTGTGGGAGGCACGAACGGATACGGCAACGTGGAGTTTAACGGGCTGCCTGCACTTTCGAACGGCTATATCGTGGACGGACTGGAAACGAACGATCCGCTGACCAACCTAAACAGCGGGCTTTCGACAAACCTCGTGCTGGGACTGAATTCGATTTCGGAAGTGACCGTCAACACCCTTTCTTACTCCGTGGATCAAGGAAGGTATGGAGCGTCGCAGGTCAACTACGTGACGAAATCCGGCACGAACGATTTCCACGGAAATCTCTACGAGATCTGGAACGGTTCGATCCTGGACGCCGCGGATTATTTCACCAATGCCACCCCGGGAAATCACAAACCGCGGTCGACGGTGAATCATTTTGGGGGCAGCTTGGGCGGGCCGATCGTCCACAACAAACTGTTTTTCTTCTTCGACGGCGAATGGGTGCGCATCGCGCTGCCGATCGTCACGCCCACGATCGTACCGACCGCCGCGTTCCAGAGCTACGTGCTGCAACAGCTGCCACTGGGCCAAACAGCCGGCTGCACACAAAGGTCGTGCTATGCACCGGAACCCCTCGAGGTTCCCTTTTACCAAAAAATGTTTGCCCTCTACGGAAACACAGGCGGAGCGAAGCACTCGATACTGGGCTGCCCCTTTGATGCCGACGGCAGCTCCGCAACGGATGGCGACGGCTGTGCGAACCTGCAGAGCGTTTCGCATTCGAGCGACGATCACGAGCAGGTGCAGACAGTTCGCATCGATTACAACATCAACGCAAACAACACGACATGGTTCCGCTTTCAAGCTGATACTGGTCTGCAAGCCGCCTACACGGATCCGATCAATTCTTTGTTCGACTCGATCTCACCGCAACCGCTCTACTCGTTCGCAGCCGGGTATACCCATATTTTCTCGCAGAACCTCGTCAATTATTTCAATCCAGGATTCTCCTGGTATGAAAGTCTGTTTGCGCCGAGCGATTTCCAGAAGACGCTCGCGGCATTCCCGATTGTGCTGCAGGGCAGCGGCGCAAATGCCTTTACCACGGTCGGGGGCCTGGACAACACCTGGCTGCAGGGGCGGAGCGCCACGCGCTTCTTCATCAACGACAACCTTGCCTGGAGCCATGGGTCACACGAATTCAGGTTTGGAACCAACACCAGGATCCTGCGGCTGAACGACTACGATTTCGACGAAGGCACGGTTCCTACCGTGACCTACGCCAATCTCGAGCAATACATCTACGGAGTGGCGTCCACGACGGCGGAGACTTTTCCGCTTTCAGCGAACGAGCCGTTCAATTTCCTTAATCTCGACCTGTATGCGCAGGACACGTGGAAGCTCATGCCGAAACTGACGTGGACCATCGGCGTCCGGGACACGCTCAACTCGAATCCATTGAACCCGCACGACGAAATTGCGCGGCTTCGCGGGTCCTTCGATTCGATCTCGCATGACGTAAATCAGCCGCTCAATGCAGCGATCCAAACCGGCCTCGGGAACGTTTTCTCTTCCACTCCGCTCGCGATCTGGCAGCCGAGAACCGCGCTGGCTTGGCAGTTCGCGCCCAATTCGGTGCTACGAACCGGTTTCGGGCTCTTCAGCGACATCTTGCCCGGAAGCGTTGCGGACGTTGTCGGCGTGAATCCGCCGTACGTTCGGACCTTCCAGGGCGGACTCCTGGGCACCGTCGGCGGCACCGCGATTGCGCCCGGCGTGCCCGGTAGCGCGGTGGACGCGGCGGTCGCCGCAAACCAGGAATTTGGCTCCGGCTTTTCTCAGGGTGTGCTTTCCTGCGCGTCTCCGCTCGCAAATCCCTCAGCGTGTCTGCCGCCCGTTGCAATGACGGCCGTGCCGAACGGAAAACTCCACGCGCCTTATTTCATGGAGTGGAGTTTGGGGATCGAGCACCAGTTCGGCGGCACCACCAGCGTGCACGCGCAATACGTTGGGACGCGGGCCGTGGATCAGCCGTATCCAACGCAAGTGAACGGTTACCAGACGATCTGCCAGGGATGCTTCGCGCCATTCCCTTACCGCCAGCCCGCCGATCCTAGATTTGGCGCGGTGACGCAGCTTTCGACCGGCGCGAACAGCCACTACGACGGGCTTCAACTGACAGCAATGAAGAGGCTTGGTCACGGCCTGCAGGGACAGGTCAACTATACGTTCAGCAAGTGCATGGACGAAGTGTCGAACGGAGGATTTCTACAATTTTCGGCGGGAGGAATCCTGTCTCCCTTGCCGGGAGAGCTGGCCCGGAACGATGGCCCCTGCGATTACGACATTCGTCACAATCTCAACGCTCAATACGTCTACGAATTGCCGATCAAGGTGCACAGCCGCCGATTGGGATACGTGCTGAATGGCTGGCAAATTTCCGGCACCGTGTTCTGGCATAGCGGAATTCCCTTCTCGGTACTCAGCACGCCGTATTCGGCGGGCGGAAACGGCATCGTGCAGGGCGCGGGGCCGCAATTTGCGAGCGCCGTGCCGGACGTGCCGCTGTACGAGCACCACGCCATTTCAGGCGTAACGCAACCCGGCACGATCCAGTGGCTCAACCCCGATGCCTTTGTCTCAGCGGTTGATCCGACCACTGGGGCATGCAATGGCGGAGACAACGCGCAGACCTGCCAGTTCGGGAATCTCGGCCGCAACGCGCTGCGCGGCCCGCAATTCTTTTGGAGCGACCTCTATCTCACAAAATGGTTTCAATTGACCGAACGAGTAAAGCTGAGGATCGACGGGCAGTTCTTCAATGTGTTCAACCATCCGAATTTCGGGTTGCCGAGCATGGTATTGGCCGGCATTCCGGGCGAGCCTTCGACGCAGACGGGATTCGGCGCACTGACTTACACGACGGCTCCGCCGACGGGACTTCTCGGCGTCGGATTAGGAGGCGACAGCAGCCCCCGCATGATCGCCCTGCAGGCGCGTCTGGAGTTTTGATTCCGCACCGCGTTGACGCGCGAGCAACGAGCTTACGATAGCGCTTGCCGTATGGCTTGCTGTAGCTTCGCAAGGCCGGCGCCAAGATCCGCGCCGAGATGGACGCGAAGGGCACGGCGGTTGCGGTCGGCAAGGACCTGGAAATCGCCACGGGCCTGCGACGCCTTCACAATGCCGAATGTGTACTTCTGCCCTGGCACCGGGATATCGGACCCGTCGTCGCAGGTGATTTGCAGGAAAACGCCGGAATTCGGGCCGCCCTTGTACGCCTGACCAGTGGAATGCAGGAAGCGCGGCCCAAAGCCAAGACAGGTGGCAACGCGTTTCTTGTTGCGGACGGCGTGGCGAATCGATTGCAGCTGCGATTCGTGCGCGTCGTTCATCTGGATGTAGCCGAGGACGGCGAAGTAGTCGCCGGCGTGGAGACGATTGAGATGCGCCCGCAGATAACCGACGAGCGTCGCATCACCACCCACGGCCTGTTTCAACGCGGCCGCGTTCTTAGCATCGGTGAAAAGCTTGATGCCCGCTTCCTGCAGGACCGGAGATTCGGGCGGAAGCGAGCCCTTCTCCTCGTATTGAGACGTGAGCTTCTTGGTCTCGATCTTGCTGGCCTCGACGTCGGGCTGATTGAACGCGTTGATGCCGATGATCGAGCCCGCCACGGCCGTAGCGATTTCCCAGCGGAAGAATTCCTGGGCCACATCGTAGATGTCCGGCACGGCAACGCGGACGACCGGCTGGCCTGCTTTTTCAAGAGCGTCCACCGCGGCATCCTGTTTCGGATCGGGCGCACCGGCAAGGCGCAGATAGGCGAACACGCGGTCGTTGCCGTAAACGTCGGGCGAGCCAAGCTGCTCGCGGTCAACGGGGATGACGCCCTTGCCCTCTTTCCCGGTAGACTCGGCGATCAACTGCTCGAGCCACGCACCCAAATCACCGACGCCGGGCGAAGTAATGATGGTGAGCTTGTCGCGGCCGTTCTTTTGCGCCGTGCCGAGGATCGCGCCGAGGATGACGCCGGGATTCTCGTCGGCCGGGACGACCGAGGCGCAGGCGTGGGCCATCTCGTCGGCCAGCTCGAGAAATTTATGGACATCGATTCCCTGAATCGCGCCGGGAATCATGCCGAAGTCCGATAGCGCGGAATAACGGCCGCCGATGCTGGGAAGACCGAAGAAGATGTGGCGGAAGCGGCCCTCCTCGGCAACTTTCTGCATGTGCGAACCGGGATCGGTGATCGCTATGAAATGCTTGCCGGCCTCCGCGTGCCCCACGGTTTGCTTCACGCGCTCGAAGAAATACTGCTTGAAGATGTTGGGCTCGAGCGTGCCGCCGGATTTGCTCGATACGATGAAAATGGTCTTCGCGATATCGATCGTGGATTCGATCGCTTTGATCTGCGCAGGGTCCGTGGAATCGAGCACGTGGACTCTGGGAAATCCGGGAATATCGCCGAACGTGAGCTTCAGCACTTCGACGCAAAGGCTCGATCCACCCATGCCGAGCAGAACCGCGTGCCTGAATCCGGCGTCGCGAACTTCACCGGCAATTTGCTGAAACTCAGCGCGGGAGGCGAGCTGCTCTTCCGTAATACCGAGCCAGCCCAGCCATTTGCTCTCGTCGGTGTTGGTCCACAGGGAGGCATCGCGCGCCCAGAGGCGCTTCACTTTGTTGTTCGCTTTCCAGTCGGCGAGGGTGGCGTTGACGGCTTGCGCGAGATTGTCCGGCAGACGATAGGTGAGATTCGCCGAGGAGCTGGGCGCGGATTTTGCGGCGCGATTGTCGACAGCGGCAAGCAGCTTGTCGAATGCATCGGCGAAAAGCTTCACCGCCTCGTCGGTAAGCCGGTCGGTGACAGCCTTGATCGAAATCCCGGCGCGGGCGAGATCATCCATGGTCTTCTGCGCAACGTCGACCGCCTCTTCGAGGCTGGCGCGCGGATGGCCGTGGTCGCGAAACGCGTCAAAGGTGGCGGGGGGAATCGTGTCAACCGTGTCGGGCCCGATGAGTTCCTCGACGTACATCACGTCGCGGTAGGCTGGATTCTTGGTGCTGGTGCTGGCCCAGAGCAGACGCTGCGTCTGCGCGCCGCGCGCCGCGAGCCCTTGCCAGCGCGGGCCGCTGAAAATGTCCTTGTAAGACCGGTAAGCGAGCTTGGCGTTGGCGATCGCAATTTTCCCCTGCAAGCTGCGGAGCAGTGGCTGGTCGGAGGGATTCTTCCCTTCCTTGATTCTCGCATCGAGCATGCTGTCGACGAGCGAGTCGATGCGGCTGACGAAGAAGCTGGCCACGCTGGCGACGCCGCTCGGGTCGTCGCACTTCTCCACAAACGTTTCAAGGCCGGCGATAAACGCCTCGGCGACTTGCTCGTAAACATCCTGCGCGAAAAGCAGCGTGACGTTGATGTTGATGCCGCGGCTGATCAGCTCGCGAATTGCGGGGATGCCTTCGCGCGTGCCGGGAACCTTGACCATCAGGTTGGGGCGATTGACGGTCTTCCAGAGACGGACGGCCTCATCGATCGTTTCTTGCGTCTTGAAAGCGAGATAGGGAGAAACCTCGAGGCTTACATAGCCATCGCGGCGCTTCGTACTGTCGTAGACGCCCCGCAATGCGTCGGCCGCGTCCTGAATATCGCGGATGGCGAGCTGCTCGTAGATTCCCTTGGCGTTCAGATCCTTGCGCTGCGAAAGTTCGGCGAGCGCTTTCGAATAGTCGGTGCTTCCGGCGATGGCTTTCTCGAAAATCGCGGGATTCGAGGTCATGCCGCGAAGGCCATCTTCCTGGATCAGGCGAGTGAGTTCGCCCGTCGTGATCAGGTTGCGGCGAATGTAGTCCAGCCAGACGGACTGGCCGAAATCGGCTAGTGCCTTTAGAGGGTTGATGGTTTGCGTGGATTCCCGGGCGCCGGTGGTCGGATTGGCAGACATTCTCTCCCCCTTTTGGCGTCCCCAAGTACCGAATCCTGGGACGCTTCATGCGATTCTCATCGGCCCGGCTGCGATTCTACCGCACCCTCCGTGCGGCCGCGAGTTTTTCGGCGACGGCCCGCATGCGCGGTTGTGACGCCCCTATAACATTCGGAAACTCTAAGGAAATCAGATGCTCGCGACCGAGCCGCCATCCACGCGGAAATTCGAGCCGGTGATGAACGTCGCCTGGTCGGAAGCGAGGAAGACGACGATTCCAGCCGTTTCGTCGGACCTTCCCGCGCGGCCGAGAACGATGTTGGGACGAAACTCGCGCAGCAGAGCCTTCTCGGCTTCATCGACCGTAATGCCACGGGCGCGCGCCTGCTCCCCGAGCATTCCATCCAAAAGGGGCGTGCGAATGAACGCGGGCGAAACCGTGTTCACGAGAATGTTGTCCTTGCCATAAGCCTTCGAGAGGCTTTTCGTCAGGCTGTTCATGGCGGACTTGGAAGCGTTGTAGTGCGGCATCACCGGGTCGGGCTGCACGCCCGATTCCGACGAGATGTTGATGACGCGTCCCCACTCTTGCTTTTGCATGTGCGGCAAGGCAGCGCGCGTGGCGCGGACCGCGGAAAGAACATTGAAGGTGAACGCGCCGAGCCATTCGTCGTCGGTAAGGTCTTCGAACGAACCGAAGCGGCCCACGCCGCCGGCGTTGTTGACGAGAACGTGGATCGTGCCGAATCGCGCGATCGTCTCGTCGACGACACGTTTCGCGCCCCCGGCCTCGGCAACGTCGGAAGCCACTGCATGAACCGCGCCACCGGCAGTGGCGCTTGCACGAAGACCTGCGGCTGTCGAATCCAGTTCCTTCGCGTGGCGGCCGTTAATGACGACATTGCATCCCTCGCGCACAAACGCCGCGGCGATCGATCGCCCGATCCCTTTGCTCGATCCGGTGACGACAACGACCTTACCCTTGAGGCCGAGCTCCATTTTCGTTCCTCCTGCGCGATTGGATGAAGCCCGGCGGCAAACGGCTTCGCACCGCTTTACAAACCAGCCCCGAAATGACAAGCTCCAAACGCACGACACTCCCGATTTCGGCAGGACACCGCATGAAACTATACACGCCCCGCGAGGCGGCCCAAGTGCTGGGGATCAGTTACCCGACACTGAAGCAGTGGATTTACAAGGGAAAGCTGGGCACGGTCAAGACGGCCGGCGGCCATCACCGCGTGCCGGAAAAGGAAGTCGATAAATTTCTGTACCGCGCGTCGGAGCAAGGCGAGGTCAGCGAGCGCCGGACGAACTATCGCAGGATCAGCGGCCGGAATCAGCTCGTCGGACGCGTGACCGACATCAAGATAAGCGGTTTGATCGCGCAGGTGAGCCTATCGATCGGCGGGCAGCACATCACGTCGATCATCACAGCCGACGCAGTGCGGGAGATGCGGCTGAAGGTGGGAGACAAGGCGGCGGCGCTGATCAAGTCCACCGAAGTGATGATCGTCCGACCCTGAATTCTCTCGCGCTCAAGACAAGCCCGGCCTATCCCCAAGGATCTTGACGTCACGCCGGTTTGTGAGAATCGCCTCCGCTCCAACCATATTTGCGCAAGAGACGAAGCGGACGCAGGGCGATGTAGAGCGGGGCGAGGGGGCCGGGCAGGCGAACCATCTGCCAATCCTCTTCCGCCGGCGCCACGGCAAGGCGAATCGAGTAACGCCAGCCGGCAAGCGAGCCCTCGAGCATGCGCCGGCGAAACGAAAAGCGTCCCGCGGAGCCGAACGCCTGTCGTTCGCGTCGCAAGAGCCGGCGGGTCACTTCCGACGCAAGGGCTGCGGCGACGGGATCATCCTGCACGCGCGCGCCAACTTCGTCGGGCAGCCGCGCGTCCAGTATTTCCGACGCGAGAGCAAGTCCGAGATGAAGGATGCGCCGTGCATTCCAGGAGTCCGCACGCGCGCAAACTGCGTCCCAATCGAGTTCTTGGGACGCTCGAATCAGCTCCGCGATGTCCGCAATCCAGGAAATCCTCTCCCAAAAATCTTTCGATCCGTGAATGCACAACATCACGAGCGCGTCTTCGGGTGCAAACGTCCGAATTTCGTGGCCGCTGAGAAGAACGGGAACCAGGTGCCGGGCAAGATCGTCCAGGTCCGGGGGGACCGGGAAATGACGCAGCGTACTCTCGGTATGAAGCTCAAGCACCATCCGACGCGAGTGCTCCCGGTACTGATATTCACCGGGCACAAGCGCAGAACTTGTGCCGGGAGAGAGAATCCAGGGGAATTTTGGAGAATAGCCGAGGCCGGTGACGACCTCGTTTACGCGGGGCATGTCGCGCTGCCGCACAATAATATCGAGATCTTCAAATTCGCGAAGCGTGATGTCCTCATACGCCTGCACGGCAATCACGGGGCCCTTGTAAGGTACGGCAGAAATTCCGCCCTCGCGGAAACGGTCCATCACTCGAATGAGTTCCGCGGTGAGAATCAGGCAGCGCGCCGTGTTTGCACGGACGGCATCGCCAAGGCGCTTCAGTTGTTGCGGCGGGACGATTTCCGCGGCACAGGCGGAAAGATGACGCGCGAGAAGCGGGCTGAGAGAGTTTCGGGCGGCCTCGGCAAGGAGATAGTCCCATTCAAGCGGGCAGGCTAGCAGTTCCCGTATCTCTTCTGCGAGAGCAGGCGGGAGCTGCGTGCGAGCGCAGCACAGGAGCAGGCGCTTTTCTGGACAAACACTTTCGCTGACGGACCTAACCATTCGAATGAGTCGGGAGCGGACGCGAGAATTCTACGATACACGGCTGGATGATTCGAGGATTCTTGCTTTGGAGACGGGCCCCTCGCCACAGCATATCTCCCCAGGGATTCCGGGGCGAGGAGAGTCCAAGAACGAACGGCCAAGCAGCCGTGTTGCTCGACCAAGTGCCTTTCATGTTGATCCTGTGTCCGATTTTGGAGAGTTGTGCGCGCAAACTCGATGGATCGAGACCTGCGCCGGCACAGACGCGGCCGAAATCGTTGCCCTCGTCGAACAGAAACTTCTGCGCCTCGCGCCGCTCGCGCAGCGTCCCCGTACGCCAGTCTTCCGGGGCTCGCGTCACTACCGCCGTCCAGAGATGCCGCTCGGCGATACATTCTTCGGCGACGTCCGACTGTGAAGTTCGATTTCGATTCGCAGCTTCCATGTTCGCGTCCCCCTCGCCGCTGCGTTTTGCAGGCGGCCTCACAATTGGGAAACCACACGCATGGCCAAGATGTCGGCCGCAGGATGAAATAAAGCGCCCTTCGCAAGTGGTGATGTGCAAACGAGTTAAGGGGCTAGAGCGGTGACCCCTGATCCCGAAGCCCCGGCCGATCCAGGCGGGCCAGTGTTTCCTGTGCACGCACATGTTCCAGACAGGCGCACGGCTCGCAGAAGGAACTCAGTCGAGGCGGCGCTGAAAGGACCGGTCAGTTGGCGGGCACAGAAAAGATGTCGCGCAGTTTCGAGGCGAGTGTAGCCAGAGTGAACGGCTTCTGGAGAAGAACGGCGCCCGCGGCGAGACTTCCGCGACGGACGATCGCATGATCCGTGTAGCCAGTCATGTAAAGAACCTTCGTTCCCGGGCGAATCGTGTTCACGCGATCCGCCAGCTCTTTCCCGTTGATCCCGGGCATCACGACATCGGTGATGAGTAAGTCGATCGTGCCGACGTGCAGGGCCGCCAACTCAAGCGCCGTGTGGCCATTTTCGGCCACGAGAACTTTGTACCCGCTCATCTCCAGATACTCGCGCGTTAGTTCCCGGACACCTCTCTCGTCTTCGACGAGAAGGACAACTCCGGAGCCACGCGGCAGGGATTGAGCGTCGATGAGTCCGCCATGATTCGTAGGGATAGCCTCTTCCTCGATTTTCGGTAGATAGATCTTGAAGGTGGTGCCGTGACCCAGTTCGCTGTAGACCCAGATGTAACCGCCGCTCTGTTTCACGACGCCGTAGACGGTCGCAAGGCCGAGACCCGTTCCCTTCCCCTTTTCCTTGGTGGTGAAGAAAGGCTCGAAGATATGCGCTTGCGTTTTTTCGTCCATGCCGCAGCCGTTGTCCGTAACCGAAAGCACGACGTATTTCCCGGGCGCCAACGCAATGGTGGGATGGGAGGTAGAGGCGTCGAGCTCGACATTAGAAGTTTCGATCGTAAGTCGCCCACCGCTTGGCATGGCATCGCGCGCATTCACGGCAAGATTCATGATCACCTGCTCGACCTGGCCGCGGTCAGCCCTTACGAGCCAGAGATCCGGCATGGTGGACGTGACGAGATCGATGTCCTCGCCGATCAAGCGGCGTAGCATCTTCTCCATTTCGCTCACCACGGCATGCACGCTCAGGACTTCCGGCTCCATGATTTGCTTGCGGCTGAATGCAAGAAGTTGGCGCGTGAGGGCGGATGCGCGCTGCGCGGCAGTCTGAATCTGCTCGGCATTTCGGTGCAATGAGTTGCCGGCTGGAAGGCGCTCGGCTAACAAGTCGGCGTAGCCCTGGATCACCATGAGCAGGTTGTTGAAATCGTGCGCGATTCCGCCGGCAAGGCGGCCCACCGCTTCCATCTTCTGAGCCTGACGGAACTGTTCCTCGAGCTGCTTGCGGTCCGTCACGTCGAGCGCCATGCAGATAGCACCCTGGACTTCTCCTCTTGCGGAGCGAAGGGGCTCGACGTGACACGCATAGGAACCGTCCTTCCACTCGAGGGGGAAGGTTCTTGGTTCGCCAGACACGGCCCGATGGTGAGCTGCGATCAGGGGGAACGTGCGGTCCGGCGTTTCGAAATAGTCGGAGAGAGCCACCCCGACGAGCTGATTTTGCCGGAGCCCGAGGCGGGTGAGGCCGGCTCCCAGAATCGAGGTGAAGCGGAGGTCTGTGTCGACGGTCCAAAGCACGGCGGGCAGCTGTTCGATGAGGACGCGTAAGCGCGCCTCGTTCTCGCGGCGGGCCTCCTCGGCGCGCTTTCGCTCGATCGCGAGAGCGATCTGTCCGCCGACCGAATCGAGAAATTCAAGGTCGCGTTGCGTGTAGACGTTTTCCCGCTCGTAGTCCTGGACGACCAGCACACCGATCTTGGCTCCCGGCGTGCGCAACGGAACTCCCAACCAACTGCGCGAAGGCGTGCCCTCCAATTTGATCTCTCCGGCATCGATCAGCTGGCGGCATCTGTCGGCGGAAATCAGCATGGGCTGGCCCGTGCGAAAAACATAGGCAGTGCAACCGCTCCCCATCTTTTCCGGGGCCGGTTGAGTGTCGTATCGGTCGACGAAGAATGGATACTGGACGATTGCAGCTTGATCGACGAGGGCGACAAAGCAGTTGTCGACAGGAACGACACTGTTCAGGGCCTTGTGGATGAGGCGAAGGAGGTCGTCGAGATTGTCAGTCACGCTCATGGCGTGGGTAATCTCCGTCGTTGCCTGACGCTCGAGTTCCGACCGCTTTCGCTCGGTGATCTCGACGGCGGTGCCATCGTGGCTGACAATCGCGCCGCTGGCGTCACGCAGGGCCCGGACGTTCATCGAGATCCAGATCCGGTGGCCGTCTTTTCGCAACATGTGGCATTCGTAGCCTTCGAGGATGCCGTTTTCCTCGAGCTTGCGCCTCACGTCCTTGCGCACGTCGGGATCCACGTACAGCTGCCGGGCGATGTCCTGAACTTCGCCGATCATTTCGGCGGGAGAAGAGTAGCCTGCAATGCGCGCCATTGCCGGATTCACGGTGACGAAGCGTCCGGCAGGGGTCGATTCGAAGAAGCCCTCGACGGCGCTTTCGAAAATTCGGCGATACTTCTCTTCTGCCGCGCGCTGCGCTTCCTCCGCGCGGAGACGTTCAGTAATGTCTTCGTAGATCCCAAAACTTCCGAGGGGCATGCCATTCACGACGAGCGGCACCCCGAGAATTTGGACATCGACGAGCGAGCCATCGCGCCGGCGGCGCTTGGCCACGACACGAACCAATTCCCCGGTCCCGGCGCGATCCATCAAGCCGATCATTTCCTTGTGCTGCCCATCGGGCGCCGTTATCGAATCGAGTACCTTGCCGCGGATCTCAGGCAAAGTGTAGCCAAACAGGCGTTCGAATGCAGGGTTGCACATCTGAACCCGCCGGGCGGGATCCACGGTGACAATGCCAAGCGGATTGTTCTGCGTGAGCGCATGGAGATAAGCCGTGTGTTCGGCGACTTGGCGCTCGGCCGCGCATCGCTCGGTGATCTCCTGCGCGACCACGAGACCCGCAGCCCGCCCTGCAAAAGGCATCGCCTGCGTGGTGATTTCCACGTCGAAGATTTCGCCGTTTTTCCTGCGATGGCGCCACCGGCCCCGAGACGCTACAGAGCTTCCGTTCCGGCGGATTGATTCAAGAAGTCTGGGCACATCGTCCGAGGGCCGAATATCCGTCACGCGCATACGAAGAAATTCCTCGCGGGAATACCCATATTGCTGGATGGCCGCGGAGTTCACTTCGAGAAAATATAGAGTTTGGCTGTCGACCACATACATGGGGTGGGGGTTTTGCGAAAAGAGAAGTTCCAAATGCTTGTCGTTGGCGAGAGGCGCATTCGGCGAGGCCGAATCGTCCGCGTCCAGCTCCGAGTTCACGGCCGATGGGGCGCTCCTGCGCGCCGAGGCACGCGGGTCTTTTGGCCGCTTCGGGTGCAGCTTGGAGGGTCCTCTCGACATTTGTCTCTTTTGGCGAGCGCTTTGTGCCGGGAGGGGGAGGGAGCGCCCGCGGTACCAAACCCCATCCCTCCATATATAGCGGTCACCGCAGCACGGACCAACGGTACATTGGTACTAAAAACGGCCCGCTTGTCCATTTGATGACTGTATGGGTGATGGCGCGAGGGTTACTAGTGAAAATCTTCGCAAGACATTCGAAGGTGAAGAACGAGCGAAAACGAAAATGGGCCGACGGGCTTTTGCACGGCGTCCGGCCAGCGGTTAAGATGGTCCTTGAGGCGTACGTCACATGAAGCAGACCGAAAAATCGCCGACCGCGGCTAAATCAGCGGAGGAACGGCTGCACGATGAGATCGAGAGCATCGTACAGGCGGAACATTCGAATCCATTCGAAATTCTGGGGCCGCACTGGGTCGGACGAGGCGCGGGGCCCTCGCTGGCGATCCGGGCGTTTCGGCCGGGCGCCCGACAGGCCGCCGTTCTTTGGGGCCCCAATCGGAAGCTCTATCCGGCGACGCCGATTCATCCGGGGGGCATGTTCGAGGTGATCCTGCCGGCTGACACCGCGAACGTCCGAGAAGGAGAACCGATTCCCTCTACCGCTTACCGTCTGCAGTTCCGTTTCGCCAATAGCGCCAAGTTCGAGACCTACGATCCATATGCGTTTCCACCAGTGCTGACCGAATACGACCTGTATCTCTCCGGCGAGGGCACGCACTACGAAAAGTACGAAAAATTGGGCGCGCACGTGCGCGAGGTGGCCGGCGCGCAAGGCGTTCATTTCGCGGTCTGGGCGCCCAACGCACAACGGGTGAGCGTCGTCGGCGACTTCAATCTCTGGGATGGACGCGCCAACCCCATGCGCAATATGGGGCCTACCGGGATATGGGAAATCTTCATGCCCGGTCTCGAAGAAGGCGCGCTGTACAAATTCGAGATTCTTTCGCGCGCCGGACACCAGCTCGGGCTGAAATCAGACCCTTATGGCTTCTCCGCGGAGGTCCGGCCGAATACGGCGTCGGCGGTCTTCGACATCAACAGATACGAATGGAATGACTCGGCATGGCTGGCGGATCGAAAGACGCGCGACTGGCAGCACTCGCCGATGTCGATCTACGAAATTCACGCCGGAGCCTGGAAGCGCAGGGAGAAAGAGGACTATCGCTGGCTCACCTATCGGGAACTGGCTGCGGAGCTGGTGCCATACGTCAAGCGGATGGGTTATACGCACATCGAGCTGATGCCGATCATGGAGCATCCGTTCGATGCGTCGTGGGGCTATCAGACGGTGGGATACTACGCGGTGACGAGCCGCTTCGGGTCGCCCTCCGACTTCATGTATTTCGTCGACCGGTGCCACCGGGAGGGTATCGGCGTGATCCTCGATTGGACGCCGGCGCACTTTCCTCGCGACGCGCACGGCCTGGCGTTTTTCGACGGCACGCATCTCTACGAACACGCCGACCCAAAGCAGGGCGAGCATCCCGACTGGGGCACGCTTGTTTTCAATTACGGGCGCAATGAAGTGCAGAACTTCCTGCTCTCGAACGCCCTCTTCTGGATCGAGAAATATCACATCGATGCGCTGCGCGTGGACGCGGTCGCGTCGATGCTCTATCTCGACTACTCGCGCAAGCCCGGTGAGTGGATTCCCAACGCTCACGGAGGCCGCGAAAACCTGGAAGCGATCGCGTTCATCCGGCGGTTGAATGAAGTGCTGCACCAGCGGGATCCCGGAGCGCTGACGATTGCGGAAGAATCGACGGCATGGCCGGCGGTGTCGCGCCCGACGTACGTTGGGGGCCTCGGCTTCGATCTGAAATGGAACATGGGCTGGATGAACGACACGCTGCGCTATATGTCGCTCGATCCGCTCTACCGACAGCATCACCACGGCGAGCTTACGTTCTCGATGTTGTATGCGTTCCACGAAAATTTCGTCCTGCCGCTGTCGCATGACGAGGTCGTGCATGGGAAGCGTTCGCTGCTCGAGAAAATGCCCGGCGACGACTGGCAGAAGTTCGCCAACTTGCGCCTTCTCTTCGGGTATCAATTCGCGCATCCGGGCAAAAAGCTGCTGTTCATGGGCAGCGAGCTTGCTCCGCGGAACGAATTCTGGGAAGGCGGGATGGTCGAATGGCCGCTCGAAGCTTCCCCTCCGCATCAGGGTTTCCAGCACCTGCTGAGCGACTTGAACCGCCTGCACACGCACGAGCGGGCCCTGCATCAGGTCGACTTTGAATCGTCCGGATTCGAATGGATCGATGCGAACGACGCTGCCGCAAGCGTGCTTTCGTTCTTGCGGCACGGACGCGACCCAGAGGATTTCGTTCTCGTCGTGTGCAATTTCACGCCAGTCGTGCGGGAAGAATATCGCGTGGGAGTGCCTCGGCCAGGCTACTATCGCGAGATTCTGAATACGGATTCGAAATACTACGGGGGCACGGATCTGGGCAACGCGGGCGGAGTCAATGCGGAGCCGATCCCATGGAACGACCGGCCGTACTCCATCAAGCTGAAGCTTCCGCCGTTAACGGTCGCCTACCTCAAACCGCACCGTGACTAACGCGTGAGAAATGAGGGGCAATCCGTTGCCGAGTTGCCCCCAATTGAATCACGCTCGCTCAACTACGCGGCGGTGAGAGCGAGTTCCTTAGGTTCCTCGAGCGTTGCCGCGGGCCAGCTCTTGAGCTCAGGCATGCAGTGCTTCACGAAGGTCTTCAGATTGCGGACCGATTCTTCGTAGGGCATGCCGCCGAAGTTGAAATTCGGCATGATGCCCTGCATATCGATCGTCTCTTTCGTTTTCGCGACTTTCTCGAGCACTTGCTTCGGACTTCCCCAGGGCATGAGCTGGATGTAGTCCTCGACGGCTTTGTCCACGCCGACATCTCTCAGCTGCTTGCTGAGATCCGCGTAGCGCTCGTAGCTCTTCGTGTGGTCGAAGTGCTTTCCGAGCATCTCGTAGTGATCGAGGGCTTCGCGATAATTCGCCGCGAGGTATTTGCGGGCAAGCTCTTCGGCGCGATCGGCGCTTTCGTCGACAAAGCAAAAACCCGAGCAGAAGGGTTTCGGCGGCTCGGCGTTCGGATGAAATTCGTTCCAGCACTTGTGGTACAGCTCGAAATCGGCCTTCACGAGGTGCCACGCTTTTTGCACGATCACGAGCAGACCGAGACCCAGCTTCGCGCAGACCGGAACTGAATCGGTCGAGGCTGCAGCTGCAAACGAACGGCCTTTGAACGACTTGAACGGCCGGGGACGTATCTCGCGGCGAGGCTGCTTCACCGTGGCGCCGCCTTCCATGAATCCGGTCTCAAGCGCGTCGAGCACAAGCGACGTGTATTCGTCGAAGCGAAGCCGGCCTTCGTTCTGATCGACACGCAGCCCCTCGAATTCGCGGCGGGCAAGCCCGCGGCCGACGCCGAGAATAAAGCGCCCGTCCGAATAATGGTCGAGAAGAGAGATCTTCTCGGCGAGGCGCATGGGATCGTTCCACGGCACAACGATAACCATCGAGCCAAGCTTGACGCGCTTCGTCTTACCGGCGAGATAGGACATCAACTGCGGAACGTCCGGGCTGATCGAGTAGTTGTCGAAGTGATGTTCCGTCGCCCAGATCGAGTCCATCCCAAGATCCTCGGCCATCAGGCAATTCCCGAGCTCTTCGCGCATGAATTGCCTGTCTGAATACCCACCCAGGTGCTGAAAGCCGGAACCGTAGCCCACATGCATGATCTGTTCCTCCTATGATGGCCCCAAAAATAGCGCCGTGACTCCGCGCAATCCCCCAATTGGCGCGACTATATCAAATTACGCCCATTCGGACCACGGCTTCAAGTCGTGATCGGAGGATCGAAACCCCCTCTAATCGTGTCGATTAGAAATGGTCGCGGATGGCTGACCGCGAGCCGGCCGCGCGCGGATCAAGTGGCCGCGAGTACAGGATTGGTGCAGGCGGCTGGCCAAACTCGCGGTCGAATCCAACGGCGGATTGAACGCACCGACGCTTCTTCTTCCTCGAATCGGCGGCGAAACGAATGGAGGCCGATGTACAATGGATGCGTTTCAAAACCAAATCGAAAGTTCCGACCGAATCCATGTCCAGGAACGCGCAACATTTCGTCGCGATTATCGGCGGAGCCATATCCGGGTCCGTAGCCGCGGAAATACTGGCGGATCGTGGGATCCGCGTAGCCGTGATCGATCAAAACAAGCGGCCTTATGGAAAGATTGAAGACGGATTGCCGAGATGGCACGTCGAGCAGCGGAAACAGGAATACGGGCGAATCGATGCGCGCCTGAGAAAGCCGAATGCTTTTTTCGTTCCTTCGACCAAACTGGGACGCGACATCGATTTCGAGGATCTTTGCAAGAATTGGGGCTTTTCGGCAATCATCCTGGCCAACGGCGCCTGGCGCGACCGGGATATCGGCATACCGGGCGCCGAAAAATTCCTGGGCAAAGGGCTCGCTTACCAGAATCCGTTCATCTACTGGTACAACCACAAGAACGAGAAGGACTACACGGGGCCGAGATACGAGACTCCGGACGAAGCGGTCGTAGTCGGCGGCGGCCTGGCCTCGATCGACGTGGTGAAGGTGCTACAGCTCGAGAACTACGAGCGGGCGATGAAGGCGCGCGGCATCGAAACGGACATGCACGAGCTCGAAAAAGGCATACCCGCCGCGTGCAAGACGCACGGGATCAAGCCCCAGGATCTGGGCGTGAAGGGATGCCTCTTAATTTACCGGAGGCGCGAACAGGACATGCCGCTGGCTCAGCCACCGGACAACGCGACGCGCGAGCAGATCGCGAAAACCGAGCAGGTGAGGCAGAAAATGCTGAAGTTGGCCCGCGACCGGTATTTATTCCGGTTTCAGGAGCGCCGGCTGCCGCTCGGATTCGTCGAAGAGAATGGCCACGTCGTGGGTCTGCGGGTCGGCGAAACAAAAGTGGAAGGACGCAAAGCCGAGCTGATTCCCGGATCCCAAACCGTGATTCCCACTTCCTTCGTGGTCTCGTCGATCGGTTCGGTGCCGGAAAAAATAGCGGGCGTCAACATGAAGGGTGAATACCTGACGTTCGTGGATGAAGATTTGCCGCGGTACGCGGAAAGCCAGCATGTATTTGGCGTGGGAAATGTCGTCACGGGCCAGGGCAACATTCGCGTGTCGCTGGTGCACAGCCAAAAGGTGACGAATCACCTGATCGAAAACTATCTGGGTATCGGCGATCGCGACGGAGACCTCACCGAAATGTACGAGGCGGCGGAAAACCGAGTTGCCGGGCAGACGCAAGAGATCGAGAAACGCATTGAGGCGTTGCCCGCCCTCTCCGACACCCAGATCGCGGCCATCGAGAAGCGCATTCGCGACCTGCAAGAACGGGCGGGCTACACGTCCGATTACGACTCGTGGATCGCGAAGGTCACGCCACCCGATTTGGAGTAGCTGACCTTGTTCGTATCCTACATCGCCAGCGCGGCCGCGCTTTCGGGGATGTCAACCACCGAAAGAGAGCCGGCGAGACGCCCTTCGGTTCAACCTCAGGACAAGCCGGCGCACCCTGTGACCGAAGTTACTCCTGCGGTGGCGGCTGCTGCATCATTCCCATCGGATTGAAAGGCTGCGGTGTGCCGACGATCTTGTCCTTCGCGTCCGTAATGACCTTGGTCAGCACCATCGATGAATCCTTGCCCTGATGCTTAACGAGGCCGAAAGGCGGCACCTTCGAGCTCACCCATGAATCGCCTGAGCCGTCCTTCATTTTGTAGTGCTCGCACGAAAACGTCCCGGCGGGCGTCGTGATGGACTCCGTTCCGACGTCTTCGGCCAGGTTGCGGACGTCGGGAGGAGCCGCCGCGCCGGCGTTCCCGCGGCTCATCTGCATCGGCATCTCCATGGGCGGCCGGCCCGGCATCTGCATGATGATCTTCTGCGCGGACGTGCTGCCTGGGACGACGAGAACCTTCATCACCATCTCGCCCATGGGCCCGGCCATCGTCGTCCATTCCATCCAGAAGCCGTCCTTCCCGTCCACCGACTCTTTGCCAACAATCGCGTACTCGATGCTGGTCTTCGGGCCGTTCGTGGGCTGCACGTCATAGGCAGCGCCTGAGCCGATCACCGGATTGAAAACGCCGCTCGGCAGAGACCTCTGCCGCATGCCCATACCGATCTGGGCGCCGGCCGCAGTCGCCAGCATCGTCAAGGACAGACAACACGCACAGAACGCCGCAGTTTTCATGTTCTTCATGACACTCCCCCATTTCGTGAAAGGATCTCCGGACAGCTCGAATGGCGCAATTGTAACCCGGCGCGCGGAAATCTGACCCAGAAAACGGTGCGCTAGTTCAAGTCCCGGTAACTAATCAGACGAACGCCATGGTGTTCGATCGCGCGGCGGACTTGCGGCGCCAGCAGCCCTTCCAGTTCCAGTTGCCGCTGCTGCTGCAGGCGGGAGCCGGTCCGCGCCAGATCTTCGTCGCAGATGCCCGGGTGCAGCATGATCTCGGTGCGGCCTTCGGCGAGCGTGTCGATCAAATGACACAGAGCTTCGGAACCGAGCCGCCCCGTCGCCGCCACGCCGAGAAAAATATCCGGCGAGCGCAAACCATGCCTCTTCGAAATCGAAGAGAAGTTCGCGGAAGTCAGACGAACGGCGGCAACCGCAGCCAGCTGTTTGGCGGACGCGCCAAATTCGCCGCACATCAGCTTCCAAGAGTTGCTGAGATACTCCGCTGGCTTGCGCACCCGCGTAATCCCGAGTTCCTGCGCGACCTGCGCGAGCACCTTCATCACGCGCGGGTGCGCGTGGGTATGCTTGTGGGTGTCGAGATGCGTCGGCTCGATTCCCGCGCCACGAATTTTGCCGATCTGGGCCCGCAATTCCGTCTCGATGTCTCGCGCACGAATGGCGCCGGTGCTGACTCTGGCTACGAACGCACCCAGAGTAGAAGGCAAGCGGCCACTCTCGTCGACCAGTGACGGAATCTTTTCGCGCGGAGCCACCGCCGAGCCGCCTGTCAGGACAAGGTGACACCCGATTCCCAACTTTGAATTTGCGCGGGCAAGTTCCACGGCGTCATCGAACGCGTGGCCGGTGGCCATCAGGGTCGTGCTGGTGAGAACTCCATCTTGAAAGGCGCGAATGATCCCTTCGTTCACGCCCTTGGTCAAACCAAAATCGTCCGCATTGAGGATCAACTCTTTCATTGTCAGGAGATCTGTTTCAGGAGAGCGTCAAATATACCATGCGGAACCAAGAACAAACACCGAGCACTTTCTGCGCCACAGCGGCGCATAAACAGCGAACGAATTATGAACGCTCGGTAAAAGTTTTCAACAGTTCTGTTGAAATCCGTGTGGAAAAGCATCTCTCGATGGTGGAAATCGCCTGCCGAAATCATGCTTTATTGCTCTTTGCACAAGTTCGTGTGCAAACTCCAAAAATTCGATTGCGATGCGAAAACAAAATTCTCAAGTGGAAAAATGCCTGCAAAGAAGAGTGAGCCGCTCAGTACCAGTGTGGCGGAGGCTCGAGCTTGATCGGAACAGATTGCTGAGTCTGCGCGATTTCGTACCACTTGCCGTACGTATGCCATCCTTTTGCAATCACTTGGATCAAAATTTTTCCCTGAGGAATCTCCGGGACTTTCACCGAGCCATCCTGATTCGTCTTTAGGTCCAGCTCCTCGAGCTTTTCGTGATGCAGGAGTCCACCCGACATGTAATAACGGACATAGACGCTCGCGTTGCCGACCGCTTTGCCCTTCGGGTCGGTCACTTGGATCTTCAATCGTGTCATTCCGGGATCGGTTTGCTCGTTCGCGGCGGGTTTGCTATCGGCTGTCTTATCTGCTGCATTCGATTGATCCTGCGCGGCAGACTGACTGGACGAGTTCGTCTGGGCGAACACGATTGCTGTCGTGCCGAGGAGAGCGACAGCTGAGATCGCTGCTCCTAAAGATATACGAAAGAATCTAGGGTGCGTGATCCCCTTCATAGCGCTCCCGTTTTACTCCAATTACGCGAGCCGCTCAAGTCCCACATGTGTAGGAATGTGAATTCTACGAGGATCGTAATACACGCCTAGGGCCGCACGGAGTCGCCGATCCAGCCGAGATAACCGCGCGCGCCGGCCACGATCGGCAGCGCGATGATCTCGGGCACGTCATAACTGTGAAGTCGCTCGATCTTCTTTTCGAGTGCGGCCAACCGCCGGCGCGTTGTCTTGATCACCAGGAGAAATTCCCGGGCCGACTCGACTTTTCCCTTCCATCGGTAGATCGACTGGACGCGCGCATCAGGAATGTTGACGCAGGCCGCGAGCTTCTGCTCGACAACGGCCCTCGCGATCCGCCGCGCCTCTTTTGCCGATCCGCATGTCACCAGCACCACGACTTTGTCCGTCATCGCCACCTTTACTCTTGAGCCGCGCACTCCTGCGATTACCCGGTACTGGGCCCTGGCGCGACAAGATACAATAGCGGCCCATGGCTGGCCAAGCAATCCACTTCGGAACATCCGGCTGGCGCGGCATCATCGCCGAGGATTTCACGTTCTCGGGCGTGCGCCGAGCCTCGGCGGCGATTGCCAGTCACCTGCGAGCGCGCGCGAAATCTCCCGTAGTGATTGTTGGGTACGATACGCGATTTTTTTCCGGGGAATTTGCGCGCACCGCAGCCGAAGTTCTGCGATCGCATGGCTGCCGCGTATTCATTTGCGGCGCGCCGACGCCGACGCCCACCATCGCGCACGCCGTCATTCACGGAAAGCTCGACGGAGGCGTCAACATCACGGCGAGTCATAATCCGGCACAATACAACGGCTTGAAGTTTTCCGGCCCCGACGGCGGCCCCGCGCTGCCAGAGGTCACCAAAGACATTGAGAAGCGCGCCGCGGCGATCCGAGAGAAATCGGGCAACCATCGCGAAATTCCGGACGACTTCGAGCGGATCGAACCTCGCGAGCCATATTTTGAGCAGCTCGAGCGGATGGTTCGCTTCGACGTGCTGGGCAAAGCCAAGGGCAGCTTCGTTTGCGACGCAGTCCACGGGTGCGGCGCGGGCTGGCTCGACCCGATTCTTTCCGAGCATGGCGTCGGGGTGACGGCGATTCGCGGCGGGCGCGACGTGCTCTTTGAAGGCACGGGCCCCGATCCGTCGGAGGAAAACCTTGCGCCGCTGAGGAAGGCGGTCGCCGAGAAGAAGGCGCTCGCGGGGCTGGCGACCGACGGCGACGCGGACCGTTTTGGCATCGTCGACCGCGACGGCTCGTTCGTTTCGCCCAATCATACTCTGGCGCTGGTTTTCGACTACCTGCTCGAGACACGCGGAGATAAGCTCGGCGCCTCGCGCAGCGTTGCGACAACGCATCTTCTGGACGCGGCAGCCAAATTGCACGGAGTGAAGCTTTACGAGACGCCTGTCGGCTTTAAGTATGTCGGGCCGCTACTGCGAGAGGATAAGATCGCGCTGGGAGGCGAAGAGAGCGCCGGCATGACCATCCGCGGCCATCTTCCTGAAAAGGATGGCGTCCTCGCGTGCCTGCTGGTCGCCGAAATGATTGCGGCGCGCCAGTCGTCGCTCGCCGATCAGCTGCGCGAGCTCTTCCGGCGCGTCGGGCGCGAGTTCTGGCCCGTGCGCTTGAACTTGCAGCTTTCGGAGGAAGCGCAGGGCAAGCTGCCTCAGCGGCTGAAGTCTAACTTCAAGGAATTTGGGGCCCGGCGCGTGGCGAAAGAAAATCGCGTCGACGGCTTGAAGCTCATCTTTGAAAACGGCGACTGGGTGCTGATGCGGCCGTCGGGCACCGAGCCGGTCGTGCGCATCTACGCCGAGGCGGCGTCGATTGAAGCTGCACGGAAACTCGCCGATCAGGCGCGCGCGTGGACCACACAATGAGAAATCCGATGGAGAAGCAGCCGCCGAGCTTCGCGGAACATTTCCGCGATTTCCTGCGCCGGAATTTGAGCTGGTTTATCGCGGCGGCGCTCGCGCTACTGCTGCTGCAGGACGTCTTCGGGAATCACGGCGTGCTGGCCATGCGGCGATCGGAACAGGAAGCGCACGAAGTGCAGCGGCAAATCAATCAGATGAACCAAGAAAACCGGCAGCTCGAGGAGCGCGTGAAGGCGCTCAAAACCGATCCCCAGGCCATCGAGCGAATTGCGCGGGAAGAGATGGGCCTTGCGCGGCCGGGCGAATATATTTTCAAGATCCCGCCCAAGCCCGGCGACGGCTCAGCCTCACCCTCCCAACCGAGCGGGCCGGCGAAGCAGCCCTAATCCAAAATGGGCTGGCCCTCCGCACGTGTCTCCGGCGAACCCTCAACTTGTTCCGAACGGAAACGGCGCAGCCGAGCCCAAATTTCAGTGCCTCGCCCCTGGAGCCGGGTGCGGGCGATCGATAGCAGCACCATTGCGGCCGTGATCTCGAACAAACCCAAAGTGGCCGTCCGTATCCCCAACGATTGCTGGTCGTAGATCGAAAAGCATCCGTAGACGAAATCCATGTGGACCCAGTAGACGAGCAGAGACGTTTGGCCAAGCTGTATCCACGGGCTGAACCCGACCGCGCCAAATCCCCGACGGCACCAAGCGTAACCGGCGAGCACCACGAGCATCACAACGCCTACGCGCGCGAGAAAGAAATTGGGGCTCGTGTGCCAGTAATCGTATACGGCGTAGAGCTGCATGGGCCGCGCGTCGAGCCATCGCGAAAGAAACAGCAGCCCCGCGCCACCTGCACCGAAAAAAACCATCGCTTGTCCGGGATTCTTCGAAGGCCATTCGCTGAACAGGAGAATGCCCATCGCCAAACCAGCAAAGGCAAATGCGGCCCAGGGGAAGATCGGGAAGAGCCACGCCTGGGGCGACTTGTAAATGTGTACGCCATTGATGTAGGACTCAAGATACCAAGGCAGCCAGCTCGGATGCCAAGTGGTCCAGACCATCGGCGTGACAAGGGCAATTCCAAGCGCCACGCCCGCCGAGACGAGCGCACTCGCCGTCCGTCCTCGCACCACCCAACACAGAACGCCCAGAAACGCCACGGAGAGCCCGATCAGGTTCAGGATGTCCACACGAAGCAGGTCCGTCCACGGAGCCACCGACCAGCCGAGCACAAATTCCTGCACGCGAAAGAGCAGCCCGAGCGCGAAAATTTCCGCCCCGCGCCGAATCATGCGCCAGGCGATGGCGTCCTGCGTGGCGCCCCTGCGCCGCATGGAGTCGGCCACCAGGGCGCACGTGACGCCGGAAAGAAAAATGAATAGAGGCGCGGGAATCGTGCCGCTGAACTGCGACCAGCCGAAAAACGAGGATTTGCGCGCCGAGCCGCCCAGCCACGCGTCATAGCAGTGCACCTCGAACATCCCGAAGCATGCAAAACCGCGCAGCCAGTCGATGTAAGCGAGTCTTTGTGTTTGAGCCCGAAGCATCGAGTTGTTCCAATAGCATGGCCGAGGCGGAAAGCCAAATCAAGCCCCTACAGATGTGGATGCCGGCCAAGGTCCGGTAGAATCGCTTTTGATGGCACCTTCTTCCAACGCCGGGCGGGTCGGTTTCGTGGTGGTTGGGTTTGTCTGGGCGATCATTGTGGCCGCGACGGTGCTGCTGGGTCTGCGCGCGGGATTCGGCGGGCGGCACTTTGCGATCGCACTCGGCGTAGCCGCGACGCTCTTTGCCTTCGAGCTGTTCCTCGCCCTGCCGAGTGTGCAAAACGTCGTTCTGGCCTCTTTTGGAAATCGGGGCGGGGTTTTGGCTCCGATCGTACCTCTCTTCGCGGTGCTGGTGTACTCGTCGGGCGTCGCGGGCAACTGGCAGACGACGCTCGTCGGCGCCGCCTACGCCGTGATCCCGGCGCTACTGCTCGCGAGCGGCGGAGGCAAATCGCCCGGCACGTGGGGGGACTACGCGGTGCTCGTCGCCCTTTGGCTGCCGGTCGAGTTTCGCTGGATGTATCGCCTCTTCCCTTACCCGCCGCCACTGACGCACACGCTCACTATTTTGATGGCGCTGAGCACGGGCGTAGCAGCCTTTGTGCTGTTTCGACGGATGCCCGGCGTGGGCTACGCCCTGGAGTGGCGGCGAGGATTTGCGTTCCATTTCGGATTCAACTTCCTCGTCTTTTCGGCCATCGCGATCCCAATCGGAATCGAAATCGGTTTTCTCAGATGGCGGCCTGCGCTGCCCGGCATTCGCGCAATTTCGCTCTCGGGACCCGTATCTCTAATTTTGTCCGCAATCGGAATTTTGCTCTTTACCGCGTGGCCGGAGGAGTTCTTGTTTCGAGGGCTGCTTCAGAATCTGCTCTCGAGAACCTTCCGGAGCGAGTGGGCAGGGCTCATCGTCGCGTCGGTGATCTTTGGGCTTTCGCACATCCTGCACGCGCCGTTTCCAAACTGGAAGTACGTTTTTCTGGCGACGATCGCGGGGTTCTTCTATGGCCGCGCCTGGATGAAAACAGGCTCGCTCGTTCCAGGCGTGCTCATCCACGCCCTCGTCGATACTCTGTGGCACGCCCTGTTTCGCTAAGCTGAAAGAAGGGAGACGGAATTGCGGCTATCACCTGCGCGATTTGCGAAGTCCAAGCCTGCGTCCCAAGGCAAACGCCAAATTGACGGCAACGAGGGAAACGATCAGCCAGAACGCGGCGTGCATGGCGGGCATCCCCTGCTGATATGCGCGATAGCAAAAGAACGCGACGAAACCATCAACCAGCACGAGCAACAGAATGGTCTGCCGCGTCACTTCACAACGCCGGCCAGCGGGCTCGATGCAGTTGCGTACAACTTTTTCTCGATGCGCCCGGCGAGGAACGCTTTGCGCCCTGCCTCGACGGCTCCGTGCATCGCCTCCGCCATCAGGACCGCGTCCTGGGCCCCGGCAATTGCCGTATTCATGAGCACGCCATCGGCGCCCAACTCCATGGCGATGGCCGCGTCCGACGCTGTGCCGACGCCCGCATCGACGATCAGCGGAACCTCGGTAATCCGTTCGCGCAAAATCCGCAGGTTCGCGAGATTTTGAATCCCCATCCCGGAGCCGATCGGAGCGCCCAGCGGCATGACGGCTGCCGCACCGGCGTCAATCAGCTTGCGCGCGGCGATCAAGTCGTCGTTCGTATACGGCAGCACGACGAAACCTTCCTTCACAAGTATTTTGGTGGCGCGAATCAATTCCTCGGTGTCAGGAAAAAGCGTCTGCTCGTCACCGATCACTTCGAGCTTTACCCACTCGGAAAGCCCGACTTCGCGCCCCAGCCGCGCCGTGCGGACAGCGTCGTCCGCCGAGTAGCAGCCGGCCGTATTCGGTAGAATGAAAAGTTTCTCCCGATCGATGTGATCGAGCAGCGACTCTTTGGTCCGGTCGGTGAGATTCACGCGGCGGACAGCGACAGTGACCATCGCGGCGCCCGAGGCGGCGTGCGCCCGCGCCATCTCCTGAAAGCTCCGATATTTTCCGGTGCCGACGATCAGTCGCGAGCTAAACGCCCGCCCTGCAATCACGAATTGGTCTGTCATGTGAGTTTCTCCTCGGCCATTGTAACGCGCGCGGGCAGGCAGCGCAGAGGAACTACAGCGCCCGCTGCGGCTTCGGCTCTTCGACGTCCGCGTACATCCGCGCGATCACGTCCTGATAGCGCTCCTCGATCACGCGGCGCTTCAACTTCAGCGTGTAGGTGAGCGCGCCATCTCCATACGTGAAGTCTTTTTCGAGCAGGGCGAAGCGCTTCGGCTTTTCGTACTGCGCGAGCGACGGAGTGAGCCGCTCGATTTCCTCCGTGATGAGATCCCGGACCCATGGGTCGGACAGCATCTGCCCCGGCGTTGCCCCGTCGCGGCCTGCGTCTCTGGCCGCGGAACCGATCGTGGCAAAATTCGGCACGATCAGCACGGAGACGAATTTGTGCTTGTCTCCGACAACCATTGCGTTCGAGATGTAAGGCGAAGTCTTGAGCATATTCTCGATCGGCGCAGGCGCGACGAATTTTCCGCCCGCCGTCTTCAACAGCTCCTTCTTGCGGTCAGTGATGGTGAGATAGCCTTCGTCATCGAGCCGCCCGATATCGCCCGTGGAAAACCACCGGTCGGCCGTGAGCACTTCCCGCGTCGCATCCGGCTTACGGTAGTAGCCTTGCATGACGCACGGCCCTTTCACGAGAATCTCACCATCCTCTGCCATGCGCACCTCGACGTTTGGAATCGGCTGCCCCACTGTCCCGATTTTGTTTGACATCGGCGTATTCGCGCTGACAACGGGCGAGGTCTCCGTCAAGCCGTAGCCCTGAAAAACCGGCAGGCCGACGCTCCAGAAAAATTCTGCGAGCTCGGGCGCCAGCGGCGCACCGCCCGCGGTCAACAATCGAACGTGTCCGCCCAGGCCGGCGCGAATCTTCGAGTAGACGATCTTGTCGGCAGCCTCCCATTGGAGTTTCAGGCCGAGGGGCACGCGCTTGCCGTGAGCCCGCCAGGGCACCGATCGAGCGGCCACATGGATCGCCCAATCAAACACCTTTCTCTTGAGCCCCGTTGCGTGATGCCCCTGCTCGACCACGTTCGCGTAGATTTTTTCGTAAAAGCGCGGCACCGCGCCCAGCATGGTCGGGTGAACTTCCGCGAGCGCCTGTTGCACGGTCTCCATCTGCTCGACGTAGGCTAGCGGCACGCCATGAAAGAAACACGAGTAGTCGAGCGTTCGTTCGTAGACATGCGCGAGCGGCAAGAACGAGAGGCCCACGTCGGTCGGCGTCATTTCGTAACCGGCGGCGCTATCGAGCGCATTCGAGCTGAGGTTCGCGTGACTCAGCATCACGCCTTTGGGCTCGCCCGTCGTGCCCGACGTGTAGATGATCGTCGCGAGCTGTTCGGGCGTAACCTCGGCCGCCCGGCGACGATAGTCATTGATCTCGGCATCGCCTGTCGCCGCGATCAGTGCGTCGTAGCGGAGACTCTCGGCCTGCAGATCGGCCGGCGGCGCAACCGAGATCACCTGCTCAAGCTCGGGCAGATTCGGCCGGCACTGGGCGATTTTTCGCGCCTGCTCTTCGCCCGAGGTAAACACCACGCGCGCGCCGGAATCCTTCAGAATGTACGTGATGCGATCGACCGATTCGTGGAAATAGACGGGAACGGTGACGCCGCCGATGCCCTGGATCGCGAAATCCGCGACGTGCCACTCGGGGCAGTTGGGCGCAAACACTGCCACGCGGTCTCCCGAGCCGACGCCAAGTTCCGTAAGCGTCTTGGCGATGCCCGCGATTCTTCGCAGAAGCTCTTCCGAAGAAATCGTCTTCCAGCCGCCCGGGGTGCGGTACATCTGCGCGCGTGAGCTAGGGAAACGATCGAGCGCGTCGAGGAAACATCGCGGGAGCGTTGGGTACTCCGTCGCCATGGAAGCACTCTAGCGTATCGCCGCCGCGCCACGCAATCCAGCCCTGTGAAAGCGCGGCTGCAATGCGCTAAGATGCGCACGAAGGTTGCTCATGCCCAAGATCGCCGCAGAAGACGCAACCGGCTATCAACCCGTCCGCGCACCCCGTGGTACGTCCATTTCCTGCAAAGGCTGGCAGCAGGAAGCGGCGCTGCGCATGCTGATGAATAACCTCGATCCCGAGGTGGCCGAGAAGCCGGAAGAACTGGTCGTCTACGGCGGGCGCGGCAAAGCGGCGCGCAACTGGAAGTGCTATCACGCGATCGTCGCATCATTGCGGGCGCTGGAAAATGACGAAACGTTGCTGGTGCAGTCGGGCAAACCGGTCGGCGTCTTTCGCACTCATGCTTACGCGCCGCGCGTGCTGATCGCGAATTCGAATCTCGTGGGCCAGTGGAACGACTGGAAGCACTTCGACGAGCTCGACCGCGCCGGACTGATGATGTATGGCCAGATGACCGCCGGCAGCTGGATCTACATCGGCACGCAGGGAATTCTGCAGGGCACGTACGAAACTTTCGCCGCAGCGGGACGAAAACATTTTCAAGGCGATCTCGCCGGAAAACTGATCGCGAGCGGCGGAATGGGCGGCATGGGCGGCGCGCAGCCGCTGGCCGCGACGCTAGTCGGGGCGGCCTTTCTCGGCATCGACGTCGATCCCGAGCGAATCAAGCGGCGCGTGAAGACCGGCTACTGCGACGTGATGGTCAACAATCTCGACGAGGCGCTGCGTATCCTGAAAAACGCGGTCCGCAAGAGAGAGGCTACGTCGGTCGGACTCGTCGGCAACTGCGCGGACGTGATTCCCGAACTCGCGCGGCGCGGCGTGGTCCCCGATCTGCTCAGTGACCAGACGAGCGCGCACGATCCCGTCGGCGGCTACATTCCACAAGGTCTTGACGTGGCGCAGGCAGCCGAGCTTCGCGCGGCCGATCCCGGCGGATATCGCAAGCGCTCGCTCGAATCGATCGGCAAGCACGTCGAGGGCATGCTGGCGCTGCAAAAGCTCGGCTCGATTACATTCGACTATGGCAACAATATTCGCACGTTCGCCTTCGAGCAGGGCGTGAAGAATGCTTACGATTTTCCGGGCTTCGTGCCTGCGTACATTCGTCCGCTGTTTTGCGAGGGGCGCGGGCCGTTTCGCTGGGCCGCGCTCTCGGGCGAGGCCTCCGACATTCATCGCACCGACCAGCTGGTGCTCGAAATGTTTCCGCACAACGAAATTCTCTGCCGCTGGATCAAGCTTGCGCAGAAACGGGTGCGCTTCCAGGGCTTGCCCGCGCGCATCTGCTGGCTGGGCTACGGCGAGCGCGACAAATTCGGCCTCGCGCTCAACGATCTCGTCGCGCGAGGCGAGCTGAAAGCGCCGATCGTGATCGGCCGCGATCATCTCGATTGCGGCTCGGTCGCGTCGCCCTACCGCGAAACGGAAAGCATGCGCGACGGCTCGGATGCCATCGCTGACTGGCCGTTCCTCAACGCGCTGCTCAACACCGCGAGCGGCGCGAGCTGGGTTTCGATCCATAATGGCGGCGGCGTGGGCATCGGCTACGCGCAACATGCGGGCCAAGTGCTCGTCGCCGACGGGACGAAGGAAATGGCCACGCGCATCGAGCGCGCGCTTACGAACGATCCCGGCATCGGCGTCGCGCGCCACGTCGACGCGGGCTATCCCGAAGCGATCGATTTCGCGCGAAAGTCCGGCGTGAAGATTCCGATGGATTGACCCGATCGATTGGAAGTGATGGCCAACTGGCTGATCACCGGCTGTTCGGAGCTGCTCACGCTCCGCGGCCCCGTGCCACGGCGCGGGCGCGCCCTCGGCAATCCCGGGATTATTCGCGACGGTGCGCTGCTGGTGCGCGGCGATCGCATCGCTGCCGTGGGGCCGCGACGCAATATCGAGCGTTTACGCGAAGCGCGAGCCGCCGAAAAACTCGATTTGTGCGGGCGCGTGGTGCTGCCGGGATTTGTCGACTCGCACACGCACTTGATCTTCCCCGAGTCGCGCGCGGCCGAGCACGAACAGCGCATCGCCGGAAAGACGTACGAGGAAATCGCGCGCGCGGGCGGCGGAATTCGCTCCACCGTCGCGGCGCTGCGGCGAGCGCGCCCGGCGGCGTTGAAGGCCCGCGCAGCGGCGAATCTTCGCGAGTTCGCAGCGCACGGAACCACAACGCTCGAGGCCAAGAGCGGCTACGGCCTCAGCTGGGAGAGCGAGCGGAAAACGCTCGAAATCCTTCACGAGCTGCATCAAGCGCAGCCGCTCGACATCGCCTGCACGTTTCTCGGCGCGCACGTCGTGCCGTCGGAGTTTCGCCGCCGCCCGAATGCGTTTGTCGATCTGCTCGTGAAGCGGTGGATTCCAGCGGTTGCCACGGCGGGCCTTGCGGAATTTTGCGACGTGTACTGCGATCGCGGAGCCTTCACCGTCGCGCAGGCGCGACGGATTCTTGCGGCCGGGCGAGCGTGCGGCCTGGTGCCGCGAATCCATGCGGAACAGCTCGCGCATACGGGTGCCGCGCGTCTCGCGATCGAGCTGCAAGCGGCGAGCGCCGATCACCTCGAAAAAATCGACCGCAGCGATATTCGCGCTCTCGCGCTTTCGGGCGTCGTGTGCACGCTGCTGCCGGGTTGCTGCTTTCACCTCGGCCTCGCGCAGTACGCCCCGGCGCGCGCCCTGATCGATCCGGGCGCCATCGTCGGCCTCGCCACGGATTTCAATCCAGGCACTTGCCCTACCATCAGCATGACGATGATTCTTTCGCTGGCCTGCACGCAGATGCGCATGACTCCGGCCGAGGCCATCGCCGCCGCCACGATCAATCCCGCCTATTCGCTGCGCCAGCACGATCGCCTCGGCTCGCTTGAAGTTGGCAAATATGCGGACCTCGCGGCCTTTGACGTGGCCAGCTACCGCGAAATTCCGTATTATTTTGGTGTGAACCTCTGCAGCTTGACCATGAAGCGCGGCGTCGTGATCTACTCGAAATGAAGCCCCTGGTTGAATGCGTTCCAAATTTTTCCGAGGGGCGTGATCCGGTGAAGGTGCGAGCCATCCTCGCCGCCATCCGCGAAGTGCAGGACGTGTTCGTGCTCGCCCATGAAAGCGACGCGGACCACAACCGCAGCGTGATCACGCTGGCCGGCGCCCCGGAAGCGGTCGCGGAGGCGGCGGTGCGTGCCGTGGGCAAAGCCGCCGAGCTGATCGACCTCACCCGGCAAACGGGAGCACATCCCCGCATCGGCGCAACCGACGTGGTTCCCTTCATTCCCATTCACGGCGTCACGATCGACGATTGCGTCGCCCTGGCCCGGAAAGCGGCGCACGAAATATGGCAGCGCTATCGGATTCCGGTCTATCTCTACGAGGCGGCGGCGCAGCGGCCCGAGCGCACGAATCTTGAAACAATTCGCAAAGGACAATTCGAGGGGCTGCGCGAAGAAGTGCTGCACAATCCCGGCCGCGCTCCCGATATTGGCGAGCCTCGGCTGCATCCCACGGCCGGCGCAACCGTCGTCGGCGCGCGGAAGTTCCTGATCGCGTACAACATCAACCTGGATACGCCGGACGTCGAAATCGCGAAAAAAATCGCGAAGACGATCCGCTTCTCCGAGCGGCGGCCTGCCGTTCGTAAAGGCCATGGGCGTGGACCTGCGCGCGCGCAATCTCGCGCAAGTGTCGATGAACCTCACGGATTTCGAGCGGACGCCCGGTCCACGTCGTCTTCGAGGCGGTGAAGCGCGAGGCGGAACGCCACGGCGTCGGCATCGTGGGTAGCGAAATCGTCGGCTTGATCCCCCGCCGCGCCATCGAAATGACCACTGAGGCATATCTGAAGGTCGAGAACTTTTCGCCCGCCCAGGTGTTTGAGAATCGACTGGAAGAATCACTGCTCGCGGCCGCGCCGAAGCCTTCCGCCACCTTCGCGGCGCTGGCCCAGCCGTTTCTCGATGCGGTCGCGCGGCCCTCGCCCACGCCGGGCGGAGGCTCAGTGGCGGCCTTGGCCGGCGCGCTTGGTGCGAGCATCGGACAAATGGTCTCCGGACTCTCGCGCAGAAAGAAATCCTTGGCGGCCTACGCCGGAGCGCTCGAGGCAGCCCTCGTGGACTTCCGAGCGGCTGCGCGGGAATTGACGGAGGCTATTGACCACGACGCGTCCTCTTACGAATCGGTACTGGTCGCACACCGCCTCCCGCGCGAAACTACGGAGGAGCAGAAGCAGCACGACCGCGCCGTTCAGCGAGCATTTGAAGGCGCTGTGGAAGCTCCTCTCGAGATCGCGCGGAAAGCGGCGGAAGTATTCGAGAAGCTCGGGCAACTGGAGACCATGTCCGCCCCGTCTATGGTTTCAGACGTGCGCGTCGGCCGCATGATGGCCGCCACGGCGGTGCGGGGCGCGCTCGAAAACGTGCGCATCAATCTCGAATCGGTCACGGACGCGGCATTCACCGCCAGGGCGCGTTCCGAAGCCGCGTCCTTGGCCGCGCGGGTTGCAGAAAATCCGGTCGCGGCCGGCAAGATTTAGGTGCAGTCTGAGGGACAAGACGTGAGAAAGCAAATTCGTTATATCGTCACAACGGGGCTTCTATTTGCTTCGTTCGCTATCCTTCCGCGGCCGAGCTTCGCAGGAACTCTCGGCACGGACATTATCGGGATGTTCCCGAAGACAGTGGGAGAATTCGCGTACGCGGACATGAAGGCAGCACGGAAATTTTCGTGGTTTCCCCAGCTCCGCGAACAGCTCCTCCCAAGCAAGTTCCGGCAGTTTGAGCAGTTCTTGACGACAGCGGGAATCGATCCGAACACCCAGGTCGATGAAATCGCCTGGGGCGCAATCAATGCCGGAAAAACCGGCGGCGAGCAAATCCTTGGCGTAGCGCTCGGATCGTTTGACCCGTCCTCAAACGAGGCGCGCTTCAGACAGCAGAAACTCCCGATGACGGACTACCACGGCTATCATCTCTACGCCTTCGGCAGCGGCTCTGGCCCCAGCGACATTTTGTTCACGTTCATCGACGCCAATACGGCGGCCTTTGGCGTGCGCCCGGCGATGGAGAAGATGATCGACGTTCGAACCGGCGTTTCGGAAAGCCTGCTCACAAACGACGTGCTGTTTCCACTGATCAACGAAACCAACGGCAACGGGATCATTTGGGCGGTACTCGACAAAAGCTACACTCGCATCGCCGTCCAGCAGCTTCTGCCTCAGGCGAACCAGTTTCCCCAGGCTGCGACAATTATCGGCCGCATGCACGCGATGACGATCAGCGTCGCAGCCGACAGCGGCATCGATGCGCAGTTCCAGGCCGTGTGCGACTCGACCAACGATGCGAATCTCCTCGCAGCGGCGCTGCAAGCCGGCGTCATGTACAGGCGCTACCAGGAGGCGCAGGACCACCCCGACCTCGCCAGCGCCCTCGATCAGGTGAGTGTCACCCCGAGCGGCGACCGCCTCAAGATCGACGCGCCCGTAAACCAGGATCAACTCTTGGGGTTGATTCGCACGCGTGCTTTCGCCGTGCCGATGTAAGCCGATTAGCCCACCCAGGAAGATTCCGCGCAACGCAGCCCACTCGCGATGTGCGGCCGGGCGCTAAGCCTTGGACTTTACTGGCCGATAATATTTCACGAGAACGATGGAAGGCCGCCCGTCGTGCGTTTCTCGCCGCACGTGATCTACCAGCCCGTCCTCGACCGGTTTCCCACCGTGTCCGTCCCTCGCGGTCGCCTTCTTTGCTGTCGAACCCGCCTTGCCGTCCGTGGGGGCCGTTGTCAATTCGACCGCGATTTCCACCCGGTCGGGAAAACGGGAGGCGGTCAGGGTAAGGGCCGGAGGCGATTGGGGGTCGGGATGCGCGAGAGCGAATACTTCGTCGCAGGCCTCCGTCGTAGCAGTGATGAGATGCTCCTGCGCGCGCTCGGTGAGGCCGGCCTCTTGGGCGGCGTGGCCCGCGATAGTGCCGGCGCCGATCAGGAGCCGGGGATCGTCGTCCAAGGTGCTGACGATTTGAACGGCCGGTACCGTGTAGCCGATTTCGGCTCTCTGGTCTCCGGAGGCGGTGTGGTCGGAATCAGTTGGCATCAGTATCGGCCAGCCGGACGTCGCACGCTTCCCGGCAGTCTGGACAATAGTATAAGCCATCAATGCACAGGCGTACGTGATTTTGCGAGTGGCAGAAGCAGCAATACTTCTCGCAGGTACACTGCCTTTCCGGCTTGTCGCACTGCGAGCAGAGAGTAACCACCGTAGCTCCCCGATCCGAACTGCATCTTTAGACTATGGTAGGCCCACTTGGGCGCACCGGCAAGGGCCTGACGCCGGCCTTGTTTGCAAGCCGCCAGCACGTACAATGGTGCTCGGTGAACCGAGAGGGAGGAGGCTGCCATGTACCCGGCCGATTATCACTACACCAAAGAACACCAGTGGATCCAGGTGTCCGGCTCGAGCGCCACCATCGGCATCACGGACTACGCGCAGCAAGAGCTCGGCGACATCATTTCCGTGGAATTGCCCAAGACAGGCTCCCCCGTCAAAGTCGGGCAGTCCCTCGGCACGGTTGAATCCGTGAAGGCCGTCAGCGACCTCCTGAGCCCGGTTTCGGGCGAGGTGGCCGAGACGAACACAACGCTCAAAGACGCTCCGGAAACGATCAACAAGGATCCGCACGGCGCCGGTTGGATCGCCAAGGTTCGCCTCGCGGATGCGAAGGAACTTGCCGATCTGATGGACGCGGCTGCTTACCAGAAGTTTGTAGAGGCAAAAGCCAAAGAAGCGACGGGCTAGAGCTGGCGGAAGAAAGTCGCGGCGTGCACTGTCAGCTCGATGCACGCCGCGACAGATGACGGTTAGCGCTTCTCGTTCTTAGCCTTCTCCGACGGGACCCCTCGGTGCGCTTGCATCGAAGACGGCCGGATATCCCCCGGAATCTTCGCGCTCGCGGTGGTCGCTGAGGGGAGCGAAATCTCGCGGCCGTCCGGGATCGCCGCTGCGGCAGCTTCGGCCAGCTCGCCAGGCACGGGTGAATCCATCGGCAAGAGTGCCCCTTCCGCTTCCTTCAGGAATGTGAGACCCGCCGAGGTTCCGTCCCAATCGATCGAGAGGACGTCGCCCAGCATCACCTGTTCTGTTGCAAGCAGGCTCGCCAGCGGATACACGACGTGCCGTTCGATGGCGCGCTTCAGATGGCGCGCTCCGTACTTGAGATCCGTGCCTTCGCGAAGCAGGAAATCCCGGGCCGACTGAGTCACGCGGAACAGGAACCTTCCCTTGGCCGTCTCGAGCACGCGCTGCTGCACCATCCCCAGCTCGATTTCGAGAATCTGCTCGAGCTGCTGCGAGCGCAGGGGATGGAATACAACGACCTTGTCAATTCTGTTCATGAACTCCGGCGCAAATTTCCGCTTGGCCGCCTCTGATGCGGTGCGCTCGACCTTTTCGTCGAGCTTCGGCTTCGATTCCGGCCGGATGATTGGGGCAAATCCCAGCCCGCCCGTCATCAACTCGGTGATCTCGCCGCCGCCGAGGTTCGAAGTCATGAAGATCATGGTCTGCGAAAGATCAACGCGGCGATTATCGCCGAGCGTCAGCGTCGCCTTGTCGAGAATCCCGAGGAGCAATTGCCACAGGGCGTCGCTCGCCTTTTCGATCTCGTCAAAGAGCAGGAAGCTGATCTTGAGCTTGTCCGTGTGATATTGGGCGAGCGCCTCCTGGGTAATCAGCGGATGCGTCTCGCGGTGCCCCAAGTATCCCGGGGGAGAACCGATCAGTTTGGCAATCTCGTGGGAGTGCTGGAACTCGGCGCAATCCACCTTGATCACCGCGCGAGGGTCGCCAAAGAGAACTTCCGCGGTCGCTTCCACCACGCGCGTCTTGCCCGCACCGGTCGGTCCCAGGAACAGCAGGTTGCCTACCGGCCGTCCCGGCGAATTCAGGCCGGCACGAAACACCTGATACAGGTCCACGACCGCCTGTACAGCTTCGTCCTGCCCAACAATCTTCCGACGCAACCCCGCTTCGAAGTCTCGTGACTCCACGCTGCGGAGTGTCGGGTCGAGTTGTACTGCTTGCGCGCCCATGGTGTTGCTCCCTACCGGAACCTTCTTCCGCCCTCCGGACTGCGCGGCACCGACCGCTCGAATTGGTCGAGTTTGATGTCGAGCGTCGACCGCAGCAATCTTAGTTGCGTGACCAGTTCCCGGCTTGAATTGGCTCGGTCTGCCAGCGTCAAAAGCGGCGGCGACAGGTCGGCCAGGTCCAGGTTAAGGTTTCGTAATGTGCTCATCAGGCTCTGTACGTACATCGACCGAATATCAAAGAGCTCGACGCGGCTGTTCACCTGCTCGCGCAGGCCGGACCAGTCCAGGTCGAGGAAGGGGTGGTTCCGCGATACTTTGCGGACAATTTCGTCGGTGATACGCGGCCGCTCGCCCAGCCGGGCCAGGTGAAGCTGCTGCACCTTGCCCTGCCGGCGCACGTTGTGAACCAGGTAGTAGGTGTTCCCTTTGCGCCGAACGAAAGCCACGACCGTTCTCCTTCCGGGCCAAGGACCGCATCAACGCTTCGTAGTGTATGGCCCTTCCACTACACCGTCAATGGTACGATGCGTGGGATACGGGAAGGTTGCATCGAAGTGGTTATTACTCTTGCGGAACGACGCCGGAGCGGCTACGACAGGACTTGCAGGGGCTTTTTCTCGCGTTCGGTGATGGGGTCGATAAACAAAACTTTCCTTCTGTACTATTAGACGCAGACCTCGCCTCTGCGTTACCAAGGAGCGCGCGAAACATGTCCTGGGAAACGATCTATCGCCTCGTGAAACAAATCCCCCGTGGCCGAGTGACCACCTACGGCGCTCTCGCGCGAGCGCTGAAGGTGCCGGGCGGCGCTCGCGTGGTCGGCTACGCGATGGCCGGCTGCCCGAGCGGCCGGGGAATTCCGTGGCACCGCGTGGTCGGTGCCGGCGGACGCTTGATCATTCGCGAGCCGTACGCCAGCAAGCAGCGGCGATTGCTCGAATCAGAAGGCGTCGAGGTCGGAGTACGTTCCCTCGACATGCAGCGCTTCGGCTGGTTGCCGAAAAAAACCACAAAGAAGCAACCGAAAGCTCGCGGAGGCAAACGCAGAAAAGTGCAGTGATTCGCGCTCAAGCTTCAATTCTGCGATAGAATTCTTCCTCATAGAAATTGAGGATTCATTTCGTGGCTGAAACCGTCATCCAAGTCGAAAATCTGCATAAGAGTTACGGAAGCGTCGAGGCCGTCCGGGGCGTGAGCTTCTCAGTCGAGCGCGGCGAGGTCTTTGGCCTTCTCGGGCCCAACGGAGCCGGCAAGACCTCTACCGTTGAAATCCTGGAAGGCCTGCGCACACCCGATAGCGGCGTCGTCCGCGTCTGTGGCCTCGATCCCGAAAAAAGCGGCGAGCAGTTCAAGGAGACGATCGGCGCCGTCCTGCAGTCGACTGCCCTGCCCGATAAGCTGCGGGTCAAGGAGGCCGTCGAGCTCTTCGCGAAGTTCTACCATCGCCGCGCCGACACGGATAAGCTGCTTGCGCGGTTCCAGCTCGAAGAAAAGCGCAACGCGTTCTACAGTCACCTCTCGGGCGGCCAAAAGCAGCGCTTGGCGCTGGCCATGGCGCTGGTGAACGATCCAGAGGTCGTATTCCTCGACGAGCCGACGGCCGGGCTCGACCCTCAGGTTCGCCGAGAGATTTACGACATCATCGAAGAGCTGAAGCGGGATAAGAAGACGGTCCTGCTGACCACGCACTACATCGAAGAGGCCGAGCGCCTGTGTGACCGGGTCGCCATCGTCGACCGTGGGCTCGTGATCGCGCTCGGAACGCCCCGCGAGCTCAAGCACAGCTCGGCGGGTACCACTCGAATCGAGGTGCGGCTCGCGCGCCCTCTTACGAACGGCCTGCTATCCGGCCTCGAAGGCGTCGCCGACTGCCGCGAATTCGAAGGCACCTACGTACTGCACTCGTCGCGTCCGCCCCGGACGATTGTCGCGCTGGTGAAGCAGTTGGAGGCCGAAAACAACGAACTGCAGAGCCTCGAGATGTTCTCGCCGTCCCTTGAAGACGTCTTCATCGAATTGACCGGACGGCGGTTGCGCGAATAGGAAGGACAAACAGTCGATGCACCAAATTTGCAGTGGGAGACAGAGATCTTGAGCAGCATCTGGACGCTCACCAAAATGCGCGTGCGCCTCGCCGTACGCAATCGCGCCTTTTTCTTTTTCAGCCTGGCCATGCCCCTGATCTTCTTGTTTGGCGTGTATGCCCTGATCGGACGCGGCCGAACCGAATGGGTCGGTTACATCCTTGGCGCGATTCTTACATCGAGCGTGATGGGCAGCTTCTGGGGCCTCAGCGTTCAACTCGTCACCTTCCGGGAGCAAGGTATCCTGCGGCGGTTCCGGCTCGCGCCTTTGGGAGCGGGCCCGATGCTCGCATCAAGCATCCTCTCGAACTATTTCCTGACGCTTCCGGTAGTTGTCTTCGAGATTTTCGTGTGCCGCTGGGCGTTTCACATGCAGTCTTGGGGAAACCTCGGCGCAATTCTCCTGCTGGTGACCGTCGGCTCCGCCACATTTTCAGCTCTAGGGCTGATCGTGGCCAGCGTTACGAACACCATGCAGGAAACCCAGATGATCAACAACCTGATCTGGATGGCTTTCCTGTTTCTTTCCGGCGCCACCATCCCGCTCGCCATCTTCCCCGCCTGGCTGCAGCACGTCGCCCTGTTCATTCCGGCGCAGTATCTGGCGACCGGTCTTGAATCGGCCGCAACCAGCCTGACCACCCGCGCCGAATTGATCACGGACACAACCGCGCTGATTTTGGGGCTTGCGGTGGCCTTCGAGGTCTCGCGCCAGCTTTTCCGATGGGAACCGGAGGCGAAAGCGCCGCGCAGCGCAAAGCTTTGGGTGCTCGCCGCCCTTGTGCCGTTTCTTGCCTTTGGTGCCTGGGAAAGCGCGACCGGACGGCGGCTCAGTCACATCCAGCAGAACTTCCGGACGCTCAGCAACCGCGCGATGATGGAGCACATGTCCGGAGCCGGCGACGCGTCTGAGCCGCGTTAGCGCTGCATCAGCTATCACCTCACCAACATCGAAATTGCGTGGCCTGGGCCCCGATTTGCGAACGTGGAGGAGAGATGAAGGCAATTCGCGTGCATCATTTTGGGGGGCCGGAGGTTTTGCGTCTCGAAGATGTTCCCGATCCCAAACCATCGGCCGGGCAAGTCGTTGTGCGCGTCGGCGCGACAGGAGTTAATCCCGTGGAAACGTACGTCCGCGCCGGCACCTACGCACGCCTTCCAAATTTGCCCTACACGCCCGGCTCGGACGCCGGCGGCACGATCGAATCCGTCGGTCCAAACGGCTCGCGGTTCAAGCCCGGCGATCGAGTGTACGTCGGCGGCAGCCTGACCGGTACGTACGCCGAGATGGCCCTTTCTGACGAGCGAACGGTCTACCCTCTTCCGTCAATCGCCTCCTTCGCACAAGGCGCCGCGATGCACGTTCCGTACGCGACGGCATTTCGCGCGCTCTTCGACCGCGCTCATGCTCGCGGCGGCGAGACCACCCTGATTCACGGAGCCAGCGGAGGCGTCGGCGTTGCCGCCGTCCAGCTCGCGCGAGCCGCTGGATTGTACGTCGTCGGCACGGCGGGCTCGGATCGCGGCAAAAAACTGGTCGCGGCCGAGGGCGCGCACAAAGTGCTCGATCACAATTCGCCGGGCCATTTCGACGAGGCTCTCGCGGCAACCGGCGGCCGCGGCTACGACGTGATCATCGAGATGTTGTCCAATGTCAATCTCGGCCGCGATCTTCCGCTGCTCGCGCCGAAAGGCCGGGCGGTCGCGGTCGGCAGCCGTGGCCCCGTCGAGATTACCCCGCGCGACACGATGAGCCGCGACGCCTCGATTCTGGGCATGAGTCTGCTGAATGCGTCGGTCGAAGAGCTCGCCGGCATCCACGCCGCGCTGGGCGCAGGCCTCGAAAACAAAACGCTCCGCCCCGTGATCGGCCAGGAGATTCCGCTTTCCGAGGCGCCGCGAGCCCACAAAGCGGTAATGGAGTCCGGCGCCTACGGCAAAATCGTCCTGGTGCCCTAGGATTTGCCTAAGGCCTAAACGTGGTGCCGGGTTCCTTTTACCTTGAGCGAAGCCGACGCGTAAGCCCGGCACTCTTCGCCAAGCCGCGACTTCGGATGCTACGCAAGCGCCGAAAAAGGCAAGGATGTACTCGGATCGGTGGAAGCGCCAAGAAATGGGGCTTCAGCCCCGGGAACGCATGAATTCGAACCATCGCGACAAGGAGGAACATCATGCAACGAACCGCAACCGCAGTCTGGAAAGGCAGTTTGAGAGAAGGGACCGGAAGCATCTCCACGCAGAGCGGCGTTCTTTCCGATGCGCCGTATTCTTTCGCCACACGCTTTGAGAACGGCAAGGGCACGAATCCCGAGGAACTGATCGCGGCCGCCCACGCCGGCTGCTTCACCATGGCGCTCGACGCGCAGCTCGCCACCATGCACTTCACGCCCGAAAAGCTCCAGACGACGGCTACCGTCACCCTAGACAAAGTCGACACCGGCTGGGCGATCACGAAAGTCCACCTCGACGTAGCCGCCCAGCTCCGCGGCATCACCGCGTCGGCCTTCGAAGCGGCGACCGTCAGTGCCAAAGAAAATTGTCCCGTGTCGCGCCTGCTCAAGGCGGAAATCACGATGACCGCTCACCTGGAACAAGCGGCATGATTCTATCCGTCGTCTTTGGCGTCCTCATCATTCTCAACGTTCTCTGGGAGGCGTTCGAGACGATCATTCTGCCCCGGCGGGTCAACCGCCGGTGGCGGGTCACGGTTCTGTTTTATCGCGGCACATGGCTGCCTTGGAGAGCCCTCGCTCGCTGCTTCGGCAAAGTCCGGGCCCGTGAAACCTTCCTCAGCTTTTACGGACCCCTTTCGCTTCTGACGCTGCTCGTCTTCTGGGCTGCGTCCCTCGTCGTTGGATTTGCGCTGCTGTACTACGGCGCCGCACATCAGGTTACGGCAGCGCGTGACTTCGAAACGTGCCTCTATCTCAGTGGGACGACGTTCTTCACGCTAGGCTTGGGCGACGTCGTCCCGCATACTTCCGCCGGGCGGTTCCTCGCCGTCGTCGAAAGCGGCCTTGGGCTCGGCTTTCTCGCTCTCGTGCTGAGCTATTTGCCGGTGATCTATCAAGCGTTCTCGCGCCGCGAGGTCAATATCGTCTTGCTCGACGCGCGCGCGGGCTCGCCTCCCACAGCCGGCGAGCTGCTCCGCCGGCACGCTGAGCCCGATGGGATGGAGTCTCTGCAGCGGCTGCTCCACAATTGGGAACGTGCTGCGGCCGAAATCCTCGAAAGCCACGTCTCCTATCCTGCCGTCACCTATTTCCGCTCGCAGCACAACAACGAGTCCTGGCTCGCCGCCCTCACCGCCATTTTGGACACCTCCGCGTTGCTCATTGCGGGCCTTGAGAACGCCTGCGCGCGCCAGGCCCGTTTGACGTTCGCGATCTGCCGCCACACGGTCGTCGATCTGGCGCAGCTCTTCAACGCGGCCCCGCGCGCCGCTTCCGTCGATCGGCTGCCGGTGCCTGAACTTCAGCGCCTGCGCGCGAGCCTGAGCCAGGCCGGCCTCAAGCTCGCCGACACGGAAGCCGCGGACAAGAAACTCACGCAGCTGCGCGGCATGTACGAGCCCTACCTCGAAGCGCTTTCGCGATTCTTCGCTATGCAGCTCCCTCCCTGGATCCTCGCCAAGGAAATCGCCGACAATTGGAAGACCAGCGCCTGGGGCCGCATCACCGGATTCACGACCGTCCCACGCCCCGAAACCGACGACCACTCTGACTGAGGGTCACCCCATGAGCCAATAAATCGAGGCTCAGCTTCTGTCGGGATCGAGGCTGGCCTATCGTTTCCGAACATTCTGCAGTCCGGGTTCGTTCCTGGTAGTGAGGCGTTTCGATGGATGGGGACGTGGCTTTGCAATCCGATTCAATCGAGAGTGTCCCACCTGCGCGCTCCGGCGAATGGGCGCTCCTAGGCGGGTTGTCTTTTGTCGTGTTTCTGGCGCACATGCTGGTAAGCGGACGCTACGGTTACTTCGTCGACGAACTGTATTACCTCGCTTGCAGCCACCACTTGGCATGGGGTTACGTTGATCAGCCTCCTTTAATCGCGGTTCTCACGTGGCTCGAACGCGTCACGATAGGTGATTCCCTCTCCGCGCTGCGCTTCCTGCCGGCTGTGGCCGCGGGGCTGCGCGTGTTATTGACCGGGTTAATTGCCCGAGAATTGGGCGTGCGAAGGTTCGGCATTCTTGCGTGCGTCTGCGTCGTGGTGGCGCCGATCTATTTGGGCTTGGATTCGTTGCTCACCATGAACGTCTTCGAGTCTCTGTTCTGGATGGGCGCGGCGCTAATCGCGTTGAAAGTTTTCGCCGGAGCCAGCGCAAAGCTCTGGTTGCTTTTCGGCGTGGTCTGCGGCGTGGGCTTGCTGAACAAGTATTCCATGTTGTTTTTCGGGTTGGGGTTGTTCGGCGGCCTTCTCTTGACGAAGCAGCGCCGCCAATTCGCCTCGCCCTGGATCTGGCTGGGTGGGCTGGTCGCACTGCTGATTTTCCTGCCAAACCTGCTCTGGGAGATTCACCGCGGCTTCCCAACCATCGAACTGCTTCGCAACGTCCAACGAAGCGGACGAAACGCGCAGACCGGGCCGTTGATGTTCATCGCGGAGCCGGTGTTGATCCTCGACCCGCTGGCTGCGCCCGTGTGGATCGCAGGACTGATCGAATTGCTCCGTGATCCGAAAGGCAAAGGCTGGCGGGTACTCGGTATCACATGGGTCGTGATCCTGACCTGCATGCTGGCGATGCATGGCAGGATTTATTACCCCGTTCCTGCGTACCCGATGCTGTTTGCTGGCGGCGGTCTTGCCTGGGAACGGTGGCTCGTCGGGTTCCGAAGCGCGCGATGGCTGAGGCCGGTCTACATTGCCCTGCTTTTCATAACTGGCCTGCTGCTTGCGCCGTTTGCGTATTTCCCGATGCTGACGGTGAATCAGTACATCGGCTACGCGCGTTTCTGCCATCTCGAACCACCGCGCATCGAGAACCATCTCTTGGGGCCGCTGCCGCAAATTTACGCCGACCAGTTTGGTTGGAGGGAGATGGCCCAGGTGGTGGCCAACGCGTACTACAGCCTCCCACCAGAGGAGCAACCGTCTTGCGCGATTTTCGGACAGAACTATGGACAAGCCGGTGCTATCGATTTCTTTGGCGCAAAAATGGGACTGCCGGGTGCAATTTCCGGGCACGAGAATTACTTCTATTGGGGTCCGCGGGCTATACGGGCCAATGCATGATCGTGATGGACGACAGCCCCGAACGCCTGCGCGGGCTGTTTGGCAGCGTCGAATCAGCCGGCAGGGTTGATCATCCGCTTTCGATGCCTTACGAACATTTCAATGTTTATATTTGTCGAAAACCGAAATTCGGCAATCTTCAGAAAATCTGGCCGCAACTGAAGAAATGGGGTTAGGCACCGCGGCCGACCGCTCGATCAAGGCCGCATATACCCTCTTTGAGAGACAACCAAATTGGCACTGACCGATCGCCCGGCGCCCTTCCCGCCCGCCAGATTCGCCGAACCCATATGCTATAATTTCGTTTTCGCAGGGCCATAAAAAGACTTTCCGCGGCCCGGAGAACATCATGAGCATCCCGAAGACCGAGAAGATCTGGCACAACGGCAAATTCATCCACTGGGACGACGCCAAAATTCACGTGCTTTCCCACGTCGTCAACTACGGCTCGGCCGTGTTCGAGGGCGTCCGCTGCTACGAAACGGCGCAGGGCTCAGGGATCTTCCGTCTTCGCGAGCACATGCAGCGCCTGCTCAACTCCGCGCACATCTATCGCATGGATGTTGCCTTCAATCTCGAGACCCTGTGCCAGGCTAGCCTCGACCTCGTGCGCGAAAACAAAGTCAGCGCCTGCTACATCCGCCCTATCGTTCTGCGCGGCTACGGCGACGTAGGCGTCGACCCGCACGGATGCCCGATCGAGGTCTATCTGGCCTGCTGGGAGTGGGGAAAGTATCTCGGCGAAGAAGCGCTCCGCAGCGGCGTGGACGTCTGCGTCAGCTCGTGGAACCGCCCCGCGCCGAATACGCTGCCGCAGATGGCCAAGGCCGCCGCAAACTACATGAATTCGCAGCTGATTCGCATGGAAGCGAAAATCAACGGCTACGACGAAGGAATCGCGCTCGACGTCAACGGCTACGTCAGCGAGGGCTCCGGCGAAAACATCTTCGCCGTGATGAACGGCACGATCCACACGCCGCCGCTCGCCAATTCCGCGCTTCCCGGCATCACGCGCGACTCGGTGATCACGCTCTGCCGCGAACTCGGTTTTCCCGTCGTCGAGCAGATGATCCCGCGCGAAATGCTCTACATCGCGGACGAAGTCTTCTTCAGCGGCACCGCCGCCGAGGTCACGCCGGTTCGTTCGGTCGATCGCGTCAAGGTCGGCGCGGGCTCGCGCGGCCCGGTCACCAAGCGCGTCCAGGAAGAATTTTTCGCCATCATCAGCGGCAAGAAGCCCGACCGCCACGGATGGCTCTCGCCGGTCGGCGTGCCAGCAGTCAAGGTCTAAAGCAGTTCGCCTTTGACTTTCCGGGTGCCCATCCTCGCCTTGTGAGGGTGGGACCTTTGCCACAAGCACCCAACCGACACGCAGATTGGGATTTAATTCCAGATGCGTCCCCTGCAGACACTCTTCTCCCGGTTCGCCTGCGCACGACGAGCGCCGCGCCGTTTCTTTGACTCTCTTCCCTCCCATCCAGTAGAATCCCGCGTCTGCCCAAGCACGTCGGAGGAACGTTGTACCGTCTCCCACAGAGGCTCGCCGCTGAATTCATCGGAACGTTTGTGGTCCTATTTATCGCAGCAGGCGCGATCTGCACGGACCAATATCTTCGTGCCGCGGGACAACCTGGCGCGGGCCCGCTCGGCTGCGCGCTCGCCTACGGCCTGGCTACTGGCGTAATGGTCGGTGCGCTCGGCCACATCTCCGGCGGACATCTGAATCCCGCGGTCACGATCGGCTATTGGGTCACGAAACGGCTGGGCACGATCGAGAGTCTCAGCTACGGAATCGCGCAACTCCTGGGCGCCGCGCTCGGCGCTTACTTGCTGAGCCTGATCCTTCCCGAATCCATTTGGCGGCCTGTGTCTCTCGGCGCGCCGGACCTCGCCTCGGATTTCACCCGCCTGCACGGCATGGTGCTCGAAGCCGCTCTGACGTTCGTCGTGGTTCTCGTTCAGTTTGCTACCATCGTCGATACGGGAGGGGCATTCCGCTACGTTGCGGGGCTCGCGGTCGGCCTTGCCGTCACGATCGGCTATCTCGTTGGGGCGCCTTTCACCGGCGCCGCGATGAACCCAGCGCGAGCCTTTGGCCCCGCCCTGGCCCTGACTCCGAATCACTGGCAAAATCATGGCGTTTACTGGGTCGGACCGCTCTTCGGCGGTGTCCTGGCAGGCGTAATCTACGATCGCGTCTTCCTCCGAAACCAGCCCATCTCCTGATCGCAATCTCAACCAAGCCTTTGTTGCTTTTGTTTCCGGCAGACGGCCGAAGAATGCTGAAACTGTCATTCCGGGGGCGGGGTTTGCCCGAGAAATCTGGATACCCCGCACACCCCGGCACAAAGAAACGCGGTTGCATCCTTGGAAACCACCTTCCCTGCGTCCTTGCCTCTCCCTGGAGCCGATGCTAGCGTGGCTTGAAAGCTTCGCACTCGGGGAATCGCGCTATGGCCATTAGTATTGACGATCTGCTGCGCCGCGCCGTCGAACAACGGGCCTCCGACCTGCACCTCAAGGTCGGCAATCACCCCTACCTTCGTGTCGACGGAGTGCTGGGCGGGCTCACAGACGTCCCCCGCATCACGCCGGAAGAAATGCTGTCCATGGCCTTCAGTATGATGACCAACCGGCAGAAGCAGAAGTTCAAAGAGACCGCCGAGCTGGATATGGCGTACGGCGTCGCCGGCCTCGGCCGGTTCCGCGTCAACGTCTTTCAGCAGCGCGGCAACGTCGGCATGGTTCTCCGCGTCATCCCGACCAAGATTCGCACCATCGAAGAACTCGAACTTCCCCGCGTCCTCGCAACCGTCTGCGAAGAGCAGCGCGGCTTGGTCCTCTCCACCGGCACCACCGGTTCGGGCAAATCCACAACGCTCGCGGCCATGATCGACCGCATCAATTCGCTGCGTCCCGAGCACATCATCACCATCGAGGACCCGATCGAGTATTTGCACCGCGACAAAAAGGGCTTCATCAATCAGCGCGAGGTCGAAGTCGACACATCCTCGTTCTCAACCGCGCTGCGCGCCGCCCTCCGTCAGGACCCGGACGTCGTCCTCGTCGGCGAAATGCGCGACCTCGAAACCATCTCGACAGCCTTGCTCGCGGCTGAAACCGGCCACCTGGTGCTTTCGACTTTGCACACGCTCGATGCGACCGAGACCATCCAGCGCATCATCGCCGTCTTTCCGCCGCCCGAGCAGAAACAGATTCGCTTGCAGCTTGCGTCGACGCTCAAGGCCGTCATCAGCCAGCGGCTGGTCCGCAAGGGCGACGGCTCAGGCCGCGTTCCCGCCTGCGAAGTGATGATCGCGACCGGCTACATCCGCGACTGCATCATGAACCCGGACAAAACCCGCATGATCCGCGACGCGATCGCCGCCGGCACCAGCCAGTACGGCATGCAGACATTCGATCAGTCGCTTTTCGATCTCTATTCGCGCAACCTCATCACCCTCGAGGAAGCCCTGATGCGCGCCTCGAATCCGGACGACTTCCGCCTCCGCGTTCAGGGTGTCCGCTCGTCCGCCGACGCCGCCCGCGAAGAGATGGAGCGCGCCATGACCGAATTCGAGCGCCTCGGTCCCCGCAAGTAGCCGCTGGAGCGGAAATTCGAAACTCGAAACTGGAAATTCGAAAACAGCCTCGTTGGTGCTCGCACCCGGCCGGTTGCAAACGGATTTCAAATTTCCAACGCCGATCTCCCATCATCCCTACTTCCCTGCCTCCTTGCTTCCCTGCCTCCTTGCTTCTATGCTTGCTTCGCGATGCGCTCATCACCGCGCAAATTCGAAACCGAGGAGGAATTGTACGCCGCGGCTCTCCGCGCCCTGATGCGCCGCGCGCATTCCATCCACGAAATGCGCGAACACCTCGCCCGTCGCGCGGACGACGCCGACCTCGTGTCGCGCGTCGTGGCCAAGCTGCGCGAGCGCGCCTATCTCGACGACGCGCGCTACGCCCTCGACTACGCGCGCGCCCACGCACAATCTCGCCGCCAAGGACGCTTCCGCATTGCCCGCGAGCTCGGGTCGCGCGGCGTTCCCGGTCGCGACATCGAAGCCGCCATCGACGCGGTCTTTGCCGAGACCGACGAATCCACGCTCATTCGCGCGCGCCTGGAACGCCGCCTCGCGCACGTCCGCGGCCCGCTCGATCAGCGCAAAATCGCCTCGCTCTACGCGAGTCTTCTGCGCGCCGGCTTCTCGGCGGACATCATTCGCACCGAAATCCGCGCCGCCACGCGCGCGAGCATTTCCGAATCCGCGGAAATCATTCCCTCCGAAGATTGATCGCCCCCGCTTCGTTTTCCATCGCCTTTCGCCGTCGAAACCGCTAAAGTGTCGTGACTTTCGCTGGAGGGGGAGGCGGAAATGACGAAGAAGCTCTGCGTATCGGTTGTTGTGCTCGGCCTGCTTTTGACCGTGAGATCCGTCCGGGCATTTGGCCAGGATCGGTCGGGCGCGGCTAAGGCGTTCGATTTTCGCTCCGAAGCGATTGTCGAACTGAAGGCTGCGCAAGACGAACTCGTCAGCCTCGCGCAGGCGATGCCCCAGGAGAAATACACGTGGCGCCCCGAGGAAGGCGTCCGTTCGGTCAGCGAAGTCTATCTGCACGTGGCCGCCGGGAATTTCGGGTTGACGGCGGTTGCCGGCGCTCCGCCGTATCCCGGCTTCAAATTCCAGGGCTTCGAAAAATCCACCACGGACAAAACCAAAATCATCGACTTGCTCAACCAGTCTTTCGACTACGCCGAAAAAAGCATCGCCAACATGTCCGACGCGGATATGTCAAAGCCTCGGAATTTCCAGGGCTTCAACACGGTCGGTGCCGTCGTATTCCACATCGTCGCGCACGCCCACGAGCATCTCGGCCAATCGATCGCCTACGCGCGAATGAACGGCGTCGTCCCGCCGTGGACCGCCGCCGCGCAGGCAAAAATGCAGCAGCAGCGCCCACCCCAGTAGGCGCGCCCTCGATTCAAGGACCCGAACGGTCGCTGCGCGTTTTTCGAATCGTTCGAGTCGCGTCGAAACGCTATACTGGCCCACTCGCGAGCGCGGCATATGCAAAGCGCGCGGCCGCGACCGGAGCATCCGAGTGGCTTCCGCCAACTACGTCGGCACTTCCTCGCCTGCGTCGCTAGAGAGAATCTGGTTCGGCAACCACCGCTTTTCCGAGCCCGAGATTCTTCCCTGCTCCGTGCCCGCCTGCGACTCGTGTGTATGCGATCCTCGTCCGCGATCCGACGTGCCATCCGCGGATGCCGCGCGCCATCTACCTCGGCGAATCAGTCACTATTTCCGCGCATCTCACGCCCTGGCATGAGAATACCCGTCGTGGTGCGAGGTGGCTTCGGGTGCGATCCATCTTTATGTGGCCTTCCTGCCCGTGGAGTCTTCCACGCCCGAGGATCGCACCGCCGTCCTCTCTGCCCTGATCGCGCAGTATCAGCCCGAGTGCAACACACCGGCGGAACAGCTGTAACTCTGGAGCAAGGATCTTGCTGTCGTCGGGAGGATGAACGCGGGCTAAACGGTCAAGAAAAGCCAATTCTGGCAGGTTTTGACGCCGAAGCTTTGCTGCTCTTGCAGCTCGCTAGGATGAGCCGATCTTTTCCGCGCCTTCGTGGCGGAAACACGCCGTCTCGGCGCACGTCGCGCAGGTACCAGCCGGTTCGCGCCCCCGCGATTTACGCAAAGCGCCTGCATGCCCCGCGGCGCCAGCAATTCCTTCCTTGGGGACCACCGTCCCCGGAAATGCGCAGAACGAGACCACCAGCTCGTCCTCGGTGAGCTGCGCGCGGATCAACAGCGGCACGCGCGACCGAAATCGCAGGTCGATATAGTTCCATGCGACGGTCGCGTCTCGTCCCGCTGCCGCGGCGGAGCCGGCAACCGGCCGCGAGTGCGCGTGCCGCTCCACGATTTCGCAGCCCGATTGCAGCGCCGCATCGTACAGCGCGTTCGAAAGCTGGCAGAGTCCGCCGCCAACGGCCGGAATCATGCACCCCTGCTGCAGCATGCGGCCGATTACATATCCTCGTTCTTCGGCGGCTCGCCCGATCTGCGTCCAGAAGCTGAAGACCTGGCCCGGCAGCAGCAGCGCGCAATCGAGATCCTGAACCGCGGTCCGCAGATTGTGCACTTTGCCTTTTTGGTAGGCCGCCTCGGCCGGGCGATCGTCCGACCAAAGCCAGCTGCGCGATTCGCCGACGACCAGCGAGTACGGCCCATCGTGCATTTTGTCGCAGCGGCGCAACCCCGCGAAGAAATCAGCAATCCCGCGCCGGATCCGTTGCCGCATCACGCGAATCTGAAAGAACAACTCGGCGCACCGGCCGTGCCGGCACGCAGCTCCAGCCGCACGGCCATCCGCGTTTGGGCGAGAATTTGTCATGTCAGCCGCATGCTTTTTTCCGTTGCTTCCATTCCAATCGCGCCTCCCGAATCGGTCAATGGTACGGAAGTGGAATCGGTACCGGCGAGACTTTGTGTTGAAGAGCAAGTCTAATGCCGGCACTCGAAGCCTCAAATGCGCAGCAAGACGCAGAAACGCTTGAGTTTGCGAAATGGGCCTACAAAGGGAGGAGTGTTCCTGCATACACGCCGCGGAATCGCTGACACTTTCGCGGAGAGTCGGCGTGACCCCAACGTAAGCCTTTAGGTTTTGCGTTGGGATTCGGGTGGAAGGCAGGCTACTTGCCGAGTTGTCGGCAACCCTTACGCAATCGCGTTGCGCTGGATTTGCCCGTCGCACGCCCGCGCGGGAAGCGCCGTTAGCCGAAGGATCCCTAGACCGCCCCTGATATCGGCCCGAATTGGGCCTCTTCCATTTCGAGGCCGAGGATCGCCCATGCCTCCTTCACAGAACGCACGATGTGTAAGTTTGGACGAGTAGCCTCCCCCTCCACTTCAAAGATTCGCGCCATCCCAAACACGAGATCAGAAGGCGCAATAACCACGCGAGGACGCTCCACTTTTGGCATGGCTGGGGGCAACTTTGCGAGCCTTCGCATCCCATCGGAAGTAACGTCGAAGGGATCGGCGGCTGACAGATCGACGATGGCGAAACGCGGGTCAAGAGAGGTGACCAGCAGCAGGCCCACGCGCTGGTGATTCAGCAAATCCTCATCACTCACCCTACCTGAAAATGTGGATCGAAGGATTCGATGGGTTGGGTCGAAGTCGAAGACGAAGGCCATCGTGCTCGCCCCGCAATTTCCGTGTTGAGCCTGCCCTTGGGACGAAAGGCTAGCCCCCCTGCCCCGCCGTGTCAACCGGGGTGCGCGGGGTGCGCGGCGCCCGCGGCGCCGGCCGATCGGCTGGGCTAGCGGCCCGAAGATTTCTTCGGGACGACATCGGGCGCCTGGGTGGCGACGTAGCAAACCATCGCCCAGCGGGTCTCGACACTAACCTCGGTGCCTGGTTTCAGTTCGTCTCGATCGACCTTCATACCCTCGGGGATGGTCACCCACACCGATGGTGTGGTCGGCGGCTTGATGTCCAAAATATTTCCGCTGAACGATTGCACCGTGCCGCTGATTTCCTCGGAGCCAGCCATCGCTCTACTTTCCTGCGCGACGCTCGGAACTGCAGATAGCGCGAACAAAAATATAACGACTGGAAAACTTCTGATTTGACGCATGGATTCCACCACCCCATTGCGATTCCCAGCGCACTCGGGAATCATACTTTGATGCTGCCCGCGACTCTGAACCGCGTTCGCATCGCCCGTAGCGTACATCCGCGATCGTTCCAGTTCAACCCGGACCACGGTGGCGACCGGGTGACCAACCAGGAGTGTTCGATCACCGAGTCTGGGGCAACTCGAGTCTTGACGAAGAAAACTGAGCGAAGTCTCCTACACTGTTTACTCTATGGACTCCGGATGCTCCTTGGGGCAAGTAGCTTGGTGCTTGGGTCCCGGTAGAGAGACCATTAACGTTGCGTGCCGGGGGGTTGCGTTCTTCCGGCGGGGCCGTATGAAGCGCTGATCGAAGTTGTCAACGCGAACCGTCCAAGCCCTTCACAACCGATCAACTTTGTAATTCCGAAAGGGATCGAGCCCGTCGGCCTGTTTTCCACCCCGGTCCGCAGTAGAACCGGACGTCAAACAAAGAGGCATGCATGTCAGACAAGAAAACAGCAATCGTCACGGGGGCACAACAGGGGATTGGCGCCGGTCTGGTCGAAGGCTTTCTGGCGCACGGCTACAACGTCGTCGCAACCTCTCTGAAGACCACGGAATCGTTGACCGCTTCACCCAGCCTGGCTCTCGTCGACGGCGATATCGGTAAGCAGGAGACGGCTGCCAAGACCGTCGAAGCGGCGATCGAGCGCTTCGGAACCATCGATGTTCTGGTGAACAACGCCGGAATCTTCCGGGTCAAGCCTTTCACGGACTATACGATCGAGGACTTCGATGCATTGGTGTCGACCAATCTGCTGGGATTTCTTTTCATGACTCAGCTCGCCGTGAAACAGATGCTGAAGCAGAAATCCGGGAGCGTCGTGACCATCACCGCGACGCTGGTCGATCAGCCGTTCGTCGGCGAGAAGACCTCGGTCTCGATGATCACAAAGGGGGGCCTGAATGCAGTGACTAAGAACCTCGCAATCGAGTATGCGAAAGAAGGCATCCGCTTCAACGCGGTCGCCCCCGGTGTGGTCGACTCACCATTGCACAAGAATGATTCCAAGGACGTTCTGAAGACGTTCCAGCCAATGGGGAAAATCGTGGAGATAAAAGACATCATCGATGCGGTTCTCTACCTGGCCGAGGCCGGTCAAGTGACCGGAGAGGTGCTTCACGTGGACGGTGGCGCTCACGCTGGACGTTGGTAGCCGCGAGACCTAAAAGCGCGACAAGCTTTGTTTGTTCGCTCGCCTCGTCAATGGCCGTGAGTGCTTTTGAAGAACAACTGATATCGTCGCCATCACGTTTCTGACATCGGATCTCCGGGCTAACCGGCGAATCCCGTCGCGCGGATCGCTTGCGCTTGTCTTCCCCCTATCCATACAATGTTATGGTGAGATATTGTGTTCGGTGCGGGTTCGGATCGACAGTGCGGCGGGCGGCGTTTTGGTCGTCGCATGCTGGATTTCTAATCGCCACTCCCGCGATTCGAAATCGGCGTATCTTGCTGAAAACAAAAGACGGAGGTCCGTTCCAATCGACACGCTAACGGGACCGCTGAGGGACGGCAAAAGACGAACGTGACCGGAAACGAGATTCGAAAGACATTCTTGAGATTTTTCGAGGAACGCGGGCATCGCGTCGTGCGCAGCTCCTCGCTCGTCCCGACAAACGATCCTACGCTGCTCTTCACCAACGCGGGGATGAACCAGTTCAAGGATGTTTTCCTCGGCCTGGAGCAGCGCGAGTACAACCGCGCGACCTCGTGCCAGAAAGTCGTGCGCGCCGGCGGCAAGCACAACGACCTTGAAAACGTCGGCTTCACGAATCGCCATCACACGTTTTTCGAAATGCTCGGCAATTTCTCCTTCGGCGATTATTTCAAGAAGGACGCGATCGCGTTCGCCTGGGAGCTGGTCACCGCAAAAGATTGGTACGCGATTCCGGTCCAGAAACTCTATTTCACGGTTTTTGGAGGCGCCGAAGTCTCTCCCGGCAAGAGGCTCGACGTCGATAGCGAAGCCGCGAAACTCTGGGAAAAGGTCGGCGCCGCGAAAGATCGCGTGATTGCGGTTCCCGGCCTGAAAGAAAATTTCTGGGCGATGGGCGATACCGGCCCGTGCGGTCCTTGCAGCGAAATTTTTTACGACATGGGTCCGGCCGCTTCCGGTCAGGGCCACGCGGATTGCAAATTCGGCTGCGAGTGCGGGCGCTACGTCGAAATCTGGAATCTCGTGTTCATGCAGTTCAACCGCGATGCCGACGGCAAGCTCAATCCCTTGCCGAAGCCTTCAGTTGATACGGGCATGGGCCTGGAACGCGTCGCGGCCGTTCTGCAGGGCAAAATCAGCGACTTCGACACGGACCTGTTTAAGCCGCTGAGGAGTAAAGCCGCTTGGTTGTGCGGCAAGGAACTGAGCGGGTTTGAGGACAACAATCCATCACTCCGAATCATCGCGGACCATTCCCGCGCCGCGACGTTTCTGATCTCAGATGGCGTAGTCCCTTCCAACGAAGGGCGCGGCTACGTGTTGAGGAAGATCGTCCGGCGCGCGCTGCGGCATGCGCGTATCCTCGGGGCACGGTCTCCAGTCCTTTCACAGATGTCTACGGCTGTACGCTCCGAAATGAAAGAGGCCTACCCCGAGCTCGAAGAACACGCGGCTCGCGTCACGCGGATTCTCGACGAAGAAGAAAACAGATTTGCGCGCACAGTGGACATCGGGCTTGGTCGCCTGGACCGACTGATTCTCGAAGCAGCTCGGAAATCAATCGCAGACCTAAGAATGTCGAAAGGCGGGATAACCGCAGAGATCAACAATATTGGCCTCAAGATCGACGACGCACTGACAGGGAAGAGCAGATCATCCACAAGTGACCTTCTAGATGATCTGAAGTCGCTTTCGGAGAACCTCTTCCGTAATTTCGGTATTGCAACGGTCATCCCCGGCATCGATGCTTTCAAGCTCTACGACACCTACGGCCTACCCCGTGATTTCATCGAGGACGTCGCGCGTGACGCGGGTGTCGAGATCGGCTGGGCCGGGTTCGATCGGGCGATGGAGGAGCAGCGGACGCGGGCGAGAGCTTCGTGGAAGGGCGTACACAAGGATGTGGCGAATCCGGCGTACACGAAGCTTGCGGAAACGTTCAAGACTGAACCGGACTTCTACTTTGGGACGGAGACGCGCGATTGCCGGATCGAAGCGATCATTACGAAGAACGGCCCGGTGAACGAAATCAAAGCGGGGACCGAGGCGGAAGTCGTCCTCGATCGGACATCGATCTATTCCGAATCGGGCGGGCAGGTGGCGGATACGGGCGGCTTCTACGACAATTCGGAATCGCTGGAAGTGGCCGAGGTGCGCGGCGCGTATTATCCGGTTTCGCGGCTCGTGGCGCACCGCATCGTGGCGAAGGAAGATTTGCATGTGGGCGACCGCGTCGCGACCGTCGCCGATCCCGAGCGGCGCGCGCGCAACATGCGGAACCACACGGCCACGCACCTGATGCACGCCGCGCTGCGCAACATTCTCGGTACGCACGTGAAGCAGGCGGGGTCGCTGGTCGCGCCCGATCACCTGCGGTTCGATTTCTCGCACTTCGCCGCGGTCGATCCGGTGGAGCTTGCCGAAATCGAGCAGCAGGTGAACGAAGAGATCCTCAAGGATCTCGAGATGCGCACCGACATCACGAATATCGACGAGGCGCTCGCCTCCGGCGCGCTGGCGTTCTTTGGCGACAAGTATCCCGAGGCGAACGTCCGCGTGGTGACGATTCCTGACGCCGCTTCGCCGCGCGGCTTCTACAGCAAGGAGCTGTGCGGCGGCACCCACGTGCGCCGTACCGGCGAAATCGGTCTCTTCAAGATCCTCGCCGAGCAGTCGGCCGCCGCAGGCGTTCGCCGCATCGAGGCGATTTCTGGCGATTGCGCCTTGGCTGATTACCAGCGGGCGCTCGTCACGCTGCGTTCCGCCGCCGGGATGCTGAATACCTCTGAAGATGGCCTGATCGAGGCCATTTCGCGCCAAATTGACTCCTTAAAGGCCCTTGAAAGGCAACTTGAGGGGCTGAAACGGAAGACCGCCGGCTCCCTGGCCGGGGAGCTCCTGAGTGAGGCAAAGGAGGTCAAGGGAGTCAAGGTACTGGCCGCCCGGGTCAACGGTTTCGACCGCGAGGCTCTTCGCCAGATGGTCGATTCGCTGCGCCAGACCCTCGGCTCGGGCGTGGTGGTTTTAGCCTCCGCCGAAGACGGAAAAGTTGCTCTAATTACAGCAGTTACGAAAGACTTGATCCCCAAGCTCCACGCCGGGAAAATCGTCCAGGAACTGGCCAAGCTGGTAGGCGGTTCCGGGGGCGGAAGGCCCGATTTGGCCGAGGCTGGCGGAAAAGACACATCCGGCATAGAAATGGCCTTGCAGTCCATTTACCCCCTTCTCGACCGATTGCTATAATTCGCGCAACGCCAGAAACTTACGCCGGGGAAGCTCGCCTTCCCGGGCGCTCTTGTCGCTGTGCGTTTTCGCGTCTTTATGCCTTGTTCGGAGCGGAGCGTTTTGCCTTCCCCAGAGGCGGTATGAGCGGACCGATGACTAGGGCAACCATCGTCGTGATAGCGGCGGTAATCTGGTTATGCGTGTCCGCGCCGTCTCAAGCCCAAATCGCATCGTACGTAGATGAGCACGGAAAGCTCGTCTATGTGAACGGGGGTTCCCCGAAGCACAGCAGCGGGAGTACGATCAGTTCTTCCCCGGCTGCGCAGTCGGCGAGTGCGCCCGGCGACCACCTGGATCAAATCGTCCAGCAGGCAGCCGAGCGGCACGACCTGGATCCGGCGCTGGTGAAAGCGGTGATCAGCACGGAGTCAGGCTGGAATCCGACGGCGATCTCGCGCAAGGGTGCGGTGGGTTTAATGCAGTTGATTCCGGAAACGGCAGAGCGCTTTGGTGTCGGGAATGCTTTCGATCCTGTCCAGAACGTGGAGGGCGGGACGTCGTACCTGAAGTCGCTGCTCGATCACTACAACGGCGATTTGACGAAGACGCTGGCGGCTTACAACGCCGGCGAACGAGCCGTCGATCAAAGCGGCGGGATTCCGGCTTACCCGGAAACCGAACGGTACGTGCAGAAAGTGACCGACGCATATTTCCGGCCTAATTCGGGCCGCGACCCGTCGTTGTGGAGTCCTCCCAGGGCCCCCATACGGCAGGAAGTGGATTCGAAGGGACGGATCATCTTCACGAACGAATGAGACGCGAATGGGTTTGGCTGCACTAAAATCGAGCACGCGGCAGATTTTCTGCGCCTTTGCCGTGGCGGCTTGCCTGCTGACCTGCCTCGCGGTTTCCACCCGCGCTGACAAGAAATCGGACGCCCGAGAGCAGTTCGCGCAAGCTGTGAAGATGCGCACAATGCTCGAGGGCTACCTCGAGAAGGACCGATCGCGTTCCGACTACGTTCAGACGATCGCCGCCTTTCACAAGGTCTACCTGATCACCCCGGACGCGGGTGATGCGACTTCGGCGCTGGTCGCCGAGGCGGAGCTGTACATCGAGATGGGGCGGCTCTACGATCCCAGCTACTTCAAGTCCGCGATCGCGATGTATTCGTTCTTGATGAAACAGTATCCGGGAAGCCGCTATCGCGGCGAAGCGATGTTTTCGGTTGCGAAAATCCAGAATGACGATCTCGATAAGCCCGAAGAGGCTGAAGCCACCTACAAAGAGTACCTGAAAGTCTTTCCGCACTCGGACCGAGCGGATGAGGCGCGGGCGGCGCTGAAGGAGATCAGCAAGGCCGTAGAAAACAGCGAGCCGACGCCGAATCCGGATGTTACTTCCGCTCGCCCTGATCGCTCCGATCTGAACGAACGCACCGCCCAGCCCGAACCGGTTGACCTGGTCGATGAGGCGGCGCAGATGCTTCCCGTGGATGCGGCCCAAGTGACTCCGAAAGCGGTGGAACACGGCCTGCCGAGCGTGAAGGACTTCAAGACGTGGAACTCGCCGGATTCCGCGCGAATCGTCGTCGGCCTGGCGAATACGGTCGAATTCAAAGCCTCGCGTATCGCGTCTCCCGAGCGCATCTATTTCGACTTGTACAAGGCGCAAGTGGGCGCCAAGATTCCGCGAAAACCGGTGGGCGTGCAGGGCGGAATGCTTAAGGCGATCCGCATCGCGCAAAACAAGCCGGATACTGTGCGGCTCGTGCTGGATGTCGACGGCGCCAAGGATTATTCGGCCTTTCTTGTGGCGAATCCGTACCGCCTGGTGATCGATCTGCGCTCGCACCCGAGCGCGTCTGGGACGCGAGTCGCTTCCGCTGCCGAGCTGACCAACGCGCGCGACGCAGCCGAGAAGAACGCGGCTGCTGATCCCGCGGCCACAACGGGAGCCGCGGAGACGGTTTCTGTGCGGGCAAGGGAAGCAACATCCGATACCGCGCCCGACGCTTCACCCGCATCCGCGAAGTCGATATCGAAGGCTGCGCTAAGGGCCGCGAAGGAACATCCCAAGGCGACCCTAACGGAATCGGCTGGCCTCGAACCTCCGACTGTGCCGGAGCCCAACCGCGACGGCGAGCGTACCCTGACGCGGGCGCTCGGGCTCAAGATCAACCGCATCGTGATCGACGCTGGACACGGCGGGCACGACACGGGAACGATCGGGCCGCACGGCCTTCTGGAAAAGGATGTGTGTCTCGACATCGCGCTGCGCCTCGGCAACCTGATCGAACAAAGATTGCCGGGCGCGGACGTGATCTACACGCGCAAGGACGACACGTTCGTTCCACTCGAGGAGCGAACGCAGATCGCCAACGACGCGAAGGCCGATCTATTCATCTCGATCCATGCGAATTCGAGCGACGACCCATCCGCGCGGGGCGTGGAGACGTATTACCTGAATTTCGCCACTTCGGCCGAAGACATGGAAGTGGCGGCGCGCGAAAACGCGAACTCGCAGGAGTCGATGCACGACCTGCAAGACCTGATCAAGAAAATCGCGCGCAACGACAAGATCGAAGAGTCGAAAGACTTGGCCCAGGACATCCAGGAGAGCCTCTCCGGGCGCTTGCAGCTGGTTAGCCGGAGCGAGAAGAACCGCGGGGTGAAGAAAGCCCCGTTTGTGGTGCTGATCGGCGCGAACATGCCTTCGGTGCTGGCGGAAATCTCGTTCCTCAGCAACCCCTACGACGAAAGCCTGCTGCGCAGGGCCGCGCAGCGCCAACGGATCGCCGAGGGTCTCTATCGCGGCATCGCAACCTACCTCGCAAGCCTCAATAGCCTCCCCACGAACAAAGGCAAGCTCATCTCGGACAATCACCTCTCCGATACGCGGCTCGCCGACGGAACAGTGGCGCCGTCCGGGAACCCCAAGTAGAATCTCGGCATCTAACAAGCGAACGGGGATTCATGCGCCGATTTGTTTTGGTTCTCTTCGCGGGCCTGTTGACGACGTCGCTCTGCGCCTCCGCGCAGCAGATACTGCCTCATTCGTTTGCGGGATGGGCGCAGAGCAGCGATCAAACCTTCGGGGCGTCTGCCGCACCGAGCCTCAGCAACGCTCCTGCAGACGCATCCGGCGATGCGGCGAGCGCGGCCAAGGAATATGGATTCGCGGGCGGAGAGCACGCCATCTACCGGCAGGGCTCCGAGACGCTCGACGTTACGCTCTACAAAATGAAGGATTCGAGCGGAGCGTACGGCGAGTACTCCTATCAGCGCGCGTCGGGAATGCAGCGGGCGAATTTGACCGATCATTCGTCGATAACGCCCGGTCGGGCGCTCGTTCTTAGAGGCAATCTGGTTGTCGACATACAAGGGAAAAGTCTGACGGCGCACACGGCGGATTTGAAGACGCTCGTTCGTGCCGTCGGGCAGCATGCGCAGGACGAGCCGCTGCCTACTCTGTGGGAGAATCTGCCGCAGAAGGACGTCGTCGAGGGCACCGATCGCTACATTCTGGGGCCGCAAACGCTGAATCAGCTTTTCCCGGGGGGACTTGGCGATTCGGTCGCTTTTTCAAGGGGCGCGGAAGCGGAAGTTGCTCGTTACCACGTGAGCGGTCATGATGCGACGCTGCTGATCATCGACTTCCCGACTCCGCAGATGGCCGAAGGCATGCTGGCCGATATTGCGAAAAAATTCAACGTCAACGGCTCGCAGCCGGGATCAAATTCACCCACATTGTTCGCGGCGCGATCGTTGACGCTGCTGGCCGTTGTCGCTGGAGTTCCTTCGCAAGCGGAGGCAGACTCGCTGCTCAATCAAGTTCATCCCGGAACAGTCCTGACGTGGAATGAGCCGACGTTTCAGTTCAAGGAACCTTCGATTGGAGTCATGGTAGTAGGTACCATCGAGGGCACTGGGGTCATCTGCCTCTTCGCCTTGATCGCCGGGCTGGCCTTTGGGGGACTCAGGCTAGTTGTGAAGCGCAGCATGCCGGGCAAGATCTTCGATCGCGCCAGCTACGTCCAGGTGTTGCAGCTGGGATTGGCCAGTAAACCGATCAATGCAGAGGACTTCTACGGAACGCCGGGCGGGCCGACGCCGGATGTGAAGGTGGATAGGAATCTGCCCGACAGGATCGCCCTCCGCATATTTCGCTGAAACAAATAGGCTTACCGAGCGACAGATTTTGGCTTTCGCGCTTGACTTCCCTCGAATCGCCCACTAGACTGCGGTCGAGGAAAGGGTTCTGCGGCCATCCGCGCATTGGCTGGGAACTTTCTCCCCTTGAAAGCCCGCCGGAAGGCGGGCTTTCTGCTTTTGGGGCGCGATTGAGTAGATTTCGGGAGTGGTTCTTGCGGCCCGAGAGGAAACGTGTTGTGAATTTGGTATGAAAAGTTGCGGCGGGGACATACGAATCCCGGCGCTCATGCGCGGGATGTCGCCGCCGAAGCGCTCAGGACTTTTTCGTAGTATCTCTCGTAGAGCGGAATAATGTCGTTCGAGCAATATTTGCGGCGGGCGTTGGCGCGCGCCATTTCTCCCATCATGCGGCCGCGATCCGGGCGCGTGAGGATGTCGAGGGCGTATTGGGCGCCCGTCGCGACGTCGCGCGGCTCGAAGAGATAGCCGTCGATACCGTGCGTAACAACTTCGGGCAATCCGCCGACGTCGGTCGCAACCACCGGCACCTGGCATGCCATCGCCTCGAGCGCGGCGAGCCCGAAGGATTCCGAATCGCTCGGCAGCAGGAATAGATCGGCCAGCCCCAGTTTTTCCTGCACGTGGTCCTGCTTGCCCAGAAAAAACACATCTTTTGAGAGCCGCTTCTTGCGGACGATGTATTCGGCTGCGCCGCGGTCGGGGCCATCGCCGATCAGCACGAGCTTCGCGGGAATTTTTTCGCGGACGAGCGCGAAAATCTCGACGACGTCGGTGACGCGCTTCACGGGACGGAAATTCGACAGATGCATCAGGATGGGCTCGCCCTCGGGCGCCCAGCGCGCGCGGGCAGCGGCGTCGTCCGAGCGTCTATAGAGATCGCAGTTGACGAAGTTCGGGATTACCTCAATTGGCCGCTTGATTTCGAACTCTTTAACGGTGCGGTCGCGGAGGTAGTACGAAATGGCCGTCACACCGTCGCTTTGCTCGATCGAGAAACGCGTGATCGGCAAATAGCTGCGGTCGTTGCCGACGAGCGTGATATCGGTGCCGTGCAGAGTGGTGATGAATGGCAGGCGCCGGGGCGCGGTCATCATGCGGGCGAGCAGCGCGCTGACCGAATGCGGGATCGCGTAGTGCACATGCAGGAGATCGAGCGACGCTTGCTCGGCGACCTCGGCCATCTTCGTGGCGAGCGCCAGCGTGTAGGGCGGATGATCGAACAGCGGGTACGCGGTGACTTCCACTTCGTGGAACCAGATGCGCTCGCTCGTGCCACTCAGCCGGATCGGCATGGCGTAGCTGATGAAATGAACTTCGTGCCCTCGCGCCGCGAGCTCGAGGCCGAGCTCGGTGGCGACGACACCCGATCCGCCGTAGGTTGGGTAGCAGGTGATCCCGATCTTCATGCTGATTGGGCCGGCGGCTGAACTGGGCGGCAACCGCGGCCCGGCAACGCCGCTCCGCGCAACGAGCCCTTCCTACTGGCCGTTGGAGCCGCCGTTGGCTGCTTCGTCGCCTTCCTTGTAGACGTAGCGAATGCAGTGCTTATAAAGGAGAAGATTGGGACTGCCATAGCGAGTGACTTTGATGCAATCGCGATCGTACCACTCGATCGTGCCGCGGATCACTTCGCCGTCCGTGAGCACCACCGCGACGGGCGTGCGGGATTGCATCTGCTTTACGTAGTAGAAATTCTCAGCGAACGTCTGATCGGGTGGAGCGGGCTTCTTCCGCGGTCCTGCGGCCGGCTGCGGCATCACTTGCGTGGGACGCGGTGCATATGATTCTTTGCTGTCCCCGAGTGAGGGACGGAACAACTTGCGGTTTACCATGACGGCTCCTAAGTAATATACAGATTATGACTACGCGAGAAGGGGTTCGGTTGCAACATTTCGAAAAAAACTTCGGTTGGGGCCTAGCCGACACTCAGTGAGGCAATCAGCGCATCCAGGCCCAGTTGACGCCCAGTATTGCGGCGAATCCGGTTTTCGAGCGCGTCCAGGCCCCGTGTAGCCCTCAGTACCCACGTCCAGTCGATCTTCCTGCCAAGGCTTTCGACTTCCCGGTGCAGATCGGGATTGCGAGGTAGCCTGCCCGCCATGCCGAAGGAGTTTTCGAGCAGGTCTGTAAGCACACTATAGAACAGGCCCAATATGTTTTCAAACGATTCCTGCTCCTGCTTGGAGAGCTGAGCAGTGGATTTGAAGAGGTCGGCAAAACCCTCGCCGGAAACCGACTGGTCGAGAAGGTGCAAGACGCTTCTCCGGAGGCGCGCCGATTCCTCGAGGTTGAGTGAAAGGGCCGCGCCCGGGCTGCCTTCGGAAAGCTGGGCCACCAGTTTGCGTTCGGCCGGCTTCTGGTCCGTGCGCTCTTTCAGAAACGCCTCGATCTGTTCCGTCGGGACAGGCGAGAAGTGAAATTGCAGGCAGCGCGACCGGATCGTCTGCAGGAGCGAGCCGGGATTTTGCGCAAGCAGAATGAGTGTTGCGGACTCGGGCGGCTCTTCGAGAATCTTGAGGAAGACATCGGCGTCGGTCCAACGCATCGTGTCCGCGCCGTCCAGAATGAAGACGCGCCGCCGGCCTTGCGGCTTGAAATAGGCCGCGCGCTGGACGGCGCGCAACTGCCCGACGCGGATCACGGGCCGCGCGACCGGAGTGCGGAACCGCACCGGATCGGGGGCGATCACCCAAACGTCCGGATGCGTTTCGAGAATCAAGGGGGTGCGTTCGACGGCAGAGGCGTCCGCGCTTTCGCCGCGCTCGCCAAGGCCCGCCTGAACGAGCGGCGCAGGATTGGCAAGCGGCGCCATTCGCAGGCAGGAATCGCATTCACCGCAAAAGTCGTCTCGAAGGCGCTGGCAGTTGGCGGCCTGCGCGAACATTCGGGCGAGCGTGTACTTTCCGATGCCGCGCGGCCCCGTGAAAAGCAGCGCGCTCGGCACGCGTTCCCGCTGCAGCATTCCGCGAAGCGCGCGGACGATGCGTTCATTGCCGAGGAACTCGTCGAAACCCATGTCAGCTCCTCGCACCGAGCGCAGGCGCGATGTGCGCGTCGATCGCCGCGAGAATCTCCGCGTGAATTGCCGCGGGCGCCCGAAGCGAGCCGGACGCCGGATCAAAGCACTCGATTTTCGCCCAGCCCGGTTGCCGCGCGAGGCTGTCGTAGACCCCCGACGCCGCTTCGAGATGCGCGACGTCCGATTCCTGCAGATCGCGACGCATGGCCGTATAGTTGCGCGCGCCGCGCCGGCCGACCAAGCGATGCGCTTCGGCCGCGGGCATGCGCAGGTAGAGGATCAAATCCTCAGCGGGCAAGCCGTAGACTCCATATTCGAGCCGCTTGAGCCAGGCGATGAATTCGTCGCGTTTCTCGGCCGGCACGCGCGCCCCTTGATGTGCGAGGTTCGAGGCGATGTAGCGATCGGCGAGCACGATCTTTCCGGACGCGAGCGATGCCTCGATAGCAGGTTTCGATTCCAGGCGGTCTCCGGCGTAGAGCAGCGACGAAAAATGCGGATCAACGGACGCGAGCGGGCCGAATTCGCCGTTGAGAAAGCGCGCCACCAGCTTTCCGAAAAAGCCGTCGTAGCGAGGGAAACTGACCCGCGTGAATGCGATGCCACGCTCGCTCAACACGCGCGTGAGACAATCGACCTGCGTGCGCTTCCCGGAACCGTCGATTCCCTCGATCACGATGAGCTTTCCGCGGGCAGGCATCGAAGTGACGTTCAGTGTAGCAGCGACGCACGGCGAGTGACCAGCGGTTCGTACCCCGTGTTAGAATCGCGCCCGTGCCTGCGGAAACCACAACGATCAGCGCGAATCTGGAGCGTGTCCGGGAAAGGATCGGACTCCCCGCATATTTTTCTGAACACGTGTTCCTCACGCACGAGCGGCCGATACGCTTACCGTTGATCCGCCGCTGCCCCCTTGGCTGGAGCGATCGACAGGCGTGCTTGGACATCCTCATCGGCGCGGATCGAACCCCTCGCAGGTCACGTCCCGAACGAGGTGGCGTTCTCGCCTGCGGCCCTGAATTCTTGGAAGTCGACCGAGGCGATCTCTCCGCTATTTGGCTGTCGGTGAGAATCTGTCCACTTGCTTCCGGGCCAGTGTCCGAATCGAAAGGGGAACATGGTCCTTGAGCCGCCTGGTCGGCGGGCCGGCGTCGACCCGGTCCCGCGAAGCCTTCCGGAAGTCGTCCAGGCAGTAGCCCCCGCTCGGATAGGGAAGGGCGTCGACACCGGAGAAATCGTAAAACGTCGGCATCACGCCGAGAGGCATGAAATGGGCGATAAAGCTCTTCCGGGTGCTGCTCCGGGTCTTCGATCATGGCTCCACCGTGCATGAGGTCGGCGTGCCAGATGAGCACGTCGCCCTTCTTGGCCATGAAGTACTCCGTCTTCAGCCCCCGCTCGTCGCAGACCTCGAGGATCCGGGAGAGGATCTTCCCGTACTCTCCATGTCCCCGTTGTGGCCCTTGGTCACGCCGTGGTGGAGCAGTTCGGGGACCCGGTGGCTCCCGGGCACGAACTGGAACTCGCCGGAGTGCGGCTTCACGTCCTCGAGGGCCACCCACGAGGCGGCCATCGACATCGGCTCGGTCAGGGTGAGTGGGCCGGTATCGATGTGCAGGGGCTCCTGGGACCCCTTGCGCATGGACATCGATTGGAAGGCAACCGGTGGGCGGTCGTAGATCTGGGTCAGGAACCGGAGCACGGCCGGGGGGAAGATGATCTCTGCCGCCCGGGGGTAGTACCAGTGGAGGCAGCTGACCTTGGCCACCTTGTCGTAGAGATCCCGTGACATCCGCTGCACCTGGCCCTGGTGGTAGGCGCAGATGGTGGCGGGAGCGTCGTCCCAGGAATGCTCGAAGAAGTCGAGGTAGTCATCGATCACCTCGTCGCTGACCGCCCCGGGGAGCACGGCGTACCCGTGGTCGATGTACTGGGACAGCAGTACCGCGTCGTCGGGACTACCTCGCCTCGGGCCAGACGGTCGGCGAGCACCTCATGGGCGTCGCTGCGGTCGACCCACAGGCCCCCGAACCGGCTACGGAAGAGGGGGGCCTGGGGTTCACCGCGGACCGGAACTTCGAGTTTCATGGATCACCCCCGCAGCCATCTGACAACCGGACGATCGGTCGTCCGGTGAGCGTACTGTACCGCTTCGGACTCGTCCTTCTCCGTGGACGGCCCGGCTCAGTCGCCCAGGAACCACCGGGAGGTTCGGGTGGCGTATCCGGCCGCCGGGCTCGTCCGCATCGAGTAGGCCATCCGTCGCATGGCCCGCCGCCGCTGCTCCAGCGTGGTGAGGATATAGATGCCGGCCACGATCAGGGCGGAGCCGATGACGATCAGCGGTCGGACATCGGCGCCGGTGAACGGGAGTTGGGCGGCGGGCTCGCGGTCGACGGGTCCGACGACCCGTTCGACACGGCGGCGGCCACGCCGGCGGGTGTCGAGCTCGAGGTGAACGGGAGGGCTTGGGTGGTGGTGGTGGTGGCGTGCGTGGTGCGGCTTGGTGGTCGGGGTGGTGTGAGCGGCCTGGTCGTGGTCGTGGTGTGGGGCGGCCTGGTCGTGGTGGTGGTGTGGGGCGGCTGGTCGTGGTGGTCGGAGGTGGGAGGGTGGTCGTGCTCGTGGGAGGGGGCCCGTTGCACGACTTCCCGGTCTTGATCATCTTCTTGTGCCCGAACTGGAGGAGCCACGGCGACGGGCCGACGAGGGCGTCGGCCTGGATGACCCCGCAGAAGTTCTTCGGGTAGTTGACGGTCAGGATCCCCGACGTCCCCGTGGCCGTACCGACGACCGTCTGGCTGGGGATGTCGGGCTCGTTCACGAAGAGTTGCCATTCGCAGAACGGCTCGGTCTTCGGGCACCACGCCCGGAGCGGGACATTCATGGTCACCACGTCGTACGAGTTCCAGAACCTGATGGTCGGGAAGTGGCCGATCGGGGTGGAGGCCGACGCCGAACCGGCGATCACCAGCATCGAGCCGAGCGCGATAAAAAGTGCGGCCACCGCCGCCAGCCATCGATTGACTCTCCTACCTCGAGTCTGCATTCGCACGGCCCTTAGTTGACGACTTGCCCCGGTTCGACAACCATTCTTTGTCGACTAAGGGTTCATCGCTTGATCTCGTCCCAACCTCTGCATCAGTAGAGCGCAGGACCAACTCGTTTCGGTCCTACGCCGCCGCTGTCATCGTACACGTCGGCCTGCGATTTGGCCTGTCCGACAGCAGTGAGAAATGGGGCGGCTACTCTCAGCGGTCGGTGCCGCCGCACGATGGATGCCGAAGGGCTCAGCCGCCGGATCCCTGGAGCCGGAACCCGACTCCTTCGATGCGGCCGAGGGTGGCCACCACCGCGTCGACGGCCTCGTCGACCGAGGTACGCCGGCTCGATGACCAGGTCGGGCGAATCGGGCACCTCGTAGGGATCGTCGACCCCGGTGAACGAGCTGATGCTGCCGCTCGATGCCTGGGCGTAGAGGCCCTTCGGGTCCCGGTTGGCACACAGGTCGGCCGGCGCCGCCATGTACACCTCGACGAAGGGGAGACCGGCGCCGTCGTGGATCTGGCGGGCCCACGGCCGGGACTCCGCATAGGGACTGATCAGGGCCACGATGGCCACCAGGCCGGCGTCGGCGAACAGGCAGGCCACCTCGGCGACCCGTCGGGCGTTCTCCTGGCGGTCGGCTCCGGGTGAACCCGAGGTCCCAGTTGAGCCCGGTGCGGAGGTTGTCCCCGTCGAGCCGGTAGGCGTTGCGGCCGTCGAGCACCAGTCGCTTCTCGACGGCGGACGGCCAGCGTGGACTTTCCCGAGCCGGACAGGCCGGTGAACCACAGCGTCGCCCCTCGGGACCCGAGGATCTCCGACCGCTCGTCAGGAGCGACCTGCCCTGCGTGCCAGGTGACGTTCGGAAGAGGTCATCGCCCGGCTCGCCGCTCTCAGTCGGGGCCGAGCAGCATGCCGGCGCCCACGGTCACGTTGTTGTCCTCGGCGGCCAGGATGAACGATCCGGTCTGCCGGTTGCGCCGGTAGCTGTCGTAGAAGAGCGGTTGGGTGACCCGCAGGCTCACCCGACCGACGTCGTTGAGGCCGAGCGACGTCGCCGACTCGTCGCGGTGGAGGGAGTTGACGTCGAGCCGGTAGTGGATGTCGCGTACCACCGCCCGCACCCATCGGGTGGTGTGCTTGAGGGCGAAGAAGTCGCCCGGCTTCACCGGTCGCTCGGTCATCCAGCACACCATGGCGTCGAGGTCCTGGCCGACCGTGGGCTGGTTGTGCGGCCGGCAGATCATGTCGCCGCGGGAGATGTCGATGTCGTCGCTGAGCCGGACGGTGACCGACATGGGCGGGAACGCCTCGTCGAGCTCCCCGTCGAAGGTGTCGATACCGGCCACCGTGGTGGTCAGCCCGGACGGAAGGACCATCACCTCGTCGCCGGGCCGGAACACCCCGCCGGCCACCCGGCCCGCGTAGCCCCGGTAGTCGGGTTGGCTGGTGGCCTGGGGCCGCACCACCCACTGGACGGGCAGCCGGGGGTCGATCAGGTTGCGGTCGGAGGAGATGTAGACCTGCTCGAGGTGGTGGAGCAGCGACGCGCCCTCGTACCAGGGCATGTTGGCCGAGCGCTGGACGACGTTGTCGCCCTGGAGCGCCGAGATGGGGATGAAGCTCAGGTCGGCGACCTCGAGCCGGCTGGCGAAGGCGGCGAACTCCTCGCGGATCGAATCGAACACCTCCTGGTCGTAGCCGACCAGGTCCATCTTGTTGACGCACAACAGCAGGTGGGGCACCCGGAGCAGCGAGGCCAGGAAGGCGTGCCGGCGGGTCTGCTCGACGATGCCCTTGCGGGCGTCGACCAGCACGATGGTGAGGTCGGCCGTGGAGTTCCCGGTGACCATGTTGCGGGTGTACTGGATGTGGCCGGGGGTGTCGGCGATGATGAATTTGCGGGCCGGGGTGGCGAAGTAGCGGTAGGCGACGTCGATGGTGATGCCCTGCTCGCGCTCGGCCCGCAGGCCGTCGGTCAGCAGGGCCAGGTCGGTGTACTCGTCGCCGCGCTGACGGCTGACCCGCTCGACCGATTCCAGCTGGTCCTCGAAGATGGCCTTGGAGTCGTAGAGCAGCCGACCGATCAGCGTGCTCTTGCCGTCGTCCACCGAGCCGGCGGTGGCCAGGCGCAGTAGTTCCACTAGAAGTAGCCCTCCCGCTTGCGGTCCTCCATGGCCGCCTCGCTCACCCGGTCGTCGGCCCGGGTGGCCCCGCGCTCGGTCAGCCGGGAGGCCGCCACCTCGACGACGATGTCCTCGGCTGACACCGCCGAGGACTCCACCGCGCCGGTGCAGGTCATGTCGCCCACGGTGCGGTAGCGCACGGTGGCCTCGAAGACCTCCTCGTCCTCGCGCGGGGTCACATGCGGACCGACGGCCAGGAGCATGCCGTCGCGGCGGAACACCTCGCCGCCGGTGGGAGTAGTAGATGGACGGAAGGTCGATCTCCTCCTCGGCCACGTACTGCCAGATGTCGAGCTCGGTCCAGTCCGACAGGGGGAAGACCCGGATGTGCTCGCCGGCCCGGTGCCGTCCGTTGAACAGCGACCACAGCTCCGGCCGCTGGTTCTTCGGGTCCCACTGCCCGAACTCGTCCCGGAACGAGAACACCCGCTCCTTGGCCCTGGCCTTCTCCTCGTCCCGCCGGGCACCGCCGAAGACGGCATCGAACTTGTGCTCGGTGATGGCGTCGAGGAGCGTCCGGGTCTGGAGCCGGTTGCGAGACGGATCGGGGCCCGCCTCCTCGGTCGACCCGGCCGGTGTCGATCGACTCCTGCACCGAGGCCACCACCAGGGTGGCGCCCAGCTCGCCGACCGAGCCGATCGCGGAACTCGAGCACCTCGGGGAAGTTGTGGCCGGTGTCGACGTGCATGACCGGGAACGGGATCCGACCAGGCCAGAAGGCTTTTTGGGCCAGCCGGAGCATGACCACCGAGTCCTTGCCCCCCGAGAAGAGCAGGACCGGGCGCTCGAACTCGGCCGCCACCTCCCGGATGATGTGGATGGACTGCGCCTCGATGTTCTGGAGCTGGGACAGCTGGTACTGACCCGAACCGCCTGCGCCCCAACCCCGATCCATGACTTGCCAATCTAGTCGATGAGTCGCGGAAACGTACAGGTCCGCCTGTCTATAGGAACAGGTCGTAGACTCAAAACGAGGTGTGGCGACGGGCCGCGCACGACCCTGGCCTGCGTGGCGGGGCCACGGGAGACGACGATGGGGCCCAACGAAGAAGGACGCCGGACGGCGCAGCCGGATGCGGGTGACCCTTCCTCCGCCGGGGCTCCCCACGCTCCCGACCAGGGCCAGCGCCGGCCCGGACCGGGCCCGGGTCTCCCGCCGGTGGCCATCCGCCCGGCCACCGACGCCGATGCCCGGCGTCGGCCGCGCTCTGCATGCCGACCAGATCTCCGAGGGCTTCCTGTCCTTCCTCGGCCCGCGCTTCCTCCGGCGCCTCTACCGCCGGATCGGCCGCTCCCCCGAGTCCTTCCTGCTCGTCGCCGACGACAGAGGGACGACGGTGGGCTTCATGGCCGGCTCGACGGACGTGGCCGGCCTCTACCGGAGCTTCCTTTGCGCAGACGGGATCCCCGCCGCCCTCGGTGCGGCCGGGCCGCTGCTGGCCGGATGGCGGCGGGTGCTCGAGACCCTCGGCACGGCGGCGGCCAACGGGGCCGGAGCCGGGCGGGGCCCGGAACTCCTGGCCATGGCCGTCGACCCGGCCTGGCAGGGACGGGGTGTCGGGCCGGCTGTTGGTCGGCGCCTTCCTCGACGAGGTCGGCGCCCGTGGCGCGCGATGCCGCCCACGTGGTGGTGGGGGCCGACAACGCCGGTGCCGTGTCGCTCTACGAGCGGGCCGGGTTCGTGACCGTCGAGCGCTTCGAGCTCCATGCCGGGACCGAGTCCCTCCTCATGCAGTGGGACCGGCGTCCGGAGCCGTCGGCGCCGCCGCCGCCACCGCCCGATACCCCGGTCGGTCATGAACGGACTGCTGATCGGTGCCGTCGCCCTGGTCGTCACCCTCGGTGGCCACCCCGCTGGTCATCGTGGCCGCCAGACGGACCGGCATCGTGGACCGGCCCGGGGCGCTGAAGCCACAGACGGAGCCGGTCCCCTACCTCGGAGGGGTGGCCGTCTTCGCCGGCGTGGTCGTCGGGGCGGCCGTCGGGCGACCCGACGGTCATGGTGCCCCTGGCCGCCGCCCTCGTGCCTGGGCGTGGCCGACGACCGCTTCGACCTCCCGGCCGGGCCGCCTGGTCGGTCAGCTGGCCATCGGCGTGGCCGTGGTGGTCACCTGCCCGGTCCACCTGCCGGGCGTCCTCGCCGCCGTGGCGATCCGGCCGTGGTCGTCTGGTGATCAACGGCGTCAACCTCATCGACGGTCTCGACATGCTGGCCGCCGGCGTGGCCGCCGTGGCGGCCGTCGGCTTCGCCCTGCATCCTCCACGGCTCCGGCCGCCAGCTGGCCATCGCCCTGGCCGCGTGCCCTGCTCGGGTTCCTCCTCTACAACCGGCCGCCGGCCCGCGTCTACCTGGGTGACGGGGGCTCCTACCTCCTGGGTACCGGGCTGACCGTGCTGCTGGCCGAGTCGTGGGGGCCGGCGTCGACCGGTACCGTCGGGCGCGGCCGCGCTGGCCCTGGTGGCCGTCCCGGTGGCCGAGGTGGCCTTCGCCGTCGTGCGGCGGGCTCCGCGGTCACTCGCTCGCTGATGGCCGGCGACCGCGGCCATCCCTACGACCGGCTGGTGGACCGGGGCTGGCCCCGGCCGCGCGGCCAGCCTGGCCTACATCGGGGTGGAGGCGGTGCTGGCCGCCGGCGCCGTGGTCGCCGTCCACCTGGAGTCGATGTCGGCGGCCGTCGTCGTCGACGTGGCCGGAGCGGCCCTGCTGGTGGCATCGGCCGCGGCCACCGGTGCCCTCACACCCCGACCAGGAGGCCCGCACGTGACCCGGATCTACCTCTCGCCCGCCCGAGGTCGGGCCGAGGAGCGGCGCATGCTCCTCGAGGCCTTCGACTCCAACTGGATCGCCCCGGTCGGGCCCGACATCGACGCCTTCGAGCGCGAGCTGGCCGAGCGGGTGGGGGTGGGCCACGCCGTGGCCCTGTCCAGCGGGACGGCCGCCCTCCACCTGGCTCTGCTGCTGGTCGGCGTCGGGCCCGGTGACGACGTGCTGGTCCCCTCCTTCACCTTCGTGGCCAGCGCCGCCGCGGTGACCTACCTCGGCGCCAACCCGGTGTTCGTCGACTGCTCGCCGTCGAACTGGAACATCGACCCCGACCTGGTGGCCGAGGAGCTGGCCGCCCGGGCCCGGGCGGGGCCGGCTACCCGCGCGCCGTGGTCGCCGTCGACCTCTACGGGCAGTGCGCCGACTACGACGCGGCTCACCGCCCTGTGCGACGACTACGAGGTCCCGCTGGTCGACGACGCCGCCGAGGCCCTGGGCGCCACCTACCGCGGACCGCCCGGCCGGATCCTTCGGCGCGCGCCGCCGTCTTCTCCTTCAACGGGAACAAGATCATCACCACCAGCGGCGGCGGCATGCTGGTCTCCGACTCCGCCGAGCTGGTCGACCGGGCCCGGTTCCTGGCCACCCAGGCCCGGGACCCGTTCCCGCACTACGAGCACTCGGCGCTCGGCTACAACTACCGGCTCAGCAATCTGCTGGCCGCCCTGGGACGGGCCCAGCTCCGCGGGCTCGACAGCCGCATCGAGCGCCGCCGCAGGATCAACGACGTCCTACCGGGCAGGGCTGGGCGACGTCCCCGGCATCCAGCTTCATGCCGGTCCGCCGACTACGGCGAGCCCAACTGGTGGCTGACCTGCATCGTGGTCGACCCCGAGCCGCTTCGGCGCCGACCGCGAGCAGATCCGCCTGGCCCTCGAGGCGGTGGACATCGAGTCGCGACCGACCTGGAAGCCGCTGCATCTCCAGCCGGTGTTCGCCGGGGTGACCACCCTGGGCGGTGGCCGGTGTGCGCCGGCATCTTCGAACGGGGACTGTGCCTCCCGACCGGCTCGGCGCTGACCGAGGCCGAGGTGGCCAGAGTGGTCGAGACCGTCCTCGCCCAGCGTCGATACCGGCTCCGTGCCCCGCGACCGAGATGGAGCGGACCGGTCGTGCGGCGCCGACCGACCGCACCGATGCGACCTGCTTACCTCCACATTCTGTGAATCCCCCGGATCTGGGCCGTATCATTGAGGGCATGGCACCGAAGGGGGGCGTCAGGCGACCCGGGGCAGCACAGGCCGCGCGCCCTGGCCTTCTATCTTCCTCAGTTCCACCCCATCCCCGAGAACGACGAGTGGTGGGGCAAGGGATTCACCGAGTGGACCAACGTCACCAAGGCCCAGCCGCTCTTCCCCGGTCACTACCAGCCCCACGTTCCCGGCGAGCTCGGCTACTACGACCTCCGGGTTCCCGAGGTACGCGAGGCCCAGGCCGAGCTGGCCCGCCGCCACGGCATCTCCGGGTTCGTCTACTACCACTACTGGTTCCACGGGAAGCGCCTGCTGGAGCGACCGTTCGACGAGGTGCTGGCGTCGGGCTCACCCGACTTCCCCTTCGCCCTGTGCTGGGCCAACGAGGAGTGGACCCGGAACTGGGACGCCCGGACCGGCCAGGTGCTCATGCCCCAGGAGTTCAGCGACGAGGACGACCTCGCCCACATCCGGTGGCTGGCCACCGCCTTCGCCGACGACCGCTACATCAAGATCGACGGCCGGCCCCTGATGCTGATCTACCGGCCCGGACAGCTGCCCGACCCGAGGCGGACGGCGGACATCTGGCGGGCCGAGGCCCAGCGGCTGGGCTTTCCCGACCTGTACCTGTGCTGGGTGGAGAGCTGGGGGCCACCTCCCGGTGGACCGGAAGCCTTCGGCCTGGACGCCTCCGTCGGGTTCATGCCGCCTGACCGGCGAGCGGATCTTCGCCCCCTTCGAGGGCACCCGAGGTCACCGGATCCTCGACTACCGAGTCGGCCTACGAGACGTCGCTGCAGCCGACCGCGTCCGGCGTGGAAGCGCTTCCCTTCGGTGATGGTGGGCTGGGACAACACGGCCCGCCGGCCGCACGGTGCCACCATCTTCACCGGGTCGACACCCGAGCGTACGAGCGGTGGCTGCGCTTCGCCGTCGAGTCGGTCAGCCGGCGTCCGCCAGGAGGAGAACTACCTCTTCATCGTGGCCTGGAACGAGTGGGCCGAGGGCAACCACCTCGAGCCCGACCAGCGCTACGGACGGGCCTTCCTCGAGGCCACCCGGGCCGTGCTGTTGGATCCACCCCGCGCCACCGGCCGGCAAGCCCGGCGAACTCCGCGCCGTCTCGGCCGACGGCGAACTCGGGCCGAAGACATTCGACTACGTCTACCCCTTCGAGCACGACAGCGCCGTGGCCAACGCCGCCGGCCTCGTCGGGGATCTGAACCTCGGCCGGCGGAGCACCGTGGTCGACCTCGGGGCCGGCACCGGCGGTGGTCAGCCATGCCGCTCGACGAGGCCGGGATCGCCTATCACGGGCTCGAGATCGATCCGGTGGCCGTCGAGCTCATGCAGCGAGGCCGGCATCGACGCCACGCTGTGCGACCTGACCGACTTCGACGCGCGTGCAGGCCACGCTCGACGACATCGGCAACGTCGGTGCCATGATGCTCCTCGACGTCATCGAGCACCTGACCGCAGCCCCACGAGCTGCTGGCCGCCCTGTCGGCGTGGTCGCTCAAGCACGGCGAGCCGTCCGCTGGTGGTGTCGGTACCCAATGTGGCCCACTTCGACCTCGGGCTGCGCCTGCTGTGCGGCCGGTGGACCCTGTCCGACACGGGCCTGCTCGACAGCACCCATCTCCGGTTCTTCACCGAGAAGACGCTGGAGCGGATGCTCGAGCGGTGCGGATGGCGGGTCGTGGCCCGCGACGACTTCATCGCCATCCACACCGACCAGTACGACGACGAGCTCAACGACGGACTGCCGGTCGAGATGGTCGGCGCGCTCCGGGCCCTGTCCGAGTCGTACAACCCCCAGGCCTCGGTCCAGCAGTTCGTGTGGACCCTGGCCGCCCTTCCCGGTCAGCCCGATCCCCCGACCTCCTATCTGGGGGCGATGGCCGAGCCCGCCGGGGCGCGGCGCCGACGAGTCGGCCGAACGACAACCTGGCCGTCCGCTCGCTATCTGGCCTCGGTCGGCCTCGTCTGTCCAGCGAGACCAACCGTCGGGCGGCCAAGCGGCTGCCGGTCCGGGCCTGCTGTGGCGGGGCAGGACGGGTGGTCCTCAAGAAGGTCAACCGGTCACCGAGGCTGGCCGCATACTCCAAGAAGGCCTACGGTCGGCTGCGTTGAGGTGGCGCGTGACCGCGACACGGCTCGGCCCGTGGGTGCTGGTCGTCGGCATGCACTCGGAGCGGTACCTCGGCGGTGGCCGGAGCCCTCGGGCGCCGTGGGCCTCAACCTGGTCCACCCCGACGACCGGATGGACTGGCCGGAGAGCAATCCCGAGCACTGGGAGAGCCTCTGGCTCTCGGTCTTCAACGAGGACCTGCTGGCCCGGCTGGACGGTGCCTGGGATGCGCCGCCGGACACCTACCGGGGCTGGGAGCACAGCCCGGCCATCACCGGCGCGCGCGACCCCGGCCGCCTCCTGGCGGCGGCCTACCCCGAGCCCGGGCCGAAGGTGTGCAAGGACCCGCGCCTGTGCCTCCTCCTCCCTTACTGGCGGCAGCGTCCTGCCCGCCCCCCTGGCCGCCGTGCTGGTGTGGCGGTCGCCCACTGGCCGTCGCCCTCTCCCTGACGAAGCGGGACGGCCTCCCCCTGGCCGATGGGTTGGCCCTGTGGGAGCGGTACAACCGTCGGGCCGTCGACGGCCTGCACGGGGTGGACACCTATGTCCTCGACTACGAGTCCGTGGTCGGTGACGGCGATCGGGTCGATCGGCGCGCTGACCGGTTGGCTCGGCTCCCTCGAGCAGTTCGAGGGCGACGTCGGACGGCTGGGACACGGCCGCGGCGTCGAGGCCATCGTGGGTGGGCTGCTCCATCATCCCGGCGGCGCCTCCGGGGACGGACGGCGGCATCGTCCTGCGCGAGCAGCGGGAGCTCGTCGAGTACCTGACCGAGGCGGCCGGCGGTCACCGGCCGTTCCTCCCGGCGCCGCTCGGCCCCGAATCGGCGTGGACCACCTCGCTCCTCCGGCTCCGCCAGGAGCTCAGCGGGCCCAGGCGGGAGCTCGACGCCACCAAGGACCGGCTGCGGATCGCCCGCAAGGAGCTGGAGAGCACCAAGGCCGGACTGGCCAACCTGCGTGCTTCGACCAGCTGGCGGGTCACCGCGCCGTTGCGCACGCTGACGACGACACTCGAGGGCCTGCGTCGCGATCCATCCGACAGGTGAGCGCCCGATGAACCCCGGGTCCACCGCCCGATCGGCCTTCCGCCGGCTTCCTGTGCCCGTGCAGGCCCAGGTGCTGGCGCCGAATGGGTCGGTACCCGCCCTGGGCGGACGGACAGGCGCCCCGGGCCCCGGCCTGCCCGGCCGGGATGACCGTCGGTCCACCCGACTTCGTCGGCGTGGGGGTGTCCAAGTGCGGGACGTCCTGGTGGTTCAACCTCGTGCTGGCCCATCCCGACATCCACGGCCCGATCAAGAAGGAGCTGCTCTACTTCAACCGGATCTTCTTCGAGCGCCACCGCCACACGGACTGTACCGACGAGGAGCTCCGGGCCTATCACGAGTGGTTCCCACGCCCACCGGGAGCCAAGACCGGCGAATGGACCCCCTCCTACATCTTCTCCTACCGGCTGCCGCCCATCCTCCGCCGGGCGGCCCCCGACGCCAAGATCCTCGTCCTCGTCCGCGACCCGGTCGATCGCTACCAGTCGGACATCTCCAGGCGCATGCCGCGCCGCCGGCTGCGCAACGTCCGCTACCGGGGTCTGGCCCACGGCTACTACTCCTCGATCCTCGAGCCCTGGGAGGCCGTCTACGACGCCGTCCCAGATCTCGGTCATGCAGTACGAGGCCTGCGTTCGCCACCCGGCCGAGCACCTGGCCGCCACCTACCGGTTCCTCGGGCTCGACGACTCGTTCTGCCCTCCGACGCTGCACGAGGCCGTCAACCCGACCAAGTCGAAGCGGCCGATCGACGCCGGATTCCGGCATCTCCTGGTCGAATGCTACGAGCCCGACGTGGCCGCCCTCGCCGCCCGTTACCCCCAGATCGACCTCCGGCTCTGGCCCAACTTCTCCTCCCTGGCCAAGGGATAGGGGCAACCTCCGTTCTCCCGGATTCCGAAGAGCAAAGGCTCGGCGGGTCCGACGAGATCCGACCGGGTATAACCTCACCCCGCACGGAGTCAGGGGGCCCGTCATGAAACGAGGACCGGCACGGCGTGGAGCCAACTCCACCCGGCCACGAGCCCGGCGCCCCGATCAGGTGACACCATGGCCTACGACCCGGCCACCAGACAGCTGCTTCTCTTCGGGGGATACAACAACACGTCGGGATATCTGGCCGACACGTGGACCTGGGGGACGTAGTCGCCCCGGCCGACGCCACGTGACACGTGGCACGTGTCGCGTGTCGCGTGTTGTCGCACGTACCGCTAGGTCAGCACGACGAGATCGGTGCCCGTGGGACGGGGCCGTTCGCCTCTGGCCATGGCCCGGTCGAGATTCCCCAGTCCCTCGGCGAACTCCGCATCGGAGATCGGTGCGAGGGCGGAGTCGGTGTGTCGCATGGCCACGGCAAAGTCCCGGACCAGCCGCAGGTCCTGCCAGCGCTCCTCTCGGACCATGACGATCCGGTGGTGGGTGAATCCGGCTTCGGCGAAGGTGGTCACGACGTCGTCGAGGGCGGGCCAGTGGGCGGCCACCGCGGCCACGGCGGGGAAGTGTTGGAGAGCTCCACCTCGTCGAGACGCCCGGGAAATGAATTGCGGATCATCACCGGGGCAACCTCCACGAGCGTCCTGCGCAGCTCGCGGACGCATGCCGGGAGATCGGTGAGGTGGTGGATGACCGTGGAGAGCCAGGCGGCGCGGAAGACAGCCGGGCCGAAGGGGAGGACTCGGCGGCGGCAGCCACCGAGGACGCCTGCGCCGGCAGGCCGATCTGCGTGCCCACCGCCCGCATCCCCGCGGAGGGCTCGAGGGCGATCACCGTGGCGTCGAACCATGTCGTGAAGGCTCTCGTCCACAGGCCGGTCCCGGCTCCCACATCGAGAAGCGGCTCGTCTCCGGGGTGGAGGGGGGGCGCCGAGGACCGGGCGCCAGGGTTCGAGCTGCTCGAGAGGGACCTCCCGACCGACCCGGTACCGGCCGGCCTCTCGGTCGTAATCGATCCGCACCGGCCCCAGCTTGTCCCGAAACCATCCCGGGCCGCTCGACTCGGCGAGAAGGCGATCAGCCCGGAGCCGGGGCGCCTCTCCTGAGATAACACAGATTTGTGTTATTTCAGGAGTCTATGTAGGTGGGGCATGCCCAGTGACGAGGAGATCACGTTCGCCGACCACACCGGCCGCTTCTACGCCCGCCGCTACGGGATGGCCCCGATGGTGGGCCGGCTGATCGGATACCTGGCGGTCTGCGACCCACGGGAGCAGAGCATCACGCGAGCTGGCTGACGCCCTGCTGGCCAGCCGAAGCGCCATCGCCGGCGCGGTCAACACGCTGGAGAGCCTCGGGCTCATCCGACGATCCCGGGCCGCAGGCGAGCGGATGGACCGGGTGCGCATCGACATGTCGTCGCCCCGGGCGACGGGCTTCGACATCTCCGAGTACCAGGAGCAGGGCGAGCTGGCCCGAGAGGGTCTGCGCCTCCTGGCCGACGCCCCGCCCGAACGGCGGGCGATCCTGTTGGAGTGGGCGGCGTTCGCCGATTTCCTGGTGGAGCGGCTTCCCGTGCTGGAGCAGGAGTGGAAGCAGCGGCGGGAGGCGCTGCGCGCCGCCGGCCAGCTCCCCGAGGCGCCGAGTCCTCACCGAGAGGGCAGAGCACGATGACGGGCCGGACCGGCGCGCCGGGGATCGTGGCCAGGGACGTGTGCAAGTCGTTCGGCAGCCATCTGGTGCTCGACAAGGTCGAACCTGACCGCGGACGAGGGCGCGATCCTCGCGCTGCTGGGTCCGAACGGGGCCGGCAAGACCACGATCGTCCGCATCCTCTCCACCCTGATCCCGGCCGACTCCGGCTCCATGCAGCATCGCCGGTCACGACGTGGTCACCGACCCCGACGGGGTGCGGGCGCTCATCGGGGTCACCGGCCAGTTCTCGGCCGTGGACAACCTGCTCACCGGGGCCGAGAACCTGCAGTTGATGGCCGATCTTCGCCACCTCGGCCGCGAGGCTGGGCAACGGCGGGTGACCGAGTTGTTGGAGCAGTTCGACCTCACCGACGCCGCGGACAAGCCGCTGTCGACCTACTCGGGCGGGATGCGACGGCGACTCGACCTGGCGATGACCCTCGTCGGTCCAGCCCCGGGTGATCTTCCTGGACGAGCCCACCACCGGCTTGGACCCGCGCAGCCGCCTCACCATGTGGGAGATCGTCCGCGAGCTCGCCTCAGCCGGAGTCACCATCCTGCTCACCACCCAGTACCTCGACGAGGCGGACCAGCTGGCCGACCGGATCGCGGTGCTCGACCAGGGCCGGATCGTCGCCGAAGGAACCCCGGCTGAGCTGAAGAGCCGGATCCCCGGCGGGCACGTCCGGCTCCACTTCGCCGGTCCCGACCTGCTGCGCTCGGCGGCCGGGCTCCTCCCGGCGGCTGCTCCTGACCAGGACCAGTTGGTCCTGCAGGTCCCCGCAGACGGCACCGTGGACTCTCTCCGTGAGCTGCTCGACGAGTTGCACGAGGCCCATATCGCCGTCGAGCGGCTGTCGATCCACACCCCGGACCTCGATGACGTGTTCCTCGCCGTCACCGGCAGCCATGTCACCGCAGTCACCGGCCGGCCCGACGAGGACCCCACACCACAAGGAGCAGCGCAACGATGACCACGCTCGCCTACACGCTCAGCGACTCGCGGGTCATGCTGCGCCGCAACCTCAAGCACCAGCTCCGCTACCCCTCGATGACCCTGATGCTCGTCGGCATGCCCATCGTGCTCCTGCTGCTGTTCGTCTACGTCTTCGGCGGCCAACTCGGTGCCGGCCTCGGCGCCCACGAGGGACGCAGCGCCTACCTCGACTACGTCGTGCCGGGGCTGCTGCTGGTCACCGTGGCCTCGGCCATCCAGGGCACCTCGATCATGGTCGCCATGGACATGACCGGCGGCATCATCGACCGGTTCCGGACCATGGCCATCGCCCGCGCCTCGGTCCTCACCGGCCACGTGCTCGGCAGCCTGATCCAAACCCTGGCCGCGCATCGCCATCCTCATCGGGGTCGCCTTCGGTCTCGGGTTCCGCACCACAGCCGGGCCGCTCGCCTGGCTGGCCGCGATCGGGATACTGGCCCTGTTCGCTTTCGCGCTGATCTGGCTGGCCGTCGCGCTCGGCTTGGCCGCCAAGAGCGTCGAGACCGCCAGCAACACCCCGATGATCCTGTTCCTGCTGCTGTTCCTCAGCAGCGGGTTCGTGCGGACGGCCAAACGATGCCCGGCGGGCTGCGTCAGTTCGCCGAGTACCAGCCCTTCACCCCCGTCGCCGACACCGTGCGCGGACTGCTCACCGGCGCCGCCATCGGCGACCACGCCATCGCCGCCGTCGCGTGGAGCGTCGGCATCGCCGTCGCGGCCTACCTCTGGGCCATCCGCCTCTACAACCGACGCCGAGCAGCCGAGCCAACGTGAGCAGGAACCATCCGGACCGCGCCCACCGCTCACACGTGACGCCGGCAGCGCGGTAAGCGCCCTCCCCGGAAGGGAGGGCACTTGCATTCCCACCTCAAAGAAACGTCAGGACGACGCCTCCTCCTAGATGTCTGCCTTGGTGCCAGGCTTGAGGCTGATGG
>CAWIIK010000006.1:0-156186 GCA_963836125.1 uncultured Acidobacteriota bacterium
GGCAGACGCTCTTTCCAACTGAGCTACGGGCGCGTTGCCTGCAACTGATTCACTGTACTGCGCTTGTCGTTTCCTTCGCAACCAACAATTGAGGGGCCTGATTTTGGCTGTGCCCAATTTTGTGCCCACCCAGACGAGAAATCGCGTCCAAGACCGCATCTTCGGAGGGATGAACATACCGCGCGGAGATGCCGATGGTACTGTGGCCGGCGACTCGAGCTAGTGTCCATACATCGCATCCAGATTGCCCCAGCCGCGTTAGGAACGTGTGTCTCAGGCTATACAGCACGAACGGGCGGACCGGCTTTTGATCTCGCTTCGCGGCTTCCTCCGCTATCGTCGCAAATGCCTGCGAGTGATGCTTGCGCACGCTTGACGGTTCGACGTGGCCGCTCCGCGTCGGGGCGGGCCACACCCAGCCATCCTCGGGTTTCCCGATCGCATTCCACCGTGATTCCAGCACCGCCCGCACACGGGGCGTCATTGGGATCACCCTGCGGGCTGCCGCCGTCTTGCCATCTGTTACGAGCATCGCGCCGTTACGCCCATTGAGCCACGTCACGTTTTCCCAGAGGAGCCGAAAGCACTCTTCAGGACGCATTCCGGTATCGGCCAGAACGGTCGCAATCGAGGCGAGCGGCTCGGACGCGGCGGCGAGATACCGTGCCTCTTCCTCGAATGTTATAACGCGTTCGCGGCGACGTTCACCTGGAAGCACCTTGATTTTGGGTGCCGTCGTCAGCACTCCCCACTCCAGGGCCAGGTTAAGAATACGGCGTAGCACACGCAGCGAATTGTTGGCCGTGGCGACTTGCAACCCTTCGCGCAGCCGATGAGAAGCGAAATCAGATGACAACTCGCTACAGCTCATTTCAAAACCCTTCGTAAGGTGATCATGAGACAGGCGATATGAAAGAAAGCTTCATAGATCGTGATCGAGCGATCGTAGCGGACAACCAGTCGGCGGAAGTTGCCGAGCCAGGCGAAGGTGCGTTCCACTTTCCAGCGGCGCCGATACCGGCGCAACGCCCGGCCATCTTGCGTGCGCGGCTTGCTGCGATTCCCGCGGTGGGGTGCTACCAATTCGATCCCGCGGTCCGCCAGCCGCTCGCGCAGCGGATCGCTGTCGTAGGCCCGGTCGGCAATCACACGCGCTGGCTTCTGACGTGGCCGTCCGCCGCGATGTCGCCGGGTTACGTGGACCGACGTGAGCGTTTCTTCCGCGAGCCGGACCTCGTTCGGGGATGCAGAGTAAAGCTGCTTTCCCAGAGGAACACCCTCGCCGTCGACCACCACCATCCACTTCGTTCCCTTGCCCCGCTTGGTTTTCCCGACTTTGCAGCCCCTTTTTTCGCTGGAGCAAAACTGCCGTCCAGAAACGATTCGCTCCAGTCGAGTTGCCCGCGTTGGTTCAGTTCCGCCAGAAATGCGCGCCAAATGGTGAGCCAGATCCCTCGCTCCTCCCAATCCCGAAGTCGCCGCCAGCACGTTGCCGGTGAAGGAAATTCCTCGGGCAAATCCTGCCAGCGAGCGCCGCTGCGCAGAATCCACAGAATCCCTTCGAGCACTTTGCGATCGTTGGCGGGTGGCCTGCCGCCACGCGGGCGCCGCGGCCGTTTCGGAAGCAAGGGACGGATCTTCTCCCATTGGGCGTCGGTCAGCAGTCGACCGTATCGCGCCATTGGTCCTCCCTTGGCGCTGCTGCACGAATTTATCTCGCGTTTTCGACAAACTAACCATCATTCTTTCATCACTTTGTACCCAGTTTTGAAACAGGTTCTAGTGATTTCGTCGAGACGTGCGTCGGCCAAAAGCTTGTAACCCGTCAAAGCGCGGATTCCCGTGCGATACCATGTCCAATTCTTGCGGCAAGTATCTTCGAACGTGGAGCGGGCCCAAGGCTCGACTCGCGTGGTACAGAACTCCTTGAGTGTGGGAACGGTTTTGGGCTCACGGATTCCCACCTCTCCCTTTGCTAAGGAAGTGCGATGCGCTGACTCCATCTGTGGAGCCACTTTGTCGTTGCCCTGCTTCGTGGACTCACGAATCAGCTTGCCCTTCCACATGAACTTGTACCAGTAGACACCGCACGAGCCACGCTCGCCGCACTTGCTGCAAGCGCCCTCTCGTCCCTTGTTGTCGCACCCGCGTTTGTAGATCATAAGCTTCTCCTTTTCCTACGATTTCGTTGTGATGCTGCTTTCGCCTGCTCTGCACGCCTTTGGGCTCCCTCACGTTTCCACCAACCGAGATTTGAGGCACGACGGCTTGCAGCGCTACAACCATCCCCGCAAAACTTCTGTTTGGGTTTTACTGCGATAAAGTACATCTCCGTGCAGCCGGGATTAGGGCACACACGTGCGCGCCAACTGTCTTGAAACAAGAGGTAGAAGGCTAGCTGAAACTCGTTCTTGGGCTCGATACAGACGGTTCGGTCCTTCCAGAGTATCTTGACTTCACATGGTTCTGGCTCACGCGGACCGTAAGCTGAGATTTTTTTCCAGGCATCCGACAGTCCTGGAAGTAGGTATTGCAGCAGGAGGTCCTTCTTCCATTCCTTAATCCCCAACAGAAATTCTGCCTGCCCCCAATCCTCGGGAGAGAAGTCGTTCCGCCAGACTCTCCTGAGCGTATTGCGATACAGGAGGAAGAGTTCATGACACTCCGGATGCCAGTCGAGGGACCACCATTGGAAATCGCGATTCATGCACCAAATGCTCGCCGGCCAGAACTTCGGGAACGAACACCCAAGAGCTCGAAAATCCTCCAGAGCGTCGCCGCAATTTACGAATCGTTCTAACCCGAACCAAAGCCGCTCTCGTTCTTCTTTTGGGACTTTCGGTGCTAGGAGAATCGACCGCGGCCCGGGGAAAGTCGACGAATGGGGTTGATTCTCAAACCTGGACATATATGCTCTCAGGTGCTAGGAGGATAACAGTTGTGCTCATCCTAGCGTCCGCCAGCTTAGGGGCAGTCGTATGTGATGTCAAACGAAAACTGCGGCCATTCACAGCGTATTGGAGGCGATATGAAAGGAACGCCAGAGCGGTTGCAATCAGTCGAGGAAGTCTCAAAGATTCTCGCAGTCTCGACCTTCACAACGAGAAGGCTCATCAAAACAAAGCAGCTTCGTGCAGTACGAGTTGGGAAGCGAGTCCTTATACCCCAGAGCGAAATTGACCGCGTGGTGGCGCAGGGTTGCGGGAAACATGCCATTGCAGAATCTCTATGAGCGGTCGTCTAGCCGGCTTGGTGTGGGATTCGGATCTTGACGCCGCTCCCAAAGCGCTTGCGGCCATGCTGGCCGACTACGCACGCGACGACGGCACGAGCATCTATCCCTCGGTGGCAACGATGGCTCGGCGCCTTAGTCGAACCCCACGCTCGGTGCAGAAAAATCTAGCTAAGCTCCGACACATGGGCATTCTTGTTGTAGTACTTGGAGGTAAAGGAGGGCGATCGAAATCAACGAAATATCGCCTTGACATATCCCGCTTGCCGGCCCGGGGATCTCAGGAAACCCCTGCAAATAGTTCGCGGTTTCCTGAACCGAATTCTCGCAGTAAGACAGATTTCCACAGGGGGGAACCACAAAACCATGAATCTTACGTCGTGGAACCACGAATTCCGCAGCGCGAAACCACGAACTGGGGTTCACCCGAGCCTTCAGCAGAACCGTCAGTGAACCGTAAACCCCGCGCTCAAAGTCGGAGCGCGCGCAACCGCTTTGACGATGGGATGGAAGAGAAACGCAGACGAATCGAGGAGAAAAACAAGAGACTCATGCGAGAAGAAGAACTTCGGCGCGAAGTGAACGTTGGGAGCGGGCCCCGATGAAAACGCGGCCCGGCCCTATCAGTGAAAACGCGCGATCCCTTCGCCCACGTTTACCCTGCAAACGTGAATTGCGAACGCCGTGCACGCCTGTTTTCAGCTCACCTGGGATCTCGACCCGTTACCCTATCGCGCGTCGGCCACTAATCCCCCTCGAATCAGCGCAATGCCCTTCCTCTGCTTCTAAGCCTCCGAGAGTTTTCTAATCCCGCCTGGCTTCGACCCACTTGCGACGGGAGCGTGCTTGCTCACGTCTGATCTGCCGCTAAGTACGAATCCCTTCAACATTTTTGATCAATGCGGCCCGGCCCTATCAATGAAACGGCGTGATCCACGCGATTCGCGGGCAGAATCGCCGGGAGATCGGGCCCGAGCTCGAGCAAGCTTCCACAGTCGAAGCCAGCCGGGAAGATCGAACGCGCGGGTACTGGCGAAAGGTTCAGGACGGACTGCGAAACACCGTTATGTTCAAAACGCCCATTTATGTTGGCTTTTTGCCTCGATTCCCACGACATCTGCGGACGATCTTGCGAAGCCATTTCCACGAAAGAATTACTTCTCGCGCGCCAGGCCAGGGCGCGGATCGCCCCGGCGGAGGGTGACCGGCGCAGGGGTGGTACCTCGCCGTTTTCCTCGCAGGAGGTTTTCAGCAAGCGGGTCCTACTCTGTGACATGCGGTACAGGTGTAACAGATGAGACAAGCGCGGAGGGAGAGAACCCGGGGGCCCGCTGGCGGCGCGGTACCTGGCTCTTTTCTCTCTCAGAGAATTGCCTGTGGGCCCTGGGCTCGGGTGGCCCTATGACCTGGTTAGATGGCGTTGCAGCTCGCACAACAATCAGGCAGACGGGCGGCACCGCGGTCAGCTTGGTGGCTCGATGAAGCTTTGAAATGTGGAGGCGATTGTGTGCGGGAGCGTAGCGCGATTGCGGGCGGTCAGGAGTTCGTGGCCGGCGGAATCGATCGGGAGAAGCTGCGTGCGCGCGGGAATGAGCCGCAGTGCGGCGGTCACTTCCTCGAGAGTGCCGAAGCCGTCGCGCCTACCGTGAACGAATAGAGCGGGAGTTCGCAGCTTCAGAAAATGCGCGGTGCGGGGCTGCGCCGGTTTTTTCGGCGGATGCAGGGGATACGAGAGCAGCAGCAGCGCGTCGGCGAAACCAGGTTGAGAAGCCGCGAGCATCGATGCCTGGCGCCCGCCGTACGAATGGCCGCCGAGAAAGATGCGGCCGGCAACCTTTTCGCGCATCGATTCGATCGCGCGGCGCAAACCCTGCTGGTCGCGGTCAGCATCGCCGCGCGGCGGCCCTTGCGGACGCAATTGTCGAAATGACAGATCGCACCGAAGAACGGTGACGCCTGCATCGCAGAACGCGCTTGCCAACGCGACAAGCAGCGGGGCGTTGCAATTCGATCCGGCGCCATGGGTGACGACGATCGCGTCGCCCGAGGCTTTCGCGGGGACGTGCAGGTAGCCGCGGACAGGAACGTCCTCCGGCGGTGCATCTTCGAAGGGCTGAATCTGCGCGTCAATCATCGACAGCGGAGGTTAGCACAGCCGTCGGCTATACTTCACCGAATGGCAACGGAGGCGGCGGAATCAGGCCGAGTTGCTGCCTCATTCTGACATCGTCCCGATTCGCAAAGCGTTCGACAACCTTGCCATCGAAGCGGTGCGGCGGGATTGCCACGTGATTTCCGGATGTTTTGGGGCCCCTTTTGAAATACAGCCGACGGGGATGGGCCGCCCCGCCGGAGGGTCGCGCGGATTGGCAGGTACCTAACCGAAAGCCAGCAGTGGACACCGTCAGGATTGCCGCCCCGCCGCACAGGGGCGCTCGCGGCCAGAAATCAGGGCAGAGTTAGGGATCAGCAAAGGATCGGCTCGACGCTCATCCTGTGGCTTGCCCAAAAACATATGAATTCCGCGGAGGCGATGTTTCCAATCACAAGTTATTCATTTCATGGTGATTTCTCGACAAGTGCGGGGTTAGTGGGCAGCGCTCGTAACCCGGCTAGGTCCGTGGGGTCGATTTTCGCGTTCTCGTAGCAGGATCGAAGGTCTGATCCGCCGACACCTTCCCAAGCCTCGGATATAGGTTTGATTCCGGTTCAGTTGGTGCCGTTCCCCCGGCGTGGTCGGCCCCCGACGGAGCGGTGCCTAGGACGAAAAGCGACCGCAGCAGCGCACCCGTTACGACATCGATCTACGAATCGCGGATATCCGATTGGTGACGCTGCTAGATTCAACATACCAGTTGAAGTTGGCGCCCTGCAGATGAATCGATGCCCAGTGAGTCGTCAGATATTTCAAGAATCGCTCAGCACGTACAAGCCTGTCTTCCATCGTCTTTGCATCGAAAATGGCGTTGCCGGAATCGGTAGAATAAAGGATCGGGGTGTCAACAACGACCGCGTCCAAATACTGAAACTCGCCAGTCAATCGTTGAAAATGATATTCACCCTTCGAGGTGATGCGCATCGCTGGCGGACGGGTTTGTCCAGGTTCGGGAAGAGTCCGTTGGTTGGTTTCTACGAGATTCTTCTCGCACGCCCGAGAGACGCTCAGGTCAATTTGATCCGGCAGGAAGCCCATTCCCTGAAGAGCATCGTAAAGCTTATCAGTTTCTAGGAATCCCTCCTTGGCCAAGGGACTCCCCGCCCCGTGCAGTATTCCGAGCATTAGAGGCAGTAGGAAGTGCCCCTTGCCATCCAGCGAAGTGATATCGAATAGATTCACAATAGGGGAAGTCGAGGGGTCGTAATATTCATTGTCACCGTAAATGATCGCGCGAAGGAATTCGTGGAGCGGAATGGTGTACTCTTCGCCTTCTGCGACCATCGCGAGGATCTTTTGAGTATTGACGTGGCCGCTTCCAATAAAGTCCTTAATTAGATCCAGGGCTAGGCGGACGTTGCCTGAGGCAATGTTCTCGATGAACTCAAGGAGCTGCTCATTCCGTTCGAGCGATCGCTTAACAACGCTTACCATGCTAGTCAACTTCGCAAGATTGACGCCGACACACTGAAGGCTTGGAACAGGAATTTGGCCTGTGGTCAGCTTCAAGGCAAATTCGAGCCTCTTCTGCAATACGAGGTCGATTCTCGGAGGAGAGATCGAAAAAGCTTTAGCATGGTAGCCAGTAAGTGCGCCAATCTTCTTGGAGCGATGAAATGTCTCAGGCCGAAGGGCTATGAACACGAGCATCGGCCACGATTCCGCAAGTTCTTGGCCGATGAGGAATGCAAGTTCCTGGGTCTTCTCATCCCGCTGGTCTGCGTTGTCAAGGAACAAGATGACCTGCTTTCTCCTCGCTCTAGCGATATGTTGAAGTGAACTTCGGAGATGCGCCTCACGCATACTCACTAGCCCATCCAGATATGCGATTTCCTTTTGAAGAAAGTCATCTGGTGACGACTGCTTCAGATCGGCATAAATGCCGGAGGCGAACCTTTTCAATTCCAAGTCGTACACTCCACGCACAAAGTTCCTTGAGATTGGATCGATCCGGTGGTCCTCAAAGAGTTGCCGGGCAATCTCATCAACCACGTGTACACGCAGATCCAAGGCCAGCGCTCCCTTTGAGCCAAGGTCTAGATGAAAGTAAATGGCGTTCTTGAACACCTCGGGTGCGTCAATATTAATCAGGTGACGAATGAATGAGCTTTTTCCTACTCCCACGTCGCCAAGCAAGAGAATAGGGCGCCTTGCAATACTGGTGCCGAGGAGATCCGGAGACACCCCGGCCTTGGTTGTCGCGGGAGCCACGTATGGCCCATGCTCGGTACGATCAAACAAGCCAGCATATCGTGCCTCCAATATCTCCCGGCTGGTAAGCGCGAATTGGGAGAGGGCGCCACTCTTGCAGTAGCATTGACGGAGAAACTCGGCTTCCAGGTCGGGCGAGCGAGCAACGTCCTCAATCACAATTTCGCTGAGCAACTGCAGGTCGGTCTGGATCACGTTCCTAAGCTTCAGCCCCGGGTAGCCGCTAAGTTTGGCCGAAAGTTTGGCAGGGACGATGGGGAACCCGCCCATGAGGCGCCGCTGAAGCTTTCTCTCTTCGATGCCGGGTCGGGACAGTACTTGCCAGAGATCCAAGAAGTCCTCGCGCATCCGCGACAACGAGTCAAAGACCAACGCCTTACCACTCAGCGGAGGAGTGCCGTCGCTCCGAGTTGCAACGAAGGCGATAATCTGATGACCGTTCGTCACCGCGCCGAAGGGCACGCCCCGCGACTGGCAGTATCGTGTGGCCTGTTCCAATGCAGATTTGACGTTCGGATAGTCTTTTATCAGTGATTGGAGGGAATGTTCTAAGCGATGGCTTCCAGCGGGCAACTCAAAGTAGTCACCCTCGCGCTTTGCCTCAACGATGAGCACCGGTCGGAAGACGGAAAAAACGTAGTCGGCGTACTCTCCGCCATGGGGCTGTTCAAGTACAACGTCGTCCTTCAGCCAGCCCAAACAATCGAAAAAAAGCCTGTCTATCATCGCGAGGCGGGTCGTCGCCTCATTGCGATTACCTTTGTTTCCTTCGTACCACGTTGCCAGTTCCTCGATTAAACTTCGGCCCGCTTCGTACGCATCACCCATCGGCAATCCTCGGCCCTACACACGTCTTACATCCAGTACGCCAGGTCGGCGAGATTATAGCGCCTGCCCTCGTCGGGTTGCCAACGTGTCGATCGACTTCACGACCTTCTGCAAAGCCACGGTCCGGAAGCTCTCCGCCGAGCGATGGAGGAAGGAATCAAAGAACAGGTGTTCAGCGCCACTTCTGTCGAGTGCTTCTTGCAGCACTCGCTCATCTTTCAGGAGGTGATCCCATGAAGAAGAGAGTACGAACTTTCGATCCGCCCGATCAACCGATGGCCACCGGGAATGACCCCCACAATCCGAAGAGTCTGGAACTCTCCGAGGGTCAGTTCGAGGCGCATTTCCGGCGCCTCAACCTGGCGCATATGCGCCGGATCTACCGGGAGGTGGCCGTTCGGGCGGAGAAGGAAAGTTGGTCGTATCGGGACTTCCTGGCTCTGCTGCTGGCCGAAGAAGTAGCACGACGGAAGCAAACGCGGCTGCAGCGCTGCACCCGCAATGCTCATTTTCCTTTCTTCAAGACCATCGAAGAGTTCGACTTCACCTTGCAGCCCACTCTCCGCGAATCGGTGATCGGCTCCTACCTCGGGTTGGATTTCGTCACCGAGGGGCGGTCTCTGATCCTTCACGGCAACACGGGCCGTGGCAAAACTCATCTGGCAGTGGCCATCGGATACCGCGCCATTCAAAACGGCTTCGAGACACTCTTCACGACGGCCGCAGAACTCATCGAAGATCTTTCCAATGCCAGCAAGAAGGGACACCTCCAGGAGTCTCTGGAATCCTACACTCACCCTCACGTCCTGGTGATCGATGAAGTCGGTTATCTGACCTATGGACCCGATGCCGCCAACGTCCTGTTCCATGTGGTGAACGATCGGCATCTGAGAAAGCGACCGATGATCTTCACAACCAACAAGCCACTGACGGAATGGGGGAAGGTATTACACGACGAAGATATGGCGGCAGCTATCCTGGATCGAGTCCTTGAACGCGGGCGGTTCATCCACCTCGGCGGACCCTCCGGAAGGACGCGTCATCTTAACCTCGAAGAGATCTTGCCGGCAGGTACAGACCGTGCCAGAATTTCCGGAATCGGCGTGCCAGAATTTCCGGAACCCACAACAAACATAGAGAAACATGTAGTTCCGGTGAGTTACCCGGTTACTCACAAGGCAAAGTCCCATTGCGCCATCCGCATGGACTCGGCATGTTGAAGAGGTCGAAAACAAGGCGCGCGGCTGCACCCTAGCAGCGGTCCGCCAGGAGGCAATTTGATGCGGCCGATTCCCTATCTTGGTGCGCTTGTTCTCGCCTTCGTGCTCTGCGCTGTCCCCGCGATAGCCCGAAAAAAACAAGACCAGCCGAGCTGCACGACTAAGTTTTCGGTTGTCGCGGTGGACAAGCTAAAGAACGTGACGCAAGGGCTTCCCGACAAGGACGCCCAGTGGTTCCAAAAAAAGATCGAGAGACAGTATCCCGATGTCTGCTATGCGCCTCCCGCCCCGGATGTTCCCATCGTTTTTCTCATCACCGTTGCCCCGGCTGAATACAACGGAACGAGAATCGTGAGGAACGAAAGCACCCAGGAAAACCCGGTGAGTGGAACACTCACAGACGAGGACGGCAACACGTCCGAGATCAGCGGGACTGAGACGACAACCACCGCGACTTCCACAGCCGTCCCCTACAACTTCGAGTACGGCATCTTTACGTTGGCCATCGAAACAAAGGACACGGACGGAAAGTGGATGGTGCGGCACCGCTTTCAGCAGAGCGGAATTTACAACACCCTCTATGGCATCCCGTTAGGAGGAAGAGGCCACCATCCTGTGCATACCGTCATCGAGGATGCGGCGAAGTGGGTACACGAGGGCGGTTTGACCAATCCGCTCGAAGGCGCAGTCGCGCCGCAGTAGCCCAAACCGGGCGCAACCAACCTACCGCGACTGCCAATGCGCCGCTGAATCTTTCAGCGCGGCTACGGTCAGCGTAACCAGGTGCTCGCTGCGAAGCTCGGGATGATTTGCTATGAATTTGGCCACGATGTCGTACAGTTGGAAAACGGTTCTGTCTTTCAGGAAATCAGGGGAGTCCGTGTCGCTGGCGACAGCAACCCCCAGTACGTAGTATAGACACGCGTAGGCTTGTGCCCTGGAATCCGCGGTCCTCGTAGCAATCTCCGAGTTGGCGGGGCAATCGGCCACGAAATCGTTTCCCGAGGCAGGGAAGTTACCGTTGAAAGATTCGACTTCATAGTGTGTGTTTTGCCCGTAGGTGTGGCCGGCAAAGAGAAGCGCGAAGGCAAGCAAGGCCGCTTTGGCTGAGTTTTTCATGGAGGCTGGCGGCTCCTAGGTCCGCCGGTGTGGCTCTTTTCAACGATGGCAAGCGTGGAACAGGTCTGCAATAGGACTGTGCGTTTCGAGTCAACTAGAAACATCTAGCTCCGGACATTGAGCTTACCTACTTGAGTCGATTTTGCCCTTTTCGCGCCGCCCGAGAACGCCGTTATATAGCATTCTCAAAAGCCCATCCTTCGCTGCCGGGCTCCCTTCCCGCTTTCATAAGGCTCCGCGGCACAATCAGATGTTTCTGGGCGCCCTCGGACGGCGTACGAGAGAAACACGATGTTTCAGTGATGCGGTGGCTGAGTCGGAATGCATGCAGAGCGAGAAAAAGCGACACATTCCTCGCGGTAGCTAAGCCTACGATGTCATCGATCATCTGAATCTGTATTTTTCTGAACGCTCGCCGGAAATATAAGACATATCAGCATCTGCGCCGCAGGCGCACACCCCTCATCTTCACTCATCTGGTAGTTTGCTCACCGGCGGTGGGAAATGGGAACCCGACCGTTACAGCGGTCGAGTTCCCCGTGTGGCAGACCTTCATCAGGTAGCCAGACATCAACAGGTGTTCAAGCTGCCATGATCGGTCGCCGTTGTCCAGCCCCACCGCGGGGCGAGGATGGCGGCCCACACCGAAGTTGTCCTCCGTCAACGAGTTTGTCGTGCTGGCGGCTGTGGCCAGGTCTTCTGGATCTGTCGCCACTGTGACCGGGGACAGCACTACTGTAGCCACTCCTGTCGGCAGCAAACGCGCTGGCAACAACACCGCCTGGCCAACCGCCGCCACCAGCAGAGTCCGGAAGGGCGCCAGGACCATCGCGATCGCCAGCGCGAGTATCGGCGGCGTCACCGATCAGCTCGCGTGACGGATGTATCTTCCCGGATGCTTTCCTACGAGGGCAGAATCCCATCGCGATGTGCGCTTCCGATCCGGAATCCGCATGCCCAAACGAACGGCGCCCTGCAGCGGCACCATGGCTTACTTCGCTGTGTCCTCTGCGGTCGCCTGGGACGTTTCGTGGAACCGTTCCCCCGAATCTTCCGGAGGTGAACATGCTAAGCAGCGACCTGCGAGCACAGATCCGTCACTGGTTCTACGCCGAACATTGGAAAGTCGGCACCATCGCGCAGCAACTCGGGCTGCACCCGGACACCGTCCGCCCCGCGCTGGACACCGAACAGTTCAATCGTGTCAAGGCTCTCCGTCCCTTGGTGACCGACCCCTACGTAGAGTTCATCCAGCAGACTTTACAGCAGTATCCCCGGCTGCGTGCCACGCGCATCTATCAGATGATCCGGGAGCGCGGTTATACCGGAAGCGTGGTGCAGTTGCGACGCGTGGTGGCCCGCCTGCGACCGGTTCGCCAGGAACCCTTCCTGCGACTACGTACCTTTCCGGGAGAGCAAGGACAAGTGGACTGGGCCCACTTCGGCGAAGCCCCCGTCGGCCGTGCCCGTCGGCGTCTGTCGTGCTTCCTGATCACACTTTCCTACTCGCGCGCGCTGTATCTGGAATTCTTCTTCGATCAAAGTATGGAAAACTTTCTGCGCGGCCATGTCCACGCGTTTCAGGCGTGGTCGGGCCAACCGCGAATCCTTTTGTACGATAACCTTCGCAGTGCCGTGCTCGAACGTCGCGGCGACCAGATTCACTTTCATCCTCGACTGTTGGACTTGTGCTCGCATTATCACTTTGCTCCTCGTCCGTGCCAGGTACGGGCAGGAAATCAAAAAGGAAAAGTGGAACGAGCGGTGCTTTATGTACGCGAATCGTTCTGGGCCGGCCGAACCTTCACCACCCTCGAAGAGCTGAATCGTCAAGCCTTTCTCTGGCGTGACCAAGTGGCCCATCAGCGCCCTTGGCCGGACGATGACTCCCGCACCGTGGAGCAAGCCTTCGCCGAAGAACAACCACGACTGCTTCCCTTACCGGCACATCCGTTCGAGACCGATCTGGTTCTTCCCATCCACGCGGGCAAGACCATCTATCTTCGTTTCGACCTGAACGACTACTCCATCCCTCCGGACGCCATAGGACTGTCATCGAACAGGCCCTCACGCTCGACTTCCTTCGCGAAGCCCGCAATTTCGTATTAATCGGACCGAACGGACTGGGCAAGACCATGATCGCCAAAAACGTCTGCCACCTCGCTGTCTTAGCCGGCTACTCGGTTCTCTTTCGTACCGCGGCGGCCATCGTCGAAAACTTGCGTCATGAAATGTTCGAAGGTCGCCGACGCAAGCTACGGGCCTACAGCAAAGTCGATCTGTTATGCATCGATGAGTGTGCGTACCTCTCGTTTGACGATAAGGCTGCCGACATCCTCTACGAAGTAATCAATCGCCGTTACGAAAGCAAGTCTGTGATCCTGACTACCAACAGATCGTTTAAAGAATGGAACCAAGTCTTCCCCAATGCTACCTGTATCGCCACGCTGCTGGACCGCCTGTTGCACCACGCCGATGTGACGCGCTTGGATGGCGAAAGTTACCGAATTCGCGAAAGCCAACAGGAAGCCACCGCACGGAGGAAGAAACCATGAATCCCCTCGATCGCGACGCCGAACAGTACGTGCGTACCGTTCTGAGTCTCTATCAACAGCTCCCGGAAACGCCCGCGCTGCCGAGTTCTCGGGACCGCCTCCATGCCCATCAACTGCAACAACGCAGGCTCCCTCTGACACTGATCGAGGCGGCTTTCTTGTTGGGTTCTTTGCGTCGACTCCTGCGACCACCAGGCGCCCCAGCCTTGTCCCCGATTCATTCCCTGGCCTACTTCGGGCCAGTCATCGAGGAACTCCTTCACAATCCTGTTCCTGACACTTACATCGAATATCTTCGCCGCAGAATACAACCCTTCACCGGGAAAAAGGTCATCGCACAAGAATCCCATCCGGCGAGCGTTCAGAAAAATACAGATTCAGATGATCGCTGACACTCAGAGAACGCCGTATCGGATGAACGCTACAAGGAAATGTTTGAATCTGTTGAGGGTCTACGGGGGAAAGCATTAGTGAACCCGTCCGTTCTCGACTATGACCCTCAGCGAAAACCGTGAAACCCTATGCGTTCAACACGGGGCACTGCCCGGCCACAAGCCAGCTCGAATCCGCCGGGATTACGTGCACGGCGAGCGTCGGATTCTTTAATTAAGAACCCGTGCGCAAAGGGGAAATCGACCTCGGTACAGTCCGTGGATTCACAACTTCAATCATGCTTTAGCGCATCCCTGCATCGTCTGCGGAAGCGGTAGGCCATTTAATACAAATTATCTTGAGTCTTCTTTCCCCCGCATAGGAGAATAGCGTCGTGCCAGGCTTTTTGTTGTCTTTCCGCTAACCCAGAGGTAGTGAACAGAAGGAAGAAATTGTGACCGTCCTCTTGAATGTTAGGTTTCGCTGTCCATCCGAGGGTTTCTTGCGTCTCTTTTATTTGGAACGGTTTGATTGAGTACACCCGCATTCGGTCCATAGAGAGGCCAGATAATTCCTCATGCTTCACTGGCATCTCTTCTGGTTCCGGACGAAGACCGCCCAAATCGAGTGGTCCATAGACCGTGGTCATAGTTCCCGTAGGAGTGTTGTCTGTGCTGAAGCTTTGCATGATCCACGTCACAGTAACTTGACAGCTTTCAAACGAGAGTCCGAATGTATCGGTATCGGTGGAATGCACGCCGATATCACTGGTGGTCGTGACAGTGTCGAAATGCGTTTGAATCCAATCTAAAATCTCAGAAACTGTTTTGGAAGCCTCGACTTGTGTCGAGGGGAAATCCTGCACCTTGGAGCCAGCCGAAAGCAGGCGTTTGGCATCGTTGACAGGGATCGCGAAATTTAGATTCTCCCCGCCTTTGAGATACAGGGTCGTGATGCCGACGACCTCTCCCGCCATATTGAACAGTGGACCGCCGCTACTGCCGGGCGAGATTGGTGCAGTGATCTGCAAAAACTTGCCGCCTTCTTCTTCGATGGTTCGGATTCCACTCACGATGCCACTTGAGACTGTCGATTCGAGAGAAAGCGGACTGCCAATCGCAACGATTTCCTCTCCCACTTGTACTCGGTCAGAGTTTCCAAGAGTAACCACGCGGAAGTTCTCGCCATGGGCTTTAATCACTGCCAAGTCTCGCGCCTTGTCGAATGCCACCACCCCATCGACATCATAGAACGCCCCGTCAGGCAGCTTAACGATTGCGGAGCTGGTACCCTTGATGACGTGGTAGTTCGTCAGAATGCGGCCATCCGTGCTTACAAGGAAACCGGTGCCTTGGGCAACAGGCTTACCATCCTTGTCCGAAGTGATGATTGAAACGATGGCACCATTCGCAGCTTTGGCTATCGCCGGAATGTCCTTTCGAGGCTGTGCCGACTGTGCGGCTAGAGTGGTAGCAAGAAGCAAGGCCAAAGGGAAAGCGACCAAAGAAAAGCCTATGACAACACGTTTCACGCCTCGATTTCTCCTCCATCAATCGTTGCCGGGTACAGCGTTCGAGTCAATGGAGCGTGTCGAAGCAGTTATTTACACACGAGGGTTCAGAAGTCAGTAATGCCGACCGGATTCGGTGCGGCCAGCGACGTAGGCTCAACTCGATAATAACCTTGAGCTGCCGCGGCACTTTTTTCAAGTCGCTGTTGAAGCCCTCTCCGAGATGGCAGCTTCGGACTCCTGAATTCCTGACTGGATATCCAGCTCCAAATCCAAATGAGGGACGGCCGATGCTGACGCCGCCTCGTACAGTCTCAATGCGTCGCGCGGACGGTCCAATCGCTTGAGCAAGATTCGAGCGGCACCAAGTTGTGCCATGAGGCCCTGTCTTTCGGTGAGATGGGCAGAGGCAAGTTTCTCATACTCGCTTAGTGCTCGTTTAAAGTCGTTCCGTTCCTCTGCCACGCGGCAGAGTTCCAGCCAGATAGCAGGAGGCATTTTGTCGCCGCCCAGATTCAGGAACTCCTCGTAGTCCTGCCAAGCCGCTTCACACATCCCTTTTTGCAAATTCAGATGGCACAATTTGCGTGCCGCTTCTCGGCAGGCGGGGATTTCGCTATTCCGCCACCTAATGGTCCTAAGCAAATTCCAACCGCTGAGCGAGTCAGGATTTTCTCCGAGGTATCTATCGAGGGTTGCGGCCGCCTCGTTGAGTTTTCCTTGTTCCATGAAGTCGCTTGCCTGGATGATCGCGGGGTCGATCGTGAGGGCAATCTTTTTCTCGATGGCTTCATTCGCCTTGTGTTCCAAGCCCCAGTGGCGAACGGCAACAGCAACGAGAGCGCCAAACACGAACCCACCGATGTGCGCTGAATGAGCGACCCCATCGCTTTGCGCGAACACTTTTGCGTAATAGATTTCCATCCCCAACCATAGCGGCAACAGCCAATAGGCGCGCACCCAGAGAGGCCAAAACCCGAACAATCCAAAGTCAAACCACAGAAGCCTGATTTTCAATTTTGGGAAACGCACCAAGAACGCCCCCATCAGACCTGCAATAGCTCCTGAAGCTCCTAACGTCGGGGCGATGCTCCCAGCATTCGCCCAGGCATCGAGTTGTGTTGCCGCAATGCCCGCCACGAGGTAGAAAGCCAAGTACAACGGGCGCCCCCAAACGTCTTCCAATACAAATCCCGCCAACCACAAAAACCACATGTTGCCAATCAGGTGCATCCACCCGCCGTGGAGGAAACAGCAACTAAGATATGCGATCAGTTTCGGGTGAGCCGGAATGAAAGCGTACTGCTGCTCAATGGAGGAGGCCACTAGCTGGGAATACCGACTCGCAAGGGAGTCCATTTCCGCTTGCAATTGCTCTGCGATCATCCACGCCCCGCATCTGAGCGTCCCAATCGTCGATTATCGGGGAGTCCGAGCTTTGCATTGCGGCCCAATCTGTTGGGTCTTTGGCTTGCACGGCGGAGACGAACCGCCGGGCTTCAGTTGGGATGGTCAACTCCGGATGCCGAGCCGCAAGGATCAAAACATGCATCTCCACAGGCGAGAGGGAGGCATCCTGGCGCTCCATCGTGTTGTGCGTACAAAGAAAAACGAGGACATTAAGCAGAATCAATCCGAGCGTGATGACCGGCCAGCGTCGAGCCGTCATGTTTTCGTGCTTGATGGGGAAAAGCATGAAGAAGTCTGTTAGGGCTTGCGCACTGGCGAAGGATGAGGCGCGACCGAAACCTTCCTGGGTCGAAAGGCGTGTCCGCGCGTCATCACAAGGTGTTCGCCCACTCCGTTTTCTACTTATAAATGCCCTCTACATCGCAGGGCGAATCTCCGTCCGTCCAGATGATCTTCTGGTTCTCGTCATCGTAGATGGCATCTTCGCCGAACGCGTAGTGGTAGCAATATCGGGTTTTGATGATTAGACCGCCATCAGCCTTGTACTACATCCGAATCTAGACGTTTCACGTTTTCCAACTTATACATCTCAGCAGCGGAGATACTGGCTATTCCAAGAAGAAGTAAAGTCACTGTAATTATCTTTGTCATCCGAATCCTCTGCGAGAGTTACAATCGCGCCGATTGTCGCACTCGCTTGCTACAACCTCCTGTGGGCCACCGGACGTTTCATTTTTGTCCTGCCACTACCTTGGATACTCCCTCAAAACCGTCTCGATCCGACTCACAGTTGTTGACGACCACAACAGAGGCATTTGCTGCAAGCCCGTGACCGTGGCGGCGCTCGGATATTGTTTCGAGTAGCTTCCGCGTCTGCTTCTTACGATGTCTTCGTCGTTGTCGAGGACGGGAAAGCCGGGAGAACCTTCGGGAGAATACTGTTGTTTCCCGTGGCCTACCGCCGAGGGACCACGAGTCCTGCATCAGCAAGAATGGATTGCGGACGCGTTACGCCCCTAATCACGTCGCAACTGCACTCCAACGACCCCGCTCCAGCCCGAAGGGCGGCACAGTCTCGCCTCTCTCAATTTGAGTTTCGTTTCCTCGGAAGCTCGTTGTCCTCGCTCCAAAATCCCTCCTTGTTTTTCCCGTCCAAAAACGTACGCATCCGCTTTGTACACAAGATGACCAGTAGTGCAACGCCAATCTCAGGCTTGCAGAAATTCGGTAACGTCGCAGCCAAAAGAATTATTCCGCCGGCGATGAGTGGGAGCGTGTAGGATTTCATCGGGATATCCCCAAGTCGGCGTTGACTAACGCTTGCCACTGAGGCACTGATTGACATACCTTCACGCCTACGTTGCAAAGATCAACACTAGGAGGCTTTGATGTTAGATCAAGTAAGACCATCCCCAAATTTGTACCCTCGAAAGCGTCATCAACTTCCGACATCAAGCTCTTGCTGTCGAGTGATGAATACTCCACCAGACAGATTTTCTTCGTGACCGTCAAAGTGCGCGGCGACGAATTGCCAATTCGAATCTTTTTGTGCGGCGTTTATATCTTTGACGTACTGATTAGCTTGACCGTAACACATCTTCTGCTCTTTCAGGGAAGCGTGCTGCGCCTTCGTCACCGACGAAAACAAAAGCAGGAAGCTTAGAGTGATCGCGTATCGCATTTCTTATCTTCCTCCGCTGTGCGCCTCGCACCATCACAAGCGCGCGAGCGGTTGCCCGAGTGCGATCGCCGCCAGAACCGCAATTGCTTTCTTCATTTGTAGCCCTTCGTAATCAGGCTAGTTCTTTACGGTCAGCGATTCCGAGTCCACGGCTGTTTTGCCTGTCACGCCTTCGAGACCCGTCAGAATGCCGCGATAGTCGTTCTTGTCACACTGAATCGCGAGACCGCCCTTGGTAGCGCCATCCGCCCACGTAAGACCGATGTAGTGTTTCTTTGACTTAGTGAGTGCCATCAACCCGCCGATCCCAAATGAGACGACAGCGAGTCCAATGGCTGCGCCCACGCGGCGGTGAACGTCTTGGCCGTAGCTGATTTCGGTAATAGCGGATGCAGGCACAACAAGAACTTCATCGTCGCCTTTGAAGAAGTCGATCTTATTGCCGTCCATCCTGAGCTTGAGGCCGGCGCCAGTTTTAACGTCGGAAATGGAACCGCCATCGTAAGTGACTTTGTAGCCGCTCTCGCCGGCAAACACTGAGAGGGGCAACAGAACGCAGAGAACAGTGGAAATGAAAGCCGCAAATACCTTTTTCACAAGACACCCCCTTTCTGCTCTCAGAACAACACGTTGTAGTTGCTTCGCCAATGGTACTTATTGCAATCCGATATTGAGATTTTAGGCACCTTATCGAGCGTTTAGCGCGACTGCCAGTTCCGGCTCGTGTACCTGCCAGTAGAGCCGCTTGAGGCACTGGCAGCCCGCGACGAACCTCGATTTGCTGAGCTTGATGGTCACCATAGCGCCTTTAGGCGTCCGTCCTGTAAAGCCTTTTGCCGCGAATTAGCCGCTCGCGGTAGGCGCTGTACTGCGCGATGCTCCGCAGACTGCGGTCGGGGCCGCAGAAGAGCCGCACGAGTTCCTTCTCGGTCTCGTACAATTTCTCCAAGCAGTTCCACCACCTGACGTTCAGCCTTGCGTCCGTCACGGCGTCCGGGTTCGCGTTGATCTCGCGGAACCGCTTCTCAGCTTGTATGAAGTCGGCTTGCGCCTCCTCCATCTCCTCGGCGCTAGGGCTGACGAGCTTGACTTCGATTTCTCCGTCCGGCTTGATGCTCGTCTCGATCACTTCGTCGAACATCGACTCGATCAGTTTGTCGTCGTCTGTCATTGTTCCTCCTCGCTATTGAAACGAACAGTGAGCGGTCTCGCGGCGAAGACAACCTTGTCACCCACGGCTGCACCATGCGAGGGCGAGCAGCACTGGCGCGTAGGCGGCAAGCGGCAGCAGGCGCAGCGAGGTCGTGGACCGAGGCAGCAAGAAAATGACGGCGAACTCGAAGGCGTAGCTCGCGAGCAGGGCGAGGAACATCAGCGCGGTGGACTTGAGGCTCGAAATCAGGTAGCCGCCTCGGGCGGCACGCCACGCGAGCACGTGCTCCCTACCCAGCCAGAAGCGCGAGCCGACAAGCACCGAGACGAGCACCGTCCATACGGCGCAAGTCCAAGGTGCCAGCCAGAAAAAAAGCTGACTGCCCACGGGATCGCGACACAGCCAGATCGACGCGAACGGGAGAGTCGCCGAGGCAACGACCAGCGCGATCAGGATGAGGAGTGACTTCAACAGCCACTTCAGCATGGGGTTTCCTTTCTTACGGCATCAGCGGTAGATTGATGAGCAGCATTTCCTTTAGCAGCGGATCATCGCAGCACGCTCCTCCGTCCGGCGCGGTAGCCGAGCCTGTAAACCAGAACCAGAGGAATCCACCTACCAGATGCTTCGCAGCAGCATGACTCTGTTCCTCATTCTCATAGACGCGATGTACAGGCTGCACTACCGCAAGCCGAACGATGTCCTGTCAGGCATCGCGCAAACTTACTTCGCCGAGAAGTGGTGAAAGGGAGCCACCAAACCAAGGCCTTTGCGGGAACGACGTGTCGATTCGGTTGCTCGTGCGTCCGTGTCCCCGAGCGAGTTTCTGTTGTGAACAGGCTGGCGCTGGGGCGCGTACAAATCAAGTGAAAGAGGTGTGAATCTGGCTCGGAGCCAATCATGAGACTTTCTGATACGGACGAAATTCAATCGTCTTTTCGCAGAGAGGTAAACGCGCTATTGAAGGAAATTGGCGCAACTTTTCCACTTCTCCCGGAGGGTATCATCGACGGTAAAGGGCTTTCAGAAGCCCTCGGTTCCTTACGGCCGAATACACTTCAGGATTTGGGATTCAGAGCCGAACACGTGCGGGTACTTAAAACTCTGGGGCAGTACGGTCGTGTTGAGCCGACCGAGCAGAATCTTAAGCTATCTGAACATTTGTTCCATCCTGCAAAGCCAACCACGCTGGATTGCACCGGGCGGCGGTGCCGGTCGGACGGCGGATAACGATTGCACTGGCGTAGAAACCAGCCCTGTCATTAACCCTCTAAAATTCTGGCATACAGTCAGGGCACAAATATGGGAGCAAGTTTGAGAGCAAAAAGCGTCGAAAACATGCCGAACACTGCCGCCTGCTTGAAAGAAATACATTTTGCGCCCACGCCCAATGACACTTCTGTTCCGATGATGAGAGACCACGGATCCGGTCGTCACTCGCGCCGCCGAATGGAACGGACAGGCACCGGCTCGTTTGCCTTATCTGCCCCTTTTTGCCCCCGCGTGTTTTTAATAAGCTCCTACCGTTCAAAGAGCTGATTGGTAGGGGCGGTGGGGATCGATCCACCAACCGACAAACGCTGAACATTCGAAAGATTGTGAGCTCTCGGTGCCACCCTTGAGGCTCTGTTCTTTCTTATTGCCGCCTTTTGCCGCCGCGACCAATCGCTAAGTTGTCAAAGGGAACCAAGATGACTGGAGCGGGCGATGGGAATCGAACCCACGTCCGAAACTTGGGAACTGCGCAGGAAATCCAACAAAGACGACTGTGCCCGCCAACAGAAGACGATTGACATGGCTAACACAATTGACAACGTAAATTGTTGAGTTCTCGTAAGTGCTTGATTCAACGTGGGCGATTTTGGCGGACCGGAGAATCCGGCTTACACGCCCACCCGCCACATTTGTCTCATAACCCCGCCCTGAGCACCCCTGCAAGGTGCTGTCTTCGGGTGTCCGCCGCGACGATTGTCGCGCTCGCTGGTGTCAGTAGTGGTGTCACTTCGTTTCGCGAATGCGTGCGGATCGCTGCGGAGCGGTGCGAGAGGGAATGTTAGAAAGAGCCAGAGAATCAGGCGATTTGCGCTACACTGCGGCTTGCCACGGAGCGGTGCGGGAGGCAGTGCTCGGATTTTAAGTCCCCCGTCACACGAAACGCGATGTCCCCCAGCTTGACTTCGTAGGGGTGCGCGAAAGAGCGAAACGACTGTGCCCAATTTTGTGCCCACCCCTGAACTAGCGGAAGCGAGCACTAGTAACGCTGTGCCAGCGTAAAACCCTGCAAACAAAGCGTCCTGCTGGCTTCCGCTCATTTCAGAGACGACCCGCTAAGTTATTGAATCTTCGTACCGGAAGACTTAGAAGGCAGACGCTCTATCCGACTGAGCTACGGGCGCACCGATCACTCGAATTTTAAGGCATTTGCGGTCGGTATTTGCAATGTTTCGGCAGAATGGCGGCGCGCGAAACACGAGAGGCGAAGGCGGATTCGGGGCGAATGCGTCGCGGGCCGCGCAAGGCGCCCGATCCGGCTTATTCGTGCCAGGCCGACGGCATGCCGAAAGGCACGGGCCACGAAAGACCCTCGATCTCGCGGATCTTGCCGTCCTCGATTTTGAAAAGCTGCGGCGCCACGAATGTCATCGGCCGCTGATACTGCGCGGGTACTCTCACTGTTCCGACGGCTCGGACGTCTACCGACTGGACATCGCCTTCGTTGTCGTAAAACGCGAGGTTCAGCACCAAGCCCTGCTTTTCGTCGACGACCAGCGGCCGAGCGTCGCGCACTTTCGCTAGCGTGCTGAAAAAGTCGCGCTCGAGTCCCTGCGCACAGCTTCCACTGAACAGATGAAACGTGGGCTGCGCGCTATCGGGCACGGGACCATCGGGATTGTTCGTCGCGGCGACGCCGTTTTCCCGGCGCGAGCATTCTGCGGCAAACGGCGCGGCGGAACCGTTGCCCTGCGTGTACGCTTCGAAATACTTCTTCGTCGCTGCCAACAATTCATCGCGCGTTTCCGTCGCGCCGATCGGTTCGAGGAGTGCAACGTCCGGTGAAACGAAACCGCTCGGGTCCAACTCGTCCAGCATGCGAGGCGTCATCACCCCTGCCGTGTTCATTCCGAGGCCGCCCTTCGGACGCTTCTGCTCGCGGACGGTGATCACTTCGAGTTCCGCGATGCGGTGATCCTTCACCTTCATCCGCAGCGCCACCACGCCCTGCAGCAGGCCCTCATCTTCGGTGATGTCGCCGTAGTATCCGGCTTCGCCGGTCGCGGGATTGGCGAGATAGATGCGATATGTTCCCCGCCCGGAAAACGTCTTCCACATGCCTTCCCCGGGCTCTACGGCCAATTCGTTTTCGGTGTACTTCGCATCCGGCGCCATCGGAAGATTGCACGCACAGCGCGAAAGCATCGCGTCGAAATATTTGTCGACAAACGCGTACAGGCAATCGCGATTGCATTCGCCCGGCGCTCCGGCCGCCAAGGGTCTAGGCGCGCGGGTGAGATTTTTCCCTTGGTCGGGCGCGGCGTTTCCCGTCAAACCAAAACCGCAGATCGCCGCAAGAATCAGAGCGAACAACGAAGCGCGAAGGAACCTTTCCGTATTGGTCATGGTGTGGTCTCGTCCCCGATCAAAACGCCGGTTCCATATTGAAAGGAATTTCATACATGGTCATTTCGATCAAACTGATGCTTCCTTTCTCAATGCGGTACGCCTCATTCGACTGGTTCGTACGCGGCGTCATGAAATACGGCGGCACTCTCCACACACGCCCGTCGGTCAAGTGCACTTCGGTGATGGTCCCATCAAAGTCCAGATAGGCCGAGGCAAGGACGGCGCCACGCTCCACATCTGTCACCAGAAACCGGCGGTGGCGGCACCCCGTCGTGAAACCGAGAAAGCCGAGCTTGTATTGATCCGTGCAATTCATCGTGGTGAAGTCGCTGATGTCCATATCCGAGTGGCCGTAGTTCTGTGGACGCGGCTGGTTTGTTGTGCGCACGCCATCTTCCGTGCGGTTGCAACCCGGCGTAAACGCATAGACGCCCTTGCCATCATTGAGCTGCAAGCCCTCGTAGTACATGTATGCCGCCTGATCCAGCGCCGCGCGCGTTTCGCGCTGGTCCATCGGAATCGGCTTCAGCCACTCCGGATCGGGCGCGCCCATTTTCTCGTACACAGCCGCACCGCGGGGATCATGCGCGACAAACTGTTCGGCTTCCGTGATCAGCCCGCCTTCGACCTTGAGCCGCACGATCAGGATCGCGCCCACGCCGTTTTCGTAGACGACCGTGATCACGCCCACGTCGCCCTGCTCGGGATCGGCGAAGTAGTGGATGTATTTCCCGCGCGCCGTGGCGGTGGCCCACAGCGCCTGCCCGATTTTGAGCCGCACGTTATCCTGTGCGTATTTGACGTCAGGCGCGAGTGGCGCCTGCGAAGGAGTATGGGCAACCATCGCGTCAAGATAGCGATTCATCACTCCTTCCAAGCAGGAGCGGTCGCATGGGGGCGCCGTTTCGGCAGAACTTTTCGAGACTGTAGATGCGGCAGCGACCGAGGGCGCGGCTGTTATGAAGAGTAGTGCTGCGATGAATAGCGGGGCAATGACGGCGGACCAAAAGCCGGGCTTCCTCAATTTGATTTCTCCTCTCCCGAAAGCTTGAACCGAGGCTGGCGTCCCAGCCAAGTCCGGCGAATGATAGTGCGAAAGACACAAAGCTTCAATGTAATCCGCAGCACGCATGCAATGCTTTTTCGATGGCAAGCAAAAGAAGTTCTTGAGACGGAACAGACTTTGCGCGTCGGCCGAGCTGCGAATCCTGCCTGGCGGGGCGTTCTTCAGGAACAGGCAATCATCTTCAGGATGTCGGCGAGTTCGCGCACGACCCGATGCGGCCGCCGGCCTCGCGGCTGAGCCGCCCAGTCTTCAGCCGTTGTGAAACCGGTGGTCACACCGAAACCAATGGCCTTGCCGCGCCGCGCCATAATCATTTCCACGAGGGGATCGTCGCCGACCACACCCACCTTGCGCATCGGAATTCTGAGCTTCTTTGCCACCAGCTTTAGCGCGTGCAACGAAGGCTTGCCGGTCAAGATCATAGGAGCGCGCGTTATCTTCCGTACTGCGGCAGCGATGGCGTGCGAATAACCCATCGACTTGCCGCCGGAGGTCGCGAAGAACGGTACGTCGGAAGCGACGTAAAGTTCCGCGCGGTTCCAAATCGCTTTGCAGGCCGTTTCGATGTCTTTCATGCCACAGTCGGGGTGCCAACCGATATAGACCGCCTGGACGTCTTCGGCGCGTTCTTCTCCGGTGAAGACGATCTCGATCCCAGCCTCTGCCAGCGGTTGGCCGACTCCCCGCGTCCCGAGCACGAGGGCGCGCTTCACGCCACGCTTCGGCATCAGGTCCGCCGTCACAGTATTAGGAGTCAGCAAGGCCTCATCGGAAATGGGCAAGCCCAGAGCGCGGAGTTTAGGCGCCTGCTCGGCCACCGGGTATGCGGTGCCGTTTGTGAGCACGACAAAGGGTATGCTGCGAGCTTGCAGCTCGCGCAGAATCTCGATGGCGCCCGGCAGCAAACGATACCCGCCGAGCGAGCGATCACTGAGGATCAGCGTGCCATCGAGATCGAACATCAAGCCCTCGACAGGGCCCAATCGTTCCTTCCACCCGTTGTTCGATCGGCCCATGCTCACGACTCCGCAAGGGCCGCCCGGCCACGCAACTCAAGCTTGAAGCCTTGCTTCTCGATCGAGAGATAATCGATGTCGCGCCGGGGGGTCAATTGACGAATCAGACTCACCACCGGAGCCATATCAGGATCGTAGGTTAGCTGCGCAGGACCGGCCGCCTTCATCGCGTCGACTTGGCCGGCGGGCATTGTGGCGCGAAGCAGAAATTCCTCATCGCTAAGTTCCGGGCCGATGCGCTGGCGCAATTCGACTAAAGCCGGCATGCCCGGCTGCTGCCGCAACTCGCGTGTCCGAGGCAGAGATTCGATGCGGTCCATCACCTCTGAGGCGATCGGGACATTGGGGCGCCCGAACTTTCCGAGCGCATAGCGAATGATTTCGTCGGGAATCGTCGCATAGCGCTCTTTCCCGGTGACATTCAAAACCGCTTGGGTGATCAACATCTGCGCGAAAGGAGTCATTACGATCGGCCAGCCGAGCTCCTGGCGCACGCGGTCCAACTCCTCGATCACCGCGCCTTCCAAGTGAGAGACTCTGCTTTCGGCGAGATGGCGGCGCATCGTGCCGATCGTTCCGCCCGGGAGTTGGTGGTGAAGATAGTTGGCGTCGAACGCCTGCGGGCAGCCTGCCGGAAGGCCTTCGGCTTCCGCAAGGCGCGTGAAATAGCGCCCGACTTCGGCGAGCGCCTCGTCGTCTATGTCGACTTGATGTCCGAGCGCGCACAGATTGGAAACCACTCGCTCTGACGGAGGATTGGAGTTGCCATCCGCGGCGGCGCCCGAGGCGCACTGAACGGCGCTGACGCCCAACTCGGGCGCGTCCATGTAGGTCAGCTCGCCGACGCCGATCGTGCAGTGCGAGTGGAGCTCAAGCGGCTTATGGCCTATTGCTGCCATCACGGCAGGGATCAGCGTGTGGGCGCGCAGCGGCGTCAGCAGGCCGCCGGGATCCTTTATGTATATCGCGTCGACGTCGGGGCTTTCGGCGAGAGTGCGGGCGCGAGCGACGTAGTGGGCATCGTCATGGATCGGGCTCAGCGTAAAGACCAGTGCGCCCACGACGTATTCGCCGCCGGCTGCTTTAATCATGCGCGCGCAGGCGACGTTGGACTCGGCGTCGTTCATCGGGTCGGCGAGCGCAAACCGGCGCAGCCCATTCTTGATCAGCGTCTTGAACGCGAGCGCCATGAATTCGGGACTCGCCGTTTCCCAGGAAATGAACCGAAATCCTGTGGAGAGGAATTGCAGCGGCGTATTCGGCGTGGCCTTGGCCATCAGGCGAATCCGCTCCCAAGGATCCTCTTTCTTGTAACGGACAGCGACGCCCATGTGGGTCGAAGTCGTGAAATCGATGGCCTTGAAACCGACGCGGTCCATGACGGGCGCGATCGTGAGCGTCTTGGCCGTGTCGACGCCGAGCGCCGACCAGAGACACTGGTTGCCGTCGCGCAGGGAGGTTTCGACCAATTGGACTTTAGCCATGCGCTCTTGCCTCTTCAAGCGGAAGGTGCCGTTCGAGAAAGCGGGCCACGTAGGAAGTGTCGACGCCCCCTCGCTCAAACTCGGGATCGGTGAGCACGCCGGCATGGAAGGCGAGATTTGTTGCGACACCTTCGACGTCGGTCGCGGCGAGCGCGTGCCGCATCCGTTCGAGCGCCGCCCCGCGATCGGCAGCGTGAACGATAATTTTGGCCATCAGCGAATCATAAAATGGCGGGATGCGAGCGCCAGAACCAATGTGGGTATCGACGCGCACGCCTTCACCTGAGGGCCACACCGCTCTCTGAACCGTGCCGGGGCTGGGGCGGAAACCGCGCGCCGGATCTTCCGCATTGATCCTGCACTCAATCGCGCAACCCTCTCGCCGGATATCCTCCTGCTTGAAATGCAGGCCGCGACCATCGGCGACTGCGATCTGCTCCGCGACTAAGTCGAGGTCGGTAACCGCTTCCGTGATTGGGTGCTCGACCTGAATTCGGGCGTTCATTTCCAAGAAGTAGAAAGCGTCACGCTCCAAATCAACGAGGAATTCGACCGTGCCCGCGCCGCGATAGGAGAGCCGTTTCGCAAACTCCACCGCCGCGGCATGGATGCGCGCGCGCAAGTCGGTGGAAAGACCCAAAGCCGGCGTTTCCTCGATCAACTTCTGATAACGGCGCTGGACCGAACAATCGCGCTCTCCGAGGTGGACCACTTGTCCGGCGCCATCTCCCAAAATCTGAACTTCCACATGACGGCCAGGCGCGACAAAGCGCTCGAGGTAAACTCGCGTATCGCCAAATGCCGCGCCCGCTTCCGCTGCGGCCATGGCCATCGCCGCCGGCAGGTCCTCCAGCCGATCGACGCGCTTCATGCCGCGACCACCGCCACCGCCAACTGCTTTGATCAGCAGCGGCGGGCCGATTTCGCGGCCCAGCACCATGGCTTCGCTTGTATTTTCCACTGCGCCGCCGGGAGCGGTCGGCACGCCGGCAGCCTCGGCCTCACCTCGAGCGCGCAATTTGTCGCCGACAGCCTCGATCTGGGCCGCCGTGGGGCCGATGAAAATCACGCCTTCCCGCTCGCAGACTCGGGCGAGCGCGGAACGCTCCGAGAGAAATCCGTAACCGGGGTGAATCGCGTCCGCTTTCGAACCCAGTGCCGCTTGGACAATCGTGTCGACCTTCAGGTAGCTGTCGGAGGGCCGGCCCGGTCCGATGCAGATCGCGCGATCCGCGAGACGAGCGGGCAGCGAATCCATATCGACCTCGGAGGCTGCCAGTACAGTCTCGACTCCAAGACTCTTGCACGTCCGAATCACGCGGGTGGCGATTTCCCCGCGGTTCGCGATCAAGATGCGGCGAATAGCGATGGCTAGGCCTCCGAACGCACACGCAGCAGAACTTCGCCGTACTCGACCAGTGCCCCGTTCGCAGCCAATATGTCAACGACCTCGCCCTTTACGCCCGCATGCACCGAGTTCATCAATTTCATGACCTCAATGATGGCGACCACCGTATCCTCATTGAACCTTTGATCCCACTTCGACAAAGGGCGGCTCACCCGGCTTGGGCGCGCGATAGAAAATTCCGAGCAGAGGCGAGGCAACTTCGGCGAGACCCAGCTCGGATGGCGGTTTGATTTTTCGCGGAGCGGACTGCGCCGTCTGCGAGTCACCTGCAGGCTCTGACGCTTCCGCGGGAACTGTGACGTGTCGCGCAGGCGCGGTCGAACCGCGTTGCAGGTTTAGCTTTATGCCATCGATTTCAAGCGACAAGGTGTCGAAGCTCGACTGTTCCAGCAGCCGCATGATCTCCGCCACGTCCTTGGCCGTGAGCGTCATCGACGGCCTCCGAAGATTTTCATGACATGCTGGAGCGGGTTCTCCGCAGGCTGGGCGACAGGCGCCCGGTCCTTCGAGGACCAAACCGTTTCCGGCCGGCTCTGCAGCAGGCGGATTTCGCCGCCATGATCGATTGCCCACTCGATATCTTGTGGCCGCCCATAGTGACGTTCGACTCTCCTGGCAATATCTCTCAGCGCCGTGATCTCCGCGTCGCTCAGGCAAGGCACTCTTCGAAGGTGCTCGGGAGTTTCAGATTCCGCCACGCCACCGCCCGGCGCAGGCAGATGTTGGACGTGCTTGTCTGAAATCTCACGTACCGAGATTTCGCCTGTGATCTTGCCGACGACGAACCGATCGGGCGTGACTTCGCCGCTTACGACAGCGGAGCCCAAACCCCACGCGCCCTCAATCGTGACCACAGAACGGTCCCCCGTCAGCGGGCCGCGCGTGAACATCACTCCCGCTTTTTGAGCGTTTACCATACCCTGAACCACGACAGCCATCGCGACGCTGTTTTCCGGGAGCCCATGCCGGCGGCGATAAGATATGGAAGCAGCGGAATAGAGGCTGGCCCAGCACGAGCGCACACACCGCAAAGTAGCCTGTGCGCCGATTGTCCACAGATATGTATCCTGCAAACCTGCAAAACTCGCGTCCGCCGCATCTTCGGTCGTGGCGGAGGAGCGCACGGCCAGAGGCGGATTGTTGCCCCGGCCGCAGAGCTCGGTATACGCAGCGAGAATTCCCGAATTCACGTCGTCTGGCAGGGGTGAGCGTTCAAGCCGTGCGCGCAAACCCTGTGAGAAGGCGAGGATTTTGTCGAGTTCATCCGTGCTGAGAGCCTCCACCCTTGGCCGGATCGGCTCATCTTTTTCCAGCGCGCTGAGAAAACGTTCGAACGCAGCTGTGCGCACGACGAAGCCGGGCGGCACCGGTATGCCCGCCCGCGTCAATTCGCCCAATGAACCGCCCTTGCCTCCGACAGTGGGACGATCGGACAGACCGATGTCTCGGAACCAGCCAATGATCTCTGAAGATGGCACGCCTAAGTGTACCCTACTCGAGAAGAGTGACTACGCCCCGCCCCCCATCGACGCGGATGCGCTGACCATCCTTGATCTTTTGCGTGGCGGTGCCCGTGCCCACCACCGCAGGCAGGCCATATTCGCGCGCCACAATCGCCGCATGGCTCATCGAACCGCCGATGTCCGATACGGCTGCGGCGATCTTCTGGAAGACCGGAGCCCAACTCGGATTGGTGACCTGGCAAACGAGGATGTCACCGTGACGCAGGCGGCCAATCTCCTCCGCCGATTTCACCACGCGGGCCACTCCCTCCACCACTCCGTTTGAAGCAGCGAAGCCTCTGATCTCATTGGAATCCGGCTGCTCGCCCGCCGTCAGCCATGTGTCGAGATTCTCGCGCGTAATTCCCCACAGCATGACGATGGCGGGATCATCGATGATGTCGGGAACGGGCCCGAGAGCCGGTGGAGTTTCGTGTTTTGCCCATTCCGCGATTGCCGCTTTGCGCTCTCGCACGATGGCAGGCCAGCGCGATGTGCCTCGCGGAGCAGAACCGTTCGACCAGGAAGTCATCAGGTCCACGATGGCGGTCTCCAGTTCGTAGTGGCTCAACTGAAATACATCCTCGGTATCGAGGAAAAAACCGTGCTTGGCCAAGAGCGCGCCGAACTCCCTGATCTTGTTGAAGAATAAATTCGTGTACCAGTGTTCGCAGTAGAATTTGTGACCCTCGACATACGGGAAGACGCGGTGTGCCAGCTCGATCATCTGGTCGTAGGCGGCGCGCTCTTCATCGGTCTCGAGGAGTTCGCGATAATCTGCGATCAACTGCTGGCGCTCGGTCATGAGCTTGTCGGTTTGCCGTTCAAGCCGCTCGCCCTTTTTCGCATTTGCGATGTAGCCCGGCAGAGCGGCGAAGGGCATCGAAAGATCATCGTTCCACGAACGGTGATAGTGGTAAAAGCCGTCGCCAACATTGATGTTGAACCAGGGATCGCGTGAAACAGCGAGTTCTTTGAGCCACGCCGCGCCGGGCTCGCCGAGTTGTTTGAGCGATCGGATGATTTCGGCGGCCGACACGCCTTCCCGGAACTGGTTATCGATGCCCAGCTCAATCGCGCGCTTCGCGAGACGCCTGAGTTCGTCATCTGGACGGAAGATTTCGGCCTCTAAGCCAGCCACCATCCGTGCAACCGTTTGATCGCTGATCTCCGGAAACGCCTTCTTGCAGAAATCAAAGAACGTCAAATAAGCCCCGTATCCGAGTAGGAGGAACTCGAAATGGTGATGCCACATCCGAAAATAGCCCTCGAGAGTCTTCTGATACGTGTCGAGAATGTAGTGGTTGGACGCGATACCGCGGCCGGCATGAACGTGTTGCAGCGGCTCGAATTCCGGAAGATCGAGCTTCGGAAGCGCCTCGGCCTCCCGAATGAGCGCCATCATCTTGTCTTTCCATTGGGCGAAAAGCCGCTCCCAGTTCCCGTAGTAATAGAAAGCCCGGCGTTGAAACTCCTGTGTGCGCTTCGCAATTTCGGCGGGATCGGTCACAGCGTTGCCGCCGATATAGACCCGGCCATTCATGATCCGATAGTCGATGCCGAGCGTCGTGGGGAGGGAGTGTACCCGCGTGTTGGCCGAACCCAAGGCGCAATAGGCAGCCTCGGCCGTGATCATATCGAAGACGCACATCGGCTCGGGAAAGTGCATGGAATTGTAAAACCAGAACCGCTCATCGTCTTCTTTCGCGAACTGCATGTAGTAGGGGTACGCGGCTTGCGCCCGCTCCGTGCCCACGATCACCTTCAGCGAACTCGGAAGCGGAAAGCCTTTTGTTTTTAGGGTTACGGGTGTGTTCATGCTTCTCCTTCCGACAAACCCGGTTGCGATTCGTGTTTAGCTGCCAACGATTCCAGCGATACCGCCTCAGTCGGCCGGCGATTCGTGAACGTTCGGCTCACCGCCCGGCGGCGGTCAGCGTCGCGCCCGAAATTCGTTTCGTTTGGTTCGCCCAGTTCGTTCCCGGATAACTAAAGAGCAGATCATATCCGGGCGAGCCGCCGGCCACAATGATATGAAAATCGCCCGGGCTTTGCACAACCGGGACGCGCCCTCCGGGCTGAAGCGCCTCCAGGAAAACTTGGGCGCGGTCGGAGCGAATCCGGCCGTCGGCGATAGATGCCCGAACGAAATCGACCACGTTGTCGTGCCCGAAAAAGACCGGTCCCGCAAGCTTCTCATACGGCACGCGCGTTTGCTCGTAGAGGTATTCCTGCAGGCTCTTTCGAGTGTAGCCCTTCTTCGCGAGATCGGCCGCGCAATCGGGATGAAGCACCAGGATATACGTCTGCGAGTGGGGCCAAACCACTCCGGCGTTCCTGGCTCGGAGGACGATTTGATCGATGACGCCTTGCCCGGTCCACGGCGCCACGGCTCCGCCGCCGAAAATTTGCGGATTCCCGGATGTCGCCACCGTGACAGTGCTGTCCTCAGGTTTGTAACCGAGACTCACGTGGTACGGCTCCCAGGGGCTCCTGGCCGTGTCCTCCGCAAACGTGAAGAACGTGTACGACTCCAGCCTTCCGGTGAGCGCCATGTCATTCACCTGTGGCCAGGTCTGGCCGATGTTGAGCAGAGATAGCCGAAGCGCCCGGCCCACCGTGCTATTCGCTCGCCACCCGTGACCGAGCATGCCGATGCCGGAGTTAAAGCCAAGCTCCTGAGCGATCGGGCCGTCGACAACGACAACAGGCGTGAACGAGCCGGTCGAAGCCTGCACGTGCGTCAAGTCATAGTGCCTATCGGTGAAGCCCTCCATCGCTGCCAGAATCACCGGGAAATACTCCGGCTTGGCGCCGGCCATCACCGCGTTGACCGCTATCTTTTCGACGGTTGCGGTGCCATTTTTCGGCGCCGCCTGCCCAACTACATCTTTCGGCGAACGCGTAGTCCCCGCCAGCATCCCCTTCACCAGCTCGGGCGTCGGCGGAACGGCAGGCAGACCGTCGATCCAGCGGTTGGCGAGGAACAGCTCATTCGTCTTCTCGAACGCGTCGAGGAAATCCTTGCCGGTCACTTGAATGTTGCGATCCTCCCGCTCGATCTGTATGGGCGAGGGCTTCGCCTCCTCCGGGGTCAACGGGCGGGTGAGCGCGTCGATCAGGGAGTCGAAACACGCGCTGGCAAGGGGTTGCAACTCTTCTTTGCTGGCACGCGCGCGATAGTATTGGTCGGCCGGGAGAGGCAGGACCCGGATTCCGGGCATGCCGCGATCCTTCGCTGCCGATTCTGCGTCCCCGAGAAATTCGCTGGTGATGAAATAAACGCCGGGCATTCCTGACTTTTCAATTTCAATCGCGTCGTGGGAACCCCACCACGTGCAGCTCCCTCAATCGCCGACACCGAAAACAAAAAGGTCGCCCTGCTGCTTCACGGTCGGATACCACTTGGGCACGTTCGTGATCGTCTGCGCCGCCGGCTTCGCGTACATCACGACCGTTGCCTTCGGATACTTCTCTTTCAGCATGTCTGCGAGTACTTCGAGAAACTCGTTCGCGCCGAATTTGCCATTGTCGACCAGCACGAGTTTCCTTGCCGACAGGTCGGAAACGCGGGGGCTGATGCCCCGTGTGGCCGGCGGAGGAATTTCGCCGCGCGGGTTCATGACCTCAAGTTGCATCTGTGCCTCCTTCATGAAGCTTTCGCGTGGCCAAGTTTACCAAACGCGGCGTGCGCCACTGAGCTCGCCTTACGCCGCCGACTTGGCTCCAACCTAGCCTATTCTAATGACCGAGTGGTTGTCAAAACAACCATCTGCTGCACCCTCGCTCCCACCGGCACCTTACTCATGTTGTCTTGACAACTACAGTGCAGTCTGTTGTACTTACCGTCGTTTGACAAGAGTTTGGCGAAGCGCTCAAGCTCGGTGAATCTCGCAGGAGTCACGTCATGGCCACGCTGTTGCGTTCGGCGGTATTAAATCCGGAGGCGTACCGAACCGTCAGAGCCGCCGCCGGGGACGCACCCGGTAAGCCGCCATCATTCGCTTCCCTCGCTCCGCGCCTGGACAACCTCACGGGCAAGACGATCTACCTCGTCGACACCGGATTTGGAGGAAGCGGCAAATTCCTGGACCAGGCGCAGGCATGGTTTGCCGAGAACATGCCATCGGTCAAGACCGTGCGCCGGCGGAAGACGGGCAACATCTTTCGCGACGATACAAAGGATCTCTGGGCCGAAATCAAGGAAAACGGCCAAGCCGCGATCTTAGGCGTCGCGGGTTGACCCGGCTGCGCAGCGGCGGTCGCCGCTTGCTCCCGCACGCTCGAGCAGGAATACGGAATCCCGACAGCGCCCGTCTCGACTTTTGAGTTTGCTAACGTCGTGGCCGACGATCGCCGCTTTCACGGCGTTCCCCTGCGCTTCATTTACACCCCGCATCCGGTCGTAGGCATGCCTCCTTCCGTTCTTCGCGGCTATATCGAAGGGAACGATCCGGCAACGCAACAAACCGTCATCGATGAAGTGATCGGGGCCCTCACAAAACCAGTCAGCGAAGACGAATTCACCGGGGACTTCGCGCCCGTGTCGCGGACGGGCGTCAGGCAAACCGTCCTTGAGCCGGACACGGACGACAACCTGCAGCGGCTTTTTTATGAACGAGGCTGGACCGACGGGCTGCCCATCATCCTTCCCACGGAAGAGCGCGTCGCGGAAATGCTTGCGGGCACAAACCGGGCACCGGATGAGGTCGTCACGGAGATCTTCCTGCACGACACCCAGGAATACTTGAAGTTCACCGTCGAAATGGTGGCCATCATAGGCGTCATGGCGGGAGCGCGGCCCGAGCACTTGCCCGTCCTTCTGGCCGTTGCCTCGACCGGGCATCCGTCGATCCCCGGCTCGACGACGCCATTTGCTTGCATGCTCCTCGTCAACGGCCCGATCCGCCATGAGATCGAGATGAATTCTGGGATTGGAGCTTTCAGTCCTCGCACCCTGGCGAATTCCGTAATCGGGCGCGCATGGACACTCCTGACAATCAACTGGGGTTACATGCGGCTCAGGAAGCAGTTCTGGACATCGCAAGGGAATCCCATCGGCTACAACAATATGTGTGTCGCAGAAAACGAGGAAAGAAGCGCCTGGGAACCCTTTCACGTGCAGAAAAAGTTTCGCCCGGAAGAGAGTGTCGTCAGCCTATTTCGCGGGTGGAGTTTCGTCAACAATGTCGTCGGATCGTCTCACCGGTCGGTAGGCAACGACATGTTCCTGCAGCTGGGAGCTCTGCCGGGCCTGTTTTCGGCAGCGACATTGATACTGGATCCGCTCGTCGCGCGGCACCTCAAGGAAAACGACGGCTTCCAGACCAAGCTGGATTTCTGCCGCTGGATTTCAGAAAATTTCACAATGCCTGCCGGACAATTCTGGGGCACGGATTTGATTCACATGATGATGGCCCCTCTCGCGGATCAGGGTGTTGAACCATATGCGTCGTGGAAGAAGCTCCCCGAGGACACGCTGATCAGGCCGTACGACAAGCCCCCAAACATCAATATCGTCGTCGTGGGTGGCGAAACAAGTCCCATGTGGAAAGTCTCGGATTTCGCTTACGCCGTGAGCGCTTCGGTGGACAAGTGGCGCGCGAAGCCCGCCGCCGACGGCTGTACCGATGGAAGCTGCGGCCTTCCCGATGAGCCGAGCAACGGAACCAGCTGACACCCGGAGACCCGTTCACAGACGAGACAGGAATCGAGGAGGCGGATCATGGATCGAAGAAAAATGTTGGCGTTGTTGGGAGCCGGCCCGGCTCTCGTGGCCGGTCGCTCGTCTTTTGCCCGGACCGCCGCGACAACAACCCCGCCCACTGCGCCGGGATCCGCGAGCTGTAGCGCGGACAACAGCGCGGTCACCGTCCTGAACCCTGCCATCGCCACCCGGCTTGCGGATCGCGTGCCTCTTGCGCCCCGCCTGGATTCCTTGGACGGCAAAACGATTTACCTTGTGGACTTCGACTGGGGAGGCATGGGGCAGAACGACACCATTCAACAGGAAATGCAAGCATGGTTTGCCCAGCATATGCCCGGCGTAAAAACGATCATCAAGGTCAAGGGCGGCAACTTTGTTACCGACGATCCCGGGCTGTGGAAGGAGATCGCCGCGAACCATGGCGACGGAGTCATTATCGGCGTAGCTGGTTGACACGGCTGCGTCGGGGCCGTGAGCCTCGAAGCTGGAGAAATCGAGCGGAAATACGGCATTCCCACCGTTGCCGTCGCCGGTAGGAATGTCGTGTCGTTCGGCATTCACGCGAATTTCAAATACAACACCGGTATGCCTCTTCGGTTTGTCGGCTTCCCGTTCCCCTTTTCGGGCCAGCCGCAGTCGGTGATCCGGCAATACATCGAGGGGAAAGACAGCATAAGTGGCAAGCCTCTGATGCAAGCGATCGTGGATGGTCTCACGAAGCCGCTCACCGCGAATGAGGAATTGTCGGGCACCGCTCCTGATGCTCCGCCCCCGGAACCAAGACTGCTCGCCGCCGATACGCGGGACAATCTGCAGCAGCTGTTCCGTGACAAAGGATGGACGGACTACAACCCGGTGATCCTACCGACGCCCGAAAAAGTCGCCGCGATGCTCAAGGGCACCAGTCATTCGCCGGATGAGATCGTCAAAAGCGCCGCAGGAACCTTTGGGTCGCGCCGCCCATTTACAGTCGAGAAGGTGGCTACGATTGCGGTAATGGCGGGCGCCAAGCCTGAGTATTTGCCCGTGATCCTCGCCCTATCCACCAAGGTGCCGTATCAGGATTCTACGACTTCCATAGCGAACATGGTGGTGGTGAGCGGGCCAATACGCAAGAAGATTGGGATGAATTCGGGTCTTGGCGCCTTGGGTCCGGACAATGAAGCAAATGCCGTCATTGGCCGGGCCATGACGCTCATTCACAAGGTGATCCAGGGATACGTGGAGGGCGTGACCGGCTTTGCTTCGCTGAGCAACCCGCTGCGATACGACAATCTTTGCTTCGCCGAAGACGAGGAATCTCTCCCGGAAGGCTGGCTGCCTCTTCACGTGCAACTGGGCCACAAGCCGACCGATAGCGTCGTAACCATCTTCACCGGCTGGAATTTCATTAATAGCTCAGGCTGGGTCGAACAGCACTACGCCCCTCAATTCCTGATGCGCGACTACATGTCGTCGCTGTCCGGCATGAGCGCCACACTGATCATGGATCCCACGGTCGCGGAGCTGCTCAGTGGCGTGCAGGGCTTCAAGACAAAGGCAGATCTCGGCGCTTGGCTGTCGCAGAACGTCGAAAAAACCGCCGAATCCTACTGGGGCAATGCAATCGTGTCGAGCATGCTCGCGCCGCTGGCCCGCCAGGGTCTCAAGCCGTACGCAGACTGGTTGGATCTTCCTGGCAAGAGCTTAATCAAGCCGTTCGCCAACCCGAATGGTATCCGTGCGATCGTGGCCGGAGGGAAAACGGCGAGCGTTTGGTTCGCAACCGATTTCATGCCCGACAGAGGCACGTGGATCGACGAGTGGACCTGACGCGAGGCCAGATCGTCGCTCGCCTTCCACCACGGCGCAATCTCTTAGTTCGAAACCGTTGCTTTTTGTGCCGGCGCGAACTCCGGTTCGGCGCTCGGCGCGGCTTCCGGGATGCCGCAGGTGCCATCTTTGCAGGTCAGCGGCACTGGCATCCGAAGCGGTCGCGCGTCCCGGCGAATTCCGCACTTCGGCCGCCACGTATCAATCGAAACGCTTCGGGTATATGTGAAATCCGTGGTGATCCACATCGGGTTCGTCTCGCCGCCGACAACTAAAATATTGAGGTCGTCGGGCGAGCGGCGTGGAGTGATCGGCTCGTCCTTGGGAAGCTTGGACCAGGAGGCAAACGGCTCCATCCCTTGTTCGGCCAGTCGCGCGGCAAAGCCCGATTGCATCTGGCCTTCCCAGAAATGCCCGGCAGGAACTTTTGAATTTTTGACGATCCATCGGCAGGCATCCTGCTTGGTCTTGAAACCTTCCGTTCGCAGGTTCTTGGCCACTAGCGGATCCACGACAAATGTAATGCTGGTCCCCATCGACCCAAACGTGGCGATGACGTGAGCCATCTCCTTCGCCGGACCGAGCCCAAAGTTAAGCAGATTCCATCCGCGGAACAGGCTCACCACACTTTCGTCCGGGCGGAAGCCTTTCTGCACATGGAACGGCTCGAAGGCGCTCAACTCCTCGTTCTCGCCGAAGCACATGTTGTTGTAATTCAAGTTGTGGCCAAACGTCGCCATGAAGTTTTCGCCCGCACGCGCGTCCCCGAAGTTGATGCTCATCAGCGTCCAAGCCCTGCCGATCACCGAATTCGCGAGATTGAATGGACTGAGTGCAGCCGTGCCGCAATTCATGCCGATCTCATTGCGCATGGGCCCGTTCACAACCATCATGCGGCCCCACGAGGTTGTCGAGCTCGGCATCGACGGTTCCTGCGAGGCGGCAAGCGCGAGGATCACCGGAAAGTGTTCCGGCCGCGCTCCCGCCATCACGGCGATCGCGGCCACTTTTTCGATGGTGTACTCCGTCTTTTCCTGATGCGTGGTAATCAACATCCGTCCGACGATCTCGTCGCGATCGTGATCCGTTCCGGTCAGCATTTCGGCCACGCGTTCCTCCGTGGGAAGCACGATCGGCAAACCGTCCGTCCATCCGTTTTCGACGAATTGGCGATAGAGATTTTCAGCGCGGTCGGCCGAAAGCAAGCGCGGTCGCCGCGGCTTCCGAGCAATCGTGGGATGCTTCTCTGTTTCGGTCAGCGGCTGCGTGAGCGCCTCGATCACTTCCTGCAGCAAAGGCTGTGACGTGATGGGATCGCTTCCCTCAACGTACCGTCGCAGCACGTCTCGCGGCATCCCCATCACCGGATACGGAGAGAACCCAAAGCGCAAAGGTGTCCCGCGAGCCCGCGCATCGCGTTCCACGAAATCGGCAAATCGGGCGGTCACGAGGGGCGCTGTGGGAATCCCATATTCGTCTTCGAGAGTTCTCGAATAATCGGCGACACTCGCCGAGCAGGCCTCTCAACCACCCACACCCAAAATGACCGCGTCGCCGCCGCCCGATTTAATTTCGGCCCAGAGTTCGGGGTCGTCGGTGAACATCGTGCCTTTTTTATGCCGCAGCACCGTCTTCACGCTCGGCATGTTACGGCAAAACCAGTCCTGCACTTCCCGCATGAACTCGATGCTGCCCGCAAATCCCGTCTCGACTAGATAGAGAGTCTTGCCTTCCAAAGTGCCAAGGCGCGGCGCCAGGGACATGCTTTTGAGATCGCCGCTCGGTTGGGCAACGGGGTCTAAAATGTCCCCGGGCTTCGACTGTGCGTCAAGACGGCGCCCAAAGATGCCGGAAGGCTGCCCGTGCGGATCCAACACCGTCAATTTGCCGCTCTGCTCCATATGAGTCCTCCTCTATCTAGCCGCGTCGCGCATAAGTTTAATCGTTCTTCATTTAGTTGTCAAAACAACCTTCTGCCATTCGACCCGGGGACGCGTGCGCGAAGTCCCTGGCGACTTAGTCAGGCAGCGAGCGTTTCGCATCTGCGTTATGGTTCCGCGTGCAATCAGGAACGTCTAACGGCGGCGGGCGGTACGATGCTTCTGTTGGATCGCAAGCTGAAACATTTCTTCCGCTCGGGCAGAAAGCAAGTCGAGTACTCGTTCCACGTCGCGAGCCCGTTGTCCCTGCAACAACTGGCGCTGATACTCCTCCGCGACTGGCGCGATCTTGCGCAAGAGCGCCTCACCCTTCTTCGTCAATGAGAGTAACGAAGCTCGGCTATCGGATGGATGCGACGTCCTCTGGATCAATTTGCGGCGCAGCAAGCCCCTCAGCGAGCGGCTGATCCAGGCTTTGTCGACGTGCGTTCTGCGGCTCACTTCATTCACTGAGATGGGCTGATAGGCGCCCAGCATCACCAGGATCCGCAAATCCGTCGGCTTCACGCCGTAGCGATCTTTGAACGTGAGCGTGCCGATGCGAAGAATCAGTTCCGAGAGACGGACAATGCGCACGGAAACCAGCCGGATGAGCGTGTCGATATGGGGAGCGTGTTCCTGCCGGTGTCTCGGCTTCAACGGACTCGTTCGCCCGCTTCGGCCAGCTTCAAGGACCTTGGGATTGGCGGTCTGCGGTTCGCCAACGCTCATCGATGTTTCTCTCCCGAATGCGTCGATGCGAGCATATGGTGTCTTGACAACAATAAGGTACACGAGTATATAGCAGATCGGCTCGAGAATGCACGTCCTGAGAGAAGATTTCATGCGAAGAGCTGACCGCGCTATCGGAAAGAAGGAGTGATGAATAGACGGCAAATATCGGCGACTGAGTTGAGGGCTCCAGCCCGAGGAAATGGGTCAACGAAGCGCATTTTCGCCTTCGTCCTGACCATCGTTGCGGCCGCAAGCATTACTCTTGCCGCAGAGTCCGGCACCAACGAGTGGTCCACCGTGAACGGCACCGGCAACATGCGCTATTCCTCCCTCGCGCAGATCAACGCCGGGAACGTGGCGAAGATGGGAGCGGCGTGGGTGGTGGACGGGATCGAGCCGATGCCTTCAAATCGCGCCACGCCGGTAATCGACGCCGGTTTGATGTTCTTGACAGCGCCGCCTTACGTGTACGCGGTGGACATCAACACCGGGAAGATCGCCTGGAGCTATAAGGCTGACGCACCAACTGCGCACGGAGGCGTGGCGGTCGGCGATGGGCTTGTTTTCGTAGGTATTTGGAACCCCGCCAGAACGACCCTGATCGCGCTACGAGAGAAAACGGGGGAGCTTGCGTGGAAATCTTCTCTGGTGCCCTCGTCCGGCGAACCAACCGGCGGCGCTTCGGGTGCCCCCTTGTTCGCCGACGGAGTGGTATCGATCGGCACAAACGGGGATTACGGATATCGGGGCCAGATCGTAGCCTTTGATGCCAAGACCGGGAAGGAAGCCTGGCGGTTTTACGTGGTGCCGTCGCCGGGAGAGCCGGGGTCCAACACGTGGCCGAAGAACAATGACGCGTGGTTGCACGGCGGCGGCGCCGTCTGGCTGGATGGCGTTTACGATCCGGAATTGGGCCTGGAGTTTTACGTCACGGGAAACGCTGTCCCGCAATATGGCGGCGAATACCGGCCAGGCGACAATCTGTACACCGATTGCGTGATCGCTCTCGACAACCAGACCGGCAAGCTGCGCTGGTATTATCAGGTGGTCCACCACGACATATGGGAAGCCGATATCGCTGAAGCGCCGGTTCTCTTCGATGCCGAAGTGGACGGCCACGTCCGCAAGGCGATTGCAGCCATGCGCACGGACGGATACCTGTTCATGTTCGATCGCGCGACCGGTAAGCCACTCGATCCCATGGAAGAGCGGAGCGTGCAGCAAGACGCGTATCAGAAAACAGCGAAAACACAGCCCTATCCCGTCGGCGCCGAACCCGTCCTGCCAGACTGCGATTACTGGAAAACGCAGGCTATACCCGCGGGTTTTGATTTGGGCTGTTTCTTCACGCCCGCGGCTGTCGATAAGCCGAATCTGCTTGTCCCGGTTTACGGCATGCGCGCCACGCCGATGGCATTCGATCCGCAAACGCACTTTTTCTATGCCACCGGAAATGCCGGATTGCAGTGGTTCCGGCGAACGAAAGATCCGGACTTTTTCAGCCTGGGCTTCAGCAATCGTGTACCAGGGCTGGGCAAATTGGGCTACGGCGTACTGGCCGCGATCGATAGCCGCACCGACAAGATCGTCTGGAAAAACGAAATCCACGATGGGAGGCCCAGCGGCGCCCTGGCGACCGCAGGAGGCCTGGTGTTTCAGATGGCTGGAGACGGCAATCTCCAAGCGTACGACGCCAAGGGTGGCTCTCTGCTGTGGCAGTTTCAGACCGGCTCGCCCGTCGGCGGTCCGCCGATCGCTTTCGAGAATCGTGGCGAGGAATACATTGCTAGCGTCGTGGGTGGCGCCGTCTGGGCCTTCACGCTCGGTGGAACGATTCCACAGCGCTCGGCGCTGCCCATTCACCCGCAAGAAGATTTTTCAGGGCCAATTACTGATACGGCGAGCATCGAAACTGCGACTCTCGTGCGAGATATGGGCCTCACGGGCGCGCATTTCATCGCCGACGAGTACGAGTTCAATCCCTACCGCGCTCGAGTTACGGTCGGCACGCGCGTCTCCTGGCGGAACAATGGCGTGATGGATCACACCATTGTGGCCGTGGATGACTCTTGGACAACCGGTACGCTCGACCCTCTCGACATCGGCACGGTCGTCTTCGACAAACCGGGGACGTATGTCTACCACTGTAAGGAGTACCCGTGGGACTACGGCGAAATCATCGTCGTACCCGCGGAGGCACAGAGCCAACCGGCCGGCCAACAGGATCCATAGTCTTTTGGGGAACGGTAACGTTCCGCAGATTACAGCCGACGAGCCAGAGCGACGTCTGAAATCGAAAGCCACCCTGATCGGCGTGAGCACGGATGACGGCGACGCCTCGTCCCGACCCGGGTCCCGAGCAACGGCCATTGTTTCGACGGCAAAGAAGAGAGAGAATCGCGGCGCTCCGCCGGCGCTATGGGCAATTCACTGCTCCAATTCGTCCCCAAGGAAGGCGCACAACTGATACTGGTGCTCTTCCTTTCCTTTCTGATCGGCCTCGAGCGCGAGGAACAGAAAATCATATCGGACCAGTACCGCTTTGGCGGAGTTCGCACATTTCCGCTGCTGGGCCTGCTCGGCTACGCGCTCTGCGTGTTTTCGGACGGAAATCTCGCGCTCCCCTCCGTCGGGTTCGCCGTCGTCGGAGCGTTTCTCTGGCAATCCTACCGGCACAAGCTCGAGGGAGTGGCGCTGGCCGGAATGACGACCGAGCTCTCCGGCTTGATGACCTATGTGATCGGAGCGCTCGTCTCGCGCGAGCAGTATTGGGTCGCGGTCACGCTTACGGTGCTCGCCGTCGCGCTGCTCGAGCTGAAGACGGGACTCGAGAGCCTCGCCAAACGAATGCCGGGCGCCGAAATCCTGACCTTCGCAAAGTTTCTCCTGCTGACCGCGGTAATCCTTCCCGTCGTGCCGAACCAGACATTCGGCTCCTTTAGCTTCAATCCGTTCAAGGCGTGGTTGGTCGTTGTCGTCGTCAGCGCCATTTCTTACGGCAGCTACCTCTTGCAGCTCTGGGCGCAAGGACGCGGCGGCGTTCTGCTGGCCGCTCTGCTCGGCGGAGCCTACTCCTCGACGCTCACCACCGTGGTGCTCGCCAAGCGCGCCCGCGAGCAGTCCCGCCCTCATCTATACTCCGGCTCGATACTCGTCGCATCCGGCGTCATGTATTTGCGCCTTCTCGCGCTTCTGGCAATTTTCAGTCGCCCTCTGCTGCACAGGCTCGGATTGCCGTTTCTGCTGCTTGCTGCCGCTGCCCTTCTCGGTGGCTGGCTGTGGATGCGCATGCTCGATCGCGGCGGGACGAACGCACCACAAGCCTTGCAGCCGAAAAATCCGCTGGAGCTGAGTGCGGCGTTTTTGTTCGCGGCGTTGTTTGTGGGAATGCTGTTCATCACGCATGTTGCACTGCTCCATCTAGGCCGCGGGGGGCTCTTCGGAGTGGCTGGAGTGATGGGCGTCACCGACGTGGATCCATTTATCTTGAGCCTGGCGGCTTCCAACTCGACGCTGACGCCTGTTGCGCTCGCCGCAGGAGCAATCGTGATCGCTGCCGCGAGCAACAACTTCATCAAGGGCATCTATGCGTATGGTTTCGGAGATCGCCGCACCGGCACGCAGGCGCTCATATTCCTCACGATCCTGGCGCTGCTTGGATTGTTGCCTTTACTCGTATGAAACCAGCCGCCGGACGTCAAGCCTTGCCCTTCTGCACCACTTCCACTGGCATGTGACTCAGCTTCGTATAGATCCGGATTCGCCGGAGCAGAGGCCACCAGTCGTACAGATAAATCTGCATCGGCCGCCACATCGCAACCCAGCCGGCAATCGTAAGGCTCTCCCGCGCGACGGCGGCCCATGTGCCCAGAGCGCGACCCAACAATAGGTTCGTCAGAACTAGACACGCGGCCAGGAACAACAGCCCGATCAAAAGACTCGTACGGCCTTGCTTGAGGAGGCGCCTGAATTCCAAACGAGCGATCTGGACACGGTGCGAAAAGTGGTTGTGAACCGCCGTTTTGATCAGCTCTTTGGGATCCTCGGCCGGCCACTGATCCAGGTAGATGCGCAACCGGATGGCAGCATTCGACGGGCATTCCTGGGCCCAACTTACGATGAACTCTTCCGCGTCATCGTCGAGATCGCGTTCGATGAACGGAGAAGGATCCATTGAATTGAAAAGCTGGTTGATGTCGCGCAGTTTGACCCGGATGGTGTGCGTATGCCCCCGTTCCTTGCCGGCAGCACTCGGTAACGGAAAACGCGCACGAGGATCCGCGTTGTCTTCCGTTCCGCTGGTATCGGCCCGTTCGACCAATGGATAGCCCCGATTCCTTTTGGAGCAGCTATTTTGCTCGCGAACTTGGTCCTCGCTACGACGCCGGAATTCTAGCAAGTCCCCGGGCAGAGCACCTACAAAGGCCCATGGCTGGCCAAGAGGCCGCTCGACCTTACGCCGCAAACCGCCTCGCGCGCCTCAGAGTTCCGCAAGCGAAGTCGGTAATCCGCATGCGTAAGCGAAGGAGGCTGGCGAGCCAGAAAATTTCCGTTTTGAACCAGCGAATTTCGAATGTTACTTCTTCCAATGACCTGAAATCCATGTCAGCAAAAACGGGCCAGTCGAGCCAAATCTTCTCCCTTTCGGTGGGGCTCAGAATTCAGTGCCCACGAGGAAAGCTGGCAAGATCGAGAGCACCTCTATCTCGCTGTATCGATTGACTTTGCTCATTGCGATCGCCGAATCCCCATTCAACTCTCAAATACCCGCTTCGCGAAACGTTCGGCGACACCTCGTTGTACTGGGAGGGCCACAATCCGCCCAATCGCTTCAGCTTTGGAAAAGTGATTGCATCTAATCCGATTCTCTGGCAAAACTCTTCGCACGCTACGAGAGGGGTCGTGTCCATGGCGATTTCGGTCCGGCAGAGCAACAACATAACCATCGTCGATGTGGTTGGCGACATCACGCTTCACAACACGCCTGAAGTGCGCAAAGTGTTGCTCGATCTGATCAAAGAAAAGCGTGCGAGCAGAGTCGTGATGAATCTCAGTGCGGTGAGATACATCGACAGCGCCGGCGTCGCCTCGCTCGTGGAAGGCCTGAAGATGTCGCGCGAAATGAAGAGCGGATTTGCTCTGTTTGGGTTGAGCCGGACCGCGCGCGAGGTGCTGGAACTCACCCGGCTCATCAAGGTGTTTGAAGTTTACAACACCGAAGAAGAGGCTGTGCTCGGCCGCGCGGCGGCCTCGGCGTCATAAGCTCGGTCTCGGTCCGACCCTGCTGGATCTCAGCGCCCAAATACTCGAAGATGCCCTCGAAATGCCACTAACCGAAACGATCGGCGAAGCGACGATCAATGGCCTGGCCTACGTCGGCGGCCTGGCGCAACTCACCGGCGGCGCGGCCCGCGCGGTTTTCGTCGAACCCTTCCGCGGCGGCAAGCTCCGGTTCGGCCGAGCCATCCATCAGGCCATGGCCGTCGGAGTCGAAGCCCTTCCCATCGTTTCCCTGATTTCGTTTTTCATCGGGACGATTCTCGCCCTCCAGGGGGCCTACGAACTCCGTAAATTTGGCGCCTTGAGCCAGGTCGCGAATGCCGTCGTAGTCATAATGACACGCGAACTCGGCCCGCTGATGACGGCAGTTGTCGTCATCGGGCGCTCCGGGTCCGCGTTCGCCGCCGAGATCGGAACGATGAAGGTGAACGAAGAAATCGATGCGCTTGAAACGATGGCGCTCGATCCCGTCCATTTCCTGGTCGCCCCGAAGTTTCTCGCCATGATCCTCATGATGCCCTGCCTAACGACCTGGGCCGATTTCATGGGCGTCCTGGGCGGCGCGTTTTTCGGCATCGCCGCTGCTGGCTTCACTCTTGGCACCTACATCCAAGCGACCCTCGACGCGCTCATTTTGCACGACATCATGACGGGCTTGATCAAGAGCGTCATGTTCGCGCTGGTGATCACGGCAGTGGGCTGCCACGAAGGCTTTTTGACCGGTCTCGGCTCCGAACAGGTTGGCCGCTCGACCACGTCGGCCGTGGTGAAATCGATATTTCTTGTGGTCGTGGTCGACCTTATATTCACCGGCATCTTTTATTTCACGGCACCACGGTAGAGCGATGGCAACGAAACTTGTCCGAAAAGACGACGCGCCCGACGGCCCCGCCGACTGCGCGATTTCCGTCCAAAATCTGCGCGTGCAATACGGCGCTCGCGAAGTGCTGCACGGCATCAGCTTCGAGATTCCTGCCGGCGAGACGTTCGTAATTTTGGGCGGCTCCGGCTCGGGAAAGAGCACGCTCCTGCGCACGCTCGTCGGACTCGAGCATCCCAGCGGCGGGGAAATAATAATGCGCGGAAAGAACTACGCCACGATCTCCGAGCCCGAGCGCGAGGAGCTTCTCAAGAAAATGGGAATGTCGTTTCAGCAAGGCGCGCTCTTCGGCTCGATGACCGTCGGTGAAAACGTGGCCCTTCCCTTGCGCGAGCACACGGAACTCGATCAATCGACCATCGAGATTGTCGTGCGGCTCAAGCTCGACCAGGTCGGCCTCACCGGCTTCGACGACTACATGCCCGCGCAGCTCAGCGGCGGCATGCGCAAGCGCGCTGCCATCGCCAGGGCGCTCGCGATGGACCCCGAAATCCTTTTCTTCGACGAGCCCTCGGCCGGCCTCGATCCGATCATCGCCGCCGGGATCGACGAGCTGATTCTGAAGCTAAAAAAGGCTTTTCGGATGACGATCGTTGTCGTCACGCACGAGCTGGCCAGCGCGTTCCTGATCGCCGATCGCATGATTTTGATCGACAAGGGCGTGATCGTCGCGAACGGAACCACGGCGGAGCTGCGCGAGAGCAAGCATCCCCGAGTCCGGCAATTCTTGGATCGCGTGCCGGAACCTGAAATCTCGGAGGAGATCGACTACCTCCAGATGCTGACGGGCGAGACCCCTCCGGACCGGCGCTAGGGCTGGCCATCCGCGGGACTCGTGATATATACTCGCCGCCCTGTGGGCGGCCGCCAGGCGCGCTTGAAATAGCACTAATCGAGGAAACGAATGGACGCAAAACGAGAGTCGGCTCTCGTCGGCCTCTTCGTGTTGGTGGCTTCGGGACTGCTGATCACGGTCGTACTTCTCCTCTCCGGCTGGCTGACCGGCGGCGATGTGCCATTCCGCGCCTACTTCAAGAATGCGGGCGGCCTCGAGCCCGGCTTCGAAGTTCATTACGCCGGCGGCCCGCCGATCGGGCGCGTCACGAAAGTCCAGAACGATCCCCAGGATCCCGCACGGATGGAGGTCGACTTCGCCGTTCATCCGTCCGTTCCCGTAAAGACCGACAGCAAAGCCGAGATCACCAGCAATAGTCCCCTCGGCGACAATTTTCTCGAAATCGAGCCCGGGAGCGTCTCGGCCCCGCGTGCCCAGAGCGGCGCCACGTTGCCGGCGAAGGACTATACCAACATCGAGGACATGATCGCCGCGCTCGGACCGAAAGTCGGCGAGCTCGTCGACAATCTGAATGAGCGTGTCGTCGCCCTCAAGGAAACGCTCGACCGCGTGAACGATCTTCTCGACGCCCAGAATCGCGCCAATATCTCGGCCAGCTTGGCCAACCTCAACGGAATGCTCAAGGAAGACCGCCCGGACATTCACTCGACGCTCGATCATATGAATGAGGCGAGCGCCAAATTGAGCCCGTTGATCGACGACTTCCGCAAGACCTCAGCCCAGGCAAACGATGCGATCAAGAACCTCGACGCCGCTCTGGCCGAGGATCGCCCCGATCTCCACGCGTCCCTTGAGACTCTCCGCAAGACGCTGGTTTCGGCGCAGTCGCTTACCGATCAGCTCGACCACACGATGAATAGCAATGCGGAGAATCTCGACGAGATTCTCGACAACTTGCGGCGCATCACCGAGAACATGACCGAGTTCACCAATACGATCAAGACGCGGCCCTATACTTTGATCCGTGCGTCCACACCGAAACCGCACGAGCCCGGGGAGCCGCCTCCAAAATAGTGCGAGAAGGAGTCAGAGTGTCGAAGCAACGCATCTGGCAGGTTGCGCTCGTAATTTTACTGGCGGGATTTTCCGCGGCGTGCGGCGCTGCGCGCCCCTATAAGTACTACGTGCTCGACGTCAATCCCCCGGCGCCAGCCGCCCAACCGGCTCCCTATCCGGTGAACCTGATCGTCGGCCGCGTGAGCGCTCCCGAACTGTACCGCGATTCACGCATCGTCTATGGCAGCGGCGACGTTCAGTTGGGAGCTTACGAATACCACCGCTGGGCGGAACTGCCCCCGGAAATGCTTCAACAGCTGCTGGTTTCCTCGCTGCGTGCAACGGGGCAATACCGCTCCGTCACCCCGATCGGAAGCACCGCCCGCGGCGACTACATCCTCCGCGGCCAGCTCTATTCCCTTTACGGCGTCGACAGACCCAACCTCGTCGCTCGCTTCTCGATGGAAATCGATCTGTTCGATCCCAAGTCTGGCGAGACGATCTGGAGCGACAGGTACTCGCACGATGAGCCCGTCCAAGGCAAAACCGTCGCCGATGTCGTCGAGGCTATGGATCGCGACGTCCGCGAGAGTATGAATCAATTCACGACGAACCTGGGCCAGTACTTCGCCGCCCACCCGCCGCAAACTCCTCAGAACTGACTGTAGGGCTTGTTCTCGAACGGAGAAACTTCCTGAGAGCCGGAGTGTACGTCACAAATCCCGCTCATGGAGGTTTGGTCGGAGTCAAAGTACGCGTCGCACTCGTCCGTCACCCAGTCGTTTTGGTGCGTGATCGGATCGTCTGGGATCGAGCCAATATACTTGCTGTCGACCAGATCCTGAAGCGACCCCGGCGCGGCGTTCTTGTCGCGAATGTACTCCTGAATGGACCGGCGCATCACATCGAGGTCGCTATGAAGAGCTGCTTCGCGGGCCTGAATCACGGTCTGGCGGTAGCCGCCGGCCGCCATGGTGGCCAGTATCGCGATAATCACGATGACGATCATGGCCTCAAGGAGCGTGAAACCAGTCTCATCGCCCGCCCTTGGCTTCCTGCCGTAAACATGCATATCCTGAATGGTCATTGGCGTTCCACCGCGCTCCGATGTCCTACCAGTCAGAGTATTTTGTCCCGTCGAGCGCCGTGCCTTGCGACTTGCTGTAGACATCAAAAACATCCTGCCCGCCCCACGACGTCGAATCCGGGTCATCCTGCACGGAACGCAGGCCCCAATCGGTATTCCCGGTCATGGGATCGACCGGTATCTCTCGCAGGTACCGGATCCTTTGGCTCTGCCCGCTCTGGTCGCTCGAGGCGGTTTGTCCGCTCTGTCCGATTGCGGCCCCCAAAATTCCGACGCCCTGCGTCGTCATTTGAACGCCGTCCTTCAAGGTTTCCAGATCGGGCGGATAGTTCTCCGTGCCGGCCTCCACCTGAAATTTCCCTTTTTCGGCGTCGTCGTGATAGCGATCGATCGCATCGCGCATTTGGCGAAGATCGTAGCGCAGCGTTTCCTCCTTCGCGCTGATCACTCGGACGCGCTCGAGCGGCAGAGCTACGGTCGCCAGGATCACGAGGATCGAGCACGAAATGATTAACTCGAGCAGGGTCATCCCGGCTTCGGTCGCGCGCCGCCGCCCTATCGATGAATCGCTCTCCTTGCGATCGGTGTTCGCCATCTTCATTTTTCCCTACGGCACTTCGATGTTCGCCTCGCCGGACACCATGGGAACGGTTTGCTGTTGGGAGTTGCGCGCGTTCACCTGAAGGATTTGGAGTGCGGTTTTGCCCGGAGCTACACCCCGAACCACGAGTTCGAGCAGGGTGCCCGACCCGTTCACTCCCGGCGTATTCGGCTGGCGGGTGGCCGAAACGATTACCTCGCCTCGCTGCGAGTCAATGCGCTGCACGATCGCGATCTCCTGCTTGCCGCCCGAGAGGAAACCTCCATCGAGGACGTCCTCCACCTGCACGACCGCCGGATCGTAGTGAATCAACAATGGGATCGAATAGAGGTCGTTGACGTTCGAAACCGCCAGGCCCAAAGTCTTGCGCTCGCCGACCTGGAGCGTGGCATCCGATGGCTCAAAATGAAGTTGCGCCGCTGCACCCGTTTGTGGTGTCGCCTGCGAAGTCGACGGCAGAGGCGCAGGCGCTCCGGTGCTCGTGGCGGGAGCCTGCGTGAACTCGTCCTCGTGGTAGACGCGGGGATTGGAATCCGTTCCAGCCGCGAGCGTCCGCAGATTCTCCGCCGAAATCGACGGGAAGCGGATCACGTGCGGCGTCATTACGATGAGCACTTCGCTCTCTGCGACGCTGGTGCTGTTGTCGGAGAACAAGTAACGCAGAAGCGGGAGTTGCGCCAGGCCCGGAATGCCGTTGATGTTTTTCGTATCCGTTCGCTCGATCAGCCCACCGAGCATGTTCGACTCGCCGTCCTTCAATCGGATGTCGTTCTCGATCGTGCGCTGGCCGATGATGGGCTGGTTGATTCCGCCGATGTTGCTCGTCCCGTCGATTTCCGACACCCCGACCGAGACCTTCATGCTGACGTCGCCGTCCGGATGCACGCGGGGCGTCACTTCGATATTCACGCCCACATCGATGTAAGTGAATTGCGTGTTCACCAAGGGGTTTACCACGCCCGCGCCGCCGCCGACCCCTACCCCAACTCCGGCCTGAAAGCTCCCCGTGGCAATGGGCACCCGCTCGCCCACTTTGAGCGTAGCCTTGTCGCCGTCACTGACGCGAATCTCCGGATCCTGAATGATCTTTGTATTGTTGTCGGTGAGGATCGCGTTGGCCGTCGCCCCGGGCAGCGTCAAGCTGTAATCCGCCGTGGAGAGATTCTTTATGTTATTGAGCGCTATTTGCGTGGGCGTAGACGTCGAGGTCGTGCTGCTGGTCGTGCCGCAGCTGCTACTGCTGCTGCTCGGCTGGTTCGCGCAGGTTGGATTAAATGCCAGCGTGATGCTCTGTCCGGGCAGGAGTCCCAGGTCACGCAGCCGATTGATGCTGGCCGTCAGCACCTGCACGTGAATCAGGACCTCCGGCTTCGCCTTGTCGATGTCGTTGACGATTTTCGCGGCTAGCTCCACTTTGTCCGGTGTGTCGCGGACCACGATCGCATTCTGTGCGTTCACCTGGGTAACCCGCCGCAAATCCAGAAGCTGGCGCAGGCCGCTCACCACCTCCGTCAGGTCTTGCGGTGTCAGTGTGTTCGAGAGATAGAACGTTCTGACCTCTTCATCCTCCAGGTCCCGCCGCTTTTGAGGGTTATCCGGTGCGACCATGATCACGTTGCTCGTCATCGGCTCCCAAAACGCCTTGCTTTCGAACGCCACGGCATCCAGCGCCTCCTCAAGCGTGATGTTCGGAAGGTCCACGGAAATGCGGCGCGACGTGAAATCCGGGTCGAAGATCACGCTCACGCCCGCCAGTTTCCCGATTGTCTCGAAAACGGTGCGCGAGTCGTTCGTCATTTTCAGGTTGATCGGTTCCCGCGAAAGAGGCTTCAGTTCCGGCGGCGCCGCCAGAAGGTCTGCATCATTGGCCGGATTCGGATTTATCTTGGGCGTCTCCGCGGCGTTCTTCGCGGCGATAAGATCCATCGTGCGCTTCACTTCCTGATCGGCCGCCGCGTTGGAGGGATCGATGGCCTGCGCCTTCTGGAACTCCCCAAGAGCAAGCTGCAAGTCCCCTTTCTTGAGGGCCTTCTCGCCCTGATCAAGATGATATTGCCCGTCCTCAAATCGCATGTGGACTTCGCGAAGCTTGTATTCGGCGTTGGTGGGGTCAGTCCTCAGCGCCCGCTCGTAGTGAACCAGAGCGGTGTCGTAATCCTCAATCGCCTCGGCCTTTCGGCCGGCATCGTAGTCCTGGTTTCCCTTGGGGCAGCCTGCGAGAAGAAGGGCCAACGCCAAGACAGCCACACACGTTGAACGGCGCAACAAGAACCTCCGAGAGGTCACCCGAGCCTTGTGAAGTCTAGCACCCGGGTTTTGATGCGGCAAGGAATCCTCCCTGTTGCCGGCCATCTTAGTTAATATGGGGATGGCGGTATCTGCATTCGTTACAATGCCGTGAAAGTCCGTTAGCACAATCCGGAAATCCACCACACAGCACAACTTGCAGGCGCTTGCCGCCCGCGGCTATCATGGCAAAACGGTGAAATCCACGGCAAAAAAACAGAGCCGGGAGGGCCTTCAGATCGTCGCCCAGAACCGGTCGGCCTCCTATAACTACGATCTGCTCGACAAACTCGAAGCCGGTCTGGTTTTGGTCGGCACCGAGGTCAAAGCCCTTCGCGAGGGCAAGGGAACCCTTCGCGAAGCCTACGCCGAGCTTCGCGCCGGAGAGCCTTGGCTGGTAAACTTCCATGTCCCCGAGTACCAGCCCGGTGGATTTCGGAACCACGATCCGCTCCGGAGGCGCAAGCTGCTGCTCAACCGCCGCGAGATCGAGCGCCTGATCGTACAGACCCAGCAGAAGGGCATGACGATCGTCCCGCTCAAGATTTACTTCCGCGACGGCATCGCGAAATGCGAACTGGCGGTCGCCAGAGGCAAGAAATTCCACGACCGCCGCGAATCCGAGAGACGCAAGGAAGCGAAACGCGAGGCGGACGAAGCGATCTACCGCTCCCGCCGGCGATGAAAGCGAAAGGAAACCATGGAGATCCGACTCGAATCGCAGCCGTACTTTGCCGTACAGACCGACGCTCTCGTCACCTACGTATTCGATAAGGACGAAAAGTTCGACGGGGTCCTCGGCGAGATCGATCGCGCGATCAGTGGCCAGCTCACCTCGCTCGTATCCAGCGGCGAGCTGACCGGCAAGTCGCTCGAGCTCACGCTGCTCCATTTCCCACAGGGGCTCACGGCCAAGAAGCTGCTTCTCGTCGGCGCGGGCAAGCCTGAAAAATTCACGGTCTCCGACCTTCGCAAGATCGCCGGCACCGCCGTGCGCCACCTGAAAACGCGCGGCGTGAAAAAACTCGCATTCCTGACGCGCGAAGGCGATCGCGGCCCTGCTGCCGCGCAAGCTGTTGTCGAGGGGCTGATCGTCGCCGACTTCGAATCGGACAAGTACCGCACCGACCGCAAGAACCGCGAGATCGAGTCCGTTTCACTTTGCGGATTCGATGGCGGACTTGGCGCCGATCTCCAGGCCGCCATCGAAAACGGCCGCGTCCTCGCCGAATCGCAGAATTTTGCGCGCGATCTGATCAACGAGCCCTCGAATAAGCTCACGCCCCGCATTCTCGCGGCGCGCGCCGAGGCCATGGCCAAGGAGGCCGGCCTTGCAATCGAAATTCTCGACGAAAGAAAAATCGGTGAACTCAAAATGGGTGCGCTGATCGGCGTCGCGCAAGGCAGCAACGAGCCGCCGCGCGTCATCGTCGTGCGCTACACGCCTGAACACCCGCGGCAGGGCGCTCCCGTGCTCGGCCTCGTCGGCAAGGCCGTCACATTCGATACGGGCGGCATCTCGATCAAGCCGGCCAACAATATGGAAAAGATGAAGTACGACATGGGCGGCGGCGCGACGATGCTCGGCGCAATGCGCGCGCTCGCGAAGCTCAAGCCGTCGATTTCCGTGATCGCCGTGATTCCCGCCACCGAAAACATGCCCGGCGGGCGCGCCCAAAAACCCGGCGACGTCCAGGTGGCGATGTCCGGCAAGACGATCGAGGTCATCAACACCGACGCCGAAGGCCGCCTCATCCTCGCCGACGCCGTCTACTACGCGCGCCAGCTCGGCTGCACCGAGCTGATCGACGCGGCCACGCTGACCGGCGCGATCGAAGTCGCGCTCTCGAACGTCCACGTTGGCGCCTTCGGGACGCCGCGCGAATATCTCGACCGCTTCCTCGAAAGCGCCAAGGCCGCGGGCGAAAAAATGTGGCCGATGCCAATGGACGAGGAATACGAAGAAATGATCAAGAGCAACATCGCGGACATTCGCAACACCGGCAGCGGCAAGGGCGGCGGCGCAAGTACCGGCGCGTGGTTCATCAAAGAGTTCGCCGAAGACACGCCGTGGATCCACCTCGATATCGCCTCCACCTGCTGGGTCGACGACGGCCGCCCGTGGCTCGCCAAAGGCCCCACGGGCATCGCGATTCGCTCCATCGTAGATTTCGCGCTTAAGCAATAGCGGTGTGGCGCCGACAAATCTCCTGTTCTTTTCTGCTCCGACCGGTATACCTTTCCTATACTCGTCGGGGGCTTAAACAGGCTTAAAAAGCCAAAAAAAGCCAGACTTGGCAGCTTAACGAGCGATACACGGAGTTGGCGAAAATCCTGCCGGTGCTCTTACGATCTTCGCTTTCCATGCGCTGACGACATTTCGTCATCACCGGTAGCTGACGTACATTTCCGGAAAATCCTTTTTCAGGTTCGCGACCTTCGGAAGGTCGTTCATCATGATGTAGGGATTGTCCGGATTGTGCAGGGCGTAGTCCTGGTGGTAATCCTCGGCGCGATAGAACGCGCTGAACGGCGCAATCTGCGTCACGATCGGGCCCGAAAACGCCTTTGCCTCGGTCAGCTGAGCCACGTAGGCTTTCGCGATTCGCTGCTGATCGGGAGTTTCGTAGAAAATTGCCGACCGGTACTGCGTGCCGTAGTCCGGTCCCTGCCGGTTCAACTCCGTCGGATTGTGCGCGACCGAGAAAAATATCTTGAGCAGCTGCCCGAACGTGACCTTGGAAGGATCGTAGGCCACCTCGACCGATTCGGCGTGACCCGTCGTCCCGCTGCTCACTTCTTCGTAGCTGGGATTCTTGACCGTGCCGCCGGAGTAGCCGGCCGTTGCTTTCGTCACGCCTTTGACGTGCTCGAACACCGCCTGAACGCCCCAGAAACAGCCGCCCGCGAAAACGACCGTCTCGCTGCCCTTCGCGGTGGCCAGCGGCTCGTCCGCCTTCGGATCGGGAAGGGCCGTAGCGCCGCGAACCGGATTCCACCCGAGCGCGTAGAGGAGGCCCGCGGAGACCGCGACAATCGCCAGAAAAAATTTCAGAATTCGGCTCATTTCACATCTCCCTCATCATCGGTACCAACATAACGTCCTCCCGCTCTCCGTTACGAGTACGCAGAATCCTGGCGTTTGGATGCCTCGCCGAAATGTATCATGACGGCTAAGACACGCTGTTTGGGCGGTTGCAAAAGGATTGAACCGCAGATTTGCGGGAAACCTGGCGTCACATCATTTCCGGCGCGGTAATGCCGAGCAGCTCGAGAGCGGCTACGAGCGGTTGGTGTACGAGACCGGTCAGCCGTAGGAGAAAAGACTTTCTCTCAGGATCTTGCTCCGAGAGTATTTGGTGCTTGTGGTAGAAGACGTTGAAAGCTTGCGCAAGTTCAAAGGCGTAGCGCGTAAGGAACGCCGGCTCCCGAGCATCCACAGCCGCGCCAACGCGCGCATCCAGCGAACCTGCCAGCAGCGTCAGCTCCCATAGGTCGTCCCCTGATGGCGCACCGAGGAACTGCGAGACGTCGAGTTCTTTGCGCTCCATGCGAACATAGTTTCGAATATCGGCCTGGCGCATCTCCTCGCTCAGCTCAGACCATTTTCGTCCGATTCCGTTGATGCGCACCGCGGCGTACTGCACGTACGGCCCTGTCTCGCCCTCGAAGCTCAGCGCGTCCTTGAAATCGAAAGCGATCACCGTCGAGCGCGTGAATCGTAGCAGGAAATAACGCAGCGCGCCGATCGCCACGGCATTCGCGATCTGGTTGCCTTCATACGTGCCCGCCAGTTCGGGATGTCGCGACGCGACTTCCTGCCGCGTGCTCTCGAGCAGCTGATCGATCAGGTCGTCCGCCTTCACGCCCTGCCCTTTGCGTCCGCTCACCTCGATGTACGGCCGCTTCGCGTCTTCGGGTGGAATTTCGTAGCCCATTTCGAGCGCGCAACGCGGCGTGAGCGCGACCACGTTGTAAGAAAAATGCTTCAGACGATCGGCCTCCTCAGTGTAGCCCAGCGCGCGCAGCCCCGCGACCACCACCTGTTGCGGATACGCCTGCCGCGAGTCGATCACGTTGAAGACTTCCTTCGCGTGGCCAAATTCCGGCGCGCCCGGCTCGCCTTCCTCGCTGGCGGTCGTCCACGCTTCATGTCCGTCCGGATGCTTGTGAAACCGGCGATAGTAAAAATCGCGGCCGAGCAATCCGAATTTCCAGAGATGGTAGGCGATGTCCTTGCCGACGTAGGTGACGGTGCCATTCGATCGCACGATGATTTTCGCGTCGGCCAGCTCGTCGGGCTCTTCCGCTTCGGCACCTTCGGCCTTCTGTTTGTCTGGAGGAAGCTGCATCACCCAGCAGCCCGCGTTCTTACCGGAAGTCGCGTACTGGACCGCGCCGCGCTGCTTCAGCATCTCGAACGCCGCGTCCCAGAATTTCAGGTGCAGGATTTCGCTCTCGCGCGAAAGCAAGTCATAGTCGATGCCCAGACGGTCGAGAGTGCGCAAATGGCAGTGGACGATTGCCGTCGACACAACCTCCGCCATCTTCGCCGCCGCGCCGTGCCCCTCCTCGATCTCCTTGAGCGTTTGTGCGCGAAGGTCGAGCCGCGATTTGTCTTCCGCAAGCCACTGTGTCACGTGCGTATAAAGGTCCCAGCAGAGGTAGTCGAATTTCGGCTGGTCGGCGAGCGCGCGCACCTCGCCTGGCGTTCTCGGCTCGAGATGCGTGAATCCGAGAACGACATCGGCGACTTGCACGCCGGTGTTGTCGATGTAGTTCTGCACCTCGACGCGCTCGCCCGCGTAGCGCAGTAGCCGGCAAAACGTGTCGCCGAGGACGGCGTTGCGCAGGTGCCCGATGTGCGCGGCCTTATTCGGATTCACGCTGGTGTGCTCGACCAAAACCTTCGGCGCATCCTTGGCGGGCGCCGGCGCTTCCTTCAACGATTCGCCGCACGCCGCGCGAAAGAATTCGGCGCGGTCGAGGAACGCGTTCAGATATCCGCCGCCAGCCACCTCGACTCGCGCGACGCCCGGAATCGGCTTCAGCGAATTCGCGATCTCCTGCGCCAGCGCGCGCGGCGGCTTCTTCAGCCGCTTGGCCAGCTCGAAGCACACCGGCGAAGCCACCTCGCCCATCGCGAGCTTCGGCGGCCGCTCCGTCACTACCGGCACGTCCGTCTTATAGCGCTCGTGGATGTGATGCCGCAGCGCCTTGCGAATCCGTTCGTCGATCGTCTTATACACGCGGCTCCTTATGTCGCAAAGAATCGAAGATTATAGTATCGTTTTGTTGTAGGTCCGCAGCAGAAACACAAACCATTCATGGATCAACCGAACTCTTCAAGCAAAAAGTTCTACCTGACGACGCCGATTTACTACGCAAATTCGCGCCCGCACGTCGGCTCCGCGTACACGACCATCGTCTGCGACGTGATCGCTCGCTACAAGCGGATGTGCGGCTACGACGTCGCCTACCTCACGGGCACCGACGAGCACGGCGTCAATATCGAGCGCGCCGCCGAAGCGGCTGGGATCGCGCCGCAGCAGCTTGTCGACAAGAACGAAAAGATTTTCCGCGATCTCTGGAAACTGCTCGGGATCACGATTACCGATTTCATCCGCACGACTTCACCCGAACACGAGCGCGCCGTGCAGACGCTCGTACAGCGGACGCTCGATCGCGACAAGAATCTGCCGCCCGAGAAGCGCTCGATCTACAAGGCGAAATACGAAGGCCGCTACTGCATCTACGACAACGCCTACGTCAGCGACACGCCTGAGCCGGTGAATTGCCCCACGTGCGGCCGCCCCGCAGAGCTGATTTCCGAGGAGAACTACTTTTTCCGGCTTTCCGCCTACCAAGAAAAGCTGCTGCAGCTCTATCTCGACAAGCCCGAATTCGTTCAGCCCGATTTCCGGATGAACGAAGTAAGGAGCTTCGTCCAGGCGGGGCTAAAGGACGTCTCGATCAGCCGCAAGACGATCAAATGGGGCATCCCATGGCCCGGCGACCCCGAGCACGTCTTCTACGTCTGGTACGACGCGCTTACCAGCTACATGACCGGCATCGGCTACGCCAGCGAGGACAAAGAGAAAGAAGAAAAGTTCAACCGCTTCTGGCCGGCCGATCTCCACATGATTGGCAAAGAAATCATCCGCTTCCACGCGGTCTACTGGCCCGCTTTCTTGATGGCCGCCGATTTGCCGCTGCCGGAAAAAATCTTCGCGCACGGCTGGCTGCTCTTCGAGCAGGAAAAGATGAGCAAGTCCAAGGGCAACGTCGCCTATCCCGAACCAATCGTAAAGGTGCTGGGCAATGACGCGCTGCGTTATTACCTCCTCCGCGAAACTGTTTTCGGCCAAGACGGCAATTTCTCGCGCGAGGCCCTGATCACCCGCTACAACGCGGACTTGGCGAATGGCCTCGGCAATCTCGCCAGCCGCGTTCTAACTATGATTGACCGCAATCTAGGCGGGCGGGTGCCGTGGCTCGATAGCGGCGCCGTTTTGACCCGCCACCCTGAGACGAGGGAGAGCTTTACGGACGAAAATCTGGAGGACATCAACCGGCTGTACCAGAACTTTCAGTTTTCTCAGGCCGTCGAGAAGATCTGGGGGCTCATCGCTACGTGGGACAGATATCTCGCGACCGAGAAGCCATGGACATATGCGGACGATTCAAAAAGCCGGGAACGTTTGGAGCACACCCTCTTTACGGCTGCAGAGGCATTAAGAATCATAGCCGTCTTATCGCATCCGATCATCCCAGACGCAACACAAAGACTTTGGCAGCAATTGGGGAGGACCGAACGACTCGAGGATCAACGCATCGACCAAGTCGCCTGGGCAAGCATTCCTGGAAGCACGAGAATCGGGAAGCCGGAAGCGGTGTTTCCGCGAGCGGACAAAAAAGAAGTATTGGAGAGGATTGAAACGATGGAAAACGAGATACGGAATCCCGGCCCCTCGACTTCGGCTGGAACCGGCACAGGGAGCACTAGCCCCTCGACTTCGCTCGGGACGGGCGCACAAGACGCGCCCGCGACGGCAAGCGCCAAGATCGGCATCGAGGATTTCGCCAAGGTGGAACTGCGCGTCGGGGTGATCAAATCGGCCGAGCGGATTCAGGGCGCGGACAAGCTGCTAAAGCTACTCGTCGATATCGGCGACGAAGTACGGCAGGTGCTCGCGGGGATCGCGCTGGCGTATGCGCCCGAGGAGTTGATCGGGCGCAAGGTGGTGATCGTCGCGAACTTGGCGCCGCGAAAGATGCGCGGCCTCGAATCAAACGGGATGCTGCTCGCGGCGTCGGTCGGCGCGGACGGCAAGCCCGTCCTGTGCACTTTCGGCGAGGACATCGCTCCCGGCGCGAAGGTCAAATGACCATCTGACGGGCCCCCTTACTGTGTCGATTAGCAATGGACACCGATCGTTTGTTTACAGCGAGTTAGTGGCGTTTCTAGTCGCCGCAGTGTCGATTAGATTTGCGGCTCGGCTCCGGCCGGGATGGCTCGCAATGGGCGCCGCTTCTCGGAGCGCTGGCCTCCGGCCGGCGCTTTTACCACGGGTAGCTTGCTCCCGAAGAAAGGCCGCCGAGACGCCGACGCTACAAGCGATCACGCGAGCTTCGGGTAAAATTGATTGGGTGCTGACGTCTTCTTGAAGACCGAGTTTTCAAAGAGCGTTCGGCCCTCGTCGAGAGGGCGGGCGGCATTTGCCACCTCCATCACGGTAGCAGATTGCGTGCAACAATCGGCTGGCCTTCGGTACAGTTTTAGCACGGGGCGCGTGTGCTGGCGTTCGCAACCCGCTTGGTGCGCTTCTTTCAAAAAAACATGAAAATCATCGACTCGCATGCGCACCTGGAAACGGCGGAATTCGACGCCGACCGCGCGGCGATGCTCGAGCGGGCCCGCGCGGCGGGCGTCGAGGCGCTGCTGGCGATTGGCAGCGGGACGAGTCCCGCCGAGCGCATCGACGCCGCGATTCCTTTCGCCGAGCAGCACGACTGGATCTACGCGACGATCGGCGTTCACCCGTACGACGCGAAGGCTGCCACCGAAGAACACTTCGCCCAGCTCGATGCGCTCGCCCGGCATCCACGCGTGATCGCGTGGGGCGAGATGGGGCTCGACTACCACTACGACGAGGAGCAGGCCCCGCACGACGTCCAACAGCGGGTCTTCCGGCGGCAACTCGAGCAGGCGCGCGCCGCAAGGCTGCCGATCGTGATTCACTGCCGCGATGCGTGGGACGATTGCCTGACCATCCTCGAAGAGGACTGGCGGCCAAGCGGGCTGGGCGGCATCTTTCATTGCTTCACGGCGACGCCGGCCGAGGCACGGCGCGGGCTCGACATGGGGTTTCTCGTGTCGTTCGCGGGCAACGTCACCTACCCGAAAATGCAGCATTTGCGCGACGTGTCGCGCGAGCTGCCGCTCGAAAGCCTGCTCACCGAGACCGATTCGCCGTTCCTGCCGCCGCAAGGACGCCGGGGGAAGCGCAACGAGCCCGCCTTTGTGGTAGAGGTAGCGCAAGCCTTGGGGAATGTGAGAAACTTAGCGGCCGAAGAGGTCGCGGCCACCACCGCGGCGAATTTTCGGCGGTTCTTCAGACTCGGCACGCCAGCTTTTCAGGACCAGCCCCACGGGGGCGCGAGGTAGACCCAGGATGGCATTCGCTGTCCAAATGGCCAAGGGCATCAAGGGCATCTTCGATCTGGTGCGCGACGACCTCGCGCTGGTCGAGCGCGAGATTGCTGGCGAGAGCTGCGGCGCGATCGAGCCGGTGGCGGAGATTTCCAGCTACTTGCGCGAGGGCGGCGGAAAGCGGCTGCGTCCGGCGTTGCTGCTGCTGAGCGCCGGGGCGGCGGGCTATCGCGGCGAGAGCGCGATCCGGCTGGGCGCGGTGGTCGAGATGATCCACAGCGCGACGCTGGTCCACGACGATGTGATCGACGGCGCCGAAACGCGGCGCGGGCGCCCGAGCACCAACGCGCGCTGGGGCAACCACATGAGCGTACTCGCGGGCGACTGGCTCTACATGCAGTCGTTTGAGATGGCGCTGCGCGAGCGGAATTTCGCGGTGCTCGATATCCTGATCGACCTCACGCAAAACATGGTCGAGGGCGAACTGCTGCAGCTCGCGTGCCTCGGGCGAATCGACTTGACCGAGGCGGAGGCGATCGACCTCGCCTATCGCAAGACGGCGTGCCTTTTCAGCGGGTGCGCGCGCCTCGGCGCCGTGCTTGGCCAGCAGCCGAAACACATCGAAGAAGCGCTCGCGGAATATGGGCGCAACGCGGGGCTGGCGTTTCAGCTGGTCGACGATCTGCTGGATTTCACGGCGTCGCCCGAGAAGCTGGGCAAGCCGGTGCTGAGCGATTTGAAGGAAGGCAAAGTGACGCTGCCGCTGATCTTTGCTCTGCAGAATGGGGCCGGTGCCGGCGATAACAAAGGCAACGGGCATTCGGCCTCCGAGGGCCGCAAGCTGACCGCGCGCGTCCTCGAAGAGCGCGGGTTCCTGAGCGTGCATCCGGACCAGATCACGAAGCTGGTGCGCGAAACGGGTGCGCTCGACCGCGCCGCCAATCTCGCACGCGAATATGTGAACCGCGCGAAGGCCTGCCTCGAGCGAACTCCCCGACACCGAATATCGCCGCGCTCTGCTCGCGGTTCCTGATTTCATCCTCGAACGCGAAAATTAAGAAAAGAGCCGACGAGCCCCCCGGCGCTACGTTCAATTCGCGCGCGGCCCGTCTTTCGCCGGATCGGATTTCGCCACGGCCGTCGAGCCTTTTCCTTCCTCTAGCGCGGCGCTCGCATCGGCCACGAGATCCTTGGGCGTCCACTGATTGTCCTCGTACCACTTGTAGACCGTGCCCTCGGGCGAAATTACGGTCGTGCTCAGCGAATGAACGATCTGGCCGCCGTTGGGCGTGAAGAAAAGCCCGAAATAATCCGCGATTTTCTTCAGATCGGCCTGCGACGGAACGGCAAATTCCCAGCGGTCGAACGGAACCTTGCCGGCGACATCTTCGAACGATCCGCCATAGGCGCGAAGGACCTTCGGCGTGTCGTGCTCGGGATCGAAGCTGATCGTGAGCAGGCGCACTTTCGAGGCGAGCGCGGGATCTTTGCGCGTCTGCGCGTAAACCTCGGCGAAATTGCGCGAGACGAGCGGGCAGAACGTCGGGAATGGGCATCGTGTGTAGATGAACGTGACGAGCAGGACGTGGCCCTCGAACGAGCTCAGATGGATTCGCTTTCCGTCCTGATTGGTCAGCGCGAAATCGGGAACTTTTTCGCCGGGCTGGGGTTCGTGTTCGGTGCTCGGCGACTCGCCCTTGCCGCCGGTGCCTTTTTTGGTGACGACGATGTTCTCGAGGTAAGCGCCATCGCTCGCGACCACAACGTCGGCGGTGATTTCATCGCCCACGTCGAGCGGCTGGAGAATGTGCACGTCGCGCACGGGATATGCCATCGTCATCGCATCCATGAAGCCGGGGATGGCCTGATGATCGACGACGACCGAGCTGCCGCGCACGTCGACAGCAACGACCTTGCCGACGAGGTGGTAGCGCTTGGCATTGGCGTCCTGCTGATGCTTGCATGCCGCGAGACCGAAAAGACAGCAGACAACGACGAGCGCGAGTGTGGCGTGCGCCAGCCGCCGTTCATGATTTCGTAAGCTTTGCATATTCAATTTCACCCTTCTTTCTGGTGCCCCTCCATTTTACGCGCGCGAATCCGGAAATCGAAGTCAGTAATGGAAGCGCCAGCGGAATTCCGCGTAAATTTCGCGGGGGTTATCGTAATGAAATCCACCGAAGGTCAGGCTGTTGTCGATCAACAAATGGCGGTTCGCGACGTTGAGCGCGGTCACGGAAAACGAGTAGCGCTCGCCGAATTGTTTGCCGAGCGACAGATCGACCTGGGCGTGGCCCGGAAGATAGGGATCCTGATACGGCGAGCCCTCCACGCCCGCTTCGCCATTCGAGAAGCCCGAGCCGTAGTAAATATTTAGGCCCGCATAGGACTGCCACGGCAAAGTGACGTTCGAGCCCACGCTGAGCGTGTTGCGCTGGTCGTGATCGAGCGCGCCCCATCCCGGCGGGGGCGTGGGGCCGAGGATCAAGCCGCCGGTTTCGGCTCCCTGGGCTTGGGCGATCTGATTCGAATAGGCGAGGTGGACCTGCGCGCGATTCCAGATGCGGGGCGAGCGAATGGTGAGTTCGGTGCCGCGAATGCGCGATTCGGAGAACGTCACGGGAATGAAGATGCTCGATTCGCCGATATTGTTGTGATCGAGGAAATTCACGCCTCGCGTTTCGAAATTGTCGATGTCGAGCGCCCAGCCGCGAATCGGGATCGTGACGCCGAACTGATGTTCCTCATCGCGCTCGCCATGCAAGGGTTCGAACGTGGTCAGGTTGCCTGAGTTTGTGAGCGTGATGAGATAGCTGAGCAGAGGTCCCGAGATCGTGACGAGCGGAGGCGGCTGGTAAAAGCGGCCCCAGAACGCGCGGAACACCCAGTTGACGTGCGGAATGCGAAGCGTGCCGCCGATGCGCGGATAGGTGGTGTTCTCGGAGACGCCCGCCGAAAAGTGAGTCGCGCGGACACCGCCGATCAGCGTCAGCCAGGAAGTGACGCTGAATTTATCGCTGGCGAAGAGGGCGATGTCGTCGCCGGGGACGTTCTCGACATCAGAGATCGGAGCGGTGTCGCTGCCATCGTTGAAGATCAGCCCAAAGTTTTCATGCTGGCTTGCGGCGAAGGAGTAGACACCCACCTGCGCGTCATTTCTCGGGGCGTGAAAGGAGAGAACGGCCTGGCCGCCGCCGTAGTTCGTGGAAAATATCGCGTCGGTAGCGACGGGCGTATCGGTGACCGGACTGTGATAGCCGGAGGTGTTGTAGTGGTAGAACGGCGAGACGGTGAGGACCGCATTCGGGTTGAACGTGTGCACCCAGGAGAAGAGTGCGTACCCGTCCGTTTCCCGCTCGTGATCGCGCAAGCCGCTGGTCGGCCACTGCGAGTTGTCGAAACTGTCGGGATCGGGATCGTAGGGAATCTGGTAGTAGTCCTGGCGCAACTGCCCGTCGAAACGCAGCTGATCGTTCTGATCGAGGTTGTACATCAGCGAGCTGAAGCCGCCGTAGCCGTTTTCGGCGTCGTGGTAGATCTGCGCAATCGGGGTTTGGAGCCCGAGGTTGCTGCGGTTCCCATCCACGCTGGCGTAATACGCGAAGCGCTGTGTATGGCCGCCGAGGCTGAGCTGATCGTCGGTTTGATAGAAGCTGCCGACGGTGGTGGTGAGTTCGGCGTCGTTGTTCATGTCGAACCCCGACTTGGGAAGGATGTTGAACATGCCATAGGTGCGATCGCCGTATTGCGCGTCGTAACTGCCGCGGAGAATCTCGACGTAATCGACATCCTGCGGGTCGACGCGAGGAGCGAGGCTGGTCGCGATATTCGTGTCGGGAATGGGAACGCCGTCGATGAGCCACGAAGTCTGGTGGCCGCCGCGCATGTGGAGCATGTCGTGGGTGAGGTAGGCGGCGGGCGTGAAGTCGGTGATCATCGCAAGGCTGTTGGTCAAATCGGCGCCGGGCGTTCGCTCAATCTCCTCGCGATCGACCAGCGTGGTCGGCGTGAACGTCTCCTGCGCGGATGTGCCGATCTGGGAAGTCACGACTGCCGTCTGGCTGACGGGCGCAATGGAAAGCTGCAAATGAAGCACCTCGGAAGTATCCGAGGCCAGCGGAAAGCTCTGTTGCAACTCGGCGAACCCCGGCGCTTTCGCGGAGACGATATAGGCGCCGAAAGGCACGGCCGGGAAGGTGAATTCGCCGTCGGAATTCGTCTGCGTTTGCTCGGACCACTCGGAAGTGGCCGATTTCAGTGTAACGTGAGCGCCGGCGATGGGCCGATGCTGGGGATCGTGCACGATCCCGCGAACGGTCCCGAATACCGTCGCCTGCAAACCGCAGAGCGGCACGAGCAGGAGAGAAGCGACAGCTAGTCCTATCCACACCCACCGCATAGAAATATTCCTCGTCCGTCCGGCAGTCCCCAATGTGGACGACTGCCCGTAACGCGTCGGGAAGCAGGCCTGGCTAGGGACTCGACGGCAGCGCAGGCGGGCACCCGCAGCTTGAGCTCAGAGGTGTTCAGCCCCGACGCGCACATACGCCGAGACTCAACGCGAGTTCATTTCAGGAGATGGACTTAGCTTCGCGGAGGTTCGAAGGGAGCGGCGAAGAAACCGGAAGGGGCGGAGTACATTTGCGAAGCGAGTATCCGGGCGGCCGTAACCGACGCCACAAGAGACGCGACTGGCAGTGGCGCCGTCGGAGCCATCAGCGTGCTCAGACCGTAATCCGGCGGGTGATGCTTCGTATTCATCGCGCACTGGTGAAGCGAGCCGGCGGCCTGCCCGCACAGCATCGGGGCGCGGTGCCCCTGCGCGAGAAGGGTTCGATTCACCAGGTCGCACATGCAGTCGCACGCGGACTGGCTGCAATCGGAACGCGCCAGCAGCGCCATCGGAGTTGCCAGCAGGGCGAGGATCACGAGAATCGCATGCGCACGCCGCATCGCGAAAAACCCTAACACACGGTCACGGTGCGTGGCAATGCCGAATTCGGCCTGATCCGTGCGGGCGCGAATTGTTTTCTGCGGGCGTTCGCGATAGGCTGGCCGAATTGTGCTGCCATTCAAGCTGGTCTACGACGAACGCTACGATCTTAATTTGGGCACGCACGTCTTTCCCTCGCAGAAATTCCGGATGATCCACGACCACTTGCTCGCGGAGAAGCTGGCGTCGCCCGATGATTTCCTCGCGCCTGAGCCCGCCTCGGACAAAGACATTTTGCGCGTCCACTCGCAGGACTACGTCTACAAGCTGAAATCAGGAACGCTCAGCCATACCGAGATTTTGCGGATGGAAGTTCCCTACTCGAAAAAACTGGTGGAAGCCTGCTGGCTCGCTGCCGGCGGATCGATTCTCGCGGGGCAGCGCGCGCTCGAAGGCGGCTGGGCCGCGAACGTCGGGGGAGGGTTTCATCACGCCTGCCCGGATCATGGCGAGGGCTTCTGCGTGATCCACGATGTGGCCGTCGCGATCCGACGGCTACAATTTGACGGCAAGATCGAGCGCGCGATGGTCGTCGATACGGACGTCCATCAGGGCAACGGCACCGCCGAGATTTTCAGTGGCGATGGGGACGTGTTTACGCTCTCGATCCATCAGGAACACAATTATCCGTTCCCGAAATCGCGCTCGACGGTCGATATCAGCCTGCCCGACCGCATCGGCGACGCCGATTATCTCGCGATCCTCGAGAAGTACTTGCACGAGGCATTTCGCGATTTTTCGCCGCAGATTCTTTTCTACGTCGGCGGCGCCGATCCCTACCGCGAAGACCAACTGGGCGGCCTCTCGCTGACGATGGAAGGCCTCGCGCGCCGCGATGCCCTCGTCTTTGATTACGCGCGGCGCAATGGCGCGCCGGCGGTGATTACGCTGGCGGGAGGCTACGCGCGGAAGATCGAGGATACGGTGAGCATCCACATCAACACGATTCTCGCCGCGCGCGATGCCGCGCTCGAGAGCGCGCACAGCCAGGAATCGAAGGCCCATTGACGCGGCGCCCCGAAATTATGGCGGTGTGGTTAGCGCCTTCTGGATGGCCGCTGTGAGGGATTCGGTGAATCCTTCGGGCGGAAGACCGCCGACGCGATACACGATGTTTCCGCTGCGGCCGAGAACCAAAACCGTCGGCAGGCTATCGACTTTCATGAAATCGTCAAGGCCGTCGGCATAGATCACCGGGACATCCCATTTCTGGCTGGCGACGAATGGCGGGACCTGCGTCTGATCGTCGTCGGTATTGGCGGCGAAGAACGCGACGTCGGTATTTCGCGCGTAATTCCCGGCTACCTGGTTGAACAGCGGCTCGAGTTCCTGACAAGGCTCGCACCAGGTAGCCCAAAAACTCAGCACGACCACTTTGCCCTTGAGCGGCGCGAGCGGCAGCGGCGAGCCATCGAGGCGCCGCACCACAAATTCGAATGCGTCCTTGGCATCCTTGTTTCGCGCCGCAGGCCCTTTGGCGGAATCGGCTTGAGCTGGATAGGCGCGGTCGTATGCGGCGAGGATGACGTCGCCTAATCCCTGATCGCTGCCGTGAACTTGCCGCCACACATTGCCGAGCTTGCGCCGCAGATCGCGGCGGTCCACCGTGCCGGCCGGGCCATTTTCGGGAAGCGCAAATGCGAGCGCATATTCGTCGATCGCCCGAGCGGAATCGTTTCTCAGTTCGGCGATTTCACCGAGCTGTTCGGCGGCGAGCGCATTCGGGCGCGCGGAATTGCTCTTGTGCAGATCTTTCACCGCCGCATCGTAGTTTTTCTGCGAGGTTTCGATCTGCCCGCGGACGTAATAGAGAGCTGCGAGAAGCTGGCTGTGGCCGTCCTGCCATTCGGCAAGCGATTCGCTCGATGGTTTCTCGTCGGGCGGAGTTTTTTCGACGCGATCCAGCACGCGCGACACGTATCCGGAGGCTCGCACGAGGCTCGCATCGTCTCCCTTTTTCTGCAGGAGGCTCGTGGCGAGCAACATCATCTGCGAATCGTCCGGGCGCAGCGCGATAAATCGCTCGGCGTAGTCGAGGGCGCAGTCGTTGTTGCGGATCTGCTGGCAGCCTTCAACGAGCGCGCGATAGATGCTGGGGCGGCGCGGCGAATCGGGAAAACGGGCGAGATAGGCCGTTAGATTCCGCACCAGCGCGGCGCTGTCGTCGCCCGCATCGGCGAGCGCCTTTTGCAACTCGGCTTCCTCCTGCGCCTGTTTTTTTGCTTGAGCTTCCTGGGCCGCTTTCGAGGGGGCCGCATCGGGACTGGGTTCCTGCGCCCTGGCAGCGCTCGACACTAGAAGGACGCCGGCCACCAACGCGAAACATAGGGCTCGCATCAGGCCACGATCCTGACGTGAAGACCATGCAAGACCCAGCGCATCGTTCGGCGGCTCATTGAAAGTCGAGCAGGACATCTACCGTGTGGGTCGCAGGATCCTTCTGAAGGAACCGCCCGATCTTTTCGTAGTGAAAGGGAAAACCGGCAAACGCCTCCTTGATTCCATCGGAGAGAAAATCCTCATACATGCTGTTGTCGAACACCGCGCCCGGCGGAATCTTCCAGGCAGCGCGAGCGCGGCTTTCGCCATCGATCGAGAGGCCGCTCAGGACCAGCTTGCCCATGTGGTATTGCGGACCTTCCGCGATCGAAACCGAATAGTTTACTTTCGCCGCGGCGTCATCGAAACGAGGGACCGGCTTGAGATCGACATCGAGGTAGCCGTGCTGCATGTAAAGCGCGCGCGCCGCCTCCCAGCCTGCCTCGATTTTCATCCCATCGGCGGGCTCGCCGGCGTGCAGCGGAATCGCCGTATCCAGATCGAGCACCCCGACCGCCGAATTGCCGCTCCACGTGGCGCCGCCCCAGGTGAAGGCGGGGCCCGGATCGACATGGGCTACCACGGCCACCGCGCCACTCGCGAATTTCGCCTGCGGCGGATCGAACCGCACTTGCAGGAAAGCGTGCGCCAGATACACGGGACGCACCTGCTCGAATTCGAAAAGCTCGACCGCGCTGCGGGAAAACGGCTGCCCGACAATGTCGCCAAGGCGGGCGTGAATGCCGCGATCGCCCTGAGCAAGCGGATCGGTAAAATCAACCGAGGCGATCCGGATCGCATTCCCTTCGATGTGAAACTGCACAACCTTGTCGCCGGAGGGCTGCGTGATCAGCGCGTGAGACACCGTGAAGTTCATCCCGTGCGTGGCGATCAATTTTGCAAGAGCCTCCGACATGGCATCGAGAATCGCGCCGTGCGGGGGCGCCTGGCCATCGAAAAGCACGCCCGCGGATTTAATTGCCGCTTTCAGCTCATCGTCCGTGAATCCGGGAAAATTGTCGAACGAAATCGGGACCTCGGGGCCATCCGTCACCTGGTATTCCACGCGCACGCCCGCGTCGCCGCTGGAAAAACGGTAATTGACCGTGGTGAACGGGCCGAGCTGCACGAGCGCGTTGGCCGCCTTCTGCAAATCGTCGCGAGAAACCTGCGTGCCCACCTGAAGGCCGGTTGCGGGAACCAGTAGCGCCGAAGAAAAGCGCGAAGAGCCCGTCACCTCGACGGAATCAAGGCGCGAAGTCGCCTCTTGCGATTGCGACGCCGCGCACATCGGCAACAGCGCGAAGACGATCGATGCCAAACAGATGGCCGCCGGAGCGTGCAGTCGCAACCGGAACCAGCCTCGATGCCTCATACGCTGAGTTTATTCGACCGTGACGGATTTTGCGAGGTTGCGCGGCTGATCGACGTCGCAGCCGCGGCGCACCGCGATGTGATAGGCGAGCAGCTGGAGCGGCACAATCTCGAGGATCGGCGCAATCAGCTCGGGAGCGGACGGAATTTCGATCACGTGGTCGGCGGTTCCCTTCGCGAGATTGTCGCCCTCGGTGACGACGGCGATCACGATGCCGTCGCGCGCCTTCACTTCCTGCAAGTTCGAAATCGTCTTTTCGTAGCGCATCATCGACTCGGGATCGGATTCGTCGCGCGTGGCAATCATCACAACCGGCAGGTTTTCGTCGATCAGCGCGTTCGGCCCGTGCTTCATCTCGCCCGCCGGATAACCCTCGGCGTGAATGTAGGAGATTTCCTTCAGCTTAAGGGCGCCTTCGAGCGCGATCGGATAGTGGATGCCGCGTCCGAGGTAGAGAAAATCGGTGTGGCGGAAAAACTGGCGCGCGAGATCTTCTATTTGCGCGTCGTGCTGCAGAATCGTCTCGATCTTGTGCGGAACGCGCGTAAGCTCCTGCATCAGCTTCTGGGATTCGGCATTCGCGAGCTTACCGCGCACCTGCCCGAGATAGAGAGCCGTCAGCAGCAGCGCGGTGAGCTGGCCCGTGAAAGCCTTGGTCGAAGCGACGCCGATTTCCGGGCCGGCGTGCGTGTAGATCGTGCCGCTCGATTCGCGCGTCAGCATCGCGCCGACCACGTTGCAGATCGCGATCACCTTGCCGCCCTTCTGGCGGGCTTCGCGTTCGGCGGCAAGCGTGTCGGCGGTTTCGCCGGACTGGCTGATCGCGATGATCAGGCTGTGCTTGTCGACGATCGGATCGCGATAACGAAACTCGCTGCCGTAATCCACCTCGACCGGTATCTGCGCCAGCCGCTCGATCATGAACTTGCCTGCGAGCGCAGCATGCCAGCTCGTGCCGCAGGCGACGATCTTGATGTCGCGGAAATTGCGGAATTCTTCCTCGGTGAGGTTCATTTCGTCGAGGAAGACTTTCCCGGTTTCCTGCGAAATCCTGCCGAGCAGCGTGTCGCGGACGGCGCGGGGCTGCTCGAAGATTTCCTTCTGCATGAAATGCTTGAAGCCGCCCTTTTCCGCCATGATCGGGTCCCAGGTGATGTGCTGGGGCGGGCGTGTGATCGTGTGGCTTTCGAAATCGCTGAGCTTGACTCCCTGCGGCGTGAGAGTGGCCATTTCGCCGTCGCCGAGGAAGAAAATGCTGCGCGTGTGCGCGAGGATCGCCGGGATGTCGCTCGCGACGAAGAATTCGTGGTCGCCCAAACCCACGACGATCGGAGGTCCCAGGCGCGCCGCGACAATTTTGTTCGGGTCCTTCGCGGAAACGGCAACCAGCGCGTAGGCGCCGGTCATCGCTTTCACGGCCTTGCGCACCGCTTCCTCGAGCGGGGAGTCCTTCGAAAACTTCTCGATCAGGTGGGCGATGATTTCCGTGTCCGTTTCGGTGATGAACTTGTGGCCCTCGGCGATCAGATTTTTCTTGAGCTCGATGTAATTTTCGATGATGCCGTTGTGCACCACCACGATATCGCCGGCGCAGTCGCGATGTGGATGGGCGTTTTCTTCGGTGGGACGGCCGTGCGTGGCCCAGCGCGTGTGGCCGATGCCGTAGACTCCTTCGAGCGGAGTGGTGCGAATCGACTCTTCGAGATTGCGCAACTTGCCGGGCGCGCGACGGATTTCGAGCTTGCCGTTGTCGCCAACCACGGCGATTCCGGCGGAATCATATCCGCGATATTCCAGGCGCTTGAGACCGTCGAGGATCAGTGGCACAACACGCTTGGGTCCGATATAGCCGACGATGCCGCACATTTTGGTGTTTCTCCTTGAGGCGCCGCCGCACGCAGCGATCTTCAGATGTTAGCGCAAAGCAACGACGATAGCCTAGAGCCGGTCGAGCCGCCCTTACCTTGGATGCCACTACGGCTCGCAAAGGAGAGCCGCGAGTTGCTTCGCTCGCGATGTTTGGGCGCGGCGCGTCCGTGCCGATTCGAAAAATCGCGCACCGTGCGAATTCGTTATGCATCGCGCGCGATCTGTGTTATCTATTTCTTCGTGGCACGCGATAGACATCTTCGATTCTTTCAACACCATCTCTCATCCCGCGAATTTTTCCGTCTGCTGAGCTACACAGCCAGCTACTTCTAAGCCGTCGCGATTGACGCAACACTCCATTCGCTACGGGTGTTTTCACATTCTCGATTTTGAGCGGGCTCAACCGGGAGGACACATGAGCACAGCTACAGAGGTATTGGCAACGAGCACGATTTCTTCGTTCATCAAGCTCCACTATCGCCATTTCAATGCGGCCGTGGTTGTCGACGCGGCGGAAGGCTACGTGAAGCATCTCGCCAAGGGAGGCAAGATGTTTCTCACGCTTGCCGGGGCCATGAGCACGGCGGAGCTCGGCATTTCGGTCGCCGAGCTGATTCGCCAAAATAAAGTGCACGGCATCTGTTGCACGGGAGCGAATCTCGAAGAAGACCTTTACAACCTGGTCGCGCACGATCACTACCGGCGCGTTCCGGATTACCGGCAACTCACGCCGGCGCAAGAGGTGGAGCTTCTCAACAACCATCTGAATCGCGTCACCGATACCTGCATCCCCGAGGAAGAAGCGATGCGCCGCATCGAACGCATCGTGATCGAGGAATGGCGCGACGCGGATCGAACTGGCAAGCGATATCTGCCGCACGAGTTTCTGTACAAGATTCTTAACGCGGGAAAGCTGAAGCAGTTTTACCAGATCGATCCGAAGAACAGCTGGATGATCGCGGCCGCCGAAAGGAATCTGCCGGTATTCGTTCCGGGCTGGGAAGACTCGACGCTCGGGAACATGTTCGCGGCGCAGGTAATTGGCGGCGGCGTGAAGAACGCGACGACGATTCGAGGCGGCATCGAGTACATGGTCGAGCTTGCTCGCTGGTACATGGAGACGGCGACGAAAAATTCGCTCGGCTTTTTCCAGATCGGCGGCGGCATCGCAGGAGACTTCCCCATCTGCGTCGTGCCGATGCTGCACCAGGATCTGCGGAAGGAAAACGTGCCGCTGTGGGGCTACTTCTGCCAGATCAGCGATTCGACGACGAGCTACGGATCGTATTCCGGCGCGGTGCCCAACGAGAAAATCACTTGGGGCAAGCTCGCGGTCGATACGCCGCGGTACATCATCGAATCGGATGCCACGATCGTCGCGCCGCTCGTGTTTGCCTACGTCCTGGGCTGGTGATTCGGAGTGGCGGCGGCAGCTCGGGGCTATTGTCCCGAGTCGCTCCAGCCGGTTTTCGTGCCGTACGGCTCGTTCGGCAGCATGAACGCCTGAATGAGCTGAATCTGCCCGTGCTCGACCTTGAACAGCTCGTTCAGGATGTTGTTGCGCGGGTTGGCAACGGCGGGCGGCGCGGGAACCTCCTTGCCGTCGCGGATCCAGGTTTTGCTGCCGGGGATGTCGAACACCACTTGCGCCACGACGAGCCCGCGCGTTTCGTCGACCACCGGGAACCGGCGAGGGCGCACGTGCGGAATGTATGTGAAGAGCATCGCCTGGAACTGCCCCTGGCAGCCGAGCGGCGGAAGCCCTTCGGAGTTGGTCGGATTGTTCGTCGTGAGCTGGCCGTTCTCGATGCGGTTGCATCCGGGAGCGAATGGAATGTGGCCCGGGCCATGCTCGATGCCGTCAAAGTATGCGTTCGCGGCGGCGATGAGCTGGGCACGCGACTCGCGCTGCCCAACCGGAATCTCGCTTTCGAGAAACGGCTTGATCACCGCGAGCACCTGCAGATCGGGCATGACCTCGAAACCGTCGCGCACTGCCTTCGGATCGGAGCCGTGCGGCACAATCGTTTCCACTTCGGTGATCTTCCCGTTCTTCACTTTGAGCCGAACCATCAGCAATGACACGAAATCTTCCTGGATCGCTCCCCAATACGTGACTTGCCCGGTCGACGGATCGGCGATCGTTTCGCCGTAGAATTTCATGAACTTGATCGTCTTCGACACGCCTTGGCCCAGCGGCGTCGGCCTCGTATTTTCCGTGGACTTGAGATTGGCGACCACGGGAAGCCCTGCAGGATCGTGCTTCACGAGCGCCGCGATGTATTCGTCCATGATGTGGTCCAAGCACGAGCGATCACATTGCGTAGCCGCCGCAGCTGGCGCATTCGCGTCAGCCGTGGGCACGCAAATGCCGAAGCTGGCAATCGCCAGCAGTCCGAGTGCAAGCACAGGCGATACGAAAGGTTTTCCCTGCATCATCCCTCCTTGAATGCAATTTCGTGCGCGGATTCAATATCAAAAGGATCGAATCGCATACCGCAGCGGCCTACTTCCTTCCGTGATACTGCTTCGATACCGCAATCTCCTTGCGCGTGATGAATTCGAGCAGCGCCGGCACGCCTTTCTCGGTCTGCTGGATTCCCCTGTGGATCGCGGGGACGATCTGCGCGGGGTCGGTGACGCGCTCGCCGTATCCGCCGAATGCGCGCGCCATCGCCGCATAGTCGCCTGAAATATCCGTCGCGCGATATTTCTCGGTCGAGACGGGCATGATCGGAATTTCCATCGCCATGCTGAAATTATTCAGCAGCACCGAAAGAATCGGGATGCGCTCGCGCACCGCCGTCTCGAAATCCATGCCGGTGAAGCCGATCGCGGCGTCGCCCCAGACGTTGATGCACAGCTTGTCCGGGCAGGCGAGCTTCGCGCCCATCGCAAGACCAAGCCCGTAGCCGAGCTGCGTCGTTTTGCCCCAGCCGATGTAAGTGAGCGGCTTTTTCGTCACCCAGAAGGGCGCGAGCTGATCGCGCGGGCTGCCCGCATCGTGCGTGATGATCGTATTTGCCACGTCCACCGTCGCCTGCAAATCGCGCAAGACGCGATACGGGGAAAACGGCGCTTCATCCGAATTGATTCGCGGCGCCCATTCGTCGAGCCACGCTTTGCGGACTTCAGCGATCTCCTCGGCGGCGGACCAGACTCGCGGCTTCTTGATCAGGCGCTCGACTTCCGCGCAGAGACCTTCGAGCGTAAGCTGCGCATCACCGATCAGCCCGATTTCCGCGCGAACGTCCTTGTTGAGGTGGTTCGGATCGAGCGTAGCGTGGATGAACTTCTTTCCCGGCGGCATGGCGATGCCGAAGGCCGTCTCGGTAAAGCTGCACCCGACGCCGAAGATCCAATCGGCCTTCGCGAGGAAATGCGGAACCGTGCCCGGGAACGCATTGCCCCCCGCGCCGAGCCCGAGCGGATGGTCCTCCGGAAAGGCGCTCTTGCCCTGCAGGCTGGTCGCGACAGGCGCGCCCAGCAATTCGGCGAGGCGTTTCAGCGAGTCCCACGCGCGCGCGTAGTGAATTCCCTGCCCCGCATAGATCACGGGACATTTCGCGTCGACCAAAGCAGCAGCCGCCCTGCGCACGTCCGCGACGTCCGGGCCGTAGCGCGCCGAAATCACAGGTTCGTACGACCAAGGCTCCGGCATCTCCTCCGCGAAGAGATCGGTCGGAATCTCGACCAACGCCGGGCCGCCCCGCCCGTTGCGCAGGCGCGAAAACGCACGGCGAAAGATATTCGGAATCTCGGCCGCTGCCATGACCGGCTCGGCCGACTTGGTCACCAAACGCATGCTCGCCACCGAGTTGAAATTCGGATCGACGTGGGCCAGCCGCCGCGCGTAGCCCATCGGCAAAACCAAAATCGGCACCGATTCGCTGTAGGCTTGCGCCACGCCGCCGAAGGCGTTCTCGGACCCCGGGCCGTGCTGCATGGCGAAAACTCCGATCCGCCGCCCACTGGTGAGCCGCGAAAACGCGTCCGCCATGTGCAGCCCCACGCGTTCCTGGCGCACGACGACGGGCCGGATTCCGGCCGCAGCCGCCGCTTCGAGGACGTGGTTCACCGGATAGCCAAACATCACGTCCACGCCCTCGCGCTTTAGTATTTCGGCGATCGCGTCGCCAACCTTCATAGGCCATGCCCTCCGGAAAATGTATACTCACCGAACGCGCATCGGCGAGCCGCCAGCAAGTGTTCGAGAATACCCGGTAGAACGAGCGCCGGAAAGCTTAATCGGTGGCCCGAATCTCATGCACAATTTTCGTGCGATTCAGGCGGTTGGGGCCGGGCAAGCGCAAGGATGCATGCGATGACTCGACGGGAACGGAAGGTTTCGTCGCCGCGCGTGGTGAATATCGGCGATTTGCGGCGACTGGCGCAGCAGCGGCTGCCGCGCGTCCTGTTCGACTATCTCGATGGCGGCGCGGACGCCGAAGTGACGCTGCGCGAAAATACCCGCGCCTTCGAAGAAGCCACATTTCGCCCGCGCAACGGGCTGTACATCCCGGAACGCGATACGCGCACATCGGTGCTCGGCAGCAACGTGAGCATGCCCGTGTTTCTCGCGCCATGCGGGTTCACCCACATGTTTTACCCGCATGGGGAGCCGACGGCAGCGCGCGCAGCCGGCAAAGCCGGCATCGGCTACGTTCTCACCACGATGTCGGGACATCGACTCGAAGACGTTGCGCAGGCCACGTCGGGACCGCTGTGGTATCAGCTCTATCTCGCAGGCGGCCACGACGCGGGCAAAGCGGCGATCGAGCGGGCACAGAAGGCCGGCTTTTCGGCGCTCGTGATTACGATCGACACCGGCACGTTCGGCATGCGCGAGCGCGACGTGCGCAATGGCGCGGGCGCCCTGCTGGGTGCGAATCTGTTCGCGAAGATTCCATTCCTGCCGCAAGTTCTCGCCCATCCCGGATGGCTGGCCGGCTTTCTCCGGGCGGGAGGCGTACGCAAGCTGCACAACATCGTCGTGCCGGGGCGGGGCACGCTGCCGCTCTCCGAGGCCCAGTCGAGCCTCGCGCAATCGGTCGTCACCTGGGACGACCTGAAATGGATTCGCAAAGAATGGCCCGGCCCGATCGTGGTGAAAGGCGTGATGATCGCCCAAGACGCGAAGCGCGCGGTCGAAGAAGGAGCGGCGGGCGTGATCGTCTCAAATCACGGTGGGCGGCAACTCGACGGCGTCGCCCCGACGCTGCGCGCGCTTCCGGAAATCGTGGCGGCGGTCGGCAATCGCACCGAAGTGCTGGTCGATGGCGGCATTCGCCGCGGCAGCGACATCGCGAAAGCAATCTGCCTCGGCGCACGGGCCGTGCTCGTCGGCCGCGCCTACATGTACGGCCTGGGCGCGGCGGGAGAGGCTGGAGTCGCGCGAGCGATCGCGATTCTGCGCGCCGATCTTGAGCGCACGATGGCCCTGCTCGGCTGCAAGTCGATTGCGGAGCTGAATCGTTCCTACGTGGATGTTCCGGCGAGATGGCCGGTTCAACCCCAAAACTGAATCGCGCTGGCACGCGCGCCCGAACCCCGGGAACGCCAATCTCCCGGTTGGCGCTCTTCGTCCCCGCGTGAAGCACACCATCGACACAAAGACGATCTATCAGGCGTAGCGAGGGGAAGCTTTTCCGGCAAACGCGGGCGCTACCACAGAGCGCGCGGCTCAACCATTTTGCCCGGGTTCATCCGGTTCTCCGGATCGAGCGTCTGCTTGATCGCGCGCATCACGTCGAGTGCCGCGCCGTGCTCGATCGGCAAGTACTTCTTGCGGCCCGCGCCGATGCCGTGCTCGCCGGTACACGTGCCGCCCATTTCGAGCGCGCGCAGGATCACCTTTTCTTCCAGAGCCTTGGCCTCGGCCAATTCGGAAGCGCTCGCCGGATCGATCATGAACGACATGTGAAAGTTGCCGTCGCCGACGTGCCCGACGATTGGAGCCGGAAACGACGCGCGCTCGATATCCTTCTTGGATTCGACGATGCAGTCCGCAAGGCGCGAGATCGGCACGCAGATATCCGTGGTGAACATTTTCGCGCCCGTGCGATACGCCACGTTCGCAAAATACGCCTCGTGCCGCATCTTCCAGAGCTGCGCGCGCTCTTCTGGCGTCGTGAACCACCGGAATTCGCGCCCCTGATGCTCTTCTGCCAATTTCTTCACGGTCTCGGCTTGTTCGTCGACGCTGCGAACGCTGTCGCCGTGAAACTCGAAAAACAGGATCGGCGCCACCGGATAATTCGTTTTCGAATAGCGGTTGCACGCTTCGACCTGCACTTCGTCCATGAATTCGATGCGCGCGACGGCGATGCCCAGCTGGATCGTCTCCATGGCGGTCTCGATCGCATCGCGAATCGTCGCGAACGTGCAGCTCGCCCCGCCCACGGCCTCGGGCTGCGGGTGGAGCCGCACCGTCACCTCGGTAATGACGCCGAGCGTGCCCTCCGCGCCCACCAACAGGCGCGTGAGATCGTAGCCCGCGGCGGACTTTCGCGCACGTGAGCCGGTCTTGATCACGCGGCCATCGGCAAGCACCACTTTGAGCGCCATCACGTTCTCGCGCATCGTGCCGTAGCGCACGGCCGTGGTGCCGGAAGCGCGCGTGGAAGCCATGCCGGCGAGCGTGGCGTCCGCGCCCGGATCGATGAAAAATGTGAAGCCGGTATTCTCGAGCGCCTTATTCAGCTGCAAACGCGTCACGCCCGCTTCGACTGTCGCTTGCAGATCTTCCACGCTGATGTCGAGGATCTTGTTCATCTGGCGCATGTCGAGCGTGATGCCGCCGTAGATCGCGTTCACCTGCGCTTCCATCGACGTGCCCCCGCCGAACGGAATCACCGGCACGCCGTATTTCGCGCTGATCTTCACGATCGCGCTTACCTCTTCGGTCGATTGCGGAAAGCAGACCACATCCGGCAGCGCGGCCGGATGGTACGACTCGCCGTGACTGTGATGTTCGCGGATCGCGTCCGCGGTGGTAGCGCGCTGGCCGAGCAGCGCCTGCAATTCGGCGATGGCGCCCTGAATCTGCGCCGCAGCCGGCGGAACAAATTCTGCGGTGCTGACGGCAGTGTCTGGTTTCATAGGTTCAGACCAAGAAAGTGTTCCACCCGAAATAATATACCGCAACACCAAGCCCGCGCCGAACGCCGTTCACGGATGCACGGTCACGTCGTAATAGAGCACCGAGCCGTCGCTCGAGAGCGCAGGGTCGATGCGCACCACTTGAAACGTCTGCCCTTTCAAGTTGCGCTCCGTCCGGCCAAGAATATCGTGCGTCTCGCGCTCGAGTTCCGGAGTCGATTTCGCGGCGCGCTTTTCGGGAGGCAGCGCCTTCGCATCGAGCCGGTAGGTCCGCGTGTCGCTGTCGGCATCTTGGGAGACCATTTGGACGGCGGCGCTAGCCAAGACGGTCGTTTGTGGCTCGTCGTGAAACCACTTCCGCGGGGTCACCAGCACGAACAGAACGATCGCGACCACCATCACGTCGTAGGGCCACGTCCCGCGCTCGTAAGACCAGAAAATGATCCGACCGACGCCGCGCCAGAAGGATCGCATGTTAGTGGACGGCCGGCCCGTCGACAACGACTCCGTCGCGCATGTGCAGCACGCGATTCCCATAAGTGGCCGCTTCGGGATTGTGCGTGATCATCACGATCGTCTGGCCGAGGTCTTTGTTCAGTTGGCGCAGCAAGGCCAGCACGAGATCGGATGTTTTCGTGTCGAGGTTTCCCGTCGGCTCGTCCGCGAGCACGATCTTCGGCTCGCTGATGATCGCGCGCGCCAGCGCCACGCGCTGCTGCTCGCCGCCGGAAAGCTCCGAGGGCTTGTGATGCAGGCGCTCCGTCAAGCCGAGTAATTTCGTCACGACCTCGAAGCGGTGAGGATCGAAGCCGTCGCCGTGGATGTGTTGCGCGAGCGCGATATTGTGATACGCGTCGAGCGTGGGCAGCAGATTGAACTTCTGAAACACGAATCCCACCTTGTGGCGGCGGAGCAGCGTTCGCGCCGCGTCGGTCATGCCGGTGAGATCGTTGCCATCGAGCAGCACGTGGCCTTTCGTCGCCTGCGCGAGCCCGCCGATCACATGCAGGAATGTCGATTTCCCGCAGCCGGAAGGCCCCATCACCGAAACGAATTCGCCCGGAAAGATTTCGACGTCGATTCCGCGCAGCGCCGGCACGTCCACCTTGCCCGTGCGATACACTTTCCACAGATTTTCGGTCTTGAGTATCGGCTCCAAAGCCGTCTCCCGGACGAGCGAGCAAACTGGCGCGGATAAAATCATTTTAGTCGCGTTTTGCATTTCTGCCTAGAAGCGAAAAGGTTCCGGCGAAATTATTCGTAAGCAAGCGCTTCGACCGGATCCTTGCGGCTGGCGAGCCAAGCGGGATAGGCGGCGCCGAGCAAGCCGCCGACGATGGCAATCAGCGTGGATAGCAGCATCCATTTGGGCGTGATCAAAATCGTGAGTGAAGGAAACACGCGCAGGCAGATCGTCCGGACGAGAAAGCTCAGCCCGATGCCGCAGGCGACTCCCGCGAGGCAAAGCAGAGTAGTTTCGCTGAGAATGATCTCGACGACGTAAATTTTCGATGCGCCCAGCGCTTTCAAGACGCCGATTTCGCGCGTGCGCTCGATGATCGTGGTGTACATCGAAAGGAAAATCACCAGAAAGCCGATCCCGACGGCAATCGTGATCATCACGTTGATAAACGCGCCGAGGCCGGGCAGATTCGAAGACGTCATCAGCGATATGAAATCCCTCAGCGGCCGCACCTCGTAGCCCGGCAGGAGGGAGTGAACTTCGTCAGCAGCGGCCGCGGTGTGGTCCGAGCGGTCACACTTGATGAAGAACACGGAGGCCTTGTCGCGCGCTCCCGACATCTCCTGCAGCGTCGACATAAAAACGAAGAGCCGCGCGCCCTTGCCGTGCTCGACGATCCCGGCGACGTGGAAATCGTGCTCGAGGATGTGCAGGGTCTGCCCCACATGGACTTTCTTGGCGCGCGCGTACACGTCGTCCACCAGAATGTCGTTCGGATCGACCAGGGTCGTGCCTTGGCGCACCACGAATCCGCCGGAAACCGCGTCAAACGAATCCGGCTGGATGCCGTAGACGATGTCGAGGCCATTCACGGAATTGAACTGGATCAGAACGGGCGCCACCGCGTGCACGTAATCGAGCTGCAGCAGCTTGTTGGCGATGCTGATCGGCATCGGCGCGCCGCTGAACGCCATGAAGATCGACGCCGACGGCGGCTGCACCATGATGTCCGCGCCGATTCCCTCGGTGCGTTTCGCGGATTCGAAGATCAAGCCGCTCGTCAGCCCCACCACGATGACCACGAGCATCACTTCCACGGCAACCGCGATCACGGTGATCGCCGTGCGAACCGGCCGGTGCATCGCGTTGCGCAGAATCAGGTGGCCGATCAAGGCTTGGCCTCCGGCTCCGGCGCGCTTTCGCCCACGCGCTCGAGCTGCGTTCCGGGCGGCTGCTTCAATACGAACTTGTCAGCGGTAATCGTTTCGTCCAGCGTCAGCTTGGTGACCCCAATATCAAGACGGTAATCGTTCTCCGGCCGTTCCAACGAAATCTGGCGCGGGTATCGTATCCCGCCAAACGTATCCCATCCGCTGTAGCGCACGTCCGAGACGAGCTTGCCGCCGGCATCGTATGTCTCGATGCGAGCAATGCTCAGGTCGGAGCGATCGAACCAGATTCTGCTCGCGATCTCCCAATCCTGCGGGCTCGCGCCGTTCGTTGCTCGCACCACGGTCAAGACGTAAAACTGCGAATTCCCATCCCGCTCCTGCTCGAAAAGAACGGGCGCATCCACCGGAATCGGATTCCAGAAAACCGCGTTGATCAGGTGCTGCGGCCGCAGGTTTTCGATGGCCTTCGACGAAGGCCGCTCGACGTTCTCCGAACCCGTAATGAACTTGCCCTGCGACGGGATGAAAATGTCGAAGGTCTCGCCGTCGCTCACCATATCGAAAATATTCGTCCCGACCACCGGCGCCTGCCCTATTGCTCGGATACTCGAAGGGCGTTGCGCGAGAATAAAGCCCGTAATCTGGTGGTACTGCTTGATCACGCCCGTATATTGCGAGCCCGCCGTCAGTGTCATCGTCACCCCAGCGTTAAGCGACGTAACGGCTGTAGCTTGGCGATTGTACGCGGCAATCAGATCGGCTCTCGATGCCGTCTCGACCGCCACCGGCGCGCTCGCCGGCTTCGTCGCCGTGGGCTGGCTCATCGCGCAACCCCAGGCCAGCACCGCGCCAAGCGCAGCTGAAACCAGTAGGAATAGTCCGGGGAGCCTATGTTTGCGTCGAGTGAGAAACACCAACCAGCAAATTTATCAGCCGCATCCAATCGAGTCAACAAACCGTGTTCGATGGCAGTGGCGTCATTTGCTCCTCAAATCACACCACTACCCGCTCGATTGTGTTCCCCGCGCATTCTCACTGCACGGTCGAGCGCGGCGCGGGAGGCAGCGGCGAGGCATGATGCGCGACGAGCAACCACTTGCCCTCGCGCTCGACGAAAATATTCGTCGCCTGCACGGTGGCTTCGTCGAATCCGTCCGCAAACGCCGTCGTGACGCGGGCCGTGCACGCCACCCAGCCGACCTGCCCCTCGACGCGCACCCAGATGCCGCTCAGCGCCAGGCGCACGCGCTTCGTGTTCTTGAAAATCCGCGCCCAGCGTTCGCGCACTTCCTCCCAGCCGAGCAGCAGATCCCAGCCCGGTTGCACGCACTCGACGCCTTCGTCGTGCGCCCACACCGCTTCCATCTCGGCAAGGTTCAACGCCTCGAATGCCGCATAAAACCGCTGATTCGCATCGCGAACCGCATCTTCGGGCGTCTGTTTTTCTCGGGCAGCTTTTGGAGGCATCGGGATCAGGAACAGAACTTGGCTCCCGATTATACCCTCAAGTAAGCCGGGCGCTACTCACTGTTGGGCTGGGCTTCCGTGATCAAGGGGGCGTCCGCCGTGGCCATCTCGCCGTTCTTATCGGCGCCATGCACTTTCCCGGCCTTGTCGAGCAGAAACGAACGCCGCCCGCTCTTGCCGTAGTTTTCAGGAGTGGCCGCGAGCTCGAATTTCGGGTCGCCCGGTCGCGCCGGCTCGGCCCCATCCGACGGCTCCGGAGCCGTGGCGACGACCCGGTATTGAAATCGATAGCCGCCCACGCTGCCCGTCGCCAATTTCGCATCGATCAGCGATGCCTGCTCGTCCGAAATCTCTCCCTTGGGCGCAGGACCGAGCTGCGCGAGGGAATCCGGCAACTTGCCGTAGGCATCCAGATAGGTGCGAATCGCTTCGGCAAGATTGTGCAGCGTCGCGATGGCCGCATCTTCGCTCGCGACGAGATCGCTCTCCGCCCACTCTTTCGAGAGCTGCGGAATATCCAGCAGCACGAGCCCCAGCGAAAGCAATCGCCAGCCGCCATTCTCGCGCACCAGCCCGAATTGCGTCTGTTGCGCGTCCACCACGGTCACGGGAACGAACGAAAGGTTCTCGTGCGTTTTCGCGGCGCCGAAGCGAAACTCGGCCGTCTGCTCGTCGGTCATGCAGCGGAAAATCGTGTGTCCCTGCATGTCGGCCGAAATCAGGGGCCTGCCCTCGTTGTCCGACAGCGAAAACCTCTTCATGAACGACGTCCGCTGCTCCGGAGGAAGCGCGTGAAATGCAGCCGCATTGTCCGCGGTCAGGTAGTTCGCAAATTCCGTTTCGTTCGCGCGGCAGGCGGCCGAAAGCGCGCCCGACAGCGCCGCGACAGCACCGGCCGGCTGCTCGTCCGCCGGGGATTGTTGCGCCGTCGCCGGCAGCGCGAAAAGCAGCAGAGCGAAAAAGATTGTCGCGGCGCCAAGGACGCGCCCAAACGCCGAACCGAATGCCGCCAAGATCGAAACTGCTTTCATCAAGGTTGGGATTTCGCGCGGGCCAGGATGGTTGCCAGGTCCTGCGTGAACTTCGATCGCGGCATCACGTCCGCGCAGCCCGCCGCCCGCGCCTGCGCCGCGAGATCGACCTGCACGTGAGAAAGAAAACCAATCAGAGGAATTTCGGCCCCGCTGGCGCGCACGCGTTCGATCGCCTCCAGCGGATTTGATCGCGCATTCAAATCGACCACGACCAGCTTCGGCACTCGCGCCCCGATCTCATCGGCCAGCGCGTCCGCCGTCGCGCACGTCCGCAGCTCCACGCCCAGCTGCTTCGCCGTCTCGATCAGCTTCGCCTGAAAAAACAAATCGTCGACAAGCGCTACGACCTGCGCCATCCGCGTCTCCTCGCTCCTCAGTGTACACGCGGCCACGCACAAGCGCACGGAGCCTGGAATAATCGGGTTCAGATTATTTCGACCCGCACCGGGCCGCCCGCTTTCGCCAGCGCATGATCTCGCGTGACGAGCGGAGCATCCAGCGCTTCAGCAAGCGCTACATACGCCGCGTCATAAGCCGTTAGACCGTGCCGCAATCTCCAGATGCGCTCGAGCAGGACGAAATGCGGATAGCGGGTGAGCGGGAAGTCCACGAGATCGGCGAGGGCTTCGGCGCCCCGTTCAGCGGAGATTACCGCCGAGCGCACGTAGCGGCGCAGGACCTGTGCGATCTCGAGGTCGATCAGGTGCGGAGCATGCAGCGTCTCGTTGGCGGCGAATATGAACCGGTTCACGCGCCGGGCTGCGGGCGTTTGCAAGAGAACCTCAAGAATCGCGGAAGCATCGACGACGATCAGCGGCTCTTCCTCTCGGCGCGCACGGCAGCCGCCGGCGCAGGACGCGGCCGGACGGGCTCGCGGCTCGAAAGCCGTTTCCGCATTTCGTCAAGAGTAGGCCGGTCAATGGCGTGGCGCAGTTCGCGGAGCAGATAGTCCGAGAGGGACATGCCTTCCAGCGCCGCTCGCGCTTTGAGCTCGCGATGCAAATCGGAAGGTACGTTTCGGATCTGAACCATCACTGACATGCGATCAGCATACTCACATGCGAAACACATGTCAACGGTTCGAACGACGATGGCTTGCTACCAGGGAACAATTGCGAATCCCAATCAGCTTCCCGCGCGCGCCACCGAGTAGCGCCCGCTCTCGAGCGCTTCCTGCGACACCCACATCCCGTGGAACGTCATGCGCACGCGATGCGGCAGCTTCACGATCGCCACCGGGCCCGCATCGAGATTTTGCGCGTCGAGGATCGCTAGATCGCTGCGGTTCTCCGCCATGCGATTTACCAGCGCGAGCAGGTAGCCATCGCCCTCCGGCGAATTCGGCTTGCGCGGCGCAAACAACGGCTCCTGCACGCCCGAATCCGGCCCCGGATTCCACAATGTGGCGCTGCCCGTCTTATGATCGAACTCGCCGACGGCGCCGAACCCGATGTTCCCCGCCCCGGGCGTGTTCGGATCGCGGCAAATGACGTAGCCTTTCCGGTACGTTCCGTTGCCGTAGTAGCGGTCGTCGGCGCGCGGCATCTCGCACATCCAATCGTAAAGCTGCTCCGTTTTGTAGTCTTCCGTGTTGCCGGCCAGATCGAACGTCAACCGAGTGAGATGCGGAAGCGCGGTCGTGGGATCGGGCGTCGTGCCGTCGTGATTCGGGAAGAAAAAGAACGAGCTGCCTTGCGAGAGGCACACGTCGAGGCTCACCTTCGAACCGTTCGTGCTGCCGTTCATCATGTGCCCTGCGAAGCTCGTCGGCCCGCGGAACCAGCGCACCTGATCCGAGGTGCCGTAGCGCGGCACCACCGCGACCACGGTTTCCTTGTCGCGATGCCAGGTGTAGAACGGCCCGCCCTTTTTCATCACGTCCACATCGGTGAGCAGCGGGAAAAACGGAAAGATCACGTACTGATCCGAAATCGCGAAGTCGTGAACCATTCCCGCCCACGGCGCGTTGAACCACACCTCGTGTTTCAGCTTGCCGTCCGGCCCGATCACGAAATACGCGACGTCGGTCGTGCCGTCACCCTTGGCCTGGTACGCGAATGTGAGCAGCTCGTTCGTGGTCTGATCAAGATGCGGGTGCGCGGACATCCACACCGACTTCACGCTGCCGTTGTAGTCGTAGCGGCCAATCGTCTCGAGCGTATAGGGATTCAGCTCGTACGGCATGTCGTCTTCTTTCAGCGCCAGCAACCTGCCCGCGTGCCACACGACGTTCGTGTTCGCTGTCCCGGGATTGCAGCCCTTGACGACCGGATCGTGCGTGTAGCGATTCCGGTACCGGCCAAAAAGCCCGCGGCGATGCTTTTCCTGCAACTTGAAACGCTCGGTGCGCACGTAGCGGCTCTTGTAATCGACGTGGCCGTTCTCAAATTTGAACATCACGACCATGCCTTCGCCGTCGATGAAAATATCGTCGCCAAGCAGCGGCGGATACTGCCGGTCGGGTCCGCAGCGATAGAGAATCCCGTTGAGGTCCTTCGGCACCGCGCCATACGTCACTTCGCAGTCGCGCAGATCGGCCTCAAGCCGGCTCGGCGCGCCAAAACCCTGATAGATCGGAATGTCCGGAAAGCGGATCGCACCCACCGCCGAAAGTTCTTCAAGATAAATGGTCGACATAGGAACTCCTCGCCGCGCGCCCCAACTCGCGCTTCACCTGATTCTGCGGCCATGCTATGCGCCCGCGGACACGATTGTCAACCGAGGCACAATCAACAGAACAGAAGCTCCTTCAGGCTCGGTCTTCTGCTTTCTTGTAGCTTGAGAAACATCCAGACCCGTTGGACGTCGGCGGAGGAACACGACGAATCATTCTCCGTGCGATGGAAGGAACCTCTGAAATCTAGTGTTCGGATTCTTCGTGGGCGCCGACCGTTTCATCGGGCACGTCGCCCGTGCGGCCTTTCACGCGGTCGTAGACGCTGTATTGGCAGGTGGAACCGAGGGCTTCGTTGTAGTACGTGGGCACGCCGAGCGCGGTCCGCAACTCTTCGTTGAAGGTGCGCAGGTCGCCGAGCTGCGCCACACGGATCGGCAGCTTCAGGCCTTCGTTCGTCAGCAGGAATTTTTGATACCCGGCGTCCCACAGGCGCGTGAATTGCCCCTGATGCATGATCGAGGGAATGATGGTCATCTGGAAGTGCCCGGCAGGCGACTTGCGCAGCTCCGCGCCGCAGCCGTGCTTCTCGATGCGAACCACGCCGCCCGAGCTGCGCACCAGAAACCCTTTCGCCGCGAGCGATTCAACCTGCGCTTGATCGAAGAGCTTGTTGACGTACCACATGGTCCTTCAGCATAGGGATTTTCCCGCCTTCGTGTAAAGCCAAAAAAACGGCCATGGTTTGGTTCGCTCAGCGAGACCACAAGAGTAGATCCCTCGCTAGGTCGCGCGCCCGCAAAAAGCGCGGGAAAGGACAAGGCGCGCGCAACTCCGCTCGGGATGACCGGGTCGGTGCTCAGTACCAAAGGATGCCGGGCCGAAAGAGGCGCCCCACTTGAAAGAGGCGCCCACTTGCACCGGTGACGTAAAACTGATATGCAATTCGCCGTGAGAATGAATCGAGCCGGCTTCGCTTCGCTGCTTTTGCTGGCGCCAGCGATTCTGTGCGCTGCGCCGCGCACGTCGGCGCAGGCGACGCCTGACGGCGCTGCGCTCTTCCGGCAGCACTGCGCCGCGTGCCACGCCGGCGCGGCCGCGGCCACCAGCCGAGCGCCCACGCGCGCCGTGCTTGCCGAGAAAACGCAGCAGGAAATTTTGCAGACGCTCGAATCCGGCGCGATGGTGATCTACGGCAATCAAATGAACGAAGCCGAACGCCGCGCCGTCGCCGCCTTCCTCAGCTCGAAACTCGGCGAGGACGTTTCGCGCGCCAACCTCTGCGCCGGCGTGCCGCCCATCACGCCCGCGGGCCTCGCGAATCCGCACAACTGGAACGGCTGGGGCGTCGACCTCGTGAATTCGCGCTACCAGCCGCATACGAGCCTCGATCCCGAAAACGTCGCGCACATGAAATTGAAATGGGCGTTCGGCATTCCCAACGCAAGCTCGGCGCTCGGCCAGCCGACCATCGTCTCCGGCCGCCTCTTCGTCGGCTCGGGCGACGGCACCGTCTACGCGCTTGACGCCTCGACCGGGTGCACGATCTGGGCGTTCAAAGCCGATACGACCGTGCGCGATGCGATTACCGTCGCGCCGGGAGCGAAGGGCCGCGCCCGCGCGTATTTCGGCGACAGCGAAGCCAATCTCTACGCGCTCGATGCCTCCGACGGCAAGCTCATTTGGAAAATAAAAGTCGATCCGCATCCCACCGCCCGGATCACCGGCGCGCCGCAGCTTTACGACGGCCGCCTCTACGTGCCGCTCACCGGAAACGAGGAACTCACGGGCGGCGACCCGGCTTATCCGTGCTGCACGTTTCGCGGCAACATCACCGCCGTTGACGCGCGCAGCGGCAAAGTTATCTGGAAGGCTTACGGCATCGCCAAAACGCCCGGCCCTTCCGCGCCCGGCACGAGCCACGCAAAATTCAGCCCGGCGGGCGGCGCGATGTGGAGCGCTCCCACGATCGATGTAAAACTCGGCAGGCTCTACACCGGCACCGGCGACGCCTACGTCGATCCCGCGGCCGAGGGCACCGACGCGATCGTCGCTTTCGATCTCGCGAGCGGGAAGCGCCTCTGGCTGCAGCAGAAAACCTCCGGCGACGTTTTCAATTTTGGCTGCTTCCAGGCGCATCCGATCAACTGCCCGCCGAAAGTCGGCCCCGATTTCGATTTCGGTTCGTCGGTAATTTTGCAGAACCTCGGCGACGGCCATCGCGTCTTGCTGGCGGGCCAGAAAAGCGGCGTGCTCTTCGCGCTCGATCCCGATGATGGCGGCAAAGAACTCTGGCATATCCGCGTCGGCCACGGCGGCGGGCTCGGCGGAATCGAGTGGGGCTTCGCCACCGACGGCACAAACGCCTACGTCGCGCTTTCAGATATTCCGTCCGCGCTCTCGCCGCCGAAGCCCGGCGCGGTCGTGCCGCCGTCGGGCGGTCTTTTCGCGATCGACATCCGCACGGGCAAACTCGTCTGGAAAACGATGCCGCCCAAGCCGGCATGCGAAGGACAGCCCGGATGCAGCGCGGGCCAGCTCGCCGCGGTTACCGTTGTTCCCGGCGTCGTCTTTTCCGGCTCGATGGATGGCCACCTCCGCGCGTATTCCGCCAGAGACGGCGCGATCCTGTGGGATTACGACACGCTGCCGAGCGTCCCAACGGTGAATGGTGTGAAAGCGCACGGCGGCTCGATGAGCGGCAGCGGCCCGACCGTTTCGGGCAACATGGTATTCGTCACCTCCGGCTTCACTGGCACCTCGGGCATGCCCGGCAATCTGCTCCTCGCCTTCGAAGCACCGGCGAAGTAATCGTGAATAGTGACCAATGATCGGCGAGTCGCAGGAACAGCCAGCGGGAGGCTACTTGCCCGCCATAAGCCTATGAACCGAGTCGAGCGCGTTTGAACATTACAAGCGCCGACAGCGTCCCTACCAAAGCCGGAAGGGGCAGTATGAATACCATCAGAACGGCACAGACAAACTGCGTATTGAAAGCAGGCGATCCTTAAGGCGGTCGACCATATAGCAGCGACACAACGAAGCACGCCAGAAGCAGAAGGTGTGGCGCGAGCAGCAAAAGGCCGGCAATCCGTTTTCCGGTTCCCATCTTTCCCCAGGATCGACCGGCGAAATAGAGAGCCGCGAAGAACGCCAGAACAATCACAGCAAGCAAGACCATCCAGGGCAGCTCTTTCATTCCGGCACTATACAAAGCCTCCTATACCCCCGCAAGATTACCTGCCGCCAATGCGTTACTGACGATCCAGATCGAAGCCGGGTCGTGGCAAACATGCGCGCGTATTCAAACAGGGCCGGATGAAACTAAACGGGAAGCCATCTGGAAATAACGGGGATCGGGACCCAAGAAGCTTCACACAATGGTCGTAGGGGTCGCGCAGGCACTTTGAGTCATCACATGCACGTGATTCGTTTCTTTATGGATGTGGACAGCTTTCACAGGCCCGAGAAAAAGGAGCGCATCATGCCTGTCGCTTTGATCGGGGCGTCACCGTAGCCTTCGCCTTTCTCGGGTGGGGCGTCTTCGCCGCGCAATACATTTGGCCGTCGATACGCAAACGGGAACGCGCAGAAGCGCTCAGGCCGATCCTCGTACTGCACGGTTTCAGGTACATCGGCCTCGCGGCCTTGATCTCTCGCGTCGTTTCTCCGCAGTTGTCCGGCACTCCATTCGCTCTTGAACTTGCCTACGGTGACCTAGCAGCTGCGACCCCTGGCCCTTCTCGCGCTCGCGACTCTCAGGACGAGATTGGCAGGAACCCTGGTCTGGATCTTCAACATTTTCGGGACCGATCTGCGGAATGCGTTTTATCAGGGTAGCCGTATTTCGCTCGCGAACGCGCCGGGACTGTTGGGCGCGGTTTATTTCCTCCCGATCTTCGGAGTCCCTCTCCTATTGATCACGCATGTTCTTGTGTTCAGGTTGTTGCTGCGCAAAGAGGTGGCTGCGCCTTCGGCTGTTGCCGGTCGTGCGGAGGCAGAGGTCGCGCGATTACCAGCCCATTTGGCGCATGCGCTCGAGGATGAGCGCGCTGTAGTGATTCATGCGATCCGGGCGCCTCTTCAGGGGCAACGGCAAAATTGCGGCGAGCCGGGCCGACCGTTCGCGGTCCATATTTCGCGCCGAGGTTTGGTAGTAGTAGCGGCATGCCGACTCGGCGCCATACACGCCAGGACCCCATTCGACCACGTTGAGATAGAGCTCCAGAATCCTCCGCTTGCCGAGGACCAGTTCGGCCACCGGCACGAGCGTGGCCTCGAAGCCCTTGCGCAGGACCGAGCGCCCCGTCCCGAAGAACATGTTTTTTACCAGTTGCTGCGTGATGGTGGATCCTCCGCGAATGCGGTGGCCGCCTTCCATATCGTCTTCGGCGGCGATCTCCATCGCCTGCCAATCGAATCCATGGTGCTGGTAAAAACGCGCGTCTTCCGCGGCGATCACGGCATGCTGGAAATCGGGCGAAATCTGGCTGAGCGGAACGAATTCGTACCGCTTGCGATACGGCTTGCCGTGAATCCAGGCCTCCAAGCGGCGCTCCGTCTGGACTGCAGTCGTCGGTGGATCGATCCATCTCGCAGCCACGAGGATCAGCGCAGCAAAAGACCAAAGAAGCGCTGCCCCGATCACAACCCATCGGATAAAGGATCGGACAGAGCCTTTGCTAACCGGGGGCTGGACGCTTTCGCGGGCGCTTGCGTTCGCGTCTGGATTCTCGGTCACATTTCAGAATAATCCGCTGGGCTCGAATTACATAGCGCGCGCTAAGTTGGGGGTAAGACATAGGGGGAGGCAACCGTACGCCACTCCGCCGTCCGGTTCGTGCCGGGAGCAATGTCCGGTTACCCCTGCGGGCACTTGGCAAGTCCGAGGTTTTGTGGCGCGGCGAGCATCCTCAAGTCTGTCTTAATCCATAAAAGAAGACGAAACTTTCCAGCCTCGCTTCCCGTATCTTTAACCATAACGGGAGGGCGAGAAGCCGTCTGCCCCAACTCGACACTTCCGAAACGACCTCCCATGTCGGACTGGGATCGGCGGTCTTTGCGTATTTGTGGTTCAAGTCCGGATACATTCCCAGAACACTCGCCGCTTGGGGCGTGTTTTCATCCGTGCTGGTTGTGGGGTGTGAATTGGCCTTCATTGTTCTCCCGAATTTGGCGCGCACTCTCCAACCAGGCTTCTACGTGCCGATCGGCCTTTTTGAACTAATAGTAGGCTTGTGGCTCTTGATCAAGGGACTAAGTCCTTCGACGGGTTAGGTCGCTCCCAAGAGCAAGATCGGCGCGATTCGCCTCAGCCGTTAACTCCCGTGTCGGATGGCCGGACATTTCCTCTGCGAGTCAACACATCGACTTTCCCGAGCCTGCGCCGGCTACTCGTCGTGGGGATTCTTGAACTCAAAGGGGATGTGGACGACGGCTTCGAGATCGACCGGTACGCCCGCGCGCCGTCCGGGCAGGAATTTCCATCGCGCGAGCGCGGCCATCGCGTTCTTATCGAGTTGTGGGTCGAGGCTGCGCATCACCTGAATGCTGTCGACCGAGCCGTCCTTGCGGATGATCGCGTAGAGGACCACCTGGCCGTCGATATGCTCCTTGATCGCATCTTCGGGATATTCGGGGTCGACTTTGAGGATCGGCTCGGGCGCCGATAGCGGCCCCTTCGGCCGGTAGGGCGGCCGCGGGTCCTCGTCGAGCTGCGCGAAACTCAGGACCCAGCTCCCGCTCGCGCTGGTCAAGTTCGGAAGATTGATCCGTAGCGTGTAGATTTCCTTCCCGCCGAATATGGTTTCTGGCGGCTGGCTCGGGTTGAGCCCCGCAACATTCGCGGGCCCTCGCCTGACGCTCGCCGACGGCTCCATCGCCACCATCGGCTGAAGGATCAGCCCGCGATGCGCCGGCGCCAGCCCTCCGCCCGCCGAGCGTGGGTTTCCGCCGCTCACGCTGATCGCAGCCGGCAGTTCGCTGTTGCCTGCACCGCCCGCCATCGCGGAAACGCTCCCCGCTCCGCCGCTCGCACCCGCTGATGCACCGTCGCCCGCCGCAGCCGAGCCTCTGCCCTCGCTCGCTCCTGTGGCGCCGCGCGCCGCGCCGCCGGGAGCGCCCGGCTTCGCGTCCGGCCCCATCGAAATCCGCGCGGCCAGATTGCCCTGCGGCACGCTCACCACCGGAGCAGGCGGCGCCGGAGTCGCGGACAGCGCAATCAAGCGCCGCGCGCTCGAATCGCCCTGATTCTCCGCAATTTCCGGCGCGGCTGCCGGATTCTCGCGCGCGATGCGCTGCCGCGCGACCGACTTCGACATCGGGCTCAGCGGAATTTGCGGACGCGCGATCTCCACCTGCGATTGCGCGATGTTCAGCGGCCCGGAATTTTTCTCGTTGTTGGCGACTTCCGGCGCGGCGACGTCGCGCACCTTGCGCCGCTCGATCTTCGGCGCGACAGCCGTCGGCACCACCGGAATCCGCAGCTTCGGCTGCTCCTTCTCAGCCCACTCGACGATATTCGGCAATGGCGTGACGATCTTCGGCGGCGTCGCCGGCGCATCCGGCTGGATCAGCGTCTGCCGCGGGTGCGTCACTTTCACGGGAACCGAAAGAATCGTTTGGCGCGGATGATACACATCTTCGCCGCGCTCGACTGGCTGCTTGCTCGCGTCATCCGCCTTCTTTGGCGGCGGGCTCGGCTTCGCTCTGGCGACCGGCAGCGAAATCTTCGGTAAATCGGGCGGATCGTACACGTCGTATTCGATCTGGACCGGCGCGAGCGTCGGCCGAGTTTGCGGCAGGAAACCCCAGATCGGCAGAATCAGCACCCACACGGCAACCACGTGCCAGAGGGACGACGCGAGAAACGCCTTCGCCGGCGGCTTCCCCTCGACCCAATCAACGCGCAGCGGGCGGCCCTCGGGAACCTCGCTATCCTTCGGCGCTCGCGGCCCCGCAAAAAAGGCGCGCGCGCTGGTGACGAACTCTTCCTGCGGCGATTCCCAATCGATCGCCAGATCGAGCCTCGGCAAACGCGAGTGTGGCGGGAGTTCCTCGATCGAACCCTTCAGCGGATGCGAATCGCCCTGCAGAAGAGGGTGCATGGGTCCGGCCATTATACCCGCCCGATGGGGGAAGGCCAGAAGGGTCAGATGCGCTTGGGTCAGGCGGCGGCTGCCAGGCAGTAGAAGCTCAGCGCGGCATCGCCCTGCTCGACTACGCGCATGCGTTCGAGCCGCGTAAACCGTTCCGGGAGTTCGGTTTTCGAGGAATGCTCGACGATCGCGAGTCCCTGCGGCGCGAGCAAATGCGATTCATCGAGGAACTCGAGCACGAGCAGCTGTTCTTCCTCGTCCTCATACGGCGGATCGAGAAAGACGAAATCCGCCATCCGGTGCCGCGCCGCAAGCTTCTCGAGCGCCTTCGCCGCCGTCGCGGTAATGACTTCGGCGGTGCCGGTTGCGCCGAGGGCCTTGAGGTTTTCCTGAATCAGCCGCGCGCTCGCCGCGTGCTCCTCGACAAACACCACCTCCTTCGCGCCCCGGCTGATCGCCTCGATTCCGATCGCGCCCGTCCCGGCATACAAATCGACAAAGAGCGAATCCTCCACCGCCGGCCCCAGAATATTGAACAGCGTCTCGCGCAAACGGTCGCTCGTCGGCCGCATCCGCAGCTTCCCCGGCCCCTTGAGCTTCCGGCTCCCGAATTTTCCCGCGATCACGCGCATCGCCTTGCTTGCTTCCTTCCCTCCTCCTTCACCCCACCGACGCCAGCTGATACCGTGCCCGCCACGACGGGCTCACCGCTTCCAACCGCCTGGCAATTTCCTCCGCCCGCGCCAGATCCTCCGCCACGGCAAAGGCCTCGCGCCGCGCCATCTCGAGAATCTCGTGGTCGCGCAACGGCTGCGCGAACGAGAACGCCGCGTCGCCGTTCTGCCGCGTGCCGAAAAATTCTCCCGGGCCGCGCTGCTTCAGATCGCGCTCCGCAATCTCGAATCCGTTCGACGTCGCCACCATCGTCTCGATCCGTTCCCGCGCATCTCCAAGGATGGATTTCGGCGCCACAAGGATGCAATACGACTTCTCTTTCCCGCGCCCGATCCTGCCGCGAAGCTGGTGCAGCTGCGCAAGGCCAAAGCGATCCGCGTGCTCGATCACCATGACGGTCGCGTTCGGCACGTCCACGCCAACCTCGATCACCGTGGTCGCCACCAGGATCTGCAGTTCGCCGCGGCGAAACTGCTCCATCACCGAATCTTTGTCTTCGTTCTTCAGCCGCCCGTGCAGCAGGCCCACCCTCAGTTTTGGAAAAACATTCTTCGCGAGCCGCTCGTATTCCGCTGTCGCTGCCTTCAGCTCCTGCTTCGATTCCTCGATCACCGGATACAGTACATACGCCTGCCGGCCCTTCGCGATTTCGCGCCGCAAGAATTCCCACACGCCCGGCAATTGCGCGTCCGCCGTCCAGCGCGTCTCGATCGGCGTGCGCCCCGGCGGCATTTCGTCGATCACCGAAAGTTCGAGGTCGCCGTAAAGCGTCAGCGCGAGCGTGCGCGGGATCGGCGTCGCCGTCATCACCAGCACGTGCGGCGACGCGCCCTTTTCGATCAGCCGCTTGCGCTGCAAGACGCCAAAGCGATGCTGCTCGTCGACAATCGCCAGGCCCAGCTTGTGAAATTTCACCGGATCTTCGATCAGCGCGTGCGTCCCAACCACCAGCTTCGTCTCGCCGCTTTCGATGCGCGCCAGCGCCTCTTCGCGCTCCGCGCGCTTGCGCCCGCTCACGATCAAATCGACGCGATAGCCTGCCACGCGCGAAAACACGCCGCGCCGAAAGGAAATGCTGCGCAGCGAGAATTTCAGTCGGCGCCATCAGCGCCACCTGGTAGCCATTTTCGATCACGATCGTGGCGGCCTCGAGCGCCACGATCGTTTTCCCGCTGCCGACGTCGCCCTCGAGCAGCCGGTGCATCGGAAACGGCTTTTCGAGGTCGCTTGCGATTTCCGCCAGCACGCGCTTCTGCGCCGCCGTCGGCTTGAACGGCAAAATCCGCTTCAGCGCTTCGCGGACTTTTTCTTCGCGCACGCGCATCGCGATCCCGCGCTGCCGGTGATCCTGCGAGCGGCGCAGCGCCAGCGCGATCTGGTAGTAGAAGAACTCCTCGAAAATCAGCCGCAGGTGCGCCGGGCTGCGGAACGTGTTGAGCAGCTCGACGTTTTCGTTTTTCGCCGGAAAATGAACCGCGAGCAGCGCCTCGCGCCGGCCCGGAAACCGGTAGCGCGCGCGAATCTCCTCCGGCAGCGGATCGGGGATGTTGCCGTCGAAATTCAGCAGCACGGCATAGATGATTCGCCGCAGCATCCGCGAGCTGATCGCGCCAATCGCTTCGTACACCGGCACGATGCGTCCCACTTCGGTCGAATCCGCGGGCGCGCCATCGCCGCTCAGAATCTCGATCTGCGGATTCACCATCTCGATCCGCCCCGGCCGGTACGCGTCGACCTCCGCCTTGCCGTGCATCACGAGCCGCTGCCCTTCCTTAAGCCGCCCTTCGAGATACGCGCCGTGAAAAAATCGCGCGTGCAGCGAGCCCGACGCGTCGCGCACCGTCACGTGAAACACGGGGCCGCGCCCGCCGCGGAACCGCACCGTGCTTCCGCCGCCGCTCGCCACTTCGGCCAGAATCGTCTGCACCTGCCCGGGAATAATTTCGGCGATCTTCGTGAATCGAATCCGGTCCTCGTAGCGGAATGGCAGATAGCCGAGCAGGTCGCCAACGGTCACAATCCCGCGCTCCTCGAGCGCCGCCGCACGATGCGGCCCCACGCCGCGCAAATATTTCACCGGATTGCTGAGATTGATCGACATCACCAGGCGTACAGTGGCACCGACAATCCTGTCGGTGCGCTTACCCGAGCGTTCTCCAATTTATATCATCGGTTCGCTTGGGGTATAGTCTCCCGCGTTGGCACGAAGGTTTCGGGGGAACCGACACGATGAACATAGGGAACGTCCGCATTCTTGCGCTCGCGTTGCTCATCGCCGCAAGCGGGTTTTTCAGCCCTGCCGCGTCGGCTCAATCCTCATCGACAACATCGGGGGCGACGGCCACGCCAATCGCCGCCGACCAGCTCGCGAATCGTTGCGCATCCGATGTCAAGCCCGCGCCGCCCGCCGCGCCCTCTTGGACCGGCTGGGGCGTACATCCCGCGAACTGGCGCTTCCAGCCCGCAGCCGAGGCGGGAATTTCCGCGGAGGACGTCCCGCACCTCAAGCTGAAATGGGCCTTCGGCATTCCCCACGTGCGCATGGTGCGCTCGCAGCCCGCGGTTTTCGGCGGCCGCGTCTACGTCAGCGGCAACGACGGCTCGGTCTACTCGCTCGACGCCGCCACCGGCTGCACCTTCTGGGCGACCGCCACGACGAAGCCCGTGCGCTCCGGCATGCTTGTCGGCAAAGCCGGTTCCGTCGAAGCGGTTTTCTTCGGCGACGCGGACGGCGTCGTCTACGCGCTCGACGCTAACACCGGCGTCTTCCTGTGGAGCACCCGGGCTGACAAACATCCCGCCGCGACGATCACCGGCACGCCGTCGTATCTCAATGGCCGCCTCTACGTCCCCGTATCTTCCGGCGAAGAGCAGTCGCGCCGCCGCCCGGGCTACCAATGCTGCACGTTCCGCGGCAGCGTGGTCGCGATGGACGCCGCCACCGGAGAAATTCTCTGGCAGACGTACATGGCGCCCGAAACGCCATCGCCGCACGGCAAGACACCCGACGGCAGTACGATCTTCGCGCCATCCGGCATGGCGATCTGGTCCTCGCCCACGATCGACGTCGCGAAAAAGCGAATCTACGTCGGCACGGGCGACAATTATTCGGAGCCGGGCACGGACACGAGCGATGCGGTCGTCGCGCTCGATCTCAAAACCGGCAAGCTCCTCTGGTCGGCGCAGTTCGATAAGGAAGACATCTACAAAATCGAATGCGGCACTCCCCCCGCCGCCGGCTGCGAGCCTCCGACTGTTCCCGAATTCGATCTCGGCGCTTCACCGATTCTCGTTACCCTGTCCTCGCACAAACGCGTCCTGCTGCTCGGCCAGAAAACCGGCCTCATCTACGCCGTCGATCCCGACGCGCGTGGCAAGCTGCTCTGGTACAAGCACGCCGGCGTCGGCGGCCTGCTCGGCGGCGTCCAGTGGGGCCCGGCCACCGACGGCACGAATGTCTACGTCGCCGTCTCCGATCTCGCGTTCGGCAGAGGCGGCCCCGATCCCACGAAGGGCGGCGGTATCTCCGCGTACCAGGTCGCGGACGGCAATCTGCTTTGGAGAACTCCGCCGCCCGGCTGCGGCGATCGACGCCCGTGCAGCCCCGCGCAGTCGCAAGCGGTCAGCGCGATTCCCGGCGCCGTCTTCTCCGGCTCGATCGACGGCCACCTCCGCGCCTACACCACCGCCGACGGCAAAATCATCTGGGATTTCGACACCGCGCAGTCATTCGACTCGGTGAACAAAGTCCCCGCAAAAGGCGGCTCGCTCGACGTCGGCGGCCCCGTCATCGCCGGCGGCATGATCTTCGTCGTCTCCGGCTACCCCGGCTTCGGCGCCATGCCCGGCAACGCGCTCCTCGCCTTCAGCGCAAACTGAACCGCAGCGCCGTGCGGGCCACTCTGAGTCCGCGGGGGAGCCGCCCCGTCGATATTTCAGATACGACGGATCCCACATTTACGGGTCCCTCCCGCATTCCACTCCGCGGGGATTCACCCGCGATTTGCGAATAATCGCCTATCTCGCCTTGTAGTACTTCTCGAGCGCCGCCGGCAGCCTGCCATCGTTCGTCACCACTCTTTTCTTGAGATACCAGCGACCGCGCTATCCCTTCATCCCGCGCTGCCAGAGCGCGCACAGCGCGGTGTTGTACAGCGCCAGCGCGGTCGTAATCTGCCCCAGATGATTGTCGTGGGTCGATAGATAGGCGGCTTTGCGCAGGACGTCCGGATGCAGGTTTCCTTCGGTGGAACAGTCGATGATCACGGCGCCGTCTTTCACGTTGCGCACCAGATCCGCCTCGGACTGTGCCGGGAACGCGGTCACGATGATGTCAGCGGTCTTGAGATACGCTTCCCTTTCCTCCGGCCGGGTCTGCGGATGGATCATGAGCGCGGTCGCCCCGATCCGCATCAGCATGCTTTGCAGCGGAATGCCGATCCGCGGCGAGCTATTGCAGATCGCCACCGTCGGACCGCTCTGCCGGGCATCCCGCGGAAACATGTTCTTGATCTCCTCGTGCTGGTGCAGCAGAGTGAGGATCGCTTTTGCCGTGCAGGGCACCACGCCTTCGTACTTCTCTTCCTCATCGACCGTCTTGATGTTGAGCGCCATGCGGCCCGTGTTCTCGACCGTGAGCCCTTCGATGTCCTTCTCCGGCTGCACCCGCCGCAGAAAATAATCCTCGGTCTTGCCGTACGGCGCCGGGAAGAAGATAAAAGTCCCGTAGATCTTCTCGTAGACTTGCGCGCCCATCAGCAGCAGTTCCAGGGCGTCGGCGCTGTGCGCTTCCTCGACGCGAAAATCCAGGCCGTGCTGGCGGAACTGCTTTCCCATATAGCTGGCGTACCGCCGGGAGCCACGGTCGACTTCCACGTTCGGCACCCGCGGCATAAACGCCGCGACGCGGATCTCCGCCCGGTCGAGGCCGGTCTTCTCGACCTGCGCCAGTTTCTGTTCCGCCTGTGCAAACACTTCCTCGGCCGCTGCAATGCAGTCCAGCCGCTTGCTCGGCGGAACTTGCTGTGTCCAGCTCATGTCAGGCGCGAACGAACTTTTTCGCGCCTGTAGCGTTTCGGGTGTGTCCATATTCTGGGTTGATTATCGCGCGACCGGCTTCTACGACAAAGCCCTTACCATGGCTCCGGATCACGCCGATTCCAATCCTCGCGCCCGAGCCCGCTGAGGATAATTGGAGCGGGCGCCTCAATGGATTGAGTTGCACCGGGCTCGACTTCTGAATGCCCGTCGATACAACCCGGACCGTCGACTTCGTGTCGAATGCAGGTACGGGCTGCCATGTGCGTCTCATTGAAGTTCAAACGGCTTGGGTGGCTCATTCCGAGCATCGGCCCCGCCTTGGCAGTTTCGACCGCTGCTCCTCAGCTTGCCCGTGATGATTCTCGGCAAGCCACCAAGACTCTTCCTTACAGTGACCGTATGGCCTTTGGGCATCAGGAATTAGTGATTGGAAACTCGATCGCCCTCTTCGCTGGATCTCTCCGCGCGAAGAATTTTTTCAGTGGCCTTGAGAAATCCGCTGGTCCGGCTGGAGTGACTTTTTCTAGGCTCGGCGTACCGATTGAGTACTACCCAGAAATTTTATCAGTCGAACGAGTTGCTTACGAACCGAGACTGGCCAGGAAAAAACTAAAGACGAAAAAAGGAGAGGCGTGGCCTGCCGATCCGATCCCGGAATTAATGGACTCTCTTCGCTTCAAGGCGGAGTGGAAGAGAGGTATGGAACTTCGACCAGTGGATGGCATCTCATCCACAAGAGTTCTTGGCGAACCGGGCAGCATCGATGGGATTCGTGAGCAATGGACCTTCAGATTCTTGATATCAGCTGAGAACGTGCCGTTGACAGACCATCTCATTATGACGGTACTGTCGAGCGACAACACCATGCTGCTGCGAATGGCCGCCGCCCCATGACTGGCATCCTTAGGGCGTATCGACCAAGCCCCCGGTAAACGCGCTTACCCGACGCGTCCGGTCATCCGATCTACTGGGGCTTAGCCGCATTTTTCCTAGATGGGAGTCGGTTTGGGCGAAGAGAGCTGCTACACTCGCGCTTTTCACCGGCGGAAAGGGAGGAACCTATGGCAGCCAGCGAAACCAAGAAATGCGCACATCCGGTTTGTACGTGTCAGATCACTTCGGAGAAGTATTGCAGCCCGCAGTGCGAGGCGATGGAAGAAATCCCGGACGTGGATTGCAAGTGCCCTCACTCGACCTGCAAGGGCAGAACGGAATACGCGGCCCACGCATAGGATCGAGATTCACTCATCCGCGACTGCGTGGATGTTTCAGTGCAAGTTCTCGACGATGTAGAGGTCCGACGCGTATCGCGGAGAAGAATAGGCGTAATATTTCAGGTCCGGCGTTACAACAAACCCCAGGAACTCGCTTCCGGTGCGGACCGCGGTCGCCAGGCGTTTCCATAGTTGGCGATGGCCGTTCGCGAGGTCAACCAGGGTGAGCGCAGCACCACCCTCTTCACTCGATTGTTCGACCAACAACGATTTCCCATCATTGGTGAAACGCACCGGGTTCTCATCCTCGAGCCCGCCCCTCAGAGCAGTCACTTTTGTGCTGCGCACATCATAGAGAGCGACGCCGGCCCGCTCGACATACAGGGCGATCATTTCGCCGTCCGATGAAAGGATTGGACGCCCGTTCCGCGCGTCTGACTTGACCAACATGGGAGGCCCGCCATCGACTCTCTGCCAATACACGTTCCAATCGTTTTGGTCGGTTTGCGCTTCGTAGGCGACTGTGCGGCCATCTGCGGACCAACTCTGATGATCGAAGTTCTTCAGGCCCGGCATGGCCAAGTCCCTCGCATCACCAGGACCCACTGGCTGAAGCTGTAACTTGTGGCTTTTGGCGCTGGTCGCGAGAAGCCACTTCCCGTCCGGCGAAATGGCGGCCGCACCCGCGCCCCAGAAGACCGCTGGCGAGCCGTCGGTCGCCCTGTAATAAGCCATGAAGTCGTCATACATCCCGTAGGTCTCTCCCGCCTCAACACACGAAAGCATGCGGCCGTCGTTGGTAATCGCACTTGCATCGGTGTCATCGAGCCAGGAATAAGGGTGTTCGGCTTTATCGCCGGGAAAGAATCCGGTCAATTGCCTGCGCCAAACCTCGTGCGAAATCAGTGCGCGGCCGTCCTTGGCGATGTCGTGCAGGCGCAAGTAAGGCATCGTTAGGATCGGCCGCTGTTTGCCGGAAAGGGTGACGCCATAGATCGTGTCGGCCCAACCCCCGCTCCCTGCGCCTGCGTACCAAACCTCTTTTCCATCAGGTCGCCAAGCGACGCCTTCCAGGCTCACGTTATAGGCGACAAGAACCGTACGCTTGCCGTTCAGATCGATGACTTCCACGGAGCCCGTGTCGGTGCCCACACTCGGGTGATTTTCGTAGGCGATCAGCCGGCCGTCTGGAGAAAACCTCGGGTGCCCGAACCATCCGCTCTTCTGCTCGTACAACACATGGCCCGGCGGGAATTCCAGCCGCGCTTCAGCGCCAGAAAACGTTGATAGAACCATATCTTTGCCATCCGGGCTCCAGTCCGCGTACGCGACGTGCTCCGCGATGCCCCGCGGCGCTCCGCCCGCCAGACTCACAGTGCTCAAAGTTCCGCCGCAATCGATGATGAACACGGGCTCGCATCTCACCAGCACCGCCAGTTCGTCCAAAGATGAAATGGCCGCAACCGTGCTCGACGGAATTCCCAACAGCCGCGATTCCGGGCTGCCCACGCGAGAGACAGCTACTTCAGGGGGACTGCCCTCCCATTCGCCGCTGTACACGATGGTCTGGCCGTCATGCGAAAAACGTGCGCTCTGGAGCTTTCCTTCACGAAAGGTTACGTTCGTAAACACAGGTTGGGGCCGCTCGCTGCGAAGCAGAAAGAATGGAAGCAGAGCCGCCAGCGCGAAAACACCGGCGATGGCCCAGGGTAAGATTCGGGTTGCTGCCTTGGCCGGCGAAGGCGCCATGTTGGCCCGTTCCGGCTCAGGCATCGTTTCACCGATCCACCCAAGTTCCAGCCCCACGTCGCGTGCGGACTGAAAGCGGTCGTCCGGATTTTTTGCGAGGCATGTGCTTACGATCCGCTCGAAAGCTCGCGGCGTAAGCAGCTGGGTCAGCGAAAGCGGCTCCGGATCTTTTTCCAAGATCGCACTGGCCACGCTGATCTGGCTCTTGCCGTCAAACGGTCGCTTACCCGTCGCCATTTCGTAGAGCACCGCGCCCAGCGCAAACAAATCGGAGCGCGCATCGGCTGGTTTGCCTTCGAGTTGCTCTGGCGACATGTATTGAATCGTGCCGAGCACTGCGCCGGCGGTCGTTAGAGGCGACCCTGGATCAAACCCGCTCAAAGTTTTCGCCGCCGACAGCGGCAGAGGATTCGCTCCGTCCTCGACGCCGGCCACAGCGGCCTTCGCCAGGCCGAAATCCATCAATTTCGCGCCGCCCTTGGTCAGCATGATGTTGCCCGGCTTCAAATCGCGGTGGGTGATCCCCGCTCGGTGCGCCACGTCGAGCGCTTCGCACACTTCCATTCCGATTTTCAGCAGCTCCTTGAATGGAACCGGACCCTTTTTCAGCCGGTCGGCGAGCGATTGCCCTTCGAGGTACTCCATCACGAGAAAGTCGACACCAACCTGATGCCCAACGTCGTGCAACGTGCAAATGCGCGGATGATTCAGCGACGAAATCGCGCGCGCTTCCCGGTCGAAGCGCTCTTTCAATTCGGGATGAGACGAAAGGTGCAGCGGCAGAATCTTGAGCGCCACGTCCCGGCCGAGCCGCGTATCGCGGGCTCGATAGACCTCTCCCATTCCGCCCGCACCAAGAGGAGCGACGACTTCATACGGACCTAGCCTCGTGCCAGTGGAGAGCGCCATTTTGTGAGGGCATTATACAGGTTCAAAAGCGAAAGGGGTCGCGGTTGCGCGTGAAATCGACTCAAGGCTTGATGAACGCCCGCGAATCGGCTTCGCGTGCCAGAACGGAAGCTCCAGGAACGCTTGTTCTGAAATCTCCGCGACCCGCGCTATACTCGGATCACTCGACAACTTGTCGACATCGGCTTCTCAGCCGAGAAGGAGGTGATCCAGTGAGGTACGGTTTACGTTGATCTAGCAGAGGAGGCGCTTGTGAGTTCGCCGAGCGCCTCTTCCCTTTTGTCCCGCCTGTCCGAATCCCTGTGAGTTGACGAATTGAACTGACCCATCGCGCGGAAGTGCGACGTTTGTATCCACGGCCGGAGTTCTCGTATAATCCACGTGGCTAACGCATATCCGGGTAAACATTGCGACCCCGAAGGAGGATTCATGAAGCGCCGCGATTTTCTGCGATCGGCCGGCGTTGCCTCGGCTGGCCTTGCATTTGCAAAGTTCGTTTTTGCGCGAGACGCCGCGCCGGACGACTGGCGCACGTTTGAACTCACCACCGACATCGAAGTCTTGAAACCCGCGGGCCCTACGCGCGTATGGATGCCCACTACGCTCATTCATCCGACACCCTTCCAGAGGACGATCTCCGCCTCGTACCACGCCGAGGGTGGCAAAGCGAAGTTCTACAAATATCCAGTCGATTCGATGGGAATCGTCGCGGCGGAATTCGCCGCCGGAGTCAAGCCCGTGCTTACGGTGAAGAATCGCGTCGAGACCCGCAACATTGCGGTCGACGTTTCGGCGCCCGGGCGCCCCATGAAGGAAAATCACGCGCAGCTGCAGCATTTTCTGCGCTCCACCAATCTCTTGCCCACCGACGGCATCGTGAAGCAAACGGCCGACGAAATCACCAGCGGCAAGAATACGGACGTCGAAAAGGCGCGCGCCATCTACGAGTGGATCATCGATAACACGTTCCGCGATCCGAAAACGCGCGGCTGCGGCCTCGGCGACATCCGCTTCATGCTCGAATCGAAGGACCTCGGCGGAAAGTGCGCCGATCTCAATTCGCTCTACGTCGGCCTCGCCCGCGCGGCGGGCCTGCCTGCGCGCGACGCGTTCGGTATCCGCGTCGCCAAATCCGGGCTCGGGTACAAGAGCCTCGGCGCTTCCTCCGAAAATGTCAGCAAGGCGCAGCACTGCCGTGCCGAAGTTTACCTCCGCGACTACGGCTGGGTTCCCGTCGATCCTGCGGACGTGCGCAAGGTCGTCCTTGAGGAACCACCCGGGCACCTCCCGCTCGACAGCGAGAAAGTGAAGAGCGCCCGCGTGCGCCTGTTCGGCTCCTGGGAAATGAATTGGGTCTGCTACAACTTCGCGCACGACGTCGCCCTGCCCGGATCGAGCGTCAAGCCGATCGGCTTCCTGATGTATCCCCAAGCGCAGACGGACAACGGAATGCTCGACAGCCTCGACGCCGCCAACTTCAAGTACGAGATCACCGCGAAAGAGATCGTGCCCCAGTCGGCCGCCTAGACCGAGCACGCCTCCTTCGAGGGCCTACCGCAATCGGAGGAGAATTTCTCAGCGTCCGATTATGGCCGCGCAGGAGAAGCCGGCGGAGCCATGGGCGCGATTCTTGAAATAAGAACTCAAATAAGCTTGACCGTCCGCCAAACGACCCTATGATGACTCCATCAAACGCGCGGTAACGCGCGGGCCAGCCGCGGAGCAAACATGAAACAGCCGATGCTTGGAATCGTTGCGACGTTGCTCGTGATGATCTTCTCGCTGGGTTTCATCGCGCTATTCACATTTCCCACTTTTGCGACGTGGGTCGGCTTCCTCATGATCTGCGTCATTCCGATGCAGATCGTGATTTCGATGACCTGGGGTTGCAAGCATCCCCGTTTTGCCGCCGGGCGCACTCAGCCCACCAAAGGCATTTTGTTGACCCTGCTGGCGCTGGTGGTCGCGGCGATTGTTGCCGTTGCTCATTTTTGGATCGTGGGCGGCGCCGTCAATCCGCCCGTGCCGATGTTGGCCATGTGCATCATCACTTCGGTGATCATCACGTTCTGGCTCGCCCTTGTATGGGGTGGCTGGCCCTTCCACAGGCTGATCAAGAATCCGGTCGGCGCAGGGTTGGCGCTGCTCCTAGCAGCCTACATCATCAACTATCTGTTGTTCCGCCTGCTGTTCGATTACGGCTTCATGCGGGGCGCGCCAGTCTACGTCCCGGCCCTCGATCCGCATGGGATGTTCAATGCCTGGAACGCGCTGGTCTTTTACGTCACGGCGATTGCCGCCATGTTCCTGGTGCTGAATTTCGATCTCTGGCCGTTCACGAAATTCCCGGCGCTGATGAAGCAGCCGGTGCTCGGAATCCTTTGGACGATCGTGACGCTGGTCATCGGAAGCTTCGCGTACTACATCGGCGTACACGTGATGGGGACGGATGCTGTCGCGTTCATGGTGGGCGTTCCGATACCTTTCATCTTCGGCACCATCATCGTCCTCAACATGATGCAGGGATGGCTGTTTGCGAGGCTCGCTCAACCGCTGAAAGGCGTCTTGAACGCGACTGCCTCCGCCGTGATTGGAATTGTGCTAGCGCGAATCTACCAGGCTTTGGCGCCGGTGGTGACCGGTGCGGTCAGGCCGGGCCCGCCAAGCTACGACTTCGAGATATGGCTCGCCTCAGCCCTGCTCGCCGTGACTTTCCCGTTCCTGATTTTCTATGCGGACTTCTTCAGGATGTGGCCGCTCCAAAAAGACGCCGACGAGCCGGCGCCCACGGCTACATAATCTTCTGCCGTCATTCGGCGAACCGGCAATAGCGTCGATTAGGGCCGAGCGGGCATGCCGGGAGGAGCCGGCAAAACGGGAGCGCCATTCTCCAGATATTCGCGAATCATCTGCTGCTGCTCGGGAGTGAGAATCGTTTTCGCCTCGAGGATCGCATCGAGGTAGCGGCTGATCAGTTCCGACGTGTCTTTGGAGATTTCGTCGCCTTTGCTCATCACCGCGGCCTTGTCCGGCTTGTCGGCGCGCAGCAGTTCCTTGAGTTGGATCGAATCGACGGCGATGTTCGCGCCTCTCTGGATCGTGAATATCTCCGTGTCGACGACGATTTTCCGCAGGCTGTCTGCCTGCTCATCGGATAGGCCGAGCATCTTGCGGGCGCGCGGATCGTCCAGCGCATTCGTCAGCCTCGAAATCCTCTGAAGCGGCCCGCCCTCCTCCCGGCCGCGCACTGTCACGCTTTGAGAACGCGCCAGCATCGGCCCGACCATCTGCATCATCTCCGGCGTCATCATGCCCGGGCCCATTGTGACCACGCCCATCGATCTCTGCCCTTGCTGCCCCTGCTCGGATTGCGTGGATGGAGGCGCCGGCGGATTCTGCGCCTTCACAGCCCCGCCGCCAACAAGCAATGAAAGGCTCGCCGCAAAAATCAAAGTGACCATCGTCTTGAGTCGCATCAGATTCCTCCCACTGTTACTACGCATCGGCGCAATCGGAAGTTGCGCGTCGCCCCGGCATGCACCGCGACCCTCTTGCCTGCAAGCATACTCCTCGCACGCCGCGACACCCGTGTTATCCTCCCTCCTCGGAAGCTCAAACGAGAAGGGAAAGCACCCATGGACGCAAAATCCGCAGCGCGCGAACGCTTTGAATCCGCCCGAGACAGCCTGATCGATCTCAGCCATCGCATCCACGCGCATCCCGAGCTTGGCTTCGAGGAAGAGCAAGCCTCTACGTGGCTGTGCGAGTCGTTGGCCGACGCCGGCTTCGTGGTGAAAAAGGGCGTTTGCGACCTGCCCACAGCGTTTCGCGCCCGCGCGGGATCGGGTCCTTTGCACATCGGCATTTGCGCCGAATACGATTCCCTGCCCGGCATCGGCCACGCCTGCGGACACAATGTGATCGCCGCCTCGGCCGTCGGCGCCGCGCTCGCCGCGGCCCAAGTGGCGGACGATGTCGGCCTCACCATCAGCGTCATCGGCACGCCCGCCGAAGAGGTGGGCAACGCGGGCGGAAAAATTCTCCTGCTCGAGCGAGGCGGCTTCGAGGGCATTCACGCCTCCATGATGGTTCACCCCGCGCCTTTCGACATGCTCCGCTCCAAGATCATCGCCGCATCGATGTTTGAGGTTCATTACACCGGCAAGGAATCGCACGCGTCAGCTTTTCCCGAGCTGGGCGTCAACGCAGCGGACGCGCTCACCATCGCGCAAACGGCGCTCGGCCTGCTGCGCCAGCACATCCGCTCCACCGATCGCTTCCACGGTATTGTGACCAACGGCGGCGCGGCGCCCAACGTAATTCCTGCTCACACATCGGCCAAGTACATCGCCCGCGCCGAAACACTGGCCCAACTTGCCGAACTGCGGCCCAAAGTGTTCCGCTGCTTCGAGGCGGGTGCCCTCGCGACGGGCGCGAAGCTCGAGATCACCGGCGGCGACAAGCCCTACGCCGAGATGCTGCACGACGATGCCATGGCCACCCTCTACCGCAAGAATTCCGAGGCCCTGGGACGGCCATTCCCGAATCTCGGCGAGTGGGAAACGCGGCCCACCGGTTCGACCGACATGGGCAACGTGTCGCTGGCGATGCCGTCGATCCATCCCATGATCGGCATCAATTCTCTGCCGGCCGTCAATCACCAGCCTGAATTCGCCGCGCACTGCGCCACTAGGGACGCGGACAAAGCGCTAGTCGACGGCGCGCTGTCCATGGCCTGGACCTGCATCGACATGGCGACGAACCGCGACGTGCGCGAGCGCCTCATGGCCTCCCGTTCATAGCGGATCGAGGCGCACGGACCCTCCGCTGGTGTGTACACGCAGCAACTCTCCGCCCGTGCCCAGAGTTCCGCGCAACGCGCTCCACGAGCTCGAGTCAACTCCACGTAGCGGAATGCCGGAATGGACGCCCCCGCCGGACGAAGATGCATCCACGTCGAGATTCACCGCCGGGTCGAGCCTGACGGAAATGGACCCTCCCGAGGTATCGAGTACTCCGCCGTGCGCGTTCCCCTTGCTAAGGGTCGCTTCGATGGATCCGCCCGAGGTGTGCGCTCGGACGCGGCCCGTGATTCCGTCGATGCGAATCTCCCCGCCGCTTGTCTCCGCCACGAGTCCGCCGTCAATCGAATCCGCCTCGATTCCCCCGCCGGAGGTTCCCATCTCGATTTCGCCTCGAATCTGCTCGGCGCGGATAGGTCCTCCGGAGGTATGCGCGTGCACGTCTCCGATCAAGTGCGAGATTTCGATCGGACCTCCCGACGTCTTCACATCGAAGTAGCCCACCAGCGAATCGACCCGGACGCCCCCGCCGCCGGTTCTGATTTCGAGCGCCGTGGACCTGGGCAACCGAATTTCGTAGTGCAGTCCCAAAGGGTCGAACAGAAAATCGAAGAAGTTCCAGTATCGCCGGCGCTCGCGGACTCGAACGACCCCGGCATCATCCTCGAAGCTGAAATCGACTTCGTCCTGCAGATCGCTTCTGTAGCTGGTGATCACCACGCTCGCGCCGGCCTGGTCGCTGCCCGTCACCTCCACGCTTCCCTCGTCCGCTTCGAGAACAAACTTCCCGCCCGGGTCCAGCTTCAACGTCTTCTCGATCTGGGACCCGGCCCACGCGGGCGCGGCCATCGTCAGCAACCCGGCGGCAATCAGGCATCTTCGAGCTCTTTGTAAGTTCATGGCGAAGTCCTCCGTGCCCGGCTCGTGCAGCCTTCCCCAAGGGTATGTACGTTCAACGCGCGGGGTTTGTTCCACCCGTAAACGAGCGAGACATATTTCGGCCAACTGACAACCAGCCTTTCAAAGTATGGATGCTCCGCTCGTGCCATAATTAAGCGTCCTGCCGGGGTGGCATCCAAACACCGGTTCGAAGAATCCTAAAGCCGCAATACAGACGCGAGGACGCATTTGAAATCAATCCGAACGCTTTGCCTGACGGCAGCGCTGGCGGCCACGTTTGCAACCGGTTGTGTCCAGGCTCAGGAGCTGGCGAGCACGGACCAATCTTCACAGGAAACGGTGCACTGGAATCCGGCCCATGTCTCTCTGGCGAGCCAAAACTCCCCTCAAGACGCCCCGGCAACCGACGAAAAATCCTCGACGCACTGCGCTCCTCCCTTACAAACCCGCCCCACAGATTCAAATCAACCCGCGGCGGCCCCAAACGACCAGATAGGCAAACAGCCCAAGCGAATTCTCGGAATCATCCCCAATTACCGCGCAGTCAGTGCCGACGCGCATTTGCCTGCCCTGCGCTTCAAAGAGAAATTCTGGCTCGCCACGCAGGATACGTTCGACTACTCCGATTTCATTTTCGTTGGCGGCCTCGCGGGAATCGCGCAGGCCCAAAATTCGCAGCCGTCCTTTGGACAGGGCGCTTCCGGCTACGGCCAATACTATTGGCACATTTTTGTCGACGGCGGTATCGAAAACTACATGACGGAAGCGATCGTGCCGGCCGCGACGCGCGAAGACCCTAGATACTACGCGCTGGGCCACGGCGGATTTTTCAAGCGCACAGGCTATGCGGTAAGCCGCCTCTTCATCACGCGGACCGACGCGGGCCACAACACCCTCAATGTCTCCGAAATAGTGGGCGCAGGAGCAGCCGCGGGCATCGGCAACTTCTATTACCCGACGGAATCCAACCCCTTCGTGAAGACATATCAGCGCTGGGGAACGCAGGTCGGCCTGGACGGCATCTTCAACGTGCTGAAAGAATTCTGGCCCGACATCGATCAAGCCGTATTCCACGGAAAATATTGATGTCCTCAGGACTTCGCACGGACTCTGTGTTATTTCCTCACTTCCTTCCAAGCTTGCTCAGAACTCCTAGCAGCCGTATGACAACGTCAAGAAGCCTCTCCATCAGGAATAGCCTTACAAGGGAGCATCCAAGGCAGAAGACGAGCAAAAGGGCGATGATTTTCCATGGCTTGGACATAGAAGCCTGCTCCGGCGCCAAAGCTGTTGTGCCGAGCGCGGGAGAAGCGTACGATGCGCGGGTTCAACGTCCAAATCCGAAATTCGCGACCGGGGATTTCGGCAAGTTCGGACTCGGCCTGCGAAGGCCGGATTTGCATCGACACAGCCGCCAGCCTAACATCCCGATGTTTCTCTGGGTCCGGCCGGCGCCTTCGGCGGGCGCCGGGCACTCCGGCTCCTCGGGCGAATCGATCTCATGGCACAGCAATTTCTAGGCGCGACTCCGCGCCGATGGCTCGAATATCTCGTCGCCATCCTCATCGGCCAGGTGATCTACTACTTCTCGCTCGCTCCACACTTGCCCGATTCCCTCCGCCATCAGGGCTTCCGCACCGACTGGGGTGCCGGAATAGATTTCATTGTCTGCATCGCCGTCTACGGCCTGATCCGCCTCGGCTCCGCCCTCTAAGCGCCGGGTAGCGCTGGCGTCCCGCCGGCCATCCCCGCGCCCCGCCTGTGGAAGCGCGCAGCCGCAGACTGGAAGTGCAGTCCGTGGGTGGAAGCTTGAGAGACCCTGTGCGATATTGACGCGTCTCTTACGCCGCGCGAGGATGTGCGCCGCTCGCCCGCGCCAGAGTTCACCGGCAGAGTGCGGGAGCTTGGCTGTCCTGAGCTTGTCGAAGGGCTCCCGCCGCTTGCCGCCTGGGCTCGCCCGGGCGTGCTCCCCGCACACGCTATGTACGCCGTGGCGTCACGGGCAGCCCTTGAAGTTCTTCAGAGCGGCGCGAAGCGCGCCGAGGTGGAAGCGTGGGCCTTCAGCCCTCGAAACAGCGCGGCGACAAAAGGGCTTCAGCCCTGGGGTTGCGAGGCCATAAGCATCCCCGAGACGCGTAGCGTCCCACCGGCTTCTCCCCCCGGACAATTTGGCCGGAACAACCACCCCGCCCCGCACGTATTAATCTGTGAACGCGCGCCGACCCGTGTCACGCTTGCTCAGGAGGAAAGGACCTTGGTCGAACCGTCCGATGGTGCCAAAATGGCCTCCTCGGGTGCTAACCAACCGCCGGTCCCGCCGTCTATATGGACAGGACTCGGTGAAAAGCCCGCGGAGAGCCCCGAGCAGAGGCCCGCGCAAGAGCTTGAAACCGGCCCGGATGCGCCGGATCGCTCGAATGAATCCGGGCGCACCGAAGTAGAGTCCAGTTCGGCGGCGGATACGATGGGGATGAGCGTCGCACTCGACGGAGATGCGCGCCAGGCAGCGGCAGTGAAGCTCGGCGAAGAGCAGGCACTCGTCCGTAAGGCCCAGGCGGGCGACCGGCTGGCTTTCGAGGATTTGGTCCGCCGGTACGATCGCGACGTCCTGCGTTTGGCGTTGAATTTGGTTCATCGCCCCGAGGACGCCCGCGACATCTACCAGGAAGGTTTTTTGCGCGCCTACCGGAATCTGCATCGCTTCCGGTTCGAGTGCAGTTTTTATACTTGGCTCTATCGCATCGTGACGAATGTGGCGCTCGATCATCTTCGCCGCCGCACCAGCCACCGCGAGGAGCAAGCCCCGGCGCCGAAGGAAACCGAGGGCGGCGCGCCGGACTTTTTCGATCGCCAGCCCGAATTGAGGGCCTCGGCGAATCCGGAAAAGAGCTTGTTGGGCCACGAAGTCGGCCAGCAAATCGAGCGTGCCATGAAGAGGCTTTCGCCCCGCGAGCGCATCGTTTTCGAGATGAAGCACTACCAGGGCCTGCGGCTGCGCGCCATCGGCGATCTGCTGGGCACATCTGAAGAAACCGTAAAGAATTCGCTGTTCCGGGCGACGCGCAAACTTCGCGAGAGCCTGGACGGCATTCGGTGAGGAACTCCGAGATGAATCGGGACGCAGCGAACGTGCCCAACGCGCCATGCCCTGAGTGGCAGCCGCTGCTGATGCTGACGCCGCGGGCGACGAACTCGAAGACGCCGAGCAGCGATCGCCTCTGCGCCCACCTCGCGCAGTGCCCCGCCTGCTCCGCAATCCCTCGAACGCGAAAAAGAACTTCTCGCTCTCCTCGCCGAAAATCACGCCGAGCCCGATGCCGCTCTGCTCGCGAGCTGCCGCGCCGGCCTCACCGACGCCCTCGACCGTGAAGAAGAAGCGCGGCTGGCTGCGCCGCGCGTTTGGAGTTCTGCTGCCCGCGAATTGGCTTTCGCCGCGCCCCGCGTGGAGCGCGGCTGTGCTTCTTCTGATCGGCTTCAGCGTAGGAGTTTTGGCGCCGCGCCTTCTTCGCCATCCTGAACAATCTCACGGCTCCCGGCAATTCCAGCTCTCGCAATCGCCGCGACGAACGACTCCGGCTCCGACTCGGCTCAAAACGCGGCGCCGGATTCTTCCGATGCCAACGCGCCTGCGAATTTCGCACCCTCGCCGCTCGATCTTCGTACCGCCGACGTCGCCGGCATCGACGTGCTGCCCTCCGACGGCGTCGATGATTCTCCGCGCGTCGAGCTCCAGCTCCGCTCGCAGCAGCCCGTCACGCTGAGCGGCACGGTGAACAATGACGATGTGAAGGACGTTCTCCTCGAGCGTCCTCCGCAATGGCGAGCGCTTCTGCCCCGATGTGCGCCTCGATGCCGTCGACCTGCCTCCGCGCGCGCAACAACGATCCCGACGTTCGCGCCGCTCTCTGCCACACGGTCCGCAACGATCGCAACGCGGCCGTGCGCCTGAAAGCGCTCGAAGCCCTCGATGGCGCCGAGCCCGAGGACATCGTGCAGCAGACGCTGCTCAGCGCGCTCGTTGATGACGATAATCCCGGCGTGCGCATCGAAGCCATCAACGAGCTTCGCGATCTCGCCGCGACGGGCCGCGTCTCGTCCGATGATGGACACATGCTCTCCGTCCTCCGCGAACGCGAGCAGAAAGATCCCAACACTTACATCCGCCTTCAGAGCGCGCAGGTGATTCGCGAGCTCGGTCCGCGCGAAAAATTCTGACGATGCCGAGCCCAGCTCCCGTCCGCCCAGCTGGTCGCGCCGCGAAATTCCGGGGCTCGCTTCTGGCAGCATCCCTTGTCTTCGTCCTCGCGCTCGCAGGCGCCGCGCTGGCGCACCGCCGGGTCGCTTCCTCGCCCGCCCGCGATTCCAGCCCCCATCTCACCGCGGACTTGACCGGCTCCGTCCCCACGCGCCCCGGCGAACGCATCCGCCTTTCGACCGAACTCGGCAGCATCGTCGTGCACACGCACGACGCGGACAAAGTTGATTACAAAATCCATCTCGAAACCGACGCCTCGCAAAAAGATGCGCAGAAGCTTCTGAAAAGTTTCACCATCTCCTCACACGACACACCTGACGGCCTCGTCCTCAAAGCGGAAAGTTCCGCGCGCTCCTCCGGACGCCTCTGGGTCACGCTCGAGCTCGACATTCCGAAAAATTCGGGACTCGATGTCTCGACCGGCGGCGGCAATATCGACGCGAGCGAAATCGATGGCCGCGTCTCGCTCTCGACGGCCGGCGGCAACATCACGGCCGGGAATATTGGCGGGCCGGCGCATCTCGAAACGGGCGGCGGCAACATCAGCGCGAAGAGCGTCGGTGGCGAACTCGTGGCCGATACCGGCGGCGGGCACATCACGATCGGCACGGTGCAGGGCAACGCCACGCTGCACACCAGCGGCGGACACATTCGCGTCAATTCGATTCAAGGCACCGCGCATCTCGATACCGGCGGCGGGAATATTACGCTCGAGCATTCCGGCGGCGAACTCACCGCGGAAACGGGCGGCGGCGAAATCGAAGTCGGCGAGGCAGCCGGACTCGTTCGCGCGCGCACCGGCGGCGGCGGCATTCGCGTGGTCCGCGTGATCGGCCCCACGAATCTCGAAACCTCCGGCGGCAGCATTTATCTCACGCAGGTCGATAGCCCCGTGAAAGCATCGACGAGCGACGGCGGAATCACGGCGTGGTTCGTGTCTCCTCCGAAGTCGGCCGGGACGTGCGATCTGCAATCGAGCGCGGGCGACATCGTCGTGCACATGCCGCGCAATCTCGCCGTCACGATCGACGCCGAGGTCGCGCTCGGCAACGAACATCGCGTGATCGTCGATCCGGCGTTCCCGCTGCACGTTTCCTACGACGATTCGTCGAATGGCGCGCGCACGGTTCGCGCCGAGGGATCGCTCAATGGTGGCGGCCCGCTCGTGCGCGTGCGCACGGTCGACGGCAACATCCGCTTCGAGCTGAGCGACGTCAGCAAGCAGCTTGAAATTTACAAGCAGCAGATGGAGCAGCTCCAGCAGCAGCTGCAGTCGCAATTGCAAAAGGCCGGAGTCTGGCAGGAGCCGGGTGGCAACAACGGACCGTAGCAGAGGTTGTAGGTGTTGGGCCGTAGGTCGCGGGTGGAAGCGCGAACGTTTGTCGGAGATCGCCGCACTTGCGACCCGCCAGATGGAAGCGTGAGCTTTAGGCTCGTGAAGAGGCGAGCCATAGAAAAAGGGCTTCAGCCCTGGGTTTTTAGCGGATTTGAGCAGTCGCAAAGTCAAACGGAAGCTTAGGGGGCGTACCGTGCAAAAGACGACCAGCCTGCGTCTTATGAATGCAGTCCGCGCAAGTGCTCTTCAGGGGCTGAAGCCCCCTTCTTGGCGGCTCGGAACGCCGGAGCGGAAGCTCCAGCCTCCGGACATCCTCCAATCGCCACGCCGCTTGCCATCGCTCACGCGGATTTTCCTGGCGCTCGCCGCCGTTCTCTGCCTCGCGCTTCCCGGCTTCGCCGACGTCCAGGTGTTCGAGCAAACGTATCCGCTCGCGCCCGGCGGCCAATTCGTGCTGCAAAATGTAAACGGCTCGGTGCGCGTCGAGGGATGGGACCGCGACGAAGTCGAGGTCCACGCCGTCAAGACATCCGAGAACGACGCGCGCGACCTCGCGCTCGTGAAGATCGACGTCGAAAGCCATCCCGGCGAAGTCGACGTCCACACGCTCTATCCCGACGGCGAGGACGCCGAAGTCGCGGTCGAGTACGTCGTCCACGTACCGTACCGCGTGCTGCTGCACAGCATCGGCACCGTGAACGGTAGCGTCTCGGTGCGCGGCGTGCACGGCGCAGGCGAACTCAAATCTGTGAATGGCAACGTCGAAGTCCTCGACAGCTCGGGCCGCTTCAGCGCGCATACCACGAACGGCAATCTGCATCTCGAGCTTTCCAACCTCACCGACGGCGCGCCCATGAATCTGGACACGGTCAACGGCTCGGTCACTCTCGGCCTTCCCTCGAATGCGAGCGCCGACCTGAGCGTCCGCAACATGAATGGCGACGTCTCCTCCGACGTCCCCGTGTATTCGACGGCGGCGCTTCCCGGCGCACAGGTTTTTCATGGCCGCCTCGGCCACGGCGGCGGCCCGATTTCGGTCCGCACGGTGAACGGTGGCATCCGCCTGCTGCTTGAACACTCCGGCGTCTGAAAAAAAATACGCCCGCCTACCCTTCGACTCCGCTCCCTTCCTCTGTCAGGGCGGGCGGGGCGAGAAGGCGGCCCTTCGACGGGCTCAGGACAAGCCGCTACGAAGACAAACCGAACCTGGGGCACCCTCCGCGTTTTTGTCGTGCCGGGAAAGATCCCTGCGATGCGCTGCTATTGGCGGACGATTTCGGCGTTGGAGCTGGGGGCGACGATGCGGACGACGCGGGGGCCGTCGAGGTAGACGTCGACTTCGAGGTCTTCGGTTTTCACGCTCAGCTCGTCGAGCTTTTTGCCGTCGACGTCCTGGCTGCCGAGCGAATCGACGGTGATCGTGCCGGGCGTGTTCTCCTGCGGGACGAGGACCGAAAAAGTTTGCGGGCCTTTCTTCTGCCAATCGTAGATGTGCGCGAGGACGGCGTACTGATAATAGAGATTGTTGTCGAGGATGACGATTAGGGGAGAGCTGAACGTCAACTGCTGCGTGAAGGGGCGCGCGCCGGGGACGCGCAGCTCGATCGAAGCGACGGGGCCGTTGAAGGTGACCGTGGCGGCGGCTTTTTTCGCGCCCTCGGCGGACCATTCGTAGCGGACCGGCGTGCCGTCGGGGCGTAACTCGAGAGTGCCGGTGACGCGCGAGACGCCGGTGGGCGTGGTGATTTCGGAAGTGCCGTGTGCGATCCAGTCGTTGCCGTTTGGCGCGATGTCGAAATCTTCCTTGCCCGCCTGCTGGCCGTTGACGAGGATCTTGAAGGCGCCTTTATCCGGCGAGAATCCCGAGATCGGCTTGGAATCGAGCAAGCCCGCGAAGCCGATCGACAGGAAAAACGCTAAGACGGAGGCGGCGAGAATGCGGCGCGTGGCGAGCGGGCGGCGGGGGCGGTTCACACCGTCACCTGCGGGAAAATTCCGAGCGCGAGAATCTGTTCGACGACGCTCGGCGCCTCGCCGCTGCTATCGACGCGGCAATCGGAAAGCTCGTAGGCGGGCAGGCGCTCCTCGTAGAGGCGGCGGAAGCTGGCCTCATCGCGAAACAGCGGCCGGTCGGTGATCTGCGCGCAGCGGTGCAAGAGATCCTCGATCGGGCAGTAGAGCCAGATGAGGATCGCGCCGTGCTCTCGAAGGAGAGCGAGATTTTGCGGCTGCGCGATCGTGCCTCCACCGAGCGAAACGATGCGCGGGCGCTGCGTTTCGGCGTATTCGGCGACGACGCGCTCGAGCTGCTCGCGCTCGATGCGGCGGAATTCGGCCTCGCCCTGCGCGGCGAAAATCTGCGCGATGCTCGCGCCGGCTGCTTCCGCGATGTTTTTGTCGAGATCGGTTTTCGGCCAGCCGAGCTGGCTGGAAAGCAGGCGCGCGGTGGTGGACTTGCCGCTGCCCATGAATCCGGTGAGGCAGACCAGCCGTCGAAGACGGTTTTCATTCGGCATCGGATTCGAACAGTGCCGCGACGATGCGAGGCGCCATCCATCGCTCAATCAGTCGCGCTTCAGGATGTTGATTGTACCATCGAAGGAACTCAACTGGACGCTGGCGCGGCCCGAATTGAGAGTGCCGAAAAGCGCGGTGCCCAATCGCGGCAGGAAATGATGATGCGGAGGCGGGTCGAGCCGCGCCTCGTTGTGCACCTTGCCCCGGATCGAGCTGGCGCTCAAATCGAACGAGTCTCCGGGCGAAAAGCGCACTTCGATCACGCCGCTGTAGTTTTTCAGGCGGTAGATGGCGTTGGGAAGAAATTCGCCGTTGAAGGAAATGTTCCCGGTGGAGGTCTGGGCGCGCACGTAGGGACTGCGAATGTCGATGAAGCGGAAGTTGCCGCTGATCGAGGAGACTTCGATGCGCCCGGTGCAGCGCACGCACTGGAACGATCCGTCGACCGTTTTGACGTTGAGGTAGCCCGCGGCGTCTTCGAGATCGACACCGGCGGCGATCGTTTCGACGTTCATATCGCCGAGGACGTTCGAGACGTTCACGCCGCCGGCATCATCGTGAATTTCGAGCTCGGCGTCCTGCGGAACGCTGATTTCAAGATCGGTGCGGAGATCGCCCGGGGCAGCCGTGTCGGAAACCGGGCGGGTGAGGACGTCGATGCGATTGCCGGTCTGGGTGGCGTCGACTTCGGCGGCGGTGGTGGTGCGCTCGGCGACGACCATGACTTCCGACTTGGTCCAGGCGCGGACGGTGACGGTGCCGCTGGGATTGTGGATGGTGACGACCGGGTGAGGTTCGACCTTGAAGTGCTGGGTGATGCGATCGCCCGCGGAGGCGGACGCGACGCCGAGGATCAAGAGCCCGGGCACGAGGAGTCCCGCCTTCTTCCACTGATGGAACGAAACCGGCTGGGTGGCTGGTGTCCTCATTGACCGTCGTCTCCGCGGTCGCTCATCTGCGCGAGCAGATCCGCCTTTTGCTGATACGCACCGTACAAATAATCGCGAGCGTTTTCGTCCTGAGGGTCCTCGCGCACGCTTTTTTCACACAAAGCGATGTAGTTGTCAACAATGGCGAGATTCTTGTGCAAGGAAGCGGCGACGACGGGGTCGACATTCTTCATCGCCAAATAAGTGTCCTGCTCGGCCGTATCGAGCTGGGCGTTGAGGGGCTGCGTGGAGTCTTCGGTGCGGGTGAGCCAGCGCGCGTCGTTTGCGTGGCGGGTTCCCGTGCCGGTGAGCGCGGCTCCGAAGGCGATGAGCGCGGCGAGATACGCGCCGGCGAGTACGGGCCGCGGAATCGCCGCGAACACTGCGTCGAACCAGCTATGGGAATCGCGAGCCGGCATGCGGCGATGGGAATGGATCAGGCTTTCCTCTTCGAGCTGCGCGCGCACGGCAAGCCAGATGCGCGAAGAAGGCTCGGGGTCATCGAGGGCGATCGAGGGAGCGGTTTGTGCGATGGCCTCGAGGTCGTCGGCCAGCGAACGGCACTCGCTGCAGGTGCGCAGGTGGGCGCGAGCTTCGGCGGAACGTTCACCTTCCATCCAATCGCCGAGTCGATCGAGAAATTCGTTACATCCAATTGTGTTCATGTTCAAACCTCGCCACCGGAAGCGCTTCCTGCCGCGCGGCGCTCCTCGCGGGCCTTCGCGCGCACCGCTTCATGCAAGAGATCGCGAAGGCGCATGCGCGCTTTGTGCAACTGCGACTTGGAATTGCCGATCGAACAACCCATGATCTCGGCAATCTCGTTGTGCTCGTACCCCTGCACATCGTGCAGGACGAAAACCGATTTGTATCCGGGCGGCAATTGGTCAACCGCGCGCTGGAGGTTGACCCGGTCGATCGATCCGGTCAGCTCGATATCGACCGCGCCAAAATCGCGCCGCGGGGTACCTGACTCTTCGTCACCTTCGGTGACCTGTTCGAGCGAAGTTTCCTTGCCCGATTTCTTCCGGAGCTTCATCAGAACGACATTGACCGCCAGCCGATGAAGCCACGTCGAGAACGCCGATTCGCCCCGGAACGTCGCGATCTTGCGGAAGAGCTGCAGGAACGCTTCCTGGGTCAGGTCTTCAGCCTCAGCCGTATTCCCCACCATCCGAAGACACAGCGAATATACCCGGCGGCTATGCAATTGATAGAGCCGCTCGAAGGCGGCCGCATCGCCCTGCTGGGCAAGCCGGATCGCATCCGGCTCGGCCATCTCTCCGGTCTCACTTCGTCTCGTTCGGGCCACGCTACCCGTCGGGACGCATCCTTCAATGCGATGCATCCGCCACTCCGGAAGTTGTACTTCTTGTTTCCTGCCGCACACCCGTGTTGCCGAGGACTGGTCCTGGCGGGCGGTTTGCGGTGAGCCGCAATTTCAAAATCGCGAGGCGTCTTGTAACACGTTCGTATCTATTGTCGTCGGAATCGCGCTGCGCGTCCAGAGCGCGGGCGCAGGGTCAATTTTCTTGGGCAGCGCTGGAGAGCCTGCACAGCTCGGACGTTCGGAAACTTCCGGGCCCGAAGCCGGTGAACATTGTGCAGCGAGTCGCGGCTGAAAAGACTCGTGTTTCCATTCGCCATGCACGTGGCGTATGCGGGGAGCACGCCCGGGCAAGCCCGGGCGGCAAGCGGCGGGAGCGAGCTCCCGCACTCGACGAAGTCAACCCGGTTCTGACACCCAGTTGTGGAAGCCACGAGCTGCGGAGATTACGCCGGGGCGCCGGAGAGACGCGGCTTTGCTCGCAGGCGCTTGACCGGCGGCGGCGCATCGAGTTCGGTGGCCAAGCCGGGCAATTGGTCCGTGGGCAACGAGCGCAGAAAACTCTTAAGCACGATCTCCGTTTCGCGGAGACAGGTGCTGAAATCGTAGTGGAGATAATCGAGCTTCGTCCAGCAATCGGCGGGCTCGATCGACGTTCCCCTGGCGATGTCGCCGGCCGCCTCGCGAAACTCGCGCTCGAGCTGCTCGAGAGTGTCGGAGAGAATGCGGAGCTTGTGGAAGAAGCGCGAGCGATCGCCGAACAGGAGATGGTGGAGGATTCCGTTCCAGGAGGCCGCGCTTTGACCCGTATTGCCGCGAAAGAATTCCGAGTTCAGGGGCTCGACGGCGGGGACCCGGGTGATATGCCGGCCGCGGTTCGAGAGAGTATCGCACAGGCCCACGAGCGTGGAGGAAAGGCGTCCGAACAGGTCGGCGGCGACGGAAACTTGCTGCCGGGCGCAAACCAGCTCACCGCGCGCGCGCAGCGACAGCGCCCCGTCGAGCGCTACGCTCATCATCGCGTACGCGCACTCCCAGCGGCGAACGACCGTGTCAAAAACCTGGCCCTTCTCGCGGGGCAGAGCCGTGAACCACTCTTCCGTGACCCTGCGACCCTCGGCAGAAGGGCGTCCATTGCTGCGCCTAGAGAAGACCACACCGCCCCCGAGATCGCTCACCGCAGTATAGCACCGTTGACGCCGGTACGACGGGGAGGGGTTTTCCGGCAAGGACGCCATTTTGCTATTGATAACGGCGGCAGGTGACCGATGGCTGACTCGGCGCGTATGAAAGGCGGGCGATGGCGTCAGCCTGGAATGATCGCCCTTGCGCGATCAGGGCGTCAATCGGGCGCTGGCAATGGAAAAGGAGGCCACGGACGGCTAGGTTCCTCGTTTGAACAAATGTTGCAAATGCCTGTGCAAATCATTCACCGCGTCGTAGAGGTCGCCTAATCCTTCGGTTTCCAAACCCACGTCTACATTTTGAAGGTCGAGAGTCAAATCCTTCGCGAGTTGAGTGGCACGGCGGACGCGTTGAACGGCCAGCGTGGACAAAACGGCGTAGGGGTCGCCGGAACGCTCCTGGGCTCCATACCAGTCTTGAACGGCTAAGGCCGTATAGCGAATGTGGTCGATCGCGTTACGAAGTTCGCCGAGGACGCGAGCGTCGAGATCGCCCGATTTGACGGACTGCTCCAATTCATGGAGTGCCGTGGTGGTTGCCTGCAAACGCGCAGCCAGGGGAAGTTCCTTCCCGAACGAGCCAGAAGGGGTCATCAGGACCTCCGAGAGGGCCGTGCCTTCGCGTAGAACGTTACCACTCTCCATGACTGCCCGTAAACGAAAGTATAGGGTGCTGGCTCGGAGTAACTCGTGTGGCGGTTTCTTGACGCTCTCGGAAGGTGACCGCTATACTCGCCCGATTCGCATGTGGCGTCCGATTGGAAAGGATCGTTCCGTTGGAATTCGAACCGCTCGACCAGTACCTGCAGCGTCGCAAAAAACTCACCGAAATTGAGGCTTTAGGGTATCCGGCATACCCTCACAAATTCGACTGGACGCACACGCCCAAGCAGGTGATTGAGCAGTTCGGGGAGCGAACAGGCGAACAGCTTGAGAGTGAACGGGTTAACGTGCGCGTGGCTGGGAGGATCGTGGCGCTGCGGCCCATGGGGAAGGCAGCATTCGCGCACCTGGCCGGCGATGGCGCGCGGCTGCAGATTTATGCGCGGCTCGACGTGATGGGCGAGCAGGCGTTTAAGCTTTTTCAGCTTCTCGATCTGGGCGACATCGTAGGCGTCTCCGGCCACCTCTTTCGGACGAAGACGAACGAGCTGACGGTGCGGGTCGAAAAGATCGATGTGCTGAACAAAGCGCTTCTGCCGCTCCCGGAAAAGTGGCACGGACTGGCGGACACGGAGCAGCGTTATCGGCGGCGGTATCTCGATCTGATCGTGAACGAGCGGACGCGCGAGATTTTTCTTCGTCGCGCGCAGATCATCCGCGAGCTGCGGCGATTTTTCGACGAGCGCGGCTACGTCGAGGTCGAGACGCCGATGATGCATCCGATCCTGGGTGGAGCGACGGCGCGGCCGTTTGTGACGCATCACAATACTTTTGACATGGACTTGTATCTGCGGATCGCGCCGGAACTTTATTTGAAGAGGCTGGTGGTCGGCGGGCTCGACCGGGTGTATGAGATCAACCGGAACTTCCGCAACGAAGGAATCGACGCGATCCACCAGCCGGAATTCACGATGCTGGAGTTTTATCAGGCGTATAGCGACGCGGACGCGTTGATGGAGCTGACGGAGGAGATGCTGCGCGACCTGGCCCGGAAAATATGCGGAACGGCCAAAGTGAAATACGGCGAAGGCGAAGACGAAACGGAAATCGACTTCGGCAAGTTCACGCGGCTTTCCATGCACGAGGCGATTCTGAGGCATATGCCCACACCGCCGGGCAAAACCGCAGAGGCGAGCGATCTCGCGTCCAAGGATGCGCTGCGCAAGTCGATCGAGGCGGCGCTGCCGGTGCTGGACGGCCTGATCTCGGCTCAGCTCCCGCGGAAACATCAACCATGGGAGCGCGGAACCCCGAGTCCAATGAAGGCGTTGACGACCGAGAAAGCGATCCTGCATCTGATTCTGGCGAATTTGGAGCGCGAGCCCCTGGGGCGGGCGATCGGGGACGTCTTCGAGGCGGTCGCCGAGAGATATTTGATCCAGCCGACATTTATTTATGATTTTCCCGTGGAAATTTCGCCGCTGGCGAAGCGCCGCGCGGACGATCCTTCGTTGACCGAGCGTTTCGAGCTGTTCGTCGCCGGAATGGAGATCGCCAACGGCTTTTCGGAATTGAACGATCCCGAGGATCAGGAGCGACGCTTCCGCGCGCAGGTGGAAAAAGGCGGGCTCGAAGCGCCGAAGGAAGTCGACATCGATTACATTCGCGCGCTGAGCCACGGCCTTCCGCCGACGGCCGGCGAAGGGGTCGGGATCGACCGGCTGGTGATGCTGCTGACGAATTCGCACGCGATTCGCGAGGTGATTCTCTTCCCTCTTTTGCGCGGCGAGAGCGCTGAAGAATCCGACGCGGCGCCTAACGAAAGATCCAAATGACATTCGAATGGCTGGTGGCGCTGCGGTACCTGCGGTCGCCGAACCGGCCGGCGGTGCTGCGGCTGGTGACGTTTCTCGCCGTGCTCGGGGTGGCGGCGGGAGTCACGACGCTGGTCATCGCGCTTTCGATGAACACGGGCTTCCGGCAGGCGATTCGCGACCGGCTGCTCACCGTGACCGCGCACGTGAATCTAAAGCCGGTCGACGCGTCGGCCGGAATCCGCGATTATCGCGCGCTCATCGCGAAGCTCAGCGACACGCCGGGAGTGCAATCGATCGAGCCCGCGATTTACAACACCGTCCTGCTTTCTTTCGGAGAAAAACCGAGCGGCGTGGTGCTGAAGGGCGTCGACCCGGACATCGAACTTCGGGCGAGCGGGGCGCTGCGGCACCTTGTGGCGGGCACGAACACGTTTGAGCCGGACGCCGACGGCATTCCGGCGCTCATGATCGGACGCATTCTCGCGGAGAACCTGGGCATCTCGGTGGGCGATTACGTCACGCTGACGAGCCCGCAGGGGAGCTTGACGCCGTTTGGGATGCTGCCGAGCTCGAGGCGATTTCGGGTGACGGGAATTTTCGATTCGGGATTTTACGATTACGACGCGAACTGGGGATTCGTGACGCTACAGTCGGCCGAGGCGCTCGCCGGAGTGGGCGATGTGGTGAGCTTGCTCGAGGTGCGAGTGAAGAATCTCGACGACGCGCGCAAAGTGGCGGACGAGCTGGTGCGGCGGGCGGGGCCGGGATATCACGCGACGACGTGGATGGATGAAAACCGGGCGCTGTTTCGCGCGCTGAGCCTCGAGAAACTAGTGACCGCACTTTTCATCGGGCTGATCACGTTCGTCGCGGGGCTGAATATTCTGGTGGTGCTGACGATGACGGTGACGGACCGCGCCAAGGACATCGCCGTGCTGATGGCGGTGGGCGCGAGGCGGCGGCAGATTCGCAGAATTTTCGTGCTGCAGGGGCTCGCCATCAGCATCGCGGGGACGGCCGCGGGGCTGGCGGCGGGTTTCGGATTTTCGTGGGTCGCCAATCGGTGGCAATTGATTCCCCTGAATCCGGAGGTCTACGCGATACCGTACGTTCCGTTTCATGCCAACGGCATGGACGCGATCTGGATCGCGGTCGCGGCGCTGGCGATCAGCATTGCCGCAACGGTGTTACCCGCGCGCTCGGCCTCCCATATTCTCCCGGTCGAAATTCTTCGGTTCGAGTGATCTGGTGAACCTGCATTATCGAAATACCGCTTCGATCAGAGAATTGAGTTCCTTCGATAGCCGTTTCGATTCGTCCCGGAAGCGCGAGCGTGCTAAAGTAGAAGAGTCTTAGTGGGGCGGTGCCATAATTTGGCGGTGGGCTGGGCACACAAGGGAAGAGTATGGGACAAGTGAGAAACCGATTGTCCGGTGCTGATTTCTGCGTCTCACTAATGTGATGTAAAATAAGGACATATCTGCAGCGGTTTTCGGCATCTAACGTGTGAGAGAACCGGCGGGATAATGCAGAAAGATGCAAGCGTGACGGTTGAAGCGGACGACGCCGATTTCGGGGGCGTCGCAACCTCAAGCGAGATCCTGCGCGCGAAAAACCTTCGCAAAATTTTCTACTCAGGCTCGCAGGAGATCGTACCCCTGGGGGGGATCGATCTTTCCGTCGAGCGGGGCGAGATGATTGCGATCGTGGGACCGTCGGGAGCGGGAAAGAGCACGCTGCTGCATCTTCTGGGCGCGCTGGACACTCCAACGAGCGGTGCAGTATACTTCGCCGGGAATTCACTCCGTTCACTTCGAGAGGCCGAGCTGGCAGAATATCGCAACAAGTCCGTCGGATTCGTCTGGCAGCGGCACCATCTGCTGGCGGATTTCACGGCGGCGGAGAATGTGGCGATGCCCCTGCTCGCGGATGGTAAGGCGGCGGGGCAAGCGCTGCGCGCGGCGGGAGAATGGCTGGCGGAAGTTGGTCTTGGGGACCGCGCGGCGCAGCGTGCAGCAGAGCTATCGGGCGGCGAACAACAGCGCGTGGCGATTGCGCGGGCGCTGGTGAACGAACCGGTGGTTCTTCTCGCGGACGAACCGACCGGGGATCTGGACGAACGGAGCGCAGAAGCCATTTTCGAACTCATGCAGGGTTTGCACCAGTCCCACCACCTGACTTCGATTCTCGCCACACATAATTTATCATTGGCAAGGCGCACGGATCGCGTGCTGAATCTAGAGCACGGGACACTGACGCCGAGCGGAGAAGTGCTGGCAGGCGCGGCGGCTGGTGGCGCGCGCGCGGCGAGCGCTGGGGCGAAGACCCCGGGAGAGCGCGGGGTGAACCGTGTTTGAACGCTACACAGAAAAAGCTCGGCGAGTGATTTTCTTCGCCCGGTATGAGGCCAGCCAGTACGGCAGCCCGTACATCGAGACGGAGCACCTGCTTCTCGGCTTGTTGCGCGAAGACAAGGCGCTCGCGAATCGTTTTCTGCGGACCCACGGCTCGATCGAATCCATCCGCAAAGAGATTGAATCGCGGATCACGGTCCGCGAACGCATTTCCACGTCCGTGGAAGTTCCTCTCAGCCAGGAGTGCAAGCGCATCCTCAACTACGCCGCGGAAGAAGCGGAACGGCTCGGCCACAAGCACGTAGGAACGGAACACCTCCTTTTGGGAGTTTTGCGAGAGGAGAAATCCTTTGGCGCCGAAATCCTGCTGGAACGGGGATTGAGACTATCCACCGTGCGCGAGGAACTGGCGCGCAGCGCGGGAGAGGGGAAAGTGCCTGTGAACCGTCCCAAGGAAGCATCCTTGCTTGCTGAATTCAGCCGCGATCTGACGCAGGCGGCGATGGAAGGGCAGCTCGATCCGCTGGTCGGCCGCGACCGCGAGCTCGAGCGCGCCATTCAGATTCTGTGCCGGCGCACGAAGAACAACCCTGTCCTGATCGGCGAGCCGGGCGTGGGCAAGACGGCGATCGTCGAAGGACTGGCGCAGCGCATCGCGGATGGCGACGTGCCGCCGTTCCTCGCGGACAAGAGGATTCTCTCGCTCGATTTGTCTCTGATCGTGGCCGGAACGAAATATCGCGGGCAATTCGAAGAGCGGCTGAAAACCATCATGAAGGAATTGATGGAGAGCCAGAATGCGATCGTCTTTATCGACGAATTGCACACGCTGGTGGGAGCGGGCTCCGCGGAAGGGTCGCTCGACGCGGCGAACATTTTGAAGCCTGCGCTGAGCCGGGGCGAGATTCAGTGCATTGGCGCGACGACGCCGGCGGAATACCGCAAGTCGGTTGAGAAGGATCGCTCGCTCGAGCGGCGCTTCCAGTCGATCAAGGTGCCTGCGCCGGGAGAAGACGAGGCGATTCGCGTGCTGCAGGGCGTTCGCGACCGCTACGAAAAATTCCATGCGGTGAGCTACACGGAAGATGCGATCCGCTACGCCGTGTATCTCTCGAGCCGCTACATCCCCGACCGCTTCCTGCCCGACAAGGCGATCGACCTGCTGGACGAAGCAGGCGCGCGCGTTAAATTGCGCCAAGCCATGCTTCCGGACGAGGTCTCGGAAGTCCAGAAGCGCGTGAAGTTCATCACGCACCGGATGGAAACGGCGATTGCGAACCACGAGTTCGAGAAGGCGCGGTTCTACTCGGAGGAAGAGCGCAAGGAAAAGGAACATCTGCGCGTGCTGCGCGAGAAGCTGAAGATCGACGACTCGTCGACCGGGATCGTGACGCGCGAGGACATCGAAGAGGTGGTGGCGCGCTGGACCGGAATTACGGTTACGTCGATCAAGGAAGACGAACAGCAGAAACTGCTGCGCATCGAGGAAGAGCTGCACCGCCGCGTCATCAGCCAGGACAAGGCAATCACGGCGCTGGCGCGGGCGATTCGCCGCAGCCGCGCGGGATTGAAGGCGCCGGGACGCCCCGTGGGCTGCTTCCTGTTCCTCGGGCCGACGGGCGTCGGCAAGACGGAAGTCGCGCGGCGGCTTTCGGAGTTCCTATTTGGCAGCGAGAAATCGCTGATCCGCTTCGATATGTCGGAATACATGGAGAAGCACTCCGTCTCGAAGCTGATCGGCGCGCCTCCGGGATACGTGGGATACGAAGAGGGCGGGCAGTTGACCGAGCGCGTGCGGCGCACGCCGTATTCGGTGATCCTGCTGGACGAAATCGAGAAGGCGCATCCGGACGTCTACAACATATTGCTGCAAGTCTTCGAAGACGGGCAGTTGACGGACGGCCTGGGAAATACAGTTGATTTCCGCAATACGATCATTATTATGACCTCGAATCTCGGGGCGCGGCAATTGCAGAAGCAGAGTGGCCTGGGCTTCCAGTCGATGGATGGCGTCGCGAATGCGAAGAGCCAAGACGACATGGTGATGGGCGAGGTCAAGCGGGTCTTCAATCCGGAATTTCTGAACCGTCTGGACGAAGTGATCCTGTTCAATTCGCTGACGGACGCGGACCTGCTGCTGATCATCGATCTTCTGATCAGCCAGATGAACGAGACGCTGGTGCACCGCCAAGTGCAAATCGTAACGACGATCGAGGCGCGGCAATGGATTCTCGAGAAAACCTGCAGCGATCGGAACTACGGCGCGCGGCCGTTGCGGCGCGCGTTGCAAAAATATGTCGAAGACCCGCTGTCGGAAGCTCTCATTCAGGGCGAACTCCAGCGGCCGGCGACACTGGAAGTCTTTCTCTCCGGCGACACTCTGGCGTTTCGTCCTGTGGCGGAAGCAACCCCGGTGGCCCACTAAGAATCCTACACGCGCAAGCCGGATAAAGCCGAGCCGGCAGGGGAGCATAAAATCTTGGGCGGGGAACTGCGGCCTTGATCATCACGGCCGCCAAGAGGGAGATATTTCCGCGCGCGTTGGAGTTCATCGTGGTTGTGTCTTTGCTGACCCTGACGGCGACGCAAAGCCTTTGGGCGCAGCAAGCCGCTCAGTCAAATGCCCCGCAATACGTGATCGAGCGCATCGAATTCATCGGGCTCCGGCGGATTCAGCGCGATACCCTGCTCGCACGCATTTTTTCGCGTCCGGGCGACCCCTATAATCCCGAATCCCTCCGCCGCGACTTCCAGGCCCTCTGGAATACGCAGTTTTTCGAGGATATCCGCCTCGAAGTGGAAGACAGTCCCGATCAGCCCAACGGAAAAATCGTCCTTTTTTACGTCAGCGAGCGGCCGATCATCCGGCGCATCGAGTACAAGGGCAACAAGTCGATCACCGAGTCGGACATTCTCGACGCCTACAAGGATAAGAAGGTCGACCTCACGGTCGAGAGCCAGTTCGATCCGACGAAAATCAAACAGGCCGAAGTGGTGATCAAGGAACTGCTGGCCGAGCACGGGCGGCAATTCGCGACGGTCAAGCCAACTTACGAGCGGATCGCCGCGACGAATGCCGTCAAGCTCGTATTCAATATCGACGAGGGACCGAAGGTCAAAGTGGGCACGATCACCATCGTGGGTAACAAGGCATTCTCGACGCGGAAGATCATTCGTTCGATGAAACACGACCGGCCCATCTCGATTCCTCTCTACTTGACCGAAATCCCGATTATGGCCAAGACGTTCGACCGGCCGAAGCTGGAAGAGGACCTGGAAGTCGGGATTCGCGGCCTTTACCAGGACCATGGGTATTTCAAGGTCGACGTGGAAGACCCGATTCTGAAAACCGTCACGCTGAATCGGGGCGGGATTCCCATACCGGTGCCCGGCATCGGCGCCCAGCACGGGAAGGCAACGAACATCACCATAAAGATAGAAGAAGGCGCGCAGTACCGGATGGGGAAGCTCACCTTTCGCAGCGCCGATCCCGATCAGGGGCTTATCTTCAAGTCGGAATTCCTCCAGCGAGTCTTCCCGCTGAAGCAGGGAGACATCTTCGACGCCGACAAGATCCGCAAGTCGCTGGACGATTTCCGGAAACTGTACGGCGATTACGGATATATCGATTTCAACGCGGAGCCTCTGTTCGACGTCGACGACACGAAGAAGGTCATCAACATGACGCTGCAGTTCGACCAGCAAAAACAGTTCTTCGTGCGGCGGATCGAGTTTTCCGGCAATACGACGACCCGCGACAAAGTGATTCGGCGCGAGCTGCTGCTGGACGAGGGCCAGGTATTCAGCAACCGGTTGTGGGAACTGAGCCTGCTTCGGCTCAACCAGCTGGGGTATTTCGATCCGATCAAGCCGGAAAATGCGGATTTGAAGCGCGACGTAAAAAACGGGACGGTCGATATCCGGCTGAAGGTGAAGGAAAAGGGCAAGCAATCGATCAGCTTCAACGGCGGGGTGAGCGGATTGGCCGGGAGCTTCGTCGGTTTCTCGTATCAAACGAACAACTTCCTCGGCCTTGGCGAGACGCTGACTCTCTCGGCGCAGATCGGCAACATCCAAACGGATGTGCGGCTGGGATTCACGGAGCCGTATCTGTTCGACCGGCCGATCTCGACCGGATTCACGATTTTTGCAAGCCGCTTGGACTACAACACGGCGCGCGAAGAAGGATTGTTGCTGGGGCAGCAGGTGGCCATCGATCCCGCGTTGCAGGAAAACTACAACACGGATTCAAAGGGCTTCACGATTTTTGCAAGCTATCCGCTCCGGAGGTCGGCGTTTACGCGACTCGGCTTGCAGTACGGCTGGTCGACGACGGACATCACGCCCTTCAGCCAATCGGCGACGCTGCTCTTCGATTTCACGAAATTCACGAGCCTCGCGGGGCCGTCCGCGCTCAACGGGATCCGCATGAGTTCGATCACCCCGACGATCTCGTACAGCACAGTGAACAACCCAGTCAATCCGACGAGCGGAAGGAGCATCTACTACGGAACGAGCCTTACGGGCGGACCGCTGCAAGGGAACGTGGACACGATCAGCAACACCTTTACGATGTCGTACTACCATCCGGCATACCACCGGCGCAACGTAATCGCGCTTCGAATGCAGGGCGCCACGATCAGCGGTTTCGGCGGCCGGGAAGTGCCGCCCAACAACCGCTTTTATCTGGGCGGCGAACAGGATGTGCGCGGCTACGAGTTTTATACGATCTCGCCCTTCGTGTTCATTCCCTACTCGACGGCGACGGACGTGGAATTCTACAATCCGCAACATTTGAATCAAGCGGGGCAGCCGTCGCTTGAAACATTGCCGGTGAATGTTTTGGAGTACGTTCCGACGCGGCCGGGCGGCGATTTGCAAGGCGTCTTTAACGCCGAGTACCGGATACCGCTGGTAAAGAACTACTTCATAATGAGCTTTTTCAACGATCTCGGCTTGAACGGAACGATCCGGCAGGTGCAGATCGATCCTTCGGCGATCGCGCTGCTGCAGGACCAATATCCGAACGCGGATTTCCCGAATATGCACATCGGGACGAATCTGCCGATCGCCAAGGGCACGAACTTCAAGCCGCATACCTCCGCGGGAATCGAGTTTGATTTCCAGATCCCGATCATCCAGGCGCCGTTCCGGATCTATTACGCGTTCAATTACCTACGCCTGACTGAGACGATTGTTCCTCCTAATGGGGCGTTCTACGTCCCGCCGGCGGAGCGGCAAGCTTTGCAACAGTTGGGCGTCTACGACACGCAGATCGTGCCGGCCATTCAAAATTTCTTGCTTGAAACTCGGTCTTCGCAGACGATTCCGCCGGGCCTGCTCGAACAGCGGTCCTCTCTGCGCTTCGCGGTAAGCCGGACATTTTGATGGCGCGGAACGCGGGACCAGGAGAAGGGCGCTTAATTGATGGTGCGCGAGGCGGAATGGGAAACGGAATAGAAGTTGTCGGAGGAAAGCAAATGAGATCGTGGAGTATAGCCGCGGTGGTGCTCCTCGCCGCTTGGGCCGCAGGTTGCGGCGGGAATTCGACTCCCGCCGGCGTCACGGTGACCCCAAACCCGGAGACCGTGCTGCTGAACAGCTCCGTGCAGTTTGAGGCCAGCGTCACGGGGGTTTCCACGACCACCGTGACGTGGCAGGTCTGTCTGGCGGCGACATCAAGCTCCGGCACGACTCCGCCCCCTCCGACGACGAAGCCGACCGACTGCACGCCGATTCCGGGAGTTGCAACGCCGAAGGGTGAAACCGTCCTGACGGGATATGGAACCATTCAGCAAAACGGGCTTTATACGGCGCCAGCCGTGCTGCCCACGCCGAAGACGGCCGTCATCCTGGCAACGAGCACCGTCGACCCGACCGCGTTTGTGGTAGCGAACCTCACGATCGATTCCGGCATTCGCGTGCAAGTGACGCCGCTCACTGCCATTATCAGCTCGTCGGAATCCTTTCAATTCACGGCCACCGTAACAGGCCCCACAAGCGACAGGGGAGTTTCGTGGACGCTGGGCCAGCCCGGGGTGACGAATCCCCCTGCGCTGGGAACGATCAGCTCGGGCGGATTGTACACAGCACCGGGAATGCCGCCTGGAGCCGTTACCGTCACGGCGACTTCGTCGGCCGATCCCACGGAAAGCGGCTCGGCAACGGTCACCGTTGGGAGCGCGGGGCCAATCACGCTCACGAGCCTCGACCCGAGCGTAGCCGCGCAAGGCTCGGCCCAACAAGACGTTTATCTAAACGGAACAGGCTTCGAGACCACGAGCGAGATCGTGGTCACCGCTCCGGGCCAACTGCCGGTCACGTTGCCAACCACTTCGGTCTTCTTCCTCAGCGCAACCTTGGCCCGCGTGACGCTGCCCGCGAGTTTACTATCGGCCGCGGGATCGGCCTCGATTCAGCTGATGAGCACCACGGTTCCCACGAATGTCTCCGGAGTGCTGCCGTTGACGATCTTCCCGGTTCGACCGGCTCTCGTCGCCGCTTCGCCCGAGAACGTGTCGCAGAATTCGGCGAGCGCATCGGTGGGTCTGACGGGCGGATACTTCTCGGGCGCGACGAGTGCGACCGTGAATGGTTCGACGGTCGGTCTTGTGCTCAATAGCAGCCGGCAGCTGTCGGCCACAATCCCGGCGGGCGCCCTCGCCACGCCGGGGTTGTATCCGATTGTGGTGCAGAACTCGGGCGTGGCCACGGACCAATCGTCCGTATCGGCGCTGAATGTCGCCGTCACTCCGGTTGCGGCCACAATTCCGGGAGCGCCGAATGTCGCCGCAATTGGGGTGGGCACGGATCCGTCGGCAGTGGCGATCGACGAGGCGGACGGTATCGCAGTGGTAGCCAATGCGGGAAGCGGTTCGGTGACGCTCGTGAATGTAGCGACCGGCACGGCGGTCGGCGCAGCGATACCGGTCGGAACAAACCCCACCGGAGTCGCTGTGGATGACCTGCTCCCCGACCCGGTCGCGCTGGTGGTGAACAATACCGATCAGACCCTTACGGCAATCGACTTGACGACCCGAAACGCAACGACGCTGAACGTGTCAATCAGCTCCGGAACGACTCCCCCACTGCCCTACTCGATCGGCGTGAATCCGCTGACGCATCGCGTCATCGTGGCTTACCAGTTGGCGAGCCTGGCGATGATTCTGGATGTATCCGATACCGGCGGTCCGGGCGGCACGCCGGCACTTACCGAGGTGGGAACGATCGGCGGAAGCTCGAGCAATTTCACGGGAACAGGAGCGAGCCCCGCAATCGCCATCGATCCGCGGCTGAACTGGGCTGTCGTCACGCCCGGCGGGGCGGGTGAAATCAGCATCGTGGACTTGGGAACGGACTCGAGTGCGGGTCAGCCTCAGGGGCGCAGCCCATACGCGGTTGCGAATCTCTTGCTTTCGCAAACGGTCCAGGGCGTGGGCATCAATCCGGAGACACACGAAGCGCTTTTGTCCGATCCGGATACCGGAACGCTCTACACCTTCAGCATGCTGGACGATGCTGTGACGACGGTTACCTTACCGAGCACGGGCCAGCCGGGGAGCGGCGCCCCGTTCAACCAGACCGGGTTTAGCGCCGCAGCCGCAAGCCCGCTCGAGGATGTAGGCATCGCGGTGAGCAAGAACTCCTCCGCCGTGATCGTGGATCTCAGTAACGGGATCGTGTTGCAGAACGTGGGGGGCCTCGGAGCCTCGACGCTGGCGCAGGGTGTGGCCGTTGATCCCGCGAGCAATCAGGCAGTGGTCGTCAACCACGAGGACGGCACGGTCTCGCTCCTCTCCCTGGGCACGACCATCGATCCATTGCAAATCACCGAGGCAAGTCCGGCCGTCGTGTTCGGAGGCCCGGGCGCCGCGAACACGACTTTGACGATCGTCGGCGGAGGGTTCGCTGCCCTAAGCTCGGAAGTGCTTCTGGATGGCACCGCGCTGCCCGGGGGCGACGTGAATGTAGTGAGCTCGCGCAAGATCGTAGCGACGGTGCCGGGAAGCATGCTCGAATCCGCGCGCCGGTATATCGTGCAAGTACGGAATGGAGCCGGCGGAGGCGTCTCGAACGTAACCGACCTCAGCGTCGTCCAGCCTATTGCGGTTGGGAACTCGCCGATTGGAGTCGCGGTGGATACGGACCGCGATTCGGCGGTGGTCACAAATTCAGGGGACGGAACGGTTTCGCTTATTTCCCTGACACCGATCAGCAGCGAATCGCCCGAATCTCTCGGGAACGTCGGGATCATCGGGTCACCGGTTCTCGTCGGAACCACGCCAGAAGGCGTGGCCGTGATACCGCGGCTGGGCTTGGCAGTCGTGGCGAACAATGGCAGTAACGATGCAACAATCGTGGACGTCACTGGGCAGCCCGGTGCGGCCGTTCCGGCCGGGGTCGACATCTGCGCCAATTCCGGTTGCTCGGGTTCGACAGGCGTCGCCGTGAACCAGGACAGCGCGTTCGCGGCTGTGACGAGCACAAACCCAACGGGCCCAGTGAGCACCGGGACCGTCAGCTTTTTCGATTTGTCTACGACGCCCACGACGGCCGCTACTCCACTTTCGGTGGACCACGATCCGGTCGCCGTGGCCGTCGATCCTAACCTCGACTACGCGGCAGTCGCTACCGCGTCGCAGGCCAGCAGCATCAATCTCGTCAATATGGCAACGTTCGCGACTGCGGGGACGATCAACGGGGCCCTGGAAAATCCAAGCGGAATCGTGTTCGACCCGGTCAATCAGGTTTTTCTGACGGCGAACAGCCTGCTGAACGACCTGATCCTCGTCGATCCGACGACGTTCAACGAGACGCCGGTGAATGTGGGGATTGCGCCCACGTCGATCGACTACAACTTCCAGACGAGCACGCTGGTGACGGCGAATTCGCCGAGCGGGACTCTGTCCGTGCTGGATTACGTCTGCCCGCCGGGCGCGGGGGCACCCGCGGCGTGCGTCGGGCCGAAAGTGCAGACGGTGCTCGAGCTCGGAGGGACGCAGACCTCGGCGCTCGTGCTCGGCCCGAACACCGTGGCGATCGATCCAAAACTGAATCTGGCCGTGCTTGTGGACCCGGACAACAACCGCGTGTTGCTGGTCCCGCTGCCGCACTAGGAATGCGCGAGCCATACAACCCGAATGCGATTGACCGTGCTCCAAGATGGCAGCTATAATCTTCGATTTCTGTTTACGGGAATTTTCTCTATATCCAAGCGAGGAGTGAGAATGAAGATTCAAGCGACAATTGCTATCGTAGCCGTGACGATGCTGGCGCCCGCCCTTCGGGCGCAATCGACGGCAGCGGCGCCGACCAAGGTCGGCGTGATCAACATGCAGGCGGCCATTACGGGCACGGCCGAGGGAAAACAGGCTGAGGCCGAGCTGCAGTCGCAGTTCGCACCGCGGCAAGCGGAATTGCAAACCATGCAGAAACAGATCGAGGACGACCAGAACCGGCTTCGCACGGGGCAAACGACGCTGAGCGATGAGGAGCAGGCCCGCCTCACTCAGGATTACCAGACGATGACGCGAAAGCTTCAGCGCAAGAGCCAGGACGATCAGGACGATTTCAACGATGCGCGACAGAACCTCATCAACACGATCGGGCGCAAGATGGTCGAGGTCCTGGACAAGTACGCGAAGGACGGCGGCTACGCAGTCGTGCTCGACAGTTCGTCGCAGACGACGCCGATTATGTATGAGGCAAATCAGGTCGACATCACGCAGGAGATCATCCGGTTGTACGACGAAGCCTACCCGGTGAAGGCCACTTCGGCGGCACCCTCCAAACCGGCGCCGAGAACTCCAAGACAGTAGAACGGGTCGCTGCTCCCGAATCGCCCAAAGGCCCCGCCAAAGCGGGGCCTTTTGTTTGGCCGGTGAGTTTGTCGGGTGCCGCGGCTTGGGCTATCATGAACGGGCTTGAAAAGGCGGTCTGCAATTCATATCCGCGAGAGCAAAAGAGGAGGATCGGCATGGCGATTTCGGTGGGGGCTGAAGCTCCTGACTTTTCCCTGAAGGATCAGAACCAGAAAGAGGTGAAGCTCTCCGATTTCCGGGGCAAGAAGAACGTTGTGATCGTCTTTTATCCGCTCGACTGGAGCCCGGTTTGCACCAACGAGCATGTCTGCTTCGTCAACGATCTCAAACGCTTCGAGGAGCTGGATGCGCAGGTGCTCGGCTTGAGCGTGGATAGCGTGTGGTCGCACAAGGCCTTCGCGGAAAAGATGGGTATCCAGTACCCGTTGCTCGCCGATTTCCAACCTCGCGGAGCTGTGGGGGATAAATTCGGCGTGTACCTCGCGGACAAGGGAATCACGGGGCGCGCCATCGCGGTAGTGAATCGCAGCGGCAAGCTGGCGTGGTTCAAGAATTACGACATTCCGAGCGTGCCGGACGTGAAGGAAGTGGCCGACGCGATCGCTCAATTGAAATAAGCGGGTTTCGAGGGCCTGGTTGCCGTTCAGGGCCAAATGGATTGCGTGCCCTGAGCGGCTGGGCGCGACGCCGAGGACTTGGCCGCGAATGTACGGATGTAGTCGATCACTTCCCAGCGCTCCTGCTCGGTCAGTTTCTTCTCAAACGCGGGCATCGGACGGCGCCCCTTGGTGATTTGCCAGAACAGCTCGCCGTCCTTCAAGCCGCTCATTTTCGCCGCGTCTGTGAAGTCGCCTGGCGCTGTCGAAAGCTCGGGGGCTTTTTCGCCTTTGCCGTCGCCGTTTGCGCCGTGACAGCTCTGGCAGTGCTGCTTATAGATCCGGTTTCCGGCGGCGATCGCCGCCTGCGTAGCGGGCACGGGATTCTTCCGGTTCCTCGCCCTAGCTTGGGCGTCCCACTGCATCACGGCATAAACCATCAGCGCGATCGCGGCGCTGAAGAAGAGCAGGAGCACGATGACCAACGTCGCGCAGTTGCCTTTCTTGGGCTCGGGCTGCACGTCAGTTGGGAGCGCCGAGCGCGCGGAACACGGAGACCACAACGAGCACCAGCATGATGACCACGTAGATTCGCAAGCCCCACAGCAAAATCCGGATCCCGGTGGAAAGATTGCGCGGGCCAAAACGCGATTGCCGCTTCGCAGCAACCACCTGGTCGGCTTCGAGCAGCGACAAAACGACGCCGGGATCTTTCAGATTTAGCTGCTCCGCCGTTTCGGCAGCGAGCTCTCGTTCTTTCTGCATGGGGCTTTCTCCGTTCGATTTCAATTCGATCCTCGCGACGTATCTCTCAGAAATGTTTGCACGTTCAGTTCACCCGCCCAGCCATTTTGGGAAAACCGTCGCCAGACCAAAACCAATCCCGGCGATCACCAAAAGCACGGTGACAATGACGCCCGCGACGTTTGCCCATGGGCCATTCACGTATTCTCCCATCACTTCCTTATCGTTGACGAGGAGCAATAAGAAGGCGAGGGCCGGCGGCATCGCGAGAACGGCAATCACGTTGACGGTCAGCACGACAAACTCGAGCGGAAACCTCGGAATCAAAACTAGCGCCGCCGCGGTGGAGGCCGAGCCCACCAGCGTCAGGTAGAAAGGCCAGGCCTCGCGGATCGGGCGGTTTAAGCTGTGCCCGGTATGCAGCACCTCGCCGAAAGCGTAGGCGGAGGACGTCGAAATCGTGATCGCCGCAACGATGCCTGCTTCGAAGATTCCCAGCGCGAAAAGCGATGCGCCGACGTGGCCGATCCAGGGCTCGAGGGCTTCGGCAAACTCCGCGCCCTGAAAGTTGCTTGCGCTGATCCCGTGATGAAACAGCGGAGTCGTCGCCAGAATCGCCGCGATGGCAAATGCGGAAGCAAGAATCACGCCGAGCATCGTGTCGAACCGTCCGGCGTTGATATCGCGAGGCTGCATTCCTTTGTCGACCACGGCGCTCTGCTGGAAGAAAAGCATCCAGGGAGTGACTGTGGCGCCGACGGTCGCAAGGATTAGGACCAGAATGTCGTAGTGGCTGCCCGTCGGGAGCGGCGTCCATGTAAGCAGCGCGCGGCCGGTGGCCTGCCAGTCCGGATGCGCCAGCAGGGCGGCGGGAACGAACAGCCCGTTGAAAATCGCCAGGCCCATCGTGATGCGCTCCCACGTCCAGTAGCGGCCGGTCGCGATGGCGGCAACGACGATCACGAGCGAGCCTCCGACGGCAACGTAGGGACGGATGCCAAAAAAGCCCAGCCCGGCCCGCACGCCGATAAACTCTGTGACCAGCGTGAGGAAATTTCCCAGCACCAGATCGCTCAGGGAGAAAAATCCCCAAAATCGCCCGAAGCGGTCGAAGATGAGCTCGGCATGACCGCGATGAGTGACCGCTCCCAAGCGCACGGTCATTTCTTGGACAATGTAACCCATCAAGAAGGTTAGAATGACAAACGGTATGAAGAACCCGATGCCAAAACGCGCGCCATCGGCCGAATACGAGAGCATGCTCGGCGCGTCGTTCTCGCCAAGGAAGACCAACACGCCCGGCCCGATGAGCAACCAGAGCACGCCGAATCCGCCGAAAAGACGCGAACTGCGCTCCCGCAACCGGGCACGGGCCACCTGCCAGCGATCGCGCGCGCGGTCGACGTCTTCATGCGTCAGTTGGCCGACCAACTCCCCTGCGACCGCCGAACCGGCGGCGGATTCCGTAGTGGGGTGAGCGGGGCGATACGCTGAAGGGTGCGGCGGTTTTGTCGGTGTGTCCATGGTTAACTGCAATAAATCTTCGACATAAACTAAGCTTAATGCAGCGGCGTGTCAATCGCCCAGAATGCCTGGTTTCGAAAAACGACAGGCGCGATTTAGGCTTTGCTATAGTGATTGAGAGTCTGGATCACGCCACACCGGGAGAGAACGAATGGCTGAAGCGCCGAAACAACAGCAGATGCAGATCAAAGCCGACGAAAAAGAGCTGCTCGGCCAATATTCCAATCTCGCCGTGATTCATCACAACGCGGAGGAGTTCACGCTCAATTTCATCTATATGTTCCCCACGGTGCCACAGGGGAAGCTGGTGGCCAGCTTGATCGTCAGTCCGATGCACGCCAAGCGCCTGCTACGAGCCCTACAGGAAAATGTGGCGCGATACGAAGCGCAGTTCGGAACGATCCCCGAGGGACCCGGCCCGGCACCGGAACCAAACGTCGGATTCGTTCAATAGAGGCGAGAACGGATCGCGGGGGTTAGTTCGAGCCGCTCAAAATCCAGGCGCCGCTGGGCTCGATCAGTTCGAGACCGACGGCAAAACCCGCTTCCGCAACCGCCTGGCAATACGCGACGCGCGCAATCGAACGGAAAGAACCCGCAGGAGTCGTGATCGTCAGGCGGTCGTTGGTTTTCCAGCGCCGCGCGCTCAGCACGCGCACCCCGCGCAGGCTGACGTTTTCCGTGAAGGTAGTTTCCGTACCGGGTATGGATGCGTGGCCGGTGATGTGAACGCCGATTTCCATCGGCATCCGCGGCTCGCGGCGCGGAACCGGAAAACTCTTCGGGACACGTGTGCCCAACGCCATGTCTCCCTCCCCCTACAAACAGGCGACGACTTGGCTTAAGCGCAACTTCTTTTCGCTCCGGCCCTTCATCTGATACAGTCCGCGGTCCGCAGCGCCCAGAAGCTGTTCGATGGAAACGCCATCTTCCGGGTAAACGGCATGGCCGACGCTCACGGAGATGAACGGATCCTCGCCATCGCCCATGATGCGATCGCTGATGCGGCTGGCGGCCTGCTCGGCCTCCTGCTTGCCTGCCTCCGGCAAAACGAGGGCGAACTCGTCGCCACCGTATCGCGCGGGCGTGTCGATCGCGCGGCTGCCGCTCCGGAGAGCTGCACCGACGCGTTTGATGGCGCGGCTGCCCGTGAGGTGACCATACTTATCGTTGATTTTCTTCAGGCCATCGAGATCGAACAGCAACACGGCAAATCGCCGGCCGGTGCGGCGCGACCGCTGGATCTCGCCCTCGAGCACGTCGAGCAACTGGCGATGATTCGCGAGGCCCGTCAGCGAATCTGAGATCGCCAGGCGGCTGATCTGATCGAAAAGATGGGCATTGTCCAGCAGCGTGCCACCCAGCACGACCGCGTAGCTGGCAACCATGAGGAAGTGCGCGAAAACATAGGTGTCATCAAGCACGCGCTGCGATTGGCTGATGGTGATGTGGCAGAGCGCGTTGAGGCCCGCGGCGATGAACAGAGCGCGGTCGAGCGCCGCATTCGCGCGTCTCAGTCGGCGCCCATAGGCCACCGTTGCGACAAGATAGATCGCCGCCGGCAGCAAATCCCACGGGCGAGGAACGATTGCACCGGGCTGAATCTTCGGCGCGTGCGGCAGCATGAAGTAGAAGACGCTGGTGAGGTACGCCGCAGCCCCCACCGTCAAGGTGACTCCGGCGATTTCCTTGCCGGGATCGCGCGAAACGGGAATGCGCTTTTCAACCACTAGCGCAGCGATCAGCAACACGCCGAGCAGGGTCCGCCCGGCCAGCCAGCCCAGGGAGATTTCGTATCCGGTCGACGGGGCGACGAGCATGCCCCGATAGAACGTGAAGCTGGTGGCGCCCTCGATCAGGCCTGCGATCACAAATCCGAAGGCCAGAATCAGCGAGATCCGGTCGTGCGCGCCCCGGAATCGCAGCATGGCGTTTGCCGCGAAGGTGAACGCGATGAGACTGCCAGCCATATCCAGGTAGGAACCGAGGAGGGGGTCAGCCAGATAGGAAGACCGGCGCAGCGCCAGCAGAAGGACACAATACAGCCCCGCCGCGACCGTCCCGGGAAGGACGAACCGAAGCCAGTAATATTCGCGCAGATTCCCCCTGCGGTCCACACCTACCCCCAGAAAACGTACACCTGCCCGTTGCTGGAATGTGCAACTGCAGGGCCGATCCATTGACTAGTTCTGGTACTATGTAAGTTCTTTTGCCACAGCCAATAAGAGGAACCAAAAGCTCCAGCGGTTTGCTGCAAGCGCCCGATCTTCAGGGTAAGGCGGGGTAGAAATGTTACAGGACCGGGCGCTTCTTACACAGAAATGGACTCATGCCTTTGGAGTAACGGGCGGAAGATCGAAGGCCTGGATGACGCTCTGAAAATTCACTTTCTTGTGCGAGCCGTCGCAAAACGGCTTCGATTCGGAATGCCCGCAACGGCAAAGCGCGGCGTTGGGCCTTCCGCCAAGTCCAAAAGCCTTGCCTTCCGCGTCGACGATCTCGAAGTCCCCCTCGACCTTTACCGAACCGTCGTTGCGGACCGTGAGTTTCGTGGCCGCCATGCGATCAATCCTCCAAGCGATCTGGAAATGCCCGCCCGGTCAGTACTTCGGAACCGACGAGTCGACTTCGTCCGACCACGCGAGAATACCACCTTTCAAGTTCCATATCTTGCGGAAGCCCGCCTTCTGCAAGAACTCGACGGCGTCGGCCGAGCGCTTTCCGCTGCGGCAGTGCGCGACAATCTCGCGCGAGCTGTCGAGCTCGTTGACGCGGCGCGAAAGCTCGCCGAGCGGGATCAGATGGCCGTTGAGGTTGCAGATCTGGTATTCGTGCGGCTCGCGCACGTCGAGAATGTAGAGATCGTCGCCGCGATCGAGGCGCGATTTCAGCTCGCGCGGAGTGATCTCGGGAAGATTCGTTGCTGTCACGGGGGCCTCCTCGCCCCGAATTCCACAGAATTCGGCGTAATCGATCAGTTTTGTGACGGTCGGATGCGCGCCGCACACCGGGCAATCCGGATTCTTGCGCAGCTTCAGCTCGCGGAATTTCATGGCCAGCGCATCAAAGAGCAGCAAGCGTCCCACCAACGGATCGCCCTTGCCGATGATGAGCTTCAGCGTCTCGGCGGCTTGGATTGTGCCGACGATTCCGGGCAATACCCCAAGCACTCCGCCTTCAGCGCAGGAGGGCACGAGGCCCGGCGGGGGCGGCTCAGGATACAAGCAGCGGTAGCATGGGCCATCCGGATAGCCGAAAATCGTGATCTGTCCCTCGAAGCGGAAAATCGAGCCGTAAACATTGGGTTTGCCGAGGATCACGCACGCATCGTTGACGAGATAGCGTGTCGGGAAATTGTCCGTGCCGTCGACGATGATGTCGTAATCCCTCATGATATCGAGCGCGTTTTCGCTCGAGAGATGCGTCTCGAAGGTATCGATCCGGATGTCGGGATTCAGATTTCGCAGGCGATCGGCGGCCGCCGTGATCTTTGGGCGGCCGACATCGCTCGTCCCAAACAGAACCTGGCGCTGCAGGTTCGTCGAATCCACCACGTCGAAATCGACCAAGCCGATGCGGCCCACGCCGGCTGCCGCAAGGTAGAGACCGAGCGGGGCGCCGAGACCGCCCGTCCCGATGCACAGGACTTTGGCCTGCTTGAGCTTCAGCTGGCCGTCCATGCCGACCTCGGGCATGATCAGGTGGCGGCTGTAGCGCATTATCTCTTCTTTCGAGAGTGTGGCGGCCGGATTGGCTTTTGCCGGCGTTTCAGGAATTCCTATTTTTGTTGCCATGGAGAAATCTCCCCGTTTTGCTCGATGCCGTTAAATTCGCGCGCCGCCTGCAATCGACGGCACGATGCTGATCGTATCGCCCTCGCGGACCTGCGTTTGATCCTTCTCGAGGTAGCGGATATCCTCGTCGTTCACGTAGACGTTGACGAAGCTGCGCAGCCGCCCGTCATCAGAAAAAAGGTGCTTTTTCAGCTCTCCGAAGGTGCCCGTGAGCGCGGTGAGCGCTTCCGCCACGGTCTTCGCCTGGACCTCGACGCTTTCCTGCTTTCCCGCGTACGCCCGCAGTGGCGTGGGAATCATCACCTTGACTGCCATTCACTTCCTCCCCTGGTCCCCGGCTCGCTCGCCCGATTAGATGCTTGAGGTATGCACAATGATTTCGATGGCTTCCGGGTCGTACCCGGCACGGTCGTCGTGAAGCCGCCAGGACGTCGTATCCTTGGGCTCGCCCTTCTGAACGCTGACAATCATATAGCTGTACCAGGGCCAGGCGTGATCCCGGTCGTATTCACTGGGGCGCGCCGGGGCGTCCGGGTGCGAATGATACCACCCGATCAGCTCGAGGCGTTTTTCGCGGGCTGTTTTCTCGGCCAGACGAACGTCGTCCGGAGTGACCTCGAAGCGGTTGCGCGGCGAATCGTCGCGGCGATTGGCGAGGGGCAGCAGGTCGATCACTTCCCGCGTGTCGTCACTGTCGCGGCCGAGCAGCGCGCCACAGCACTCGTGCGGATAGGTCTCGACGCCGTGCGCGTGAATCCGGCGCAGCATCTCCTCGCGGACCTTTAGCGGCGCGACGCTCATTCTTCGCTCCAGAAGCGATCCGTGAGGTACTTCTCGCCTGAATCCGGGAAGACGGTGACGATGACCGCGTGCTCATCTTTCGGTAGGCATCGCGCCACCTCTAAGCACGCCCAAAGGGCCGCGCCGGCGCTCACGCCCACGAGAATTCCCTCTTCGCGCGCGAGGCGGCGAGCCATCTGCTGGCCATCTTCGGTGCGGACTTCCGTATTCTCATCGGCAAGATTCGGATCGTATATTGCCGGCACGAGGTTCGTGGGCATGTGCTTCAGCCCTTCGAGGCCGTGGAAGCCCGAATCCGGCTGCATGCTAATGCAGCGAATCTTGGGATTCAACTCTCTGAGGCGGCGCGTGGTGCCGACGAACGTGCCGCTTGTGCCGAGGCCGGCGACGAAATGGGTGATGCGCCCCTGTGTCTGTTCCCAGATTTCGGGCGCGGTCGCGGTGTAGTGCGCCGCGGGATTGGCGGGATTGCTGTACTGATCGGGATAGAAGTATTTGTCTGGGTCGGCTTGGTAAATTTCGCGCACGCGGCGGATCGCGCCGTCGGTGGCTTCGTCGCCTGGCGTGAAGACGATCTCGACACCGTACGCGGCGAGAATCTGCTTGCGCTCGGGCGAGGCGCTCGATGGGAGGCACAATTTCACTTTGTAGCCCAGCGCGGCGCCAATCATGGCATACGCGATGCCGGTGTTGCCGCTGGTCGCGTCGAGAATCACTTTTCCCGGACGCAGTTTGCCGCTCCGCTCGCCTTCGCGGATCATCGAATACGCCGCGCGGTCTTTCACCGAGCCTCCGGGATTAAACCATTCCGCCTTGGCGAAGATCTCGACGTTGGGATATTCCTTGCCGGTACGCTCAAATCGGATCAGGGGCGTATTGCCGATGCGGTCGAGCAGGCGCTGGCCGAGTCGGCCGCCCGCGCTGGGCGCGCCTGCCGATACCAACGGTTTGTTGGCTGCCGTCAATTCAATTCCGCCCTGTTTTGAGGTAGCTGCCGCGGAGTGCCTTGCCGGTGGAACTCGCGGATGCCCTTAATTCGATTCAGTTTAGCAGATTAGGATTCACGTGCTACGCTACTGTGCGAATTTGTCAGTCGCGGCGACAAGGGCGCGGCTGTTCGGTGGATCGAAGGCGCTGTGGCCGCTATCGGGTGTAATGACGAGCTCGGCCTCCGGCCACGCACGATGAAGCGCCCAGGCACTCTCCATCGGGCAGACGACGTCGTAACGGCCCTGCACGATGACGCCCGGAATGTGGCGAATCCGTGAGGCATCTTCAAGCAGCTGGGCATCGGTCTTCAGGAAACCCTTGTTGACGAAATAGTGGGCCTCGATGCGCGCGAACGCCAGCGCGAATTCGTCCTCTTCGTAGTGCGCAGTGAAAGCAGCGTCCGGCAGAAGCTTCGAAGTCGAGCCCTCCCATGTGCTCCAGATCTTTGCAGCGGCGAGCCGCACCGCCGGATCCTCGCTCGTGAGCCGGCGATAGTAGGCCGAGAGCAGGTCGCCGCGTTCGGCCTCGGGGATGTGAGAGACGTATGGCTCCCAAGCGTCCGGGTAAAGGACCGATGCGCCGCGCTGGTAGAACCAATCGATCTCCTGTTTGCGAAGCAGAAAGATGCCGCGGAGGACTAGTTCTGTGACGCGATCGGGGTGCGTTTCCGAGTAGGCGAGGGCGAGCGTCGAACCCCAGGACCCACCGAACACCTGCCAGCGCTCGATGCCGAGGTGCTGGCGGATTTTCTCGATGTCGCCGACCAGATCCCAGGTGGTGTTGGCCTCCAAGGATGCGTACGGCGTACTCTTTCCGCAGCCGCGCTGGTCGAAGTTGACGATGCGGTACTTGTGGGGGTGAAAGAAGCGGCGCTGTTTGGGTTCGGAGGCGCCGCCCGGACCGCCGTGCAGAAAGACGACCGGCTTGCCAAGAGGATTACCGCTTTCCTCGAAATAGATCTCGTGGACGGGCGAGACTCGCAGCCGGCCCGTGTGATACGGTTCGAGGGGAGGATAGAGCCAACTGACTGGATCCTTCATCACGGATTCGCGAACGCGGTCGCTCGACATGCCGATCAGTATACATAGCTCGATGACCTCTGATGACTGCCAAAGATGGGCCAGCAAGGACGCAGGCTGGGGCGTGTATACTTCAGATCGTTAGCGGTTCATGAAAGGACGAGAAATGACCAAACGAATCCTGCCTCTTTTTTTGGCTCTGCTCCTCGCCGGGTTTTTCACTCTGCCCACCGCCCGGACACAGCAACAACCACTGCCTCAAATCGCTCACACGTCTTTGAAGGTCGGAGACGTTGCGCCCGATTTCACGTTGCGCAGCGACCAAGGAACGACGGTGGAGCTCAGTGATTACCTCGGCAAGAAGAACGTCATCTTGGCGTTCTACGTTCTTGCCTTCACCCAGGGTTGAACGAAAGAACTGCAGGCATACCAGTCTGGTATCGATTCCGGTAAGATCGACCTCAAAGACACCGCCGTCCTGGGCATCAGCATTGACGCTCCTCCTTCGAACGCCGCGTTCGCCGAGAAAATCGGGGCTAAATTTCCGCTCCTGAGCGACATGACGCGGCAGGTCTCGAAGGAGTACGGCATCCTGAACGACCAATTTCAATTTGCCAACCGCACCACGTTTGTCGTCGACAAGCAGGGCAAGATCCAGCACGTACAGGAAGGCAACGGCGCGGTTGACCCGACGAACGCGATCGACATCTGCACCAACCTGCACCAGAAAGAGTCGCGTGAATAGAAATAAATAAGGAAGGAAACGAGACGCAAATCACTGCCCCGCCAGCGTCTTCGCCAGGGCTACGTTCTCGGTGCAATTCTGGGTGCGGATGGCGTCGAGCATCTGCGCCATGCCTTGCTCTGCCGCGGCTCGTGAGGGCTTGCCGCTGAACCACGCTCCCACGAGGTACCGAAACAGCTTTTCCCATGAGTCCGGCATCGTAATGCTCTCGATCGCCGGGTGTCCATTTTCAAGATCGATGCGCTTCCACGGCCAGACGGCCCATCCGATCTGGTTGGCTTTCATCAATTGCACCATTTGCTCTTGCCACTCCACTGCCTGTTCGCCGAATTCGCCGAGCCACACAGGAACGTGCGTCGTGGCCCGCAACCGGAGAAACGGTTTCAGCGCCTTCTGGTTCGGCGTGCGCCAGGCGGGATTCAAAAGCGAGTATTCGTGAAATTCGTACATGACGTTTCTATCCCTCGGCGGAGGAAAGGAAGAGAAATCGTGGGCGTAATCGTTGCCCTCGAGAATGATCATGTGATCGGGATCGACCGAGCGAATGGCGGCGGTGATGGCGTCATAGAGCTTGAGAAGTTCGTCCTTCAACACGCCCGAAGGCAGCGCGGGCTCATTCAGCAAATCGTATCCACCGACCGAGCCGGCCTTTGCGTAACGCGCTGCAAGAGCGCGCCACAGCGCGACGGTCATTTTCTGATTCTCGGGCGCGTCCGGCACCAGCCACAGGCGCGCAGCCGCGTCGCTTGACGGCACGTCCGCCACGGTCGAAGTCGGGTTCTGCCCGCCGGGAGCGGCGTGCAGATCCAGGACCACGTAGATGCCATATTCCGCGCCCCATGCGACGGCGTGGTCGACCGGCGCAATTCCGGCATCGTCGAGCACGACCGTGCCGTTGGGCGATGCGGCAACGACATTCTTGTAGTTGATGGGCAGGCGCACGCAATCGAACCCTTGCTCTTTGAGGCGCGCGAAATCGGCTCGCGTGACAAAGGCATCTTCCCACTGCCGCCAGAACGCCTGCGCGTCGGCAGGGCCAACAAGCTCCGCAAGCTTTTGCTTCAACTCTGAAGGAGAGCGTGTCAGCCCACGCAGCGCCTTTCCAATAAGGTAAGGCTCCGGGTCGAGCCACGGGCTCAGGTTCACGCAGCGCAACTGCACGGGAGCGCCCTCGCCGTCGACCACGGCGCCATTGGCGGCATGCAGCATCGGGTTTGCCGCTGCTTGCGCGGGTGGCAAGAGCCCTGAAACCAGGAGCAGGGCCAGGGTGAGCGCGATGGTCTTGATCGTGTGCACGATTGCTTATCCAATAACACAGTCTAGCCTACGAAAGTAGAGTCAGGCCGGCGCTGGCTCGCGGCCACATTCGAAAAAGTGACTGTCCATCACAGGCACATGCAGGGGTTCCTGAGCGGGCACGGCGGCAAAACAATTAAAGAGATCGGTGAACGGGACGTAGAATTCTTAGGTTGATTGCCGAGTTTCTGGAAAACTTGATTCAAGTCTGAGGTCGAATTTCGAAAGGCCTCCGGATGGACGACGAATCGAAGTGTCCTGTCAGCGGGAAGCGCAAGTACCGAACAGAAGGCGAAGCTCTGGCGACCGCCGCGCACCAGATCGCAACCACCAACGCGCCGAAGGACCTTCGCGCCTACTTATGTTCCTGGTGTGACGCCTGGCACCTCACGAAAAATGCAGGCAAGGCTCGGAAAGATCGCCGCTAACCTGTCACTCATGACCGTGCTGAGCGCCGAGTCCCATCTGTTTGAGGGCGTCCAGCGTGTGAGTCGTTTCGTAAGCTTAACACTGGGAAATTCGTTGTGTCCTGGCTCGCGAGGGCATAGGATGCGCGGGAAAGAGGTTCGGGTTGACGCCCGGATCGGAAATTCATCTGAAATCAGCAGTGGGGCGCGCCATGAATAGTACGAGGAAAGTGCTGGCTTGGATTGCGCTTGCGGCGGCGCTGGCGTCCGGCGCGGCGGCACAACAAGCGCCGTCCCAGCAGGCGCCGGCGCAGCGGCCGCTGCCGCGCGACGGCTTTCCGATGGGGCCGACCGCGCACATTGACAGCTTCACCGCGAGTCCCGGAGCGATCCAGCCCGGCCAATCCGTTACGTTGGGATGGGCGGTGGTGAATGCGGACCACATCACGCTCGACCCGGGCATTGGGGTCGTGGCGGCGCGCGACAGCCGCATGGCGACGCCGCGCGTGACGACGACATATGTTTTGCGGGTGTTCGGGTTCGGAGGCAAAATCGCCGACACGCAATCGGTGACGGTGCTCGTCGCGGGCACGACTCCCGCGCCGATGGAGACTGCGGCGGCGGCCGACGACTCCCCGGCCAACAAGCCGGTGCCGCGCATGCCCGACGGTCATCCCGACCTCAATGGAATCTACATCGCGCCGTACCATTCGATCCGTGTGGTCGACACGATCACGCTGAAGCCCGGTGCTGAAAAATACCACGTCGGTCCCGAGTACACGTTTTCGCTGGGCGAGCGTTGCCTGCCGCGCGGCGTGCCGGACGTGATCGGCGAGCCGTATCCGATACAGATCGTCCAGAACGCGACTGAGGTGGTGATCCTCTACGAGGCGGGCGAATATTTCCGCGTGATCCCGACTGATGGGCGCGGGCACCCGAAGGACCTCGACCCGACGTGGATGGGAAATTCGGTGGGCTACTGGGACGGCGACACGCTGGTGGTCGACGCGATCGGCTTCAACGACAAAGTGTCCGTCGGCGAGTACCGGCACACGACCGCGTATCATGTGGTCGAGCGCTTTGAGCGCACGGCGTACGATACGCTGAAATATTCAGCGACGATCGACGATCCCAACGTCTTCGCGGCGCCGTGGACCGAAGTCGGCACCTTCACGCTGCATCCTGAATGGTACCTTCAGGAATACATCTGCGATGAAAACAATCACGACTACCAGAAATTATTCGACCAGTACAAGCCATAGATAGTTTCCCAACCGTTTTTTTGTGCGACCTCTTAGCTGGGCTGGGGAGAGAGCAGATCCATCAGCCGCGAAATTTGCTCGGGCGTGTTGTAGAGATAGGGCGAGATGCGGATGGAGCCTTCGCGGAGACTGACGAAGATGCGGTTCGCGCGCAGCTTTTCGAAGAGCGCGGCCGTCTCGTTCGCATCGCGGCCGGCGATGCAGACGTATGGCCCGCGGCGCTCGCGTTCGGCCGGGGAGGCAAGCGTGCAGCGGCTGCCGGGCAGGCGTTCGATGATTTGGCTCACCAGCGCCTGGTTGTGAAGCGCGACTGCATCGACGCCAACCGCTAGAACCAGATCGAGCGCGGCATCGAGCGCGGCGAGATTCGTGAAGTTCGCGGTCTCGGCGGCGTCCCAGCGGCGCGCCCCCGGAACGGCGCGCAGATTGTCGACCGGAAGGCCAGTGAAATTGCGCGCGCCTTCGAGGGCCTGATAATTGAGAGGCCCGGTCTTCAGCCGCTCGCCCGCGTCGGGAGCGACCCAGAAAAACCCCGTGCCGTAGGGACCGAGCAGCCACTTGTATCCGCTGCAAACGATGAAATCCGCACCGAGCTCGGCGACCGTCATCGGCATGGCGCCAGCGCACTGGCTCGCATCGAGCAGCAGCATCGCGCCGACCGCGCGGCACGCTTTCGCCACGCGCGCCGCATCCAGGCGCGCGCCGTCGTCGAATCGCACCAGACTCGCGGAAACGATCCGCGTGCGCGCGCCGATCGCGCGAATGTAATCGTCCGCGGCGATGAACCGGCCCGCGGGCGCAATCACGCGCATCTTCAGTTTTCCCACCCCCTCATAGGGAAGCCAGCTTGAATAATGGATCGGGAACTCGCGCTGGCCGATCAGCACTTCGTCGCCCGGCTGCCAGTCGATGCCCGCGGCCACGCACGCCGAGCCGGCGCTCGCGCCCGTCGTGACGGCGACGTCGTCCGGCTGCGCGGCGATGATCCGCGCGATCTTCTCGCGCACGCGGTCGGGCAGATCGAAGTGCAGGCCGTCGGGAATGTTGTACGGCAGCATCTTCCATTTCAGCGCTTCTTCCGCCGCGCGCACCGCCGAGAGCGGAAGCGGGCCTTGATAGGAAACGTTCATGTAGATCGCATCGCCAAAGTCGGCGAATTCCGTGCCGTAGTCGGTTGCTAATTTCGTTGATTCGACCATAAGAGAATGTTAGCCGGGGAGTGGGGACGAAGGGAAGGCGCGTGGTGCCTTGCGTCGTGGACAATTTGGCCTGTGGAGTGCGGTCGCGAGTAACCTGAGACCGAGGTTTCCGCCGTTCCGGCGCCGAGACTGATCTCCCGGGCTCGACGAGCCGTCGACCCGGGAGCCCTTCCTTGGCCTCGCCACACCGACCGATTTTCGCGCGGGTCGAGGCGGATGGGCGCGAAAATCGGTCTGCTCGGCCTTCGGAATGACAGGTTGTTAGTTGGGTGGCGAAATCAGAAATGGCCGCGCAGCTCGCGAAACGCGGAGAGAATCAGCAGGCGCCCGGTGCCACTTTCGAGCTCGGCTTTCTCGAGTTCCCACGTGGCCGAATGCGGGATGAAGACGGCGTTGAGACCGGATTGCAGCGCGGGATTGATGTCGCTGCGCGGGCTGTTTCCGACCATCCATCCGTGCGACTTCACGATCTTGAATTGCTCGATCATGCGGCCGTAGGTGGACGATTCCTTTTCGAGCACGATTTCGATGGCGTCGAAATAGGATTGCAATCCTGAGCGCTCGACCTTCGCCGCCTGCTCGGCCGGCTCGCCCTTGGTCAGCAGGATCAGCCGGTGGTGCTTCGCGAGATACGCGAGCGTTTCGGGAACGCCGTCGAGGATGTGCGGCGGCGTGTTTTCGAGCTCCCTGGCCATCCGCTCGATTTCCTTCACGATCTCGCGGCGCGCCGAATTTCCCGCCAGCTTCAGATAGGTGTCTTCGAGCGAACGCCGGAAGCTGCGAACGCCGTAACCGTGCTGCCGGATGTTGCGGTGCTCGGTTTCATTCAGGATGTGACGGATGTATTCGCGCGTGTAGCCGAGGTGCTCGAGCTGCGTGATGAAATCATCGATCGTCTTCTCGAAAAAGATGTTGTTTTCCCAGAGGGTATCGTCCGCGTCGATGAGCAGAGTGTGGCGCGCCATGCAGAATCTCCAATTAGGAATCTTGCTTCAGCGGGAAAGATAAGAGAAGGAAATTCTGCGGGGAAGAAAAGTGTTGCCGGTCGTCTCAAGCGAGAGACCTTCGCTTCGTTCAGGGGGAACTGAAGCTCCGACCCTTGAACGCGTGCTACGCGGTGGCCGGCAGAAACTCGTAGCGCTCGATGCGCGCCGCCACTCCCCGGCGTCCATTGTGCGGCTCGACGCGCAAAACGCGTGCGTAGCAGCGGATGTGCACGTCGCCTGCAAGAGTGATCTGCTGCGGCAGCGTGAGGACAAATTCGATGGAGCTGCCGGTTTCGGGGTTCGCTTCGATCAGGAAATACAGCCCCCGGAAGCTGACGTCGCGGGTCTCGCCTTGCTTCTCAATCACGCCCTCGCTTGCCGAAAACCGCACCTTCAGCGGAAGCAACATCGAAAAACGCCGCGCCGCGCGCCGTTCCACACTGTTTTCCATTCAGCGCCCTCGTTTTTTCCCGACTGCGCCAAAGCTACCATCGCTTCCCACGGCGCGCAATGGATTTTAGATGATCGAACGGATCGGCGTTTGGTTTACGTTTCGGTACAGCTTCGCTCTGGATGTTTGACCTCCACGTCTGTCGCGGCTAGGATGTACCACCATGCCCGATCCGGCCACGCCGGTCGATTTGCGGAAGTCTCCTCGCGCTCGCCTCCACTTGCCGGCGCGGATTCGCTGGCTCGGCCCGCTCGGCATGCGGCTGGAAATCACCGAGACGATCGACGTATCCCGTGAAGGCCTGCTGATTCGCCGCGCCGAACCTTGCAACCCGCTGGCGCGCCTCTGGGTCGCTTACCCGTTCGATCCCTCGGCGGCTGCCATTCAGCCCGAGACGCCCGCGCGCATCGCGCGCGTTCACGGAGGGGCGAAAGGGAGTTTCTACGTCGGCTTGCAGCTCCAGTTGCCGCCCCGTGAGTCTCCGCGGCCCGCGAAAGACGAGCGCCGCAAGTCGTCGCGCTTTTGCTTCGCTTTGCCCATTTTCGTGCGGCCCGCCGGCAGCTTCTGGCCCGAAGAATCGATGACGCAGAACATTTCGAATCATGGCGTGCGGTTCGAGAGCGCGCGCACGTACAAAGTGGGTGAGATGGTCCGAGCGAAGATTCCCTGGGGCGAGTGGGCGAAGGCGGGGGAGATTCTTGGACGCGTGGCGCGGGTGGAATCTCGGGCGGAAGCGCCAACCGGCGCGCCGAGCGGCGCTGCGTCGCCCGCTGGTGCGAACGCCACGCTCACGTCCGTTGCAGTCGAATGGACGAACATCGGGCGGACCGGCGACGCCGGCGCACCGAAATCTTCAAAGACAGGCGGCCCCTGAAACGCAGGCCCGCGGGCATTCCAGCGCGAGCGCCGGCCCTCCCCACTCGACTGATCCATGGCGGACGTCTTCCATCGCAGCTTTTTCCTTACAGGCCCGGCAGGCCGTCTCGAAGCGATGCTCTGGACATCCTCGGCCGCCAATGCCGATTTTGTGGCCGTCGTCTGCCACCCGCATCCGCTCTTCGGCGGCACGATGCACAACAAAGTCGTCTACCAAACCGCGAAGACGCTCCATGACCGCGGCGCGCCCGTGCTGCGATTCAATTTTCGCGGCGCCGGGCTGAGCGAGGGCCAGCACGACAATGGACGTGGGGAACAGGACGACGTTCGCGCAGCGCTCGATTATCTCGCCACGGAATTTCCCGGAAAGCCCATCCTGCTCGCGGGATTCAGTTTCGGATCGGCGGTCGGTCTGCGCGTGGGATGCGGCGACGGTCGCGTCGACAAGCTGATCGGTCTCGGGCTGCCGGTCGACAGTGTCGGCGCAGACCTGAGTTATCTGCGCGCGTGCGTAAAGCCGAAGCTTATGATTCAGGGCGGGAACGACCAATTCGGTTCGCGCGTGAATATCGAAGCGTTGTTTGCGACTCTGCCCGAGCCAAAGCGCCTCGCGATCGTCGATGGCGCCGACCATTTCTTCACCGGACGCCTGGATCAGATCGGCGCCGCAATCCGCTCCTGGCTCGACGAACAGAATTCGCACTGAGCGAATCGGCTGCGCGCTTCAGCCGCGCGGCTCGAAAAGCTTCAGGAACTGATCGCGGGGCGCGGGTTCGACGCCAACGAGCGCGAGATTGGCGCGCACATGCTCGACGCGGCTCATTCCCACCAGCGCCGTCGTGACTCCGGGCACGGATCGCGCAAATTGCAGCGCCTGCTCGGCGTTTTTCTTCAGCCCCAGCGCCGCGCCGATATACGGCGGCAGATTTCTTGTGAGCTGTCCCTGCAGCAGCGCCGCGCTCGAAATCAGCGTGATTCCCAGCGCGCGCGCCGCCTGCACCATCGCCATCGTCTTGCCCCGCACCACCTGATTCGGCCGCGGCAGCGCCTCCGGCATGGCCAGATTCAGCGGCAGCTGCACGAAGCGAAAATGGTGGTCGCTCCCCGCCGCTTCGCGCGCGATTTCCTCCATCGCGGCAAGCGAAAAATAGCCCTGTGCCTTCGGTTCCTCGCGAAACGCGTTCCATGTGGCCAGCCCGTAGCTCCGATTTTGCCGCCGGGACCGCCGACTCGAGGAATGCAAAAGCTTCGCGGATGCGCTTGCGCAATTCATCGCGCGAAATTTCGCTCAATTGCGTTTCCGGATTGTGCAGGTAAAAAACGTCGACGCACTCGACGCCCAGATTCCGCAGGCTGCGCTCGAGCTGGTCGGCCAGATAGCGCGGCGTCATGCAGTGGCAGCCCGCGGCGATATCCTCCGGCCGGAAAATTCCGCGTTCGAGAAATTCGCGCGAAAAATATTCGTTCGCGTCGTCGGGCATTTCGCCGTCCGGCGTCAGAAATCCGGCCTTCGTGCAAAGAACGATTTCATCGCGGGGAAAACCCTTCGCGGCAAGTTCCTTCAGCGCCGCGCCGATGGAGCGTTCGCTGCGCTGGAAGCGATAGTTGATCGCCGAATCGATCACGTTGATGCCGCCTTCAACGGCCGCGACGACAGCGCCGGCGTATCCCCCGTCCGTGGCATCATCCGGCTCGCCGAGATACGTGCCGATGCCGATCGACGAGAAGAGCAAGCCGCCCGGAATTTCGCGGAAATGCCCGGCAGCGGCGCGGCCCTGAAATCGCGCCGCGTAACGCAGAGTGCCCTGTGCGGTCGCGCGGCCAGGCATGCGCTTCGTCGCTTGTGGCGGAAGTGGACATCAATGCTCGTCGATCTCTTTCGATGCGGATCCTGAAAGGCGCGCAGTATAGCAGAGCGCATTCGCCCGGCCGCGCACTTACGGATCCGGAATCACCGCGGTCACACCAGGTTCGAGCGCCGGTTCGCCGCCGGCCATGCCCTGCGCGACGATCAACTCGCGCGCCTCCACGCGAATCTTCGGCAGTGCTCGCGAAGAGAATCGCGCCGCAGATCGCGATGACCCGCCGATCGCCAGCGTCCACGGCGCGCCGATGTGTTCGGCGAGCGCCCCGGAGAGCAGCGCTCCGATCGGCGCCATGCCCATGAACATCATCGAGTACACCGCCATCGTGCGCCCGCGCAGACGGTCCGGCACCATCGCCTGGATCAGCGTGTTCGACGACGCCATCTGCATCATCATCGAGAATCCCACCGGAACCAGCAGGCACAACGAAAGCAAATACCAGCGCGAAAACGAAAAAAGAATCAGGCACGTCCAAATGCTCCGCAGGAAATCGCGATCCAGCGGCCCAGCCCTCACTCCGCGCGCGAGGCCAGCGTCAGCCCGCCGATCAAGGCGCCCACTCCCGTCGCGCCCATCAGCATCCCGAGCGTCCGCGCATTTCCATGCAGCATTTTCGCGGCGAATATCGGCATCAGCACGCTGTAAGGCATCGCCACCAGGCTCACAGCCCGGCAGCAGAAGCATCGCGCGGATCGGCGCGGTGTTCGCACAAACCGAAATCCTTCCGCGATATGCTCGAACGGCGACCGCTCCGGTGTGCGGGAATGCGCCGCTCGACCCGCATCATCAGCAGCCCGGCGATCACGGCGATATAGCTCACGGCGTTGGCAAAAAAGCACCAGCCCTCGCCGATGCCGGCCACCAGAATTCCCGCGATCGAAGGACCGATGATGCGCGCGCCGTTGAACATCGACGAATTCAGCGCGATCGCGTTCATCAGATCTTCGCGGCCCACCATTTCCACCAGAAACGCCTGGCGCGCCGGGATGTCGAACGCATTCACCACGCCCATCAGCGCCGCGAGCACGATCACTTCGCCGACAGTGACGCGCTTGGTGAGCGTGAGAAAGCGAGAATACCCGCGAGAATCATCGAGTGGTCTGCGTGGCGATCACGATTTTCCGCCGGTCCAACCGGTCCGCGACAATCCGCCCGCCGTCGAGCAAAGACATGGGAATTTGTCCGGCGAATGCCACCGTGCCGAGCAGCAGCGACGAACCCGTCAGCCGGTAGACCAGCCAGCCTCGGCGATGTTGTCCATCCACGTGCCGATCAGCGAAATCAGCTGGCCGCTGAAGAAAAGCTGGAAATTGCGATGCTTCAGCGAGCGCACCATGTCCCGAAATCGGGAGCGGCCTCGATCAATCGCCGTCGCGGAAGTTTTGGATGGGTCTGTCTCGCCATGCTCGTTCAATTGTACGATGCAATGGTGGGTGTGCTGGCCCGATTGTCGCCCGATTTGCTTACCAATTTGGCTGTGCCGTTTCGGGCGGAGCCGAGCCAGGTGGCGCGAGCAGCTTGCGACACGCGCGCAGAATTCGGCGGTAGGGCCAATCGCCCTCGCGAAAGAAAATTTCGCCTTCGCGCGGCTTCGAATAGAACCAGCGCGCCACCAACGAAGGTGCTCGCTCAATTCCGCAGGCGCCACGCGCAGCCCGTATCGCTCGCGCAATTCGATCCATCGGCGGCTCTGGCTGCTTTTCGCCGGGGGATGGGCCGGCGCCTCCAATGCCCGCGAAAGATCGCTTCCACCGACCGCGGTTGGCTCGAAAGCTCCGCGAAGCGCAGGAAGAACGGCTCGTCCAAAATCCCGCCGTGCAAGGGAAAACGGCGATGGTCTTTTCTTCCGCTGCGCGCTGGAGAATCACCGCGTTCAGATCTGATTCGCCGCGCGAGTTCCGGCAGTCCGCGCAGCGCCGCCGAAACTTCTCGAATCGCTTGTGAGCGCGGCGGCGCGTTCGAAATCGAGCGCCTCGCTTGCTGCTTCGCGCTTCGTGCTCGAGAGCCTTCGTCAGGGCTGCGCCCGTGTCGAGCGTTTCAAGGACGCGGCCCACTTCGGTCTCGTATTCCTCTTCCGTGCAGCCCGCGAAACACGGCGCCAGGCACATTTTCATCTCGGAATAGATGCAGCCGGGAAAACTTGGGTCGCGGCGAATTTTGATCTGGCAGCGGCGGATTTTGAAGAGATCGAGAAATTCTTCCGCGAAAGATCCGCCGAGCGCCGCGACAGCAAAGGCCCGAAGTAAAATCCCTCATCTGCGCGAATGCGCCGCGTCACGTAGCAGCGGGGATAGGCATTCCGCAGATTGATTTTCAGCACCGCGGGTCGGCGCAGGCGCAAAATCGCGGTAGCGCTTCGGGAAATGCGTCTCGCGCCTGCTCGTAAAGTGCGAACGACTGCTCGAATTTCGAGCCTGTGACCCGATAACGAATTCGCGCGGCAACCTCGCGCAAGTTCAGACGCTTCGACTCTACTTCCGGCACGCGCAGAAGACGCTCCGCGGCGCGGCGAAAGTCCGCCGTACGCGCGAGATATGGCTCGGCCCCGGCCGCCGCATCTCGAGCAGCAACACGCCCGGACGCGGCGGCAGCGACGCGAAAAAATGCTGCTCCCGGATGGAGCGGATCGAAATCCTGTCCGCAATCTAGGTCCAGCATGGCGCACAGGATACAACGGGCGCGGTTGCTTGATTGGCGTCAGGAGAATGATTTGAGGACCCAGGAGGCGATCACGAGGCGCTGAATTTCGCTCGTGCCTTCGTAAATCTCGGTGATGCGCGCGTCGCGGTAGGCGCGCTCGACGGGATACTCGCGGCTGTATCCGTAGCCGCCGTGAATCTGAATCGCTTTGTGCGTCACGCGCGTGGCCATTTCGCTGGCGAAGAGTTTCGCGATGGACGCTTCCATCGTAAAGCGCGCGCCCGAATCCTGCTTCCACGCCGCGCGCCGAGCGAGCAACCGTGCCGCGTCGATTTCCGTGGCCATGTCGGCCAGCATGAACTGAATCGCCTGAAAATCGGCGATCGGATGGCCGAAGGCCTGGCGCTGCTTCGAATAGGCAAGCGCCGCTTCAAACGCGCCCTGCGCGATGCCCGAGCGCCTGCGCGGCGATGCCGATGCGGCCGCCATCGAGCGTGGACAGCGCAATTTTGTAGCCTTCGCCTTCGTTCCCGATGCGATTTTCGATGGGCACTTCGCAATCGGTAAAGGAAAGTTCCGACGCAAGCAGTCGCGTGGATGCCGAGCTTCTTCTCCTCCTTGCCGACCGAAAATCCGGGCGTTCCTTTTTCGATCACCAGCGCGGTGATGCCCTTTTCGCCTTTTTCCGGATGCGTATTTACATAGACGATCGCTGCATCCGCCACGCCGCCGTTGGTGATCCATGCTTTCGTCCCGTTGACGACGTAGCGATCGCCTTTGCGCACGGCCTTGGTCGCGAGCGCGGCGGCATTCGAGCCGGCCTGCGGCTCGGTGAGAGCGTAGCAGCCGATTTTTTCGCCGCGCGCGAAAGGGGCCAGAAATTTTTTCTTTTGCTCGTCGGTGCCGAACGATAGATCGGGTCGCAATAGAGCGAATTCTGCACGGAGAGAATCACGCTCGTCGACGCACACACTCGCGCG
>CAWIIK010000007.1:0-215662 GCA_963836125.1 uncultured Acidobacteriota bacterium
ATCGATCATCTGAATCTGTATTTTTCTGAACGCTCGCCGGAAATATAAGACATATCAGCATCTGCGCCGCAGGCGCACACCCCTCATCTTCACTCATCTGGTAGTTTGCTCACCGGCGGTGGGAAATGGGAACCCGACCGTTACAGCGGTCGAGTTCCCCGTGTGGCAGACCTTCATCAGGTAGCCAGACATCAACAGGTGTTCAAGCTGCCATGATCGGTCGCCGTTGTCCAGCCCCACCGCGGGGCGAGGATGGCGGCCCACACCGAAGTTGTCCTCCGTCAACGAGTTTGTCGTGCTGGCGGCTGTGGCCAGGTCTTCTGGATCTGTCGCCACTGTGACCGGGGACAGCACTACTGTAGCCACTCCTGTCGGCAGCAAACGCGCTGGCAACAACACCGCCTGGCCAACCGCCGCCACCAGCAGAGTCCGGAAGGGCGCCAGGACCATCGCGATCGCCAGCGCGAGTATCGGCGGCGTCACCGATCAGCTCGCGTGACGGATGTATCTTCCCGGATGCTTTCCTACGAGGGCAGAATCCCATCGCGATGTGCGCTTCCGATCCGGAATCCGCATGCCCAAACGAACGGCGCCCTGCAGCGGCACCATGGCTTACTTCGCTGTGTCCTCTGCGGTCGCCTGGGACGTTTCGTGGAACCGTTCCCCCGAATCTTCCGGAGGTGAACATGCTAAGCAGCGACCTGCGAGCACAGATCCGTCACTGGTTCTACGCCGAACATTGGAAAGTCGGCACCATCGCGCAGCAACTCGGGCTGCACCCGGACACCGTCCGCCCCGCGCTGGACACCGAACAGTTCAATCGTGTCAAGGCTCTCCGTCCCTTGGTGACCGACCCCTACGTAGAGTTCATCCAGCAGACTTTACAGCAGTATCCCCGGCTGCGTGCCACGCGCATCTATCAGATGATCCGGGAGCGCGGTTATACCGGAAGCGTGGTGCAGTTGCGACGCGTGGTGGCCCGCCTGCGACCGGTTCGCCAGGAACCCTTCCTGCGACTACGTACCTTTCCGGGAGAGCAAGGACAAGTGGACTGGGCCCACTTCGGCGAAGCCCCCGTCGGCCGTGCCCGTCGGCGTCTGTCGTGCTTCCTGATCACACTTTCCTACTCGCGCGCGCTGTATCTGGAATTCTTCTTCGATCAAAGTATGGAAAACTTTCTGCGCGGCCATGTCCACGCGTTTCAGGCGTGGTCGGGCCAACCGCGAATCCTTTTGTACGATAACCTTCGCAGTGCCGTGCTCGAACGTCGCGGCGACCAGATTCACTTTCATCCTCGACTGTTGGACTTGTGCTCGCATTATCACTTTGCTCCTCGTCCGTGCCAGGTACGGGCAGGAAATCAAAAAGGAAAAGTGGAACGAGCGGTGCTTTATGTACGCGAATCGTTCTGGGCCGGCCGAACCTTCACCACCCTCGAAGAGCTGAATCGTCAAGCCTTTCTCTGGCGTGACCAAGTGGCCCATCAGCGCCCTTGGCCGGACGATGACTCCCGCACCGTGGAGCAAGCCTTCGCCGAAGAACAACCACGACTGCTTCCCTTACCGGCACATCCGTTCGAGACCGATCTGGTTCTTCCCATCCACGCGGGCAAGACCATCTATCTTCGTTTCGACCTGAACGACTACTCCATCCCTCCGGACGCCATAGGACGTCCGCTGACCGTGGTCGCCTCAGAATCGAGGGTGCGCATCCTGGACGGTAGTAAGGAGATCGCCCAACATCGCCGCTCCTTCGATCGACACCAACTGGTGCTCGATCCCACGCACCAGCAAGCGCTGCTGGAGGAAAAGCGCAAAGCCTTCGGATCGACCCCCGGCGGTCGCTTAGCCCAAGCGGTGCCGGAAAGCGAAGCTTTGCTCGATACCGCTTTCGCGCGGGGAGAATCGGCGGGCAGCCAAACCGCGCAGCTCCTCAAGCTCTTGGACACCTACGGGGCCGTCGAGTTGCGTAGTGCCATCCGGGAAGCGCTCGAGCGCAACACGCCACATGCTTCTTCGGTCGCGTTCATCCTGAGCCGCCGGCAGCGCTCCCAGCAACACACCGCTCCCACTCCCGTGGATCTCAGCCGCCACCCGGAAGTGCAATCTCTCGATATCACCCCTCACGACCTGGAGTCTTACGATGAGCTTACCGCCGACAAGAACCATGAGCCCGACGAATGATCTGCCGGCACAACTCAAGCAGATCGGTCTGAAGACCATCCCCGGCAACCTGGACGACTTTCTCGCTCGGGCCACCAAAGCGCGTTGGTCGCCGCGTATGCTGCTGGAGCAACTCGCCCAGGAGGAAAATCAAGAACGTTCCCGCCGCAGCCTGGAGCGGCGGCTGCGCATGTCGGGGATCCAAAAGTTCAAAGTCATGGCCGACTTCGAATGGAGTTGGCCCAAAAAGATCGAACGCGACGTCATCGAACAGGCCCTCACGCTCGACTTCCTTCGCGAAGCCCGCAATTTCGTATTAATCGGACCGAACGGACTGGGCAAGACCATGATCGCCAAAAACGTCTGCCACCTCGCTGTCTTAGCCGGCTACTCGGTTCTCTTTCGTACCGCGGCGGCCATCGTCGAAAACTTGCGTCATGAAATGTTCGAAGGTCGCCGACGCAAGCTACGGGCCTACAGCAAAGTCGATCTGTTATGCATCGATGAGTGTGCGTACCTCTCGTTTGACGATAAGGCTGCCGACATCCTCTACGAAGTAATCAATCGCCGTTACGAAAGCAAGTCTGTGATCCTGACTACCAACAGATCGTTTAAAGAATGGAACCAAGTCTTCCCCAATGCTACCTGTATCGCCACGCTGCTGGACCGCCTGTTGCACCACGCCGATGTGACGCGCTTGGATGGCGAAAGTTACCGAATTCGCGAAAGCCAACAGGAAGCCACCGCACGGAGGAAGAAACCATGAATCCCCTCGATCGCGACGCCGAACAGTACGTGCGTACCGTTCTGAGTCTCTATCAACAGCTCCCGGAAACGCCCGCGCTGCCGAGTTCTCGGGACCGCCTCCATGCCCATCAACTGCAACAACGCAGGCTCCCTCTGACACTGATCGAGGCGGCTTTCTTGTTGGGTTCTTTGCGTCGACTCCTGCGACCACCAGGCGCCCCAGCCTTGTCCCCGATTCATTCCCTGGCCTACTTCGGGCCAGTCATCGAGGAACTCCTTCACAATCCTGTTCCTGACACTTACATCGAATATCTTCGCCGCAGAATACAACCCTTCACCGGGAAAAAGGTCATCGCACAAGAATCCCATCCGGCGAGCGTTCAGAAAAATACAGATTCAGATGATCGCTGACACCGCACTCCTGTTCGATCAAATCCGCCACCCGCGCCGAGGTCCACAGTCCGGTGTCATAGCCGAATGCTTCCGGTCCAAGCTTCAGAGCGCGCTCGATGCGCTCCAGATCTTCAGCGCTCAATCGTGGCTTCCGTCCAGCTCGACCGGCTTGCTCCAGACCCGCGCGGCCTTCTTTTTCCAGCTGCTGTGCCCAGCGACTGACCGACTGGCGGTGCACACCGACTTGGCGAGCGACTTGAGACTGACTGATGCCCTTGTCCAGTAAGTGTGCCGCTCGCAAGCGCCGCTGCTCTAATCCGGCAAAGTCGCGTCGTACTCCTTTAGGGTTTCCCATGCACAAACAATAGCACAGAATCCTGAGAATGTCACTATATTATGTGAAACTCAATAGTAGGCGTCTTCGCTATTGCCCGTCCTGTCCAACGTCAATCGCTAATCCTGTTTGTGCCCGTGTGGGGGTTGCCTGTTGCAATAGGTCTCTCGTTAATTCTCTTGATCTGTCGCGACGCACCTTTCGGAGTAATTCCGCCATTTGGGTGGCCACTTCCCCTCGTCCTATACGGTCTCACTTTGGGTGCTTTCTTAATCCCTGTTGGGGCAGCAGTGTGGGGCTGGTTCTCTTGGCATCGGGCCAGACTAACGGGCAAGAAGATTGAACGTGTGGAGGAAATCTTCCAAACGGCACTTCGCGAGGGCGAATTCGACGAAGTTGAACGAATCCTTCGGAGAAATCAACAGGCCCTTGACCAACTGCCGCCGAGCGCAGCGTCTGTGTTGTTTCGTCCTGCCATGGTTAACGCCCTGGTCCAATCGCATTCTATGGTGCATCTCGAATTGCTGGCGAACATGAAGTTCCTCAAGTCACTCGAAAACCGTTTCGGTGCCGTGGAGGTAGTCGTTCGCGAGTTGCTTCGCTCCGACTCTTCATCGTTACTGTCCGCCGTGGTCGCAAGATGGGGTGGAGTGGAACATTTGATCTACTCCGAATCGGAACGGGAATTGATGCAGAAGACTTTCGAAAATCCCGAATGGTACGTCACCGCCAATGCTCACTATCCACTCATCATATCGGCCATCGAAGCACTGCGAAGCGGCAAACTTGATAAGTCGTACAACGAAGTGGGCCAGGACTATGAAGCAGATCAGGGAATCAGTAGCCGGTCCATATGTCCGATCTATCTCGCGGTCAAAACGGAAGTGCTTGCCATCGAGTCGGCTCTCGGGAAACGGGTTGAGGATGATTTCTACGTATCGGACCTCTGGCAGATGTTCAGCGCCGTACTGGACAGGTCTAACTTCGAAGAGAACATTTGGCAAAGCCCTCTTAGCAATAGTGAATTCCCTACGCCTTACGCGTATCTGTTGTATGAGATCGCCAGCGATCTGCGCGCTTTGTCAGCTGATGCGCTGCAAAGCGCGACGGAGAACGGTCAACCGCCCCTGGCTGAAGTTCCCGGCCGCATCGCGCGGGATTTGGCCAAGGATTGGTCATTCTGTGTGGGGTGTATTGCAGATTCTCAGGGCCGAGTCAGCCCAGAATTCCGCAATGATGTTATTCGGCAATATTTGCTGTTCATCCTAGCGCTCCATGGGGCGCCAAGTGAGATCTACCCTGGCCCCGTAGGAATACGGGCGAAGGATCTCGTTGCGTGGCGCGATTTGTTCTTGAGTGAGCTGCGAGAGCGGATCGCTGGCAGTCCGCGCGAGGAGGAAGCGATCAGAGAGGCCTTTGAGTCGCTAGATCAGGGGAAAATGTTTGTGTCCGAGGGATATGACTGGCTTGAAGGAGGGCTTTTCGGCGAGCGTTCAGCCAGATGAATTACCAATCCCCCGCTGCCACCAATCACTGCGTCTTCGGCTGAAAGTGAACCGTCTCAGTTTGGGTCTTTGGATCGTAATGGCTGAAGGTTCCTCGTTTCTGGCCGACGACCATCGGCTCGACATCTGCCGGAATCACCCAAGCTTTAGTTTCGACGCCAAAAAGTCCGGTGTCATAGAGAATTGTGGCGCGTGAGAACTTCGAATCGCAGCTATCCCGTTCCTGCGTCAAAGACTGGATCGTGGCGTTATCCGATTGGATGGTAGCGTTGGCTATGTTGAGCTGTTCTCGAAGGTGTGCGATCTGTGGATCGGGGGTGGAACTGCATCCCATGAGCGCAATTCCCGCCGCGAGCGACGCCATGAATGTCCAAGCAGAGCTGGGTTTAGCTTCAATCATCGTTCCTCTCCGAAAAGGGCTTTGCATTTTTCTGAGCCGATAGTTATTACAAAATGGTAAGCGCCTTCTGACCGGAAACAAAGGAAGTCGGCGGTACGATGAGTACTCTTAGTAACGTTGGTCGTCGAACACAAATAGCTGATACAGGAGGGCATGAAACGAACTACCCAAGTCAACGTCAAGATGACTCAGGATGATTTCGATTTTCTTCAGAAGGCCGCTGCGAAACGCTGGCCAGATGCCGTGATGACGAATTCTGGAATTGTCCTTGGCTTGGCGAAGCTAGCGGCGCGCGCGATACTCAAAAAGAAGAGCCGATAATGCCCTGTACTAGATTCTCTTCGCTTCTAATTCCTTGACTGCTTGGCAGCTTAATTTCACGATTGCGGCGACACTCCAACCAGTCGCGCGAGAGTTTCCCAGTGCCGTGGATGCGGAATTCGCCGACCGGCCCGGATGTCGGTGGCGTAAGGCTCAGAAATCCCGAGCGCAGTAGATATCGCTGGGACAGTCGTCTTCCCGAGGCGAGGTTGAATTCGCTTGCGATACGCCTCTTCGGTCAGCCACCTCGGATTGTCAGATCGTTTCCAAGCGTTGAGCGCTTCGGCGTGCCGTCGCTGTGTCGCGGCACGCAGTGCTTCAGCTTTCGGGCTGTGCGTTGCAATCTGTCCCAGCTTTGCGGCCTCGATGAGATTCTCCCTAGATACGGCAATGGAACAAGAGGCGCAGTAACCCTTCGCGCCACGTTTGAGCGGCTCTCCACAGGTGCGACAAATGCGCGGGACCTGCGGGCCTCGGTCGGTAGGCACAGCTACTGCGCTACCCTTGGCCTGACGCCTTCGGCTCTGCGTTAACCTCGTCGCCGGGTAAATCTGGCGCGCTGGCTTTTTCAACGTTGACCAGAGCGCACGGGAAACCCACTCAGCAACGGGCGCAACGGCCCGACCCCAGGTGGGAGCTGTTTCCGTGAGGCGAGCCGCGAACGATCCCATGAGGCGGCAGTTTCCATCCCTCTTCTCGAAAAACCACTCACGCCGCAGTGGCTCACGGCTGATCCAATCAAACAAATACGCATCCACTTGAGGACGTACTGCCTCCATCAGGTCGAGGGCCAAGCTATCGCGCGAGGAGGTGTCGACGTGAAGCACGCCGATGCCTGGATCAAGTCCGAGCGCCGCAAGCGCCAAGCGAGATTCCGATTCGAGCAGGGCGTAAAAATAGTTCAAGAGCGCGTTCGGAGGATTGACGGCCAAACGTGGCGATCCAGTCAGCGGCGACTTTCGAGTTCCAAATGTCCGCCAATGATCGGGCACGCGGGGTGTGTCCCTTTGAGGGAAAGTGATCGGGACCTTGCGCCACGCGAACCAGTAAAGCTGTGCCGCTTGCGATTCCAGGTGGCGGACTGCTTCGACCGTCTTGGCGCTCGCTAATTCTGCCCCGATGCGAGCGATTGCATCTGCGACAGGAAGATTTCGCAATCTATCGCGAGCAACTTGCTCCTGGCCGATGAGCTTTCGACCGATCAACTCCTGAACGATCCGCAACGCCATTCCCGTTCCATGAGCGAGACCTTGCGCGCGCCGCAAGCGAGCGTCGGACGGTCGCACCGGCCCCGTCGTCACAAGCACGGAGCCATCGCGATCCAGTAGGATGAAAGAAGCGTCCTGGTCTGCCAGCCATCGGAGGGCGGCAAGCGAAACCATCCCGTCCGATCCGATGACGACCAATCGGCGGATGCCATGCCTCACGCGGGAAAAGCGATTCTTCAGGCGCGTCCCAATCCCGTCTTCTAAGGTGAGATGGCCGCGCTCGACGCACACCCGTATCCCGTGTCCGAACAGCGTAATCACTCCGTTGGAAGGGTTCAAAGCATTAAGATTCTATCACTTACGGCTGTTTCAAGTTAGCGTTTCTTGAGGAACTTCCATAGTTTGGCGGCGTTCGATTTTCGAATTCGCTCGCCCATCCGAGCGTTTTGCACCGTAGAAGGATTGACGCCGGTTTCTGTCGCGATTTCCCGAACGGTATGACCGCAGTTGCGAAGTGCGGTTTGTAGTCTAACGTCGGTCGTGATCCGCGCGGTTTCGTTTGATCGATATTCAACGAGTATAGGCTCAAAGAAGCTGGGATCTTCTTCCTGTTCCCAGCTGCGGTCCGTTTCCTTTCCGATAAATCGAGGATATCCCACCGCCGTAATCGGCGTCCGCTGGAGAAGTCCTCTTGTAGAAAAGCTGCAAGGTTCTCCGTTCGACCCGAGGCTTTTTGATTCTGCGTGCAGTTGGTGCACGCGGACTACTGTTTCCAACGTAGCAGGCGAAGCCTCCGAATCTTTCTTTCTGTCAAGCGGAGCTAGATTGAACTGTTTTCCGTCATGGACGTTCGTATATCGAAACTTGTACCAGTCTTTGGATTTCGAGCCGAATGGAGCAATCAGCATGAACTTTCCACGGTCAACTTTCTTTGGAAATCCGTCCGAGTGTTTTTCATCGCCCTGCCGGTCGATAAGAGGACTCACAACAAAGTTGGATGGCTTCATGTGAAGACGATAGGGTAGTTCCGATTGCTGGTCCTGGATAACCTTCCACATCCGCACTTTGGGCGTCGTCATCGCAATGCGCATCATCGCAGGCACGGAAAACCATGATGGCGATTTCGTGTCGGGATCATTCTTGATGATGTACTCCCAGGCCTCGCACACCCACTCGTGAGCTTCCGCCTCCTCGTTCCATCTTGAATCTGGAAAGTAGATGTACCCGAGACCGTGTGAACTGGCGTGAACGATGCGGTAAGAATTGTCGAACAGGCAGTATCTTTTGGCGCTTATCCCGAATCCGTAGAGCTGCCGTTTGAGGGAGTCTTTTTCAACTTTCAGAATAGAGCCACCGAAACTGTAGGGATTGAGACGCTCGAATTTGGCGATTATCTTCTTTGCTTCGGCCCACCAGAGCGCCCTGACCCTCTCTTGTTTTTCAGCTTCCGGGTCCGTCAAACGCACCCATCGGCTTTTCCGTGTAGCAACTATGGCCATCGAATCTGTATCGCAAAAAAGGTAGGTGCCTCCGGCTTCCCTGACCTCGTGTTCCAGAATTCCTAGCAAAAGGCGGCCGCCAGCAGTGATCAATGACGAAATCACCGGACAGTAGAATTTGCCCTTGTCTTCCACGATAGTCGACTTAACGATGCGGCGATGCTCGCCTGATGACACTTCGATTCTTATCGCTTCAGCAACACGCCGTGGCGTGGTTTCGATGAATATTCCATATCCAGAATTCGCCATGATTTTGAGGAAATACGCTTGTTCTTTGTCCTTTTTCTTTTCGCGCTCTTTTGCCTCGATCAGAGACTTGAAAAGATTCCCCGAAATTGGATCCACGTTTTCCTTCCCGCGCAGAGCAATTGTGCGCAGTCCGGGCTGGATTCGATCGGGAACAATGCGAATAGCCTTCAATATTTTCGGAATCTTGCCTGCCAGGAGTACGGAGGTGACCAGGTCCGGGATCGCAAACCAAACTGGATGATCTGCTCTCTCGAAAATGTTCACGCCAATGTTGTTTTCGTCGCTATTTTGGTTGTATTCCGTCCGGATCGGCAGGATGTCATTGCATGGCTCTACGAGGGCATATCCCGCAAATTCTTTCCAAAGGTCGGGGTCAAACACTGAATCCGGCTTGTTCAGGATCTTCGCGAGCAGTGATCGCACTTCTTGGGTAGCTGTTTTGACTCGCAGTCGCTTGGCAATCACAAAATCCCATAACCGCATAAGTGTGATGACAGTGGGATATTGCGAAAGGAAATCCGTGTGAGCTACCGGAACATCTGCGAGGCGTATTCTGACTTCCGATCTGCCGCCATAATAGGCTTGTGCCGCTATCCCTTGGATCCTCCGCGACAATCGAAATTTCTTCGAAGGTAAGGACAGTCCCATTGCCAGTAGATATGCCTTGAAAATTGACGCTGGAGAGTACACTCGATCTGGCAAGCGATTTATTGGGTGATAATCGAATTCAGCCCGCAGTGCATTTAAGACTCCGGCAGTTACACGCACATCTTGCCTACAATAGGCGATTTCCTCCCTGATTACGCGGCCCGTGGGCTCATGTTCTAGCTTTTGAGGAATTGAGTAGCCTCTTTTCCGGAGTTCTTTGACCAATCCCTTCAACTTGTAACTAGTATTTGTAAGTGACCACGCCAGGGTAAATAGATCGAGGAAACGTCCGTACGGCAATATGCCCTTCTTTTGGGAATATCCCGACAATCGAATGAACGAGATCTTGCCGTCTTTTCGGGTGATCTTGATGCGGCGAATTTGGTCTTGCTTGAGCTTGCCCGTTTTCCGGTCGGTGTAATGAAAAACGAGCGACCAGCCCTCGTTGAGCCGGGTTGCCGCGCGAGCTTCCGCTGGGAGTCTGCTTAAATCAAATGGTAGATTGAAGCCAACGATGAGAGATCCTGCTTCTACATGCGGAAAGAGAAATCTTTCGATAAATGCCTGTTTTGTAAGAAGCAGGATATCCTTGAAATGAACGTCCTTGGCTCTCTCCGCTCGATTGTGAGCAACATACGTTCTGAGCGCCCGAATTTCGGAACGCTTTAATTCCTCAGGGTCGTAGAAGATTATCTCCGCCCTGACATCGCTATAGCTCTTTCCAACGTTACGCAGCAGGCGGGCGAAACCGAACGTAAGCGATTGGTTTTCATCCGTTCTCGTTTCGCAGTCGAAAACGAGAGCAAACGGAGGCCATTTGTGAATCTTCAGCTCTCTTGCTTTTCGGAACTCGCGTTTCCGTTCCGCGCGTTCCCTAGACCGTCGCTGTCGACGAGTTTCCACAGTTTCCGTGTGGCTCCTGAGGATGATTGTGGTATTCATTTCACCCCGTCCAGTAATTGCTTTGCCCATCGGCGCAAAGCTGGTGCCAGCATTTCGAAAAAGGCCGCAAGCGCCTTTAGACAGTTAGCAACAAGCTCGATCCTGTCGCGCTCGCGTCGCATCCCGATGCATTCCTGCAGCAGCCCCACAGTTGCCTTCCAATGATGAGTCAGACACAGCGGCACCATGAGTTCGGAATCCCGCTGCCAGGCGACTGTATGGTGTTGTTCGATCAGGCTTGTGGCAATGCCATGGGCCTTGGCCCATTTGGCCGTTACAGCTTTCAATGCCGGTTCGCCGCAAATGACGCAGCAGCCCGAACTATCTCCAAGCCGCTGAAGCCTTCGTGCCTCCCGTAACGCGGTCCGATTTGGATCCCGGTCCATCAGCGTCTTCTCCCGTGCCAGTAGATATCCTTCAGGTTGTCGAGAAGATCGGCGTCGACCAACCGATGCAACGTTTTTAGGTTGGTGAGAAATTTGCGGTTGTTGTACGGGATCTTCCTTCCTCGAAACTCTTTCAAGGCCGAGGGCTTTCCTTTGAGCGCGTCGTCAATCGCGTTCCAGTATCGACCGATCAAAGAAGCAGCCTTGAAGCTTCGGACTATTGTCGGACGCTTTCCCCGAGCGTCGAGTGTGGTCAGTGCGCGGACGATATGGTCCGACGGTCTCGCCACATAGTCTTTGCCGCGCTTGCGAAGCGCCGAGCCGACGTATTTGCGAATTGTCCTTACCGAGACGCCCTCTGCTCTGGCCGCAAGCGATGCTGACAATCTTTCTTTGCGCATCAGGTTGAGTGCGGCGAGAGCATCTCGTTGAGCTGCTCTGTCGCGTGCATTGCGCGGGATGGCGTCACGGGTTTTGCGTTTGCGGCTCATGGCAAACTCCGCCGCTGAACTTGCGCCGTGAATCGCGAATGCGCACACCCATACCAGCTGAAAGCAACTTTGGCTTTGGACATAATGCTCTCCGTCAGCCGGTTTGCGGGTGCCTCAAAGCGAAAATGCCGTCGTGATGACTTCGCTTTGAAGCTTCGGCTGACCCAACTAGAGCGTTGTCACGTTAGGTGGGTCCGTTCTTAACTGAAGGTAGAGACCTTCTGCATCTTTAGGAGCTTGTCAGCATCCTTAGACGCGACATCAAAATATCACAGCTAACTGACGTTCGTCAAAAAAAAAAGAAAAAAAAGAAAAAAAGAAAGGGGTGACAGTCAAAAATCCGCGTTCAGTCGGACGCTCGTCAGTTCATGGTACCCGGACCATGTCACATTCCCAAAAATAGGGGGTGGTTGCCCATTCGACAACGCTCCCAGTTAACCATAAGCTCATTCCTATGTTCTCCAGCCCATTCCCTTACCCTCCTCCGAATGGTTCCTGGCAACCACCCCGCGAGTATGTCGACCCGTTCAATCGTGCACTTCGCTTGGGTCTGCGAAGTGTTTCTGTGTAGGAGAACATGAAAATGTGGCGGAGGATGATCGTCGAAAAACATGCGTACGACGAAACCGTTACCATCAGAGACGAGAGAAGAAGGAGAGATGTCGCCGCCGTAATCTCGTATCTTCTCGTTATGCGCCCGGACATGCTCGGGTCTTGAGAGGTTTGCGATGCTCACTTGTGCGGGTCGCATGATTTCCAAGTTGTCTATCTCGACGAAATGAGCCTCGATGCTGTCCCTGTCCCAGTGCGGAGGGTAGCCAAAGCTAAAGACTGCAGAGTTGTTCTTTCGTAAGCGTCTGGTTCCCACCGTGTTTACAGAGTGTGAGTAATTCACGATGATAGTTTTGTGGACACATATGTTCGTGTCCACAAAGAGGAATCGTGGACACACAGGATCAAGCGCTTCAGGTCCCAGCGCCAAAGAAGCGGCGCCGAACAATTAAAGAGCGACGGGAGATCGTGGAAGCGACGCTGCTGCCGGGCACCTCGGTATCGAGAGTGGCACGACGGCATGATGTGAATGCGAACCAGTTGTTCTACTGGCGGAAACTCTACCGCGAAGGTCGGCTGGGGGCTGGAGCAGCCACGGCACTGCTGCCCGTAAAGGTTTCGGAGGAGGAGCCTGCAGAAGCAGCAAAGTGGGATGACCTGGCTCCGCGATCGGGAACGATGGAAATCAAAGTGTCGAAAGGAACGATCCGTATTGCCGGGGTCATCGATGTCCTGGCGCTGCGTACGGTGCTGGAGTGTTTGGCGCAATGATCGGTCTAGCTGCGGGAACGCAGATTTGGATCGCCGCCGGCGTGACGGACCTGCGACGCGGTTTCACCGGACTGAGCGGGATGGTGCAGACGGTATTGCACGAAAGTCCGTTCTCTGGTCACGTGTTTTTGTTTCGAGGGCGGCGCGGCGATCTGATTAAGATGTTGTGGTTCGATGGCGATGGTCTGTGTCTTTTTTCGAAAAGACTTGAGAGAGGGAAATTCATCTGGCCGCGAGCGACGAGTGGAACCGTGGCGTTGACGCAGGCACAGTTGTCGATGCTGTTGGAAGGGATTGATTGGCGGCGCCCGGTGCGCAGCTACGATCCGCAGATGGCGGTGTAGGAGAAAAGATTCTTGCTATTTTCTTGTGCGTTTTCATCATGCTGTAAAGAAACTGCGGTAGAGTGGCTGCAATGGTTGCCGCGAGTCTCCCCGATCTCGATCAACTCGATTCCGAAGCGCTGAAGGCACTCATCCTGGCGCTGCATGAGCAAGTGTTCTCGCATCGAAAACAGCTCACGACACAACAAGAAGAAATCCTTTCTCAGCGTGAGCAGCTCGCTTCGCGTGACGTGGAAATCGAACACCTAAAGCTGCTGATCGCCAAACTGCGTCGCATGCAGTTCGGCCGCTCGTCGGAGAAGCGGGATCGCCAGATCGAGCAGCTGGAGCTGCAGCTGGAAGAACTCGAAGCCAGGCGAACGAAAGAAGCAGGGGCCGTAGAAAAATCGGCCTTGGCGGGCATCTGCGTGGCGCGACCGATACGACGACCGTTACCCGATCACTTGCCACGGGAAGTTCGGAAGGTGCTTCCGAAGCAAGAAGCTTGTCCGGACTGTGGCGGTAAGCTGAAACATCTGGGCGAAGATGTCTCGGAAATCTTGGAGTACGTACCCGCCAGTCTGAAAGTCATCCGCTATGTTCGTTCCAAGCTGGCTTGTGCGGGCTGCGATCGGATCGTGCAAGCCGAAGCGCCCAGCCGACCGATCGAGCGAAGTCTTGCTGGTCCGGGGCTTCTGGCGCACGTGCTGGTATCGAAATATTGTGACCATTTGCCTCTCTATCGCCAGTCACAGATCTATGCTCGTGCAGGTGTAGAACTGGAGCGCTCCACTCTGGCGGAGTGGGTGGGCGGATCCAGCCGGCTGCTCGCGCCTCTGGTGGAAGCGTTGCGACGCCACGTGATGGCTGCTGAGAAACTACACGCGGATGACACGCCGGTTCCGGTGTTGGCACCCGGGTTGGGCAAGACCAAAACAGGGCGGCTGTGGACGTACGTGCGAGATGATCGTCCCGCAGGCGACAGCACACCCGCGGCCGTGTGGTTCGCGTATTCACCGGATCGCAAGGGCGAACACCCCCAATCTCATCTGAACCACTTTACCGGCACACTGCAAGCGGATGGCTACGCGGGTTTTGATCAGATCTACGAAGCGGGACGCATTCAGGAAGCGGCCTGCTGGGCGCACGTGCGGAGAAAGTTTTACGATCTCGAGGTTGCACACAAATCCGCCGTCGCGACGGAGGCCGTGGAACGCATCGCGGAGCTGTATGCCATTGAAAAAGAGATCCGGGGACGTCCACCCGACGAGCGCCGCGAGGTTCGCAAGACGCGCAGCAGGCCTTTGCTGGAATCGCTGAGGCAGTGGTTCGAGGAGACCTTAGCGAAGCTCTCGAGAAAATCCGATACGGCAATGGCGGTTCGTTACGCACTGGGGCGGTGGGAAGCGCTGATGCGCTTCTGTGATGACGGCCGCATCGAAATCGATAATAATGCAGCGGAACGAGCGTTGCGGGTCGTGGCTCTGGGCAGAAAGAACTTCCTTTTTGCAGGCTCCGATGGTGGTGGAGAAAGTGCTGCGGCGATTTACAGCCTGATCGGCACAGCCAAACTGAACGGGATCGACCCCGAAAGTTACCTGCGAAACGTGTTGTCCCGCATCTCGGAACACCCGATTAAGCGCATCGAGGAGTTGCTGCCGTGGAACGTCGCCGCAAGCCTGCAAGTCGCCATACAAGAGGTAGCTTAAACGAAGGCGCCGTTACGAACTTACCCACAAGCAGTCTTCCGGACCTGCCGTACATCAATGAAATAATCGAACAGGGCGGAATCAGCATCGGGATCATCTCTCCCGTCAGGGACTGCGTTGCTGTAGCCCACGAGGGAAGAAATACCTTGGCGATGCTGGTACGGCGAAAAGGGGAAACCTTGCTGCAGTTGCTTGCCCGTCTGGATTTCGCCATCGCCAGAGCCCAGACAGATGACGTCTTCACCGACGAAGTCAACTCACCCGCAAACTCGAAGCGTCCCTAGCTCTTATATATCTCTTCGCTTCAAGACGGTGTGAAGCGAACGCTTACGTTCTTTCTTGCCCAAGTCATCCCTCTCGCAGTCCGGTCTTCAAATCTCACTTCCTCTAAGCACCCAGGGTTTATGGCACCCGGGTATGCGTCCCAAGGGCTCAACTGTTCTAAAGAACTTATGAAACGCCATTCCTCCTTATAGACATCGCCCCTGAGGACTGTTGCCAAGGATTCGTTGCCGTTGCCGAGAAGGACGCCTGTAATTGACGCGTGACCGGCGATGAGAAGGTCGGGTCTAATACGCTTTACTGCAGTTAGTGTCTCCAGTGTAGTCAGCACGTGTCTCAACGTACTGCCAAAGAACGCAGGATTTTCACATAGACACGACAATTCATTGAGATAAATTACGAGGGGGCGCACGGTGTTAGTCCAGCAAATCTACAACGTCCTTATCCCACTGGTCGAAAAATCCGCTGGGCCAGTTTGACAACCTTCCGTTTTCCAGAACGGCTGGGGATTGTACGAAGACTTCGCCCGTTTCCGTCATGCGCGAGAAGAAATGCAGGGCCACGTCGCGACTGCTAATGTGGCCTCTCTTTACGGCAAGACGGACACCGTTGAGCAGATGGTCACTATGAGTTTCTACGATTATTTGCACGCCGTCGCTCGCACACCGAGCTATCAGTTCTCCTAAGGCGGCTTGACCGTGTGGATGCAAATGGGCTTCGGGATTCTCCAGTAGCAATAGAGCCCGTTTGGGCGCGGCCAAACAAGATACGACTATTGGCAGGCTATAGGTAAGTCCAAATCCAACATTCGTTGGACGATATGGATTGCTTCCAGTTTCCCGCTGCTTTCCAACGTAACTGAATTGCAAGAGAACCTCATCTGTTCCAGGTAGCACAGTTGTGGTTAAGCGGGAACCCGGGCTAAGTTGCTGAAGCCATCCAGCTACTTGATCTAGCAATCCATCAGTGGGGGCAACTTTATTCAGCAAGTCATCGCTTATTCCCGAGCCCGTTCTTGGAAAAGAGCGGGCGTGAGCCACAGAATGAGTGGCGGCCAAACCAAGGAAATCAACTGTGTACTCTCCGTGTGGGCCCAGAAAACCAGTATCTCGCGCCCCTTGAGGAGCCTGAGGGTACAGAGTGTGCGGCACGATACGATCCGCCTGCAAGAACTGAAAGTGGGGCGACTTGATGAAAGCTGGCGGCTGGGCCGGTAGGTTCTCAAAGTGCAGCTGATTAGCGTCGAGCTTCCCGCGAAATACCCAACGATTGCTGATCCCATCTTCAGCGATTGTAATTGCTACTGCGTCACCTTCGGTACCCTCGCTTAGAACGTCGCCGTACTGTCCCAGGTGAACGAGGCTGCCAGATAAGCAAAGTCCGTCAGTTCTTCCGCTTGCATCATAGCTTTGCCTCAAGAGACCAACCGCTTGTAGTAGGGTGCTCTTACCTGAGCTGTTCAGACCGGCCAGTAACGTCAGGGGCGCAAGGCGAACGTCAACATCCCGACTCGCCTTGAAGTTCTCCAGGTGGATACTCTCAAGCATCGATCACCTCATTGAAAATGCGATCGATTACTTCCATTCGTTTATTCGACGCACGGCCTCTGCCCGTGGCGTAGAGGAGAGCATTGCTGAAATCGTCGTCTTTTTCATATTTCTCTGCGAATTCTCGCACCACGAGATCGGATTTCCTTTCCAGAATTGCCAGTTCCTCGCCGCTCCGTCGTGCTAGAGCGACCGACTCCGTTTCAAATAATCCCCGGTTTATGGGACGCCGGTGCTCGTTTGGTTGGGAGTACTTCCTAAATGCGATGCGGCCAAAAACGCGAGGCCCAGCGATTAACGCCCGCGTGAACGCGGACTCGATGTCTTTCCATACATCATTCGCCCAACCGACACTGCGCTTTTCAACAGTATCGTTCAGGAAGTCATCCAAATTTTGCTCGTCAGGACGTTTCACGTTGGGCTGCAAGGTGTAATGAGCCACAAATCGCAGCACAAGCTCAATGTCCTGCATACGCTCAACTTTAATCTTGCCTTCAGTGGCAGTGATGAACGTTTCACCTTCGGCGAGTCGCCGCACCCGAGTTCGCCATTCACCCGTATAAATGGCGTTGCGAATCTCTTGGGCTGTGAGCGGCAATCCGCCCTGGTTAATACGGGAGAAAATGTTGAACTTTACGTTTGAAGGCGTACTCGCGCGGATGATATGCAGTGTAAGTTCCGTTTCACTAATTCGCCGTTGCAGGGGCCGGGGTAGCTCCGCGAAAGTCTGCCCCTCGTACTCACCGAGAGATTCAAGGGTGCTCAAACGCAAAGGATCAAGCTTCACCCCCACAGCTTTGTTAAGAGCTGCGACATCGACAAAATGCGCGATGGCGCAAAGGCGCTGAAGTCCGTCAACGACTGTGTAGTTACCGTCCTTGTCCTCTGATACGTAGAGAGAAGGAATTGGAATGCGCAAGAGCATTGATTCGATGAGACCGCTCTTGCGACCCTGATTCCAAACATTGCTGCGTCGCTGGAACTCCGGTGACAGATCCAGTTCACCTTCGCGAAGACGAGTAAGCAGCAGGTCCACTGTCCGGGCTTGCGTGATTACGTCAATTTTTTCAGGATCAAAGGGCGCGTGAATCGCCCCTTCCTCTTTCTCCGCCTCTAAGCCAGCACCTTCGCCATCGGAGGTCAACTCCTCAAGAACATCGGGCTCCTCCCGCGAAGCAAGTCTGTCGTCCTGTGACATCAAATCTCCCCGGGGGTATGACGCCGAATTCATGCCGCGACGAACCCCGTTAGGGCACATGATACGAGACTTCGGCTGCGTGCACCATCATTTGGACAATAGACGGCACGCCGGACCTATTTCTGTCGCTGTGTGGTCTTTTGCGCCGAGGTAGAGAACCCCGGGCCGAAATTGACCCGCCTCGCCGGCGCGCCTATACTTTTCATTGGAGCAGAGTTTCGCAGCGACCGGCCTCGCGCAGTGGACCGCGCGCCCTGCTCGCAGATCGCGAGGCATTGATGTCTGAATCTGGAACCGCCATCAATCGAGAAGTTTTTCAAAACGCCTATGCGGGAAACGCGCCGTGGGACATCGGCAAACCGCAGTCGACATTTGCGGCGGTGGCCGACCGAATCGCGGGTTCCGTCCTGGACGTGGGCTGCGGGACGGGTGAAAACGCACTGTTCTTTGCGGGTAGAGGTTGCGCGGTTACCGGGGTCGATTATCTCGAGCCGCCGATCGCGGAGGCGAAGCGCAAGGCAGCGGAACGCGGGCTGGCCGCGACGTTCCTGATCGGAGACGCGCTGCGGCTGCGCGAGTCGACCGAGCGCTTCGACAATGCGATCGATTCCGGCCTGTTTCACGTTTTCGCGGATGAAGGCCGCGGGCAATACGTGCAAGCCCTCAAGACCGTGCTCAAGCCCGGCGGGCGCCTGTTTCTGCTCTGCTTCAGCGACAAGACGCCCGGAAACGTGGGACCGAGACGCGTGTCGGAAAAAGAGCTGCGCGAATCCTTCGCCGACGGCTGGCAGATCGAATCGATCGAGCCGGCGCGATTTGAAGTGCGTCCCGAAGCGAAGGCGCTCTTCGCGGGCGAGGAGCCAAAGACCTGGTTCATGATCGCGAGACGCGCTGCCTGATAGGAGATCTGCCTTGGAACATCCTGTGATCTTGAGCGCCGTTCGCACGCCGATCGGCAAATTCATGGGCGGGCTTTCGCCGCTCACCGCGACGGAGCTGGGCGCGCGCGCGGTCGCCGAATCCGTGGGCCGCGCGGGCATCGAGCCGAAGCTGGTCGATGAAGCGATCCTGGGCAACGTGGTGCAGGCGGGCCTCGGGCAGAATCCGGCGCGACAGGCGGCGCTGAAAGGTGGGCTCGATCCGCGCGTCGGTGCGATGACCATCAACAAAGTGTGCGGCTCGGGGCTCAAGGCCGTCGGGCTCGCGGCGCAGGCTGTGGCGCTCGGCGAATCGGAAATTGTGGTTGCGGGCGGCATGGAGTCGATGTCCAACACGCCGTACCTGATGAAGGGAGCGCGCGCCGGCTTCCGCCTCGGCAATGCCGAGCTGCTCGACTCGATGATCACCGACGGACTGTGGGACGCCTACGAGGATTTTCATATGGGCATGACCGCGGAGCTCGTCGCCGAAAAATACGGCATCTCGCGCGCCGAGCAGGATGCCTACGCGCTCGAAAGCCATCGCCGCGCGGTACACGCGATCAAATCGTGTTTCGTCAGCGAGCAGATCGTGCCAATCGAGATTCCGCAGCGCAAAGGCGCGCCGGTGATCATCAAGACGGACGAGTCGCCGCGCGAGGATACTTCGCTTGAAGCACTGGCGAAGCTCAAGCCCGCATTCAAAAAGGATGGTACGGTCACCGCAGGGAACGCGCCCGGCACCAACGACGGCGCGGCCGCGCTGGTGGTGACGAGCGAACGCACCGCCGCGCGGCTCGGCAAGCAACCGATGGCGCGGATCGTCGCGCAGGCGGTGAGCGGCGTCGAGCCGAAGTGGGTGATGATGGCGCCGGTGGACGCGGTCGAGAAGCTGCTGGCGAAAACTGGCTGGGACCGCGATCGCGGTGTCGATCTCTACGAATTGAACGAGGCGTTCGCGGTGGCGGCGATTGCGGTGACGCGCCAGCTCAAGCTCGATCCTGCGAAGGTCAACTTGAATGGCGGGGCAGTCGCGCTCGGACACCCGATCGGCGCTTCCGGCGCGCGCATCCTCGTCACGCTGCTCTACGAATTGCAGCGCCGCAACCTCAAGCGCGGCATCGCCGCGCTATGCCTGGGGGGCGGCAACGCGGTCGCGCTCGCCGTCGAGCGGCCATAAACGGTCACTACGTTCCATGCCCAGGACGCTGAGCGATCTTCCCGAATTCGAACTAACGGATTTTCGGCCGAATATGGATCACGACAGCGCCGGGTTTTTCCGGGCATTTTGATCATACTGAAGGAGTGCGCGAAATTGTGTGCTGGCCCGGGTCTCGGGAGAGAAATATTCAAAGGGAAGCCTTCCTGCCTTCGACGCACATAGTCGAGCCGCGATCTTTGTCCCCAGGGGAGGGCGGGAGTACCTTGCCCTGGGAATGAGGCTAACTTGGATCGATACGTTCTGGAGGAAGACGGCGTGCTGGTGATCGACGCGATCTCCTCGGGCTTCATTTCCTCTTGGAAGCGCAGCACCAGCACTTCGCGGAAGGGCGCGGGCACGCGGCCGAGCAACACCTGCATCCTGGCGTCGCTTTCTTGTTGGGCGGCGCGGTGCAGCGGCGATTCTTCCGCCAGGGCGGCCGGCTCAAACGCAGGCGCGTCGTCGCCGGGCGTCATCATCTCGTCCAAGCTGCTCGACTTCTTTTTGCGCTGCCAGTCGATTACGAGATTGCGCGCGATCGTGAAGAGTCACGCCTCGAATCTCCACTTGCCGTTGTACTGATGGGCGCGCTCGAGCACGCGCATCCACGTCTCCTGATCGCCGGTGAGGTAGACCAGGTAGCGGAACAGGCGGTATTGATACTGCTTGATCAGGCGGTCGAGCAGATCGGGATCGCGGCGATTCAAGCCGCGCGCGAGAACTTGCGTATTGTCTTCAATCATCGTGGAGAATAGGAGCCCCGCCCTGTGCCCCAGGGCGCGCTTGACCTGTTTGCCGTCGCGGCTGCGAAGATGGCGCTCATTCTACTTTGTATACGTGGCAGGCCGCCAAAAAGACGCATGGCCGCCGCTGGCTCGGCCGCTTCGTGCGCTGGCGCACAACGACTCTTTGGGGTAACAATGGCACGCCGAACATGTTTTGCCCGATCTGCAAGACCGAATATCGCCCCGGATTCACGAAGTGCGCAGATTGCGAGGTCGCGCTCGTCGGCCATCTGCCGGCCGGCGACCGACCGGACGAGGGTGTCCCGACGGACTCGGAAGGCCGCGAGCTGCTTTGGAGCGGGCTTTCGGCGAGGCTATACGCTGCCATTCGAGATGCTCTCGATACCGCGGGCATTGCGCACACCGATGTGGAGAAGGAATTCGGCGTGATCCCCACATTCAGAGAGAGCGCGCAGCTCATCTGGATCGATCCGCGCCTGCGTGACGCCGCGCGATCCGTCTTGCATAAAGTGCTTGCGGATAGTGATCCTGAGGACATGGGCCAGAGAGATTCCAATTCGGATCACCTGGCATGGATGGACCCCTTCAACGTTCGTCGTGAGATGTACGCGAGCCAGTCGGAGCCCTCGGAACCTGCGGAATTGCCCGAGTCGGGCGCGGATGTCGAGCCGCCGCCGAACGATGCGCCCGAGGATTTCCATCCCGAGGATGCGACGTCGCAGGTGTGGACCGGTGATGACATGGAAATGGCGCAATTCCTGAAGGACAGCTTGCGCGGCGTCGGCATCGGATGCGTCGTCAGCGAGGACGGCGGCAAGGGCCGCGTTCTCGTGCTGCCGGCCGACGAGAAGCGCGCGCGAGAAATCGTCCGTGAGGTCGTCGAAGGCGCGCCGCCCGAGTAGCCTCCCCTGCGTCCTCTGCTTCCTTTGCCTCCTCCACTTCGTCTATCATCGTCGCCAACGATGTCGGTCGATTCGATCAAAACCGTCGCCGTGCTCGGCGCGGGGACTATGGGCAACGGCATCGCCCATGTCTTCGCGCGCGCGGGGTATCGCGTGCTGCTGCGCGATGTCGACAAGGCTGCGCTTGATTGCGGCCTTGAAACCATCGGCAAGAATCTGGATCGTGAAGTGAAAAAGGGCAAGCTGACCGACGCCGACAAGTCAGCTGCGCTCGCCCGCATCCAGCTTGTTACGGATACCGTGCCGCTGGTCGGCGCCGATTTCGTGGTTGAGGCTGTCCCTGAGCAGCGCGACCTGAAGATTCGCGTGCTCAAGGAAGTCGATCCGCTCCTCGGCCCCGGCGTGATCCTCGCGAGCAACACATCCTCGATCTCGATCACCGAGCTTGCCGCGCAAACGCGCCGCCCCGACCGCTTCATCGGCATGCACTTCATGAATCCCGTGCCGGTGATGGTGCTGGTCGAAGTGATTCGCGGGTTGGCCACCAGCGACGCCACGTTTGCCACGACGATGTCGCTATGCGAAAAACTTGGGAAGAATCCTGTGGCTGTGAACGACTCGCCCGGCTTCGTCTCGAATCGCGTCCTGATGCCGATGATCAACGAGGCTGCGTTTGCAGTGATGGAAGGCGTTGCCACGCCCGAAGCCGTCGACGCGGTGATGAAGCTCGGCATGAACCATCCCATGGGCCCGCTAGAGCTGGCCGATCTCGTCGGCCTCGACGTGTGCGTCGATATCCTCGACGTCCTGCACAAGGGCCTCGGCGATCCGAAATATCGCGCGTGCCCGTTGCTGAGGCGCTACGTCGCTGCCGGCTGGCTCGGCCGCAAATCCGGCCGCGGCTTTTACCAGTATTAGCGTTCGAGGCGAACTGAAATGAGACCAGTAATATGGGTCGGGATTCTCGCTTGGGTTCCCGTTTCGGTGGCTTCCGGCTCTAATCCACCAAGTCAGACGGGACAAGACAACAAAACGCAGTCGGCACAAGCCAACAGGCATCTCCCGACGAGACGTCGCAAGATGAAACTTCGTGTATTTGCACTCACGCGAGGATGCAAAGAAGGAACACGACGACCGGCTGCGTGGAGCCCCAAGGGTAATCGCTCAGGGCACAACTGAGGACGAACCTGCCGCCAAATCGCCCGGGACTGAAGAGCGAGCCGTGATTGTCTTTTCAGCCAAGCGGGACTGTAAGGAGGTAACCGCGATCCTCGCTACAGCCCGTAGCACACTTCGAGTTATTGAATCTTGTTCGGCGGAGGCGGCAGCTCCATTCGAAAAGCAGGGCAAGCGGTCCGGGAGTGAGAACGACCGACTCGTCGTTAAGTAGGTCCTGTAGTCAGTCCTCGGTGGGACTCGACACCCGACCAACCCTATTTTCGCTCGTTCAAGTATTCACCCGGGAGTTGAATCAGCACGCCTGCGATGATTTTCCCCAGCAGGCGCCCGAAATCGTGCACGTCGCCGGTCAGCAGGTGCGTCGCGTTTGCTTCGATCGCGGCGGCCAGGATCGGCCGGTCCTTTGCGGGCAGCAGAGTGCCGGGCGGCAATCCCGCCGACGCGGCGTCGACGAGATGAATCGGGCGGCACAGCTTTTCGAGCTGATCGCGCTGCGAAGCTTCCGTGAGATTCACGCGCGCCTCTCCCATCGCGAAGCGCGAGGTGTATAGGACGCAGTCGGGGAGTTCCCACAGGCGGAGCAGGCCGGCGTTGGGGCGGGAGGCCGCTGAACAGAGCACGTTCGCGTCGAGGAACAAACGGTCCATGAAATTTTATTTCGGGCGGTGGTGCTGGATCGAGTCCGGATTCAGGCCGAGTTTGCGCACGGCCTTGCGAGCGTCGCGATAGTCTTCGGCGGTCGTCGCGTTCGAGAGGATGAACTCGGCTTTGCGCTCGGGACTGTAGCGCTCGACGGGAACGATTACCGCCGGGCGGATCAGGATGCCGTCGTCACGAGCCTCGGCGGTGACGATCGAGCCTTCCTCGATGCCGAATTGCTTGCGCAATTTCGCGGGCACGATGATGGCGCCGCGCTTACCGACTCTGGCCGATTCCATATGCCTCTCCTGCAAGTCCGCCCGGATGCCAGTGTATCAGACATTCAGGCATTTGCGGTTTCATTTGCTTTTTCTTCGCCTTCTGCTATTCTGCGCGGCGAAGAAATGGTCCGGCCGTCTAAACCGCGCTCTGGTAGAATCGGCCCGCTTGCCACAACGAGCCCGCTCGCCGCGGCGAGACCTAAACGAAATCCCTTTGAGGTGTAAAAATGAACGACGAAAAAGCTAAGAATCTCGATCTGGCAATCTCGCAAATCGAAAAGCAGTACGGCAAAGGCTCGATCATGCGCTTGGGCAGCAAGGACGTGCTGGTGCCCGTCAGCGTGATCCCCACCGGTTCGATCTCGATCGACGCAGCGCTTGGCGTAGGCGGCTTCCCGCGCGGGCGCGTGGTCGAGGTGTACGGCCCGGAATCGGGCGGCAAGACCACGCTCACGCTGCATGTGATCGCCGAAGCCCAGAAACTCGGCGGCATCGCGGCCTTCATCGACGCGGAACACGCGCTCGACCCCGTCTACGCGCGGAAGCTCGGCGTGGACGTCGATAATCTTCTCGTTTCGCAGCCGGACAATGGCGAGCAGGCGCTTGAGATTGCCGAAGCGCTGATCCGCTCGGGCGGCGTGGATGTGGTGGTGGTCGATTCGGTGGCGGCTCTGGTGCCCAAGGCCGAGCTTGAAGGCGAAATGGGCGAGCCGCAGATGGGATTGCAGGCGCGGCTGATGTCGCAGGCGCTGCGCAAGCTGACGGCGATCGTCTCGAAATCGCGCACCTGCCTGATTTTCATCAACCAGATCCGCGAAAAAATCGGCGTGATGTTCGGCAATCCCGAAACCACCACGGGCGGCCGCGCGCTGAAATTCTACGCGTCGATCCGCGTCGATATCCGGCGCATCCAGTCGATCAAAGAAGGTGACCGCGTGGTCGGCTCGCGCACCCGCGCGAAGATCGTGAAGAACAAGGTGGCCGCGCCCTTCCGCGAGGCTGAATTCGACATCATCTACGGCGAAGGCGTTTCGCGCGAAGGCGATCTGCTCGATCTCGGCGTGACGAAAAATATCCTCGAGAAGTCCGGTACGTGGATTTCCTACAAGGGCGAGCGCCTTGGACAGGGCCGCGAAAACGCGCGCCTCTTCCTCCGGGAGCACACGGACATTCGCGACAAAATCGAGCACGATCTGCGCAAATCGCTCGGGCTCACGCCCCTTGCGTCCGACGACGCGAAGAAGGCGGCGGCTGCCGATGGCGACAAGGCGCCCGTGAAGGCTGCTGCCGCAGGCCAGGCCCGCGCCGCCTCCCGCTAGTCAGCCGGTGCGGGAGCTTGCTCGCCCAGAGCTTCGAAGGGCTCCCGCTGCCTTGCGGCGAGACTTGCCTCGCCCTCAACCGAGGCGCCATCTAGCGCCGAGGCGTGCGAACAGCGAAGCCCATCGGCCGGTTCAGGACAAGCAAGCTTCGCCTGCAGAGGGCGGCGGCAAGCCGCCGCACTCCACGCAGTGAGCGGTTGTGGTTCTCGGGGTGTTGGCTACGGGGCGGATTCGAAGCTGCGAAAGCGGCGCTCGAGTTCCCACTGCGCGCGGGCCTTGTCGCTGTGCGCGAGGAAGGCAGCACAGCTCGCGGACGGCTTTTCCGCGCCAAGGGTATCACGCGCACAGACTGCGACGGGTTCGCCAAACGAATCCGGCGCACGCCACAGGCCTTCGCCGGGCAAGAAGTCGTGCTCCATGCTGGTGCGAACCATCTGCTTCAGATCGGCGTAGTGCAATCCGTAGGTTTCAACCGCGCGGACATATTCGTGCGTGAGATCGATGCGCGAGACGCCTTCGTCATCGGTTGAGAGCGCGACGGGCACCCCGTACCTGCGATAGACCGGCAGCGGATGATCTTTCCCCGTGACGCCGAGGATCACGTCGTTGCTGGTGAGGTTGATTTCGACCATTACGTGTTTCGCGGCCATTTCCCCCAGCAGATCGTAGGGACGATTCTCGTACATCACATCGACGCCGTGCCCGATGCGCTCGGCGTGCGCCACTTCGACGGCCAAGCGAATATGGCAGCAGAGGCCTTCGTAAGGGACAAGCCCGGGCGCGAGCTCGCCCGCGTGCAGCGTGATGTGAACCTTCGGATAAACCGTGTGCAGGAAGCCGACCATGCGCATCTGCAGCGCGTAGTCGCGCATCGAGATGTAGCCATCCTCGGGCATTACGAAATTGACCCCGACGACCCACGGATCGGCCGAGGCGGTTTCAAATCCCAGCAGCGCCTGCGCGAAGACCTGTTCCTTCGGGAAGCCGCGCAGCACCTGATAGAGATAGCGGATTTCGACGCGGCAGACAGGCGCGGCGTTGGGCTGGCCGCAGTGCTCGATCTCGCGGCGGCCGTTCTGAGCGCCGTCGATTTCGGCGCGGGCGACGGCGATGTCGTCGCGCAGGCCGCGAGCGAGGAGCTCGTCACGCAGCTTGGTGAAGTCGTCGTTCCAGCCGACCGCCTTCGAGAGCGCGATCGTGTGGCTGAAATTCGGCGTGTCCATCAGTTCGAGGTACTGCTCATTTTGCGCGGCGGCGCGCGCAGCGATTTCGTCGACCCAGTCGCCGACGTGGCGCGCACCCAGGGCTTCGAATTTGTCGAAGCTGTCGAAAAAGTGGTCGTGGCCGGACGCGCCAGTGGATGGCACGAAGCCGCGCATCGAGAAGGCGTCGACCAGGGCGTCGTAAAGGTGCTGATCTTCGAGGGCGTGCGACGCAGGAACCTGGCCGTCGCCGCAAGTCGCCGTGAGCGAGGTATCGGAAGTGTGCGGCTTGACGAATGAATGCGAGAGGATGTCGACGCAAAGGCCGTCCGCGGCTCCGTCCTTGAGGAAGGTTTCCGCGTAAACCGCGCCGGACAAGTGCACGTGCAGGTCGCCGCCCTTGGGCATGCGGTAGAGAAAAGCGTAGAGGTCGAGTGGATTCGCACGCGCGGCTTCGAACAATCGCTCGATGCGCTGCTCGCCGGGCGTTCGCTCAGGCACAGCCGGACGCGCGCCCGTTTGCGCGGAAGCGCAGGCGGCGGCCAGGAGAACCAAAGCGCCGAGGCAAGTCGATCGACGAATCGCCTGCGCCAATCTCATTCGCTCTCTCCGGCCGGAATTTCTGGCCGCCGCCGCGGCCAGGGCGTTGCACAATTGGGGAAAGCCTAGGATAACCGAATTTATTTGAGCGGCCATCAAAGTTATTGACGCCGTCCGCGGAGCCGCGCTACATACTTGGCTGCAAGAAATACCTTTCGGCGCCGGACCGGGTATCCGGGGCCGCGGAGCAGGATGTTCCTCGAGAAAAAGTTGTTTTGCGCGGCGGCTCTGGCATTGGCTGCGGCACTGTTGTCGTCGCCCGCAGTCGCGCAGGATCGGAAATCCACCCCGGCCCCACTGGGATTTCCGATGGGCCCTTCTGGACACGTCGACAGTTTCACCGCGTCGCCGGGCGCGATTCAGCCGGGGCAGTCCGCGTGGCTCACGTGGGCGGCGGTGAATGCGGACGACACGGGGATCGATCAGTGCGTCGGAATCGTGCCGACGCGCGGAATGAAGATGGTCACGCCCAAGGCAACGACCACGTATACGTTCACGGCGGCTGGGCGCGGCGGAACGGGTAAGGCATCGGTGACCGTGGTTGTGGCCGGCACCACGCCGATTCCACCGGAGGAAGGGAACAAAGGTTGCGTGCCCGAAAAGGATCTCCCGATTCCGCAGATGGACGGGCATCCGGATCTTTCGGGCGTTTACATCGGAGGATTCGGGATCGGCATGCGGGGGAATCCCGTGCTGAAGCCGGATGCGGAAAAGTATCGCATCGTCGAGGATCCGAACGGTCTCGGGCAGGGCGCGCTCTGCGTGCCGCCGGGCGTGCCGGCGGCGACGATGCAGCCGTACCCGCTGCAGATCGTACAGAAGCCGCATCTTGTCGTCATTTTGTACGAGGCCTACAATCTTTTTCGGATCATTCCGCTCGACGTGCCGCATCCCGCCGATCTCGATCCCACGTGGATGGGAAACTCAGTGGGACACTGGGAAGGCAACACGCTGGTTGTGGACGTGACCGGGTTCAACGACAAAACGGAGATCGCGGGCTTTCATCACACGACGGCATATCATGTAGTCGAACGGTACACGCGTACGTCCTATGATACGGTGACATATGTGGCGACGATCGACGATCCGAACGTTTTCGCCGAGCCGTTCACGTTCGGCGGCCCACTGCATCTGCATCCGGAGTGGCAGATTCAGGAATACGTTTGCGAAGAGAACAACCAGGACGATCGGCTTCTGGAAAAGAAGAAATAGCAGCTAGGCAGCACGGCTGGAACGCAGTTTAGCCGGGAGACGGGAACGGAATGCCCTCGAACTCTGCGGGAGGACTCGACGGAGTGGTCGCGGCGCGGACGCGCCTGAGCCGCGTGGACGGTCAGAACGGCGTGCTCATCGTCGGCGGCTACGAGATCGAGGATCTCGCAGGCCATGTCGGTTTTGAAGGCGCCGCGCATTTGCTCTGGCGCGGCCATCTGCCCGATCGAGTGGAACTCGCGAAGCTTTCCGCAGAGATGGCCGAGCTGCGAGAGCTGCCGGCGCTGACGCTTGAGGTGCTGCGTGAAGCGAAGTCGGCGCCGCCGATCGACGCGCTGCGAATGGCATCCGCAACGCTGTCGCTTGGCCTGGCCAATCCCGACGCGATCACGCCCGAAGCCGACATGGCGGCTGCGATGCGGCTGACGGCGTGCTTTCCGACGGTGGTCGCGGCGCATGCCCGCATCGGCAAGGGGCTCGATCCGATTCCGCCGCGAAAGGATCTGCCGCTTGCCGCCAACTTCCTCTACATGGTGCATGGGAAGGAGCCCGATCCGGCGGCGGCCCAGGCGCTCGATACGTACTGGGTGACGGTGATGGACCACGGGATGAACGCGTCGACGTTCACGGCGCGCGTGATCGCCAGTACACGCTCCGATCTGGTGAGCGCGGTGACGGGAGCTCTCGGAGCGCTGAAGGGTCCGCTGCACGGCGGCGCGCCGGGGCCCGTGCTCGATATGCTGCTCGAAATTCGCACCGCCGACCGGGCGGAGGCGTGGCTGCGCAACGAACTGGCGCAGGGCCGGCGCATCATGGGCTTCGGCCACCGGATTTACAAAGTTCGCGATCCGCGCGCCGAAGTGCTAAGCCGCGTGGCTGAACGCATGGGCAAGGCGCAGCTCGAGAATCGGCAGCTCTACGAGCTCGCGCGGCAGGTCGAGACGACGGCCTTGCGCGTCCTGGCGGAGGTAAAGCCGGGACGCAATCTGCGGACCAACGTGGAATTCTATACGGCGCTGGTGCTGCAGGCGCTCGGGCTCGATCCGAAACAGTTTGTCGCGATGTTTGCGTGCGGGCGGACGGCGGGATGGTGCGCGCACGTGATCGAGCAGCACGCGGAAGATCACCTGATTCGGCCGCAGTCGGAATATATTGGCCCGGTCGGGCTGGTTACGGTTTCGTAGGCGGGTGTTCTTGGGGGGGAATAGATCCATGAGAACTAAATCGGCCATTCTGATTGCCTGCGTGCTGCTGCTGAGCGCAGCGCCGGCCTTCGCGCACCACTCGGTGTCCATGTACGACATGGCCCACCCGACCACGGTCACCGGCACCGTGACGAAGCTCGACTGGACCAACCCGCACGGCTACATCTACGTGGACGTAAAGAATGAACAGGGGCAGATCGAGCACTGGGCGATCGAAATCGACAGCCCGAACTTTTTGAAGCACAACGGATGGACCAGCACGACCGTGAAACCCGGCGACTCCATCACCTGCACCGGGGGACGCGCGAAGAACGGGGCGCTGACGATGCGCTGCACGATCGTAAAGCTTTCGACCGGCGAAGAGCTCAGGTCGTAGAGCGGCATGACCCTGTACCATGTGTGCGAGTTAATTGAAAAAACAACGCTCGGGTCGACAATCCGCAACTCGGACTGGCTTTTTCCGGCCATTGAATCGGTGCACGTTCTCGGGATCACCGTGCTCGTCGGATCGACGGGCCTATTCGACATGCGCCTGCTGAACACGGGCTTTCTGAAGCACGAGCGTGCGTCGAATGTGGCGAAGCAGGTGATGCCGTGGGTTTGGGGCAGCTTCGCGGTGATGTTCGTGACCGGCGCGCTGATGTTTTCGTCGGAGGCCACGAGGTGTTATCAGAGCTGGTTCTTCCGGCTCAAACTGGGGCTGTTGGTGCTTGCGGGCTTGAATGCGTTTATCTTTCAATTCGGCGCATATCGCGGAATCGCGAATTGGGATGAGGCTGGAACGAGGGCGCCCGGCGGCGCGCGTACGGCGGCGTGGGCGTCATTGTTGCTTTGGGTGTTCATTGTTTTTGCAGGGAGGGGGATCGCTTATTACTGACGATCTGCCCGGGGGAGGTCGGATATGCACTTTTCCATTTGGCTCGCACACACTACCCTTATCAGGTGGCTCAGTGATTCGGTGGTGATATCGACGTTTGTAGAGGTGCTGCATTACTTCAGCATGTTTCTGCTGGTGGGTTCGATCGTGCTCGTGGATCTTCGTCTCATCGGCGTGGCCGCGAAGCGCCGCAACGCCACTGAGCTCGCAAACGACCTCTTCCCGATAATGTGGGTCGGTCTGGCTCTCAATTTTCTTTCGGGTTTCATTCTGTATGCCGGCGGTGCCCCTGACTACTACGGCAATCACTGGTTTTACCTCAAGCTCACGGTTATTCTGGCGGCGGTGGTTTTCGGAATCATCGTGCAAGCCAACGTGAAGAAATGGGACAGGCCAACGGGCATACCGGTGAGCGCCAAATTACTGGCGTTCGTTTCGCTGGCGCTGTGGATCGTGTCGATTTGGGCGGCGGTCGAAGTGCCGGCCCTCACGGGCGTGGGATAAGGGGGGCGCGAATGTACCATCTACTGTATTCCTTTTGCGAGTGGCTGCAGAACACGGGGTGGGCGCTGAACATCTCGGGCTCCACGTGGGCCTACCCGTACGTGCAGGTGATTCATTTCACCGGGCTGTCGCTGTGGGTCGGGACGAACATCGCTGTGGATCTGCACTTGCTAGGCATTGGCTCGAAGCGCCTGACGTCCGCCGAATTGAATAACGCGCTCTTCGCCTGGAACTGGACCGGGCTGGCGATTGCCGTGACCGGCGGATTCATGCTGTTCGCCACGGCCGCGACATCGTTCATCATCAATCCGGCATTCGAGCTGAAGCTGGGGCTGCTGGTGCCGCTCGGGATCATTCTGCATATTGTGGTGCAGCAGAAGACGAAGATGTGGGGACAGACGAAGGACACGCCGGCAATGGCGAAATTCATGGGCGGGCTCGAGCTGTTGTGGTGGTTCGGTGTGGCGACGGCAGCCGCGTCGATTCCTTATTTCGAGCACGGAGCGTGACCGATTGAAGCACTACACTTTGCGATTCGCGATTTGCCTGGCCGTGATCGTGGCGCTCGGTGCTTGTTCCCACGACGGATCGAGCCAATCGAAGCAGCCGGCGCCAACGGCGACAGTTGATGCCGCCACGGTTGGGACAATCTCCGGAACAGTGATCCTGGATGGCACGCCGCCGCCGCCGCGGCCGATCATCATGACGGCGGGGCCGGAGTGCGCGAAGCTGCATTCGACGCCGCTGACGTACCCGTCGGTTGTGACCGGCGACAACGGGGCGCTGGCGAACGTGCTGGTCTACGTAAAGTCGGGGCTGGGAAATTATCGTTACGACATTCCTACGACGCCGGCGACGCTCGATCAGGTGGGCTGCATGTACCAGCCGCACGTCCTCGGGCTGATGGCGCGGCAGAAACTCGACATCAAGAACACCGACCCGATCGTGCACAACGTTCATCCGGTGCCCCACGAGAATCGCGCGTGGAACCAATCGCAGCCGGTGGGCTCCGCTGCAATCCAGACTGAATTCGACAACCCCGATTTCGCCATACCCGTGCTGTGCAATCTGCATCCCTGGATGCGCGCGTACGTGTTCGTGTTCTCGCACCCATATTTCGCCGTTACGACGAAGGCGGGAACGTTCGACCTGGAAAACGTTCCGCCGGGAACCTACACGATCGAGGCGTGGCAGGAAAGGTACGGCACGCAAGATCAGACGGTCACGATCGGGCCGAAGGAATCGAAGACGATCGCGTTTCGCTTCAAGGCCGGTGGATAGCATCCTGGCACGAGCCGGCCGGACAGCGAGAGCCGAACGTTGTCCCTCCATCGGTTTACGAAATCCTTAGGTAAGGCTTACACCCCCTTTACCGGTTGGGCCGTAGTGTGTTTGAAGTCGCGCGCAGGCGTAGGCAAGAGCGCTCCGCCGATCCCCCAGTGGACGCACCGTTTGCAGCGCGACATCTCATGATGGGAACTTCCCAGCCCGGCGACCGGATCGGCCGCTACCGGATTGATCGTCTTGTGACACAAGGTGGAATGGCGTCCGTCTTTCGTGGCACGGACGAACGGACCGGCAAGCCCGTCGCGATCAAGATTCCGCACGCGCAATACGAGATGGACGTCCTCTTCTACGACCGCTTTGACCGCGAGGCGGCCATCGGGCGAAAACTGGATCATCCGGGCGTGGTGAAGGTGCTGCCTGCTGAGGACGACGGACGCGTGTGCATGATCATGGAGTGGGTCGAAGGGCGGCCGTTGCGCACGATTCTCGACGAGGAAAGGAAGCTCTCTCCCGAAAGAGCCGAGCGGCTGGCGATTCGTATCTGCGAAGCGCTCGGCTACATTCACGGGCACGGTGTGGTCCACCGCGATCTGAAGCCGGACAACATCATGGTGGACGAGCACGATCACATTAAGCTTGTGGACTTCGGCATCGCCGGCGAAGCGGGTGCGCGACGGCTGACGTTCGCGAAGTTCACGAAAGGGATGGGGACGCCCGATTACGTGTCGCCCGAGCAGGTGAAAGGCAAGCGCGGCGACGCCCGCAGCGACATCTATTCGCTCGGCGTGATGCTCTACGAAATGCTGACGGGGCAGGTGCCATTCGGCGGGCCGAATGCTCTGGCGGCGCTGAACCAGCGGCTGCTGGACGCGCCACCCGCGCCGCGGGAGATCGATCCGTCGATCACGCCGCAGCTGCAGGAGATTATTTTCCGCGCGCTGGAACGCGATCCGGTGAACCGTTATCAGACGGCGCGCGATTTCGCGCACGACCTCGCAAATCCGCAGGAAGTGGGAATCACGGAGCGCGAAGAGGCGAGCCACAACGGGCTGGTTCACGCGACGAAGAGCAAACGCGCGTGGTACTACCTGGCGCTCGCGCTCATCCCCATCGCCATCTTCGCCTTGCTGCTCTTCATCGCGCATTCGCAGTAAACCGCCGAAAGTCGATCCAGGGAGTTTCTGGGGCGATTCTTGCGGCCAATGAAATCCTCGGTGCGCGCCGGAATCCAAAACCCTGTTAAGCATCGAAAGCCCGGCTCGCGAAGCATCCATCCGAATTCGTCTCGCTCAACGGTGATGGCCGGCGGGTGATGGCGCTGCCGCGCGGGAAATGAGCGACTTCGCGGCTACGTTCTGGCGCCGTTGCGGCGCTTCGCGAGATCTTCGAGGCTAGGATACGAGCGGGCGTCGACGAACGTCTGTTCGCGCGGCTGCGACCTCTGCGTCAGGGCTTGCACGAGCATTTCGATCGCGGCATCCATCGTCAAGGACGTCATCACGGCGGCGCACAACGTGCCCTGATCGACCAGCGGCTTGATCTGGCCCGGAATGCCGACGCCGGCACAGGGCAGCGCCAGCCACTTCTTGCGTTCCGTCTCGGCTGCGTTTGTTTCGAACGCTTTCCGCGCGCCCAGAATGAAGTCCGCATTCTGCGAGAAGATTAGATGCGTTCCCTCGGGCTTGCCGGTCGAAAGGCTGAGCCAGGAGCTGACCGTGGTGAAAGCGGCGTCCGCCGTCGAACCCTGAACCTTCAGACTCTTCACCTCGATATTTTGGGGCTTGCCGTTTTCCAGCCCTTCGAATCGTCTCGACGCAATCGAACTCATCGCGGGTCCGCGCAAATAGAGGACCGTGCCTCCTTCGGGCAACAGCGCCGCGATCTGCCGTCCTTGAATCCGGCCGACATCCACGTGGTCTTGCGACACAAGAAACACCGGAACTTTCGCGTTCGCGCGGAGCGTCGCGAGGTAATCCACCTGCGCGTTGCTAACCACCCAGCCGATTCCGGCGGCAACGGCTGCCTCGGCCACGCGGGGCAATCCCGTGGCGCTTACCGGCTCGACGAGGATCGCGTCCGGCCGGGATTGAGTTTGCGCTTGCACGAATTTCAGCAATTGCTGGCTCTGCAGCACCGGGTCCATCGCCGCGTTGACAACTTGCAACTCGACGCCCAGGCGGTCGCCCGTGGCTTTCGCCACCAGCGTTTGCTCGCGCAGGTACATGTTGTCGCCGGGAAGCGACATAACGCATTTCCATTTTTTCACGGTTCTTCCCCAGGCCCGGATCGGATCGTACGCCTGCAATGCGCTCGATACAATGAATTTACCGCCCGTGTTTTCCACCAGAGGTGATCGCCGAACGACTTGCAATGGTTGCCGGAGGAGTAAATTGAGGAGAGATTCCCAAGGCTTGAAGCTCGTCCCTGCAGGGGCTGGCGGATCAGGGCTTCGCGTGATCGCGCAGCATCACGATGGGCTTGGGAACGGAGCCGTTCGGCGAATAGGGCTGGCCGTCGAGGAGCTGCGTTAGCTCGCCTTCCTGCGCATTTTTGGGCACGAACTTCCATTCGGTGGAAGGGGCGTACTGATCCTTCTGGATGGCGACGAAATAGAGCGCGCCGGATCGGATGTGGACGTTGAGGATCGGGCCGTCGCCGAAATCGATGTGCGTGTCGTCGTCGAGAGTGCCGTTTTTGTCGCGCCCGATATCGAAATTATTCAGAGTGCCAGCGATGTCGCCTCGATTGTCTTGCTTCACCACGAGAATCGCAAAGACCTTTCCGCCGAAGCTGCCCTTCCAGGTGCCGAGGAACGGCTTAAGGTCGGGCCGGGATTCCTTTGTTTGCTGAGTGGTCCCGCTTTGGCCGGCCAGGGCCGAGGGCACGGAAGCGGCGAGCGCGAGAAGCAACGAGCCGCCGAGAAGAAACGCTGCGAGGGCACTTAGGTCGCCAATCTGGCCGCGCTTCCCGAGTCTCATGATCCTTCTCCCGACGATTTCCCTAAGTGCGCTACGATCCGGTAGAAGAGTAGTGCCGAGTGCCGAAATTCCATAGCGAAATAGCAAGCGTCAGGAACACGGCCGCGACGACCGGCACGAACGGCGCGTATTCCGGCACCACCGCGCGCCCCAGCAGACGCACGCTAGGATAAAACGAAGCAAGCCCGAAGGGAATAATCCAGCACAAAAAGAATTGCACCGCGCCGCTATAAATCGAGAGCGGGTAGCGGCCAAAGGCGATCACGTTCCACACCGGCGGATGAATGCCGATGCGGTCCTCAAACCAAAAGGAGGCGGTGGTGAGGATCAGAAAGATCGAAAGATAAATAATGCTGGCGCAGATTCCAAAAAAAACGAGCAGCGCCAGCTTTTCGAACGTCCACGCGACGTGCAGGCGGCGTGCGCCCCACCACATGCAGAAGAGGCCGGTGGCGATTCCTTGCACGGCCTCGATGCGAAACGTTTCGAACAGAATCTGAAAAAGCGACGAAATCGGCCGCAGGAGAATCCGGTCGAATTTGCCCTCGATGATGTAGTCGTTGCCGAAATTGTACAGATTGGCCGCGAGAATATTGAACACGCCGTAGGGAATCAGCGAAAAGCCGTAGAGAAAAAGCTCCTCCGGAAGATTCCACCCCGCCAGCTGCGGCGCTTTTCGAAACAAGATGAGGACGAAGGCGAGGCCGAAAATCGTAGCAGCGAAGCTGGTAACCAGGCTGACAATGAAGTCGCCGCGATAGCCGAGCTGCACCTTCGCATATTGCGTGAAGTAGTCGAAGAGGAGGCCGACGTAACGCGCCGTGTTGCGCGCAAGCGTGACCGGACGCGGGATGTCGGTTTGGTTGGCGCCGGCGAGCGTCAGATCATCCCCCGTGAATCGTCATCGAGCCGAGACACCGTTTCCACCACAGGTGCGCGAAAAAGAGCAGCGCGATCACCCAGAGCCACTGGATTCCCAGCGCCTGCAGCGCCTGCGAATGGTCCAGGTGGCCGAGATAAATTTGCAGCGGCGTGTAGGCGATGTGCTCGAACGGGAGCCACGCCATCACTTTGCGAATGCTGTCTGGAAAAAACGACATCGGCAGCAGAAGGCCTGAAAGCAGTTCGATCAGCCACTGCTTGGCGCGCACCAGCGCGAGAATCGACTTCAGCGGAATCGCGCACGTCCCGATCAGGAAACCGATCGCGCCCATCAAGAAAAAGCTTCCGAGCACTGACGCGAGAAAAATGTAGAAGTGCCCGCGCGAGGCCGGTCCTTGCATGGGGAAAATAAAGGAGACGACGAGCGCAGTCGGCAGCGTAAGCAGAATTAGCCGAAACGCCGATTCTCCCATCGAGCGCGAAATCCACATCCACTGGATCGAGACAGGCTTGATGAGGTCCATGGCGATCCGCCCGTCGATCACCTCGTACGCCATCTCCTGGTCGATCGTGTTGGTGTAGAACGAGCGGATGATCCAGCCGACGCTGACGTAGGTGAGCATCTGCGCCATGTTGTAACCGGCGATCGACTGCCCCGGATGGTAGACGGCGCTCCAGATGAAATAGTAGATCGTGACGTTGAGCGAATACGTTAGGATGCCGGTGAAATAGCGCAGGCGGAACGCGAGGATATTGACGAAACCGACGCGCATGAATTCGGCATACGGCGCGAGCAATTCGAGCAGTGCGGTCATGGCCGGCGGATCACCGTCAGACACTCACTTCGAGCGAGGCTTCGCCGGCGTAGATACGCTTCACGATTTCCTCGATGGGCTCGTCTTCGATCAGCAGATCGCGGACTTCGACGGTATCGAGAATCCGGCGAATGAGATCGGCTGTGCCTACCCTCCCACGATCGAACCGGATGCGATAAGTAAGCTCGTCGACTTGTTCGAGCTCGAGCCCTTCGCGGCAGCAAGCGGCAACTCGCGCGACCTGGGCGCGATCCTTGAGCGCGAATTTGATCTGCTTAGTGCGGAGGAGCCGCTGCTTGAGGTCCTCGAGGGGTCCATCGTAGAGGACGCGGCCGTGGTCGATGATCATGATGCGGCGGCACAGCTCCTCGATATCGTCGAGATCGTGCGTGGTCAGCAGCACGGTGGTGCGGAATTCACGATTGATCGAGCGGAGGAACTGGCGAATGTGGTCCTTGGCGACCACGTCGAGGCCGATCGTCGGCTCGTCGAGGAAAAGCAGCGGCGGATTGTGCAGCAGCGCCGCGGCCAAATCGCAGCGCATGCGTTCGCCGAGTGAAAGTTTGCGTACGGGCGTGTGCAGGTAATCGCGAATGCCGAGGATCGCGTTGAAGTGCTCCATGCGAGCGTCGAAATCGCGCTGTGGCACGTCGTAGATGCGGCGCAGCAACTTGAACGATTCCACGACGGCAATGTCCCACCAGAGCTGCGTGCGCTGCCCGAAGACGGCACCGATCGTTTTCACGTATTGCGCGCGCTGGCGAAAAGGAACAAAGCCGTTCACGCGAATCTCGCCGCTTGTGGGGACGAGAATGCCGGTCAGCATCTTGATGCTCGTGGATTTGCCCGCGCCGTTCGGCCCGATGTAACCGACCATTTCTCCGCGTTCGATCGAAAAACTCACGCGATCCACGGCCGCGACGGTGCGGTAATCCCGGAAGAAAAGATTCTGGATCGAGCCCAGGAGCCCTTCGCGGCGTTGGAAGCTGCGAAAATGTTTCGAGAGATCGCGAACGTAGATCGGCGTGTCCGGGGCCATGAACGCAACGATTCTAACATTTGTAGCGCTGTCGTGCTGCGGGGCTAGGCGGCATGGCCGCGGGCGATGATTTCATGCACGCGGGCGACGATCTCGCCGACGCGCACCGGGCGATAAATAACGGAGTCTACCGGGGGCAGCGGAACGACTTCGGTGCGCGAGGCGATCAGGATCGTGGGCACGTTCTCGACGAGCTTTTGGACGCCGAGATCGGCAGTCAGCTCCGGAACGGCTTCGAGCACGACGACCGCGGGCAATTGGCCGCTCGCGAGGGCGCGGCCAGCGTCAACGGGGGCATCCATGCCGAGCGCTTCGATGCCGCGTTCGCGAAGCTCGGCGCGAACGCCGACCCGGAGGTTCCAGTCGCGGGCGATGACGAAGACAACTGGCATCTTGTCTATCGAGTGTAGCATCGAGACATATGCGGTTCATGGAATCGGCCAATCGGTTTGCATAGGAAGCCCGGAAACGGTCTGTTACAATTTTTCTTATTTCGGGGTAGGCCGCGCTGAAGCGCGGCATTATGGCGGAAAAGAACAACCGAAAAAGGGCAATTCTCGTCGTCGCCGGCCTGGCCGTGGTGCTGATCGGCTACCTGGCGCTGCGCAAAAGGCCGCCCGCCGTGCCCGTAGTGGAAGTGATGCGCGCGGACTTGAACGCGAGCATCACGAGCAACGGCATGGTCGAGCCGATTTCGCCGTTCGTGGCGCGCGCCGAGTTTCCGACGTTCGTGGCCAAGGTGAAGGCGACCGAAGGGCAGGCGGTGCGCCGCGGCGAGGTGATCCTGACGCTCGATGCCGCGGACGTTCGCGCGCAACTGGCCCAGGCCCGGGCCGATTTGCTGGCCGCGCAGAACGATCTGCAAAACGCCCGCGCCGGAGGTCCCCCGGAGCAGGTGGCGCAGCGGAAAGGCGATCTCGCAGCGGCGCATGTGCAGGTAGCGAACCTCGAACGCAACGAGAAGGCGCTCGAGGATCTCGTCGCAAAGCAAGTGGCGACGCGCGACGATCTCGCACAAGTGCAGACGAACCTCGCCAAGGCGCGCGCCAACTTGCACGCGCTCGAAGCGAAGAAGCAGGATTTATCGCAACGATCGGCCTCGATCGTCGAAAGCGCGAGCCTGCGGGTCAGCCAGGCGCAGGATCAGGTGCGGGCGCTGGAAGAAAAGGTGCGGTCGGCGACCGTCATCGCGCCGCTCGATGGGACGCTGTACTCGCTGCCGGTAAAGACGGGCGACTACGTGAACATCGGCGAAACGCTGGCGGAGATGGCCGATTTACGCCACGTGCGTGTGCGGGCGTTTGTCGACGAGCCTGATCTCGGCGGACTCGAGCCGGATCAGGACGTCGAAATCACGTGGGACGCGAAGCCCGGGCAGACGTGGACCGGGCGCACGGAAGAGATGCCGAAGGAAGTCGTTTCGCGAGGAATGCGCAGCGTGGGTGAAGTGCTCTGCTCGATCGACAATGAGAAGCTCGAGCTGCTGCCCAACGTCAACGTCGAGGTGCGGATTCTCGTGAAAGAGCGCCGCGGAGTCGTGGTAGTGCCGCGGGAAGCGGTCGGCGAGGATGGCGGGCGGCACTACGTTTTTGTAGTGGAAGGCAACACGGTTCAGCGGCGAGACATCACGGTAGGAATTGCCAACGCATCGAACTATGAGGTGCTGGCGGGTTTGACGAGTGGCGATCGCGTGGCTCTCCCGCGAGACCGGCGGCTGCGCACCGGGATGGAGATTCGCCCGACGGAGGCTGAGTGAGAATACGACGGCGTTGGCTGGTGGCGGTGATTCTGAGCGCGTGCGTGGCGGCATCGTGGTGCGCGGCGCCGCGAGCCGAGGGGGCGCCGGCGGACGTTTCCGCGACGATCTCCCAGGCGCAGCAGCAGTTTGACGCAGGGAACTACTCGGGAGCGATTTCCACGCTCGAGCCGGCGGCGTCGCAGACTCCGCCGGACGCTGAGGTCTATTACTGGCTGGGCCGGAGCTATTACGAGCTGCACGACTATGACAACTCCATCGCCAACCTCGAGAAAGCCGTCGCAATCGATTCCAAGAATTCGGTCTATCACCAATGGCTCGGGGAGGCGGATGGCGGAAAGGCCGACAAAGATCGGAGCTTTTCGTTCGCAAGAAGAGTGAAGAAGGAATTCGAGACGGCCGTCAGTCTGAATGGATCCAACATCCAGGCGCGGCGCGACCTCGAGGAGTTTTGCCTCGATGCGCCCTGGATCGTCGGCGGCAGCAAGGACGAAGCGCTCGAACAGGTGAACGCGATTGCGGCGATCGATCCCGTGGCGGGTCATTTGGCGCGCGCGCTGTATCTGCAAAAGGCTCTGAAGAACGACGATCAGGCCGAAAGCGAGTACAAGCAGGTGCTGGCGGCCAAGCCCAAGAAACTGGAGCCGTATTTCGAGGTCGCGGATTTTTACGTCGCGCAGGACCGCCCGGTCGACGTTGAAATCGCGATTCAAGGGGCAGCGGCGGTGAACCCGAGCGACCCGCGGATTGGTTTCTATCGCGGTGTTGAAGGAGTGCTCGCTAACCGGAATCTGCCGGATGCCGAGCAGGACCTGAAATCGTATCTCGCGACCACGCCGGACCGCAGCGATTGGCCAGAACACGCGTCGGCGCGAGTCTGGCTGGGCAGGCTCTACGAGCTGCAGGGGAAAACGACCGATGCGGCGGAGCAGTATCGCGCCGCCTTGCAATTGGATCCGGGGAAGAAGGAAGCGCGCACACGGCTCGACAAGCTGGGCAAGAGCCTGCAGTAAGGCGCCTCGATACATTCTGGCTCTTCCTGCTGCGGCAGAGCATCGAAACGAAGTCTCTCCATGGCAAGCGCGAGGAACACGACGGCTTTGTGGGGCGAGATTTTTCAGCTCGCCATGCAGGCGTTGCGCGCGAACAAGATGCGCTCCGCGCTGACGATGCTAGGCGTGGTGATCGGGACCGCCTCGATCGTCCTCGTGGTGACCATCGCGCTTACAGGACAGCGTTACATCCTGGCGCAGATCGAAGGCGTGGGCGCGAATCTGGTGTATGCACACTTGGTGGGATCGGGCGAGGAGGGGCAGACGGTCTTCGCGGATCGCATTACCCCGGCCGACCGCGCAGCCGTGCAGCGGGGCCTTCCCGGTCTCGTCACCGAAACAGCCGGATCGAATTGGCTGTCGATGACGATGGACGTCGGCGGACACGATCGCATGGTCAACCTCGTGGGCGTCACGGACGGTTTCCAGCAGATTCGCAACCTGGAAGTCCTTCGCGGGCGATATTTCGATCAGGACGATCTGGCGTCGGCAAGCAAAGTTTGTTTGTTGACCGAAGCTCTCGCGCAACGCATAGCGCCCATCGGGAATCCAGTGGGCCGCGACATCCAGGTCGGCGAGCTTCATTTCACGGTGATCGGCGCGTTCCGGGAGCGGGTGGCGACGCTCGGCGAATCCGAACTCACGAGCGAATCCGTGCTGATTCCGTTTTCGCTCATCCAGTCCTACACGGGAAGCGATTATTTCCGGACGCTCTACGCCCGGGCGGATAGTCCCGAGGATGTCCCCGAGGTGACTCGCGAGGTGGGCGAGATCCTCGAGAGCCGCCACCGGCCCGGCGCGCACTATCGAGTGGACAATCTGAGCGGGATTCTGGAGACGGCGCGCAACGTGGCGTGGGGCCTTACGGTTGTGCTCGTGCTCGTGGCGCTGATCGCGCTGGCCATCAGCGGTATCGGCATCATGAACATCATGCTGGTCACGGTCACCGAACGCACGCGCGAAATCGGCATTCGCAAAGCCATCGGCGCGACGCGCGACGCGATCCGTTACCAATTTCTGATGGAGGCGGTGGTGATCAGCGGCATGGGCGCGCTGGCCGGGATCCTGATCGCTATCTCGATTCCGGCGCTGCTCAATTTTCTGCTCCGTTTCGTTCCGGACGCGAGCGATGTTAGCGTTCAGGTGTCGTGGGTCTCCGTGGCGCTGGCATTCGTCGTATCCTGCTCCACGGGCTTGCTGTTCGGTTATCTGCCGGCGAACCGGGCGGCGGGACTCGAGCCGGCGAGATCGCTTCACTATGAATAGCCGCCAGGAGGGCGCCGGGGAAGGTGAACGTGAAGGCAAGTAGGTTCGCGATGGCAGCCGCGGTTGCAGCGATCTGTTCTGTTGCGCCTGCGCGCGCGCAGGACGCGCAGCCGCTCACGATGCATCAGGCGATCACGCTGGCTTTAGAGAACAGCAGCGACCTGAAGCTCGCTCGCGTCCAGTACAACGTGGCGGCCAACGAAGCCGGTGTGGACCGCGCGTCTTTCCGCCCGAATCTTTACACCGGGGCAGGCCTGGCATACACGCACGGCTTCCCGTCGCTGCCGGGCGGCGGTGCGCCTTCCGTTTTTCAGCTGGATTATCAGCAGACCGTTTTTGATCCGTTGCTCAAAGGGCAGCAGAAAGCGGCCGAGGACCGCGCGAAAAACCAGAAACTCGAAATGGAGCACGTGCGCGACGACGTGATCGTCCGCACGGCGACGGAATATCTTGAACTGGCGAAAGTGCAGCATTCGCTCGACCTGATGCGCACCGAGGGGGCCAGCGCGGAGAAAATTCTCGCGGCCCTTCGCGAGCGCGTGGCGGCGAATCAGGAGCTGCCTATCGAACTCACGCGCAGCCAGTTGACCCTGGCGCGCATAAACGAGCAGACGATAAAGCTCGAAGACCGCGAACAGACGCTCGAGGACGAGCTTCGCGATCTCACCGGAATTCCCGAAAGCCAGTCGATTCAGGCCGAGCAGCAAGAGCCGTCCTTCGCAACCGATCAGCCGGAATCCGACATGGAAGACCTTGCATTACGGAGCGATCAGAGCGTGGCCGAGGCAGAAAATGAGCGCGAAGCGCGCCAGCATATCCTGCGGGGCGCACATCTCGGCTATTTTCCGTCAATCGACATCGTCGGGCAGTACAGCGTCCTGAGCAAGTTCAACAATTACAACGAGTTTTACAATCACTTCGAGCGCAACAACGTCAACGTGGGCGTGCAGATTACGATTCCGCTTTTTGCCGCGAAGACGTCCGCAAATGTCGCCCTCGCGAAGAGCCAGTTGGACGAAGCCGAATTGCAGCTCGGCAACAAACGCCAGCAGGTCCGCCTCGACGTGCAGGAGAAAGCGCGCGGCGTGCGCGAACTCGATGCCGGCCGCGAAGTGGCTCGCCTCGATCTGCAACTCGCGCAGGAAACCTTGCAGCAGGTGCAGGCCAAATTCGACCAGGGCAACGCGACGCTCCAGCAAATCGAGCAGGCGCGCCTGGATGAAAGCGACAAGTGGCTGGCCTTTCTCGACGCGGATTTCGCCCGCCAGCAGGGCCAACTCAACCTGCTCGAGGCCACGGGCCAGTTAGCCAAGGTTTTTCAATGAGATGCATCGAAAAAGGTTGGCTTTGGATGAACCGAAGAATGCAGTAGAATGGAGTTTGCTGCGTGTGCACCCGTCTATGAATTCTGAGGGGGATTGATGCCGTCAGTGATGAAAACGCTGTTGTTGAACCCGCCAAGCTTCGAGAAGTTTGACGGAGGAGCAGGGTCCCGCTGGCCCGCCACGCGCGAGATTGAGTCGTACTGGTATCCGGTTTGGCTCGCCTACGCCGCAGGCATGCTGCCGGGCAGCCGCCTGCTGGACGGCCCGCCGCACCACATCACACCCGCCGAAGTAATTCGCACGGCCCAGGACTACGAGTTCGTCGTCCTTTTCACGTCTACGGTTGGCTTCCTCGCCGACCTGCGCATTGCCCGCGCGATGAAGGAAGCCAAGCCCGACCTGAAGATCGCGTTCGTCGGCCCGCACGTGCAGATCAAGCCTGCGGAAAGCCTGCTGGCGAGCTCCGACCTCGATTTCGTCGTGCGCGGAGAATTCGATCATGCCGTCGTGGAGTACGCGAAGGGCATGCCCGTTTCCGAAATCGCGAATGCGAGTTACGTGAAAGACGGCAAGGTGGTTCACAATCCGTCGCGGCCGCTGATGCAAACCGAAGAGCTCGACGCGCTGCCGTTCGCCACCGAAGTCTATGAAAAGAATCTCAGGATCGAGAATTACAACGTGCCGTTCCTGTTGCACCCGTTCGTTTCCTTCTACACGACGCGGGGATGCCCGGCTCTGTGTACGTTTTGCCTGTGGCCGCAGACGCTCTCGGGCCACCAGTGGCGCCAGCGGTCCGTTGAAAACGTAGCGCGCGAATTCAAGCAGGCGCACAAGATGTTCCCGCAGGCCAAGGAGTTCTTCTTCGACGACGATACCTTCAACATCCGCAAAGACCGCGTCGTCGCTCTCTGCAAGGAATTCAAGCCGGTCGGCTTCCAGTGGTCCTGCACGGCGCGCGTCCACGGCGACTACGAAACGCTCAAGGCCATGGCCGACGCGGGCTGCCGCCTCCTGATTGTGGGCTTCGAATCAGGCGACGAGCAGATCCTCAAGAACATCAAGAAGGGCCAGACGCTCGAGATGGGCCGCAACTTCGTGAAGAATTGCAAGAAGGTCGGCATCCACGTCCACGGCGACTTCATCATCGGACTTCCGGGCGAGACGAAAGACACGATCGAAAAGACGATCGACTTCGCCAAGGACCTCGACTGCGAAACGATCCAGGTGTCGATGGCCCACGCCTATCCCGGCACCGAACTCTACGACAGAGGCGCTCGCGAAGGCTTCCTCGCCGGCGAAGCGATCACTGACGACGGTGGCCACCAGCTCCCACACTTAGAATATCCGGGGCTCTCTCGCGAATACATGGTCGAAGCCGTGAACCGCTTCTACGACAGCTATTATTTCCGCCCGCGAGTCGCATGGCGCATCGTCCGCGACGCACTGTGGGATTCGCACGAGCGCAAACGCCTCTACCATGAGGCGGTGGACTTCCTGAAGCTCCGCGCGGACCGCGTGAAGGTGGCGCGCACGCGCAAGGGCGTCGAAAAGAAATCGCTCGTTGCCGTGCCGCCGATGAATCCGCCGCCCGCCGTGGGAGTCACAGGCGAGTCGCAAGAGGCATGACGGATTCGCAGGGCCTGCACTTCAAGACAGTCGTCCTCATCCTCATCATGATTTCGGTCGCCCCTCTCGGCGACACCTTCCTTGGCAAGGGGATGAAGAAGGTCGGCGGGATGAACAGCTGGGCGCCCGGCGATCTTTTCCATTTTTTCTTCCGCGCGTTCACCACGGGCACTGTCTGGGTCGGCATCGGACTGCTCATCGCGTTTTTCATCGCCTATCTGGTGGTGCTTTCCTGGGCGGACTATAGCTACGTGCAGCCCGCGTCGTCCGCGTCCTACGTGCTGATCGCGCTGCTCGCGCACTTCGTCTTGCGCGAGACGATTTCGCCGCTGCGCTGGCTCGGGGTTGCCGTGATCTGCACCGGAGTGTTCGTCGTGGGCCACACGCATCCGCAGACACCGGAGCACCACTCGTGGTGACCCAGGCGATTCTCTACATTCTGATCGTTTTTGTCGGGACGGGCGGCGAGCTGTGCGTCTCGCGCGCGATGAAGTCGATCGGCGAAGTGACGGATTTTCGCCCGCCCGCAATCGCTCGTGTCGTGGGGCGCGCCCTTGCGCTGCCCCGGATGTGGATGGGAATCACGCTGATGGCGGTCGCGTTTTTCGCGCTGCTCGGCATGCTGTCGCTCGCGAAGGTCAGCTTCGTGTTCCCGTCGACCGCGCTGAGCTATGCGGCCGGCGCGCTGGGCGGACGATTTTTTCTCGGCGAGCGCGTCACGCCGCAGCGCTGGTTCGGCGTCCTCCTAGTCTGTATCGGCGTGGTGCTAGTCTTCCTCGGCAAGGGCTAGCAGGCACCTGCCATGCGGATTCTCTAGCCTCGAAGGAACTTTCGCTTCCGCCTCGAATATTTATGAGAAACTTCCAGCGGAGCAGGAATCGTAAATGACCGGCTGGATGGCGCTTCGCGACGCGCTCCTGGTGCTGGCGGCCGCGCCTTTTTTCTACTACGCCGTTGCGATCGTCGCAGCCGGAAAATTCTTTCGCGCCAAGCCTCAAGAGCCCCGGTATTCTAGAGAAACGCCCTCCGATTTCACGCCGCCGATCAGCGTCCTCAAGCCGATCCGCGGCCTCGACCGCGAAACTTACGAAAACTACGCGAGCTTCTGCCGCCAGGATTACCCCGACTACGAAATTCTCTTCTGCGTCACCGACGAATCCGAGCCCGCGATTCCGGTGATCCAAAAGCTGGCGCGCGATTTTCCCGAGCGCGCGATTCGGCTCCTGATCGGCTCGGAGCCGGTCGGCGTCAGCGACAAGGTCAACAAGCTCGCCCGCATGGCCCGCGAGGCGCGGCACGATATCCTATTCGTCACCGATAGCGATGTCCGCGTCGATCCGGGATTCCTGCGCGCGGTCGTCGCGCCGTTTCGCGATCCGAAAGTCGGCGGCGTCACGTGCCTCTACCGCGGCATCACCGACGGCTCGTTCCCGGCCGATCTCGAGGCGCTCGGCAATGGCGCCGATTTCGCACCGGGCGTCCTCGTCGCATGGCTGGGAAGCGGCGGGCGCGGCGTCGACTTCATGCTCGGCGCCGTGATGGCGACCACCAAGCAGCGTCTCGCCGAAATCGGCGGCTTCGATGCGCTCGCCGATTACCTCTGTGACGACTACGAGCTGGGCAATCGCATCGCCGCGCACGGCTATCGCGTGGAATTAAGCCCGTTTCCGGTAGCCATCGATTATCCGCAGCAGACGCTCGGCGAAGCCTTCCGCCATCAGCTTCGCTGGAATCTCGCGATTCGCTATTCGCGCCCATGGGGACATCTCGGCCTGATTTTCACGCACGGGCTCGTGTGGGCGCTTGTCGGCATATTCCTGCTCCATTCGTGGCAGGGCGCCCTCGCCTTTACGGCCGCATACTCGTTGCTGCGGGTCGACGTCGCCCTGAGCGTCGGCGCGCGCGGCATGCGCGACGATCTCGTCCGCCGCAAGCAGTGGATGCTCCCGCTGCGCGACGCCTTCGCCTTCGTCGTCTGGCTCGCCAGTTTCTTCCCGCAGCGCATTCACTGGCGCGACCAGCAGTTCTATGTCCGCAAAAAGCGCCTCGCCCCCGTCCCGACGCGCCGTCCGTAATCGTCCCCAGCCGTTGACGAAACTACCTTCCCTCAGTAAAGTAATGAGAGGTCGCGCCTGCGGCCTTTTTTGTTGCCTCTTGCCGGCGGGGAAGCGATTCAGCCGGACGCCTTGAGCCGAGCAGTCGGGCGGCGCAGGCGAGATCGAAAGGATGGGATGTCGTCCAATCGGTAGGACACGGGTCTCTGGAACCCGGTATCTAGGTTCGAGTCCTAGCATCCCAGCCAACTTCCACGCATTGTCAACACGCTGCGCCTCGCGTGATAATGAACCCATGACCTCGACCACCGCCTTTGCCAAAGGGAACTTCATCCAGACTCCTGAATTCGAAAAAACTCTCGATCGCCTCGCCGAAGTCGCCGTTCGCGTAGGGCTGGGAATCGCGCCCGGACAGGGGCTGGTGATGACCGCCATGCTCGACGCGGTCCCGCTGGCCCGCCTGATCACGCAGTACGCTTACAAAGCGGGCGCCTCGGTGGTCACCTCGCTGCTCGCCGACGAGCAGTCTGCACTCTACCGCTTCCGCTACGGCTCGGACGCCAGCTTCGACGCCGCCCCCGCCTGGCTTTACGAGGGTATGGCGGCGGCATATCGCAGCGGCGCCGCGCGCCTCGCGATCGCCGGCAACGATCCTTCGTTGCTCTCGAAAGAGGATCCGGAAAAGGTGAGCCGCGTGAATCGCGCCACCTCGAAAGCGTACCGCCCGGCGCTCGAGCTGATCGCGCGCCACGAGATCAATTGGACGATCTGCGCCTGCGCCACCCCCGCGTGGGCGGCTGCGGTTTTCCCCGATCTGCCGCCGGACGAAGCGCTCGCCCGTCTCTGGCAGGCGATCTTCGCCGCGTCGCGCGCCGACGAGCCTGATCCGGTCGCCGCGTGGAAAGCGCATGACGCGAACTTGCACCATCGCGCCGACCGCCTGAATGAAAAGCGCTATGCGGCGCTACACTTCCTGGGGCCGGGCACCGATCTCCGCGTCGGCCTCTCCGACGGCCACCTCTGGCTCGGCGGCGGCACCACGGCGCGCAACGGCCGCTACTGCATTCCCAACATGCCGACCGAGGAGGTTTTCACCACGCCGCACAAAGATCGCACCGAAGGACGCGTCGCCAGCACCAAGCCGCTGTCGTATCAAGGCACCATGATCGAAGAGATTTCGGTGCGTTTCGAGGGAGGGAAGATCGTCGAGACTCACGCCGCGCGCGGCAATCAAGTGTTGCAGCGCATGATCGAGACGGACGAAGGCGCGCGCAAGCTCGGCGAAGTAGCTCTCGTGCCGCACTCGTCGCCGATCGCCTCAAGCGGCCTGCTCTTCATGAACACGCTCTTCGACGAAAACGCCGCCTGCCACATCGCCCTCGGCCAGGCCTACAGCACGTGCCTGAAAGACGGCGACACCCAAACGCCCCAGCAACTGGCGTCGCGGGGTGCAAACAGCAGCCTGATTCACGTCGATTGGATGATCGGATCGAAGCACATCGATGTGGACGGCGTCAGCACGGCGGGAAATTCCGAACCGGTAATGCGCGCCGGGGAGTGGGTGTAAATCTCGCCGACGCTCCGGCCGCCGACGGCCTTTGACTTTCCGGGTGCCCTCGCTTTCAGAGGGTGGGTCTTCGCCTTACTCGACCGCGATTCGCGACCCGTGCTGCTGTCCCGTCCCCGAAAGGTGCTCGATCCGCTGATCGATCACGGCGCGAATCGCCTTCAGGAATTCGACGCGCGAGTTCATCAGATGCTGCTTCACGGCGGGCGAAACCTCGAACATTCTCGCCACGTGGTCCAGCACCTCCTGGCAAACGCAACGCTCGGTCCCCGCGCTTTGACTTGCCGAATTCGGAGTTGAAGCGGTTTGTTCAGTGCTCATTGCGTCTCCTTCATCTCGACGGTGAGGACCCGGTTATCGAGCCTCGCTCGAGACGGAAGCAGGGTCGCCATCGACCGCGGCAGCCCGATATGCCTCCGCAGCGTGCCGATCTCGACGACGAGTTCGTCGCCCTTCTTGAATAATCCCACTTCGCCCTTCATCGCAAACGGCAGCAGCAGGCGAATCTCGTAAATCCCGTCCGATTTCCCAAACGTGTAGGGCTTCTCCGTTCGAGTCACCGCAGCGGGATCTTCGCCTTCATCATACAGCACGCCGGCCAGCTCCCGCAGCCGCAGTTTTCCGATCACCTCGTGGGCGAAAAGAGGCACGCGGCGCACCGGGACGGGCGCGAAATATTCCTCGATCTCTTCAAGCACCTTCTCCTGCGAGGTGTGCCATTCGGCGAACCACGCATCCGTCACGTCCCGTGGCAGCAGCCGGTTGACGATCACCGCATCCACCGTCAGCCCGTGCAGCGAGAAATAGACGAACGCCCGCTGCGTCTCTCGCAGCACCATCTTTTCCGGGTTCGTCACGAGCCGCACGCTCGTCGTGTACGGATCTTCCATCAGGTCGTCCACCCCCTCGAGCTTCTCGAATAGATTGCGAATGTTGGCGAAGTAGCTGTCGGTCGGCAGCTCGAAAGGCGCGACGCGATTGGCGATCGGTCGTACCGCCTTCAGCAGGTTCCGCTGAAAGGGAAAAATGTGCTTCATGTACCAGTCGAGTGTCGTCGGCATACTGATGAAGCGCATGGACTCGGCCGTCGGCGCCGCGTCCAGCACGATCACGTCGTAGCGCTGCTCGCGCCGGTATTCGTTGATGTACATCATCGCGCTCAGCTCTTCCATGCCCGGCAGGATCGCAAGTTCCTCGGCCTCCACGCCGCTGATCCCCGTCGTGCGCAGCACCGACGTAACGTAGGAAGAGATCTCCTGCCAGTGCCGCTTGATCTCTTTCTGGATATTCAGCTCGAAAATCGAAAGCTTGTCACTGATCGGAAATGGATCAGAAGTCTGCGAATGGAAAAGGTCCGTGCCCAGGTCAAACGAATCCGCCAGACTGTGCGCCGGGTCGATGCTCATCACGAGCGTCCGGTGGCCGAGTTCGGCGAGCCGTACGCCCGTGGCGGCAGCCAGGCTCGTCTTGCCCACGCCGCCTTTGCCGCTGAACAATAAAATTCTCATAAGCCATTATAGCGCGGGACAAACCACGAGCCACGCCCGGCGGGAGCGTGAGGCTTTAGCCTCGCGAATAGGCGCCCGAGCAACGGGGGCTTCCAGCCCCGGGGTTCCCAGACCCGCGACGCGATCTCGCCCGGGGCCAAAAGAACCGCGCTTCCGAACGACCTGAAGCCGAAGCTACATCGAATTTCATCCATCTATACAGGAGGGGCCGGATGTGCAGCGCGCCGCTGAAGCATTATGCTCACCGCCCGAAGTCGAGAGCCGTTCAAGCTAGAGCGAACCGACTTCAAGTCAAGTCGCATTCGCGACGAGCGACGAATTCGACGGAAAGCTCGAGGGCCACAACAGATGAGCCGTACTGCCACAGCCAAAATCAGCAAGATGCCGCCCGCCCGGAGTTACGACACGTTCGAGAAAGCGCTTCTCCTCCGAAAGCGAGAGCTGGACACGCGGATCGCCGACCTGCTCGGCGATGTGGCCGCGCAGGACGAGCCGGACGATGAAGGAGACGTCGCAATCGAGAACTATTCCAAGGACTGGGCGGCAGCCGCGCTCGACCGCGCACGCCGCACGCTTAATGAGGTCGAAGCCGCGCTTGCGCGAATCAAGGCAGGAAGGTACGGCGTGTGCGACGTCTGCCACATGTCGATTCCCAAAGCGCGGCTGGAAGCCTTGCCCTGGGCTCGCTTGTGCGTGGGCTGCGCGGAACGCAACGCCCAGGAGCGGCCCTAAGCGGCACTCCCGGCCCCGCGCTGCCGCGGCCGGTCGTCTTCGTCGACGGTGAGCACGCCGTTCTTGCCGTCGCGCGTCTTCGAGCCGTGGTCCTTCAGGATCGCTTCGGCTCGGGCAGCCAGTGTTTGGCTCGGAGGCCGAACCACCAGGATCGCACCCTCTTTCTTCACGTGCGTCGCGTAGAACTCCTGCTCGCCGATATAGTTCGGCATCTCGCCAGTATCGTCGTGGACCTCACCGTCGTGAGTTTCCCTTCGCCCGCCGCTGCGTAGGGCGCGCAACGCGCGCTGGACCCGTTCGCGAATGCTCTCGTGAGGCTGCATCCCGAAAGTTTCAGCCCTGAGGTCGCGATCTACATCGCTTACCATCTCGACTTCCTCGCCGACAATCCCCACGAGCTCCAGATCGCGCACGGCCGCCTCGGCTTGTCCGTACGTGTCGAAGAGTCCGATGAGAGCAGTAGGCATATTCGCTCACGCCATGCCGGAGTGGCTTCGCTCGCCGGTCGCGCCGGCCGGCCCAGCGGTCAGCAAAGACCCGGCGCGTTTCTGCTCGTCGCGTTTCGCCTGAATCACCATCCATTCGACGTCGGTCGGCCGGCACGCCGGGCTGATCACCTCGAAGACCCCCTGATCCTTCGCGTTTTTGTATTGCTCGGGGTCGTCACGAGCCGCCAGCAGCACGACCCGGGCCCTTCGGGCCGGTCTTCTGCCGGTGGCAGCACTAAGCACATCGCGGTAATCGCCATCGGCAAAGGAGCGGTCGCAGAAAACCAGCCCGACGTTTTGGCTGTCGAGTATCTCGCGGCATTGCCTCACGTTAGACGCACAGAAGGCCCCGAACCCCTGCCGGTCGAGGATCGACACGAGGCTCCGGCGGTTATCCAAATCGGAAGAGGCAACCATGATCTGCCATGTTTCTCTCATGTCGGCCTCCTGAAGGTGTTGGTCAAGCGTGATCGCATACCATGGACCGGGGCGCCGCGCGAGGCAATCAGCGATTGACCTCAGAAGCCCGCCCATAAACACCGTATGGCACCCTGAGCCTATCCATAACCCTCGCACTCAGACCTCACCCACTTCGATGCAGAACTCCTTGCGTCGACGCAGAATTTCTTGCGTCCTCAACACGGCCGCAAGAGTATGATATGGCTCCCTGGGACGTCCTACGTCCCGCTGAGGTCTCCGCCGGAGGTTCGCCATGAAGAAGCCCCTCATCATCCTCGGGATCGTGATTGTGGTGTTGCTCCTGATCGTCATCATGTTGCCCTTTGTAATCAACGTGAACCGGTTCAAGCCTACGCTCGAGTCCAAACTTTCGGACGCGCTCGGTCGAAAGGTCGAGATCGGGAACATCGGGCTCTCAATCATTTCAGGTAGCGTCGACGTGGACAACGTGGTGATCGCGGACGATCCCACGTTCAGCCACTCGCCCTTTCTGCAAGCCAAGGAGCTGAGGGCCGGCGTCGCGCTCCTGCCGTTGGTCTTCTCGGGGAAGCTCGAGGTGAGCTCGTTCACGATCACCCAGCCGCAGGTCTCGATCTTGCATTCGCCTTCGGGCAAATGGAACTTCTCGAGCCTCGGCGCCGGTGGATCGCAGACGAAGACGAGCGCGCCAAACTCTTCGGCAGCGGCCGCCTTCTCGGTCGAGGAGTTGAAGCTCACCGACGGCACGATGGTGGTCGGTACGGTCGGCGCCGGCGGAAAGACGCAAACCTATCAGGATGTGAATCTGGAGGCTTCGGACCTTTCGTACACGTCACAATTTCCCTTCAAGTTTTCGGCGAAGACGCCGGGAGACGGCTCGATCAAGGTCGATGGCAAGGCGGGCCCCATCAACGCGACGGATGCATCTCTCACGCCGCTCAATGCGACGGTTAACGTCGAGCATCTCGACCTCGCCTCGACCGGATTCGTCGATGCATCGTCCGGCCTCGCTGGGCTGATCGATTTCACGGGCGATCTCTCTTCGGATGGCCGGCAGATGACCTCGAAGGGCACTGTGAAGGCCGACAAAATCAAGGCCGTGGCGGGCGGCTCGCCTTCAAAGGTGCCGGTCAACGTCGATTACGATACCGCGTACGACCTGGCGAAACAGACCGGCGTGCTCAAGACGGGCGACGTCCACATCGGCAGCGCGCTCGCGCACCTAAGCGGGGGCTACGACACCGCCGGAACGGCCGCCAAGCTCGATATGAAGCTTAACGGAAGCGGCATGCCCGTCGCCGATCTCGAAGGTATCCTGCCGGCCGTCGGAGTGACGCTGCCTTCAGGTGCGGCGCTCACGAGCGGGAGCCTGAATCTCAATCTCACCATTACCGGCCCGGTGGACAAACTCGTGATCGCGGGTCCGGTCGATTTGTCGAACGGCAAGCTCGCGGGCTACAACTTGAAATCGAAACTCGGCGCGCTTTCGTCGTTTCCCGGGCTTGGCAGCGGAGGCGGCGGCTCCGACACAGAAATTCAAAAGCTGAGCGCCGACGTGCACGTCGATCCCAGCGGAACGCAAGCCAATAATCTGATTGTGGTCGTTCCGTCGATTGGAACGGTGAGCGGCACCGCAAACGTCAGCGCGAGCGGCAAGCTCGATTGCAAGATGTCCGCGAAACTCGCGGGAGGAATGGGCACGGTCACTTCTGCGCTCACGTCGTTCAGCAGCAACAAGAACTCTTCGGGCATTCCGTTTACGATCACCGGCACGACATCGAATCCCATATTCCTTCCTGATGTGAAGGGCATGGCCGGCAACATGGCGAAGGGCCTCGGCGGAAACGCAACCGGCGCAGCCGGCGGCGCTACGAGCGCGGCAAAGGGCGCTCTCGGCGGCCTCTTCGGCAAGAAGAAAAATTAGCAGCGAGGCCATACCTCCCTGTCGGCCGTAAGGGCGCTGCTTGCTACGCGCCTTTTGCTAAACCTCTCAATTGGCTCCGTGCCGTGAGTTCGGCAACATCTTCGGTTCTCAGGGGGTCGGACCTTCGAGGTCCGACATAAAGAATGTCGCCGAAGCGCGGGCCGCAGCCCAGCCTCACCGGCAGCGTGTGCTCGCCGGCGTCTCCGGCACAGGCTTTGCAAACGGGCTAGACTTTCGTGAGCGCTCCTCCCGCGTCGCCGAAAAGATTCCACATCGCACGTACCACGGCGTGAATCGCAATCGCGATTACGACGAGCCCCGCCACTGCGATTCCCGCCGCTACATACGTGTGACGCGTCGCAAACCACATCAGGAACACCACCAGCGCATCTTCGCTCAGACTCAGCGCAATATTGGAAAAAGGCTCGGGCGAATGTGCGACCGCCGCCCGCGCGGCGGTTTTCCCGCTGTGCGCGGCAAGCGCGATCAGCGAGCCTAAGAGTGTCGCGACGAGCCGCTCCCATTCGGGCAATTGCGCGGTCGCGCCATAGGTCAGCAGCCCCGCCACCGGCACGCGCACGAAAGTGTGCATCGCGTTCCAGAAAAGATCGAAGATCGGAATTTTGTCGCCAACAAATTCGACCACAAACAGAACAGCGCAGATCGCAATGACGTACCAGTTGTCGACCAGGCTCAGCGCAGGCGGCAGCGCGAGAACGTGCGCGTGGCCGAGCAACCCCAGCATCGCCACCGTCGCGTAAACGTTGAGCCCGGCCGAAAAGCACACGACCACGAGCAGCGCAGTCAGCTCAGTGCCGGACGGGATTGGCGGCAGAATCGCAGCAAAGGGCATCGGCTTCGAAGATACGACGCCCGCCGGTTTTGCGCTACTCGATGTCGAGCGTCAGATCGCCACGGCCGCTACAGCATCTGCCGGAGGACGTAGTGAAGAATGCCGCCATGCTGGTAATAGGCGGCCTCGAAAGGCGTGTCCACGCGCACGAGCGCGGTAAAATCCTTCGCTTTGCCAGCCGTGTCGCGGGCGCGAATCTGGATTTTCTTCCGCGGCTCGAAATTCTGGGCCAAGGCTTCGAAATCGAAGATCTCGAGGCCGGTAAGGCCGAGCGACTTCGCGTTTTCGCCGGGAAGAAATTCGAGCGGCAGCACGCCCATTCCGACAAGATTGCTGCGATGGATGCGCTCGAAACTTTCGGCCAGCACGACGCGCACGCCAAGAAGAATGGTTCCCTTCGCCGCCCAGTCGCGCGACGACCCCGACCCGTATTCCTTGCCCGCGATCACCAGCAGCGGCACGCCCTCCTCGCGATATTTCATCGCGGCGTCGTAAATCGTCATCTGCTGGTCGCCAGGTTGATGGACGGTCCAGCCGCCCTCGGTTCCTGGCGCCAGCTGATTGCGCAAACGAATATTCGCGAACGTGCCGCGCATCATCACTTCGTGGTTGCCGCGCCGCGCGCCATACGAATTGAAGTCTTTCGGCTGCACGCCGTGCGCCATCAGATATTTTCCCGCGGGGCTGTCGGCCGGAATCGAGCCGGCGGGCGATATGTGGTCGGTTGTGATGCTGTCGCCAAGCACCGCCAGCGCGCGCAGGCCGCGCAGATCCGAGATCGACCCCGGCTTCACCGGCATCTTCTCGAAATACGGCGGGTTCTTGATGTAGGTCGATTTGTCGTCCCACGCATAAAGATCGCCCTCGGGAACCGGCAGCGCGCGCCACTGTTCGTCGCCTGTGAAAACATCTGAATATTCCTTGTGAAACATTTCGCTCGTCACCGAGCTGCGCATCGCCGATTCCACTTCCTGCGGCGTAGGCCAGATATCGCGCAGGTAGACGGCCTTGCCGGATTTGTCCTGGCCGATCGGTTCGTGGACGATATCGAAATCCATCCGTCCCGCAATCGCGTACGCCACCACCAGCGGCGGCGAAGCAAGATAATTCGCGCGGCACAGCGGATTGATGCGCCCCTCGAAATTGCGATTGCCGCTTAGCACCGAAACGGCGACGAGATTATTCTCCTTGATCGCCTTGCCGATCGATTCCGAGAGCGGCCCGCTGTTGCCGATGCACGTGGTGCAGCCGTAGCCCACCAGATTGAATCGCAGCTGGTTCAAGAACGGCCACAGCCCCGCCTTCTCGATGTAGTCGGTGACGACTTTCGATCCCGGCGCGAAACTCGTTTTCACCCACGGCTTCACGCTGAGCCCGCGCTCGACGGCCTTCTTCGCCAGCAGCCCGGCGCCCAGCATCAGCGACGGATTCGACGTGTTCGTGCAGCTCGTGATCGCCGCAATCACTACCGAGCCATCCGCCAGCTCGAATTTGTCGCCGTTGTTTTGCACGCTTGCATGCCTTGCCGGCTCGGTGAGCGTTTTCTCGAATGCCGATTTCGCCTGAGTCAGCGGAACGCTATCCTGCGGCCGCTTGGGCCCAGCCATGGTCGGCACGACGGATGCGAGATCGAGTTCGAGCGTGTCGGAGAAAATCGGGTCGGCGGTCGCATCGGTCCGGAAGAGGCCCTGTTCCTTCGTGTAGGCCTCAACCAGCCCCACCTGATCTTCGTGGCGGCTGGTGAAGCGCAGATAGGCGAGCGTCTCCGAATCGACCGGGAAAAAGCCCATCGTCGCGCCGTATTCGGGCGCCATATTCGCGATCGTCGCGCGATCGGGCAGCGTGAGGCTCGAAAGCCCGGTGCCGTAAAACTCGACGAACTTGCCGACCACGCCCTTCTTCCGCAGCATCTGCGTCACGGTGAGGACAAGATCGGTCGCCGTCGTGCCTTCGGGCAATCGTCCGTGCAGCTTGAATCCGACGACCGCCGGAATCAGCATCGAGAGCGGCTGGCCGAGCATGGCGGCCTCCGCTTCGATTCCGCCCACGCCCCATCCGAAAACGCCGAGCCCGTTGACCATCGTCGTGTGCGAATCGGTGCCCACCAACGAATCGGGGAACGCGAAGCGCTTGCCGTCCTGCTCCGCGCTGAAGACCACGCGCGCCAGATATTCGAGGTTCACCTGATGGCAAATGCCCGTGTCCGGCGGGACGACGCGGAAATTGCGAAGGCTCTTCTGTCCCCAGCGCAGAAAAGCGTAGCGCTCGATATTGCGCTGCATTTCGAGTTCGGCGTTGAACGCAAAAGAACCGGCTGAGCCGAATTTATCGACCTGCACGGAATGGTCGATCACCAGCTCCGCCGGAAGCAACGGATTGATTTTCTTCGGATCGCCGCCCAGATGGCGCATCGCATCGCGCATCGCGGCGAGGTCGACCACGGCGGGAACGCCCGTAAAGTCCTGCAGTAGCACGCGCGCCGGCATGAACGAAATTTCCTTTTCCAGCGCGCCCGATTTGTCCGCTGGATCCCAAGCCGCCAGCGCGCGAATGTCGTCCGCGTCGACGAAGCGGCCGTCTTCGTGCCGCAGCAAATTTTCGAGCAGCACCTTCAGCGAAAAGGGCAGCCGCGCCACGTCGCCAACTTTCGATGACGCGAGCGATTCCAGCCGGTAAATCTCAAGCGAATCCTTGCCCACGCGGAGCGTCGCGCGAGTCGAGAAAGAGTTTTTCGAGGCAGCCGTCATACGAGTGCAGCTTCTCCTTTAATCCAACACCACATCTTAACGCACCCGGCGAGCGGCGGGTCTCCGTTTTTGGCGCTGTCGACGTTCGGCGCGTACTCCCTCCAGAACACCCGACCGGGTAAATAGCTGGAGGCCGCGCCAGGAATGCGGTAGGGGCGCCGAAGCGCGCCAAAACTGGCTTTTCTTGGCTCTCCTGTGGTGGTTTAATTCCCCGACGAGAGCATCATGGATGCTCCCGCCGGAGCACGAAATGCGAGGCTGATTTGCGCTAATGTTTCGGCGCGACGTACCCTTCGGGCAGCTTCGCGCCATCGCCGAAAAAGAAAGTTTCCATCTGCTGTTCCATGATCTTCTGCGAATTGGGATCGAGCGGATTGAGCCGATACTCGTTGAGCAGCATCTTCGAGTGGTTCACCCACATTCCCCAGGCTTCCTTCGAGATACTTTCGTAGATGCGCTTGCCGATTTCGCCCTTCCATGGCGGACGATCGAGCCCGGGCAGTTCCTTCCCGAGCTTCGCGCACTTCACCATGCGCACGGTTTCGGCGCCCTGCTGTTTTTCATCAGCCATCGAGACAGTGCCTCCATCGAGACCTGCGTGACATTCCAAGATACTGCATGCCGACGCGAAAATCCACGTGTCGAAAGGAGGCATCCCGATTCGGTCGTCGTGTTTCACTTACGTTCCGATGCGAATGTGATTGAGCGAATGGAATAGTCCGAAAATATTCAGTAGCCAGAGCACCACGACGATCACCACGACCGCGTTCAGGATGGACTTGATCGTCGACTGCATCGGAATGAAGCTGTTGACGAGCCAAAGCAGGACCCCGACCACGATCAGAACGAGCAATATCTGTATCAGGGGCATGATCTTCTGACCTCGCTTTCTCTTCTAGGAAAGACAAGCCGATTGTTCGGGAGATGCTCCTTCAGCGTGCTGACGCGAGCATACGAGGCAGCGGGAAGCGGGTCGATACGGCGAAATGCTTACATTGCAGGGTATTTCGACCTACGGGAAGCGTCTTTCAAAGGGTATTCCTCTGCTTTTCCGGCTCAAGACGATTGTGCGGCGAGGCGCTTGGGCCTGGTGTTGCGCCACGCCGCGGCGAGCGCGCGGCGCAAGGTCGTTTTGTTGGCGGCGCGAAGACGCACCATCGTTGAGCCGCGAAGTCCCCAGGCGCCTTTCGCGGGCGCGAAGACATCGGGCTCCGCTTCGATGAAGAAAACCTGTTCTTTTGGCGGGAGCTTGACCATGCCCCAGCCTTTTTCGGGATAGCCGAGCGTCGCGAATACTTTGCCGCCCACGCGAAAATCGGGATGGTCCATGTGGGCGCTCTCGACGGCCTCGGGAAAGCCGAGGGCGATGCGTCGAAATTCACCGGGCGTCACGGGCATCGTTTACACCTTCAGGGCTGCCAGATTCGCGAGGAAAACTTCGCGCAGCGAGCGCGCAGGCCGCCCGGTGAGAAGCTGCACGTGGTGCGAGCAGACCGAGAAATAGTGTTCGCGGACCGCGCGCTCGTAGGAAAGCATCTCCAGACTGCCCCATACGCCCGTGCCGTCGTCGTTCGCCATTCCCTCGACATATTCGCGCGGCACGCCCGCCGCATCGAAGAAAGCCAGCTTTTCTTCGGGCGTTACGGCAACGTACTCGACGGGTTTGCCGCCAAGCTCGGACGCGAGCTCGGCCGCATCGGCGAACGTATAGAGCTCGGGCCCGGTGATTTCGTATGCGGCGCCCTCGTGGCCCGAAGAGGTGAGCACCGCCGCGGCGGAAGCGACGCAATCTTTTTTCGACACGAACGCCATGCAACCGCCGCCCGTGCTCATCACCAGCTTTCCCATTTGCAGCGCCATTGGTGCGATCATCGTGGCGATAATTTCGGCGTACTGCGCGTCGCGCAGAAAGGTGAAGGCGATGCTAGAGCGGCGCAAAAGCTGTTCCGTGAAATAGTGATCTGCGCACGCGAACGACGGGCTTTTGGGATGAATCCCAACGCTCGACGTGTAGACGATATGCTTGATGCCGGTCTTTCCGGCGGCTTCGATTGCGGCGCGGTGCTGCTGCTGGCGGCGCGGTCCGACCGCGAGCGTGCTGATGAGCAGCATCTTTTCGGCGCCCGCCAGCGCCGGCACGAGCGTCTCCGGCTTGTCGAAATCGCCAAAGCGCACCTGCGCGCCGCGTGCGGCAGATGACGCCAGCGCCGCGGGATTGCGCGTGACGAGAACGAGGTCGGACGCCGGAATCTTCTGAAGCAAAATTTCGGTGACCTGGCGGCCGTAGCTTCCGGACGCGCCTGTGATGACAATGCTCATGCTTTCTCCGAAGAGCAAATTGCGACCGCCGATCTTAGCACTCCCGCGCGGCTGGCACGAGCGGCTTGACATCGGGCAAAGGCGCGGAGAGTATCGTTAGTTTCGCGCCGGTGCGCCGGGCGAGCCGGTGAAGGGAGCCATGAATTGAAGCACGTGAGATTGGGAAACACGGGGCTAAGGGTATCGCGGCTGTGTCTGGGGACTATGACGTTCGGATATCAATGCGACGAGGCGACTTCGTTCGCAATTCTCGACCGCGCCGCCGAAAAGGGAATCACATTTCTCGACAGCTCGGACGTGTATCCGCTGGGCGGCGGGCTCGAACGCGCGGGGCGCACCGAAGAGATCATCGGCAACTGGATTCGCGGGAAGCGGCACGACTGGGTGATCGCGACGAAGTGCTTCGGGCAAACGGGGCCGCAGCCGTTTCACGCGGGCAACAACCGGCGGCATATTTTCGATGCGATCGATGCGTCGCTGCGGCGGCTGGGCACGGACTACATCGATCTGTATCAGCTGCATGGCTACGACCCGGAGGTGACGACGGACGAAACGTTGGGCGCGCTCGATGCAATCGTGCGTGCGGGGAAGGTGCGTTACATCGGCTGCTCGAATTATCTGGCGTATCAGCTGGCGCGCGCCGTTGGGCGAAGCGAAGGGCGTAGCTTCGCGCGGTTTGTGTCCGTGCAGCCGCGCTACAACTTGCTCTTCCGCGAATTCGAGCGCGAGCTTTTCCCGCTGTGCGTCGAGGAAGGCGTTGGCGTGATCCCATACAACCCAATCGCGGGCGGCCTGCTGACCGGCAAGCACGATCGGACGAAGCCGCCGAGCGAGGGAACGCGATTCGCGTTTGGCGGGCGCGTGAGCCAGCTCTACCAGGACCGCTATTGGAAAGACAAAATCTTCGACGCGGTCGACGCATTGAATGGCGTGGCAAGAGATGCGGGGATCTCGCTGACGACGATGTCGGTGGCGTGGGTGCTGGCGCAGCCCTGGGTGACGAGCCCGATCATCGGCGCGAGCCGCCCCGAGCAGCTGGATGCGACCGTCGCCGCGCTCGACGTGACGCTCGATGCGCCAGTGCTGGCGAAGCTGAATGAGATGACGCTGCAGTTTCGGTAGGGCGGCGAAAAAGCGCCGAGGCGAGCCTCGGCTTGAAAGAGCGGCGGCAAGCCGCCGCACTCCACAGGAGGGCAAGCGTGGCGGGGGATATGGCTAACTGGCGGGTACTGCCGCCGGGAGTATCGAGCGACGCGTTTGAGCGGGCGCTGGATGCGTTTGCGCGCGCGATTGGCGACGAATGGGTGGTGCGCGCGGAAGAACGGCTCTCGGAGTATCGCGATCCGTTTGCGTTTCGGTCAAGCGACCCGGCGGACTACGCCCCTGCGGCGGCGGTGAAGCCCATGTCGGTGGAAGAGATTCAGGCGATTGTGAAAATCGCGAGCGAATACAAGATTCCGCTGTGGACCGTTTCACGCGGGAAAAATCTCGGCTACGGCGGCCCGGCGCCGAGAGTATCGGGCTCGGTGACGCTCGATCTCGGGCGGATGAAAAAGCTCGAGATCAATGAAGAGCTGTGCTACGCGGTGGTCGAGCCGGGCGTCACGTTTTTCGATCTGTACGAATACATCTCCGAGCGAAAGCTGAAGCTCTGGATTTCGGTGCCCGCACTCGGATGGGGCAGCGTCCTGGGCAATGCGCTCGACCGCGGCATAGGCTACACACCCTACGGCGATCATTCGGAAAAGATTTGCGGGATGGAAATCGTGCTCGCGAATGGCGAGCTGATTCGCACAGGCATGGGCGCGCTGAGCGGCGCGAAAACCTGGCAGTCGTTCAAGCCGGGCTACGGGCCGTCGGTCGACGGGCTGTTCATGCAGTCGAATTTCGGCGTGGTGACGAAGGCGGGCATCTGGCTGATGCCGCAGCCGGATTTCTTCATCGCATGCGACCTGCATTTCGAGCGGGAGTCCGACCTCGAAGCGATCGTGGACATCACGGCGCGGCTGCGGCGCGAGGAGATCATTCAGAATACGGCGGTGCTGAGCAATGCCGTGCGGTTGATTTCGCGGCGCGGGGCGCGCAGTCAGTGGTTCACCGGCGATGGAGTCGTGCCGGATGACGTGGTCGAGAAGACGCTGCGCGAGAGCGGTCTCGGCGCGTGGAATCTTACGTTCGCGACGTTCGGGCCGGAAGAACTTGCCGATGGGCGCGAGAAAATCGCGCGCGAGGCGTTTTCGGCGATTCCGGGCGCGAAGTTTGCCAGCAAAAAGTTCAACGTGAAGGCCACGCCTTCGAACGAACTTGCGGCATCGATGGGTTCCGAGAGCGCGCAGGCCGGTGTTCCGTCGCTGATTCCGCTCGGAGTGCTGAAATATCGTGGCGAAGACGGAGGGCATCTCGGATTCTCTCCGGTGGTGGCGCCGAGCGGGAAGGAAGCCATGAAGCTGGCGAATCTTGTCGGAACGCGATGCCACGAGCACGGATTCGATTACTACGGCGGATTTTCGTTCGGCGTGCGGCACCTCTATTCGGTGATGATGATTCTCTACGACAAGCGGAGAGAAGATCATCGCGTGCAGGCGAACCGGCTGTGCGAAAGACTGGTCGTCGAGGCGGCGCGGCTGGGATTTGGCGAATATCGCGCGCACGTCGCGTATATGGATCTGATCGGCGCGCAGTACGATTTCAACAATCACGCGCTGCGGCGGTTTGTCGAGACGCTGAAGGATGCGGCCGATCCGAACGGGATCTTGTCGCCCGGCAAGCAGGGCATCTGGCCGCGCGCGATGCGACCGAAACGTAATCCCGCCTGAGCGTGCTCGACGCTCGAATCACTTCCCGGGGCTAAAGCCCAGTCATGAGCAAAGGGTTTTTCGCGAGCCTGAATCACGCTTCCACCCGCAAGAAAGAATGTGCCGGGTCAGAAAAACCGCGACCCGCCGCTACAAAATCGTCGAGAGGGCCGGCGGGATGCCCTTCGCTTTGCTCAGGGCAAGCCAGCGCTACGGGCGCGATTCGTGGCTGGCGGCGGCTTGGCTGCGGCGCCAGGCGTAGTAACCCTCCAGCACTTGCAGCTTGTCGAGATTCGGTGTCGGGATCGCGTGCGACGGATCGTTGAGGTTCATCACTTGCTGATCGGCGTCCGTGAACGCGGGCCATGCCGGCAAGCCTGCTCCGTTGGGATCGCCGGTCTTGGCGAAATTCACCCAGTAGGAAGAGACCTGGTCCGCCATGGCTTTGTCGGCAGCGGTGGGCGACATCACAGAAGAAAAGTTTTCGAAGACATACGACAACTCGCTGCCATGAGCCGCCCCCCAATCCTTGAACTGCGGCGTATCGGGATAGGGAGGCCGGTGGCTGAAATAGTAGACGAAGACTTTCGCCTTGCCGGTTTGTGACTGCAGGCGAGCCCAGGTCCAGGTGTCCCAACCAAAGAGTGTGTCGCGGGCCATATCACGTGCGGAGCGAAGGGCCGCAGGATCCGAATTGCCGGGGTAGACCGAGAGAATTTTGTCTGCGTATTCGCCGTAGCCGGAGTGGACGGAAGCGAGATAGCCGCTCCGGGTGGTGGTCCGGACAAACAGCGCGCCCTCGTCCGCATTCCAGCCGATGAGCACGGGAGTATCGTTATACCGCCCGGCCTTGTACAGATCGTATTGATCTCCGGGAAGGACGTAGCCATCGAAATTGGGCCAGGTGGTACCGAGCCCAGCGCCCCGCGTCTTCAAGAGAACCTCGGCGGGCAGCCCCCTTGCGTCGGCGATGGACTTTATGTCGAGCTTCGAGAGCAAGGTGGCGCCACTGTGCTCGGCGGCAGCGAGCGAAACCATGTTTTCGCCACCCTCGCCGTCCCTGCGAGCGGGAGCGAAGTTGCCGCCGCTTTCCGAGATGGCGCCTTGGAAGAGTCCCTTCGCCAACGGCGAGGCGGCCAGCATGCTGACGGAGATTCCGCCCGCGGACTCGCCGAAGATGGTGACCCGGTGAAGATCGCCGCCGAATCGAGCGATATTGTGCTGCACCCACTCGAGGCCGGCGATCTGGTCGAGCAGGCCGTAGTTGCCGGAATGTCCGCCCTGCTCAGCACTCAGTTCGGGATGCGCGAAGAAACCGAAGAGACCGAGGCGGTAGGCGATGCTGACATAGACTACGCCCTTTTTCGCAAGGTTCATGCCGTCGTACTGCGAGAGGGATGTGCCTCCGCCGGTGAATCCGCCGCCATAGATCCAGACCATCACAGCCAGTCTGTCCTTGGGCGATTTTGCCGGGGTCCAGACATTCAGATAGAGGCAATCCTCGCTGACCGGAACAGACTCGATGCCCAGGGCGGGCATGACGATGGGAGTCTGCATGCAGGCGGGCGCGAATTTATTGGTCTCCTTCACGCCCTTCCAAGAAGCAGGGGGTTGAGGCGCGCGCCAGCGCAGGTCGCCCACGGGCGGGGCGGCAAACGGTATGCCCTTATAAATCGTCATGCCGCCTTCCACCGTTCCTTCGACGAGGCCCGCCTGCGTGCGGACGGGCTTCGGTGCTTGCGCGGGCGCTGTTGAGGCAAACGCCGGTGCGATTGCGCATGCGAGCGCGGCGAATCCCAGGACTCTATTTTTCATGCTCGATTTCCTTCTTGGCCGACCGTTCCGTCTGGAGCGGAAATCCCCTGAGCCGGGGGCATTCTACATCGAATTGCACAAAGGGAAGAAAATGTCGAAGGCGCTTAGGCCCGATTGACGACGAGTTCGGTCGGGCGCTTGCGCGGCGTGCGCCGGCCGCTGTGCCCCGGGAAGTTGGCGAGCACGGGGCCGTCCCACAGGCGGATGATCCGCTCCTTGAAAAGCCAGCGGCCGCGGAATTTGACGAGCTTGTCGTCCCAGTAGCCCGCGAAGCGGATGAGGTAGGGAGGCTCGCCGCGACATTCGGTGACGAGCGCGAACGACCGCGCGGTTACGCCGCGGCTGTCGCCCTTCACGACCGTTTGGCTGAGGTGGTGCTGGCGCCCGGGGAAACCGGGAACGGAGCGAAAGTGTTCGCCGAGCTTGCGAATTCCCGCCGCGCCCTCCCAGCGGTCGGGATCCTCGAAGACTTCCTCGATCACGACGGCATCGGGCGTGAAGCAGGCGACGAACGAGTCGACGTCGCCGGTGTCGAGCGCCCAGGCGTAGCTGGCCATTAGGTCGTTGATCTCGATGCGATCGGCTACGGTGAGGGGATTGGCTCTTGATTTGGCCGGAGACTTTGCTTTAGGCATGCGCCCGATTCCTCGGAGAGATTCTTCGTTTCGCTCAGAACGATGGCGAACAACTATCAAGCCTTTAGTAGCCGACGGTGAAGCGTTCGCGATGATGCCGCGGGTGCTCGAGCTCGTCAAGCATCGCGACGGCGTAGTCCTGCAGCGAGATGTGGCTCTTGCCTTTGTCGTCGTAGAGGACGTGATCTTTGCCGACGCGGTATTTGCCGGTTCTGGCGCCGGGCGAGATCATTACGGAAGGCGCGAGAAAAACCCAATCGAGGCCGCGCTCGTTCTTCAGCAGGTAATAGAGCTCGCGCGTGCCGCGAATACCGGGCTTGAACGGCTCGTACGCAGTGGGGAATTCGGGCGAATCGAGAAATTCGATGCCCGCGAGCGTCTTCAAGCTGGCGGCGCCGCCGACGGCGAGGAAGCGCTTTACGCCGGAGCGTTTCGCGGCGGAGATGATGGCGCGATGCCCACGGACGTGGCGGTGGTAGACCTCGGGGCCGGGAGTGCCGCGCTTGGGATTGAAGGCGCTGATGACCACATCGTGGCTGGCGAGAATCCGCGCGAGGCGCTCGCGATGAAGAACGTCCGCCTGTTTGATTCTGAGATTGGGGCGCGGCGCGAGTCGCTGCGGATGGCGAACGATGGCTGTCACCTTGTGCCCGCGGCGCAGCGCCTCCGCGAGAATTTTGGAGCCGACATAACCCGTCCCTCCGATCAGGGCAATTTTCATGCAGAAATCCTCCAGAGGCTCCCGCCGCGCGATTTGCCGAACGCGCGGTTGACAGAAGCCGAGATCCGAGCGACTTTATCACATCACCGGGCAGGACAAATCGTCCGAGTGATCGGGGCGGGGGGATCCTTGATACACGCGCGACCGTTCGGGCCGAAGGCATCGACGATGGCAGAGCCGAAACTGGAGTTTGCGTTCGAGGTGCGGCTGCATTTTTCGCGCGTGCAGATGATCAACAACATGCCTACGGGCGCGGGGCGCGGCGGGGTCTATCTGGGCACAGGCGAGTTTTCGGGGCCGAAACTGAAGGGAAAAGTGGTGCCGGAGAGCGGCGGCGATTACGCGCTGTTTCGCCCGGACGATACCGTGTCGTTCGATGCGCGCTACATGCTGCAGGAAGATGACGGCACGCTGATCCTGCTGCAAAACCGGGGCTACCTCTGGGGATATGAGGACAATACGATGCGGAGGCTGCGGGACATGGCGTTTGCCGGAGGCCCCCCTGTGGCTCCTGACGAGTATTATTTGCGGTCGTTTCCCACCTTCGAGGTCGAGGCGGGCAAGCACGACTGGCTGACGCGGCATGTGATTATCGGAATCGGCGAGCGGAAGGCGGATGGGAACCTGCTCCGCTACTACGCGCTGTTATAGCCGCCCCTTGGCGTGAGCGCGGTTACCGCAAATCGTTCGAATCGGTTAAATTCTCGTTACAGACAGGGCGAATACGGCCGAGCAGGGATAGAATCGAGGCTGCGGCCAAGAGCATCCCCAATCGAGCAGGCGGAGGGCCAGGGCTGGAATCGAATGCGGAGACGTTCCGGCCGAGGAGATCACGATGAGCACCAGCAGCACCGGCGTGGCTGAGTCCGTCCAAACGGACGGCTATTTCTGCGAGATTCCTTCCGATCCGTGCGCCATCGTGATGTTCGGCGCCTCGGGCGACCTGGCAAAACGCAAACTTCTGCCGGCGCTTTTCGATCTGGCGATTCATTCGTGCCTCGCGCCGCGCTTTCGCGTGGTGGGGTTCGCGCGCACGGAGATAAGCGACGACCAATTCCGGTCCGGAACAGACGGGGCCTTGCCGAAAAAGGGCGATGACGCCAAGCGCGCCGAGTTCCTCAAGCACCTCGAATATTTCACTGGGAACTACGACGATCCGGAGTCCTACAAGCGGCTCGCGCAGCACCTCGACGAAATCGACAAGCAGGGGCAGCTTGGAGGGAATCGGCTCTACTACCTTTCGACGCCTCCCGATGTATATCCCCGCGTGATCGAGCAGTTGGGCAAGTCGGGCCTGGCAAAGCCGAAGTCGAAAGACGCGTGGACGCGGATCATCATCGAGAAGCCGTTTGGCCACGACGGGCCTTCGGCGTGCCAGCTGAACGCAAAAGTGCTGCAGGTGTTCGACGAGTCGCAGGTCTACCGGATCGACCACTATCTCGGCAAGGAGACGGTGCAGAACTTGCTGGTTTTCCGCTTCGGCAACGGTATCTTCGAGCCGCTGTGGAACCGGAACTACATCGACCACGTGCAGATCACGGCGTCGGAATCACTGGGCGTGGAGCGGCGCGCCGCGTTTTACGAATCGGCCGGGGCACTGCGCGACATGATTCAGAGCCATGTGCTGCAGCTCACCTCGATCGTGGCGATGGAGTCGCCGGCGACCTTTGGCGCCACTTCGGTGCGCAACGAGAAGATCAAAATCCTGCAATCGATCCGGCCGTTTACGCCGGAGTCGATCGCGAAAACCGTGGTACGCGGGCAATACGGGCCGGGAAAAATCGGCGGCAAGGACGTCCCCGGATACCGGCAGGAACCGGGCGTGAAGCCCGACTCGACGACAGAAACATTCGTGGCGCTGAAGCTGCTGGTCGATAACTGGCGATGGAGCGGCGTGCCATTTTTCCTGCGCACCGGGAAGCGGCTGGCAGAGCCGATGACGCAAATCGCGATTCAGTTCAAGAAGGCGCCGCACATGGTGTTTCAGGGGTCGGACGTGCAGCCGAATTCGCTCGTGATGAACATCCAGCCGGATGAAGGAATCTCGCTGTCGTTTGGGGCCAAATTGCCGGGATCGCAGATGCAGATACGCCCTGTGAAGATGGATTTCGAGTACAAGCAGGCGTTCACTTCGGGATCACGCGAGGCCTACGCCACGCTGATCAACGATTGCATCCGCGGCGATGCAACGCTATTCGACCGGGCCGACAGCGTGGAAGCAGCGTGGGGACTCGTCGACCCAATCCTCGATGCGTTCGCGACCGCAAAGCCTTCATTTCCGAATTACGCCGCGGGCAGCGATGGGCCAGAGGCCGCGCGCGATTTGGTGGCGGCAACGGACCGGGCCTGGCGGCCGCTGTGATGCGGGATTCGATTTCTGAGCGCTGAAGAAATCTGCGCGTTTTTTATTCCTCCGCACGGCAGCGGGGTTGAACCTTGCTCTTCCCAAATCAATTGTGAGAGAGTTCTTGGCTTGCCGGGCCTGCGAAATCCGGCGCGTTTTGGCCCTCGGTTGCGGAGGAACGGATGATACTGGCCGGTGACATTGGCGGAACCAAGACCAATCTCGGGCTCTTCGACGTCGAGGGCGGAACGCTTAGGAAGGTGACGGACAAGCGTTATCCGAGCCGCGAGCATGCGGGCCTGGAAGAGATCGTGAAGGACTTTCTGAATGTCACCGGCGCGAAGGTGGGCGCGGCTTCGTTCGGAATCGCGGGCCCGGTAGTGGATTATCAAGTGCACGCCGGGAATCTGCCGTGGCTGATCGATGGCGCGACGATGGCAAAGCTCGTCGGGCTCCCACGGGTTCGTCTGATGAACGACCTCGAAGCGACTGCGCATGGCATCGTCGTCATGCGGCCCCAGGATCTGGAAATGCTCAATGCGGGCGTTCCTGACCCCCGAACGCATCGCGCGGTGATCGCGGCGGGTACGGGGCTTGGCGAGGCAATTCTGTTCTGGGACGGAGCGAAGCATGTTCCCATGGCGACCGAGGCCGGCCACGCGGATTTCGCGCCGCATACCGAGCAGCAGGCGAACTTGTGGAGATTTGTGAAGTCGCGGGGCGAATTCGCCAGCGCGGAGCTGGTGCTTTCAGGAAGAGGATTCAAGACGGTGCACGAGTTCCTGGATCCGTCGGTAAAACATCCGGGATTTGGCGACCCCACAATCGATCAAGCGCCGACGATCACGCGGCTGGGGCTTTCAGGAGAGTGTGCCGTGTGCGTCGCGACGCTCGAACTGTGGGTTGAAGTCTATGGCTCGGAGGCGGGGAACCTGGCGGTGAGGACGGTCGCGCGAGGCGGGATTTACGTGGCGGGCGGAATCGCCGTGAAGATTCTGCCGAAAATGACGGACGGCCGATTCGTCGCGGCCGCGCGTGACAAGGAAAAGATGCAGGATTTCCTCGCCCAAGTTCCGATCCACGTGGTGTTGGATGAAGAGTGCCCGCTCAAGGGCGCGGCGTACGCGGGCTGGAAAGGCCTCTAAAGAATCGGTACCAACCAATATCGCTTTCGTAGCAGCAGTTCTAGTACGCGTCCAGGAATTCTCGCCCACTGATTTTCACACATGGGCTGATCCTTGCCCACGCTCCCCCTGCATCGATACCATCCGGAGCATCCCCGCCTCCCGTAATCCGCTGAATCAAAATTACATAGAGCCTCTACGATTCGCCAGTCATCTGGCACGGGGATTGCCGCAACAGTGTCGAGTTCCGAAAATGTCTCCGCAGGAAGGGCGGGCATCGATGAAGCGATTCTTGGGTCTGGCGGCTTTGATTCTAGGGTTAGCCGTATCCGCGCACGGCCAATCCGCGAGGGCGGGTGCCGTGGCAGGAGGCGTTACCGGGGGAGTGATGTCGAGTGGGGGCGGTGGTTTCGGGGGGGGCGGCGGCGATACTGGTGGGATGGGGGGCGCCTCAAACTTCCATACACTTCCGAGTATTCCTCCCGCCAACTTGCCGTCGACGGCGGTAAGCGGCACGGAAGCCAGCTTTGTGCCATCCACTTTTCTTCCCTACAACCAGGCGATCGCCGCGGGGGAAGCCGTGCTGGACGCCCAGCACAAATCGGTGGCCGAGGCTGCTGCAGAAAACAGCCGGACCCATCGGCTAAAAGCGAAGGCGGCGATGATCGATAACGCGGCGGGGAAAGCGGTCCTCGCAAAGCCGTAATACCTGCTCATTCGACGAACTGGCGGCCGAGCCGAACCGGCTGCCGGTTCGTCGCTTCTTATAACCTCCTCGCGGGAGCACTCGAAACGCAACTGCGGCCCACGAACGTCTTCGCAAAAAAAGAAGCGGCCAACCGGCGGGGGTGGAGGACGCCGGTTGGCCGATGAGGCTGATTTCAAAGCTGCGGCTCCCTTCGCGCGGGAATCGCAGCCTGCGTTACTACTTCAGGTTTGCGCTGCTGAACGAGTAGACGAAGCTGAGATACGCCGTGTTCTGTTCCTTCACGAGGCCGTCCGTGCTCTTCGCAAAGATTGGCTGGCTCGCAAAGTCATACCGGTACTCCGCACGGACCAACAGAGCGCTCGTGAGGTTGTACGAGTACGTCCCCGTGACTTCCTGCGCGAAGCCGGGAGTGCCGTCCAGCACACCCGTGTAGCCGTTCGTATCGTCGTAATACTCGTAGCGGACGGCGAAGTTGGTCTTGGGAGTCCAAGTGTACTTCGCGTAGGCCGCAACGCCCCACCATTTGGTGGCCGGTGATTCACTCGTAGGCGCGTCGGACTCGTCGTAAAAGTAGTAACGCGGCCCAAACCCATAGTCACCGTTGAGTTGGAATGCCCACTTCGCGTTTGGGGTATAGCCGATAACCGTGTCGGACAGTTGCTTCCAGTCAGTGATCGGGGTCGGTGTCGAGGTGTAGTTGTATTGGTCAACCACCGGGCCTGCGAAGTAGTTCTGGGTCACCGACCATTTTGCATTGGGTGTGTAGGCCAAGCTTACGCCGTAGGTGAGGCCGGAACTAAGACCCGGAGTGCCGGTGTCGAGCGGAGCATAGTGATTGATGACGGTGTTGTTCCAGCCGTTGACGAGATAACCGGTCACAGCGATCTTGGGATTGAACGCGTACTTGGCGCTCGCACCGAAGTGGAAGTAAGGAATCGCGTAGTAAAAGAGCAAGCTGCGCGAGTAGTTCCAGTTGGCATTGCTCTCGATCACTTCAGCGCCGACCGGAGTGACGAACTTGCCGACCGTGATCGTCAAGCCTTTGCCGATGGGAGCGAGGTAATCGACGTACGCTTCCTTGACGTAAAAGTTGCTTCCGTCGGTAAAAGCAGTGTCGGATCCGTTGACGATCTTGGCGGCCTGCCCGTAGCCCACGGACATGTGGTATCCGAGCCTGCTTTCCGCCGACGTCGCATCGGCCGGCTTGTCCAAGATCAGTTCGGCCATATTGAACGCGAAACCGTTGGTCGGCGCCTCGAAAGCCCGCAGGCCACTTTGGTTGTCTTCAGGATGGTTGTAGTCGTACCCGTAATACACGTCACCGAATCCGCTTATGGTTACGGGTCCGAGCAGGCTCGACAAGCTGATCTTGTCCGCGGGAGCCGGCGCGGGCGCGCTTACGGGAGCGCTTGTGGGCTCGACGTACGCGGCTGCCTGCATGCTCGGAGTGTCGCTGACTTTGAGCGCGGTAATCTCCGCCTGCAAAGCCTCGACTTCCTTTTCCAGATCCGTCAACCGCTGCTGCGTCTCGGAAGACGCAGACGAACTCGAAGCCGGCTGTGCCGGGGCCGACGAGGCCGCAGCTGGCTGGGCTGGTGTCGGCTGGGCAGCAGCCGGTTGGGCTGCGGCCGATGAGGGCGCTGCAGGTGGGTCATTTGCAGCCCTCGAAGCTGGCGCCCAGGCGACAAGACTCACTGTCAACATGGCCGTGGCGAAGCCCGAAGCACACTTGTACGCACGTTTCATAAGCAAACCTTCCCTCCCTACCGCGCTATCTCGGTTTTCATGGATTCGCGACGGTGCCAAGCAAATTACAGACGCTTCGATGAATGGTCAAACTCATTAAATCTATTGAAGGCATAAGGAAATAAACGGACGAGCACTTATAAAATCCTTATGCCCGTGATGCGGCATTTTCCGTCGAATTTTATGGGGTTTCCTCGCGAAGAAGGCGGGCTCAGTGTTTTGCGACGAGCAAGAGGAGCCCGAAAATAACGATCGGGATCAGCACGAGCAGGACGTAGAAGAGCACTCTTCTCAGCCATGGCGTGCGCCGCGTCTTCCAGTCGTGAAGCTCGGGGCGTTCCGAAACGCCTACTTTGTCGAGGTGTTCGAGATCGGAGGCCATTTCGCGGGCATTGGGGTAACGATTCTTGGGATCGCGCTCGATCGCGCGGTAAATCACTTCCTGCAACTGGGGCGAGATGGAAGGGTCGAGCTCGCGCGGAGGGATGGGATTGTTCAGGAGGCGATCGTTCATGATGGCGAAAGCATTCGGGCCCTGAAACGGTGTCTTGCCGGTGAGCATTTCGTAGAGCATCACGCCGAGGGCATAGATGTCGCTGCGCCCGTCGCCCCGCTTGCCCCTGACCTGCTCGGGCGAGATGTATTCGGGCGTGCCCATCACGTTTGAAAGCTTTGCGAACGTCAGACGGCGCGCGCCTTCTTTGCCCGCGATGCCGAAATCGATGAGTTTGATGTTGTCGTCCTTGTCGACCATGATGTTTTCGGGCTTGAGGTCGCGGTGAACGACGCCGTGGTTGTGGATGTAGTCGAGCGCGTGGGCAATGTTGATGATAATTCGCAGGGCGCGCTCGGTGGGAAGCTTCTTGGCTTCGGACATGATCTGGCGAAGCAGGCGGCCGTCGACCCACTCCATGACCATGTAGGGGCGGCTGTGGTCCTCGTCGGCGTAGACTTTCATCACGCCGGGATGATTGAGGCTCGTGCCGATATCCTGTTCGCGCTTGAAGCGATCGTAGAAGACCGGCTCGGCTTCGATCTCGGGGTGGGGAATCTTGACGGCGACTTCGTGGCCATCGCGGAGGTCCGTTGCGCGGTAGATCGACGCCATGCCGCTGCGCGCGACAAGCCTTTCGATTCGGTAGTGATCGAGTTGGTCGCCGGGGTGGACTGGAATCCTCGGGAGCGGGCGTCAGGCGAAGGCCGGCGGCGCTTCGGGTTCAGGGGAGGCGATAGGGCCGTCCCCGGTACATTCCGACGCGTTCAACGCCTCGGACGCGGATTAATTGCAGGCTGATATTATCACTGCCGTCCCGCTGATTGGCAATTTCCACAAGGCGTTGCGCCGCCTTTGACAAGTCGCCGCCATTGCCCGCAACCGCGGCCATCTCGGAACCCTCGACGGAACCGTGCAGGCCGTCGGAGCAGAGGATCAGAACGTCGCCGACTAGCACCTGATGCTCGGCCACGTCAACGCTGACGGAAAGTGCGGATCCAAGTGAGCGGCTGAGCAGGTGCCGTGTCTCCGCGGTGCTTGCATCGGTCGCGGAGATCAGGCCGAGGCGCACGTGCTCGCTCGCGAGCGTGTGATCGCGGGTGAGGAGCGTCGCCTGCCCGCGACGTGCCAGATAACAGCGTGAATCGCCTACGTGGGCGATCGTCGCTCGATCGTGCCGAAGGGCGCAGGCGACGATGGTCGTGGCCATCCGCGAGCCGGCGGGATTCGCCGCGTGCCCTGCTTCGAGCACACGTGTGTTCGCCAGGCGGACCAAACTCGTCAGAAGCGCCGGATGCAGTTCACCGGCCGCACACTTGCGAAAGCCTTCGAGGACGCTCTCGACCGCTGTCTTCGAGGCGACTTCGCCGAGATCGTGACCGCCGACCCCGTCGGCGAGCACGAAGAGCCACCCGTGGCTTCGCGCTCTCTCTTGCCGATCGGGTGGCACGTGGCCGAGGTAGTCCTCGTTGCCCTGGCGCACCCGCCCCAGATCGGAGAGTTGTGCGAACTCGACATCCATCATCTCGCTTGATTTCGTGGCGTACGCCCCGGCCATCGCTGTTGCGGTTGCCGCGCCGGACGACGACACGTGTAGACCCCTGTACATTAAAACTCATCCCCAGCAAAAGGCAAAGGGGCGGGCTTGCGCCCGCCCCTGTTGAGGTTGTGGTCTGCGATCAGGTGCGAGCGGTGACCAGAGTTGTCCTACCTTGTTTCTTGCTGTTGAGCGTGAAATAGATGCCGCCGTAGATGGCCCAAACGCCCGCAATGCCCAAGGCCAAGAAAGGCTCCATCTTGGTGCCGTAACCCATGAACGGCAGGACGAGGTAAGCGCCCATGCATATCAGGTTGGCGGCCACTCCGAATAACGGGATCAGCAGGTGCCTGACGATGCTGAAGTTCGGATGCCCTTGGTAACAGAAGATGCAGGTTACGCAACTTAGTCCGTAGAGCAGGAACGTTCCGAAGTTCGAAGCCAGGGTAATTGTGAGCAGGCTGTTGGGCATCTTCGCCATAGCGTCATGAGACACGTATCCGAAGCTTGACCAGAACCCGTGAGGCAGAGCCTTAATCGTGGCGTCCGGCAAGGCGCCGCCATCGCCGAACAGCATCAACAGTGCGAGAACTCCGAAAACCGCTGAAACTACGGCCAGCGTCCAAATGGCCTTGTGCGGGCTCAGGTTCTTGTCATGCAACATGCCGAAATGTTCCGGCACTTCACTGTCCTTGCCCATGGCATAGGTCACGCGCGCTCCCGTGTTGATGCAGGAGAGCGTCGTGCCAATCAGAGCGAGGAATACGGTGACGGCCTCAATCAGCATGAACGTCCGGCCATGGCCCGCGCCAAAAACCGCATCGCCGACCATGACCATCAGGTCGCCGATGGGCGCCGCCGAGCCAGTCGCGTTTTGCATTGTGTAGCCGCTACTTAAGACATAGTTGGTCGCAAAATACTCGAACAGGTAGCAGAAACACCCCTGGATGAGCAGCGACGTGATGACCGCAATCGGCACGTCTCGCTTGGCGTTTTTGGCCTCGCCACCGAGCGATGTAACTGATTCGAATCCGACCAGGATCAGGATGGCGACCGTGGCCTGAACGAACATCCACTGAAATTTGTGCAGGCCGACCACCGAACTCGCGTTCGGATGGCTGAGGAAGTTACCCGAGGAGTCATTCCAGGGATAGCTGACATGGTAGGGAACTGGAGTGCCGCCGGCATCTTTCTTGCACTGCGGGATCATGTTCGAGTCGCGGACGATGTTGTTCTGCGCGTCCACGGCGAACTCGCAGTTGTAAGCATCGCTCGTTGTCGCATCCCACTGCCAAGCCACGCTCCCCGGAGGGTGAGCGGCACGGTAGTGGATGGCCATGATGGAAAACGTGAGCAGCGCCACTATCTGAATGATGTTGACGGCCAAGCTGACTCCCGTGGACCCCGTAACTCCTCGGTGCGCGATATACGACACGCCAAACGAGAACACAATCGCAACAGCCATCATGAACATGGGACCGGGATTCGACGCGCTCATGAAGTTCGGGTACAGCGTGCCGACGATGTAACCGCAGAAGACCCCCGTGACGGCGACCATCACGCCGGGGTAGATCCAGTAGTAGAGGTGCGAGCCCCAGCCGACGATAAATTTCATCAGCCGGGCGTATTTCCATGCCTTGTCGTGGTTCAGGAACGACTGCTCGGCGAAGTAATATGAACTGCCGGTGCCGGGATAGAGCTTCGCCATTTCCGCGTACGAAACTGCGGTCGCCAGACACAGCAAAGTGGCAAAGAGGATGCCAATCCACATCGATGGCGCCGTAGCTCCTTCAGTCGCCTGGGGAGCAAAGGTGAGCCAAAGGAATGCCCCGGGAGCGATGAGCGCCATTGCGTTCACGGTCAACCCGGTCAAGCCTAAGGTGGGCTTCATCTCACCGGTCGTTTTTTCGGCCATTTAAACTCTCCTTTGAAGAGTGGGGACAGCAGAGACTTGAGGGCGGGAGGTTATACCTAAGTATGAGGGACGTAAAATGCAACGTTTTGATGCGGGGGATAGATGTTTCAAATGGCGAAACTCCAATTGCGGTTTGCAACATGCCAGCCGTTCGGTCGACGGGGCGGCCCTTGCATCGGCATGCCTCCCTGCTAGTATGTTCGGATGACTTTTTGTCCGGGACTGCCAGCTAGAAATGTCTGAGAGGCGGCAATTTAGGGCCATCAAGGGCACGCGCGACATCCTGCCGCCGGATTCGGCGCTGTGGAACTGGTTCGAGCGGACCGCCCGCGAAGTGTTTGAAAGCTACGGGTTTCATGAGGTTCGTTTGCCGATCTTCGAGGAAACCGAGCTATTCGCGAGGTCGATCGGTGCCGACACGGATGTGGTCGGCAAGGAGATGTACACGTTTCTCGATCCGCCGGGCGACATTGACCCGCTTGGGAGGCTCCAAGAGAAGAGTTTCCGATCAATGGCCAAGCTGTCCGATCTGCTTCCGAGAGACGTCATTTCCCTGCGCCCAGAGGGTACCGCGTCAGTTTGTCGCGCGTATATCGAACATGGAATGCACACACTGCCGGGCAATGTAAAACTGTATTATGTCGGGCCGATGTTTCGGCGCGAGCGGCCGCAGAAGGGACGATACCGGCAGTTCCATCAGGTGGGCGCGGAGGTTCTGGGGCCATCGGACGCACCCGCGATCGACGCCGAAGTTCTCGAGATGCTGCTTGTGCTTTTCCGGCGTGTGGGGCTTCGGAATACGAAGCTCTACGTCAATTCGATCGGCTGCAAGGAGTGCAGGACGAACTATGTGGAATTGCTGCGCGAAGAATTGCGCAAGGTGCATGACAACCTCGGCCCGGACAGCCGGCGCCGCATCGAGACGAATCCGCTGCGTGTCCTCGATTCGAAGCTGCCCGACGAGCAGCCAATCATCGAGACGCTGCCGCGCATTTCAGATCACCTGTGCGCGGATTGCCGCGAGCATTTCGCGAAGCTGAAAGATGAATTGAAGCTGCGCGGCATCGCCTACGAAGAAAACTGGCGCCTGGTCCGTGGCCTCGACTACTACACGCGCACGACATTCGAGGTGACGGCCGCAGGACTCGGCTCGCAGAACGCCGTTTGCGGGGGCGGACGCTACGATGGTCTGGTCGAGCTGCTCGGCGGGCCGCCGACGAAGGGCATCGGCTTCGCGATCGGCACCGACCGCGCAATCCTCTCGATTCAGGAAGGCGGCAACCTGCCGAAGCTGCCGGGGCTGGCCGTGTACGTCGCCTGGATGGGCACGAAAACATATCCGACGGCTGTAAGCATCACGCGTAAACTGCGCGATGGCGGGCTGGCGGTCGAGCTGCCTCCCGAAGAGATGAAATTCAAGAAGTCGCTCGGCCTCGCCGATAAACTCGGCGCACGGTATGCCTTGATTATCGGCGAAGATGAAGTGGCATCGGGCAACTACACGCTGAAGCGCCTCGCGGACGCCGATCAGCGCAAGTTCAACGAAAATGATCTGCTGGAATACCTGGAGTCGGAGAGAAGGGGCGGCTAGATAGTGAGCTCGGGCGCTCGGGCGCGAAAAGCGGCCAGATTTGGCTTTTCTTGGCCCTGTAAGCCCGGTTTAAGGCCCCGACGGCAGCAACATGGTTGCGCCCCGCGGAACAGATTTGGCGAAGGTCCAAGAGATGCAAAAAATGGTCGTGGCGGTTCGGTGAAGGTGGGCGATTTCCAGCCACTCGGAGGCGAGTGCCATTGCTCGATAGCCTAGGAAATCTAAAACGCACAAGCTACTGCGGGGCGCTGCGCGCCTCCGACGCGGACAAAGACGTCGTCCTGATGGGCTGGGTGCACCGGCGGCGCGACCTTGGCCAGCTCATCTTCATCGACCTGCGCGACCGCGCGGGCATCGCGCAGATCGTATTCAACAAGGAGCTGCACCCCGAGGCACATGCGAAGGCCGAAGGTCTGCGCTCGGAATTCGTGGTCGCGGTCGAGGGGCGCGTCCTGCGCAGGCAGAAAGCGAATCCCGAAATCGCCACGGGCGAAGTCGAAGTGCTGGCCACGCATCTGCACATACTGAACAACGCGAAGACGCCGCCTTTCGCGATCGAAAATGAAGTGAACGCCAGCGAGGAGACGCTCCTGCGCTATCGCTACCTCGATCTGCGGCGTCCGCGCCTGCACTCCAACATCGAGCTGCGCCACCGCATCGTCCTCGAAATACGCAAATCGCTCGACGAGCAGGGCTTTTTCGAAATCGAGACGCCGATGCTCACGCGCTCGACGCCCGAAGGCGCGCGCGACTATCTCGTCCCGAGCCGCGTTCATCACGGGCAGTTTTACGCGCTGCCGCAATCGCCGCAGATTTTCAAGCAGATCCTGATGATCTCCGGCATGGATCGCTACTACCAGATCGTCCGCTGCTTTCGCGACGAGGATTTGCGCGCCGATCGGCAGCCCGAATTCACGCAGCTCGACTTGGAGATGTCGTTTCCGCGCCAACAGGATATTTTCGGGGCGATCGAAAAAGTGATGGAGCGCGCCTGCGCGGTGGTCGGCGTCACCGCGAAAGGCCCGTTTCGCCATCTCGATTACAAGGACGCGATGCGCCGCTACGGTTCGGACAAGCCCGACCTGCGCTTCGGCATGGAGCTGCACAACGTAACGCGGCATTTCGAACCGGCGCGCGCGGTGCTGCACATCGAGGGCAACGTACAGGCGATCGTCGCGCCCGGCGCCGCATCGTGGTCGCGCAAGCAGCTCGACGAGCTTGCCGAATTCGCGAAAGCCGCGGGCGCGCGCGGAGTCTACACGGTGAAAGTCACCGCGGAGGGCATTTCTTCTGCGCTCGAGAAAAATCTCGGCGCCGAGGGATTGAAAAAGACGGCTGCGGAATTGGACGCGAAGGCCGGCGACCTGATCGTCGCCGTGGCCGCGAAGGAGCAGGTCGAGCACAGCGACACGTCGCTCGGCGTCGCGGGCCGGCTCCGCCTGCACCTCGGCGACAAACTGAATCTGATCGACCGCAGCAAGTGGGAATTTCTATGGATCACCGGCTTCGCGCTTTTCGAATGGAGCGAGACAGACAAGCGCTGGGTGAGTGCGCAGCACCCGTTCACCGGAATCGTCGAAGAGGATGTCGGGAAGCTTGAAACCGCGCCGTGGGAGTGCCGCTCGAAAGGCTACGACCTCGTGCTGAACGGCAACGAGCTCGGGTCGGGTAGCGTTCGAATTCACCGGCAGGACGTGCAGGCGCGCCTGTTCAAGGCGCTCGGCCTTACGGACGAGCAGGCGCGGCATCGCTTCGGGTTTTTCCTCGACGCGCTCACCTATGGCACGCCGCCGCATGGCGGCATCGCGCTCGGCATCGACCGCATCGTCATGTTGCTTGCGGGAGAAAAATCGCTCCGCGAGATCATCGCGTTCCCGAAAACCGCGAAAGCCCAGGATCTGATGGCGGAATCGCCGTCCGACGTCGAGCCCGCGCAGCTCAAAGAACTAGGCATCAAACTGGATTTGGACGATGATGTCCGGAAGCAATGAATCTACTTCGCCAATTTCCGAGGTTCCCGTTCCGGCAAGTGTCAGCTTCAGGGGCTAAAGCCCCGTTCTTGACAGGTCGTAATGTCGGAGCTAAAGCTCCGACCCCCTAAAAGGCTCTATGTCGCGGATACGGATACTGGCGGAGAACGTCGCGAACAAGATTGCGGCGGGCGAGGTGGTCGAGCGGCCGGCGTCGGTGGTGAAAGAGCTGCTCGAAAACGCGCTCGACGCGGGCGCGCGCTCGATTCGCATCGAGGTGGAATCGGGCGGCAAGCGGCTGATTCGCGTTATCGACGACGGCAGCGGCATGAACCACGACGACGCGCTGCTGGCCTTCGAGCGCCACGCGACTTCGAAGCTGCGCACGGCGGACGACCTGCTCTCGATAGCGACACTCGGCTTTCGCGGCGAAGCGCTCCCGTCGATCGCGTCGATTGCGCGGCTGGTCCTCGAAACGCGGCTTGCGGAAGACGAGCAGGGCACGCGCATCGAATTCGCCGGCGGCAAGCTGATCGGCGTGAAGCCGGTGGGCGTGCCGCCGGGAACGTCGATCGCGGTCGAAGACATTTTTTATTGCGTGCCCGCGCGGCGCAAATTCCTGAAATCCGAGACGACCGAGCTCGGGCACATCGCCTCGCTCGTCACGCACTACGCGCTCGCGCATCCCGAGGTGCAATTCGTTCTGAAGACACCCTCGCAGCTGATCCTCGATTGCGCGCCGGTGGAAGAGCTTGCGGACCGCGTCTACCAGATATTCGGCCGCCAGGCGCTTGAAGAGCTCGTTGAGATTCCCGCGAATGAGGCGCCGGTGCGGTCGGCGATCACCGAGCCTGCGATCGGCGAAGAGGAGCTGTCGGCGACGCTGCGCGTGAGCGGGTTCGCGTCGCGGCCCGAAGTGCAGCGCACGAACCGCAACGGCATCTACATTTTCGTGAACCGGCGGCTCGTCCGCGATCGCCTGCTGCTGCACGCGATCGCCGAGGCCTACCGAAACATCACGCCGCCCGGCGTGTTTCCGGTGGTACTGCTGTTCCTCGATCTGCCGTATCCGGAAGTCGACGTGAACGTACACCCGGCGAAGATCGAGGTACGCTTCCGGCATCCGCAGTTCGTTCACGACTTCACGCGCGACGCGCTGCGCCACGCGCTTTCGATCGCGCGGCCGATCCCCGGATTTCCCGCGCGCGCTAGGGCTGCAGGCGCCGGAATGCCGGGAGACGCAGGCGGTCCAGCTGGGCTTGGCAATGGGCCGGGCGGCATGCGAGGCTACGCGCCGATGCCCGATCGGAGCACGTTCCCCGGGCCGCCACGCGCGGAGATTCCCGTGTCGCTCGGGTCGTCGTTCGGATCGGATGCGGCTGTCGCCGAGGATTTGGAGTTGTCCGGCGCGCTTGACCGGCCCATCGCGCAGCGGCTGGGCTTCGAATCGGGCGGCGCCATGAATTTTCCGACACCGGTGGTTGCCGGGGCGGAAGCCGCTGCAGCAGCCGCACCGTCTGCGAGCGATGGCTTGCCCGGAACGCTGCCGAGCGCCGAGGATATTGCGGACCTCAAGCCGCTCGGGCAGGTCAGCTCAAGTTTCATCGTGGCGGTGAACAGCGAAGGGCTGTGGATCGTCGACCAGCACGTGGCGCACGAGCGCGTCCTTTTCGAGCAGCATTTGCGCGCCCGGCGCGAGGGCAATCTTGGCGGGCAACGGTTGCTGGTGCCGATCGTGGTCGAGCTGAACCCGCGGCAGCTCGCGACCTTCGAGCAGATTGGCGACGAGCTTCGCGCGAACGGATTCGAAGCTGACCTGATGGGCGGACGCAGCATCGCGATTCAGGCCGCGCCGGCGGGGATCGCGAGCAGCGACGCGGAAAAGCTGCTGTTTGAAATCCTCGACGGTATCGCGCGAGAGAATCAGGCGATCTCGATCGATTCGCTGCAATCGAAGATCGCGGCGTCCACATCGTGCCACGCGGCCATCAAGGTGAATACGCCGCTCGACAAGACGAAAATGGAATGGCTGCTCGGCGAGCTCGCGAAAACGGAGTATCCGATGAGCTGCCCACATGGGCGGCCGGTCGTGCTGCGCTATTCGGTGCGCGACATCGAGCGCGCATTCAAGCGTATTTGAAGGCGCGCAGGCATTTTTCCGACATTGAGAGAACTCATCATCGCGATTGACGGGCCGGTGGGCTCGGGGAAGAGCACGCTCGCGCGGCGCGTGGCGGAGATGATGGGCTACGTTTACATCGACACGGGCGCGATGTATCGGTCGATTGCGCTGAAGGCGCTGCGGCGCGGCGTCTCGCTCGGGCCTGCCGATCCGCTCACGGCTCTTGCTAGAGACACGCGCATCGACCTGCGGGCGCAGGATGGGGGCCAGCAAGTATTTCTCGATGGCGAGGACGTCACCGCGGCGATCCGCACTCCGGACGTGGCGCAGGCGGCATCGAAAGTAGCTGTGGTGCCGGGCGTGCGCAGGGTGCTGGTGGCCGAGCAGCGGCGAGCCGGCGGGCAGGGCGGAGTGGTGATGGAAGGGCGCGACATCGGGAGCGTGGTTTTCCCGGATGCGGAGCTGAAGATTTTTCTCACCGCGTCGCCCGAGGTGAGGGCCGAGCGGCGCTGGCGCGAGCACCAGCAGAAAGGCGACACCATCGATCTTGCGCGCACGCTCGAAGAAATCAGGGAGCGCGACCGCCGCGACCGGGAACGCGAAGATTCGCCCCTGGTGCGCGCGAAAGACGCGGTCGTGGTGGACAGCACCGCGATGGAGCCCGAGGAAGTCGCGCGACTCGTGGTGATGCTGGCGCGAGAGAACAAATCCCCAGCCCCTTCGGCTCAGTAAGTTTGTTCCGGACGCAGTTCCTCAGGAGGAAGCATGAAGTCCTTATCCCTTGTTGCCCTGATGCTTGCCGTGTCTCTCGCCAGCCCTTCTCTCTTCGCTCAGACAGCTGCGGCAGCGGGCGAGACTTCATCCAACGCCGCCGCGCGCCAACTCGGCGAATTCCTCGCGAAAGACTGGAAGTACTGGATGCACGAATATCCGGAAGCCGCGACGGAATTCGGGTATCCGGGCGAAAACGCCCGGTGGTCGGATTACTCTCCCGCGTCGATTGCGGGACGCAACCGGCATCTCGAAGACGCTCTAAAACAATTGAAGGCGATTCCGCGCGCCGAACTGCCCGCGAGCGAGCAGCTGAATTACGATCTGTACGAAGAGCTGCTCGAGACGGCAATCGACGGCCTCCGTTTTCACGACGACGCTTTCCCGATTCCGTCGGTCTTTCCGGCGAATCTTTACGTTCCTGTAACGCAGCTCGTAGGCCCGCTCCAGGACATCCCCAGCGCGATCGCCATGATGCCGGCGACGCGCCCGAGCGAGTACGAAGACATCCTCGCGCGACTGAACGGGATTCCCACGGTGATCGACCAGACGATCGACATGATGAAAGATGGTATGGCGCACGGATGGACGCCGCCAAAGACTACGATGCGGGACGTCCCGAAGCAGGCCGAGAGCCAGGTCGTCTCCGACCCGCTGGCAAGCCCGCTGCTGAGCGCGTTCAAGAACTACCCGCCGACCTTCACTGCGGAGCAGAAAGCCGATTTCACGCGCCGGGCCGAGGCCGCCTACAAAGACAAGATTGCGCCGTCATTCCAGAAGCTCGCTGATTTTCTCACCAAGATATACGTCCCAGCCTGCCGCAACACCGTTTCGATCAGCGACATTCCCGACGGCGCGGCCTACTACAAGTATCTCGTGCGCTGGCACACGACGACGGATATGACTCCCGAGCAGATCCATCAGATCGGCCTCGATCTCGTGAAACAGACGCGCGCGCAGATGGATGAGCTGATCCAGCAGACCGGGTTTCAGGGAACCTTCGCCGATTTCATCAAGTTCGCAAACACAGACAAGCGCTTCCAATTTACGAGCAAGGACGACATGCTGCTCCATTACCGCGCTACGGCCAAGCGCGCGGACCCGCAGCTCGAACATCTCTTCGGCAAGCTCCCGCGGCTACCGTATGGCGTGCGCGCGGTGCCGGACGCCGTTGCGCCTTCGCAAACGGATGCGTATTACGAGCAGGGAGCGCCGGACGCCGCCCGGCCCGGCTATCTGTACGTGAACACGTACGACCTCCCTTCCCGCCCCACATGGAGCACGGAAGATACGGTCCTGCACGAAGGCGTTCCAGGGCATCATCTGCAGATTTCGCTGGCGCAGGAGATGCAAGGAGTTCCGGAGTTTCGCAAACAGCTGGGGTACACGGCGTTTATTGAAGGCTGGGCGCTCTATTCCGAGACGCTCGGGCCCGAGATGGGCTTCTACACCGATCCGTACCAGAAGTTCGGATTTCTGAGCGCGGTGATGTGGCGGGCGGTGCGGCTGGTCGTTGACACCGGCATTCATTCGATGGGCTGGAGCCGCGATCGGGCGATTCAGTATTTCGAAGAGACGACCGGGCAGCCGCACCTGAATTCGGTGGTCGAGATCGACCGCTACATCGTCTGGCCGGGGCAGGCGCTGGGCTACATGATCGGCCGGCTGGAGATTCAGAAGCTGCGCCAGGATGCCGAGCAGGAACTCGGCGACCGGTTCGACATCCGCGCTTTCCATGATGCGATCGTCGACCAGGGCGCCATGCCGATGGACATGCTCGAATCGCGCACGAAGGAATGGATCGCGGAGCAGAAAGCGAAGCATCCGTCGCGCTAAGCGCACGGGGACGCCGGGACGGCGAAGCTCGACAGACGGCGACGCGGAGACTACGCGGGGCTGGACATCGACGCGAGGAATTCCCCGTTCGTCTTGGTCTTCGAGAGGCGGCCCAGCAGAAGCTCCATCGCTTCGACGGTCGAAAGCGGGCTCAGCACTTTGCGCAGCACCCAGATTCGATTCAGCTCGTCGGGCGGCAGGAGCAATTCGTCCTTGCGCGTACCCGAGCGGTTGATATCGATGGTCGGGAAGACGCGCTTATCGACGAGGCGCCGGTCGAGGTTGATTTCCATGTTGCCGGTGCCCTTGAACTCCTCGAAGATCACGTCGTCCATGCGGCTGCCGGTATCGATCAGGGCCGTGGCCATGATCGTGAGCGAGCCGCCCTCCTCGACATTTCGCGCGGCGGCGAAGAAGCGGCGCGGGCGCTGCAGGGCGTTGGCATCGATACCGCCGGAGAGAACTTTGCCGGAAGGCGGCGTAACGGCGTTGTAGGCGCGGCCGAGACGCGTGAGCGAATCGAGCAGGATCACCACGTCGCGCTTGTGTTCCACCAGGCGCTTGGCCTTTTCGAGCACCATTTCGGCGACCTGAATGTGGCGCTGCGGGGGCTCATCGAAGGTCGAGCTGATCACTTCGCCCTTCACGGTGCGCTGCATGTCGGTGACTTCTTCGGGCCGTTCGTCGATCAGCAGCACGATCAGCGCGATTTCAGGATGGTTCGCGGTGATCGAGTTGGCGATGGACTGCAGCATCATGGTTTTGCCGGTGCGCGGCGGTGCGACGATCAATCCGCGCTGCCCTTTGCCGACGGGACAGAGCATGTCGAGCACGCGCCCCGTGAGATTTTCCTTGGTCGTTTCGAGGCGAATGCGCTCCTGCGGATAGAGCGGTGTCAGGTTGTCGAAGAAAATCTTGTTGCGCGCGACTTCGGGATCTTCGAAGTTGACGGCTTCGACTTTGATCAGCGCGAAATAGCGCTCGCCGTCCTTCGGCGGGCGCACCTGGCCGGAGACGGTGTCGCCGGTGCGCAAGTCGAATTTGCGGATCTGCGACGGCGAGACGTAGATGTCGTCCGGCCCGGGCAGATAGTTGTACTCGGGCGCGCGGAGGAATCCGAAGCCGTCCGGCAGGCATTCGAGAACGCCCTCGGAGAAAATGAGGCCGTTCTTTTCCGTCTGGGCGCGAAGAATCTGGAAAATCAGCTCCTGCTTGCGCATGCCGGAGGAGCCGGGGATGTTGAGCTCCTTGGCGATCTTGGCCAGATCGGTGATGTTCTTGTCTTTCAGTTCTGCGAGGCTAACACTCATCAGTTCTTTCCTTCTTCAAGCCTGGTTTCCAGGCGCGATTGTGATTGTTTGTGATCGATCCGGGGCGGGCGCGTTCGATTGAGGCACTCAATCCCAGATTTCAAAACGGGCTAAGTTACAGAAAGTTTTCAGACTCCGGTCGCGGGCCGAATCTGCTGACCAGGACGCCTAAGGCCGAGCGAGACTTTGGGGTGACCGAAGCGGTTCAATTGGTCAATTCGTTGTCCTGCGCGACATCGGCGCCGAACTTGGGCTCGACTTCGGCTACCGGCGGGTGCCCGGGAACCGGGAGAGGCTTTTCGAGCGCATACTGCAAGACTTCGTCCATGGACTCGACGAAATGAATGGCCATCTCCGCCTGGATTTCGGGCGGGATCTCCGCCAGATCCTTCTCGTTGTCTTTCGGGAGAATCACGGTGCGCAGGCCAAGGCGGTGCGCGGCCAGAAGCTTTTCCTTCACGCCACCGATCGGCAGCACTCTACCGCGGAGCGTGATCTCGCCGGTCATGGCGATATCGCAGCGCACGGCAATCCGCGTGAGCGCGCTGACGATCGACGTGCAGAGCGTGATGCCAGCCGACGGACCGTCCTTCGGGATGGCGCCTTCGGGAACGTGCACGTGAATATCGACGTGGCGGTAGAAATCCTTCGGCAAGCCGAAGAGATGGCTGCGTGACCGCACGTAGCTCATGCCCGCCTGCGCCGATTCCTGCATCACGTCGCCGAGCTTTCCGGTCAGCGTGAGCCGCCCTTTGCCTTCCATCAGCGTCGCTTCGGTGGAGAGCACTTGCCCGCCGACTTCGGTCCAGGCGAGGCCGGTCGTGTGGCCGATCTCGTTTTTCTTTTCGGCGAAGAAATCGCGGTATTTGAGGACGCCGAGATAGTCGTTGACGTTCTCGGCCGTGACGCCGGCAGTGAAACTCTTGCCATTTTCCACGACTTTACGCGCCACTTTGCGGCAGATATTGGCAATTTCGCGATCGAGATTGCGAACGCCCGCTTCGTGCGTGTAGTGGCGGATGATGTGCGTCACCGCCTCATCCGTGAAGCCGACGTTTTCCTTGCTCAAGCCCGTCGCTTCGCGCTGGCGGGGGACCAGGTAGCGCTGCGCGATCTGGTACTTTTCCTGCTCGGTGTAGCCGGGCAGGCGCAGGACTTCCATGCGGTCCTGCAAGGGCTGCGGAATCGTGTGCAGCACGTTGGCGGTGCAGATGAACATGACTTTCGACAGGTCGTATTCGACGTCGAGATAGTGGTCCGTGAATGCGTGGTTCAGCTCCGGATCGAGCACTTCCATCAACGCCGCCGACGGATCGCCGCGGAAGTCCATCGACATCTTGTCCACTTCGTCGAGGACGAACACCGGGTTGATCGTGCCGGCCTTGCGCATCATCTGGATGATCTGGCCGGGCAGGGCGCCGATGTAGGTGCGGCGATGGCCCCTGATTTCGGCCTCGTCGCGCACACCGCCGAGCGACACGCGGACGAACTTGCGTCCCGTGGCGCGCCCGATCGACATTGCGAGTGAAGTTTTGCCGACTCCCGGAGGTCCGAGGAAGCAGAGAATCGAGCCTTTCGGATTCTTCACGAGTTGGCGGACGGCCAGGTATTCGAGAATGCGCTCCTTGATCTTCTCGAGGCCGTAATGGTCCTCGGCAAGAATCTGTTCGGCGCGCTTGATATCGCGAATCTCTTTCGACCGCTTCTTCCATGGCACAGCCAATAGCCAGTCGAGGTAGTTGCGCGAAACGGTGGACTCGGCCGACATCGGCGGCATCATTTCGAGCCGCTTCAACTCCTGCTGGGCCTTTTCCATCGGCCCTTCGGGCATGCCGGAAGTTTCGATCTTCTTCTTGAGCTGTTCGATTTCGTTGGCTTCGCCGCGCCCGAGTTCTTTCTGGATCGCCTTGAGCTTTTCGTTGAGGTAATACTCTTTCTGGGCGCGCTCCATCTGCCGCTTCACGCGGGTATTGATCGAGCGGTCGACGTTGAGCTTTTCGATCTCGACGTCGAGAATATCGGCGATGCGATTCAGGCGTTCGACGGGATCGAAGACTTCGAGCAACTCCTGCTTTTCCTCGACCGGAATCTGGAGATTGGCGGCAATCGCGTCGGAAAGCTTGCCGGGATCTTCCACGCGGGCTGCGGCAATCATCGTGTCGTAATTCAGGCTCTGCGAGAGCTTGACGTACTGTTCGAAGAGATTGGTGACACGCTCGGAGGCCTGCTGCGTCTGCGGGCCGGGCTCGGATTTCACCGGGACGAGGCGGACGGTCGCGCGGAAGAATCCTTCATCGCTCGTCACCTGCACCAGTTTCGCGCGCTCGCTGCCTTCGACCAGCACTTTGATGTTGCCGTCGGGGAGTTTCACGCTCTGCACGATGTTGGCGAGCGTTCCGACCTGATAGATTTCCTCGGGTTTGGGGTCGTCCACCGAGGCGTCGTGCTGCGTGACGAGAAAGATTTTCTTGTCGCCCGCCAGCGCTTCTTCGAGTGCGCGGACCGAAGCTTCGCGCCCCACGATGAACGGGTGCATCATCTCCGGGAAGATGACCATGTCCCGCACCGGCATCATAGGGACGCGCTTCACGTCGAGTTTTTCCTTGCTGAACATTGGTTCCTGTGTCAGACCCTCATCTCCCTGGCTACACCGGCCCGGACAATTTCCTAAAATTGCGCCCGGAATGATGAACTCTTGAGCGTCTTGCGCGAGCCCTGAAGAACGGAAGGTTCATCCTGCCTTTTCGAGCAGGCTCCAGTTGATTTCGCGGCCCTTGACCATATCCGCCGTAACAACAAAATCGCGAAGTTTGCGCTGCGCCGGCAGGTGATACATCATTTCGAGCATCAGGTCTTCGAGAATCATGCGCAGCCCGCGCGCCCCGACTTTGCGCTGCAAGGCCAGATCGGCGACCGTCTCGAGAGCGTCGTCCGTGAAACGGAGCCGGACGTTCTCGAACTCGAATAGTCTCTGATATTGACGCACCAAAGCGTTCTTCGGTTCCGTCAAGATGCGCACCAGAGCGCTCTTATCGAGATCGCTCAGCACTCCCATGACCGGCAAACGGCCCACGAACTCCGGAATCAGGCCGTAGCGAATCAGATCCGTAGGCTGCGCCTGCTCGAGGACCTCGATATTCCGGCGCGTCGCCGTGCTCGGTTGGGAATCGGCATGGAATCCGAGCGACTTTTGCCCCACGCGGCGCTCGATTGTCTTCTCGAGCCCCACGAAAGCCCCGCCGCAAATGAACAGGATGTTCGTTGTGTCGACCGGCGTGAACTCCTGATGCGGGTGCTTCCGCCCGCCCTGCGGCGGAACGTTGGCGACCGTGCCCTCGAGAATCTTCAGCAGCGCCTGCTGCACGCCCTCGCCCGAAACGTCGCGGGTAATCGAGGGGTTCTCGTCCTTCTTCGAAATCTTGTCGATCTCGTCGATATATATGATGCCTTGCTGAGCCTTTTGGACGTCGCCATCTGCGGCCTGCAAGAGCTTCAGGATAATATTTTCGACGTCCTCGCCGACGTAGCCCGCTTCCGTGAGCGTGGTCGCGTCGACGATGGCGAACGGCACGTCGAGCATCCGCGAGAGCGTCTGGGCCAGCAGGGTCTTTCCCGTGCCGGTCGGCCCGATCAGCAGGATATTCGACTTGGTCAGCTCGACGTCGCCCGGCTGCCGGTTCAAGAAAATGCGCTTGTAATGGTTGTACACCGCCACGGCCAACTTCTTTTTCGTTTTGTCCTGGCCGATCACGTACCCGTCGAGAAACGCCTTGATCTCGGGCGGGCGCGGCAGGCGGCGATTCGCGGGGCTCGTCTGTTCGCGCTTCTCGTCCTCGAGGATCTGCTGGCAGACGCCCACGCACTCGTTGCAAATATACGAGCGGGGGTACTCGGATGGAGAACTGATGAGCTTCTCCACCTGCTCCTGCGTTTTATGGCAGAAGGAACAACGCAACGGCTCTTCTGGGGTGAACCGTTTCACTGATGGCGCCCCCTAATTTCCGAACCCCGTCCCACAACCCAGCGTAGATCCATTGTAAGACGGAAGCCGCTCGTCGTGCTGAAATTCATCGCCTTGGATACTAACCTTTTGGAACCCGCCTAGCGATGCTTGGTGATGATTTCATCGACGATGCCGTACGCCTTCGCCTGTTCCGGCGTCATGATGAAATCGCGCTCCACGTCTTTCTCGATTTTTTCTTCGGGCTGCCCCGTGTGGAACGCGAGCAACTTATTAAGCGCCGCGCGCGTGCGAATAATTTCCTTCGCATGAATGTCGATGTCGGTCGCCTGCCCCGAAAGGCCGGACATCCACGGCTGATGGATCAGAACGCGCGAATTCGGCAGCGCGTACCGCTTTTTCGGCGTGCCGGCCGCCAGCAAAACCGCCGCAATCGATGCGGATTGGCCGATGCAATAGGTGACCACGTCCGGACGAACGAACTGCATCGTGTCGTAAATCGCCATACCTGCCGAAATCGAGCCGCCCGGCGAGTTGATATATACCGAGATGTCCTTTTCCGGGTCTTCGGACTCGAGGAAAAGCAGCTGGGCGGTCACGAGGTTGGCCACGTGATCGTCGATCGGCGTTCCGATGAAGATGATGTGGTCCTTGAGAAGTCGGGAATAGATGTCGTAGGCGCGTTCTCCCCGGTTGGTCTGCTCGACCACCATGGGAACGAGCGTTGTAGCACGCGGACTCGCGTCGTCTGTTTGTCTCATCTGGAGTAGTTTAGCGCGCTGAGGAAACCCAAATCGAGGTTACGTTTCACTTTTGGCCGTCTTTTCGATTCGGGCCGTGCGGTAGAGCCAGTCGATTGTTTTCTCGCTTCGCAACTTCGATTTCATCCTATCGAGCGCTCCTTGCTTTGTCAAGCGAGCGCGCAAAGCGGTGGCCGACTCGCCACTCTGTTCCGCCAGCGTTGCTATCTCTTTCTCGACGTCTTCGTCGGTTGCATCTATGTTTTCCGCAGTCGCGATGCGGTCGAGCAGAAGCTCGGCCTTCACATCATTCACCGCGCTATCCCGCTGGCGTCGCCGCAGCGACACCCAATCCACATTCACCGCGCGCGGATCGACGCCCTGCGCCGCAAGCGACCGCGCCATGCGCTCGAGCCGCGTGTCCATCTGGCCCTCGATCAGCGCTTCGGGCACCGGGAAATCGTGCTGCTTCACGAGTTCGGCGAGAATCCGTTCGCGGGCCTGAGCCGTTTGCTGCTGCTCCTTCGCCGCGTCGAGATTTTCGCGGATCTTTTTGCGAAGCTCGTCCAGAGTTGTGACGCCGCCCGCTTCGGGTGCCTGTCCGCCCGCGGCGTCCTTCACGAACTCGTCATTCAGCTCGGGCAGCTTCTTTTCCTTGATGCCCTGGACCTCGACCGAATAGTTGTACGTCTTCCCCGCCAGTTTCTGGTCGGGATAATCATCGGGATAGCGGGCTTCGAACCGGCGCGTCTCGCCGGCGTTTGCGCCGCGCAGGTTTTCGGTGAAGCTGGCGAGCGTTTCTTCGGCGCCGATGTTCACGAGGATGTTGTCCGCCTGCACGGGATCGCCGCCTTCAGCCGGCACGCCGCTCAATTTGATGAGGACGTGATCGCCGTCCTGTGCCGGGCGGTCCTCGACCGGAACGAACGTCGCGGCACGCTCGCGCATCTCTTCGAGCGTCTTATCGACCTGCGCGTCACCGACCTCGACGTCGTCCACCTGGACCGTCAGGTTCTTGTAATCGCCAAGCTCGAACTCGGGAAGCACTTCGAAGATCGCGCGGAAGCGCAGCGGCTCGCCTTCTTTGAATTCGACCTTATCGACTTCGGGCCGCGTGACCGGCACAAGCTTCTTTTCGTCGAGCGCCTTCTCGAGATACTCGGGCACCAGCGATTGCACGACTTCGCCCTGAATGTCGTCCGCGAAGCGCCGCCGGACCAGCGTCACCGGCGCCTTGCCGGGACGAAACCCCGGAATGCGTGCGATCCGCGCGATGTCGCGCGCCACTTTTTCAGTTGCCTTTTGGACGTTCTCGGCCGGAATTTCCAGCTCGATTTCGCGCTTACAGGTTGCTTCGGTCATGAACACGTTTTCTTTCTATGGCAAAGCCCGGAACCCTGGCTCCAGTCCTCTCGTTGATCGGATTCGGGAAGCAGGAGTGCAGGGAAGAACGGCGCACCCACGCCGTGGAAATTCGAGTATATGGAATCCGTCTGCGCGCGTCAACTCGCGCCGCGGCCAATTCGCAGCCGCTACTTCAGTAGATAAAATGGATTCGGGAGCTTGAAGACGCGTTCCGAGCAGCAGCCCGCGAGATCGCTTGCCTGGTCGCCGATATTCAGCACGATCCGGTAGCCCTTGTCGACGATTTCCTGGCGGTCCTTTGGCTTGAAGACGCCCGCGGGGAGTTTGTTTCCGTCCGGTTGCATGATCAGCTCGGTCCAGTCCGAGTAGCCGGCCTCGTTGAGGTTCTTGATTGTCATGGCGCGCTCGGACTCCTGCCGTCCGGTCACGAAGAAAAGCTTCACCCCATCCGCCTTCGCGAAATTGTAGAGCTGGAGCACGGGAGCGATCGCCGGATCGCGATCCTCGGTGTAAAGCTCCCGCTCGACAGCATAGGAGCAGAACCCGCAGGCGGACATCGCCTCCCAATTTGAGAGCGAAGTTTCGTCGATATCGAGTACAGCCGCGAGCTTGTCCTGTTTCGGCGCGGACTTGACAACCGCAGCCAGATATTCGCGCGCCGAGTCGGCCACCACCTGGATTTCGCGGTCATATTCGCCGTAATCGTGATAGCGCATCAGCCGCTCGACTACGATCGTGTGATTTTCAGGCTCCTGCGGGAAACTCTGCGCGAAGAGCGGCGCGGCGGTCAGACCCGCAAGAAGAAAAAGGGCGGCGAATCGCTTCATAGCTATGCCTCACGTTATGAAATTTGATCGAAGCAAAGACACTTTCGAATGTCCGAATTTCGGTCGATCGGAACGGTGGTGCGGAAGAAGGGACTCGAACCCCTACGGCCTTTCGGCCACCAGCTCCTAAGGCTGGCGCGTCTGCCAATTCCGCCACTTCCGCGTGGAGCGCCAGTATACCATCGGCGATACCGCGCACGGCCACGCGGGGCCGGCCCGCGTATGTAGATTCTCTGCAACTTGATGTGAGCGCCACCCGCACCGTTCCGGACGAAGTCATACCTTGATTTGACATACCTTGATTTGGCCTTGATTTGGCTTGCCCCAACAATTCGCTTCTGATAGGCTCCGCCGCAAAAGGGGAGTCCCAGGAGGCAACCATGGCACACTGCACGAAATGTGGCGCGGCAATTGCTGACAATGCAGCTTTTTGTGGTTCGTGTGGTTCGGCCCAGACGGCGGCTCCAAGCGCGGCTCCGGTGCCCTCGGCAGCTCCTGCTGCCGCGGCGCCAGCCCAATCGCAAATGTCTGAAAACGTCGCGGGCCTCCTCTGTTACCTCGTCGGATGGATCACCGGGCTCATCTTCTATTTCGTCGACAAGCGTCCCTACGTGCGCTTCCACGCGGCGCAATCGATCGTGGTGTTTGGCGGCCTGCACATCATCAATATCGCCCTTGGCGTGATATTTGGGATGAGCCTGATGATGGGTGGCCTCGGCGGGTTCTCGGCCGGCGTCCTACTCTACTGGCTCGTGGGGCTCGTCAGTTTCATCCTCTGGGTACTGCTAATGATCAAGGCGTACCAGGGCGAGCGATTCCGCGTGCCGGTGGCGGCTGACCTTGCCGAGAAGATCTTCGGCAAAGCCTAGAAGCGCCGAGCCGGGGTCCAAGGTTTAGACGTAGCGCCGCGTTCTTCAGCGCGGCATCTTCGCCTCGGCAATGCGCCGAGGCGTGGCTCCGCACTACGCGCGTCACGTGATCATCTCCGCACGCCTCGCCCTTGCCTTCGTCGCGGCCGCGGCGTAGGATGAAGTTTCGGTGGTTGCCGCAAGAGCCCTCCTGCAGTGTTTAACGCGTTGAAGTGAGAGCAGGGCCGATGCGATTCGTGTGGGTACGGGGTGCCGGAAGTGGCGGAGAAGGTTCGGACGAAAGCGATCGCGGTGGTCGGCGCGCAGTGGGGCGACGAGGGCAAAGGGAAGGTCGTCGACTATCTCGCCTCTTCTTTTGACTACACCGCGCGCTACGCCGGCGGCCACAATGCCGGCCATACCGTCATCTTCAATAATCATCGCTACGTGCTGCAGCTGGTGCCCAGCGGCATTCTGCGCCCCGAGAAAAAGGCAGTCATCGGGCCGGGCGCGGTGGTCGATCCGGCGGCGCTGGTGGCCGAGCTGGAGAACCTGAGGAAGTCGGGCGTCGAAGTTCGCGGCCGCCTTTTTCTCAGTAATCGCGCGCACCTGATTTTTCCCTACCACCGCGAAATGGACAAAGCCGCCGAATCGGCCCGCGGCGCCGCCAAAATCGGCACCACTTCGCGCGGCATCGGCCCGGCCTACGAAGACAAGATGGCGCGCCGCGGCATTCGCGTGTGCGACCTGCTCGAGCCGGATTGTTTTCGCCAGAAGCTCGAGCGCGTGATCGCGGAAAAGGACGCGATCAGCCGCGCTGCCTACGGTCATCCGCTCGAAACCGCCGGCCTTGCTGACGAATATCTGGAGCTCGCGGCGCACATTCGCGGGCTCGTGGCGGATACATCCGTGCTGTTGAACGACGCGCTCGACCGCGGCGAGTCTGTGCTCTTCGAGGGTGCGCAGGGCACGATGCTCGATATCGACCACGGAACATATCCCTATGTGACTTCATCGAACGCGATTTCGGGCGGCGCCTGCACCGGCCTCGGCGTCGGTCCCACGCGCCTCGCAGGAGTCGTCGGCGTGACGAAGGCCTACACGACGCGCGTCGGCAGCGGGCCGTTTCCGACGGAGATGCCTGACCTCGACGCGGAGGCCGTTCGCGCGCGCGGCAACGAATTCGGTGCGGTCACGGGACGTCCGCGGCGCTGCGGCTGGCTCGACCTCGTCGTGTTGCGCTACGCAAAAATGCTCAGCGGAATCGATTCGCTCGTCGTGACCAAGCTCGACGTCTTCGACGCGCAGCCGGAAATCAAGGTCTGCGCCGGCTATCGCCACAAGGGAAAGCCGCTCGCGGAAATGCCACCGGATGTAGAGACGCTCGCGCAGATCGAGCCCGAATACCGCACGCTGCCCGGCTGGCAGAAGCCGACGCCGGGTATCTGCGAGGTCCGCGAACTCCCCGTCGCCGCGCGCGATTATCTGAATTTCATTTCCGACGAACTGGAAGTTGAAATCGGAATGATTTCCACCGGCCCGGAGCGCGACGCCACGATTGTCCCGCGAGGCACCAAGCTGGCCTCGTGGCTTTAGCCGGCCATGATCTCGTTTGAAACCGCGCGCGACAAGGTGATCCAAGAGCTCACCAAGCGTGTGGACGCCGCCGGCGCGCGTGCTCTCGCAACCGAAACGATCGATCTCGGCACCGAGCCCTCGCGTGCCCTCGGCCGCATCCTCATGCAGGACATCGTTGCCGACCGCAATTACCCGCCCTTCAACCGCTCGATCCGCGACGGATTTGCGGTTTCTGCCAGCGATGCGGCCGAACCCGGCGCGCGGCTGCGGCCGATCGGCGAGAGCCGCGCGGGCGTCGCCTTCGACGGCACCGTCGGCTCGGGTGAATGCGTGCACATCTTCACCGGCGCCCCACTGCCTCGCGGCGCGAATGCCGTCGTGATGCAGGAATATACGCGCACGGATGGAGATTTCATCGTCGTCGAAAATGCGGTGCGCGCCGGGCAGCACTATGTCCTGGCGGGTGCGGAGGCGCGCGTCGGCGAAGTGATGGTACAGCGCGGCACGCGGCTCAGCTATGCGGAACTCGCGATGGCGGCGGAGGTCGGGCAAGCAAAGCTCGAAGTCACGCGCAAGCCCAGCGTCGCGATTATTTCGACGGGAGATGAGCTGGTCGCCCTCGGCGAACCCGTCGGCCCTTTTCAGATACGCAACAGCAACAGCATCTCTCTCGCCGCCCAGGTGACGCTCGCCGGAGGCGAGCCCATTATTTTGGGCAAGGCGCCCGACGACGCGGGACAACTCCGCATCCAAATCGAAAAAGCCCTGGACTCGTCGGACATCCTTCTTCTGAGCGGCGGTGTTTCCGTCGGCAAATACGATCTTGTCGAACAGGTGTTGCGGGAAATCGGCACCGAGGTGTTCTTCGATGCAGTCGCGATTCGGCCGGGCAAGCCTGCGGTTTTCGGCATGTGCCGCGCCAAGCCCGTTTTTGGCCTGCCCGGAAATCCCGTTTCGACGATGGTGACGTTCGAGCTTTTCGTGGTGCCGGCGATCGAAATTCTCAGCGGCTCGCGACATCCGCGCCCGCTGCCCTTCTTCCGCGCCCGGCTGAAACACCCGGTCAACGAAAAGGGAATCGTCGCGCATTTTCTTCCCGCGCGCGTCAGCTTGCTCGATGAAAAGCCGGACGAACCCGCGCTTCCCGTCGTCGAGACGTTGTTGTGGGAGGGCTCCGGCGACATCGGCGCGGTCGTGCGCGGCAATTGCTTTCTGGTTGTGCGCGAAACGCGCCTGACGCTCGAGGCCGGCGAGTGGGTGAATGTCATGCCCCGCCGCGGCAAGTTCTAGCGATGCGCCGCATTTTTCGCCCGTAGCGAATATCCTCGGCCCGCAGTCCAAAGAAGCAGCAGGTGAATCCTAGGAGGATGTATGAAAAAGCTGATCGGCTTATTGGCGGTTTTCTTCTTCGCCATCGCGCTTCCCGCTTTCGCTCAACAGAAGTCAGAACCTGGTGGCAAGCCCGAAGTCGGCGGCGGCCACATCCCCGCTCATGGTCCCGTTCCCTCCAAGGGAGCCAAGCCAATGGGCCATCCCAGCGAGACTCCCGCCGCTCATTCGAATGCGGCTCCTCCGTCAAAGCAGCCTGAGCAGCGCAACTACAGCGAGAAGCCGGGGCACCCCAATGCTCCTCACGTGGATGCGAAAACCGACACGTGGGTCGGCCACGACACGGGCCCGAAGGATCCTCACTACCATCTCGCTCATCCGTGGGAGCACGGCCACTTCACCGGAGGCATCGGCAAAGGACACGTCTGGCACTTGGCGGGGGGTGGTCCGAGCCGCTTCTGGTTTAACGGATACTACTTCAGCGTCGCGCCGTACGATGTCGGTTTCTGCGACGGCTGGTTGTGGGATTCCGACGAGATCGTGATCTACGCCGATCCGGACCATGTCGGCTGGTACTTGGCCTACAACGTCCGCCTCGGCACCTACGTGCACGTGATGTTCCTCGGCGCCTGAGCGAAACCGCTTCTTCGACGGCCGCCCGGGCCCGCAGGAAGTTCGTGGGAAGGGCGGCCGCGCCATTTGAGGGAGAGGCGGCGGAAGTCTTACTTGCTTTCCGACGCGCTGGCAGTCATTTCCTGCTGGTCTTGGTCTTTTTTCCAGGTGGAGTCGGGATTGTATTCCTTCATGGCCTTGCCGATAGCAGCGGTGTTCTTACCGAGATCTTTGCGATACACCACTCCGTCTCTGCCAACGATGAACGTCATCACGCCGGACGACCTGTATTCCGCAGGGTAGGCCAGGAAAGCGAAGCCTTGGGTCATTTTGCCATCCACCACGTAGCTCTTCGCGCCGCCCGGGGCACTCGATCCCTGGCTCGTCAAGATGTGGTACAGGTAGCCGCGATAAGGTGTCGGTGGACCGTTCCGGCCTTTGACATAGCCCTCCGCGACTGCCGAGGCCACCAGCGGACCGATGGGGCTCTCAGGTTCTCCGCCGGTCACCTTCCAGTAGAGTCCGTTGTGTTCCCCTTCATCGCTGAAGATTTGCCGGGCGTATTCGTGCTGCGTCGAATCGTATTCCTTTTGCGCGGCCACAAGTTGCTGACAGACGCGAATGGTCGATAATTCATTCCGGCCAACTCGCCGGTACAGAATTTCCATCTTGCCGGCTTGCGTGTCGAAATACCACACGCCGCCTCTGTTCACGAGCGGTATGGGCAGGGGCCAGTTCTCCGCGCCAATATATAAGGTGGTCGTGCCATCCGGTTCTTTCATCAACCGGTGCATTTGTTGATATCTCTTTGCGAGATCGGCGCGGTTCTGGGCGTCTTCGGTTGCGTCGCCCGACGAAACGATCTGTTGTCCGTCCGGCCCGAGGATATCGAGCATCGCTTTTTCGTCGTTGTTTTGAGCCGCTGTTACGAGCGCCCTGCTCGCTTCTTCCGGGGATGAAAACGTCTCCTGGCCATGCTGCTGGGCCATCGAGCGATTGAGAGAGCAGGCCAGCAAGAGGACGGCGACGGCGGCCAACCTAGCAAGGTTGGTCCCGTGGAATTTGCCGTTGGGCTTCATTCGCTGCATATGTGTCTCTCCATTTCTGAACTTCGCGATCTAGCGTGAACCATCACCGACCATTCGATCAGCGGTGTCTGCCGCCTCCGCCGTGAGACCCTCCCCCGCCGTGAAACCCGCCGCCTCCAAATCCGCCTCCGAAGCTTGAGCGCCCGCGGGAGGAAAAGCCCATGGACTCTCCGCCGCGGCCGTAGTTGCTGAAGGCGCCCGAGTGGACTCCGCTCTGACCGTGGGGCTCAGCGTATCCGCGAGCGGCTCGATCATCCCCGTTGAAGGGCCTGGCCGGCTCGCCGCGCCCGCCGAAGTTGCCGCGGTCGCCAAATGCGCCACGCGCGCCATCGCCGCGGTAGAAATTGTCCCGGTTGTAGAACGTCGTGCTTCGGGAGTAGTAGCGGTTATGGTCGTAAATCGGATAGTGGTGATACCAGTCGAAACCCCAGTTACCCCAACCCCATCCAAAGCCGCCGAAGAATCCGATTCCGAACCCGATTCCGAAAGAGAGGTACGGGCCGCCATACCAAATTCCAGGGTAGTCGTACCAGCCGGGCCACGGCAGCAGAGGATCTCCATAAACGATCCAGGGGTCATATGCCGGGACATAAACGACGTCGGGGTCAGCGGGCTCCACGATGATCGTTGAACCTTCCGTCTTTACCACCTGCTGGGGGGTGGTCTTCAGATCGCCCGCTGTCTGCGCTCGCTGGCGCATCACCTGCACGGCATCCATCACATCCTGTTGCTGATTGTAGTAGGCGTCGCCGAGAGAGGACGTCCAGGAAAGATTTTTGTCCATATTTCCGAGGACCGACGGAAACGCAGTCAGCGCCTTGACGCTCGGATCCCAGGGCTGCTGGTCGACCGCTTGAGCCAAGGTGTCGCCCTTCAAATCGGGGTGCGCCTGAACCCATCTGTCGGCCTCGACCACTTGCTCGGGAAAAGTGGACGCCGCCAGGATCTGTGCCACAAGCGAATCCGGGTAGAGCGCGATCGGAGCGACCAACTGTTGCAACTGCTCGGGAGTCTGCTGCGTGTAGGCCGGTGCCTGCCCACCTGACGGGGGGGCCTGTTGCGTAGCCTGTTCGGGGGGCGGTGCTTGCCCGCCTTGGTAGGCGGCCAGGCTCTCGGGCCACGTCGCGAGCAACAGCGCCAAGGATAGGAGGGAGGCCAAGATTTGCCGGCCCAATCGAGGTCCTACGAGCCCCGTAGCACATTCGAAAATGTTCATGTTCTTGAACCTCCTCTGCACCTTCATTGCTCGAGCCCCTGTCTGTGAGATGAGCAAGAAGCCGCCTGGGGTGCATGAAAATGCTTTCATCTCTTCTCTTGTAGCGTCAGCCAGAAATACGAAAACTGAGATGCAGCGGGTTTTGAAATGTCTTAGAGTAAGAGCGCCAAGACGGGCGCGTGACAGTTTGGCTGGGAGAGCAACGGCGCCCCCAAAGAATCTCCCGGCAAGGCACAGTAAGGGAGGGCCTCATGAGCAACTTTTTCGGGTCGCGGCGTTATTGGTTTGGGCTCGCAGCTTTGATGGCGTTCGCACTTGCTTCGGCGCGCGCCGTCGACCTCGATTCTACCGCCGTTGCTTACAAGCTGCCGAATCAAATCGCTTGGACCGGCAATCCCAACGTCGCCGAAACGGCCGTGCTGCACGGCGACCCGATGAAGCCCGGACTGTACATCGAGCTCGTGAAGTGGCATCCGCACAACTTTAGCCATCCTCACTACCATCCCAACGACCGCTACATTACCGTTCTCTCGGGCACCTGGTGGGTTGGCACCGGCACGAAATTCGATCCCGACAAGACGGTCCCGATGCCCCCCGGAAGCTACGTCACCGATTTTGCGAAGGGAATTCACTACGACGGCGCGAAGGACGGAGACGCCGTGATCGAAATCGTCGGCGAAGGACCGGCAACCATGACGCCCGCCGAGGTCAAGTAATCACGCAGCGGGTTTTGCGCGGCGGTTCACCCAGATCAACACGATCACGCCCAGTACAAATGCGATGCCGCCGTTGATCGACCACCGCATCTGCCCGTTCATGAAACTGTGACCCGGGAACATATTCATTCCCTGGAGAAACCAGATGCCGCCGAAGAGCACCAGCAGCACGCCCACGACGTTCAGCACAATTTTCACGCCCGCCTCCCAAGGTGATTTGAGTACCGAGGCCGATTACAGACTGGTTCACGGTTCGTTCAAGGGAGTGGGCCCATTCTGGACGCGAGGACAGCTGACACGCTCCCTCGATTCTGGCAGTCTGGTCCCGACGATGATACATCGTCCGCTCTCTCGACGGGAGCCGGCTGCTCTTTGAAAACTGGATCTCCGAAGCAACTCTGAGCGGCGAATTCACACAAGCAGCGGCGCTGGCTATCACGACGGCCGGTCGCCTGCGCTACCCTGGTCCGACGCAAAGCAAATCCGCACCCACTCGCTCTTGCGCAGACCTCCGCGTTGTGGCAGCGTGGGTCTACAGCCCAAAATCTAGTCGACACCATGGCGATTGAAAAATGACGCAACTCGCTGAAAACGTTGAATCAAGAGTCGGTCTAATCGACACGATTATCGAGGGCCCATGAAGGCGCTTTCACACTACGACAAAGCGGGGCGCGTACAGATGGTGGACGTGACGGCGAAGCCGTCCACCTCGCGCACAGCCGTCGCGCACGCCTTCGTCCGCATGAAGCGCGCGACGGTGGCGAATTTGCGGCGGCTCAAATCGCCGAAAGGCGACCCGCTCGAAATCGCCCGGATCGCCGGAATCACGGCGGCGAAGCGAACTTCGGAGCTGATTCCGCTTTGTCACCCCCTGTCGTTGACGCACGTGGATGTGCAGGCAAAGCTATGCCAGAATGGAATCGAGATTACATCGGAGGCGACGGCTACGGGGCCTACGGGTGTGGAAATGGAAGCGCTGGTGGGCGCGTCGGTGGCGGCCCTGACGATCTACGATATGTGTAAAGCCCTCGAACGCGGGATGGAGATCACCGAGTTGTACCTGCTGAAGAAATCCGGCGGGCGTAGCGGAACGTACGTTCGCGGCGCATCATCAAACGGGCGAGCCGGAAAGAACGGAAAGTAATGGCGCCGACGAATGACGTCAAAGTGCTGGTCGTGGACGATAACGCGCTGGTCCTCGACCTGCTGATGAAGGGCCTTGGGCCGCACTGCGCCGCATTCGCCGCGGCGGATGGCGCCGACGCGCTGCTCAAGATCGTCGATGATCCTCCGGACTTGATCGTCTGCGATTACCGCATGCCGGGTCTCGATGGGCGCCAACTCTACGAGAAATTGCGTACCCGCCAGCAGACCAAGCAGATTCCGTTTATTTTCCTGGCAAGCCGCAGCGACATCGAAGAAAAGCTCCGTCCGATGGTGGATGGCGTCGAAGAGTTCATCGCCAAGCCTTTTTTTGTGAAAAACCTCGTGCGTAGCGCGAAAAAAGTGATCGACCGGCTGCGTCTCGAGAAATTGCAGAATCGCGCCGTGCGCCCGGGAGTGATTCAGGGCCGCCTCGAGGAGATGAGCATTCTCGACTTGATGCAGTCGCTCGAGATGGGGCAGAAATCCTGCCGGCTCACGATCCGGCATGACGGCCAGGCTTGCGAAATGTTTTTCTCCACCGGGCAGTGCGCCGATGCCCGGCTCGGCTCGACGGAGGGCGAGGCCGCCGTCTTTGAAGCGGTGCGCTGGCCGGCGGGCGAATTCGAAATCGATTTCAACGCGGCCCCGGAGCGTTCGACGATTTCGCGTACTACGACCGGCCTGCTGATGGAAGCGCTTCGCCTCGTGGACGAATCGCAGCGCGATGCGTCCGGCGAGAGCGTCGAAGCCACCAAGCAGAGTTAGACTCACCTTCTGAAAATCCATGCGTGTATCGGTTCTCACAATCAGCGATTCTGTCGCCGCCGGAAAAAATGAGGATCGCTCGGGACCGGCGGTGATCGCGCGATGCCGTGAACTCGGTTGGGAGATCGCGTCATCCGGTCTGCGCGCGGACGATCGCCCGGCGATCGAAGCCTTTCTCAAAGAGACGGCGGATGCGAACACGACCGACGCGGTCCTGACCACAGGCGGCACCGGGCTCGGCCCGCGCGACGTGACTCCGGAGGCAACCGAGGCCGTGGTCGAGCGGCTGATTCCGGGATTTCCGGAGCAGATGCGCGCGGCCGGACTGCAGAAAACTCGAAGGTCGATTCTTTCGCGCGCCACTGCCGGGATTCGTGGCAAGACCATCATCATCAATTTGCCGGGCAGCCCGAAGGGCGCGGTCGAATCGCTCAACGCCATCGCCGACCTGCTTCCGCACGCGGTCGACATCCTGCACGGCGCGCGCCACTAGATAGAGCGCACTCGCTGATTCGGTCGCAGTGGCCCTGCGCAGTGGACATTCTTCGCGGCATGCGCCACGATTGATTCCGTCCCGAGTACGATGGATTGAAGCCAGGAGAACTGGTGGAATCGAACGATCCGTCATCACGAAAAATTCCTCCGGGTGCCATGAAAGCAGCGGCCGTCGCGTGGACGCTGCCGTTCGAGTTGATCGTGCCGCCGCTGCTGGCGGGCGGAATCGGCTACCTGCTGGATCGCTGGTGGCACACAAAGCCGCTTTTCATGCTGGTGCTGGGCCTCGCGGGCATGGTGCTCGGCATCGTCAACGCCGTGAGGACCGCGAGCCTGCTGGACAAGAATGGAAACTGAGTCCGATTACGCCGCCATCGAGCGGCGGCTCGAGTATTTCCTGCTGGGCGCCGGCGCGGCCATGGCGGCCGGCGCCGCAGTCGGTTGGGGAGTCCGCGCGGGCGTGGGGACCGCGGCCGGAACGCTGGTCTGCTGGCTGAATTTCCGGTGGCTGCGGCAAGGGGCCGCGGCGTTGGTGCGGCTGGGCCTGGCGCAGGCGGGCGTCGAGCAGGTGCAGGTGCCCAAGACCGTGCACGCCAAGTTCCTCGGGCGCACCGTGTTGTTGCTGCTGGCGGCCTATGCTATGCTCGTTTGGCTGCACCTGCCCGCGATCGCAGTTTTGTGCGGGCTGGTGGCGGTGGTGCCGGCAATTCTGATCGAAGTTGGCTACGAATTAGTGCACGGACATCACCGCTGGAATGCGCAGTAACTCCGACCTAAAGGCAAGAAACTAGCGGTCTCTTTCTCTCTAGAGCCATGGGCGAAGAGCAAGTCCTCGGTGTGACAAAGGCTGTAAACCTGCTGCTGGGCAAACCGGCGGCGGCGCTGCTGGCGCTGCTGCATTTGCACCCTGCGAATCCGGAGTATCCCATTCCGAATTTCTTCGCGATGGAGCTGGTGGTTTTTCTTTTCGCCGTCATTTTCTTCCTGTGGCTCAAGGGACGCATTTCCGCCGACCGCCCCGGCGCGACGCAGCAGGTGATGGAATTCGTCCTGACGAATCCGATGGGCGTGGGCGTGAAAGACCTGCTCGACGACATCGTGGGCCAGGACACGCAGCGGCACGTCGCGCTGATGGGCACGATCGGAATCTTCATTTTGCTGTGCAATCTGGCGGCTTTGGTGCCGGGGGCGATGTCGCCCACGGCGGAGGTCACGGTTCCACTGGCCTGCGCCACCGTGGTTTTCCTCTACTACAACCGATTCGGCGTCCGGCACCACGGACCCGTCGGATACGCGAAGACTTTGATGGGGCCGGTGCTGCTGATTTCTCCGCTGATGGTGATCATCGAAACCTTTAGCCATTTTGCACGCATCCTTTCGCTCACCGTGCGGCTTTGGGCCAACATGCTGGTGAGCGAGCTGATTTTCGTATCGTTTCTGGGGCTTTCGATCGGTCTTTTCACGTTCTTGGGCCACCTGAATCCGGCGGGATATGTTTCCGCAGTGGCGCCGGTGGGAATTCCGCTCGCGTTGAGCCTGTTTCACGTTTTCGAAGCGATCCTACAAGCTTTCATCTTTACGATTTTGGCGATCATTTATCTCGGCCTGGCGGTTGCCGAGGAACACTAATTCGGAATTTTGAGCTGCCAGCGTGAGCCCACCGTCCCCCAGGGCGGCCGGGAACCACCTCCTGGCGGTAATTCATAACCAAGGAGAAGACATGACGAGAAAGGCGATGTGGTTTTTGTCGGCTTTAGCGACGATGCTGGTGATGGCGCCCGCCACTTTCGCGCAAGCAGCCGCGGTTACGGCGGGCAAACCCTACGACTGGATCGACTTTGCGGCGGCATTGGCGCTCGGTGTGGCGGCCGCGGGCTGCGGCCTCGGCCAAGGAAAAGCGACGGCTGCGGCTTGCGAAAGCTCGGCGCGCAATCCGGGCGCGAGCGGACCGATTCGCATCGCGTTCTTCGTCGGCGTGGCGCTGATCGAATCGCTGACTCTGTACGTGTTCGTGATCGTTCTGATCAAGTAGGAACGGCTCGCAGAGTTTTTCGGCCCGGGGGCGTGAGTCTCCGGGCCTTTCTTTTTTGCCCAGCCTTTCGAAGGCTGTGGAGTCAACGAACGAAGATGATTATTCGTCTTGAAACACCTGCCGATTTCGCAGGCATACGGACCGACATGGCGCTCTGGAAAACCGAGGATGGAGCATCCCGAAGTTCAACGGCCAAGGCTCACTTAATGGAGGGGGAGAGAATTGGCGGCGGCCATCGCGAGCGAGACGACTCGGCCGGGGAAAAGCCCCAGATAGAGAGTGCCGGCCGCGGCGAGGAAGAGGGCGACGCGGAGCGCGGGCGCGACCGGCGTGGGCGTATATTCCTTCGAAGGCTCCCAGAAATACATCGCAACAATCACGCGCAGATAATAGTAAGCGCCGATCACGCTGTTGATCGCGGCGATCACGACTAGCCAAACGATCGCCCCACCGAACGCCGGGGCGGCGTGAGAGTCGAGAGCCGCCTGAAACGCGAAGAATTTTCCGAGGAACCCTGCCGTAGCAGGCAAGCCGAGCAGCGAAAGCAGGAAAAGCGAGAAGCACACGGCCAGCACCGGCTGCGTCTGCCCGAGGCCCGCGTAGTCGCGAATCGAAAGATGCAGTTCGTTCTTCTGGCCGAGATGCGCGATGACGAGGAACGCGCCGACCTTCATCAGCACGTAGGCGGCGAGATAAAACAGGACGGCGGCGATGCCGAGGTCGCTCGACGCGGCAAAGGCGACGAGAATGTATCCGGCGTGCGCGATTGAAGAGTAGGCGAGCATGCGCTTCACGTTGGTCTGCACGAGCGCAGCGAGATTGCCGATGAACATGGTGAGTATGGCGGAAATCCAGATCATCCAGAACCACGTGCCTCCGGCCCCTCCAAACGCGACGTAGAAGATGCGGAGCATGAGTGCGAAGGTAGCGGCCTTGGGCGCCGAAGCAAGCAGCGCCGTGACGGGCGTGGGCGCGCCTTCGTAGACGTCCGGCGCATAGACCTGGAATGGCGCAGCGACGACCTTGAATCCGAGTCCGACGAACATCAGGCCGATGCCGAGGATGGCGAGTGCAGGAAGGGAGCGGCCCGCGGAATCGACGCCGGTAAGGAAGGCCTGGATCTGGTCGATGTGAGTGGTGCCGGTGGCGCCGTACGCCATGGCAATGCCGTACAGGAAGAATGCCGTGGCGAACGAGCCGAGCAGGAAATACTTCATCGAGGCTTCGTTCGAAGGCAGGGCGCGACGACGGAAGCCCGCGAGGATGTAGCTCGCAATCGAGCTCATCTCGAGGCCGACGAACGCGGTGACGAGTTCGTTCGCGCCCGCGAGGATGCCCATGCCTGCCGTTGCGAACAGAACGAGAGCGTAGTATTCCCCGCGCTGGATGCCTTCCCGATCGAGATAGTCGATCGATCCGAGAATGGCGAGCGCGGCGGCGGAGATGACGATCACATGGACGAAAACGCTAAATGTGTCGTTGCTGATTAGGTTGCTGTACGCCATGCCCGGGTGATGGGCCGGGACCCAGACCGCGGCAAGCCCGGCGACCGCGCCAACGAAGCCGAGCCAGCCGAGAATACGCTGGCGCCCGGCACTGACGAACGGGTCGACAGCCATGATCAGAAGGCCGAACGCGCAGAGCACGACTTCCGGGAAGAGGCGGCCGATATTTGCGTACTGCTCGTGGGACAGATGCATCACTGCTGCACCTGCCTTCCCACAGGCGCCGCGGCGCCGGCAGCGGTTTCGCTGACCGGGCGGACGGCGGCGTGCGCCCTCGCGCAGCAGATCGCGGGTGAGTGCGACAACGCTTCATGCGCCGTCGGCATCTGTTCGAGGATGTTATCGACCGAGGCCGCCATGCGCTTTGTGAAGAGCGGGGAAGCGATGCCCATGAAGAGAATCGTGACTGTCACGGCAACGAGAATCACACGCTCGCGCCTGGAAGCGTCCGGCAAGGTGCGATTCTTGTCGACGGTGACGTCGCCGAGGGCGACGCGCTGATAGGCCCACAGCAGGTAGATTGCCGACAGCACGGCGCCGCTGGTGGCCCACGATGCCCACTGATGATGTCCCTGGTAAAACGTTCCAATCAGAATCAGGAACTCGCCGATAAATCCGTTGAGGGGCGGCAGCGCGAGCGAAGACAGCGCGATGAATAGGAAGAACGACATTAGGACGGGCATGGGCGTGGCGAGGCCGCCGAATTCCTTAATTTCGTGCGTGTGGCGGCGATCGTAGAGCATGCCGACCGCGAGGAAGAGCGCGCCGGTCGAGACGCCGTGGTTGAGCATCTGATAGATCGCGCCCTGAATCGCCGTGGTGCTGAAGGCAAAAATTCCCAGTACGACGAAGCCGAGGTGGCTGACCGAGGTATAGGCCACGAGGCGTTTCAAGTCATGCTGCATCGTGGCGACGAGCGCGCCGTAGATGATGCCAATGATCGCGAGGACGGCGATCGGCGTAGCCATGCGGTGCGCCGCGTCAGGGAAAAGCGGCAGGCAGAAGCGGAGAATGCCATAGGTGCCGAGCTTCAGCATCACGCCTGCAAGAATCACAGAGCCCGCCGTGGGCGCTTCGGTGTGCGCGTCGGGAAGCCATGTGTGCAGCGGGAAAAGCGGCACCTTGATCGCGAAGGCCAGGAAGAAGGCTAAGAAGAGCAGCAGTTCCGTGTTCGGAGTGAACTGTATTTGACCGGTGTGAATGTAGCTCAGGATATCGGGGAGATCGAAGGTGTTCGCTTCGTTGTAGAGCCACAGGATCGCGACCAGCATCAGGATCGAGCCAAACATCGTGTACAGGATGAACTTCACCGCCGCGTAGATGCGGCGATCGTGGCCCCACATGCCGATCATGAAATACATCGGGATCAGCGTGAGTTCCCAGAAGACGAAGAAGAGGAAGAGGTCGAGCGACACGAAGACGCCGATCATGGCAGTTTCGATCAGAAGCAGCGATGCGAAGAAGCCCTTCACGTTTTCGTGGATCGATTCCCACGAGCAGAGAATCGCGATCGGCGTCAGGAACGTGGTCAGGAGAACGAGAAACAGACTGATGCCGTCGACGCCGATGTCGTAGTGAATGGCCTGGCCGATCCACTCGTACTTTTCCCGCATCTGAAACGCGGCGTTGCCCACCTCGAAGCCGCGAAGCAGGAGCAGAGAGACGAGGAATTCGGCGATGGAAGCCGCGAGGGCGATGCGGCGAATCCACGTGTGGTCGTCCGAGCGGAGGACGAGCAGCGCCGCGACGCTGAACAGCGGCAGGAACGTGATCACCGTAAGAAGATGTGGTTGTGTGCCCACGCTAGCGCATCCCCAGAATCAGCAGCAGCAAGAAGGTAAAGGCCACGGCGCCTACGATGACCCATGCGGCATAGCTGCGCATATTGCCCGATTGAACCTTGCGCAATTCGCCGCCCGATTCGCGCGCGGCGGTGGCGACGCCGTTGACCGTGCCGTCGATCACGCGTTCGTCGACGACGTGCCAAAGCAGGTTGGCCGAAATCCACAGAAGCGGGCGGACGAACAGCGCGGCGTAGATTTCGTCGACGTAATACTTATGGAAAATCAGCGTGTACGGGCCGTGCAGGCTCCGGGCGAGGCGCTTGGGTGTTTCCGGGCTCTTGATGTAGAACCACCAAGCGACGAGCAGGCCGAGAATGCCGACGATCACGGGCCAGCCGGTCAATGCATGAAACAGCGCGGCCGCAGGGCTCGCGGCAGATTCGGCGATGGTGGATGACGCCGACGGCGCGTACATCGTGAAGACAGGCTCCAGAAACTCGCTGAAGTGATCGATTCCGCCGACGACCTTTGGCGCGGCGACCCAGCCGCCGAAGATGGAGAGAAAGGCGAGGATCACGAGCGGCACGGTCATGTTTTTCGGCGATTCGTGGACGTGCACCTGATGCTCGTCGTAGCGCGGCTTGCCGAAGAACGTGAGAAAGACGAGGCGGAACATGTAGAAGGATGTCAGGGCGGCGCCCGCGACGCCGAGCAGCCAAAGACTGAAGTTCGCATGCGGCCCGGACTGCGCCGCTTCGAGGATTTCATCCTTGCTGAAGAATCCCGCAAAGCCGGGAATGCCTGCGATGGCGAGCGTGGCGATCAGCATCGTCCAATAGGTGATGGGAATCTTTTTGCGCAGGCCGCCCATTTTCATCATGTCCTGCTCGCCGCCCATGGCGTGGATCACGCTGCCGGCGCAGAGGAAGAGCAGGCCCTTGAAGAAAGCATGGGTCATCAGATGAAAGATGCCGGCCGCGTAGGCGCCCACGCCGCAGCCGAGGAACATGTAGCCGAGCTGCGAAACCGTGGAGTAGGCGAGCACTTTCTTGATGTCGGTCTGCATCAGGCCGATCGTGGCCGAGTAGAACGCCGTGATCGCGCCGACGATGGCGACGACGAGCATCGCGATGGGCGCGCGAGAAAAGAGCGGGTTCATGCGCGCGACCATGTAGACGCCGGCAGTGACCATGGTGGCGGCGTGGATCAGCGCGCTGACCGGCGTGGGGCCTTCCATCGCGTCGGGCAGCCAGACGTAGAGCGGCAACTGCGCCGATTTGCCGACGGCGCCGGTGAAGAGCAGGATGCAGATCGTGGTCAGGGTGCCTTCGGCAACCGGGTTGGCCGCAACACTCTTGAAGATCGTCTGAAAATCGACCGAGGAGAATGTGGCGAACACGAACAGGATGCCGATGGTAAAGCCCAGATCGCCGATGCGCGTGGTGATGAAGGCTTTCTTGCCGGCATCGGCGGCGGATTTCTTCAGGAACCAGAAGCCGATCAGCAGGTAACTGCAGAGGCCCACGCCTTCCCATCCGACGAACATCACGATGAGGTTCGCGGCGAGCACCAGCGTGAGCATGAAGAACATGAAGAGATTGAGATAGCTGAAGAAGCGGTAGTAGCCGCCTTCGTGCGCCATGTAGCCGGTGGAATAGATGTGGATCAGCATGCCGACGAAGGAGACCGTCAGCAGCATGACGACCGTAAGCTGGTCGACCTCGAGCGAGAAATCGACGCGGAACGGACCGGCTACGATCCAGGTGAAATAGTCGCCAACGTAAGGAATCTGGCTCGGCGAGAGCTGCCAAAACTCGCGGACCAGTTCCACGACGGCGAGAAACGCGAGCGATACGGAGCCGATGGCGACGGAATTGACGGCGGACTTAGGCCAGCGCTTGCCGAGAAGGCCATTGACTGCCGCGCCGGCGAGCGGCAGCGCGAGAATGATCCAGAGATGGCTGAGTATCGGCATCAGAACTTGAGCAGGTTCACGCGTTCGACGTTGAGTGATTCGCGATTGCGCGCCAGCACGATCACGATCGCGAGCCCTACGGCCGCTTCGGCTGCCGCGACCACGATGACGAAGAAAACGAATACGAGGCCGTCGAGCTGATTGTGGGCGCGGGCGAATGCGACGAACGCCAGATTCACCGCGTTGAGCATCAGCTCGATGGACATAAAAACCGTGATGACGTTGCGCTTGAACACGAACGCGACCACGCCCAAACCGAACAGAACGGCGCTTAGCACCAGATAGTATGAAACCGGAACGATCACTCTTCTTTCCTCGCAAGAACCAGCGCGCCCAGGATCGCGATCAGAATCAGGATCGAGGTCGCTTCAAACGGGAACAGGTATGGCCTGAAAAGCAGCTTCGACAGCTCGACGGTCGAAAAGGCTGTCGCCGGCTCGGGGCCGTTGGCAATGGCTGTCCCGATGGCCGAGTGGAACATCCAGTGGCCGATCTCAAGCAAAAGAACGAAGCCACCCACCACGCCTACGTACGCGAACTTACTGAAGTTCGTGCGCTCTTCGACGCCCATATTGAGCAGCATGATGACGAACACGAACAGAACCATGATTGCGCCGGCATAGACGATAATCTGAACGGCGGCGATGAATTCCGCACCGAGGAGCAGGTAGAGCACGGCGAGCGAGATCATGACAAGAATGAGCGAGAGTGCGCTGTGAATCGGCTCGCGCGCGAGAATCAGCATCGCCGCAGCTGCAACCGCGAGCAGCGCGAAAACGAAAAACAGAATGAACGGAAGGTTCATCCAGGGCTCTTCATGATGAAGTAAAGAACGACGGCGCTCGTGACGACCAGATTTGCGAGCGACACCGGCAGCAGAAGTTTCCAGCCGAAAGACATCAGCTGGTCGTAGCGGAAACGCGGCAGCGTGCCACGCATCCAGATGTAGAAGAACAGAATCGCCAGGATTTTCGTGGTGAACCAGAAAACGCCCTGAATCCCAACGTTCACGGTGGCGATCCACGGCGCGGCGCCGTCGAAAGAAGCGGCCGCCGGTGCGAGCACGAGAAGGCCGCCACCGAGGCAGAGCAGCGTCACAACGGCGAATTGGAGCCGGGCCATGCCGCGCATCGTAGTGACCGTGTCGACCAGACAATAGATGCCGAGGGCGATCAAGCCCACGCCGGGCAGGAAAAGCTGCCACTTCCACGCAGCGGGGAAGGGCGAGAGCCAGCCGCCGAGGAAGAGGATCGTCGCGAGGCAGGAAACGGTGATCATGTTCGCGTACTCGGCCATGAAGAACATCGCGAACTTGAAGCTCGAATATTCGGTGTGGAAGCCGGCGACAAGTTCCGTTTCGGCTTCCGGCAGGTCGAATGGGATGCGGTTCGTCTCCGCGATGGCAGCGGTGAGATAGCAGAGGAAGCCAATAATCTGCGGAAAGATATGCCAGCGCGGAATGAAATGCAGGTAGTAGCCACTTTGTCCTTCGATGAGATCGTTGAAATTCAGCGTGCCGGCGAGGAGCAGCACGCCCACCACCGAGATCGTGAGCGAAACTTCGTAGCTAATCATCTGCGCGGAGCTGCGCAGACCGCCCATCAGGGGATATTTGCTGTTGGACGACCATCCGGCGAGCGCGACGCCATAAACGCCCATGGACGTGATCGCGAAAAGGAACAGGAATCCGATATTGATATTCGCGACGACCAAGACGGGCTGGCCCAGCACGGTGACGCTCGGCGGGCCAAACGGAATCAGCGCGATCGCGGTGAGCGCCAGCGAAAGGGCGAGAAACGGCGCAAGCGTGTAGACGAGACGGTCCGACACGGGTGGCGTGACGTCTTCCTTGAAAAGAAACTTGAGGCCGTCGGCAAGTGGCTGCAGCAGGCCGTGCGCGCCGACGTAGTACGGACCCCAGCGCGCCTGGATGTGCGCGATGACCTTGCGCTCGAGCCAAGTAAGATACGCCAAGGCCGTCATGACGATAAACAGCAGGACGGCAATCTTGACTATCGATACCACCAAGACTGGGTGCTGGGAGATGAACTCCACGGTGTCTCTTTCGCCTCGTTCGTCGAAGTGAGCCTGGAACAGTAGCGGCCCAGGGTGCCGCTCGTAAAGAGATAATCGTGTGAAGAGAAAACCGCGCCCGGGGGCACGTCGTAAGACGATTCCACGGATTTGCAAGTTGCCGTTGCCAATTCGGAGCCGCCGGCAAGCAGCGCCGGTTGCGACAGGTTGTAACCAGCCACGTTCTGCCGAATTTCCTCGAAGGCCGCTTCGGGCGTTCGCAGGCGAATCGGCGTGCCGAGGCCAAGCATTCCCAGTTGATGCGAAAGAATGCGCAGCAGGTCGAAATCGCTGCGCGGACCCTGCGGATCGATCGCCCGATGAGTCAGCTGAACCTCACCGGCCGTGTTCGTCAGCGAGCCGTCTTTTTCGTAGGACGATGCAGCCGGCAGGACGACGTCGGCGCGCAGGGCCGTTTCGGTGAGGAACATGTCCTGCACGACCAGCAATTCGAGTCCGGCCAGAAGGTCGGGCGAGGAGACCGCGAACGTCTTCAGCGGATTGGCACCCACGACGTATAGGGCCTTGATGTTGCCCGCGAGAGCCGATTCGACGATTGCGGGCGCGGAAAGTCCGGGTTCAGGCGCGATTGCGCCGCCCCAGAGACGCTCGAATCGCGCTCGCTCGGAAGAGTCGGTGATGGGCACGTAGCCGGGCAGGCGGTCGGGCAGAATGCCCATATCGGCGGCGCCGCGAGAATTCGAATAGTCGCCGAGGGCCATGAATTTGGTGTTGCCGCCGAAGCGGGCGGCGAACGAAACGAGGTCGCGAATCGAGGGGCCCTCGATCTCCGCGCCGAACAATACGACGACGTCGTTTTCGGCTTCGAGCGCCGCTTTCAACTGAACCAAGTCTCGGGTGGTCTTCATGTCGAACTGGCCGTGCTCGGTGGCGAGCCAGCGAACGGCCGCGCGTTCTCCGCTCTCGGCGGGGACTTCCACGGCGATCTTCGCCTGGCGATGAATCTTGCTTGGGCGGCTATCGATGGCGTAGAGCCGCAGGCCGTGGTGACGAGCGCCCGTGCGAATCTGCCAGGCGACGAGCGGGTTTTGCTGCGTCACGTCGTTGCCGACGAGAAGGACCGCGCCCGCGTTGTAGATATCCGCCATCGTGGCGAGAGAGTTTTTCGCGCTCGGGCCAAGAGCCGCGGCGAGGCCGGCGTAGTCCGCGGTACGGTGATGATCAATATTGTTGGTGCCGAGCGTGACCCGGGCGAACCGATTCAGCAGGTAGTTTTCTTCGTTGGTCGTGTGATTCGATCCGATCACGCCGATCGCGGACGGGCCGTGCGTGGCGTGAGCCTGCTTCAGACGGCGCGCGACTTCCTCAAGCGCGTCTTCCCAGCTCGCGGGTTCGAGCGAGCCGTTGCGGCGGACCAACGGCTGGCGAATGCGTTCCGGATTCGACGTGAAATCGAAGCCGAAGCGGCCCTTCGCGCAGAGGAATTCGGCGTTGAAGCCGGAATGATCGCGATTGTTGGCACGAAGGATCTCGTTGTTGCGGACGCTGAGCGTGGTCTTGCAGCCGTTCGAGCAGTGCGCGCAAGGCTCGCTCACGTAGGTCATTTCCCACGGACGCGTCTGATACCGATAGGTGCCACTGGTGAGCGCACCCACCGGGCAGATGTCGATGCACATGCCGCACTCTTCGCAGGCCAGCTCGCCCGGCTGGTTCGGCAGGATCACAGACTGCACGCCGCGCGAGCCGACGCCGAGCGCCTTCACGTCCATGCCCTCGTCGCAGACACGCACGCAGCGGAAACAGAGAATGCAGCGCGGGGCATCGTAGTAGACCAGTGGCGACCACTTCTCTTCGGGCTGATGGAGCTTCTCTTCGGTGAAGCGCGTTTTGTCGAGGCCGTAGCGGAAGGTCATGTCCTGCAGTTCGCACTCGCCGCCTTTATCGCAGACCGGGCAATCGAGCGGGTGATTCGAGAGCAGGAACTCGATCATATCCTTGCGGGCTTTGTGGACTTGGTCGGTCGTCGTCTTTACCACCATGCCTTCGGTAGCGACAAGCGTGCAGGCTGTCTGCAGCTTGGGCATTTTCTCGACTTCCACCAGACACATGCGGCAGGCTGCTACAGACGACGGCGTGACGCCGGGGTAGTAGCAGAACGATGGGACTTCGATTCCTTGGTTTTTCGCCGCCTCGATTACGAGTGTCCCCGGAGAGGCGATCACCTGCCGGCCGTCGAGCGTGAACGCGATCTGTTTTTGATCCGCCATGCGTTTCCTAATGCGCTGCCGCGACTACTGCGGCGGCTTTGTACGCGCACTTCCCCTGAAGATGATCCTCAAACTCGTTGCGCCATTTCTTGACGATGCTGATCGTCGGAAGCGCGGCCGCGTCACCGAGGGCACAGAACGTTCTTCCCAACATGTTTTTCGACAGCTCATCGATCAACGAGATGTCTTCCTCGCGGCCGCCGCCCTCATGGAAGCGGTCGAGCATTTTCCGCAGCCACGCCGTACCTTCGCGGCAAGGGATGCACCAGCCGCAGGATTCATGGGCGTAGAAATGCATGATTCGGCGCGCGACGTCGACCATGCAGGTGTCTTCGTCCATAATCACCGTGCCGCCCGAGCCCAGCATCGAGCCGATTTTCGCCACCGAATCGTAATCCATGGCGACGTCGATCTCATCAGCGGAAAGCAACGGGCAGGAGCTGCCGCCGGGAATCACCGCTTTCAGTTTCTTACCGCCGCGCATGCCGCCGGCCACTTCTTCAATGAGCTTGCGCAGCGGAAAGCCCAGGGGCAGCTCGTAAATTCCCGGCTTGTTCACGTGTCCCGAGATTGAATAGAGGCGCGTCCCGCCGTTCTTCGGAACGCCCAACCCCGCGTACCACTCGCCGCCGCCGTTGATGATGGCGGGCACGGTGCTGAGAGTTTCCGCGTTGTTGATGATCGTCGGACATCCATACAGGCCGACCACGGCGGGGAAGGGAGGCTTGATGCGCGGGTAGCCTCGCTTGCCTTCCAGCGATTCCATCAGAGCCGATTCCTCGCCGCATTCATAGGAGCCCGCGCCGGTATGCGTGAAGAGCTCAAAATCGAAGCCGCTGCCCATAATATTCTTGCCGAGAAAGCCTCGGGCGCGCGCCTCGTCGAGCGCGGCGTCGACGATGCCGATCAAATAGCGGTACTCGCCGCGGATGTAGATGTAACCGTGATTCGATCCAATGGCGCGGCCGGCGATCACCGCGCCTTCGATCATTTGATGTGGGTCAAGCTCGATCAGCGGCCGGTCTTTCGAGGTGCCGGGCTCGCTTTCGTCCAGGTTGCAGAGGACGTATTTCGGCTGACTCGTATCCTTGGGAACGAAGCTCCACTTCATTCCCGTGGGGAAGCCGGCACCGCCGCGCCCGCGCAGATTCGATTTCTTCACTTCGTCGATGATCGAATCGGGCGTCATCTGCTGGAGCGCTTTTTCGAGCGCCTTGTAGCCGCCGTGCTGCAGGTAGGTGTCGATCTTCGTCGAATTAGGTACCCCGAAGCGCTTCGTGATCACCACAACTTCGGCGGGATCGCGCGGGTGCAACGCGCCGGAAATCACCGGTACCGGCTTGGGAACTTTGCCGGATTCCAACTGCTCGAGAATCGCGTCCACCTGGGCGGGATCGAGGTTCTCGTGGAAGTCATAATTGACCTGCATCGACGGCGCGCCGGTGCAGGCGCCCATGCATTCGACCTCTTCGAGCGAAAACGTGCCGCTGGGCGAAACTTCGTTATTGCCGATGCCGAGGCGCTTTTGCACATGCTGATACAGCTCGTTGCCGCCGCGCAGCATGCAGGAAACGTTGGTACAGACCTGAATGTGATAGCGACCCATGGGCTTGCGGTGCAACATCGAGTAATAGGCAAGCGTTTCGGTGACCTCGACGATATTTAGATCGAGGCGCTTGGCGATTTCGTCGAGAATTTCGTCGCCGAGATGCCCGAGTTCGTCCTGCGCATAGAGCATCATGGGGATCAACGCCGATCGCTTCACCGGGTAGCGCGTGACGAGGTCGTTGAACTTGGTTTCGAGCTGTGGCGAAAGCTGCATTTTTCGTGTTTTGGTCGACCCCGGCTAGCGGTCGACTTCTCCCAGAACGATGTCGGTTGTCCCTATGCAAGCGACCGCATCGGCGATCAGGCGTCCGACGCAGAGGTTTGGCAACGACTGCAGGTTCACGAACGACGGAGCGCGAAACTTCACGCGGTACGGTTTCGGAGAGCCATCGCTCACCAGGAATACGCCTAGCTCGCCGCGCGGCGATTCGATCGCTTGATAGACTTCGCCCGGCGGCGGCGCAAAGCCTTCCGTAAAAATCTTGAAGTGGTAGATCAGGCCTTCGATCGAGGTCTTCATCTCTTCGCGCGACGGCGGGATGATCCCCGGCACCTCGGCGCGGAAAGGGCCGTCGGATGGAATTTTCTCCATCGCTTGGCGAACGATTTTGACGCTCTCGCGAATTTCGGCGACGCGGCACTGATATCGGGCGTAGCAATCGCCCGCAGTTTGAGTCGGCACGTTGAACTCGAATTCGTCATAGCTCGAATACGGGAACGCGCGGCGGACGTCATAGGCGACACCGCTGCCGCGGAGAAGCGGCCCAGAAGCGCCCATGGCGATGGCGTCGGCGGCGCTGAAAACACCCACGCCCTGAGTGCGCGCGAGCCAAATGCGATTTTTCGTGAGCAGATCTTCGTATTGGTCGACGTGGCCGGGCATCGCGTCCATCACGCGCTGCACGCGATCGAGCCAGCCGGGCGGCGGTTCAAGCGCGAGGCCGCCGATGCGGAAGTAGCTGGTCATCATCCGCTGGCCGGAAACGTACTCGTAAATCTTCATGATCTCTTCGCGCTCGCGGAAGCTGTAGAGGAAGACGGACATCGCGCCGAGATCAATCGCGTGGGTGCCGAGCCAGACGAGGTGCGAAGTGATGCGCGTGAGCTCGGTGAGCAGCACGCGAATGTATTGCGCGCGTTGGGGAACTCCAATGCCGAGGAGCTTTTCGGCCGCAAGACAAAAGGCAAGATTGTTCGACAGTGGCGCGAGGTAGTCGATGCGGTCGGTGAGCGTGATGCATTGCGAATACGTTTTGGATTCGCAGGATTTTTCGATGCCCGTGTGCAGGTAGCCGATCACGGATTTGGCGGACAGGATTGTCTCGCCGTCGAGTTCGAGGATCACGCGGAGCACGCCGTGTGTCGACGGGTGCTGCGGCCCCATGTTGAGGACCATCGGTTGCGCGCGTCCGACGGGTGTTTCGATCGTCGATGTCGTCATAGCCCCGTAAACCTCATGCGGACTTTACCGAAACCCTTCGACCGGATAGTCCTTGCGAAGGGGATAGCCTTCCCAATCGTCCGGCATGAGAATGCGAGTCAGATCGGGATGTCCCTCGAACCGGATTCCAAAGAGATCGAAATTCTCGCGCTCGTGCCAGTTGGCCGTCGGCCAGACAGGGGTGACCGATAGCACGTTCGGATCGCCGCCCGCGAGGCGCACCTTCAGGCGTAGGCGCATGCGGCGTTCGATCGAAAGAAGGTGATAGTTGATCTCGAAGCGCGGCTCAAGGGGAAACCGATCGACCGTCGTGATATCGGAAAGAAAGGTGAACTGCAGCGACGGCTCGGCCAGGAGAAATTCGGCGGCGCGGCGGATATGCTCGCGGGGGACGACGATCGTCGTTTCGCCCCTAAATTCAAGCACTTCGGCGACCGCGTTGGTGTCCCACTGGCGGAGTTTGCCTACAGCCGGGGCTTCCTGTTTTTGACCGTGTTCCTGGGATTCCACTTCTATTATTCCGATTCCGGACGGGCCTCAGCTATTCCAGTCGAGCGCGCCCTTCTTCCAGAGGTAAATATATCCAACGAGCAGAATGATAATGTAGAGCAACATCTCCACAAAGCCAAACACTTTCAGGTCGTGGTAGACGAGCGCCCAGGGATACAGAAAGATGGCTTCGATATCGAACAGAATGAATATCAAACCCACCATATAGAAATGGACTGAGAAGGGCTCGCGGGCGTCGCCCGTGGGGCGAATCCCGCATTCGTAGGGTTGATCTTTTTCGGGTGAGGGTTTGTGTTTCCCGACCAGCGAGGAAACCGTAATGAGCGCGCCGGCGAGCCCGGCTGCCAGTACAAACATCAGCAACAAGGAACCGTAGTTGTCGAGGTAGTTGGCGCTCATTTTCCTTGCGCTGCTATAATAACTTCCGAGCGTACATCGGTCAAATGAACTCCCCGAAATCTTATAGGTACCGCGAAGCTGCGGGCTGGCTCTTGGGGGAAAATCGGCATCGATGAGTTCCGGATTCAATACGGACGTTCGCGTGGGAGACCATGTGTTCCACGTCCAAACCGAGGATCGCGGCCCGAACCGCCCCATCATCGACACGACGGTGTATCAAAACGGGCGCGTTTTTCACCGGCGGTCGTCGGATTACGGCGAATTTAAGGATTCAGCCGAGTTTAGCGACGAACTGCTTCGCCATCGCGTGGAGGAACAGCATCGCGTCGTGATCGAAGATCTTCGCGGCGGCCCACTGGGTAGGGAAATGGCCGCTGCTCTTGAAAGGGCTAGCGCGGCGGGCGGGATTCAGGTGCAACTCCTGAATCCGGGTTCGTGGCTTTCGGCGGGCAACGTATCGCTCGACGTCGAAATTCTGCGGCGCGCGGACCAGCAGCCGCAGGCGGGCATTCAGGTAGATGCGGCGATCGAAGGCGCATTGCGCGATGGCCGCCACACCGCTACGACCGACGATCAAGGCCGGGTGCGAATCCAGTTTCCCCTGCCGCCGCTCGGGAAGGACGATCTCGTGCTCGTGATTCAGGCGAAAACAGATGCGGGCAAAGACGAGATTCGTTTCACGATGCGTTCGCGCGCGAAGATGGTGCCCGCAGCCCCGCCGCCTAATTCCTAGACAGGGTTCCAATCCGTGACGATCACAATCAATGGGGAACGCCGGGACATTCCAGACGGTCTGAATGTGACTGCGCTACTCGAACACCTCGGGATGGCGGAGAACCGCGTCGCGATCGAGCGCAATCGCGACATTCTGCCTCGCGCGCGCTGGCACGAGACCGAAGTAAGCGCAAACGACGCCTTCGAAATCGTGCGGTTGGTCGGCGGCGGCTGGACGGGATCGGAAATCTGAAATTGGTTCAGGCGGATGTCGCGCATTCCAAAGGCCAATAAATAAATGATCGCTCGTCGGGAGGGGGCGGCACGGTGCTGTTCCTCACGAACTGGCTGATGATCTCCGCCGTCAGTGCCTTTTCCTTCCCACTGTGGATCGGGTCGATGTGGTTAGGAGCACTGATGTGTTTCTATGGCGGCATCGGCCGCAGCAGGTGATTTTTTCTTCCGAGCTTCGCTCTGATGACCGTCACGGCTCGTGTTCTTGTGGCCGTTTGCCGTGGCGGAGAGATGGCCTGCCGAGAGCACGGACAGGATGGTCTGTGCCACTCTAGAGACCGGCGAGGATGTGGCCGAGCTTGTCTTTCTTGGTTTGGAGGTAGGCGCGCGAATGGCGGCTGATGCGGGGGCGGCAGGGAATTCGCTGGACCACGCGAATGCCCGCCTTTTCAAGCTGCTCGACCTTGTCCGGATTATTTGACAGAAGCCGCACGGAGCGCACGCCCAACGCCTTCAGCGCCTCGGCGGCGAAATCGTAGTCGCGCGAATCGGCGGCGAAGCCCAGTTTGCGATTGGCCTCGACCGTATCGAGGCCCTGATCTTGCAGCTCATAGGCCTTCAGTTTGTTGAGCAGACCGATGCCCCGGCCTTCCTGCGGCAGATAAAGGACGATGCCGGAACCATCTTTGGCGATTTTCCGCAAGGAGAGTTCAAGTTGAGCGCGGCAGTCGCATCGCTCGGACGTGAAAACATCACCCGTAAGGCACTGTGAATGGACTCGAACGAGCGGCGCCTTGCCGGGCCAAAGCCGGCCATGCTGGATGGCCACGGCCTCCTCACCCCGTCCGTTCCCTCGGATTCCGGCGATGGTGAAACGGCCAAATCGGGTCGGCAGAGCCGCCTTCGCCACGACGTGTGCCTTCTCAAGTTGTTTGTGGCGCTTCATGCGAGCAGATTAGTATAGCAGGCTCGCGCGAAGGTCTGGCAGGCGCCGGCGGAGTCGCCGAAAAAGCAGCAAACCCCGCCAAAACCACCGAAACTCTGATGGGTTGCATCAATCTTTCCGTGGGCCCAGGGTGAGACCGCATTGATAGAGTAGCGTGCAATGGGAGCGGTCCCGATACCGATGGTGAACCGCGGCCTTTTTGAGGGCTACGACACGAGCGGGTTTTACGACGAGATGTTCTCGGCGCCAGGGCACCCTCGGCCGCAATACACCAAACTGTTTCAGAAGCTCGCCTCGATGGCGCCAAGCCAGTTCGAGGAGCGCCGGAAACTTGCCGATTTGTCGTTCCTGATTCAGGGAATCACGTTCACCGTATATAGCGACGGGCGCGGAACCGAGCGGTTGTTTCCCTTCGACCTGATCCCGCGCATCCTGCCGCACTCGGAATGGGCGCAAATCGATCGTGGCCTCTCGCAGCGCGTGATGGCGCTCAACCTCTTCCTGATGGACGTGTACGGCCAACAGATGATCTTCAAGGATAAGCGGATTCCGCGCTCGCTCGTCTATTCGTGCCCGCATTTTCGCCGTGAGGTAATTGGCGTTGGCGTACCCCGGGGGATTCATACGCATATCTGCGGAATCGACCTGGTGCGCGATTCGAAGACCGGCGATTTCTGCGTGCTCGAGGACAACGTGCGCACGCCGAGCGGCGTTTCCTACGTTCTCGAGAACCGCATCGTGATGACGCGCACGTTTCCCGACGCCTTTCAGGCGTGCGAAGTCCTGCCGGTGAATCACTACCCGGCGGAGCTTTCGCGCATCCTGCGCAGCCTTTCTCCACGCGGCGAAGACGACGCGCAAATCGTTTTGCTCACGCCGGGGATTTACAACAGCGCTTACTTCGAGCACAGCTTCCTCGCGCAGCAGATGGGCATCGAGCTGGTCGAAGGGCGCGACTTGATCGTGGACGGCGGGATCGTTTACATGAAGACCATTCGCGGGCTGACCCGCGTGGACGTAATTTACCGACGGGTCGACGACGAGTTTGTCGATCCGCTCACTTTTCGCGCGGACTCGATTCTTGGCGTTCCGGGGCTCATGGGCGCTTATCGAGCCGGCAGCGTGGCGCTTGCGAACGCGGTGGGCAACGGCGTAGCGGATGACAAGGCGATCTACGCGTACGTGCCCGAGTTCATCCGCTATTACCTTGGCGAAGAGCCAGTCCTGCGATCGGTCGAGACTTACATTTGCGCGAAGGCTGACGATCTGTCGTACGTTCTCGATCACCTTCCCGAGTTGGTCGTCAAGGCGGTCGGCGAGTCGGGCGGCTACGGCATGTTGATAGGCCCCGCGTCGGAGCGCAAGCGGATCGAAGAGTTTCGAGAGCGCATTCGGGCCAATCCGCGCAACTACATTGCGCAGCCGGTCGTCGGGTTGTCTCGCGTGCCTTCGTATGATGCAGGCGAAGCGACTGTGGCCGGCCGGCACGTGGACCTGCGGCCCTATTGCCTCTACGACGGCGAAAAGGTGACCATCGTGCCCGGCGGGCTCACTCGCGTGGCGCTCCAGAAAGGCTCGCTCGTGGTGAATTCCTCGCAAGGCGGCGGCAGCAAAGACACCTGGGTACTCCGGGGAGAGGACTGAGATGCTTTCGCGAATCGCCGAATCCCTGTTCTGGTTGGCGCGCTACATCGAGCGCGCCGAAGGCACCGCGCGTATTCTGGACGTGAACTATCACATGCTGCTCGAGCAATCGCAGCAGTCCTATCATCTGCGGTGGCAGCCGCTCATCATCATGGCGGGCGAAGAGGACCGTTTTCGCAAGCTCTACAGCGAAGTGAACGCTGAAAACGTGTTCGAGTTCCTTGCGTTTCGTCAGGATAATCCCAGTTCGATCGTACAGTGCATTTCGAAGTCGCGCGAAAATGCCCGCACCATCCGCGACCGCATTTCTCGCGAGATGTGGGAGGACATCAATGGTTTGTATTACACGGTGAGCCAATTTGTTCCGAGGGAAGAAATCGCGGCGGGGCCGCACCGTTTCTGCGACCGGATCAAGTTTGGCGCGCATCGTTTTCACGGTGTGACGGACGCAACGCTGCCGCACGACGAGGGCTGGGAATTTCTGCGCATCGGCTGGTCGCTCGAACGTGCGGAGATGACCGCGCGGCTCGTCGACGTGCAGTATCACAACCTGCTCGATGGCCCACCGGCCGCCGACGCGCTCGACAACCACCAGTGGATGGCGGTGCTCCGCTCCGTCGGAGCTTACGAGGCGTATCACCGGCAGTATCATCCGCCCCTCGAGCCTGAGAAAGTTGCGGAGATGCTGATTTTGGACCACCAACATCCACACTCGATTCGCTTTAATGTTGCGGAGTTTCAGGCCAGCCTGCGGGCGGTCAGCGGTTCAGGACGCGGCTCTTACGCCAACGAAGCGGAAAGACTCGCGGGGAAATTGGTCGAGAGGCTCAGCTACGACAAGATCGGCGAGATTTTCAAACAGGGCCTGCACGGATACCTCAATGACATCGTGAACATGTGCGGCGCCATTGGAGACGATATCGCGCGAACTTACTTCTACTACGCGGTGGTGGCATGAATCGCTACCACCTGGTCCATATCACGGAGTTCCTCTACGACGGCCCGGTCTCCGAGAGCTACAACGAGGTCCGTCTGCGGCCGATACACGACGAGAAGCAGAGCTGCCTATCGTTTCGCCTAATGACAGCGCCCGGCTCGCGCGGCACCTCTTATCGCGACGCGTACGGTAATTGGGTGCACCAGTTCAACGTGCTGCCGGAGCATCGCCGCCTGAAGGTCGAGGCGGAATCGGTGGTGCTGGCGCACGACGCGTCCAGCGCGGCCGCTGATCCCACGACCCTCGCGGATTTCGATTTCGGCAAGCATCAATTCGACGAAGAGTATTTCGATTTCGTGGCGTCTACCGCCTACGTGCCGCATCTCGGCGAGTTGCGCGAGATCATCGAGGCAGCCGAAAGCGCGAGCGGCGGAACGGTCGAGGGGTTTGCGCAGAAGGCATCCGATCTGATTCATGAGCGCTTTCGGTACGTAAAAGGCGCGACGCACGTGCATTCCTCGATCGAGGATTCGCTGTCGATCGGCGCGGGCGTGTGCCAGGATTTCGCTCACGTGCTGCTCGGCGTTGTGAGGATGCGCGGTCTCCCGGGACGCTATGTTTCGGGCTATCTCGTTCCCGGCAGCGCCGCTTCCGCAAACGCCAGGCAGGAGGAGGTGATCGGCGGCCAGGCGTCGCATGCATGGGCAGAGGTGCTCATGCCGACGACAGGATGGACCGGATTCGATCCCACCCTCGGCAAGCCTGTGGGTTTGCGCCATGTTCGAGTGGCCTATGGCCGGGATTATGGCGATGTGGCGCCGGTTCGAGGCGTGTATAAGGGACAGGCCGGCCAGAGCCTCGCGGTCGATGTGCGCGTTCGTCCGGCGCTCGACGATGAGGGCCGCGAGCAGCTTTCAACCGCGGCACCGGTTCCGGCGAAGCTATCAGCGGCCGAACGGCCTCAGCAGCCCGCGCAACAACAGCAGCAGCAACAGTAGATTCGGGGGCGCGCAACCGGCCTTCCACTTCTCTTTACATCCCACGGCGCATTGGCTAATTTAACCTCAGGATACCTGACGGCGGTTCGCGGGCGAAAATGGATACAGTGATTTTGTCGGGCCGGGACCTGCTGTTCACGCTGGTCCTTAAGGTTGGCTGGGCGGCATCGCTGGCGGCCCTGTTGGTGAGGTTTGCATCCTTTCGCAGACTGGTCTTCACCGAAAACCGCAATTCCGACCAGAAGGTCATGTTGCTGCTCTTTCTGGCGCCGCCGCTAGCGGTAGGCGTGATCTTGCGTCTCTTCGGCTACAACTTCTTCGATTTGACGCTGGAAGGTTCCTTCCTGATGGGGCTACTGGGCGGACGCATGGTCGGGTTGCTCGGCGGCTCGCTGATGAGCCTTCCGGCGTTCTTCAATCACGAATGGCTGGCAAGCCCGATGGCCGCTCTTGTGGGGTTGTTGGCCGGCGTGATCCGGGAGGTTATTCCGGAAAAAGAGGACGTGTGGCATTTCGGCCCGTTTCTTTTTCTGAATATTCCGCAGTGGCTCGTAAAACTGGTTCGCGAGCGCAAGGGCAACTGGGCGATGCTGCCGCTCTTTGTCTGTGCGGCTTTTGAAGTGGGGCACATCGAGCTTGCAGCCCACGTTCCGCACCGCTGGTTGTTCTCGATTCAACCGAGCAACTGGGGATACATGGCGCTGGTGGTGTTGTCGTCGACGATGTGCGTCGCGATGGCCGTCAAGATCTGGAACAACACGCGCATCGAGATGAACCTCGAGCAGAATCAGCAGCTGCTGCTGAAAGCGCGCATGGACGCTCTTACCAGCCAGATCAACCCTCATTTTCTTTTTAACACGCTCAACACCGTCTCCTCGCTGATTCGTTTCGATCCGGATATGGCGCGAGGCGTTGTGCTGAAGCTGTCAAACATCTTGCGCCGGCTCCTTAGAAAACACGAAACGTTCGTGCCTCTGCGTGAGGAGCTCGAATTTATCGACGACTACCTCGACATCGAGGTGATTCGTTTCGGGCGTGACAACCTGCAAATATTCAAAGAAGTTGACGAAGAGACCCTCGATGCATTCATTCCCAGCATGTTGCTTCAGCCGATCATCGAGAACGCGATCAAGCATGGGCTCGCTCCGCGCCTCGCGGGAGGGCAAATCCACCTCCGCACGCAGCGCCGCGAAGGCCGCCTTTCGATCGAGATCGAAGACAACGGGATGGGCATGTCTCCCGAGCGGCTTTCGGACGTGTATGACGGCGGAATCGGAGTGAGCAACGTCCACGCCCGACTCCGTCTTCTCTATGGGGACCAGTTCGAAATGGTGATTCGCAGCCAGGAAGGCGAGGGTACGCAGATTCGAATTGAGATACCCGAACTCGCCGCTGAAACTGCCGAACGTTGACCAAGGTGCAGGCACCGTTTGAACGAAGGCACAGCATCCTAATCTGCTGGGAACTTGAGCGCAGGAGGCTTTCTGGCAGCGGCTGCGATCAGTTGGTCGGAAACGTGGAAACTGGCGATCGAAGCGCTTCGCGCGAATAAAGTCCGCGCCGCGTTGACGATGCTTGGGGTAGTGATCGGTAGCGCCTGCATCGTGCTGGTGGTGACGGTAACGCTGACGGGGAAGAAATACATCCGCCGGCAGATCGAAGCGGTCGGTTCGAACATCGTCTACGCCAACCTCGCGCAATCCAGTTCGTCGCAGACCACAGCCCTCGCCGACGAGATTTCGATGGGCGACCTTGAGGCGGTGCGGCGCGAGGTTCCGGAAGCGATTCACGTCGCGGGCACGAACGACCTCCCGATGACGGTCGTGGCCAGCGGGAAAGCGTGGCCGGTTGCGCTGGTCGGTGTGACGCCGGAGTTCGAGCAGATCCGGAATCTCGTGGTATCGCGCGGCCGATATTTCGACGACTCGGATTTTTCGACAGTGAGCAAAGTCTGCCTCGTGTCCGAGCATCTCGCCCAGACGGCGCTGCCCTACGGGAATCCGGTCGGCGAGAGCATGCGCGTAGGCGAGCTGACGCTGACGATCATAGGCGTCTTTCACGAGCGTGTCGAAACCTTCGGCCAATCTGAGATTCGCACCGACTCGGTGCTGGTGCCGTTTCCGCTGATCAGGTACTACACGGGCGATGCATTCATTGTTACGCTGTACGCCCAAGCGGACACCGCGGAAGACGTTCCCGAAGTGACCGACGAGGTCGCCCAAATCCTCAAGAGCCGGCACCGGCCCGAAGTGGAATACGAGGTACAGAATCTCTCGTCGATTCTCGAAACGTCGCGGCGGATTTCGCTGGCCATGACGATCGTGCTCCTGTTGATTGCGATGCTCGCGCTGGTGATCAGCGGGATCGGCATCATGAATATCATGCTGGTGAGCGTAACCGAAAGAACGCATGAGATCGGCATTCGCAAAGCCATTGGCGCGCGACGGCAGGAGATTCTGTATCAGTTCTTGCTGGAGGCAGTGTTGATCAGCGGAATGGGGGCCCTCGTGGGAATCGGATTGGCGGTCGCCATTCCATTTCTCGTCGAAATCCTGGCGCAGTTTCTGTCGATCCCGGGCGGATTGAGCATTCCGATTTCGTGGCTCTCGGTGGCCTCGGCCTTCACGGTATCGTGCGCGACGGGAGTGCTTTTCGGATATCTGCCGGCCAGGACGGCAGCGCGACTTCAGCCTGTCGAATCCTTGCGCTATGAGTAGGGGACGCGGTTTCGAGTGTAGTGGTGGCAATGAGCTGCAGTGGAAATCGGGACCGATCGCACGTTTGACGGAACAACTTTTGGGTCGTGCGACTCAGGTCGGCGGTCCGAGTATGGCTCAGGGAGTCTAGGAACTTGTGCGGAATCGTCGGCTTTACACATAAGGGATGGAACCCGCCGCCCGAGCGGATCGCGGCTGCCGTTCAAACTCTGCTGCACCGCGGTCCCGATCAACAGGGCGTCTTCCATTCGAAGATGTGCTCGATGGGCGCCACCCGCTTGAAAATCATCGATCTGGTCGGCGGCGATCAGCCGATCAAAGCGGACGACGGCGACACGGTCATCGTGTTTAACGGCGAAGTGTACAACCATCAGGAACTCCGCGCCGAGCTCGAAGGGCGGGGCCACCGGTTTCATTCCCGCACCGATACGGAGACGGTGCTTCACGCGTTCCTCGAGTGGGACGTCGCGTGTTTTTCGCGACTGCGCGGGATGTTTGCCGTTGCGCTCTGGAGCGAGTCCAGAAAGCGGCTCGTCCTCGGGCGGGATCGAATGGGGATCAAGCCTCTCTACCTGGCGCGTCTCGGCGAGGATCTCCTGTTCGGCTCCGAGCTGAAAGCGATTCTCGTTCATCCAGAAATCGATCGGCGTCTCAGTCTGAATGGACTCGACTGCTATCTGTCCCTCAACTATGTTCCGTATCCGTGGACGCTGGTCGAGGGAATCGAAAAGCTCGGCCCCGGACGCTGGCTGGAGTGGATCGACGGCAAGGTCTCGTCCGAAGCGTATTGGACGTTGCCGTTCGGCCCGTCGCGGAGCCTCACGTGGAATGAGGCCAAGGAGGAACTGGATCATCGGCTGAAAGAGTCGATCCGGGAGCACATGCTGTCGGATGTGCCACTCGGCGTCTGGCTCAGCGGCGGGGTCGATTCCTCGACCGTTCTGCACTATGCGTCAGAGGTGTCGAGTTCGAAGCTGAAGACGCTTTCGATCACTTTCCGGGGCCGCTCTTTCGACGAATCCGCCTACATCCGGAGAGTCGCGCATCAGTATGGAACCGATCACGAACAGTTTGACCTGAACCCCACCGAGGACCTCGCGGGCACGATCGAAGAGTTCGGCTACTATTCGGACGAGCCGACGGCCGACGCTGGGGCGCTGCCCATATGGTTCCTTTCGAAGCTTAGCAAGACGAAGGTCACAGTGACGTTGAGCGGCGAGGGCGGCGATGAGATTTTCGGCGGCTACCTCACCTATCGCGCCAATCAGCTCGCTCACACCGCGCGGCACCTGCCGCAAGGCTCCCTTAGACTCGCACTCCGTGCTCTTCGTCCGTGGCCTGTCTCGGACGACAAGATCAGTTTTGAATATAAATTGAAGCGTTTTCTTGGGGGTTGCCTGCAGAATCCCGACCAAGCCCATGTCTATTGGAACGGGACCTTCTTCGACGAGCAAAAAGACGCTCTCGTCGAAGGGCCGACTCCCGCGGCCCTCAGGCGTGTCCTGGGCGATCTGCGCGAGAAGCTTCCTGGCGACGGAGTTTCTCCGTTTCTTTGGTTCGACCAGAAATACTACCTTCCCGGTGACATTCTGGCGAAAGTCGACCGTATGAGCATGGCGCACGCTGTCGAAGCGCGGCCACCGTTACTTGACCATCGCCTCGTGGAATTCGCGGCATCGCTTCCAACCGCCATGAAAGTGAACGGCTCCCGACAGAAGGTTTTGCTGAGGGAGTTGATGCAGGATAAACTGCCTCCATCCATTTTGAACAGACGGAAGGCAGGGCTCGATATCCCGTCGCACGAATGGCTGCGCGGGCCGCTCCGCCCGCTGCTGCTGGACGCGGTGCAATCCGGGACCGCCGAGCACGGCGGGATCTTCCGAAAAAGTGTGATCGATGGATGCGTTCGCCAGCATCTTGAGAGGCGCGCGAATCTCGGGTATCACCTGTGGGGTTTGATGATCTTGTTTCTGTGGATGAGGAAATGGCGGATCCAATCGGCGCCGACTTTCGCACCGGAACTTCCGGTGACGGGACGCGTCCGCGCCTCGATTATCTGATTGTCACGCTTTTCGCGGCCGCCGTGTACCTTGGCTGCATCATTTCTCCTCCTTCGCTCATGGACGACGTGGATGCCGTGCAGGCGCAAATCGCACGCACCATGCTGGTCTCCGGTGATTGGGTAACCGCTCGCATTGACGGCGTCGTTTACCTAGAAAAAGCGCCGTTTATCTACTGGGCGATCGCAGCATCTTACAGGGCTTTCGGCGTTCACGACTGGGCCGCGCGCGCGCCCGTGGCACTCTCGGCGATCGCTGTTTGCCTGCTCGCGGCTGGATTTGGCACGTGGGCATTCGGAAGACGCGCGGGATTTTGCGCCGGTCTTTGCCTTGCAACGTGTGTCGGGCTGTTTCTTTTTACGCGAATCTTGATTCCCGACGTAATGCTCACATTTTCAATTGCGCTCGCGCTGTGGTCTTTTCTGCGCGCGCTCGATGAAGACGAGGTGCATCCGCGTCTATGGGCAGCGATGTTCGCCGCCAGTCTCGGCCTGGGTCTCCTGCTGAAGAGCCTGATCGGCGTCCTGTTTCCGATCGCAGCGGCCGCGATCTACCTTCTGCTTACGCATCAGCTGTTTTCCCGGCGAACCTGGCAACGCTTGCATCCGCTCGGCGGAGCATTGATCGCCTTGGTGATCGCGGCTCCCTGGCACGTCCTCGCGACGCTGCGAAATCCCCCCTTTTTCGCGTGGACCTTGCGCTCGGGCCCGGGGGAATTTCATGGGTTCCTCTGGGGCTTTTTTGTCAACGAGCAATTGCTTCGCTTTCTCAACTTGCGCTATCCGCATGACTACAACACCGTTCCGCGGCTGTGGTTCTGGCTGTTCCACTTGATCTGGCTCTTTCCGTGGAGTGTGTACCTTCCGGCAGTCGCGAAGCTTTCTTTTAAGCCAAGCGATCGCGCGGGACGCACTCGTTTGCTGGCCTTGTGCTGGCTGGGTTTCGTGCTCGTCTTTTTCACGTTTTCAACGACACAGGAATACTATTCGATGCCGGCGTACCCGGCGTTTGCCCTCCTTCTCGGTTCGGCGATGGCGACGGGTGGTGATTGGGTCCGCCGCGGGACCCGAGCCCTTTCGGTGATCGCCGGCATCGCGGCGCTGGCGGCTTTTGCCATCCTTCTGCATGTGCATGGTCTGCCGACGCCCGGAGACATTTCCGAGGCGCTGAGCCGGCATCCAAAAGCCTACACGCTGTCCCTGGGTCACATGGAAGACCTGACGCTCGATTCGTTCGCGTATCTTCGCATCCCGCTGGCCGTCGCCGGTTTGGCCTTTCTGCTAGGCGCAATCGGATGCCTTCGAGCCGTGGGCCGGCGAGCATTCTTAGCGGCGGCTCTTATGATGGTTGTGTTTTTTCAGGCGGCGCGGATGGCCATGGTTGTCTTTGATCCATATCTTTCGTCGCGCCCGTTGGCACAGGCGCTCATGGCGGCTCCGAAAGGTCAATTGATCGCACAAGGACACTATTATGAGTTTTCCTCGGTTTTCTTCTACACGGATCGCTCAGGGCTGCTCTTTACGAACCGGCGCGTCAACCTCGAGTACGGTTCCAATGCGCCGGGTGCGCCGCCGGTCTTCATCGATGAGGCCCAGTTCAAGAATCTCTGGCTGGCGCCGACACGCGATTACCTTCTAACGTTTCAGTCCGACCTGCCGCGGTATGAACAACTGGTCGGCCCGGCGCAGCTGCAAACCGTCGCGACGAGCGGGGGCAAAGCTTTGCTGACGAACCATCCGTTGACGAGTTCGGGCCTGCCGGGACCATCCGCCTTTTCGCATGCCGATTGATGTAATACAATTACGCGATGGATTCAGCTGAAAATCCGCTTTCGTATTCGATCGTTGTCCCTTTTTACAACGAGCAGGAGAGCGTCGCCCAGCTGTACGTCAAGATTATCGAGGTGATGGATGCCTTGGGCGAACCTTACGAGATCGTGTTCGTTGACGACGGGAGCAAGGACGGCACCTTTCGGTTGATGTCGGAAATCGCCCGGGCCGATGATCGCGTGATTGTGGTTCAACTGCGCCGTAATTTCGGCCAGACCGCCGCGCTGAAAGCGGGTTTTGATCACTCCCAGGGCGAGGTCATCATCTCGATGGATGGCGATTTGCAGCACGATCCGGCGGAGATCCCGCGGTTCGTAGAGAAAATCAGGGAAGGCTATGACATTGTGAGCGGTTGGCGCGTGGAGCGGACCGACCATTGGTTGACTCGTCAAATACCCAGCTTTGTAGCGAATCGGATCATGGCGAAGCTGTCGCGGGTGGACCTTCACGATTTCGGCACGACGTTCAAGGCCTATCGTCGGGAGATCCTTTCGGAAATTCATCTGTACGGCGAGCTGCACCGTTTTATTCCCGCGCTCGCAAGTTGGGCCGGCGCTTCGGTGGCGGAGGTGCCCATTACGAATATCCGGCGGAAGAGTGGCAAGTCGAATTACGGAATTTCCCGGACCATTCGGGTGCTGCTCGATTTGCTGAGCGTGAAATTCCTGCTGGATTATTCGACCAAGCCCTTGCAGTTTTTCGGAGTAGCGGGGCTCTTGTGCCTCGCCGGTGGAGGGGGAATTGGCTTCTGGGTTTTCGCGCGCAAGGCTTTCCTTGACGAGGGACTGCTCGCCAACCACGGCCCGCTGATGATCCTTGGGATGGCTTTGGTGATGGGCGGCATCCAGTTTATTGCGATCGGCTTGATCGGAGAGTTACTCGCCCGCACCTACTACGAGTCCCAGAACAAGCCCGTTTATACCGTCCGGCAGTTTCTCGGCCGTGGCCGCGCCCCAGCGAATACTCAGCGCCGCGAACCCCCACGAACGGCTGGTGCAGGCCGTTAAGGAAACGGGCGCCTGGCAGCTCTCGCGCGCCTTTCCTTGATTCGGAAGGTCATGAAAGCATTGCCGAACAATAACTAGAGCCTGTCTTTGCCCTCGCCGCCATTGAATCGGCCAATTCACCGCACCCGCAGGCTCGTCTGGGGCTTTCTTCGATTCGCAATCGGAATCGGTCTTCTCATCTATCTGACGAAATCGGGCGTCATCGATCTCGCAACCTTCAGGAAACTCTTCCGTTCCTGGCCAGTCAGTCTGGCGGCGATTGCCCTGATTGGCGTCGATGTGCTGATGATGTCCCTACGGTTGTCCTGGCTCCTGGAGCCTCACTGTTTGCATCTTCCGCTGGGCAAATCGCTGCAGCTCACTTTCGTCAGTTTCTTTTTCACCACGTTCCTGCCCGGTTCTTCTGGCGGCATTTTAGCCAAGGTCTTCTATGCAGCCAGAGAGAACGAGGGCCGCCGCGTTGAGATCGCCGCGGTCGTAATCTTCGACCGCGCCATCGGCTTGCTTTCACTGCTGTTGTTGTCCCTCGTCTTTGTCCCTGTTTTTTGGCATCTGGTGTGGTCTGTCGCGGAATTAAGGTTCCTGGCCCTCACCGCCGCGCTGCTCACGATCGGACTCGTGGGCGGCGTCACGGTGATTTTGCTCGACCAGTCGTGGGCGCATCGTTTGCTGCGCAGGGTGTTGGAATGGCTGCCCTGGAAGGAACTACCCCGTCGCACGATCGACGCAATCAGCTTCTATCGAGGAAGTCCCGGTACCCTGCTGGCGTCGCTGGGGGCGTCGCTGCTGGCGAATTTCTCAGTGATCTGCGTTGCGGCTCTGGCGCTTTTCGCACTCGCGCCACAGTCATTCGCCTCGCGAGTTTTTCTCGTCGCGCCGATGGGTTACATCGCGAACAACATCCCGCTGACTCCGGGCGGCCTGGGCATCGGTGAAGAAGCGTTCAGCGCACTATTTCGACTCACAGGGTTGGGCGGGGGCGCCGACGCCCTTTTGTGCTGGAGGATATGGTCGCTGCCGGCCAGCGCTGTGGGACTCGTGTGCTATCTGCGCGGCCTTGGGCGGAGCGTACAGCGCCGAGAGAATGCAAGTGTTCCCCACGGAGAGACATAGGATCGTGCGCGATCATCCGTTCCATCACGAATATGTGCTTTGGTGTTTGTGTGTTCACGCGCGAAAATGCCCTTGTGCGCATCCGTGAGTCAGCGTAAAACTCTACGTATATAGGGCTGTATCCGCGTTACGTTCCGGCGACTCGCCGGACGATTCTCGTGCAGGGGGCGAAATGAGAATTGCTGTGCTGGGGGGAGATGGCTATTGCGGCTGGGCCACGGCCCTTTATCTGTCGCAGAAGGGGCACACGGTCGCGATCGTCGACAACTTTGCGCGCCGGCAATGGGATTTCGAGTTGGGCGTGCAGACTCTTACGCCGATTCGCCCGCTTCCGGACCGGCTGCGTGCCTGGCATGCGCATACCGGCAAGGCCATCGAGCTGTTGATCGGAGACGTCACCGATTATGAGTTCTTGGCTGAGGCAATCAAGGAATTCCGGCCTGAGGCCGTGGTCCATTTTGCCGAACAGCGGTCCGCCCCGTATTCGATGATCGACCGCCGCCACGCGGCATTCACGCAGGTAAACAACGTGGTCGGCACGTTGAACCTGCTTTTCGCGCTTCGAGAATTCGCGCAGGATTGTCATCTGGTGAAACTCGGCACGATGGGCGAATACGGCACCCCGAACATCGATATCGAAGAAGGCTACATCGAGATCGAGCACAACGGCCGCAAGGATGTTCTTCCGTTCCCGAAGCAGCCAGGGTCCTTCTATCACCTCTCAAAGGTGCACGATAGCCACAACATCACGTTTTGTTGCAAGGCGTGGAAGCTGCGCGCCACGGACCTCAACCAGGGCGTTGTCTATGGGACGGTGACCGACGAAACGGCGCTTGATGAAGCGCTGATCAATCGCTTCGACTACGACGAAGTTTTCGGCACGGTTCTGAATCGCTTCTGCGCGCAAGCTGCCGTGGGGCATCCGCTCACGGTGTACGGGAAGGGCGGCCAGACGCGAGGCTTTCTCGATATTCGGGACACGGTTCGCTGCGTCGAAATCGCCTGTGCCCACCCGGCTGCGCCCGGCGAATTTCGCGTCTTCAATCAATTCACCGAGCAATTTTCGGTTCTCGAGCTGGCTCATAAAGTGCAAGCCGCCGGCAAGAAAATGGGTGTCAAAGTCGAGATCGATCACATTCCGGACCCGCGCGTCGAGGCCGAAACGCATTACTACAACGCCAAACATTCCAAATTAATCGACTTGGGTTTGCAGCCTCACTTGCTTTCTGATTCACTTCTCGATTCGCTCTTGAATATCGCGATCGAATACCGCGACAGTGTAGATACATCCCTCTTCCTGCCGCAGGTGAACTGGCGCAACGCGCGAAACGATCGACTGCGCCAATTGAGTATCGCGAATCCGTCCGTATCCCGAGCGCAATCCTGATGTTTGACGACAGGCGTGCGTGAGGGTGTCGGGCCCAACAGCCCGCCCGGTGCTTGCCCCGTGACCGTCGAAGCTTCCACATTGTTGCGCGTGGCGATCGTCGTCTGTGCCTACTTCCGCCCCTCGCGCTTTTGACCGACCACGAGCCCGCGTGGCGTGGACAGCAGAACGACCGAAATCAGTCCTTCTTGTTCAAGCCGAAAAGCTGCTTCGCGCACGATTCCGAAATGCGAACTTGCGTCGTGCACAAGTATGAGTCCCCGCGGATCGATTTGCGGAAGGAACCGCCGAATTTCTTGCTCGCGGATCTGCAGATGGCTGTCGCTAAACAGGATGTCAATTTTTCCGTGAATGCGCGTTTCAAGGCTCGACTCGTTCCGATATTCGATCCAGTTTCCAAGTCCCGAGGAGTCAATTCGATCTTTGGCTTTGGCGAAAATCGCAGGATCATACTCAATCGTGATGAGCCGCCCGAAGCCATTGGCCTTGAGCCCTTCGGCCATCTTGATCGCGCTATGACCAATAAATGTTCCGGTTTCGACGATCAGGTTCGGCTTCACGGCCATCACGATCGATTTCAGGAAATCCAAAATCTCGAGCTCAGAGGTTTGCGAATCGACCATTTTCCAGAGGTCGGGACGCGGGCATTCGGGTGTCGGAGGCACGTATTCGGCTTGGACGGACTCCGTTTGATCGGAAATACGCCCGAGGATTCGATGCCCTTCGTAGCCCTTGACGAATGGCGGAACGATCGCCCATAGCATGACCGATCCCAATAGGATTCCTAAAACAGACCAAATGACAGGAACCGCACCGTGGGGGCCGTTTTGAGGCCCGGGAGACAGTAACGCCACGAGCAGTTGAGTCGATCCGGTGAAGATCGCCCATTCCGCCAGGACAATTCCATAGGGGCGCTGGAACTGGATCTGCTTCCGTCCCTCTGTCCATATCACCGCCGCGATTGCCACACCCGCAATGGCCGCCCAGGTTAAGGCTGAGCGGAACGGCATCGCGCCGTGGGAGGTTGTGGCGAACGCTAGCGCGATCGTCGTTCCGACCGTGAATGCAGGGCATATCAGATCGAATAACAGAAGAAGGCGCCATCCTGATAGCCGCCGGAACGAAAGATGCCGCCGCCGGAGGTCAGCCCGAAAGATGAAAAGCGCTCCGATCGCGCCTGCGACGAGCGAAAAGGCAGAGAATCTCACCAGGGTTGGAAGTCCATGCGTTAGGAAATCATTGTCCGCTGAGAATATATACAATCACAGCCTGACAGCATCGAATATTTTCATCCCACACGATCGGTCGGTGAGTCAGAAAGCGGCTCTCGGAGGCGAGGCGTCATTGCGACGTTGTTGTTTGAGGCGCGGGACGGGTTGCATTCACAAACTTTCCGTTCTGCAGGCGGTAATCGACTTCACGCCACCGGATGGTCTGGCGCAGGAAGCTTGCTATCCAGATGAGAAACGCCATCGCGTCCCACAGCGGAATGAGGAGCATCTTTTTCCACAGACCTTGCTGCTTCATTGCCCAGACGCCGATCAGCCATGTCATCGCAGTCCGGGCGAGCGCCCATCCGCCAAGATAAACGACTGCCATCAGCAGGGTCGGATGCGTGATGACCGCCAAGACGGACCACGGCAAGCCCCATGTGAAAACCAGGCCGATATGTCCCCAAGGACGCATCGTGCGCTGAACGGTTGCCCATCGAATTCGCTTGTGGATGAGCTGAGCGAACGAATGGAAATCCGCGACCGACTCGACCACATAAGGGAGCAATCTGACTTCGTAACCCTGCTCGGCGACCAACCGCCCCGCATACACATCATCCGCCGGCCGATCCTCGATCGCTTGGTAGCCGCCGTACCCCTCCACGCATGTACGACGGGTTACAATGGTCTGCCCGAACGTAAACTTCACCCCATCCAATTTCCAGGCCACCATCACAGCGGGGAAAAAGTCGGACATCATTCCGATCGACTGCAGTTCCTGGACGAGGCTTGTCTCCTTCGTTGCTACGTAGAGGCAGGTGGCGGCGCCGACTTTGGAGTCGCGGAATGGGGCTACCACGCTGCGAAGGTAATCGGGCCGCACGCGTACGTCGCCGTCCGTGATCACGAAGATGTCGTGCTCGGCCTCCGTCGTTAGCCGCACGAGCCGCGCGACTTTGTCGTTGATCGCGTTCCGGCCCGAGCCCAATAGAATGCGAACGCGCCGCTCGGGAAATTCTCGTTTCAAACGTTCGATCAAAGGCAGCGCGGGGTCATTTTCATCGACGCAGAACACGATTTCGTAATCGGGATAATCCTGTTTGCAAAAACTCGAATAGTTTTGGTACGCCTCCGGGTCGAGGCCCTTAATCGGCTTCAGACAGCTGACGGGAGGAGTGAAATTAGCATCCTGGGTGATTTCTCGCCTGGAGGTTTTGAAGAATCGGATCGTACTGTAGATCGCAAGCAGATAGTAAATAAAGGGGATCGCCGCGATGAAAAGCAAGACATGTTCGACAGTCGACAAACTCGTGGTGGCTCACTTCGGAAGAAAATTTGACCGCCGGGGAAAGTGTAGCACGGAAACGCCGCATGGTCCCTCGCTCCGCTTCCCCCGTTTTTCTTGGCTCGTTGCATATTTCGCGCTCGGCCAAAAGAATGTACGATAACAAGCGATGACTTGGGGAACGTGGATACTGCATCGACTGGGAGCCGTATTGTTGCTCCTGGTTGTATGGCTTCCGGTGGCGAAAGCGTGCACGTGTCTGCAATCGACTCCCGGGAAGTGCCCGGGCCTCAAGGATGGAGATGTTGTGTTTCTCGGCACAGTCACGTCGGTTGAGGAGCTGCCTGACGCCAGACCCAAGTCCGACAATCCGTCGGACCCGTCCGGCGCGCCGGTCGATATTGTTGCGTCGCGGCTCACTCGCTACCACTTCCGCATCGACGAGAGGTTTGCTGGGCCCGCTGTCGCCGAAATCGATGTCTTCGCGGGCGGCGACGACGGTGATTGCGCGTATCGATTCAAACAAGGCGAGCAATATCTCGTTTTCGCACAGCAGGAAGCGGAGGGACGGCTCTTCGCCACGACCTGCAACGGCACTCGCCCCGCGAGCGAAGCGATCGCACTGATTCCCCAATTGCGGGCCATGCGCGACGGCACGCACGTGGCATCGGTTTTCGGTATCTTGCGCCGCGCCGACCCGCCGTTTCTCGCGCCGCCAGGCGATCCCGAGGATCCCGTGCCCGACGTGTCGCTGAAGCTTCGTTCCCATATCGACCGCTTCGAGACGAGCACGGATTCGAATGGCGTCTATTCCTTTTACGATGTGCACGCCGGCGAATATCGCTTCACCGCGAATCTTCCGCCGCGCACGGAGCTGACGCAAAAGACGCTTACTGGTGGTTTGCCGCCGTTCAAGATTCCCGACGGGGCGTGTTTTGAATACAACGTCGACGCGTTGCCCACGGGGCATATCCGCGGCAGCGTCCTCGGTGCAAACGGGAGGCCGCTTCGGCTGGCATCTGTCGAGCTCTATCGGGCCGGTAGCTATCAGGATTCCAAACCGGGTCTGTGGGCCTATCAAGACGACACGGGCGTCTTCGATTTCAACCACATCGGCCCCGGTGACTACATCCTGGTCTTCAATCGCGCGAACCGCAAGGATCCGAACTCGCCCTATCCGCGCACGTTCTATCCCGGCGTGCCCGAGGTGAGCGACGCCCACCCGATCCATCTCGATGATGGGCAGCAGCTTGCGAAGGTGAACCTCCGATTGAAGGAAGGTCTTCCGACGCGGCAGATTCGTGTCTACTTGAAATGGGGAAAGGGAAGGCCGCCGGGAAGCGTGACGGTGATGGCGAAGGCCGACCAGGGCCGAAATCCGGCTGCCGCAAAGATGAGCGACGGGCTGTATGGGTTTACGTTGCTGGAGTCGGCAAACTATACGATCTCGGCCTGGGAGGATCTGGCTCGACAACGTGGCTCGGCGCACGGGAGGGTTCCGAATTGCGCGCCTCCCTCGCGGATTGACGCCGCCTCCGTAGTTGTTTCCGGTTCCGACGAGGCTGCCAAAGACCTGTTGCTTGTCTTTCCCGCCGTCGGTTGCGCATCTAATTAGCCTCGGTTTACACTGCCGTGGACTCAAAAACGAGTTCGCCGCGATTTCTGCGACACTGTCGCCGCTCGCGGATCCGAGGTTCGCGAGCATGAGCCGGTTTCCACTCCGCCACCATCCGCATCTCTACGAGATCAATACCTGGGCGTGGCTCGAGAAGCTCTCTGCCCGCCTTGGCCGCCTCGTCAAAGTGGCGGATGTTCCGGACTCGGAATGGGACGCCATCGCCGGGCGCGGGTTCGATATCGTTTGGTTGATGGGCATTTGGCAGCACAGTGCCGAGGCGCGACGCATCGAGCTCGCCGATCCCGAGAACCGGCCCCTGTTCGATCGAGTCCTGCCCGGGTGGAAGCCGGAGGACGTGATCGGCTCGCCCTATTCCATCGCGCAGTACGCGCCCGACCCGCGCATCGGTACGTGGGATTCACTCGACGAGGTCCGTGAGAAGCTGCGATCGCGCGGCATCGCTGTCTTCCTCGATTTCGTTGGCAATCACACGGCGCTCGACCATCCTTGGACGCGCGAGCACCCGGAATTCTACGTGCAAGGTACGGAAGCCGATTTTGAGCGCGACCCTGCTGGCTTTCACAAGATCGCAGGCTCGAAAGGATCCGTGTTTGTCGCTCTCGGCAAGGACCCTTACTTTCCTGCTTGGGATGATGTTGCCCAGCTGAATCATTTCTCGCCGGAGATGCGCGCCGCCCTGATCGGCGAACTTCGCAAAATCGCGGCTCATTGCGACGGCGTGCGCTGCGACATGGCGATGTTGCAGTTCAACGAAGTCTTCGAAAATGTGTGGGGTCATTACGTGCATCACCTTGAGCCGCCGGATACGGAGTTTTGGTCCGATGCCCGCGCGGCGGTCCCCGACCTGGTGCTTCTTGCCGAAGCCTACTGGGGCACGCAACAGCGTCTGCTCGATCTTGGTTTTTCCTTCGTGTACGACAAGGGTTTGTACGACGCCGTGCGATACGAAAAAATGGCGGACGTTCATGCGCGATTGGCCGAGGGCTTGTCTTATCAGAAGCATCTCGCGCGATTCCTTGAAAATCATGACGAGGATCGTTGCGCGGCCGCCTTCGGCCCGGAACGTCTCGTCTCTGTTGTGACATTCATGGGAACACTTCCTGGAATGCGTTTCTACCAGGAATCGGAAATCGAAGGCGCCAAAATTCACCTGCCGGTTGCGTTGCGCAGAGCCGTGGATGAGCCCCCAAACCCAGTGAGCGTGGCGCTCTTTGAAAAGATCCTCGCAATGACCAAGCAGGGCATTTTTCACAAGGGGCTCTGGAACCGGCTGCCGATCGCTTCCGAGGGTGACGACACCAGCGGGAACCTCGTGGCCTACGAATGGCGGTTTGAGAACGCCTGGAAAGTGATCGTCGTGAATTTGACGGGCGCGGCGTCCGAGGGGCGCATTTCGTTCGGCGATCGCCCGCTCGCCGCACAACAATACGTCTTCCATGATGAGCTCGACGACACGCGTTACCCAAGGAGTGGAGACGAAATTGGAGGGCTGGGCCTCTTCGTGCGCCGCGAGGCTTTTGGCGCGCACTTTTTCGATGTTTCCTCGGCGTAACCTGTCGAAACCACCTTCTCTTCCGAGGCGAGGAAGCATCGGCAAGCGCTGAGAACATCCTGTGTGTCCCGCAATCGCTCGCTGCTGCATTTCTGCTATTCTCTTCGACGTGCGAAACATCCTCGGGGTCGTGGTTCTAGCGTTTGGCATCTCAGTGCTCCTGCCGTTTGCCGTCGCGCAGGCCCCTGACCAGCAGGGTAATAAGCAGCAAGCGCCGCAAGCGGCACCTCCACCCCCTCAGGCTCCTTTTCCTTCAAATCAGGCCCCGGCACCGGAGGGCCCAGTCATCGTTCTGAATCCCGCGCATGGGGGAACCGACAGCGGCGCTCGCGGCCAGAATGCAGCGATGGAAAAAGACCTTGTGCTTCAGATGGCGCGAGGTGTGAAGGCGGAGCTCGAGCGCCAAGGCTTTCGCGTGGTCATGACGCGCAACGACGACTCAAATCCTTCCTACGACGACCGCGCGGCCATGGCAAACGGCTATCGCGATGCGCTTTTTATCAGCCTCCACATCGCCTCAACTGGGACGGTCGGCTCGGTTCGCGCGTATTACGATCAGCTCAGCACGCCCTATGTTCCGTCTGACGACACCGAGAGCACGGCGGAGAAAGCTGTGCCTCCGGCCGCCGTGGGCCTGCACTCATGGAATGAAGCGCAACGCGCGTATCTGAATTCGAGTCATCGTCTCGCCGATCTGATTCAGATCGAGCTCGCGCAGAAATTCAGCGGATCAGCGGACACCGCTCTGGGTGCCGCCGTGCGCGGTTTACGCTCCGTTGCGGGGCCTGCAGTGGCGATCGAACTCTCGAGTGTTTCGGCCCCGGATCCGGCTCGATTGGCGGGCTCTGCGGCCGCACCCCTAGGGGACGCCATCGCCCGGGCAGTCACCGCATTCCGAGCGGCGATTCCCGGAGGCGCGAAACAGTGACTCGGAATTGGAGGACCTTCATCGCGATATTGGCCGCGGGTGTGGTGATCGGTTTGATCGGCCTGCGAAGCCTGCACCGGCGGATGGCGCGCCTCGCCCAAGCGGAGGTTACGGACGCGGAGGCGCGGCATGAAGTGTTGGCGCCGCCTATGTCGACGCCGACGGATGTTCCGGTGAAGGCGAGCATTTTTTGGGCGGGCGGACCTGACGGGGTCGCGCCCGTCCAGGTGGAACTGGCACTATCGGCGGATCCGGTGCAGCGCTCCCGGCAGCTCTTGCACGCATTGATCGCCGATCCGCCGACACCAGACGAGCGCACGATCCCGGCCGATACCGAGCTCCTGGGCTTTTACATTCTTCCCGACGGCACGGCAGTCGCGGACTTCTCCGATGCGCTTTCGACCGAGACTCCGTCGGGAATTCTGAGCGAGAGGATAGCCGTGAACTCGATCGCGAGGACGCTCGGGGGCAATGTAGCCGTTCTTCGTCGCTTGAAGGTACTGATCCACGGACAGGAGGTCGACACGCTCGCCGGCCACATCGATCTGACGGGGTTTTTCGACTTGAATCAGCCCGGCCAAAAGCCAATCTCCGCGGCCGTAACAAGTCCGCCCAGTGCGCCCCCCGCTGCGGTGACTCCGAAAGCAGGGGAAGCCAACTCCGTGCCCCCGGCGCACGAGGCGAACTCTCATTGACACGCAATGGGGTGGTCGGCAAACTGGCTGAACGAGGCTGGTGCTCGAAAATGACAGGAGACAATGCTTGCGAGCAGATGGACGCGGACCCGATGATTTGCGACCCACGAAAATAACGCCCGATTTCATTCCGAGCGCCGAAGGGAGCGTCCTCATCGAGACGGGGCAGACGCGTGTCATCGTCACAGCGACCGTCGACGATGGAGTGCCGGCATTTCTGAAAGGTTCAGGCAAGGGTTGGGTGACGGGCGAATACGGAATGCTGCCGCGATCGACGGAAGAGCGGACTCCGCGCGAAGCGGCTCGCGGGCGTCAATCGGGGCGCACGCTCGAGATCCAGCGGATGATCGGCCGGGCTCTGCGGGCTGCAACAGACTTGAAGGCGCTCGGGGAACGGACCGTATTTCTCGATTGCGACGTCATCCAAGCGGACGGTGGGACGCGAACCGCATCCATCACTGGCGCGTTCGTAGCGCTCGCACTCGCGTTCGAGCGCATGGTCGCGGCAGGCATGCTGCGCACCCCGCCGTTGATCGATTCGGTGGCTGCCACGAGCGTTGGGATCGTGGACGAAGAACTGTTGCTCGACCTCAATTACGAAGAGGACTCGCGCGCGCAGGTCGATATGAACGTGGTGATGACCGGAGGCGGCCAGTTCGTTGAGGTGCAGGCAAGCGCCGAAGGGCGTCCCTATACAAGCCAGGAACTTCAGGATCTGCTCGACCTTGCATCGCTTGGGATCGAACAACTCGCCGGGGTGCAGCGGGAACTGCTGCACATCAATTTCCGTGGCCGATCGCGATAGCGCAACCGGGCGGCCCGTTCCGATTCGGCTCCTTCTCGCATCGTCGAACCCCGGGAAACTGCGGGAATATCGCGAACTCGCCAAGAATTCGGTGCTTGCTCTCGCCCTTTTACCGAATTTCCGCGAGGTCGTCGAGTTCGAAGAGACGGCGCCGACTTTCGCGGAGAACGCCGCTGCGAAGGCGCTGTACTATGGCCGCTTTACGGATGAACTGCTCCTGGCCGACGATTCAGGTCTGGTCGTTCCAGCGCTCGGCGGTGCGCCGGGCGTCTATTCTGCACGCTACGCGGGGCCAAAAGCGACGGATCGAGACTGCGTGCGAAAGTTGCTCTGCGCGATGGATGGGAAAACTGGAACCGAGCGCCGCGCGCGATTCGTTTGCGTCATCGCGCTTGCGCACAGAGGACGCGCCCTCGCCGTCGTTTCCGATTTCGTCGAGGGGACCATCGTTGTTGAGCCGCGCGGCGCGCACGGTTTCGGCTACGATCCTATATTCCTAATTCGCGGTGTCAGTCTCACGTCTGCGGAGATCTCGCAGGATGAAAAGAACCGCCTCAGCCACCGCGGCAAGGCCTTTCGCAAGCTACGGGATCTTCTGGCAAATCCCTCTTTCTGACACTTTGCTGGTACCTCCTGCATCCAATCGAGCGGATTAAAATCGCTTGCGTAGAATGGCGGGCGGGGGGTAAAAGAGAACCCCTCCCCCCGAGGTGACTCATGGCGACGTTTCAGGCAGCGCCGACCCTTCACCCGAGATTGCTGTCTCGCTTACACGAGGCGCGGTCGCGTACCGACGAGTTGTTCCGGCTCTTGCCACCGGCCTCGTTCTACGACCGTCCGATTGCGGAACGGCATCGCCTGATCTTTTATCTCGGGCATTTGGAAGCGTTTGACTGGAACTTGTTGAGCACAGCGCTCGATCTGGCGCCTCACGATGCCGAGTTCGATAAGCTTTTCGCATTCGGAATCGATCCGGTCGGCGGCGGCTTGCCGACCGATACGCCGAAGGATTGGCCCAGCATCGCGCAAGTGGAAGAATATAAGCAGCTTGTACGAAGCCGGCTGGACGAGGCGCTGGGCGATTTCCGCGCGTTAGGTGCCTCAGAGTCTGCCTTGGGCGACGGGACTCTGCTGCATGTTGCCATCGAGCATCGGTTGATGCACGCGGAGACGATCGCGTATCTCCTGCACAACCTTCCCATCGAGAGAAAGACTCCGCAAGCTGGCCCGGTCCCCGATCCGAGACCCGCGGCAGAGCCGCGGCAAGTGACGATTCCGGCAGGAGTCGCCACGCTCGGACTGTCGCGCCGAACGGGCGCTTTTGGTTGGGACAATGAGTTTGAGGCCCACGCGATCGACGTGCCGAGCTTTTCGATCGATGTTTTTCCGGTTACCAACGCCCACTACTTGGAATTTGTTCAGGCGGGCGGATATCACGATGCGACGTACTGGAAGCCCGAGGATTGGGAGTGGAGGCGCGGCAGACGGCTCGACCACCCGTACTTCTGGTTCCGCCAATCGAGCTCGGCGGCGGCCGACCCGAGTAAGAAGTGGGGATATGTCGGGATGTTTGGAACGATCCCACTGCCGCCGTCTTGGCCGGTTTACGTCAGCCACGCGGAGGCATCGGCCTTTGCGCGTTGGGCTGGCCGAAAGCTGCCCACCGAAGCACAGTGGCACCGCGCAGCATACGGCGCGGCGGACGGGACCGAAGGCGAGTATCCGTGGGGCGAAACGCCGCCCGGCGAGTCGCACGGAAATTTCCACCACCGGCGATGGGATGCGACGGCCGTCGATGCGCACCCTGCCGGCGCCAGCGCATTTGGTGTGTTCGATCTTCTCGGCAACGGATGGGAATGGACCTCGAGCGCTTTCGAGCCTTTTGCTGGATTCCAGCCCTTTCCGTTCTATCCCGGCTACTCAGCGAATTTCTATGACGGTAAGCACTTCGTGATGAAAGGCGGATCGGCGCGGACGGATCGGTGTATGCTCCGCCGCTCGTTCCGCAACTGGTTCCAGCCTCACTACCCGCACATCTATGCCACTTTCCGCTGCGTGGAGGACTGACCCATGGCATCCGCTCCGCGAATGGCAGCGCCGATCCCGGCCACAGAGGCATTGGCTGAATTTTCTTCTGATGTGGTTGTCGGCCTGAGCCAACCAGGGCAAAAGGAACTTCCGTCGAAATATTTGTACGACGAGGTGGGGTCCGCTCTGTTCGACGCGATCTGCGTTTTGCCCGAATATGGCTTGAGCCGCGCGGGAATGCGGCTGCTCGAGCGCCACGCCGGGGATATCGTCGAGCGCGTGCCCGGACCTGTTGTGGTCGCGGAGCTCGGCAGCGGAAGTGGCCAGAAAACGCGGTGGTTGCTCGAGGCGCTCGCCCGGCGCCAACGCGTGAACTACTATCCGATCGACATTTCCAGCACTGCGCTGTTTCGATGCCAGTTGGAACTTAGCCACATCGATCTTGTGAGCATCGTAGGATTCGAGCGCGCCTACCTCGACGGTCTACACGAGGTGGCCGCGCGGCGTCGCGAGGGTGAGCGCCTGCTCGTTCTTTTCCTGGGAAGCACCATCGGCAATTTCGATCGCCCGGCCGGCGATCAATTCCTTCGCCAGGTGCGTTCGACGCTTTGCGAAGGAGACGCGCTTTTGCTCGCAACCGATCTCGAAAAGCCGATCCCAACGCTGACGCTCGCGTACGATGATCCGGCGGGCGTTACGGCCGCCTTCAACAAGAATCTCCTTGCAAGGATTAATCGCGAGCTGGACGGAGACTTCGATTTGACGAAGTTTGAGCACGCTGCGCGATACGACGAATCGGAGCGCCGCGTGGAGATGCATCTGCGCTCCAAGGTTTGGCAGCGAATTACGATTCGGAAAGCCGGATTCAGGTTTTACATGCGCGAAGGTGAAACCATTTGGACGGAGAGTTCCCACAAGTACGATCCTCAGGAAGTGACCCAGATGGGCGAGAGGGCCGGGTATCGCTATGCCGGCCAGTGGCTGGATTCGGAATGGCCCTTTGCGCAGACCCTTTTCTTTGCCGGCTAGAACAAACGGAGGTCACGATGGCGAGAGCGGTGTGGAACGGGGCGGTTCTGGCCGAGAGCGATCGCACGGTATTTGTCGAAGGCAATCACTACTTTCCGAAGGATTCGGTGCATCCCGAGTATTTTCGTGCGAGCGATACGCAAACGATTTGCCCCTGGAAGGGAACTGCGAACTATCATGACGTCGAAGTGAACGGCCAGCGCAACGTGGACGCCGCCTGGTTCTACCCCGATCCCAAACCCGCTGCGGCGCAAATCAAAGACCACGTCGCATTTTGGAAGGGCGTGCGCGTCGAGCCGTAACCTGCCTGTGATATAGTTTTCCGCTCATGGCGCGGAAAAAGGTGAAAAAGCCAGGCGCGAGGGTGTCGGCTTCAGCGCGAAAATCTGAGGGCGCTCGTCACGCGAGGGTGCGGCCGGGCAGGGTCTCCCGACGTGGAACCGATCCCGCGCGCGTGCGAGCGATTCTGAACGGGCTCGACGAAGCCTATCCAGCGGCCATCTGCGCGCTGAAGCACGAGAACGCTTTCCAGCTGCTCGTTTCGACGATCCTTTCAGCGCAGTGTACAGACGAGCGCGTGAATCAGGTTACCGCGACGCTTTTTCCGAAATACGGGAACGCAGAGGCCTTCGCGTACGCAAATCCGGCGGAACTCGAAAAAGAGATTCGCCCCACCGGTTTTTTTCGCAACAAAACCAAATCGATCATCGGTGCCAGCAAGAAAATCGTTGAGGAGTTTCATAAAGAGGTGCCGAAAACGATGGAGGAGCTCCTCACGCTCCCCGGTGTTGCGCGGAAGACGGCAAACGTTGTGCTCGGCACGGCGTTCGGAATCGCGTCTGGAGTCGTCGTAGACACACACGTGCAGCGGCTCTCCGAGAGGCTGGATTTGACGAAGAATACCGACCCGAAAAAAATAGAACAGGATCTGATGAAAGCGATTCCGCGGGACCGATGGATTCTCTTTAGCCACCAATTGATCTGGCACGGCCGGCGCGTGTGCCAGGCACGCAAGCCGCGATGCATCGAATGCAACCTCGAGCGTCTCTGCTACTCCAAAGATAAAACCAATTGAACGAACGCGGCGCGGCCGGTTGGCTTCATTCCGCCGCAGAGTCCGAGTTCTCGGCACGACGAGATTGCGCTAGCGAGAGTTCGAGCGACAGCCGCTCACCCTCTCTTCGGGCGCGACAAATTTCCTCGGCGAACGAGCGTCCCGCACGACCTTTCGGGAGTGTCTTCAGTAGATTTTCGCCCGATCCAAGAACAAGAGTCAGGACACTATTGAAGTCGTGGGCGATCCTTCCGATCTGCGCCGGTCTGCTCGATCGGGCCGGTGGCGAATCGCCGTAAGCTTGGGCGAACGCGGTGGTGGTGCTGGTACAAGGCGGAGAGTTACGACGATGACTTGGTGATCCTGGACGTCAACCTGCCCAAGATGACCGGTTTCGAGGTTCTCAAAGAGGTTCGGCAGAAGAAGCCAAACCTCGCCATCCTCGTGTTGACGGGTAACACCCAGGTTCTGGAGCGTGTCAAAGGCCTCGATCTCGGCGCTGACGACTATTTGACGGGAGACGACCTGGTGTCGTTTTTTGGGGGGGGAGTCGCCATCCGCGCCCGATTTTCGATCACGATGTTTTTCGCTGCTGAACCGAAGCAACGTGCCCGGCTGCTCGTTTATCGAACAAGGCGATGCCTTCAAGGATTGTTTCCACCACCGATTCCTCGCCCATCGTGGAATTGATCATCAGATGAAAGCGGTGGCGATCCGGCCATTCGACCGCAAAATATTGCTCGATGAAGGCCGCGCGATCGCGGTCGACGGTTTCGGCGAGAAGTACGGCTTCTTTTTCCGGCTTTCCGTCGGCCCGCAGCCGCTTCAACCTTCTCGTTGAACGGAGCGTACACGAAGACGTGGAAGGCATCGCGCCGGTCTTGCAGGTAGTACGCGGAACCGCGTCCCACGATCACGCACTGGCCGCGTTCGGCAGCTTGCTTCACCACGCGCTCGGTCGCCTCCCGGATGCACTCGGCATCGACCATCTTCAGCCGTGGGGCATTCTGGCTACCTTCGTGGCTGCCCTTCATGAAAGCCTTCAGAAGGCGGTAGAAGACGGGATCGCGCCTTTCTTCGCGCTCCTCGATGACGCGGCAATCGCATTCCATCAGGCGGGCAATCTCATTGGTCAACAATTGATCGTAGAGGGTCCAGCCCAGGTGTTTCGCCACCATGGCGGCAATTTCTCCGCCGCCGCTCGCGTATTCGCGTTCGATTGTAAGCACTCGGATCATGGATTGTTCTCCGGCCGCGTTCCAGTCCCGCGCTGAAACCCCGAGAAACCCGTGGCACGGCGCGCCACGGGGGCCATGTTACTCCAAAACGACCCGCCCGGCGCCAGGTTGATTCTTCTTCAAAGCGAAGGAAAGCACAAACATGATCGCGGAGCCTGCGGCCAGGACCAGGAACGTATCGACGTAAGCCAGAGTGGTCGCTTGCGCAATGGTCGACTGATACAACAGAGCATACGCCTTCCTCAGGGCGAGTTCGGCTTGCACACCCGATGCATTGAGGTGGGCCGCCAGGGCGGCGGCGGCGTTGAGGAAGGGAGGCTCTCCGCGCGTGACGTGCTGCACGAGATATTCTTGATGGACCTGAGAGCGGCGCGCGATGAGCGTCGTGACCATCGACGTTCCGACGCTGCTGCCGATATTGCGCATAAAGTTGATGAGGCCGGCTACGTTGCCGCCTTTCTCCGTAGGCACCCCGATGTAGGAAGTTAGATTGATGGGCACGAACAGAAAGCCCAGACCAAACACTTGAACGAGGCGCAGGAGGCTCGCGCTCAGGAAGCTGATTTGAAGATCGAGCTGCCGGCTCGAAACGTACATTCCCACGGAGAGCGTCAGCCAGCCAAACGCCACGAGATAACGCGCCTGCACTTTGGACGAGAGCACTCCTGCGACAGGCATTAGAAACAGCAGCAGAAGGCCGCCTCCCGAAAGCACCAAACCGGCTGACTCCGCTGTGTAGCCCATCAGGGACTGCAGGAACAAAGGCATCATCACGAGGCTGGAGAAGAGCAAGATTCCCAATACGAACATCATGACGTTCGCGCCAAGGAAATTCAGATTCTTGAACAGATGCACGTCGACGATCGGGCTTTTGTGAAACCACTCCCAGATCGCAAACGACAGGAGTCCCACCGCCGCGAGAATCATCAGGGTGACGATGAAATGCGACCCGAACCAGTCGTCCTCTTGGCCCTTGTCGAGCATTACCTGGAGGGCTCCGACGCCGAGTGCCAGCAGAGATATGCCCATGTAGTCAAACTTTGATCGTCCACTCGCGAGACGCTCTGCCCAAGGCGGATCCTCGACCAGCCGATAGACCAACAGGAGCGTCAGAATGCCGATCGGCAGGTTGATGAAGAAAATCCAGCGCCAAGTGTAGTTATCCGTGATCCATCCGCCGAGTGTGGGTCCGATCGTGGGGGCAATGACGGCCGTGACCCCGTAGAGGGCAAAGGCCAAGCCGCGCTTTTCGGGAGGGAATATGTCCGCGAGGATCGCTTGCGCCGTGGGTTGAAGCCCGCCGCCGCCCGCGCCTTGCAGGACTCGAAAGAAAATGATGGCTCCAAGGCTCGGCGCGATGCCACAGAGCAAAGAGCTGATGGTGAAAATCACCAGACACATCATGAAAAACCGCTTGCGGCCGAGAGCGCGGGCAAACCATCCGCTAACGGGCAACACGATGGCATTCGACACAAGATAAGAAGTGAGCACCCAGGTGCTTTGATCGTTGCTCGCGCCGAGGCTGCCCGCCATGTAAGGGAGCGCGACGTTGGCGATACTCGTGTCGAGCACCTCCATGAACGCCGCCATCGCCACGACAACCGCGATCAGCCACGGGTTAAATTGGGGGCGCCACCGAACGGGCGGAGGCAACGGCGCGACATCGGGTGGTGCGGCGCGTTCGGCGGCGTTTCCGAGGCTTTCAGGTGTGTCTGCCATGGGCTCGAAACCGGAGGCTTCGCTCGGAAGCTCCGGTGCAGGGTTTGGATGTTTTTTCGACCCGAACGGATTCACTTCTCAAACGAACGACTCGCGCACGCCGCGTCCAATTTTTTACAGGAGCGGCGATGCCGGGCCGGCGTGACACGCTCGCATGTTGAAGCTGACTCTTCCGAGGCAGGCGGCGGGTGGATGCGCCGCTGCTACTTCATAAAGCCCCGGACGAGCTGCGCAATCTCATCCGCTGCCGTATCGATCGCGAAATGTCCTCCATCGACGATGTGCACTTCGGCCTTCGGCACATCCCGGCGATAAGCCTCCGGCTCCGAGGGGTCGAACGAGAGTTCATACGTACCCCAGATCACCAGCAGGCGCGGCTGCTTCTCGCGCATCCAGGCCTGCCACTTGGGGTAGTTGTCGACGTTCGTGCGGTAATCGTAAAACAGATCGCTTTGGATATCGGCCTGGCCGGGCTGGCCGAGAAAGGCAAATTCATCGTTCCAGAGATCGGGGTTGTAGCGTTCGACGTTGGGATCGTTGCCGACATGGCGCGTCCGGGTGGTCTCTAGCGACAGGAGGTTTGTGCGAAGAGCGCTTTCGTTCCTAGCGCGATCGGCCCAAAAAGCCCGCCGCGGTTTCCAATTCGCACCCAGGCCTTCGTTGTGCGCCACAGCGTCCTGGACGATGAGGGCTTCGATGCGGTCCGAATGAGCCAAGGCCATGCGAAAACCCACGGGGCCGCCGTAGTCCTGCATGTATAGCGTGTAGGGCCGGAGAGCGAGCGCCTCGGTGAAGTGATTCATGATCTCTGCGTAGCGATCGAACGTATAGGCGAATTGTTTCGGATCCGGCCAGTCGCTGTGTCCGAAGCCCGGATAATCGGGCGCGACAAGATGATAGCGATCGGAAAGCCGGTCGAAGAGAGGCTCGAACATCCGCGATGAAGAAGGGAGCCCGTGCAGCAGCAAAAGAATCGGTGCGTCTTTCGGGCCGGCCTCCCTGTAAAAGATCGAGAGCCCATCGATCTGTACGGTGCGATAAGAACTCGGATGCTCCATGGAGGGTTCCTTCACCTCGAAAATCGTCTCGAGCTCGACCGGGACGCCAAGAGGAAGGCTTGCGACGCCATACACCAGGCGGCACGGGTTCTTGTCCCGTCCGAAGACGTCTTCTAGCAGCTCCGAAGCGGCGTCGGCGACTTTTGGTTGTTCGCGGAAATCTCCCGAAGCGGCCACCGAGACGCCGAGCCGTACGATCCGCGTCACTTTGTCGAGCGATCCCAAATGTCGCCGCGCGACAGCGAGGACGTTGAGCGCCGCGAGGTGAGCCGCTTTGCGCCCCGCTTCTATGTCGAGCTCCGCGCCGACGCGCCCGACGAATTTCGCGGCGCGGCCTTCCGTAGGAAGCATCCCCGTCAAGAAAAGCAGGTTGCCGGTCTGGACCGCTTCCACATAGGTGCCGAACGGCTCGGGCGGCGCGGGAAGCTCGACGCCTAGTTCTTTCAACCGTTGCTCGGCGCCGGCCGGCGCCGAGCCTTCGCGGGTTGCCCATTGCTCTTTCGCCTTCGTGCTCATGTATCTCCCTCGTATTGAATCTAAATCGGATGTTACCGCGTGTGGTGTCTCGGCGAACGAACTGATTTTCGGGGATCGACGGGGGATGCGGGTCGACCGAACGATCGCATCGAGATACGAATCGGGCAGCGCAGAGGAATTTGTGGCATTCGCGCCAGTACAAGGCGGATTGAAAGGTGCCAGCACGCTGCGGCAAAGGTTGCGGCTGATCGTGAATTTGACTTGCGGCTCACACACAGATGTAGTAGACAGTGATACGGCCGTAGGAGGGTGGGGTGGCGAAGACAAGACTCTCGAAGCTTGAATATCAAATCATGGACGCTTTATGGGCTCGCGGCGAGTTGGCCATCCGGGAAATACAGGAATCGTTCCCGGCCGAACGAAGGCCCGCGTATACGACGATCCAGACCACCGTCTATCGCATGGAGGCGAAGCAAATCGTGCGACGCGTGCGGAAGATGGGAAACTTTCATATCTTCGCCGCAGACGTATCTCGGGACGCGGCCCAGCGGACGCTGATTGACGATCTCCTTAGTTTGTTGGGGGGTCGAAGTCAACCGATCATGGCCCACCTGATTGATTCGGGCAAATTGTCGCTGGAAGACGTGAGGGATGCAGAGAAAATGCTGCGGGAGACAAGAAAGGGGAAGAAACGATGATCTTTCCTGCTCCGTTTCATTCGTATTGGACCACTGCGCTCGTCAACCATCTTTGGCAATCCACGGTTTTCATTGTGGCCGCCTGGCTGCTGACGATCATGCTGCGCCGTAATCAGGCGCGCACGCGTTATTTTCTCTGGATGCTTGCATCGGCGAAGTTTCTCGTGCCTTTTTCTATTTTGATCGCTGCAGGGGAATGGTTGCATCCAGTGACCTCTGATGCCGGGCCGGCGTTCTTGAATGTGGTGGGCGGTTTCACGCAGCCTCTTTCGGCTAGCGAGGGCGCGGCGCACGCGGTCGCTTTAGGGCCGGGGGTCTCTGCGCTTCGCGACACATCAGCCATTGCTGCCAATCGCGTCGATCTGCTGCCCATGGCTCTGCTGGTGCTCTGGATCCTTGGAACCTGCTTGCTGCTGGCGCGATGGGCCTGGCGCTGGTGGTGCCTGCGCAAAGTGGTGCGGACTGCCTCGCCGGTGACGCTGAACTGCGAACTGCCGGTGCTCTCGACCCGGCTCCCTCTTGAGCCCGGGGTCTTCGGTGTTCTGCATCCTGTCCTGTTGTTACCCGAGGGGATTCGCGAGCGGCTGAGCGAGACGCAACTGGACGCGATCATTGCCCATGAACTGTGCCATGTGCGCCGACGCGACAATCTGACCGCGGTCCTGCACATGCTCGTGGAGGCCGTCTTTTGGTTTTATCCGCCAGTATGGTGGATCCGCGCCCGCCTTTTGGAAGAGCGGGAGCGGGCTTGCGACGAGGCGGTTCTGGAGTCGCGCCGCGAACCGCTGGCGTATGCAGAAGGCATCCTGAACGTGTGCAAGTCGTATGTGGAGGCGCCGATGAGTTGCGTATCGGGAGTGACGGGATCGGACTTGAAGAAACGGATCGTGCGCATCATGGCGCAGCAGGTGGCGCACCGGCTGGATTTGAGCCGCAAGCTGCTGCTGGCGCTCGCGGCGATGTTTGTGATCACCGTGCCGGTGACGGTGGGCGTGCTGCACGCTGCCGGCCGACAGGGGCAGACAACGCCGGCTGAGACCGGAATCGTCGGCACTTGGCAGGGAACCATTCACACGCCGGGAGGGGATCTGCGCACGGTCGTGAAGATCGAAGGAACCAGCCCCGGTGCTCTGAAACTAACGCTATACAGCATCGATCAGGGCGCGCAGCCGATTCCGGCCACAACCGTGGGCTTTCAAGACGGCGCGCTCAAGTACTCGATTCAGTTCATCGATGGAAGCTATGAGGGCAGGATGTCCGCCGACGGGAAATCGATTAGCGGAACCTGGAAGCAGGGTCCGATCTCTCTGCCCCTGGTTTTGGAGCGAGCCACGCCGGAGACAGAATGGACGATTCCTGCACCGCCGCCCAAGATTCCAGCGATGGCTGCGAACGCCGACCCCAGTTTCGAGGTAGCAACGATTAAGCCGAGCAAACCGGGCCAACCCGGCAAACTGTACACCGTGCGTGGTACGCACTTCATGACAGTGAATACCACTTTGATGGACCTGATCACGGTCGCCTACGACGTGCAGCAGAAGCAAGTCGTCGGCGGGCCGGACTGGATGTCCTCGGAGAAGTTTGACATTGATGGGGAACCCGACGTCCCAGGCACGCCGGACTTAAATCAGCTAAAAACGATGGTCCGGAAGTTGCTGACGGACCGGTTCGCGCTCAAATTTCATCGGGAAACGAAAAGCATGTCCGCGTATGTGCTCACCCTTGCGAAAGACGGACCCAAGCTGAAGAAGAGCCAAGGCGACCCGAATGGGCTTCCGAGCCTGTTTTTCCGGCAGTTGGGCGTACTGACCGTAATGAACGCTACTATGACCGACTTTGCCAGGCTCATGCAGACCGCGGTATTTGATCGTCCGGTAGTGGATCAGACTGGATTGCAGGGCAAGTGGGACTTCACTTTGAAGTGGACGCCGGACGAGTCGCAGTTCAGCGGCATGGGTATGAAGGTGCCTCCGCCGAGTGATGCGGCCGACGCGCCACCTCCACTTTTCACTGCGATTCAGGAACAGATCGGGTTGAAGCTGGAAGCGGGCAAGGCGCCGGTTCCAGTGCTCGTGCTCGACCACGTCGAACAGCCCTCTCCGAACTAGCGCGATGCAGTCGCCATCGCCATGGAGACGGCTGCGACTGCTGGCGCTATGGTGCGGTTTGCTGCTGTTGTTTGTAATCCCGTCCGCGTGGGCCACCGAGTGTCACGGGCAGGTGTTCTTTGGTGGCGTGCCGGTTCCCGGGGCTACGGTGACGGTGACCCAGGGAAGCCAGCGGCTGACGACGATCACCGACCAGCAGGGCCTGTACGAGTTTCCCGATCTCGCGGATGGCCCATGGAAGATTGAGATCGAGATGAGCGGCTTCTCGACGCTTAAGGGTGAGGTTACGGTCGCCCCGAGTGCGCCGCAGGGAAAATGGGAACTGAGTCTGCTCCCGCTCGGGAAGATGCTGTCCCATATCCAGGTAACGACGCCAGAGTCCCTTCCGCCAAAGTCGGCAGAGCAGAACAAAGGAGCCACAGAAAACACGGCGATACAACCGCCGGCGGAGGATACGGAAGAATCTTCCGACGGCTTGTTGATCAACGGCACCGTCAACAACGCCGCAACTTCGCCGTTTAGTCTCTCGCCTGCGATTGGCAATCGCCGGCCCGGCAGCAAGAGTCTGTACACGGGCGGGATCGCCGCAATTGTGGACAACTCGTTTTTCGACGCGCGGCCGTACTCGCTGACCGGGCTGCAGGTGCCGAAAGATACCTACAGCCGGGTGACGACGGTGTTCACCTTCGGCGGCCCGCTCAATATTCCGCATCTGTTCTACCACGGGCCCAATTTCTTTGTGGGTTACCAACACACACGCGATCGCGATGCGTCGACGGAATCGGGCCTTGTGCCGGACGCGGCCCAAAGAAACGGCGATCTATCCGGGCTGCTGAACGCCTTGGGGCAACCGGTAACGATCTACAATCCCTTGACGGGGTTGCCGTTCAGCGGTCCAATTCCGGTGAATCCGCAGGCGCAGGCCCTATTGAATCTCTACCCCCTTCCCAATCTCGCCGGGAATTCGCGCTACAACTATCAAACCGAGGTGCTCGGCAACACGCATCTGGATGATTTGCAGCTGAGGCTCGATAAGACGATCGGACCGAGGGACCAGCTATACGGCAGATTCGGGCTCCAAAGTTCTCGGGCAGATAGCGCGAACCTTTTCGACTTTCGAGACACGACGGACACGCTAGGAATCGACACGAGGATCAACTGGTCACATCAGTTCCAGCACGAGTTCCTTGTTACGGTGGGATATCAATTTACGCGGCTGCGCACACGCGTGCGGCCTGAGTTCGCGAACCGCGAGAACATTTCCGGCGAAGCGGGTATCAGCGGCAACGATCAGGACCCCACGGATTGGGGACCGCCCACTCTGGTGTTTGCGAGCGGCATCGCATCGCTCACGGATGGCGAGAGCTTATTCAATCGCAACCGCACGGACGCGCTCTCGCTCAATGTGGCAAATACTCATTGGCACCACACCTTCACGTTCGGTGGCGATTTTCGCAGCGAGGAATTCAACCAGTTGGATCAACAGAACCCTCGCGGGACGTTCACGTTCACCGGAGCAGCGACCAGCGGCGGCGCTGGCTCTCCAACGGGAAGCGGTTCCGACCTGGCAGACTTTCTTCTCGGTATTCCCGACACGAGCGCGGTCGCCTTTGGCAATGCCGACAAGTATTTTCGGGGGCCCGCGTATGACGGCTATTTCACCGATGATTGGAGGGTACGTCCGGAGCTAAGCATCAATGCAGGGATCCGCTGGGAATACGGCGCACCACTTTCCGAGCTGTTGGGCAGGCTGGTGAATTTGGACGTCGCGCCGGGATTTGCAGCCGTCGCGCCGGTCGTCGGGAGCAGTCCGACGGGCCCGCTGACCGGGCAGAAGTACCCAAGTTCGCTGATACTCCCCGACAGGCGGGGATTTGAGCCGCGTGTCGGAGTGGCGTGGCGTCCGCTGGCGGCTTCGACACTCGTGGTGCGAGCCGGCTACGGCATTTATGACGACACTTCCGTATACCTCCCGATTGTGGAGATGATGGCACAGCAGGCACCGCTTTCCACAAGCGTGAACGTGGCCAACAGCAGCGACTGCCCGCTCACGCTGGCGAATGGATTCGTCGACTGCGGCGGCATCACGGCCGAAAACTTTGGCGTCGATCCACATTTCCGCGTGGGCTACGCGCAGGACTGGGATTTGAGCGCGCAGCGAGATTTGCCGGGAGCCCTGGTGATGATTGCGCGCTATTCGGGGATCAAAGGGACGCGTGGCATGCAGGAGTTTTTGCCCAACACGTATCCCATCGGAGCCACAAATCCGTGCCCCACGTGTCCGGCCGGTTTCGTCTACATGACCTCAAATGGAAATTCGACGCGCGAGGCCGGCCAAATCGAGTTGCGCCGGAGGTTGCGCAGCGGGTTTACCGCCAAGATCGATTACACGTACGCGAGGGCATTCGATGACGACTCGCAGGTCGGAGCACAGGGGCACGTCGCTGCTCAGAGCGACGAGGATCAAAACCAGTCCAGCGAGAGCCAGCCTGCCGCGCCGCTGCCGCCCCCGACGATTGCGCAAAACTGGCTCAATTTGCCCGGGGAACGCGGGCGCTCGACATTCGATCAACGACACCTCGTGAATGCGCAGATTCAGTACACGACGGGCATGGGATTGGGCGGCGGAACACTGTGGAGCGGCTGGAGGGGTACGTTGCTCAAGGAGTGGACCGTGTTGACCCAGATCACGGCAGGCAGCGGATTGCCCGAGACGCCCGTCTTTCTGGCTACCGTTCCCGGGACTGGCGTAACGGGCACCATACGGCCGGACCTGACGGGTGCGCCGATCTACCAGGCTCCGCCCGGCTATTTCTTGAACGTCGCCGCGTACACTGCTCCGGCCGCCGGAGAATGGGGCACGGCCCCGCGCACGTCCATCACCGGCCCGAGCCAGTTCAGCCTGAACACAGCTCTTGTCCGGACGTTTCGGTTGCACGGCGAATTCAATCTCGACGTTCGTCTGGAGGCAACGAATTTGCTGAATCATCCAACTTTCACGACCTGGAACACAACGACAAACAGCACCACCTTCGGGCTGCCAGCCAGCGTCAACCCGATGCGCAGCATGCAGCTGAGCGCGAGGCTGAGGTTCTAGCGATGCGAAGGGTGAAGATATTGCCTTTCGTCGTGATGCTCTGCGCGGCCGTGTGCGAGGGACAGAAGATCGGCACGAATGCAGTTCCCGGAGGCGACAACCCCAACAAACTGACGGTAAGTTCGCAGCTCGTGGTCGAAACGGTTGTGGTGAAGGACAAGAAGGGGAACTTCATCGGCGGACTGACTGCCAAGGACTTTTCCGTTACCGAGGACGGCGTGCCGCAGGCGATCAGTTTCTTCGAGCAGCAGAAGCTTTCGACCGCGTCTTCACCGCTGCCAGTGGTTCCACGGGACCAGGAAGAGATCACGATCTATAAGAAGCTGGACCGCACGCAGATCGCGCCGGAGAATTTGGGGTCGCGATACAGCGGTCATCGGCTGCTGTCACTGTATTTTGACATGACCGCCATGCCCCCGGATGACCAGATTCGCGCGCTCGCCGCGGCAGAGAAGTTCGTGCGAACACAGATGACCACCGCGGACTTGATTGCGATCCTCCGCTATGCGGGAGGCTCGGTCGACGTGCTCGAGGACTTCACCGCGGACCGCCACCGGCTACTGAGCATTCTGCAGACGATGATCGTGGGAGAAGGACAAGGTTCAACGGAATCTGTGGACGATGCGAGCAGCGCCGATACGGGAGCCGCCTTTGGCCAGGATGACACCGAGTTCAACATCTTCAACACCGACCGGCAACTTTCGGCGTTGCAGACCGCGGCGAAAATGCTGGGCGGGGTTAGTGGAAAGAAGTCGCTGATCTATTTCGCCAGCGGCCTGCGCTTGAATGGTGTGGATAACCAAGCCCAACTGCACGCTACGATCGATGCTGCCATACGCGCGGGCGTCTCGTTCTGGATGGTCGATGCGCGGGGGCTGGTGGCAGAGGCGCCGATCGGAGACGCGACACAGGGTTCGCCGGGCAATCAGGGAATGTATACCGGCACTGCGGCGCAGGCAGTAAGCGACCAGTTCCAGCAATCGCAAGACACGATGTACGCGCTCTCCGCCGACACCGGAGGCAAGGCGCAATTCGACAACAACGATCTGACTCGTGGGATCGTCGAGGCACAGCGCTCGATCTCCGACTACTACATCGTGGCGTACTACACGACCGATACGGCGCAGAATGGCCGCTTTCGGAAAGTGACGATCCAAGTGAGTCCTGCGCTGGATGCCACTCTCGATTACCGACACGGCTACTACGCGAATAAGGAGTTCAGTCGGTTCACGGCCGACGACAAGGAGCGGCAACTCGAAGACGCACTGATGTTGCCCGATCCGATCACGGACCTGACGGTCGCGATGGAGATCGATTATTTTCAGCTGGACCGCGCCGAATATTTCGTGCCCATCATCGTGAAGATTCCTGGCCGGGAGCTGGCGCTGGCCAAGCGATTCGGAGCCGAACACACGCTGATCGATTTCGTCTGCGAAATCAAAGATACGACCAGCGGCCTCACGGTCTCGAATCTCAGAGACTACGTCGACATCAAGCTGAGCGATGCAACGGCGGTGCAGCTGGCGCACCGGCCGGTTGAGTATGACACCGGGTTTACGCTTTTCCCCGGCAGGTATTCCATTAAATTCCTGGCGCGCGACGATGAAACCGGAAGGATTGGAACCTATCAGACATCGTTCGTGATTCCGAATCTCAACAAACAGACTCGAACCATCCCGATCAGCTCGGTGGTGCTCAGCGGCCAGCGAGTGGATACGAAGGATGCGCTGTACAACGTGCCCCATGTGAAACAGCAGGCGAAAAACGTCGCTGCCAACCCCCTGGTGGAGAACGATCGCAAGCTGATACCCAGCGTCACGCGCGTCTTCAACACGCAGCGTGAACTATACGTCTACTTGCAGGCCTATGCGGGAGGCTCGAGCAGCGCCGCAAGCGCAAGACCTGCCTCTCGCCCGCCTCTGGTTGCTTTTGTAGGTCTTTATCGAGACCAAAAGAAGGTGTTTGAGACTCCCGCGAAAGCCGTCACACCCGAGACGGACAGCCGGCTCGGCACCGTTCCTTTCAGCTTCGATATTCCTCTTGGTGGAATTGCGCCTGGCAGGTACGAATGCCAGGTGAGTGTTGTCGACCCGACGAACCGCCGCGTCGCGTTTTGGATGGACCCAGTCCTGCTGCGCCGCTAAGAAGTAAGCACAATCGCCGCGCGAGATTTCATTCTCGAAGCAGGTTGCCATCGAAGCGCAGACCAAAAGAGAAGCTCTAGACAACATCAACCGGCAAGCCCACAAAATGACTTTCGATTTGACACAGCGATGGTTCGGTGAATCCCGTTTAGCACAGTTTGGACACACATGAGTGGGGTGAACCCCTCTGTTGAGGCGGTTTGGAATTGGCACACATGCGAGTGAGCAGGGTTTCGGGGTGGCGGTAAGGTTGGGAGGTGCTCTAGAATCAATCCAGCACTTCATGTCGGGGCGTAGCGCAGCCTGGTAGCGCGCCTGCCTTGGGCGCGGACCAACCGACTCCAACAGCTCTCTCCATTTTCTCTAACTACAAACGTTTTCAACAAATCGGGGAACCTGCTTTCCGTTCAAAAGTAACTCGAATTGGCTGAAAACGATGCATTCGTGCACAGTTGGTGCACAGCAAACACGGCTGCTTTTCTGAGGGCGAAAATCCTCGAACTTTCTTAGGGGGGTTGTGCGTGCTAACTAGTATGTCCCCAACCATAGGTACTTATTGACATCTACCGAGTATTTGGTACACTTCGTGCATCATGGAATCTAAGTCAAAGCGCATCCTCGGTCTGGCTAAGAAGCAGCAGATTATTCGCTCCAAGGACGCTTCCGCTCTCGGAGTTCCGAGAAACTATCTCTCTCGATTCGTCCAAAAAGGACTGCTCAAAAAGCTGGGGCGTGGTCTCTATACTTCAACTTCGTCGCCGATCACGGAACACCGGTCGCTCCTTGAAGCATCCTATAGAGTTCCCAAAGGAGTAATTTGCCTCCTCTCCGCCCTCCAATTTCATAAGTTCACGACGCAGGCTCCGCACCAAGTCTGGATGGCAATTGATGTTAAAGCATGGACTCCGCGAATTACGTCTCCGCCAATCCGGTTCGTGCGCATGTCAGGCACCGCCCTTCACTTTGGCGTGAAGGAATATCCAGTTCACGGTGGAAGCATGAAGGTATACACACCGGCAAAAACAGTGGCCGATTGCTTCAAGTTTCGCCACAAGATCGGCATGGACGTGGCCCTGGAAGCTCTCAGGGAATGTCGCCGCCTCAAGAGAGCGTCCATGGATGAGCTTTGGGCAGCGGCAAAAGCGTGCCGTGTCGCGAACATCATCCGTCCCTACCTGGAGTCGCTCTAATTGCCCGATTCAAAAATCAAAAACCTTCCGGCCTCGATTCGACAGAAACTAGTGAATCTCGCCCAGGAACGAAACGACGATTTCGGACTCGTACTCACCAAGTACGGCCTCGAACGGATGTTGTTCCGCCTCAGCAAGTCCAAGTACCGGGACACGCTTATCCTGAAGGGCGCCCTGCTCTTCGAACTCTGGACCAAGGAGCGTTATCGAGCGACGCGCGACGCTGATTTTCTGGCGACGGGCGACAATTCCCCAGAACGGTTCATTCGTATCTTCCAGGAAATATCAGCCATAAAAGTCCAGGATGATGGGTTGCGCTTCGACCCGAAAACCGTGAAAGCAGAACGCATTAAAGAGGACGCAGATTACGAAGGTGTACGAGTCACTCTGACGGCATTTCTCGACAAGGCCCAAATTCCGATCCAAATCGATATCGGGTTCGGCGACGCGATCAGCCCCGGTCCCATCGAGAGCGAATATCCGACCCTTCTCAATCTTCCGGGCCCTCGCCTGTTTACCTACCCTCGCGAAACCGTCGTGTCGGAGAAACTCGAAGCGATGGTTAAACTCGGCATTGCGAACAGCCGGATGAAGGATTTTCACGACTTGCACAGTCTTTCAAAAACATTTGAATTTGACGGGAAGGCACTCGTCGATGCTGTCCGTGCGACCTTCGAGCGGCGCGGAACCACCTGGCCGGACGGAGGTACGCCGCTCGCATTTACGCCCGAATTCTATGAAGATGAAAATAAAATCAAACAGTGGAACGCGTTCTGCAATAAGAACAAACCACGCGTTCAAGAAATCGAATTGAAAGTCCTCATCGCTCGCTTGTCCTCATTCCTTCTACCAGTGCTTAGATCAGCCGAAGGCGGACTGGAATTCAAGAGCAAATGGACCTTCGCCGATGAGTGGAAATCCTCTCCGCCGGAATAGCTCTTTCCCGTCCGCGATCCAAAATCGCAGGGGACCGCTAAGATGTCGTCGGACATCACTGAACCAATCAATAGCACGCTCGAACGGCGCGACGACATGCGGGGCTCCTACTCACACGGAAGGATTTTCTGTACGCGAAAAGCCATCCAGGCAAATACCTCCAGATGAGCCGGCGCCGTTACAATCTCGGTTCGATCTGTACTATGCCAGAGTCCATCGTGACGACCGCTCCTATTGATGGAAGGAAGGAACGACGATACATTTAGATCGCCGGAAGATCTGGAAAGAGGAAAGCCCGTGAAAGAAAATGCGAGCAAAGGAGCGTGGATAGGATTCGCAGGTGTAGTGCTAGCCGCCGTCGTCGCGGGAGTATTCTCGCTGGTTCAAATGCACAAAGAAACTAGGGCCTCGCTGCCCGCCCCGCTACCCCAGCAGAATCTCCAGCGCGCCGCCCCCCAAACCGACCCCACTGCGGATTTCATCACCATTCTCGACGGCAAGTTCGAGACCCAGAGCACTGGACAAGAATTTATCGGAGGTCGCGCCCGGGTGGGTTATTTCGGAAAAGGGTTGATTCAGACTAACTTGGTCACCGCCTGCCTGATGTCAAATTCCTACGCCTGCGCAAACATTAACGGCTTTCCGATCGGAATCGGCGTACACGAATACTCTTACGTAATTGATATAAACAACAGAGTGGACGAGCAAGCGATAATACTGTGCATTGGGGACCAGACTCCCGTTTTCAACTACCTCAGCGCACCGGTGCACGATCGCACCATCTACCACGAGCCAGTTCGCGCAAGAATGTTGGTGAAACGTTGAAGTTGGGAAAAGTGCACCTCGCTCTTCTTCGCCCGAGTTTCGTCGTATTTGTCCCGGTACCGCCCACGCGACGCCGGTTTTCCTAGAGTTGCCTTTTGCTGCTTCGCGGCTTTCGGAAGCCCTGTGGAAGTGAAGCAAACCCTAGTGCACGGATAACACACGCGATCTTGAATCTCCGACTTCGGCGGATTCCGAGGTTCGCCTATGCCGCACGAAGGCGTGATCGAGGCCTGGATCTTTCAGGTGACGGAAGGAGTCTGCTTCAAAGAGACTCACGGATGGATGAAGCGTAGCCTGACTGCGGTCGAATAAGCATTAATGCCGGATAACGTTTTATAGAGTTTCTCATCGCACAAATAGAAAGTGACCGGGGAGTTCAGTTTATACGCTAATTCCCGGCACGATTCCGAAATGATCGCATCCGCACTCTTTAAATGCCTGCCATGAATCACCTTGGCAAATCGCAACAAGTGCCGCGCATTCTCGAAATCGCGTTGAGTTATGCTCCGCACTTGAATTCTCTTTTCCGCTAAATCTCGGAAAAATCTCCGATACAGGCGGTCGTATTCCGCATGGCCCACCTTGCGAGCGATGCAATCGTCTGCAAACGCCGTCGCTAGCTCAACGACCGTTAGCTCCGAAACGTAGATTTCGTGGCGCGCGTCCGAAATTGCCCTCTTAATTCGGGCCGAAATGGTGGTCTTGATGTATCTATGCTTGACCGCCGACGTATCGAAGAAGCGAGCCGACATTTTCTATCCTTTGTTTATATGCTTCTTCAGCTTGTTCTGTGCCTCCCGTGCTTTTGTTACGGTCCCCTTTGTACCTTCAACATGATCTGCAGCGATGGCGTCCCAAGGTCGGTTCGGTTGCGCTTTCTTTAGCGCTTCGGCGACAGCGTCCAAGAGCTCCTCGTTCTTCACCGGTTTGTGAAGATATCGATCCGTCTCGACTTCGCCTCGGATGGTCTCTTTTATCTCGGCCTCGAGCAGATTCCGGTCCAACTTACCTGAAACTACGATTGATCTGACCAGCGGAATCTTCTTCCGAATTCTCGACAGAACTTCCAGGCCTTTCATTTTGGGCATCAAGTAATCCAGGATCACAAGATCAAATACGGTCTCGTCGCACAACTCCAGTGCGCGAGCAGGCGTCGAGGCCGTACTCACTAGGTATCCTGCCTTGCGTAACGCAGTTTCCCAGCCAACGAGCTCGTCTGGTTCGTCGTCTACGACCAGGATTTTATACGGCACTTCTGTCCCTCTCTTCCGCGACTAGCTATCGGGAAATCGAACACGAAACGTTGTCCCCAGCCCCACCCGAGAGTCATAGTCGATCTCTCCACCGTGGGCCCGGACGATTAAGCTGCAAGTACTAAAGCCCTATGCCCATGCCTCCCGTCTTTTCCGTTTCAAATTCCCTGAAGAGATTCTTTCGCATCTCTTCCGCGATGCCGGGTCCGTTATCAGTTACTTCCAGCATGTTGTTGGCGCCAGCTTTGCTCAATGTAATCACTATTTCCTTGCCATCTTCACCGTTTTTTTCTTCAAGTGCCTCGACGGCGTTTGTCCAAAGATTAAGAAGAACCATTGAGAAGCCTGTCTGGCTTATCCTAGCTGGTTGAGCGTAGGGAGCCTTTATGATGAGATTAATGCCCTTCGCACGGCATTGATTTTCGAAAAAACGAGCATCTTGGCGGAGATGCTCTGCAAGATCCAGATTGTCCACCTTTTCTACATCGCCCCGAGCGAGATCTCCGATGTAATTGATAGAATCGTGCATTCTTTGGATGTTTCTATCGATTGCCTCCTGAGATTGCGCTATTTCTGCGTCTTTCACGTTGAGCTCGGCCAATCTTGTTCCAATATTTCCCGTCTGTGTTCTGACGACCTGAAGTGGCTGGCGCAACTCATGTCCCAGTCCAGCAGACAGCATTCCGAGCGAATGCAATCTTGCACGTTCCAGCTTGATTATTTTTTGGCGCTTCCCTGCTTCCCATTTCGGCTCCGAAACGCGAGTCCGTACCTTGTCCTCAAGAAACGTTAACTGTTCCCGAAGAACCGTTACGAGGGCCTGTGCTGCTTCGTTGTCGATCAGAGCTTGCCGTCCAGTTGTGTCCTTGAGGTCCTGGTGCTTGATTCTGGAGATTTCGACAAAACCATAGAGACGCGAAGGAACGATGTGAGCATGACCGGCTCTCTTCGCGCGTCGAGCTGAAATCCCCAGCCAATCCGCAGTCGGTGAACCAAAAGGTTCAAGGTGCACCCCGTCCCTATAGATTCGGACCCCGGGCGAAAGGCCCATCGTTTTAGCTTTTGGCGGGCGACCGAAATAGTAAAGAAACCTGCCGGCGAGTCCAACTAGCGGTTCAGTGTTGGCGGTTGAAGAGACCGACTCGCGATGGCTTTCAGAATCGGAGCCAAGTGCCGACAGTTTTCTGCTAACGTCCTTATCGGCTAAAACGCGGAAGGCAAGTTCGAGATCAGGTCCCTTGGGAGGTTGCTGCAATACTGGGCCGGATAGCTTCTCCGAGCCAGGAACATCGATGACAAGATTAAAGTCGCTGGGCTTGTTGAACGGATCGAGTAGTTCGCCCAATGCCTCCCGCAGCTTCTCGATTTTTTCCTTTTTCCATGGATTATGAAGCTGCGTGATCTCCAGAACGCTTCCAGTCTGCTTGTTCGACATCTCCCCAGTCCTCAACTGGCGGTAGGGAATCAGAACCTTGTCGAACTGCTTCTTCTTGTCGCGAAATTTCCGCCAGTCAAATACAACTTCCAAGACTTCGGCCTCTTTTGGATCTGACCTAGTTAGCACGCGCAGATTCTCTCCAAGTCGCGAAGCGGCGAACCGCCCTATGCCTTTTTCTCCAGTGGGCACCCTGCGAGCATCCGCCGCCTCCTCTGGGCGTTGGCTTGAACCGGCCACCATGAAGAGCCGTTCGAAATCCTTATGAGACATTCCTCGACCGTCGTCCGCGATCCTTATGAAGCCAACGGCCTTTTCCGATACCGATTCGATCGTGATTGTCACCTTCCGCGCGTTTGAGTCGTAGGCATTCTTGACGAGCTCCCAGATGGCTGCTTCGTCACTAGCGACGAGCTCTTGCCCTATGATTCGGAGCAGGTTTGCCGAAACCCGAAAGAAAAAGCCGCTGCGCTCCTTTGGTGGGCTCATTCTTTCTCCAGCACAATGACAGATTCCCGGAGAAAGTGATTGCCGGACAATCGTCGTCGGAAATTCCTGGCGATAGCGATCTTTTTGACCGTGTATCCAGTGCTCTCTGCAATCGCTGACACGATCAGATCCGTTGGTATGAGATAAGGCAAATGCTTTCCGCCATGCAACGAATTCCCAACAACGATTGCGCAGATACCATCTCTTTTCAGCAAAACGTGGTGTGCGGTCAACGTGAGCCAAAGATCAGATGCATATCCCATTATTAGGCGATGGCGATACCGCTCCGAGCTGCACTTCGTTCGCCGAATGATGGGTCCGAGAACCTGTCTAAGCATTCCTTTTCTCAATCCGGCCGAAAAGTCGTCATTCAAGTCAACGTCAGCGGCAGTTGGATGACTCCTAAAGGTCGCTTTTCTTAATTTCAAAAAGTCCGTGGAATCGGTTATGAACCCCAGGAGCCACAGCTCCAGCTTATAGACTTCAGAATAGTCAATGTTGTTCGGATAAGGAGGCGACGTGAGAACCATGTCCACTGAATTGGGCGAAATCCCATGTGTCCCCGGCACTCTACCATCGCCGCGCACGACCCTCGGCATGCACGCTTCTGGCGCAAGCTGCTGCATGAATCTCACGTCCGATGCGATTTGCACCCACTTTTCGGACAATACTCTTCGAATTTCCTGGCGACCCCTTTGCACCAATCGGAGGGCACGACCGTCTTTGCGAGTCTTGCTCAACTGCTCTACCGCGCTTGCCAGACCTAGCATCAACGCGTCGTGATTGGGCGAATTGCCGTCCGCACGGATTGCGTTCCTTATCACGGCCAGACGTAGAGCGTTATAGCGGCTCATGCACCGCCCGGTAATCAAGCCAGACAACGCGGGGATCGCGGCGCTCATACTTCGAGAATCTTCCAAAATGGATTCTCCAAGTTCGAGGATCTTCTCCGAATTCATCAGCGGCCACGATGTTTTCGTCCTTGCAACGAAATGTATGAACGGGTTCTGCTCAATTCCCATGGCCACCATCTTCGTAGACCGCGCTAACTCCTGGGCACTGACAAGAGTTGTGCCGGCGCCGCAGAACGGATCTAGAAGGCACAAGTTCTCCGACCTTTCCTTTTGCAACGAGCAAAGGACTGTCTTGAGAAGATCCGCAGAAAATCCTTCCTTAAACCTGAACCATCGGTGAATCGGCAGTTGGTCGTTGGAGCCTGACACAACGAGTCGGCTAAGTTCCGGTGCCATTTCGACAGGCAGAGTACCTTCGAGTCGTCGATAGGCCCTGAGTTCCGGTAGTTGCTTTTCGGAGATCATCTGCGTGGAGGCTTCGTAAGCGTCGCGAATCTTCGTATTCGGTCGATGTCCTTCTGACTGAATAGCCGCCATCCATTACGATCGCGGGCTACTTCCCGGACCTTGCCCGAGAGCAACCATCTCCTAAGCGTGATCGCGGATACACCAATTGCTCTGGCGGCGTCGCGCAATTTGAACCGTTTCTTCACCGATTTCATCGGCCTCGAGTCCCTATATTGATATATATCGGCTTATTTCGAAAGTGCCTTTGCAACAAGACTGCTCTAACAGCCAATTCATATCGAGTCAGCACTCGTCCAGGTGGGGAACCGCCGCCAACACTGCCAAATGCAATGCGCTCTCAGGCCCATTCGAGCCCCGCCGGTACCGACGCTTGCTCTCCGTTCCTACCGCTTACTGAGGCAGGGAGTCTACAATGCCGTAATCTGTTTACGAGGAATCATCGCAACAATGCAGCGAGGGAAAAGGTTATCGCGCAGCAATGTCATCGGTAAACAGGGCGAACTCGCATTCGCACAATGGGCACTCGACCATCAGATCTCAGCGAATAAGGTAGAAATTGATGTCGGCGTCGATTTCTTCTGCCAGGTCATGTCTCCCATCGCTGACTCCGAATCAATCGAGGGTGCTGGTCCGATCCTTGGAGCGCAAGTGAAAACCGTCGGCGACGACGAAAACCCGCGGCTCAAACTGACTCGAATTGATGCGACGGACTTGCTTCGCCAAACGCAGGCAACCTGCCTCTTCGGCCTGCGCCTGTCAGACAAGAGAGTTCATTTCCAGTTTCTAACGAAGGAGTTCATCGACCAGCTGCTACACTTCCTGGAAACTGAAAACCAAGAGTTTACCATCGCGTATACCAGTATGTCCGATGATATGAAGCTCTTTCAGAGGCTGTTGCGAAAGTATGTGAGTCCCTTCGAACAGCTGCAACTCCGAATCCACCTCATCAAGGGCCGAGTCACGAAAGCCATTCCGGGTGCCGACATTGCAATCGAGTCTACCGACGAAGGCACAGTGTGTCAGGTCTATGTGCCTTGGGCATCTTCGGCGTTTACTGTGGACCCAAAGGCCCGCGAACAGGTTAGGCTCAAGGTCCTTCGTGAGGGTTCCATCGAGCCAGACAGGGACGGCGTCAACCTTCACCCGGTAATCCTGGAGGCACTCAGGGAGACACAAAGCTCCCGACTGAGCTTGACCGGCGCGACTGCGAAGACAGTCAATATCGGTATTCGTTGGCAGGACGCGCACATAACGGAACCCTTTGAGCGGCACGTTCATGGAAGTGAGATCGCCTACGTGCATCGAGCAGGCCTGCGCCTCACGATGAACACGAAGGCCGAAGAAACCCCAGATGGCTACTTTCATGCGATGGAAAACGAGATCTTTCATTCGCAACGCCCGTCGCCGCTCAGCGGGCGCGCCCTGCTGTTTTTTCGTCTTTTCAAACCGGGCGCAGTGCTGTCCCTCCGATCAGATTGGAATCTCCCGCTTTCGTCTTTTGGTAAAAGCCTTGAGCATATAGCGGAGGCCATTGATCCGATTCCGGACCTCTGCCAGTCGCTCGGGTTGCCGCTCTCGCGAGCTGTGCTCGCCGACATCAAAGACGAAGAGTTTGCTAGAAGTACCTGGTTCCTCGAGGCGCTGCTGCTGAAGGGTCTTTCGCTGGGGCAGATGGTGAACAGCGTCATCGTGGGGCCCGCCGCAGACTTGCCCGTCGACGAAATTCCGACCGCGCCGATCTTGATCTCCGTGCCACTCGTTCTTAACTGGAAAGACACCGGAATCGTGCTCTGGGCGGAGTGCGATGGCGAGGGTTTTTTGCATGAGGGTCTGCTCTGCGGACTTCGCATCAAGCAGCAGAGGAGCTGGAAGATCAAGAAGACGAAGCGTTATCACAAATCGATCTATCCAGAGATGTGGATCGCCAAGGACTGGCCCGCGGTTCTGATCGGCCCAGAGCCGACTAGTACCCAGACTTGGACCTTCGATCCGGCCAATTCACTTCCACTGGAAGCTGTCATAAGGAAACTTGATCCGTAGACGTAAGTTTCATTTGCGCGAAGAATATCCCACGGTGAGAGGTCACTTTGATGTTGCAACGTATAATTTCCATCAAGAATGTCGGGCGCTTCAAGAATTGCGCCGCGATCGGTGACGTTACCTTCCGTAGGTATACGGTTATTTTTGCCGAGAACGCACGCGGGAAAACGACTCTCTGCGACATCTTGCGATCGCTATTCGCGAACACTCCTGACATCGTCATCGGCCGTGCAACGCTGGGAAGCCCGGACCCTCCCGACATCCAGCTTTTGATAGCGGGAGCAAACATCAACTTTCGCAACGGTCGATGGACCGCCCCGTACCCTAATATCGTCGTCTTCGACGGCACTTATATCCGGGAAAACGTCTTTGCGGGTGATGCTGTTGATACGGAACACCGCCGGAACCTGTACCGCGTGATCATAGGCGCGCAGGGCGTGAGGCTCGCTGCTACGCTCGACGGCCTCGAAAATCAGATCAGAGGTAAGACGACCGAGATCCGCGACAATCGGACGCAGATGCAACGTCACATGCTGCAAGGCATGACTGCGGAGGCTCTCATCGCGCTGCCACAGGACGCCGAGATTGACGCCAAAATCGCGGCGAAAGAACAGGAACTGCAGGCAGCTCGTCAGGCTGCCCAGCTCCAGCAGAAAGCAGGGCTTTCGCCGCTTGCTGTTCCGATCTTTCCGGCAGCGTTTCCAGCATTACTCGCGAAAACCTTCGCGAACCTCGCGGTGGATGCGGAGCAGCGCGTCAGCCAACACATCACTCGTCACCGGATGCAAGCGCGCGGCGAGACCTGGATTACCGAAGGCTTGCAGTTCGTCACGGAAGACTCTTGCCCGTTCTGCAGCCAGCGTCTCGACGGAGTCGGGCTCATTCAGGACTACAGGTCCTTCTTTAGCCGCGAGTATCACGCGCTTCGGGATGAAGTCGCCGCGCTCAAGCGCCAGGTCGACGCCGCTATCGGGGAGCGTTCAGCCGCGGCGCTGGAACAAACGGCATTGCAGAACGGCAGTGCCGCCGAATCGTGGCAGCAGTATTGTGAAGTTGCCGCGCCGGAACTCCCGGAGACAGGACGACTCGGGGACATCATGGGCGCTCTACGGGAATCGGCGCAAGCGCTTCTGGACGTGAAGGCCGGAACTCCGCTCGACGCGGTGCCACCCGATGACCGATTTACGCAGGCGCTCGGGGCATTCGAAACGCTGCGCACATCATTCGGAACATATAACGCCGCAGTAGCGACGGCCAATGCAGTCATTACCGCCCGAAAGAGGCAAGCGCAGGCGGCTAACGTGACGGACGTGGAAAATACACTTGCGCGGCTCAAGACCCAAAAAGGCCGGCATACGCCGGAAATCCAGACCTTATGCAACGCCGATCTACGCCTTCAGGCGGAAAAAACCGCGCTCGAAGGCGACAAAGCGACGGCGCGGCAGCAGCTCGATGCCCACACGCAACAGGTGATCACCCAATATGGCCAGCGCCTCAACTACTACTTGGAACGCATCAACGCGAGTTTCACTATCACAACGCTTACGCATACTTATCGCGGAGGACCTCCCAGCACCAGTTATCAAATATTGATCAATCAAAGCGCAGTCGATCTCGGCGACCCCGCGACTCCGCCCGACAGACCAAGCTTCAAGAACACCCTTAGCGGGGGCGATAGGAGCACACTTGCCCTCGCCTTCTTTTTCGCACAATTAGAGCAGGATGCCAACCGGGCGGACAAGGTGGTTATCTTCGATGATCCCTTCGGCAGCATGGATGGATTCCGGCGGAACCACACGGTAAACCAGATTTATCGCTGCGGCGGAATTTGCGCACAGGTCATCGTCCTATCTCATGATCCCGGTTTTTTGCATTTGCTGTGGGAACGCATCGCGCCTGCTAACCGCAAGGCGCTCTGCATGATGCGCATTGGCGAGGAAAACACAACGATCGTCGAATGGAACATCGAGCGCGCGGTCCAGGCCCGCTATCGGGCGGACATTGACACACTACAAAGGTTCTTTGCCGACGGAGAAGGCGAACGCCGCGACGTGATTCAGAAGATTCGGCCGGTCCTGGAAGCCTACTGCCGGAGCATCTATCCAACACAATTCGCCGAGCAAGAGATGATGGGCAGCATCGTCACCAAAATCCGTGATGCTGGGGCCGCGCATCAACTCTTTGCGATTGTCGATGAAATCGACGAGTTGAACATATATTGCCGCCGGTATCATCACGGCGAAAACCTTAATGCCGCAACAGAGCCGGTTGATGATGCGGAGCTTCAGGGCTACGTTAGGCGGACCCTGAAAATTATCGGCTGCCTCACATAGCACCCTTGAAGGGGATTTTCTCCGGAGCGCAAGAAATGTGCTGTGGTTGCTCTTCTCCGCTACGTGCCAACAACCTGCAAGCGGCGAGCGCCAGTCGCGACGAGAATGGATAACCACGTTGAGAAAAGACCGCTCCCGGATGGTATATTGACTGACTAAACGTCCACTGCAACTTGCCACCGCGGCTCCCAAAGAGTGTCTTCGATGCCCAACCGCCAGCGCGCTCCCCTCAGCGACGCAATCATAGTCGCCGTCGCGAGTCTTGTGGACGACGCTCAATCGGAACGTCGCGAACCAAGTCACAGCGATCTCGAATTTGAGATCAATCGTTCCGGTCTTTCTTCCGGCGATCCCAAAACACAAGGACAGACCGTTGGCAAAGCAAAACGTGTCCGTGCGACGTTGAGCTGGGCCGTAGAACATGCGCCGGACGAGGGCGAAGTCTGCGTCGCGCGGCTAATCGCCATGATTCGAGGTAAGGGTGGTTTTAGGACGGATTCGCCAAATTTTGTCGGAGACGAACAAATCATCAACGCAACGAAGGCTTTCGCCGAAGAGGGATATGTCCTCTCCTCTGAAGGAGAACTTCTGCCCGCTACCATCGACACTCTTTCTGGAGCTGGACTTACAAGTGCGCTGGAAGCATACGTCCGCCGCGCACGCCGCGGGAGCGAAGATGCCGCTCTCTTAGTCGGAACCGGGAAAGATCTTCTGGAGGCCGCGGCCGCTCACGTAATTACGGAGAGATTCGGCATTAAGCAGCAGCAATTCAACTTTCCAACCTTGCTCGGCCAAGCATTTGTCGCACTGGAATTAACAACCAGCCAAACCCAGCAACAAGCCAACGAAGCACCGCAGCTTCGACTGCAGCGCGCCATATATGAAGCTGGTTGTTCGGTGAATGCGCTTAGGAACAAGCAAGGAACCGGACACGGTCGCCCGTGGCTTCCTAGCGTTTCGGATAGCGAAGCGCGCGCCGCGATTCAGCTAATGGGCGTAGTTGCGGGATTTCTGCTTGCGGTGCACAAGGAGAAACCATGACACCCTTAAGGGCTTACGTATTTCGGATAGTCCTCGGCCGGGATCAAATATTTCCCCGCCGCATCCTTCAAGAGTTCCTGCATTTCGTCGCCCCAGGCGACCAGCTCCTCCGGCCTAGCCCACACCAGATGCCTCGCGCCCGTCCGGTCTGTCGCTTTAAACCCGGCTCCTATCCACCGCGTCCCGCAGCGCCGGATACTCATCAGTCTAAACCAGCCGTCCGGCATGAACGGAACCTCCTCCGGCAGAGTCACCCTTTCGAAGGCCTCCTGCAGCTTCTGCGTATCGAATTGAAGTCTCTTGTGGTTCTTGTAGGTGACTGCGGCAAGCTCCGCGCTTGTCGAACTCGGATCGCGCACGATGCTGATATTGCGGCGTCGCACCCATCGGAGGCTGAGTGGCCGGAACTGTTGCAACAAGCCAGGAATTAGGACCGGACAAATCTCATTTGCCAGCCTCTCGAAATCTTTGAGCTTAATCATGAATAGCGTCTTATGCGATGTCGAGCCGTCCGGATTGACCGAGGTTTCATGCAGATCGAGCGCACCGGAGCGCGGTCCCGGATGAAAAGTCCAATGAAAACCGCCGCCTTCCTTCGCGAAGAAATGAACCTTACCGTCTGGGCGGACTACCCATGCGAAATTGTCGAAATCCATCCCCCGCGCGCCGTAAGGCAGTCCCTCGTCCTGGTGTCGAAGCATTGAAGTCCTCGATATCTACGTCAGAGTATCAAACTTTATGTCGCGTCAAGTGTGCCTTCCCCTCAAGCCATATCCGTCACCGGTGTTCGACAGCGCGCACACCTCGCCCAATTATTTCCGGTCGCGGACAATCCAATGGGGACCCTAACGTACACTCCGTCCCGGAACGTGTCACGCTTGCGACATTTGAGCCGACTGTCGCCAGCACTGGCCAATGCAATGCGCATTCCGCCCTGTTGGAAATTCTTCGCTAACCCGTTTGCTCTCTTCCTGCCGCTCCGAAATCGTCGCGTCCCCGGCTCTAATCCCTAACGCCTGCTGTCTCCACTAGCACTTCTCGCGCCACCCAACTGCGGTGTCACTCGTTCGTGCGGCCCGTTCCGACCTGGCCGCGCCGATCTCTCCGCTTGTGTCTCTGTTTCGGGCTCTTGCTCCCTCTGCCGGTTGAAGGGAGCAAGAAGCTCCCGAAACAGGAGAACAGTTATGAATTCAGTAGAGAGCAAGCCAGTCAGTCAGCGAGTCGTACCGCAACACAGTCCTTCACGGCGATTGCATCGAGGTCATGCGGCAGTTTCGTTCCGCGAGCGTCGATTTCGTCCTCACGGACCCGCCGTATCTCGTGAACTACACTTCGAACGACGGCCGCACAGTCCCGAACGACGACAACGACGCGTGGCTCAAGCCAGCTTTCGGAGAAATCTATCGCGTGCTTCGGTGGAATCGTTTTTGCGTAAGCTTCTACGCCTGGAATCGTGCGGACAAGTTCATCGCTGCGTGGCGTGATGCAGGATTCCACATCGCAGGACATCTGACGTTCATCAAGAAGTACGCGTCTCGCAAACGATATCTTGGCGTACGCCCACGAGAACGCATATTTGCTCGTGAAGGGCAGCCCATCGCTTCCGGCGCAGCCGATTGCCGATGTGATCGAGTGGCAATATTCCGGCAACAAGCTGCACCCGACGCAGAAACCCGTCTCTCGCGCCCTCCAGCCGCTTATTCAGTCGTTCTCGCAACCGGGCGATCTCGTCCTCGATCCGTTTTGCGGCTCCGGCTCAACGCTCGTTGCGGCGCAAAGCGAAGGTCGTGACTTCATAGGAATTGAACTCGATCCCCGCTATTTTGAGATCGCTCACGAGCGACTCTGCGCCACGCCGGTCTGACCGGCTGGCGAGCGTCCTCTGCCAATCAGGATTCTTTCACCTTCGCCGTCGGAATGTTCCAGCCGCGCCAGACGCTTAGCATTCGCAGCCCGAAGGTCGCGACCGCAGCGAGGATATTGGCCGTTGTTCCGAGCATGTGCACACCATTCGCGGCAATGACGATGAGGGCACCGAGCGACGAGGCCAGCGCATAGATTTCCTTGCGTAGAACAAACGGCACTTCTCCTGCGAGCACGTCCCGCAAGACTCCGCCGCCGATTCCAGTAAGCATCCCAAGTAAGGCCGACGCAACGGAGCTAAGTCCGGCGTCGAGAGCCGCTACCGTGCCCGTGACAGTAAACAGGCCAAGACCGGCCGCGTCGAAGGTCACAATTAGCGACTGCCAGCGCCCCACTCGGCCGTGGTCTCCAAAGACCAACACTCCGGCACTGGCAGCAACCGCAATGTAGCGCCAATCATTGAGCGTCGCGGGCGGAGTGCGCCCCAGCAGCACGTCGCGCATCATCCCGCCGCCGAGCGCGGCCACCACCGACAGGACCAGAACGCCGAACAAGTCCATCTGTTTCCGGACCGCGAGGATTCCACCGCTCACGCCGAAGACAAACGTTCCGATCAGATTAAGAATGAGGAGCTCTGTCATGGATTGGAAAAGGAGTTTGCCGTGAGTGGCACGAAACTTTTCTCAGGCGAGATTCAACTCTTCTCGAACTACTGCGAATTGTGCGACTGCAAATTCCAGATCTTCGCGGCTATGCGCTGCAGAGAGTTGCACGCGGATACGAGCCTTGCCTTTGGGCACGACGGGAAATGAGAAACCAACAACATAGACTCCCTTCTCCAACAGGCGTTCCGCCATCTTCGTCGCCAGCGCAGCCTCGCCCAGCATCACCGGCACGATGGGATGTTCGCCTGGCTGTATGTCGAAACCCATCGCCGAAAGTCTTCTCTCGGAAGAATCGCGTATTCGAAAAGAGCCGGTCCCGAAGGTCTTTCGTCTGCGTCACGAGATCGAGCACTTTCAAGGATGCACCTACGATTGCTGGCGCAACGGTGTTCGAGAATAGATATGGACGCGACCGCTGGCGCAGCAGGTCTACGATTTCCCTGCGCGCACTGACATAACCGCCGCTCGCACCGCCCAGCGCTTTGCCGAGCGTCCCAGTCAGGATGTCCACGCGCCCCATCACCTTGTGGTGCTCGTGTGTCCCACGTCCGTTTTCGCCCATGAATCCGACCGCGTGAGAATCGTCCACCATGACCATCGCTTTGTACTTCTCCGCCAAATCGCAAATCTGCGGGCAGCCTTGCGATGTAGCCATCCATCGAGAACACGCCGTCCGTGGCGATCAGAATTCGGCGCGCGCGAGAGGCCTCCTTGAGGTTCCTTCGAGATCGTCCATGTCTCCATTCCGGTAGCGGAAGCGCTGTGCTTTCGACAGCCGGATTCCGTCGATGATGCTGGCATGATTCAACTCATCGGACACGATGGCGTCTTCGGCTTCCAAGAGCGTTTCGAAAAGACCGCCATTCGCATCAAAGCAGGAGCTATAGAGAATCGTGTCTTCCATCCCGAGGAATTCGCTCAGACGGCGTTCCAGTTCTTTGTGTATTTCCTGAGTGCCACAGATAAAGCGGACCGACGACAGTCCGTAGCCCCAGCGGTCAAGCGCCTCGTGCGCCGCCTTGACTACTTCGGGATGGTCGGCGAGTCCGAGGTAATTATTGGCGCATAGATTCAGGACAGACTTCTTATCCGGCAGATCGACGTGCGCGATTCTGCGGACCGGCCAGGACGCGTTCCGCCTTATACAGACCGGCCTCGCGAATCTCCCGGAGTTGCGTTTCGTATTGTGATTTGACGACTTCGAACATAGCTGTTCACTCCTGTCCATCAGCGTCGCCGTCGCGCCAATCCAGGATGACTTTGCCGGAATCGCCCGATTTCATCGCGGCGAATCCTTTCTCGTATTCATGCCATGCAAACCGATGGGTAATCACCGGCTTAATATCGAGGCCCGATTCCAGCATCACCGTCATTTTGTACCAGGTCTCATACATTTCGCGGCCATAGATGCCTTTAATCGTCAGCATGTTGAAGATAACCTGTTTCCAATCGATGGCCATTTCGTTCGCTGGAATCCCGAGCATCGCAATCTTTGCGCCATGGCTCATGTTGGCGAGCATTTCCCGGAAGGCGCTGGCGTTTCCCGACATTTCGAGTCCCACGTCGAAACCCTTCCTGCATGCCGAGCTTCTTCTGGACATCGGACAAGCGCGTTTCACTCGTATTGACTGCCAGCGTGACTCCCAGCTTCTCCGCCAGTTTGAGGCGCTTCGCGTTGATATCGGTGATCACCACGTGACGAGCGCCGGCGTGACGCACCACGGCAGCGGCCATGATTCCGATTGGCCCTGCCCCGGTGATGAGTACGTCTTCCCCCAAAACAGGGAACGACAGTGCCGTATGCACCGCGTTTCCGAAGGGATCGAAGATAGCCGCTGTTTCGAGGTCTACCTTTCCGTTGTGCCGCCAAATGTTGCTCATGGGCAGCACGATGTACTCGGCGAATGCGCCAGGCCGATTGACGCCCACGCCCATCGTGTGCGCGCAGAGATGCCGGCGTCCGGCCAGGCAGTTGCGGCATCGCCCGCAAACGACGTGACCTTCTCCGCTCACAATGTCGCCTGGCCTGCAAGTCGGCAACGTTCGATCCGACCTCGGCAACTTCGCCCACAAATTCATGGCCGATCACGAAGGTACGAGAATCGTTGACCGCGCCCACTCGTCCCATTCGTAGATATGCACGTCCGTTCCGCAAATGCCGGTCATCAGCACGCGGATCAGGACATCGTTGATGCCAAATTCGGGAGCCGGCACATCTTCGAGCCAGAGTCCGGGCTCCGGTCGGCTCTTTACGAGCGCTTTCATATCCGTCCTCGCTTCTTTAGGGAGATCAAACGAGCTACATGGCTTTCCCATCGCTGGGTACGAAGCGTGACAGCTTCTGGTCTTTCTTCACACGATCGACAGGGAAAACCTGGTTGTGCATCACAACGAAGATGCCTGGAGACAAGAGCCGCACGGCAAAAAGGCTTTCGGTCAGGTTCTGCAATCCGTCGCTCCCTTCAAATCCGAGCGGAGCCATCGCGCCGGTCAAGACGATGGGAACCTTGATATCCGGCAGCGACTGTTTCAGGAAAAGGCCCGTCTGAACCATCGTGTCGGTGCCATGTGCGATGATGATCCGCGCGTTTTCGTTTAGAAGTCCTCTCACCGTCGCCAACATGAGTGCTCGATCCACGTCGGTCATCTCAAGGCTGTCCTTGTTGAGCAAGGGCACGACGTTCACTTCGGAATCGGGGAGACGGAGAAGCTGCAAATAGCGCTCGATCTTACTATTCAGATTCGCGACCGAGCCAGTTTGCTCGGAGTACGCCTTTTCGATCGTCCCACCCGTGGTAACCACATAGATTACGTTCATGATTCGCTTCGTACGCCCTGGAGCCTCTCGATTGCTTTCAGCATTCGATCACGTTCAAGGCCAGCCCCCCGAGGGATGTCTCCTTGTAGCGCGTCTGCATGTCCTTTCCAGTCTCGTACATCGTCTTGATGACCTGATCGAGAGATACCTTGTGACCCGTTGTCTCCTGCATGGCCATCCGCGCTGCATTGACCGCTTTGACGGCTCCAAAAGCGTTCCGCTCGATACACGGTATTTGAACGAGTCCGCCGACCGGATCGCAAGTCATTCCGAGGTTGTGTTCCATCGCAATTTCGGCAGCATGTTCAACTTGCGCATTAGTTCCTTCGAGCGCCGAGACAAGTCCGCCAGCAGCCATTGAGCAAGCAACGCCAACCTCTCCTTGACAGCCCACCTCCGCACCTGAAATCGACGCATTCTCTTTGTAGAGCATTCCTATCGCAGCCGCGGCCAGGAAATACCTCAAGATGCCTTCGGTCGATCCGCGCCGGAATCGCGTGTAGTAGTGTGCAACGGCTGGGATAATGCCGGCTGCTCTGTTCGTTGGCGCGGTGACAACGCGCCCGCCAGCTGCATTTTCCTCGTTGACCGCAATCGCCCAAATGTTGAGCCAATCGATCACGTTCAGAGGATCATTCGATTTGTCGCGCTGCAGCCTTCGAGCAAGTTCAGGCGCGCGGCGGCGAACGTCTAACCCTCCCGGTAAGATTCCATCGGTCTGAATGCCCTTCGAAGCACACCCACGCATGACTTCCCAAATCCGCGAAACGAAGTCGCGGATTTCTGTTTCGTGCCTTCGGCTCTTCTCGTTTTCGAAGACGATACGCCAGATTGGCATTCGATGTTCGTCACCGATCCGCAGGAGATCGTCGGCGTTTCGGAATGGATACGGAACAGGACTGCTCGTGGTGACACGAGTGTCTTCGCCTTCCTTGCGGATAAAACCGCCCCCAATGGAGTAGTAGACCTGTCCTAGCAGTTCCGTGCCCGCTCCATCGTAGGCTCGGAAGCGCATTCCATTCGAGTGCCCCGGCAACGTCTCGTCTTTGTGGAATAGGAGATCCCGAGGTTCGCGAAACTCGATGCCGTGGAGTCCGCGCAGAGGCAAGAGACACTGTGATCGAATAAGCGACAATCGCGGCTCAATGCTGTCAGGATCAATCCGATCAGGCACCTCACCACACAAGCCGAGAAGAATCGCCCGATCCGTCCCGTGGCCATGACCAGTCAAGGCGAGGGAGCCGTAGAGGTCCACTTCGACTCGGCGCACTCCAAGGAGCAGCCCCTTACCTCCAAGACCCGCAACGAAATCGGCAGCAGCGCGCATCGGCCCCATGGTGTGGGAACTCGATGGACCGATACCAATCTTAAAGATCTCAAACAAACTCGTTTTCATTACTCTCTTCTCGGTCTGCGCTAGTCGTGGAGATCGAGTTCCGCGGGCCTTAGGGTTTGTTCCGAAAGCCCCTTTTCTCGCCGGTCACACTCTCTCAAGCGCCCTCTCAAAGTCCGATAGCAGGTCGCGCCAGTGCTCGATCCCCACCGATACGCGCACCAACCCATCCGTCACACCGGCATCGGCAAACTCCTGCTCCGTGAAACCTGAATGGGTGGTCGTCTTGGGATGGCAGGCGAGGGTTTCCACACCGCCGAGCGAGACAGCGTTTCTCCCGATTTCCAGGTGACGCAGGAAGTCGAAAGCAGCCGGTTTTCCGGCGTTCAACTCAAGCGAGAACATGCCGCCCGGGTAGTCGCACTGCGCCGCATAAATCCGCTTCTGCTCAGGATCGGTGAAAAGCGTTGGGTACAGCACTCGGTTGATTTTGGGATTCCCTGCAAGTCGCTCTACGATTTGCTGCGCATTTATGCTGGCTTTGTCCATGCGGAGGCGCACCGTGGGCAGCCGCCCGCCCAACATCCAACATTCGTCGGGCTGCAGAATTGTCCCGAACAAGGCGCGCGTGGGCCGAATCCTCCGAATCAGGTCCGGATCTTTCGCGAGCACGATTCCCGCCAACATGTCGCTGAAGCCCGAAAGATATTTCGTCCCCGAGTAAAGGACCAAGTCCGCGCCGAGCGCCAGCGGATGTTGAAATGAGGGGCCGAGCATTGTGTTGTCGACCATCACCAAAGGGCGAGTTTCGCCCTTCGGGATTCCCAGTGCCGCGACGGCGGCGCAGACTTGTTGGATGTCCGTCATAATCAGCGTTGGATTCGCGGGTGTTTCGAGCAGTACCGCGGATAGGTTTTTCGCGGAGGCAATGGCATGCTCGATCAGATCCACGCGACCCGAGGGCACGGGAATACCGGTCACGCCCCACTGCGAAATAAGGTCCTTGATGAAATGCTGCGTGCCGCCGTAGATCGGAATCGTGTACACGACGGATTGGCCCGGGCGCAGAAAAGTGAAAAGCGACGTCACGATCGCGGCCATGCCGGAATTGAAGGCGAGAGCGGACGCGGAGCCTTTTTCGAGGTGCACGATCTGGTCCTCTAGCATTTCCGCGTTGGGATGGTTAATCCGTGAGTAAATCAGGTCAGGGCTTTCGCCCTCAGCAACCTGTGCGCGGCCAGACGCGACGTCGAACGCGCGCTCGGCTGCCTCGGGACTCGAAAACACGTAAGTCGAGCTGCGAAAAACCGCAGGCCGAGCGGAGCCGACGGAAAGGCTTGGGTCGAAACCCTGCGTCAGGACTCGCGTGGGCGGCCGCAAGGTCTGCCGGTCGTGCCGACTATTTGACACAATGGTTACCGCTCCTTCGCGGGTCGCGCGCTTCCAATGAATTGCTGCTTTCTACAAACAGCACGTCAACCAATTTGTACAGGTTTGCCTCGATTAGGCGCGTTTGGTTAGCGTCCACTGCAACACTAACAATTACGCAGAGAACGTTAGGCGCTTCCGCACGCTCTGCGCTGAGCCGCTCGATCTCGACGGCACGACGGTGAAAGAGCGATACGATGCGTCCCAACACTTCCGTCGTTCGTCGGGCGTGAATGACGAATGTCCGCATCGGTTTCCCTGGAGTCGCCGAAGTCGATGCCTGGATTTCTTGATTCCATGTTTGTCTCCTTGTGCTCTGCGTAGTTCTGCTTTCTAAGGCAAAACCGGCAAGCTGATGAAACTGGCCTTGTCCGGCGTGTGCCAAACGCGCTGCGTTGCTTTCACGTAGTCCTCCGGCTTCGCGAAAAAGATGTTTGGCACAAAGGTCTGCGGATTGCGGTCGTAAAGCGGGAACCAGCTCGACTGGATCTGCACCATGATCCGGTGCCCGGGCAGAAACACGTGGTCCGCCATCGGCAGAACGAATTTGTAGGCGAGCGGCGTGTTCGGCTCGATGGCCTCCGGCTTTTCGAAGCTCTCGCGGTAGCGGCCGCGGAAAATATCCATCGCGATGTTCAGCTCGTAGCCGCCCATCTCCGGCTGGCTCGGCACTTCGTCGGGATATACGTCGATCAGCTTGACCACCCAATCGCTGTCCGTGCCGCTGGTCGAAGCGACCAGATTCACGACCGGCGGGCCGGCGATGCGCACCGGCTCCGTTAGAGGCTCGTGTCACGTAGGACAGCACGTCGGTGCGGTCGGCGACAAAGCGCTGATCGACGACCAGCCAGCTCCGCCAGGCATCGGAGTCCGCGAAGCGAACCGGGCGCGGTGAATACGGCACCGGCTTCGCCGGGTCGGAGACGTACTCGTCATACGCTGCGGATGCCTTCGCGCCCTGCTCGGGAGGCGCAGTCGAAGGACAAGACCGAAGCCCGCGGTCAGATAAAGCGGCTTGGACTTCGCGGCGCAGCCGCTCTCACACGCGAGCGGCCAGGACTTGAGCCGGTCCCAATGGTTCTCGCCGGTGTTGTAGATGAGCACTGGCGGCGTATCGGCCTTCGGCGCGCCATCCTTCAGATACTGATCGAAGAACGGCTTCAGCACGTCGCGGCGAAACTGCAGCGCCGTGTCGCCGTTCCACTTCAGCGGGCCGAGCGTCGAGCCGTCGTAGTTCACTCCGCTGTGCCGCCACGGCCCCATCACCAGAAAATTCATGTCGTTGCGGGTGTCCTTTGGCTCCACCGCCAGATAACAGTGGATCGCGCCCCACATGTCTTCCTGGTCCCACAGACCCTGAATCCACATCGTCGGCACCTTCAGCGGCTGCGCAGCCATCGTTTTATCGAGCGCCTGCTCCTGCCAGAACGCGTCGTAGGCGGGGTGCTCGGTCATCTTGTGCCACCAGGGCAGCTGATCGAGACCCGCCGCCTTTGCGAAGTCTCCCGCCGAGCCCGCGCGCAGGAAATTCTCGTAGTCGTCGTATGCCCTGCGCGGATCGCATGAGGTCCCATCGCCTCTGCGCCGTGGTCTGCTCGGTGAAGTAGTCGAGATTCGTCTGGCGAAACGCGCCGAAGTGGAACCAGTCGTCGCCCATCCAGCCATCGACCATCGGGCTCTCGGGCGCCGCGACCTTCAGCGCCGGATGCGGATTCACCAGCGCCATCACCACCGTGAACCCTTCGTACGAACTTCCGAGCATTCCCACCTTGCCGTTGGATTCCGGCACGTTCTTCACCAGCCAGTCGATCGTGTCGTACGCGTCGGTTGATTCGATCGGTTGCGCGTCGAATTGAGCGGGCCTCGCAGCGGACGCGTCATGAAGTAGTCGCCTTCGGAGCCGTACTTGCCGCGAATGTCCTGGAACACGCGGATGTAGCCGTCCGCTACGAACACCTCGTCGCCCTGCGGCAGAGTCGCCAGCATGTGCGGCGAATCGTTGCGTTCGGCGCGGCTCGATGCGTTGTAGGGCGTGCGCGTCAGAAGGATCGGCGCGTTCTTCGCTCCGCTTGGAATGACGATCACCGTGTGCAGCTTCACGCCGTCGCGCATCGGGATCATCACTTCGCGCTTCACGTAGTCGTAGGACGCCGTCGGTTGCTCGAATTTTGCGGGGATGTCAGGCGTCTCGGGCGACGTCTGCGCACGAACCGCAGGCCCGAACGCGAGAAGCAGCATGACTGTCAGTAAACGGGGCTAACGAAGCGCGACACTTCATGACAACCCCCTGGAAGAAAGTCCGACTTCTCTCATTCTCCGAAATTCGGCTCAAGCCTTTGGCGCACGAGATCGGCGATCAGGATGTCTTGCGACGGCGACGCCGGTAAGATCGGCAATCGTGATGTCTTCTTCGAGCTGCCGCCCCAAGCCCCTTGTCTTCGATCACCGGCCAAGCTCGATTAGGTTCTCAGACTGGATCAGCCCCTCACGAAGCGCGAAAGACGAATCCCCATACTCGGAGCACTGGACCGCGCTATCTACAACGCACGCGTTCGCCAGTGAGCAAGAGCCGTGATTCCAACTCCTGCTTGCCTCCTCCATCAGCACCAACCGCCGTGATATGCGTGCCGAGCTGAATGTCGATCCGCGCCGAGAAGCCATTTGCGCGAGCGCCGTCGTTGTGACGATCAGTTGCGCGTGGGCCGCCAACTCGGCCACGCTCGAAGCAACCGTGATTTCGAAGTCTTCGGCATGAAATGCACGGGCACGATCCGCCGAGCGTGCCCAGAGCATAACTCGCCGGCAATCAGTGATCTGCTTGAGGAATTCCAGTTGCAGTTTGGCCTGAGTTCCCGCACCGATGATTCCGATACAGCGGATTTCCGAAGGGGCCAAATATTTCGCGGCTACCGCTCCCGCGGCCGCGGTCCGGATGTCGGTCAGATAGCCTTCATCCTGGAGGATCGCTTGGAGTTCTCCTGTCTCGCTGCTGAAGACCAGCACGACGCCATTGCTGGGAGGAAGGCCGCGTTCCCGATTCTTCCAGAAACCGGTCGCGATCTTGATCGTGAACGTCGATCCTTCCTTGAGGTAGCCGTACTTTATGTCGCACTCGCCTGGCGGATTGGCGAACTCCATCTGCCCGACCGGGGGGACAACCGCCTCTCTTCGGGAGTAGGCAACGAATGCTCGCTCCATGGCTGCGACGACCTCCGCCGGACGAATCACCTGCTCGATTTGCGCGCGCGCATAGACCGTTGCCATCAAACCAGTTCCCGAACCTTGACCTTGGCGGACACATTCCCGCCACAGATGACAATGGCCACGGTCTTTCCTCTGTAGCGATCCGCGGTTTTCAGGAACGCCGCGAGTGCGACTCCCGCCGCTCCTTCGACGAGCCACTCTTTCGAGCGATGTACGAGGCGCATGGCATCCAGAATCTGTTCTTCCGAAACGAGAATAGATGTGTCGATGACGGCCCTTGCGACATCGAGAGTGATCGAATCTTCTTCAAGTCCGCCCGAAGTGCTTTCGGAAAGTGTCGGTTTCTCGGCGACCGGAATGATTCGACCTGCTTTCATTGCTTCGTAGAGAACGGGGGAATTCTCCGGCCAGCAGCCCACGACTTCCGTTCTGGGAGAGGCGTATTTCAGATAGGCGCCGACGCCACCGACGAGACCTCCTCCTCCCACGGCGACGAATACGGCGTCGAGTGCAGGGATCTGTTCGCACAATTCGACCGCGATGGTGCCCTGTCCCGCGAGAACGTCCCAGTCGTTATAGGGAGAGATAAAGACCCGGCCCGACTTGAGCGCTTTGTCACGCGCAGTGATCTCAGCTTCGAGCGGTTCTGAACCCGCTTTCACGATGCGAGCGCCATATTCCTCAATTCGTTTTGCCTTGGTGAAGGCGACCTGGGAGGAAACATAAATCTCGGCGGTGATACCCGCGCTCTTCGCCGCTGCCGCCACGCCCAGGCCGTGGTTGCCGTTCGAAGCCGCGACGATGCCGGGCTCTTGCTCTTCGAACGAGAGACGCAGGATTCTGTTCGTTGCCCCGCGCAGCTTGAACGAACCTGTCTCCTGCAAATTTTCGAGCTTCACGTAAACCCGAGCGCCGGCCGCAGGGACGAGTTCCGATATCTCCTCGACAGGAGTACGGCGAACCGAAGACCGTATCCTTCGATGGGCATCCAAGACGCTTTCGCCCCATTGCGTAAATAGATCCGCCGTCATCATCGATTTTTATTCATGTCTCGTTTTCTCCCATAAACACAGTCGATGGGGAACGCGAGCCTCATAATTCTGCTATTTGTTGAATACCGTCTTGCCGCCAACGACTGTGCGCAGTACTTGTGTCTTCAGAATCTCCGCTGGCGGAATTTGTGTAAGATCGCGATCCAGGACAACAAAGTCCGCAAACTGTCCCGGGACGAGCTTTCCCTTCTTATTCTCCATATGCTCTGCGAACGCCGACGCCTGCGTGTAGGCATAGAGCGCCTGATGAATGTTGATCGCTTGTTCCGGGTGATAACTCCTTGTCCCATCCTCACTCTTGCGCGTGACAGCCGCATAGAGTCCACGAAACGGCGTCACAGGCTCGACCGGATAGTCTGTACCGAACGCGAGCACCGTGCCTTGGTCCTCAAAGGTTCTCCAAGCGTAGGAGTCTTTTGCCCGACCGGGGCCGACCCGGTCCTCCGCCCAATACATGTCCGTCAGCAGATGATTGGGCTGCATCGACGCAATGACTCCAAGCGACTGGAAACGCGTGAAATCGTGGGGATCGATAATCTGGATGTGCTCGATTCGGAACCGGTGAGTCTTGCTGATCGGTACGGCTCCTTCTGCGGCGGCAAAGGCATCGAGCGCCATCTTCACACCGCGGTCGCCTATGGCGTGAAATCCAATTTGGAAGCCGGCCTTTGCCCGCTCGACGGTCATGCGATTGAGCGTTTCCTGATCGAATTGCGGGATGCCGGAATTGCTTGGATCGTCGGAATATGGCGCTTCGAGCGCCGCCGTGCGCGAACCAAGCGCTCCGTCCATGAAACCCTTGAGCATCCCGGTATGCAGCATCGGATCATCGGCGAGGTGATGGGCGCGCTGCCCTTCCAGCAGAGGCAGAGGATCGAGAAACGTCAGCCATTCGCTGATGCGGATCGGTAGCTGATGCTCGCGCTCCATCTCCTCCAATACGAGGAAGTCGTCCCAGGTGGAATAGTCCTGTGCGGACGTAATGCCGTGCGCAGCGGCGTCTTTGATCGCAAGTTCAAGCGATTGGCGGCGTTCCTCGTGGCTGGGCGCGGGGGACTTGTCGTAGACTAAATCGACCGCTGTTTCGCGCACGATGCCTGTTGGTTCGCCCTTATTGTCGCGGTCGATTTTTCCTCCGGATGGATCGGGCGTATTCGCGGTGATCCCGGCAACTTCCAAGGCTCTGCTGTTTGCGACCGCAATGTGTCCATCGACGCGAGTGAAGATCGCAGGATGACTCCCCGTAACGGCGTCGAGATCCTGCCTGGTCGGAAGTTGCTTGCCCGCCCACAACAGGTGGTCCCAGCCGCGCCCGCGCAGCCACGCTCCCGCAGGAGCCGCTTTTGCAGCGTTTGCAATTCTCTGCCGCATCTCCGATAGAGAGTGCACCCCGACCAGGTCAATCGTCAGCTTTTCACGACCCGCACTCGCCAGATGGACATGGGCGTCGTTGAAGCCCGGCATGGCAAATGCCCCGTGAAGATCGACGATCTCCGTCTTGGGGCCCCGCCATTGTTTGAGGATGTCCGCATCGGTTCCCGTCGCGGCAATCACACCTGCCCGGACGGCTATCGCGCTCGCGCGCTGCGGTGTTCCCGATTCGAGCCCTTCGCCGGTGAGTATATTTCCGCCGAGATAGATCGCATCGGCGGGAGACGTGTTCTGAGCCGAGAACGAGCCCGCGGTCACGGCACATCCGAGACAAAGGACGACCAAAGCAAGAAGCCTGATCGCTCCCGGCGGGACGCACAAATAGCGTTCTCCTTCATATCGTATGCACCTTTGAGCGGTTCCTTTTACCATGGCGGAACCTGGCGATCTCCTGTCGCATTCATGCAACGATCAACTCTTTTTGATAGTCTTGGGGTGTCACCACCGCATCCTCTTTTGTCAGGTAGACATTCACTTCGCTCCGGACGCCGGTTTCCCCTGCCAGGTAAATGCCCGGTTCGACAGAAAAGCCAATACCGGGAATGAGCAATCGCCGGTCGCCGGTCTCGGTGTTGTCGATCGGGGGGCCAAACCCGTGCAGACCGAAGCGATCGATCGAGTGACCGGTGCGGCTGGCAATGTTTGACCCAAATCCTGCGTCACAAATCGTCTGATACGCTGTGGCGTCCAATTCGGCTCCGGTGATGTCTTGGCTGCTTCGTATGCGCTCGCACAACAGGCCGAGGGCTCGATCGCGCGCCTCCCGCACGATTTCCCATACAAGCGCGTCACGGTCACAAGGAGGGCCGATACTCGCCATCCACGTTTGGTCCGCATAGATTCCCCCCGGTTCCTTTGCCCACAGGTCAATCAAAAGAAGATGCCCGCGGGTGATCGTGGCGGCCGCCTCCCGAGACGCTTCGTAGTGATTGCGAGCAGCGTTGGCACCGAAGCAGACGCTCGGCCCGCTTTCCGTCACCAACCCTACCCGCGTGAGTGCGTGGCGTATCCATTGGGAAACGTCGTATTCAGTGACCGGATTTCCTCCGTGCACAGCTTCGGCGACACGGCGCATGGCGTACCGCGCAACGGCTGAAACGATCTCCGCAGCGCGCTGATGCGAACGGCACTCCTCTTCCGTCCAAACAGAAAGGAAGTGAGTCACGAGTTCTGCGGATGGCACCAGCTCACACACGAGTTCTGCCAGCAGATCGATGACGCCTGAAGGCACGCAATCAAGATACGGGCTCGCTCCGCGCGGGGAAAAATCGACTGCGATTCGAAGCTCCTTCGTAAGCAGGGCGAGCAGTTCTTCGAGTTCCTGCTGGCGAACCCAGACCGATTTGTTCCACGCAGCAGGCCAGCCCCGCCAGAGTTCCTGATCGATCTCGTGAATCAACGCCACGGGAACGCCGCTCCGCGGAATCAAGACGAACGCGCGCCGGGTGCCCACGATCCATTCGCCCAAGGCGGCGACGGCAATCGGATTTCTCCCCCGGAAATCGAACAAGAGCCAGCCGTCGAGGTTCTGCTCTACAAGCAAGCTCTGGACACGAGCGAGGCTCTCGGGGGTCAACATGCTGGGGTTACCTCGGCATGTAACGAATTTGCTTTTGAGGTGAGGCTCTTGAGCCGCCGAGCAAAGGTAAGAAGCGCGATTGTCGAGGCTATCGCAATGCCAACGAACACCGCATAGAAGCGGCCCGCCCGGATGACATCCGAATAAGAAGCGATCGATCCCGCGAGCTTGTTTCCCAGCCCTTCGGCCAAAAACCAGGCTGCCATGAGTCGCGAACCATAACGCGGCGGCGCGACCTTGGTGACGTAGGAGAGGCCGACCGGGGAAAGCAGCAGTTCGCCCCAGGAACGAAACAGGTCCGTCGCAATGAACCACGCCGGGCTGACCAGAAGAACCGTCTCGCTACGATATCCGGCGACCGTAGCGAACGTGAAGCCCACGGCCAGCAGCAGGTAGCCGAGCGCCATCTTCATCGGAGCCGATGGCTCGCGATCTTTCGCACGCAACGCGTCCCACAGAACCGCCAGCACCGGTGCAAAGAGCAGAATCACGACGGGGTTCACCGACTGAAACCAGCTGGCCGGTATCTCGAAGTGCCCGAGCGTGCGTGCAATGTGCCGGTCGGCAAATAGACTGAGCGAACTTCCAAACTGCTCGTAACACGCCCAGAAAGGAATCGTGAGAGCGATGACGCTCAAGAGCGCTGCGGTCCTGCGCCGCTCATCGGGACTGAGTGGGATGGGCTTGGGTTCCTTTACAGTTGCCATTTCCGGTGGATATCCAATCCCTGGCAGATAGCGTCGGCGGCCCCATAGATAAAGGACCAGACCAAAGAGCATGCCGACCCCGGCCGCGCCAAAGCCGTAGTTCCAACCGATCCGCTGCCCCAGGTACCCGCAGGCGAGAGGTGCCAAGAACGCACCCACGCTGATGCCCATAAAGAAGATCGTGAAGCCGGCATCGCGCCGTTCATCGCTCGGCGCATAGAGCGCGCCCACCATCGTCGAGACGTTTGGTTTGAAGAGTCCCGTCCCGATGACGACCAGGATTAGACCCAGGTAGAAAGTCGTTGTACGTTCCAACGCGAGAGTGAAGTGACCGAGCGCGATGATCACGCCGCCCCAGACCATCGAGCGACGTGCACCGATAAAACTGTCGGCGAGGTACCCGCCAAGCAAAGGTGCGATGTAGGCAAGCGCCGTGTAGTTTCCGTAGAGGGTTGCCGCCCGGCTAACAGGCCAATTCCGGCCGTCGACCAAATACAAGACGAGCAGGGCTTTCATTCCGTAGTAGGAGAAGCGCTCCCACATCTCAACGAAGAACAACAACGCGAGGCCCCGCGGATGGCCAAAAAAACTCGCGTCCGATCTTGCCGGCAGCACGCGCGCATCGGCCACGACGCTCATTGCGGCCGTCCGCCCGCAGGAACGTGCTCTTCAAGATACCGCGCAAGCAAGCTGTAGAGATGGAACGTCGTGCCGGGCCCTTCCGAGATCGCGTGGGTCCGGTTGGGATAGTCCATGAAATCGAAAGACTTCCCCAGCTCTATCAGCCGGTTTACAAGAAGCTCGGTCACCTCGAAATGGCAGTTGTCATCGCCCGACCCGTGCACGATGAGCAGTTTCCCGGTAAGACCCTGGGCGAAGTTGATCGGTGAGCCGTCGTGGTAACCCTGCGGGTTATCCTTGGCCAGACCCATATAGCGCTCCTGATAGATCGTGTCGTAGTAACGCTGATCGGCAATTGGTGAAACGGCCATGCCCGCCGCAAACAAACCCGGAAAACGGAACATCAGGTTCAGAGTATTCGATCCGCCACCGCTCCAGCCCCATACGGCAAGACGCGTCGAGTCAATGTAGGAACGCTCTCTGGCAAGCGCGCGGATCGCGTCGGCTTGGTCGGCCGAGGACAACACTCCTATGCTTCCGAAAATACTCTTGCGCCAAGCCCGTCCCTTCGGCGCCGGTGTGCCTTCATTATCGAAACTGACGACGAGATATCCTTCTTTTGCGATCGCGCGATGGAACAGATCTCTCTCGCCACCCCATTCATTGGTCACGGTCAGATCCCAAGGCTCTCCGTAAACGAACACGAGCACGGGATATTCTTTCGCGGGATCAAACGCCGGGGGCTTGATCATCCAGCCGTCGAGCCTCGCGCCGTCGGTGACCGTCACTTGAAAAAACTCCGTCGGACTGGAAATGAGTTCCTGACTCTTCTCGACCAGTCCCCGGTTGTCTTCCAAGCTGCGTACGACTTCGTGGCTCGGAAGGCGAACAAGATCGGTAACCGGAGCGTGATCGAAGGTGGAATAGGTGTGAAACGCCCAGTGCCCGTCCGGGGAGATGTCGTAGGTGTGCGTTCCGGGTTCCCCTGGTGGTGTGAGCCGTTCGGCAGGTGTCTTTCCGTCCAGAGTTGCGCGGTATAGATATCGCTCGGTCGCATTGTCGGACGCTGCGATGTAATAGAACGAGTTCGCTTCCCGATCGACGGCAAGTGCCTCCATTACGTCGGCACGTGCGGAAGTTAGTAGTCGCGCTTCGCCCGTCGCCTCGGAAACGGCATAGGCGTGCCGCCAGCCGTCCCGCTCGCTGAGCCACAGAAAGTCGTTTCCCGATCCTATCCATTCAAACGAATCGACGACATCGACCCACGCTGAATCGCCGTCTTGAAACACCTTGCGGACCGCGCCTGTGTGGGGATCGGCCGCGAGCACGTCGTTGGTGTTTTGTAGGCGGTTGAGTTTCTCGATCAACAGTTCACTGGAATCCCGGGTCCAGGCAATGCGCGCGAGATACTGGTTGCGCGGATCTCCCGGAACATTCAGCCACTGCGTGCGCCCATCTGCGATGTTTGCAACGCCGACTCGGACGGCCGAGTTCGTGGTGCCGACGATTGGATAAGGGAATTTCTTCAGGATGGGATACGGCTCTGCGGTGTCGTTGATCAGAGTGAACTGACGGACACCCGTCGTATCGAACTGCCAGTACGCGATCGATCTTCCATCCGGACTCCAGCGGAATCCGTCACGAATACCGAGTTCTTCCTCGTTCACCCAGTCAGACGTTCCGTTGATCAGGGTCGCCGAACCGTTCCTGGTTAACGCCCGGATCTTTTCGGTCGCAAGATTCTCGATGTAGATGTTGCTTGCCCTGACAAAAGCAACGCTGCGACCATTGGGCGCGAATTTCGCGAACATCAAGGAAGACTCAGGTGCGTCTCCCCCGAGCTTCAGAAGCTTTCGGCTTGCCAGATCCAGCACCCAATAGTCGCCCCTCGTATTCCGGCGCCAGACTTTCTTTGAGTTCGTATAGACGAGCAGGCGCTTTGCGTCATCCGACCACGCATAGTTCTCAATGGTGAGGGGCTTTGCTCCCGGCAAAGGCACAAGCTCGGAAGCAGGAACAGGAATGGTTCGCTGCCCTGTGGTCGTTTCGTAGCGGACGATGTCCTGGGGCGCGTTCTCGTCGTCGCTTGTTTGCGGGAAACCAGGCGAAGGTTCAACGGTGGTGTAGGCCGCGCCGTTTTCGATCCACCGCGCCGGCCCGAACTGCTTCGCGTCAAACTCGTGGCGATTGAACACCCGATCCAAGGTGTTTGCGAGATCGGAAGCCCCCGCGGGGCTGCCAACAGAAACACTCGCAAGTAAACCGATCGCGAGGAATGCAGCGGCCGAGCGCTCGATCCACGTCATCAAGCGGCCCTCTGTTCAAGCGCTCGACGGATCAACGCGAGAGCCTGGTCGCGTTCGGGACCCGCGAGTTCTAAACGCGGAGGACGCACGCGCGCCGAACCCGAACCGACCTCCGCTTCGACGAGCTTGATCAACTGCACGAACTTCGGGACGGTGTCGAGACGCAGAAGCGGCAGAAACCATTTGTAGAGCGCACCCAATTCCTCCGACGGACCGAGCTCTGCGAGTGAAAAGAGACGCACCGACTCGGCGGGCAACGCATTCACGAGGCCCGCAATCCATCCTTCGGCTCCGGCGGCCACACCTTCGACGATGACATCGTCCATTCCCACGAAAACCGCAACCTCGTCTCCCAAGAGTTGCCGGAGGCTCGTGACCCGGCGGATATCGCCACTTGATTCCTTTACCGCATGAAGATTCTTGTGTTGCGCTCGCAGAGCCACCACTTGTTCGGGTGTGACATCGGTGCCGTAGGCGATCGGGTTGTTGTAGAGCATCGACGAGAGCGGCGTGGCCCGGAAGACCGCGCTCAAATGGGCTTCGGTTTCGCGCCAATCGCCCCGATAGACGAAGGGCGGCAGAACCATCAAGCCGTCCGCACCCGCAGCATGGGCGTCTTTTGCCAGCGCTACGGCCTCGGCCGTGTTCAGGCCCGAAATTCCTGCGATCAAGGGCGCGCGTCCATCGAGCGTGCGTTTTGCGCGCCTCAGGATTTCGATCTTTTCGTCTTTCAAAAGAGCCGGAGCTTCTCCGAGCGAGCCAAGCGCCACAATGCCGCGGCAGCCGCTCGAGATCATTCGTTCGATCAAATGTTCGAGGGCCTGATAATCAACCGACAGATCAGGGCCAAACGGTGTCGTAATCGCCGGAAATACTCTTCTCCACTCTTGTCTTTCCACGTTTCGCTCACTCCTTCGAATCGGTCAGCCTTGCATCTGGACCGTCTTCATCTCCGTGTAGAACTCCCGAGCCGCAGTGCCTTGCTCGCGGCCGCCTGAGCTCGATCTCTTCGTGCCACCGAAGGGAGCGTGCGGGTCGACACCCGTGATGTCCCCATTCACGCGGACCATTCCCGCCTCGATTCTCCGCACATAGGAGAGTGCGGACGCCATATCAGCGGTGAAGAGCGTTGCGCTCAAACCGAACGGAGAGCCGTTCGCAAGATGGATTGCGTGATCGAGATCTTCGGCTTCGAGAACGACGAGCAGCGGTCCGAAGAGTTCGGCGGTGGCGACAAAGGAATCGGGACTTGGACCATAGATGACCGTGGGAGGAACGAAGAATCCTCGCGCAAAGGAATCGGCGGCGGGAATTGGTACTTCGAAGATGCGCTCGGCCTGAATCTCGCGCCGGATCTTTTGCAGTCTATTTCGGGCGGGCTCGGTGATGACTGGTCCGACAGCGGTTTTCGGATCGTCCGCGGGTCCTACGGGCAGTGCCTCAATCGAGGCTTCGAGTTTCTGTCGAAAAGGCTCTGTGATCTCTTTCGCGACGATCACGCGACTGGTCGCCGTGCATTTCTGCCCGGCATAACGCATCGCTCCCGCAGCGGTGAGTAGCGCCGCCCGGTCGACGTCCGCATCTCTGAGCACGATTGCGCAGTTCTTGCCGCCCATCTCGGTCTGATAGCGAATCCCGCGTTTTGCGGCAATGGTGGCGACCCGGGCACCGACCTGGGAGGAACCGGTAAAACTGACAGCGGCTACGACGTCTGAATGAAGCAGCGCTTCGCCGACCTCAGCCGCGCCGAGCACGAGATTAAAGAGGCCCGGCGGGAGACCAGCCTTGGCAGCCGTCGCCGCGAGAATCGTCCCGACGTGAGAAGAGAGTTCCGATGCCTTCCACACCACCGCATTGCCGAAGGCCAGCGCGGGAGCGGCCTTCCAAAGAGGAATCGCCAGCGGAAAATTCCAAGGAGTGATGAGGGCCACAACGCCGAGCGGCTCTCGAAACGTAAACTGCAACGCCCCTTCCAGTTGCGAGGGGACCACTTCACCGGAAGGATGGACCGCCTCTCCCGCGTAGTAGCGCAGGATCGCGACGCACCTTGCAGCTTCCCCGCGTGCTTCCGTAATCGGCTTGCCGACTTCGCGGCACGCTGCTTGCGCAAGTGATTCTTGGGAACACGCCAGCACATCGGCCCAGCGATACAGAAATTCGCTTCGGGCGAGAGCCGTACGAGACCGCCACGGCGTGAAAGCCTCGGACGCTGCGGCCACCGCAGCCTCTGCGTCCTCCGCCGTCCCCAGCGGAACCTCCGCTATTACATCGCTCGCATTGGACGGATTGATGTCCAAAAGGGCCCGTTTGCCTTTGCTCTCGACACACTGTCCGTTAATGAAATGCTTAAGCCTCTGCATGGATGGAATCCCTACTGCACCGACAGGACCGGTTTGCCGAGCACGTCCATGCGCGGTGTGACGCCGAGACCAGGGGCGCTCGGTGCGGCGAGACGGCCGTTCTGTCTCTCCGGCGCGCCCTCCGCAATGCTCACGGTGACGTAACTGTTAAAGTCGGTAGAGGAGAACAGATACGCAGGTGGTGTGCTGTGCGCGAGATGCGCGATCGCCGCCGTCACGATGTCGCCGCCCCAGGTATCCTCGATCGTCATGGCAATGCCGAACGACACGCACAGATCGCGAATCTGCCGGGCTTTCGTCAGTCCGCCGACCTTGGAAATCTTAAGGTTAATCACGTCCATCGCCTGGTCGTGGGCCCCGCGTACCAGCATTCCCATCCGTCGATTACTTCATCGAGGACGAAAGGGCGGTTCGTGTGCCGGCGCACGGCGAGGCACTCTTCGTAGCTGGCGCAGGGCTGTTCGAGATATACATCGACGTCGCGCACGGCATCCGCAACGCGCGATTGCCTGATGCTGCGTCCAACCCGTATTCGCATCGGCGACGAGCACCTCTCCGGGCTCAAGCTCGCGCGCAACTTGCCTGATCCGCTCGATATCGAGGTCGGGATCGCCGCCCACCTTCAGTTGAAATTTGTGATAACCCTCGGATCGGTACAGCGCGACTTTTTGGGCCATCTCTTCGGGCTTGTCTTGGGAGATCGCGCGGTAGAGAGCGAAGGATTCGCCGTAGCGTCCTCCGAGAAGTGTCGAGACCGGCAGGCCGGTCACCTGGCCGAGGATGTCCCAGCACGACATGTCGAGCGCGGACTTCACATAGGGATGACCGCGCAACGACGAGATCCATCTGATCGTTCACCACCGAGAGAGCGGTGGGATCAAGACCTATCAGGCCGGGAGCGAGTTCGGTAATGCCCGTGCGGGCGCCGGCAGCATAGGCTGGCAAATACGAAGGACCGAGAGGGCAAATCTCCCCGTATCCGGTGATGTCGGAATCCGTGTGGACGGCGACAACAGTCGAATCAAAAACCTCAACCGATTTTCCTCCGGCCCAGGTGTATTTCCCCTCACCCAGAGGCAGATCCACTTGGAATGCTTCAATCTTCGTGATCTTCAAGACGAACAGATTCCTCGCTAGGCGGTTCGGCAAAGCAACGAAACTCACTTAGTCTCATTTCGCGCGGAGAAAAGCCGTGATGTCGCATCGCACCAACGATTGCGAGACTCGTCTCCAAAGTATGCCCACGAGAAGGGCGAATTTCGCCACATAGGCCATAAAAACAGACGAGTGGCTAGTGGCGAGTGGCTAGAAAAGGACCAGGAGACGGCGGAGAGAACGTATTCTCTTTACATGGAAAGGTATTTTACTTAACAAAGTAGTGCCTATCCGACGAGGATTAGGCATCTAGCCACTCGCCAGTGCAATTGCGATCTTGCCATCCGGCGTTTTTGTGAATGCGTGTAGGACGCGGCCGCTCGCGTCGAGATGCCGCAACGTCATCTGCTTTGCTGTGACGGACAAATGGCTGAAGCCGTACACCTTTTGGCCATATGGCCCTCGTGTCGAAGGATTGATCGTCAGGTCATACAGGTCGGCGCCTCCTCCACCGGATAGAAAGAAGCTCGTCGGGTGACCCTCGAACTCCAAGTGCTGCAAGTCGTGATCATGCCCCGCGAGATAGAGATCGACCTTGTGCTCGCGGAACAGCGGATCCCAATCACGGACGAGCACCGGATGATCTCCGTGCATACCATCCGAATAGACCGGGTGATGTCCCATGACCGCAAGAAACGGCGCCGTACGCGGGCGCGCGAGTTCTTCTCTGAGCCATGCAAGCTGGTCCGCTTGCTGCTGTACGTTCAACGTGAAATCTCGTCCGTGGCCTGAGCTTCCGTCTGTGAGCTGAATGTTGCTGTCAAGAGCAAGAAAGGTAATCAGCGGGTCGCCTGCGGGAAACTCAAAACGATACCACCGTGATGGCATCGTCCAGCGCGTCTTGCCTTCAGCGGCCTTGCCGACGCGCGCGTATTCCAACTCGGCATCGACTTTGCTTTCAGGCCAGCGTTGATAGTCGTGGTTTCCGAGTATCGCGTATGCCGGGCAATTGAACACATCAGTGGGATACATCTCTTCGAATTGTTTTTGCCAGCGAGCAGAGTGAATGCCACCGTCGAGCGCGCCGTACCAGTTGTCGCCCAGCAGGAGCAGCGCTTCTGCGCGCAGATCTTTGCGTTGCGCGTAGTGGCGCATTCCCGTTGCCACAACGGACTGTGCCGTAGGTTCTTCATCACCCCAATCTCCGAGCATCAATAGGTGCACACCTGTGGGATCGGCATCCAGAGAATCGGCCAGACTTGAGAACGATCCGAACGCAGCCAGAGCGCTAAATGCAAGGCTCTGCCGCAGAAAGCGGCGACGACTGAGAGCGTCGATGGTTGAAGCGATAACCGTCATCGGAATTCTCGAAACAAAGCCTCTCAAGGGGCCGGGGTCAGTGAGATTTCACTGAAGAAGCGTGGGTCTGATCCTTGCCATCTTCCGATCTGTGCATTCAAGGAAGAACCCAGCTTGGTGCGACCTGCTCGTTTCACGGTTCTGCGCCTTGTGCCGGGGAATCTATTGCTGCGATTGCTCTATTCAGTATGCCCGCTGCAAGCGCCTATTTAGCCAACGACAGTTCGTGCTCCAGGGACTGAATGACAATCGCAAAACAGGAAAGAGATTCCATGCGCCTGAAATCACGCCGCCGAGTATCAAGGACTTCGTTCGGAGGACTCTCCGCTCCTCACTGCCACGCGTTCTGCAAATAGACACTCTCAGCTCTTAGCTTTACGCGAACCGATCCGGACTCAAGGCTTCAATGGCGACCGACGGATTTTCCTCGGACACAATGTCAGCCACGAGCTTGCCCGTGACCGGACCTAGGCTGAGACCGATCATGGCGTGGCCGGTTGCGGCCACGAGGTTTGAGTATTTTCTGAATCTCCCGATATACGGCAACCCGTCCGGCGAGACAGGGCGGTAGCCGCTCCAAACCGGTTGAGCCTGGAAATCACTCTCTTGGAAGTCGGGAAAGTATCGAGGCACCGAGGCGATGATGCCATCGACGCGGCTCCTTCGAATCGTTCGATCGAAGCCGCTGAATTCCATGGTTCCACCGACCCGCAGCGTCTGGCCCATCGGAGTCACGGCGACGCGCGCTTCCGACAGAAGCGAGCAGAGTCGGGGCAACCGTCGCGGTTTCGAGACAGTCAGACTGTAGCCCTTTCCCGGCTGGATCGGCAGCTTCAAGCCCAGCCCGCGGACCAGCCCTTGGGACCATGATCCTCCTGCGAGGACAAATTCGTCCGCGTCGATTTCGCCCTCCGAGGTGACCGCCGCTTCGACTCTCGCTTGGCCCGCGCGCCATCCGGTGACCTCGGTCGAATACAGAAACTTTACCCCGGCACGCGCAGTCGCTGACGCAAGGCCGCCCATGAGTCGCTGCGGCGTCAGGTGGCAGTCGAGCGGAAAGTAAACGCCTCCGAGAATATCCATGCGCACGGCGGGGTCGAGTTCCGCGGCGCGCACCGCCGAGACGACTTCCGCACCAATTCCGAGCTTCTGTGCATGGACCGCGACGCTGGCTTCATGATCCAGCGCCTTCCTGGTCTTGCAGAGCATAAGGAGACCGCGCTCGGTGAGTTCGAAATCTCCGTCGACTTTGGGTCTGAGTTCCTCAACGAACAGGCGGTGGCTTTCTAGGTGCAAGTCCCGCAGAACGGAACTCGCCCGCAAGACATGCGCGGTGTTCGAGGATTGAAAGAATCTCCAGCCCCACTCAAGGAGTTCCCAGCTCGGCCGCAGAGAAATAGAAAATGCGCTCCGCGAATTCCCCATGGACTTGAGCGCGAAGGCCACCATTCCGGGGGCTGCCAGAGGTGTAAAATGGCTCGGGACGATCATTCCGGCGTTCCCAAACGAGCACCCGTTCCGAACTTCCGGCTCGCGCTCGATGACTGTGACGTCATGGCCACGGCGCGCGAGAAAAAAGGCGGAGCAAAGCCCGATAATCCCCGCACCGCAGATGACCACGCGCTTGCTCACGGGCTCTTACCGAATGCCCCAGCGGAAGGGGTCATGCGCCTGGATATTAAGATTCGATTCCGCAGTGATGTAAGCTCGGCCCGTGATCGTGGGAACGATTTCGCCTTTGGCACGGTCAAGCCACGTGTAGCGGCCCGAGAAAGTACTCCCGAGGATACTCTCCTGTACCCAGCGATCGCCCTCGGCGAGTTTCCCATCAGCGGCAAGGCACGCGAGCTTGGCGCTCGTTCCCGTACCGCACGGAGAGCGGTCATACGCTTTTCCGGGGCATAAGACAAAATTGCGGCTACCTGCCCCATTGCGCGAAGGGCCAAAGATCTCGACATGGTCGACCTCGGGATACCCCTCAGCGTTGAGCACCTGGCGAATGCGCCAAGCCAGATCGGTCAAAAATTCCACGTTCGCCAAATCGATTCGGACACCCGAAGCGTCGACCAAATAAAACCAGTTTCCTCCCCACGCCACGTCGCCGCGGAAATTGCCAACTCCTGGAACTTCGACCGTTACCTTTTTCACCTTTCGGTAGCTTGGAACGTTTTGGATCGAAACTTCGCCACCCGCGTGCAGCTCAGCGTCCACCGGGCCGACCGGAGTGTCGATCCGAGTTTTCCCTACCGAAAGACGACCAAGGTGCCCAAGCGAGGCAACAACGCCGATCGTTCCATGACCGCACATACCCAGATAACCCACATTGTTGAAATAAATGACCCCGAATTCGCAGTCCGGCCGATTCGGCTGGCAGAGCAGGGCTCCGACCATCGCGTCCGAACCACGCGGTTCGTTCACAATGGCCGACCGGTACTCATCGAATTCTTGGCGGAAACGGCTAACGCGCTCGCTGAGAGGACCGTCACCTAACTCAGGCCCGCCGTCCAGGACAAGCCGCGTCGGCTCCCCACCCGTGTGGGAATCGAGAACCTTGATGGAGAGAGTTGGCATGGATCACACGATCGACGAACTGCGGTCAGCCTTGCTGTCATTGCTCGTTGAATGTCGCCTGCATCAGTGGAATCCATGTGTTTGGATCGAGCTGCACCTCGAAAGGTGCGACATCGAGCGGAAAGGCCGCGACATTATGTTGCAAATCCAAGAGGACTTTAACGGTTTTCAAAACGCCAGCAGATGTAGATGGCTCGCCTTTTACCGAGGTCGCTGATGCGGGCAGCGTGATACCGATCTCCACCGGCATGCGGTAAAGCCCCTGCGTCTGCTTCTGGTCAAGCGTGACGGTGAGTTGCTTTATTGCGGTGTCGTAGTGCCACGTTCCTTGGAGCTGCATCACGCCGCCGCGGTTCAACCACTCACGGAAAAACCAGGAAAGATCGTCGCCATCGGGTGGGCATTCATGCGAGGTGTGGCACGCGTCTTCCATCGCGTGACGGAAGTCGTCAGTCGTAGCGCTAGCATTTCGGAATCGGCTCGAATAGAGACGTATGCCGGCCCAGAAGTTTTGCTCGCCGAGTACGCCGCGCAGGGAGTGCAGCACCATCGCGCCGCCTTGATAGATCTGTGTGGAGTTGAAGAACACATCGCTGTCGTTAGCCAGATTCTTATGGACGATGGTGTCGATCGGGTGTGCGAGTGCATAGTTCACCGCTGCCTTCCTCGCTTCTCGCACGCCGCGGAGAAACGCATCGCGCCCATCACTATGTTCCGTGTATAGAAGCGAAAAGTATGTCGCAAAACCTTCGCTCAGCCACACATCGTCCCAGTCACGCTCCGTGACCGAATCGCCGAACCATTGGTGGGCCATCTCATGGGACACCGGTCCAAAACCGCTGTAGTAGAAGATCGTAGTTGCCGGTTCCGTGGCGCCTCCTTCGCCCGTGGCTTCGACTTGCGCTAGCTTCTCGTATGCATACGGACCAATCTGATCGCTGTAAAAATCAAAAACTGATTGCGTCAAAGGAACCAAACTTTTCAGTCCGGCGTCCCGGTCCTCCGGAAACAGCCAAGCAGAGAATTGAACGCCGCCGCGCGAGCCAAAGTACCGCACGGCCATCTGTGCCACTCCCAGCGAGAACTGCCAGCTGGGAATCGGCACGGTTTCTTCCCAAACCGTGCGGCGCACGTCGCCGGGGAGATCGACCTGCCCTTTCAGCAGACCGTTTGAAACGACCTGGTAACGGCGCGGAGCGGTGACGCTGATCGTCTTCGGTGCCTTCACCGAAATGTGATCAATCGTCGCTAGCCAATTCCGAGCCCTGTTTGGCCAGTTGTCGGTGAAGAAAACCCGGTCACCAAACCTGTTCTTGCCGATGAATAGACCGGCCGCCGGTACGCCGTGGTATTTGATGGTGAATGTGAACTGTTCTCCCGCACGCGACGGATTCGGAAATGCGACGTGCAATCTGTCATGGGTATGCTGAAATTCGAGTGGGTGATCTCCGGCGTCGACGTCGGTTACCGTCATCCCCTTTCCAGCGCTGGTCGGCGGAGGACTGTCCGGCCCGACCGCTCCCCCTTGAGAGCTCGGCTGCGGGGCCAAGCACGGATTGAGGCGATCGGCTGGCCGTGGTTCGGAGACCAGATTGCAGAGGTCGAGATCGATGCCACGGATGCCGTTGGCAGTGAACCTGATCGCAATCGTGTCACTCACCGACAGCTCATCCGATATGTCGCTGAACGTGACATCGAACGAGTACTTCTGCACCGAAATCCCTGGCTGCCGCGGATACATGTCGGCTACGGCACCGCCGTCCATGGCTAGAAACACAGCTAACAGACAAACCAGAGCGCAAACGCGCCCTGGTTTGCCCCCTGCATTCGCCAAGCTATTCCTCTTCGCCAACTCACCTCTCATCCGCTATCGACTGCCTAACTGCCGCTACGGCTTGCCACTACCGGCTGAAGAAGTGGAAGCATGAGCGAAAACCTTCACATTGAGGTCGAGAAAATCCTCACCTACGGGCGGTTCTTCCTTCCCCTCCGGGTGATAGCGAAACTTCAACGAGAATGATTTGCTCGTCGCCCCAGGGTCGAGCGTTCCCCCTGGAATGCTGGCGCTGATGTCCCACATTGCTCCCCCGCTAGTTGCCTTATTCTCAGCGTTCTCTATGTCTGCATAGCCATAGTCATTGGACACACTTGGAACAGCGAGTTTGACCGGTCCGTGAATCGATTCTGAACTCTTGTTTCGTACAACGACGTCCACCGTAAGGATTCCCGATTGCACGTCGTAGTGCTGGTCACCTCCGTATAGGATCGCAACCCTGTTTGTAATGTCAGCCAGATCTTTTGTCTCGGACGCGATTAACGCAGACGCGGACGTGACATGGATGGCAACCGTACGGAGTTCACCATCGCCTTTCCCTGCATCGATCCAAACCGGGTGGAAGGTTCCATCGGGCGTAACTGCAATTCCATACCCAGATGTCGCGTCTTCGTCGCTTTCTGCACTCGCTTGATGGTTCCATCTGGTTGTAAGGCATCGGTACGATACCTGCCGAACCAGACACCGTTTTCTCGCCAAATGTAGCCTGACTGATGCCGCATTATAATGAACCTCCGGCCTTCCATAACCCCCCGCTATTGCGGGTTCTCAAGCAATCGTCACCGGCAACCTCGTCACCGTCTGGGGTGCGGCTTTTGACGGTCGAGCCATTCCAAGATCTCCCGCCAACAAAACCGCAGGTATTTGCCCATTTTGCGGTACGGCAACGGATCGTCATTCCCGCGTACTGCGCTTCGCTTTCGTGTCTGTTCATACACCCAAGACGGGCTCACCTGAAGCCTCGCTGCGAGCTGCTCGGGCGTGAGAATTTCATCCGCAGTTTGTATCTGGCAAGATGCGGGTCTGCCAGCAAATGTCGTACGAGTTGATGTTGAAGCCGCTCCGTTTGTGGGCGGCACTGCCGCTTGTATCTTCCGTGAGCTGCCTGAAACTGAAGATACCGAAGTTGTCAGGCTTGCTTGAACATTGCATGTTTTCAGAGTTCCTGCTTCGAATAATGACCACTAACGCCGTACTGAAATCTTTCTTATCGACTGGCCGAGCAGCTTTCGATCTCAATAAATGCGGTACCGCGTCGAATCGACCTTCGCTACCGCATTTATCACGGTAATATTTTTTGCCCTGCCCCGGCTTCCCAACCGCATTCCACCGAGCCGCCAAGTTCGGGCGGCTACTGACGCTCCCAGCGGCCTATAAGGGCCTGCTAGGGGTGCGATGGGCCGAGAGCCCGTCCGGACTCGCACGAGGCGTTCCTAGACGCTGGAGCGGCCTTGTAGACTCGTCTCGGCTTACGGCTAAAACGAACCCCAGAAGCCACCAATTTTGCCCGATGCTGGTCAGATAGCTTTTTCTTGCGCTTGATGCCAGCAACGGCAATCGCAAGCTTGACCTGCTCCGGATTCGACGGATCAAACGCCAGAGTACCTTCAGCATCGCCATTCTGGAGAACTCTCATTCCAGCCGCCGCGCACTTGCGAAGCGCGTTGCTCCAGCGACGTGGGCATGGCTGGCTGTCGTCCAGAAGGATGAACATCACCGCCAGCTCAGTCGCGCTGTACTCATAAATTTGGCCAGTGCGGCCCACGACTACCTGCGTACCGTCGCCGCGATCAGTTTTCAGCGTCAGCCGGTGCGCGTTCGCAAATTCAATTACGGTCATACACCGCGAAATCCGATCGTTTCATCCCAGTTCTCCCTGCGCCCTGTTTCATAATCCCAACGTGCATATCGGGACTTCGCGAGGTAGGTCTGGTAGTCATTCATTTGCATCATTCGAATCCTTGTCATCTTCAGTTTTCACATCATCTTCATCATTTACATCAGCATGCTCATGAAGCTTGTTTATCCGGTCGGCTTGGACAAGCAGATCTTCAATGTTGTTAAGATAGTTTTGAACCGCCCAATTCTTAGCTTTCGTCCCCTCAACCGACCGCCAGTGAACCAGCCACGCATCAAGCAGGAGGTCGTATTTATACTGCTGCATCAACTTGATTAATACCCGCTCTTGAGCCGGGAACCACCGGAGACTCTCACGGGCCATGCTGTCGAATTCTTTCTTCATATGCACTACGTGATCCGGAAGGATGGAATATTCCGGCCCGTCCAAATCCTCCTTGACGGTCAGGATGGTATCGCAGAAATATTTCACCGGCTTTGGAAGAGTCTTGTTGCCATAGCGCCGGAACCACTCTTCCACCGCTTCGTCGTTAATGTCGGGCCAAAGCCGGAAGAGCTCGGTGAGATTCTTCTTCCACCGTCGTTCAGTGGTTGCTATCCCGAATGTCTTAAACAGCCTTTCAGCTAAAGGCTCGATCATCATGCCGTGTTCCGGAGGACAGTCTTCTTTCGGATCGATGTTAAGAAGGTTTTTTGAAGAAAAATCTGCGGCGCAGCCGCTTTCTTGTTCGGGTTCTAAAGGGGTGTTTACACCCCTTTGCAATCCCTGTACGTAATCTATGTTTTTATTCTCTGTCCGGAGTCTGTGGAAGTCGTCTTTGTTATAGGAAATTCCCCGTTCAGGAGTATCGATATTCCCCGTAGAGGAATTTGGTTCTTCCTCGTTGGGGAAGAACGATTCTCCCTCTGGAGGAGTAACGTTATTACACCCATTAAGTGCCGACACTAAAGCGGGAACATCTAACCATACGTGTTTTGTTGGGTTTCCGGCGAACTTCCAAACACGGGTTTGAATCAGTCCTTTACGTTCCAGATCAGCGAGACAGCGATCGAGCTGTTTTGGTTTTACCCGGCATTCATTCCACCAATCCTCGCGGCGCTTCGCAAGCCAATCTTTACCGTTGATTGTGACACGCAGTTTGGTTGGGTTGCCTTGTTTGTCGGGCAGATTCCAATAAACGATCTGGCTCAAGACAACACCAGCGGCAAACTCACCAGCTACATCGATATAGCACCGCTTCACATCGATTGTATCTTGGCTTTCTTTTTCCCATTTAAGAAATTCTTTTACGGTCATTCAACCTCCTTGGTTACGAGTTCATCGCGCAGCTTATCGTCGCGCAGGCAAATCCCCAGCATCGGACAGCTTTGCGCCAACCCCGATATAGCTTTTTTTTTCCTTACATACGTTAGATGCCGCGCCGTGAAAAATCTCTTAAAGTGATTTCAAGGATCTCTTGGAACGGCACTCGTCCGGATACACGGCAAGGCATCAGGATCATCAGAACGGTTCGCGATATACATCGAGAAGCCGGGGTGATGGTAAGGAACGAGCGAAGAATTCCGCTATCGCTCCGGGTATTGCCCGACTGGTCGGCCTTCAGGTCGTCGGGCTGCTGGTAGTTGTTCACACTCAACTGGTTTATCGTTTTAGGCGCAGTCCGGGCTACCCAAACGTCGGTCTGCTTACAGACAACAGCCGACATTATTGCCAGTGAAAAAATCCGAGGCACACTGCGCCTTGGTTTCAATATGTTTTTGGGGCCGTCGTCGCCGCTAGAGCGACGACATTCATCTACGCCTAGTTGGAAGGCTCGCGTTGGACTGCCGGAGATGGGAGGAGCCGAACATGCACAAAATTGTAGACCGTTGGCCGCAGTGCTAAAAATCGACTATCCGCCTTAGAACAAATGCATGATCTCACCCCTTTCACACCGCGATTTTGGCGGATGCCCTTTGCTCGACTTTCCCGGAAGTGACTGGTATTACCGCGCACTGGCGCATTTTTCACCGCAGACACCCGAAAAGTTGAAACTGATCCTCGCTAACGGTGATTGTTTTGTAAAAATTGCGCCATTTTGTGCGTATTTTTCGAGAATTAATTCACAAATTGACGGTTAGTTTGCGCGAAGTTCGGCGTAAGTTGGGCAACCGATAGTGCGTTGAAAGAGGACTGAACACCGTCACCATGATGGTTGCATGATGGCTGCACGACGGCTGTGCGAGGATTCAAAGATGGCTTGACAATGTCACTAGGACGGTAGCACAACGGTTCCACACTGGTAGCACAACGGTACGACAGCGGTAGCGGGAGCGCAGTGAAGTGTCACGCGAACCGTTCCGCGGCCACTCCACAACGTCAGCTTCGGCCTAGAGCACATTCGGAACAAGGAGCCTGAGAACGCGGGTCTTCGTCTTTTCCGGCAGCGGAGCGCGTTCCAGACCAGCCAGCACACGGCTCACCCACGGGGAATGCATCCCGGTTCCCAGCGCGATTCGACTGCCTGACATTCGGCACTTCTCGCATAGCTTCGGGAGTCGTGCTTACTTGCTCCTCCTGTCGCAGAACGCCAGTGAAATCAGTTCGTGGTCGCCAATTTAAAGGCAGTTGCTTTGGCAATATTCAGCTTTTCGGCAATCTGAGCGAATGATCTTCCTTGCTTCCGCAGCGCAAGGACTTTCTTCGGATCAACGGTAACGGTTGGCCTGCCAAATCTCACGCCTCTTTTCTTCGCTGCCGCTTGTCCAGCCCGGACTCTTTCAGTTATCAGGCTTCGTTCCAGCTCGGCCACGGCAGCAAGCACGGTGAAAACCATTTTCCCCATCGGAGTCGATGTGTCGATGGCTTCACTGTAGGACACAAACTCAATTCCCAAGGCTCTAAATTCCTCCAACGCCCTCAGCAGGTGCGATACAGATCGGGCGAAACGATCAAAGCGCCAAACGGCTACTACATCGAATTTTCTCTTCCGGGCATCGTCCATCAACCGATCAAGTTCTGGGCGGGAATTTTTGCTGCCGCTTATCCCTTTGTCTGAGTACACAGCGACAATTTGCCAAGTCCTACGCTGGCAATATTCTCGTAGTTCATCGAGCTGCAGGTCAGTTTTTTGATCCTTTGTCGAGATCCGCACATAAACAGCTGCTTTCATAATCGCCCCCTGCAAGCTATGAGCATGAAGACCGCAATTTGGTTGTTCGATAAGTTATAACTTCTCGACCGGCAAGAACGGTCAGATTCGCTCATGCAGCTTCAACGGGTTGCAGACTGGCAATCAGTGAGACTTTACGAACGATATATTCGCGGCGCGTGAACCGGTACAAATCGCTGTCGGAGATCGGCGGGGTATGCTGGGGCGCTCCTCCGGAGGGATCGCGGATGATCAGGCGCAGACAGCTCGACGTAATTCCGTCAGAGGGCGGGTTAGGGGCTCCAAATGGACTTCGGGTGCTGGCTGGCCTGAGCCCCTCGAAGGTTCTACTCACGTCGTAGTCGACCCGGTAAAACCATTGAAGCCACTGTGTCGAAAAAAAATTTACCAGAACCCACAAGGCGAGAAGAGTTGCACTGCGGCAAATCGAGTCTTGCCCCGCACATCAACAACCGCGTTGCCCCTGTTGGGCTGATGTTCGTGAGCGGCTGTGGGACATACGAACGGAATTCGGAGATGGTTCGCCTGAAAGTTGGTGTGCCGAACAGCTGTAGGAAGAATTGGAAGAGCTGGAAACACAACGACACCCCGGTCGAGATTCTCACCGTGATACCGTCGACAGTTTTACGAGCATCAATTGGGTAGGCAAATGGGAAAGGTAACGATTCAGGCGAGAGCGAGTCGACCCGCCCACGCGGACATACAGACCACATTCGCTACCGATAACAACTCGCCCGCTGAGCGGAGCATCGCCGGGTCATGCGAATCGACTAACTCGGTGTAACGGTTGAGAGCGGCTTCCGCCCGGGGGTATCTTCTACTCTTGCGCGTTACCTCACTGACCTTCGCTCGCACCATTCTTGCTGAGCCTCTGTTTTATAAAGTCTGTCAGAGCAACCCCCTTCAGTTTTTGCTTGCCGCCATCAATCTTTACCCAAGCATCCCCACCGCCAGTATAAAAAGGGCCTGCGGACTGCGGTGCTGGTACGATCATTTCAACGATACAAAGGTCGGGAATAGGATGCCGCCCTTGTTCGTCTCGAACCTTGTGGATCTCGATCCGATAACGTGAAGGATCGACTCTCGGCTCAATCTGATTGAGTTTTGAACTGACATCACGCCTAACTTTGTCTCGTTCGCGGTCATTGAGGCGTACGCCCACCACAACCCGATCCTTGTCACGGATGCCCCAGAAAAGTCTGCCGCCCTCACTATTAAGGAAAGCGACGGCGTACTCATCTGACGTATTCACAATGCTGTCAACCGCACCAGTACTGCTCCTTATTTCCTTGAACTCGAAGTGCCTCGTTTCTTCAATCGGGACTTGCTGATTGAGAACGAATTCAAATCCCGCGCCTGAGGTCAAGTCGTCAACATCAATGGCAATCCTCTTAAATTCTGTTGGGATCACAGGCATCCCGCTTACGTCAGCGGAATTCAGCATACGGAAAATCCGCTCTGTTTCCCCAAATTCCCGACCAAGCCTTTGGACGGTTATATCAATTGCATCCTTGGAACTATCACAGCCGATCCAACGCCTTTGATGTCGTTGGGCCGATACAATACTGGTTCCAGAGCCGCAGAACGGATCGAATATCATTTCTCCTGGATTTGATCCCAAGTGAATAAGTCGTTCGAGCAACCCGAGCGGTTGTTGTGTCGGGAATCGCGTGTTTTCCTTTGAGCACGGAGATAATATGGGAATGTCGGTCCAGATCGTACCTCAACATCCACACCTGCGTGTTCCGACAGATACACCTTGAGTCTCGGCACTGGCTCTTGGGTAATCCCGCCAGAAGCGCGGTATATCCTATCATCGCGTTCCAGCTCCTCCAATTTTTCCCTGATAAATCGCCACGACCTACCTTGGGAAGGCACTACGCCATTCCACTCAAATTGAAGCTTAGTCCGAGGTACAGCAATCGTAAGATCGGCAACCGCGAATTGGCCCCGACGATCCTCGCCATTAAAGCGCATTCGAACTTCTTCTTTATTAAGCGAGCGTCGAACTTCATTGTGGGTCGACTGGCTTCACTTACCATAGTAAAGAATTGAATCATGTTGTCTGCCGAATCGATTTATGTGCGCGTGCGGAAGCCGCTTGGGTTGCCAGACAATCTCATCTCTAAACTTTGACTCTCCGAATACTTGGCTCAGAATAAGTTGGAAGCGGAATAACGAAGCCGGTTGTGCATGAAAAAAAAGAACCCCGGTCGGTTTTAAAACGCGGTGCGCATGTTGGCAAATCGTCGAACAAACTGTAGGTAACTGCTACCGCAGTTCTGGTCATTCCCAGCGGGCATGAACGGTGGGTCAAGATACACTAAGTCAACCGACTCCCGATCCATACGCCGGATGACATCAAATGCGTCAGCATCGGAAATAGTACATTAGGCGTGATCAACATTTCCACTGAATCTTCACACTAGGGATCCAAACAAATGAGCACGGCCACAGTCTCAGCTCGAAGCCGTAGGCTTTTGCTCTCGGCCCCTTACTTTAGTTCCAGCAACTCGTGGTAGTGACTATGAGCCGCATCACTGCCCTTCAACATTTCATATTTCATGCCGCTCGCAACCGCCACTTGCTCTGCAAATTTGTTAAAACAACAGAGTCATCTATTTTGTTGTCCTGCTTTACTTCTACGATGACGTATGTACCGTCCTCTCTTTGAAACAAGAAATCTGGGTAGTAGCTCCGTACAGTGTGCGACTCCGGGTCAATATATTGAATATAAAACTCCGATTGGCCGTGAGTGAGCATCCCGGTAAAAAACACCTTCTTGACCTTCTTACTGTGGAGTAAATCCCAGAAAAGCGTGCGCTCAGCCCCAGAATCAAAACAATATGGATCAAGGTGAAAGCTCTTCGTTCTGTATTCTTCCGCAGCATCTGCTTGCCGTACTATCTTGTCCTTATTCGCGGTTACCTCGTAGGTGTCTCCATTCGGTGGCAGCTTAACCAATTCAATCTCATGTTCTTCGGTCTGTTGCTCGGGGTCTAACTCGTACAATTCGGCAAACAGTCGAGGAATTACCACATCGTAAAGGAGTTCGTTGAATTCATTCACGGCATCTAAAATCGTTGAAATACCTTCCTTGGTCGAAGCAAGAAGACATTCAATCTGGAGAGGATTACGATTTAGATAACGCGAGATTTCGGCAACAAGCGAAAGCTCAGAAAACCCTCTCCTCTCTCGTAAGTGAGTCAGATCGTCTACCTGAGCTCGCGTCGAACTGTTAGGCTCAAGTCCCTCAGTAACGGTATGGATTAGTCGATATTTGTCCGTAAGTGCCGACCAAGCTTCTTTATCAGAACGGTCGATTCCGAGGGCGACACCAGGTATCAGCTGCTTCTCCCGAATATTGAAGACCTTCCGCACTCTCACTAACTTGATCTTCTCAATCGGACGCTTTAGGCTGACTGTCATTCTTGTGCTCTCTGCTGCAAGCCCCTGCAGCTCTTCAAGGCTGACTCTGAAATTTTGCTGCAATTCGTCGTCCAGAATTGTCTTGTTCTCCTTGCTTAAATACACCTGGCCGGTATACTGTGCTTCGCCGACAGACCTGAGGCAACGCATCGTGGCCTGGAGAACAAAAACTTTGGACTTGGGTTCACGAAATAGTGCGACCCCAAATAGCGACCGGCAATTCCATCCTTCGCGACCCTTGTTCACTAGCAATACATACTGCTTTCGTGAGTCTTTTGAGTCTAACCTGTTGAATTCTCGAATATCGTCATTCGTCGTCAGCTTGTCGTCTCCCACATTGACGAGTATTCGAGAGCTAGAAATACCATGTTGCACCAGCGCCTTCTCGACCGCGGGGCGAAGCTCTTTCGTAAGGTCATCAATAGTGGATGAGAAGAATGCCAGCTTTGGTCGCAGGCCTTCTGGCCGCACTCCTTTCGTAGACTTCACGAATTCATCGATTACAAGGCGAACGAACTCTTGTGTCTTGGTTGAGGTGTAATCGTGGATAAACACCTTCTTCAGAAATCTCTTTTCAATCGCTTCGCGCAGCCCGTAAGCATAAACAACTTCCGGAAGGATGTCTTTGCCGATGTACGGAGTTCCAGTGTAGTTATAGCAGGCCACGACGCGGGTACCAGTACGACTCAAACTGAGAGCCAGCTTGTCAATGGTCGTGCGGAGGCTAGTGTCATCCGGATGAGTCCCAATGCCCATATCCTTCGCCAAAGCGCGTCCAAAAGAATGGTGCGCCTCATCTACATATATTCCGAGCTGTTCTAAGCGACAGAGTTTCTCAAATCGTTGATTCGTCGTGAGATCTTCATCGCTCTCAGGCTGATCAAACTCGTACAATGACTTAGCAGCGTCATAGACACTACCGATGTCGAACGTAGGTGCATTTGCTTTGAATAAATGCTCTGTCGCACTCTTTCCTTTGTGCTGCCGTTTTAAAATGATCTTCTGGGTATTCGAGACGATGATGTTGAACCGAGAACGGTCAAGAGTGCTTAGAGCTGTTCCGGCGTGATCAAGATAGTGAAACCTCAAGTGGCTCGTCAGGAACGGGACATACTCGGGCGGCACAACCTTAGATAGGTCAAACGACTCAATCTCCTTCAGTGATTGTAGGACGGTTCGGTCAGGTGCGAATACAAGTGCGTTGTGGCAAAATCTCTCGTCTTTCGGAAATTTGTTCGCTAAGATGAACTCGTAGAAGATACAGGTCGCCATCAAAATGGTTTTCCCTGTACCCATAGTAAGCGCAAAGATATAGTTTGGATAATTGCGCGAGTTCAGCCGCATTTGGTCAAAAACAGCCTTAAACTGACGTTCTGTTAAGTTTTCAAAGATGTCACCTTGTCGAGAGTCAGCAACAAAGCCTCCTTCAGACCGCCCAGCAAACATGCCTTTCCGATCATGCCAATCCTGAAAGATGTGCTCGACCCGCGAATTCGAGAGAAATTCTTTTAAAAACACGTACACTTCCAGTGCCTCGTATTGCGGTTGTCGTAAGAAACTCTTGGGATTTTTATCTGGGCTGTTAAAATCAAGATACTTCTTAGTCAGTTCCTTATAAGCTGACCGAATCCTTGGCCGATTCTCCCCGTAGAATTGCCACAAGTAGTGAAAAAAAGCGAACTCAAGGCCGGTTGTGATCTGCTTCGTTTTCAGCCGCTTAGCTGTCTGCATTTATGCTTCCCTCCCACGATTCTGAGAGAAGATCAGTGATTTTCACACGGATCGTTCCTGCGTCTCCTGAAACCTTGTAGACTCCAGCTACCAACTGCCCGTCCTCTGGTATGTCAACAATCGCAGGTTGTAGGACCGCGCCATCAAAGTTCCAGTCCACCATGATGCTCTCCACTAATTCGCGCCAGTCTGTTACGTTCTGTTTCTGTAGTGACAGCTTCTGAATAGGTTCATCGGGTAGAACTTATCGATAATTAGCTGGTCCGATTTGATCCGTAAACGTGCTTGTGAGTCCCGCTTAAACTCTAATCCAGCTTTATCCTTCAAGATATCTACAACCTCGACGTCTACAGCGAAGGGTTGTGCGGCCAAGATCAACTCTGCTTTCAGAGTTGGCTCGTGGCCCATGCACACTAACAGGACCTTTTCAACGGGCTGATTTGGTCGCTCACGCAGCCGGCGCTCAAACGCTCGGTAGTCGAACCCGGAGACGAGCTCGGAAAGATCCGCACGAGTTGCAATTCGGTTTATCGGCATTATCTTCACCATCCGACCGTCCTTCTCGCCATCAAATACCGAACTGCCTTCAAGACGCTGGATCTCAAGAGCGTCGATCAGGAGCTCCTTCGCTTGTACGGGATTTCGGAAGACATCGTAGTAGTTGACGTTGTACACCTCAAATCCTGTGTATAGCGCGTCGGTTACTTGCTGTTGAGGTAAACCTCTCGCTATCTCAATCAACCTTTTAGTTGCTGTCTGAACCGCTCCGGCATTTATGTCAGCGCCAATGAATTTCCTGCCGTTCTTCATCGCAACTGCTTGTGCAGTTCCCGATCCCATAAAACAGTCGAACACGATGTCACCCGGGTGAGTGCTGATTTTTACAATTCGGTCAACCAATGCCTCTGGCTTCTGAGTCGGGTAATCCGTCTTCTCAGACGATGCCGGATTTAACGGAGAGATATCATCCCAAAGTGTCGTGAGCTTTATGCCGTCCATCTCATCCAGATACTGCTTGCGCTGGGGAAGTGCATTCGCTGAGAGCTGCACAATCCGGCCCTCGGCCTCCAGTTCAAGCATCTTAGGCTTCTTGCAAGCCCAGGTCCGCACAAACCCGCGAAGTTCGTAAGTGAGGCCTGCGCGTTCTCCTCCGAGCATGCGGGTGAGGGGAATCAGTGCAAATCTCCGGCCTGGAGGAAAGGAATTACTTAAACGAAATTGCCGAACCTCACTGGTTGTATAACGGTCGAATGTTCCGTTTTTGTGCTCGAAAAAACAGTAGTATCTATCTACCTTTTCTGGATCATAATCTCTAAAGAGTTGGTTCCACAAAAAGTCAGGTGTTTTGGTATAAAAAAGCAAAATCTGGTGTTCGACGCCAAAGCTCCGCACGGAAGTCCCCTTGCTTCGCGTCGAATTCCATATCACTTGGCTCCTGTAGGCATCGGGACCAAAGATTTCATCCAGAATCAGTCGAAGATGTGAATCCTTCCGATAATCGCACTGCAGCCAGAGCGAACCATCTTCGCTCAATAATTCTCGACATAACGTGAGACGCTCGTACATGAACTGCAGGTATTCGTCGTTATTCCATATATCCGTGTACTGTTTTTCCTCGAAGGCTAGGTAGTCGGACTTAGCTGTCGCGCTCTTGAGAGTGATCGTGCGCGAATAGTCAGCCGAGGAATCGAATGGAGGGTCAATATAGATTAGCTTGATCTGTGAGCGATATTCTTTTAGGAGATGACTCATTACCTGCAGGTTATCGCCCCAGTAAATCTTGCTACGCCAGCCGTTGACCTCATCTCCATGAACCTCTTTTAACTGAGCCGGGTAATATTGAGTGGAGGTAAACGGGCGCTTTCCGCGCCACGTAAGCATAGGGCAACATGACCGGCCACGGCTTCCGTGGCGTTGCGTCCACCATCCTGCATGAATCAGGGCAGTTTGCTCATGAGGTGATCGAGACCGCGCTGGCTCATCAATTCAGAAGTGCTGTGGCAGCGGCATACGATAAAGCCCAGTATTTGGGCGAAAGACGCCAGATGTTGCAATGGCTGGCTGATCATTACGATGAGTTGCTGCGGCAAGCTGGCGCGGAGGCGGTCACGGCTGCAACGGGCACAGGAGCTTGACACAGAAGGATCAACTCTGATATTCTTAAAGACAGTGGGAAAGGGGTTTGTGTCCTTTCTCGCGAGGCGGCATCTCAATAAGACCGCCCGGTGACAGTCAATCACTGCATTAGGCACGGGTAAACGATCAAAGAACAGGCTTTTGCCCGCCCGATGCCATTCGCACCTCTTGCGAACCAAAGTTCAAGGGGGTTCCCGGACGCTCAACCCGGGATCGGTGGAGCCTAGCCCGCGCTTTAAATCAGAAGCGGGCGACCAACGAGCACAACTTCTCTTTCTGTGAAGGCGCGAACGCCTCATGGGGAAAGGTCTGTGCTGTCTTGCACAACAACATTGCTATAAATATCGCAACTGAGGCGTTCCTCGCACTCGACAAAGTGCGGGAACTTGTGGGCGGCTTGTCCCGTCCGATGATTTACAAACTGATGCAGCGTGGCGAATTCCCTCGCCCGCTGCCGCTCGCTGGCACGCGTGTCGCTTGGCTTGAATCTGACGTTCGCCGCTGGATGCGGATGCGCCTGGAAGCTGCTGGAAAGGCGGTGACAGCCTGATGTATCAAGCCATAAGAGACTACAAGGAAGGCTTCAAGGATGGCTTCCGGCGCGGTGTTCAAGCCGGTGCCAAGACTGGTCATAAAGCAGCAACGAAGCGCTTCAGCACTTCGGCACTTTCAACTCTAACAATACAGCCGCCCAAGAATGGGAAGGATTACAAGCCATTCGTCCTTGAGCGCATCGCACGACATCCCGGCATTGACGCGGAAAACGTAGTTCGCCATCTGACGGCTGGCCCTCGCCTGTGCAAGCGTGCTGCCTTGCGGCAGCTCGTCGAATCTGGAGCGGTCATCGAGGTTGAAGTGCCGCACGGTCAATGGGTGCGCCGGCGTTACTACACGCGGCAGTTCTTCGCTGGGAGGTTGGCACAGGCATGAGCATAAGTTTGCCTTGGTTCGCCTTCTACGTCGATAGATTCGTAAAGGAAACATCGCTGCTCAACCCCATCGAGGTGGCCGTGTACTATCGCTGCCTCGAAAGCTACGCTCAAAACGGCTACCTGCCGGATGACGTGTATATCCTGCAAGAGATCGTGAGGCTCGACTCTGCCCTTGGTGTCTTCCGTGGCTTGATGGTCGATGCAAAGCCCGACCGCGAAAGATGGGAAGCGATCAAGGAAGGCATCATCGACAAGCTGCTCAAGCTGTTCTTCAGTCCAGGCGATGATGGCAACTTCCATCACGCCGCGTGGGACAAAGAGCTGCAGAAGTCGCAGAAGAAGTATTCAGCCAGCCTGAAGCGTGCCGCTCTCATGAATGAGAAGCTTGGGCGCGGCGCTGGTGCTGACGCTGACTCTGCAGATAGTGAAGTTGCAGGAGGTGGGCCAGAATCGGCAATCCCGTAGCCGTCCATTGACAGAGCGGTCGAGTCGGACATCGTTTTTATGAGATTCCGGCTCGCCACGCTCTGCTACCTTTGATCATCGGGTATCCAGCACAGCGATGGCGACAGCGTGAGCAACATCGAGACCAACATCGCACAGCTAGAACCAAGAACCACATCAAACATCTAACAACCCACATCGAACAACGAACAACCAGAACAACATTCAAGAACGACAACGACAGCGAGACGACGTTTCGTCATACGTCGCGTGGTACGCGTTTCTGCCATTGATTGTTCGGTTGGAACTTCTGACATGGTAGAGCAGGCTTGAGAAATTCTGTTCGTTCGACGCAAAGGCAGAAAGCGGAGAGCATCGAACCACACTCTTTCCGTGCTCGCCGCCTGCGCAAACTGTGCGCTGGTTGAGTGCCGCGATGGAAGCTTAGAGCAATTATTGATTTTACTCGCCCACTCTAAAGTGCGAGCGTATAAGTAAATTAACGGGAAAGGAAGTTGTTTCCCGTGCAAAAATTGCCCTGGGTAGATGAGCAAGACGTGCTCGTCTCCCTTTATGAACTAATGCTCATTTACGAAATTGACGATCTCATCTTGATGCTCAGCGGTGTGCTTAATGCGCAAAACACACTGCGATGTGCTAAGCAGCCCTCTAACGCGGTTCCTGATCCAGAATGGATGAAAGCTGTAAGCGTTTGTTTGGATGGGCTACACCGTCTTGGTTCCACGGTTGAACTTGATCCTTCGCTGCTCGCTCAAATTAAGGGATTGCGCGATTCTATGGCTAAAGATTGCGCACTGGCGGCAATTATCATCGAAGATCGACTCGATCAAATAGTCACGGGAGTTCATCAAAATCTCTGCTCTCTTCGTTCCATGTACATCCCCCGTGATCAGGCTATCTTCTGGGACAACTTTGAGTTGTTTGGATGATTTTATTATTGGCTTTCCTAGAGCAGCATTGTGGGAAATGAGGGAAGCTGGAAAATTGCGACGCCGCTGGACGATGGACGGCGTGTGCCTATCACGCTAATACGTGTTGCTGAACACGGCTTGCGGAGACTAGCAAAGAGACTGCGAGTCACGATCAAGAGCAAGGGTAAGAATCGCCCCGTAGAGTATGGAGATTGGGATCAGGTAATAACAGCTATTCGGAACAAGATTGCAGAGCTCAGGAAACTTCCACGGGGACCTAAACGAGAAGATCAATTGCAATTTTATGCTGACATGGCTTCGCATTGCGAATATGTAAAAGAACTTTACCGCAATGAGCTAGCACATACCAGAAGGCAATATAAACAACCAGAAGCACTAGCAGCATTGAAAAGAGTCAAACACTCTTGTGGGGCCATTAGCTAAAACAGAAGCTGACGCCGCCGTGCGAAAACGCTCGCGAGAGAGAAAATTGAAAAACCTTTATGCGCTAATGGGAACGACTTTCGAAGAGAAACTAAAGGCGGATACAGCGTCAACTAGCACAGACACCAAGCAAGAACAAAAATGACTTCCGAATTTGAGAAATTTGACGGAGGCAATGCAGCGTTCGTACGGCTTCCGTGTGGCTGCGCTCTGGGATGGACAGACTTTCAAAACGCGCATTGAAAAGCAGACCTCGGCGGCGGTCTCCGACAGTCGAAACCCTGAAACTCCAAAGGCCCCACACCCCCGCTGGCCCCTGAAGACCCAAAGAAGAATGAAGTAGTCTGGGGAAGTTTTTCTAGGCCCAACTTCGGTCGGAATTTATTATTGCGCGGTAGTTTCAGCAACAAACCCGATACGGTTGGAGTGCAGGTGTAAGGAGGGTTTATGAAGAAAATTATTGTTCTCCTCGTCATTTTGCTTTTGCTGGTCACGTTGGGGTTTTCTCAGGGTAAGAAGCCGCTTACACCAGTTCAAAAGGCTAAATGGGATATGACCATAGAATGTATGGGTATAGTGGAACAACATGTCAAGGCCGCGCACGCCGATTTCAAAGTAGAACCTGACGCTGCAACGCGGGAGTTGCTAGTCTACTCCGATCAGCTCCTCACTAATGTATGCTTCCAGATGTCAGATCTTGCTGATCATGCTCAGACCTTGCGAGAGGTAAAGCTCATCCGACTTGGAATGTTGGGAAGAATAGGTGATATTTCAGGTACCACACTGACATCGCTTCGGCTCCTAGCCGAAAAACATTAGCCACTCAGCCAGCTCAAGTAATTTCGGACTGACTGAACTGCGCTGCACCAACACCCGAAGATTTGCAGGGGCAGCGCCGCTGCGATGGGGGTAAAATTGGGGTATCTTTTAGGCACACTTTCTGAATCCAGCATAAACACAGAGCCAAATTTATTATTACTACGGACTCTCCCTCCGCCATCGTTTAGTTTCAGTAACTTGCGGTCGTGGTAACCCGGCGGGTAACCCAAAACTCCTGCGGGGCAGCCCAAAAAGATTTTCCCGAAAATCATCGGCAGTTTTCCTTTCGCTCGGTATTAGGCCGAGGAAAGGAAAGAAATGGCCTCCTCAGTTACCCTATTGGTCCGCGTTCGGGAGAACGGCAAGCGGACATACTTGACCCCGCAGCAAGCGTACGAGAAAAAGCTGAAAGGCATCTTCTATCTACGCTTCCGCTATCGGGGCAAGCGGGAGTGGGAACCCGTCGGCAAAGACAAGAGCGCCGCCTATGCCGCCAAGCTGCGCAAGGAGCAGTGGCTCGCCCAGATGAAGGCAAATGACAAACTGGGCATTCAGGTCGTCACCGCTGTTCCCGAGAACCGCATCCCGCTGGATACGGCCATCCAGAAATTCATTGAGCGCATGCGACTCCACCGTTCGCCAAAACGGCAGGCGAGTTTGACAACATGCTGACCGCCTTCCGGCATGCCTGCTCCAAAACATATCTGGACGAAATCACGGGCGATGACTTGCTGGCCTATGTGGCCACCGTACGCGCGCAGGGCTTGGCGGATCGTACTGTGGCCAATCGCTTTGCTCGGGTGAGCTGCTTCTTGAAGGCGAACGGCATTACTGGGCTGGTGGAAGTCGCACGAGCGGCCCGACTACGACGAGCGCGTTCCAGAAGCATACACGAGGCCGAATTCGGCAGCTGTTCGCTGCGGCTCGCCCCGATGAACGGCTGATCTATGAATTTTTCCTCGGCTCCGGGGCGCGTGAGGCCGAAGTCGCGCACGCCACTTGGCGCGACATCAACTTTGAGGACAAGACGTTCACTGTTCACAGCAAAGTTAAGCGGGGGTTTCGCCCCAAGGACAAGGCCGAGCGTCGCGTGCCACTCCCGGATTCGCTCGTTAAGGCGTTAAAGCTACATCGGGACGCTAACCCGAAGTCCTTGTATCTGTTCCCGAACAAGCACGGTCAGCCCAACGGTCACTTCTTCGCATGTTAAAAAGTTGGCAAAAGGGCGGGATTGAACTGCGGCGAGTGTTTCAACGTCGGGAATGGCAAAAAACAGTCGTGCCTGAAGGCGCCCGTTTGCGACAAATTTGAGCTGCACAAGTTTCGGAGCTCTTTCGCAACGCTGCATCACGAGGCTGGCGTGCCAGCCCGGCAGATTCAGCAATGGTTAGGACATTCCGACCTGACTACGACCTTGCGCTATCTGGCTATTTCCGACGACCGCAACCAGAGGACCCGGGATCGAGTAAACAACAGCTTCGCATTCTTGCAAACGCACGTGCAGGTGACAGCGAGTCGTCTCAATTGACGCTTTCGGTTCCGGTTGCTGTACTGCGGCCATAT
>CAWIIK010000008.1:0-403527 GCA_963836125.1 uncultured Acidobacteriota bacterium
GCCACTGCCTATTGGAGCGTAGCTCAGTTGTCTGCAACAAGCTGTAACAACCCCCCCTTCTTAAGGGGGTTTTGTTACATGACGTTGTTGATAAGCGTCAGATAACACGCATGATCCCCCAATAAAATAGGGGGATTGTGCGCAGCGCTCGAGTTCAGGTAACAGAGCGTGTCCTTAAACCGCGTGAGGGCTTAATGATACGGGATTGCCCGAGCCCTTGCCCCGGGCTCCGTTCTAGTGCATAATCCCCTAATAAAGTTAGGGGATTATGCAATGCCGGGACCTTACAAAGAGGCCGCTCGACGGCTCTATGAGATAGCCCAATCGCAACAGGGCTTCTTTACGACGAAACAAGCCATCCGCGCGGGCTTCGCGGAGAAGACGCACTCGTACCACGTTAATGCCCGAAACTGGATTCGGGAGCACCGCGGAATCTACAGGCTTGCCGATTTTCCCACGCCGGAGCGACCCGACCTGATGCTCTGGTATCTCTGGTCACGAAACCGGCAGGAAGTTCCCGAGGGCATCTACAGTCATGAGACGGCACTCAGCCTTCATGAACTGTCTGACGTCATGCCCTCGAAGCTGCACATGACCGTGCCGAAGGACTTCCGTCGCAATAGCATGATTCCAGAAGTCCTCATTCTTCACAGGGCGAATGTAGACAAGAGCGACATTCAAGAGATGTACGGTGTGCGCGTAACACGTCCGCTGCGAACGATTATCGATCTGCTGCGGAGCAAGCAGGTCGACGAGAGTCAACTGAAGCTGGCTGTGAATGAAGCCCTTCGGCGGGGCCTTATCGGAAAACGAGAGATCGATCATGCATCGCCCGATGATCTGAAGCGCTCGCTCCGCGAACTCGCCGGGCAGCCCGCATGACGGACGAAGCCAAATCCTACAAGACGGCTGGAGCCTTTCGCGCTGCGCTGGAAGCCCGTTTGCAGATGCGCGCGCGGGAAACCGGCACAGATCTGCAACGCCTGCGTCGACAGGTGGCGTTCGACCGTTTCCTCGCGCGCATGTTTTCCAAGGGACCGAAGGCGACGTACCCGTGGGTGCTGAAGGGAGGTTATGCGATGGAGTTGCGGACCCATTCCGCGCGGACGACCAAAGACATCGATTTGACCTTGCACGATGGCACACATCTTTCCAAGGAGCCCAGAGAGAGGCGCGAGCAGGTTCGGGCGATGCTGCAAGAAGCCGCGGCGGTCCGTTTGGACGACTATTTCGAATTTCTGGTAGGGGAAGCGAGAGAAGAGCTAGACGGCGCGCCTGAAGGCGGCAGCCGGTATCCCGTCGGAGCGAGAATGGATGGACGCGAGTTTGCCCGTTTCCATGTGGACGTGGGTATCGGCGACGAAGTGCTGGAACCTCTGGACATTGTTACGGGAGAAGATTGGCTCGGGTTCGCAGGCGTGAAAGCGTCATCGTTCCCGGTGATTTCTGCGGAACAACAGTTTGCCGAAAAGCTGCATGCCTACACGCTACCGAGAGGGGAGCGCGTCAACACGCGAACGAAGGACCTCATCGATATGGTTCTGTTGGTTCGCGGAGAAAAACTCGACAAAGGCAAAGTCAGTGCTGCGATCCAGGCGACGTTCGCAAGACGCGCAACGCACAAGCTTCCACGTGACCTTGAAGCGCCGCCACAAGCGTGGGAAGCGGTGTTCGATGCATTAGCGAAGGAGTGCCATCTTGCGATGAACCTTCGAGAGGGATTTGAAGTCGTGCGGGAGTTCGCGCGAACGTTGGAGATGTAGGCGAACCTGTCCATGCAGACTCTTCTTCTTCGCTCCCGTGATGCTCGCGCTTGATTTTTTTCGATGAGTCACATGCCTAAGTAGCAGGGGCCCGGCTCTCAGCGATCGCCTGAGGGGACGGAGGGGGACAAGGAAGGGTACTGTGTCCGGAGAGCTCGGCTCGGGCAAGGCTGTTGGGAGGACCACATGCTAAAGCAGCAGGGGCTCTCCCTAATGTTTCTCCTAGCCTTGGCTTCTTCAGCGAAAACTCGGGTACGATTTCTTGGTGAGCGTGCACCAAAAAGCAGGGGCCCTCGGTCCGATAAAGGGCTGTGTCCCGACTGTGCGCGAATCGATCTTTTTCAACAGATTCGGGTTGTCTTTGAACGAAGAGCACATTCCCCGATTTGTTGTGAACGTTAGTAGTTAGAGAAAATACAACGAGCCGTTGGAGACGAGTTTTCCGCTTTGCAAGCAGGGGGTCGCCGGTTCGATCCCGGCCACGTCCACCAGCTTTTTCCCTTTCAAGCCACGGCATCGCCGGGGAGGGCTCGAGCTGCCTCGGGCTGAGGACGCAGCAGCAAATAGAATGCGACGACGTGCGTGATCATCAGCAGGGGCACGTAGATGATCGGGATCGCATACGTGGCGCCTAACTGCCCCGCCATCGCAGGAAGGCCAACCCGGATGGCATGGTAATAGTCGAGGATGAGATCGACTGTCCCCACAAGATTGAAGGCGACGACGAAGAACCAGAAAAGCGGACGTATCCTCACAGTGAGAAGCGCCAGGATAGCCAGCACGCCGGTTGCAAAGTCCCAGTAGGCGGCGAATGGAGCGAAGCCAGCGGGAAGATTGGGCCGACGACACCTGGAAGGATAAAGACAAGCCCGAAGAAGCGGAAGCTGTGCAGCGTAGCGATGGCGCGTTGCGCTGCGACCGGGTCCATCGACTCGAGCCGGGGCAGGATGTACACGCCGAAGCAAAGCAGCCACGCGACATAACCTAGAATGAGATGCAGATTGAAGATGGTTTCCGGTGACATCGTTCAGCTCCTTTGATTCCTCCCGGAATTCGGATCTTGCATTGGTACCATCGGGTACCACACGCTTTAGACGTAGCTGCACGAGAAAGGTCGCATCCGCAGGCATAAAAATTCCCTTCACCCTTACACTCGTGGTGGTACTATACGGTACCAGGGTCGGCGCGGCGAGGGGGATGGCTAAGGGATCGATGTCGAAACGCGGTCAGAACGGCGGCGACGAAACAGCCGTGCGCGAGCGCATCCTTAAGGCAGCCTTTGCGGCGTTCATGAAGGGCGGCTACGCAACGACCAGCACGCTTGAGATCGCGACGCGCGCGCGCGTTTCGAAGCGAGACCTTTACGCGCTAGTTGGCAACAAGCAGGAAATGCTCATCGCCTGCATCAGCGAGCGCGCCAAGCGACTGGACGTGCCAGCTGACCTGCCCGTGCTGCGCGATCGCGAGACCCTAGCGCAGGTGCTGGCGTCTTTCGGGACGACGCTCGTCCGCGAGGTAAGCGATCCCACGGTCATTGCGGTATTCCGACTGGCGATCGCCGAGGCGGTCCAGGCTCCCGAAGTGGCGCATGCGCTCAATTCCATAGGACGCGAAGCAAGCCGCGCCACCTTGCGTAAAATCATGGCCGAGGCCCAGGCGTCCGGGCTACTCACAGGCCGTCCTGCCGAACTTGCCGCGCAGTTCGCCGGGCTGCTCTGGCGCGATTTGATGGTCAGCCTGCTGCTCGGCGTCGCCGAGCGACCGAACCCCCGCGAAATCGCGGGGCATGCCCGCGACGCAGCGGCCGCCTTCCTCCAACTTCATCCGCTACGGGCTACTCGGTAACAATGTGCTAGAGACGGCGGGTAACTCCTGTAAGTCCGGCACCGCTTATGGGAAGTTTGCCAACACGAACTGAAGAGACTCTTCCCAAACGCCAGCCGATTTGGACACGATCCATTTAGCCGACTAACGGAAACTGACGCGTCAGCGACCGGTTGTGACACTCACTCCGTTTTAAATTGCCGGCCCCACTCGGTCATCACCCCAGCTTCTCGTTTTTTCGACCTACCTGAGGAAGGGACGATGCAACTCCCCAAGGACCTTAACGAATAGGTGCGCATCTAGACAAAGAAAAGGAGCAGGAGTGGCGTCCTTCAGAAGCCCCTTTTATCGTGGCCACACCCCTCGAATCGGGGCGACCTTCCGGTACCAACTCCGCCGGGGATGCCAAGAACCCCTCCAAGTCTGCCCACCTCGCACCTCAAAGCCAGCTCTCCTTATTCTAGATAGGGCTGAGCTAAGTATCGTTCGGACCGGACTCGGATTGCGGCGCATGGTTTTGCTAAAAGGTAGGATCGGATATACAATTATTAGCGTATATCCGGAGAAGACAAGGAGGTCCCATGCAGGTCTCTAAATGGGGCAATAGCCTCGCCGTACGATTGCCCTCGGCCGTCGTTGACGCTCTGAAGCTCAAAGAGGGCGACCAGATCGAAATTCGTATTGTCGATAAACGGGTGTTTGAAGTCGGCCGGGACGAAAGCAGGCAACGTGCTTTGGCCCGCCTGCGAAAACTACGTCGTCCCTTGCCTGCCGGATTCGTCTTCGACCGGGAAGAAGCCGATGCTCGATAGGGCCTTCTTCGATACCAACGTGCTGATCTATGCGCTGGCACAAAACGACCCACGGAGTACGCGAGCCGAGGAACTGCTATCCAGTGGCGGGGTATTGAGCGTCCAGATCTTGAACGAGTTTGTATCCGTCGCGCAGCGCAAGATTCTAATGTCTTGGAGTGAGATCACGGAGGCGCTGGATGCCATACGAATTCTCTGCCCGAGTCCGCTTCCAATTACGGTTGAAACGCACGAAGCAGCGCTGAAGATTGTGGAGAAGCACGGCTACCGAATCTACGATGCCCTCGTGGTCGCTGCGGCACTCGAATCCGAGTGCGCCATCCTCTACTCCGAAGACCTTCGCGATGGACAGACAATCGAAGGACAACTGACAATTCGAAACCCGTTTGCTCAGCCGATCCGCTAGAGGCCTCTATAACTCCCTTGGGAATCTGACGAAGCCAGAGTACTCGGAACGCGCGCGTACGCCTCTGTTCAATTGGCTTGAGGCTGCCTGATTTTTGACGCCGAAGAAGCGCGGACCCCGTGCTGCCGTGCCCCAACTGCCGGCCGTGGTCGACTTGCGTGCGGGGCCCGGAATGTCGATCACACTTGCAGTAACCTGAACGGCATACAGCGTCTCCCCGATTGAAAGTTCTTTGCTGGCCGAAATACGGTTACGAGAAGTACATCAACGGAAATAGACATGGATCAAAAGCTAAGAGTTTTTATATGGGAGGCTCATCGGCTGATAGTAGGGGTGGCCGGTCTTTCTATATTCGCTTTTTGTTCGCTTCGATGTATATTGGAGTACCGCAACATCTCGGCCCTACATAGGAGTGGATCTTGAAACGTCCAACTCATTGGTTTTCCAAGACTCTCTTCGTCGTATACGTCCTAGCCATTTTTTGGACTTCATTGGCCCACGCTTTCGAGGATAGACTCACGGCAACCTCACTTCCCTCGTCTTCTGCTATGTGGAAGGTGACTTCCAATCCGCAAGAGCGACTACGGATTCGGGCTTATGTCGAAGGCGCGGCCAAAACCAGGGGCGTAAGTCCTCAGGTCGCCGAATGGATTGTCACGCACGAATCTCGCGACCATCCAGAGGCGACCGGGGATGGAGGAGAAAGCCGAGGTCTCTGGCAAATCAATAAGGCTTGGCACCCTGAAGTTTCAGATGCCTGCGCGTATAACGTTACTTGCAGCACAGATTGGTCTCTGAAGCGCATTCGTGCTGGCCACGTTGATGAGTGGAGCACGTGGAAATACTGCAAGGAACGATTTGAAAGCTGCCCCTTGGATTCAAAATAACGATTCAGGCGAAGAGTAATTCTAGTCATGCATTCACGCAAGCTGCGCGCTAAGAACATCCGACGAAGGGGCATTGCGGCAGATGATGCCCGAGTTGGCGGGAGGGTCTGATGGGGACTAGGCCGATGTCGCTCGAGCGCCGATTTGCTGGAGGATTCCCAACTGGTCCGAGCTGCCCCACCGCTCGACCATTTTGCCGTCGCGAAATCGCGCGATTTGAACCCCGCGCGCGCGAATCTTCCGGCCCGTCGGAGCTACGCCCAAAAATTCGCCCTTTTGCGTGCCGGTAATCGTGTACGCCATGGCTATCTTGTCGTCATCGGTTACCACCTGGTCTGCGGAGACTGCCAAATCCGGGAACGATGTTCGCAGGGCGGCGAACATGCGAATGTAGCCTTCTGGACCCGCACCTTGATCGGGCGCCGGGTCGTGATCCACGACATCCGAGGCGATAAGATCGCGCAGCAGTTCCAATTCCCCGCTGTTCACGGCGCTGCCAAACTTTTGCTGTACCGCTAGATTGTCTTGCTTGGTCATGACGTCCTTCCTTGTCGCATGAGATTGCTCGGTTGGATGCCCCGGGCGGCCACTTCGTCTCCGCGCAGCTCTCTCCCCGCGCCGCATCATACCATCGTCGAAACGGTAGGGCACCAGCACATCACGACACAGCACATCACGCATCCCGCCTCGAACCCACCGCTTCCAGCGCCGAACGTATTGCCCAATCCGCGGTAGGATTTTCTCCTGTGGCATATTGATATTTTCCCCCAACAAATTCCACTTGGACGTATAGGGACTTAGCCCGGATTTCTCACTAGGATTGAGCAAGTTGGGTTGAATGACTGTAGAAAAAGGCCGCTTTCTCAGGCATAACTGCGTTGTTCAGGACGTAGTGAATGCCCAGAGGAGGCGGCCTTTTCCATGACAGAGTGTAACCAGAGCGGGTTCCCGTTTGAAGCGCATTTTTCGCGACAGGTGGTCGCGCAGTTCGATGGCGCGCAGATGAGCACCGAGGGCGGAGCGCTGTTGTTGCGCGAAGCGGACCGGAAAATCGGGTTGCTGAAGCGGGTGGCGCGGTGTTTCACCGACGCGCGGAATCCCGGGCGGGTCGAGCACGAGCTGGGCGAGATGCTGGCGCAGCGTATTTACGGCTTAGCGCTGGGCTACGAGGATCTGAACGATCACCAGGAGTTGCGGCGCGATCCGCTGCTGGCCGTGGTGGCGGGCAAGCGCGAGATGGCCGAGCCGTTGGCGGGCAAGAGTACGCTGAACCGGCTGGAACTCACACCGGCGGGATCACCGACCCAACAGCGCTACCACAAGATCACCTATTCGGCCGAAGCCCTGGATGCGCTGCTGGTGGAGATCTTTTTGGAAGCGCACGGCGAACCGCCCGAGGAAATCGTGCTCGATCTGGATGCCACCGACACGCCGCTGCACGGGGAGCAAGAGGCGCGGTTTTTCCACGGCTACTACAACCACTATTGCTATCTGCCACTGTACATTTTCTCGGGAGATCACTTGCTGTGCGCGCGGCTGCGTCCGTCCAACCAGGATGCCAGCGCGGGGAGCCTGCCCGAACTGGAGCGCATCGTCGCGCAGATTCGCGCGCGGTGGAAACAGACACGCATCCTTGTGCGCGGGGACGCGGGCTTCTGCCGCGAGGAGTTGATGGCCTGGTGCGAAAACCACGCGGTGGACTACCTGTTTGGCTTGGCGCGCAACCCGCGGCTGCGGCGCAAGATCGCCCGCCCATTGCGCGAAGCCAAGCGGGAGCAGCAACGCACCGGCAACGCCGCGCGGGTGTTCAGCGAGTTTTTCTACCGCACGCGGTCCAGTTGGTCGCGCCCGCGGCGCGTGGTGGCCAAAGCCGAGCATCTGGCCAAGGGAGAAAATCCCCGCTTCGTGGTGACTTCGCTGCCGGCACAAGACTGGCCCGCGCAAACGCTCTACGAGCAACTCTACTGCGCACGCGGCGAGATGGAAAACCGCATCAAGGAACAACTCAGTTTGTTCAGCGACCGACTGAGCACCCAGACCCTGCGAGCCAACCAGTTGCGTCTGTACTTCTCCTCGCTGGCCTACGTGTTGGTGCACGCGCTGCGGCGGCTGGCGCTGGGCGCAACCGACTGGGCCCAAGCGCAGGTGCAAACCATCCGGCTGAAGTTGCTGAAAATCGCCGCGCAGGTTCGCGTCACGGCGCGGCGCATCTGGGTACGCTACCCGCGCGCCTATCCCTGGAAGGATCTCTTTGCTGCTTGCTACGCGGCCCTGAGCGGCTGAACCTGATCGAGGCTCACAACCTTCGTCAACCGCTTCTCTGCACAGGGGCAACTCTGCCGCAAAACAGCCGCAAGTCCCCTCCTGACAATGCCTCGACCCTTATGGAAGAGCCTTCTGTCACACTCCGGCCGAATCCCTCGAAAACCGATCGCGAAAACCTTGCTTCCTCAACATCCGGTGGAGTCGAGGTGTGGCGCGATGGTGTAGGTGGGGCCTATCCGTTGTCCGACTCTTTCGTCTGTCGGTGCCTCACTAGCCTCTCCATGCCGCCGATTCCACACCCCGCTCATCGAACCGGACGTGCGGAACGACCGCATCCGGCTCTCGGAGAAAGTGTCACGATATCGCCCACGGAAGGCTGCTGGTCCGTTTGGTGAGACGGACTAAGCCCAGCCCCTCGTGGAGAACGGCGTCCGAAAACTTCTTGGTCGCCTGCCACGAGATGCTGTGCTTGCTACACAGCCACTGGCGTAGCCTCTTGCGCGCATGGCGTTCCACGGCTCGGTAGGCTTTGCTGACCGGCCCAAGGCAGAAGTAGTTGGCCCAACCGATCATCGTGCGGTTGAGCTTCGCTACCAACATACCCTGGTCCAGCAGGAGTTGATCCCGTTCGGTCATCTCGCTAATCGCCTCGCAGATGCGAATCACCCGCTTCTTCGACGGAACCGTCCCGATGTGTACTCCGACGCTTATTCCCTTTCTCGTCGGTCTCTTCCACCGGAGCTTCCAGCCACATCTTGATCACATGCAGCATCGCTCCATCGACGATCCGTCGAGCCACCGACTTTAGAAGGTCAGCGTGGGGAATACTATCGAAGTAGCCGCTTAGATCCGCGTCTACAATTTGTTCATGGCCGGTGTTGAGCAGCTTGTGGACTTGCCTCACGGCATCCAACGCGCTGCGCTCTGGCCGATAGGCATATTGCTCCGGCTGCAGATCGGTCTCGAAGATCGGTTCGAGCACCAAAACTGCTGCCGTCTGTGCCACACGATCTTTGATCGCCGGCACTCCTAACGGCCTCTGCTTCCCGTCCGGCTTGGGTATCCACACCCGCCGTACGGGCTGCGGTCGATACGTTCTACTTTTCAGCTCTTGTGCCAGTTCGTCCAACCACTTCTGCACCCCGAACTCCTCGATGTCCTCGAAGGTCTGTCCGTCTACGCCTGCTGCTCCGCCGTTGGCTTGGCAACATTCATAGGCGAATGCCAGAACGTCCTCTCGGTACACCTTGTCGTACAGAGCATAGAAGCGAAAATTGGGCGATCCCTTCGCTTTGTCGTGCAACGCCGTCTGCAACTTCTGAACACTTGGTGGAGTTGATAGGCTCATCGCCAATCCCTCGGTCCTTTGTTGCTTCTTGCGTTTCCTTTCAACTGAGGCCCCTTCCCTCCACCGGAGTTACCCGGCTTCATCGGTACTGCGAGCCTCTCCGCCATCCCAGTCGGCCCGGCCCGTCTCTCGCGAGTTGCCAGTTGATCCCTACTGCAATCACCGCTGGGACTTCCCGTGTTGCGACTGATCCCCTTTACCTGCATGCCGTCGCCACTACCCCGGCAGGTCCGATGGAAAACTTGTTCGCTCTTACCTTCCCATCGTCATCGGCCTTCCCCGAATCTCAGGCGGGTCGGCCCCTGCATCGCCCTTTTCGAGGCCTGCTCAGCGTTCCCCTTATTACGGCCTACAGATTTGCCAAGTCGCCTTTGCGACCTTCTGCACCGAAGGCTTCAGCAGCTTCGTTGCCTCCGCTGCTGCTTCGATTGCTACCGGGTGGAACGAACAAGTTCCCGGGCGGGACTCTCACCCGCTGTGGATCAGCGCCTTTTCACGGCGCACTGAGAAATCCGGGTTAGAACTTCTCTCCGACCATTTCTTCGCTTTTCTTCCACAACGCTTCTGCGATGTTTGGATCGAGCGCATAACCGCGCACGCCCTCGCTGACACCGCTAATCGCCATGGGGTCCGCCACGAGTTCACCCACATGGCAGTTTTCGCAATATTTGCCGCCGATCTCGTCTGCCGGAGCGACGACCGCAGCCCACACCGAGGTTGCAGCGCCTTGAGAAGCCGTCTTCCATTGGAACGGTTCATTGCCCTCCGCAGCACGTTCTTTCGTGATCTGATCGATCAGGGCCTGAATGCGAGCCGGATCCAAATGACGTCCGAGCTCTGTTTGAATCACTCCCGGATGCACAGCTGCTGCACGCACGCCGCGTCCGCGGTGCCGCCGGTCGAATGCGATCGCGAAAAGAATGTTCGCGGTCTTCGAGCGGCCGTAGGCGAGGAAGGGTTCGTACGGCGTGCGCTCAAAATTGGGATCATCCAAATCGACATTGGAAAAACGATGACCGGCCGACGAGAGGTTAATCAGCCTGCTGCCTTTGCGCAGAAGCGGTGCAATCCGGTTCACGAGCACGAAGTGGCCAAGATGATTGGTGCCAAACTGGGTCTCAAAACCATCCGCCGTGTGGCCAAAGGGAGTGGCCATTACGCCTGCGTTGGCGATGATCACGTCGAAGAACCGTCCCTTCGCCAGCAGTTCATCCGCACAAGCACGCACGCTGTTAAGGCTGGCAAGATCGAGCGCAACCAGCTCGAAGCTCCCGCCATTCGTGGTCGCTGCCCTTCGCACTTCTACGGTCGCCACTTCTGCCTTCTTCAAATCGCGCGCGGCGCCCACTACGTCTGCTCCGTGCGAGGCCAGCGATCGGGCCGTTTCAATGCCCAGACCCGCCGAAACGCCGGTCACGAGGATTCGCTTGCCTCGCAGATTCACGCCGGACAGAACCTCGTCCGTTGTCGAAGTCGCACCAAACAGATCCACCATATTCATATTCTTTCTCCTTCGGGCGGCTCGCCCGGTGATTGCTATTGACAAGCAGCCACATCTCGAATAAAACGGAGGGTGTCTCCGCAATGAATGAGATGACCGGAGACTATCTCCGGTTGCAAGTATTTTTTGAGCATGCCTAAAAAACGGTCACAACCTTCTCGAAAGCCCCGGGCGGACGCCGAGCGGAACCGGGAACGGATTCTGGAGGTGGCGAAGGAAGCGTTCGCCAAGCATGGCGCAAACGCCAGTTTGGACGACATCGCCAAACAGGCAGGCGTGGGCCCCGGGACGTTGTACCGGCATTTTCCGACGCGGGAAGAACTCCTACAGTCGGTATATAGATCGGAGCTCGAAAATCTGGCCGCGGCGGAACAGAAGTTCGCTCAAACGATGCCGCCCATTGAAGCTCTACGCGCTTGGCTCTTGTTGTTCGTGGATGCCATTGCGGCCAAACAGCTTATAGCGCCCGCCCTGAATACTCTGCTTGGCGATCCCAAGAAGGTGTTCGAAGCCTCTTACGCGAAGATGCACCAGGCAATTCGTGCGCTGGTGAAGCGTGCCGTCGATAGCGGCGACATTCGCAAAGACCTCGACCCGGTCGATTTGCTGCACGCTCTTGTTGGCGTCGCCAATGTGGCGGCCAGCCCTGATTGGAAGCCGAGCGCCAAGAGACTGGTGGAAATCCTCATCGCCGGTTCGCGGCCTATCACTTAGGATGGAGTGAACCCCTGTCTTGGGCAGTTTTTGGTCGCCACCGCGCCGCTGCGAAGACTTCGCAAAAGAAACAACTGAAGCGTGGCGAACAGTTAGCGGAGCGGCGGCTTCCTCAGCGTGATCACAGAGAAGACATGAAGATAGCGGTTGTTGGAGCGACGGGTGCGACGGGACGCAGAGTGGTAAAGCATGCACTTGCACAAGGACACTTCGTTACGGCCGTTGCTCGCCATCCGGAGCGACTGTCATCTGCCGACCGGCTGTCCTTCGTCCGAGGAGATGTCCTTTCCCCAGGGGGCCTGACAGGTGCTCTTGACGGCGTGGAGGCCGTCATTAGCTGCATCGGACCAGAAAAGAACCTCTCGCCAGGAACGCTCATGTCAGTCGGTGTCGCCAGCATTCTCACCGAATGCAAACGTGCGAACGTCCGACGATTCATATTGCAAAGTGGTATCGGCTTGAGCGATGGACGCGAGCTCTCCTGTCCCAACCGCTTTGTCGTCCGCGTATCGGGCCGGATATTCACTGCTGCAGTTACTGACAAGGCGGTCGCCGAGCGGATGACGCAGAAAATAGACATGGAGTGGGTCATCGTTCGCCCGGTCGTATTGGTGGATAAGCCGGCGAAGGGACGCTATACGGCAGGTCCGTTAGCACGAGTCGCGCCACTCGTTCCGCTTTCCTTTGACGATTGCGCCGACTGCCTGCTTCGTGCAGCGACAGATGAACCAAACTGGATCGGAAAAATTGTGAACGTGGGTTCCTGACACCGGAATGAGTCTCATGATTCCAGGAGAACACCTTTCCCTCCAATGCGCAATTACTTATGACGCTGTGTTTAGCTGGCACCGGCTAGATCGGTTGCCTGGAAGCGCCAGGCACAAGTGAATTGCTTTGCGGCGGCAACGCACTCACTGTGCACGTTCTCTTAGAAATGGTCCTCTGCACGAACTGTGCCCGAATGTATCGTTTTCGACAGATTCGAGTTAGCTTTGAGCGAAAGCAGATTCCCCGATTCGTTGGAAACGTTAGTAGTTAAAGAAAAACGGAACGAGCTGTTGGAGGCGATTGCCGGGCTTTGCAAGCAGGGGGTCACCGGTTCGATCCCGGTCGCGTCCACCACAGCTCCCGGCCCTTTCATCCTTTTGCGCGCTCTTACTGTGTGTAACCGACTAGGATTCGCTTCAGGAAACTCCTTGTCGATTTGATGGCGAAAACCGATCCGCAAAGCGTGATCATTCTGGTTGGTGGTTAGGCCGCGGCGCCACTCCTGTACTCCTCTCGCTGAACGCGTCCTAAACGATCCGGCATCCGGTCCGCCTTGGCGGCAAAACTCGGGGCAACACGCATCCAAGAATCGTCTGCAGGACATGCTGAGAAATGCGCGGAACGCAAAACAACGATCGGACTGCAGGCACACTGTTTGTGAACTACAATCACAGGATAAATTTCATGGAAGCGCATGACGTCAATTACATGAGCTTTTATAGGGCTTTCCTTCTCGGCTCCACTTTGCTCCTCGCGCTCAGCGCCACGCAGGTCGTCCGCGGCGATCCTGCCAGCTTCGATTTGATCGGGCCTCGCATCGAGATGACGGTCACGCGAGGCGGCAAAACCTTACCGATTTCGAGCGTGCCCAATTTGCAGCCGGGCGACCGGATGTGGATTCATCCGGATTTTCCTGACGACCAGTCGGTCCACTACCTGTTGATCGTCGCGTTTCTTCAAGGCTCGACCAATCCCCCGCCAGAAAACTGGTTCATCCGGCTGGAGACTTGGACGCAGAAAGCGCGCGACGAGGGAACGGTTGTCACCGTGCCGCGTGGTGCCGAGCAAGCCCTGTTATTTCTGGCTCCGGAAACAGGCGGAGACTTCGCCACTTTGCGGTCTGCTGTTCGAGGCAGGCCGGGAGTTTTTGTGAGGGCCTCGCGGGATTTGGAGCAGGCGAGCATGGATCGCACGCGCATCGACAAATACCTGGACGAAATCCGACAAGCGTCCGGCTCCGATTCGGCAGCGCTCCACCAGCGCGCCACGCTCGTGGCCCAAACTCTGCACATCAAGGTAAACGAGGCTTGTTTTGATAAGCCCGTCGACGAACAGCCCTCCTGCTTGACGCAAAACATGGACCAGCTCTTGCTGGACGATGGGCATGGCCAAACCGCAGTGGCCGCTCTCGTTTCCGGGCCGTCCGCTGATCTAGCCGGAGCGATCAGCTCGACCCCGGCGATGGGAGCCGGATACTACAGCGCGTACGTGGGCGCAGTTGTGGACATGGCGCGTGTTTTGGATAACCTCCACACCGCCGAATACCAATACATTCCGGCGCTGGTATTGCCGAAGCAAGAGCAGCTCAACCTTCGGCTGAATTCTCCGCCGTCGTTCCACAACCCCAAATCGGTCCTGGTGGTGGGACTTCCGACCGTTGAGCCCGCGCAATTGCCAAGCCTTCGACCGGTCGATCCGAAACAGATTTTCTGTCTGCAGAAAACTCCGCTGGTTCTTCCGGTAGAGGGTGCGCCATTGGCATTCTCGACCGCAATCGCGCACGATTTTGCACTCCGTCTGCAAACCAAATCAGGCGAACTTATCAACCTACCCGCGACCGCGGACGCCTCTCGCGGCGGATTCACGATCGACACACACGGACTCGATCCCCAAAAGATCAATCTAGAGACAACGGGAGAACTTCACGGGTTGTGGGGTTTCGACCCATACGAAGGACCCACTTTTCAGCTCCGGGACGCGCATACGGCGCAATGGAAGGTTCCGCCTTCCGATACGGGCGCTCTGATCGTCGGCCGCGAGGATACGATCCATGTGCAATCCGGTTGTGCCGCTTGCGTCGAGCAGGTTTCCGCCCAGGATTCGCAAGGCAAGGAACTCAAAGCGACTTGGAAAATGCAGAACCCCGATGAATTGGAACTGCAGATTCCGTTGAAAGATGAGCGCGACGGCCCGATAACGCTGGGCGTGAAACAATTCGGCCTTGCTCAGCCCGACGTGCTCACCTTGCACGCCTATTCGGAATCTGCGCGTTTGGATCATTTCACACTCAATAGGGGGGATCGCGAGGGAATTCTGACGGGAGCCCGATTGGACGAGGTCAACGGCTTTGAGCTCAGCGGCATTCACTTTGCCCCCGCAAAATTGTCTCGCGCGAGCCACGAAGACACACTCAGCCTGGTGGCCCCGAGTGCCGACGCGACCGCCGCGCTGCAACCCGACGAGAAACTGGTGGCGCAGGTTGCGCTCAAGGACGGGCGCGTTCTGCAGCTGCCGACGACCGTGGCGCCGCCCCGGCCAAAGGTCACGTTGGTTAGCAAGAGCGTGCAACCGGGCCCCGCTCCCTCAGGCATCCATCTCGGAAATCAAGACGAGCTGCCCCAGGATGGCCGGCTTTCCTTTTTCCTGAAGACGGATGTGCCGGACAAATTCCCGCCCACCGAAAAGATCGAGGTCGCTACAACGGATGGCGCCTTCGATGTGGTGTTGAGCGTCGCCGACGGCAACTTGGTCTTGCAAGACTCCAAAAGCGCCCTTGCAATCCTCGACCCTCTCAAGAACTTCGGCCCCTCCGCATTCGGTCCCGTGCAGTTTCGCGCCGTCAGTGCTGAGGGTGAGAAAGGGGATTGGCAGCCGCTCGCAAATCTGGTGCGGACTCCCTCTCTCCACGAGGTGCGCTGCCCGGACGACCCAAGCCAGCAGTGCACGCTCAGCGGGTCGAATCTGTTTCTCCTCGATTCAGTCGCTTCGGATCCACAATTCAAAAACATGGTTCCCGTTCCACCCGGATATGTGGACAGCGCGCTGAACGTGCCGCGCCCGATTGGAACCTTGCTCTATATCAAGCTTCGCGACGATCCAGCGACCGTGGATACCGTTGCGTTGCCGGTGCTTCCGAGCGACCGCTGACACGGCCGGAGCACGCAGCTGCATTATTTCGCCCGCGCCGCGCGGGGTTTGTGGATTCGAATGATGTTGTGCTTCACTTCTATTCGGCGGCCCGGATATTCGCGAGTGACCCGCTGCTGTAACTCCTCGAGGGTCGGGTAGCCACCGCGGCCGTCGAACCAACTGGCGTCATCAATCAAGATCACGTGTTCCTGCGCCGGGTCCCTGAACAGAGCCTCGAGCTCGAGCTTGACCGGCGTCGAAATGTCGAAATCATGGGCGTCGAGCCAAAAAACGCACCGATCCTTCAACGCGGGAAGAAGCTTGGGCAGCACCACTCCACTGTCGCCTTCGAGAATATGGATCTTCGGATTCCCCGCGAATTTCTGCCGCGCGCTTTCCGCCTTATGTGCGTCCAGCTCGATCGAATAGATCTCGCGAAAATGATCTTCCTGCGCGTAGATCATATGCGCGTAGTTTGTCCCGGTCTCGACCAGCACCGGAAGATCGTATGCCCGGGCGTATTCCTGGATCATGCGCTGCTTCAGCAGATGCGGCATCTTGGGCCCCGGCGATCCCCGGAGGCGCCAGAGTTGGTATTCGACGGGCGCGGCAACGTTCTTATACCAGTGGAAGAGCGCGCTGTCGCGGAAAGCGGTTCTCAGCGTGGAGGGCACTCTACAAAGTATCGATCTTAGCGGCGAGGATGAAGTCGCTCTCTGTCAGGCCATCGATCTTATGCGTCCACGTGGTGATTTCGGCCTTGCCCCAGGAAAGCAGAATGTCGGGGTGGTGGCCCTGCGATTCGGCGAGGTATCCGACCCTGTTCACAAAAGCGAGCGCCTGCTTGAAATCGGGAAATGCGAACGCGCGGGTGATGTGGTGCCCATTCACAACCTTCCAGTTCGGTACCTGCTGCGCGAGCGCATCGAGTTCCTTCCCGGCGAGCGGCGGAACCCCTCCACGGCACGGAACGCAATCCTTGGCGGCAAGCTTGGACATGAGACTCACCCTCCCTTCACGCAGCGGAAACGCCTTACCGCAAGATTGTACCGGAAGGATTCCATCGAGCGGTAGTCGCTTGCTAGTTGGAGGCAGCTGACTCTGGTATCCTCTTCCGCGCACAAATCGCAAGCCGCGCGGGAGACGATATGCCAGACGAATGGCAGGAACTGCAGGAACAGGCCGAAGAGGGTGCACACCATTCCAGCCTGGCACCCGTGACGGTGACGATGGCAATTCTGGCGGTTCTTGTCGCCGCTGTCTCACTGCTCGGCCATCGCGCGCACACCGAAGAGCTTTTGCTTCAGACGAAAGCAACGGACCAGTGGGCATATTATCAAGCCAAGGACATTCGCCGGCACACCAACGAGCTCTTTCTCGACCAGATCTCCGTTTTCGCCCCGCAAAACCCCGATCAGGCCGAAAAACTGAAATCCAAGTATCAGAAGGAAATCGAGCGTTACGCCACGGAACAAAAGGATATCGAAGCCGAAGCCACTCAGGCGGAAGCCGAAGTGAAAGTCGAGCGGGGGCGCGCGGATCGTTTCGATCTGGGTGAGGTGATGCTCGAAGCCGCGCTCGTGATCTGTTCGATCACGCTGCTGACCCGGAAACGGGCTTTTTGGATTCTCGGAACGGCCGTCGGACTCTGTGGCGTGGTCGTCGGGGCCGCCGGCTTTCTCATTCATTAGAAGCGATAAGGCGCTTTGCAGGTCTTCGGGTTCTGTCAGCGCCTTGCAGGAGCAGCCGTGCGCGTTTCCACATACTCCCGAATGTACGTTTCAAAGGCTTTCTCGAGCCTCGGCACAACCGGGTTGGACGCGGCCGCAATCTTGTGGCCGTCGACTTCACTCACGGCGACCACATTGCGATTCGTCGATGAAATAAATACTTCATCGGCGGAATAGAGATCCTCGGGGAATAGCATGCGCTCTTCCACCGGAATTCCAGCGCGCGGCCCCAACTCCAAAACGAATCCGCGCGTGACACCCTCAAGACATCCTGACGAAAGTGGAGGCGTCAGCACGCGCCCGCTCCCCACGCAAAAAATGTTCGCGGCCGTGCATTCCGCCACTTCGCCGCGTTCATTCAGCAGCACGACTTCATCGCACCCTGCCTGCTGCGCTTCGTAGAGATTCCACACGTTGTTGAGCCACGAGGTCACCTTCACGCCCGCGAGCGGCGAGCCCGCATGGCGTCCATGCTCGCGCAAGGCCAGGCGGACCACGTCGCGGTGCGGCGGCAGATCGGACGAGTACATTACAAGGTCAGCAGCCGGAAAGTTTTCGCCGCTGCGCCAAAATCCGGTCTGATTGTAGATCACGTAGATGCGGGCGCAGCCCTCCCGCACCTGATTGGCGCTGAGGACTTCTCCCATCTGGCCGAGGACGCGCTCCGCTTCGAACGGGAGCGGACAGTGGATTCGTTGGGCGTCGCGCGCGAGCCGGTTCCAGTGCCGCTCGAAAGCAAACGGAATTCCGTCCACCACGCGAACCGTCGTAAACAGCCCCCAGCCGCTCATCAGTCCCGATTGGCCGGGCGAGAGACGCACCTGATCGATGGGCTGCACGCGATCGTTATGGAAAACGTAGCGATGAATCATCCCAACCCTCCACAGGCTGATTGTATCGCGGAACGCCCGCTTGGTGACCCTTTACCGCGCGCGAGTGCGCCTGGCGATCCCGCATCCAGCGTCTACGGCCCGGGATCAGCTCCTAGCCCGACGACGCGGCGCTCCAAATCGCGCGCGATCTCTTCAGCGCCTTGCGCTTCCGTATATCGCACCGGTGCGCCGATCCAAACCTTGATTTGGCCGGGGCCCACAACATGCTTCCCCGCTTCTCTGGCCTCGGCCACCCCGTCGAAGCGCATCGGCACGACGGGCACCTCCAGTCGCGTCGCGAGCAAGCCGATTCCAGCGCGAAACGGATTCATGCCCGTCGTTCGCGTTCGCTCGCCCTCGGGAAAAACAAGCACATTCCATCCTCGGTCGATCAGTTCCCCGGCGAAGGCGAAGCTCTTCCGGAATCCCGCATGGCGCGGCAAGGGAAAAACGTTGTAAATCGAAACCACCAGGAAATATGTCGCGCGCCCGACGAGCCCCATGAAAAATCCCGTGCCCGGCCTTGGCGTCCGCATCGATTCCAGCAGCTCGCCGTCCATCGCCACCGCAAGGCGCCGCCGAAACCGCGCGGGCAATCCCTCCAGTATGTACGCCGGATCGAAAAACGTTACGTGGTTTGCCACGACCAACACCGGGCCCTTCGTGTCGCGGAGATTTTCGCGCCCCCGGATCCGCGGCCATCCAAGAATCAGCATCGCGGGGCGCGCCAGTAGGTTGTATACCACCGCACGAATGATTCGCACCGGCCAACTTTGCGGCCACCGCGGATACTGAAAGTCAGCCGAACGCGGCGGCGGATGCTCCACCAATCGCTTGAGCGCTTGCATGGTGTCAGCCGACGCGTATTCCGTTTCGCCCAGATCCACTTGGTAGCGATCCTCGAGCGCGCTCATCAGTTCCACACGTTCAATCGAGCTCAAATTGAGCGCTTCCCCGCCCTCCGCCGCCCGCCCGTGCAGAACGCGCGCCACCAATTCGGCGAGCGGCCCCGCTGTCGCCGGCCCTGCTTCGCCGTCGTTGCCAGCTTTCGCCTCGACAACTTCGAGAATGCGTCGCAAAACCGGCTTCTGCGTCGGCGTGCGCGGAAAATCCTGGTCGGGCCACACGAACCAGCGCCGCATCTGCTGAAACGGCGCGAGCCGTTCGTTCGCACGCCGCACAATTCCCCCCGCAGCCTCCTCAGCAGTGTCCGCGGCCGCCGAAGAATCGCGCAGAAGCAGCACCGCGCACGGCTCGGCATTGCCGTCGCGCGCCAATCCCACCACAACGCAATCCCGCACGCCCGGCTCCTTCCGCAGCTCGGCCTCCAGGTCTTCCGGATACACGTTCAGGCCCTCCGGCGTAACGATCACGTTCTTCCGCCGGCCCTTGAAATATAGGTTTCCGTTTTCACCCTGTTCGCCGAGATCGCCCGTGTGAAACCATCCGTCGGCATCCAGCACCGGCGCGATCCCTGCATCTTTCCAATAGCCGGACGCCACGTTTTCGCCGCGCACCAGAATTTCGCCCTCGTCCGAAAGCTTCATTTCAAGCCCCGGCAGCACCTTGCCGATCGAGCCATGCCCGAGACGGAACGGATGGTTCAAGCTCACGAGAGACGTTGTTTCCGTCAGGCCGTAGCCCTGAATTACGGCATAGCCGAGGCGCGTCCAGAACTCCTCCGCCGCTGCGGGAAGCGCCGCCCCGCCCGAAATCACCGCCCAGAATTTCCAGCCGAACTGCCTACGAATCGCTCGGAAGCGCCACCAACGTTTCAGGAAGTGCTCGTGCTCCGCCGCCTTGTAATCGCGCTGGAATTTTTCGGTCCGCCCGCGCGCAGCGAGGTCTCGCTCGATCTGATCGCGCAGCGATTCGATCAGTCGCGGTACGGTGACCAGCAGCGAAACGCGCTCGTCTCGAATCGCACGCCCTACCTCGGCGGGGTTCAGCGTATCGAGAAACACCGACGTCCCGCCCAGAATCTGCGGCAGAAAGATTCCGAGCAGCTGCCCGAACACGTGGCTGAGCGGCAGGAGATCGAGGAATCGCAGCGGATGAACGAACCTCTCGTAGCGCCGGTATTTGGCGATTTCCTTTTCGATCGGCGCCAGGTTCGCCAGCAGGTTCCGGTGCGTGAGAACCACGCCACGCGGCTCCGCCGTGGTACCGGAGGTGAACACAATTTCAATCGGGTCAGTCGAACTCGCGGCCGTAGGCGAAAAATCGCGGACCGGTCCCCTGCCCGCAATATCGCCCAAGTCTTCAAGCGACACCGTATTCGAAGCCTTCAGGGGCGAAGACAAGCCCCGTCCCACAATCGCAAGCCTCACGCCGGCCTGCTGAGCGACCCGCTGCGCGAATCCTTTTTCCGCAATCGCGTCCATCGGCACCGCGATGGCTCCCTGAAACATGCAGCCCAGAAACGCCGCGATCCACTCGCCCGAGTTTTCCCCCCAGATCAGAACGCGGTCGCCCTTCGCTATTCCGTGCGAGTGCAGGATCTCCGCAAAGCCCGTCGCAATCCCAAGCAGCTCGCCGTACGACCATCGGATCGTCCGATAGCCGCGCCGCCAAACCACGGCAATCTCACTGCTCGGCCGGGAGTCCGGGCGAAAGTATTCGAGCAGCGATTGTCGCGGCATGGCCCTGAGTTTCCCTCATTCGCATCTCGGTTGGAAATATCTTTGCGTCGATCGGCGCGGTACAATACGAGCCGCCACCACACGGCGATGACGCTCACCGAGCCCTTGCCCCTGTCGACAGCTGAACTTTTCCGTCCCTTCGCATTAAACGGAGTCTCGCTCGCCAATCGCATTGTGATGGCGCCGATGACGCGCAATCATTCGCCCAACGGTGTGCCCGGAGACGATGTGGCTGCCTATTATCGACGGCGCGCCGAAGGCCGTGTCGGTCTGATCCTCACCGAGGGCACGGCCCCGAATCATCCCCAGGCCAAGAACATGCCCAACGTTCCGCAGATTTGCGGTTCCGAGGCTCTCGCGGGATGGACGAAGGTCGTCGCCGGCGTGCATGAGGCCGGCGGCAAAATCTTTTCGCAGATTTGGCACGTCGGCGCCGTGCAGGGCCCCGGCGGCCCTCCCAAGCTTCCCGCCTCGCCCATCAGCCCCTCCGGCCTGCTCAAGCCCGATATGAAAATCGGCGAGCCCATGACCCAAGCCGATATCGACGCAATGATTGACGCGTACGCGCAGGGCGCAGAGTCGGCGCAGCGCGTCGGCTTCGACGGCATCGAAATCCATGGCGCGCACGGCTATCTGATCGACCAGTTTTTCTGGGACGGCACGAACCGCCGCACGGACCGATACGGCGGCGATCTTCTCGCGCGTACCCGCTTTGCCGTCGAGATCATCCGCGAATGCCGCCGCCACACGGGACCCGGCTTCCCAATCCTCCTACGCTTTTCGCAATGGAAGCTGCAGGACTACGCAGCGCGTCTCGCCACGACACCTCAGGAATTGGCTCGCTTCCTCGAACCTCTGGCGGCGGCCGGACTTGACGCTTTCCACTGCTCCACGCGCCGGTTTTGGGAGCCTGCGTTCGAGGGCAGCGACCTGAATCTCGCGGGTTGGACGAAAAAGATAACCGGGATGCCCACGATCACGGTTGGTTCGGTATCGCTTGGTGTCGACTTCGTCGATTCGTTTCGCGGCGCGGTGGACCCGAATTCGCAGTCCGACGGAGCCGCGGGGCGAGCCGCCCACATGGGCCGCCTGCTCGAAATGTTCACCCGCGGCGATTTCGATCTCGTGGCCGTGGGTCGGGCGCTTCTGGCAGATTCGACTTGGGCGGCAAAGGTTCGCGACGGTCACCTCAGCGAATTGCGCCCGTTCACGCCTGAAGTCCTGAAGACGCTCGATTAGTTACGGCGCCGGCCCTCCCTTGCAGACCGTTTACCACTCCGAAACTTGGTTGCGATGTCTCCACGAAAAAGCGCATCCTATAGATGCCATGCACATGACCGTGGACCGATCGGCAGCCAATCCCAGTATCACGCCGCGGGAGATCCTCGCCGCTTGGGGCAGGATCCTCACCGGCAACGTCCCGATGCTTTCGATCGAGATCACTCGGGAGTGCCCGCTCAGCTGCCCGGGATGTTACGCCTATGGAGACGCACACCTGGGAGGGGGCGTCACGCTCGAGCGGCTCAGCGATTTCCGCGGTGAAGCTCTTGTTCGAGGCGTGCTGGATCTCGTGCGCAAGCACAAGCCTCTTCATGTCTCGCTCGTCGGCGGCGAGCCTCTGGTGCGCCATCGGGAACTGAGCCGGATTCTCCCGGAACTCAGCAAGATGAACGTGTTTGCGCTCGTCGTGACAAGCGGCGTAATCCCGGTGCCGATGGAATGGATGAAACTCCCACGAGTGCGCGTCGCGATTTCCGTAGACGGCTTGCCGGAGCACCATGACATCCGCCGCAAGCCGGCAACTTACGAGCGCGTCCTAAAGAACATGGAAGGCCGCGAGGTCAACATCCATTGGACAGTCACGCGCCCGATGTTCGAACGCGCCAGTTACCTCGAAGAGTACGTTTCGTTCTGGAATGCCCGGCCTGAGGTAAATCGCATTTGGGTGAGCGTCTACACGCCGCAGATCGACGAGCAAACCCCCGAAATGCTCGCCCCGAAGGACCGCACCGCGCTGGCCGAAAAGTTACCTCCTCTCGCCGCGCGATATCCCAAACTTCTCTTCAACAAGGGCATGGCCGATGCGCTCGTTCGCCCGCCGAAAAATCCCGCCGACTGCGTTTTCTCAAAGATGTCGGCAAACTATTCCGCCGATCTCGAAACCCGGGTCGAGCCGTGTGTTTTTGGCGGCAACCCCGACTGCTCGCAGTGCGGTTGCGCGGCCAGTACTGGCTTGCACTGGATTCGAGGCGTTCGCATGGCGGGCCCGCTGAAGGTCGGTCACTTCATCCAGAACTCCGTGCGAATCGGGCGTCTGTCAAACCGCCTCCGAGCGCGTGAAATCGAGCCTCCCCGTTGGAACCGGGATAACGTCCCCGTCGAATCCGAGGAGGACCTTGTCCAGATCCAATCCAGCGAATAACCGCCTCGCTCAGCCCTTCTTGTGCTTAAAGAACTCGACCTGGCGAAGCCTCTTTTCGGCTGCTGCCTTGGTCTTGTAGGGTCCGCCCAGGTTCTTGCCCTTCTCTGATAAGACCTTATATCCACCCGCAACTTTCTTGATCATCGCTTGCCCTCCTTGTCTCGAGCGTATGCAAATCGCGCGAAAAGTCTGTGCCGCCCATCACATCCGTCCATGCAGGTGTGGGGGAAATAGCGCTCGAAATCAATACGGCATTTGCGGTACAAGAAGACATGGCTTGCATCCGCTAAGGAATCAACCATGGGATATTTCGCCTTGGTCTACGAAGTCGTTGACGATTACTTGCCGCGCCGCGGCGTCTATCGCGACGATCACCTGCGCCATGCACGCCAAGCCTACGATCGCGGAGAACTCCTCCTCGCAGGCGCGTTCGCGGAGCCGGCCGACAAAGCCCTGCTCGTCTTCCGCACCGACGATCCATCGGTCGTTGAAACGTTCGCGCGCGCTGATCCCTACGTCGTAAACGGCCTGGTTAAGCGCTGGGAGGTTCGGCCATGGTCCGTCGTGATCGGCAACACGGTCGATTCGCTCCCGTGATGTCGCCTCCTTTCGAGCCGTACCCTTGCTCCCGCCGCCATCTCCGCCGTCAACCACCTTGCGGGTAAATCAGCGTTCTGATAGCTTGCTCGCAGAAGTGCTATTTCCCGGAACGGCGAATAAATGATCTCGAATCAGCGATCTCCCTTCGGCTCGCTACGATTGTTCGCGCTCGCAATCGCGCTGATCGTCCCCGTTAGAGCCCATGCCCAGACCAACGCGGAATCGCGGGCCATGAATCAGCCCGTCCCGCCGTTTCACATCATCGGCAATATCTACTACGTTGGAGCGTCGGACATCGCGTCGTACTTGATCGTCACGCCGGCCGGAGACATCCTTCTCGACGGCGGCTTCATCGAAACTGCCCGGCAAATCGAAGCGAACATTCAAACGCTCGGGTTCAAGCCGGCTGATGTGAAGATTCTGCTGAATAGCCACGAGCACGCGGATCATGCCGGAGGCCTTGCCGAGCTGAAGCGATTGACCGGCGCTCAACTCGTCGCGATGGCGGAGGAAGTCCCCACGCTTGAAAGCGGCGCCTCGTTTCCCGCGGTCACGCCGGACCGCATCATCCATGATGGCGATACGGTCGAACTCGGCGGCGTCACCATGACCGCGCATCTCACGCCGGGCCACACGCGCGGCTGCACCACGTGGACAATGGTCACTCAGGACAACGGAAAGCCTTATCACGTGGTGTTCGTGGGCAGTGCCAGTGTTCTTCCGAACTACAAATTGATCGGCCGTCCCGGCGAGCCTGCAACGTATCCCGGCATCGAGGCGGATTACGAGAAAACCTTTCGTGTTCTAAAGTCGCTTCCCTGCGACGTGTTCCTCGGTGCGCACGGGCAGTTTTACTCGCTCGTCCAAAAACGCGAAGCCATGTCGAAAAACCCGGCCCAAAATCCGTTCGTTGATCCAGCCGGATATCAGGCGTACGTTGCGCGCGCCGAAGCCCGTTTCCAGGCAGAGCTGCAGCGCGAGCGTTCGGGATAATCAGTCTTGCGAAGGAGGGCATCATGATCTGCGCCTCATGTGGAGCGACGGTGGCGGACGGCACCGCGTTCTGCGGCTCCTGCGGCCGTCCAATGGTCGGCTACAGCGTCGGGCAATCCCCTTCGGCGGTTCCTGCCGTCTCCCAGGCGGCTGCGGTGGGTGGGGTGTCCGCAGCTGGAGCCACTGTCTTCGCCGGCTTTTGGCTGCGCTTCGTGGCTGCGATTATAGACGGGTTCATTCTTGGCATTCCGCTCGCCTTTATCGCATTCTTGCTGATAGCCAGCGCCATCCCATTCCTCACGCACACACAGGATCCGATGGCCGTCATCACGACGATTCTGCCGCGGATACTGTTCCTGCTGGTGATCTACCTGGTGGCCTCTTGGTTATACTGGGGTCTGATGGAGAGTTCCTCCTGGCAGGCCACGCTCGGCAAGAAAGCGCTCGGGCTATGTGTCACGGACCTGGCTGGTAGCCGGCCGACCTTCGGCCGCGCCAGCGGGAGGTTTTTTGCAGGCCGCGGGATAAGTTTTGTTCCGTCCATAGGCGGGCTTTACTTCCTGATAGACTGCATCATGGCTGGCGTCACGGAGAAGAAACAGGCGCTCCACGATATGATCGCTAGCTGCCTTGTTGTTCGAAATGTGTAGCGAAAGCCGAAATCGGCCCCGAAGGAAAAGCAATTGACGTGTCGCAGATGCGGGCAAGCGCTAACTGATGGGACGCGGGTATGCGCTTCCTGCGGAGAGCCAGTCGATGACCCTTCTCCTGATTCTGAAACGGGGACCGCGGCAACGGCCGCTCCCGCCGTTCGTCGCTCGGCCCTCTACGCATACGCCGGATTCTGGCTCCGTGCTGTTCCCTACGTCCTTGATTCGCTACTGATCGCGCTCGTAGCGCTGCTTGTGATTTTCGTGCCGCTGGTGGAGCGTGGTGCAATCCCCATGGATGTCTCTTGGGACTGGTTCGCCACCATCAACCGCCAAACCACTGCCATCCGCCTTCTGATTTTCATGATGAGCTGGATCTACTTCGCGTCGTTCGAAAGTTCCTCGTGGCAGGCGACGCCCGGCAAAAGACTCTTTCGCCTCGTGGTTACGGATCTCAAGGGCCACCGGATTAGCTTCACGCGCGCGTCGGGCCGCTACCTGGGAAAGCTGGTATTCGGTGTCATTCTTACGGTTGGTTTTTTCTTTGCAGCGTTCACGCCGAAAAAACAGGCGGCGCACGATCTTCTCGCAAGCACTCTGGTCCTCAGAATACCGAAGCAGTCCTGAAGGAGTTCCTTGGTTCGACTACGCGCCGCCGCGCGCTTGGCGGGCCGGCGCCTCGTGCAATTCGCCGCGCAATTTGGCGGTGAATTCCGAGCCGGGCACGACGCGTCCGCCGGGCTCGGCGATATCCGCCGTGCGATACCCTTGTTCGAGCACGCGATCCACGGCAGCCTCGATCCATTCCGACTCAGCGTCGAGGCCAAACGATTCGCGCAGCATGAGCGTGGCCGAGAAAATTGCGCCGAGCGGGCAGGCCACATCTTTTCCTGCAAGTGTGGGAGCCGAGCCGTGAATCGGTTCGTACAGCGCGGGCTGATCGGGTCGTCCCCGGCTCAACGAAGGAATCAGGCCGATCGACCCGGCGAGCGCCGCGGCCTCATCGCTCAGGATGTCGCCAAACATGTTGCCGGTGAGAATCACGTCAAACTGCGTCGGCCGCAGAAGAATCTGCATCGCGGCGTTGTCGACGTAAAGGTGATCGACCTTCACGCCCGGGTATTCCCGCGCCATAGCCGAGACGGTATCGCGCCAGAGCGTCGAGCTTGCGAGTACGTTGGCTTTATCCACGCTCGTCAAATGGTTGCTGCGGGCCGCGGCGCGCTCGAAGGCGTAGCGTGCTACGCGCTCAATCTCGGAAACTGAGTACTCGGCAAGGTCGCTCGCTTTTTCACCGGTGATCTTGTGTTCCCCAAAGTAGATGTCGCCGGCCAACTCCCGCACGATTTCGAAATCGCAGTCGCCGAGACGCTCCGGACGTAGCGGGGAAATGCCTCGAAGCGCGGGCCGCAGCCGAATCGGCCGCAGATTGATATAGAGACCGAGCTCTTTGCGGATCCCGAGCAAACCGGCTTCGGGGCGGGTGCCAAACGGCAAGCCTTCCCACTTGGGCCCGCCGATGGCGCCGAGAAGGATCGCATCGGACGCGCGGCATTCGGCCAGGGTTGCGTCCGGGAGAGGCGCGCCGTAGAGGTCGATCGCATTCCCGCCAAACGGGAGTTCGCGAAACTCCAAGTGATGGCCGAACGCTCTGGCGCAATCCTCGAGAATCCGAACGGCCGCATTGGTCACTTCGGGCCCGATGCCGTCGCCCGGCAGCAGCGCAATTTTCTTTCGTAGCGTGGTCATCGCAGAGATGGGTTCTCGAGCTTCCGGATCCTACCGCGTGGCGGTGGCCGGCGCGGGCGTGCGGCCCCGCCGTACCTGGTGAATGATCGTGATCAGATCGCGATCGCTGATTTCTTTCTCGGCGTCCGCGCGGGCGATGGCCAGGGTATAACACTCCACAAGTTCGGCATCCGACGTCTCGTAGCCCAATTCCGCAAATCGCGCACGAAACGCGTTCCGTCCGGAGTGTTTCCCGAGCACGAGTTTCCGCGCCGGCACGCCCACCTTTTCCGGCACGATGATTTCGTATGTCAGCGGATTTTTCAGGATGCCGTCCTGATGGATGCCCGCCTCATGCGCGAAGGCATTCGCGCCCACCACGGCTTTGTTCGGCGGGACGGAAACTCCTGTGATCGCGGTGAGCATGCGGCTGGTGGGGTAAAGCTCTTCGAGTTTGAGATTGGTTTCGACCTGATAGTGGTTCTGCCGCACGTGCAGCGCTACGGCCAATTCCTCGAGCGAAGCGTTTCCCGCGCGCTCGCCGATCCCGTTGATCGTGCATTCAACCTGCCGCACGCCAACCTCGATGGCAGCGAGCGAATTGGCCAGGGCCAAGCCAAGATCGTCGTGGCAGTGCGCGCTCAAAATCACGTCCGGATGCGCTCCAAGCCGCGCTCGAACCTTGCGGAACATCTCCGCGTATTCGTCGGGCGTCGAGTAGCCCACCGTATCCGGCAAGTTGATAATCGTGGCGCCGCATTCGACGGCCGCAACAACAACCTGGCACAGGTAATCCATCTCGGTGCGGCTGGCGTCCTCGGCCGAAAATTCGATTTCCGGGCAGTGCTGCCGGGCAAAGCGAATCATTTTGGTAATTTGATCGAGCGCCTGTTCGCGCGTGCTGCGAAGCTTGTGTTTCAGGTGCAGATCGGAAGTGGCAAGGAAAAGATGAAGGCGGGGCTTTGCGGCAGGCTCGAGACCTCGCAGCGCCATATCTACGTCGTCCTGGCGCGCGCGCGCGAGCGCCGCTACCTTGCACTGCTTGAGTTCCGCGGCGACGGCGCGCGTCGCTTCGAGGTCGCCCGGAGAAGCGATCGGGAAACCCGCCTCGAGGATATCCACGCCCAGCTCTTCGATCTGGCGCGCGAGCCGCAGCTTTTCCTCGCGGTTCATCGAAAACCCCGGCGACTGTTCGCCATCGCGCAGGGTCGTATCGAAAATCTGCACCGTATCCATCGCGAGTCCTTCTTTCTACGATTCCCAGTGAACCGCCGTAGAGTCAAGGAGTCCAATTTATAATTATTGCACGCTTAATAAATTTTTCTTATGTATAATTCCGGCGAGAGAGGAGTCACTTTGGATCTCGCATCCCTGCAGGTTTTTCAAACCGTCGTGCGCGAACATAGCTTTTCCCGCGCCGCCGAAAAGCTTTACCGCACGCAGCCCGCCGTCAGCATCTCGATCCGCAAGCTCGAAGAGTGGGTCGGGCAGCCCTTGTTCGTGCGCGGCTCGGGCGCGCGCATGCTCACCGATGCCGGCGCCCTGCTGCTCGAATATGCCGACCGCATGCTCAATCTGCGCGAGGAAATCCGCAAGGGGATGAACGATCTCCGGGGCCTCGAACGCGGACAGCTCGCCCTCGGCGTCAACGAAAGCTCGATCCACGCGCTTCTTCCCGCGCTCGACCGATATCGCCGGCTGCATCCCGGCATTCACATCAAAGTGCATCGCGTGTTTTCGCGCGACGTGCCGCGCGAGGTGCTGAATCATCATCTCGATATCGGCGTGATTTCGTACCTGCCGGAAGACCGCGATCTCGCGGCCGTCGAATTCCATCGCGATTCGCTCGTCCTCATTGTGTGGCCCGGACACCGCCTGGCGAAGCGCGAGGACGTCGATATCAACGATCTCGCACAGGAAACATTCGTCGCGCACATCGTGGAATCGCCCTATCGCCGGCGCGTGATCCAGATGTTTGCGCGCCACCGCGTGCCGCTGCAAATGGATATCGAAATGCCTACTCTCGAGAGCATCAAGATGCTCGTGGAAATGAAAAAGGGAGTCGCCATCGTCCCGCGCATGTGCGTCGAGAGCGAAGTGGCGCGAGGCGGCTTGCGCGCGCTCCGCATCCGGCAGATGCAAGTGGTCAGAAGGCTGTATCTGGTTTACCGGCGCGACCGGCCACTGACCGCAGCCGCGCAGGAACTGGTCGAAATCATACGGAAGAGGCGTGGGCCTGGAAGGCGCGCCCAAGCAAGGGGACCCGCCGTTTAGAAGTTTGTGGTCAGGCGCAGGGCAAAGCTGCGCGACGGGCCGATGGCGTTGCCCGAGAACAAGCCGCCAAAATCAATCACGTCCAGGACGTTGGTGAGGTTCTCGCCGTCTGCCTGCAACTGCACTTTCACGCGATCGCTTTTGTAAATGTCGGCACCCGCCGAGGCATCGACCTGAAACGAAGGATCAATGCGTCCGCGGTTGAAGTTAATGCGGCTCACGACCTGTTGGCCGTATTCGGCGAGCGCCTGTGCATCGGTGCCATCGAAGTCAAACGGAAGGCCGGTGTCATATTCGATGCCGCCGGCGATCCACAAACGAGGCGCGACTTGATAGCGAACCCGCCCGCGAACGGTGTTGCGCTGATCCTGCGAATCCGGAAAATGGCCGGTCGTCGGTATCACCGCGTTATCGCCCAGAAAAAGGCCGCCGGTGACAGGAAACCATGCGTTGCCGACCGTATACGAATAGCTCAAGAAGCCGGAAAATCGCTTCCAGGCCGGCAAATCAATCTTCGCCTCGCTCCCGTAGATGATCGCTTTGCGGAACGCGATCGGAAAGCTGATCGTCGTGTTCTGTATCTGATCGTCGTCCGCATAGTTGTCGAAATACCGGCGGTAATAGTTGACGTCCAGCTTGAATTTCTTGAGGAACGCCTTGGTCAGCCCCACTTCGTAGTAGTTCCCCTCCGAGGGCTGGACAGGTAATTGCAGCGAGATCGTATCGAGGTGCACGGCCGCCGTCGAACTCGAGAGAAGAATGTCTTCGAATGACGGCGTCTGAAACACTCGGTCGTAGGAAAAATGCACCACGAGATCAGCGGATGGAAAATAGCGCGAAATCGAAAAGCGCGGGCTCACCGCTTGCCGGTTCAACAAAAGCTGATAGTGATCCCACCGAAGCCCCGCGCTGATCGTCCAATTCCCGAGCCGCATCAAGTCCTGCACGAATGCGGACTGCTCGAGGTCGGGCCGGTTCGCCAGGAAAGAAAAAGTAAGGGGCGTGCTGGGATCGTATTGCGTCGGATCGGTGATCGTGTATCTGAAATTCTCGTTCAGGAACGTGTTGTCCGACTCTGCGCCGAACTTCCATTCGTGGTGTCCGTGGTCGATGGTAACCGTGCCCTTGAAATATCCCTCGCGAAACCAGTTGTGCTGGAACACCTCCACCGGCGTCGAATGTGTGTTCGAATTGAAATCATTCGAGTTCTCGCGGACCATCGCCCGGACGTCCGCGACGGCGTTTGCCGAAAAAACGTGCTGGTAGGAAGCGATTCCCATCGTCTCGAAATTGTCTGCGTCTTGCCGCTGCCCGGCTGCTTGTTGGACAAACTCGTTTGGGATCTCGTAGCGCGCGAGTTCGTGCCGGACGATCAGGTCGAGGTGATCCTGCGATGTCAGATCGCGCTCGAAATCCATCGAGAAGTCGCCCGTCGTACCGGTGTTTGTAAAGTTTTCCGGAACCACGGGATTCAGATAATGGTCGCTCATGCTTCCATTGGCGCTAAAACCCACGCTGTTCTTGCCCCACGCGTACTGCGCCTGCCCGAACGCCCCGGCAGTGTCGAAGCTGCCCCCGGACAGCACAAACTGCCCGTGGAATCCTGGCTGCGTATCGGGGATCGTGTTGACCTCGATGACGCCCCCCATTTTTCGGCCGTATTCGGCGGGAATGCCCGCGGTATAGATCGTCATCGATTGCACGTCGTCCGCTTCGATCTCGGGGCCAAAGCTCGGCGAGCGATTGTCCGTCAGCGGAATGCCGTCGATCACGAACTGCGTTTGGTACTCCGAGCCGCGCGGGTGCAGCACGGCATTGCCCTCATAGAGCCACCCCGGCTGCGAATTCACGAGATCCTGCAACGACCGCCCAGGGAGCGACGTGAACCGGTCTTCAATCGTGTGCGAGCCGATTTGGCTGACCGACCCCGCTTGATCGGGATTGATCAGCGTATTTGCTTCGGTGACCGTGACGGACGCGTTGATCGGAGACAACACGAGCTCGATCGTGTATTCCGTCGGAACCGCCGACCGCACCTCAACCGTCCGCGACACTTCGGCAAAACCCGCCTGGCGAATTGTGATTCGATACACGCCGTAAGGCAGGTTCTTGGCGACCGCCGTGCCTTGATCGTCCGTCGCGAGCGTGTTGTGATACTGATTCGCTTCGCTTTGTATATCCACTGTGGTTTTCACGCCGAGACCCGATGGGTCGGTGACCTTCAGGCGGAGTTCTCCGTCGTTCGCCTGCGCAAAAAGTACCGTCGCACCGAGGAAGAACAGCACCAGGCATTTTTTCACTTTGAATGGGCCCCTGTAATTCGGCAGCGAGCTTTGACGCCTCCCGGCGCCTCTCATGTTGAGTATTCCTCGGAGACTCCTTTTGTTCACTCTTTATTTCCATCCAGGACGGCGTTTTTTCGTTCTCTTTAAAACGGTGTGGACAATCCCGCCGCGCGAGGCTGTAGAATCCGGGCGTAGGATCGATCGAAGAATGGCCGACCTGACGCGAGATTCGATCATCGACCCGGCGCTTCTGGGCGCTGTCGAAATAGCGCGCACTGCCAGTGCGCCGGCCATCGAGATCGAAAAGGAAGTGATTTCTCTTTTCGACGAATTTCGCGGCAGGCTGCTTCGTTATGCGATCTCGCTCGGCGTCGGCGTGCAGGACGGTGAGGACGTCATTCAGGAAGTCTTCCTCTCGCTCTTTCGGCATTTGCATCTCGGCAGGCCTCGCAGCAATCTCCGCGGCTGGATTTTTCGCGTGGCGCACCATCTCGCATTGAAACAACGTAACTCGACGCAAAAGCAGCAAGCGAGGATCGCACCCGATACCCTTCCGGCGGAGGGGCATGCCGACCCCGCCGCGAATCCTGAGGAACGTTTTGGTGAAACGCAGCGACAGCAGCAATTGCTGCTCGTCTTCCATGCGCTTCCCGAGCGGGATCGATGGTGTCTGTGCCTGCGCGCCGAGGGGCTCCGCTATCGCGAGATTGCCGACGTGCTCGGGATGTCACTCGGCGCAGTGTCGAATTCACTCGCGCGCTCCTTGGAACGGCTGTCGCGTGCGGACGAAGGGTAAAGAGATGCGGCACACAGACGATCACATGAGTGACGAAGAACTCCTGCTGACGCTTGACGGCGAATCGTCCGTGCAACGCGCGAAGCAGGTGCGTGCCCACGTTGCAAACTGCCCCACGTGCCGCACAAGAATGGAAGCAATTGAAGGCGCTGCGGCCGATTTCAATCGAATCTACCGCGCGGCTGAACATTCACCGGCGGCGCCGTTCGCGAGCTCACGCGCAAGTCTTCAACGACGATTGGCGGCCATGTCGACCGCCTCGGCGGCGTCTTCCCGGCTGCAGCGCTCGGTGAATCCATTTTCACCCCGAAGGTGGGCACCCGTTTGCGCCGCGGCGCTGCTCCTATGTGCGTTGGGGCTCGGATGGCTCGACCGGCAGGCTGAACAGCGCGAGGCCGACCTCATCGCGGTTCCCTACGGTAGTGGGCCCGTATTGCCCGACGAACACCTCACGCCGGGAGCAACGCGGCCCGTCACGGCGAATCAGATTTGTTCAGCGGGCGGCCCGGCCGAAATGAGGCCGCCGCTTCCGGTGCAGCGGGCGGTATTTCACGAATACGGCATGGATGGTGCCCCGGCCCGAAATTACGAAGTGGATCATCTGATCACGCCAGCGCTGGGCGGCACGGACGACATCCGAAACCTCTGGCCCGAGCCGTATACGTCGACCGAGTGGAACGCTCACGTCAAGGATGAGTTGGAAGACCACCTGCACAATCTCGTCTGCGGCGGGAAGCTGGATCTCGCCACGGCTCAACGCGACATGGCGAGCAACTGGATTCGCGCTTACAAAAAATATTTCCACTCCGACCAGCCGCTTCGCCGCACCTCCGATCTGATTGAGAATCGCCGCACGCGGAAGGGTTAGTGGCGCAAGGTTCTAGCGGAAGCGGGCGGTCTGCCGTCGCTGCTCGGCGGCGGCCTCGAGGAACTTCTCCGCATCGGCACGATCTTCAGCCGGAACGGCCCATCGCTCGGCCAGCCGGTCCGCGATTTGCTGAGCCATCGCCCGGCGCACGTGTGGTTCGAGGCTGCCACGGCGGTCGAGAAATGCTTCCACGAGCTGCAATTCTTCGACCGTGATCTGGGGAAGCGGTCCGGCAGCGAGAGGCTGCGCCCGCGTCGCCGACTGTTGCCAGATCGAACTCACTCCCTGCAGCGGCTTCTCGTGTATCACCACCGTGCCCGCCGCATAGTCACCCACGCGCTTGTTCTCCCTGCTGATCAGCATTGTGATGAGCCCGGTCGCGTACATCGTTGGCAGCGAGTCGACGATGCGCAGCAGATTGCGCAGAATCGCGTCGTAGGCGCTGATTGGCCGGCCCGAATCCTTGATCACGCGAAGGTGGGTCCAGCGCTTCCCGGGCGTTTGCCCGTTCCAAAGCGCTTCGAAGAGCGCGAAATACCCGAATTGCAAGCTGAACAGTGCAAAAACCAGGATCGCGAACGTCCAGATCCCGGCGCCTTTGGAGATGAAGCTGAAGGAAATCGCGGAGACCGCGAAGATCATCACCAGAATCCACGCGACCGCGAGCTGCAGCAGCGTGTCCGCGGCAAGTGCCAGAAAGCGGCTGCCGATTCCGGCAAGCGGAAACTCGAGCGCCGTTTGCTCCGGCGTTTCGATGGTAAGCTTGTCGAAAGAGGACATCGGTGATCTCCACAAGCTGGCTTCAGAAGCGGCGCCCCTATTGGGCGCGCATCGATGAGCTCATCGCTCGTTCCGGACGCAACGGCGTTCGCGCCCTCACGCACAGTGAATTGCAAGAATTGGCCCTATTATATCGTCAAACGGCTTCGGACCTCGCCACGATCCGCGAGGATGCTTCCAGCCGAAACCTTACCCACTATCTGAATCAACTCCTCGGCCGCGCGCACAACCTGATTTACATGGGCCGGCGCTCCCGCACCGGCGGAATCATCAGCTTCTATCGCGACACGTTTCCCGAGATATTCCACGAAACGCTGCCCTATACGTTCACCGCGTTCGCGATTTTCTTCGCCCTCGCCGCCGCCGGAATGATGATGGCGATCGTCGATCCGCGATTCCAGGAGTATCTGCTCGGCAGCGCCATGATGGACACCATCGCCAAACGCCAGATGTGGACGCATTCGCTCATCACCGTGAAGCCGCTCGCATCGAGCGCCATCATGACGAACAATCTCACGGTCTCGTTCACCACCTTCGCGCTCGGCGTCACCGCGGGAATCGGAACGGTGTGGATGCTCGCGCTAAACGGCCTGCTCCTTGGGGTTGTGACTGCGGCCTGCTGGCAGGCGGGGATGATCGACAAGTTGTACAGCTTTGTTGCGCCGCACGGAGTGCTCGAATTGCCCGCCATATTCATCGCGGGAGGAGCGGGCCTGCTCCTCGCCAAAGGATTACTCTTCCCCGGCAATCTGCCGCTGAAAGACTCCATCGCATTCGAGGGAGGTCGGGCGATCCGTCTCGTCCTGGGCATTATTCCGATGTTGATCGTGGCCGGCACGATCGAGGGATTTGTGTCGCCCTCGGATCTGCCGATTCCGCTGAAATACACGCTGGCGGGAGGACTCTTCGTCCTGCTTCTTCTCTACGTGAAAAGGAAAGCTCCTCGGCAACCACACGTCGCAAAGCGGGTCGAAACCGCGCCCGCATCCGTTTCGCTCAGCTAGAAGACTCTTCCCCTGTTTACGTCCTCAGCCGCCGTCGGCTTCCGTAGCGCCGCTTTACCCCGAGCAAGGTCGAAGGGCGGCCCGCCGGCTCTTCATGGTGGAAGCGTGGGCCTTTTGGGCCCTCGAAAAGGTGCTCGTCGTATAGCGGCTTTAGCCGCTGGCTTTGTTTCTCGCTGCGTCCGTTGACGAGACACCTTCTAGAGCAGGCTTCGCTCCTTTACCTCCAGGTACCGGTTCACGAGCGCCGTCGACAACTTCGTCGGGTCTACTTCGAGTGTCAGCGCTCCTTGCTGTCGCAGCCGGCGCAGCAGCAGGTCGCGCCGCTGCACGATTTCAAGCGCCGCCGTATAGCGATACATCTCGTTCTTGTTCTCCGGACTGGCTGCGACCACGCGATGCAGCTCGGGCTGCCCGATAATTCCCAGAAGCACCAAATGCCGCGTGGCCATCCGCGCAGCGCACTCGATCACTTCCGGAGTCGCCGCCGTTTCCGCCAGGTCCGTCAGCCACACGATCAGGCTACGCCGGCTCTGGAGCGAAAGTAAAAGGTCCGCGGCCAGCAGATGGTCCGCTTCGAACGGCTCGGTGTGCACCAACGCAAGGCTTTCCACCATCGCGCGCAGGTGCGACATCCCGCGCCCCGGCGCCACGCGCTGCTGCGGCTTGCGCCCGTAGGCGAGCAGCGCCACGCGGTCGCCCGAATAGAACGCCACCTGCGCCAGGCTCAGCGCCGCGTCCACCGTGTAGTCGAGCTTCGTAAGATGATCCACGCGCGCCCGCAAAAGGCGCCCGGCATCGAGGACAATCCAAATCGTCTGGCTGCGCTCCACCTGATGGATTTTCGTGATCAGCTTGCCGCGCCGCGCCGTCGCGCTCCAGCAGATGTCCCGCCATTCGTCTCCCGCGCGATATTCGCGCAAACTCTCGAATTCCCGGCCGTAGCCGCGCTGTCTCTTCAGCCGTTTTTCCAGTTCGATCTGCCGGCTGCGGATCAGGTAGATTCGGAGCTTCTGCGCCTCCTCGATGTTGGGATAGACACGCACGGTCTGGCCCATGCTCACGCGTGCCCAGCACTCGGCAAAGAGAAATGGGCTCGAATATCGCAGCCAGACGTCGCCGAAACGCGCGTCGCCACGCGACCGAGGTTCGATCGCGTACGATCCGTTCCCCGTACCCGCCCCACGCGCCGAAATCTCGATGCTGGGGAGTTCGCGGCAAAAACTCTCTGGCGCCTCGTCGTTGACTTTCGCTGTAATCGGCGTGCTCGATGTGTTGCGCACCTCGAGCCCTACGCGCATCGGTTTCGCAAGCCCCAGCGGCTCGCTCCAAATGCGTCGCACCTCGATCTGCGCCGGCTTGGGCAGGCGACTCAAATCCCAGGCCCAAAGCGCCACCGCCATCACATCCCAGAACGCCAGCGCGTAGAGAAAGCGGGGATCGCGCCACGCGGGTGCGATCCACACCAGACCCATGAAGAGAAACAGAAAGAATCGCCGGCCGAACGCAACCGGAATGCGGCCGGCGCTCTGCGCCCGCGCGACCACATCCGCCGGGACGAGTCGTTTCTCCGTCATTTCATTTGGGGACGGCGATCCCGGCAACCACTTCCGCCACCACTTGGTCCGGCGTGATGCCTTCGAGATCCGCTTCCGGCTTGAGGATCATCCGATGCCGCAGGATCGGAGGAGCGATGCTCTTGACGTCATCCGGAATCAGGAAATCACGGCCTTCCATCGCCGCGGCGGCCTTGGCCGCCAGCATCATCGCGATTGCCGCCCGCGGGCTCGCACCCAGGCTCACGGCGGGCGAGTTCCGTGTCGCGCGTACGATGGCGACGATGTACTCGAAAAGCTTCGGCTCCACCTGCACCCGGCCCGCCTCTTCTCGCGCGGCCCGCAGCGCTTCGGTCGAAACAGGTTCGAGTCCTGCACGCTCGAGATTCCTTGCCTCAAATCCGCCTTGATATCGCGACAGAATTTCCGATTCCTGCGAGGCCTCGGGATACGCGATGCGAATCTTCATCAGAAATCGGTCGAGCTGCGCTTCCGGCAGCGGGTACGTCCCCTCGAACTCAATCGGATTCTGCGTCGCGAAAACGGAAAACGATTGCGAAAGCGGATAGCTCGTGCCGTCGATCGTCACCTGCTGTTCTTCCATCGCTTCGAGCAGCGCCGATTGGGTGCGGGGAGGCATGCGGTTGATTTCATCCACAAGCAACAGGTCGGTGAAGATCGGGCCGCGATGCAGCCGAAAGGTCGCCGACGACGGCTCGAAAATATTGCCGCCCAGAATATCCGCCGGAATTAGGTCGGGCGTGCATTGCACGCGCTGAAATTGCAGGCGAAAGATATGGGCCAGCGACTTGACCGCCAGCGTCTTAGCCAGTCCCGGGACGCCTTCGACCAGTGCGTGCCCTCGGCTTACCACGACCAGCAGCAGTTGGTCGAGCGCGTCGTCCTGCCCCACGATGATCTTCCCGAATTCCTTTCGCACATGCGAGGCCAGAGCGGCCGCGTTCATTTCCATCAGGTCGTCTCCCGTTTCGTGTGCTGCGTAGATTCGATGCGGTCCGAGTAGTCATGCAGCTGTCGGACCAGCTCCAGCGCCTCTTTTTCGTCGAGATCGATGCTCCGCATGGCTCGCTCAGAGCGGGCGAGTGTATCGAGAAGCACCGCCTCCGGCCAGCCAAATCGGCTGAACGCCGCGCGAGCTAGTTCCGGCAGCTTGGCCTTCGTCGGCGTGCCAAGTTTTCGCGAGAGCGACGTGCGCAATCGCTGATACGCGACGCCAACGGCGGCCGGCGAAGCACGCGCCGACTGATACAGATCGCCAAGAGTCTCCACAAACTCGAGCGGTGAAAGCCGCGATTCCACGGCTGGCGCCCGCATCGGTCCGGCCCGGCGTGAAAATGTGAACACAGCCGCAAGGAACACAATGCCGATCTGCAGGCCCGCCCACGGCAGCGGCGTTTCCGCAAAATACGAAGCGAGCGAGCCTCGCGCGCCATGAACGTATTCGTCCCACAGAATGCGCGACGAAGTCGGTCCCACCGCGTTCAAGAACAGCGCGAGATTGCTCTTCTCGCGAATCAGGCCGTTCGACAGAGGCGACGACGATGCCCACCAGATCACTTCGCCGCGCCCGAGACGATACGACACCACAACGGGCTTATCCGTCGTGCCATACACGCCCAATTGCGATGGCCGATGAGCCGTCCATTCATCCGGCGCGACCATGGTGATTTCGGGGGCATTGCGCGTCAGCGGCGATGGCACCAACGCCGAATAGGTCTTGGATTGCAGATCCCAGCTCGGCACTTCGTTGGCTGAGGCGTCCGGCACAAAACTCGCCGCCGCTCCGCCGAGCGCCAGCACGCGTCCGCCGTCTGAGACGAACCGGCGAATGTCCATTCGCTCTCCGCTCGACGCCTCCTCGGACGGCTCCGCGAGAATAAGCACCGTGCCCCGCGGATCGGCTGGCAATTCCTCCGGAGGCTGCTCCCAGCGCTCCGCGCGGTATCCCAGCTCGTTGAGCAGCAGAAACGCTGCCTTCGCACCGGCCCACTCCGATGAATAGCTCGAAGGATAGCCGATCGACTCCTGCGCGGGCGCCGGCGCCAGCGCAAACGTCAGCGCCAGAAACACGACCATTGCGATTCCGGCGCCGATCAGGAGGCGGCGATCGCCGGCGTCGAGGAAGGCAGGCATCCGAGTTTCTCCAATTGCTCGATCGCGTCGCTCCAATCCGTTTCCGTGGCCGAGCGATAGCCGTACCACACAAGCTCAAAACGGCGCGTCAACTGCGCGAGCGGCGCGTATTCCGCGCTCTCCCGGCGGATCAGCCGCAGCGCCTCGCGTGGGGTCCGTGCACGATCCTGCGGCAATCGATGAACCTCTTCGAGCCGCATGACGCCGGCCCAATACGCCGCGTGAATCGCGGCACGGTAGTCGCCGCGCTCGGCCGCGGCTCGCGCGTTCCGCAGCCAGTCGCGCCAGCCGCCCTCCGGTCGCGACGCGCCCTCGAGATCCATCTCCGTCTGTTTTCCGCTGCCAAGCGAAGCCCGCACCGCCCAGAGCGTCAGCAAAAGAGCCGCAAGCACGATCACCGTCCAGGCGATCGCGCTTCCCATGGTGCGCCGATGACGAAAATGCCCGAGTAGCCCGTCGATCTGCCGCCAGATCCACGCGTAGACGCGGGCTTTCAGCATATCGAACCACGAAGGGCCGCGCCCGCCCGCAAACTCCTTCGCGCTCAAAATTTGATCCAGTTGAGCGCGCGATTGTCGCCAGCTGGAAGAGTGCGGCTGCTCTTCGAGGCTCTCGGCCGCCCCTCGGAGAGCGGCGAGCCGATGTCGCGTTTCCACGAGCAGCGGATTATTCGCCTTCGCGTCGATCCGCACAGCAACCAGCGCGCCGGTCAGCCATTCGGTACTCACCGCATAGACTTGCCCGCCATCAGCAACGGTCCACTGCGCCGGCAGCGTCGCACGCAGATTGCGAAACGCCGCCGGATCGCTTTGGCGGTTATCCAGCACCGTCGAGCAACGATCGAGCTCCGAAATATATTCCTGCAGGGTAAGGGGCCGTGCGGATGGCGTCGTGCTGGATTGAGAAAAAGCCGCGGGCCCAACAAACGCCGCCATTGTAAGTAAGAGAACTAGCCAGGCCGCGCGCTTCAAAATCGTTCCCAATCGAGAGCTTGCCTCACGCCGGAGAAACCGTTCCCGCAGCGGGCGCGGGCCGGTCGAGCGAAGAAATCATGAACTGCAGGTCGAACGCTTCCTTGCGAATCCTCGTGTCGTAATACAACAGAACGGTCACGATCAGGGCGATCGGCCCGGTGATCGCCCCTCCGATTGCGCCCGCCACAGCCGAAGTGGACGCAAGCCAGAAGGGCCACTGTCCTCGCATCAAGTCCACCATCGCCGCGATCGTGAACGGTCCCTGAAAGAGGAAGTTCCCCACATAGGCGATGATCGTGGCCACAAGCAGCCCCAGGAAGATGTGTCCCCGGCGTCCGCGCGTCAGAAAAACGCTTCGGCGGATTGTGTCCAACACTCCCAGGTTTTCGATCATGAGAACAGGAATCGAAATTGCATAGCGCAACGCAAACCACACGCAAAAAGCGAGCGCGAGGATGTAGACGAACACGAAGAGCAGCATCATCAAGGCCACAACCAGGGGGTTGCTCCGCACTCCGGTGCCAAACGTGACTGCCAAAGCGAAACCACCCGCAACCGATAGGATGAGCAAAAGGATGCCGAGAACTCGTAGAGCAATGTTGAAGACAACTCCTATCAGCTTCCAGAATTTCGCGCGAATTCTCGCATAGGACCCGCGAACCGTCGACGGCCGCCCCAGATAAGCATCCGCCACGGCGCACGTGGCAGCTCCGATCGCAATCGAATACACGATTCCAAAAACTACCATGAATCCGAAATAGCCCAGAATCACCCCCACGATGTACCCCGGCGCCGGAAGCACGGGGGGACGCCCGGGAGAAAAGGTCAGGAACGATCCCTGGGCGCTAAGAAGCAGAATGTTCGCGGGAACCATAAATGCTGCGGGAATCGCCATGATGCCCACGAAAACCCAGAAGTGCTTCCGGTAGAGACTGAACGTACGGTCCAAAAGCTCGCCTAGGCTGAGCGGCCTGAGATCGACTGTCTCCACGAATTCCTCCGGGATAAGCCCGAAACAAGGCGTGTGCCAGCCATATAACCACAGGGTAACGCTCGAAGCAATATGCCGCCGCCTGCGTTTTGATCTATAGTTACACGCCTTGTGAGGAGACGAATGCGTTTCGGACTGTTCGTCGGAATCGTGCTCGCGATCGTCATCGTCACGGTCGAGGGAACATGACGCTTCCTATCCCAGTCGCTAAGCGGTGTGAGCTCGGGGGTACGCGATGGTCTCTTTGAACCGGTACATGTCCCAGTACGATCACGAACACACGAACCCGTGGAATAAGCTCCTGCACGGAATTGGCATCCCGGTGATTCTGGCGGGAATCGTTCTGCTGGCGCTGACGCACCGGCGAATCGGCCTCGCCCTTTTCGTCGCCGGCTGGATACTTCTCTTCGCCGGCCATCGAATCGAGGGCAACAAGCCGGCGTTTTTCCAGGGCGTGATCTACTTTCTTGTCGGGCCGATTTGGATCGCGAAGGAAATCAAAGACTCATGTGCTTCATCGCTGCGGCTTCACTTGCGCCGGACACGCACCCGTCCCGGCCGACGAACGGACTAGCGAGGACGCCCTTCCCCCCGAATTCACGACGTGTTGTTCCCTTCCCGCGGCGTGCGAATCAGCGTCAGAATTGAGGCTGGTCCGACATCGAGTCGTCCCAACTGCTCCATCCTGAGCCCATTCCGTAAGGCGATTGGGTCAGCACCGCTTCGATCTGGTGGAGCTGCCCGCCTGCGACCTTGAAAATCTCCGCGATCTCCCACGTGAACGGCGTCGTCGGCCCCGCCGTAACCTTCTCCCCGGTCGGCGTCTCGAAGTTCCGCGTGTCGCCCGCCGAGTGATCGAAGAAGCAAAAAGCGAAAACGATCCCGCGTCCCTGATCGACGATCAGAAAACGCCGGTCGCGAATCCTCGTCACAAAGTGGAGCAGGCCCGACCGAAACTGATCCTTGCACGACCACGAAGACTGATACATCGTCGGGTGCAGCGCGGGATCGTATCTCGGTGAAGGAGCGGGGCGAGGCGCTCCCGACACCGTGGCGCCCGGCATCGGATTCGGATTGTTGGTCGTCTGCATGCCGTTTTCCAGCCGGTTGCAATCGTCGGCGAAAAACGAGTAGTCGTGCTTCCCGTCATCCTGCTGCATGCCCGAAAAATACTTATTCGCCGTCATGATCAGGTCGATCCGCGAAACGCGCTCCGCCGGTGGAATATCCTCGAGGAACGCTTTGCGCGGCTCTCCCATTTTCTCGAGATTCTTCGCCCCGCCTTCCGCCATTTGCCCGCGCGCGACGATCGTCTCCACCTCGGAAATCTTTCGGTCAAAGATCCTGAGCCGCAGCGCGATGATCACCGGATCGCTCGTGTCGTTGCGGGCCGCCTCGTACATCGTCCCGAGAAAACCGACTTCGCCGGCCTGCGGATCATCGATGTAGAATTGGTACGCGCCCCTCTTCACGGCGCTCCTCCAGAATCCGTCGCCGAGCGCGAGATGTTGGCCGTTTTCCGTGAATTTCACGAACTTCGTCACCGGAATGCGCGACGCGTCGTGCGCCACCACCGCATCCAGATACTGATCCACGAATCCGTTCAGGCATTCCCGGTCGCACATCGGCGGATTTACAGGAGGCGCTTGAGCGGCCTTCGAGGATCCTCGCGTGATCGCCGGGTACGCGACCGCGATGGTAAGTAACAGCGCTGCGATCAAGCCGATTCCAAAAAATTTTCGATCCATGGTTCCCCCCGCGTCTAGGTCTTGCGCGGGCATGTATACCAGAAGCAATTTGCTCCCGCAACCCGGCATTCCAATGCCGCTGCCGGACTGTCCGTGTCTGTGGGCTCGTGCTGACGAAATAGCGTGACTGGGGCGGTTCAGGTAGCGCGGGCGTCTCGCCGGCTGTTTTCCAGCGTGCCATCTCGGGGCAAGCCGTCGGCCGGAGGCGGTCGCCAGAAGGCACAGCGCAGCCTCGACGGTCACTTCAACAGCGTCGCCCTGCGCGGCATGGAGGATTGCAATCGAGCTAAATGGCTTCGGACTTCAGGCGGGTTACGGATTGGATTGCGACGCCTGGATGGCATTGTTTGTCGTGCCGGTGAGCAAATTGTAGTAGATCTGCTCCGCACCCACCTGGGTCGCCGCCGGAACCTGGTTGTCGATCACGATGCCGCTCGTACCGCCCGCAGCCGGAAATCCAGCGGTCGGTGTGCCGGTGGTGCCGGCGCCAAGGACACTGTAGTTGAGGAGGCAACCGGCAGTGCACGCACCCGCGGATGCGTTAGCCGCTACGCTCGTAAACATCCAATCCTGGATAACTTGCACGGCGGTACCAGAGGGATAGCTGGAGCCCGCGGTAGTGCCGAGGCTCCCCCGTGTAACGGTCACAGAATTGGCGCCAACGGCGGTGATTTTCATGATCTCCGAACCCACTAGGAGATCATTGTTGGGCGCCGTCGTGCTCATCCCCGAGACCGAAGCCACAGGTATCGTTGTTTGCGTCGCAGAAGTCACGCCAGTGCTGTTGATGGTTGTGGCCGTCGACACACTCTGAAACTCCGTCACCGATGAGCAGGCCGAGGCGATGCCGACTGTTTTCACAGGCGTGTTGTAGACGTTCACGGTAGGCGTCGTGATCGTAGCCAGGGGGATCTGATACACGGTTCCGTTTTCGCAGGTGTAGATATTTCCCGTGGTTCCCGTTCCAATATAGTATTGGTAGTCGAAGGCGCCCGCGCGCATATGCGAGGTGGTGGGGTTGGCCGTGCCACCGCTCGCACCGTTCGGAAAATACACGCCCGTGCCATAGCCGGAGCCTACGCCGGTGGTCACCGTGCCCAGGGCTGCGGCCGGGAACACGTTGATGTAGCTCGGATTATCGTGGCCGCCGTCACCGCTATAGCCGATAAACGCGTAAACCTTCTCCGTTGACGAATCAACGATCGGCGGTTCAAAGACGTTGCTCGTATTGTTCTCCAAGCGGCCTGACGTAGAAACGCTACCCGGGGGAGACGTCACCGCGAATGTGTGCAGATAGCCGGCTTGATCGGTCACGAAGATCCGGTTGGATACGGAATCATAGATGGGAGAGGTCAGCGTTGCCGGAGTATTCGTACTCGCGGTGACCGGCCAGTTGGTCGTGGTTTCGGCCGGCGTTCCGTTAAAGATGCCTGTAAAAAAGTGGACCTTGCCGCCGCTGTCGCCGACGTAAAGATCGTCGGAGTCGTAGATGTAAAACGGCGCAGAGGCGGCATCGTTGGGACTGCCGTTGAGAACGATCGAAGTGAAGCAGGGAGCGCTGCACTTGCGATAATTCGCCGCGCTCACTGAGCCGTCTCCGGAGCCGAACGTGGGTCGCACTGTAGGAACCGCCGGAGTTTGCCATCTTGAGGATCACCAGGCTGGCCACGTTGGAACTGACCTGGATGAACGCCACTTGCGTTCCGTCGAGAGAAAGAGTGGGCGAGAGATTCGCCACGGCTCCCGTACCCGTGTTGTAGGCCCAATAAACGGTAGGATTGCTGCTGCCGCAAGAGTCGGCGCCGGTGCCGACATAGAGATTGTTGAACGCCATGATGGTCGCCTGGGTGCCAGATCCCACTGCTCCCGTGGGATAAACGACGTAGTCACTGCAGCTTGCGGTCGTCGTTGAGAACGGGTACTTGGCGGGATATTGGCCATCGGCGAGACCTGTCCCGCCCAGCGACTGACTCCAATCTTTCCGGATTTCCGACAAGCCCCGGGTCCGTCCACCACCCTCATGAATTGGCTCAAAAGGGGCACGGTCGCCGGCCTCCTCTAGGATCCACCGGTACCTGTAGTCTGCGTCCATAGACGCCGGCCCTTCGACCCGCGCATTTCTCTTCAACTGCTGAATGACGTAGCGAGGGTTGTTGACGACATTCTGCCACTGTTCGTAGCGACCGCTCCGGAGCGCGTCCTGCTCGGTCCCGGGATCCGAGAAAACCGCATAACGATGGCTCCAGTCATCGGGAGTGCCTGTGACATAGACGCCGCCGACGCGAACTGATGGCGCGCTCTGGCTGTGGACGGGGCTGCAAAAAGCGGCCGCTGAAAGCAACGCCATACCGAGAAACGACCACTTCATCCACGAACCAATCGCGATCCGCATGTTCGGCATCCTCCGGTCGAACCAATCGTTGACTTTTGCATTCGTCATCGCTCTCTATCCAGACTGCCAGCCTGCGACGTGCGCTCACACGGTCGCGTAGAGGCTGGTTCGGCGCGTCGGTTACGCCGGCTCGATCAGCGCTTTCTCCCTCAGGAGTGTCACGACGTCGGATTGCCTAAGCGATGCAATGGCCTATGATTACAGCTAATCTCGTTCACTTTAAGTTAACTTGGTGGTCCAGCTCCGGCAATGGGAAACTCGTCCCACCGTGCCAAAACGTCACTCATCCGAACAACAAACTCGGGAGGGGATGCGGTCTTGAATCCTTCCGCGGCCAGCGGGGCGCTCGCCGACTTGTGCAACATCGGTTCTGCTGACACTCTGGTTCGAGCCTGCGGTCAGCCTGAGGCTCTAGTGGCAATCGCCGTTCGAGCGCGACTGCCTATCGGCGAGGGGAGGCAGGAAAGTTTTTTACGAGCCAATCGACAGTCAGTCTGGCGTAGGACTCCGCGAGCGGGCCAGGCGTCAAGTAGTGGCTCGCGCCTTTGACCCAGATCAAGTCGCGCTGCGGCGACGCCGTCAGGCTGTCATAAATCGCCTGAGCGTTCGGCGGGAGGGCAAGCTCGTCCCTTTCGCCGTGAATCACCAAGGCAGGAACTTTGATCTTCGGTCCGTGCTTGACTGAGCTGGGCGCGCTCGGATCGCTCGGCGCTCCGAAGAAGCTGATCAGCGACTTTGCCGTTCCCATCACGGACAAGCCGGGGGGAAACCAGTTGTCATACGCGACGGGTTGCTCTCCCTTGCCTTGCGCCACCAATGCGCGCGCGTGCTTGAGCGTCTCCTCCAGGCGCCGCTTGTCCGCTTCGCCGCTCCGCACTTGAAACTCCAGATACGGTGACGGGATCGAAGCCACAAAGCCGACCGCCTTCACCGCAGGGTCGTTTCGCTCAGCCGCATACTGCGCCACGCGACAGCCGCCAAGACTGATGCCCAGAATCGCGATCCGCGCGTAGCCTTTCGATTTTGCGTACGCGACGAAGGCCGCGATATCCTTCACCGCGTCGCTGTATTCCGCGTAGGGGTTGTTGTACGAGGCACGGAGGTTGCCCAGCAGGAACGCGTAGCCCTTATCTGTCAATCCGGCGGCAAGAGGAGAATAATCATGCGCCGGAAACAGCGCCGCGCCCGTCGTGCCCCCGGGCACCATGACGACCAGCGAATCGCTGGCCTTCTGCGGCTCCCACAGCAGGCCATTTAGCGCAACTCTATCTTCCGCCTCGACCAGAATCAGATCCAGCCGGCTTTGCGGCCGTGGAATCGGAGTGCTCGACATGGCCGACACTATATTCCAGTCATGCTCGTCCGATCAAGCATCTGAGGAGATGGCTGAAACCCATCTGCATCGCCGGCAATCGAGCGAATCACGCGGTTGACAATGCTCTCCGCGAGGTTCATCTTTCTCTGGCAGTCGAACCTACCGACGGGTCTCTGAGCACGACTCTAACCGCAACCGTCCGGGCGAGCCCAGCCTCTTTCCCAACCCTCCACTCGTAGCGCGACAACCTTCGAGAGCCTTGACAGAAAGCATCTCGCATTGGCGTTGAAAAAACCGCGCAGAAGCGAGGAGGGAGGAAAAATGAAGCTCCAGAAGGTCGTGCGGGCCGTTCTGACCGTTGGGATGTGCTCTCCGGTCTGGTCGGCATCGGCTTAAAAGAGCTCAGCAGGACAAGTACGCCCTGAAAGTGCCCGGTGGGCTCGCGTTCGCTGAGTTCAGGGGATATGAAGGCTGGCAGCTGGTCTCCATCAGTCAGGACGGAAGCCTCATTGCCGCGGTCCTCGCGAATCCCGTGATGATCGACGCCTACCGCGCCGGCGTTCCCGGCAATGGCAAGCCTTTCCCCGATGGCGCGAAGATGGCGAAGATCCATTGGAACCCGAAAAAGCTCCAGACGTTCCCCGCAGCAACCGTGCCGGGCACCCAGCATGACGTCGACTTCATGGTGAAGGACAGCAAGAGGTTCGCGGACAGCGGCGGGTGGGATACGCCGTTTTCGAGTAGGACGCCGCATGCGGTACGTTCAACAGCCCGGCACTTCGGCTGAAAAGCCGCCGCAGGGGCACAACGCCAAGTGCAGGCCCACCTGCCAGACGATCCTGAAGACGAGAGGCTACGTTTTCACGGGGTACGGCAAGCGGTGAACAAAGACGCGACTGGCATCGATCGGGACTTCGCCGCAGCCGTGATAGAGTATCTTCCGGGAAGCAGCCGCAATCGAGGATACGCGCCGTGAGACGACTCATGTACTCCGCAATTCTCCTGATGATCGCCCTGCCTGTCTTCGCCCAAGGCCCTCAGGGTTTCGTTGGAAACTGGAAAAGCGATCCGGACACACCCACGATGACGCGCAAGCTGGCGCTCGAAGGCAAGGTGATCGTCATGACGGAGTTGCAGCCCGGCCGCAACGGCGGTCCGGAAATGACCATCATCCGCAAGTACCCGACCGACGGCAGCGAAGTCACCATGGATACGGGGATGTGGGCCGGCGCGAAAGCCACCGGCAAGATGGAAGGCAACGTTCTGGCCGTCGACACCACCATGGCCAACGGCACGAAGTTTCACGATGTCTGGACGCTTGCTAAGGACGGTAAACACTATACCGACGACATGATGATCAGCCGCGCGGGCGGCGCTCCACGCACCGTCAAGTTCTCCTACACCAAACAGGACTAGAGCCGCCAGACCGTCACAAAGAGAATCGAGCGCTACAATCTGAAACCTAACGTCTTCCAAATCGCGCGTCATCACGAGGTTTGAAGAAATGCAAATCTTATATTCACTCTGTCATTGGCTTGATGGCAGTTCGTTGGGGAGGTCGATACACGACTCTGCGTGGCTGTTTCCGGTAATCGAAACCATCCATCTTTTCGGCGTTGTCGTACTGGTTGGTGCTGCTTCCGTCTTGGACCTGCGCTTGATGGGCGTGGCATTCAAAGATTACACGGTTTCGATGGTGGCGGAGCGCTTTCTGCCATGGATATGGAGTGGTTTCGCGGTTCAGGTGGTGACGGGAATACTCCTGCTTTCTTCTGAAGCGACGAAGATGTATGGCAGCGGCGTCTTTCGAGTTAAGATGCTGATGCTTGCTGCGGCAGGACTTAATGCATTGGTATTTCACGTGCTCGCCTACCGGAGCGTGGGCACGTGGGAGCGAGACCCCGTCGCTCCATTGTCGGCCCGCTTTGCCGGGGCGTTCTCGATCTTGCTATGGTTCGGCATCGTTGGTGCCGGACGCTGGATCGCTTACAGCTAGCCCGATCGATGGCAAGTAATGAGGAAAACGCCCATTCCGCCGGACGAACTCGCTTACGACACATCCACAGGTGATTCGCGGACGAGCTAGCCTCGAAGGCGGTGCCTTCACTGCATTCCTGCTCCACAGTTTCGAGACATGCGGAACGGAGAGGGATTCGATGACGAACGTTACGGGCGAACGAAAGCTTCACAAGCGAGGCCTCCGAGCATGACGCTGGCGCATTCCTTTTTTCAATGGCTCACGCAAACGTACATCGGCACGCTCATGCGAACGAACGATTATTTGTTCCCGACGGTGGAAGCCCTTCACATCATGGGCAGCGTGGCCCTGGTGGCATCTACCTCGATCCTGAGTCTGCGCCTCGCGGGGCTTTTCTTAACCGAAATACCCGTCTCGAAAATCGCCGGTCAATTTCTGCCGTGGGCTTGGTTGGGCTTTGCATGTCAAGTCGTTACGGGAACTCTTTTATTCATGTCCGAGGCCACGCTTGCGTATTCCAATGTGATCTTTCAAGTCAAAATGGCGCTCATCGTTTTAGCCGGCATAAATGCCCTTATTTTCCACCAGACCGTCTACCGCCGGGTGAAGATTTGGGGCGTCTCCGATCCGCCTTTCTCGGCCAAGTTTGCGGGTTATGTTTCAATCGTGATCTGGTTTGCGGTCATCGCTGCCGGACGGTGGCTCAATAGTTCGATCGCCAATTCGCCCATGCCACCGCCCCCGATGTAGGGCTTGCTGGGGCTTCAGCTATCCTCGAGCTTTGACGGCAGACAGCAACATCGTCGCTCGTCAGGGTTACTGCGCACCGCGTGGCACAAAGTTGTCTAGCACTTCACCGTTCTCCTTCGTTGCGCTGGCGAGGGTTCCCCCCTTCTTCGCGGGATCTTTGAACGGGAAGAAGTTTACGGTGATCTTGTCGCCCGGTTCCAGTGAGTGTCTCGTCCACCCCCGTCGACCCAGGTAGTTTGGGCTCATTCCTTCAAAGGCATAAAGAGTGATGCCTCCTTTGCCGTCGGGCACGTCGAGCCAAAGCCACGTATGGGGATTCGTCCATTGAAAAGCTCTCACCTTCCCTACCACGGTTTCGTGACGCGTCATGTCGTAATCGGCAAATCCGTGATGCGCGAGTGCCGTACCCGCCGTTCCTATCAGTGCTCCAAGCAGGATTACAAACAACGCTGCTTGCTTTAAGTTCGGCTTCATTTGCTTCATCAAGGGCCTCCGCGTACTGGGCGTCTAGCGACGCCTACTTAAGATTCGGCTCCGGGGGAGGAGGAGGCGTGGTATCCACCTCCGCTTTGCCGCTGCTGGTCACAGAGTTACGGTTGTTCTGCTCGCAGATGTATTCATCGATCGTCCAATTCGCATGACGCTTCAAGATTCGGGTCGTCGTGTACGGATGCGTCAAAGCCACCGGATCAATCACCGTTGTCTCGATACTCATCGTGTCGGGATCGAGCAGCTGAAAACGTTCGAGGATTTTCATCTTGTCACTGTGCGGAACGTCCGGTGCAATTGTCGTTTGCGGAGAGAAGCCCACGGACTCGGCCACCAGCGTCTTGCCTTCCCAATGACCCACCGACGTGCCGAAAAAACTAGGATCAGGGTCTTCAGGCAGAGAGCGCCCATCCGTATAAATATGGCGAACGATCATGTAGGCCTCGCCAACGATCGTCACCTGCCCGGGCGTGAGCAAGAACTCATACGGATAGGGTTGCCCCATGATTTCCGGCATGCCCGGCGGCAGGCAGTTCGCGGCAGTGGTGTCCTCCCCAGCGCGCGCCCTCAACAGCTGCACTTTGGCGGCCCAATCAGGCGTGAGAGGCAGGGGTTGCCGCATCGGAAAAGTAGGAAATTTAGATTTGCTCGCTGTTTCTTGCGGATTCGCTTTAGCCGCCCCAGGTGGAATTACCAGCGAAGTTCCTCCGAGCGGCTCTTCCCAGACGCCAGTGAAGTCCGGCAATTTCGCAAGCGCAGCCCAGTCCGCAGCGGTGGGCGCCGGGCGCTTGAAATCTAGCCAAGTTTGAGCTGGAGCGACAGAAACGAACAACACCGAAGCGAGCGCGACGCCAATGAATCGTCCGAAATGCTTCCTTGGTTGCTGAGACAATCGCGTTCCCTCCCTTCAATTTGAATTATTGCAAGCTCACAATCGGCAAAAATAACAAGGTGTGGGGCAGAAAGCAATCGCTCAAAAAAGAGAAGCCGTGAACGATCTCTGCGGCTTCACGTCATTTCGAAAACGGATAAATCGCAACCCACCTGGGTGGCTCGTTCGCCAATCAGGGTCCGGCAATCCGACGCACCAGGGGTTGGCGCAGGGGCAGAATCTTGCCTCAGCCTTCAGGTTGTTAAGCCGCCGATCGGCGGACCCACAACGCTTTGCTCGCCAGCTCCGCGCCCTCACATAAAGACTTGAGCTTCGCCCAGACTACCTGGGGATGACATCGAATGCCGAGACCGCAATCCGTTGACGCGACCACACGCTCGCGCCCGGCGAGGTTGGCGAAGCGCTGGAGCCGCTGAGCCACCAGCTCAGGATGCTCCACGACCGGGGTGCAATGACTGACCACTCCCGGGGCGATGATTCTATCGTCGGCCAGCTTGACCTCCTTCCACACAACCCACTCGTGCTCATGGCGTCCATTGCCTGCCTCGAACAAGTACATCTGAGCCTTGACCTTGAGAATGATGTCGACGATGTCCTTGAAGGGTACATCTCGGGAATGGGGGCCGGGCCATGAACCCCAGCACAAGTGATAGCGCACCTGTTGGATAGGGATGTTACGCAGCGCGTGATTCAGCACCTCAACACGGACCTCGCAGAATCGCCGATAGTTCTCGAGGCCCATGGCGATACCGATCCGATCCCACAGAGCTGCCAGCCACGCGTCGTCGACCTGCACCGACAAACCCGTCTTGGCGATCGCTTCGTACTCGACCGAGATAGCGTCGGCGATTGCGTACAAGAACTCGTCCTGCGACTTGTAGTAGTTGTTCTTCCTGCCGGGCTCGAGGCTAAGCGGCGCGGTCGACGTCAGGAAGGCATCGCTCCTCGGTGTCTCACCGAGCGCATCCACCAGGAAGCTGATCTCTCGCTGCAGCTGAGCCTGCCCGCGGTACGTCACCGGCGCGTTGCAAGCCCACTCCCCCGCACCTCGAGGAACGCGCGCCGAATCCTTGTAGTACTGTGCGAAGTCGATCCAGTCCTGGGACGGGGGCAGAAGCGGAGCCGCCGGGTCGGCCTGCATTTTCTCGAATCCCCCGAGCCGCTCATTGACGTAAGTCACCCAGATACCGCTCTTGGTCAACTCGCCCTCGTTGATGAAGTCGATGCCGGCGGATTTCTGCTGCTTGACGGCCTCGTTCACGTCGGCGCGCATCTCGGCGTCCTGAATAACCGTACCGTCAATGTTTTTGAGCGTCTGCAAACTCCCTACGTGCGTCGTGAGAATTCGGTCCGTACTCGCCCTCATCGCGCCCCCCTTACCGAGTGCTTGCTCGTCAACTAAATACCGACGTGCTGGAAAAGGCAAGTAAGCGAGGCAAACTGCACGAGGAACTCGCGGGTGCTTGATTTGTGTACCAGGAAAGAACTTTAGTTCCCGCGGGATGCCGCGCAAGTCGATTAGGTGACCCGGGCTGCGCCCTACGCTTCACTGATTTTTCGTCGAAATAGTGTGGGTGATCACGATAGAGGTTTTGTCATCACTGTTATCGTGGCCGATTGTGACGAGAGTACCTTCGTTGTCGCTCTTGGCGCTGGTGACCATGGCACCGGACGGGGTCTCGATCACGGTCGCCTTCGATCCGAACTTGTCACGATAAAAAGCCAGGACTTGCTCTACCGAATCGGAGGTCGTGAAGACGTACGTCGCCATCGATCCGCTTGCCGCGCCGAATTTGATGCCGCCCTCGGCCGATACCGCGCCCGGATAGATCGGAGCCCCGACTTCCGCTTCGGTTACGTGAGCCGGAGTTTGGCCAGCCGAAATCCTTCCTTCTGGGGTCGATATCGTCACGCTTCCGGAACGATCGACGTGGACTGCTTTGGAGACGCGCCACACCCCAAAGATGACGACTGCCGCCGTCAGCAGGCCCAGCCCTACAAAAATCCCCATTACAATCAGAAGGATCTTGAGTGCTCCGCTGGATTTTGCAGGGGCAGGGGCAACGGCAGCGGGAGCTTGGCCTGCGGGCGTTATGGGCTGAACCGCCGGACTCGTTGGTGCTCCGCAAGCCGCGCAAAACTTGGTGTCCGCGGATAGTTCAGCCCCACACTTCGCGCAGAAACGATCCATGTAACTCTCCAGAAGAAACTGCGGGGCTATATACACATTGGCTGAGGTGCTTGTCAACAGAGGGGCTTGCGGCGTCCACGACAATCTTCAGACGCCTGACATGGATTGCTTGCACTCACATTTTCTTCCTCCCTCTGGATTTCTCACCGCCCGATCGGACGAGATTCTGCTTTGGTGCCGCCCGGCCAGCCTGTGCCACGCTTGTAGGCCTGTGGGCCTTCGAATACGGCCTCGACGCGCGAGATCTTGCCACCCACGAATTTGAAGATTTCTGTGTTTAGAATCTCGTTCGGCTCGCGCATCCCTTCTGGCATGGCGAATCGGTGGCCCTCATAGCTCCAGCTCTCGACGTTTCCGCGACGCATGAAGTCGAACGTCGCAAAAACGAGCTGGCGCTTCACATCGATGATCGGAAAGTGCGCGTCCTCGTATCCCGTGATGAACGAGTACTCTCCGTAATCGAGCTGCTTGCCACAGCCGATCCCCAGCATGTTCGGGCGCGGCGCCTCGCCGGCAACCTCGGTCGGCTGAGGTCCGATCGGCACCGGAGGCGTATCGTTGGCTCCGATCGCCGTCACGTTGCCGTTCTCCAGGCGAATGCAGGACTCCGCGTAAGGCGCAAGATGGCTGTCACGAAAGGCAACCGAACGCAAATAGCCGAGGGCGCCCTTCCGCAACTCCTCGCGCCCGAGTCGCGTGGCAGGCGGCTCCTCGCGATTCATGATCTCCATCCAGCCCGGATCCTTCGGCGGCAAGCTCTTCGCCGATGCCGCATGTCGGTCGACCACCGTTTCGATCTCGACGATTTTGCGATTCACGACCTTCAGACGAACCATCAGCAAGTCCGGAAACGGAATCTCGTGATTCTCCATCAGACTCACGTAAGTTGCGACACCACCAGTGGAGGGATCGAAAACGTCGTGTCGATACGGTCCGTAGGAGTTGAACGTCACCCATAGCCCTTCCTTGCTCAGCTCGAGTTCCGCGCCGTTCTCGGTGTAGCGATAGTGCTCCGCGAGCGGCAGTGTGGAAGAGTCGTGCGTGGCGAGAGCCTGCAGATACCCGTCCATGAAACCCTTGAGGCATCCTTCGTCGCAGGTCTGCCCTCGACCGCTGGCGGACGCGCAACATAGCAAGGCCACCGCCACACCCCCTAGCCACGATTTCTTGATGGAGCCTGTCGTAATAAACTCCCAAATCGTCACGTTGCCCTCACTTCTCCGTTGGCATCACTCAGGTGGCGAGATTGTATCCGGAAAACGGTTGGCACGCACAACCGGGTACTCGGAAAATTCGACCAATACTCGAAATGTCCGGCACGACCAATCATCCGAGCAGAATCCGAACATCGAAGGAGCCTCTACGGCAGGCCGACGAACGGTCCTCGATCAACTTGGCAATGGAGTCGAGGTAGGCAACGAAGGTTTTCCGTCCAACAGCCGTCCGGCGAACGCGGGTCAGAGGTTTGCGAGCTACGAAACTTTTGTGGACCGCCAGATAAAACTAGTTTATCAGAAACCCTTTGACTTGGAACAAAGCGCCCAGCTTTTGCGTACCCCACTCAGCAGGAATCCTCTACTTGCAGAGGGCTGGAGAGAAGGCATGACGGAACCGCGGGCCAAGTATGCACTGTTGCTCTATCTCGTGATCGCCTGTATTCCACCTTGGATTGGCTGGTCGCTGCTGACCTTCGGCGTCGTTCCTCAGCACGCACCCTACGCCCCCCTCCTTTACATCACCGGTTGGGGCGCGAGCATCGGCGGCCTCGTCGCCACTTACGCAAGCGAGGGACGCGGTGGGGTTCAGCGCCTGCTGAGCCAGGCCGTGCGTGTGGGCGTTCCCGTTCGCTGGTGGCTCTATGTCCTGCTCGTTCCGCCGGCTCTACAAACCTGCATTGCGCTGCTGTCTTTCATACTCGCCGGCAAGCCGGTCGCGATACACCCGGCCGTCCTGCTCTCGCTCGCAACGCCGACGATGCTCATCCCGTTTCTGTTCGGACCGTTCGGCGAGGAATTCGGATGGCGCGGATTTCTTCTGCCACGCTTCGTGCGGCGGTTCTCGGTGCTGCCGGCATGCCTCATAGTCGGCGTCATCTGGGCCGTCTGGCATTGGCCCCTCGCATATCAGGCGATTGTGCAGGCCCCCGGACGGGAGATCGTTTCGCGTGTGTGGGCCATCACGTGTATGAGTTTCATGATCGCCGCCGTATACCTCCGCACGAATAGCCTGTTGCTGGCGATGATCATGCATTGGAATTTCGACACCATGCTTCGGTTGTCTAACCTCTTCCCCGGCGTGCCGACGGGGGCCAGTTCTGCTCTGGTCGAGTGGGGCGGGCTAAGCGTGCTGGCACTTTTCGCCGCGCTGACCGTTCCTGCATTGCTGGCCGTCGAGCGCGAGGAAGGTCCGTTTCGCCGCAAGCGGGGGAGGAAACTGGACGGGGGTGTATTACTTTTCCCCGCCCTGTAAGCTACCCCGGAGTACCTTTGACTACATCCACCCCAGACCTTAGACTCTACCCGTGGGCTCCTTTTCCCGCGGCTACGGCTATCGCTTCGACATCGGCGGGTATTTCCCGCGCGCCGTCAAAACACTCTGCATCATCTGCATCGCCGTTTTCCTTGTGCAGGAAATCGCGCAATTCATTTGGGGACCCGCCGGCGAGGGATTCCTGGCTTATTGGTTTGGGATGGTGCCCGCCAATATCACCCACTTCGGATTCGTCTGGCAGCTCGTCACGTATTTGTTTCTTCACGACGGAATCTGGCACATCCTCTTCAATCTTCTCTACCTCGCCATGTTTGGCGCCACTCTCGAGCACATGTGGGGCTCGCGCAAATTCTATGTATACTTTTTCCTCTGCGGGGTTGGAGCCGGCCTCACGGACCTGATCGTCAGGACAGCGCTCGATCCGCGCGGGCACGGGATAGCGGCGATTCCGACGATCGGAGCCTCCGGGGCGATCTACGGAATTCTGCTCGCGAACGCTGTGCTGTTGCCCGAGCGGCGCGTTTGGATGTTTCCGCTGCCGGTCAGCATGTCGATGCGTCTCTTCGTGATCGTCATGGGGGCACTCGAGTTTTTTTTCACGATCGACGCATCCGGCGACCACGTGAGCCACATCTGCCATCTCGGCGGCATGCTGGCGGGATACATCTACCTTCGCCGTGGATCATTCCTCTACAACTATCGCAACTTCTTTTCCGATTGGAAGCGCCGCCGCCTGCGCAAGAAATTCGAGGTCTACGTCCGCGACCACGATGACAAACCACCCACTCATCCCGACAGCTGGGTGAATTAAACCCGCCCTACTTCGCAACCGCGAAATTGCTCACAATCCCATAGAGAAATTCGATCCCCTTGCGAAACGAATCCGCGGGAACTCGTTCGTCGTCCCCGTGCATCCGCGCGTAATCTTCCTCCGTCAGCGGAAACAGCATCAATCCGTAAGCCTGCACGCTCCGCAGCCGCAGGTACATCGAATCCGTCGCTCCCGTGCCCATATACGGCACCGCCGGCGCGCCCGAGAACTCGGTCGCCGCCGCGAGCCCGATCGCATTGTACAGGTCGGAAGTCGACGACGACGACGGCGTAGCTTCGCCCGCCGCCGGCTCCACTTCGAAGCTGATCTCCGGATCGTTGACGAGTTGCTGCAGCTTGGCCACCAGCGAATAGATCATATTCCCCGGCAGCAAGCGGATGTTCAGCACCGCGCGTGCCTCCGAAGGAATCACATTCTGCCGGACGCCCGCCTGCAGCATCGTCGGAGAAATCGTGTCGCGCAGCATCGCGTTCCACGACAAGTCCGCACTCGAGATCCATCGCGCGGCGTGATCGCCGCGGTCGGAAGACTCGAGCGCGTGCATCCACTTCCCGGTCTCGTCGTCCTCCGTCGGAGCGATCCCCTCGAAATACGCCCGCGTCACGGAATTGAACTGCACGGGCGTCTCAAACATCCCGATCTTGGCAATCGCCGCGGCGAGGTGCACCACCGGATTGTCCGGCCGCGGAATCGAGGCGTGACCTGAAGTCCCCTTCGCGATCACGTCCACATTCACCGCCACCTTCTCGCTCACCTGCACGCCGACGTATTGAACGCTTCCATCTTTCAGAACCGCGCGCCCGCCTTCGTTGATCGCGTAGCCGCAGGCGATTTTGTCCCAGTGTTGCTCGACGGCAAATTTCATCCCCAGCGTGCCGCCCGCTTCCTCGTCGCCTTCAGCCAGAAAAATCACGTCGCGATTCAGCCGCACGTTGGCGCGCTTGAGGGCCACGAGCACGGCCAGATTCGCGACCGTCATGCCTTTGTCGTCGATCGCTCCCCGCCCGTAGATATAGTTGCCCTGCATCACGCCTCCGAAGGGATCGACCGTCCATTTCGATCGGTCCACGCCGACCACGTCGAGATGCCCCAGCAGCAGCAGCGCTTTCGATGGATCGGGAACCGCGCTCGAAGACAGCCGCGCGACCAGAAAGCCGCGCCCGGGCGCGCTTTCGAAAATCTCCGATGGGATGCCTTCCTTGTCGAGGATTCCGGCGAGATATTTCGCGGCAACCAGTTCGTTGCCCGGCGGATTCGTGGTGTTGATGCGAATCAACGCCTGCAGCCACCCGATCGCGTCGCTTTCAATCTGCGAAAGGTCGACGGTCGGCGTCCCCGAGGCAGCCGGCGGCGCGGGCGGCGGCGTCCCCTGCCCATACATCGGCAGCGTAAACAGCAATGTGCCGAGCGCCAGTTGCAATGCCAAGCTCGCGATCCTGCGCGCCATCCTTTTTTCCTCCCCGTGAATCTCAAAGTCTATCGTACCGGTGGAGCCCTTGATACGACGGTGGCATCCCTCGGTGCTGGAATGCACACGTGGGCCACAGGATTGACCCGCGGGGCCGACCGTGGCAGCATCCAAGTTCAGGGGACGCTAAGATGCAACGGAAAACATGGTTTCGCGCCGTTTTGATGGCAGCCCTCATCGCGGCATTGGGCGTTCCCCCCAGCTCGTGGACGGCCCTCGCGCAGGACGAGCAAGGCCCCGAAACGCCGCCCCCGGCGCAGCAGCCCCCGCCTCCAACGCCCCCGAACGGACAGCCGCAGCCAGCGCCGCGCCCACAGGCCCCGCCACCGGTCGCGATCGCCGTGCAGTCGACCCTGGTCAACGTGGACGCAGTCGTCACCGATCATGACGGCAATCTGGTGACGGGCCTGAAACAGGATAATTTCCGCATTCTCGACGAGGGCCAGCCGCAACAAATCACCAATTTCGCCCCGAGTGACGCGCCTATCACCATCGTGATGCTGGTCGAGTTCAGCGGCGCCATGGGCGGCTATTTCGGTTACAAGGCGCAATACTGGGCGGACGGTTTCTTGCAGCAGCTCAAGCCTCAGGACTGGGTGGCCCTCGAGACCTTTGACCTGCGCACGACCCTTCAGGTGGATTTCACGCGCGACAAGAGGCAGATCGACGAAGCGATTCGCACCCTCGGTTTTCCCACCTTTCACGAATCGGATCTCTTCGATGCGATCTACCAAACCCTCGACGAGCTCCGCGATGTGAAAGGCAAGAGGTCGATTCTCGTGCTCGCCACCGGCTACGATACCTTCAGCAAGCACACGCTCGATCAGATCCTCAATCGCTTGAAGGAAACAGACGTCGCCATTTTCTGCGTGGGCATGGGCGAGGAAATCGATCTCTATAGCGCCAACGGCGGCGGCGTTGGCTACGCCCAAGCGCAAAACCAGCTGAACACCTTCGCCCACATGACCGGCGGATACGCCTGGTTCCCCCGCTTCACGGGCGAAATGAACGGCATCTTCGGCACGATCGCCGACTTTCTCCGCAACCAGTACACGCTCGGATTTTCGCCGACCACCCCGCCGGACGGCAGATATCACAAGCTGACCGTCGAGGTCGTCGACGATCAGGGAAATCCCCTCGAGCTCGCCAACAAGAAGGGCAAGAAAAAGAAGGTCGAGGTCACCGCGCGCGAAGGCTATACCGCCCCCAACGCCCCCGCCGGCAACTAAACGGTTGCTCTGCCTCTGCGAGAGACCATCGCCGGCTCAGCTGAGGAATCTTCCGTTCACGAACTTGTCCAGCAGCAGCCGCGCAAGCCGCAGCTCGTCATGACGCACCACGTTGTGTTCGTGCAGAAAATCGCCGGTCACGTAGCGCAATCCCATGCGCTCCAGTTCCCCAAGCGAGGGATCGACCGGCTCGGCGCCCTGCGCCTTATAACGTCGCAGCAAGCGCGGTGAAACAGCCTTTCGATTGATCACCGCGAAATCGAAGAGCCTTCGCCGCGTGTGGTCGTAGATGGCCTGGATGTGGTCGGCCACGGAATAATGCTGCGTTTCGCCCGGCTGCGTCATCAGGTTCGCAATATACACGCGCGTCGCATTCGAATTCGCCATCACTTCGCTCACCTGCTCGACCAGCAGGTTCGGCAGGATGCTCGTGTAAAGCGAGCCCGGTCCGACCAGAATCAGATCGGCCTCGCGCAGCGCCTGCAGCACTTCGGGAACGGGCTGCACGCGCCGCGGCACCAGCCTCACGCGCGCGATCCGTTTGCGCGAGCGCGAAATGTTCGTCTCGCCCTTCACCAGCCTGCCGTCCTCGAGCTCGGCTGCGAGCGTGACGTTCTGCGCGGTCGATGGAAAAATCCGCCCGCGAATCGCGAGCACCTGCGCCGACGTCTGCACGGCCTTCGCGAAATCACCGCCGGTGCTGTTCGTCAGCGCCGCCAGAAAAAGATTGCCGAAGCTGTGCCCCGCCAGCCCACGGCCCGCCGGAAAGCGATATTGAAATAGTTTGCTGAGCAGGAGTTCGTCCTGCGACAGCGCCACCATGCAGTTGCGAATGTCGCCCGGAGGAAGAATCCGGTACTCGCGGCGCAAACGCCCCGAACTCCCGCCGTCATCCGTCACCGTCACAACCGCAGCAAGATCGGCGATCGGCCGCCCCGGCCCGTGCCGCTTCCTCTCGGCGACGTATTCCTTCAGGCCTCGCAGCACGGTCGAAAGCCCCGTGCCTCCGCCCAGCGCGACCACGCGGACCGATCCTGTGCGATGTTCCGGGCGTTTTTTCATCGAGCGAAAAAAAAATCAGCCGGCCGAGCCGTCTCGTTCGGGATAGAGCAATTCCGTGAAGCGAGGGTCTTCCTGCAAGAAGGCGAAGTCTTCGTCGTTGCGGGCGTGATAGCGATTTTCAGGGCGGAGTTGAATCGCGATCTTCAGATTTTCCATCGCCGAGTCCGCTTCTCCGGTCAGGCAGTCGAGCGCCGCCATCGCGTACACGATGTGGTCGGCCTTCGGCGCGGCTTTGCGGGCGCGGTCCAGATGATCGCGCGCCTCATCCCAGCGGCCCAAATTCATCAGCGCGACACCCTGCGTGTAGTGGTCCTCGGCGGACTTGGGCACCGCCGCCGGAACGCGCGTAATCCGCTGCTCGCAAATTCGCAGGTGGACTTTCGCCCGGTCGGCCAATTCCCGGCTCGGCCCCTTGACCACATCCTCCAGCGTTTCCTTGGCCTTGGCAAACTTCTGCTGCTGGAAATGCTTCAGCGCCTCTTCATAAAGCTTCAATTGTTGCTGCTTGGCGGGTGCGTCCGGGTCCGGCGGGACCGCCCTCGCCTTCGCCGCCGCGCCTAATTCCTTCTTATTCAATGGCTTATGGTTGCTGTGAGAGGAGCCGCTGCCTCGGGCCACACGATGCTTCACGCTTCACCCCAAAAGGAGAACGAAACTCAAACATAGCAAAATCGCACATGTGCGTCAATGCGGCTTCTAGGCTTCTAGGCCAGCAGCGGGCAGTTTCCGATTGCCGCGTTCTACAAAAAGGGAGTGCCACGATGTTTTGACATGATGCACGCATTGTGCAACTCCCCGCGACTCGCCTCTGCCCCAAGTGCTCGGGTGAGGTTCGTCCGGGCTGGCGAGTATGCCCTTCTTGCGCCGCGCCGCTGTGGTCGGAAGCAGACGCTCAGACCGAGACTGTGTCTACCGGCTCTTCGGCCAGTTCCGTCGAAGAAGGCAGGTTCCCCGCGGGCACAGTACTCGCAGGGCGCTATCGCATTCTCGGCCTCATCGGGCGCGGCGGAATGGGTGAGGTCTATCGCGCCTACGACCTCATCCTCAATCAAGCCGTGGCGCTCAAGTTTCTCGGACCCGCCAACCTAAGTGAAGACGCGCTGGCCCGCTTCCGCAACGAAGCGCGGGTCGCCCGACAGGTTTCACATCCCAATGTGTGCCGCGTCTACGACATCGGATTCATCGAGGGATTTCACTTTCTTTCGATGGAGTATCTCGACGGCGAGGACTTGGCGTCGCTGATCCGCCGCATCGGACGTTTGCCGCAGGACAAAGCCACCGAATTCGCGCGCAAAATCTGCGCGGGGCTGGCCGCCGCGCACGAACGCGGCGTGCTGCATCGCGACCTCAAGCCGGCGAACATCATGATCGACGGCCGGGGACAGGTACGCATCACCGACTTTGGACTCGCCGCGCTGGCGCACGAAGTCGGCCTGGGCGACATCCGCAGCGGCACTCCGGCGTACATGTCACCCGAGCAGGCGGCGGGCAAGGAAGTGACCACGCGGAGCGACATCTATTCGCTCGGTCTCACCTTGTACGAAATGTTCACCGGCAAGCGCCGCGCCGACACCCAGACGAACCCGACCGATCTGGTGAAGGACCTCGACCCTGCGGTCGAGCGCGTGATTCTGCGCTGCCTGGAGCAGGATCCGAAACGCCGTCCATCGTCGGCGCTCTCCGTCGCCATGGCGTTGCCAGGCGGCGACCCGATCGCTGCGGCGCTGGCCGCCGGCGAGACGCCATCGCCGGAAATGGTCGCAGCTTCGGGCGAGAAGGAAGGCTTCAGCCCGCGCACGGCGATTCTATGTTTCGCCCCAATTGTGGCACTGACGGCGGTCCTTTTCCTGCCCGCAATGGTGAGAACCACGTTGCTTGGCAAGGTCCCGATCGACATCCCGCCCGAGGCCCTTGAGTTTCGCGCCCAGGACATCTTGCGGCAACTTGGTTACATGGAGAAGCCGCAGAGCACCGCCTACGGCTTCGATTGCTGCGATGGCGCTAATCTGCACTTCGTCGAGCAGTTTGATCGGCAACGGCGTGACGCCCTTCTGGCCAGCGGTCAACCGCCCGTCATGCGTTTCTGGTACCGCCAATACCAGGGACAGCTCATCGGTGTATCGGCGAACGGAGATGACAGACTCACGTATGACTCGCCGCCCAACTCCGAGCCGGAGATGATCCGGATGGCTCTCGACAGCACGGGGAGATTGATCGCGCTAGACGCCCGGCCGCCAGAACGCAGCCAAGACTTGAAAAACACAGCTTCATTTGATTGGGCCATTCTCTTCAGAGAGGCGCAACTCGATCTTGCCCGGTTCACTCCCGCTACCCCTCAGCGTACCCCTCCGATGGCGTTCGACGCCCGCATGGCGTGGGTAGGAACCTACGCGGACGGCCGCCCGGAGCAAATTCGCGTCGAGGCGGCCGCGTGGCAGGGCCAGCCGGTGTATTTCGACATCTCAGGCAACTGGCGCAAAGCCAACGAATCGACTGAGTATCGCCCTCGGCTTGTGACTGTTGTCTTTGCCTGTGTCTTCTTGTTCCTGCTCGTAGACGCCTGCTGGTGGCCCGGCGCAATCTGCGCCTGGGCCGGGGCGACCGGAAAGGAGCGGCCGCAATTGCCGTAGCCGCATTCCTGAGTATGGGGTGCGCGGTGGTGCTGGAGCAAACCCACGTCGCGAGCGTTGACGAGATCGGCCTGCTCGTCAGTGGGATCAGCGTGGCTGGATTCGTTTCAGCCCTTCTGTGGCTGGCCTACGTGGCAACGGAACCCTTCGCACGGCGTCACTGGCCCGACTCTCTCATCTCCTGGAATCGCCTTGTTGCCGGGCGGCTCCGCGATCCTTTGGTGGCGTCTCATGTTCTGGCCGGGCTCCTCGTTTTTTACGCGGGAGTCTCGGTCGCTATGATATCCAGTATCGTCGTTTCCGCTCCTCCAGTTGCGCCCGACTCGGAGGCGATGGTCTCGCTCACCAGCACGGCAGGGTTCATCGCAGGCCTGCTGAGCAGTATAGAGGGGACGCTGATCTTTGGAACGGGATTTCTCCTGCTCGTCGTCCTTCTAAGACTGGTATTACGCCGCGTGTGGATCGCAGACTTGCTTGCCGTTGTCATAATCTCGTTCGGGGGACTCGCCCTGGATTTCACGAATCCCTATCGTTTCGCCGTCACCGCCGCCGCGTATCTCCTCTTGAACTTCGGCCTCCTATGGCTTTTGCGCCGCTTCGGCTTCCTTGCTACACTCGCGTTTTGCTTCGCGAATGAAATCGCTGTCATTCTGCCGCCCGCTCAACTCACGTCCTGGTACGCGGGCCGCACTCTAGTCGGCACCGGCATCGTGGTCGCTCTTGCGGCGTGGGCGCTGTGGGTGGTGCTCGCGGCGGCGCAGCATCGCCCCGCCTCCGCCTCTACCCCCTCGACATAGCAAAATCGCGCACTCGCATCAATCCGCATGCGAGAGTCGGTCGGAGCCTCACGCCTCGACCGCGAAAAGTTAGTCTCGGCGTGTTTGGCTTTGCGTTAGTGGGGCGAGCAGAGAAGACGTAGCGGCTGTGCTGGACGAACTGGCTTCGATCGGGAAGCGAGTCGAATTAATGATTCGCACTCGGCCGGCGCTCCCGGATCCGAATGACGAAATGGTTCTGGAAACGGCTATCAATGGCAGTGCCGATGCCATCGTCACTTTCAACGAGCGGGATTTTCGGCGTGTGGCGTCGCGCTTCCGCTGTTTAGTCGTCCGGCCTGGAGAGACCGTTCGCACACTCGCAAAAGGAGTCGGGTGATGCCAAGAGAAGGAGCGAATTCATGAGACGAAGCAATTTTGCGTTGCGCGTACCGCCCATGCTGCTGGCTGAAGCGCGGAAGGCCGCCGAATCGGAAGGCGTGGCTCTCAACCAACTGATCACGCTCGCGCTCGCGGAGAAGGTTTCTGCTATGCGCACGGAAGAATATTTTGAGGAACGCGCACGACGCGCGGATCCAGCCAAGGTGAGTCGGATTCTTGCCCGGGTGGGTAGGGGGAATCCCCCCGTCGAAGGCCACGAACTCCCGTCGGAACTTCCTACCAAGAAAACGAGGAAAAAGAAGTAAAAGACGGTGGCCGATACTTGGAGCAATCGCGAGCGATTCACACCCGAGTCCATTCGGACCCTTGAATAAATTCCGGGGTGGCGCATCCCTTCTCGGTTTGTGTGAAGGGTGCGCGAGGTGGCTCTCAAATCTGAAATCTCAAACCTGAACCCTCGACTCTCAACCTAATCCTCGATACCCTCGTGCGTGATCTCCGAAACAAACTTCATCACATCACCCGCACGAGCGAGCGCATCTGGCAAGGTCCGGGAGCGGCGAGCCGAGGAGGGGGCGGCGAATCAAGGCGATCGGGCTGACGAAATCGGGGAAGAAGTTCATCGGGAACGTCCTGCCGAGCCATTCGAAGGTGGTGAAGGCGATGATGCGCGCTCCAGCGTTTAGAAAACAGCCCAGCCCGTTACTGAAAAACGACCGCTACTGCAGAACGAGACCCGTCACGCGGATAGAAGGATACTGCTGATTCCACGTGGAGGGGATATGTTGTTCGATCGTGATCTGGAAATCGCGCTGCTGCCCCGGCGGGAGCGGAGCGCCGGTAAGATCGACCGCCCGCTGCGTCTCGCGCAGGATCACTTGGTTGAATTGATCGTGAAACTCAAGCGTGAGTTCGAGCGCCCGCACTGCACGACTGCCGTCGTTCGAGATTTTTCCCGTCGCGTACGTGAATTCCTGATTCAGAAGATTGGAGGACTGGGAAAATTCGACGTCCTGCAAGGGAAGATTGGCGGCGTAGTTTCGCTCTTCAGCGCCGAAGGGCAGTTTCGCCGCCGCTGCGATTTTATGGGGTTGAGTCGAGCGAGTGAGAAGCAGAAGGCCGCCGAACAGGAGCAGCACGACCACTGCGCCGACGGCAAACGCCGCGGGAAAGCCGCTCCCGCTTTTGCGGTCCGCGTCGCTTGCAGGTTCCATGGCTTCGGGCCTCAACTGCCGAAAGAAAGCCGCAGGATCAAGGGCTCGGGAAGTCCCGCGCGGCTCATGCGCCCCTGCACATCTTCGATGTTATACGGAATTCGCCAGAACTCGACCGTTTGGTTTTCGATATCGGCAATCGCAAACCCCGCGCGAGGATCGCCGTCACGCGGCTGGCCGATCGAACCCGGATTCAGCAGATAGGTCGTGCCCTGCTCGACCGTGAGCGTCGAGAACTCCTGGCCCCCGGATGGCTTGAAGCGCAGGGGCGTGACATCCTCGCCGCGAAGAGAAAATCCACCCTGCAGATGCGTGTGGCCAAAGAATGTTACGGGAGTCGGAGCATCGCGCAGACCATCGAGCGCCAGGGTCGGCGACAAAACGTATTCGTCCTCGTCGTGCACCGCGCCGTGAACGATCGAAAAGCCATCGACCGTCATGGGACCCTTCGGAAGATTTTCGAGATACTCGCGATTCTCGGGCCGCAGTTGCGCGCGAGTCCAGAGCACGGCGTTGCGCGCGATCGGATTGAACTCTTCGGCTTCATCCAGACCGGATATGGCCTTGTCGTGGTTCCCGCGAATTGTAACCGCCGACAGCCCGCGTACCCTGTCGATCACTTCGTTCGGATCAGGACCGTAGCCGACGAGATCGCCCAGGCAGACGGCTTTTTGCCACCGGCCTTTGGCGACGTCGAGGACGGTCTCGAGCGCCGTGAGGTTGGCGTGAATGTCGCTCAGAATCAGATAGCGCATGGAGTTGTCATCACCGCAATCTGCGAATCATAACAGAAGAATGGCGCTCTCTTGCATAGCGACGATGGCGACGAGCATACGCGCGCCCAAGCGGCTCGTCTAGCGGATCAGCATGGCATCGCCGTAGCTGTAAAAGCGATAGCCGGCATCCACGGCGTGCCGGTAGGCGCGCAATACATTCTCGCGGCCGGCGAAAGCCGCCACGAGCGCCAACAAACTCGACCGCGGCAAGTGAAAGTTCGTGAGTAACTGATCCACGATACGAAATGTCTTGCCTGGATACAAAAATATTTTGGCTTCGGATTTTCCGGGCGCGACGGGTTCGCCTCGTCCTTCATTTTTTTCGCCGGCATCTTCGAGCGCCCGGACAACCGTAGTCCCGATTGCAAGCACAGGGCGCTTTGCGCGCCGTGCGCGGGAGAGAGCGGCTGCCGTGGCCTCGGGAATTTCGTACGCCTCGGCGTGGATCGGATGGTCTTCGAGGCGCTCGGTACGGACCGGCTCGAAGGTGCCGAGTCCGATATCGAGGGCCACCTCAGCAATCTCGATGCCGCGGGCGCGAATTCCCGCGACGATCTGCGGCGTGAAATGCAGTCCCGCCGTGGGAGCGGCGACCGCGCTCCCTTCGCGAGCAAACACGGTTTGGTAGCGCTCGCGATCGGAGGGCTCGTCCACACGTTTGATGTAAGGAGGCAAAGGAATGTGGCCGAGACGATCGACGGCCTGTCGGAAGCCGTTGCGCGAGGTGAATCGCAGGACGCGCAAGCCATAGTTGCCTCGCCCTTCAACGGTGCCTTCGAGTTCTCCTTCGCCAAACACGATCCGTTCGCCGACCGGCACTTTCCTGCCCGGTCGTACCAGCGTCTCCCACGTTTCGGGGCCGACCTGCCGGACGAGGAGGACTTCGATCGGCGCTTGCAGAAATTCCTGGCGCTCGGGATTGTTCCGCCCCGGCGGCTCGGCATGAATTCCGGCGCGCCGGCCGAAAAGCCTTGCGGGAAGCACGCGCGTGTTGTTGACGACGATGAGTTCGTCGCCGCGGAGCAAATCGGTGAGCTCGCGGAAACGGCGATCTTCCCAGGCGCCCGTTGCGCGGCCGAGCAGCAGCATCCGCGAGGCGTCGCGCTCTTCGAGGGGACGCTGGGCGATTCGTTCGGGCGGCAAATCGTAATCGAAGTCGCTTACGTTCATCAGAGAGAAGCTATCTCACAACATTCGCGGAGGAAAAAAGAGTTTCCTAATTGGCTAAAGCCCGGCTTCTCTTCGGTCCGAATGTCGGAGCCGAAGCTCCGACCCCCTAAAGAACTGCCGCTACGAAAGCTCGCTGCGATGGGCTGCTCAGGCCAGAGATCGACCGCCGCAGATTTGAGTCGGCCAACCAATCCTGAAGCTGCGACTCTCTAGCAAGCATTTCTGAGACGCGAGCTAGGTTTTCGGGGCGCGCTCGGCGATCTCGGAGACTTCCTTCATTTCTTCGTGAATCAGGCCGTTCGACGCGAGCAGCCCCGGGCCGCCAAGCTGGTATGGCCCTCCGTCGATGGCCGTCACGATTCCGCCTGCTTCGCGGACGAGCAAAACGCCCGCGGCCGTGTCCCACGAATTCAGGCGAAACTCCCAGAACGCATCGAACCGGCCGCACGCCACCGAGCAGAGGTCGAGCGCGGCGGAACCGTCGCGCCGCACGCCATGGGACCGCAGCGTGAATTCCCAGTAATAGTTGATGTTCGCGCTGCGCTTGCGCTGGTGAGTGGGGAATCCCGTGGCAACGAGGCTCGTCGCCAGCTTTTCGATCGTTGAAACGTGAATGCGTTGTTCGTTCAGATAGGCGCCTTCGCCGCGCAGGGCGGTGAAGAATTCGTCGCTGACGGGATTGAACACGACGCCGGCAATCGGTTCGCCATCTTCGCTGAGACCGATCGACACCGCGAAGCAGGGATAGCCATGCGCAAAGTTCGTGGTGCCGTCGAGCGGGTCCACGTGCCAGCAATATTTCGCGCCGGCGGCCGCCGCGCCTCCACCCTCTTCGGCAATAATCGCGTGACCGGGAAAATGTTCTTGGAGCCGGGCAACAATAATCTCTTCCGACCGGCGGTCCGATTCGGTGACGATGTCGACTTCACCTTTATAGGAAATCTTTTTCGGGCGATCGAACTCCTTGCGCAGCACCGCTCCCGCCTCGCGGGCGATATCGCTGGCTACCTTGAGGAATTCGTTCATTCCGTCCCGCCGGGCGTGAGATATTCCTTGCGATAGCGTACGACATAATTTCCCTTCACGGTGAGCTGTACGTGGCGGTAGCTGCCCGGAGGGGGCGCCGGCTCGGGATAGTAGCCCAGCAGATACTGCGTGCGGAGTTCGCGATTGATGCGATCGAACATCGCGCCGATCTGGCTCATGTCGTCGAGGATGAACATCGCGCCGCCCGTGCTGTCGGTAATCGTGATCAGGGCATGTTCTCCGGCGGTGTTGCGGCCATTCTCGTTGTTGACGGGACGGATGATAATCGTATAGAGCAGCGTTCCCGAATCGACGGCCGTTCGGCGGGCGTCTTCGAATTTCGAGACGCTAGTGGTTTCGCCGCCGTCCGTCACCAGCACGATCGCGCGTCTCCTCCCCTCGGGACGGCGCCTGAGCGCGTTGGAACCGAGAACGACGGCATCGTAGATCGACGTTCCCGCGCCCAGTTGGATATGGCGCACGGCCGCTTGCAGCTTCGGCACGTTATCGGAAAAGTCGGAAAGCTGCGTTACGGATTCGTCAAATTCGAAAACGCCGAGCGTGTCTCCCGGCCGCACCACCTGCTGGATGAAACGCGCGGCTGCTTCCGTCTCGAACTTCATGTCCTTGTACGCGCTCATGCTCGAATCGACCATCAGCGCGAGATCGAGCGGGCGGTTGGTCTGCGCCTCGAAGCGCTCGATTTGCTGCGGCACGCCTTCTTCGGAAAGAGAGAAAGCGTCCTGCGTGAGATCGGGTATGGGTCTGCCGTTGGCGTCCGTCACGCTCGCCAAAATATCGACGAGATCGGTCTGAACCCGGATTTCGCCGCCGCGCCGCTGCCGCGCACGGAGGGGAAACACAAATGATGCGCTGCCGATTACAGCTACCGCCAAGAAAGTGCCGTACCGCACACCGCGATCAGAGGATGCCTTCATCTAGGAGGTAGATTCACCCGGCGGCGAAATGGCTTCCTGCGAGGGCCATTCGCTTTCGGCCCAAACGGCACCGCCAACGAAATACTCCTTCTTCCAAATCGGCACGGAGCGCTTGAGCGTGTCGATCGCGTACCGGCAGGCATCGAATGCCGCCCCGCGATGCGGCGAGCTGACGACGATCAGAACGCTCGTCTCGCCGATTTCAAGACGCCCCAGCCTGTGGACAATCGCGAGGCGATGAATCCGAAATTTCTCGCGGATTTCGGCGCCGATCTCGCGCATTTTGGCGTAGGCCATCGGCTCGTACGCCTCATAATCGAGGTAGAGCGTCAGGCGTCCCTTGAAATTGTTGCGCACGAAGCCGTCGAAGACCACGAGCGCTCCATCCTCGGGGGCTTTCAGGCTCTCGACGATTTCGCTTGGACGGATGGGATGGCGTACCAACTGAAAAATATCTTCGGCGACCGCCGTTTGCTGGCCGCCACTGACCGGCGGGAGAAACGCGACCTCGTCGCCATTCGTCAGCGGGGAGCGCCAGGCGGCATATTCCTGATTCACGGACGCGGCAATCGACGCGCGGAAATCGGCGAGCTTGGGGAAGCGGCGGCCGTAGCGTTCGAACAGATCCTCGACGCGCGCGCCATCGGAGAGATCGGTCTCCTCCTGCGCCACACCGGTGATTTCCTTCAGCTGTCCGAAAAAGAGGACTCGCACACGCATCGACTTATTCTATCGCGCGGCCGCAGGAACGAGAAGCGCTAGCCCGTCAGCGCGTCTAGCCCGTCAGCGGTAGCGTCCTAATTTGACCGCGGGGCGAATTTGATCGCCGAGCCCAACACAGAGTGCACTCTGAAGGCACAGAGCACACCGAGAAAAAGCTGAAGATTACCGCACCCTTCGTCTCCCGACGAGCGGAGACGCAGAGGGCGCAGAGAAGAACACCCGAAATTGCTGCACGCTGCGTTTTCGTTTGCCTGAGCTGCTGGCGCAGGGTACAATGGCGCACATCACAGCTGTTTGCTCTGGGCGCGCACGGCGTTCGGATGAATCGGGGGGTTTGCGAACCATGAAGCTCCTCATCGCAGTCCTTGCGTAGGCCGTAACCGCGGGTCACTCCCGGCATTCCCCGCGGATTCTTTCCGGCTTTTCTCCTACAACGTTCTTCGACTTGGGTTTTCAGCAGCGTTCGCGTTGCAGTGACATTCTTGCAAGGGCCCGCAACAGCGCGCAGAAAGCAGCAGATTGCGATGAGTGCAACGGTAACTCAGCCGGTACAACAGAGTCTGTGGAGCGAGATTCGCGAGGCGGTTCGCGGATCGCACCAGGACTTCACCACGGGGAATTTGAACCGCTCGATCATCCTGCTGGCCATTCCCATGGTTCTGGAAATGGTACTCGAGTCGCTGTTCGCCGTCGTCGACGTGTTCTGGGTGGCGCGGGTCGGATCGAACGCGGTGGCGACGGTGGGCCTGACCGAATCGCTGCTGACGCTCGTGTTCGCCGTGGGCATGGGGCTCAGCCTTTCGACGACAGCGATGGTGGCGCGGCGCATCGGGGAAAAAGACCCCGAGGGCGCGGCCGTGGCGGCCGTGCAGGCGATTTTTCTGGGGCTCACGGTTTCCTTCGTGATCGGCGTGCCCTGCTTCATCTACGCGCCCGAACTGCTGCGGCTGATGGGCGCGTCGCCTGAGATCGTCGCCACGGGCACGTGGTACGCGCGGATCGCGCTGGGCGGGGGAAGCGGCGCCGTGGTGGTGCTGTTTCTGAATAACGCGATCTTTCGCGGCGCGGGTGATGCCGCGATCGCGATGCGGCTGCTATGGGTCTCGAACATCATCAACCTGGCGCTCGATCCTTGCCTGATTTTCGGGCTGGGACCGTTCCCACACCTTGGCGTGACGGGCGCGGCGCTTGCGACGTTCACGGGCCGGAGCATCGGCGTGCTGTACCAGTTTTACCGGCTGCTGAGAGGCACGGAACGCATCCGGGTGCTTGGCAGGCAGATTCGCCTGAATGGCGCGGTGCTGTGGCGATTGCTGCGCGTGTCGTTTACCGGGATTTTTCAATTTGCGATCGCGAATACCAGCTGGATCGGCCTCGTGCGCATCGTCAGCATTTTTGGCGCGGCGGCGCTCGCCGGTTACACGATCGCGATTCGGATCGTGATCTTCGTGATCCTGCCTTCGTGGGGACTGAGCAACGCCGCGGCCACGCTCGTGGGGCAGAATCTCGGCGCAAAGCATCCGGAGCGCGCGGAACAATCCGTGTGGCGCACGGGAGTCTACAACATGCTGTTCCTCGGCGGCGTGGGAGTGGTTCTGATCGCGTTCGCCGGGCCGATCGTGCGGCTATTCACGAATGATCCGGCGGTCGTTCCGCTGGCTAGTTCGTGCCTGCGCATCGTGAGCTGCGGCAACATCGGCTATGCGTACGCCATGGTGATGCTGCAGGCGTTCAATGGCGCCGGAGATACGGTGACGCCGACGATCGTCAATTTCTTCGGATTCTGGCTGTTTGAAATTCCGCTGGCGTACTGGCTGGCCATTTCGCGGGGCTTGCATTCAAACGGAGTGTACATGTCGATCGCGATCGCGGAGTCGTCGATTGCGCTCGCGAGCGTGATTTTGTTTCGGCGCGGGAAGTGGAAGGCACGGCAGATTTAGAAAGGCGGTGGCTACAATTTCGGCACTTCCACTGAAGGCGAGCGCGGGGAGCACGCCCGGGCAAGACCGTGCGGCAAGCGGCGGGAGCCCTTCGACAAGCTCACGACAGGCGAGCTCCCGCACTCCACAGTTGTTCGGTCCCAGACTTTCGCACCGGCGTGGCACAAAGGCCCACCCTCACAAATCGGGATAGGGCACCCGGAAGGTCAGAAGCGAAGATGCAAATCTTTAGTGGCCCTCGAGCGTAGGAGTTGGCGTCTCGCGGGCCAGGCGCGCAATCTCGTCGAGTTGGGCGGAGGCGCGCAGCAGGGCTGCTGAAAGCGAATCGGCCTCCTGGCGAAGCGTGACGGGGTCATCGCGATCGAGAGCTTCGGTGACGCCGGGCATCATTTCCGACGCATAGCCTGCGTAGCTGCCGGGCGCGTAGACCGTGTGCTTGAACCAGGGACGGCCGACGAGACCGTCCGGCGCCAGGAGCGCCTGCTCGACGCCGGGCAGCGCGTGGTTGATCTTCTCTTCGTTCGCGGGATCGAGGGACGCGGCGGAAATCGTGCGCAGCGCGGAGACCGCGCGGATCACAGACGCGGTGAGTTGAGCGGACGCTTCTTCGACAGGCTGGAGGATGCCGGCTTCATCCGGCTGGCGGGCCGCGCGCGATGCCAGATCGTTTACGTTTCGCTCGATTGCCGAAGCGTACGCGGCGTAATCAAACGGCAAAATGTCGGCCTCATCGAGGCGGAGCGCGATCGTCCCGAGAATCCGCGCCAGCGCGACGTGATAGCCGAACGTCGGATCGCCAAAATGCTTCATCCAGTAGAAATCATCGTAGATCGAGTGGTAGACGCCGTAGTCGCCGCCGAATCCCATGTCGATGGACGGAATTCCGGCGAAATCGAAAAATGGCGAAAAGTCGGATCCCGCCCCGAGATCGCCGACCGGGGCTTTGGCCGACGCCTCAGCCTTCACGGTTTGCCGGCCCGTTTCCGACATCGTTTCCTTCTGCCTCATGCCGCTCTCTGTGGATGCGATCCAGGCGTCGTAGACACTGCCGCCCGTGTCGGGATCGGCCACGTCGCGCGTTGCGGCGCGCACCAAGTCCTTGAGCGAGGGCGTTGCCGACGCAGCGAAATCCGGACCAGCTACGCCGACATCCGCGTTGATATATGCGACTGCTTTCGCCTGGAGCTCGGCGCGATTCGCCTCGACCCATTCGGTCGAACCGAGCAGGCCGGGCTCTTCGCCATCCCAGTGGCAGATTAAGATCGTGCGGCGCGGCTTCCACCCGGAGCGCACGAGTTCGCCGAGCGCGCGGCCGGTCTCGAGCATGGCGACGGTCCCGCTGCCCGGATCGGCGGCGCCGAAAACCCATGCATCGTGGTGGTTGCCGAGGATCACCCATTGATCGTCGGATGTGCCATGTAAAGTGGCGATCACGTCGTAAAGCGGGCGCTCGGCGTAGTCCATCACCAGCTTCATGTGAACCTGCGTTTCGCGCGAGCCGCCGATATGGTAGGTAAACGGAAGGCCGCCCTGCCAGCCGCGCGGGACGTGTTTGCCGCGAAGGCTTCCAAGAATTACGGCTGCATCCTGCGCGTTGATCGGCATCGTCGGAATGCGGGGCAGATTCGCCGCGTCGGCGGGCGCGAGACGCTTGGCATCCGGCACGGCCGCCACTTCAGGCGTCAACGGATCGCCCGGATAGATTTGTGTGTAGAGGATCGAGCCGCGCTGAATGCCGCTCATCGGGCGCCACGGCCCTTGCGGATAGGGATCGCCGGCCGCGTAGCCGTCCTCTTCGGGATCGGAATAGATGATCAGCGCGGCGGCATGATGCTCTTGTGCGAGTTTTGCTTTTATGCCGCGATAGCCCTCGCCGTAACGAGCTAGGACGACTTTTCCTTCGACGCTCACGCCCAGCGACGCTAGTTCTCGGTAGTCATCGGGAGCGCCGTAGTTCGCGTAGACGACCGGGGCGGTCACTTCTCCCGAGGGGGAATAAATGTTGAATGCGCGGACGGCGCGTTCGTCGTAGGTATCGGGATCGCCCTCGTAAGGCGCCTCGGGAGTGGCCAGCGCTCTGCGCGCGGGCTTTATCAGTTCGAGTTGCACGTCGCGCAGTTGCGGCAACCATACGCTGTAACTCACGATCTGGGCGTCGAAACCGAAACTTTGATATTGATCGCGCAGCCATTCGGCTACTCGGTGGCTTGCTTCCGTGCCCGCCAGGTGAGGCTCGCTGGTGAGGTGGCGTAGGTCGCTCTCGGCGTCCGTGGGATCGGGGATGAGCCGAAATTTTCTCTCGAGCTGCCGCTCGGTCTCGACGTGGGCCGGCAGGAAACCCGAAAGATCGTCGGGTATCTGCGCGCGGCTCGATACCGCGATCGAACCCAGCAGCAAGCCCGCGGCAAGCGCGAGAAGACGGTTTTGTCGCTTTGAAACATTCATATCGAACGCCGCCAATGAACCTGTTGATTCTATCGCAGCGGGGTGCGCGCGGCGCGCTCAGCTGCGTTCTTGTGCGCAAGACAGTGGCGTCTTGTAGGCCCCTTTCTATAGGCCCCTTTCTATACTTGACGGGCTCTGCCCCGATCCGTACGTTAGTTAGCTGGGGCCGGGGGGCGGGACTCCCGAACTAAACACTCCAACCAAAAGATGAAAATCCTGATCTCGGGTTCCTCCGGGCTTGTCGGCAAAACGCTTTCGGCCGCCCTTCGTAGCGAAGGGCACACTGTTGCGCGCCTGGTGCGTCCGGGCGGGGTGCCGTCTCCCGGCGACGTGTCGTGGGACCCGATGGCGGCGACGATGGATGTAGCCGCGATGGAAGGCACGGATGCGGTCGTTCACCTGAGTGGCGCCAGCATTGCGGACGGCCGCTGGACGCCTGCCCGAAAGGCGGTCCTTCGCAGCAGCCGGATCGATACCACACGCGTCCTCGTGGATTCCCTCATGAATCTGCGCGCCAAACCTTCGGTATTTGTCTGCGCTTCAGCGACCGGGTATTACGGAGATCGTGGCGACGAGATTTTGACGGAATCGACCAGCTCCGGCACGGATTTTCTTGCGCTCCTTGCGCGGGACTGGGAGGCTGAAGCTGCGCGAGCGGAAATGAACGGCATCCGCACCGTAATTCTGCGCTTCGGCTTGATTCTTTCGGCGGACGGCGGCGCGCTTGCCCGGATGCTCCTGCCCTTCCGGTTCGGATTGGGTGGCCGCTTCGGCACCGGCGCTCAGTGGATGCCGTGGGTTGCGCTCGAAGATACAATCGCAATCATCCGCTTGGCCATCGCGGAAGCGCGGTTTACCGGACCATGGAACCTCGTGGCGCCGAACCCCGTGCGCAACTCCGAATTTACGCGCGTCTTGGCCAGCACCCTCCATCGTCCGGCAATTTTCTCCGTGCCTGCGTTCGCCCTACGGCTTGCTCTCGGTGAAATGTCCGAAGGACTCCTGCTCGCAAGTCAGCGAGCTGTCCCCTCACGGCTGCTCACCATGCAGTATCCGTTTCGCTTCGAATCCCTTGAGGCTGCCCTGCAAGAAGCTCTGGCCAAGAAGTGACTCTCCCGATATGGCGCGGTCGAGTTCCGTTGTGGAACAGAAAATGGATTCGTACCGACATCGACTGAAAGGCTCGATCCGTACACGGAATATTCACCGATGAACTGACTCTCCATCACACCGGAACTTGGCTGGAGCAAGCCCGGCGAAGCGGGCCGCCAAGGATTTCTCACCTCGTCTGCTCCGCTCTGGCACATCCCTTGCCTCGATGCATGTATGCGAGAGGCAAGCGATCGCGAGAGAGTGGGCCGAGTCTCTACATCCGATACCACGGTCACTTGGTCGGTGAATGGCGTTGCGAACGGCAATGGAAGCGTCGGCCAAGTTTGTGTGACCGAAACGAATCCGTGCGTCTCGTTAGCGGCCGCGTCGTTCCCGCAAATCCATTCGCGCTTGCCACGCTCGCCGCGCCGGCGCCGGGCACGTTCGTCACAGGAATTTTCGGCGGGCACGTGGTCGCTGTTGATAGCAACACGGGAGCGGTGATTGCGGGGACGTTGGAAGGCTGGACGTGCGACCAATCGACCTCTTCGCTTCAATTCGACGGCTCGTTCGATATCGAGCGCCTGCCCGTGGGCCACAACTCTCTGATCTACGCGGAACCGCTCGTGGGCCTCGCACAGCCCGCTGACTTCAGCATCGCGCTCAACGACTTGTGTGCGTCCGGCGCCACGTCCGTTTGCGTGACGCCGCCCGTCGACAGGAATTTCAATCCCCGGATTCTCCCGGCCAGCCCCTAGCGCAATTCCATAACGCACCAAAACAAAAGCGGCTCCCGGGAGGGTGGGGGAGCCGTTCTGCTTGTTGCACGTGCGATGCGATCGCTCCTATTGAGTCGGCAAAAGCTCCTGCGAGAAGCCGACCGTGTTGATCGAGCGCAAGGTCGGTGATCTCGGCGGAAGCCACTGCGGCCCCAGCGTGAAGTTCTCGTCGAAGCTATACACGCGGCCCGGAGCGTCGTACACGGTGGTGCAGCACTTATACGGTCCAATTCCCGCAACGCTGTAGAAGAAGCTTACGAGCGATCCTCGATAATCCAGGTTCTGACCGCCCCAGTTCTCGTCGAAGCGCAGGAAGTTATGGAGTCCTCCATCGGTTCCGTAGTCCTGAACGCCACCGGCAGGCTCTGGGAACGGGACGCCCTTACCCGCGATGATCGCCACCCGGTAGGTCGTGGTCACGGCCGGCCGACTCGTCGGGTCGTACGGAGATATGAAGGTGTTCACGTCGTTCCAGTTGTCCGAGAGGAGCGTTACGGAGTCGGCTGCAACGGACGATGCCACGCTCGCGCCAGTAAAGTTCGAATTGTTGACGCCGCCGTCATTGTACTCGCCTTGGATATAGGCCGGATTCTCCGACGCGATCGTCAGACCGCAAGGAGGGTTCGGCGGCGCCGCACCATAGCACGCTGTCCCGAGATTGATCGTCTGGGCGTCCACGATCTTCAGGGCACGGCGGAAGAAGATCGGGGGATTCTCTCTTGCTTCCTGGGTGTATTTGTACATGTAATTTGGCCCTGGCGGCGCGCCCACGGGAGAGAGCGGAAGGCCGCAATTAGAGTTCTGCAACAGGTTTGGAATCAAATTTGGAGCGCTAACGGTTGTAATGAACGGCGACGTAATCGTGGGTCCGGCCGCATAGCCCAAGGTATACGGGCTGTCGGCGGACACCTGGCCGGCGGAGACCGGCCGGCCGCCGTAGGTCCGGAATACACCGTCGCCCGCAAAATCCTCTCCCGGGTCTAGAGTATTATTTGGGCAGCCGTTCGCTGGACTGCTGGTGCCATTGATAATGTCGTCAAAGCCAAACGCACCTGTTTTTGTTCCGCTCGACGGATCGATTTGATTTCCCCGGCGGTCGGAAAAGTAGACCTCATAGCCTCCCACGTTGCTGGCGTTGGTCCCGGTGCTGCCAGCCAGTGTTCCGAGAAACCACTTTTCGAGATTGCCTATGTCCAGCTCGATATAAAACATCACGCCTTGGGCGGTAATGTAAGGATTGCTGGCCGCGTCGTACGTGTCGTTCGGAAGAGTGTTATCACGAGAGACGCCTTCGCGCGTGTCGTAAAGCACGTTGGGCCAATAGTCCGTCGGCGTTACGTCGGTCGTGGTTCCGCAATAACCGTTCGCCGCCGCAGCGCTGGCCGGGTTGTCTCGCATCCGGGCCAAGCGAAGGATCGCGTTCGGGCTGGGGTTCGCGCAGGCTGTGGGCGCGATAACCGTGCCGGTCGCTGGAAGACTCGGCACCGTCGGAGGGATTGACCCCCAGTTTTTAGGGTAGAGGTTCGCCCCTGTGAAGCCGTAGTTCAGGATTTGAGATGTGACATCCGTGAAGGCGCCGGCGGCATTTTCATATTCGATCTTGATACAGCCCGTGATGATCGGATAGCCGCTCTTGATCCAATATCCGTTCGCTGCACTGTAGGGGGTAGTGGCATCGGACGTCGGCAAGGGGATTTTCGTAGCTGCGGTGTACCATCCGGGATTGGTCGTGTATTTTTGCCCAGCTCCGAAGCCGAGTGTCGCCAGGTCGATGGGCGCGGTCGCGGTCACTGTGTCGAGCTTGGTCATGTCCGCATCCGTGCACGTTCCTGACGGACCGTAGTCGTCCAGCAGGATTCGCAGGCTGACTTGTTGGCCCTGTGCGCCGCCGTCGAAATATCGCTCGTAGAACTGGCTCGGATTTGCGGCTAATTCTCCCACAACCGGCCGTTCGATCAGGGTGATTGGCGTCGTGAGCCCGCTCAAGGCCGTAGACTGCAGGTTAAGTGCGGGAGCACCGGTTTCGATCATGTCGTTGAGGCCCTTCTCGATCCCTCCCCAACTGGGATTGGGCGCCGCCGAGCCGACTGAGCCGTAAACGGTGGGACCATTGACGCTGCCCTGGTTGGTGGCGAGGGCGCCCCACTGCGTCGCTACGTACGGGGGACGCACAGGGTTGGGCGGAATGGGCAAGGGCAAAAGGGCAACGTTGACGCCGCCACCGTAGGTGCCACCGCTTGCGATGACCCCTCCACCGCCCGGGTACCCGTTTTCAAGGTTTGAGCGAATGACCTGCCCCGAAACGGTCACTTTGTCGCCAAGGTACAGCGGGCCCGTGTTGGCTGCCAGCCACAAGTTCCCATTCGTATGAACGCGCCCGCCGAAATCAAACGCGGGGCCGGCAAAGAAGGACAAGTCGGTCTGGGAGAAAATTCCGAATTGGAAAACAGGAATCGACACGAGCTGAATCTCACGCTGTAACTTCACTTCGCTGCCCATACTGGTCTGTGCCGCAACCGTCAGCGTAAAGGGTGTGATCAGCCCCTGCATCCCGGCGTACGGACTGGGGGGAAGGATCGTGGAGCTCGTCGAAGCGGGGGCAGCCGGGCACCCGTTGCAGGTAACCGTGTAGGTTGAACCACCTGAGGCGTTAATGTAGGTGATGCCAGGGATCGCGGGAGGCACTGTCACGGGCGCGCTCGTCAGATTGGCTCCTGTGATGGAACCTTGCGTCGCGTAGATGTTCCCGAGGTCCGCGGTCAGCTTTTCCATGCCGGCCTCTGCGCCGTAGAAGGCGGTCTCGCGGTTTTCGCTGTTCGAGCCCAGGTGTTGGTCCGTCATCACCATCCAGGACATGCCCACGACCAAAGCGGAAACCAGAAGCAGAACCAGAAGGGTTGAGATCAGGGCCACTCCACTCTCACATTTGGTTCTCACGGCTTGTTTCTCCTTAGGAATTCTCGGAACCGTCATTGCCTTGCCGCCTCGCTCATGGAACGGGAGCTGTTGGAGCCGTCGCGGAAGTGTTGAACTGATTTACGAATGCCAGGTTCCGAATGCTGACCTGGGTACTCAAGTTGTTCCGGTAATAGGCAGGCGGCCCGACGTGCAGGGTGTACTCGGAGCGCCCGGATAGCAGCACGTTGACGGCACGAATTTGGAAGGCATTGTCACCGCCGCCGGGTGTCGGCGCATCGCCTGCACCATTCGGGTAAAAGCCCACGGGAGCGACCGAATCGACGATGTCGTACGAAAAATTCAACCACTCGATGTCGTCGGCAATCTGCTGCGGCGGGTAGGAAGGAGCGGCAACCGGAAATCCGGGATAGTTGATCTGCCGCATCAGTTGGGGTTCAGAAGGATTGGCCGTATTGATATAGTAAGTAATCATCCAAACCCGTGTGATAACGGTTGGCACGTTCGCAGCGTTGATCGCCGCCACCGAGCCGTTTGGCAATCCTGTTTGGTTCAATTTCGCGGGATCGCCGGCCGCGAATGTAAGCACAGTGCCGGCGACGCTGGTGACGTATTCCAGGGCGGTGCCATTGGCGTTGCTGAAAAGGATCAAGTCGCCCGGCACAATCGGAGTCGGGCTTCCAGGCAGCGTGAAGCAGGACGGAGCGAGTGCGACGGTAAGACCCGAGGCGGCGATGACCCCGGTACACTGGGGCGTCGCGGGCAAAGCCTGCGCGACGGGGTAGGCATTGAGCGGAGGAGCAGCGACGCCGCCGGGTCCCGCGGCGCTTGAAACCAGCGAATTATCCGCGTAGAAAATCGTAATGATGTCTGTGTTTCCGCCGAAGAGCACGGTGTCTGTTTGAGCGTTCATCGTCGGCGCGGCCGGGCCTAGTCCAGAACCAGGTACCACCGATGAGAACGCCACCGGATTGTTGGGGAAAACGCCGCCGATCGGGGTCGCGACCGACGATGTCGCGGCAGCAGTATTAGGAATTGAAATGCCCTGCGCGGGGATTCCCTCTCCGGCCTGCATCAGATCCCGGACGACGAAATGCATCCCGGCGCGAATGTTCTCTTGCGTGTTCGCTTCGAGTGACGCGGCTTCGGACACGTTTTGCGCTTGCATGAGCGCGCTCGTCGCCGCAGCCAAGACGATCAACAGGATCGTCATCGCTACCAGCAACTCAAGCAGTGAGAATCCCTTCTCCCGCCTCATCAACATGCTCCTCGCACGGCTAGTCAAACGCCGAAATCAATGTAGTAAGCGTATAGACCCGCTGAAAGCGGCCGGCCGTATAGTTCACCGTCACCACGATCGTTCGCAGATTGGCGTCTCCCACAAAAGGGATGATTGAGATCGTGCGCGTAAAATTCGTGAGCGGTATTTTAACGTCGTCTGCCGTGCCCAATTTTCCGTCGGGCCCGGGATCGAGAATATAGTCAGGGATGGCGGTCGAATCGACCGCCGTTCCGACCAATCCGTCCGCCCCCGTCACCGTGAGCGGCTGGGCGCCCGGCAAAAACAAGCCAGTCGGATTCCCTGCGCTGAAATTAGCGACCTGCGGCCACGTGACCGAATTCGTGTACTTGGCCGTGAAAATGGCCTCGACCGCCTGCTCGGCCTTCTGCTGAGCGATGAAATCTTCCCGCGATCCCTGCATATAAGCGATCGCGTCTCCCAGCATTGCGGCCAGACCGAGGATCCCCACCGCCAGCACGGCGAGAGCGATCATCGTCTCGAGCAATGTGAAGCCTTTTCCCCGATGGCGTCGTTTTGCCTCGAACATTGTTTGCCGCTCCCTCAAAATTGAGTCCAAATCCCGGACGGATACTTCCAGCCACGCACACGTCCTGTCGTTCCCAACACAGTCACCGCCCGAGTTAGCTGTGACCGCCCTGCGACGCCCAGAAATATGGTTCCGTTGATCGGCAGGTAGGTTGCGGCGGCCACCAGTTCGCCATCGCTTTGAAACAGCATCCCGGCGGGCGGTCCCGCTGCAACGCCGCCGAAGAAAATCGCATTACCGTTGCCGAAAAGGTCGGGCGTATCGGGCAGCACGGGATTCACGTAAAACGTCATCGGGAGCTGAACCGGCACGGGTTGCAGAACGACGTCCGGGCCCGCTCCAGCCGTGAGTGAATTCTTCACCGTCATCTGTATCTGGTACTGTCCGGCCACAAGCGCGAATGCGATCTGAACGTATCTGCGATTCGTGATCGCATATTCTCTGGCCTGTCGCATTTGATCGACTACTTCCCTTGTCGCTGAGTCCGCTCGCGCGCTTGCCACCGCCGGCTGGATCTGGACGATGGCTATCGTCGAAATGATGATGATGATCGCGACGACGATCATGAGCTCCACCAGCGAAAAACCTCGCTCCCGATCGTGCGCACTCATCGAATTCGCTTTCCGCTCTTTCACGCTGACACCCTCATTTCGCCGGCCCGCAATCCTCCCGGACTGGCGTCTCGTCTGTGCCCATTTGTGCACGTATCAGGCCAGCTTTGAAGGAAGACTAAGTTCTTCCGCTAGAGCCAGTTTCGGGCGATGACGCGGATTGTCCATGCGGGTGCGTGCCGGGAAGGGGTGGAAACGTAACCGATACAAACGGCACCTACAGGCTTTCTGTTATTATGGCGCCGCGGTTCGGCCGGGGGGCCGTGCTTCCAACCGAACCGGGTCGCGGACAACAGTTGCCGCTCGTCGGCGGTCGGAATACTGTTCGCACGTCGTCAGCACTGGTTAGGTCGCGCTTCATGACGCAAATTCGCAGTCGCGAGAATCGCCGCAACCCGCGAACCGAGGTTTCGAAGGGAATCTGGGTGTCTTGGCAAATTACCAGAGCGAAAGCCGGTACGGTCTCGCGTGTGCGCGATCTCAGCATCGGCGGAGTTTTCGTATCCACAACGGCGCCGCCGGCCGTCGGCGCGACCGTGAAATTATTATTCGCTCTGCCCGAAGGAGAAGTTCGTATCGAGGGCGTCGTGCGTTACGCCGACTCAAAAAAGGGAATGGGCATCGAATTCACTCGCATGAGCGCCGGAGACGGCGCGCGCTTCCGCGAACTTCTGCGCCGCCTCAATAGCTGAATCCCAATCCCTACCTCAGTGATTTATTCAGGAACTCGACGCTGCGCGCCCATGCATCCGCGGCAGCTTCGGGCCGATAGGCCGTCGCGTTCGTCGAATTTTCAAACGCGTGGCCTGCACCATCGTAAATCTTGACGTTGACGCGTTTGTCGAGTCCGGTCATCGTCTTTTCGAATGCCTTCACGTCATCGGGAGTAATGCCTCGATCCAGCGCGCCGAAATTCCCAAGCACTGGCGCAGTGATCTGCCGCAGTTCCGCCGGATCGGTGGGGAGCGCGCCATAGTTGACGACGCACGCGGCCAGCCGCGGCTCGTGGATGGCAAGCTGCAACGAGAATCCTCCTCCCATGCACCACCCGATCGAACCGATGTGCCCTCGCTCCACGTCGTTGCGCGTTTCCAAGTAATTAAACGCCGCCTGCAAGTCGCTCAACGCGCGGTCATCCGGCAATCCGCGCATCAACTCGTGCGCCTCTTCAGGATCGCTCGTCACTTTGCCGCGGTAGAGATCGACGGCCAGAGCGACGTATCCCTGATCCGCAAGCTTTTGCGTTTCACCCTTGACCCAGTCCGTCAGTCCCCACCATTCGTGGATCACCACGAGCGCCGGATAGTGCCCCGGCTTGTCGGGCGTCGCAAGAAATCCGCTCAACGGCTCCGTGCCGTTCGGGATTTGGATCGTCTCGGTTTTCGGCGCGTCGCCCTGCACGGTCAAAAGGGCCGCCGCAATCAGGCCGAGCAGCATGGCCCCGGCGACAATTCTCAGTGCTTGTTTCATCGCTCCTCCACGCTCACGACAATCGCGCGCTATGCCGCGCGCTCCACCTGCACCGCTGTCCCGTACGCAATCACCTCGGTCACGCCCTGCATCACCTCGGTGGCGTCGTACCGCATGCCGATCACCGCATTCGCCCCACGCTCGAGCGCGTGCTGCATCATCAACTCCAGCGCTTGCTCCCGCGCCTTCTCGCACATCTCTTCGAAGAGCGTGATGTTTCCCCCGACAATCGTCTGCAGTGATGCGCCCATCGTTCCCAGAACGCTGCGTGACCTCACGGTGATTCCGCGCACCAGTCCCAGATTTTTCACCACACGATATCCCGGCAGGTCGAACGCCGTCGTCACCATCCCCACATTCACGCTTACGTTCATTCGGCTTCGCCTCGCGTCTATCGCGCCGACGCGCTTTGCTGCTGCACGGGCGCCTTCTGCTTCAGTATTTTGATGAACTCCCGCATCCACGACGGATGATCCGGCCACGCGCGCGCCGAAACCATTTGTCCGTCGATCACCGCATCGGAATTGACAAACTCCGCGCCACCCGCTCGCACGTCCGGCTCCAGCGCCGGATAAGCCGCCGTCCGCTTCCCTTTCAACACGCCCGCCGCCAGCAACGCGAGCGGTGCATGGCATATTTGCGCCACCGGCTTATCCTGCTGGAAAAAATGCCGGATGATTCGCTGGCAGTCCGAATCGTTGCGAATATATTCGGGCGCTCTTCCGCCGGGAATCACGATTGCCGCGTAATCGGCCGGGTTCACGTCCGCGAAAGCGAGATCGGCGTCCCAACTGTACCCCGGCTTCTCCGTGTACGTGTCGTATCCCGGCTCGAAATCGTGCACCACGAAATGCAGCTTCTTTTTCTTGGGAGCCGCAATCTTCACGTCGTAGCCCTCTTCCTTGAGGCGCTGATAGGGATACATCACTTCGAGCGATTCCGCCGCGTCTCCGGTCAAGATCAAAATCTTCGGTGCTGCCATCGTCCACCTCTCAATCGATTCCAAGCGGGGAGGATATCACACCTCCCTCTGAGGGTTGTGATGCCGCTGCTATACTCGCAGGTGCCAATCCAAGGAGAAGAAGCGCCATGCCGGAACTCGCGCAGAGTGTCATGTTTACGCTCGCGTCCTATTACGAAGAAGTTCGCGACAGCGTCCACGAGTGGGTCGCCCCCATTTCAACCGAACAGCTATGGACGCGTCCTTATCCCTACGGCAACAGCATCGGCCACTTGCTTCTCCACGTAACCGGCAACCTGAACCATTACATCGGCGCGCGCATCGCCGTCACCGGCTACGTTCGCAATCGCCCGGTCGAGTTCAGCGACACATCCAAGCGCCCAAAAGAGCAGGTTCTCGCCGATTTCGATCGCGCCATCGACATGGTCGCCGCCACAATCCGAAAGCAATCCGCCCGAGATCTCGTCGCGCCATATTCTGATGACACACAGCCGGATTGCCCCGACCGCTTCAGCGCCTTCATGCGCATGGCCGCTCACGCCTACCATCACACGGGTCAAATCATCTATTTGGTAAAGGAACTTACGAACGCCACCTAGGGAAGGCTATCTTCGGAGAAGGAACAGCAGCAGAGGCGTCAGCAGCACCACATCCGCGGTGACTCTCACAGCGTAAGACGAAATCCTCCGCCACTTCCAGCCGAGCACGCTGAGCCCGAGCGCGCTCAGTCCTTCCGCCAAGAGAATCGTCCGCGCCAAAGGGAACCACCGGGTCGCGATTGCGCCGAACGCCAGCACGGCGATGCCGACACCGAATGAGGCCAGGTGTCGACCCACAAGAATCGTCGATTCGTGCGGGCGATCCGCGTCGCGGCCCCGCAGCGTGATCCATTCCGAGTATTCAATGAGTAATGTATTCATCCACAGCACGAGGAAAAACAGCAGAAGGGGCAGGAGAAACCTGACATGGAGCTGTTGCACACCCACGCCGACCGGCATGAACGTCCCGACGCCAAACAGGATTGCCACGGCGATCTCTTTCGGGAACCACTTCTGCGTCCGGCCTCCCGACATGTGAACGACCGCAAAATATCCGCCCACGATGGCTGCCAGTACCCATCCGTCGCGCCATGTTCTTAATCCGAGATCGGCGTGTGCCATCCAGGCCGTCACCAGTAGAATGGTGAAAAACGCCGGCAGGAAATCCATGCGGCGCGCCCGATAAAATCGATGGCGCAGCGCTTCCTCCGAGGCCTCTTCTGACTGATAGCTATCCAGAATCCTGTCGCCCACGTAGATCAACCAGATCACCAAGGCCGTGATAAGGGTTACGACCGGCGCCAGACGTACGCGCAGTGCTTTCGCGAAAAGCAGCTGCCACAAGACGCCGACCAGCGGTGCATCCAGGCTCAACAAGTGAAACCAAGCCCAGGAATTCTTGGCCAAATCCAACAGGAAGTGAGCAGGGGAGAAGCGTTTCTCCGCCCAAGTTTCGACCTGTCCCGGCGCCCGCTCGCTCCATTCCGCGATTGGCGTCGGGCCCGCCTCCGTAATTTTCCCGGCTATCTGAACCTGCTCCACCCTACAGGATACCGCATTTCGCTTCCGCACCCACCCGCGCGGCCCTTCACAAACCTTCAGCAAGCAGACTTCAACGCCACTTTGCAACTTTCATGGAAGGGATGCTACCCGCGGCCCGCCGAAATTCACAGTACAACCTCTTGCGCTCTTGCCCGCAACGTGCCAGCCTGAGACCGTTAGAGTTTCGCAATTTGAGGTTGAACAGAGACACGAGATGTCAGAGACCAAGCCGCAGCGAACCAAGGACAGACCGAATGAAAGCAGCCACTATCCGCAGGGACCGGAGTTCGTTTGGGCACGCCTGATGCGTCATTTCTAATCGACATTTGGCGATTAGAAATCACTGGAACCCGCAGGAAACATAAGGGCCGGTACCATGCTAATCGACACGTGTCGCGCACCAGGGAATCGCCCCCGATTCTTCATGCCACTCACCTCCGAGACGCCGGATTGCGGCTCGCGGACTACGTCGAAACAGAGTAAAATCCCTGTTTCGAACCCCACTCCCCTAAAGGAGCCATCCCGATGAGCGTTACCTCTGCCGCAGGACCCTCCGCTTCCATAATCGATGCCATTAAAGAAAAGGCGCGCAGGCTCTCGATCCTTTCCATGATGTCCACCACCGCCGCTGGATCGGGTCATCCTACTTCATGTCTCTCGGCCGCTGAACTGATGGCCGGAATTTTCTTCTACGCGATGAAAATCGATCTGAAAAATCCCAACTCAAAGGATTCGGACCGCTTCGTCATGTCCAAGGGCCACGCCGCCCCCATTCTCTATGCGGCCCTGGCGGAAGCAGGCGTTTTCCCCGAATCGCGCGTGATGACGCTGCGCCAATTTTCGAGCGAGCTCGAAGGTCATCCCACGCCGCGCATTCCCGGCGTCGACGCTGCCACAGGGTCGCTCGGCCAGGGGCTTTCCGTGGGCTCGGGACTCGCAATCGGCGCGCGCATGGATAAGAGCCCGACACGCGTCTACGTGATGCTCGGCGACGGCGAAATGGCCGAGGGCCAGGTCTGGGAGGCCGCGGAGTTCGCCGGCTACTACAAGCTCGATAACCTCACCGTCTTTGCGGACGTGAACGCGCTCGGCCAAAGCCAACCCACGATGTATCAGCACGACATGGAAGTCTATCGCAAGAAATTCGAAGCGGAGGGATTTGCCGCCCAAGTGATCGACGGGCATGATGTCGCCGCCGTTCTTGCGGCCATAGACCGCGCGAAAGCAACGAAGGACCGGCCGCAGGCTATTCTCGCGCGCACGATCAAGGGCCACGGTGTTAGCTTCGCCGCCGGCAAAGAGCACTGGCACGGAAAAGCGTTTTCCAAGGATGAGTTGGCGATCGCTCTCAAGGAAATCGGCGAAACCATCAACGTTCCGCCCGACCCGGGAAAATCCTACGCCAGGACTACCCTGCCCGAGCCTCCTGATTTCCCCGCGCCGGCCGCGCCGGACTATGCGGACGGAAAGCCCGTCGCGACGCGCGAAGCGTACGGGTACGCCCTCAAGCGACTTGGCGCTGTGAATCCGCACATCGTGGCAATTTCAGGCGATGTGAAAAACTCGACATTCTCCGAAATTTTCCAAGACGCGTTCCCCGATCACTTCTTTCAGGGCTACATCGCCGAGCAGAACATGGTGAGCGTCGCCGTCGGCCTAGCCGCGCGCGGCAGAGTTCCGTTCGTCGACACCTTCGCATGCTTCCTATCGCGCGCCTACGATCAGGTGCGGATGGCGGCGATCGGCCGCGCGAACATCAACCTATGCGGGTCGCACTGCGGCGTTTCGATCGGAGAGGACGGCCCATCGCAGATGGCGCTCGAGGATTTGGCGATGTTTCGCGCCGTCCACAGCTCGGCCATTTTCTATCCAAGCGACGCCGTCTCCGCGGAGCGTCTTACGGAAGCGATGGCTCGGCGGCCCGGAATCAACTACATGCGCACCTCGCGGCCCAAGACGCCGATCCTATACTCGAAGGACGAAAGGTTTCCTGTGCCTGGGTTCAAAGTCCTGCGCCAGAGCGCGCAGGATAAAGTGACCGTTATCGGCGCAGGTATCACGCTTCACGAAGCTTTGAAGGCTGCGGACGAATTGAAGGCGCAGGGCGTAGCCGTCCGCGTGATCGACCTCTACTGCGTGAAACCGATCGACGGGAAGACGCTGGCCAAAGAGGTCGGGGCCACCAACGGAAAGCTGGTCACCGTCGAAGACCACTGGCCCGAGGGTGGGCTGGGCGAGGCGGTGCTTGCGGCGCTGGCGCTGACTGGTGTGGCGCCGTCGAAATCGCGACTGCTTGCCGTCAACGGCATGCCGCATTCCGGCAAGCCCGAGGAGCTCGTCGACGCCTTCGGCATCTCGGCGCGGCATATCGCCGCCGCGGTGCGGGAAATCTCCTGAAGGTCAAAGACAGGAAAAATGAGTGGCTGCTGAAAAAATCGTGATGGTGGGAGTGATTCCTGAGGTGGTGGCGCTCGACGCGGGCGATCAGGTGACTTGGTTTTCGAATGCGGGAAACATCAAGATTGAATTCGACCCGCAGCGGTGCCCGTTCGCTTCAAATATATTTCAAGCGCCGCCTGGCGTTCGTCTTTCGAGCGGAACGCCGCGCGCGGGCCTGAATCCAGGCTCGTATCGGTATCGCCTTTCGCTCAACGATGTCGTTGTTGCCCACGGCGAAGTTCTTCTCCGCAGCAAGTAAAGGCGCAATCCAGTGAGGTGCTGTTAGTCGCCGGCAAGCGCGGCCCGGTCGTGAATATGGACCGGCCGTTCGTCGGCGATGGAGTCCGCGAGAGTGCGGCGCAGTGACGCGAGCATCGACGCTGGAACCGCTCGCCCGCGAGCCACGCTCAGCTCCGCCACCTTGCGCGGGAATTCACGGCGGCGATCAAGCCACAGGCCGGATTCCTCGAGAAGGTCGCCCGCGACGTTCGGGTCGTCGCTCCGCTCGATGCTCCAGAAGCGCAGCCGTTCCTCATTCTTCTGCAGGAGCTGCAGCGATTCTTCAAGCTTTTTCATCGCTGCGTTGAAGGAAGATGCGAGGAAATAGAGCATGATGGTCCATCCGGCCTGCCCACCGAAAACCACGCGCATGCGCACGTTGTACTTGCCGTTCTGATTCCTCTCGATGGCGCAGAAATAGTCGCTCGTTCCGGCCGTGCTCTTCATGGGCGTCGTGCTCCTCACCTTGGTGCTACCACCTGAAATCCCGGTTGCGGCCCGACGAGACTGGCGGCGGGCACGGCCTGGTCCAGGCAAAACTTGAAGCCTGCGCGATTTTGACCTCTTCATCGGCATCGAAATTCTCCTCAGGAAGGGCTGCTCTGTATGGCCAAGCGTTTTGCAGGCCGGGGGAGGGCTCCCGCCATGCGCGTCAGAACCCCGCTGGCTTCGGGGCAGGCTCTGCGGAAGAGCCGATTCTAGCTGAGTTGGAGAAGACGGGCAATACCGTACTTAACTGTATAATCTACTATACCTTAGGGCAAGAAAAACGTCAGCTCGAATGTACAATGCGATTCATGGCATCGGAGTTGATCGTGAGCTTTCCTTCCTTCTGGAGACGATCGACGAGAGCGGTGTGAAAGGCTTCGAAGGCAGCATTCTGCTTCGTCTGCAAGAGCTGCTGCTCGATGGCATCCTTTTGTTTTGCAAGCTCGGTCGGATCTGGCATGTCATGCGAGGCGACGCGATAGACAACCCAGCTGTCCTCAACTTTTGAGGCCGGACTCACCTGTCCAACTGACATATCGAAGGCAGCCTCGAGCTGCTTACCCGTACCCACGTCCGGAATCGAGCCGGACCGGGCGAACGGATCGGACGTCTTCACAGTCAAGCCGAGCGCTTTGGCCGCCTGATCGAGGTTTTCTCCGCCTTGAGCGCGCTTGGCAAGTTCCTGCGCACGCTGCTCGGCAAGTTCGATGGATTTCTGCTGTTGGTAATCGGCGAGAACGCGGTCGTGGACCTCGGCGAGTGCGGCTTGATGCGCGGGAAGAATGTTCTTCACCGTAATGATCGCGAAACCGTTATCGACCTGAATCGGCTGGCTGATTTCGCCGGGGTTCAGTTCAAACAGTTCTCGATGCAGATCCGGCGAACTACCCAGCGGGCCGACCGGCTCGGTGGCAGTAACGGCGGGAATGTCTCCGGTCTCGAGATTGAACTTCTTTGCCAAGTCATCGAGAGACTGGCGATCGGACTGCCGGACGGCGGCGGCCATCTGGTCGGAGATGTTGTTGGCCTCCGTGTTCACCTTCTCATCGAGTATTGGCTGCAGGATCGAATCACGGACTTCCTCAAAGGTCTTTGTGTGCGCGTTCTCGTGATCGAGGACCTTGATAATATGGAAGCCGTACTGCGTTTTCACCAGATCCGAGATGGCGCCCTTCGGCAAGCTGAACGCAGCCTGCTGGAATTCGGGAACGGTTTGCCCTTCGACGATCCAACCCAAATCGCCGCCTTTGGGCTTGGTAGCGTCATCTTCGGAATATTTCTTCGCGAGGTCTTCGAAATTGGCGCCGTGCTTCGCCTGCTTCAGTACATCTTCCGCCTTCTTTCGGATTTCGGCGATCTCGGCGTCCGTCTTCCCAACGGTCTTAAAGAGAATGTGCTCGACATGGACGCGATTCTCGACCTTGTACTGATTGATGTTCGCGTTGTAATAGGCGCGCAGGACATCGTCGCCCACCTGAGTGTTTGCCCGGAGCTTCGCGAGATCGAGCAGAGCATAACGCCCCGAGCGCTTTTCCGGAATCTGGTAACGCGACGCGTTTTTCGCAAACCAAGCTGAAAGATCGGCATCCGACGGATGGATCGTGCCGGCAAGATCGGACGACTTGATCAGCGCGTAATCGATTGTCACCTTCTCGTTGCGCCAGCGGAATTCCTGCGCGACTTCAGCCGGGCTGACGATGATGCCGTCGGTGATCAACTCGCGGAACTTCTGCTGCAGCATGTCGTCGCGAATCGCGCTTTCGAATTGCGGCACGGACATCCCGGTCCGCTGCTGGACTTCGTCGACGTAGCGATCCTTTTGCCAAACGCCACCCACCCACGCCGTCGGGAGAATTTCCTTGAGGCGTTCCGTCTGTTCCTCGGGTGTGACCTGGAGACCCAGCCGAGTGGCTTCATAGTCCAGGGCCTGCTGGAAAATCATCTGATCGAGTATTTGCTGGGCATAGATGCCGCGCATCATCGCGGGGACGGATTGGTTCTGGGTCGCCTGATCGAACTCACGCTGGAAGTCGTCCACCGTAATGTCGTGGCCATTGATCGAAGCGACCGCATCCGGGCTCGCACCGCCAACGGGACCACTCATCAATCCCGGGATGAGATAGGTCAACATGCTGAGGCAGATCAGACCGAGGAAAACGGTCATGGCAATCTTTACCCAGCGCTTTCCGTCTTTGTCCCGTTGCTGAATCGTTTTCAACATGTCGATATCGGCGAAGTTCCCTTACACTTGCCAAACACTCAATTATAGAAGAGTTCCGACAGATTCCAAAATCAATCAGGCGCCGGCCCGCGAAGTCTCCTTCCCGGTGATTTGCGAGGGATCTGCTCCGACGCGGCCTGAAATCTGATCTTTTGCTGACGCTTTCGCCAGTTGGAAATCGTATCGGATGCTGGGCAGGTGCGGAAACGGCGAAGAGGGATCACTCTGGTTGACCGACGTGATGAGCGACTCGCTGACACCGAAGACAGTGTCGGAGTCGATGTGTTCGTCGCCACCGATGTAGAGAGCGGTGACGAGCTCGCGGTATCCGGGGGCGCCAATCACGAAGTGAATGTGGGCGGGACGATAACCGTGACGCCTTTGCGCGCGGATCATGTCTCCGACGGGACCATCCATTGGAATCATGTAACCCGTCGGGCAGACACCGCGCAGGTAGTAACGACCCTCGGAATCGGCGTGAAAACAACCGCGCAAATCCATCACCGAGGGATCGTGTTTCTGCAGGTCGTAGTTGCCGGTCTCATCCGGCTCCCAAATCTGCACCAGCGCGTTCGGAATGCCCTGACCAGCCGCGTTCCGGACGTGTCCGTAAATGACGACTTCGGAGCCGTTGCCTTCGGAAATGATCGAAGAGCCTAACTCCATCATGGGAGCGTCCTGGCGGTAGAAAGGCCCAAGTAGGCTCGACTTCGTCGCCGGCTCGGCCCCACGCTTGTCGTGAAGCGCATTGACGAGGGAGCTCAGCCCGAGAGTGTCCGAGAGGAGAATGAATTCCTGGCGGTGCGCGGTGCACTTCTGACCGACCGCGGTGAGAAAACGGATTCCTTCGAGCCACTCCTCGGGACTGAGATCGACCTCCCGCGTGAATGCATGCAGGTGGCGCACAAGGGCGGACATGATGTCCTTGAGGCGCTCATTCGGAGTCGATGACATCTGGTCGAGCGCTCGATCCGTGATGGTGTTTTCATCGATGGCTCTCATGATTCCCCCCTTGATCCGTTTCTGTTTCGAGCGAGGCCGATTCACCCGGGCATCCTTGCATAACGTGCCCAGGATAATAGACCCTCCAGGAGGGGGTATTCCAGCGGCTTCGAAGCCGAGGAGTCAGTTTGCGACTGGAGGGCCTGAGAGCACCTTGCGGATGTCGTCGGCGTGGGCGTAACTCGGGCTGATCTGAAGCGTTTCTTCGAGCTGTTTTTTCGCCTTTGCATAGTCGTTCGACTTCTCGTAGGCCATGCCGAGATGATAGTGGTAATTGGGATTCGTGGGCTCGGCTCTTACCGCCAGCTGGAGCATATCGATCGCCGCGTTGTAGACGCCCTGGTGGTAGTAAGCCCACCCGAGGGTGTCCGCGGTGCTCGGCGCGTTCGGCAAGCCCCGGCGCCCCGTCTGGGCGAGAGAGAGAGCGACGTTGATGTTGCCGCCGTGTTCCAGCATCAAGTAGGCCAGATTGTTTGCCGCGGCGGGGTAATCCGGCTGAATCTCGAGCGCGCGCTGATACAGGTCTTGCGCCTTTTGCCAATCACCGCGACTTTCGAACAGGAGGGCTTCCGCTACATATAATTGAAGCGCGCGAGGATCGGAGTCGATGGCGTGCTGGTAGTTGGTAATGGCCTGGTCCACGGATCCGCGGGCAACTTGAACCTGGGCAAGTAATGCGAACGCGCCGACGTCGTTCTTATCGAGCTCGACAGCCTTTTCAAGCGCGTCTTCCGCCTTGGCAGAATCCTGATTCCGGAGCTCGACCTGCCCGAGGAGGTAGTAGAGGCCGCTATTTCCCGGAACACGAGCAATCTGATCCTGGACGAGGCGTAAGGCTTGCGCCGGCTGTTTCTGGATCAGGTCTATATTGACGAGCCCGGTCAGAGCGCTCGAGGCGGGATCGAGGCTCAAGGCGTGGTTATAGAATTTCGCGGCTTCGGCGAATTGCTTTTCTGCGGCGCGCAGATCGCCCATGCGCTCGTAGACGGCTGGGTCCTGAGGAGAGATCTCGATGGCCTTCTTCAAATCTTGCTCGGCGCCCGCCGCATCCCCCTTCGAGTAGAGAGCACTCGCGTGGTAAAGATAACCTTCCGGGGAACGCGGCTCGATCTTGATCAGCTGTTCGCTGCTGTCGAGTAACAGAGGCGTATTGCCCGATCGGGCCGCATATCGAGCGACGGCCCGCTCCGGTTCAGGCATATCCGGCCGGAGCCGTGCAGCTTCGAGCCAATGGTATTGCGCCTGCGCGAAATTCGAGACGGCGGCATCGGCGAGGCCCAGGTAGTAGTGACCGGCCGCATTGTCCGGAGCTGATTTCACAGCAGTCTCGAGAATGGGGATTGCGTCGTTGGGCTTACCCTGACGCGTCAAAATCTCGCCTTGAAGGACCTGGGCTTCGTAATCACCCGGGACGCTTTTCAGAATCGCGTCGTCAATTTTGGCGGCATCGTCGATGTGGTTCTGCAGAATAAGGATTCCAATGTAGCCCCTCGCAACCTGGAGATCTTTGGGATGCGCCGCGTATAACGAGGCAAATTCCGCTGAAGCTTTGTCGATCTCCCCTTGCGAGAGATAAAAGTCACCCAACAGGCGATAGCCCGCGGGGTTGTCCTTGAGAGCGGGCGAGTTCTTGGCGTTCTGCAGGGATTGCTCGGCCAGATCCTTTCGACCTTCGTCCAAGTAAAGACGGGCGAGAGTGACAGGAAGAGTGGGATTGCTCGGTTCGAGAGCAATCGCAGCTTGAAACTGCCGCTCCGCTTCTTGCCAACGTTTTTGAGATTCGTAAAATTGACCCGCCGCAACCGAGGCGGACACAGATTTCGGATCGAGCGCGACGGCCGTCTTAAGGTTCCGCTCTGCATTAACGGCATCACCATCCTGTTCTTGAAGGACGGCCAGATTCACGTACGACGCCGATCGGCTGGTATCCATTTGAACGGCTTTTTGAGCTTCGTCGATCGCTTTGACGATGTCTCCTTGCAAACCATCGGCCTCCGAAACGATGACCTGGGCTTGCGCGTTTTGCGGATCGCTCTTTAGAACGATTTCCGCATGATCGCGCGCGTCGGCAGGTTTCCGACCGGCAAGAAGCAGATTCGCGAGTTCGAGCTGCGCCCTCCGGTCACCGGGTGCGATTTGGACTGCCCGCATCAATTCCAGGTAGGCGCTTTGCAGCGAACTTTGTTTCAGGTAGCAAAGCGCGAGCTCATAGTGTGCGGGCTCGAATTGCGAGTCGATTTGAATGGCGTTTTGAAATTCGATCTCGGCTGCGGCGTACTTGCCTTTTCGAGCGTAGGCCTCGCCCTTCTCGAGATACTTCTGCTTGACGACCTGAGGATTCCGAGAACAGCCGACGAGCGCTCCGGCGAAGGACGCGACCAGCATCCACAAGAATAGGATGGTGGGCAGAGGATTTCCGTTCAGCCTCGTGTTCTTAGCGCGATTCATTGCCTAAGACTTCCCCAGAAGTCCGCAAAATGCGATTCGGTATTCGCCGTCAGGCATTATGCAACATGCAAACAGAGCAATCTAGCGCCCGCGCGAGAGCGTATCGCAAGAATGTAGTATACCTGCCCGGAGTTTCTGGGTAAGGGCAAAATATTTCCTCTTCTTACCCAGCAGTTTGGCACAAAGTACTGAAAAATGAACAGCGGTGAGGTATCAAACGTTCGCATCGTCGATGCTAAGTGCCGTAGGCGCAGCTGTTTGAGAGGTAGTGGAAGAATTTTGCCTCAAGATGGAAGTCGTTCAGGACTTCAGGAGTTGCTTTCCGCGACCCGGTCCGCCATCTCTTTTGTATCTAGCTGAATATAAAAGTCTTACGTGGAAAGCTCCCGCCGACTGGAGATCCGTGGCGTGGCCACCGTATTGCACCAGCGGAGACGATTGCACCAGGGGACGCGGAACGATAACGATGTGGTGTGCGGCAACAATAGGGGCGAGCTTCGATGGGATCTAGGCTAGAAGACATACCAATGCACAGTTTGGGTCACCCGCCGGACGGTCAGAGAGAGCCGTTCCTTCGAGGTGTAAGTCCGGCGATGTTGACCCTGGAGAGCGTGATCGGCGACATTGCGCGAACCAATATACCGGTGCTGGTGGTAGGAGAAAGCGGCAGCGGGAAACAAATGTTCGCGCAGAGGATTCATCTTTTGTCTTCCCGCGCTGACGAAGAAATGGCGAAGGTGACGTGCGCATCGATGAAACTGGAAGAATTCTCCGCCGAGCTTGAACGCCGCGGGAGCCGAGCCGTGGGAACAATCCTGTTCGATGAGATCGGCGAGCTGGACCCGGCTTGCCAGCGTCACTTACTGCATTTGCTTCCGGATGGCGACGAGTACCCACGTCCTCATACCCTGACGGCGCGAGTGATTTCCACCACCAGCCGAAATCTGGACGACGAAATGCGCGCCGGACGATTTCGCAGCGAACTCTTTTACCGAATGAACGGTGTGTGCCTGCGCCTGCCTCCGCTGCGAGAGCGTAAGAAGGATATTCCCTCGCTCGCGGAATTTTTCATGGTAAAGCACGCGATGCTTTTCGGGCGACCGCGGCAAGCGCTGAGTTCCAGAACGCTGCAGATTTTCCTGGAGTACAGCTGGCCCGGCAATATCCGGCAGCTTGAAAACATCGTGAAGAACATCGTGGCCCTCGGCGACGAAGACCTGTCGGTGGCCGAACTCACAACAACCCCGTCGGAAAAACGGCCGATAGCGAGTAATCAGCGATCGGATTCTCTGAAGGCGGCCGCCAAAGCCGCATCGCGCGAAGCCGAGCGAGAATTGATCTTGCGGGCACTCGAACGAACCCATTGGAACCGGAAGCGGGCCGCGCGCGAACTGCAGATCAGTTACAAATCGTTGCTTTACAAGCTGAAGCAGATTGGATTACAGGATGCGGAAGCAAATTAATAAGACAAGCGAGAAGGCAATGGTCAGACAAGTAGCTTTGTGGGTGGCGCTCGGGATGCTGACGATCCCGGCAACGACCGCACGGGCACAAGGACAAGACAAGACACAACCATCAGCTACCACGGGTACGACCGGCAAGGTTTCCGCGACGCCCGACCCGAATTACATTATCGGTCCGCAGGACATTCTCGATATCGATGTATGGAAAGAAGCCGAACTCACGAGGGACGTGCCCGTTCGACCAGATGGCAAGATATCGCTGCCGCTGGTGAATGACGTCCAAGCTGCAGGGTTGACACCAACGCAACTGTCCCAAGAGCTTACGACCGAACTGAAGAAGTTCATAACGGATCCGCAAGTGACCGTCATCGTGACGCAGATCAATAGCCAGCGGGTTTATATCCTCGGGGAAATGACGCGGCCGGGCGCCTATCCGTTGTTGCCGGGCATGACCGTACTGCAGGCTCTTTCGAGCGCAGGTGGGTTCACCCCGTTCGCGAACCTGAAAAAGATCTACGTTCTGCGCACCGAGGACGGGAAACAAATTAAATTCCCCTTCAACTATAAGGAAGTCGTCAAGGGGAACAACGCCGAGCAGAACGTCGTGCTGAAGGCCGGCGATCAGATCGTGGTGCCATGATGATCGAAATGCGAAAGTTCCTCCACCCCTGCCTGGCAGCTGTCTTTTCGATGTTGGTTCTCGCCTTGCCAACGGCAAGGGCCCAGGATCAGCAGAATCAGGGACAGTCATCTCAAGATCAACAACAGAGTCAACAAAACTCGCAGCAGTCTACGGCACCGATACCCGCGTACCATTCGCCGCTCGCGTCGGCGGCCGACAACGACGACTCCGACGAAGGGACCCAAACCCTCACCCCGGACACGCGACCACTCTCGGGTGCACAAACCCTCTCCTTGGGAGGTGTGAGTCGTAGCTACTGGCAACCTCACGCCAATGTATTCGGCTCAGTCGATTCGGACCCGGACGAGACTCCAACAGGGAGCAGCTGGGGCACGTGGGCTTCGTTCTCGGGCGGAGTGGACGTGCATCGAACTTCAGGCGATTCCGACATGACGCTGAACTATTTGGGAGGCGCATCGGTGTCGACCGATGCGAGCACAACGAACGGGGTCGTGCAGGAACTGGGGTTTGTGGATCGGTTCACGCTCCGCCGTTGGACTCTCGCATTTCTGGACCAAGTGAGCTACTTGCCCGAAGCGTCCTTCGGCTTTGGCGGACTGGGTGGCATTGGGCCTTCCACAGGTGGATCGGCTGGACTGGGGCCTGTATTCGGTGTGCCGGGACAGACGATCCTCGTGGGGACCGGTGAAAACCTCACAAATGCGTTTGCGACAGAAGCCGATGTGCACCTAACGCCGCGCACTTCCTTGACGTTCGACGGCGGGTACTCTCTGTTGCATTATTTTGACAGCGATTTGCTGAACTCAACGGATGCGAATTTCCGAGGCGGCTACAATTACCTGCTGACGCGCAAAGATACCCTTGCCATGTTCTTCACCTATAGCGCGTTCCGCTACAGCAACTTCAATCAATCGATCAACGACTACACGATTGAAGCTTCGTATGCGAGACGGGTCACTGGACGGCTGGCGTTTCAAATCGCAGCCGGACCGCAGATTGCGGTGTCCAAGACGCCCATCACTGCGGGTTCGGGATCGAGTGGAAGTGGAACGTTGGCCAGTTCTTCGACGGCGCTCTATTGGTCGCTGAATACGAGCCTGCGATATCAGCTGCGGCGCGTCGGACTAGGGGTTTCCTATTACCACGGTGTCGACGCGGGATCGGGCGTGCTTGGGGGCGCCGTGGCGGACATTGTCTCGGGGTCGGCAACTCGGCAGATGTCGCGAACCTTTTCGAGCGACGTGACGGCTGGGTATTCGCGAAACACCGGACTGATCTTTACCTCGACGACGCCCACGAATCAAACCTACGGGTATTGGTTTGCGGGTGCGAGCTTAAGCCACCCGATCAGTGAGACCCTGGGCCTGACTTTCTCTTATCAGCTACAGTATCAGGACTCGACTGGCTCGTTTTGCATCGGAGCCACATGCGGAACGAGCGTTACACGCAACGTGTTCTCGTTTGGGGTGGGATGGCACGAACGACCTCTTTTGTTCTAGAGATCAAGTGGCTGGATCGTAGCGAGGAAACAGAGTGAGTAGGGAGACATCGGAATGACTCAGCGCGAATTGACACCAGCGGACTACATCGCGATGTTGCGGAGACGCTGGGTATTGATTGCAATATGTGCGGTTGTCGGCTCACCGCTGGCCTATGGTGTCTCGAAATTTCTCCCCGCGAAGTACAAGTCGGAAACTGTCGTGCTTGTGCAGCCGCCGACCGTGTCTAGCAAGATTGTTGAGCCGTTGGACACGATCGATGTGACCGCGCGATTAGCGAGCATGAAGGAACAGATCCTGAGCCGGACGCGCCTGGAACCGATCATTCGGCAATTCGGACTCTATCCCCAAGAGATCAATCGAGTTCCGATGGATGCTTTGGTCGGAAGGCTGCAGAGCGCTGTGGATGTAACGCCTGTACAGCCGATGGCCGAAACCTCGAGCAGCCTGCCCGGATTCTACATCAACGTAACCTTCAGCGATCCCCGACTGGCGCAACAGATCTGCACGGCTGTGACGTCAATGTTCATCGAAGAAAATCTTCGGGTCTCACAACAGAATTCGCAAGTGACGACCGATTTCTTATCGCAACAACTGGAGGAGGCAAAGAAGGATCTCGACGAGCAAGACGCGAAATTGGCCGCATTTAAAGGTCGCTACTTGAACATCCTGCCAGACGAAGAGCAGACCAACCTGAACCTTCTCACGGGTTTGACTTCGCAACTCGATGCCGCAACCCAGGCGCTTGCGCGGGCGCAACAGGACAAGAGTTTCGAAGAATCGCTGCTGACTCAGCAGATCGGGGCCTGGCAGGCATCGAAAAGCGGCACGATCGACAGCCCGGACGGGCTTGAACAACAACTCGGCGCACTCCAATCCCAACTGACAAATCTCGAGGGCAAGTATACGGATGATTATCCGGACGTGATCAAGACGAAGAACGATATCGCCGTGTTGGAAAAAAAGATTGCCGAAAATCAATCCCGGAAAGTACCTGCCGATCCCAACAAGCTGAGGCCAAGCTCAATCGAGCCGGCTCAGATCACGCAACTGCGAGCTCAGATCCATTCCTACGATCAGACGATTTCCGAGAAGGCCAAGGAACAGGAACAAATCAAAGAGCAAATCAAGGTATACGAGGACCGTGTCCAATCCAGTCCCGTGGTCGAAGAACAGTACAAGGAATTGACGCGCGGCTATCAAACGGCGCTCGACTCCTACAACGATCTGCTGAAAAAGCAATCAGACGCCATGATGGCCAAAGAGCTGCAACAGGAGCAGGAGGGAGAGCAGTTTCGCGTGCTGGATCCAGCCAATTTGCCAATGACGCCCTCGTTCCCAAAGCCGCCTCTTTTCGCACTGGCGGGGCTCGCGGGAGGCTTGGGACTGGGACTTGGGCTGGCGTTTCTCTTGGAAATGCGCGATTCGTCGCTCCGCTCCGAGCGGGATGTGGAGTTTGCCCTTCGGCTGCCAGTTCTTGCCATCGTGCCGAGTATCGTACCCGGGTCAAGCAAGCGAACAAAGCCACCGGCCGGCCGACTGCTGCCAGATTCCAGAGCGGACCTAGGCGTGAGGGCTTAAAGACATATGTACCAGCGATTCTTCGGGCTGCGAGAGAGCCCGTTTAACGTCAACCCGGATCCGCGCTATCTCTTCCTGACCCAACAGATTCAGGAGGCGCTCGCGGGGCTGACATACGGCATTCAAAACCGGAAGGGCTTCATCTTGCTGACCGGTGAAGTGGGAACTGGAAAAACTACGCTCCTCAATCGTCTGCTCGATTGGCTGCGCGGAAAAGGGGTAGCTACTGCCTATATTTTCAATTCGCGCCTGGAAGTTGACCACCTGTTTGACTTCATGATGGCCGATTTTGAGATTCCGTGTGAATCGCGAGAAAAAAGTCAGGTCCTTCTGCGGCTTAACCAGTGGCTGCTCGAGCGCTACCGCGCGGGCGAGACCGCGGTGCTCATCGTGGACGAGGCCCAGAATCTTTCTCCCGACGTGCTTGAGGAAATCCGCCTGCTTACGAACCTCGAGACGTCCACGGAGAAATTGCTGCAAATCGTGCTTACGGGCCAACCTGAGCTCGAAGAAAAGCTGAAAATCCCATCGCTCCGACAGCTCCGCCAGCGGATTACGTTGCGCTGCCGTACCACTCCGCTGTCCCTCGAGGAAACCTTCGGTTATGTCGCCGAACGCCTTCGCATCGCAGGCGCCAATGGCGAACCCATCTTTTCCAAAGAGGCGATCGAGACGGTGCATCTTTATTCGCGGGGAATTCCCCGCGTCGTGAATCTGCTTTGCGAGCATTCGATGATTAATGCTTACGTTGACAGTCTGCGGCCGATACCGGCCCATCTGATCGAAGAGGTGGCGCGCGAGTTTCAACTCGATGAGATTGCACCAATCGTTTCCGGTGGATTCTCTCCCGCTGTGCAAGCTGCGAATACCCAGGCGCTGCTCGAGAATCTCGATGAAGTTCTTGGACGCTTGCGGCAAGTCAATGCCGCCCCATCTCGCGAAAGGAAGCCATGAGTCGCATCCATGAAGCTCTGAAGAAGGCCGAGCAGGAACGGTCGCCGGATCATCCAACGGCTGACGGTGCAGCACCGCCGCACGAAGGAGTGATTGCCCCACCAGCTTCGAAGGCCGGGTTGGCAAGTGAAACGCTCCTGCCTGCTTCGGGGGCCTCGAATATCGCGACAACCTCGACTGATTATCTACGCTTCGACGACTTGCGAGCGCGTTGCGCACATCCGCGGTGGACTCCCGACCCCAACCTGAATGTTTTTTTCAATCCGGCCCTGAGTCCCAACGGAGCGGAGCAGTTCCGTACGCTTCGATCGCGACTCTACCAACTGAGGGGCACTCAGCCACTTCGCACGTTGTTGATCACCAGCTCCGTTCCAGCCGAAGGAAAGACGTTCGTGACAAGTAATCTGGCCCAGGCAATTGTTCGGCAACCCGATCGGCGTGCCTTGATTATTGACGCCGATCTGCGACGTGCTCGGCTACACGTTCCGCTCGGCGCGCCGTCGGGACCTGGCCTGACCGACTATTTACGTGGTGCAGCAGATGAAATCTCGATTCTCCAGCACGGCCACGAGGGGAATCTCTGCTTCATTCCAGGAGGCGTTGAGGTCACCAATCCGAGCGAACTGCTATCGAACGGACGACTGAAAAAACTACTCGACCGTCTGGCACCCCTGTTCGATTGGGTGCTTCTCGATTCGCCGCCGTGTCTGCCAGTGGCGGACGCCAGCATTCTTGCTGATCTCTGCGACGGAGTGCTTCTGGTCGTGAAAGCTGCATCGACGCCATTAGAATTGGCTCAGAGAGCCTGCCAAGAGCTGAACGGAAGAAACGTCGTCGGGGTGGTCCTCAACGCGGCGGAACAGTCCGAGGTTTATGGATCGACCTATTACGAGAACTATGGCAACGGCTACGGTCATGCTTACGGCCAGGCCGGAGCCTAGAGACACACGGCGGCGACATCCTAGTCCTCAAATGGGCTTTGCGCTTCTCAACATCGCGCGTTTCTCATACGACCGGTCTCAGAATGAGAGGTCAACAATCCGAGCCGGCTGGAGTTCGCCGACTCAGGTGTCTGAGGGCTTGACGTCACGAAGCCGACGTAGGATCGAGTCGGCGTCCTTGCAGTACGGTGAAAACACTGGACATGTGGTGGAGTTCATTTCTCGTGACTTAGACCCATCAGGCCGATGAGGAAACGTCTTGGCAAATGGTGGCAAGAGTTTTCACTCAATTGACAAGAAGCCAGCGTGTCCCTCATCGGGTCATTACTATATCTCTAACTGCCCCTTGGGTAGGTCTAAGAATATGAACAGGTTACGGGAACCGTCTCAGGGATAGCTGAAGGAACCGGTGTGGCAGGCAGCTTGCGATGTGGTTAGTGCTGGAATGTAGCGTTTATGGCGGTAGCCTAGGCAGCCGCCGGCTCTGATGCCCGGGAGACATCGACCCACGATGAGCGTTGACATAGGTTCTGAGAGATGGTTTGCGCTCCAAGTTAGGACTCGGTGGGAAGGTTCCACCGCTTTGCTACTTTCCGGGAAGGGTTACCAAACTCTTCTTCCAACATTCAAGACAAGGAAGCGTTGGAACGGGAAGGTTCGTGAGGTAAATGCTCCTTTGTTCCCCGGCTATGTTTTCTGTCAGTTCGAAGCGCAAAACCGGCTACCGATTCTCGTGACGCCGGGCGTCTTGTCAGTGGTTGGTCGCGGCAGAATTCCGCTGCCTGTCGACGACACTGAAATTTCAGCCATTCAAACTGTTGTTTCATCTGGGTTCCGTGCGGAACCTTGGCCTTACTTGGAAGTGGGCCAGAGAATTCGAATCGAGAGCGACGCTCTAAGCGGTCTCGACGGGATTTTGATCAATTTCAAGGGGAACCATCGCATCGTTGTGTCGGTTACGCTTCTTCGCCGTTCGGTGGCCCTGGAGATTGACCGATCCTGCGTGAAACCGGTGGGTCCGGTTCGAAACCCTGCTCCGAAGCCTGCAGCGCATCCATTGCTGCAGGGCGCCTAGAGGATACATAGGAAATCGAATGGGAAAGACTGATCTGAAGGTTACGCCCCTACGAGATCCAATACCACGTTTCGGAAGTACCGTTCGGGTACCGGCGCACGCGGGCCACTCGCCAACCGGACGTGACAACATTCTCAAGGAAGAGAGCTTCCACGCGATGCTGACGCTTGAGCGGCGCCGGGCAGAGCGCTCGCGGAAGCCCTTTGTCTTGATGCTTCTTGATAGCAATCCGATTCGAAAGAACGGAAGCAATGGTGGGTTCGCTGAGCGACTCGCTTCGGTCGTCGTGCGCGCCACCAGAGAAACAGACCTTGTTGGCTGGTACGAGAACGGCGCCATTCTCGCGGTGATCTTCACTGAGATCAACCTGGAAGGAACCAGCCCGATTACCGAAATCCTACAGTCTAAGGTAGTGAAGGCCCTGCGGGAGAATCTGGATCATAAGCTCGCCTCGAAGCTCACGATCACTGTCCACCTCTTCCCGGAAAGCTGGGATGAAGAACACCCTGACCGAGTGGCCGATATCAAACTCTACCCGGACCTGTCCCCTAGAGCCTCCAAGAAGCAGGCTCGGATTGTGGTAAAGCGCGGTATCGACATTCTGGGTAGCGCGATACTCCTTCTGATTCTGTCACCCGTCTTGGCAGCCGTCGCCCTGGCTATTAGGCTTTCGTCCCAGGGGTCCGTCATTTTCGAACAGGAACGATTGGGGCAATTTGGGAGGCGTTTCAAGTGCCTCAAATTTCGCACGATGTACACGAACAACGACCCTAAGATCCACCGGGAATACGTACAGAGTTTCATCGCGGGCAAGACCGGGGCACCAGAAGAGAAGGACGAGGTTGAGCCGACGATCTACAAGATACAGAATGACCCTCGGATCACGCCTATCGGGAAGTTCCTTCGCAAGATGAGCCTCGATGAATTTCCACAGCTCTGGAACGTCTTGCGCGGCGACATGTCCTTGGTTGGACCTCGCCCACCGGTCCCTTACGAGTTTGAAGTCTATGATTTTTGGCACCGACGCAGAGTTCTGGAAGTACGGCCGGGTGTCACGGGACTGTGGCAAGTGAGTGGCCGAAGCCGCACCTGTTTTGATGACATGGTCCGATTGGATTTGCGGTATGCCCAGAAATGGTCTCTGTGGTTGGACTTCAAGATCCTGCTGGCTACACCACGAGCCGTTTTCACGGGTGACGGTGCGTTCTGATTCCGAGGGATATCGCTCCGATCACGCAGGACTTTTTGGCAATCGTTCGATGAACCTCTCTTCGGCCTTCGAGGTAGCTTCCCGACCGTCCGGGGCTCGCATTGCTGAGGCAGCCTGCGGCAGATTCAAGCATGAAGCCCCCTAATCCTGAATTAGACATTGAATTTAAATCCTTCGAATTTTCTCCGCAGATTTCAGGGGAACTATGATCAAAGTCGGCGTGATCGGTTACGGATATTGGGGACCCAATATTGTTCGGAACTTGCATGGACTCGATTCCACGCGGGCCGAAATGGTCTGCGACAAGAGCGCAAGCGCACTGGCCCGAGTGCGAAAGGCGTATCCAAGCATTCGTGCCGTTTCGGATCCCGCGGAGATTCTGCGTTCACCGAACATCGACGCGGTAGCCGTGATCACGCCGGTTTGGACTCATTATGAACTCGCGAAGATGGCCCTGGAAAACGGCAAGCACGTATTCATCGAGAAACCGTTCACGTCCAGTGCTGCGCAGGCCGAAGAGCTCATCGAGCTGGCGGCCCGAAAAAAACTCACGATCATGGTCGACCACACGTTCTTATTTACCGGCGCAGTACGCAAGATCCGAGAGCTCACGGAAAGCGGGGCGCTCGGTGACCTCTATTACTACGATTCGCTGCGCGTGAACTTAGGCCTATTCCAGCACGACGTCAGCGTGATTTGGGACCTTGCACCGCACGACCTTGCGATCATGGATCACATCATTAAGGGCGAGCCCGAGGCGATCGTGGCGACCGGTGAAAGGCATCTGAACGGAGTGGAAGACGTCGCATTCATGACGATCTATTTTCCGCGAAACGTCATTGCGCATATCAACGTGAACTGGCTCTCGCCGGTAAAGATTCGGACAACATTGATCGGCGGCCAAAAAAAGATGCTCGTCTGGAACGATCTCGTAGCCGATGAAAAAGTCCGCGTGTACGACAAGGGCGTTCAAATCGCCTCGGGTGAAGGGATTCGGGATCTCTTGGTGAGCTATCGGACGGGCGACATGTGGGCGCCGCAGGTGGAGCAATTAGAGGCGCTCCACGTGGAGCTTGGATTACTTCGCCGACTGCATCATGAACAGCAAGACCCCCTTCAACGACGGCCAGGCGGGATTGCGCGTGGTGCGCATGCTCGAAGCCGCGGATGCCTCGATCCAGAAGAGAGGGGAGCTCGTCCGCCTGTGAACAGTACGAATTCTGCGCGATAGGGGCGAATGTAAAGCTCGGCCAAGCCGTCAAACTTTCGAAGTTCATCAATCTTTACGGCTGCGAGATCGGCGACGAAACAAAGATCGGCGCTTTCGTGGAGATCCAGAAGAACGCGAGGATTGGAAGGCGCTGTAAGATCTCGAGCCATACCTTCATTTGCGAGGGCGTCACGATCGAGGACAACGTCTTCGTTGGTCACGGCGTGACATTCGTGAACGATACGTATCCTCGCGCGACCGGCGCGGACGGCGGGCTCCAAACGGAAAAGGATTGGAAAGTCGAGCGGACCCTCATAAAGAAGGGCGCATCGATCGGCTCGGGAGCGACCGTGCTGGCGAATCTCGTTATTGGAGAAGACGCGATCGTCGGCGCCGGCAGCGTCGTGACGCGAGATGTCCCACCGAATACGATCGTCGCAGGCAACCCCGCGAGGATTTTGCGTGCGGTACCATCTTCAACTCCATCAAGGGTGAACGGGTGACACAAAACACGAAAGTCCCATTCGTAGACTTGGTGACGATGCATCGGCAGCTTGAGACCGAATTGCTGGCGGTCTGCAAGCGAGTGATTGAGACAGCCGGATTTGTCGGCGGACCAGAAGTCGAGGGCTTCGAAAGGGAGTTTGCACAGTTTTGCGGGACGCAACACTGCGTGGGCGTAAACAGCGGGACCGATGCACTTCGCTTCGCCTTGATGGCAGCAGGCGTTCAGCCGGGCGACATCGTGCTGACAGTTCCGAATACCTTCATCGCAACGACAGAGGCGATTTCGCAGACAGGAGCGCGCGCCGATCTCGTTGACATCGATCCGGCTACGTTCAACATGGATTCGGATAAACTCCGAAAATATTTGGAGACGCGCTGCTCTTTGGATTCAAAGACAGGGCGGTATGTGCATAAAACGCTCGGGAAACCCGTGACGGCGGTTGTCCCTGTCCATCTCTTTGGTCAGATGGCGGACATGGATCCCATCCTGGAGTTGGCGGAGCAATATAAGCTGATCGTCGTTGAAGACGCCTGCCAGGCGCACGGTGCGGAGTATTTTTCGAAGAAGCAGAACCGCTGGCTGAAGGCAGGGTCCGTTGGGCGTGCAGCCGCATTCAGCTTTTATCCCGGCAAGAATCTGGGCGCCTGCGGCGAGGGCGGCGCCATCACCACGAACGATCAGGAATTGGCGCGCAAGAGCGCGATTTTGCGCGATCACGGCTCAGCAAAAAAGTACTATCACGACGTCGAAGGCTACAACGGCCGGCTCGATTCGATTCAAGCGGGCATGTTGCGCGTGAAGTTGAAGCACTTGCCGGTTTGGAATGAACAGCGCCGCGAGTCTGCTCGCGTATATGACGAACTTCTCTCGCCGATGAACGGAAGCGTCGTTGTGCCCACCCAGGCGAGCCATTTTAAGCCGGTGTATCACCTTTACGTTGTCCGCACGCCGTTTCGCGATGAACTACAGAAACACTTAAGCGAGGCTGGCATTGGAACGGGCATTCATTACCCCGTGCCTGTTCACCTGCAGAATGCCTATACCTCAACTGGTTGGAAGAGGGGTGACTTCCCTGAGTCGGAAGAGGCCGCCGATCAAATCCTCTCGCTGCCAATGTTCGCTGGCCTAAGCGTTGAGGACCAACAGCGGGTGGGAGAGGCTATCGCGGAGTTCGCCTCTGTTCACAGCTCCCGCTAAGGTGCTTCTTTAGCCGCTGAACTTCTCCGAGAAATCGAATGATGTCCAGCAAGCGTATTGCGTTGCCTCCCAACACGTCGCAGCCAGGAGGGGTGTCCACCAAGGATGCCACCGTCGTGAAATCCCCGGCGCAATCAGAGCATTCATTTGCTCAAAAGACAATTTGGATCGATCTGGATAATTCTCCTCACGTTCCGTTCTTCGTACCGATTATCAAGGAACTGGAGAAGCGCGGCCACAAGGTCTTTCTGACAGGGCGGGATTCCTATCAGGTTTGCGAACTCCTGGAGCTAAATCATCTCTCGTGCAAGGTCATCGGGGGCCATTGGGGTAAGAATCGGCTCCTAAAGATGCTGGGGACATGCTTGCGAGCCGCTCGACTGCTTCCCATTGGGTTCAAAGCCAAGCTAGACCTCGCGGTTTCTCATGGATCCCGATCGCAACTGATCGCCGGGACAATACTCGGAATCCCGACTGTCGCGATATACGATTATGAATTCACCGCTGGGGTCGCCTTTTTTCATCCCGACTGGGTCTTTACCCCACAGTACGTTCCGAGTCGCGCCGAATTCGAAACCCAGAACCGGTTGCTGAAGTATCCGGGGCTCAAAGAGGACGTCTACATTCGGAACTTTCGGCCGGACAGTTCCGTGAGGGCTCGACTCGGATTGGTTCCGAGCGACATCGTGGTGACCGTACGACCCCCCGCGACGGAAGCTCACTATCACAATGCAGAAGCGGACACGCTGTTTGATGCTGCGCTAAAACTCCTCAGCGAACAGCCAGGCGTACGAGTGGTCTTGCTTCCGCGGAATCAAAAGCAAGCGAAAGCTCTGCACCAAATCTGGGGCAGTGCACTGGCCGAACGCAAGATCGTCATGCCGGCGCACGTCGTAAATGGCCTGGACTTGGTCTGGTCCTCAGACTTGGTCATTAGCGGCGGTGGAACTATGAATCGGGAGGCGGCCGCACTCGGAGTTCCCGTCTATAGCATTTTCCGTGGTCGCATCGGTGCTGTGGACAGACACCTGGCAGACACCGGCCGACTCATCCTTCTTGAAAGCGTCGAAGATGTTCGGACCAAGATCAAGATCACCCATAATGACCCCGCCAGCAGGCTTCCCATTAACGAGAGTCCTGCCCTGCAGTCAATCGTGGACGGTATCGCATCCATCGCGGAGCATCAATGTCTTCGAGACCATCTCTAAGCTACCAACCTCTTCAGGCAGCCAATAACGTGGAAATTCGGAAATTAAACCTACTGGCGGCGCGCGGCTTGGTGCAAATGTTTGATGCTGAGAAACAGCTGTTTTGCCATCGGCTGGTCCGCACAGAACGAGGACTCGTTCGCGAGGGCCTTTCGCCGCGTTACACAATCATGACGCTTCTCGGATTACGCGAACTGGAACAAGCTGGAGGAACGTCACCATTTGACACGCAGGTAATCTATGAGTCCCTGGCGCACAATACCGGCTGGATTCGGTCCATCGGTGACCTGGGTTTAATGGTCTGGGTAACGGCCGCGTTTGCACCCGACCATCTGGAAGCCTTGTTCCGCCGTACCGATCTCGACGCAGCACTTGATCAATACGCGGACGCCAGACACGCTCGGACAACAGAGCTGGCATGGTTCCTGTCCGGATTGACTCACGCAGCCATGACGTCGAGGAAGCGGGCGACCGACTTAACGGATCTAGCGGTCGAGGCGTATCACCGCATGGAGCAAAACCAAGGTGAGTACGGTTTCTTCGGTCATATGGCTGCGACAAAGTCTGTAGCCGGAATTCTCCGGGGGCGCATCGGTAGCTTCGCAGATCAGATCTATCCCGTCTACGCGATGTCAAAATTCGCCACTGCATTCGAGGTCGAGGAGCCACTGGATTCTGCGCTTGAGTGTGCCTCAGCGCTTTGCAACGCGCAGGGCGAGTTGGGCCAATGGTGGTGGCTATATGACTCAAAGACCGGGCGGGTCTCAAGCCGATATCCCGTTTACTCGGTTCATCAACAGGGAATGGCACCTATGGCACTGCTCGCAGTAGAAGAAGCGAGTCAGCAGAGTTTCAAGGAGTTCATTTACAAAGGCCTGCGGTGGATCTACGACTCAAATGAGCTCGGCACGGATATGAGGGACCTCGACCATAATCTGATCTGGAGATGCATCCTTCCGAAGCGGAAGCAGAGTAAGTATTGGGACACGATGTTGAGTGTCTTGCGCTCACCGAAGGAGAACGCTCCGGCAGGGCCGCTCGAGATTCTGTATGAGGACCGTCCTTACGAACTCGGCTGGTTGCTTTACGCCTTTGCGAAAACCGGGGCAGCCAACTAACTTCCCGAATCCTTCCGCAATCGACGCGAGCGGTTGACGTCTTGGCGCCAGCTCCGCTGGCTTTAATTTTCGGATTCAGCGGTCACAAAATGAGAAACGACGTGGCGATCAAGGTCCTCATCGTGGTCGGTGCCCGGCCAAATTTCATGAAGGCGGCACCGATCATTCGAGCGATCGGGGAGCACAACCGGAGGAATGAGGGGGCCCAAATCCGCCATCTGCTCGTGCACACGGGCCAACATTATGACGCGCTCATGTCGGATCAGTTCTTTATCGATCTCGACTTGCCGAAGCCGGACGTGCACCTGGGTGTGGGTTCAGGTTCACAGGCCGCCCAGACAGCGGAGATTCTTGAGAAATTCGAGCAGGTGCTCGCCCGCGAGTGCCCGGATGTTGTGATCGTCGTTGGGGATGTCAATTCGACCCTGGCGTGCGCGCTGGCCACGGCAAAATTGACTGTGGCGCCGAAGAATTCGCGTCCGCTCCTCGCGCACGTCGAGGCGGGCCTGCGCTCGTTCGATCGCCGAATGCCAGAAGAAATAAATCGGATTGTCACTGACCACCTGGCTGACCTGCTCTTCGTGACAGAGAAAAGCGGTGTTGCGAATTTGCGCAGAGAAGGGATCTCCTCAGAAAAGATATTTTTCGTCGGCAACACGATGATCGACTCGCTCCTCGCCTTTAAGGATCGCGCCGATAAATCGCGCATCCTTGACAGACTTGACTTGTGCGCCCCGGCTAACGGCAACGGGAAGCGGGCGACCGTCAAACCCTATGCCCTGCTCACGCTCCATCGACCGTCGAACGTCGATGATCTCGCGGCATTTCAGAATGTCTTGGAAGGGATTTCGGAGCTGCGAGAGCAACTTGAGATCATCCTTCCGGTTCACCCGCGCACCCGGAAACGCATCGGGGAATTTGGACTCGAACGCTATTTTGAGCCAGACACTGCTCTTGGGTGTGGGCGCGTGCGCTTGATCGAGCCACTGGGCTATCTCGATTTCCTCTGCCTGATGAAGAATGCTCACCTGGTCCTGACGGATTCCGGTGGCGTGCAAGAAGAGACTACGTGTTTGGGCGTCCCATGTGTGACGCTCCGTGAGAACACAGAGCGGCCGGTCACTGTGCGGCATGGCACGAACATAATAGGCGGCACCTCGGCCGAGCGTATCCGGAATGCGGTCGCGGGCCAGATATCTCGAAAAGTCAGACGGCGCACGCCAGAAAAGTGGGACGGAAAAGCCGCGGGGAGGATCGTGTCGATTTTGGCAAACACGGTGGATCACCACCCAGGAACCGAGGGACCGTTCACCGACGGCCCGCAGCCCGTCGATCCGGATGAAAGGCCATGAGGGGGTAGGTGGAAGTTAGTGTTGTTATTCCGGCGTACAATTGTGCGGCGACCATCCGAGCAACGCTGGATTCCGTGCTCGAACAGACTGTTTCCCCGCATGAGATCCTTGTGATGGATGACGGAAGCACGGATGCTACACCTTCCCTTCTAGAGTCGTACAAACCGCGGATCACAGTATTCCGGCAACTGAATGCGGGGCCAAGCAAAGCACGCAATGTGCTGATAGACCGATCCCGGGGAGACCTTATCGCCTTTCTCGATTCGGACGATCTCTGGCATCCGAGGTATTTGGAAGTTCAGCAAAGTTTATTCGAAAAATACCCCCAAGCCGTAGCTACGTTCACGGAACACGTCGTTTTCGATGGATGCGGGAATTTCCTGTGGACGAGTGATCCCTTGGACGTGCCACGCAGTGTTGAGTTGATCGAACCGCTGAACTTCCTTAAGCGCTATAACGCTACCCCGGGCTACTTCTACCCCAGCTTTTGTTGCGTCCCCAGACGAGTGCTGGGGAAGATTGGCCGAGAACCTTTTCAAGTGAGGCTCGTTCGAGCGGAAGATTGTTATTTCTATAACTTATTGGCCCTTTACGGTCCCGTCGTGCGCGTCTCTACTCCGTTGGTGGCCTACCGCATCCTTGACGGGTCGCTCTCGTCAGACGTCGTTCAGCTCTGTGGTGGGGCAGTGCAGGCCTTTGAGCTCCTGGAAGAGCGTTTTAGAGAGTGTTTGGAAGAGGAATATTACTCGGCCTTTCGGCAAGCCTACGCGGTAAGGAGACGGGACTATGCGAAGGCCCTTTGGGGGGCCCGCCGAATCTCTGAAGGGCGCCAGCAGCTGAGGCAATCACTCGCGAGCAGTCGTGCCCTAACCTCTGTGGCTAAATCACTCGGCTTGCTGCTACTGACCTATGTGCCGCCTTCTTTACGTCCCACCCGGCTGGCGGGTGCTCAGCAGCGGAGGGTTTCCGAACCATAGTTTCGTGGTACGAAGAACAGATTTGGAAAGCGACCCAACTTGAGACGACGGGGCCCGGCGCCCCTGTACTGGAGCCTGTACCAAAAGTGGCCTTCTGGCCAGTAGGCCGTCGTCAGAGGACCCTATAGTATGCGAGCCAGCGGAAGGGTAGTCGATTCCGCCGAGCGGCAGACCGTGGAGTCCAGCGTCCGCCGGTTGTTCGCTGTTGGGCTGAAGGCACATGAATGTGAAGATGCTATTCCGGATCGGATTGTTGGTCGTGGCAATTACGATGGCCACGGGGGCGCGTGCCGCTACGTATTACGTGGACTATGCGAACGGAAACGATTCCAATAATGGCACATCGAAAACGACTCCGTGGAAGCATGCGCCTGGGATGAACGGCTGCACAGCGAATTGCAACATTACACCGAACGCGGGTGACAGCGTTATCTTCAAAGGCTGCGTGACGTGGCCCAACGCCGCCCTCAGTTGGACGCCGCCCTCGAATGGATCATCTGGAAGCCCTGTCTATTACGGCGTGGATCAAACCTGGTGGGACTCGACGGTGAGCGGCTGCTCGTCCGCGTGGAATCGGCCCGTCTTCAATCTGGGCGGTGCTGTCCCTTCTGACAGCCTCTACCGCATCATCATTCTGAGCCACAGCTACATGACGCTCGACAATTTCGAGATCACGGGGATGCTGAACGCCGGTTCCCCGGGCAACGGCGGTACGGACGTGTTCGATTGGGGTGACGGAAGTGAATCTGGCGTTCACGTTCAGAATATGTACGTCCATGGAGTCGTGAACAAATACTTCTCGATCGGCACCGGCAACCTGTCGAACGGTTCCTCGACGATCACGAACTACGTCCCAGTGAGTTACTCGCCCTCAGCATCGGGAGCATTCCTGGCGGCGGGAACGGCCGGATTGGCGTGTACGACGGGCGGTTGTAACGGCGGGATTCAACTACAGGGACCCGATGGCGGCATTCCCCTCGGAAATAGCACGCCGACCGTGACATCCATCACCGGCTCGAATCCCTATACGATCACGTTCACGAACACTTCGGGCGGCGCGAATGCGAATTGCACGGGATGTCTCATCCAGCTTGGCAACGATTTCCTTTCCGTCACCGGGGGCATTAACGGCGCCACGAACGACGACATCATGCAGTCGAACGTAATCGACTTCTCCGACAACGCCGAATGGCAGATGAATCCCTACGAGGATTGCGGCCTCGCCGAGGGCAACAACAATCTCTGTATCGGAACCGGGACGGCGGACTGGCGGCTTCCGAACATTTGGCGGAACAACGTGATCCGCAACGTGGCGAGCGTAGCCGTCGCAGAGTGCTCGGAGTGGAGCGGAAACCTGATCGAGTACATCCGTCTGAGTATCAATCCCACGGCTCACACGAACGTTATCGAGTGCGTGGGGACGGATCATGCAGTGAATGGAGGCACGGCATTCTATAACAACGTGATCCGGCACACGAATAATCCGAACCCGAGCACTCCCACGGGGCGAACGTCGGTTGGACTTGGAGACATTCAGGCGGTCCCAGGTTCTGGCGAGACGGCCTATATCTTCAACAACGTGATGTACGACACACTTCAGAACGCCGTGATTGAGCGCGGGAATGGTTCAGGCGGCACGATGGTCGTGTTCAACAACTCTGGAGATTGTGGCCCCTCCTGGGAACTAACGCATGTGTACTCGAATCCGCTTGTGGCCGGAGACGTGTACTACAACAATTACTGCGCCACGAGCAATTCCACGCCACTCAGCTGCAGCGGATTGACGTGTGCAGCGAACCTGTTCCCTACGCCTTCGGCGGCCAATTCGGCGGGCTACACGGAGAGCGAGACCTACGCCTATTCGCCACCCAGCAGCAGCAGCCCGACCGTTAGCGCGACGGCTACGGGCATCTCGCCGATGTGCGCGACAATCAGCGCGGAGAACGCTACAGCAGGAGCCGCCTGCGCGAGCGATACGACGTACGCAGTCAATTATGACTCTGCGACGCACGCGGTCACCGGGCCCGCTAGGACAACTGTCAGCAGGGGCTCGACGCCAAACATCGGCGCTTACCAGTTTTCCGCGGGCTCCGCAGACTCGTCGGGAACAACCGCACCGGCGGCACCTTCGGATCTCACCGCCACTGTGAATTAGTTCGCCCCAAAACATCGAATGGCAATTTCGAGAGCAAGACCTTAGCGGCTTATCGCTAGGTTTTTGCTCGATCCCGGGATCGATTTGAGCCCGCGCCAGACCTTTATTGTTGCCCTCGGCCTGCCTGCCCGTGATTGGTCGTTCGAACCCCTCGCGTTCCTAGGGCGCGGGCTGTACATCGCACCCCATATGAAGATCCTTGTCGCCATTGCGAGCTACGGAACAGGGAACGACCAGTACCTCTCAGAGTTGGTGCGGGAATACCGATCGATGTCCTTTGACGTGGACATCGTGGTCTTATCAAACACCCAAAAGAACGTGTCCCCGGGCGTGAAGGTATCGGTGGTCGATCTGCATGGCAAGAATCCGTGGACGCTGCCGTTCCCTCACAAGGAGATTTTCGCCAGCCACGTAAACGACTATGATTTGTTCATTTATTCCGAGGATGACACGCTCGTAGCCGAGAAGAATCTTCGGGCGTTTTTCGAAGTATCCGCCTCGCTTCCGGAAGACGAGATCCCGGGATTCCTTCGTTTCGAACAGGGCCCTGACGGCGAGCGTAACTTTCCTGAGGTGCATGGCCATTTCCATTGGGTTCCGGAGTCGGTACAACGCAGGAACGGGTATGTTCTGGCATTTTTTACGAATGAGCATGCGGCTTGCTATGTTCTCACGCGCTCGCAACTCCGGCGCGCAATAGACTCAGGCAGATTTCTCGTGGCACCGCACAGTGAAAAATACGATCTGCTCTGCACGGCAGCAACTGATCCCTACACGCAATGTGGTTTGCGCAAGTTGATCTGCATCTCGCACCTCGAGGATTTTCTGGTCCACCACCTCCCGAACAAGTATGTGGGGACCAAGTTCGGCGTGAACGATCACGAATTGCAACGGCAGGTAAATGCCTTGTTACGAATCGGCAGCAACGGTCATCGCCCGGCATCCCTTTTCGAGACCGAAACTAAATTAAAAGACTGTCAATATTCCAAGAGTTACTATGAGACCGTTCATCCGGCGGTTCTTTCGACGATTCCGAACGGTGCGCGCTCAGTCCTTTCAATCGGCTGCGGATGGGGAGCAACGGAGAAAGCGCTTGCAGCAAAGGGTATGCGCGTCGTTGCCGTGCCCTTGGATCCTGTGATTGCCGCCGACATCGAGACAGAAGGCATCGAGATTGTGCCGGAAGACTTTTGCGAGGCCAGCGAAACGCTGAAGAATCAGCGATTCGATTGTCTACTGCTGTCGAACGTGCTGCATTTGGTTCGAGATCCGATCGAAATACTGTCGTCTTTTGGGCACGTCTTGTCGGACAATGGCGTCGCGGTTGCGCTCGTTCCTAATCTGTCGCGTCTCCCGGCTCTTTGGAGAAGGATTTCTGCGAAAGAAGAGTTCGGAAACTATGAAAAAACGGGCGTGCATTTCACCTCGCCGAAGACTGCAGCAAGCTGGTTTGAAAGTGCTCGAATGAGAATCGAGGGAGTCGTCCATATTCTCCCGGCCCGTGCGGAAGCGGTTGGCCGTCTGGGGTTGGGATTGATGGACCCACTTCTATCGTCTGAGTTTATTGTTGTGGCGCGCAGGATTTGATCTTTCTTCATCGAACTCCACTGAAGACGCTGATGGGTACTCAAAGATCATTCGCAAACGCACTGAAGTGGGCTTACGCAGGCAATTGGGGCGAGAGAGCGTTTTCTGCTCTCTTCGCAATCATCCTTGCTGCAATTCTAGGCCCCCGGGATTTCGGTACCGTTTCAATCGCCTTGATTTATATCGGATTTCTCCAGATGTTTCTGGATCAAGGCTTTATGGCAGCGCTGATTCAAAAGCAAGACCTGGAACCGGAACATGTGGACTCGGTCTTCTGGATGGACCTCGCGCTTAGCCTCGTCCTCGTGGCGATCAGCATCCTGCTGAGCGGGTGGTGGGCAGCGAAAAATCACGCTCCGCAAATTGGAGTCATAATCTCAGCCCTATCTGTATGCATTCCTATCGAAGCGCTGGCAGCAGTGCAGGCCACAATTCTAAAGAAGGAGATGGACTTTAGGAGCCTCACAATCCGCTCCAATGTTTCGATTTTGATCAGCGGAGCCGTTGGAATCGGGATGGCTATTCGGGGATTTGGTGTTTGGTCGTTAGTGGGACAGCAGATCGTGAGGGACAGCACGTCCCTCGTAATCCTGTGGAAGATGAGTCCGTGGCGGCCCAGCGTCAGATTTTCTGGTCGGCACTTGAGGGACTTGACGGGTTTCTCGTCTTCGAATTTCCTGGCGCAGCTTGGAATATTTGCTGATCAACAGGCTGGTTCGATCGCGCTGGGCTTTTTCTTTGGACCTGTTGCTGTTGGTCTGTATAGAGTCGCGGACCGCATCGCGAACAGCATAATCGTGATGGCAACATCATCCGTACAAGCAGTGGCTCTTCCGGAATTCTCACGACTTCAAGATCGCCCGGTCGAGTTGCGTAAGAGCGCTCTCACGTGTGTCCACCTAAGTTCTGTGGTTTCCTTACCGGCCCTCGCAGGTCTCGCAGCAGTCAGCGGCCCCTTGATGGCTGTGATCGGGCCCCAATGGATTCCTGCAGCCGGCGTGCTGAAGATTTTGAGTGTGCTGGGCATGTTCCTTATTTTCGTATTCTTCACCGGCCCACTGCTGCAGGCGCTTTCGAAAACTCGAGATCTTGCGTTTCTGGAATGGGCCCGCACGGCCGTAGGGGTGACCCTGCTGGTTATAGCGGGCTTCTGCGTCAGAAATCGTTCCATCGATTGGCAGGTTGCGGGGATCGCCTTTGCCCGCTTCTGTACGGGCGCACTCCTCGTAACGCCCGTCTTCGTTTACATCCTAATGCGCCTCACAAAGATATCGTTGCGCGATCTGATTGGTTCGATTGCGTCATCGGTAATCGCATCGGCGAGCATCGTCGTCTCTGTCATGTTGATAAGTACTTCCGGCCTATTGTCGAATCACAGACCCGTCGTTGTGCTGATTACTGAGGTCGTAGCCGGTGCAGTCGTGGGCACGGCAGTATTGTCCAGACTGGATTTCGATTTGCGCCAGTTGGTGATCACATCTCTCCGCAGATCCTTTGCCCGTCACAGGGTTGAGGCGACAGCAGTGACTTCAACACATAGCGTCGAGCGCGTCTGCGAGGAGAGTCCCATGAAGGTATCAATCGTAATACCAACCTATAACCGAGCGTATATCATTGGCGACGCGCTCGAGAGCGCCCTCGGGCAAACGTATCGAGATGTTGAGATCATCGTTGTCGACGACGGATCGACGGACCACACTCGCGAGATAATCGAGAGGTACGGAAGTGAGAAGATTCGTTACATCCGACACGAGGACAACCGAGGGTGCAGCGCTGCCTACAACACGGGAATCAGTGCCGCATCCGGGAGCTTTATCAGCATATTGGATTCCGACGACCTATGGATGTCCGATTACGTGGAACGGCAAATGAGCTTTTTCCAGCGACATCCCGAGGCCGATGTCGTGTTCACGAACGTCGAAATCGTCAGTGGATCGACGAGAATGCGTTTGATGGACTTTATGCCGTGCTTTCGTGCACTTCTGAGACAAAGTCGGAAAGCAGAAGAATTTGTGTTTACTGGACGCGAGATTTACCTGTGTTTGCTCGAAGAAATTCCGATCAAGCCGTCGGCCGCCGTGATACGACGGGAAATGCTTAATCGCGTGGGAGGTTTCGATGAAGCGTGGCCCTCTGGTACCGACTGGGATCTTTTCATTCGGCTCTCAAAGCTCGGTTGTTTCGGATACATCGATCGGGTCATGGCGATTCAAAGACGAACTGCGGACGCAACGCACCAGAGATTCCGCGAGCAGGACAAGCTTTTCTTGCTGAATACGTTTATGAAAGAGAAAACCAAGCTTGCAAAGGATCGCGAAGCCCTTCGCCACATCAATAGAGGCATCTGTGGTCTTTATAACAGCTTGGGGTGGACGTATTTGGAGACCGGCCGCGGAAAGGCCGCCTTATCCACGTATTACCAAGGATTCAAAGAAACATGGCATTTGAAAATGCTGAGGAAGCTCGCCGCAGCTGTGGTGCGCCTTGCAGGGGCGATCTGAGTCCCAGCAATGCTGCCGGTGACCCGAAAACCTATTTGAATAGGAGCGTCTTCGAGGGCCTGTAACGCTAGGCCGAATACGACGACTACATGGTGAAGGTAAAGAGCGCAAAAGGCATGATAGAAGGACGAACGACAGACAGATGGCGAGCCTCTGAAAATAAGGAGGCGATGGGCCTCACCATGCCGGATGTGCAGGAGTCCGAAATCACCATCTGCCCGGCCTGCGAAAGACCTAGCCCGATGAAATACCTGTCGGCTCCAGACCGCTATCACGGACGGCGGAAAATATACGACCTCGTCCGCTGTCGTTCGTGTTCGTTGGTGTGGCTGCGGAACGCCCCGACACCAACCGAGATGGGCGCGCATTATGGCCCTGATTATGATCGATCGGTGGCGGCGGCGGGTGAAGAACCGAATCGATGGCAAGGTCGCTGGAACGTGCTTTCGCAGTACAAGACTGGCGGAGCCATCCTCGATCTCGGTTGCAGCAGCGGCGGATTTCTCGCGGGACTAACAAGATCCTCCTGGAGGCTGCACGGAATCGAGATGTCGGAGGACGTGGCCATGAGGGCACGAGAGAAATCCGGCGCCGAGATCTTTGTGGGCGATATTCTCGATGCCCCGTTTCATCGAGAGAGCTTCGATGCAATCACCTGTTTCCACGTACTTGAACATCTGTATCAGCCCGGAGAGATCTTCAAGCGAGTTTCCGAATGGCTCAAGCCGGGAGGGATCTTTTATTTAATGGTGCCGAATATCGACTCAGCTGGGTGCCACATTTTCAAGTCCTACTGGTACGCACTTGAGCTGCCTCGGCATCTGTCCCATTTCTCGCCAAAGTCGCTTCGGACGCTGGCTGAGTTGGGGGACCTTGAGACGGTCTCAGTGACAACTGACCGTGAGGTTTTCATCGAAGCCAGTACGCGCTATATCTTGGACGACGTCCTACGCAAAATCGGAATCAATCGGACGCCCCTTGCTCAGGCAAGGCGCCCGGGAATCCCCTTCCGGGCGGTCCGCAAGGGCTTCCGAATGACGATCTTGCCTGTGCTGAACGGGCTGGCATCGCTGGCGGGTGATGGCGAGAGTGTCCACGCGATTTTCCGAAAGAAAAAGAGCAAATAGAGAGACTCCGATGCCACCAGAACACCTTCGAGTCTTCGGCGGCGGGGCGAGCGAGACCGTGCTCGATCCCGTCGTGGCGATTGCGATGATTATCGCCATCATCCTAATTGTCGCGCTCCCTAGGAAGTATGTGATGGTGCCCCTTTTCGTGATGTTATTTCTGGTTCCGCTCGGTGAGCAAATGCTCGTGGCGGGTGTCCATTTGTACGTCTTTCGGATCGTCATCCTTTTTGGCCTCTTCCGAATGCTTTGGACCAAACTTGCCGCGGGAAACACTCTTTTTGCAGGCGGGTTCAATTCCGTAGATAAAGCGTTCCTATGGTGCACGGTATGCCAAGTGCTTGCCGTCATTGTGCTCTTCTTGACGACGGAGGCATTGATCAATCAACTTGGCTTCCTTCTGGACTACCTGGGCGGTTACGCCATATTGAGATTTCTGCTCCGGGACGAGCAGGATCTCTATCGAGCGTTGAAGTGCTTCGCGGTTCTTGCCCTGATCATCGGAGTCTGTATGCTCTGGGAGCAGTTCACCATGCGAAATGTCTTTGGATTGATCGGCGGCATAGCCAGTCCAGAAGTTAGGGATGGCAGGATCCGATGCCAGGGCCCTTTTGCTCACCAGCTCATGGCAGGAGCCTTCGGCGCTACGCTGCTGCCGCTTTTCCTTATTCTTTGGAAGAACGCGAAAGCCAAAGCAATCGCCGTGATCGGCGCATTGGGGGCAACACTCATCGTCTGGACCTCGAACTCCAGCACATCCTTGCTGGCCCTTGCAGCAGGAGTAATTGCGATCCTTTTCTGGCCGATTCGGAAAAAGATGCGCATGGTGCGTTGGGGCATTGTGGCCGGCTTGGTGGGGTTGCAGCTGGTCATGAAGGCTCCGGTTTGGTTCTTGATCGCACACGTGGATCTCACGGGTTCGTCTTCTAGCTACCAGCGCGCGGCGTTAGTAGATCAATTCATAAGGCACTTCTGGGACTGGTGGCTGATTGGAGTCAAGTCCACGGGCAGTTGGGGATGGTATCTGTGGGACGCACAAAACCAGTATGTTGTGGTAGGTGAAACCGGCGGCCTGATCGCGTTCATTCTGTTCATCGCATTGATTTCCCGGAGTTTCGCAAGGTTAGGCGAGTCCAGGAAGGTAGTTGCAGGCGACACGGGGCGAGAATGGTTCCTGTGGGCCTTTGGCGCGGCGCTTTTTTCCAATATCGTGGCCTTCTTCGGCGTGAACTATTTTGACCAGACAAAGTTTGCATGGTTTTCATTACTCGCAATGATTTCCGCAGCGACGGCTCCCATCCTCCAAGCCAAACTGGCCCCGAAAGCCCTCCCAGACATCGCTTTTAGTAATTCGTTGGCTCACTCTTTGGCACCATCGCATTCGATGGCACGAGGATCGAGTCGCGACTCACCAGACACATTAGGGAAACCTATCCAGAACTCCCGACGGGCCCTATGGATCCGAAATACGTAGTCATTACTCCGGTGCGCGACGAAGAGGCGTATTTGCCCCTGTCGATCGAGAGCATGATCCATCAGACGATTCGTCCGCAGGAGTGGGTGATCGTTAACGATGGCTCAAGGGACCGCACGGGCGAGATCGTTGACGAAGCCGCACGCAAGTACTCGTGGATTCACACCGTTCACCGGAAGGATCGTGGATATCGAAAATGGGGCGGCGGCATCATCGAGGCTTTCTACGAGGGATTCCATTCGCTGCGCTGCCAGGATTGGGAATTCATGTCCAAACTGGACGGCGATCTTTCCTTCGCGCCCGGCTATTTTGCGGGAGCCTTCTTGAAATTTCACGAAAACCCGAAGATCGGAATCGGAGGCGGGAGCCTTTATTACTTCGAGAAGAAACGGAAGGTAATGGAGCAGTGCCCGGCGTTCCACGTACGCGGAGGTGCCAAGATCTTTCGCCGGGCGTGTTGGGAGGCGATCGGGGGACTGTGGGTTGGACCCGGATCAGACACCGTGGACGAAGTAAAAGCCAATATGCTCGGCTGGACGACGATGAGTTTTGCCGATCTGCAGATGCAGCATCACCGACCCACAGGGGCCTCTTGGGGGCGCTGGGGAGGGCTCGCCAAGGACGGGAAGATCGACTATGTTTACGGATCTCATCCGATGTTTCTGACGGCGAAAGCCGCAGCGCGTCTTTTCCGGCGCCCCTATGTCGTCGGCTCGATTGCTCTGCTCTATGGGTACATCACAGCCCGTCTTCAGCGCCTCCCCCAAGTGAACGACCCTCAGCTGATTCGGTATCTGCGGCGTCAGCAGCTCGCTCGAATATTCGGGGGCGAAACCATTTGGAAGTAGGCCCGGGGCGATGCCGGGTTACTCGCACCTTTCGATGAATCTTTCCATCATATGCGTTAACTGGAACTCTGTGGACTATCTCCGAGAATGCCTTGCCAGCATTTATGAGAACACGCATGGTCTATCGTACGAGATCCTTGTCGTGGACAATGCCTCACCCGAAGGAGGTGTCGAGGCATTGAAGAGCCAGTTTCCAGAGATCACGCTCGTCCAAAGCGGCAAGAACCTTGGGTTTGCTGGTGCGAATAACATCGGATTCAAACAATCAAATGGGGAATACGTCCTGTTCTTGAATCCAGACACCAGGCTTGTCGGTCCGACCGTGAACGTCCTGGTCGACCGCATCCGAGATTTGCCTGATGCAGGCATCGTCGGATGCAAAATGCTCAACACAGATCTGTCGGTTCAGATCACGTCGATCCAAAAGTTTCCAACAATTCTGAATCAGATTGTGAACGCGGAGTACTTGCAATTACGATGGCCCGGATGCCCTCTGTGGGACATCGGCCCGCTGTTTCACGACCAAACGGAACCAATAAAAGTTGAGGTCATACCGGGCGCGTGCATGCTATTGAGACGGTCTGTATTTGAGAACGTCGGAATGTTCAGTGAAGACTACTTCATGTACGCTGAAGATCTTGATCTGAACTACAAGCTGAAACAGGCGGGATATACAAACTATTACATTGGCGAGGCTTCAATTGTTCACCACGGAGGCCGAAGCAGCTCGCAGCAAAAAGTGAATCAATGGGCGACGATGATGAAGTACAGAGCAATGACGCGATACTACAGGAAGACTCGCGGGCGCACTTACGAAGAAGCATATCGCGCAGCGATGGGGTGTGTCGCTCTCAGCCGACTCGTCGTTCTCGCTCTGATGTACCCATTCGGAAAAATCCTCTGGGACAAACAAGCCCTCCGGAACGCATCGGAAAAGTGGAAAGTGGTATTGAAGTGGGCAATCGGGCGCCAGGACTTAGCCCTGGGAGATCGCTAGAGTCCTTAGTCGGAAGAGAGGTCTATGTGTGCGGGATTTGCGGAAAATTGAACTTTGATCCTAGAAAGAACGTGTCGCCAGCGCTGCTGAAGACGATGGCGGACACGATCGACCATCGCGGACCTGACGACGAAGGATATCACGCGTCTGGCCCGGTCGGGCTCGGATTTCGCCGCCTGTCGATCATCGATCTGAACACGGGTCATCAACCTCTCTCAAATGAGGACGGTACGGTCTGGATCGTATTTAACGGCGAGATTTATAACTATCAAGGACTCCGTCAAGAACTGCTCAGTAAGGGCCACATCTTCAAAACGCAAACCGACACGGAAGTGATCGTCCACTTGTACGAAGAGTTTGGCGAGGCTTGCGTTGAGAAGCTGCGAGGCATGTTTGCGTTTGCAATCTGGGACGAACGCGAGAAAACGCTATTCATTGCGAGAGATCGAGTAGGAATCAAACCGCTGTATTACTGGCTGTCGGACACATCGTTGATTTTCGGGTCAGAGATAAAGGCGATCCTCGCCGACCCGGAGGTGGAAGCCGAAGTCGTGCCTGCCATGATAGACAGGTTTCTGAGTTTTTATTACGTACCCGGCGAAGAAACCTTGTTCCGAAACATATTCAAACTGGCACCCGGCTCCTACATGGTCGTCCGGCAGGGAAAAGCGCGCGTGAAACAGTATTGGGACCTCCGGTTTTCTCCCGAGCCGCAGGACATTCGACAGGCAGAAGAGAAGCTTCTTGAGCTTCTCGATGAATGCGTACGGCTCCATATGATCGCGGACGTCCCCGTTGGTTTTCTTCTGAGCGGCGGAGTTGATTCGACAGCGATGCTCGGTTTCGCCGTAGGCAAGAGTGACCGTCCGCTCAGCAGTTACACACTCGGCTTTGCCGCGCCAGGGCTTGAGGATGAAAGACCTTTCGCGAGATTGGCGGCGCAGAAATATGGTTCCGAACATCATGAAATGACCATCAGCTCGCAGGAATTCGCAGATTTTCTGCCGAAATTCGCATGGTACATGGAAGAACCTGTCTGCGAGCCGCAAGCCGTTGCACTGTATTACGTATCGCGACTGGCAAAAGATTTTGTGAAAGTGTTGATTTCCGGAGAAGGTGGCGATGAGGCCTTCGCCGGTTATCAGACGTACCGTGGCGTCTTATGGGTCGAGCGATTCAAACGTCTCTTCCGGCCATGCAACGGTGCGATTTCCTCGTTCCTCATGGCTGCCAATCACCTCCTGCAATCTCACCGAATTGACAAGTACGCTCCGATGCTGACGTTGCCGCTTGAGGATTATTACTACAGCAGGACTTCGAGTCCGTTTTTGTATTTCAACGCCCATTCGAACGAGTTGTATTCCGAGGATTTCTCCGACAACATCGATAAGGAGACATCGCTCAGCGTCGCGAAACGCTATCTAAGGAATGAAGCAGGAAAAGGCTGCGTAAATCGCATGCTTTATGTCGACACGAAAACTTCGCTTCCCGACGATCTACTGCTAAAGGCTGACAAGATGACCATGGCGAACTCCATCGAGCTTCGCGTCCCATTGCTGGACCACAGGTTGCTCGAGTTCGCTGCGAGGCTACCCGAAGACTTCAAGGTGCGGAGGTTAACGACGAAGTATATCGCTAAGCGTGCTCTGAGAAACCGCATACCTAGAGAGATTCTTGGGCGGAGAAAAGCCGGCTTCCCTGTTCCTTGGAGCGCATGGCTGCGCACAGAACTGAAGGGGTGGGTTGCCGACGTTCTGCTGGACTCTGAAAGTTTATCGCGGGGCTACTTTCGGAAGGAGTGTATCGAAAAACTAGTGACGCAGAACGTTCAAGCGGGGACCTATCCCAAGGAGATTCTTTCTCTTGTATCGCTCGAATTGTGGCATCGAGCGTTCTTGCCGAGAGAGCCGCGGCCTAAGGTTGACTCGGCGCCCTCACTGATCGGCTCACGGAGCTAGCCCGGGCCGGACTCATTCTGAAAGAGAGTGATTTCGGCACGCCTCAAGCCAATGACGTCCGCGAACAAACCGATCCGAGCGCTGTACAGCTTTCCGCACAAACTTGGGGCGGACAGAATTTGTTACACAGCGTGGCAGCAGGTGAATGGCCTTGCGGCCGCAGGGGCTGAGGTGCTGGCATTTCCCGGCGTGCTTCACCGTCCGGTGCCTTCCAATGTGAGGGTTCGTCCCACGCTCGCGAGAGGAAAGTTTCGTGTTTCATACAAGCTACTTGGCACGATGCGCGCGTTGGCGCTGCACGACCACATCGTTGCCCGTCGGCTTGAGAGGCTGGCTGGACAGGTCGACATTGTTCACACCTGGCCAGACGCTGCGGAAGAAACGCTCCAGACGGCCCGAAGACTTGGAATACCGACCGTTTTGGAACGGCCCAATGCTCATACCCGCTACGCTTATGAGGCAGTTCAGCGGGAATCAAAGAGGTTGGGCATCACTCTCCCCGCAGATAACGAATACTCTTTCAAAGTGGATGTGCTTGCGAAAGAGGAACAGGAATACAAATTGTCAGATTATCTCCTGTGCCCTTCGGACTTCGTCGTTCGAACGTTCATCGATCAAGGGGTGCCCGGCGAAAAGCTCATTCGGCACCAGTACGGATACGACGAGAAGACTTACTATCCTGAGCTGCAAGGGGTTCGAGAAGAAAGGCAAGGATTGACCATGTTGTTTGCAGGCGATTGCGCCGTTAGAAAGGGGTTGCATTTCGCCTTGGAAGCGTGGCTCCGATCACCCGCACATCGCGACGGAACTTTTCTTATTGCGGGGACCTTCTTGCCCAGTTACGCGGAAAAGCTTCGCCCGATGTTGTCTCACCCAAGTGTTCACGTTCTCGGCTTTCGGAACGATGTCCCAGAACTCATGAAGAAGAGCGACCTATTTGTGCTGCCGAGCATCGAGGAGGGAAGCGCTCTCGTGACTTTCGATGCCCGGGGAAGCGGTTGCGTCTTGGTGGTTTCGGAAGCCGCCGGCGCTGTCTGCAAGCACATGGAGAATGCGCTGGTGCACCCCGTCGGAAATGTCGAGGTACTCACGGAACACCTTACGGCTCTTCATCGGGATCGTTCATTGCTAAACCGCCTGCGTGCCGCGTCTCTGCACACGGCCAGCGAGATCACATGGACTGGGGCGGGTGTTCGTCTCCTTGAGGTGTATCGCCAGGTTGTTGAGGCAAGAACGAGCGTGCCGGCTGGAGTGGCCTAGGTCGACAACGCGATCGGATGGTTTCTTCCAAATCCTGTGACTTTTATCGAGAATAAGATCGCTGACGCCGTGCTCGGCAGGGTGCGAGCTCTGAAGGTGTCCGCAACCGACGGCGAAATCGAGGCCGCACATGAAGACCGGGCCGAAATCGCAAAGCCTGTTTCGGTAAGAGAAGCGCAGTTCTCGGATTTTGATCGTGTAAACATTTTGAATCGATCCCTCGGACAGGGCCCCGATTCGATAGAGAATTGGCGGAGGCTGTGGTCAGACAATCCCGCAGTCGCCAACGGAAGAGGTGGAGGACCTATCGGATGGGTATTGGAAACGTCCCAGGGTATCGTGGGCTTTCTAGGAAGCATTCCGTTGCAGTATGAGTTCGAGGGATCGATCCTTCGGGCGGTTGCGACATGTCGCTTCGCCGTTGAGCGAGCGTATCGAGCGTTCAGTCACCTCTTGGTTGTATCGTTCTTTCGACAGAAGAACACTGACCTGTTTTTGAACACGACGGCAACTCCTACAGCAGGAAAAATAATGACGGCTCTGAAGGCCTCGCCCTTGCCGCAGCCGGATTACCACACCGTATTGTTCTGGGTACTCGAACCGCGCCGCTTCTCGAAAGAGTTGCTCAAGAAATTGGGCATTAGGGCACCTTTTGATGGCCCAGGGTCAACCATCGCGTCTCTCGGACTGAGAGTTGATGCAGCCATGCGAAGGCGCGGGCCGCGGATGAATCCTTCCAATTGTTCCATCCAGGAAATAGACATTCAGGCGATTGGACCTGACTTCGAGAACCTGTGGAGAGACTATTCGAGAAGGACGCCAGGGTTGTTTGCGCTGAGGACGCCAGACGCCATGCGCTGGCACTTCGATCCGCCGGCGAATCGCCGCAAGGTTCACGCATTTGCCGCCTCCAAAGGAAAGGAACTGGTCGGCTACATGATCGTCCGGCATGAAGGGCCCGGCACGGAAGGACTGCGACGCTCTCTTGTGGCCGACCTCATTGTCAAGGGAGACGACCGACAGATTTTAGAATCCCTATTTGCAGCGGCTCTGGCCAGCGCCAAGGATTTCGGGTGTGATGTCCTTGAAATGATGGGATTCCCGGCGAGAATTCGGCAGACATTCCTTCAGTGGAAGCCTTATTCACGCCGCTACCCGGCGTGTCCTTTCTTTTACAAGACACGAGACCGCGCTCTCCATGAGAAACTCGCGAAGGAAATCTCCTGGTATGCCTGTCCTTTCGACGGCGACGCGACTCTCTGGCCCTGAAGCGCCAGACTCAAGACGCCTACACCCATGAAACTGATCGAAGCTTTGGAACTCCTGCGTGAAGCCCAGCCCGCCCTCGGCAGGACATTTGAAGTGGAGCTAGTTTGCGGGTTTACACCGCTGCACCTGGAGACCTTTCTCAAGGCTCGGCTCCGGCAGGCCCTGCCGGATCGAAGAACTGCGATCCATACGGGTCTATATGGCGACTTCTGGGGCAATCTAGATCAGGTCCAGAGGATCGGCACGAATACGACGGTTGTGGTCATTGAATGGAGCGATCTGGATCCACGGCTGGGTCTGCGCAGTCTCGGGAGTTGGCAACCATCCGTTCTCTCCGAAATCTCGGAAAACGTGAAATCCGGGTTTGCGCGGCTTACGGAGGCTGTCGAAAGGCCAGCGCGACAAGCTCTGGTTGTTATCAGCTTTCCAACTTTGCCCCTACCTCCAATTTCCTTCGCGCCCGGATGGCAGGCCAGCGCGTTCGATCTCGAGCTTCGGGCCTGCGCGTCTTCCGCTGCCGCAAAGGTCGCACAGATCGCAAACGTGAAAGTGCTGAGCTCGGAACGCCTGGACCGGCTTTCTCCACCCGACAATCGGTTCGATGCAAAGTCTGAACTCGCGTCTGGTTTCCCGTACAAGTTGGGGCACGCCTCGGCAGTGGCGGAGTTAATTTCGCACACGAGCTGGCCAGAAACCCCCAAAAAGGGTTTGATCACTGACCTCGATGACACTCTTTGGAGCGGGATTCTCGGCGAAGTGGGGACAGATAATATTTTCTGGGACCTCGAACATCGCAGCCAAGCTCACGGTCTTTACCAGCGGCTGCTTTACGCGCTCTCGGAAGCAGGAGTCCTGATTGCGGCTGCAAGCAAGAACGACCCACAGCTCGTAGACAGGGCGCTTGAAAGACAAGACTTGGTCTTACCGGCCACCGCTTTATTCCCTGTGGAGGCGCACTGGGGACCCAAGTCGGAATCGGTCGGCCGGATTCTGAGAGCCTGGAACGTCGGGGCGGATTCGGTTGTGTTTTTAGACGACAGTCCGATGGAACTGGCGGAAGTGAAGGCCGCCCACCCCGGTGTGGAATGCATTTTGTTTCCTAAAGACGATCCGCAAGCGTTAGTGGGTCTTTTCTATCGACTGCGAGACTTGTTTGGCAAGAGCGTTTTATCGGAAGAAGACCGAATCCGACAGGAGAGTATTCGGCGGAATCACGAAAACAAAGAAGAGATTGAGGGCCACGGACGGAATCTAGGTGATTTCCTCGCCCAGGCGGAAGCCGAAGTCACGCTGAACTTTTCGAAAAAACCGGCCGATCCTCGCGCGCTGGAGCTCGTGAATAAGACCAATCAATTCAATTTGAACGGAAAAAGATTTACGGAAGCAGAATGGCAAACCTATCTCACAAGGCCCGATACGTTTCTACTGGTGGCCGCATACAAGGACAAATATGGCCCTTTGGGCAAGATTGCCGTCCTCGCCGGTCGAAAACTGGAGAACGCAATCCTCGTGGACGTTTGGGTCATGAGCTGCCGGGCTTTCAGCCGGCGAATCGAACATCGTTGCGTTGAGGAACTCTTGAAACGCTACGATGCTGACGCAATCGAGTTTGATTTTCTAGCTACCCCAAAGAACGGCCCGATCCGGGAATTTCTTGAACGGATTACGGAAGCGGAACCTGAACCAAAATTCCGTATCTCGCGGGATCGATTTAGGACTCTGAAGTCAGCGACCTTCCATCGCGTCCTAGAGGTCTCCAATGGATGAAACGCAGGCGCGACTCGTCAGGTGCTTTGCGGCCGCTTTTCCGCTGCTGTCCTCTGAGGCAATCTTGCAGGCGGATGCAAGGAAAATAGAAGCATGGGACTCGATTGCGAGCGTGACGCTGTTTGCAACGATCGAAGAGGAGTTCGGAATCGAGATGGATCTTCAGGCCTCTGCCGAGCTTCTCTCATTTCCCGAGATCCTAGATTACCTGCGCTCAGAAAAAGGCTCCGAATCCTAAAACTCAACCCGCAGCAGGTGTCGTCAGAGAAAGTCGCTCGCGACGGCCTCGCTTCACTTGACCAAGACCCGAGTGCACTCTCGAATAAATATCACGCGCGTGACGAAGCTCGGTGTCAGCTTGAGCTTTTTTGCCGTCTCTTTAGCAAAAGACTCCTTGCTCCGGCTGTGCGGTAGAAAGCAGAAAGGTTCTTGCGTCATTTTGTACTACCACTCGATTCCGCCTGATCAACGTCGTCGATTTGCTTCCCAATTGGATGTGATACTCCGACACGCCACGTCTGTTTCGCTCTCTGAACGGGTAACGCTGCAGCCTGGAATACGTTATGTCGGTATCACCTTCGATGACGGATTTGAGAATTTTGCGGAGATCGCCTTGCCGGAATTGATAAAACGAAGGATGCCATCGACGGTCTTTGTCATCGCTGACGCGGTCGGAAAAGCATTCGGTCCACTGGGCCAGTCCGAGAGAGTCATGTCGTCCGATCAGCTGAAGGACCTGCCAACTGATTTCGTCACAATCGGTTCACACACATCCAGTCATCCTTTTCTCCCATCCCTCAGCGAGGAGGAGGCGCGGCGCGAGATATCGCACTCTCGCAAGCAGATAGAAAGCATCTTAAACCGCACCGTCCAGCTCTTTAGTTTTCCCTTTGGCGGTTTTAACAAGACGCTAATTCAGATTTGCCAGGAATCGGGATACAAACGAATGTTTACCACCCTTCCGATGCTCGCGTTCGAGAATCCCGAAGAGGTTGTGACGGGCCGGGTCCGGGTAGATCCGACGGACTGGCCTCTTGAATTCTGGCTCAAGTTGGCAGGCGCCTACCGTTGGCTTCCGAGGGCGTTTGCTCTTAAGAGGCGGCTTCTTGAAAATGGTGTGGCCCGGTGGATATTGAGACGAGAGTTGGCGGTCGACGCATCAAGTGGACGGCGGTCCATCATTCAGGAAGCCGGTAACTCATAACAGCTGCGCCGGACGCTAGCAAGGTCATTGATTTTCGAATTTCTGAGTTCAGTCGGCTCCCTCTGTCAAAATCGAACGTGACGACAGTTCACAAAATAGACCCGCTACGGGATGCTCGGTGGCAGGCGCTTGTGGAACGGCATCCGCATGGGTCGGTGTTCCACACCCTCGGCTGGCTCGACGCACTGCGCCGAACCTACGGATACAAGCCTGTCGTTTTCACGACTTCCCCGTCGACAGGGGAATTGACGAACGGGGTATTATTCTGCCACATCAGAAGCTGGCTCACGGGCCAACGTATGGTTTCGCTTCCGTTCTCCGACTACTGTGAACCACTATGCAACACCGACGAGCTTGAGTTTCTCGTCCGCTACCTGCAGTCGGCGTTGGATCATCAAAAGTGGAGGTATCTCGAGATCCGGCCTTTTGACGGATGCTTTGCGCGAATGGCGCAAACGGAGGGTTTCGGTTTCTGTGGCGGCGACGCGCACCTGCTTCATCGCGTTGATCTGAGGCCGCCTCTACAGGATGTGTTCCGAAGCTTTGACAAGGACTCGATCCAGCGCCGGGTGCATCACGCCGAGCGATCCGGCCTCGTCGAGAGAGTCGGCCGGTCCGAACAATTGTTGCGCGACTTTTACGATCTCCTGATATTGACTCGCCATCGCCATCGCTTGCCTCCGCAGCCCTATGTTTGGTTTCGCAACCTGGCCCAGTGCCTCGGAGACGGACTGGAAATCCGCATCGCCTACAAGAACGAGGTTCCAATCGCGTCGGTACTGACCCTGCGCTTCAAAGAAGCCGTGTACTACAAGTACGGATGCTCCGACGCAAAATTCAATCATCTCGGCGGTATGCCGCTACTCCTATGGAACTCGATCTGCGAAGCAAAATCCAACGGTGCGACTGTGTTCGATCTAGGAAGGACGGAATCAGGCAATGTAGGCCTGATTACATTTAAGAATCACTGGGTCCGCCCACCGCGAGAGCTCGTATACTGGAAATTCCCGGATTCGCCAACTGAAATGGCCGCGGCTGAATGGAAACTCAAGCTAGTGAAGCGAGCCTTTTCATCGATGCCGAATCGCTTGTTAACTTTTGCGGGCAAATTGCTGTACCCGCACATTGGATAGAAGATTGGCATCTGCTAAAACGGCAAAAATTGCAGGGCCGAAAGGCAATGGAAGAGTTCTCTAAAGGACAGTCCATACACATATGAGTCCAGTTCTTTCCGACTACTATAGGCTCCCTTCCGAAGCGTTGCGATATCTGACGCGGGACGGTCTCTCCGGAAATGCAGGCTTCTTTCAGTTCGGAGAGGGAACGACTTGCTACGGACGATGCGCCGCCGGCGTCTCTCGTGACGTCGCGACTGCCGGACGATTCGATGCGTTGAAGACTGTACGCCTCGCTGGATCGGCCCTTCCCCTTCCCTTCGATATCGAGGAGGTCGTCGAAAACTTGCGCCGCGAACGTTATGAGAAACACTTAGTTCCAGGGCGCGAACGAGCGGTCACTCACGAGTCGATCCGCAAAGCGTACTATCTCGTTAGGGAACTCCTGCCTATCTCTGTCCGTCGGTACCTGCAGCGCGCTTACTTCAGTGATTGGCAGACGAGGCCTTTTCCGAGCTGGCCCGTGGATTTCAGTGTCGATTCTCTCCACAAGGAATTCCTGCGTCTTTCGATGCTGGTGAGTGGAGTTCGGAAAGTGCCGTTCATCTGGTTCTGGCCACAAGGGGCATCCAGTTGCCTGATCATGACGCATGATGTAGAAACCGCCGCGGGACGTGATTTCACACCGCGCTTGATGGACATCGACGATTCACACGGACTGAAGGCGTCGTTCCAGGTGATTCCGGAGAAGCGATATGAGGTGCCGGACGAATACGTTCGCGAGATTCGGGACCGGGGCTTCGAGTTCAACGTCCACGATTTGAATCACGACGGGCGACTGTATCAAACGCGTGACGAGTTCCTCCGCCGTGCTGAAAGGATCAATCACTATTGTGCCAGGTTTAATGCTCGGGGATTCCGCGCTGGCTCCATGTACAGGATCGCCGATTGGTACGATGCTTTTGAATTTTCCTACGACATGTCAATTCCGAATGTTGCGCACCTAGAACCGCGGCGCGGCGGCTGTTGCACGGTCATGCCGTATTTTATTGGAAAGATTGTTGAGCTGCCGCTCACAACCGTGCAGGACTATTCTCTCTTCTACATTCTAACGAACCGCTCGATTGACTTGTGGAAAACCCAAATCGATCGGATTCGCAAGTACAATGGGCTCATAAGCTTTATCGCTCATCCTGATTACCTAATCGAGAAATCCAATCGAACCCTATTTGAATCACTTCTCGATCATCTCCAGGAAATGATCTCATCGCATGATATCTGGGCACCCCTACCAGGCGAGGTCGACACATGGTGGAGAGCGCGCAGCGAAATGAAGGTTGTGCGTCGCGGAGACGAATGGGAAATCCAGGGGCCCCAAAAAGAGCGGGCACGGCTGGCATATGCGGTCTTGGAGGGAGATAGCCTGGCGTATGAGATGGCAGGCGTGACGGTTTCGGAAGGCATAAAGCGTGAGTTCGAGGGCTGACACTTAGAATACGCGCGCCAGTGCAGGGCTTTTTTCCCTTGTGAAGTGTTCCGAAGTTCGATCTTCCTCTAGTGCCTGAATCCACAAATTCGAACGGTAATTTCCCAACGGAAGGAATCGGCGCCGTTGTGCTGGGAGGTGATTACCAGGGACTGGGAATTGTTAGGAGTCTCGGGCGTCACGGTGTACCTGTCTGCGTGATGGACGATGAGAAATCGATCGCCCGCTATTCGCGTTATGTGGCGACCTCTTTGGTCGTGCCGTCCCTACTGGACGCGAAAGATGCAGTCCGAACGCTTCTGGAAATCGGGAGGTCGCGTCAGCTTCGCGGTTGGGTGCTGTATCCAACACGCGACGAACAAGTCGCAGCTCTTTCTCAACATCGCGAGGAATTATCGGAGATCTTTCGGGTACCGACGCCAGGTTGGGATACGACAAAATGGCTTTGGGACAAGCGAAATACCTACGACATGGCAGAAAAGTTGGGCATCCCGGCACCTCGCACTTGGTATCCGCGAGGCGTGGACGATCTCGAGCAGATCTCGGGTCATTTTCCCGTCGCCATCAAACCCGCGATCAAAGAACACTTCATTTACGCAACGAAACAAAAGGCTTGGCGGGCAGATAATTCCGCGCAATTGCGGGAACTCTTCGAGCGTGCACTACAGCACCTGCCAATCGAAGAGATCATGATTCAGGACGTGATTCCCGGGGATGGGAGCTGCCAGTATTCGTACTGTTCATTTTTCAAGCAGGGTAACTCCATCGCCCATCTGACCGCTTGCCGTCGAAGGCAGCATCCCCTCGAATTTGGTCGCTCAAGCACATATGTCGAGACGGTTGAATTGCCTCTGCTGGAGGAGTATTCACAACGCTTTCTGCGCGCAATTGGTTATTACGGCCTGGTAGAAGTGGAGTTCAAGTACGATCCTCGTGACGGCAAATATCGCCTCCTCGACGTGAATGGGCGCACCTGGGGTTATCACTCAATTGGGTGCAGTGCGGGCACTGATTTCGCATACCTGCTTTTCGCTGACCAAACCGGTAAGCCCGTCGAGCCCTGCGTTGGCAAGGCTGGCGTTCGTTGGATCCGGCTGCTCACCGACCTGCCGACCGGATTGGTCGGGATTTTGAGCGGCCAGATTAATGGGGCTGTATATTTACGCTCTCTCTACGGCTGCGACGAAGAGGCAGTATTCAGCTTAGATGATCCGCTTCCGGGTCTGATGGAAATCGCCTTGATCCCGTATCTATCCGCAACGCGTGGCTTCTAAACCGAATCTTTGACAATTGGAACAAACCTTATGACCAAATGCGATGTTACCGTCATCGGCGCCGGCCCCTACGGCCTGTCTGCAACCGCTCACTTGCGAACAATACCCGGCCTGGACGTTCGAGTTTTCGGCAAGCCAATGTCCTTTTGGGAATGCAACATGCCCAAAGGGATGTTGCTGCGCTCTAATTGGACCGCCACCCAGATTGCCGACCCCAAGCATTCGCTCACCCTTGAAGCGTTTCAGGAGGCAAGCGGGAGGCATTTCTCAAAACCCGTGCCCCTCGATTGTTTTGTCCAGTATGGTCAGTGGTATCAGCATCAGGCCGTGCCTGATCTCGATCAACGCGACATTACGTACGTCGAAAGCAGTGCAAATGGCTTCCAAGTGCATCTGGAGGATGGCGAGTCTTTCTACTCGCGTCGGGTGGTTGTCGCGGCGGGCATCCGTTCGTTTGCCTGGCGGCCGCCTGTGTTTGAAAGTTTGGACTCTTCGCTCGTCTCACACACCTCCGAACATTACGATCTTCGGCGATTCACGGGACGGCAGGTACTGGTGATCGGCTCTGGCCAGAGCGCGCTTGAATCAGCCGCATTGTTGCATGAAAGCCGTGCCGAGGTGGAAGTTGCCGGCCGAGCAAAGCGGATCAATTGGCTTCAAGGTTGGACATCGACGGCGCTTCATCAGCGGTTGGGAAGTGTTGTCAGGAATTTGCTCTATGCACCCACGGACGTTGGACCGGCCGGCATTAGCCAACTCATGGCGAGGCCCGACCTGCTTCGAAAGTTGCCTCGCTCGTTTCAGGACAAATTGAGAAAACGTGCCGTCCGCCCTGCCGGTGCTCGCTGGCTCGTGAATAGGCTTGAAGAAGTCCCGATCCGACTGGGGCGTTCGGTCGCATCGGTTGCGTCGGTTGGCAGTCGATTGAAGATTCGTCTCGACGACGGTAGCGAACGAACCGTCGATCACGTCCTGCTCGGAACGGGATACCGAGTAGATATCTCTAAGTACGCGTTTCTCTCTGATCGAATCAAGGACTCCGTAAATCGTCAGAATGGATATCCCCGTCTGCAGCCAGGACTAGAGACTTCTGTTGAGGGCTTACATATCCTTGGTGCCCCTGCAGCTTGGAGCTTTGGCCCACTCATGCAATTCGTGTCGGGCACGCACTACGCCTCGCGCAAGCTCTTACAAAGTGTTGCCGGATCATACGCGAGGTGAGATTTGGCTGGACAAATTGCCGGGAATTTTGGAAACCCGCTCGAGCCCAAATCTGATGAGCGCGACTCAAACTGCAGTGTCTGAATGAGCGAAAGGGATCACCGCGCGATCTCCTACGAAGGGGTGCTGGGAGTCCAAACCCGCGCGGCGCAGCGATTTACGACGTGATTGTCGGCCGGGGCGGTCCAAAAGTGAAGAACCGAATGCCGCGGTCCTTGCGGTTGCCCAACGACATCCGTTTTTATAATATACCCACCCATGGAAATACTTTTCCCAGAGATACGAGGTAACAGTTCCAAAATCCTTACTTTGTGACCCTGTAGGTTTTTTGTCGCAGCAAGGTCAACGTTTTCTATAGATTAGATGTGCACTGATCTCCGGGTCGCGCTTCGGTCCCTCGACTTTGGCAGGGCGATTGCTTCCTTCGCCCTCGGTTGGCGGTAAGAGATTTTTCAGCTTTTTGGCGGTAGCCTGTTTGCCTTGAGGTGACTTTCCGAGCAGGTCTCGCAATCGTCTTGCACCCAGGTGGCTTCCCGCAAGGCGCCAGGGACGTACTTGCCGAGCAGCTTACCAAACTCAGAATTGCCGAATATTGGCGCTCTCCCTAAAATCCAGCGAGACAATCACGTAGCTGGGAAACTGCCCGGCGAACCTGATAGGGAAAGGCTTAAGCTTAGCGGACTTGACGGCATATGCTGGCCGGAATGAAGATGCACTCGAACCCAAAACATACTAGCCCAAGCTTGGACCTTCCGTTGGCCATGGAAACTCTCGAAGGAATAGCCCTATCGGGTGAAACCGGAAGATCATCTGCAGGTCATTTGCTAATCGAAGCCGAGGGCACCGAGAGGCAGTATTGGCGGGATCTTTGGCGCTATCGCGAGTTGTTTTATTTCCTCGCCTGGCGCGATTTGCTTGTGCGTTATAAGCAAACCTTTGTGGGAGTGAGCTGGTCGCTCATTCAGCCACTCCTGACCATGGTCGTGCTTACCGTTGTTTTTGGAAAGCTGGGCAAAATGCCTTCCGGCGGGTTACCTTATCCGCTACTAGTATTTTGTGGTCTGCTGCCCTGGCAGTTTTTCTCTACTGCAATGACCGTAAGCGGGAACAGCCTCGTATCGAATACCAACTTGATTTCCAAAGTATATTTCCCGCGGCTCATCATTGTCGTCAGCAGCATCATCACCAGCTTTGTGGATTTCCTGATCTCGGGAGTCTTCCTTGTTGTTCTAATGATCTGGTACCGCTATCCTCCTCCTGTGCCGGTGCTCTTGCTGCCGTTTTTTGTGTTGCTCGTGTTTGGTGCCTCGCTCGGGGTCAGTTTGTGGATCGCCGCCCTCATGGTCGAGTACCGCGATTTCCGTTTCGTTGTCCCGTTCATGGTCCAGTTTGGTCTTTATATCTCGCCTGTCGGCTTCCAGAGCAGTGTCGTTCCAGAGCGCTTTCGCCTCTTATACGCTCTCAACCCGATGGTGGGAGTCATCGATGGCTTCCGTTGGTGCGTGTTGGGCGGACAAAACATTCACTGGCCGGAGCTCGCAATCGCGCTGGTTAGTATGATCGTGTTGGTTGCGTCAGGTCTCTGGTATTTCAGAAAGACCGAACGAACTTTTGCCGATGTGATATGAAGGTGCAAACCCACCTTCCCTGATTCGTGACATGCCCAATCCTGCCATCACAGTTGAGAATCTCGGTAAACGGTACACGATCGGTCATCGAGAGGCCGACGGTGACGCCATGCGCCATGCCATCGAGGGCATGATCCGCTCGCCGCTCGCTTGGCTTCGGTCCCGCCGGCAAAAAAAAGTCCAGCAAGTGGATTTCTGGGCGTTACGAGATGTTTCTTTTCAGATCCAACAAGGTGAAGTGGTCGGCATCATCGGCCGCAACGGCGCGGGCAAGAGCACGCTGTTGAAAGTCCTTAGCCGGATTACGATTCCCACCGAGGGACGGATCCGCATCGATGGCCGGAGTTCCAGCCTGCTTGAGGTCGGCACGGGATTTCATCAGGAACTGACGGGGCGGGAGAACATCTTTCTTAACGGGGCGATCCTGGGAATGACTCGCGCTGAGATCATCCGCAAATTCGACGAGATCGTCGATTTCTCGGGAATTGAAGAGTTTCTCGACACACCCGTCAAACGCTACTCCTCCGGGATGTATGTCCGCCTGGCTTTTGCGGTGGCGGCACACCTGGAACCCGAACTCCTGATCGTCGACGAAGTGCTCGCAGTCGGCGATCTCTCCTTCCAGAAGAAATGCCTTGGAAAAATGGGGAGCTTTGCCAAGGCCGGAAGAACGGTCCTGTTCGTCAGCCACAATGTTGAAGCCGTCCGGAAGCTATGCCAAAGGTGTGTCTGGTTGCAGGGTGGCAGGCTGCACAAAGACGGAAAGACAGAGGATGTTATCGAGGCGTATTTCAACACAGTTTCGAGTGAACAATATTTTTCCTGCTCGAATCCGGACTACGGACTGACTATTCAGAAAGTCGTGTTAAAAAACGACCGCGGGCAGGAAAGCAGTCAGTTTCGTCCCGGCGACGATCTGGTCGTGGAAATATCCTATGATGCGCATAAGTGCATCGAGAAACCAATTATCGCGCTGGGCGTGTTGGGAGTTAACGGCGGCTCTTGCTTCACTTCCAACATGTTACTGGACGGGCACAGGCCCGACTTCTTGAAGGGGGAGGGTCAAATAACATGCACCTTCAAATCCATTCCCTTGCTGCCACAACCTTACACGGTGAAAATGATCGTCCGATCGGCGAATGTAAAGGACATCATCGTTGAGTATCAAGACGTAGCCGGTTTCAGCGTCGTCGGAGATCTCGCCGAATACGGTTACAAGGGAGATTTTGCGACATTCGCGGCTCAATCGACACCCGTTGTTGTGCCTTACGAATGGCGGTTGCCCGATGGCACGACCACGGCAGTGGCATTGAACCGCTCGACCGCGCTTGTGGCTGATCCACGAACCTAAGGTTCTTGGGGACCGCCGCGATGGTTACTTATCATGTCCTCGGGCTGGGCGTTGCCACATAATCCTGGAAATGTGCCTCGGGCAGCTAGCACCGTCAGCGAGGCGCTGCCTTCGTTGCCAAGATTGCCGACTCCCGCTCGCTTAAAGGCATTCTTCGTCGGTGACAATCGATCCTCCGTCAATTGGGGCCGCGGTGCCAGTATTGCGCTGGGTCAGTTATTGTCAGGCTCGTTCGAAATCACTGGCCGTGTCGCTGCCGACTTCTTCGACTTGTCCACGGCCGAAGCCGGCTACGTGGGTACATTCATGCCGCCAAGATACTACCGGCACTTTCGGTACCTGCTGAATCGACCTCGGCGGCGGCGGTCGATTGCTTGGTACATCAACCTGGAACGATTGTTCGGTGCCAGGGATTTCATTGCTGAAGATCCCGCCGTAAGCGTCGACAATCTGCTGGCCCACAAGCACCGGCACCCGGCGCTCAGCCGGATTTACGATCAAGCCGCAGAAGCTGACTTTATGGTCCTGGATGGAGATGGCGACATCATCTTTTCCACCCCGCCTCGCCGGGAAACTCTCTTTCTGCTTGCCATGATCGAACTCGGCATTCGCCTGAGAAAGCCGGTCTTTCTTGTGAATTCGATGATTTCGGATTGTCCGTTGACGGGAAGAAACCAGACGAACGCTCGCGGCGGCCAGGCGATTGTTCGCGCAATGCCGGGCCGTAGCGTTGCGCGATCCTGAATCTCTGGAGTACGTGCAAAAGGAGATGCCGGAGGCCAAGTCCTGCCTAATTCCTGATTCGCTGTTTGCCTGGTTTCCACTCTATGAAAACGGCAGCTCCCACCCGCCGCTGAACGGCGACTTTTTGCTGCCTCATCCCGAAAAAGATGAATATTGGGGCAAACTTGATTTCTCCCACCCGTACATTTGCATCGGAGGAGGAGCTCTGGTGGGCAGCCAGCCTGAGAGAGCGGTGCAATGTTATGCGCGACTCGTCGATGCGCTAAGTCAGCTCGGATATCGCGTCTATCTGACGGAAAATGATTTGCCGGATTCATTTCTGCAGCGAGTTGCCAGGGAGAAAGATGTCGGCATCGTTCCAGTGGATGCGCCCATCCTCATGTGCGGGGCGGTTTTGGCCCATGCCCGGCTGTTCATCTCCGGACGATATCACCCTTCGATCTTTGCCTCGCTCGGCGGCACACCCTGCATTTTTCTGGCGTCTCATGCTCACAAGATGGGAAGCCTGTCCCGGGTGCTGGAATATGACGACCACCAGCAATTCAATGCCTTTCCGAGCGACTCCGAAATTGCGGAGATTGTGTCGACGGCGAGGAAGTATCTTGATCAGGGCGAAACTCTGCGAGCCCGTATTCGACGGAGTGGCGAAACGGCGTTGCGATGAGGCGACCGGTCTGCCGGCCTTTCTGCAGCGGCACATGAATGGCTAGTAGCCAAATCAGTGGGGGCATGTCTGGAAAACTGGCAAAGCAGAGATCCAATAGTTGTGGTGGGCGGCGGCGGCCACGCGAAGGTAGTGATCAGCATTCTTCGGAAACTGGAGAGCTATCGCATTCTCGGCTACACCGATCTGAAGGACAACGGCGCATTGCTGGAAGCCCCTTATCTCGGATCCGACAGTGAACTGGCTGCACTGGCCGCGGGGCGAGGAAAGCTCAATGCCGTGCTCGCCGTGGGCCAGGTTGGCCTGGGGAATCGCGGTCCGAGCTCTGGACGCGATTGCAATCGCCCTCTCTGTCCTTTCCCTTGATCGTTTCGCCGGATGCAATCGTCAACGAAGGAGTATCGGGTGGCGAGGGCGCCGTGGTGATGGACGGGGCGGTGATTAACAGCGGGGCGACCATCGGCCGGGGTGCGATTGTGAATACGCAACAGCACCATTGAACATGATGTTGTTCTGGCTGACTGGGTGCATGTTGCCCCGGGGGCTACAATTTGCGGAGGCGTGACGGTCGGGCCGCTTCTCGATGATCGGCGCCGGGGCAACAGTAATTGAAGGAATCAAGATCGCGGCCGGCTGCATGGTTGGAGCGGGAGCGACCGTCGTGCATGATCTTACGGAGCCTGGCGTTTATGTCGGCAGCCCGGCCCGCCGGATAAAATAGGACTTACATGTCGCATACGTATTCATCATTGCCGAGGCGGGGGTAAATCACAACGGATCGCTTGAATCTTGCCTTGCAGTTGGTCGACGCGGCCAAAGCCAGCGGCGCCGATGCCGTCAAGTTCCAGACATTCCGAGCTGATCTGCTTGCAACTCGTTCCGCCCACAAGGCGCCTATCAGGAACGCACGACGGCCAATGCGGAATCCCAATTCGAAATGTTGCAGCGGCTGGAATTGGACGCCGCGGCCCACCAGCGCCTGATCGACCATTGCCGACAGATCGGAATCCAGTTTCTGTCCAGCCCATTCGATGCGCAAAGCGCGGACTTGCTCGCCACGATGAACGTGCCGCTGTACAAGGTGCCTTCGGGCGAGATCACCAACCTGCCATTCCTTCGAGCACCTGGCCCGCAAAGGCCGGCCATTGATTCTGTCAACCGGCATGTCGACGTTGGGCGAGGTGGAAGAGGCGGTGCATGTCCTGCAGGCTGCGGGCGCCACGCAATTGACGCTGTTGCATTGCGTAACCGAATACCCTGCGCCGTATGCGGAGGTCAACCTCCGCGCCATGCAGACGCTCAAGTCGGCCTTTGGCTTGCCCGTGGGTTACTCGGACCACACCCCGGGCATCGAGATTGCCGTTGCCGCGGTGGCCTTGGGCGCCGAGGTCATTGAAAAGCATTTTACGCTGGATCGTTCGCTGCCGGGCCCGGATCATGCTGCTTCTCTTGAACCGGTCGAACTTCAGCAGATGGTGGCGGCCATCCGCCATGTTGAGGTGGCGCTTGGCACCGGCATCAAGGCTCCAGCCCCGTGTGAACTGCCCAACATGTCGGTTGCCCGCAAGAGCGTGGTGGCCGCCCGCGCACTGCCCGCGGGACACCAGCTTGCGACCGGTGACTTGGACATCAAGCGCCCGGGCAACGGACTCGCCCCAAAACTCCTGCCGGCGTTGATCGGGCGCACTCTGCGTGCCAGCCTCGCCAAAGATGAAATCATCAGCTGGAATCATCTGGCGTGAAGCGACGTAAGATCTGTGTGGTGACAACCAGCCGGGCTGACTTCGGGCTCCTTCGCGGACTACTAAAGGCCATTCAGGCTGATTCCGCCCTCCGGCTGCAGGTGATCGCTTCGGGCATGCATCTGGCATCGAAGTTTGGCCGGACTTGGCGCGATATCGAGGCTGAGAGGCATTCAAGATTGACCGGAAAGATCGACCTGCGGCTGACAGGGGAGTTCGGCCTTAGACAATCTGAAATCGATTGGCGTGGGCTTGAATGGCTTCGCCGAGGCCTTCGCCGAGTTGAAGCCTGACATTGTGGTCCTGCTCGGAGACCGGTTTGAGTTGCTTGCCCCCGCGATCTCCGCATTGATGCTCCGGATTCCGATCGCCCACATTCACGGTGGAGAGTTAAGTGAAGGCGCCATCGACGATTCGGTGCGTCACGCCATCACCAAGATGGCCTCGCTTCATTTTGCCGCGACTGAGACCTATCGCCGGCGAATCATCCAGATGGGCGAATCGCCCGATCGCGTGTTTAACTTCGGGGCTCCGGGACTCGACCAGATTTATGGCTCGGCGCTGCTGACCCGGCCGCAACTCGAACAGGAACTTGGGTTCAGCCTTGAGGAGCCAGTCGCCCTCGTCACCTATCATCCTGTGACGCGGGATGCAGGCAGCGCCGAGACCCAGGTCCGCTGTCTGGTGGCGGCAATCAAGGCGAGCGGCCTCAAGGCGGTGTTCACGATGGCGAATGCGGACGCCCAGGGCGCCCTGATCAATACGCGCTTGCGAGCCGTGTGTGCACAGAGTCCCGGGCGGTTCAAATGGATGCCTCACCTGGGCCATCGCCGCTACCTGAGCTGCCTGAAGCACTTTGCGGTCATGGTGGGAAACTCCTCAAGTGGATTGACGGAGGCGCCTTCTTTTCGACTGCCCGTGGTGAATATCGGTGATCGACAGCGGGGCCGGGTCCGGGCGGCAAACGTGATCGATGTTCCATGCTCCCGGGCTGCGATTCTGCGAGGAATCAAGCGGGCAATCTCCCCGCGTTTTCGGGCCTCACTCCGCGGCATGCGCAATCCGTATGACCGCTTTCACGATGGGCGCGCCAGCGAACGAATCAAGGATGTGCTGAAGCACGTACGGCTTTCCGACGACTTGCTAAAGAAGAGCTTTCACGATTTGCTGTAACACCGAATCCGAGATTCTGCCGCCCATCGACCAGTCAAATCTGCCAGGATCATCCGAGACGATACCCATGAATGACAACGTTAAGCCGTTTCTCGTGCCCCAGACGCATACCATCCGGCAGGCGATGGAGCAGTTGGAGAAGACAGAGGAAAAGATCGTCTTCGTCGTCGACGAGGAGTCACGGCTGATCGGCTCACTGACGGATGGCGACATCCGGCGCTGGATCTTGTCCGACGGCGACTTGAAGGCGCAGGTGTTTCACGTCTGTAATCGCAATCCCTATGTGGCGGAAGAGGGCTTTGAGACCGAGCAGGTCCGCGCCGACATGCTGAATGGCAATCTCGGCTGCGTTCCCGTCGTCAATCCGTCCCGCGAAATCGTGCGGCTGTTGTTCTGGAAGGAGATGTTTCAAGGCGAGGTGGCAATCAAGCCGAAGCGCCGCCTCAATCTGCCGGTCGTCATCATGGCCGGCGGGCAAGGGACTCGGCTCGCGCCTTTCACCAATGTTCTCCCCAAGCCACTCATCCCCGTGGGCGACCGGACGGTCATCGAAATCATCATCGATCAATTTCTGCCCTACGGCCTGGATCGGTTCCACCTTTCGGTCAACTACAAGTCCAAGATCCTCAAATCCTTTTTTGAAGAGCTGGCCCCAAGCTACTCCGTGGCGTACTTGGAGGAGAAGGAGCCGCGCGGCACGGCCGGGAGTCTCCGGGCGCTCTATTCGCCTACTCCGGAACACTTGATCGTCACCAATTGTGACATCGTGATCCAGGCGGACTATGCCGAGCTGGTGTCATTTCATACGGACAACAATTACGATCTCACCCTGGTCGCGTCGCTCAAGGACTATCACATTCCGTACGGAGTGTGCGAACTGGAAAAGGGCGGCAGTCTCGCCCGCATCACGGAAAAGCCGCAATACAGCTTTCTCGTGAACACCGGAATGTATGTCGTGCGCCGCGACCGGCTTGATTTGATTCCCGAGCAAACGCGGTGCGACATGACCGATTTCATCGAGCAGATCAAGAAGGCCGGCGGGCGCATCGGCGTCTTCCCCATCGGCGAGAATGCCTGGGTCGACACCGGGGAATGGGCCGAATACCGCAAGGCGCTCGACAGCCTCGGCCGGCTAGGCACGCGCGCGACAGTTGAATGACGAAGTCGGCACGACCCATCTCATGCTGAACGGAAAACGAGTCATCGCGGTCATTCCCGCGCGGGGCGGAAGCAAATCGGTGCCCGGGAAAAACATCCGGCCGCTGGGAGGAAAACCGCTGCTCGCATGGTCGATTGAAGTCGCGCAGCAGGTGAGCGAGATCGACCGCATCATTGTTTCGACCGACGACGCCCAGATTGCCTCGGTCGGCCGGGCTCATGGCGCTGAAGTCTACGCGCGCCCGCCGCATCTTGCGACCGACGAAGCCCTGGTGATCGATGCCCTCAAGGATCTTCTCCAGACACTTCGAGCGGAAGGCGAGACGCCCGAATGGGTCATCCTGCTCGAACCAACTTGTCCTCTGCGCACGGCGGACGATGTGCGCGACTGCCTGAAGCTTGTCGCCGAAGGCGGCTACGATTCGGTCGCCACCTTCAAGGATGCCGAATTGAATCCGCACCGGGCTTGGCGGCTCGTCGATGGCGTCCCGGAAGTGTTCATTGCCGGCGCCATTCCATGGCTGCCTCGGCAGAAACTGCCCAAGGCTTACCAGTTGAACGGCGCGGTCTATGTGTTCCGTGCAAGTCTGCTTGCGCAGGAAGCCAAGTCCCTGTTAGTGGGAAAGCTCGGCGCGGTGTTGATGCCCCGGGACCGATCCCAGGACATCGATGATAGCGTCGACTTCACGATCGTTGAGGCGTTACTGAAAAAATCGAACTCATGAATAAATCCCTGCAAGCAGTTGCTTTCGTTAAAAGGTAAGACGGCGGTCGTTACAGGCGGCGCCGGCTATCTGGGCACCGCCATGAGCGAGACGCTCGCCGAATTGGGCGCCAACCTGGTCATCGCCAGCCGGGACAAGGCGAAATGCGAGAAGAAGTGCGAGGAAATCGTCCGGCTGACCGGCGGCTCAGTCCAAGCAGTTGCCCTTGGAACTTGACCTGTTGAAGAAGGATTCTGCGGCCGAGTTTTTTGCTCAGGTGCACGAGCATTTCGAAGCCATCGACATTCTCGTGAACAACGCGTGGTCCGGCAACAAGAACTCTTGGGAGTCCATCACCGAAGAAGATTGGGAATACGACATCAACATGAGCCTGAACTCGGTCTTTCGCATGACCAAGGCGGCCTTCCCGGATCTTGAAAGCCACCCGCGGCGTGATCCTCAACATCGCCTCGCTGTACAGCCACATCGGACCCGACTACCGAATGTACGATGGCAAGGAGTTCGCGAATCCGCCGAGTTACGGTGCGGCCAAAGCCGGAGTCATTCAATTCACCAAATACCTCGCCAGCTTCCTGTCGCCGCATGGCATTCGCGTGAACGCTCTTAGCCCCGGCGCTTTTCCGCATCCGCCGACCCAGAAACATAAGGAATTTATGCAACGGCTTGGCAGCCAAGAATCCGCATGAACCGCATCGGCCAGCCCGATGACCTCAAGGGCGCCGTTGCGTTGCTTTGCTCCGACTGCCGGCAGTTACATCACCGGACAAGACATCCATGTCGATGGCGGATGGGCGAGTCTGGTGAAGTCCATCGGAATCATTGGATTGAGCGAAGGGAATGGGCACCCGTTTTCTTACGGGTCCATCATCAACGGATACTCGCCGGAAGGGCTGGCGGCTTCCGGATGGCCGGGGATCTACGAATATGTCCGCCGCCGCCATGCGTCGGAATTCGGACTGGACGGCTGGACGATAACGCACGCGTGGACTCAGGATCCTGAATCCACGAAGAAGTTGTGTGCCGCCTGCCGCATTCCCAACGGCGTAGGCGACTATCGGGAATTTCTAGGCAAGGTGGATGCGGTCATCATCGCCCGCGATGACTACGAAACCCATTTTCGAGATGGCCACGCCCGTTTCTCGAGGCGGGTCTGCCGGTGTTCATCGACAAGCCTCTAAGCCTGGAAGTCTCCGAATTGCGCGCCTTCAAGCCGTATCTTGGAGAAAGGCCAGCTGATGTCCTGTTCCGGCATGCGCTATTCCCGCGAATTGGATGAGCCGCGCGCCGATCTGGCTGCTTATGGCCGATTGAAGTTGATCCGGGGCGCGATCGTCTTGTCGTGGGAGAAATACGGCGTCCATTTGCTCGAGGCGATCTTGGCGATCACTCCCGCGCATCCTGTCTCTGTGCGGATGCTGCCGGCCGAGCATGCCTCGGCGGTCGTGCGGCTGGATGATGGCGTTCTGATTCAGATCGACGCGTTGGGCGAATGCGCGCGCACATTTCACCTTGAGATCTTTGGCACGCAGCGCACCGGGGCGTTCGACATCACCGACAATTTCTCGATGTTTCGCCGTATGCTCTGGGAGTTTGCCGAATCCATTCGGACGGGCCGACCCGCCATCCCGCCTGAACGGACGCTCGAAATCATGCGCGTGCTGATCGCCGGTCGCATGGCCCGCAAAGAAAACCGGGAAGTGCTTCTCAATGAAATCCACTATAAGAACTCTTTTTGAACTAACGGGGAAAACCGCCGTTGTTACCGGCGCGGTGGGCATCCTCGGCCAGCGGTTTTGCCGGGGCCTCGCCGAATTCGGGGCGCAGGTGGCGGTGGTGGATCTCGACCGGGACCGATGCACCGCCTTCGCCGCGGAGTTGGAGCGCGACTACGGCACGCCTGCCCTCGGGGTCGCCTGCGATGTGTCGGATCCCGTCTCGGTTGCGAACATGGTGGATCAGGTGGTCAAACGCTTTGGTGCCATCCACGTCCTCCACAACAACGCCGCTTCGAAGTCGGCCGACCTGGACGCATTTTTTGCCAGCACGGAAAAGTATTCACTGCCCGAATGGCGGAGAATCATGTCCGTCAATGTCGACGGCATGTTCCTCGTCGCCCAAGCGGTGGGCGGCCAGATGCAAAAGCAGGGAACGGGCGGCAGCATCATCCAGACGGCTTCCATTTACGGCCTCGTGTCGTCGGACAAGCGGATCTACGAGGGGTCGTTCTATCTCGGCCGCCAGATCAGCAACCCGGCGGTGTATTCAACTTCCAAGGCCGCCGTCGTCGGCTTGACCCGTTACCTTGCGGCGAATTGGGGTGATGCGCGGATTCGGGTCAACGCCCTGGTCCCGGCTGGCGTGGAGAGCGGGCAAAACGATACCTTCAAGGCGCGTTATTCTGCCCGCGTCCCGCTGGCCCGCATGGCGCAGCCGGATGAAATGGTCGGCGCGCTGGTTTATCTCGCTTCCGATGCCTCCAGCTATGTGACCGGTCATTGCCTGGTGGTGGATGGCGGCCTCAGCGCTTGGTAGTTGCAGCAATGCCCCGGCCAAATCTTTCGCTTGGCCACAACGCTGAAAGAGGATAAGCGTGCCGAGTTCCTGTCTTGACACCGTGGCGAATCCCATCTCGAGCCGTCCACCGAAACGTGGAGATTCCACGATGAAGCTCCGTGTGGAACAACGAATCTCTAAAACGCTCAAGGATCCGTGGATTGCGATTGCGCTTGTCATTGGCCTAATCCAGGCCTGGGCTAACCGCTTTTATATGGCCTATGACGGCGTCTCTTATTTGGACATGGGTGATGCCTACCTCAGAGGCGACTGGCACGCGGCGATTAACGGCTACTGGAACCCTTTGTATGCGTGGGTACTCGGAATCGGACTTTCGGTACTGCGTCCCTCCGCGTATTGGGAATATCCCGCGGTCCAGTTGATCAATTTTGTCATATATGCGGCAACCGTGGCCGCCTTTGAGTACTTCCTACGAGGATTGTTGCGGAAAAGAGAAGATGCGTCGGCCATTCGCTTAATCGCGTACGCGCTGTTCTTGTGGACCTCGCTCGAGTTGATCCGGGTGTGGATGGTAAATCCTGACATGCTTGTCGCAGCTGCGGTTTACACTGCTTTTGGTGTTCTGGTACGCGCTCCAGCGAAGTGGACGCCCATCGCATTGGCTGCCGCGCTGGCGGCCGGATACTATGCCAAGGCGGTCATGTTCCCGATTGGCCTGATGGTTCTGTTGATTGGGTGGGGCCTCCTGCCGAGGCGGCAAGCGTTGGTGGCCACCGTAGCGTTTACGCTGATGTCGGCTCCGCTGATTATGGCTCTTTCGCGGTCAACCGGTCATCTGACGTTTGGCGACACGGGCCGGCTCAACTACTCCTGGTACGTTAACGGCGTCCAGTCCCGCTTCTGGCAGGGTGGACCAGTCAAAGCCGGGGAACCCGAGCATCCCCCGCGCGTCGTGATCGATTCACCAAGAGTATACGAGTTCGGTGGAATCTTTTCGGTAACCTACCCGGTCTGGTATGACCCGTCATATTGGTCGCGTGGATTGCACGTGTGGCTCGACCCGAGGCGACTGATACACACGATGCTAAGAAACGCAAAAGGAGTGGCAAAGCTGTTGGTCTACCAGGGGGGTGGATTTCTACTTGGGTGGGTACTCTGCTTCTTCCTGCAACAGCGTAGGTCCGTACCGACCAGACTGGCCCCCCCTCTACTCGCATGGGTAGTTAGCCTGGCCGCGATCATCCTCTATTGCACCGTACATGTGGAGCCCAGGCACTTGGGAGCGTTTGCGGCAGTGCTTTTTCTGGTTCCTTTTACAGAAATACACATTCCAAGTAAGCGGCTGGCGGCCATCGTTGCAGGGTTTGGTCTCGTGTGGGCGGCGTGTTTCTACTCGGTTACAACTACCCAGGGAGAACGATTTCGACCGTGGGACAGCACCCCGGAGAACGTTTCGTGGCAGGTTGCGAATGGCTTGCAACATCTCGGGCTAACGGCGGGCGACTCAGTCGCCTCGGTGTGTGATGGCATGCACAATTCTCGTTGGGCCCGACTAGCCAGAGTGCATATCGTGGCTGAAGTGGGTTGGAGCTCGAATTTTTGGCGACTGGGCGACGCAGATCAACAGCGGGCACTGACAGCTCTCGCGACCAGCGGAGCCAAAATGGCTATATCTGATGAGCCGCCTCCCGCTTCCCAAGATGCCGTGGGCTGGCAACGGATTGGCTCGACTAACTTTTACGCATATTTGTTTTAGGGCCATATAAAGCCGTTGAACTGGAGATTCCACCGCGCTTCGGTAGCCGATGGGGCGAATGGATGACGTGACGAATCACTTTGAAACGTACCGATTTGATTTCCAGCATGTCCGAAACATATTCGTGAAGATGCTTCAGTCTACAGGCTTCCCTGCCGTGCAGCTTTCAAGACGTATAGTTTGTGCTCTGGTGTGGACACTGTAACGATGGACCGACCGGTTACCATCGTCATGTACCACTATGTGCGCGACCTAGAACGCTCCCGCTTCCCCGCGATCAAGGGCCTTTCTGTTAGGCGTTTCTGTCGTCAACTCGACTACATCCAAGCCCGCTATACACCCATCACGATCGAGAAATTGCTAGGATCTTTGGGGTCTGGAGAGGATTTGCCGCCGAACCCAATCCTGTTGACCTTCGACGACGGCTATCTTGATCACTTTGTGAATGTGTTCCCCGTCTTGGCCGCGCGGGGCATTCAGGGCTGTTTCTTTCCCCCCGCCCAGGCGGTCCTCGAGCACAGGGTATTGGATGTCAACAAAATTCACTTTCTCCTCGCGGCCGTCCCCGACACTGGGACTCTGCTCGACGAGCTTTTCGTCTCGCTGGCGGAGTTCCCTTCAGAATATGCGCTCAAGTCCAGAGAAACCTATCTCCGGGGAGTGACGGAGGAGCATCGCTACGATACCCGCGAGGTGACGGTGCTCAAACGCCTTCTTCAACGCGACCTGCCGGAGCAGGTCCGAGTGGAGATCGTGCGGCGGCTGTTTGCCAAACACGTGACCGTCGACGAGGCGGCTTTCGCCTGCGAGTTGTACATGTCGATGGACCAGATCGCGTGCCTCCGGCACCAGGGAATGCACGTTGGCAGTCATGGATATACCCATGCCTGGTTAAATCATATCTCGGCGGAAGCGCAAACTGTCGAAATCGACCGATCTCTTGATTTTCTCCAGAGGCTGGAGGTGGGCAAGAACGAATGGACCATGTGCTATCCCTACGGCGGCTTCAATGACTCGCTCCTTCAAATCCTGCGTGCGCGTCAGTGTCGCCTGGGCTTTACCGTGGAAGCGCGCGTTGCGAATCTAAACACTGATGATCGGTTGACTCTGCCCCGTGTGGACACCAATGATCTACCCAGCTAGTCAGATGCCGTCAAGGAAGCTTTGCTCGATGAATGAGGCACCCTCCTTGGACGCAATAAGTACTCGCCTGCCGCCGGTCAGCGAGTTTGACCTAAGGCCTTGGGCTCAATCGTTTGGTAGCGACTACTACGGGGCCCTTCAAGTGGCTGCCGAATACTGCGGACTGCGTGCGGTTCCCGCGCGTTTCCCCTTTTGTTGGCAGCACGGCACGTGGCCGCCATGGCAGAAAATACGGGCCGAGGTACTCGTGTATAACGTTCCAAAATCAACCAGGTGTTTTGTCGCGCGACAGGACGAGGTCGCCTTTTTGAAGGCGGGAGGCTATCCCAGGGTGCGAGCCATCGGACTGCCGATCATTTACACCAAACCTTCAGGTTTAGAGAGGATACCGAACAGTCTGCTGGTCATGCCCACCCACTCGATCCATTCCGACGTTCTGGTGCCTTCAAATGAACAATACGTCCGTGAAATTGCCTCTATAAAAAGCAGATTTGGGCTAGTGGCAGCCTGTGTCTCGGCCCACTCTACCGCCGCCACGGACTTGTGGACTTCTCAATTCACAGAGCAGGGTATCCATGTGATACGCGGCGCCGGACTTGACGATGTCAATGCTCTGAAACGGATGCGCGGGCTCTTCGACAGCTTCGAGTACGTGACGACTGACAGTTATGGCAGTCACGTCTATTACGCCATGTACTTTGGAGCCAAAGTTTCTCTTTGGGGCACGGCTACTCCAATGCTTCGTGAGAATGTGCTCAGCGACGGTGCATGGACGCCCTATCCAGATGCTGTCGATAAACTGTTCAGTGAAGAGGCAGAGCGCGAAGCAGAAGCGTATCTTGGACCGTTAAGGGTCGATCCATGGATCGGCGCACAGAATGTCGACGTAGCCAACTCGATAGTAGGTCACGACAGCAAACTCAGCCCGGATGAAATGCGAGCCGCTTTTGACTGGACTCCGGTGAGAATTCTCGTAGGGTCAGCTAAAGATATCGTCGGATCAGCTCGAGAAAGCGTCGGGTCAGCTAGAGACAGCGTCCGTCGTTCCCGATTCTGGCGCGCCGGGTCGGCGGCGAAGCGACGCTTGCTGGCAACTGTTAAGGGGATAGTTGGTTGAATGATTGGCATCAGTTGATCCCGCTCGGACGCCTTGCATGAAAACCATGATGCAAATCTTGCGGGACCTCACGCCGCTCAATCGGGCCGTTTGTTCGCTGGGCTACGATCAGGCGGTGGATTATCTGCGCGAGGTGCTTCCGTTTCGCGTGATCTCCGTGCCGAGCTCTCACGAGCACAACGGATGGGTGATTCCTCCCTCGTGGGATGTCGAGGAGGCCAGAATCATCAAAGACGGCCGCACGGTTTATGACGGCACCGCCCATCCGCTTGGGGTAATCGGGCTCTCGAAGAGCTTTTCCGGAACGGTAAGTCTCGAGGAACTCCGACGGCACCTCCATTACGATCACCGCGATGAAGACTCGATTCCGTTCCATTATCGGCAGCAATTCCGGAGCTGGAGCCGAGATTGGGGATTCTGCATGCCGAAGCGAGTTTTCGACCAGCTCGCTCCGGGCGATTACGAGGTCGTGATCCGCACCGCGGAAGCTCCCGGCGCAGTGAAGATTCTGGAATACAAGCACCCGGGCTCGCTCGACTTCACGATCGTCCTCGGCGGCAACCTGGATCATGCCGGTGCTGCCAACGATGGATTGGCTGGTTGCGTCGTGGGCCTCGAGGTTTTGCGCCGCCTGCGGGGTCGAAAGACCAAGTTCACGTATTCCCTGGTCCTCTCGCCGGGCATCATCGGGTCGGAACTTTACCTTGCCGGGCTGAACCCAGTCGGAACGCGCCCGGATACTCGAAGGCATCTTTCTGGAAATGCTCGGATCCGCCACGCCGCTCGCGGTTCAGGAATCCCGGCGGAGTATGGTCAGCGTCCTCCATGCCCTGAAGGCGAGCCTCGACCAACTCGGCCTGCCCTACCGGACCGGCCCGTTCGAAAGCATCATCGTCAACGACGAGTATGTCTGGGAGAATTACGGCATCCCAATGCTATCGTTTTCACGGTTTCCATATCCCGAGTATCATTCCAGCCGAGACAGGGTGGAGATCATCAAGGAAGCATCGCTCAATGAAGCCGTCGACGCCTTGATCGGGGCAGTGGATCGGCTGGAAGCCTCGCCCATGGTCGTCAAGAAATTCGAAGGCAACATCTGCCTGTCAAATCCGCAATACGACCTCTATGTTGACTATGGCCAGATCGCTCTCGGGGACGACCTTTCCAGACCAGCGGCGGCGAATGCGGGGCCTGATGGATTTGGTGCCCGCCTTGGATCGTCCGATCAGCGTTAAGGCGGTCGCCGACCACGTCGGCCTGCCCGAAGAAGAGACCCTTGAGTACCTTCAGCGATGGGCCGCCAAAGGGCTGATTGACCTGCTCTGATTTCGCCGTCGCCCGTAGCTGTCGCGGTTACTTGCGACGCTAGAGAAAGTTGAGCTAGAGATAACACAATGAACATATTGGTCACTGGTGGTGCGGGCTATATCGGATCGACTCTGGTACCTCTACTCTTGGCCGACGGACACCAGGTTCGAGTGCTGGACGCCCTCCTGCACGGCGGCGAATCGCTGCTGGGCGTCTGGTCTCACCCGGGCTTTGAATTCGTCCGCGGCGACGTGTGCGACCGAGCACAGCTACGGGCTGCCGTCGCCGGAATGGAAGCGGTGGTCCATCTTGCCGCCATCGTCGGCGACCCAGCCTGTTCCCGTCAGCCGGATCTGGCGCGCGCCATCAATCTCGATGCCTCACTCGCGCTTATCGAGGAAAGTCAGCGGGCCGGCGTCAGTCGCTTCCTCTTTGCCTCCACGTGCAGCAACTATGGAAAGATGAAGGATGCCGACCAATACGTGGATGAGGAATCCGAATTGAGCCCGGTGTCCCTCTACGCCGAGACGAAGGTGGCTGTAGAAAAAGCGTTATTGCAGGTGCGCCAACAAGGAGAAATGGTGCCCCACGCCGTTGCGGTTCGCGACTATCTTCGGCGTGTCGCCGCGCATGCGCTTTGATTTGACGGTCAACGAATTCACCATGGAGATGCTGACGAAGAAACACCTCAAGGTGTTTGGTGAGCAATTCTGGCGCCCTTACATACATGTGCGGGACGCCGCCCGGGCCATGCAACTTGTCCTCAATTCGCCAGCACGCGAAAGTCGCCGGCAGCCGTATTCAACGTGGGCGCGACCGATCAGAACTTCCAAAAGCAGCAACTCGTCGACATGATTCGACCCTATGCGCCCGATGCCGTCGTCGAGTTCGTGCATAAGGCGGAAGATCCTAGGGACTACCGTGTGTCGTTCACCCGCATCGCTGAGCCAGCTCGGCTTTAAGATCACTCGCACAGTCGCGCAAGGCATCGAGGAAGTGGCGCATCTCGTGCGCAGCAATATCATCGTTGACTTCGGCGACGGGAGATATCGCAATTGAACCCAGCAGAAAAATTGGCTCCGGGCGCCACGCGCCGCGCGGATTTCGTTCCCTTGATCGTGCCCGAGATCCGCGGGAACGAGTGGAAGTACGTCAAGGAATGCCTCGATACGAACTGGGTCTCGTCCGTCGGCAGCTACGTCGACCGGTTCGAGAAAGATGGTGGCGGAGCGGGCGGGCACGAAATACGCCGTCGCCACGGTCAACGGCACCGCGGCCCTGCACATTGCCCTGCTGCTGGCGGGCGTCCAGGCGGACGACGAGGTACTCGTTTCCTCGCTCACTTTCATCGCGCCGGCCAACGCGATTCGCTACGTTGGCGCGTGGCCGGTTTTCATCGATGCGGAGCCTCGATACTGGCAGATCGATCCGGCCGGAGTGGTCGATTTCCTCGACAACGGTTGCCGTTGGGACGGTCGAGTCGTTGCGCAATCGGCAGACCGGCCGGCGCGTGAAGGCCATCCTGCCGGTCCACATTCTCGGCCATCCCGCCGACCTGGATCCGATTCTGGCGGTCGCGGCGAAGTACTCGTTGCCGGTGATCGAAGATGCCACCGAAGGTCTCGGCGCGCGCTACCGCGGAAAAAGCCTGGGCAGCCTCGGGCACGTCGGTTGCTTCAGCTTCAACGGGAACAAGATCATCACCACCGGCGGCGGCGGTATGCTCGTCACCAACAATGCCGAATGGGCCGCGCGCGCCAGATATCTCACCACCCAGGCGAAAGATGATCCGATCGAATATGTGCACAACGCCGTCGGCTACAATTACCGCCTGACGAACGTGCTGGCGGCGATGGGTTGCGCGCAGATGGAACAGCTCGACACGTTTGTGGAAGCGAAGCGACAGATCGCACAGCGATATCAGGAGTCATTGGGTTCTCTTTCGGGAATTCGCCTGCCGAAAGAGGCGGACTGGGCGTTTAGCACCTTTTGGATGTACACCGTGTTGATCGATGAGAAAGAATTGGCATCGACTCGCGAGAGCTTCTTCGCGAACTGGCCGCGCAAGAAATCCAGACTCGCCCGCTTTGGCAGCCCATTCATCGCTCGCCCGCTCATAGCCCTTCCGGCAGTTCTTCCTGCCCGACTTCCGACGCTCTGTATGGCCAGGCAATCAGCTTGCCGTGCTCGGTGGGACTGACTGGTTCTGCCCAGCGCCATGTAATCGAAACCATCGCGAGTCTACTCGGCCGCCAGAACCCCTCGGCAAGGATAGAAGGATAGGTTGATAGGCAATGCCCCTCTGCTCGGTACCATCCCCCGTTGCAGAGTCATGTGGTACGTGACGCGAATCGCTTTCTGGGCCGAACCGATTGGGAGAATTCTCAGTCAGCCTTTGCTGACACAGTGAACCGCGCGGGGCCATGAAAATTACTGTCATTCTGTGTACGTACAACCGCTGCCGGGATTTGCCGAGGGCGTTAGACAGCATCTTAGCATCGGAGTTGCCCGATGCAGTCCAATGGGAAGTTCTGGTTGTGGACAACAACTCGAGCGATCAGACGCGAGAGGTGGTCGAGGATTTCTGCCGCCGGTACCCCAACCGCTTCCGCTATCTGGCCGAACCACGGCAGGGTCTGTCCAATGCGCGCAATGCTGCAATTCGTGGGGCACGGGCTGATGTTCTGGTCTTCACCGACGACGACGTGACCGTGGAACCTAATTGGCTCCAGAATCTGACCGCACCACTGGAGGACGGCCAATGGGCGGGCACTGCCGGGCGCATTCGCCTGGGGCAGGGTTTCTTGCCTCCACGTTGGCTGGCAGTCAGCGGCGCATTCAATTTGGGAGGATCACTGGTTCAATTCGATCAGGGTGACGAGCATGGGCCGCTAGAGAAGCCTCCCTTCGGAGCCAACATGGCCTTTCGAAAAACAACGTTTGACAAATACGGAGGCTTTCGAACTGATTTGGGCCGCAACGGCAGGGGTCTCATCGGCAACGAAGATACCGAGTTCGGTGAGAGGTTAATCGCGGCCGGAGAGCGCTTGTGTTATGTACCCGAGGCTGTAGTCAACCACCCGGTTCCTCCCGAAAGACTCACGAAAAAATACCTTCGGGCGTATTGGTTTTCCTACGGGCGGGGCCTCGCTCGCCAAGAGGGCAAGCGGCTCCCTCTGTGGAAGATTCCCCTACGCTACCTTCGACGGGTCAAGCGCACACTGCAATGGATGTTCCGGATGGACCGGCACTGGTTCTTGGATCCGCAAGGTCGGTTCTTTTGTGAAGTCTTCGCTTGTCAGACGGCTGGGGAGATCTTCGAGAGTTATTGCCGGTCTCTAACAAACGGGGAATAACAAACGGGAGCAGCAGCGGGCCGGAACTCGGATGTCTGAAAGCCTTTTGTGAAAATAAAAGATACCCTGTTGAACAAGCTAAGCGGCGTGCTATCGAACGGCGAACGTGCAAGGTCAGCAGGTTCTCGCCGCATATCGGAGAATCCCTCCATGCAACGTCCGGCCGTTATAATCGTTGCTCCTCCTTGGCCGCGAAGCGGCACTGGCCGAGTCATTCAGAACCAAATCGAGTTCTATCAAAGCCGCGGGTATTTTACCTTGTTTGTTGCCGTCGCGATTGATGGCGCCTATATGCAAACCAACACAGTTTTTTGGAATTTCATCAAGGAGGGCGTTGACAGTCTCGGCGCCGATCGCGTGTCGATTGCCACTTTCGATCGGAAAAGATACGTCCTTACAAAGTGCACGGCGTCGGTTCGGCATGGGTTGTCTGGTACGGCGATCGATTGGATCGTTGACGTTGGAAGATCGGCTCAATTGCCTGAAGATGTAGCCCGGCATATTCGCCAGCTACCCGTCGCTCTTATCCACGTCAATCATATCTTCACAATGGGCTTTGCCGAGCGCTTGCGGAAGCACTTAATTCAAGGCGGCAACTGTGTGCCCATCATCCTTGAAACCCACGACATCCAATCTCATGTTTTGCAGGAACGGGGCGATCTCAATCCTTGGACCCGGCGATGCGATAGCGGTGAACGGCTCATTCGGTCTGAAAGGAAGCTTCTCGACAGGGCGAATGTGCTTGTTCATCTCTCTGTGGACGACTTCAAGTTCTTTGAAGCACAGCTGCCGTCCAAGCCGCACATTCTTGCGATGCCAACGATAGATCAAGCTTTCATTTCTGCGATCAACGAGGCTTGTTCTCCGCCATTGACGGATGCGATTGATTTGCTGTTCGTTGGCCATTTCCACAGTGCCAATCTCGCCGCGCTGACGTGGTTCTTTGAACAAGTATGGCCGCTCATCGCCGACCGGCGATATAGTTTAAAGGTCGTTGGCGCAATTGACTTACTCGTGCGCGGATGCCTGCCAAAAACCTATGAAGCGTTTCGATCCTGCTTTGTCGGCCAGGTCGCCGATCTGGCTCCTTACTATCGCGCCGCGCGGTGCGCGATCGCCCCGATGGTATCGGGCTCAGGAATCTCCATTAAGACCATCGAAGCTCTTGCTCTGGGCAAGCCGTTCGTCGGCACGTCGAAAGCGTTTAGAGGGATGCCGATGGACCAGATCGAGCGCGTCGGACTCCGAGCATATGACACCCCCCAAGCTTTTGCCGACGCGATCGTGCATGCCCTTGGCACGCAACATCTGTCCTCAGTTCTTAGTCGCGCTGCGTACGATAGTGTGTTTTCCGCGCGCGCGGCGTTCGCCTCCCGTGACGAGGCCATTAGGATCGCCAAAGATGCCCGTAGCAACGAACAGGCTGGACTGTCTTCAAGCACAATTCCTTCGCCGTAACCTGCCGGCAGCCTCGCGCATTCGCGTCGTTAAAGAACAGATGCTTTCAGCTGACGGATGGTAGATGATGTGCAATTCGAATCTTCAAATCAAACCCTTCTTCAAGCGTGACGTGTGATCACGACGCCAGCAAGAGGTCCGCAGTCATCGAGCGCGCCGATACGCCCTGATAAGGGACTTTTGAAAATAAGCGTCATTTTGTGCACGTATAACCGCTGCCAGACTCTGGCGAACGCGCTGCGGAGCCTCGCCTCATCCGATGTGCCCGACACCGTCCAGTGGGAAGTACTCGTCATAGACAACAACTCGCGCGATCAAACACATGAGGTCGTCGAAGACTTCTGCCGTCGGTACCCCGGTCGTTTCCGTTACATTTTTGAACGAGAGCAGGGCAAATCCTATGCGCTCAACACGGGAATTCGCGAGGCTCATGGCCAAATTCTGGCGTTCATCGACGACGATGCCACCGCAGAGCCGACATGGCTGTGGTCCTTAACACAGGCTCTAACCAGCGGCGAATGGGCCGGCGCCGGGGGACGCATTCTACCCGAGCCAGACTTCTTGGTACCGCCTTGGCTCCCGCTGGACGGTCCGCGCAACATGGGCGGCGTCCTTGCTCTTTTCGACCGCGGTAACGATCCCGGAGAACTCGATCTGGCTCCCTACGGTACCAACATGTGTTTTCGAAAGGAGATGTTCGAGCGATACGGCGGCTTTCGCACCGATCTGGGTCCTCGTCCTGGCAGCGAGATTCGCAATGAAGACACCGAGTTTGGTCGGCGGTTGATTTCTGCCGGGGAGCACTTGCGTTACGAACCATCGGCGATCGTTCACCATCCTGTACAAAAGAGTCGCCTTCGCAAGGAGTATTTTCTGGCGTGGTGGTTTGACGATGGGCGAGCCCGTGTTAGGGAAAGTGGGATTCGGCCGCCTGTTTGTGGCGTTCCGCGCGACTACCTCCGCATCCCGCGCGTCATCCTATGCCATTTACCCAAGATAGGCCTGCAATGGCTGTTGGCCTTTGATCCACAAAAGAGATTCATCCGCAAGTGCTGGGTCTGGACCATGTTCGGTCAGGTTGCGGAAATGCTTAGCAGGCGAGGCAAGAAAGAGAATTCGAATGGCAATTTCCAGACGGATCCCAACGTCCGCACCCGTTAAGAGAATCGGCAATATAAACCCAACTGTACTAGCGGTTAGGGTGTTTGTAGGCTTGAAAAGCGGCTCTTGCGCTCGAGCGCTTCAGACGCTCTAAGCTAAGCGACACGGTTCCGGAGAAATGGACAAGCCTGAAGTTTCCGTCGTGATGGTCGTATGCAACGTCGATCGCTTCCTAGGGGAAGCGATTGAAAGCATTCTTGGCCAGACCTTCAAGCAGTTTGAGTTCATCATTGTTGACTTCGGATCGACTGACGACTCCAAAGCGATTGTCTCGAACTATGCAGCCAGAGACGGGCGAATTAAGCTGCACGAAATACCACACTGTGGATTGGCGGAAGCTCGAAACGTGGCGGGCTTCCTTGCGCGGGGTCGATATATCGCGCTGATGGACGCCGACGACGTCTCCCTTCCCGCGCGGTTGATGCAGGAGGTGGAGTTCATGGACCGGCATCCTGAAGTTGGCGTTCTGGGAGGCGCGAAGGAGTGGATAGATGCAACAGGCAGACGTCTATTTGTTAATGGCGATCCCACCGACGATCGCGAAATCAGATCAGCTTTGTGTACTCGATGCGCCTTCTGTCAACCAACTGTCCTCGTCCGCAGGGAGGCGTTCGTCGGCGTAGGCGGATATCGCCCGCCATTCGCGCCTGCCGAGGACTACGACTTATGGTTGAGGCTCGCGGAACACTTTCAGCTTGCTAATCTCAAGCAGGTGGTCCTCCGATATAGGATTCATCCGCATCAAGTATCATTTCGTAAAAGAAGACAGCAAACTCTCTCGGTGCTGGCCGCCCAGGTTTCCGCGACGTCGAGAAAGAGTGGGAATCTCGATCCGCTGGACGGAGTCGGAGAAATTACGCCGGCGCTGTTGACCCGCTTGGGTGTGCCCGCGGCCAGACAGCATACTGCCTTCGCTTCGGACTGCCGGGATTGGATCCGTAATATGTATCTCGCGGGTGAGTATTCGGTCGCCCTCGAAGCAGCGCTCGAAATCTTGCAATCTCCTGATGTGGCAGGTGCCGAAGCGCGACAAATCGCCGACTTGTGGCTTGCAGCAGCGCGGCTTCATCGGAAACAAAAACAATATGCGAAGAGTTTACTCGCCATAGCACGTGCAGTGAGAACACGGCCGGTCTTGGTAGCACGCCCTCTTGGACAACTACTGAGGCGGCTGGAATCCGCGTCCGGCCGGAGACACGGGGAACGGCATATCGCAGACCCACGAATCCCGGATACTGTCCGGCAGCACGAGAGATAGTAGCCCAATGAAGATCACCGTCATTTTGTGCACCTACAACCGATGCCGAGGTCTGGCCAAGGCGCTCGATAGTATTGCGGCCTCCGAGTTGCCCAGCACCGTCGAATGGGAAGTACTTGTGGTGGATAACCATTCCAACGACCAGACGCGAGAGGTCGTCGAGGACTTCTGCCGCCGCTACCCTGACCGGTTCCGTTACGCATTTGAGGCAAAGCGAGGATTGTCCCACGCCCGGAACGCTGGGATCCGGCAAGCTCGCGGAGATGTCGTTGCTTTTACGGATGATGACCTGACCGTCGAGCCAACGTGGCTTTGGAATTTAGTCCGCGCCTTAGGCAATGGCGAGTGGGCCGGTGCAGGGGGACGCATTTGGCCGGCGGAGAGCTTTTTAGTTCCCCGGTGGCTTGCACTAGATGGCCCGTATGGCATGGGAGGTGTTCTCTACGCCCACTTCGATTTAGGTGACAAACCGCATGAACTTGACCGGCCTCCCCACGGGGCCAACATGGCGTTTCGAAAGGTCGTGTTTGAAAAATGCGGTGATTTCCGTGCGGATCTGGGGCCTTCTCCTGGAAACGAAATCCGCAATGACGACACAGAGTTCGGTCGCCGCGTGATGGCCGCCGGAGGGCGCTTGCGATACGAGCCGTCGGCGGTTGTCTATCACGAGATTCCAGTGGACAGAATCCGGAAGGATTATTTCCTGAAGTGGTGGTTCGACTACGGACGGGCCCAAATGCGGGAGACTGGGAAGCGGCCGGGCATCTGGGGCATCCCGCGCCAGTACATCTCGATCCCAAACCTCGTCTTATCCCATTTGCCTAGAAGGACGCTACATTGGATAGTGACCCTGAATCCGCAAAAGAGATTTTACCGCAGGTGCATGGTACAGGTCGTGGTCGGATGGCTCGTGGAAACGCGTCGACTACTATTGAATCCCGCATAATATAGCGAATCTTTCTCCAGTATCCTGCGTCTAATTGGATATGGGAAATCCTGCTGGAGTCCGTCGCGATTTTGAAGCATTAGAAAAACGACGCTTTGAAGCCATCCAGATGTTGGAGCGCGGCTTGCGGCAAGCCGAGATTGCTCGGCGGCTCCGCGTTGTCCCGCAGACGGTGGCCCGTTGGGTGCACCACTATCGCACCCAGGGCAAGTCCGCGCTCCGGAAAGCGGGGCGCGCTGGTCGCAAGCCGCGCTTGAGTGAAAAGCAGCGACAGCAGTTAGAGAAGCACCTGGTCGCAGGTCCGGAGCGGCTCGGCTATGAGACCCCGTTGTGGACCTGTCCGCGTGTGGCTCATTTGATCGAGCAGGAATTTAACGTTCGCTATCACGATGGCCATGTCTGGAAAATTCTGGTTGGTCTGGGCTGGAGCCCGCAGCGGCCGGAGGGGCGAGCACGAGAACGCAATGAAGAGCAGATCCTCAATTGGAAGAAGAAGGTCTGGCCGGAACTAAAAAAAAAGCGCGCCGAGAAGGGCGTATCCTCGTCTTCATCGACGAAAGCGGACTGAGTCAGCGACCGCATCGTTGCCGCACTTGGGCCCCTCGCGGACAGACCCCCATCCTGCAATACAACTTTAATTGGAAGAGTCTGTCGGTCGCTGCCGGCCTCACCTTGTGGAACTTTTACTTTCGTATCTATGCCGGGACCATCAAGAAGGCACAGGTCGTGGACTTTCTGAAGGCCTTGGTGCGTCATCTGGACCAGCCGTTACTGATTGTGTGGGATCGTCTGCCGGGCCATCGCAGCCGGTTGGTGCAGGATTACATTGCCAGTTTGCAGGGCGGGATTTTCACTGCCTATCTTCCGCCCTACGCGCCAGAACTAAATTCAGTCGAGTACATCTGGGGTTACTGGAAGCAGCACGAGCTACCCAATGTCTGCCCCATGGACTACTGGCAACTAAGTGAAGCAGCGCGACGAACGCTACGTCGCATGCGCCGCCGTCCGCGACTGATCACCGCCTTCTGGAAGCAATCTTCTTTGTGGCCAGAATGACTTTATATTATGCGGGAGTCAGTAAGTTCCTGGAAATCCACTCCGGCGCCTTCAACGCAGAACCGCAAGGGCGAAGAGTTAACCTAGGTTTGTGGGGCAAGCCCGAGCGCTTCTCGGATGCCTGCATTGGAGCGGAGGAGCTTTGAACCGCTGCTCTCCTTTGGGGCTTGAGGAAGAAAACCCGATTGGATTGCCACTCCCGGCGAAGTAAATCGTCGACGGGCAACGAGCGGAGGAGGACTTCAATTGAAGACGGTGAAGGCTGGTAGATCGAAGGCCTCGCCACATCCCGAAGTGATCTCCGATCAGGTTTGCTATAACCTGATCGACTTGAGAAAACGAACAGGGGTTGAGAACCGGGGGTAGCTGTCCGCCCCCTGTACCTCCGACCAGTAGCTTTTCTTTGGCTCTCGCCCTAGACTCCGAATGACAGCTCACATCGCTCACGGGCGCAGGTTGCCCCGCCCGAGTAGAAACGGGGCGGCGCTTTCGCGGGGCCCGGTGGTGAGCGGCTCGATAGGGCGGGGGCCCATTAGTGAATTCGACAGGGAAAATACCTAGAATTATTGCACTATTTACGCTTCTGTGTGGTGCATCAGTCGCCGAGGCTCAAACTGCCACAATCAATTGGACCGAACAGCACCAGCAGATTCAAGGGTTTGGAGCCGCGGACCAGCTTGGAATGTTCAGTGGTCAATACCTGACGGCTGCGCAGGCGCAGACGTTCTTTTCGCAGACGAATGGCATTGGCCTCTCGATCCTGCGTGAAGGAATTCCGGACAATGCGAGTGTGCCTGGGAATTGCGGAAGCGTAAGTTCGTCGTGCGTTCCTGGGGCGGTTCTCAACAACATGCAGCTCGCGATCGCACAGAATCCGAACCTGAAGATATTCGCCACTGTATTCAGCCCGCCAGCGTCGATGAAGACGAATGGAAGCGTAAACTGTTCGGACAATAGCGGTGGTGGGACACTCATTTCGAGCGATTACGGTCAATTCGCCACATGGATGTCCAACTGGATTGGCTCGGTCGAATCCTTATACAGCATCACACCATACGCCGTCTCCGTTCAGAACGAGCCCGAGGAATGCGAGAGCTATGACAGCTCTCTATTGTCCAGTTCCGAATTTGACACCTTCATCAAAACAAACCTCCAGCCCACGATGGCCTCAGCCGGTCAGTCAGCAGTCAAGATTATGATGCCTGAACCGGATGTTCAGAGCGACCTGACGGGTTATGCCGGATCGTGCATGGGCGATGGCAGTTGCTCCCCTTACGTGGGGATCGTGGCAGTGCACAATTACGACTTCGGGGCAGCCAGCAGTAACCCATACTCGACCTCTGCTCAATACTGGGAAACAGAGGTCAGCGGGTGTGCCTTGTCCGCCACGAGCGCGAACTACGCGCCGTGTGCTTACACAGGCGCGATGAATCCAGATGGCCTCTACTGGGCCTACAACATCTGGAGCTGGATGACACAGGCCAACGCGAATGCTTGGGTCTGGTGGGCGCTTATTCCTTACGGTGGAAGTGGCGCTTATCCAAATACTGGCCTGATGAATCCCGATGGCCTGACAATGCCTCAGCGTCTTTGGGCCGTGGGGAATTATTCGAAGTTCATTCAGCCTGGATACGTTCGCATAGATGCGACCGCCAATCCGCGGAGCGGAGTGTACCTTTCTGCCTTCCAAGACCTGCCGAGCGGAACGGTCGTCATTGTGGCGATCAACAGCACTGGCTCCGATGTCTCCCAGACCTTTTCGATCGCGAACGGCCCCAATTTCAATTCAGTAATGCCCTGGATTACTTCTGCCAGCCTGAACCTCGCGCAGCAGTCCGCCATTTCCGTGAGCTCGAACAGTTTTGCTTACACCCTGCCCGCCTCGAGTGTTACCACTTTCGTCGGGTCATCTGGTTCACCGGGGCCAGCACAAAGTGTTGTGCCGGACCCGCCAACTGACCTCGTCGCGGTGATAGGTCACTGAAGCCGTTCTAGCTGATCGGATCTGCTCACGACATGGGTGGTCCGTCTCATCGCAAAAGCAATAGACCGAGATTCCCATCAATTTCGACGGCCTGAGATACCCGAGAGTGACTCACGACTTCTCTCCATCCGGCGTACGTGTCGGTGGCGGATTTGGAGCCCGATTTCCATCGCTCATCTTTCCATCGAATGTCATCGAACAAAACTATCGACCCGGGGACGAGTATTTGACTGATCTCGTTGAAGTCATTGACGTACCCTTCGTGCGAATGCCCCGCATCGTGAAACATGAAATCAATCGGCCCGATCGACTTGACCAATTCGGCCAGCAATGTGCCCGTCGATCCGAAGTGACATGAAACCATATCTCCGTGGCGCTGCTTCAACGTCGAGGAAGCGATCGAAAACTGAGGCTCTGACCCCTCGAGAGTGTGCAAGCGCCCTGATGGGGAGTAGCGCTGAAGTGCGGCGAGGATAAACAGCGCCGACATTCCATAACCAGTACCCAACTCCAGGCATCGTTCGCTTCTCATAAACCGCACCAGGTTGAAGAGGATCCGGCCCTTTCTGCCAAACGAGGAACCTATCGAAAAGTGAAGCCCAACGTCTCCCGCCCAGGTCCACCACGGCTGTGCCTGCGGCTCAGGATTGGAGCGGTTCGCGTCTGCAACCACAGCGATTTCTCGCGCAGCCAAGAACTCGATTTCCGGCAGTCCCAAGCGCAATTGATCGATGAGTGTTACCAGCCGTCTGGCCGCGATTTCAGGAGCTCCTCCGTCTGATTTCACCGGCACGACCGTGTACGTCGACTCCTCAATACAAGTTCGCAGGAGTTCTACGTAAGCAGTAGGGTGGCGGATGGAGAGGACATCGGGATTCTGCAATGCCGCTGACAAGACGAGTTCTACATTGCGGCTGTCTCGTAGTTCCCTTTCGCCGTGGCTTGCAGCCAGCCGCGCGGCACGAATGATCAGTCCTTTTACGCGATCCCTTATCGACAAGACTTGGCTCCCTTCGTGATCAAGAACTCTCGCTATGGGTCACTCGAGAGAATTGTAAACGTCAGCTTGGAAGTGGGGCGCCGGCTCGGCCAGGTTTCCATCAAGTGTAACCACACGCACGCGAAGGGTGGCGATTTCGGGTCTGGGCGATAATAATCCGACGCCGCAAACCGCGGCCCTTTGGCAGTCGCTCGGTCCCCGAGGCAACTCCGACATTTCTATCACACTTGGCAGCCATACAAGATTTCTAAGACCGGGCGGTGGTAATCCACCGCCCCCCTGGGCCACGAAGTGCCGGATTGCAGCTTGTTTATGCGTGCGCACCTTCAAGGAACATTCTTGCGAGCGGAACGGACTTGGCTGCAAGAATGGAGTGCCCAGGGATCCATGCATCCCCAGACGCACCAACGAACTCCTCGTTTTGGGAGCCGTCGTGGCACGTAACGTAGATCGCTTTCTGGCGGAGTCAATCGGGAGAATTTTCATTGGCATGGCCAACCGCGTGCAGCCGTGAGGATTACTGTCATTTTGTGCACCTACAACCGCTGCCGGGACTTGGCGAAGGCGTTGGATAGCATCTTGGTTTCGGAGTTGCCGGACTCCGTCCAGTGGGAAGTTCTAGTTGTGGACAATAACTCGACCGATCAGACGCGAGACGTAATTGAGGACTTCTGTCGTCGATATCCTCGGCACTTCCGCTACCTCTTTGAACCACAGCCAGGCAAATCGTATGCCCTTAATGCTGGGATCCGCGAGGCCTCGGGGGATGTGTTGGCTTTCGCGGATGACGACGCAACGGTAGAGGCGACGTGGTTGTGGAATCTAACACAGTGTTTGAACAATGGGGAGTGGGCCGGTGCAGGCGGGCGAATCATTCTAGAGTGGCCTTCCTCACTGCCCAGTTGGTTATCAATTAAAGGCCCCTATTCGCGCCATTGTTTCCCCGGTTTCGACCAGGGCCAAGAGCCCAAGAGGCTCCATAGCCCCCCGTTCGGCGCCAACATGGCTTTTCGAAGGGAAATGTTTGACAGATACGGTGTTTTTCGGACGGACTTGGGACCGAGCGCCTGTGTTGAAATTCCTCCACACAGTGAAGACACTGAGTTCGGTCGACGGCTACTTGTTGGTCGGGAGCGACTGCGTTATGAACCCTCAGCCGTTGTGTATCACCCCGTAGCTGCGGAGCGGATCAACAAAGAGTATTTTCTCAAGTGGAGGTTCGACCTTGGCCGCGCCAATATCCGAGTATTGGGAGTCCGGCCAGGCACCAAGCGCTTCATTCGGGGTGTCCCGCTATACCTGCTTCGGAGACTCGCGGTCTGGACTACGCGCTGGATGTTCGCCTTGGAGCCGGCGCGGCGGTTCTCCTACAAGGTCACAGCCTGGGAAAAAGCCGGGGAGATCGTTGAATGCCGCCGCCAAGTGCTCGGGGCAAAACAGGCAAAGAGATAAATTCAATGCTGAGCGATGGGGCCTTTCGTGCGCCGCGGAGCCTTCGGATCAAAACCATCAGGCGCGTCTCGGCTATTTAGGATTGACGATCTTATGAAGATTTCTGTGGTGATGCCCATCTACAACGAACGCGCAACTCTGCGAGCAGTAATCCATCGGGTGTTGTCAGTTCCTTTGGACGTGGAATTAATCTGCGTCGATGATTGCTCGACGGATGGATCGCGCGAAATCCTATCTGAGCTGCAAAATAACGCTCCACAGATTCGGGTAGTTCTGCAGCCTCAGAACATGGGCAAAGGCGCCGCTCTTCGAGAAGGCATTCAGCGAGCCGTCGGTAACTTCGTAATCATCCAAGACGCAGACCTCGAGTACGACCCTTCCGAATATTCGATTCTTCTGCAGCCTTTGATCGATGGAAAGGCCGACGTAGTCTATGGATCTCGCTTCATGGGAGGCCGACCCCACCGGGTGCTGTATTTCTGGCACAGGGTCGGCAACAATGTGCTCACCCTATTGTCAAATGCCATCACGAATCTATGTTTGAGTGATATGGAGACTTGTTATAAGGCATTTCGGCGGGAAGTGATTCAGTCCATTCAGCTTGAGGAGGATCGTTTTGGGTTTGAGCCCGAGATCACTGTCAAGGTGGCGAAGTTGCGCCTGCGCGTCTTCGAGGTCGGCATCAGCTATTCCGGTCGCACCTACGCGGAAGGAAAAAAGATCGGTTGGAAAGACGGTGTGCGCGCGATCTGGTGCTTGACAAAGTATGGACTCAAGGTCCCGAGCCGCAATTGGCAGGTCGCGGGCGTCCATGGCCAGAGCGTCGAGATCGCAAATACAAGCGCAACCAGATCAAATGACAATTGAATTCGAAGAAACGGACTCTGCAAAATGAGCGCCCACGGGGAGCTGAAAATGAAAGGTGTCGTGCTAGCTGGTGGAACAGGAAGTCGATTGAATCCGCTGACTCGGGTGACGAACAAACACCTCCTCCCGATCTACGACAAGCCCATGGTGTACTATCCCATCCAGACGCTGGTCAATGCCGGGATCGAAGAGATCCTTCTCGTCACAGGTGGCAAGAACGCAGGTGATTTCTTGCGTCTGCTCGGAAATGGACGCGACTTCGGCTTGAAGCATCTCAACTACACATACCAAGAGGGCGAGGGTGGAATCGCCGAGGCGCTTGGTCTCGCGGAATACTTTGCCGGCGGCGAGCCGATTTGCGTCGTTCTGGGCGACAACATCATCGAGAACAACGTTCTCCATGCCGTCGAGAGTTTCAAGCGACAAAAGGACGGAGCCAAGATTCTTCTCAAGGAAGTCACGGACGCCCAGCGGTTCGGTGTCGCGGAGATCCGCGGCGATAAAGTGCTGGGTATTGAAGAAAAACCCAGAGCGCCAAAATCGAACTACGCTGTCATCGGAGTCTATCTCTATGACGCCACGGTGTTCCAAAAGATTCGCCGCTTGAAGCCCTCCGGCCGCGGGGAACTCGAAATCACCGACGTAAATAACTTCTACATCGAAGAAGGCAAGTTGACTTATGAGATTTTGAACGGCTGGTGGACCGACGCCGGCACGTTTGAATCTCTCCTTCGGGCCAACAATCTTGTGGCCGAAACGGGCGCCAACAAGCTGAACACAACGGTGCCCTTTTCCCAACAGGAAGTGGCGCGATCATGAAAATCTTCATTACGGGCGGCGCCGGGTTCATTGGGTCCAACTTTATCTGCCATCTGTTGGGTCTCGGCAAAGGCTACTCGGTCGTTAACTACGATAAGTTGACGTACGCCGGCAATCTGGCCAATCTTGATTCCGTCGCCAAGGATCCGAATTACAGGTTTGCAAAAGGGGACATCTGCGATGCGGCCGCCGTCGAAGCAGCAATGGCAGGTTGCGATGCCGTCGTTCATTTCGCGGCTGAGTCCCACGTCGATCGCAGCATCTATGAGCCTGCAGCTGCGATCGAAACCAACGTCACCGGAACATTTGTCCTCCTTCAAGTTGCGCGCAAACTTGGCGTCGCACGCTTCGTTCACATATCGACCGATGAGGTCTATGGAGACATTCTCCCCGACGCCTTCGCAGAGGAAAACTCTCCAATTGAACCCAGCAGTCCATATTCATCCTCGAAAGCCGCCTCCGACCTGCTCGTACGTTCCTACGTTCGGACATACGGCTTCCCCGGCATTATTACCCGTTCTTCGAACAATTATGGTCCCTATCAGTTTCCGGAAAAATTCCTTCCCCTGCTCATCACCAACGCGCTCGACGATAAGGCGCTTCCGATCTATGGCGACGGCAAGCAACAACGCGATTGGCTGCATGTTGAAGACAACTGCCGCGGTATCCTGGCAGTTCTTGAGCGGGGGCGAATCGGTGAGGTGTATAACATCGGGGGCCTCGATATCCTGGAAAACCTGACGATGGCCAAACGTCTGCTTCGCGCGATGGGTAAACCAGAGGCTCTGCTTTCGTATGTGAAAGATCGTCCGGGCCACGATCGCCGCTACGCCCTGAAGTGTGACAAAATCGAGCGCGAGCTTGGCTGGAAGCCCACGATTGCCCTCGACGAAGGTCTGCGCCGGACGATCGACTGGTACAAGAAAAGTGTCGCGTGGCTCGATGGAGTGCGCGGCGGAGACTATCGCGCTTATTACGAAAAGTATTACGAGAATCGCGATTCCTCGCTACAGGAAATCGTCGAATTCGCACCGAAATCCCGGCCCTAAGTCGAGCGCCGGCGCGTCTCGGCGGTCATGCAAAGGAAATTTCTTGCAGCGGATCGAAACATCGCTCCCGGGCGTTTGCGAATTGCTTCCGAACGTAATCCGCGATTCACGCGGCTTCTTTATGGAGACGTATCACCGCGCGAAGTTTGCCGAACTCGGCATCACCGATTTCTTCGTCCAAGATAACCATTCTCGGTCGGCAAGGGGCACTCTCCGCGGCCTTCATTATCAGCTTCGTCATTCGCAAGCGAAATTGTGCCGTGTCGTCCAAGGCAAAGCCTTTGATGTCGCCGTAGACATCCGCGGGGGCTCGCCGACCTTCGGCAGATGGGCGAGCGTGCTGCTTTGCGCAGAGCAGCAGAACCAAATCTACATTCCCGCCGGCTTCGCCCACGGCTTTCTGGCCCTCACCGATACCGTCGAGTTCCTCTACAAATGCAGCGATTATTACGATAGCTCGGATGAGTATGGGGTTCTTTGGAGTGATCTCGACCTCAACATTCCGTGGAACATCACCGATCCTCTGGTCTCCGAAAAGGATTCAAAGTACCGTAAATTGGCCGATGTTCCACGCGAGTTCTTGCCGGTGTATCCCGGCCGATGAGCGTCAAAATTCTGCTGATCGGCAAGAACGGTCAGATCGGTACGGAACTGGCAGCGTTGCTTCCTCGCCTGGGCCAACTTGTCGCACTCGATCGACAACAACTTGACCTGTGCAAACCCAATCAGATTCGCGCCTCCATCGGGGAAGTTCGCCCACAGATCATCGTCAACGCAGCCGCCTACACGGCTGTCGATAAGGCCGAGACCGACGAGGCAACAGCGCGCTCTATCAACGCCGACGCTCCTGCGGTCATCGCCGAAAAAGCCAAGAACATCGGCGCCGCCCTCGTTCACTATTCCACCGATTATGTCTTCGACGGCTCGAAGAACTCGCCTTACGATGAACGATATCCCCCAAATCCGCTTAGTGTTTACGGTAAAACGAAGCTGGCGGGCGAGCAGGCGATCCGCGATTCAGGCGTGCCGCATCTCATTTTTCGAACTGCCTGGGTCTACGCCACCCGCGGGCGAAATTTCGTACTGACGATTTTGCGCCTCGCCTCGCAGCGGGAGGAACTCAGAATCGTTCGAGATCAAATCGGTGCACCGACGTGGTGCCGTGAAATTGCTCGCGCGACCACTTCGATCCTCGGGCAATTCTCCGAGCTCAGTGAAATAACTCGATCTTTTTCACAAGCCAGTGGCACTTACCACATGACTGCCGGTGGCGTCGCATCTTGGTACGATTTCGCGCAGGCGATCCTAGACGAAGCCGACAAAGCCCCGCCGAATCTCCCATGGCTGGCGGCGGCTATGAACGGCCACCCGCTTCTCGCCCATCGCGTCGTGCCCATCACGACGGTTGAATATCCCACTCCAGCCCGACGCCCTCCTTATTCCGTGCTTTCGAACGCACTCCTTACTTCTACATTCCGCATTCAGCTACCGGACTGGCGCGAACAACTGCACTCCGCCTTTAGCACTCTCTAGAAGTCGTCCGTTATCGCCCAGCCCGCTTCAGGGTTTGATTGCCCTCATGTACAAAGTCCCGGTCTTTCGGGATTCGGCGTCGAGGGCGGGATCGAATTCGCGGCGGGTTACCTCGGTGAATCCAAACCTTCGGAGGGTCCTGGTAAGAGTTTCGTAGTCCCACGCATACTTGTGCTCCTTCCCCTGGCGGAAATGATAATTGATGTGATCCAGCTGTGTTTCGCACCATTCCGGATGGACCGTCTTCGAGAAAGACCAATACGGGTTACCTGGGTCTCCATAGGCGCGCAGGGGCCATTCCGTGTCCGGGACGCCCACATCAAAAAGCGCTCTCGACTGGAGGACGCGGCGCGCTTCCGAGAGGAAATGTGCCACTTCTTGGTGAAATTCGAAGTGCTCAAACACATGCTCGCTGTAAATGTGGCTGATGCTCGCATCGGCAAACGGCCACTTCTCGCGCAAATCGAGTTGGAGATCGGCACGAGAGTCAAATAGATCGATGTTGATCCATCCCAGTTTAGGGTTGGGACCGCAACCGAGATTGAGTCTCTTTTCAGGGCGCTGCAAGAACAGGGCCACTTTTTCCAAGGCGAAGCGGTGTTGCCTGGATATGCGCCATTCCTGCCTCGCGTTGCGGACTGTTTCAAGTAGCCCTTTCGGAGTATGAGCCCTGACGTACTCCCTCGCTGATTTCAAGGATCGGGACTCCTCGCCGGAAAAACCCCATGTTGATAGCGAATCGGGTGCTGCGTGTCGCTATGCTAGCATGGTTCAGGGGGTTGGAAACTTCGGTGAACGAACTGAGACTGCAGTTTCAAGCGCCTGCTCGTTCGCCCCATGGTTCTTGTACACTTTGAAATAGATCATTCCGCAGATCTCCGCAGTTCCCTGGCCTTGTGCACCAAGTGCGAAATCGAACTGTTCCCCCTCTCGTCGGGCCACCCCCATCTCCTCCGCGTTACACCAGCCTTTTGTCCAATTCTCGCTCCCTCGAAACTGCCAAACCTGAGCATTAAACCCCTCGTAACCACCGTAAATCGCCACTCGCCTAAGAACTAAGGTGCCCCGCGCTGGATAAGCTACGGTTTTGACTCTTGGGGTTCGCCGGTCGTTTTTCGATGGTTTCTCGACCGAGACTGCAACCAGAATTCCCGATTGAGAGTGACCTAAACCGGCATCAACAGCAGCGGCCCTCTCAGTATTGGGGGGCGAAATCAACGGACAACGTCACGATTGCCGGGTTTTTCTTGCCGCGGTCGCGATAAAGTAGTATTCGGGGCCGTGGTTCCAGTTGTTCTCGAATTCTTCCCGAGTGTACGGCGGTCTTCGCTTGAGCCAGCGCTCCACCGTGGAGAGCTCGTATCTCAAGGTTCCGGTCATAAACGAATAGACGTCGTCCGGTTCCTCAGGGGTCACCCAAGACCGGCCATGTAGGGTCGGCTGAAAACCGGCCATAGGAAAAGCTAAGGACTTTGACTCGGAGCGGAGCCTTGATAGGCTCCCTCGGCATGAGCAACGTTTTCAGCGAAGAAAAGAAACAGCAAGTTATCGCATTAGGGAAGCTCGGATGGTCCTTGCGTCGCATCCAGCAAGCTGACTGGTGTGCGTAGGGAAACAGCGAGCGCTTACCTCAAAAGAGCCGGAGTGGAGGTGTATCTACCCGGGTGGGGACGCCGAGCACCGGCAAAACCGGCCATACATGTCAGCGATCATCTGAATCTGTATTTTTCTGAACGCTCGCCGGATGGGATTCTTGTGCGATGACCTTTTTCCCGGTGAAGGGTTGTATTCTGCGGCGAAGATATTCGATGTAAGTGTCAGGAACAGGATTGTGAAGGAGTTCCTCGATGACTGGCCCGAAGTAGGCCAGGGAATGAATCGGGGACAAGGCTGGGGCGCCTGGTGGTCGCAGGAGTCGACGCAAAGAACCCAACAAGAAAGCCGCCTCGATCAGTGTCAGAGGGAGCCTGCGTTGTTGCAGTTGATGGGCATGGAGGCGGTCCCGAGAACTCGGCAGCGCGGGCGTTTCCGGGAGCTGTTGATAGAGACTCAGAACGGTACGCACGTACTGTTCGGCGTCGCGATCGAGGGGATTCATGGTTTCTTCCTCCGTGCGGTGGCTTCCTGTTGGCTTTCGCGAATTCGGTAACTTTCGCCATCCAAGCGCGTCACATCGGCGTGGTGCAACAGGCGGTCCAGCAGCGTGGCGATACAGGTAGCATTGGGGAAGACTTGGTTCCATTCTTTAAACGATCTGTTGGTAGTCAGGATCACAGACTTGCTTTCGTAACGGCGATTGATTACTTCGTAGAGGATGTCGGCAGCCTTATCGTCAAACGAGAGGTACGCACACTCATCGATGCATAACAGATCGACTTTGCTGTAGGCCCGTAGCTTGCGTCGGCGACCTTCGAACATTTCATGACGCAAGTTTTCGACGATGGCCGCCGCGGTACGAAAGAGAACCGAGTAGCCGGCTAAGACAGCGAGGTGGCAGACGTTTTTGGCGATCATGGTCTTGCCCAGTCCGTTCGGTCCGATTAATACGAAATTGCGGGCTTCGCGAAGGAAGTCGAGCGTGAGGGCCTGTTCGATGACGTCGCGTTCGATCTTTTTGGGCCAACTCCATTCGAAGTCGGCCATGACTTTGAACTTTTTGATCCCCGACATGCGCAGCCGCCGCTCCAGGCTGCGGCGGGAACGTTCTTGATTTTCCTCCTGGGCGAGTTGCTCCAGCAGCATACGCGGCGACCAACGCGCTTTGGTGGCCCGAGCGAGAAAGTCGTCCAGGTTGCCGGGGATGGTCTTCAGACCGATCTGCTTGAGTTGTGCCGGCAGATCATTCGTCGGGCTCATGGTTCTTGTCGGCGGTAAGCTCATCGTAAGACTCCAGGTCGTGAGGGGTGATATCGAGAGATTGCACTTCCGGGTGGCGGCTGAGATCCACGGGAGTGGGAGCGGTGTGTTGCTGGGAGCGCTGCCGGCGGCTCAGGATGAACGCGACCGAAGAAGCATGTGGCGTGTTGCGCTCGAGCGCTTCCCGGATGGCACTACGCAACTCGACGGCCCCGTAGGTGTCCAAGAGCTTGAGGAGCTGCGCGGTTTGGCTGCCCGCCGATTCTCCCCGCGCGAAAGCGGTATCGAGCAAAGCTTCGCTTTCCGGCACCGCTTGGGCTAAGCGACCGCCGGGGGTCGATCCGAAGGCTTTGCGCTTTTCCTCCAGCAGCGCTTGCTGGTGCGTGGGATCGAGCACCAGTTGGTGTCGATCGAAGGAGCGGCGATGTTGGGCGATCTCCTTACTACCGTCCAGGATGCGCACCCTCGATTCTGAGGCGACCACGGTCAGCGGACGTCCTATGGCGTCCGGAGGGATGGAGTAGTCGTTCAGGTCGAAACGAAGATAGATGGTCTTGCCCGCGTGGATGGGAAGAACCAGATCGGTCTCGAACGGATGTGCCGGTAAGGGAAGCAGTCGTGGTTGTTCTTCGGCGAAGGCTTGCTCCACGGTGCGGGAGTCATCGTCCGGCCAAGGGCGCTGATGGGCCACTTGGTCACGCCAGAGAAAGGCTTGACGATTCAGCTCTTCGAGGGTGGTGAAGGTTCGGCCGGCCCAGAACGATTCGCGTACATAAAGCACCGCTCGTTCCACTTTTCCTTTTTGATTTCCTGCCCGTACCTGGCACGGACGAGGAGCAAAGTGATAATGCGAGCACAAGTCCAACAGTCGAGGATGAAAGTGAATCTGGTCGCCGCGACGTTCGAGCACGGCACTGCGAAGGTTATCGTACAAAAGGATTCGCGGTTGGCCCGACCACGCCTGAAACGCGTGGACATGGCCGCGCAGAAAGTTTTCCATACTTTGATCGAAGAAGAATTCCAGATACAGCGCGCGCGAGTAGGAAAGTGTGATCAGGAAGCACGACAGACGCCGACGGGCACGGCCGACGGGGGCTTCGCCGAAGTGGGCCCAGTCCACTTGTCCTTGCTCTCCCGGAAAGGTACGTAGTCGCAGGAAGGGTTCCTGGCGAACCGGTCGCAGGCGGGCCACCACGCGTCGCAACTGCACCACGCTTCCGGTATAACCGCGCTCCCGGATCATCTGATAGATGCGCGTGGCACGCAGCCGGGGATACTGCTGTAAAGTCTGCTGGATGAACTCTACGTAGGGGTCGGTCACCAAGGGACGGAGAGCCTTGACACGATTGAACTGTTCGGTGTCCAGCGCGGGGCGGACGGTGTCCGGGTGCAGCCCGAGTTGCTGCGCGATGGTGCCGACTTTCCAATGTTCGGCGTAGAACCAGTGACGGATCTGTGCTCGCAGGTCGCTGCTTAGCATGTTCACCTCCGGAAGATTCGGGGGAACGGTTCCACGAAACGTCCCAGGCGACCGCAGAGGACACAGCGAAGTAAGCCATGGTGCCGCTGCAGGGCGCCGTTCGTTTGGGCATGCGGATTCCGGATCGGAAGCGCACATCGCGATGGGATTCTGCCCTCGTAGGAAAGCATCCGGGAAGATACATCCGTCACGCGAGCTGATCGGTGACGCCGCCGATACTCGCGCTGGCGATCGCGATGGTCCTGGCGCCCTTCCGGACTCTGCTGGTGGCGGCGGTTGGCCAGGCGGTGTTGTTGCCAGCGCGTTTGCTGCCGACAGGAGTGGCTACAGTAGTGCTGTCCCCGGTCACAGTGGCGACAGATCCAGAAGACCTGGCCACAGCCGCCAGCACGACAAACTCGTTGACGGAGGACAACTTCGGTGTGGGCCGCCATCCTCGCCCCGCGGTGGGGCTGGACAACGGCGACCGATCATGGCAGCTTGAACACCTGTTGATGTCTGGCTACCTGATGAAGGTCTGCCACACGGGGAACTCGACCGCTGTAACGGTCGGGTTCCCATTTCCCACCGCCGGTGAGCAAACTACCAGATGAGTGAAGATGAGGGGTGTGCGCCTGCGGCGCAGATGCTGATATGTCTTATATTTCCGGCGAGCGTTCAGAAAAATACAGATTCAGATGATCGATGACAATACAGGTGACCCCCGACTTTATTGCGCCTTTTTTACGAAAACCAACTGTCCCGAGTGTCTGCGAAGACTACCGCGAGCTGATCGAACAGGCCCTAGACCGCGGCCGCAATGGCAAGGCGATCTGGCAAGACTTGGTCTCGGAGCACGGGTTTACCGGCAGCTATCAAGCGGTGAAGCGCTTTGTGCACAAGCTGCGCGGACCACAACGTCCGGAACCAGCAGGCATCATCCTCACGGCACCTGGAGAAGAAGCGCAAGTCGACTACGGCAGCGGTCCGATGGTGCGCGATCCGCAGAGTGGCAAGTATCGCCGGACGCGGCTGTTCGTGCTGACGCTCGGCTATAGCCGCAAATGCGTGCGCTTGCTCACCTGGCGGTCGAGTGTACGCACTTGGGCGGAACTGCATGAGAAAGCATTTCGTCGCCTAGGCGGTTGTCCAAGACTCATCGTTCTCGACAATTTGAAAGAAGGCGTAGCGGTTCCCGACCTCTACGATCCCACGGTCAACCCGTTGTTCCGCGATGTTCTGGCTCACTACGGTGTCGCAGCCCTGCCTTGCCGGATCCAGGATCCCGATCGCAAAGGGAAAGTGGAGTCGGGCATCGGTTACACCAAGAGAACGGCGCTCAAAGGGATGCGCTTTGCAAGCCTGGAAGAAGCACAAGCGTATCTCGACCGCTGGGAAGAGCGTTGGGCCAACACTCGTATCCACGGCACGACCAAACGCCAGGTTGCCGTCATGTTCCTCGAAGAAAAACCGCACTTGCTGCCGCTGCCTCTCGAACCCTTCCGCTACTACCAATACGGAGAACGAGTGGTGCATCTGGATGGCTGCGTGGAAGTGGAAGCCGCCTACTACGGGTTGCCACCAGGATGGATCGGGCGTTCGGTGAAGGTGCAATGGGACGCGCTGCATGTACGCATCCTGCATCCCAACACCAACCAACTTCTTCGCGAGCACCTGCGCCAGAAGCGCGGCGGATATCGCATCGAGGAAGAAGATCACCCAAAGAAAATGCCGCTGAGCACGGCGCAGCTCTTGCGACGCACTGCACATGCCGGCACCCAGACGGGCAAGTTCTGCCAACTGCTGTACGACCGGCAAGGAGAGACTGCCATCCGCCGCATCCTGGGTGTGCTTTCCCTGATGAAAAAATACGGAACGGCGGCAGTCGAAGATGCCTGCGCTGCTGCTCTCGACATCGGCGTGTACGAATACCGTTTCGTGCGCCGTTATCTCGAGCGTCGCCCGCATCCACAAATGTTTTTGCGTCAGATCGATCCCCTGATCCGGGAACTGACCGTGTATCGCGATTTCATCAATCTCAAAATCAAGGAGCCAGAATGAATCTGATCGAGTTGAATCAAGCTTTACGCCAGCTGCGTCTCGGCGGCATCGCTGCAGTTCTGGAAACACGGCTGCGGCAAGCGCAAGTGGAACCGATGGCACCCATCGACTTCCTCTCTTGTCTAGTGTCGGATGAACTGACGCGGCGAGGTGACCGACTGCTCGAACGGCGTAGGAAGCAGGCCCAGTTTCGTGATCCGCAGAGGACCCTCGACAACTTCGATTTCAATTTCAACAAGAAGATCAATCGCAGTCTGGTCTTTGATCTAACTACAGCCGCATTCGTTGGCCGCCGTGAAGACGCGCTCTTCTTAGGTCCACCAGGGACCGGCAAAAGTCATCTGGCTCAAGCCATCGGACAAGCGGTCATCGGTCAGGGTTATCGGGTGATCTACCGCGAAGCACACTTCTTGCTCGAGGAAATCGCCGATGCGGCCCTGGACGGAAAACGCAAAGAGCACATGGAACTGCTCTCCACCGTACCACTGCTGATCATCGATGACTTGGGAATGCGTAAGTTAGGGCCCACAGCGGGAGAAGAGTTGCTGGAGATCGTCATGCGTCGCTACGAGCGAGCCAGCACACTGCTAACGTCTAACCGCCCTGTGGAGGACTGGGGCAAACTGCTCGGCGACAGCGCCGCAGTCACTGCCATGCTGGATCGTCTTCTCCACCACGGCCACATCCTAAAATGCGGACCGCGAAGCTGGAGAACCAAAACAGACTTGCCTGATCAGGAGAAAGCAGGATAAATAAGGATCACGTCCTGGGCCATCCCATATGGCCGGTTTTGAAGTGACCACGCATGGCCGGTTTTGCACTGACCCTTGAGGCCGGTTTGACTCCGTACTGACCGATCGAATGGCTACCTGATTCAAAAATAATGACTGGCCTGCTGCGCCGGATCGTTTCGATTCCGCCTTGGATGGCATGAAATTCTGCGCCTTCAATATCGAGTTTGATGAAGGCAATGTTTTCATTCGGAGGAATAATTTCGTCAAGTGTGACGACGCGCACACGGATCGGGATGATCTTGGGGTCCGGCCGATCATAAATTCGACGGCGCAGACCGCTGTAGGCTGGATCATTTTCCACAAACAGAAATTCAGATTCGCCGCTTCTGTTGCTGACTGCCGCCTGATGGACGATAACCTGCGGAAATCTCTCGCTGAGCTTTTGCGAAAGGTGTGGGAGCGGTTCGAATGCGTAATGCCTTCCCTGCGTGGAGATGTCGACCATGTGCCGAAGAATATCTCCCGTATGGGCACCTACATCAATACAATTTGAGTTTCGATGCAAAATGCGGAACATCACTTCGACGGTCTGTCTATCGTAATTCGCGCTGCGGCTCTTCGAAGGCGGATTTCTGTAGGCCCACACCGCGTGGTGAATCCAGGTGCCTCTGAGCCTGGACTTCAATCTTTGGACGACCGCGTTCATAACAATTCCTGAGCAAACGGCCTTGGCAAATCGACTCGGCGTTCGACGCACAATAGCATGGGGCCAAGGCTCCGCAAAGGTTTTCGCATCGGGCCTGGTTTTCGTATCGGACCAAACCCGAGGGATAACAAAATTCTCCGCCACGAACCGAGTGTCCATTTTAAAGAAGGCTTGCACCACACCTGGGTATGGTGCAGGAGCAACTTTGCCAGGGAGCAACAGGGGGTTGAAGGGTTACTCGGCCAAAACCATGAGCGTATAGCCACCAAGCAAGCGAGTGGCAAAGTCTTGGTGGATGGCAAACAAAGCAGATCGAGGCGCGCGGAATAGCTTTTGAAGGAGAGTGGGGCCGATCTCATTGGAACGCGGAACGTAGAAACAATCCCGAATCAGGTAGCCGGTATCGCGAAGTGTTTCCACAGCGGTTTCTTTTGAAAAATAGTGCAAATGGGCATGATCGACGCGGCGTTTAAGGAGGCCGTTCCTGCGAATGACAGCCTGAACGGAGAGATCCAGGGGAAAATGAAAGATCTTGTAGCGCGCCAGAGGCCGAACAGCGCGCAAAAAAGAGAAGTAGTCCTCCAGGTGTTCGATGACGTCAAGGACGAGGAGTAAGTCAAAGAAGGCAGTGCGCTCCTGAGTGATGTCTGCGAGCCTGAACCTCAGGTGAGCGTTCTCGCGAGACTTACTTAATTTATGCGCTTGGGGAGATATGTCGAAGCCGGTGAAGTCAGTCTCTGGGAATTCCAGCTGCAATAGACGCAGGACTTCGCCAACGCCGCAACCTGCTTCGCAAACGGACCGAATTTTCAGTGAATTGTTGTGGAGGATCCGAAGAATGTATTTCACCTTAAACGGCGACTCCTCGATATGCCAGGTGGGATTCTTCTCGAGATAACTACCATCCTTGTAAAGCTCAACCAAGGGCTGAGGGGCGAAGGGTTTGCGAGCAGGACTTGGAGAAGACATGCTGCGTTTCCGCCTTTACTTCACCACCAACCATTAGTGTACATGATGATCCGAGTCTGGTCACATCGGAACTACTTTCCCTCGATTCGCGGCTTTGGCGGTCTATCGAAATGGATGAGACCATCGCGGTAATCGATTATGAAATCAAGATTGTGAAGTATATCGAGGCCGAGATAACCGGCGATCCCCGTTTCCGCATCGTCTCTTGATTCATCATCGTCGAAGGAAATCACCCTGATTTTCTTAAGGTGAAGACCCGCAAACTGCAACTTCACTTTTCCCGTTGAGTCCGTGCTGATCTTTCCGTTGATGCCCTCTAAATGCGCAGACCCCGTATCACGTTTTAACGACGCCTGCTCCCGCGCGAATTCCGGCGCCAAGACGTTATACTTGCTGGAAGATATCACCTCGAATAACGCGGGAGGCGAATTGTTTACCCGTGCCGGAATCAGGATCGCACCGCCGAAATGATCCATCTGCGTCCATGTGGCCATTTCTGGTGGGGTATAGCGATCGTGAAAGTTCTCGGCGTCGGGGTCGTTCGAGTCCATCGTCGCGCTATCCTGATCTTCGGCGGCTGGCCTCGATGGCAGAGGCTCCAGTTTGAGCTTCGCATCGGGGATATCGACGTCAACAAGATAGGCAGAGAAAATTCCGGCGGCAATCAATCCCTGGTACTGATCGTAGAAGCTCCGTGGAGATGCTTCTTTGACCACGGTCACGTAGCAATTCTGAAAGTCGAGATTTTCAATTCTAAGAGACCGGGCCAAGCCGATGTAGACCTCGGGTGGGTTTTGCTCGCCAAGAGCATCCATGTCGGCCCGGGCGATTGGCTGAACTCCCGCCTCTTCCGCGATCTTGCCGTTGATCACAATCCCTGAAGATACGGTGCTCAGCACGAGTTGCGACGCCACGCCGTTGACATCAACCTCTAGGCCGATAATGTCCTTCTTGGGGCCAATTGGTGTGAGCGGCGCCTCCGCGCTCTCGGGCCGACTTGCTACCTGGCACGTCCTCTCGGGATGTTCGATCTCGTCCCTCATTACCGTGAGTTGGTGCTTGAAACCAGCTTTTTCGACCCGACTGTAATAGTTACTCTGCGAAGCGATGTTATCCTCCAGGGCTTTTACTTGCTCCGAGTGAGAACGAGTTTCAACCCAGGAGCTGCCGATATCCGGATCAGTCGGGTCAAGAGTATGAGCCTTGTCGATGGCCACCTTGGCCTTCTTGAAATCGTACGTTGCCTGATACAAACGCGCGAGACCAAGATACGATCGGGGATCCGATGGGTCTAGTTTCAGCGCTGTCCGGAAATTAGTCTCAGCTTCGTGAAGTTTTCCTTGGCGAAAGTACACTTCGCCCAGGGCCGAGTGGGCCGTGCCGAGCGAAGGATCGAGATCGACTGCCTTCGTGGCAGCGAGATACGCGTCGTTCGGTTCTTGCAGTTTGAGATAGGCGCGAGCGAGTCCCGAATAAGCAGCTGCACCATCCGTGCTGCTGTTAATGAGCGCCTTGTACCGCTCAATCGCCTCATCGAATTTTCCCATGCGGTAGAGTTGTTCTGCTTCCCCGAGCGGTGTAAGCGCGACGGGCTTCTCTTTGATCTTCGGAATCGCGGTGGTTTGTGAGGTCGTAGGGGATGGGGCGAGCGGAGCAGGCCCCTGTCTCCGCAGAGACGGTGAGTTCGCAAAGCCCATTCCAGTGACGCAGAAAACGAGGCACCAGAAGATATGACGCATCATGGACTCCGAAGGCAATCCGAACAGAATCTGCTAACCCTCGATATTTATCTGACGCTCCAATCTTACGTGCAAATTTCCGATCGCGCCATTCGCCGTCCATGGACGGCGCTGCTCGCGAGACTTCGAAAGCCGCGCAAGCCAAAGTGCAGGGGTGTCGCGAGATTCAGGGGATGCTGAACCGGAAACGAAACGCTGGGGAGTGGGGAATCTCCGATGAAGTGATTGTATCGGGAAGCGGGGATGGTGCTAAAACAAAGGCCGAAACGTCGGTGGCGATTCATAGCGCTGGAGACTCGTGCCGGCGATGCGTGAGCTGTGCGCCTTGAAACGAGTCGAGCGATTGTGGCTTGGCTCTTCCGTCCCAGCCGTTGCTATGCAGGCCAAAAGAAGGAAGATTAGAGCGTTCGATGGGATATGGAGATTGAAGTCCACTAGGCTGTGAACCAGGAGGCCAGCGCAAGCTGCCAAGGCCCCAGCAAGCGTGGCACGAGCGAAGGCCCGTTCCGCAACCTGCAAATTTGCCAGACCGCGCCAGAAGAGCAGCCCCACAAAAGACAAGCCACAGAGTCCACCCACCAACCCCGCATCCGCCAACAACTCGAGATAGTCGTTGTGAGCATGATCCACAGTCAGTCCGTCGTAGAAGCTCGCATAACGAGGATAAACCGCAATCAAACTCCCCAAACCTGTGCCGACCCAAGGATGATCTAGAAAGATTCTCCAAGTGTCCTGATAGATCGACACCCGTAGCTCCCGCGTGATCCCTCCGCCTCTTAGCTGTTCAAAGCGCTCGATCGCCTGGCTCACACCCAGCCAGACGATGAAAGTTCCGGCGATCAACGCAATGGCGGTAGCACCCAGGAGTTGTTTCCTTCCGATTTGATGAGCACGCGAAAGAAACGCCAGCAGGACGAACTCGAGGACCAGACCAATGATCCCTCCCCGGGAGGCGGAGAGAATTAGCGCTCCGATGGGAACGATAGTAAACAACAGCAACAGGGGGACCTGTTCCCGGCGCCGCGCGCGGAAAAGGAGGAGAGCGAGCCCCAGAGGTGTAGTCAACTCTACGAATCCTGCGAAATGATCACCATCCACGAACGGCCCGAATGGACCCGCCCCTGACGGTACAGTGACGGACCAATACAGTTTTCCGTTGAAGGTGAAGTGCTGGATAATCCCGAACAGCGAGACGATGAAGCACAAAATGACAAGAAACCAGACGAACTGCTTCAGGTGGTTTTCGGTGCGAAACGACTGGAGCGCTAAGAAGACAAGCAGAACGTAAGCACCCCACTTGAGCAACTCAATCTTTGTTAGATAAGGATCGATCGAGAGGCCGAAGGTGCACTGCACGATAGCAATCGCGCCCAGCCCGAGCAAAGGGAGATAGAGCCAATTCCAATGAATCTCTGCGTTCTGACGGCGAATCGCGAGAATTCCCCAAAGTACAAACAGGGCTGCAGCGCCGATTTCTAAGATCGCCTCACCCCACGGTTCGACGCCGCCGAACGACAGCACGGCAAAGCCGATCAGAACGCAGATCCCCGCGCGAATCGCTTTCATCCGGAACTGTCCTTAGATCGCACGTCGGAGGGCGTCAAGCTAACGCCGTCGATCCAGACGGTCCCGCTCAGCTTGTTATCGAACTTCCAGCTCGGTATGCGTCGGAGGACGATTTCGAGAAGATCTGTGTCTGGCCCAGTCACGATATCGGCTTGCACTAGTGTCCATGGATTCGTTCCAATCACATTGGAAGTCGCGAGCTGGACTTGAGACGGGTTTCGCGGGTCGAGGATCTCAAAACGCATACCGCTGTCGGTGGAAATTCCCTCGGTTCGCACATACGCCGAGAAATGGTACCGGGTACCGGATTGGACCGGAACGTATTGCAGTAGATTTTGAAAGTCCAGGTTCGCCGTTCCGTCGAACTGGATTCGGAGCGAGCGTGAACTGGAATGCACGATTTGACTGTCGAAATCGAACCGAGCGCCGCTTACGGCAACTTCCCGCCAGTCGAACCCGCCGTTCGTAATTTCCTGTTCAAATCGACCATTGAAAACGAGTGATTCATCGTTGCTTTGGTCCCGCGGCCAACTCGCCGCTTCGAGCACCTGGTGCCAAGTCTCTTGCGCTTCAATCATGCGATCTTGATCGATCAAGGCGTCCACGAGTGGAAGTGCCTCAGGCATTTTGACGGGCAGAGCTAGCGCGCGTTGGCGATCCCACACAGTGACCGCGGGAAGCGGCAGATTTTGCGAGAGAAAGAAATCGATCGCTTGGAAGTAGTCGTCCGACTTGGCGGGCAGGACTTTGTCTAGGAGGGAGCGGACGTTCGGGTTTGATTGCCAGCACTCGGAGATGGCACTCCTGGCGAGCGCTGGTTTTATTATGACTGCCCGTCGGATCTCCGCATACCCCTGAGAGAAATTCCCCTCATACAACAGGAAGCTTCCATAGCGCCACGCGACTTCTGCAGAAATCGGATAATTTGCCTGCGCCTTCTCGTACGCCTGTTGTGCATGAATCGGATCGCCTGCCGTTTGATACGCGTCAGCTAAGTCCATCCACAGGTCGGCCGATCGAGGGTCCACTCGCGTGGCCCTTTCCAGATAACTCACCGCCTGGTGAATACCTCCGGGACTCAGATCCCACTGTCTCTCGAGCCCCAGGTGATCCCAATACTCGGCGTTGCCCGGCTCGAGCCTAACGGCTCTTAGCCACAGTTCCGGCTTTGAAGATGCGTTCCAATGCTCCGCAAGATAGGCTTTCCCGCTGAAGAGAGTTAGGATCCCGGCCAAAAGGAGGACCACCGCAAGAAAGAAGGTTCGCGGCCAAACGCACGTAAGGTCAATCCGCATCATCTGGGAAGGGACTGCACGGCCAGCCGTACTGGAACAGACTGCTGGCCGCGGTTAGGCCGGGTAGCTATCGGAAGACCGTTCGTCTGGTAAGAATATTCGGGAACGATCTCTCTCATCTTGCGGCGGACGGGCTCCGGTCCGTCTACGGTCATGGAAGCTTTTAGCTCGGCGAGACGGCGTTGAAGTTTGGACCAACTGTCCAGTGGGCTCCGGGTTCTCTTGATCTTCTCAAAGGGTGTCGGATGAATTTCTTCGGTTTCGTAGAATAATTCTTCTATCAGCTTCTCGCCCTCTCGTAGCCCCGTAAATGTAATGCCGACTTCGCGCTCGGACCTTCCTGAAAGCCGAATCAAGGTTCGGGCGAGGTCTAAGATTCTTACCGGTTTGCCCATGTCGAGGACCAATGTGTCACCGTGCTTCCCAATAGCGAAGGCCTGCAAGACCAGTGAAACGGCCTCATGTCCCGTCATGAAGAAGCGCTTGATCTCCGGATGAGTGATCGTGAGTGGTTGGCCCCTTCGGAGCTGCTCTTGGAACAGCGGAACAACACTCCCGTTCGAGCCCAGAACATTGCCGAAGCGAACGCAAACGCATCGCATTCCTTTGGCCGGCCGGCTCGCAATGATCAATTCGCCGATTCTTTTCGTGGCTCCCATGATACTAGTTGGGTTCACCGCTTTATCGGATGAGATTACGACGAAGCTTTCGCAGTCGTTTCTCTCTGCAATTTCAAGCAGGCTGAGGAGGGCGAAGACATTATTTTTTGCTGCCTCCTGCACATTGCGCTCCATGACGGGAACATGTTTATACGCTGCCGCATGAAACACGACCTGCGGGCCATACTCTGCAAAAAGCTTCCGCATCCGTTCGTTGTCAGCGACATCGGCGATGCAAAATGCCGTTTGGCTCGCAGCCCTGATCTTGGAAAGTTCTTGCTCCAAGTAAAAGATTCCCGTTTCGCTTTGATCCAAACAGACCAGCGCGGCCGGACCGTACTCCAGAATCTGTCGGCACAACTCTGATCCGATCGATCCGGCCGCGCCGGTGACCAGCACCACGCGCTCCTCAATCTGTTCCCTGACAGATCCTAGGTCGATCGTTACGGGATCTCTTCCAAGGAGATCCTCCAAGTGCACATCGCGAAACTCACGAACGGTCCCCTGTCCGGTGATGATGTCGCGGAGCGCGGGGACGGTCTTGAATCTGACTCCAACACGCTCGCAGATGCCCACGAATCTCTGCATCTCTTTTCCAGTCGCGGAAGGAACGGCGATGAGGACCTCGTCAACAGGGTGTTTTGTGAGCAAGGCAGGAAGCTGTTCGACGTTCCCAATCACGGGAACGCCGTGGATCTTGATCCCTAATTTAGATCGATCGTCGTCGACGCAGCCAACGGCCTCGTAACTATTCTTGAGCCGCTTGATTTCTCGAATGACCATTTGTGCGGCCATGCCTGCGCCGATCAGCATTACCTTCCGGCGGCGTGTCGCAACTTCGTATACAGATTCAGTAAGGACACGTGACAGCAGGCGAACGCCGGCCAGCAGGCCCATACTGAAGACCGCTTCAAGGACGTAGATCGCTCTCGGGAATGCGGTAACACCGAGAAGAAAACGCATGGCAAAAAGGAAAACCACCGAACCGAGTGTAGTTGCTTTGAAAATGTCGAGTGCATCGCTCACACCCGTATACCGCCACCAGCCACGAAGAAGGCCAAACTTCCCAATGGCCGCAAGGCGGATTGCAATCAGAAGAGGTGCTACCGAAAACAATAGCACGCGGTCGGGAAGAGAAAAATCGAAGCGGAGGAACCACGCAAGGACGAGTGAAGCGAAAATCAGGAGCGCCTGAAAACAAGCAACGAGCCACGTGCGATTCTGCAAGACGATAGAGCGCAGTGGTTTAGATTTTCTATGGTTCATGGGCAAATGACTCGAAACGACACGAATGCATGTCCGACGCGACGAGACAACTCATTGCGAAGCATGCAGGGGGGTCCGCCTTAGTCGCCGGACCTCAACAGGTTTCCCATGGTCCGCATTTCCACAGCGAAGGATCCTTATGTGACGTCTGGCTATTCCGCGGCTTCATGCATTACTTTTTCAACCGCTTGACATGTGTCCAGCATGTCTTTCTCGGAGAGCGTCGGATGTACGAGGAACATCAGACTCGTTTTCCCGAGTTCTCTGGCCACAGCCCTGGGGTTCTGCGGGCGCAATCTTTCTGGAAAGGCTTTTTCGAGGTAGATCTCACTGCAAATTCCGCTGAAGCACGGAACACCTTCAGCATTGATGGCGGCCATAACTCGGCTCCGATCCCATCCTTCTCTGAGTCGTTCGGGGCGCACAAAAACGTAATACTTGTAATAGGAGTGATCGATCTCGTTAGATGGTGTAGTCACGCGCAACCCAGGGCATGTGGAAAGTCTTTCTGTCAAGACGGACGCATTTCTCCGTCGAATCACTGTCCAACGAGACAGTTTCGGGAGTTGAGCCCTGCCGATCGCTGACTGCATTTCCGTGAGGCGCCAATTCGTACCGAAAGAGTTGTGGATCCAGCGGAACTCCCAGGAATCGTGGCCGTTACAGGCAGCGTCGTGGCCAGTGCCGTGGTCTCTGAAACTCCAGCCGCGTTGCCATACCCAATCATCGTTGGTCGTTAGCATTCCTCCCTCTCCGCCGGTCGTCATAATTTTGTCTTGGCAGAAGGAGAAAGCGGCTACGTCCCCCAACGATCCAACAGGGCGACCCTTGTACATCGCCGCATGTGCTTGAGCACAGTCTTCGATCACCTTGATATCGCGTTCGCGCGCCAGTTCGACGATTGAATCCATGTCGCACGGCCATCCCGCCAGGTGCACAGCGACAATCGCTTTTGTCCGGACAGTGAGTAGAGGTCTGATAGTATCGGCAGTGAGGTTCTGGCTCGTGGCGTCTACGTCCGCAAAGATCGGCACGGCGCGTCGCATAACCACGCAACTCGCCGACGCAATGAAGCTCCGACTAGGGACGACGACCTCGTCACCAGGCCCGATTCCCAAGGCGTAGAGAGCAAGCTCTAGCGCCACCGTGCCATTGGCGACAGCTACTCCATACTTGCAACCAACCGACGCCGCAAATTCCTTTTCGAAAAGACGTCCTTGCTCGCCGGTTCTGTAGTTAGTCTTTGCGGATTTCAGAACGGAAGTCACAGCCTCGATTTCGTCGGCTTCAAACGAAGGCCATGGTGCAAAGGGAAACTCACGGCTTGGCCGTCCTCCCTCTATTGCCAGGTCGTTCGTGGCTGTGACCGAAATCATGGTCCTACGTTTCCGGTGACCGCCTGCTTCACAAGCTCCCCTGCTTGACAAAGTTGACGGTGGATCTGTGCAGGAACGCCAATCGCCACCACGTGGCCAGGCAGATTCTTAACGACAACTGCGCCGGCGCCCACGATCGTGTGGGGTCCGATCCGGATGCACTCGAGCACGACCGCTCCTAGGCCCAAATGACAGAACGCTCCTAGCTGCGAGGCTCCACCCATGGCAGCGTTCGGCGCAAGATGAGCATAATCGCCGACTTCCACGTCGTGTTCGACCACGGCACCGGTGTTTACGATCGCCCCGGCGCCGACCTTTGCATCAGGGTTAATTACCGCGCCGGCCATGACAACTGTCCCTCGACCAAGCTCGGCGGCTCGAGATACCGTCGCAGCCGGATGGACGAGGGTGAGGATGTCGATTTGCCACCGAGAACAGCGGTCGGCCAGCAATTGCCGGCAGCGGTTTTCTCCAACGCCGAGCGCAATGGCAATACGAGATTTTGCAGTTTCCCGGCGTAACCACTCGCTGTCGCCAAAAACCGGGAGCCCAAGAACTTTGGTGCCTCGCAGCTCTTCTCGGTCATCCACGAAACCCGCGAATTCGGCATCGCCTTTAGAGATAAGGATGTCCGCCACAACTTTTCCATGTCCACCGGCGCCGTAGACAAATACTCGTCTCGTCCTCACGTTTTGTTACGCTCGCTTATCGAGAATTCCGGCATAGTTGCGTGCCCCTGGTGGGAGATTCCGTTCCGCCTTAAGACTTGCCACGGTGTCCGAAGAATGATCCAAGCGTCCAGAGCCAGGCTCCAGTTGTCGACGTACCAGAGATCGAGATCGAATCTTTCTGTCCAGGTCATGGCGTTTCTGCCGTGTACCTGAGCCCAACCAGTAATTCCTGGCTTCGCATCGTGCCGGTGTGCTTGTTCCGGGGTGTAGCGGTCCATATATTGCATGAGCAGAGGCCGGGGACCGACCAAGCTCATGTCGCCTCGCAGGACATTCCATAGCTGCGGAAGTTCATCGATGCTCAGTCGCCGCAAGAGCTTCCCAATCGGCGTCAGTCTTTCCGCATCTGGCAAGAAAAGGCCACGCGAGTCTCGGGCAGCAGTCATCGTTCGGAACTTGAGCAGAGTGAACGGCTTGCCTTTGTAACCAGGGCGCGTCTGCGGGAAAATCGCGGGACCACCCGCTGCCAGTCGAATTGTCAAAGCGATCGCCGCCATCAATGGAGCGGTGATAAACAGGGCGCTCGCGGAAAGAAGAACGTCCGTGATTCGCTTGGTAGCGGATTCCATCAGAAGGCAACTGGACCGCTCGCCACTACCGTCGGGACCGCATCTGGGTTGGCGCTTGGAATAAACAATCCTTTGGCCCGAATGAGCTGCAAGTACTCCTGAGTGATGGCGTCCCAAACTCTCTCTTGCTGGAACTCGCGCAGGACACGCTCGCGCCCGGCAGATCCGAGGGTGGCTGCCAGAATCTGATCTTCCAGCACCAATTGCAAAGCCGCGGCGAGCGCCCTGGCGTCTCGAGCAGGAACCAGGATGCCGGTAACACCATCGATCACCGAGTCCACGACCCCGGTTGAGCGTGCGGCGACTACTGGCTTGCCGGCTGCGTTGGCTTCGAGCGGTACATTCCCGAAGCCCTCGCGGTGACTTGGGAACGCCAACACATCCATGAGGTGGTAGTAGGCAGCGGGATCTTGCACGAATCCGGTGCGGATGATCCGAGGCTCGGTCTTAACGTAGCGGCGAATCTCCGAAGGCAGCGGATCTCCCTCTTCCATATCTCCAACCAGCAGTAACCTCAATTCCGGCAGGCGCTTGCGCAATTCCAAGTACGCCTCGACGAGTTCGCTGATCCCTTTGTCTCTCGTCAGCCGCCCCACGAAACCCACGACCGGCGCTCCCCGCGAGATTCCCAATTCGCGGCGGAGGTGGCCAGCACGTCTCGATACCTCGACCCCGGAACCAAATCGTTTCGGATCAACTCCAGCGTAACTGCCAGCGGCAAGTACGACGGTTCGCCCCGCTTCCACGATCCCGAATTCGATTGCTTTCTGGCGGAGACTTTCGCTGACGCAGACCACACGGTGCGCACAGAGACATGCGATGCGCTCGGTCAAAAGCAACAACTGGCGCTTTAGCCCTGTTGTGGTTTCGCACCGCAACCCGAGCACTGTGTAGTATCGGCAGGGAATGCGGCACACCCACGCTGCAATGCCGCCCAGGAGACCCGCTTTGGGAGTGGCCACATTGGTGATGGTTGGGCGGAGATGCGAGATCGCTCGCCAGAGCCGCCACAAGGAAATCAAGTCTTTCCAGGGAGAAATCTCGCGCGCCATCGGAACCGTGACAGTGCGCACGCCGTCGCGTCGCGCTTTGCTGAGCTCCTCGCCCGGCGACGACACCACGGTGACCTCAAACCCTTTCCTCTCGAAATATTCAGGCTGACCCTCCAAAAATCGAACGGTCAATGACGACGTCACGATGTTGATCACTCGGACTGGTTCCGGCTTCATCGAAATCCTTCGAACCTGCGTACTTTTAGAAATGGACCAAGTCTTTGGCGGGAAGTTCGAGCGCGTGCCCATCTTTCACCTGAGACCAAACCTCGCTCCAGTTTTGCAGGCTGGCCGGGTCCAGCGGACGCGCACGATGCCGCAGGAAGACGTAATTAAAACCGGTTGCGATGGCCAGAATGTCCAAAAATGCCTTTCCAAAGTGACGCAGCGCAGCCGCAATCGCAGTGAAGTAATTTTTGTGTTCAAAAGATTCCTTGAATACCGCTGCCGCAAACGAGTACCTGCCGCACAGAATTTTGCCGAGGTCCAGGCGCTCCTCGCGGTAACCGCAAAGTACTTCGGAAAGGCAGGCAAAACGGCTGGTCGAGTAACTTCGAAGAAGTAACACTTGGTCTTCCGCACGAATGGCTTTGGCGTCGTAAGGATGCGCGCGGAACCACTCCATTCGTCCCATCCAAGTGGGATGTCCGATGTAAAAGCCGTCCGAGGGACGCTGGCAGATTTCTTCGTGAGTTTCCGGCGTGGGACGTTGTCCGACCGCGACGCCGTCGCCCTTGAAAACGAGCATGCCGCAGCCCAACAGATCGATTTCCGGATGCTCCTCCTGGTATTCAACTTGACGCTCGAGGCGCTCGGGATAAGCGACGTCATCGGCGTCCATCCGCGCGAAATATTTCCCGCGGCCCATCGCAACGGCTTGGTTCAGGCGAGACACAAGACCCTTGTGCGAGCGATCCGTGAACACGGAAATTCGCGGATCGGAAAATTCCTGCGCCACCTCCAGAGTGCGATCGCTCGAACCGTCTTCGATCAGCAACAATTCCCAGTTGCCGTACGTCTGATTCAGGATCGAACGGATCATAACCGCAAGCGTTTTCTCGCAGTTGAAGGCCGGCAGCCCAATCGAAACGAGCGGAGACGGCATCAATCTTTAGCCGAACTTGGCGTGAAAATCGAACCAGGAAAGAGGGTTCATAGTTCCACGCTTTCCGTAACCGTTGGAATAATGAAGGAAGTCATAAGCGACGTCTTCGAACGGGAGCCATGGGCCTTCCGACTCTTCCCTGAATGGTCCTGAGCTTCCCGGCTTGTACTTCAGATTCTTTCCGAACTTGCTCTTCAACCTATCTGCATACCAAAGGGAGCGCTTGAGCATGCGGGAATGAAAATGTTCATTCGAAAACAAAGGAAATGTGGAATTTATCCGCATCTGGTCGACGATCTTGAACTTGCGATATCCATACTTCCAAAGCAGCAACAGATAACCGAATTCGTGTGCCTCGACGGAAACGTAACGAGGCAGGTCATTCGGATTGAGATCCTCGAGTCCGTAGCGGTCGCCCTTCTCGATATCACTCTTCAGAAAAAACGGGACACCGTATTTCTTGAAGAGCGTCGAGAGCCGGGCACAAGGAACAGCTATCTCACGGCATGACATTCCCTCGCGGCCTCCGAGCTCACGATCAAGAGCACTCCAATCATCCTTTTCGTCATTCACCCAGAATTTTGTTGTGCCCTCTCGATTGAAAATCGCACAACCCTCAATGAAGAGTCGTTCCGAGGCTATCGCGTTGGAAAATCGTTTCTTTCCTGCTTCAACCAGACTCGGATTTGCCTCCACAGCAACCACCCGAAATCCTCGAGCAAGATAATTCTCCGTGTCATCCCCGTTGTGCATGCCGACGTCGAAAACAAGATCCTCAACCATTTTCGATGTTACCTACCGCCTCCTGCGGCTCTCCTCGCCGTTGTCTTACCTTCAGTTATCCTCATCTGCCTGAAGAGATCCGTGAAACGAAGTCCCCACATGTGTTCCCGCAACGTTCGTTCGTAATAATTCCTAGCAATGCGGGCACGTTCGGATTCGTGCGAGAGATACCACAGCGCTTTTTCGGCGCAGTCCGCGAGAGTTTCGAAAGTGATGCACTCCCGGCCGGGCTCGTAGTACCGTTCGAGGTGTGGGCTGTGCTCACACAGCATCAGGGTCCCCGACAGACCCATTTCGAACGTCCGGGCTTTGATCGACAGTACTTCGCCTTGCGGTCCGCCGGTCATGGGCGTGTAAGAGACTCGTGTACGGTTCCAGACGCTATAGATTCCCTCGTAGCGGAGCGGCTTACCGGCAAGCCAATGCAGCTTGAATGCTCCACGGAAGTAGGGTATGCCCAGACGCTGCAGGCGCGCCCCCCGGCCGAAACATTTGAGGCCCGCTCGGCGCCGCAGGTAGCGGCAGTCAGAACTGCGCGCAGCATAGACGGCCCCGGCGAATGAAAAATCGATATCTTTCTTTCGGTCAAAGTTGCTGAAGAGACCGAGACATCCCCATTGGCTGAGCAGAAGGTTAGGATATTCTGCACGGTGTTGCTCATAGACATGGGGATAGGTCGTAATCATATAGCTGAAATCGGAGGCGAGCCGTCGAGTAGTCGCCCACTGCCAGTCGTCGTCGCTGTTCCAGGCCGCTAGGCAGGTGCCTGCAGCCGTATCCGCCAACGCCGAGGTGTCTACTGGTTCATCGCCTGACGTCTGGTAAAACACGAGATCGAAGGCTCCGCCTCGAATTTTCGAGATGAGTTGCTCGGTCGCGTGGTCTTTGCCGCATGCCCGACGAGCCTCGAAGTGGTCGAAGGTCTCCACGTCGTGTCCCATTTGTAGCAAGGGCGTTGTGAAAAAGAAGGATAGTGGCTCGCGGGCATTAGGGTTGCCATAATAGTGCTGCCGGACGACGCTTAGAATTCGCATTGGCTAAACCCGCTGTCCAGCCACGTTCTCGTACAGTTGTTCGTACTGATCCGCGATACGATCCCAGTCATGTCTCGCCACTACTTGGGCACGACCAGCCTCGCCCAGACTCTTCCTGCGATCAGGGTCTCGCAACAACTCTGTGATTGCGTTTGCCATCTCGCTGAGATCGCGCACCACAACTCCGCCAGCATTCTCGCGCGCTGAGCCCACGCCGAATGAGACCCATGGTGTTCCGGCGGCCATGCTCTCCAGCAGCGCCACTGAGTTGGCTTCCCAACGAGACGTGCTTACAACCATATCGGCTTCTTGAAGTGCTGAAACGACTTCTGATCGAAGGATTCCCGTCCTAAGGTCAATCACTCCAGAGACTAGCGCTCTCATGCTGCACATATAGAAGCATCCGCCGCGGACGCCGAAATCCCCGAGCCCCCATTTCGCCATCGGATACGTGCCACCGATTAATGTGATTCGCGCCCCCGTTGTGCTCAAGTGTTTCGGGAGGCGGAAAACAGTCCGGTGACCTTTCAAAGGATTATGGTTGGAGACATTCACGATCCACGCAGCGTTCCCGATACCCCATTTTCGCCGCAAATTCAAAGTGGGGCGCGACCATTCACTCAGATCGACTCCGTTCGTGATCACTTGCGGTGGAGCAACCTTGTCTTTTCGCGCGAGGAGCTTTTCCTCTCCGGAGTTCGTGATACTAACCCAAGTGGCATAGCTGGTTAGGTACTCGGGTATCCGGCGGTAGTAGTCTAGGAACACTGGATTGTCGAAGCCGGAGAGCCCATGTGTGAACAGGATGGACGCCCAGGGGTAAGATCTCAAGTCATCGAGAATCGCGTCCGTCGACCAGGTCTGCAAACAGTGGTTAACGAGGACGCCCCAATCACCTGAGCGGACAAATTCACAGTACTTTTCGACTTCCCCGCGCATTCCGAGGGCAAGATTGCCTTTGACCGAAAATCGGTGAACGTGAACTCCACGCAGCTCAGCGCACGAACTCTGGGAATTTACAGCGGTCGTGGCCACATGCACATCGTGGCCTCTTTGCGCAAGGCGCTCGGAAATGTTCCGGACAACCTCCGCGACTCCGTCGAGCGACGGACAATAAGTTGAAGCGGTGTGCAAGATTCGCATTTCACGTTGTCGAGAAACCAAGCTGCGCAGTCGAGGCGCGAATCCGAGCTAGGCGCATCTACGAAGTAGGCCCCGCGAGCGCAGTAACATGCATCGAAAAATCGCTATACTGAGGTCAACAGCACCCAGATTTAACTCGCTAGCCGATAAGTAATCATTTCGAAATTGAAAATAAGGTGGGACGAGGCCCCTGTTGACGAGATACATCCAGCGCCGAGCTGCCTTGTCGAGTGACTCGACGTATTCTGCATATGCTGTAACCGGGTCGAGTTCCGGTAAGAGGGGATGCGTGATGTCGTTTCGCAACAAAAACGCATTGCCGTTGAATGCAATCAGAGCATAGCCGAGGTCTTCACTGGATTGGCAGAAAGCGGCCAATGGCTGTCCGATATTTTTCGCCGCCAGATGACGAGGAAGCATCGCGTCTGACTCTGGCGAATGGCCGGCGTTAACCTCCACACAGATCACACGCGGCCGGATTTTCAATTCTTCCAAGATGTAATAATCCAGTCCGTCGATATCGATCACCAAAATATCCAAGGCAGCTAGAAAGCCATTCTGAGATAACGCCGACTCCAAGTCATGGGCGTTATCGACTAATTTGCAGACGCATCCCACCTTTGCGTTCCTTGAGTAATTGCCCTTTAGCTTCTTGAATCGCCTTGGGTCAGCTTCGATGAACAGACCCGACCAGCCCTCCAACAACAGCCGCCGTGTGTTCGAAAGATGTACGCCGTCCCAAGCGCCGAACTCACAGCAGGTTCTTGTCTCGGCGCCTATCAGGTGAAAGATTCTCTCAACGATCCCATCCTCGCCATTCTGAGAGAATTGATCCATCTTGAAACTTAGCAGCCCCATTTGAGCATCGACCGGCATCACGCTCGAATCATTTTGCCTGTATCCCTAATTGGCGACTGAATGGCGCAATCTTGTTTCGTGAAGACCACGTGCTGACCGTGGGCTCGGCCGAAGGTACAAGCGCCGATAGAGAAAGAACAGATAGAACGGCCAGCACGAGGCTATGAAGATTTGGCTGACGACAGACAAGCTTCCAAGAATCAGAAAGAAGGTCCAAACGGCGAAGTATTGCCACATGAAGATTTCGAACAAAGATTTCGCTCGTGCGAAGGCGCCTTGAAGCTTGAATGCGATCCAGCCGAGGAGACAAAATCCAGCAAGTACTCCCGCCATATGAAAATCGAGGAAGGATTCGCCCTGAAACGGAGCAATCTGGTCTTCCGAGTTAAGCATGCCGTAAATCAGCCGGTTGTAAATTGCTGTTCCACTATTGTCTCTGAATTGTTTGCCGAGGATGGGCACGGGCGCCAAAGCGGACGAAATGAAAACCTTTCCCCATTGAGGTTTAGCTCCCCATTTGCCGGCTTCCAGGAAAAACCCGAGGTATTGCGGCGCACCTCCGTAAACTTGAAACATTTCTGTAAGCTCGACTTTATCGGCCAGAGAAGCGCGAACTGACGGGTCATTGAATAGCTCTTCACTCGTGAAATTGCTGTTTCGATAGGCGCCATAGAAAGGCATCAGAAGGAGGACGACGAGCACGATCGCACCAGCAGAAACCACAGTCCTGCGCGGAACCCGGGTTGGGCCGCTCACGATCACGGCGAGCATGGCCACGAGTGGAACAATCAATGAACCTCGGTTGTAGTTGAATGTGGCATTCGAGAAACAGGCCCCCAAAATCGCGAGAGTGGTGACGACGCTGCTCAGGCCCTTGGTCTTGCGAATGCGTTGGCGGTCGAGCCAGCGGCACCACAGCATGACGACACAAATTCCTAGAAACGGCCGCAAGTAGGTACCGGCTACCAGCCCGAGTTTGTCTGACACGTCCGCAAATCCGCTCAGGTATCCGGCCGGATCCGAGAAATACTCGGCCACCTTGTCGAGAGCCCCAAAGGCGAACAAAAATCCGACCAGACCTATGGCCCCATTCGACGCGATATAGAAAAGAGACGGAGTTCTGGCGGCCACTCGAGAGCTCTGCTGCGACGCACTGGATTCTCGGCAAATTTCTGCGCGGTGTGCAAAGTGGGCGTAGGTCACGCAAAATGCGACAAAGGCGCCGGTGCTGATAAGCATCGCTAGGTTGATCGCTCGATCGGACGGCAAGAAAGGCAGAACGCCTTGAGATGGACCAAACAAGAGCACGGAGAGGGGCAGCAGAACGAGTTGCAAGAAAAAGACGAACAACGCCCAATTCCACGGGCAGAGCAATTTCCCCGAGACCGGGCGGCAAGCCGGCAAGAAAAACTGAACCAGAAAGAAAACAAACGCGCCAACAAGAGCACCGGGATATCTGTTTTCGAGCGAAACAGATAAAAACACGATTGCGACGACGGCAAATGCGATGAACGACCACGCACGGGAGCCGGTGAACCAAAATGTCCTGCGGCGTTTTCTGACCATTTGCGCGCGGCGCTGCAATTTGGGCAAAGCGCGACTCCACGTGGCGCTGGTTTCCATATTATTTGTGAGCGAGCGCTAGCCCATGAGCCTTGTTGGAGAAACCGAAAAGGCCGAGGCTCGTGACTGAATACGCCAGGGCGTAGGAAACGGCCAAACCCAAGGCGCCCCACTTCGGAATTAGCACCCAAGCGAGTGTCACCAGAACACCAACCAACAGCAGATCAAATCCGAAGCGCCACCACATGAGATTTGCGGCAATCAAGGGCTGGCCCAGGATGGCATTCAAGGCTTCTGGCAAGGCGGAAAATGCGAGAACGATCAGGACGGGGCGCCCTCCGCCAAATGCGTTGCCATAAATGGCCATGATGGGAGCGGCAAGAGCCGCGATCAGCAGGGCAGCCAGCAACGCCAGAGTGGCGTTCAGCTGCAGATTGGCTCGAAAAACCCTTCGGAATCCCGCACCGTCGCCTTCGCCGTATAGATTCGAGAGCACTGGCAAGACCATGGCGAACACCGAAGTCGGAACAAATAGTATGAGCAGGCGCCACTTGTCGGCAGCCGTGTAGATGCCGAGCTCCGCGTATCCCTGGGGCTCACGCACGAGCAACGCGTTGCAGACCCAAATGGCAGGACCGACCACAATCGAGGCTAGGAAGGCGGGGAGGCTAAAGCGGTGCAAGATGTTCAGCTCCCGATGGCAGCTCACAAACTGATAAGAAACTTTGGCGCTCTCGCATTCCTGGCGCAGCGCCCGATTGTTTAGTGCCCAGTTGATGGCCAGTGCGGCGACTGATCCCCAAATGGCGCCCGACAAACCTCCACGCCAAACTCCGAGAGCGATCAGCGGAAAGGAAGCCACACCGGCGAAGACGTTCACGCGAGCGATCGTCTTGAACGCCTCGAACCCCGCAAGTGCTCCCGTTTGCGCGCCGTTGACCGCACCAAAAAAAACCAGGCCCGAGCCAACAGCCAGTGGGCCCGCTAGTTGCGGGCTTGCCAGGACATGTTTCGCGAGATACGGCGCGAGAAGGATCAGCAGCACTGTAATCGCGCCGCCGGAAACGAAGGCAGTGGACCCGGAGAGAGCCAAGATTCGGCCAGCCCTCGTGGGATCTTGCCGGCGGAATTCAGCCACATATTTGGTCGCGGTTAAGCCCAAGCCGAGGCCAGCAAAAACACCGAACATGCCCGCAGTGCTCTGGATCATTCCCAGCGCACCGAATCCCTCTTTCCCCAAAAATCGCGCGCAAACAACCGATGCCGCCAATAGGAAACCACGGGAGCCTATCGCGCCGGCGAGGGACCAAATAACCCCCAGAGTGAAGCGAGCACGAAGCGACCCTGCGGGGACAAACTCCCGATGCTTGGCAACGATCCAGGCCTGCAGTAGTGCCGTCATGTTTGCGGCGCCGCGTGCAGATCGAAATCCGCACTATCGATCTCCACGGCAACTGAACGCATGAGCAGTTCGAGAGAAATCACGAAGCGAGTGCGATTTTTTTGCCGCAGCACGACGCCCGTCAAACCTTCCAAGGGGCCCCTTGACAAGCGCACTCGCTGGCCACGCCTCACGTACGGATGTGGGGCCATGAATTGGCGTCGGCCGAGGCACGTTCGAATCGTTTCGATGTCCTCGATCGGCAGGGGGCTGGGATGGCCGTCAAAACCGACAAGCCGGACGACACCGGGAACTTCGAGCACTCGCAGCCGGTCACGCAGCGCCAGCTGGACGAAGACGTAGCCGGGAAAAAGAGGGAGTTCCAACCGCACTCGTCGGTCCTTCCAACGGCGCACACTTTCGTAGAGCGGGAGGAAGCACTGCATTGATCTTCGCTCCAGTTGTCGGGCGACGCTCTTTTCATGGTTCGCGCAGGTGTACGTCGCGTACCAGTGAGGCTCGAAGTATTCAAATCGAGCTCCCGACCAGAATGGCGGCGCGGGTTCAGCCTGCTCGACAGTGAGTGTCTCGGGGAGGATAGAGGTTTGTGTCATTGTCTTGGGTTTGACGCGGCTTCGCCCCGTCGCTTACAGGGCGATATGTGACCTAACCCACTTGAAAACTTTTAGTTACAGCCAAATTCAGAAACTTGACTCATACCTTCAACCGATCGGCTAGGCGATCTTCTAATTCTTCGCGGCCGATCCGTTGTTCTCGCCGTAGCCGCCGTACCTGTAATAGCCCTGGTAGTAGCCGTTGTGGCGCACGTCCACGTCGTTCAGGACCACTCCCAGCAGGTGGGCGCCCACGTCCCGAACGTGCAGTTGCGCCTGTAGAGCCAGCTCCCGTGGCGTGAATCCTCCCTTGACCACCAGGATGACGCCCTCCACCAGCGTGGCGAGGATGCGCCCGTCGGCGACATTCAGCAGCGGAGGCGCGTCGACCAGCACGAACTCGTATTCCGTCATGGCCTCGCGAATGAGCGTCTGCATGCGGTCGGAGGAAAGCAGTTCGCTGGGGTTCGGCGGCACTGGCCCGCAAACCAGGCAATCGAGCCCTGCCATGCCCGTAGGACGAACTAGCTGCCGCCATTCCCGCGCTCCCGTCAGGTAGGTAACCAGCCCGTCGGAATGGTCTTCAACCCCAAAAAGCTTGTGGACGCACGGTCGGCGCATATCCCCATCTATAAGCAATGTCCGCTTGCCCAGCTGTGCCAGCGAAATCGCCAGATTGCTCGCGACGGTGGTTTTGCCTTCGCCCGGTTCCGCGCTGACGAAAGTTAGGGACCGTGGCGGTCGCCCGGCCGCCGAGAGCATCACCGACGTTCGCAAGCCTCGGAACGCCTCCGAGAGCGCCGAATAGTGGGTCCCGTCCCCATCGATGCGGATCCAAACTTTCCCCGAAATCTTTGGCACGGAAGCACGCTTCCCGTTTCCATTGGAGGGCGGCAGGTTTTGCTCCGCCAGCCCATACACGCCGGCGCCGTTGTGATTCAGCGATTCTCGGGCAGGAATCAAAGCGAGTGCCGGCACCCGAAGGATTCGTTCGATGTCGTCCGAATTCTTCAGGGTGTTATCCAGATGTTCCTGCAGGAAGGCAACGCCGACGCCGCAGCTCAAACCTAATAACAGAGCCAGCCCCAAATTCAGGACAGGTCGAGGACTTACGGGCCTCGTAGGCGGCACCGCCGCATCCACGACTCGGATATTGCTGGCATTGATCCCGGCTGAGACTCCCGCCTCCTTCAAGCGCTCAAGCAGGCCTTCGTACAGCTGCTTGTTGGTGTCCACCTCGCGCTTCAGGATGTTGTACTGCACGGCCCTTCCCGCTACGAGGTTCGCCTGCTGTTGCTGCTGGTCGAAAGCCTGTTGGACCAATGCTTCTCGGCGGACTGCAGCCTGGTAGTCATCGACGATTCCCTGCGCCGCGCGATTGCGCTCCTGGTTCATCATTTTCTGGATATCGTCGATCTGACTCTGAATCTGCTTCATTTTGGGGTAGTCGCTGGTAAAGGTCGGTGTGAGCGACGCCTGTTCCCTGACCAAGTCCGCCATGCGTTCTGTCAGGTCCTGGATCAATTTGTTGTCCACGATGCCCGGAATCGAGCCGTAGTCGCCCGCTTGCGTCAGACGGTAGAGGGACTCTTTCTCGTAGCGCTCCGCTTGTGCCTTGGTCAACTCGTCTTGGAGCTCGCGAAGCCGCTCGTCAACGATGTTCTCGGTGCCTCCATTCTCCGTCTCCAGAAAAAGGAGCCCGTTATTTTCTGCATACTGCTGAAGGTCGTCTTCTGATTTTTCGAGCTTTGCCTTGAAACTCTGTAACTGTTGCGACAGCCATTCCGAAGCCTTCTGTGCGTCATCCCACCGGCCCTCGAGGTTTTCCTCGATGTAGTTTGATGCGAGAGCATTCACCGCTTGCGCCGCCACGTTCGCATCTTGTGATTCAAAGCTGACCTCGACCAGGCGGCTTCGCCGCACCGGATCGACGGTCAATCGATCCTCAAACGCACGCAGCATGGTCTGCTCGGTGTCGGGATCAACGGGCGAATCCGAAGCGGGCGCAGCAGCATGCGCGTTCAACTGTAACCACCCGCCCTTGGGAGGATTGAACTCCTTTACCTGGCTGAGGTGCAATTGATCGATCACGCGACGCGCCAAGGTTTCGCTCTGCAGCACCTTGTACTGTGTTTCCAGATAATTGTCAGAGACGTCTTCGAGCTGGAATAGCTCCTGAACGGTCGGAATATTCGGATTCTCTTTCTCTATCTCGAGGAGCGTGCTGGCGCGATAGACGGGTTTTTCTCTCCACGTGGCAATCGACACAATCGTGAACGTGACCAAAAGGATCGAGAGAATTGTCCAGCGGCGCTTTTGGATGATTCGCCAATAGGCTCGTAGGTTCGGACCCTCTTCTGCCTCTCCGGTTGGGTAGGGCTCGAGCAACTCGGGACGCAAGCGTTCCAGCCTAGGCCGGGTCGGTTCAAACAACTCTATTTTGCTTTCGTCTGCCACGTCACCACCTATAGACTGCTGCGCCGCCTACGGTCGCCACGACCGTTGCCGTGCTCTGCGCGAAACCGTGCAACGCTGTCTTGCCGGCACTCGTCGGGACAAACAGGATGTCGTTTGGCTTCAGCAAGGGATCAGGGGCTTTGCCTGCAAGAATTTTGTCCAGATTGATCGGGACTTCCTCGCGCGATCCATTGTTTTGACCGGCGAGGATGATCCGCGCTTGTTTGCGGCTTGATGTAGATGTGACCCCCTCGGCAAGCGCGATCGCCTGCAAAACTGAGATGTTCTCATTCGTTTTAAGCACGAATCCGCCCGGCTTATGCACCTCGCCAACGACGTAGACGATCCCGGCGCGAGTCACTTTGACCGCGTCACCTGGATAAACGAGCACGTTCGAACTGGGATTACTCGAGTCGAGCAGGTCCTTCAGGTTGATGGTGATGCTCTCGGTGCCGGAAGCCCTGTCAGTTGCCTGGCCAGTTCGATCCGTCGCAGACGACGCGGCCCCTGAAGGAGAGTTGGCCGCCACCGTGGACTGGGAGCTGAGCAAAGCCGCGCCGGCGGGATCACCTGAGTCGCCGCCGTGCCGCACGACGATGACGCTGTCGCCGGCGTCATCAGCCAAGCCTTGGGCCATCGACAGAACTTCGATCAGCGTTTTCGCATCGCGGATTTGGTAGACTCCCGGCTTCTCCACGGCTCCAAAGACAGAAACGGGATGACTCCTCATCTCTTGTACAAAGACGCTTACTTGCGGGTCTTTCATGTACGTCCGTCGAAGGAGATTCTCGAGAACGGCTTCCGTTTCCCTCGTGCTCAAGCCGGCGACCTGGATCGAACCGAGCAGCGGAAGAGAGATTGCCCCGTCGTCAGAAACGCGGACCGTGCGACTCAGATCGGGCGCCTCTAGAACGGAAATTTCCAGCAAGTCTTCTGGCCCAATTTGATAATCGCCAAGCAAGGAAGTCGCGGCGGGACCGTCAGCATTTCGGAGCAGTTGCGCGGTTCTCTGATTGTATTCTTGGGAAGGTTCTCCGCGGAATGACGCAGCATCCACCGCCGAAGGCCCGGAGCTCGAAGTTGCACCCTGTTGGGCGCCTAACGGCATCGCCAGTCCTAGAGTCGCGAGAATCATGAGTGCCCGTATCCGGCCACGACTCTTTTGCGCTATATCTCTGATGGCATCCCCCTAGCTCACGGCCTCATGCTTGGCCATACAAGCAAAGCGTCATGTCCTCTAATGCTGCGATTGCCAGTGTGGTCCGCGGCCCAAACTTCGGCTTGCTATTCCGACGGGCTAACTGATGTGCTCTTCTTGCTCGACGCCAGCGCCACGCCGATTCCAGCCGCGGCCCCCACTCCAGCAACTACCCCGATGATGAGGCCCGTGTGTTTATTGCCGCCGCCTCCTCCCCCTCCTGCGAACTGAACGTAGACGGAAGATTCTTTCCCCATGCTCACCAACACGTTTGGGGTTTCGTAGCTCGGGAATCCTGCATGGGTGACGCTCAGAGTGTACGTACCAGCAGGCACGTCATTGAAAGTGAAGTTCCCCTGCTGATTGGTAACGGTTGTAAGCGTGGTCCCGGAGGCGTTTGTCAAGGTTACGTTGGCGCCCGCTACCACGAATAGCTTTGGACTGACTACCGTGCCCTTGATCGATCCCGTGTTCGATTGAGCGGGGGATCCTGGCGCGCCTGAATCCTTCATCGTCTTTGGCTCGGCGGGCAAGCCCGCGTCAGCGACAGAAATCAACCGTGATTGTTCGGGTTGCAACAGTACGGACTGGCTGCCTTGCACGAGTTCCAGGGACCCTTCCTCGAGCCGCACCTGAGCTTCCTGGTTATTTACGAAGCTGAGTTGAGCCAGGACCAGCGAGTTAGAGCGGCTTCGAATCGCCAAGCCGTCGTGCTCTTCAAAAGTCACTTCGATGTGGCCTCGAGTCTGGAAACCAAGCGCTCCTCGTTCCAGCGCCACTGCCACGTTTTCTCCATCCTTGGTCAATTTGGCGCTGGTATTGGGACCCAGCCAAAGTCTCTCCTCCGGAGCTGAGGTCAACTGCAGCGCCGAATCGCTATCAGTGCTCAGGAAATCACCGCTCGACACGATGCTTCCGTTGAGAAGTGGGCGGCCGTTTCTCTCGGCCGTGCCCGTTAGATTCGCCACCGCGATCAATTCCGAGTTATGACTCCCTTCGGAATGTGAGGGAAGCAGGAGCGCCACGAGCATCGGACCGACACGTGTTGGACCGGGCGCGCCGTTTACCGGGATTTGTCCACTGCTTGCCACCGCTCCAGCGGCCGAGGGAACTTGCGCCCCCCAAACAGGCTGCAAGACCATTAGCAGCGAGCAGATCACTCCGATCAAACCCTTTCCAACTGCCCTTGTTTCTCTCATGGGTCCCTCCGCGAAATTTCCCGTTGTCCTGGAACCACCGACCCGCACCGCGTCTCGTAACGCTTCAAGACGTGGCAAAGTGTAGAGCGCGCAGAATGGCTTCTCGCGACGCTCTCGTGTATGTGCATCGAACATTCCCTTCTTCCGATCGCCAGTAGATTGCAATGACGTCAGCTCCCTCTCCGATGGCGACAATCCTCACGTGGGGTCTCTTTGCGAGAATCTCAGTGCAAACGGGCATAGCGCCCGGCTCTTCAAGAGGGACGATCAAACAATCCGGATTCGTGCGTTCGGTCACGGGCCCAATCGCATCTTCGTCACTCACATCCCCGACGACTTCGATGTCCGGCTCTTCTCGAATCGTGTCGTAGAGCATGTCGCGCCAGATCCTGGTGGAGTTCGCAATCAAGACGCGGATCTTTTCTTGTTCCAACGCATCGCTCTCGCAATTGCATTCTTGAGAAATCCGGGACGGACACACAAGGCCCACCGGGGTCCAATTCTGATCCGGTACTTCTTCGAAGATTCGTACAGACCTGGTATTGGACCTCACGGCGACGGCGTACTAGCTCTCGGTACTACGCCGTTCTCTATCCGCATATTGGGGAGAAGGGATGGGTGCGGGAAATGTGGGACGCGCCGTTCCTGAGCTTGGCCAGAATCAGGAAGACGCGGAGAGGCGGGACGCCAGTTTCTCTACCGGGCCGTTGGCCGCCATTCGGCCTTCAACAAGCTGCGCGAGCATGGCGCGATTTTTCGACTGCGTCTTTTGCAGGATGCTGTGTACGTGGTTTTTCACTGTCTGCACCGAGAGATTTAGGCGCCCGGCGATTTCCTTGTTCGCCAGCCCTCGCGCAACTAGCGGTGTGAGTTGATGCTCGCGAGGTGTCAGTTCATAGGCGCATTGCGGGCGGGTCGAGTTCAAACTGTACCCGTTGGCGATCAGGTTAAAGAGCGCCCGCTCCAAATGAGGTGGACAGACGACACTGTTTCGCGCAAGGCGGCGCGCAGCTGCCACAATCTGTTTTGCGGACGCATCCTTCAGCAGATAGCCCTCCGCACCGGCTCGCACCGCTTTCAGAAACATCTCCTGGTCGTCTTCCATCCCGATCATGAGAATCCTTGTCTGCGGCGCAGCCTCATGAATCGCACGCGAGGCGTCCAACGCCCCGTCGTTCCACTCCGGACGCAGAACCACAATCTTGGGATCGATTCGGGATCCTTGATCGCCGATTAGAGGGGAATAATCGGCCGCACCTGTAACGCGGAAACCCTTGTCGCTGCGGAAGAGGCGAATCAGGGATTCTCGAAAGAACCGATTAGTGGCAATTACAAAAAGAGTCTCCATCGCCCGAAACCGCTCGGAGACCGCCCACACGCAATAAGTCCGAGGCCCGCTTCGACAGGTAGTCGAAAGGGCCGGTATCATAGTTATCAGGTCCGCTGAATGTCAATGCCGAAACCTGTGGAAATCTCTGCAAGAGTCGGCGGGTCTCGCGCCAGCGAGCTACCAGTACCGGTGGATCGAGCGCTCCATTCGAGGCATGGATCAGTTTGGCTTCAGTCCGTACACATCGAGTTCGCCGGAGACACTGGTCGAGCCATAAGCGCCGCCGATGTTGTTGCCGCGGGTTCCGACGTACACTTTGCCGTTCGCAACCGTGGGGACAGTGAACTTCACCGCGTTTCCGGCGGCATCCGCAGCAACCATCGAACTGTTCCACAGATCCGTAGTCAGCGTCGTGGCATCGTAGGCATGAAGGACGGCCGGTCCGCAAGCCTTGGACTGGTTGGTACAATACGCGGAACTGTTCAACGCCCAGACGATTCCATTGCTCGACCCCGTGGAAGAGACCGACGGCGTGGAGCCTGGGAACCCATAAGTCGTCGAAGACTGAGACACAACGGAAGTATTGAACAGATCTGTAGAGCTGTTAAAGGAATACGAGATCAGAGGTCCATTGAGTCCAGCGATATAGTAATTGTCGTTCCAGAAGGCGCCGGTCGAAAAGATCCCGTGGCCAATGTTGAAGTTCTGCCAGGCGTTCGAATCGCCCAGCCCCCCCATGCTGTCACCGTTCAAAAGATAGAGAGTGCCATCCTTGCCGCCACCAATGACGAGATGTTTCAACGTGCCTGAAGTCAGATTCAAAACCACCGCAGCACCACCCGCCCCAAAGTCATGATCGTCGGCGTCGTCGGTGGCCTCATCCGACGGCGTGAAAAACGAAGAGATGGTCAAGTTACTCGACAACTGAAGGCAGGAATCTCCATAGTCATCGCCGTCACTCGTCACGTCGAATTGAGCGTTGCCCGTAATCAGGTAGAGATTGTTGCTCGCGTCGGCCGCGGGCGCGCCGCCGCCCATCCAGATGCCGCCGTATCCCACATTGGGAGACACATTCAAAATGTTCGTCACGGCCAGATTGGAGGCGTTGAAGCCCACCACCCAGCCGTAGTATGTCGGGGTGTCCTCGTGAGAAGCCCACACAATGTAAACCACGCCGTTCAGGAGCGCGAGTCCGGAACGCTGATTTTCCGTTTTGGTATTGAAACTCACCGTCGAACCGCCGTCCCCCGTGCCGGGATACGTGATCGACGAAGTGATATTCGCGGGACCGCCGAATTTCTCGCCGCCCGCGATGATGTCGATGGCGTGGAGACGTTGATAGAAAGCTGTGCCTGCCGAATTCATGGACTTCGAGACGACGTAAAGAGTGTTGGTCGACGGGTCGATCACAGGCGTCCCGGTTACTCCCACCTCGGGCGTGATGTCACCATAACCCTGACCTACCAGGTTTCCCGAAGTGCCGGCGGGCACCGTCGTTTCCCCGGAGTTCGCACCGTGATTCGTGTCAATCAGGCTGACACTCCAGAGCTGGACGCAGGGGTTTGCGTCGGCATCGAAGGCAAACAGGCTGTCGTGCTCCGTGGCGACGAAGACGACGTTGTGCTGTGCACCGTTGATGGTCAAATTCGCCACCCAGAGAGGTTGTGCGTAGACGGCCCCGTCGACCGTGCACGAGAAACGCTTGCCGAAAGTCGAGGTATTTACGTTGGAAGTTGTAAGAACGTATTCCTGGGCATTGACGCCATCGCGGGCAAGGTCGTTGTGATAGCTATAAACGCCTTTCAGGTCGGTGACGCCGATGGTCGCCGCAGCCGATTCGGTGACGTCAGCTTTGCTCGTGGCCGTCACCGTATAAACTCCCGCGGTTGCGGCGCTGAAGGTGGCCGCCGTCGTCGTCTGCCCGGTGAGCGTTCCACCCGCACTTACGGACCAGCTTACTCCGGCCGCGCCCACGTCATTTGTTACCGTCGCTGTCAATTGAATCTGCTGGGTTATGGTGGCTCCGCCAAGATTCGGGCTGACGGCGACGGAAATTGATCCAGACGTCGTCAGTGTGAACGTCACTCCGTTGCTCGCCACCCCTCCTACCGTCACCACCACATTCCCCGTCGTCGCTCCGCTCGGCACCGGCACTACGATTACCGTCGCACTCCAGCTCGTCGGCACTCCTGCCGTCCCATTGAACGTCACCGTGCTCGTCCCCTGCGTCGCTCCGAAGTTCGTACCTGTGATCGTCACCGAAGTCCCCACAGGCCCCGACGTCACACTCAGGCTCCCGATGTTTGGCGCCGCCGCCGTCAGTGTGAACGTCACTCCGTTGCTCGCCACCCCTCCTACCGTCACCAACACGTTCCCCGTCGTCGCTCCGCTCGGCACCGGCACTGCGATCGCCGTCGCACTCCAGCTCGTCGGCACTCCTGCCGTCCCATTGAACGTCACCGTGCTCGTCCCCTGCGTCGCTCCGAAGTTCGTGCCCGTAATCGTTACCGACGTCCCCACAGGGCCCGATGTCACACTCAGGCTCCCGATGCTTGGTGCCGCCGTCGTCAGCGTGAACATCACTCCGTTGCTCGCCACCCCTCCTACCGTCACCACCACGTTCCCCGTCGTCGCTCCGCTCGGCACCGGCACTACGATCACCGTCGCACTCCAGCTCGTCGGCACCCCTGCCGTCCCATTGAACGTCACCGTGCTCGTCCCCTGCGTCGCTCCGAAGTTCGTGCCTGTGATCGTCACCGAAGTCCCCACAGGCCCCGACGTCACACTCAGGCTCCCGATGCTTCGGTGCCGTCGTCGTCACCGTGAACATCACCCCGTTGCTCGCCACTCCCCCTACCGTCACCACCACGTTCCCCGTCGTCGCTCCGCTCGGCACCGGCACTACGATCACCGTCGCACTCCAGCTCGTCGGCACTCCTGCCGTCCCGTTGAACTTTACCGTGCTCGTCCCCTGCGTCGCTCCGAAGTTCGTACCTGTGATCGTCACCGATGTCCCCACAGGCCCCGACGTCACGCTCAGGCTCCCGATGTTCGGTGCCGTCGTCGTCACCGTGAACATCACCCCGTTGCTCGCCACCCCTCCTACCGTCACCACCACATTCCCCGTCGTCGCTCCGCTCGGCACCGGCACTACGATCACCGTCGCACTCCAGCTCGTCGGCACTCCTGCCGTCCCATTGAACGTCACCGTGCTCGTCCCCTGCGTCGCTCCGAAGTTCGTGCCCGTAATCGTTACCGAAGTCCCCACAGGGCCCGATGTCACACTCAGGCTCCCGATGCTTGGTGCCGCCGTCGTCAGTGTGAACATCACCCCGTTGCTCGCCACCCCTCCTACCGTCACCACCACATTCCCCGTCGTCGCTCCGCTCGGCACCGGCACTACGATCACCGTCGCACTCCAGCTCGTCGGCACTCCTGCCGTCCCATTGAACGTCACCGTGCTCGTCCCCTGCGTCGCTCCGAAGTTCGTGCCCGTAATCGTTACCGACGTCCCCACAGGGCCCGATGTCACACTCAGGCTCCCGATGCTTGGTGCCGCCGTCGTCAGTGTGAACATCACCCCGTTGCTCGCCACCCCTCCTACCGTCACCACCACATTCCCCGTCGTCGCTCCGCTCGGCACCGGCACTACGATCACCGTCGCACTCCAGCTCGTCGGCACCCCTGCCGTCCCGTTGAACTTTACCGTGCTCGTCCCCTGCGTCGCTCCGAAGTTTGTACCTGTGATCGTCACCGATGTCCCCACAGGCCCCGACGTCACGCTCAGGCTCCCGATGTTCGGTGCCGCCGTCGTCAGTGTGAACATCACCCCGTTGCTCGCCACCCCTCCTACCGTCACCACCACGTTCCCCGTCGTCGCTCCGCTCGGCACCGGCACTACGATCACCGTCGCACTCCAGCTCGTCGGCACTCCTGCCGTCCCATTGAACTTTACCGTGCTCGTCCCCTGCGTCGCTCCGAAGTTCGTACCTGTGATCGTCACCGATGTCCCCACAGGGCCCGACGTCACACTCAGGCTCCCGATGCTTCGGTGCCGTCGTCGTCACCGTGAACATCACCCCGTTGCTCGCCACTCCCCCTACCGTCACCACCACATTCCCCGTCGTCGCTCCGCTCGGCACCGGCACTACGATCACCGTCGCACTCCAGCTCGTCGGTACTCCTGCCGTCCCGTTGAACGTTACCGTGCTCGTCCCCTGCGTCGCTCCGAAGTTCGTACCTGTGATCGTCACCGAAGTCCCCACAGGCCCCGATGTCACACTCAGGCCCGCTATCCTTGCATCAGACGAACCAGCTTCATGGGTGACGCCAGCGCAGCCTTGGAGCATGATCGCAACAGCGCCAAGAAAGGAAAGGGCGCCAAGGAGAGTACGGAAGGTCAGTCGATTGCGAAATGCCATGTTGAAGGCGCTCCCTGTGGATAAACAAACTAGTAACTACACGAAGGCTCAAACAAGAATCTGCCTTATAGCTAGGACTTCGGACCAACGCAAATTTGGTGGGACAGACTTTACTACTACGCGAGCGCGTTCTCAACCATACAAATACGGAAAACGCCTACTAGCAGTACTGACAGACTTGGAACTTAATCCGTCACGTGAGGTGCCGTCGCATGTTATCGGTAGGGTTATCAACGGGGGGATCTTGGGTCCGGCGCGGACCAAAAGGTTCCCGCGTTCCACTTCCGGTAACGTTCGGCGGTCACAGCGACAACGCTCGGTCGCGCAGAGACTCCGACTGGAAGGCGGTCGCAAGCGAGTTAGCCCGAAGCCGGGAGGAGGTGCTGCTGCTTAGCAGTGCACGACTTTTTCGTGTGCCTCTTTCACGCGGCGCGTGGCATTCCGGGTGTCCACCACGAGCTTGGCATGCTTGACGATCGCGTCGTAGTCGTAGCTTGAATGGTCCGTGGCGATTAGGACGCAGTCGTACGCACCTAGGCGTGCGGGTGTCAGTTCGACCGAACGTTTGTCCGAGAAGTCGTAGTGGCGCATCTTATGCAGTGCCGGGAAATAGGGATCGTTGTAGTCGATCGCGGCGCCGCGCGCGGTGAGAAGCTCAAGGAGCTTCAGGGACGGTGATTCGCGGAGATCGTCGACGTCTTTCTTGTATGCCACTCCCAGAAGCAGGATTTTCGAGCCCTTGATGCTCTTCTGGCGGTCGTTCAGTGCGCCTGCAACGGCGTTGACGACGTGGTAGGGCATCTCCGTGTTGATCTCGCCGGCCAATTCGATAAAGCGCGTGGCGAAATCATATTCACGCGCCTTCCACGATAAATAGTAAGGATCGACGGGAATGCAGTGCCCGCCCAACCCCGGCCCCGGATAGAAAGGCATGAAGCCGAACGGCTTGGTCGCGGCGCTATCGATCACTTCCCAAACGTCGAGGTCCATACGGAGGCAGAGCTGCTTCAGTTCGTTGACCAGCGCGATGTTGACGCACCGGAAGATGTTCTCGAGCAGCTTCACCATTTCGGCGGCTCGCGTCGAGGTGACCGGAACCACCTTCGAAACAATTAGCGCGTATAGACCGGCTGCCGCGCGCCCGCTCGGGGGATTGATCCCGCCAACGACCTTGGGAATCTGAGCCAAGCCATATTGCTTGTTGCCGGGGTCTTCGCGCTCGGGCGAAAAAGCGAGATAGAAATCGGTTGCGATGTTCTCGGCTGTCGCGCCGCGCGCGATCGGGCATTTCAAACCGGTCTTTTCGAGGATTGGAAGAACCAGTTCTTCGGTGGTGCCGGGATACGTCGTGCTCTCGAGAACGATCAGCTGGTTCCGCTGCAGGTTCGGGGCAATCGCCTTCGCCGTGTCGACGACGTACGTCAGGTCGGGCTCGCGGCGCTCGTCAAGCGGCGTCGGCACGCAAATCAGCACGGCATCCATTTGTTTCAGCCGGGAAAAATCGGTACTGGCGTCGAAGTGCTTTGCTTGAACGTGTTCGCGGATTTTGTCCCCTGGGATGTGCTGGATGTAGGACTGGCCCGCGTTCAACTTGTCGACCTTGGCCTTGTCGAGGTCGAATCCCGTGACCTTATGGCCCACGTCGGCGAAGCGCAGCGCGAGCGGCAGTCCCACGTAACCGCACCCAATGATTCCAATATGCGCATCCTTCCCTGCGAAAAACTCCGGCTTGCGGTCCGCGCTCATCCGTACCTTCTTTCATCCGACTTCTTTCAATTTGACTGCCATTTTTCGGATTGCCCCGGACCAGATTTGCCCGTCCGGACGCGTTTCGAACCTAACCATGGCCAAATCCGCGAACTTAAAAGATAACAGGAACCCAGAGGCCAGAGGAAGCCGGGTCTAGGGCATGTGCTTAATTCCAACATCGTGTCCTTACGGCCGTGACGGGAAATCGAAAGCCCCGAACCGTAAAGTGGTCGATCTCGGAAGCAGGACAGAGCATCAATCGATCGCCCACCGTCGGCGTCTTCCGCAATAGCCGCCAAATCTCATCGTTCAGCGCGCCTGGTTGCCGATGGCATATTATTCCTGAGCTCAAAAGTTGTCATGCCGGAGGGTAAGATAAGAGGGACGTTGTGGAGAGTGATGGATGCATTTCCGGGATGCGTCGCAGAAAATTATCCTTGCGTCGCTGGCACTCGTGGCCCTGCTGTTCGCCCTTTTCTTTCTGCTCAATCTGCGGGGGTATAGAGCACGCATTCTCGCGAGATTGCTTCGCACGAACAACTGGCCGGTCGTTGTCCCGCTGCCGGCGAACTTCCAACCGCAGGTACCGCCGGGATTCAAAGTATCCATGCTCGCTAGGGGGTTCGACGAGCCCCGATGGCTGGCGGTAGCGCCCAACGGCGACGTGTTTGTGGCTGATTCCGCGGCCGGAAAGGTGATCGTTCTGCACTCTCCGCTCGCCCCAGGCGCAACCGGCTCACGCGAAGTCTTTGCCGATCACTTCAACCTCCCCTTTGGAATGGCCTTTCACGACGACTATGTCTATGTTGCCGACACAAACCAGGTCGTGCGATTCCGCTACGATCCCAAAACCTCAACGAGGCTCAGTGACGCGGAGCCGATCCTCGATCTGCCGGGACTCGGCTACAACCAACACTGGACTCGGTCGCTGGCCTTTAGTCCTGACGGCAAGGAACTCTTTGTTTCCGTAGGATCAAGAACCAATATCTCGATTGAGTCAGACCCCCGCCGTGCCGCAGTTCTGGTCGCCGACCCCAACGGGGGAAACATGCGAATCTTCGCAAGCGGCTTGCGGAATGCGGTCGGCATTTCCTTCGATCGAGAGACCCGCAACCTCTGGGTCACCGTCAATGAGCGCGATGACCTGGGTGATGATGTTCCCTCCGATTTTTTCACCCACGTTGTTGCGGGCGGTTTCTATGGCTGGCCGTACTCGTATCTCGGTCAACATGTGGACAACCGCGTGGCGCCCCGGCCCGATTTGGTGGCAAAAGCCATCACTCCCGACGTGCTCCTGGGTGCTCATGTTGCTCCGCTGCAGTTTGCTTTTTACGAAAAGCAACAATTCCCTCCGACCTATTGGAACGGTGCTTTCATCGCCGAGCACGGTTCCTGGAACCGGCGAATTCGCAGCGGATATCAAGTAGTCTTTGTTCCCTTCCATAATGGTCTCCCGTCGGGACCACCCCGGCCTTTCTTCTCCGGGTTTGTGCCGGATCCCTCCGGCACGCGGGTCTACGGGCGCATGGTTGGCGTTGCGGTCGCTGACGACGGTTCTCTCCTGATCTCAGACGATGGGCAGAAGCTCGTTTGGCGTATTTCGTACGGGCCCCAGGCCCGTGCCACCCAGTAGGCTCTTGCGAATGCCGCACAATGAGGTTCCGGGTTGGCTCGGTTCGCAGTTCTGGGTGTCACATCACGATGATCAGAGGCGCACGTCGCAACTCTCTTGGCAACACGCGCTGCTAAGTTCGCTTGCCGGCAATCAAGAACAGATAAAATAGTTCTCTTTGAGGCGATCGATAAACTGATGTCTACGGTAGCGACGATAGCACTCACCCCGAACGGGAAGAGGCATGCCAGTTTCCTTGCGTTTATTTTAGCTTCCAGTCTTGCCCTCTACAAAACGCTGAACGCCTTGGTGACATATTCCTTGCACAATGACTCCAGTTCCCACATCGTCCTCATTCCCTTGATCGCTTTTTCCCTGCTCTATCTGGAAAGACGGACTATATTTTCGATCACCAGAGCGAGCGTAATCTCGGGAATCGGGCTGGCGCTGGCCGGCGTGATTCTTTATTGTCTGGCGAATCGAGGTCTCTTTCTACGAGACGGGAACTGGCTCCTATCCCTGGAAACGTTTGCGGTGGTTCTGGTGTGGGTAGGTGGATTTCTGCTTTGCTACGGATCCGTTGCATTACGACGGGGAGCCTTTCCGCTTCTGTTCCTTCTGCTGATGATTCCAATCCCGGATCCGGTTTTGGATCGGATCATTCACGCGCTGCAGGAAGGCTCGACCGAAATCGCGTACCTTATTTTCCAGGCGCTGGGAACTCCTGTTTCGCGGCACGGGTTCCTGCTTTCCGTTCCTGGTGTCACGATTGAAGTGGCGAAAGAATGCAGCAGCATTCGTTCCAGCATGGCGCTTTTCATTACCTGCCTGCTTGCCGCTCACTTGTATCTTCGAACGGGCTGGAAAATGCTCCTGTTCGTGCTCTTGAGCCTTCCCGTGTCGGTCATCAAGAATGGGATACGAATCGCCACGTTGACGTTGCTCAGTATTTACGTGGATCCTAGTTTTCTGGCCGGGAGGCTTCACCGTGAAGGGGGGTTTGTCTTTTTCTTCATGGCATTGCTCATTCTCTTTCCCGTGTTTTTGTGGCTCGAGAAGTCCGACAAACGGCGCGAGCGCGTGAATTCCGCGATCCGCGAGCAGGAAACAAGCCCTTGATCAGCGTCAACGTCTCGGAACAACGACACCCAATCCCATCGGTTCACACGGGAGTCCAGCCATCGATCAGGCAAACATAGTCATCATCGGCGGCGGGATCGTAGGCTGTGCGATCGCTCACGCGCTTTCGGCGCGCTGGGACGACGTGTTCGTGCTCGAAGCGCTGCCCAAGGTCGGGATGCTGACGAGCACGCGCAACAGCGGTGTGATCCATTCCGGCATCTACTATCCGCCCGGCTCGCTCAAAGCGCGCCATTGCGTCCGCGGAAATCAGCTGACGTACGAGTTCTGCACGGCGCACCACGTTCCCCATCACAAAATCGGGAAAATCGTGGTGGCCTCATCTCAGGAGGAAGTGGAGGACCTTACCGCGCTCATGGAAAACGGCCGCGCCAATGGTGTCGAGGGGCTTCGCATCATCGACCGCGCCGCAATTCGCGCCCGCGAGCCCCACGTGGAAGGCTTCTGTGCGTTGGAAGTTCGCTCGACCGGCATCCTTTCGAGCGAGGATTTCGTCAAGACCTACGCGCGCCTTGCGGCGGCCGGCGGCGCCTACATTCTCAACCACGCCAAAGTCGAACGGCTGGAAGCGTTGCGCGACACAATCCGTGTGACGAGCGCCGCAGGAGAAATCGAAACGCGCTGCCTTGTGAACAGCGCCGGGCTTTTTGCCGATGAAGTTGCCCTGATGCTTGGATCAAGCATGGCCCGACACAAGATTTATCCGGTTCGAGGCGAGTATTGTGAACTCGTACGAGCCAAACAGGATTGGGTCCGCGGACTCGTATATCCGCTTCCCCGTGCGCAAGGGCTGAGCCTCGGTACGCACCTGACGAAAACATTGTGGGGAAACGTGCTGGTGGGACCGACGGCGCGGTACATTCTGGACAAGAACGATTACGAAAACGATCGCTTGTCGGTGGAAGATTTCGCCCGAAGCACCAAAATCCTCTTGCCGGATATCGAGCCTTCTGATTTCGTTCGAGCCTATTCGGGGATCCGGCCCAAGCTTATTCCACCCTCATCGCCCTCAGTGCACGCACACGGAAGGGGGATGGCTGATTTCATCATCGAACGTGATCCCGAGTTTCCGCGCGTGGTGCAGCTGATCGGTATCGAGTCGCCGGGCCTCACTTCGGCTCCGTCCATTGCCGAGCACGTCGCGGAGCTGGTCGCGGGAATCCTCGCCTGAACAGCCCTCGTCGAGGGGGTGGGCGACCTCCGCCACCTCAATCATCCTGGCAGATTTGGGAAGTGCCGGCCGCCGGGCCAGTCTTGGGGCAGGCTGCGGCCAGCAAACCGTTTCGTTCAAAGGAGGGGTTCGCCTGCATTCCGCGCGATGATGGCGCGCGTTTCGTCGCGCAATCGGACGACCTCGCGCCAATCGTCGCCCACATTGGGAGTGGGCCTCACGAGCGGGCCGAACGTTACGTGGATTCTTCCGGGCTTCGGCAAGCGCGTTCCGTCCCGCAAAATCCGGCGCGCGCCGCGAATGGCCACGGGGCAGATCGGCCGCTGCGTGACGGCCGCTGCTTTGAACGCCCCGAGATGAAATGGCCTGATCCCGGCGGATGGCGTAAAGGTGCCTTCGGGATAAATCGCGACCGATTCCCCGCGCAGCAGAGCGGCGTCCACTTCATTCGCGAGCTTGATTCGCTCTTGCGGATCGCTGCGGTCAAACGCGAACTGCCCCGTGTGTCGCACGATCAAGCCGATCAAGGGCATTTTCAGCACTTCGCCCTTTGCCGCGAACCGCACGCCGCTCGGCAAAAGCGCGAGCGAGACCAATACATCAACATAGCTCGAATGATTCGCCGCGAAGATGCAAGCACCGGCGCCGGCTGCTTCCGCGAGCACTTCCCTCCCCTCGATCCGCACCGGAATTCCGGCGACGTACAGCATGAGCCGCGCACCGAGACGAGCCAGCCGCGCCGCCCGCATGCGGTTCGGCGTAACTGCGACCGCAAGCCACAGGACGGCCAAGCCGATGCCAAAAGTTGCCAGGACGTAGGCGGCGTATAGAAGCTCGATCCCTTTTGTTGCGGTACGCCTGACCAGCGACCAGGCTCTCGGAGCAGCGCCTCGCACTCCGAGTTTCGCGATCTGCATCCAGGGCGGCGCCGTCTTTTTCCCCAATTTCCCATCGAGGAAAAGCGTTCGCGTTTCGCTGCGACGCAATTTCCCGCTCGATGTCTTGGGGATCGAATGCGGCGGCAGGAGTTCCACTAAATCCGGCGGCGCGCCCATCGCTTGATCCACTTCGCGTGTGATATCCGCGACGATCCGCTTGGCGTCCGCCATGTTTCGAATTTCCGCCGCGACGACAAGCCGCTCCGTTCCGGTCCGGGCGTCAGGCGCACCGAAGGCAGCCACGCATCCCGTACGCACGCCGGGCACATGCCCGGCAATCTCCTCCACCTCCTGCGGATAGAGGTTGCGTCCTGCTTTGATGATGACGTCCTTCGCGCGGCCCGTGATGAAGAGCTCGCCGTTCGCCAAATAGGCGCGGTCGCCCGAATCAAGCCATCCTTCTCCGCGCATCACCGCGGCTGTGGCCGCTGCATTCCGGTAATAGCCGCTCGTCGCCGACGGGCTGCGGAACCAAAGCCGCCCCTCGGTTCGCTCGCCCGCATCGCGCCCTTCGTCCGTGACGACCCGCACTTCGACGTTCGGCAGCGGCCTTCCGGCGCCGACGAATTCGAGCGCCGCGGCGCCGCTGGACGCGACCGGAATTGCCTTTCCCTCCCTCTCGAAAACCGTGCGTTCAATGCGATCGACGGTGTGCCCGAATCCCATTCGGGGAGCCGACACGGCAAGCGACGCCTCAGCCAGCCCATATACGGGAAGAAACGCTTCGCGGCGAAAACCGTAGGGAGCGAAGCGCGCAGCAAATCGATCGAGCGTGCCGGGTTGCACCGGCTCAGCACCATTGAGCGCACCGCGCCACGAGCTGAGATCGAGCCCCTCGAGATCTTTATCGGCAATCTTTCGCGCGCACAATTCGTAGGCAAAATTCGGCGCAGGGCTCACGGTTCCGCCATGACGGTGAATCGCCCGCAGCCAGCGCTCCGGCCTGCTCAGAAACGCGAGCGGCGACATGATCACGACGGGGTTGCCCGAGAAAAGCGTGGTGAACCATGCACCGATCAATCCCATGTCGTGATAGAGCGGGAGCCAGCTGACGGCCACGTCCTCCGGCCTGATTCCGAGCCCTTCGACAATCGATCGGATATTCGCGAGCAGGTTCGCGTGCGTCAGCGTCACGCCCTTGGGATCGCCGGTCGAGCCCGACGTGTATTGCAAGAACGCGATATCTTCGCCGCGCGCCTGGTGCGAAAAATATTCCACGGGACGCCAGCCGCTTGAGCGCAACGCTTCGGGCGCCGGCTCGGGTGCAAATCGCTGCGCGTTCAAGACTCCTTTGAGCGTTGGCACGCGAGGCTGCAACAGTCGCGCCAGCCCCTCGGCCTGCCGGAACGTGAACAGAAATCGAGACTCAGCATTTCGAAGGATGTTGGCCTGCCGCGTGGCGTACTCGCCGATGCGGTCCGCGCGCAGGGGAGGATAGATCGGCACGGGAATTCCGCCCGCAAGAAGGATTCCGGAGAACGTGTAGAAGAATTCAGCGCAGGTGGGCAGCATGATCGCGACCGTCTGCCCGGGCTCGAGGCCGCACCGGCGCAGTTCATTGGCGACCAGCGAGGCGCGCCCGTAAAGCTGGCCGAATGTGATCGGGCGCAACTGCTCGTCTTCTTCGTAGAGCTGGATGTGCGCGCGATCGGGCTCAGCCAGTCCTCTGAGCCGCAAAACTTCCGTGAGCGTTTCGGCGGCGCGAATCCGGCGTTCGAGGTCCGCGTGATGTTCGGAATCGACCGCCACGGAGGAGGCTGGTTTGACAGCAAGCGTGGCGGGCGCGCGCGCGCTTGCGCGATGCGCATCTGCCTCGGACTCCCCGTTCAACCCGGCGTGGAGCAGGGCATCGACCAGATCCTGAACTGTCTCAGCATCGGCGACCACGCGGTCGGGCAATCGCACGCCGCAAGCGTCGCCAAGGCGCAGCATGAGTTCGACGCGTTCGAGGCTGCCGAGACCGAGTTCGCGTTCGAGATGCGCCGCCGGCCCGCGCGCCGCCAATTCCTCGATCCCGCGCGGCGAACCGAGCTCGCCGAGGATTTGCCGCACAACCACGAGTGTCTGCGCGGAAACCGCAGCCGTGCGATCGAGTCTTGTTCCCGTAGCGCTCATTCGACCATCGCCGCGTTTCTGGGCCTTGCCGAGATTGAACGCGTGGAAGGGGCCGTCACAGGAGCCGTGAGTAACCGATAGTCAGCCTATCACTCAGTCTCAGATCGTTCAAATCGTTTGGCTTGCACATCTCGGGTAACGAGAAAGCCGTTCGATGAACGTCAGCCTATCAGCGCGTGAAGCTTGGCACGCACTTCCGCCAGCTCAAGCGCCGATATCGACCCTTTGCGTCTGGCGCGTCTCTTCCGCCAATCGAGGCTCTTGATCTGGTCCGCTAGGACAGCACTGGCACTCGCACCAGCAACCAGGACCTCGAAAGGATAATTCTTGATCGCGTCGTCATCGGGCAGCAAAGCATCAGGCTCGTTTTCGCGTTGTAGGTGGCAGGGCTCAACACGACGGCTGGCCGATGCCCGGCCTGTTCGTGTCCCGCCTGAGGATCGAAACGGATCGACACGATGTCGCCGGCATCGGGGACGTAGGAACGCGCCACTACCATGCCTCCTTGCCGACAGGCCCGCCGAAATCGACTTCCTCATGCAGATGTTCGGGGGTAATCGCCTTCACAAGATCGTCGAGGTCGTACTCTCTGCGCCTCTCCGGCTCGATGATAATCCGGCCGGATTCCTCGCGAACATCCACAGCGTCATCCAGATTCAAGCGCGCCGCCTGCATGACTGCGGCAGGAATGCGCACCGAAGCGCTGTTTCCCCATTTCTTGACCACCGTCCTCATCGGGCTCCCCTCCTCGTATCGACATTGTATCTACATGATGCCCCCGGGCAGCGGTGCTGCGTACAGGCGACGGTGGCGGCCGAGCACCGTTCGTGTTGCCCAGGTTAACCTGGCGGGCGCGGCCGAATTTGACCGGGGAGCGCCTGGGGATTATACTTGCCGTTGTCTACGATGTTTGCCGCCTTCTATTAGCGCTTGCCGCCCCGCTCCCCCGTGGAGCGCCGTTCGACCGTGTTTCTCTGCTCTTACCAATTTCATCTTTTCTAACTTTGTGATTTCTGGTGCATGACGATGGCAAACTTGACGCTGTTTGAAAAACTCGACCAGATCGAGTCGCGCTACGAAGAAATGACGCGCGAGCTCTCTTCACCCGAGGTGCACGACGACTCGGCGCGCTACCAGAAGCTCGCGAAAACGCACTCGGAACTGGGCGAGATCGTGGCAAAGTACCGCGAGTGGAAAGAACTTGAAAAGGGCTACAAGGGTGCGAAGCAGCTCATCGCCGAATCCGACGACCCGGAGATGCGGCAGATGGCGCACGACGAATTGCGCGATCTCGAGGGGCGTCGCGAAATCGTCGAGCGCGAGCTGAGGCTGCTGCTCGTGCCCAAGGACCCGAACGACGAAAAAAACGTGATCGTTGAAATTCGCGCGGGGACGGGCGGCGACGAGGCCTCTCTTTTTGCCGCCGAGCTTTTCCGGATGTATTCGCGATACGCCGAAACGCAGGGGTGGAAGGTCGAGATTCTCGAAAGCTCGCCTTCGTCGGTTGGCGGCGTCAAGGAAATTGTGGCTGCGATTCAGGGCCGCAGTGTTTATTCGAAGCTGAAATACGAAAGTGGCGTGCACCGGGTGCAGCGGGTGCCGGCCACCGAGCAGCAGGGACGCATTCATACGTCCGCGGCGACGGTCGCCGTGCTGCCCGAAGCGGACGACATCGACATCAAGATCGAGGCGAAGGATCTACGGATCGATACATTCTGCTCGTCGGGCCCAGGCGGGCAATCGGTGAACACGACGTATTCGGCGGTTCGCATCACGCACATTCCCAGCGGGCTCGTCGTCTCGCAACAGGACGAAAAGTCGCAGATCAAGAATCGCGCGAAGGCCATGCGGGTGCTGCGCGCGCGGCTCTACGAGCTGGAGCAGTCGAAGCAGCACGAAGCCATCGCTGCCGAGCGCCGCGGCCAAATCAAGACTGGCGACCGCTCCGAAAAAATTCGCACCTATAATTTCCCGCAGAATCGCGTGACCGACCATCGCATCAATTTCACGCTCCACCAGCTCACCGAAGTGATGGACGGCAAGCTCGGGCCGCTGATCGACGCGCTCGTCACGCATTTCGAATCCGAACGGCTGAAGCAGGAACTCGTCGAAGCGTGAGCAGTATGGCCGAACCGCGCGATTCTGACTTGATCGCGCTCGACGTCCGCACGACCCTCAAGGAAGGAATCACGCGGCTGCGCGCGGCGCACGTGCCATCGTACACGCTGGTGGCGGAGCTTTTGCTGATCCAGGCGCTCGATCGCGATCGCGTGTGGCTTTACTCGCATGCGGACGACGCGATCGATAGGGCGGCGGCGGAAAAATATTTCGCGCTGCTCGCGCGCCGCGCTGCGGGTGAGCCGACGCAATATCTAACCGGCAAGCAGGAATTCTGGGGGCTCGAGTTCGACGTTACGCCCGCCGTGCTGATTCCGCGGCCGGAAACCGAGCATGTGGTCGAAGTCGCGCTTGAGCGGCTGGGCCCGGCGGGCATCCAGATCGATATGAAAACAGGCGCTCCGAATCCGCGGCTGCGGATCGCCGATGTCGGCACCGGCTCGGGCTGCCTGGCGATAGCACTCGCGCACGAACTGCCACACGCGGAGATCTTTGCAACGGACATTTCGGCAGCAGCTCTGCACGTCGCGCGCCGCAACGGTGCGCGGCACCGCGTGGACGATCGCGTCCATTTCGTCGAAACGAACCTGCTTGAGGGGCTTTCTCTCTCGCCGCTCGTCCCTGCACGTTCGCCAAAGCTCTTCGACTTGATTGTGAGCAACCCTCCGTACGTCGCGCGAAACGACGCCGCGTCCCTAGAGCGCGAAGTGCGCGAACACGAGCCGGAGGCGGCGCTCTTCGGGGGCCCGACCGGCATCGAAATGTATAGGCGCCTGATCGAGCAGGCCCGCGCGCTGCTTCGGCCGGGCGGAAATCTTGTGCTCGAACTTGGGCACGGGGCGGCGGAATCGGTGCGCGCGATTTTCGCCGCCGACGCGGGTTGGGCGAATATTTGCGTCACCAACGATCTCGCCGGGATTCCGCGCGTGCTCGCCGCCGAGCGGATTTGATTCGCCGCGCCTCCGCCGATGCGATTCGGCGAGGCGGCGACCGCACCTCGTTCTTGCAATCCGCCGCCCTTCTGCTAGCGTCATTCGAAGAGCGACATGCCGAATCTGGCTCACTTTCGCGCCAAGCACGATGCGCTTCCCGTCGCAGCCTCCACGCCCGATACTGCCGCGGCGATTCTCCACGTGGATATGGACGCGTTCTTCGTTTCCGTCGAGCTAGTGGCGCGGCCCGATCTCAAGGGATTGGCCGTTGTCGTCGGCGGACAGCGCGATCAGCGCGGCGTCGTGACGTCAGCGAGCTACGAGGCGCGGCGCTTTGGCGTCCACTCGGCGATGCCTCTGCGGACCGCGGCAAAACTTTGCCCGCACGCCGTTTTTCTCGGCGGCCACCACGAACTGTACGGCCAGTGGAGCGACCGCGTGGCTGGCATTCTTCGGAAGTATTCGCCGATCGTCGAAATGGCGTCCATCGATGAGGCGTACATCAACCTCACGGGCACCGAGCGGCTGCACGGACCTGCTTTCCGCGCGGCGCATGAACTGCTTCGCGAGATCACTTCGACGACAGGGCTTCCCTGCTCCGGCGGGCTCGGCGCCACGCGCCTCGTCGCAAAGGTGGCCAGCGAGCAGGCGAAACCCCGAGGACTCGTTTGGGTCCCGGCCGGCAGCGAGGAGGCATTCCTCGCGCCGCTTGCCGTGCGGAGAATTCCCGGGATCGGCAAGGTGACCGAAGCGGCGCTCAGGAATATCGGTATCGAAACCCTCGCGCAGCTGCAGGCTGTTTCGCTCGAGAGCCTGGAGGGAATTTTCGGGCGCTGGGGGACGGCTCTGTATCGCAAGGCGCGTGGAATCGATTCGTACGAATTCTTCATTGACGCGGAGGCGAAATCGCTTTCGCACAACCAGACGTTTGGCGAAGACACGAACGACCGCGAACTCCTGCGTGCGACGCTCAGTCATCTCTGCGAGAAAGCGTCGAAACGGCTGCGCGACACCGGGCTTCACGCTCGCACCGTCACGCTCACCTTGCGATTCGCTGATTTCAGGACCATCACGCGCAGCCAGACGCTTGCGGAACCTTCCGATCTGGATGCCGTGTTCCTGAAAGCGATCGGCGAACTTTTCGCGCGTTCGTGGAACGGCAAAGCGATGTTGCGCCTGGTCGGCGTCGCGCTCTCTTCCTTCTCGACCGGGCCGGGACAACTCGAACTGCTCGATCCGGAGCGCCTCGAAAAGCTCGAACGCCTCGCGCGAACCGCCGATCGTCTGCGCGACAAGTTCGGCTTCTCGAAACTGCAGCTCGGCGGCTCGCTCGGAAAGCGAGAGCGTCGCGACGAGCGGCCACAATGAGCGACGCGCGCGCCCTCGCGGAACGTGTTTGCCGCGTTCTGCGAGACGCCGGCCACCAGGCCTACTTCGTCGGCGGATGTGTCCGCGACATTCTGCTCGAACGCGAGCCCGCCGACTACGACGTGGCGACGGACGCGACCCCGGAACGCGTTCAGCAGCTCTTTCCGCGCAGCCTCGCTGTGGGTGCGCAATTCGGGGTCGTTGTCGTCACGGAAGATTCACCGTCCGGCGATTCCCTACAGGTGGAAGTCGCGACCTTTCGCTCGGATATCGGCTACTCCGACGGCCGCCATCCCGATCGCATCGTCTACGCGAAATCGCCGCAAGAAGATGCGAAGCGTCGCGATTTCACGATCAACGCGCTGCTCCTCGATCCCGAAACCAACGAAATCCTCGACTTCGTTGGTGGGCGCAGCGATCTCCGCGCCGGCATCATCCGCGCCATCGGCAACGCCGAAGATCGTTTTCGCGAGGATAAGCTACGTATGGTGCGCGCCGTTCGATTCGCGGCGCGATTTCGCTACGCGATCGAAGAGGCCACCTTTGCCGCCATCGTCGGGCTGGCACCCGAAATCCACCAAGTCTCCCGGGAGCGGATTCGCGACGAACTGACCAAGTTGCTTATCGAAGGCGAGGCGCGGCGCGGTTTCGAGCTTCTCGATGCAACGCGGCTGCTGCCCGAGCTTCTTCCGGAAATTGCACAGATGAAAGGCGTCCAGCAGCCGCCACAATTTCACCCCGAAGGAGATGTCTGGACCCATACGCTTCTCATGATCGGGAAACTGCAGCCCAATTTCTCGCCGACACTCGCTTGGGGCGTTCTCCTACACGATGTCGGAAAGCCGCCTACGTTCAAGCCCCCGTCGGGCCCAAACGGCCGCATCCGTTTCGATGAGCATGTCGAGGTCGGCGCGCGCATGGCCGAGGAGATTTGCCACCGGCTGCGCTTCTCGAACGAGGATACCGCACAGGTCGTGGCGCTCGTTGCAAACCACCTGCGCTTCAAGGATGTGCTCCAGATGAAGCCGGCGACGCTCAAGCGGTTCGTCCGGCTCGACCGTTTCGAAGAACACATGGAGCTGCATCGCCTGGATTGCATCTCGAGCCACGGGAACCTCGACAATTACGATTTCATGCGCCGCTTCCTCGCCGAGACGCCCCCGGAGCAGGTTCGCCCCCCTAGGCTCCTGACCGGCGACGATCTGGTTCAGATGGGCTATAGGCCTGGGCCGGCATTTAAGGCCATTCTGGAGGCCGTGGAAGAGGCCCAGTTAGACGGCACGCTGCACACCCATGAAGAGGCCATCCAGCTGGTCCAAGCCAAATTCGCATCGGTCGATTGAAATTACTAAGGCTTTCTTTTACAGTATGTTGCGACCGTTCAAGTCGACAGGCTCAATTTGCAATCAATCCTTTAGCGTAATATACTCACATCTCCTTATATAGCTTTGCGAAAAATAGAGATACTTTTTCAGATCGCTTGCATCTAAGACCCGTGTAGGCCGATGAGCTATGGGCCAGCTAACTGCAAGTCGATCCAGTGTTTCTGAACAAGGTATTGAGGGGGTCAAATGACTAAAACAACACGAGTTATTCCAGCTGAGCTGGCGATCCTTCCGGTGCGAGACACAGTGCTGTTTCCCGGTGCCGTAATGCCGCTGCCCGTGGGCCGAGAGAGCTCGCTGGCGCTGCTCGATTCGCTCGAAGGTCCCGAAAAGCTGCTAGGGGTCGTCGCACAGCTCGATCCGCGGGTCGAGGCGCCCACCGGCACCGATCTTCATGGCGTGGGAACTCTGGCGAAGGTCCACAAGATGGTGCGCATGCCCAACGGCAACGTCGTGGCGTTTCTCGAGGGCTTGGATCGCCTGCGCGTCCTCGAAGTAGTCGGGCTGAAGCCGTTCTTGCGCGCTCGCGTCGAACTGCAGCCGGATGTCGAGGGAGAGCGCGACGCCGAACTCACTGCGCTTGAGCGCAACGTCCAGGAGCTGTTCCGGGAGGTCGTGGCGCGTTCGCCGCAGCTTTCAGACGACCTTCAAACCGAAGCGATGAATGTCGATTCCCCGGCTCGTCTGGCGGACTTCGTCTCCTCGACGCTTCCCGCACTGAACACCATGGTGCGGCAAGAGTTGCTCGAAACGTTCAACGTTCGCAGGCGTCTCGAGACGCTCGTCAACGAGCTCTCGAAGGAGAAGGAAGTTCTCGAGCTGCGCAACAAGATTCACGAGCAGGTTCAGGAGCAAGTCAACCAGAGCCAGCGCGAATTCCTGCTGCGCGAGCAGATGAAAGCGATTCAAAAGGAGCTAGGCGAATCCGACGATTCTCAGACCGAGGTCGAAGAGCTACGTAAGAAGGTCGAAGAGTCTGGGATGTCCGCCGAAGCCAAAAAGGAGTGCGAACGCGAGCTCAAGCGGCTCGCGAAGATGACTCCGGCTTCCGCCGAGTACATGGTTTCGCGAACGTACCTTGAATGGATGACGTCGTTGCCGTGGAACAAAACCTCCGGTACCGGAGAGGACCAGATCGACATTGCGAAGGCGCAGGAAATCCTCGACGAGGATCACTATGACCTCGAGAAAGTGAAACAGCGCATTCTCGACTATCTCGCCGTGAAGAAACTGCAGCCCGGAATGAAGGGGCCGATTCTGTGCTTCGTCGGACCTCCCGGTGTGGGCAAGACCTCACTCGGGAAATCGATTGCGCGAGCGATGGGCCGCAAATTCGTTCGCCTCTCGCTCGGCGGGATGCACGACGAGGCAGAACTCCGCGGTCACCGGCGTACCTATATCGGAGCTCTACCCGGCCAGATCATTCAGGGAATTCGCCGCGCCGAGACGATGGACCCCGTCCTGATGCTGGACGAAGTCGACAAACTTGGCCGCGATTTCCGCGGCGATCCGGCGGCGGCTTTGATGGAAGTGCTCGATCCGGAGCAGAACTCGACCTTCCGCGACCATTATCTGGACGTGCCGTTCGATTTGTCGAAGGTGCTTTTCGTGATGACGGCGAACTGGCTCGACCCGATTCCGGAGCCGCTGCGCGACCGCATGGAGATCCTCGAGCTCCCCGGTTACACCGAGGAGGAAAAGGTTCACATTGCGAAGCGCTTCCTGATTCCTCGCCAGGTCAAGGAACACGGCATTACGCTCACGGAGCAGATCGAATTCACCGACGAGTCGCTGCACGACCTGATTCATCACTACACGCGGGAAGCGGGGGTGCGGAATCTCGAACGGGAAATCGCCACGCTCGTGAGGAAGCAGGCTCGGCGTCTCGCCGAGGGCCAGACGGACAAGCTCGTCGTCACGCCGGACGTGGTTCGCGAGGTGCTGGGCATTCCGAAGTTCCGCCTCGAAAAGGAAGTCGAGGAACGCGTCAAGAAGCCCGGCGTTTCGGTCGGGCTCGTCTGGACGCCCGTCGGCGGCGACATCGTCTTCATCGAGGCCAGCAAGATGCGCGGCGGCAAGCAGTTCACCATGACCGGGCATCTGGGCGAGGTGATGCAGGAGTCCATGCGGGCCGCCCTGAGCTGGGTCCGCGCGAACTCCGATCGCTATGGCATCGATCCGGACTTCTTCCGCAAGCTCGACCTGCACGTTCACGTGCCGTCGGGAGCGATCCCGAAGGACGGGCCGTCGGCCGGGATTGCCATGGTCACGGCGCTGGTGAGCTTGCTCACCGGGCGTCCGGTCCGGCCGCGCGTTGCGATGACCGGAGAGATTTCGCTCTCGGGCATCGTGCTGCCGATCGGCGGCGTGAAGGAAAAGGTGCTCGGAGCGAAGCGCGCCGGAATCCGCGAGGTGATTCTGCCTTCGGAAAACGAGCCGAACGTTCAGGAGGACCTGCAGCCGGAGATGCTCGAAGGCGTGCAGATCCACTTCGTGCGGACGGTCGAAGAAGCGCTCGAAATCGCGCTCGGCAAGTTTGAAAAACCGGTGCGTCCGATTCCGGGCGGACCGCACGGCGTGGATCGCCCGATTGCCGGCCCCTTGCACTAACCAAAGCCGGAAGCGAAACTAAAGAACACAAAGGCCCGGGAGAGAGTTTCCCGGGCTTTTTCATTTGTAGGCACGTCGCCGCTTTTCCTATTGCGCCGTTGAGCGCCTTCGCGTACAGCTAAATCCTCCATGCCCTATCGTCCTCGAGAACTCGTTGTGCGCGCGCGCGAAGCCGCGACGCTGCTGCTCGCCGCGCTGGACCGCGACGAGATGGTCGCGCGTTTTCTCGATATCTACGCCGCCCAACATCGCCGGCCGGGCCGCGCCGACCATCCCGTGTTCTATCGCGATCAGCTGGCCACGATCCGGCGTGAGTCGATTCTGGCGATGGTGCAGCGCATCGAAGCGGCGCTGCCTGCCCGCCTGAAGGTGAGCGTCACGGTGCGCGGCGCGAATCGGCCGAGGAAAGCAAAGAAGGGGAACCACCCGAAAAAGACCAAGCCCGCAAGAAACGCGGCCATGGAGCTTGCGATTCCGTTTCTCGATCTCTTTCGCGAGGAGTTTTTCGTCGCTCTCGGGCGCTCGCTCGATTGGACCGACCGCGACGCCGAGGAATTTTGGCGCGACCTCGAACTCTACGAACAGCTGGCCGCGCGCGAACCCCGGCGGCCGGCGCAGCGCGCATCGCGGACCGCCGCTTCCGGACCCTTTGTGGATCGCGTGGCGATGCTGCTCGATCCGTCCCTGATGGAACAGGCTCGCCGCGCAGCCGGGGGATTCCAGGTCGAGCTCAATGCCGCCGCCGACCGCATCCTGCGCAGGACCTTCGCGCGGCGACCGGGCGCCTGATTCGAAAAATCCCGGGGTTTCTACGGCCGAGCTTCGAGCACGATGTTGAACGGCGTCTCGGCTGCGCGCCTCACGCGGGTGAATCCGGCCGAGCGCAGCAGGTTTGCGAGCCGGCCTTCTCCTGCCTGGGCGCCCAAAGCCAACCCCACCTCTTGCGAGAGTGATGCCGGGGTGCACAGCATCGTGGACGCAGAGTAAAACGCCCGCCCGATCGGATTGAGATTGTCCTCGAGCTTGTCGTTCGCAAACGGTTCGACGATCATCCACGTTCCATTGGGCGCGAGCGTCTCGAGCACGTGCTTCGCCGCGCCCGCCGGGTCGCCCATGTCGTGAAGGCAGTCGAAAAATGTCACCAGCTCGTAGCCTTTGCCCGGATAATCCTTCGCCCTTGTTACCTCGAATTTCACCCGGTCGGAAACGCCCGCCTTTGCCGCCGCTTCGCGCGCCAGCGCGATGGATTCCGGGTGATAGTCGAAGCCTGTAAACGTCGATTTCGGATACGCCTCGGCCATCAAAATCGTCGATGTGCCGAGCCCGCAGCCGACATCCGCCACGCGAGCGCCCGCTTTCAATTTCGCGTCGACGTCTCCCAGCGCGGGTATCCATTGGCTCACGAGGTTCGCCCGGTAATTCGGGCGGAAGAATCGCTCCGTGCCGACGAACAGACATGGATGATGCTCGTGCCAGCCGACGCCCTTTCCCGTGCGGAACGCCTCGGTGATCTTCTCCTCGTCCTTGAGGCAGGCCGCCACCAGGTAGAACGCTCCCGCCAGGAAGACCGGGCTATTTTCATCGGCCAGAGCCATCGCGTGTTCCCGCGGCAGGGTGTATTTGCTGATCGCTGGGTCGTAGGCGACGAACCCGCCCGCTGCCTGGGCCGCGAGCCATTCGCGCACGTACCGCTCCGCCGTTCCGGTTTTCGCCGCCAATTCGGCCGAGGTCAACGGCCCGGCCTCTGCCATTGCCTTGTATAGCCCGAGCTTGTCACCCACAACGATCAGCGCGGCGTTTAGGGCCGCTCCCATCTCCGTAACGCCCTTCATGACGAATTCGTGCAACTTGGCCTCATTGATCGGCTGCGCAGACGTAGACATTGGTGTCCTCCAAGTGGTGACGGACGGGGTCGAAACCGCGACAATTGTGTCGGATTCTATACGTGCATATCAGGCAAGTCAACGGCCGCAAAACCTCACCTGGGCAGGCGATTTTGCTATTCTCGCCACAGTGATTCAGATCTTCTACATTCTCGTGGTCTTGCAGATCGCCCTCGGCCTCTATTCGTTGTGGGAGGGCTTCGAGTGGATGCGCATGGTCAGCCGGCGGCTGACGTCGCACGCCGGATTCTATTCGCCCCTTGTGGCTTTGATCTGCCCCTGCAAGGGCACCGAACCCGGACTCGAGGAAAATCTCACTGCACTCACGCAGTTCGACTATGCGAGCTATGAGATCTATTTTTCGCTCGCCACCAGCCTCGATCCCGCCGTGAAGATCATCGAGCGCGTCAAAGCGGCGAGCCAGCGGCCGGTGCACATTGTCGTCGCCGGGCCGCCCGAGGCCTGCGGGGAGAAGGTGCACAATTTGAAGCGCGCCGTTCAGGAGGCGCCCGAGAAATTCGAGGTCTTGGTATTCACCGACTCCGATGTCCGCCTGCCTCGCGGCTGGCTTACCAAACTAGTCGCTCCGCTGAATGATCCCCGCATCGGTGCCTCCACCACCTACCGCTGGATTCTCCCGAGCCGCCGCTTCGGCGAAGGGGCTTTCGCGAGCGCGATGGCATCCGCATGGAACGCATCCGTTGCCACGCTGCTCGGACGCCCGCGCGACAATTTCTGCTGGGGCGGCGGGACGGCCATCCGCCGGAAAAATTTCGATGAAGTGCAGGTGGCTGAGTTGTGGAACGGTGCGGTCAGCGACGATTTCGTCCTCACGCGGGCGCTTGAAGCCGCCGGCAAACCCATCGTCTTCTGCGCCGAGTGCATGGCGCCGACGCTGCATCCTTGGACGGGCACAAGCCTGCTTGAATTCACCGACCGGCAGATTGTCATCGCGCGCGTGTATTCTTTTCGGCGCTGGGCACTCGGAGCGGCAGCGCATCTGGGTTACTCGCTCACCCTGATCTATGCCGCTTTCGTGGTGACGGCTACTTTGATCTCCGGCGATCCGTGGGTGCAGCTTTTCCTGACGGCGATGGTCATTCCCCTGCTCGCCGCCGCGAAGGGCGCCATGCGCACCATTGCCATTGGGGAACTGCTGCCGGCGTGGAAAGCGAAGCTCAACGAATGGAGTTGGGTCTGGATGCTCCTCGCCCCCGTTGTACCCTTTCTCTTCGCATGGAATTTCTTGTCCTCGCTCTTGACCAAGCGCATCCGTTGGCGCAACATCCGCTACGAGCTTGTCTCTCCCGGCGTCACTCGCATCCTGAAGCGCTAGCTGGACCGTGATTGTGGTAACTTTTCGCCTGCCAACGCGTAGTGCAGAGAAGAACGCGGCCCTCTAGTCCAAATTTTGGAGGATCGACATGGCCAGCACAACCGTCCCGACTGCTGAAACGCCGGAAAACGTCAACTCAATCGGCCGCATTTTTGGCGTGCTGTTCAGCCCGAAGGAAACTTTCCAATCCATCGTCCGCCGACCTACGTGGATCGCGCCTATCATCCTCAGCTGCCTCGTTTTTCTCGGAACCGTGGGTCTGTTTGGTCATCGGGGCGGCTGGCCGAGCTATTTCGAAAAACAAGTGGCGAGCAACGGTCGCTTTCAAGAGATGCCCAAAAGCCAGCAACAGCAGGTGCTTAGAGCGCAACTCAAGTACGGCCCGCCTGTGGCGTACGCCGAGGGTGTGATCGCGCCGTTTGTGGGGGCTCTCGTGATGGCCGCGATATTTCTGGGCGTGTTCCAGGGATTGGCCGGCGCGCAATTCGGATTCAAAACGTCGCTCGGTATCGTCGCGTATGCCTGGGTGCCGAATCTGATTTCAGGGCTTCTCGGCATTTTGGTAATTGCCGTCAAAGATCCAACGACCGTGGACCTGCAAAATGTCGTTGCGTCCAACGCGAGCGTTCTTGTTTCCGCCGACTCGGCGAGATGGCTTATCGCTCTGCTCGGCGCGATCGACATTTTCTCCTTTTGGGTGATGATTCTACTCGCGATGGGATTCAGCGCAGCGGCGCCGAAGAAGCTTTCCACCCGAAAAGCGTTCGCGTGGATTTTCTCGACTTGGTTGATCTACGTCCTCGTGAAGGTCGGCCTGCTAGCGGCATTCACCTGATACACTCGCCCGGATGGGCTTCCATTTCGAGGTACTCGCCACCGATCCGTCGGGCGCGCGGCTGGGGCGTCTCACGACTCCGCATGGCGTGATCGAAACCCCTGCGTTCATGCCGGTCGGCACGGCCGCAACAGTAAAGGGGCAGACGCAAGAGGATCTCGAAGAGCTCGGCGTTCAAATTCTCCTTTCCAACACCTATCATCTTTATCTTCGCCCCGGCCACGAGCTGATCCGCCAGATGGGCGGGCTCCACAAATTCATGTCTTGGCCGCATCCGATCCTTACCGATTCAGGCGGCTTTCAGGTTTTCAGCCTGAGTGATCTCCGCAAAGTAACCGACGGCGGCGTTACATTCCGCTCGCATCTTGACGGCTCCGAGCATTTCCTCTCGCCCGAAAAATCTATCGAGATTCAAATGGCGCTCGGATCGGACATCGTCATGGTTCTCGACGAATGCATCGAAGCTCCCGCACCTGAACCGCGCGCCCGCGAAACCGCCGCGCGCACTCTCGCGTGGGCGCGGCGCTCGCGCGATCATTTTGCGTCGCACGGCGATCCGGCGCGGCAGGCTCTGTTCGGAATCGTGCAGGGAGGAACGCACGCGGCATTGCGCCGGGAAAATGCCGACGCTCTCGTCGATCTTGATTTCCCGGGCTACGCGATCGGAGGGCTCGCGGTCGGTGAAGCGCATGCGCTCACGTGCGAGATGACGGAAGCAGCAGCATCGCGACTTCCCGCCGATCGTCCTCGCTATTTGATGGGCGTCGGCAAACCCGAGCAGATTCTCGATTACGTCGGCCTGGGTATCGACATGATGGACTGCGTGTTGCCCACGCGCAGCGCGCGGCACGGCTGCCTGTATACATCGCGGGGCCGCGTGCTGATTCGCAACGCCCGTTACGCAAACGATCCGCAGCCCATTGACGAAAACTGTCGCTGTTCCGTTTGCAGGCGATACTCGCGTTCCTATTTGCGGCATCTGTATTCCACAGGAGAATTTCTCGCGCTCATCTTGAACACCCACCACAATCTCTACTTTTACCTTGACATGATGCGGCAAATTCGCGACGCTATCGGTTTTGGGAACCTGGAAAGATTCCGCTCTGACCTTCAGGCACGCCTCCAATAGGCAACCCAAGCGGGCGCTGGGTGCGGCAAGGGATGGGGCAGCATCTTTGGGGAATGGGAGGCCTGCCGCCCCGGCAGGCCGGCGCGGTTCGGCGGAAGAGGCACAATAATCATGATAGCGAACCTGATGATTCCGGCAACGTTCGCCCTGGTGGCGCAAGCATCGCAACCGAGTAGCATGGCCCTTTTCCTTCCGCTGGTCCTGATTATGGTGATCTTCTATTTTCTGATGATCATGCCCGCGCAGCGCCGTCAGAAGAAGGTCACCGAAATGCTGAAGAATCTGAAGAACGGCGACAAGGTCATCACCAACGGGGGCATCCACGGCACGATCGTCGGCCTGGAAGACGACTCGGTTCAGCTTCGCATCGCCGAGCAGGTGAAGATTAAAGTGTCGCGCAGCGCCATTGCAGGACTCCAGGCTGAACACAAGGAGAGTTAAACAGCCCGCATGAGTTCCCAGCTCAAGTGGAAGTTCGTTCTTATAGCCGCCGCCATTCTTCTTTGTATTTATGGCTTGATCGGATTGCCGCAATTCCCCACTTCGTTGACGCAGATCAAGGACAACCTCGCGGATCGCATCAAACTTGGCCTCGACCTGAAAGGTGGCAGCCATCTGGTGTTGCAGGTGCAACTCGAAGAGGCGATCGCGCAGCGTTGTGACGAGGCCGTCGATGACCTCACGCAGCAGCTCCACAACAAGAACATCGGCTTCAGCGAAATTCGCCGTGTCGACGATACTCACATTCTCATCCGGGGTGTCGACCCCGGTTCCTCTGGCAATCTTCGGGACCTGGTCACCAGTCAGTTCACGGATTGGGCGATGTCTCCGGCCGCAGGCGAGATCAATGGCTACCTGCTGACAATGAAAGCGTCCGTCATCGACGAAATACATACGGAGACCATGAGCCAGGCCCTGGAGACGATTACGCGCCGTATCAATGCGCTCGGTCTCACCGAACCGACGATCGCCTTCACCGGCCGCGGCAACGACGAAATCCTCGTGCAGTTGCCCGGCGTCGGCGATCCCACGGCCGCGAAGGAAGTCATTCAGGCGGGTGGACAGCTGTCGCTGGTTCGTGTCGCCGACGGGCCGTTCGCGTCCGAGACGGAAGCGCTGTCGAAATACGGCGGCATCCTGCCTGCGGGGACTGTTCTCGTTCCGGGCAAGCCGGAGTCTGCTACTGCAGGCCAGCCGTCAGGTCAGGTTTACTACCTGTTGGATCGCTCACCTATCGTCACGGGCCAGGATCTCCGGGACGCCAGCGCGAGCCCCAGCACGGATAATCCCGGCGAATATGAGGTCGACTTCAAGCTTTCGAACGCCGCTGCGGCTCGCTTTGGACCGTTCACCGAGCAACAGGCTGCCGTCGGCGGACGCATGGCCGTCGTCCTGGATCACCAAGTCTACGAAGCCGCCACGATCAAGAGCCGCATCGATGACTCCGGACGCATTACGGGAGACTTCAGCCAGGAATCGGCCCAGAATCTCGCCCTCGTGCTCCGCGCCGGTGCCCTCCCAGCCTCCATCAAATACCTGGAAGAACGGACCGTCGGGCCCTCACTCGGGGCGGACTCGATTCGCGAAGGCGTTCGAGCTTCGGTCAGCAGCCTGATCGTCGTAATGATCTTTCTCGTGGTCTATTACAGGCTGAGCGGTGTCAATGCTGTTGTGGCCCTGATTCTCAATTTGCTGATCCTCCTCGCTTTTATGACGTTCGCAGGGGCGGTCCTTACACTGCCCGGCATTGCCGGGGTTGTACTGACCATCGGCATGGGCGTCGATTCCAACGTCCTCGTTTTCGAACGCATTCGTGAGGAGTTGCGGGCGGGCAAGGCTCCCGCGCCGGCGGTGGACACGGGCTTCGCCCGCGCCTTCCTGACCATCATTGACACGCACATCACGACCCTGGTTTCGGCCGCATTCCTGTTCCTCTTTGGGACCGGGCCCGTTCAAGGCTTTGCGGTCACGTTGAGCGTCGGTTTGCTGGCCAATTTGTTCACGTCGATCTACGTCTCGCGGGCAATTTTCGACTTCCACCTGTCTCGAATGGGGAGACAGGAGCCTCTAAGTATATAGGTGGCTTCAGTTAGGGGGCATTGCCGGTAAAGCAGGCATTCGTATCCGCAGCAGGGCTCAGAAGAGTTGCAGCGGGAACAAATCGCGAGTTGGCGGTGTCAAATCTAGCCGGATAGGACTGGGATGGAATTCTTCCATAGCGTAAACGTCGACTGGATGGGGAAGGCAAAATACTTCATCAGCGTTTCCCTGATCCTGTTGGCCGTCGGATGGGCCACCGTCGCGAAAGACCACGGGCTGCGCTACGGAATCGACTTCCGGGGAGGCACTTTGGTGTACGTCCGATTCGCCGGCACACCTCCCATCAACAAGATCCGCAAGGGCCTTGAATCAGCCGGCCTGGGAAACAGCACCATCCAGTCGATTAGCGATATTTCGGACCCCAGCTCGAAAAACGACGTCGTGATTGGTCTCGAGCAGAGCGGCGCGACCGATCAGTCCCTGGATGCGGGAAAACAGAAGATCGTCGATATCCTCAACAAGACTTTTGGCGTCGATACCAGCGCGACCGGCAAGCAAGACTTCAACGCCGTCACGGCATCGGCACTGGCCGGCTATCTCACGCAGAAAGATCCTCTCTCGCTCGGCACGAATGCCGGCGACCGCTACAACCAGCTCGCTCAAAGTCTGGTCAACGCGCGCGATAAGGACCACGGCGGCGTCGTCACGAATTTCGACGAATTGAAAGATGTCGCCGGTGTGACGCCCGCCGTGCGGGGCGACCTCTCGAATGGTTTTTCGCTCGGCCAGTTCGCCGTCCGCGACGTTGAGATCGTCGGCCCCAAGGTGGGGGCCCAGCTCCGCCGCCAGGCTTTTCTTGCAACCCTGTATGCTCTCGCGGGCATGTTGGTGTATATTGCGATTCGCTTTGAGTGGGTGTACGGAGCCGCAGCCGTCATCGCCGTCTTCCACGACGTGCTGATCACGCTCGGCTTTTTCTCGCTCTTTCATTACGAGATTTCGCTGACGGTGATTGCGGCCTTGCTGACTCTCGTTGGTTACTCGATGAACGACACGATCGTGATCTTCGACCGCGTGAGGGAAAACCTCCGCTTGATGAGGCGCGAATCGTTCACCGAAATCGTGAACAAATCGATCAACCAGACTCTCTCTCGCACGATCTTAACCAGCGGCTTGACCTTCCTCACCGTCCTCGTTCTGTACCTGACGGGTGGCGAGGTGCTCCGCGCATTCGCCTTTGCCATGGTGGTTGGTGTTGTGGTAGGAACGTACTCCAGCTTTGGCATTGCAGCACCCATCGTGGTGGCTTGGAACAAGTACACCGGCGGCAAGGGTGTCGTCGCCGCACGCGTCGGATCCGCAGCCGAAAAGCGCGTGCCGGCAGCCGCAAGGAGATAGCATCATGTTCGATCAAGTGAACCAATCCAAGACGAACAAGCGTTGGACGGTGGGACTCTCGGCACTGGTTCAGCTGCTCGTCGTCTTTGTCCTGATCTTGATACCGCTGATCTACACCGAGGCTCTGCCCAAGGAACTCACGTCGATGTTCCTGGTCGCGCCTGCTCCGCCGCCACCGCCACCGCCTCCGGCAGCCATCGTAAAGACCGTGCGGCCAAAGTTCGTTGAGCCGCAACGAATGGTTGCTCCGACCGTCATCCCGAAAAAGGTCGAAATCGTGAAGGATGAGGCGCCGGACGTCTCCGGAACCGCCGGCGGATTCGGAGTTCCAGGCGGCGTGGCTGACGGCGTTCTCGGTGGAATTGTGAGCGGCGCTGCGCCTCCGCCTCCTCCGAAGCCGGTTCAGACAGGCCCGGTGCGCATTGGTGGCAACGTTATGCAGGCTAAAGCCATCGATAGAGTCCAGCCCGTCTATCCGGCGATTGCCAGGGCCGCGCACGTTCAGGGCACGGTGGTCTTGCACGCCATCATCTCAAAGGACGGCACTGTGCAGCAGTTGCAATTGGTGTCAGGGCCTCCACTGCTGGTCAATGCGGCAATGGACGCCGTTCGCCAGTGGCGCTATTCGCCAACGGAGTTGAACGGGGAGCCGGTCGAAGTCGATACGACGATTCAAGTGGTCTTTACGCTGGGTGACTAGCCAGCATAGGGCCCCGCCGCGGGCCCGGAAATGGTAATCCGCGGGGATTTGCGACCGGCAGAATCTTACTGCCGTGATCGATAGGCAGGAACGGAGGAGGAGCGAACGCTATGCTTGTGAATTTAGTGTGGGCCAGCCTGATATTGTTGCAGGATCAGGGCAGCGATGCCGGCATGAGCTGGAACCTGATCGACATGTGGCACAACATGGGTCTCCCGGCTAAGACCGTCGTTTTCATTCTCTTCATTATGTCCGCGTGGTCGGTGGGCATCATGATTGACCGTGCGTTGATGTACAGTGCCGCCCGGAAACAGTCGCGCGTGTTCGTCCAGCAGGTCGCCGGCGCTCTCAAGGACAACAAGCTCGACGAAGCCATCTCGATCGCCGAGCGCAACAAGAAGAGCCACATCGCTAAGGTCGTCGCAACCGGCCTTTCCGAGTTCCAGGCGGCTTCGGCGCAGGTCAGCGACGAGGAAGTCATCGAGGCGGCTAAACGCGGCCTTGAGCGCTCCGTCGCCATCGTGCACGCGGAAATGAAGCGCGGCCTCTCGGGCCTCGCGACCATCGGTTCGACCGCTCCTTTCGTCGGACTCTTCGGTACCGTCATGGGCATCATCAACGCGTTCAAAGGCATCTCGAACCAGAAGGTCACCGGTCTTTCGGCCGTGGCCGGCGGTATCGCAGAAGCCCTCGTGACCACCGCGCTCGGTCTGCTCGTCGCCGTGCCGGCCGTGTGGACCTTTAACTACTTCACGAATCGCGTGGAAGCCTTCGACGTGGAGATGGACAACTCCTCGATGGAATTGATCAACTACTTCATCACGCGCCGGGGCGGAAAGAAGTAAGCAATGGCTTACAAACCTAAAGCGCCGCCCGTGATGGCCACCCCGAACGTGATCCCCATGGCGGACATCATGCTGGTGCTGTTGATCATCTTCATGGTGATCACGCCCATGTTGCACAAGGGCATCCCGGTGAACATGGCCGCGGCCCGCAACGTGGACAAGATGCAACCGGCGGATCGCGACGACGCGATCATCGTGGCGGTCACGCGCGACGGCAAAACCTACCTCGGCAACAATGAGGTCACGTCCAACGAGATCACCGATCAGGTCAAGGATCTGATTGCCAATCGTCTCGACAAGACCGTTTACGTCCGCTCCGATGCCCGCGCCAAATACGGCGACGTGGTGCAGGCAGTCGACGCCGTCCGTGCCGCGGGAGTCGAGAACCTCGGCCTCCTTACCGACAGGCTGGCCGCGAGCAAGTCCGGCCCGCCGCCACCGCCTGATTCGGGTGGCCAGGACTAACGAGACGCGCAGTAAAGGAGTATTCCCATGGGAATGGCAGTTGGTGAACACAAGGGCGTCGTATCCGAGCCCAATATCGTTCCGTTGATCGACGTGTTGCTCGTGCTGATCATCATCTTCATGGTGATCACGCCGAGGACGCCGACCGGTCTCAAGACTCTGGTTCCTCAACCTCCTCCGCCGAACCAGAAGCAGGAACAGCCGGATAACAAAACGATTGTCGTCTCGGTGCTCCCCGGCGATAAGTTGATGATCAACCAGGACCCCACCACTTGGAACGATTTGGGCAATCGCCTCTTTGACATCTTCAAGGAGCGGGCCGACAAGATCGCTTTCATCAAAGGCGACGATAGCGTCGACTTTGCCGACGTTGCTAGAGCGATAGACATCATGCGTGGCTCCGGGATCGACCACGTCGGTCTCATCACCGCTAAAATCGAAGCGGGGCAATAACCAAGGAGAGCAAGAATGCAGCGAGAGCCCCACATTATATTTCTCGTGGCCGTACTTGCGGCCGCGGTCGCTGCGGGAGCGGGATGCAACAAGCTTCGCGCACGCGACAAGCTCAACAAGGGCGTTCAGGCGTACAAGAACGGCCAGTTTGATCTGGCCATTGAGGACTTCAAAGAAGCCAAGCAGGATGATCCCAGCCTCACGAACGCCCAGGTCTTTCTTGCCACCGCTTATGCCAGCCAGTATGTTCCCGGCGCGCCTTCGCAGGAAAACATCAACAATGGCAAGCAGGCCATCGCCGAGTTCAAGGAGATTCTCGATAAGGACCCGGACAACCTCTCCGCGATCGACGGAATTGGCTCCATCATGTACGCCATCGGTACCTCGCCCTACGACGAAGCCGAAATTGAGGAGTCGAAGGCGTATCACGAAAAGCACATCGCACTGAAGCCCGACGACCCCGAGCCTTACTACTGGATCGGCGTGATCGATTGGGACCTCGCGTTTCGCACGAACCGCGAAATGCGCGACGACTACAACAAAAAAGCCAAGAAGCCGATCAAGGAAACCGATCCTCTTCCCCCGGCCCTCGCCAAGGATTTTACGGACAAGCGTGGCATGGATGTCGAGGAAGGCATCACCGAGATTCAAAAGGCCATCAGCCTGAAGCCGGATTACGACGACGCCATGGCTTATCTGAACCTGCTGTATCGCCAGAAGGCCGATATGGAGACGACGGAAGAGGCCCGCAACGCCGATCTCGATGAGGCCGACAAACTCGTCGATGAGGTCAAGGCAATCAAGCAGAAGAAGGCCAACCTCACGCCGAGCTCTTAGATGCGTTTCCTGTAAACCGTTCGGGCGGGCTCCCGTGCCCGCCCTGCTTTCCTTCCCGCCCGATACTCCCTCAATCCAATCGTCTTCTCGGGGTAGTTAGGTGTGCGTTTCCACTTCCATATCTTCGTTTTGGGAGTCGACGAGATCGCCCAGCTGCAGCCTCAAATTGCCCACGTTGGTAGCGTAGGAGAGGCCCGTGTGGACATCCACCAGGCCGGCGCGAATCACCTTCTCGATTTCACCGTCGAAGAACTGCATGCCGTCGTTTTCGCCGTCGTGCATCGCGTCGAGCAGCGATTTCCCCTCGGTCTCGCCCCGCTCGACGTATTCGCGAGTCCGCATCGTGGATTTCAAAATCTCGAAGACCGCCATGCGCCCGCTCCCGTCGCGTCGTGGGATCAACCGCTGCGAAATGACGAAGCGAAATGCCTTGGCGAGCCGGTTCCGGATGGCGGCCTGATCGCTCAACGGAAACACGCCGATGATGCGCTCGACGGTCTTTGAGGCGTCGGTCGTATGCAGCGTCGAGAAAACCAGGTGGCCTGTGTCCGCCGCCTCAAGCGCCACCTCGATCGTTTCCTTGTCGCGCATCTCACCGACCAGGATCACCTCCGGCGCTTGTCGCAGCGCCGCTCGCAGCGCCAGTCCGAAGCTGGGCGTGTCGCTGTGCAGCTCTCGCTGATGGACCGTCGCGCGCTTGTGCATGTGCAGGAACTCGATCGGGTCCTCGATTGTGATGATGTGATACGCCTTTTCCATGTTGATCTTGTTCAAGATCGCGGCCAGTGTCGACGATTTCCCGCTCCCCGTTGGGCCGGTAACCAGCACGATTCCGTTGCGCAGATTGGCAGCCTCGGAGAGTTGAGGCGGCAGGTTGAGCGTCTGGAAGTCCGGCACTGAACTCGCGATCACGCGCATCACGATCGCGCAGCTGCCCCGCTGCGTGAAGATGTTGACCCGGAAGCGAGATACCTTGGCGAGGCTGTACGAGATGTCGCACGAGCCTTCGTCCCTCAGCTTTTGCAGCGCTTGCGCGTTCTTCCCGATCAGGTCGGCGGCGATCAGCGCCGTGTCCTCCGGCGTAAGCAGGCCTACGCCTTGAATTTTAAATGGGACCAATTGGCCGTTTGCTTTCGCTTGGGGCGGCCGGCCGGGCGAAAAAATCAAGTCGCTCGTTTTCGGATTGGCCGTGATCATGGTGGCGATCAGATTGGGCGTAGGCACCGGCTTTGCGGCGGGCTGTGTCGCTGCGGGTGGTTGCGGCGAGAGTGTCTGCGGTGCGTCCATCGGATGGTCCCCCTGGGCTCGCCTGGGGGAGGGCCCAGACGCAACATCAGATGCCATTATGGAACAACGGGTCGCCCGCGCCATAGAGCAACAAAAGGTATGTACGCAATCAGTTAATTAATCTGACGGTTAGCCAGGGGCGCACGGCGGGCGGCAGTGCGGCCGCCCTAGAGCTTGTTGAGACCGTCGAGTGCGGCGACCTTGTAGGCTTCGGCGAGCGTCGGATAGTTAAAGACCGTGTCGCGAAAGTATTCGATCGAACCGCCGTAGGAGAGCACCGCCTGGCCGATATGAATGATTTCCGTCGCGCGCTGCCCGATCACGTGCACGCCCAGAAGCTTGCGCGTGTTGCGATTGAAAAGCAGTTTCAGCATGCCTGTTTCGTCGCCCAACATCATGCTCTTGGCCAGCTCGACGTATTTCGAAATGCCGACTTCGTAAGGAATTTTGGACGCCGTAAGTTTCTCTTCCGTCTGTCCCACCATCGAGATTTCCGGGATCGTGTAGATGCCGTATGGAAACAGCTCCTGCATGTGTTCGGACGGCGCGCCGAACATGCGGCAGCTGGCAATCCGTCCCTGCTCCATGGATGTGCTGGCGAGCGCGGGAAAACCGATCACGTCGCCCGCCGCATAGACGTGTGGAATCTCCGTCTGGTATGAGTCGTTCACCTTGATCTTTCCGCGAGAGTCCGGCTCGAGTCCGGCTGCTTCCAGGCGAAGCTGATCTCCATTCGCTTGGCGGCCCACGGCGTACAGCAAGACGTCTCCGCGCACCTTCTTGCCGCTCTCGAGCTCCGCGAATACGCTGTCCCGCTCGGGGTCGTTGCCCACTCGCGTCACTTTTTCGCCCAGCCGGAAGGTTGTGCCCATTTGTCTCAGGTGATAAGACAAAGCCTCGATGATCTCGCGGTCGACAAAGTCCAGTATCACGGGCCGCTGGTCGATCAGCGTCACTTCCGCACCCAGTGCGGCCATGAACGACGCGTACTCCAGTCCCACGACGCCGGCGCCGACGACAATGATCTCCTTCGGAACGCTGTCGATATTTGTGAATTCGTCCGTATCGAGAATCCGTTTGCCGTCGAAAGGAATATCCGGGCTCCGAGCGGGGCGGGTGCCACAGGCGATCAGAATGTTGTCGCCATGGAGCGTCACCTTGCCCGTGTCTCCTTCCACCTCGATCGTATGCGGGTCGGAAAACTTCGCGAGTCCTTGATAGACCGCAACGCCATTCCTTTTCAGCTGTGCGCGAATCACGTCCGTCTCGCGTGAGACGATGCTTGTCACCCGAAACGAGAGATCCTGCAGCGAAACATCGCCATTCCCTCGATAGTTGTTTCCATAAAACGTCCGAACCGCGATTCCCGTCAGTTGAAAGATCGCCTCGCGGACGCTCTTGCTCGGAATCGTCCCCGTATGCACGCACACCCCGCCCATCATCATTCGCCGGTCGATCACCGCGACCCGCTTCCGCAGCTTGGCGGCGCAGATCGCCCCCTTCTGGCCGGCGGGGCCGCTGCCGATGACAATCAGATCGAAGGATTGATCGTTCACAATGAGGCACCAATATCGACCGCTAATTTTACAGGAAGATGAACGCACCCGTGAAAGATCCATTCGAGATCATCGGCAAAACCGCGAAATTCTCTGCCGGCTGCCCCCTAGCCGCGGGCGAGCAGGTTACCCGGACCCTCGGGCAAGTCCTTATGCAAGAACAACCAGATCGATCTCCACGCGGATATCCAGCGGCAGCCGCGCCGCCTCGATCGTCGTGCGGGCGGGTGGATTCTGCGGAAAATAACGCTCGTAAGCCTCATTCATCGCGGCGAAATCCCCCATATCCTTCAGATACACGGTAGCCTTTACGGCCCGGTCGAGCGATGACCCAGCTGCCTCGACGATCGTTTTCAGGTTCTCCATCACGCGCGCCGTCTGGGTGGCTGTATCGCCTTCGACAAGCCTCCCCGTTGCGGGGTCAAGCGCCCCTTGTCCGGCCGTGAAGATGAATCCGTTGGCCTTCACGGCTTGCGAGTACGGCCCCAGCGCTTTCGGTCCTTTTTCAGTCGATATGATTTCCTTCACGAAGCCTCCTCCGTTCCGCTATTGGTAACGTTCCCTGAAATCCTGTGGGATGCCTTTTTCGTTAAGCCACACTCGAAACAACTCGGCGAGATTTTTGCCGCTCGCGTCCTCGAGCGCCGAGCGCAAACTATCGTAGCTTGCTTCCTGGCCGCGCAACAGTTCGACCATCTGCTTGAGCCCATTCCGCATCGCCTCCGCGCCGCACGCGTCTTCGAGGGCGATGAACAAGAGCGGCGCTTTGGCGAGAGCGATGCGGCGCTGATCCGGAGGGTCAGTCAGCAAGGTGATGCCGAGCGGCTTTTCGTCTGCGCTCTTTCGGGCCTCATCGTATTCCCGCAGGTACGTGCGGATGCGCTCGCGCCGGGCCGAGGCGCCGTTCCGCGCTTCCTCGATGACGATCGTGGCGTACTCGGGCAAACCCTCGCCGAGGCCCAAGGCTGCGTCCGGGGCCGGATACATTTCATCGCCGAACCAATCGTGAGCGAGCGAATGCGTCACCATTTCGAGAAATTGGTCGCTGTCCGTTCCCAGCGCGAGCGCGGCAGGATTCACGAGCACACCTCCGGGAAACGCGGCGGCCGCCGGCCCCGACTCGTCCGCCGAAGTGTGCCCGCGCAGTTCCGGCGACTCGACCACGTGCGGCGCAGCCATGTTTCGATCGAGCGGCCCGAAATCCTTCTCGAGAACGCGCCACGCCTGCGTGATCTGCTCTACTGCCTGCTCCGGATCGCTCGGTAGCGGCTTCAACGTCCAAAACGCCGCGGAGCCGGGCGCGCGCCGCGCAGGCGATTCGACGTAGCTCCCGGCAACAACATACGGCGGCAGATCATCCGGCAGCAGCGCGAATCGGTATTCGGTTTCGCCGCCCTCTTTCTTTCGGCCTTTCGGAGTTCCTCGCGCCAGCACCAGAAAGCCCGAAGGGACGCGGACCGTGTACGGCGTGACCTTCGGACGGCGCGGGAAAGGAGAGAATACGTGCTTCGGAGCCTGCAGCACCGGAAACCATCCGCGCGAACCGAGATGGAATTCGTTCTCACCGAGCGTGATTCGCGAGCCCGAGTCTTGCGGCGCCGCCAGACCGTATTCGATCACGAGCTGTAGCGATCGCTCACGCTGCCACGGCGGATTGAATGGGATGCGGACCGCGTTCGGATTGTCCTGCTGATATTCGGCCGGAACACTCTCGGGAGCGATTGCGCGGCCGTCCAACTCCACGCGAACGTTGCTTCGTCCGAAGGCTTTCTCCTCAGGCAGCGTTACATCCACGAAGCTCAGATCGCCGTTGCCGGTGTTCTGGAGTTTGAAGCGGCCCGTAATATGGAGCATCGGAGATCCTCCCGAAACGAAATGGACCTCGCGCGATTCGCGCAGGATCTGATAGGCGGGAACGAGCGGGACGTCGCACGAAAAAGCGCACAGGAAAAGCACAACCGGAATCACGGCGAGGGCTAGCGTGCGCGGCGCAAGTCGATTCAAGATGCGAAGATTCTACCGGGACGGGACGCGCGCGGGCAAACCGTACTTCACGAACCGGTGAAATGGCGCAAAATCTCGCGATCGTTCGCGCCGTGACGCCGGAAAGCGAGGATGGCGTTCGTCTGCGAATCAGGAACGCTGTGGCGCACGAGCTCCAGCAGCGTCGATTCGCGCATCCCGGCGTTCTGCAGCGTTGCAAGCGAAACGCCGCCCAATACCGGCTGCCCCGCGGCATGGTGCTGGGCTACTTCGAGAATGATTTCATCCGACAAACCGGCAAGCCGCATCGCCTGCAGCTCACCCGCATTGATTCCCAATTGATTCAGCCGCGCAAGCTGGAGGATCGTGTTTTCGCTCATCCCCGCCTGCACGAGGCCCGCGATCGCGTCACCGGCGTCAAACTCCTGCTTCCGGCCGCGATACATCTGCACCATCTGGACGCACGCGTCGTCGGAGAATCCGCTTTGCCGCGCCGCCGCGATCTGCGCGACTTCGGCTGCCGTCACGTGGAGCGCTTTCAATTGAGTCACGGCGTCGTAGCTCATGCCCGCGTTGTCGAGCGGCGTCGTGTCCAGCGGCGGAACATTGTGGCAGCCGAGGAACGCGAGAGCGGCCACGAGTGCGGCGAGGCGCGCCAAGCACTTCCCGGCCCGCGCAATTGCACCTACACGGCGCGAAACACGGTTGGCCAGGATGTACCCCATCATTTCATTCTACGCGCATGGCAGACCCGCAAGATGTCGTGTGGCCGATGAATCACGGGGGCAAGTGCCGGGAAAGTTCATACGTTGTAGACCCGTTCGATATCAAATACGCCGGGGATACGCCTGATCCCGGCGAGGATGTGCTCGAGCTGCTTTCGGTCCTTGACGTCGAGTCCGACGTCGATGCGCGCGCGAATATCTTCGCCGCCGCTTTCAAATGTCCGGATGTTCGCGCCCGTTTCGCTGATGACACTGGTGATCGCCGCGAGCATGCCGGGGCGGTCTTCGGTGAAGATGCGCAGACGCACCGGGAAAGTGGATTGATTCGACTCGGCCCACTCGACGGGAATGCGCCGCTCGGTTTCGTACAGCAGGTTTTCGACGTTCGGGCAATCCTTGCTGTGCACGGCGATCCCGCGCCCTCGCGTGACGTAGCCGATGATGTCGTCGCCCGGAATCGGATTGCAGCACTTCGAGCGGTAGACCATCAGATCGTCGTGCCCTCGCACGACGATCGCCGCGTCGTCTATTCCCAGCATGCGCTTGACGGTCGACGCCACCTTGCGCGGCTTCTCTTCCGTCTCGTCAGCGAGCGGCTGGCCGGTGGCCTTCGCCAGGACTTGCCGCGCCGACCATTTGCCGTAGCCCAGCTCGGCGTGGAGATCCTCGATTCGCGAGCAGCCGTACTCGGACGCAACGCGCTGCCAATCCTCGGCCGCAATTTTCTTAAGGCTCACGCCCGCCTGCCGGGCTTCTTTTTCGAGCAGCCTCCGCCCGACGTCCGTGGCCTGCTCGCGCTCGTGCAGATTGATCCACTGGCGAATCTTGCTGCGGGCGCGCGATGTGTGCACAAACGAAAGCCAATCGCGCGACGGCGCGTGCCCCTTTTGCGTGACGACCTCGACGACGTCGCCATTCGCGAGCGCGTGCCGCAGCGGCACCATTTCGCCGTTCACCTTCGCGCCCGCGCACTGGTGGCCGACTTCCGTATGCACCGCGTAAGCGAAATCGATGGGCGTCGCGCCGCGCGGCAGCACCACTACGCGGCCTTTGGGCGTGAATGTGTAAACCTCTTCGGGATACAGGTCCACGCGCAGGGTGGAAAGGAACTCGCTCGGCTCCTGCATCTCCTGCACCCACTCGATCAAATGACGCATCCAGACGATGCGCTGATCATCCGCCGAAGCCGGCGGCGCCTCGCGGCCGCCATCCTTGTATTTCCAGTGCGCCGCGACGCCCTGCTCGGCGATGCGGTGCATCTCCTGCGTGCGAATTTGCACCTCGAATGGCTGGCCGGAATGAATCACGGCCGTGTGCAGCGACTGATACAGATTCGGCCGCGGCATCGCGATGTAGTCCTTGAACCGGCCCGGCACCGGGCGCCAGATCTGATGAATCACGCCGAGCGCGCCATAGCAGTTCTTCACGGTGTCCGTGACCACGCGAATCGCCAGCAGATCGTACACCTGATCGAGATTGCGCTGCTGCTTCTGGATTTTCTGGTGCAGCGAATAGAGCCGTTTCACGCGGCCTTGCACTTCGGCGGGGATTCCGTTCTCGACCATTTTGCTGCGAATCGCATCCTGCACTTCGAGCAGGAATTTGTCGAAGACCTTCTGTTTCGACGCGACTTTTTTCTGCAATTCGAGGAACGCCTCGGGCTCGAGATAGCGGAATGCCAAATCCTCGAGCTCGCCGCGGATCAAGCCCATGCCCAGGCGGTTTGCGACCGGTGCGTAGATATCGAGCGTCTCGCGCGCAATGCGCTGCTGCCGCTCGGGTGCGAGGAATTCGAGCGTGCGCATATTGTGCAGGCGGTCGCCGAGCTTGACCATCACGACGCGCACGTCGTTGACCATTGCGAGCAGCATCTTGCGGACGTTTTCCGCCTGGCGATCTTCCGGGGCAAGCAGATCGAGCTTGCTGATCTTGGTGACGCCTTCGACCAGCCGCGCGACGTCCGGCCCAAACGATTCCGAAATTTTTTCGAGCGGGATCCTGGTGTCCTCGACCACGTCGTGCAGCAGCGCGGCGCAGATCGAGGTCCCATCGAGCTTCATGTCCGCGAGGAGATGCGCGACTTCCAGGGGATGCGAGAGATAAGGCTCGCCCGAAAGGCGGAATTGCGTCTTGTGTTGCTCGGCCGCGAAATCGTAGGCGCGGCGCAGCAGGTCGATGTCGTCGCCGGGCCGGTTCTTGCGCACCTTGTCGGTCAGCTCGACGAAGCGCAAATCGACGGTGCGCCGCGCGCCAACACTCATCGTGGTTTTTCCGGCCGCGTCCATCATGCGTATTATAGCGCTCTGCCGCTCAGCGCCGATCATTTCGGGCGCCTTGGTTACCCCTCGTTACCGTGTCGATTAGAACCGACTCCGTTCTTTTGCTTTCATGAATTTACGCCGATTTCTAATCGCCGGAATGCCGATTAGAAATCCGTGAGTAGTGAGTGGTGAGGCAGGGGCCAAACGCCATCGCCCATATTCCTTTTCCGCCGGGGGCTCAGAACGACCCCGACTCACGTTCATTGAATTCGTGACTGCTCTGTATTGCGGGGAATACGCAGGCTGCAGGTAGCAGAGGATAAAGTCTTTTCTTTGGCGGGAAGGCGGCCAGCGGAGACGTGCTCGCTTCTCACAGCAAAGACGGTAGCCCGACGGCGCCATTTCGGGCGCCCTCGGCCGGACTACGCGAGCCAGGCCCGTGCGGAAACGCCGAGATAGGTGACGAAGAGAAAGACGAAGAGCAGGGTTAGCAGCGCGTGTCCGGCTACGAATCCTTTCCCCGTCGGCCAGTCGGCGTGGTTGTAGTAGGTGAAATCAACGACGACGCGCAGCAGCCAGTAGATCCCGATGCACGCGGCCAGCGCGGCGGCGGCTCCGTGGCCGCGCAGCATTTCGTTGTGGAACAACAACGTAAGCACGCCGAATGAGACGATCGTGTATATCGCGAAGCCGCCGTGGACCCACATTAATTTGCGATTGAAGGGAGTAAGCTTCGCGAGATCTTCCTTCCATCCAAGGCGGTAGGGCACCTGGAAACTGGCGATCAGGACCACGAAATGGCCCGCACCGGCGAGCCATAGGGCCAGGCTGATCCACTCCTGGAGTGTTCGCGGCATATGCGCTTCCTCCTTTTTGTCCCTATCCGGCAATGGCGCGCAGAAAAGGCACCATCACCCGCATCACAAACCACGGATGAAACAGCAATGGCACGGGCCCCACGGCGATCAACGCGATCCACAAGCGCCCTCGCACGCCGCACCCCAATCCGAGGCGCCGCCCCACGCCGGACCGTTCTGCGAGCGCGCCAAGGCCCTGCAATACGAAATAGGCCGTCGGCAGCCCGTAGCCAGCGCGGGCGGGAACCGAGATCACCAGATCGTGAATCAGTCCTGAGGCGAGAAAGGCGCCGAGCGTCCCGGTAGCGGTTCCGAAACGCTTCTGAAGCGGGCGAAAGACCAGCGCGTGCGACAATTTCCGAAATCCGAGATTCCAGCGCTTGCCCCAAAACTCGCCAAGCGATTGCGATGCGAGCGGCCTCCGCATGATGGGCGCGGCATGAATTCCCACGCGCTGCCACGCGAGAGCAATCAACTGAAACGTGCCGAAGTGGAGGACGAGCACGAGGCCGATCATCGCGATCCAACCGGCCAGCATCGGATGAGTCGAGACGATCTCGCGGGCAGCGGCCCAGGTCAGGGTTGCGCCCGCCAGCGTTTTCCCGATTGCCGCCAGCCATTGACGCGCGGCGACGCGGCGATCGGTGCGGCGCGGTTCGAAGAATTCGTCTGCGTCCATTCCCGGCCACAGCAGCAGGTAGGCGAGCGTGCGCCGCCAGTTCCGAGAACGTCTCGCGGCCGGCGCGGCCCACCACGTCTGCCACTTGAATCCCGCGAAAATCCCGGCCGCAAGCAGCCACATAAATACCCACGCGGGCAAAGCGTCTCGGAACGCCAGAACGGCGAGCGGCAAGGCAACGAGAGGAATCCAGCCGATCCATTCCTGGGCGCGAATCACACCCGGCACCGCGTTAAATTGGCGCGCCGAATCTGCGATTACAAGTCCCGTTTCGCGTTTGGCGACTGCGTTCATGGCAAACCTCCGACCGCAACGGCTTCGTGCGTCCTCACGATGCGTGAACGAGCGCTGCGGAAGCATACGTTGCGGCTAGAAACAGCAGTGCTACCGTGATTGCCACATCGCCGGCGCGATTGCGACGACGCAACTCGGGATCGTAGTAAAAAACCTGCAATGGCACACGGCAGGCCCAAAACGCGGCCATCGAGGCAGCCAGAAATCTTCCGAGACCGCGGCCGCCGGCCAGTTCCCGCGTAAAACCGAAAGTGATCGCGGCGAAGAGCACGACGATTCCAACGATGTATCCGGAATGCACGATGAAGATTTGCCGAACCATCGGGGCCAGGCGCGCGAGGTTTTCGCGGTAGTCCAGCTTTCGAGGAAGCACAAAATTGGCGAGAGCAATTGCCAGCTGGACGAACCCTGCAATCCACAACGCCCCTATGAGGATACGCATCGTCGTCTCCTTCCGCGCATCGTTCCGCCAGCCGACTCACTTTTGCCGGCTCGCGCCGAGCAGCGCGCTCAACTTGCCTCGAAGCCTGGCGATCCCCCGGAGGGCGCTCGCCGGCATGCGCACCGCTTCTTCAAACAAGCCTGTCATCGCCGTGAGGAATTCGAGCATGCTTTCGAGCCGCTGCCGCGTGTACTTGTCGGCTTCGCCCGCGCCCTTGGCGTCGAGCTCCTCGACGCATTCGCGCAGCACCCGGACCGTCGGATCGATCTCACGGCGCTTGCGCTCTTCGGCGACGATGCGGAAGATTTCCCAGACGTCCTTCACGGATTCGAAATGGTCGCGGCGGTCGCCGAGCACATGCACCACGCGGACGATGCCCCAGCCCTGGAGTTCGCGCAGGCTGGTGCTGACGTTCGAGCGGGCGACGGAAAGAGTCGCGGCAATCTCTTCGGCGTTGAGGGGCTTGGGCGAAAGGAAAAGCAGAGCGTCGACCTGCGCCACGGTACGGTTGATGCCCCAGCGCGTGCCCATTTCACCCCAGTGGAGGATGAATTTTTCGGGGATGGGGGCCAGTGTTGGCATGGCGTTCTTTCTCTAGTTTCTGTCAGTACAGAAATTACAGTAAGTTTAGACATTTGGCAAGAACTATTTTCACCCGAATGCAACGGGCTGCGTATCAGCAGTTTACGGACAGGCCGCCGGCCCAAAGATCGACTGATTCAGGAAGCGGGCAGCCACGGAGAGAGACCCTTCGCTTCCTGCGTCAGGGCAACCAGGATGACGGCAAAGGTCGCGGGCGGCGAAGAGCGGAAGCGGAAAAGGGCGTGATTTGCGCGGGGAGTATTGACAGCGGGGGCAAATTCGGGTCTCTTGGCGTGCGCGTGAAATATGGCGAGGCCAGCACGCGTATCTAGACGGCAAGAGCACTCCCGCACCGGCGAGCAGGGGCGATCGGAGCGCCGTCCCGCAGCGGCGGAAAGGAAAATCGGTGGACGCGATTTCTCTGAAAAAAATCACCAAGTCGTACGACGGCGTGACGGCGGTCGACGGCGTCACCCTGCAGGTGAAGGAAGGCGCGATTCTCGGGCTGCTCGGCCCGAACGGCGCCGGAAAAACCAGCACGATCCGCATGGTGATGAATATTCTGGTGCCGGACGAGGGATCGATTCGCGTCTTCGGGCGGCCGGTGAGCGACGAGACGCGGCAATCGATCGGCTACCTGCCGGAAGAGCGAGGACTATATCCGCGGATGAAGGTGCTCGACGTGATTGTGTTTCTCGGGGCGCTGCGCGGGCTTTCCGAATCCGAGGCCGAGAAGCGGGGGCGCGAGTGGCTCGACCGCTTCGCGCTGAGCGACTGGGCGGAAAAGAAAGTGCAGGACCTCTCGAAAGGCATGCAGCAAAAGGTGCAGTTCATCGCGGCTGTGGTGCACAAGCCGCAGCTGTTGATTCTGGACGAGCCGTTTTCGGGTCTCGATCCGGTGAACGCGGCGACGGTGAAGGATACGATGCTCGAATTGCGCGACCAGGGCTCGACGGTGGTGCTTTCCACGCACCGCATGGAACAGGTGGAGCGAATGTGCGACTCGATCTGCCTGATCAACAAAGGGCAGAATGTCCTCGACGGCGATTTGCGCGCGATCAAGCAGTCCTACGGGAAAAACACGGTTCACATTGAATTCACCGGCCCCGACAGCTTTCTGACGCATCCGGCCGTTACGAGCGTGAACCGGTTTGGAAGCGGCGCAGAGGTAAAATTGAAGCCGGGCGCCGATCCGCAGGAGATCCTGAAGGCGGCCGTGCAATCGGGGGCGCAGATCAATCGCTTCGAGCTGTCGGAGCCTTCGCTGAACGACATTTTCATCGAGAAGACCACGCATGCGTAAAACCTGGCTGATCATCAAGCGCGAGTACGTGACGCGGGTAAAGAGCAAGGGATTCGTGATCGGCACGGTCATGGTGCCGCTGATCGGCATCGTCACCGTCCTGCTGATCGGTTTCCTCGCCCGCCATCAGTCAGACAAGGCCCTGCGGATCGCGATTGTGGACAACGCGGGCGGGATGGCTGAAACGACGGCTCGCGGACTGGGCGCCGTGCTCTCGGACGGCAAGCCTATGTTCGCCATAAAGGAATCGATCGAAAAACCCGCGTCACCGGACGCCGCCGAACAAGGCCTGCGCGGCAAGGTCAATTCAGGGGCGCTCGACGCGTACCTGGTGATTCCGAGCGATCTGAACAAATCCTTCGAGTTACACGCGAAAAACACGGGCAACCTCGGAATTCTGGCGCCGCTCAACGGAGCGTTGAACGAGGCGCTGATCGAGACGCGCTTGCGTGCGCGCGGCATTCAGGTGGATGACTTAGAGCAGATTTCCCGCGGCGCGCGCCTGGAGGTAATCAAGGTCAGCGAGTCGGGAGAGTCGGTCGAAAGAGGCCAAACGCTCGGCGTCGGGATAGGCCTCGTGATCCTCTTGTACATGTCGCTGCTGATGTACGGGATTCTCACGATGAGGTCGGTGCTGGAGGAAAAGACGACGCGCACGATGGAGGTGCTGGTTTCGTCCGTGCAGCCCTTTCAGCTGCTGGCCGGGAAGATCCTTGGGGTGGCTGGAGTCGCGTTTACGCAATTCTTCATCTGGATTGTATCGCTCACCCTGCTGCTGACTTATGGAGCGGTGATGGGCGCGGCCATGGGCGGGGCTTCGCTCCCGAGCCTTCACATTCCCGTTTCAATCGTTATCTGGACCGCGTTTTTCTTCTTCGGCGGATACTTTTTGTATTCCTCGATGTTCGCCGCGATCGGGGCCGCTTGCTCCTCGGAGCAAGACGCGGGTCAACTGCAGTGGCTGGCGATGGGGCCGCTGGTGTTCACGATGTGCGTCTACTGGGTCGTCCTGACCAATCCATCGTCGACGTCGTCGATCGTGCTTTCGGAAATTCCTTTCCTGTCGCCGGTGCTGATGCCGCTGCGCATTTCGATACAAACGCCGCCGGTGTGGCAAGCGGTTTTGTCCGTGGCGCTGCTGTTTGCGACGATCTTTTGCGCGATCTGGGCGTCGGCGAAGGTGTACCGCATCGGCGTGTTGATGTACGGCAAGCGGCCCACGGTTCCCGAACTCGTCCGGTGGCTTCGCTACTCGTAGCAAAGCAATATCCCTCCCGGCTCGCCAGATCGGAATCCGAGGTAGCCCGCGGCGGCGTGTGTCGCGTACAATTGCCCGGGGCGAGGACGGAGAATGATGAGGAGACTGCGAGTGCGGCAGCAAAAGGCTGGTCGTTCAGGTATCGGGATTGTAGTTGCTCTTGGCGTGATCGCGATCGGAGCGGCGCTGAGCGTGACGCCCGCTTCGAACGCGCAGACGGCGACGGTGTTTGGTCCGAGCAATCCGTTTTATGCGCCGAGCACGCTGCCGTTTCGGGCGCCGCCTTTCGACAAGATCAAGGACAGCGATTATCAGCCCGCGATGGAGGCGGGCATGGCTAGCCAGCTCAAGGAAATCCAGGCGATCGCGGACAATCCCGCGGCGCCGACCTTCGAAAACACGTTCGTGGCCATGGAAAAAAGCGGCCAGCTGCTCGAGCGCGTCGAGGAGACGTTCAACGACGTGAGCCAGGCTAATCTGGATAACGCGCTCGAGAAAGTGAGAGACATCGAAGCGCCGAAACTGTCCGCGACCCAGGATGCCATCTTCCTCAATCCGAAATTGTTCCAGCGAATCGCGACGATCTACAAAGAGCGCGCTTCGCTCAAACTCGATCCGGAATCGCTGCGGCTGGTCGAATTCGATTACAAATTGTTCGTCCATTCCGGAGCCAACCTTTCGGACCCCGACAAAGCCAAGCTGAAAAAGCTGAACGAGGAGGAATCGACCCTCGAGAATGCGTTCATGAACAAGCTGCTGGCTGGAACGAAAGACGCGGCGTATCACACCGCGGACAGGGGCGCGCTCGCGGGGTTGAGCGCCGCGCAAATCGACGCGGCCGCGCAAGCAGCCAAGGAACGCAAGGTGGACGGCTACGTGATTCCTCTGCAGAACACTACCCAACAGCCCAGCCTGACTGCGCTGAGCGATCGGTCGACTCGCGAGACGCTTTTCGAGGATTCCTGGAATCGCACGGAACGCGGAGGCCCGGACGATACGCGCGCCACCATCGCGCGTCTGGCGCAGGTTCGCGCGGAGAAGGCGAAACTTCTCGGCTTTCCCAATTTCGCCGCCTGGACGCTGGAAGATCAAATGGCCAAGACGCCGGAGGCCGTGCAGAAATTCGTATTTGCGCTCGTACCCGGCTCAACGGCGAACGCCGGCAGCGAAGCAAAAGACATTCAGGAAGAAATCGACCAGCAAAAGGACCGCTTCCAACTGCAGCCATGGGACTGGAATTACTACGCCGAGCAGATTCGCAAGAAGAAGTACGACATCGATGACGCGCAAGTCGACCAGTACTTCGAGCTGAACAACGTGCTGCAAAACGGCGTGTTCTACGCCGCGAATCAGCTCTACGGATTGACCTTCGACGAACGCAAAGACATTCCCGTCTATAACCCGGACATGCGCGTGTTCGAGGTGTTCGACGCGAACGGCAAGCCGCTGGCGCTCTGGTATTGCGACTACTTCAAGCGCGACAACAAAGCCGGCGGCGCGTGGATGGATAACCTCGTGCAAGGGTCGAAACTGCTGGGCACGCTGCCGGTGATCTATAACGTGGCCAACTTCACCAAGCCCGCACCCGGCCAGCCGGCGCTGTTGAGCTTCGACGACGTGACCACGATGTTCCACGAGTTCGGGCACGCGCTGCACAGCATGTTTGGCGATACCGAGTATCCGAGCCTTTCCGGTACCAACGTGCCGCGCGATTTCGTCGAATTCCCTTCGCAATTCAACGAGCATTGGGCCAGCTATCCGGCGGTGTTTGACCACTATGCGAAGAACTGGAAGACTGGCGCGCCGATGCCGGCCGAACTCGCCGACAAGCTGAAGAAAACGAGAAATTTCAACCAGGGCTACGACCTCACAGAAGTGATCGCCGCAGCAGAACTCGATATGCAGTGGCATATTCTGCCGGCGAGCGCGCCGCTCGAGAATCCGGATGCATTTGAAAAGCAGTCATTGGAGAAGACGCATCTCTGGCTTAACGACGTGCCCCCGCGCTACCGCTCCAGCTACTTCCTCCACATCTGGGCGAACGGCTACGCCGCCGGATACTACGCGTATCTCTGGAGCGAAATGCTGGACGACAACGCCTTTCAGTGGTTCGAAGACCACGGCGGCATGTCCCGGGCCAACGGCGACCGTTTCCGCCGGATGGTGCTCTCCCGCGGCAATACCGAGGATCTTGCGAAGATGTACGCTGCCTGGCTTGGCGCAGAACCTACGATCAAACCAATGCTGAAATACCGCGGCCTCGCGCAGCCCGCAAATTCGTATTGAGCCGGTCTCAGCCAAACCTTTATGAGCGGTGAAGCGAATCGCGCGAGAGCGAAGGCGTGGCTGGCGTGGAGTTCCGGGAAAGATAGCGCATGGACTCTGCACGTGGTGCGCGAGCGCGGCGAGCCGGATGTCGTCGCGCTGCTGACGACGGTGAATCGAACCCACAACCGCGTGGCCATGCACGCGGTGCGGGAATCGCTGCTTGAAGCGCAGGCGGCGGCCGTGGGCTTGCCGCTGGTCGTTGTGCCGGTTCCTTCGCCATGCTCAAACGAAGAGTATGAACGAGCGATGGCCGCAGCTATGAACCGGGCGCGGTCCGAAGGCGTGACGCATATGATCTTCGGCGATCTGTTTCTAGAAGATGTTCGCCGCTACCGGGAAGAAAACCTTGCGAGGTGCGGCATCACACCGGTGTTTCCCCTGTGGGGGATTCCCACGCGGCAACTAGCCCGCGAGATGATGGCTGGCGGGTTGCGTTCGTATCTCACCTGCATTGATCCGCTAAAGCTCGACAAATCGTTCGCGGGGCGCGAATGGAACGCGGCGCTGCTGGCCGATTTGCCTCCGGCGGCAGACCCGTGCGGCGAGAATGGCGAATTTCACACGTTTGCGTGCGCCGGGCCGATGTTCCGCGCCCCGATCGCGGTGCGGCCCGGGGAAATCGTGGAACGGGATGGCTTCGTCTTCGCCGATTTGCTGGGATAGCGATCGAGAGACAGAAGCGAGACGCAATGCCATGCTAGGGATTCAGGCGGCGTTTTTCGATTTCCTTGAGGTGGTCGCTCAAACGCTTGAGGACGCCTTCGTCGTTTCCATTGCAAATCTCGCGTTCCACTTCATCGAGCGCGAAGTGAACGACGTCGTGATGGTGGATTTCCCGGCCGGGCAGCTTATCGCTCAATTCGAGCCACACCTTGTGCAGCAGATCGATCTCTTTCGAGGTGAGGCGCGGCGCGTGCGGGCCCAGATAGAAGATCTGTTCCTGTCCCGAGGGCGAGAAGATTTCGAGCGCCACCTGGGGCCGCGGCTCGGGCATCCGTTCCCAGGAGATACCGATTTCGCGCGCCTGTTCGGCCACGGTCGCCTTTGAAGAACTGCCTGCGACGACCGAGCTGGATTCCAGATTGGACGCCGCCCGCAGGATGCCCTCCCAGAGGTCGTTCGCGGCGGCAATCGCGAGCCGGATCGGCTTGCCTTCCTTTTCGGCCATCGCCAGAACCTTGGTGAAAAGCATCTGCTCCATGTTGGTGAACAGCTGATCGGGCGCCAGATCGTATTCGCCCGAGGCGGCGCGGCGCAACATGCGCACGTGGAGGACGACGATCTCAGCTTCCCGGCGCTTCGAGCGGCGCAGGGCGTGTTCCAGAGGATAGAGCGCGTAGTAATTGCTGATGGGGACGAGCACGTTGCCCGGCCGCACGCCCACGTTGTCCTGGGTGAGGTCGGCAGCCTGCGTGAGATTGAATTTGTCGAGCTCGGTATGCTCGCCGGCGCGCTTTTTCGTGACGTGCTCCGAGACTTCAAACGCGATAAAGAAAAGGGCCGTAAACGCGACGCCGGAAATCGTGGCGACTTCCTTGGTGAAGAGATTTATGATGCACAGCGCGAACAACATCAGCGTGATCAGTGCCACGCCCACCGGAATTTCCACGCCGCCGATCTTCAAATTCAGCGGCACTTTGAACTCGCGCCCGCCCGGCTGTTTGAAGCGGAGCACCACGACGGCGAGGCCCTTCATCGCGAAGCTCCACATCACGCCGAACGCGTAGGCCTCACCGAGCAGGAAAATGTTGCCGCGGCTCAGGAGGATCGTGAGCAGTTGAAGCCCGACGACGAGATTCAAAATGCGATGCGAGGTGCCGTAACGGCGATGCGGGTGCCGGAACCAGTCGGGAAGGATGCCGTCCTCCGAGACGCGGTTCAAGACGCCGTTCGAGCCGACGATGGCGGTGTTGACCGCTCCGGCCAGCATCAGCACGCCCACCGTAACCACGAAAATCCGGAATCCAACGCGCAACGACAGCGGCCCCACAAGGTGCATCGCCAGGCCGCTGATCGGATTGTCCGAATAGTTGTTACGCACCGAATCCGGGATGATCATCACAGCGAAGAAGGCGACGCCTGCGGTGAAGATCAAGCTGTACAGGAAGATGACCAGGCCGGCCTTTTTGAGATTGGGGAGCTTGGGATGCTCGATCTCGCGGTAGACCTGGGCCATCGTTTCTTCGCCGCTCATCGCCAGCACGGAATGCCCGAGCCCGATGAAAATCCCAATCAGGCCGACCGTGTAGGGGAGCGAAGTGTGCTTCAGCCAGCCGAGGGAGTCAGGCGCGTAGACGATGTTCTTCAGGTGAGGCAGCGGCGGGAGGTGAACACCTCGAACCATCAAGGTATAGCCGCACCAAATGATCATCATCACGACCATGACCGTGGTGATGTACATGATGCGCAGGGCTTTTTCGCTCGATTCGGGGATGCCCTTGACGTTCTCCCACCAGAAATAGAGGGTAACCAGTGCAGCAAAAGCCGCCGCTGTCGCGTTCACCGGCAAAACGAGATTCAAGTGGGCGAAGCGGAAGAGCTCGTTCAACAGGCCGACGAGATACAGGCCTGCCGACACGCCGCTGATCGGCCCGGTGAGGATGTAGTCGAACATCAGCGCCGAGACGGAAAACTTGGCCAGAGTCGAGCCCATCCCCTCCTTCACCACGCGATAGACGCCGCCGCGCACGAACATCCCGCAGCTCTCGTAATAGAGCTGCTGGACCGCGAAGGCGAACAGCATGATGGCGAGAATGAACCACGGGGCCGTCTTGCCGATGAAGTGCTCCGCAATGGCGCCCGCGTAGAAAGCGGACGATCCCAGGTCGTTGAGCACCACCGCCGCGGCGCGCCAGAAGGAAATGAACGCCAGCATGGCCGTGGTGGCCACCAGGACTCGGGCCGCAGGCCGAACAGTATTTGAGAGAGGAGAACCCTGGGGATTAGAAGCCATTGGCACTTGGGGGGTCGCGAAACTCAGCTTGAGTCTAGGACCTGGCGCCTAAATAAAAGCTAAGGATTTTATAAAGATTTAATAAAGACGCCGCCGAGGTGTGCCGCGCGTGATTTTTCGTCGACTGTTTCAGGATGGTCTCCGCCGGAGCCGATCGCTTCATTGACAAAACGTTCGCGCTCGGAATAATGGAAGCACCTCTGATGAGCACCTGCTCGAGCGCCATCCACAAAGCGGTTGTTTGTTGTGCGCTGTTGGGATTCGCAACGGGTTTCTGCGCGGCCCAGGAGAAACCCGAGAAGCAAGCGAACCCGAGCTCGTCCCTTGCGGCCGGCGCGAAGATGTACAAACGGGATTGCGCCGTCTGCCACGGCAACGATGGAAAAGGAAACGGGCCGCCGCCCGCGTCATCGCCATTCAAAGAGTCACCTCCGGACCTGACCACCCTGGCCAAACGCCACCAGGGAGAATTTCCCGTGGCCTACGTCAAATCCGTCCTGCTAAGCGGCGTGAAAATGCCGGACCATGGCCCCGCGGAAATGCCCGTGTGGGGCGTCATGTTCAAGACCCTCACAAAATCCGACGAAGCGAAAGTTGCAGCGCGCATCGCCGACCTCACGGAGTACCTCGCGTCCCTCCAGACCAAATAGGGCGGCGCGCCGGATGCTTGCGTTTTCAATGGCCTGCGGAGCTATAATGCTCCCAATCTACGAGCCAGTTTTGGCCATAACCGTGCGCCTGGGCGGGACGTCGTGTCAGCGAGGCAGCCGGAGGAGGGCGGCGATGGACCTACCAATTTCGGAGCGAAAATCCGACAACGTCACGATTCTGGACTTGCGGGGCCGCATCCTCACCGGGACCGCCAACGATGCCTTCGCCGCCAGATTGCGGAAACTGGCCGAAAGCGCGCCGTGCAACGTGCTCATCAATTTGGCCGAGGCCACGCAGGTGGATAGCTCGGGTCTTAGCACGCTGGTGCGATCGTTCGTCACGCTCGAACGCGACGGCGGCAGCCTCAAGCTGGTGAATCCCGACGGGCACGTGCGCGAGATCCTCGAGCTGACCCGGCTGGTGCAGTGCATCCCCACCTATACCAATGAGGCAGAAGCCCTCGCCAGTTTTCGCGACACCGCGGCCCACGCCTAGCCGCGCCAACGGGCGCTGGAAGCCCAAAATACTTTTGCATGAAGCGAGTTTATAATGAGCGGTCGGCCAAATTTGGAGGCCCGCCATGGCGCAAAGCTGCAAGCACACTAAAGAAATTCGGGACGACGTCAAGCCCAGCGGCAACGGATGCAAGGAGTGTCTCGATATGGGCGACTCCTGGGTCCACCTGCGGCTCTGCCTCTCTTGCGGGCACGTGGGATGCTGCGACAGCTCGAAGAACAAGCACGCGACCAAGCATTTTCACACGTCGCACCACCCCATCATTCAATCGTTTGAGCCCGGGGAAGACTGGCGCTGGTGCTACGTCGACGAGATGATCGTCAACTGACCTTGCTCCAAATCGCGGCTCCGAGGGCCGCGTTCACACCAACCGGCGCGGACAGGGTTACACGGTAAACCGGACCGCCGACGCCAAATCCATATTGCACGTTTCGCAACACGGGATAAATCCGCCTTCACGAGAGTTCGCCGTTCGCCGATGCTAGGGATATGAGCGCCGATATCCTCGCCACAATCGCCACAGTTCTGATCATGATGGAACTCACTCTGCTGTTGGTCGATGCAGTGCTCGGCAAGGACTAGCTCGCGCGAGGACTCGTCCGATCGAGTGGCGCTTGCTTCGAATGACTGAGCCGAAGACCTCGATCATGTCGACAGGCACAACACCTTGACCAATGCGGCGCCTGCCACCTATCAGGAATGAATCGCTTCTGCGATGTTCGCGGGCCTGTAGCTCAGGTGGCTAGAGCGCACCCCTGATAAGGCGGTTCAGGCAATTCCTCTATCCGCCGATTTCGAAAGCAAATAGCTTATTCCCCATTCAGTTGAAAGCTATTTCGTGTCCTCTGCTGATCGGCTGTTTGAGCTGGTTTTTACTCCCGACCGGACGCTAAACGGACGCCGATAGAACTAACCTACTGACTCCCGCATAATATAAAGTCATTCTGGCCACAAAGAAGATTGCTTCCAGAAGGCGGTGATCAGTCGCGGACGGCGGCGCATGCGACGTAGCGTTCGTCGCGCTGCTTCACTTAGTTGCCAGTAGTCCATGGGGCAGACATTGGGTAGCTCGTGCTGCTTCCAGTAACCCCAGATGTACTCGACTGGATTTAGTTCTGGCGCGTAGGGCGGAAGATAGGCAGTGAAAATCCCGCCCTGCAAACTGGCAATGTAATCCTGCACCAACCGGCTGCGATGGCCCGGCAGACGATCCCACACAATCAGTAACGGCTGGTCCAGATGACGCACCAAGGCCTTCAGAAAGTCCACGACCTGTGCCTTCTTGATGGTCCCGGCATAGATACGAAAGTAAAAGTTCCACAAGGTGAGGCCGGCAGCGACCGACAGACTCTTCCAATTAAAGTTGTATTGCAGGATGGGGGTCTGTCCGCGAGGGGCCCAAGTGCGGCAACGATGCGGTCGCTGACTCAGTCCGCTTTCGTCGATGAAGACGAGGATACGCCCTTCTCGGCGCGCTTTTTTTTTAGTTCCGGCCAGACCTTCTTCTTCCAATTGAGGATCTGCTCTTCATTGCGTTCTCGTGCTCGCCCCTCCGGCCGCTGCGGGCTCCAGCCCAGACCAACCAGAATTTTCCAGACATGGCCATCGTGATAGCGAACGTTAAATTCCTGCTCGATCAAATGAGCCACACGCGGACAGGTCCACAACGGGGTCTCATAGCCGAGCCGCTCCGGACCTGCGACCAGGTGCTTCTCTAACTGCTGTCGCTGCTTTTCACTCAAGCGCGGCTTGCGACCAGCGCGCCCCGCTTTCCGGAGCGCGGACTTGCCCTGGGTGCGATAGTGGTGCACCCAACGGGCCACCGTCTGCGGGACAACGCGGAGCCGCCGAGCAATCTCGGCTTGCCGCAAGCCGCGCTCCAACATCTGGATGGCTTCAAAGCGTCGTTTTTCTAATGCTTCAAAATCGCGACGGACTCCAGCAGGATTTCCCATATCCAATTAGACGCAGGATACTGGAGAAAGATTCGCTATATTATGCGGGATTCAATAAAAGGAGGCGGGAAAGAGCGAATACGAGCTAGGAAAAACAAGACTCAAACATCGCACAGTACAGGACAATTCCAGCAAATCGCGATAAGTGCGGGAGGGTCGTTGTAAGGGGTGACGGGGGATAGTGGTTGGGAGCCTGAGAGCAGAGTAAAGAGCAGCATCGAAATGGCGGCATTAACTTGTGTCTCAGCGGCAGACAACCACACTTCGGGAGTTACCCTCCAATTCCCTTGAGATCGTCCTTGGCCTGCTGCTCCGCGTCTTTTGTGGCTTCCTTGGCGTTGACATCCGGCTTCAACTGATGGATGGCTTTGTTCAGACTCTGAGCTTTCTCTGCATCCGCAACCTGGCAGCCGGACATATCCGCGTTGGTGAGCACACCCGTCACATCAGCCCGGAGGCAATTGAAGTCCACTCGGAGATTGTGGCTGGCATGAAGGACAGCAAGGCATCCATCCAATGTGGTGAATGGCGCACACGCGTTTGTGGCGGTCGCGTTAGCGGCGAGGAGTCCCTGCGCCTGCAGGCTGGGCGTGAGTTTTCTCTCCAGGTCGCTTCTGCTTCCGAGCGCATCGGTGGAATTGTTGGAATCTTTCTTGAGCCACGTCATCGGATCAAAGGAATGCGAGCTATCCTGGACGGCAGCATCGGCCGCACCCGATCCTGCGGGTCCTTGCGCCGCGGCCCGCTCCGCACCCGCTGTCAAAGATATCAAAACGCCGAAAAGCAGGACTGCGCCAACAAAAAGTGCTTTGTTCATAAGTGCCCCTTCGTCGAAGATGCCTGGCAAAGAGGGGATCGCCAGACGTAGCCTGACACCCAGTAGGCCACAGCGGGATGCCGCCAGAGCTAAAGAGGGAAGGTATTCGTCTAATCGGTCACTGCTGGACTTCCACACAGGCATCGGACAGACGGAAACGTATCGGGTCTTGTCACCGGCGGAATCCTTTACGCGTTTCTTGTGCCGGAGCGATTCTGGCCTCATCTGAGCCACGGATGGTTCGTATTCCTTTTCATGACTGTCCTCCTCGAAACTATTCTGATCAGGATGTACTGGCCATTCAGGAAGTCCGGCAAGGTATGGCTGTTGCTGGGCATCTTGTTATTGATTCACATCGGAGGTTACGCGGCGGTCTTGCGTCGCGTTGAAGATGTGCCTCTTTTTTCCTATTTCTTGACCATTCCGGCCGAAGTAATGATTGCAAATGTGATCACTAAGGCTTGGGCCCGTGTATTGCCAACGAAGGTGAAATTGTGAACGGGACAACTCTCGCTTGCAGCAGCGCGAGGCAAAGTCCCGATTAGTTCGAGAACCACTAGCCTGAACTGGGTAGCGCGTAAAGCAGAACATGAGCGCCTGTAATCATGCCCGGTACTCCCTTGGACCGCTGTCTGGCGCATCGTACGCTTCCTCCGCCCCAGGCACAACGAATGTGTCGGCCCTGGACTCCACATGTCCAGTTTCCGCGTTGCCCGATGCGCCCGTAGGATTTTCTCCTCTGCCGCATTTGCATTTTCCCCCGCAAATTCCACTTGGACGTATAGTCGCGTTACCGGAGATGTTCGTTCCAGTACCCACATGGAAAGGTAAGGGCGTTAATCAGATGGAAGGACTTGGCTTAAGTGTCTTTCGGAAATACTTTCACTCGGCTATCTGAACGAGGTTGTGGATGCCGGTTCAAAGGAAAATCCACCACAACTCTATCGCTGTCTCGCTTGACCAGTCTCCGCGCCAAGTTCGAGGGTTGCATACGGGTGGGACAGAGTGTACGTTGTGGGACTTGTGAATGTCACGAGCAGGGACGTAATTGTATTGGCGCACGCGAGCTTCGGCGTGCTCGGCACGTTATCGGCGGCATGGGTGGCTGTGGAGGCGCTAAATGCGCGAGAGGAAAATGCGACGCGCACGCGAACGGTCGCATTAATCGTCGCTGCGTGTATGCTGATGGCATGGATTCTCGGCGGATACTGGTATCTTCACTATTATCCTGCGGACAAGGCGATCATTCTGAAGGGGCCGTGGCCGTTCGCCCATAACGTGTTCATGGAAACGAAGGAACACCTATTCTTTCTTGTTCTCATCCTGTCTCTCTACCTTCCGATTGCGGCGCGGGACAGGCTGTATGCAAACTCCGGCGCCCGCAAGATCGTGCTGTGCGTCTCGATGCTGATCGTGCTCAGTGGGCTCGCGATGGAAGGCTTCGGAGCCATTGTTAATCGCGGAGCTGAAGTCGCGCTGAGGGCTAGCATGAAAGGCGTTCAGTAATGGATTCTGCTGCGCCGAAGCTTAGCCGAACCAGCGGCGGATTTGCTGCATCTGCTGCGATCGTTGTTCTCCTGAATACGATAGTTGCGTGTGCCAAGGATGCTTCTCTCCCTTTGAAAAAGTTGCTGGCTTCCCCGACCGGAAGTGACTGGACCACTCAGGGCCTCGTCGATGTCATCGTCTTTATTGTGCTGGGACTCATTTTGTCGAATACGAGCCTGTCCGAAAAAATGACCTCGAAACGGCTAATTTCCTTTCTGGTCGCGGCCGTTGTGATTGCCGGAGTCGGACTCTTCGCCTGGTATATCTTCTATTGATCGCTCGAAATGTAGCTCGATTCGATGAATGAAACGTCGTAAGCACCTGTGCGTCTCGATTCGCGTTCGACGAGACCGGGGAGAGGCCGCGGATGATAGCAAGAAATATCTGTAGGGCGGCGACGCTGGCGATTTCGGTTCTGTTCATCGCCACGCTGACAGCGAAGGCAGGGCCGCCCTTCCAAACCGATGATCCCGACCCGGTCGATCTTCACCATTACGAGTTCTACGCGTTTGGCAATGCGGACGGCACCGGCGTGGAAATGGACACAGCGGGACCGGCAGCCGAATTCAACTGGGGAATTCTGCCGAACACGCAATTTCACATCATCGTTCCGCTCGTCGCGATCGTGCCTTCCAACGAGGCGAAATACGCTCCTGCCGGCGCGGGCCCGAGCGAGTTTGGTTTTGGCGACATTGAAATCGGCGTGAAATACCGCTACCTCAAGGAGACGAAGCACCGGCCCATGATTGGCACGTTCACGATGCTCGAGGTGCCGAGCGGAAACTACAATCTAGGATTGGGCGTCGGCAAAGTTTGGGCGAAGCTGCCGGTGTGGGTGCAGAAAAGTTTCGGGCCGTGGACCACCTACGGCGGCGTTGGGGAACAGATCGTCCCGCAGACCGGCTACAACAATTTTACGTATGGCGGATGGCTGCTACAGCGGGACATCGGGAAGAAGTGGACGCTGGGCGGCGAGGTCTTCTCCCATGGCGCGGAAGGGATCGCGACGCCGCAAATCCGAGCGTCAACGCTTGTGGACGCAGGCGGGTATTACTACATCCGGAATCCCGGCTTTCAGGTCCTCTTTTGCTACGGACACGCAGTTGCTGGTCTGCCGGAAACCTACGCGTACGTTGGCCTCTATTGGACGTGGGGAGGTTCTAAGGACGATCAGCAATCGGCGGGGAGCTTGCTCGACAAACTTCATCAGTATGCGGAAGTTCCTGGCCGTTGAGACGGTGGCATGTTCAGAATTAAAGCACGTCAACGTTGGGCTTTACAGTGCGTAACTCCTGGCAAGTCAAGTCCTTTCCCAGTACTCGACTTGTCCGGGAACCGCGTTAATCAGATGGGATGAGAAGGCCGGTCTCCAGCGGGATGCGATACGCTCCCAATGAACGACGCGCTCGAGGCGCAGCGTGAAAGGAGACCGGCAATGAAGAAGATTAGCACTGTGGCGATCGAGAGGATTCAGATTTTCAAAGAGAGCCAGCGAACGATTGGAATGGACCTGGGAGATCGCAGCAGCCATTACTGCATTTTGAATGAAGTGGGCGAAGTGATTTGGGAGAGTAAATTGCCGACGACGCCCAAAGGAATCGAGGAAGTGTTCGGTCGGATTCCGCGGAGTCGAATCGCGCTGGAAACCGGGACGCATTCGCCCTGGGTCAGTCGGCAACTGACGCAGTTGGGGCACGAAGTGATCGTGGCCCATGCCCGCAACGTGCGATTGATTGGCGAGAGTAGTCGAAAGGATGATCGGCTGGATGCCCGTACGCTGGCACGGCTGGCAAGAATCGACCCTGCCTTGCTCGGTCCGGTGCGCCACCGCAGTGCCAAAGCGCAAATCCATCTGACGGTGATTCGGGCTCGGGCGACGTTGGTCAGCGCACGCACGGCGCTGGTGAATGCGGCGCGTGGGTTGACGAAATCCTATGGCGCACGACTGCCGCAATGTGGGAGCGAACAGATGAACCGGGAGATCGCCAAAGGACTGAGCCAGGAGTTGCGGGAGGCGCTGGATCCGCTGCTGGCAGAAGTGGAGTCGCTCAACGAGCGCATCGCGGAATACGATCGGCGAATCGACAAAGTCGCCAAGGAAGTGTATCCCGAGGCTGCTCGGCTCCGACAGGTGAAGGGAGTAGGACCACTGATTGCGTTGACCTACGTTCTGACCTTGGACGATCCGCACCGCTTTCGCCGTAGCCGGGATGCGGGATGCTTTGTGGGGTTGCGTCCCGGTCGCAGAAACTCTGGGATGAGCGAGCCACAGCTACACATCAGCAAGGAAGGAGACCGGTACCTCAGAACACTGCTGGTACAGGGGGCACACTACATACTCGGACCCTTTGGACAAGACAGTGACCTGCGGCGCTGGGGACTGAAGCTCGCCGAGCGCGGAGGGAAGAATGCCAAGAAACGAGCGGTGGTTGCGGTAGCGCGGAAGCTGGCCGTGCTGCTTCACAAGTTGTGGGTCAGTGGAGAAGTCTACGAACCGCTGCGGAACAACCGCAAAGTGGTGGCCGCAGTCGCTTAGGAGAGTGCGGATGTAAGAGCCGAGCTCAACCGCCGAGATCCGGTGACTGCGCCTAAGTCCTGGCCCAACTCCCGTCCAACGGACAGGAGCCGAGGTCGCTAATCAGGTCGCAGCACCGACTGAATTGAGTACGCCCACCTTGCAGCGAGCGAGAATCGCTCATAACAGACTGCGGATGGAAGGATGGCGACAGAGGCGGCCCGGCTCAGGGTAAAGAATCCATAGAAGTAAAAACAAAACTGTCTTGACTCACACCGGCCTTCTCATGGAAGGACCTAAATTTGTCAGATCTGCAAAAACGCAATCGCTCAAGCCGAGCGCTCCGGCAATTGCGACGGTTTCGCTTGCGTTGCTCGAACCGCGAGCGTACGGTAGCGTACATGAAGCCTATACAAGCAGTCTGCGACAAATGCAAAAAGACAGTGGACGCAAAACCGTTGCTCAGCGAAAACGAGCTCTGGTTGGCGCTGAATAAAGGCGACGAAATCGAAGTCATGCATCTTGACGGTGATGTTCATCACACGTGGAAGCTCACCGGACAAGACAAACAGAATCTGCGTAAGGCACGAGCCGCAGGAACAGTCTAACCCGTCTGCTTGATTTCATGTTCATTCCAGCGCCTCCATTCCAGCTGGGTCGCATGAAGTCCTGAATCTCCTCAAACCAAACCACCAGACCCTCGAAGAGTGGGTCGAGCATCTTCCTGATCCCGAAAGGGATTGATCCCGACGGCCATCACCCGCATCAGCGGCCGTTCCGCAACGGCTCGGGCGTGTCTAACGACTGCAAATTATCAAAGAGGAGGTAGTGGAGATGAAGAATAAGCCTGAATTCCGAAGTTGGAAGGCGGTTTCATAGGGATTCATTGATCGATTTTGGTTTAGGTTGCGGCTTCAGGATTCAACTTCGGCGAAGTTGGAACACCATAGGCTAAAACGTTTTCCAGCAGGGGGATGCGTTGCTGCAGCCCACCCCAGGAAGCGGACAGATGCAGAACCAAGCGATGGCCGGCCCGGCCGAGCAAAGCACCGCACAGGAAAACCTGAGCACGCAGCGTGGCTGGCTGGCGATAGGTGGCGAAGTGGCAGGCGCGCTGAAATTCTCCGAGCAGATTGAACAACAGCAGGATGCTGCGGAAGGCGGCTTCGGTAGCGAAAAACTCCTGCAAGCAAAAATCATCGGCGGCCAAATCGTGTTTCAGTTCGGCGATGCGATTTTCCATGTCCGCCCGGCGGTTATAGTCGCGCCAGATTTCTTCCGGCGGCAGAGCGAAGTTGGTGACGAAGACGCGAAACGTGTAGCCGGGAACATCGAGTAGTGTTCTTCCCAGCGAGGGGCGCTCGGCGCGCAGTTGTTCGCGGATCACCACGAAGCGGCGCGGGCGGTCCCAGCCCAACAGCTGCAGAGAAAACTCACCCACAGAGTAATGCTCATCTAAGGCGCGCCACTGGGTGACGCGCGCCGCCTCGCGCTTCAGCCAGCGCGTCAACCGCGCCACCACGATGTAAGACAACCCGCGCTGCTCCAGAAAACCCAGTAATTGCTGGTCAAAGAAGCCCGCGTCGGCACGGACCACCCGCAGCGCATGTTTTCCCGGCAGCAACGCCAAGGCTTCCTTAAGGAATTCCACTACCCCACGTGCCGTGCCGCAGTTGCCGCTCCGCAACCAGCCGTGCAGCAGAAAATGCGCTTCGGCTAGCACCGCCACCAGCGGATGATGCGAGGGCCGTCCATGTTTGCGCGGGTTCGGTCCGCGCAACGCACCCTGTTGCTGGCCGTAGCGCTCGAACACGGTGGAATCCAAATCCACACTGTAGCCAGCCGAACATTCTGGTAAGCGCTCCAGCTGCCAACTCCACAAACCAGAGAAAAAACGCTGGCACTGTCCCTGCCCGAAACGTTTGAACAAGTTGCGAATGGTGTCATCGACGGGAAAGCGCCGGATCCCTAGCAACGAATGCAAGGCTACGTCGGCACGCAACAAACTGGTGTGTGCAAACCGCCGTGCTCCGACCACCACCGAGAGCAAGAAGGCGGTGAAGGTCTCCACTGGATCGATGGCGTTGGGGGAAGTGAGGCGAAACGGTAGATGCTGGCTCACCGCTTCGCGATAGCCTACCTGCCGCAGAAACTCGAAGAACAGCACCAGCCCACCGAACGGGGTCACCGCTCGCTGGGTCTCGCGCAATTCCACTTTTTTTCCGCCCCAAAGGGCGGTAATTTTCCAGTGCACTGTTTTGTCCTCCTCGGCGTTTCTTTCATCCAACTGAAACTTAACCGGGTTGGGGCAAAACAGTGCTATTCAATTTCGGAATTCAGGATAAGAACATCTCGGCGATTGCGATCATGGTGTCCCTATTTGCCTCGGTCAGCATAGCTTTTGCACGGCAGGACCGGTACACGGTGAAAGCCCTGGATGGGGTCTCGTTCTCCGAGTTTAAGGGCTACGAAAATTGGCAAACTGTCGCCGTGAGTCGGACCGGCACTGACGTCAAGGCCATCCTGGCGAATCCTGTGATGATTAAAGCGTATAGGGAAGGCGTTCCCGGGAATGGCAAGCCTTTTCCCGACGGCTCCATGATTGTAAAGATCATGTGGTTCAAAAAGATAAACCCTGTGTCCCCTTACCCGGTGGAAGTGCCTGACAAGCTACAAACGCTCGCTTTCATCGAGAAGAATTCCAAGAGATTTCCGGACACGAGTGGATGGGGATACGCGCAGTTTGATTATGATGCCAAATCCGGTACGTTCAGCGCCTACGGGAAGGACGCCTCATTCGGCACGACTTATTGTTACGGCATGTGCCATACCAAAGTGAAGGACACAGACTACATTTTCACGGCATACCCCTTCAGGTAATCGGATTGAAGACGATGAGTGCCCGTGAGTTCGTGCGAATGATTCACTCACCGGCTCGCAGAAAACTCGAAGGCGAAGGAGGTTCAGATGTCGGTAGCTCTAACGCAAGTCCGTGATATTTTCAAGAACCTTGAAACGGGCGGCGGACGTGAGTTCTTCGCCCACGTTGCGGATGACGTTGATTGGATCGTCGAGGGAACTCATCCCCTTGCGGGTCATTACCACAGCAAAGCGGATTTTCTAGCCCACACCTTCGAAAAACTTAGTAAGGTCTTGCCGCAAGGCGCGCAGTTGCACGTAGAGCATGCTTTGACCAGCGGTGATTGGGCCGTAGTCGAACTCCGTTCGCTAGCCACCGCGAAGAATGGCCTCAGGTTCGATAACCGCTACTGTTGGATTTGTCGGTTCGAAGACGACAAAATCGTCGAGGTCCGAGCGTATCTGGATTCTGCTCTCGTAGCTCGCCTCTTCGAAGAGAATCCGATTTCCGAAATGACGAGGACATCAGGAGCTACAGCATAAGACAAAAATAACCGGCTGAGGGAATGGTTCGCATCGCTGACTACCAGAGAACGCGATTTACGAATTGTCTGACTCGACGGAGCGAGGCCAACTCCTTCCATGAGAAGGCCGGTGTGAGTCAAGACAGTTTTGTTTTTACTTCTATGGATTCTTTACCCTGAGCCGGGCCGCCTCTGTCGCCATCCTTCCATCCGCAGTCTGTTATGAGCGATTCTCGCTCGCTGCAAGGTGGGCGTACTCAATTCAGTCGGTGCTGCGACCTGATTAGCGACCTCGGCTCCTGTCCGTTGGACGGGAGTTGGGCCAGGACTTAGGCGCAGTCACCGGATCTCGGCGGTTGAGCTCGGCTCTTACATCCGCACTCTCCTAAGCGACTGCGGCCACCACTTTGCGGTTGTTCCGCAGCGGTTCGTAGACTTCTCCACTGACCCACAACTTGTGAAGCAGCACGGCCAGCTTCCGCGCTACCGCAACCACCGCTCGTTTCTTGGCATTCTTCCCTCCGCGCTCGGCGAGCTTCAGTCCCCAGCGCCGCAGGTCACTGTCTTGTCCAAAGGGTCCGAGTATGTAGTGTGCCCCCTGTACCAGCAGTGTTCTGAGGTACCGGTCTCCTTCCTTGCTGATGTGTAGCTGTGGCTCGCTCATCCCAGAGTTTCTGCGACCGGGACGCAACCCCACAAAGCATCCCGCATCCCGGCTACGGCGAAAGCGGTGCGGATCGTCCAAGGTCAGAACGTAGGTCAACGCAATCAGTGGTCCTACTCCCTTCACCTGTCGGAGCCGAGCAGCCTCGGGATACACTTCCTTGGCGACTTTGTCGATTCGCCGATCGTATTCCGCGATGCGCTCGTTGAGCGACTCCACTTCTGCCAGCAGCGGATCCAGCGCCTCCCGCAACTCCTGGCTCAGTCCTTTGGCGATCTCCCGGTTCATCTGTTCGCTCCCACATTGCGGCAGTCGTGCGCCATAGGATTTCGTCAACCCACGCGCCGCATTCACCAGCGCCGTGCGTGCGCTGACCAACGTCGCCCGAGCCCGAATCACCGTCAGATGGATTTGCGCTTTGGCACTGCGGTGGCGCACCGGACCGAGCAAGGCAGGGTCGATTCTTGCCAGCCGTGCCAGCGTACGGGCATCCAGCCGATCATCCTTTCGACTACTCTCGCCAATCAATCGCACGTTGCGGGCATGGGCCACGATCACTTCGTGCCCCAACTGCGTCAGTTGCCGACTGACCCAGGGCGAATGCGTCCCGGTTTCCAGCGCGATTCGACTCCGCGGAATCCGACCGAACACTTCCTCGATTCCTTTGGGCGTCGTCGGCAATTTACTCTCCCAAATCACTTCGCCCACTTCATTCAAAATGCAGTAATGGCTGCTGCGATCTCCCAGGTCCATTCCAATCGTTCGCTGGCTCTCTTTGAAAATCTGAATCCTCTCGATCGCCACAGTGCTAATCTTCTTCATTGCCGGTCTCCTTTCACGCTGCGCCTCGAGCGCGTCGTTCATTGGGAGCGTATCGCATCCCGCTGGAGACCGGCCTTCTCATCCCATCTGATTAGTTACCGGACATCTCCTTTCCTAGTACCCGCAACGCTACCATTACGCGTGATTTAGGAATCCCTTTGATGGATCGGGTCAGATCGCGCTCGGCTAGGATCATGGCTGAAAACAGCGGCGGCGGCACCCCTCCTCATATATAGAAAAGGACATTATTTGAATCATTGAGTTGATTTTGGATCGATCATGCGTATAAAGTCCCGCTTGTCAGTTCGGGAGTTGCCCCGTGAGACTCTTCCTCGGCACAGCTTTGTTTTTTCTCGTTGTTGTGACGTCCGTTTTGCAACCTGCCGAAGCGCCCACTGGATTCGACAACCAGACCAACGGCTTCGTCGATCAGGCGACTCACGCGAGCGACCAGACGGCGTTCGAAGCGGTGCTGCAGGTACCCGAAGGTTTAGGCCCGCTTTACAACGCGCAATCCTGCCGCGAGTGCCACCAGAATCCCACGTCAGGCGGCCAGAGCCAAATCTCGGAATTGCGCGTTGGACACCTGGGTCCTGATGGCCACTTCCAGAATCCTGAAATTCCGATTGCGGATGGGACCGAGATCATCACAGGCCGCTCGCTCGTCAACGACCGCGCTATCTGCCCCAACGCCGCGTTCCCGAACATCCAGATCCAGGAGCGTGTGCCCGATTCGGAAAATGTCCGGACGCTTCGCATCGCGCTCAATCTTCTCGGCGACGGATTTGTCGAAGCCATCGCCGATCAAACTCTCCTCGATCTCCAGCGCAATCAGTGCAAGAAGAGCAAAGGAAAAATTTGCGGCCAGGTGCTCTACGTTCCGATCCTCGAAGCCCCCGGCAAGACCGGGCTCGGCAAATTCGGCTGGAAAGACCAGCACGCGAGTTTGCTCTCCTTCGCAGGCGATGCGTATCTAAACGAAATGGGAATCACGAACAAGCTTTTGCCGACTGAGGTCACGTTGCTTTGTAACACCGTGCGCGAACCGAACGACGTTCCCGGCGCTAATGGCCTCGAGCACATCGATGAGTTCGCCCGCTTCATTCGCGCCACCGAAGCTCCCGCGCCCGACGCTCAGGCTGCAGGAACTCCGGACGCGCAAATCGGCCAGGAGTTCTTCAACAAGATCGGCTGCGCCAGTTGCCACGTCTCGACGCTTACGACCGCGCCTGAGGGCACGGCAATTGACGGCGGCACATTGACGATTCCCGCGGCGCTCGCCGCCAAAACGATTCATCCATATAGTGATTTCTTGCTACACGATGTTGGAACTGGCGACGGCATTATCATGTCCGTCACCGAGCATTACGGCCGCGCTTTCACGCCGACTCGATGGCGGACTTTTTCGCCATACGACCTTGATAGCACGCAGAACAAGCTGCGCACGCCGCCGCTGTGGGGAGTTCGCCTGCGCTCCCGACTGATGCACGACGGCATGTCCCTGACGTTCCGGGACGCTATCCTTCGTCACCAGGGAGAGGCCGCACACGTCACCCAGCAATTCAGCAAGCTGAAGGAGAAGGATCAGGAGCTCCTATTTGATTTCCTGAGATCTCTCTGAGGCTCGTATGCGCTGTGGAGCGCCGGCGGTCCATGCCGCACCCTCCCTCACCATTCGTTTCTGCCCACTGAGTTTGCGCTGCATATGTGGGAGTCAATTTGGGCCTCTGTCCTCGGCCATTGCTTCACTTGATGATTGCATAACAACGTCGGCTCCTCGACCCGAGTAGACTTTGGTTGTCAAAGACCACAGGCTCGGGAGAAAGGAGCCGAACATGGTGATGATAGGCGTAGATTACCACCCGAGCTTTCAGGCGATTGCATTTTTTGTGGAAGAGACCGGTGAGTGCGGTGAACAGGAACTGAACCACAGTGATGGACAAGCAGAGAAATTCTATCGGGACCTGAAGCAGCGAGGAGTCGAGCGTGCGGGTAGGAATGGAGGCTACCGGCTATTCACGCTGGTTCGAGCGGCTGCTGGCAGAGTTGGGTTTCGAGCTGTGGATCGGCGATCCGGCGGAGATCAAGGCCAAGCGAGTGAAGAAGCAGAAGACCGACCGCAAGGATGCTCGACTGCTACTCCGGCTGATGCGGGAAAATAACTTCCCGCAGATCTGGGTACCGAGCCCGGAGAATCGAGATCTGCGGCAACTGCTGTGGCACCGGCATCGACTGGTGCAGATGCGCACGCGAATCATGAATCAGTTGCAGGCGTTGGCCATGAACGAGGGCTATCGCTGGAAGAAAAAACTGTTCAGCGAACAGGGGCGAGCACAGCTGGAAAAGCTCGCGTTGGCTCCCTGGGCGAGTCGGCGCCGGCAAGAGTTGCTGGAACTGCTGGACCGCATGAATCCGACGATTGAGGAGCTGACGGCTGCGGTCGAGCGGGAAGCCAGGAAGCGGCCCGAGGTTCTGCGACTGATGACCCATCCCGGTGTGGGTCCGCTCACGGCACTCGCTTACGTGTTGATCATCGGAACTCCGACACGGTTTCAACGGGGCAAGCAGATCGGCACGTACGTGGGGATGATTCCGAGTGAGGACTCCAGTGGGGGCAAGCAACGGCTGGGGCACATCAGCAAGCAAGGCAATTCCTTGTTGCGCTTCTTGCTGGTGGAGGCGGCCCAAGCAGCAGCGCGCGTCCATCCTGACTGGAGACGTCGGTACATCCACCTGGCGATGCGTCGGCACAAAAGCATAGCCAAGGTAGCGATGGGACGCAGGCTGGCGATCCGGTTGTACTGGATGTGGCGGAATGGTTGTGAGTATTCGCAGTCTTTAGAGTTCGGTTCGTACGCGGGACAGCTCGGAATCGGACATGGTGTGAAGTAGAACACCGTCTATAATGATGGGGCATCCCGCTCCCTGAAAAGGGAGTTTGAACGAGTAATCATGGTCGAAGTTTAGATCGAAGAGATGTTTGGGTCGGACCGAAGCCGACCGAAAGATTACAGACGAGCCGTGGTCATCGACGCTGGGCCGAAGAACAAGACAAACGAAGACACTCTTCGAAGTGAACGGAGAAGTGCGCTCATCCATGAGGCTGGACTTGCCTGTCCACATCGTTCGAAGTTCGCTCCAGACTTGCTTGGACATTGGGCCGAAAAATTGTTCATACACCTTGTTGCCGTGTGGTCGCCACGACGCAACATTTTGCAGTGTTTCAAAGAAGCCGAGACCGATGAGGTTTCTGCTTTCTTGGTCCGCTTCTACGAGAAGTTCCTCCAAGAGTTGGAAAATGCGACGCGTCTCATCGAGCTTCCCCTTTTCGTATACGTCCTCGACGACGAAATGAACAAATTCAGCCATATCGTTATAGGAGCCGGGGGGATTTCCGCCCCAGAACGTGATGTGCTTCTTCCAGCGGTCGGAAAAGTCCGGGAAGGCTTGTCGAAGGGTGGAAATCGCGGGGCTCGTTGACGGTTCCCCGCGAGAGAGCAGAACGGCGACGGCTCCATCTCGGTCGATGGGTTTCAGACCCATATCAGCGAAAACTCTTGCAGGCAGGTTGCCTAGGTCGTCCAAGGTTGGCCGCGACAACCCAGCAAGCTGTTGCAGCGCGGTCCCGTCGAGGCCATGCTGAAGCGCTGAAATCGCTATTTCCACGAATTGTTCGGGGTCTATGCCTCCGAGAACCCATCGGGCTTGCAAGAGTTCCGGGTCGAGATCGCTTCCTAGCTTACCCATGTCACGTATATTAAATCATCGCGAGGCCACTCAGTGGATGATAAGTCGGCACGGATTACCGGACATTGGGCGTCAGAGTCCGTGATTTCTCAGAACTGGCAAGATAAGCGAAGTGATGAGAACGGTGATAAATCCCCGAAGCTCCTGTAGGTTCTTCAGGTGCAGAATCACCTTAGCGGCGCGCGAAGTTTCCCGGCCTCGGCCTTTCCAGGCCGTTTAGCCCCTACGCCCCGAACGCTTTTCCCTGAAAAGCCCCCCTAGCCCTAACGGGCGGTTAGGCGACAGGGCACTACCGTAATACTGAGCCGATGCGACCGTGGCAAGAGACTGCGAGAGCCTGCTCATCTGGAACAGACTAAATTCGAACTGAGTCGAATCTTTCGCTACGCCGTACCTCACTTCACCCTGGAACTCAACAATGAACGTCTACTCCCTTTCGACCCACTCTTTCTCTCTTGTAACGACTGCGCCCGATGCGCTTCGCAGTACGGCCCTGTCCTTCACTATCACCTGCCGCTTGGATCAGTCAGCAGCTTAGTAGAGGTTCGATTCACTGAACTTCCAGTGGCCGCCCTCCATGAACTGCCCAACGTCGTGAAGCAGAAGCTGGGCATTTCTCGGGGAGCTGGCGTGTCGATTGTTCGAGCCAACCGCGGGATCGCATAGGGCACAGCAGCATAAATATGACGACGCGCTATGCTCATTCGTTCGCTGATGATAAAATGGCGGCTGTTAAACGCTTGGATTTCGCTGATGTTCGTTGATTTTTGATCCAAACCGGACGCTAAACGGACGCTGGCGTCATTTCACCGAGATCAGCGAAAAGGGTTAAGATATTACCTGCCAGTAAGTTGGGCCTGTAGCTCAGGTGGCTAGAGCGCACCCCTGATAAGGGTGAGGTCGGTAGTTCAAGTCTACCCAGGCCCACCAGCGTTTTTCGGGTAACCGGAGGATTTGTTATCAGTTCAGCGGATAACGTTGTTGTGCTATAACGCCCCTTCGGTTGGGTAGAGCGTCGAGAGCTTGGCGTTTCGATCCGCGCCTGCTCGCAGGCTAAGCAAGCTTGAAACCGGAAAGCCGAGACGCCTTCTGGTCGAATGTTAGGGTGTACGAGCAGCCTGCGCGAGCGCCGATGGCTAGAATGATGGCGTCTGCGAACGAGCCTTTTCCCTGCCTAAGCGCAATCACGGCGTTGAAAACCTCCTGCTCGTTTTCGACGACGATCGCGTCAATCTGAAGCGTTCGCTCGATGGCCGCGGCGATCTCATCGCTTCCCAAGCCGTAGGCGCGATCGAGCACCCAGACGGTTTCGACCATCGCAACAACACTGACGAAACCGGGGTTTTCCTCAGTGAGTCGCCGCTCGATAATTTCGGTTGCCTTGGCTGATTGAACCGGATCGTCTTGCGCGAGGTACCGGACAAGGATGTTCGTGTCTAACCCAATCATCGACGCCTGGCACGGCGAGCGACGCCAGCGGCACCTTCGCGAGCGACGTCAGTCATCTCTTCGATTGTTACCGGCTGCCGGCGCCGGGACTTGACGATGCCTCGCAATGCCGACGCAGGCAATTTCGGCAGGAGAACGACGCTACCATCCGGGTGCATGAAGAACTTGACCCGATCTCCAGGTTTCAACCCCAGATGCTCGCGGACGGCTCTGGGGATAGTCGCTTGTCCTTTAACGGTGATCGCAGATTCCATGGTAGCTCCCATTACTTCCCTACAAATGTAATACCAAATCCGCATGACGTCAAGCTGCAACGCTCCAATGGCAACCCGCCCTCCTAGCCACAGTCGACAAGGGCTCAGACGCGCTGCCCACAGATCGCAGTTTTAGTAGTCCGACCTAAAATGCGGTAGCCAGGCCGCGATCAAGAGTTCTAAGATCGTCAACTAAGGCCCACCACTCCCCCATCGAAAGTCTCGGCGCCCGAACGTCTGCTTCTTCATCCAGTTTTTTCTGCGGGCAATGATGTTCGGCAGATCGAGTTGCCTTAGAATATGTGGTGCTGCAAATCACCGTCCTTGTGACGCGAGTCACATAAATTCGCCCGTGCTGCGCGATACGTTGTCTGATTCCATTTCGGGGGATGGTGCGCGTCCCAGAAAATCCCGTGGTATCCGGCCTTGTCTCGGCGTCTTGATTCGTGGGGGAATCCGCCAAGTGCAGAAGAAGACTGCTCGCTTGTGGCTGGGATCCTTGCTGCAAATCCTCGCTGCGATTTTCTGCACGGCAGGTGCCACCCTCGCCGATTCGCACATCCCGGGCCTCAGCCCCACAAATATTTTCGCGCCCGACTCCACGCCTGCCCATTCCATCTTCCGCCTTTCGATGTTCGGGCTGGAGGTTGAGGGTGCGATCTTTGTGGTCGTCTTCGGCCTCCTGGCGTACGCCGTGGTCAAGTTTCGTCAGCGCAAGGGCGACGATGAATTCGAGCCGCCGCAGGTCTACGGCAGCAACCAGATGGAGCTCGCGTGGACCGTTCTCCCGGTCCTCATCGTTGTGGTGCTGTTTCTAAGCACCGCGCAGGTGATTCACCGCGTGCAGGACGCGAAGCGTCCCGCAGACGCAATCCAAGTGACGGTCACCGCCCACCAGTTCTGGTGGGAATATCGTTACGACCAATACGGCTTCGTGGCTGCCAACGAGCTGCATGTGCCCGTGAGCGATCCCGAGCATCCGACGCCGACCTACCTCGCGCTGCTCTCCGCCGATGTGGATCACAGCTTCTGGGTCCCGCGCCTCGCCGGGAAAACGGACTTGATTCCGAATCATCCGAATTCCACGTGGATCGACCCGCAGGAAACGGGGCTTTTTCTCGGCCAGTGCGCGCAATACTGCGGAACGCAACACGCCAAGATGCTGCTTCGCGTCTACGTGCAAAATCGCGGCGATTTCGACCGCTGGGTGCACGAGCAGCAGCAGCCGGCCGTCTCGGATCCATCCGTCGCGGCCGGCCGCGCGCTCTTTCAGGCCAAACTGTGCTTCATCTGCCATACGATACGTGGCACGCCGGCCGCCGGGAAAGTCGGACCCGATCTCACGCATCTGATGAGCCGCGATACGATCGGCTCGGGCGCCGTGCCGAACACGCCTGAAAATCTGCGCAAGTGGATTCGCGATCCCGGCACGTTCAAGCCTGGCTCGCTGATGCCGCCCCAGAATCTTACGGATCAGGAGCTGGACCAGATCGCGGCGTATCTCGAGACTCTGCGATAAAGCGAGGATTGAAAGGGGGCTCGCAAAAAAGAGAGCCCTAAATAAGACGATGGTTTCCGAATCCATACCGCTGGCGCTGCACAAAAACCCGCTAAGCGTGGTTTACGAATGGCTCGCCACCGTCGACCACAAGAAGATCGGGATCATGTACATCGTCTACGCGCTGCTGTTTCTCGTCGTGATGGGAATCGAAGCGATTCTCATACGCATTCAGCTGGCGCATGCGAACGCAACCTTTCTCTCGCCGCAGGTGTTCGATCGCCTCTTCACGCTGCACGGTACGACCGGCATCTTCTTCGTAGCGATGCCGATTCTCTTCGGCTTCGGAAACTATCTCGTCCCGCTGATGATCGGCGCGCGCGATATGGCGTTCCCGCGCCTGAATGCTTTCAGCTTCTGGATGACGGCCTTCGGCGGCTTCCTCCTGTACGGCAGCGTGTTCGCCGGGGGCGCAATCTCTCAGGGAGGCAGCGCGCCCGACGTGGGATGGTTCGCCTACGCGCCGCTCACTTCACCGGCGTTTTCGCCGGGCCACGGCACCGACTTTTGGACGCTCTCGCTGCTCGTCGCGGGCGTCGGCAGCATCGGCGCGGCCGTGAATTTCGTTGCCACGATTCTCTCGATGCGCTGCCCCGGCATGACGCTCGGCCGCATGCCGCTTTTCTCCTGGATGAACCTGGTGATGGGCGGCCTCGTGCTCGTCACGATCAGCCCGCTCACGGCCGCGCAGATCATGCTGATGGTCGACCGCTACATCGGCGGGCACTTCTTCGATACCGACGCCGGCGGCTCCGTCGTGATGTGGATGCATTTTTTCTGGATCTTCGGCCATCCCGAGGTGTACGTCCTCATCATCCCGTGTTTCGGCTTCGTCTCCGAGATCATCCCCGTTTTTTCGCGAAAGGCGATGTTCGGCTACCCCGCGATGGTCGCGGCGACGGTCAGCATCGGATTCGTGAGCCTCGGCGTTTGGGCGCACCATATGTTCACGGTCGGGATGCCGTCGTACGGAAACGCCTTCTTCGTGCTCACGACCATGGTGGTCGCCGTCCCCACCGGCATCAAAATCTTCAATTGGCTCGCGACCATGTGGGGCGGAAAAATACGCTTTGCCACGCCCATGCTTTTCTGCATCGCCTTCCTCTTCCAGTTCCTGATCGGCGGATTGACGGGCATCATGCTGGCGACGGCGCCGTTCGATTGGCAACTCGGCAACTCCTACTTCGTTGTCGCGCACTTCCACTACATCATCGTCGGCGGCATCCTTTTCACGATTTTCGCCGCCTTCTATTACTGGTTCCCCAAAATGACCGGGCGCATGCTCGACGAGACGCTCGGCAAATGGCACTTCTGGCTCTTCGTGATCGGATTTCACCTGACGTTCGATTTCATGCACGTCCCCGGCTTACTCGGGATGCCGCGCCGCGTCTACACCTACGAGGCGGGCCGCGGCTGGGAAACGTGGAACATGATTTCGTCAATCGGGGCGGCCGTGCAGGCGGTCGCGATCCTGATCTTCGTCTACAACATGGTCCGGTCGTATTTCAAAGGCGCGCCCGCCGGGAACGACCCTTGGGACGCGTGGACGCTCGAGTGGGCCACCAATTCGCCGCCGCCCGATTACAATTTCGCAATCGTCCCGTCGGTGCAAAGCCGCCGGCCGCTGTGGGACATCAAGCATCCGGAAGATCCGGATTGGAAGTACGAGTGAGGGCCCAAATGAGCCAAGTGAGAGGTCAATGAGCGCGACACCGATCGACATCTCAGCAAGCGAAGGCGCCTGGCAACTTCCCTCGCGCGGCCGCGTGGGAATGTTGTGTCTGATTCTCGCGGAATCGGCGATTTTTACGATCTTCGTCGTCGCCTACATTTCTTATATTGGCAAAAGCCTGAGCGGGCCCACGCCGCGGCAGATCCTCACGATCCCGATCTTCACCACGATCTGCCTGTGGTCGAGCAGTCTGACGATCCACTGGGCGATCTCAGCTTTGCGCAAGGGCAGGACGGGCGCCTTCGCCGCGCTCTGGTTCAGCACTCTCGCTCTCGGCGCGATTTTCCTGATCGGCACCGGACGCGAGTGGCGCCACCTCATCTATCAGGAAGGGTTCACGATCCAGACGAATCTTTTCGGCACTACGTACTATGCACTCGTGGGCCTGCACGCATCGCACGTCCTGATCGGTCTGATCGCGCTGACCACGGTCATGGTCTTTGCGCTTTTCGGCAAAGTGAAACAGGAGCACGCCGAGCGCTGCGACGTGCTGTCTCTTTATTGGCATTTTGTAGACGCCGTCTGGGTCGTCGTGTTCACCGTGGTCTACCTCATCGGGCGATGATTCCGACGGCGAGTAACGGAGAAGCGATATGACATCAACGAACGAATCAAATCCCGGGAGCCATTCCAGCTCGGAGAGCGTCCAGCTTCCGTCGCCGACCCTCTGGCCGATCTCGCTGGCCTTGGGTCTCGCGCTGGCCGCCACCGGGTTGGTGACCAACAACATCGTGGCAATGGTCGGCGGCACGCTGGCTCTGGTGGGCTGCGTCGGCTGGTTCCTTCAGGTGCTGCCTCGCGAACATCACGAATCGGTGCCGGCCGCCGCAAAACCGGTAACGATTGCCAGGTCGCGCCGCCAGGTCGCTCGCATTGCGGCAGCAGCCCAGGCTCGGCCGCATCGCGCGCGCCTGCCGCTCGAAATTTATCCCGTATCAGCTGGCATCAAGGGTGGCCTGGCGGGAGCCGTCGCCATGGCCGTCCTGGCGATGCTTTACGGCATCATCAGCCATCACAGCATCTGGTATCCCATCAACCTGCTGGGCGCCGTCGTGTACGCGCAGATTCAGGTGAGCACGGCGCAGATGGAGGCTTTTCACATCGAATTGTTGCTCGTGGCCACGGCGCTCCATCTCACCACGTCGATCCTGGTCGGTCTCCTCTACGGCGCTCTTTTGCCGATGCTTCCGCGCCGGCCGATCGTGCTCGGCGGCCTTTTCGCACCGCTTGTTTGGACCGGCCTGCTCTACAACATTCTCGATATCGTCGATCCCACGCTCAACCAGCGCATCGACTGGGGATGGTTCCTCGCGTCGCAGATCGCCTTTGGAATCGTCGCCGGCCTGGTGGTCGTGCGGCAGATGCGCGTGCCGACGTGGCAGTTTCCCCTCGCCGTGAGAGCCGGCGTCGCGACGCCCGGAGTCATGGACGAGGAAGGGCACACGTCATGAAACCGACCGCGAGGACCCCTCTGGGGTAGCGATGCCGTCCGTCGCCCAAGCCGCGCTCGCATCCTGGTCGCTTCCGCCGGTCGTCACCGCGCTGGATCTTCTGACGGCCCTGCTCTACATCCGCGGCTGGAGTGAACTCCGTCGCGTGATGCCCGGCCGCTTCACTCCGTGGCGGCTCGCCTGCTTCCTGAGCGGCATCGCGACGCTCCAGATCGCGCTCGGTTCTCCCATCGACACGTTCGATCCATTTCTTCTCACCGACCACATGCTGCAGCACATGTTTCTGATGGTGATCGTGCCGCCGCTCGTCTTGCTGGGCGATCCGCTGATTCCGTTGCTGCGCGGCCTGCCGCGCTGGATCGCGCGCAACGTGCTCGGCCCTTTCCTGAGCTGGCCCGCGCTCGGACGCTTCGCCGCTCTGCTGATCGACCCTCCCGTGGCGCTGCTCCTGCTATCGCTCGCGATGATCGGCTGGCATACTCCCGCGGCCTACGAACTCGCCTTGCGCTCACCCGGCTGGCATGAAGTCGAACACGCCTGTTTTCTGGTCGCGTCGTTGCTCTTCTGGTGGCCCGTGATCCAACCGTGGCCGAGTCGTCCGCACTGGCCGCCGTGGGCCATCCCCGTCTACTTGTTGCTCGGCGACTTCGTCAACAGCGTGATTTCCGCATTCCTCGTTTTTTCCGGGCGCGTGCTCTATCCGTGGTATCTCACGGTGCCGCGCCTGGGCGGACTCTCCGCGCAAAACGATCAGGTGGCCGCGGGCGCCGTGATGTGGGTGATCGGCTCGTTTGCCTTCCTGATTCCGGCGGCGATCATCACAGTGAAGCTGCTCTCGCCGCACGCTCCGCCCGCCGAATATCGGCGCATGCATGCGCCGAGGAGCTCCCGCCTCCGCCGCTCGGTGCTGCCCACCCTGATGCTGGCGCTTCCGCTCGCCGCCATCGCTTTCGCGTGGCTCGCGCCGGACACGGTCGATATCGATGGTGACGTGGTTCGTTTGCAGGGCGCGTCCGGCCCGTTTCAGATCAGCGTTTTCGGCGAACCGGGCTCGCTCCCCGCGGGCCCAACGGATTTGGCCGTGCTCGTCCAGGACCGGAATTCAGGCGACGTGATTCTCGACGCGGATGTCGATCTGGCCGTGCGGTCCGGCGGGGGCGCACCGACGGTCGTCCGCGGCACGCGCGAGCAATCGACCAACAAGCTGCTCGAAGCCGCCACGGTCGATCTTCCCGCTGCGGGACCGTCGGACCTCCGCGTTTCGGTACGCCGCGGAGGCGACCAAGGCATGCTCAAGACGACGCCGGATGTCGCGCCATCGGCCACGGCAAGCAGTTTCAGCTGGGGTTATCTCGTCGCACTCGCAATCGGCGCCGCCTTGTTCATTCTCCACCGCGTCCTGCGATCCAAACCGCTGCAACGCGGCGCGAGCCTTCCGCACGCCCCTTAGCGTCCTGCGCCGCGGGCGCGCTTTGCGGAGCGCCGGTTTACCCTGAGCGAGGTCGAAGGGCGTCTCGCCGGGCTCTTTCCTACGTGTTATCGGGCCACAGTCGCCGGTAGCTATCCCAGTCGTCCGCGCAAAACTATTCCTTCTTGAGCTGCTCGGCCACTTCCGGCGGGGATTCGTGCAGCAGCACCAGAAAGACGCCGTTGGTCCATCCGAATCCGGTCACATTCTGCGCGTATCCGGCCTCGATATGCGTAGCGGACGACCGCGAGACCACATCGTATTTTTCGCGGATCGTGTGATCGGTTCGAAAATTCTGCAGCACCATCGAAAGAAATTTCTCCGTAATGCGGTTCGCATCCGCCGTGTAGCCGTAGCGGCGCAGGCCCTCGACGGCAAGCAATTGGATCGGCGCCCAGCCGTAGGGGTAATCCCATTGCGCCTGGCTGTCGTACCGGCTCGTGACGATTCCCCCCGGCTGCTCGAATAGATGCAGGTTCGCGTCGACGGCGCGCGCCTCCTCTTTCGACGCGAGGCCGACCCACAGTGGATAAAACGTCGTCGCATATTCATACGACGACCGTTGGTGCTTCATAAAATCGTAATCGAAAAAAAGCCCCTGCTGCGGGTCCCAGAAATATTTCACGATGCGTTCGCGGCGTTCGGCGGCTTTCTGCGCCCACCGCTGGGCATCGCCCTTCCGGCCGAGCATCAGGCTCATCCGTTCGAGGTCCTTCTCGGTCTTGTAGAGCAGGCTATTGAGGCCGACCGGCGCGAAATGGTGCGTGTCGGCGCCGTAGGGGCCGAACCGGAACGTCACATCGAACCCTGACTCGCGCATGCTGCGATCGCCCTTGTAAAAATCCGCCGAAAGCGCGACGTGATCCGCCGGCTCGCAGTCCTTGGCCTCGAATTGCGTCGCTCCCGGGGCGCATAGGAGAACCTCATATTTCGGCCCCAGCAACGAATCCGCCGGATGCTTCGCATCGACCCGGACGAGGTGCTGGCTATCCTCGCCTTCGTGAACCAGGAAATAGTGCGCCGCGCTGCGATAGTAATCGCTCGGGTCGCTCATGATTTCGGGCACGGGGCCGTTGCCTTCATCGAAATACCGCGAGAGCCCGGTGTCACCGGCAAGATGCGGCGCCCGCGTCCACTGCTCGTAGTCTTCCACGGCGAAGCCGTAGGCTTTTTTCAGCCACTCAGGATCCGCTTGCCCGGCGGCCTTTTCCCCGTCGTAGACGGCAAGAATCATCGAGCTGAGAAATGGCGGCTGCGAACGCCCAAGGTAGTACGTCCGGTTCGCGTTGAGGACGCCCCCGTAGTGTTGAATCTCGTAGAAGAAATTCTCGACGATTCCCTTCGCCACGTCCCGGTGATTGTCGTCAAGCAGCCCGCGAATGATGAAGTAACTGTCCCAGCCGTACATCTCGTTGAACTGCCCTCCCGGCACCACGTAAGGATTGGGGAGATAGAGCAAGCCATGGGGGAGAATCTGGCCCGCCTGCTGTTCCGAAATGTTCGCGGGAAGCCGCAATACGCCCACGTTGCACTGCTGCAGATTTTGCGGCAATCCCGCGGGAGCTTCCGCGTCCGCCGGCAGGTACAGCGCGTGTTCGCCCTTGATCTTGACGTCCTCGTACGTGTTGCAATCCGTCAGCGAGCGCTTGAGATTGGTCCAATCGTCGGAAATGTATTGGAGGATGTCGCCCAAGGATTGAAACGACTGGTTGGATCGTTTTTTCACGCCGGTATTCGCGCCGCGGCCGGGCCGCGCGGGCGCGTTCCTAGCAGGATTTGCCATAAGAAGAGTTCCCACCCACAACAGCGAAATCAGACAGCCCCTTATCCTTCCACAGCGCATGAGCGCTCCCACATCCGCCCGCGGAAATCACCGGAACCGGTATCCAGGCTTCAGCTCGCAACGATAGAACTTCGATTGATCCCTGCCAACCCGCACGTTGCAATCCGCCCAGCTCAGTATCGGCGACGGGCCGAGCGGAAACACGGTGTTTGTGCCGTTCACTTCCGCCTCGAAGCTCGGCCCTTCGGCGGAGGCGGGCAGCGTGAAGTTCAGCGAGTCGCCGAAAATTACGGGGTAAGATTCGCGCACAGTATCGCCGATTTCCTCGCGAAAAACCTCGGCCTGCAGAAGAAACGTGGTCGTGTCCGACCAGCCGAGCACGGACGCCGAAATGATGGGCCCACCGTGCGAAAATTCGTCCGATTCGATTTTTGTGAAAGGGCACGGCCCGGCGATGCACAACAGGCGCGCATCCTGGTAGACGTTTCCCGGACCAGCGTCCAATGTCACCGACGCGGTCGCGGCCTTCCACCTGCCGTCGGGCGAGCACGGAGGCCGGCGTTTGCATGGTACGTTGCTCTTGTTCACCACCTCGAACGTTCGCACGCCGGTGCCGATGTTAACCGACGTGCTTGTCTCGGTCGTGTACCGCACGAAGACGTTCGAAATCGAGATGACGCTCTGGTTCGGCGGCGGCTCGATGAGGTGTTGAAGCGGCTGCAGGTGCGCGATGTATAGCTGATTGCCGGCGATTTCCTTCATATCGAGCGCGACGTAATCCGCATGGCGGAACTGCAGCGTGATGGCCCGGCCTCGCTTGATGGCTCGAGGCAAGTTCAGCCTGAAGTAACCGGAAAAATCGGATTTTGCGCTCGCCATTACCGGCCCGTCGCCCAAGCGGACATCCACGTCCACATCTGTGATCGGTGATTGCTTGCGCGGGTCGGCGTCCTGCTTGATCACCGCGCCCCGCAGCGATACCGGCTTCTCGTACCGAACGAGACTGACGATCGACCCGATGGCGAGTGCGACGCCGAGCGTCACGAAGATCACCACCAGCCATGTTGGCTTCTTCTCTTCACTCATCAACATGTGAGCGTGGCGAATCAGTTCCCGCAAACAATTTCGCCCCGCCTCCGGGAATGACTATAATCCTATAAGAAGATGCGTGGAGATTGCCGATCGAGACGCATTGCGCGGCGCGAACTCCTGCAGGCTCTCTGGAGAGCCGGCACCTGCGCTCCATTCGCGGGCGCTTTCAGTAATACTCCCGCCCTCGCGCGCGCCCGAAGACAGGAACCCGCACCGTTCACTCCTCTCGCCGGCCAGCCGACTTTTTCGCAGCAAGATGAGGCGCTTCTCCAGGAACTTGAGAACGCCAATTTCCTCTACTTCTGGGAACAGGCTAACCCCGATACCGGCCTCGTGCGCGATCGCTGCAATGTGGTCACACCGGACAAGAGCAATCAACTCGGAAGCATTGCCGCGCTCGGATTCGGCCTCACCGCCATCTGCATCGGCGAAAAGCGCGGCTTTGTTTCGTATCCTGAAGCGCGCGGCCGCGTCCTCAACACTCTCCGCTTTCTCTGGAAGAAGCTCCCGAATCACCGCGGCTTCTTCTACCACTGGGGGGATATCAATACCGGCGAAAGGCTTTGGGATTCGGAAGTCTCCTCGATCGATACGGCGATCCTGCTCTGCGGGGTTCTCACCTGCCGCGAGTATTTCCAGCATTCCGAAATCACCGAGCTTGCTCATCTCATCTTCGATCGCGTGGATTGGACCTGGCTCTCCGAGGATACCAGCATCCTTCCCCACGGCTGGACGCCCGAGTCCGGCTTCCTTCAGTACCGTTGGGACAACTACAGCGAGATGATGATGATGTATCTCCTTGGCCTCGGATCCTTCACCTATCCGCTGCCCGCCACCGCCTGGGACGCCTGGAAACGCGTCCCCTTCGAATATGACGGCATCGATTACATCGGCTCGTTTGCCCCGCTCTTCGTGCACCAGTATTCGCAGGCGTGGTTTGATTTTCGCGAGAAGCGCGACAAATACGCCGATTACTTCAGGAATTCGATCCTCGCCACCCGGGCCCATCGCCGCTTCTGCATCGACCTTTCCGGCCAGTTCCCCGATTATACGGACAACCTCTGGGGCATTACGGCGTCGGATTCCAAGCACGGGTACGTCGCGTGGGGCGGCCCTCCCGCCACGGGTCCGATCGACGGAACAGTCGTTCCCTGCGCCGCCGGAGGCTCCCTGCCTTTCCTCCCGCAGGAAACCATACAGGTCCTCCAAAACATGAAGAATCACTATCCGCACGCCTGGAGCCGCTACGGCTTCGTCGATGCCTTCAATCCTCTCACAAATTGGTACGACACGGATGTCGTCGGCATCGACACGGGCATCACGATGCTGATGGCTGAAAACGCCCGCTCCGGATTTGTCTGGGAAACGTTTATGAAGAATCCCGAGGCTCAGCGCGGCATGGTGCGCGCCGGTTTCCAGGAGGAAGGCTAACGCTTCTTGCCGCGAACCTCGATCAACGCCAGTCCCTCAGGCGGCAACATCAGCGTCAGTTTTCCGTTGCGGAAATACTGGACGTCCGGCGGCGGCAGCTTCGCGGCCTGGCGAAGCTCTTCCATCTGCTTCTCCGTGGGATAAGCCGGTTGACCCATTGCATCGTATGCCGAGAGCAACGAGCCGTGCGTCGAATCCACCCGCGAAACGAGTGCGCGATGTTTGCCCGATAAGCCCTTCACTTCGATCGTCACAGTTTTCGCTTGGCCCTTTTCTTCCGGTAGGAACAGGTTCCACACAGCCACCGCCAGCGTGCCGTCGCTTCGCCGCGTCACCAGCGCCGAATCCGAGCTCTCCGCGATGCGCTGCTCGCCGAGCTGGTGCAGCAATTTGAAAGCGTTGAACGAAGGCTTGGGCAGCTCGTCCTCTGCGATCAACCCGAATCCGCCGTAAAACGGTTTTTTCACCACACCCTGCTCCTCGAAAACGTCCGAGAAGGTCCAATAGGACATCATGTCCGTCAGCCCGTCGCACTGCCGGATCGTATCAGCGAGCCACGGCCCCATGAATGTCGAATCCGTCACGTCCGGCTCGTTCTTGTAACTCGCGTTGTACTCGCTCCAGATGATCGGCAGGTTCGGCTCGGGCGACGCGGCCACCTCGTCGTGCACCTTGCGCGCCGCCCGGCACACCATCTTCGTCCGCGGCACCGATTCGTCGATGCCCAGCACATTCTGCGCGGTGTCGTTCCCGTAGACGTGCGTCGAAACGAAATCGAGCGGCACATGATTCTCGACGCAGTGCCGGATGAAGCTCGCGACCCATGCCGCCTGCGCCGTCGCGGGACCTCCCACGCGCAGCCGCGGGCTCACGCCCTTCAGCGCCCGCGCCGTCACATCATAGAGTTGGTAATACGTCTGCTGCTTCGGATCGCCGGCCCAGAAATCGAGATTCGGCTCGTTCCACACTTCGAAGTACCACTGCGAAACCTCGTCGATTCCATAGCGGTCCACCAGATGCTGCGCGAAGTGCGAAATAAAATCGCCCCACTTCGTCCAGTCCTTCGGCGGCGAAACGATCGGGTGATACCAGAAGACGTGCAGCGTCTGCTGCGCCGCCAGCTTTTTCGGCATGAAGCTCATTTCGACGAACGGCCGCACGCCATTCGCGAGCAGACCGTCGTAAATCTGATCGATGTAAGAGAAGTTATAAACCGGATTGCCGCTCGCGTCTTCGTTGTAAAGGCCGGTTTCGTCGTCGAAGATGCCGTGGAAGCGGATGTACCCGAAACCGGTCGCCTGTTTCACTTCGCGCAGGTCCTGGCGATAGGCGTCGCGCAGGCTCAGGATCGCGCGCCCCGAACCGAACATCTGCTCCCAAAAGTGTGGAAATGGATGGCTCGGCACCGAGGGATCGACCTCGATGGTTTCTGCGGATGCGGCGGATGATTGGGCGGAACTGCTCTGCGCCGAAACCGCGCCGGGAAGCCCTGCGAAGAGCAGTAGCGCGGAAAGGAAAATCGCCGTCGCGCGCCGCCGGACATCCCCTCGCATGAGGTCCCTAGTGTAGCCTAAATACGGCTAGCGATAGTTTGCGGCTTGCAGTTCGAACATCTCCGCGTAGATTCCGCCGTCCTTCACGAGTTGATCGTGATGACCCTGTTCCGCGATTCCGCCTTTTTCCAGCACGAGGATGCGGTCTGCCATCCGCACGGTCGAGAAGCGGTGCGAAATCAGGAGCGACATCTTGCCCTGGGTCAGTTCCGCGAAGCGCTGGAATACCTCGTGCTCCGCCCGTGCGTCGAGCGCTGCCGTAGGTTCGTCGAGAACGAGCAGCTGCGCATCGCGCAGATACGCCCGCGCCAGCGCGATCTTTTGCCACTCGCCGCCCGAGAGGTCGACTCCGCCCTCGAACCGCCTGCCGAGCAACTGGTCGTAGCCCTTGGGCAGCTTCTGGATCACCTTCTCGGCGAACGTCTTCATCGCTGCCGCGCGAATCCGGAACGGATTGTTCGCCTCTTCGATTCGCCCGACCCCGATATTTTCGGCCGCCGTCATCTCGTAGTGCACGAAATCCTGGAAGATGACGCCGATTTCCTTCCACAGGTCGTCGAGGTCGTAGTCCCGCAGATCGACTCCGTCGAGCAGGATCTGTCCTTCGGTCGGATCGTACAGGCGCGTGAGCAGCTTTACGATCGTGGTCTTGCCCTGCCCGTTTTCGCCGACCAGCGCGATCCGTTCGTGCGGCTCGATCCGCACGTTGACGCCCGAAAGCACCTGCCGGCGATTTCCCGGATACGCAAACGAAACGTTCCGGAACTCGATTCCCTGCCGAATAGGCCGCGGCGCCACGAGCGCTCCCGGCTTCGACTGGATCGTCGGCTGCACCGCGAAGAAATCCACGAGATCGGTCATGAACAGCGCTTGGTCCGCAATTCCCGAGAACGTAGTGAATACCGCCTGAATGCCCGCGCTGGCCCCGGCGATTGCGCCCGCCAAGAAAGTCAACTGGCCGATGGTCAGTCTGCCCATCACGGTCTCGTAGATCACGTAGGCGTAGCCACCGTAGTAGCCGACCGTGCCGAGAACCGTGAGAAACGCGCCGAAGAAAAGCTTCCGCTTCGCCAGCCGCACATTCTGTTCGTGGATCTCATCGGACAGACCCTTGTAGCGTCCGACCAGGAAAGGACCTAGCCCGAAAAGCTTCAGCTCCTTGGCGCTTTCCCGGCTGCCGCCGAGGATCCGCAGGTAATCCATTTGCCTGCGCGCCGGGGTCTGCTCGAAATTCAGGGAATAGCCAAGGAAGGCAAAGTGCGTCTCGCCGAGAAATGCCGGCACCACGCACACGATCAAAAATAAGAGCAGCCAGGGCGAAAAGAAAATGATGCCTGCCGCCAAGCTGAGCGCTCCGATCACGTCTTGGATCAGCCGCCCGGTCATCTGGACGAGCATCACGCGGTCCGTGCCCTGCACCCGCGCCCGCTCCATCTTGTCGTAGAAGAGCGGGTCCTCGTAGCGCGTCAGGTCAAGCCGCGACGCGTGCTCCATGATGCTGGTGCTGATATGGCGCGTGAATTTATCGGCCAAGACGGTGTCGAAAAACGTGGTGACCCGCCCCAGCATCGCCACCGCGCTCGCCAGGACAAACTCGACGCCCACAAGCGCCCAGAAGTAGCGCGGCAGAACAGCGTGGTACGCAAGATGGCGGTTGATCGCGTCAATGATGATCTGCGTGACCTTCAACAGCGCCACCGGAATCACGGAAACGATCACGCGCGCGATCGCGCTCATGAAGACCACTTCCGGAGCGCAGTTCCAAACCATCCGGAATATCGGAGGAATCCGGCGCAGGGCCTTCAGGCGCTCGCTCCATCTTGCGCCCGCTGCCTGCGCCTCGCTTTTATCTCCCTCGTTTGCTTTTCCTATCGACTCGACCGCTGCTGGCATCTCTCCATCCCTCTCAGAAGCACGCTGCGGGTCAGTGCACGCGTCGTACCACGCGTAACCCGCCGTAACCCACAGCAGACGCGGCATTTACCGTTAGGCGGCTCCGCGACGCCATGCGCTTTTTTCGCGCAGCCCGCAATTTCTATCTAGCATGTTGCTGACCCGCCGCGATATACCGTGAATTCCGCCGGCGTTTTAAATACGATCACTCGAATATGCTTCCCGAAGCGGGAGACCAGTCGCACGGAAGGAAGGGCATTCCTGCGAAGAGCGGGCTGCGATAACACCGCTTTAGACGCGGGGTTGCCACACGGACTAGGAGGCTCGAGCGCTGCTTTTCTCGCCGCGGGTGCCTTCGAGGATTCTCAACGTCTCACTGATGCGGCGCCGTTGCCGCCGGCGGATTCGCTTGGCTCGTGAATTCGTGGACGTGCATCACTGCGATCAGCCACGACCCGTCGCTCTGTTTCGTCAGGATCAAGCTGTGAATGCCCTTGCGCGTGGGCCGTTTGCTCCCGTCGGGATTTTTCGCGCCCGTCATCTCCCAGTCCACGTCCACTGCCGCCACGTCCGGTTTTAGATAACGTATGGTCCGGATGTGGCCCGTCTGAACCGTCTCGCTGTAAGCCCCCGACATGAAAGGTCCAAACGTCGCCTCCATTTGCGCGCGGCCGTGCGTCAGTGTCCCAAAGTTGTTGACGAAATCGCAGTCCTCCGTGTACGTCATAGCCACGGCATGTACGTCGTGCGTGTTCCACGCGTCCATGTAGTTTTGCACGGCTTTTTCGACGGTGTCCTGTATCGGACCGGTGGCGGCCTGAGGTCCCGCCGCCGCACTCAGGCCCGATGAAATCACCAAGCCCGGCAGAAAACAGCCAAGCAAGAAACAGAAAAGAGCATGCTGCGCCATCCGCACGTCGGCCTCCCGGCGGACCAGGTTCTTGAGTCCGCTCGATTCCCTCCAAAACGGCGCAAGCCTATCCCACGGCGCCTCCCACGTCAATTTACCTTCCTCCTTGTACCTTCCTCCTCGCGCCTGCCCTCCTGAATGCACCCTTCCCGTCTTTTGCGGCATCTTTTTATTCGAGGATGAATACATGACCGCGCACACGATGAAGCTCAAGTTGCTCGCAGCGCTGCTGCTTTTCGCCGTCCCCCTTTTCGCCGCACATCCCGCGGGAGCCGAGCCTCAGAAGGCCGGCGCCGTTCCCGTCACCGCCGTCGTTACGGTCCTCGGCCCCAATTTCACGGCGCCTCCGCCGCTCGGCAAGGATGATGTGATCGTCCACGTAAACAATCAACGCGCCGACGTCACCGCCTGGAACGTCGCCCAGGGCGATCGAGCCAGCCTGCATCTCGCGATTCTGATTGACGACGGCATCGACCTCGGCTCGCACCTCGACGAAGTCCGCCACTTCGTTCAAGCGCAGCCCAACTCGACCAGCATCGGCATCTTTTACGCAAGCAACGGCACCACGTTGACCGCCGCGCCTTTCAGCACCGATCACGACGCCGTGGCGAAAAAAATCCGCATTACCCTCGGCCCCGGTAGCGTTTCGACCAGCATCTATCTTTCGCTTCTCGACACGATGAAAAAGCTGCAGCCGATGTCCGGCCGCCGCGAGATTCTCCTGATCGCCGATGGGCACGACCGTCTCCGTGGCGATTTGCAGAGTCCGGATGTCGACCACGTCATGAACCAGTCTGAGAAGACGGGTGTTGTGATTCACACGCTGTATTCAAGCGTAGGGAACCGTCTGCGCAACGATTTCGGCGTCACCCTGGCTCAAAGCAATCTGATTCGCGTGGCTGGCGCAAGCGGCGGCCAATCGTTCTTCCAGGGTCTTTCGACTCCGGTCTCTTACACGCCCTACCTCGATCAGCTCGATATGGCGCTGCACAACCAGTATTTTCTGACCTTCAGCGTGCCTCGCAGCAGCAAAAGGAGCGGCGACTTTCGGAGCCTTCGGGTCACCACCGAGCAGCGCGACACTGCGATCACGGCCCAGAATGAAGTCTTTGTCCCTGGGCCGTAATCGGAGATTCCTCGCTTCGGAGTCTCGCGCTGCCGATACTGGTCGTGTGCTTGTTCCTCAGGCGCGAGGGCGGCGCCCCTGCGCCTCCCGCCCCCGTGGCAACCCACGCGCCTTTCGGAACTGAACCAAACGGCTGGACGCGCGGCCCAAAGGCGTGGTAGAGATACGTCGCGACCGGCGAATTTCCGCTGTAATTCCGGTCTTCCTGGGGGGAATCCGATGAGCGAGGCAGCGTCTGCGCGGTCTTCTTTTCGATTCGTCGCGAGCTTGATTTTCGGCTGCGCCGTCATGTTGGCGAGCCCCGCTCTCCTGCCTTTGGCCCACGCTGCGCCTCAATTTGGCGCCAACGCCGGGCAAGTCGTCGGCATCGAGTTCGACGGCCGTTCGGTTTCGAACCTCGACAAATCCGTCGAGTTTTACAAACTGCTCGGCTTCACCGAGGTCCCCGGAGTCGACAAATCCTGGCGCAACGATCCCGTGATGAATCGCATCCACGGCACCAAGGGCGTCGAATCCCGCATGGCCAAGCTCACCATCAACACCAATCTCGGCGAGCACACGCCGTTCACTTTGTACTTGCGCGAGTTCCGCGGAATCAAGCGGCGCAACGTGATGGCGGGAAAAACTCCTTGGGAGCCGGGCTCGACTCACATCGAGGTGGTGGTGCCCGACGCCGAGAAACTGTGGTCGGATTTGAAAGCGGCCAACATGCTGTGGCCTTGCACCTGGGGCGGAAAGCTCATTCCGCTTCCCGGCCAGACGAAAGGCACCGTCGCGTACATCACTGATCCCGATGGCATGGACGTCGAGATCATCGAACAGCGCCCGGCTGGGCCTGCCACGGATGGCCGTCCCGCGCGCCCCGCTGATCCGCCGGGACTCAATCACATCGGCCTGATCATCCTCGATCCGGACAAGGCCGAGGCGTTTTACGGATCGCTCCTCGGCGCGCAGATGCCCGCGGCTCCCACGCAGTGGCTCAGCGGAGATTTCATGGACTCCGCCGTCGGCGGCCACGGCAATATCCTGCGCATGTTCAACGGGACGTTCGCTCTCGCCGCCGATCGCGATGCTCGCATGCGCTTTGAGATCATCGAATACGAAAATCGCAAGAAGCCCGTCGAGCCCTACGACATCACCGATATCGGCGTGAACTGGATCGGACTCGAAGTCACCGATATCGACGATCTTCTCGTCCGGCTGAAGGGCGCCGGGATCAAGGTCGTATCCGACGGCATCGTCGAGATGAAGGGCGGCTATCGCGTCGCTCTCACCCGCGATCCCGACGTCCACGCCTTCGTCGAACTCTTCGAGCCCCCGAAAAGGTAGCCGCCGGCGCTGCAGTTCACGTCTTCGCACAACGAAAAGCCCCGGTTCGAGTTCATCGAACCGGGGCCTTTGTTGTCTGAAAACTCTTTGACTTCGGATGAGCCAGGCCAGAACCCGAGAGATTTCTCCGTGCGATTGCTCGCGCGGACCTTGAGTAGCCGAACGGGCCCCGTGAGAGGCCTTGGAGAGCCGTGCCTGTTACCGAAACAGGCCGTGCTCCCTTTTCTTTTAGAAAGGAGGTGATCCAGCCGCAGGTTCTCCTACGGCTACCTTGTTACGACTTCACCCCAATCATGAGTCATACCTTGAGCGCCTGCCTCCTTGCGGTTGGCACGGCGATTTCTAGTACAACCCACTTTCGTGATGTGACGGGCGGTGTGTACAAGGCCCGGGAACGTATTCACGGCGCCGTTCTGATGCGCCATTACTAGCGATTCCGGCTTCATGCAGTCGAGTTGCAGACTGCAATCCGAACTGAGCGCGCTTTTTTGCGATTAGCTCCCCCTCGCGGGTTCGCGACGCTTTGTGGCGCGCATTGTAACACGTGTGTGGCCCTGGACATAAAGGCCATGCTGACTTGACCTCATCCCCACCTTCCTCTCCGTTATCCGGAGCAGTCCTCATAGAGTTCTCCCTTGCGGGTAGCAACTATGAGTAAGGGTTGCGCTCGTTGCGGGACTTAACCCAACACCTCACGGCACGAGCTGACGACAGCCATGCAGCACCTCTACACAGGTCCCTTGCGGGAAGTCTCGATTTCTCAAGATGGTCCTGTGCGGTTCAAGCCCAGGTAAGGTTCTTCGCGTTGCGTCGAATTGAACCACATGTTCCACCGCTTGTGCGGGCCCCCGTCAATTCCTTTGAGTTTCAGCCTTGCGACCGTACTCCCCAGGCGCAGGACTTAACGCGTTAGCTACGGGACTTGCCCCGTACAGGGCAAACCCCAAGTCCTGATGGTTTAGGGCTAGGACTACCAGGGTATCTAATCCTGTTTGCTCCCCTAGCTTTCGTCCCTCAGCGTCAGAAATGATCCAGCAAGCCGCTTTCGCCTCGGATGTTCCTGCGGATATCTACGCATTTCACCGCTACACCCGCAATTCCACTTGCCTCTCTCATCCTCTAGCACGGCAGTTTCGGGAGCAGCCTCTGGGTTAAGCCCAGAGATTTCACTTCCGACTTGCCACACCGCCTACGGACCCTTTACGCCCAGTAATTCCGAGCAACGCTGGCCCCCTACGTTTTACCGCGGCTGCTGGCACGTAGTTAGCCGGGGCTTCTTATACCCGTACCGTCAGACCCTTGCGGGCTTTCTTCCGGGTCGAAAGGGGTTTACACTCCGAGAAGCTTCATCCCCCACGCGGCGTTGCTGCATCAGACTTTCGTCCATTGTGCAAGATTCCCCACTGCTGCCTCCCGTAGGAGTCTGGACCGTGTCTCAGTTCCAGTGTGGCCGGCCAACCTCTCAGTCCGGCTACCGATCAATGCCTTGGTGGGCCGTTACCCCGCCAACAAGCTAATCGGCCGCGGATCCCTCTTCTGGCGACTTGCGCCTTTGAAGACAACAGCATGTGCCATCGTCTTGTTATGCGGTATTAGCCCAATTTTCACTGGGTTATTCCCCACCTGAAGGAAGGTTATCCACGTGTTACGCACCCGTTCGCCACGCGCCCACACCCTGTATTGCTACAGAATGCTGCGCGTTCGACTTGCATGTGTTAAGCACGCCGCCAGCGTTCGCTCTGAGCCAGGATCAAACTCTCGTTTGAAACCGGATGTTACGACCGTCGCGACTTTCATCGCCACGATCGGAACGAACTTGTTACATCGCTCGGTTTATCCCGCCCCATACACTGAAGCGGGACTTTACTCAAATTCCTATCTGCCCGCCCGACTTTCATCGGGCAGACTTATAGGCAAACCAAACGGGTTCTGGCTTGTATCATCCGAATTGTCAAAGAGCAGGTACTCCCAGGCCAGCTGGAAGGACAGCAGACAATCGCCAATTCTACAGATGTGATGCGTCTGTGTCAAACAGTTTTCGATGCAAGAAATCGCGGTCCTTGATGATTTCCGGCCGCGAGATCAAATCCGCACGAGGCGCCTCTAAACATTTCAATAAGATGTGGGTGGAGCATCCCCCTGGCGGAAGGTTTGGGGCTTCAAATTGTCGGAAAAGGACGCTTTTGGCAGTTTCTTGTACAGGAGTGAACCCGGCCCGCTTGAAAGACGACCGCCGAAGCCTCGCGGCAGGCAGTGCTTCCTCGCACTCTCCGCCGACTCTGCGCTAACATCGATGCGACGATTTCGTCCATGCGCAACGCACTTCTCGCAACCGCCATCGCGCTGTGCACTCTGCTGATCGTTCTCTATGCCGGAGACTATGCCGTGCTTCGCGTCCACATCGCCCGCCACGGCCCCGCGTCCGTCCTCTCGACCGTCACCATTTTCTATGCCGCCCCGCTCAACGGCGGCAAAGTCAGCGTCTTCTACAACCAGCCGCAAACCCAGCCCTGCGCCCGCGCGATCTTCCCTCAGCTCGGCTACGCCCCCTGCTGGTATTTGCAGCGCCACACCGTCCGCGTCGTCGACTAGCCGAGTCCTTGCGCGATCCGGAGAAAATACTTGACAGAGGAAACTGTCTCTTGTATTTAACCAGTAGGTTAAATAGGTTAAATAAAATGCCCAACGATCACCTCAGCTCAACCTTCGCCGCCCTCGCCGATCCCACTCGACGCGCGATTCTCGCCCGCCTCGCCTCCGGCGAGCTTTCGGTCACCGAATTGGCCGAGCCGTTCGAGATGAGCCTCCCTGCCGTCTCCAAGCACTTGAAAGTCTTGCAGCGGGCGGGGCTCGTGACGCGAGGCCGCGAAGCCCAGTGGCGGCCGTGCGGGTTGGACGCACGTCCTTTGAAAGCAGCCGCCGCTTGGGTCGAGCACTACCGCCGATTCTGGACCGAGAGCTTCGACCGCCTCGACGACTATCTGCACAAATTGAAAAGCAAGGAGAAGGTGCATGCCCACAAGCGACGCAAAAGCGAGTAAGGGCCACGGTCAGCCAAAGCATGAACTCGTCATCACGCGCGTGTTCGATGCGCCGCGCGAATTGGTGTTCAAGGTGTGGACCGATCCAGCGCACGTCGCGCAGTGGTGGGGGCCGCACGGATTCAAAACCACGATCCAGGAGATGGACGTCCGCCCGGGCGGCCACTGGCGCTACTCCATGCGCGGGCCCGACGGCAACGATTACCCGTTCGACGGCGTGTACACCGATGTGGCCGCGCCAGAGGGATTGGTATTCGAAGGCACAATTCACGCCGACACCAGCCAAAGCGTCTGGACGGAAGTAACCTTCACCGAAGAGGACGGCAAGACCAAAGTGACGGTTCGCCAGGTATTTTCGTTCGAGTCGGCGGCCACCAAGGGCGCGCCGATCGGCTGGAATCAGCAACTCGACCGGCTCGCGGCATATTTTGGCTGCACGCTGAGCTTTTTCCAGGGCGAAGAAAGCACACGCTCGATCGGATCTCACAAGGAGGAAGATTCTATGGAACCGGCTCCGCAATCGGCCGCCGTTTCAAAGGCGAGTCTCTGGACCGGACGGACCATCAGCGGCCTCGTTGTCTTGTTCATGATTTTCGACGGCGTTACAAAAGTGATGAAGGTAAAGCAGGTAATCGACGCCACCATTCGAATCGGATTCCCGGTTTCGACAGTCGTAGGGATCGGGATCACCTTGCTGATTTGTGTCGCGCTCTACGTCATTCCGCCCACCTCCATTCTCGGCGCGATCTTGCTCACCGGCTACCTCGGCGGCGCAACCGCCGCCAATATTCGCGCGGGCAGCCCCGCCTTCAATACGGCGTTCCCAATCGCTTTCGGCATCCTCACCTGGCTCGGCCTGTATCTCCGCGAACACCGCCTGCGCGCCCTCGTCCCGCTCCGAAGTTAAGGCGGGCCGCCATTCTGCCTGCCCTGACGAAGGAAGGGAGCGTCCCTCCCGTCCGATTCGAAGCAGCCGACGCGCCATATGAGGCAGGTTTTGACGCTCTACGTGGTGCCGGGCTTTCAGCCTGGCAGCTCTTGAAATTGTCTCGGCGACTTGAGGAACAGCACGGTTGTCCCGGCCAACAGGCATTGCTAATCTGAGACAGGTGCAAACGTGGCTAAACCAAGAAAGCTGAGTCTGGACCAAGCCGCCTGAAAACTGACGGACATCGCCATCCGGCATCTCGACACGCTCCCGCCCGACGAACGAGAAAAACACATCGCGGCGTTCGAGAATGTCATCTCCGTCGGGACCCGGAAAAAGCGCGCCAAGCTTTCAAAGACTCTTCGTACTCCGAAGAGCCGGGCGTCTGCCCGAGCTCGATAATTGCCTCGATAAAGAGCGCTTCGAACGCCACGAGCGCAAATGCCTCGTCTGCCATCACCCGGAACGTGAAGCGATCGAAGAAACGTTCGTGCACTGGCACCAGCCGTTCCGCATGGCTCACGAACACATCCTCGAAGACGCCACAACCATACATCAGGTCACCAGCGATTCGATTATTCGCGCCGTCCGCGCCCACACCTGCCTCACCGACGACAACAGATGGGTCGAACCTGCCACTCACGTCTTCGTCTCGCCGGCTCACCCGCGCCGCAGCGAAATCACCGCAAGTCGAATCGACAATTGGCGATTAGAAAATGAAGCAACTCGCTGAAGACACAGCACGGGTGCCCCTTCTAATCGACACAGGAACGGGACCCGAGGGCACCCGCAAATTGCGCTTGAATTGGGAGGAAAATTTGCGGCGCGGGTCAGAATTTCTCGCGCGGGTCGATGCTATGAAATCCATACGTCTCGTAGCGCGTGCTGATTCTGCCCTCGCGCAGGCTCACCACCGTGAATCCTTCGGGCGTGCCCATGCGCGGGCCGTGCCACCAGTTGCCGCAGACCGCGCCGCTGGTGATGTACTGCGTGTTCTTGTAGCTCACGATTTCGTCGACGTGCGTGTGGCCCTGCAGCACCGCGATCACGTTGTGGCCTTCGAGCACTTTCAGGACTTGCGGCGTGTTCGCGACGGTCAGCGTGTTGTACTTGGCGTTCGGCTCATCGAGCGTGGCGTAGGTAGTGAACGCCGTCACGAGCGGCACGTGCGTGACGACGATCACCGGCTTACCCGGCGGCACCTTTTTCAAATCGTCCTCGAGCCAACTAACTTGCGGACCGTCGATGCGCGCCTCCCACATGCGGTCCGCCGTCGGCTGGATCGAATCGAGCACAGCGAAGTGATACCCGCGGCGATCGAACGAGTAGTAGGTCTTCCGGCCGATCCGCTCCTCGTACATCTTTTTTCCATATTGCGGATCGCTGGGCGATACGCCGCTCTTCGTCCGGATGCCGAAGAGGTCGTGGTTGCCGATCACCTGATACAGCTTCATCTGCAACCGCTGCTCGGTTTTCTGGTACAGGTCGTAAACGAGCTTCGCGCGCGCATCGCCCACGCTGAGCGCGTCGTAGACGTGGTCGCCACCCATGATCGCGAACTCGCTTTGGATCCCCGCGATCTTGCGGAAGCATTCGTCGCATCCCTGCGGCGCGTTCAATTCGGGCTCGATGTGCGTGTCCGTGAAGAAGATGAAATCAAATGACTCCGGCGCCGGCTCCGCCCAGCTTGGGTCGTGCGCGCCCAGCGCGACGGCCGCGCCCGCCCCGGCCACTGCCTGCAAGAATTTCCTGCGATCGAGGATCATCTGGATTCTTCCCCGGACTTCTTTCGCTACTGCGTGGCTTCGGGCGCGGTGGCGGCCGTCGCGGAAGCGGTCGGCGGCAGCTCCGACTCGATCAGCGATTCGACGCGGTCCCACACGGCGGGATCGCATTCGATTTCGGTGTGCGGCGTCGCGATGTGACGATCCCACCACGGGTATGCCGCGTAGCAACGAACCGGATGCTTGCTGTAATCGAAGCGGAAATTCCCGAGGATTTTCGTGCGCTCCGGATTGGCGGCGCGAATGTGGCTCTCGCCGCGAAGCCATCCGTGCGGCTGATAGAAATTCACGGCTTCCTCGACGTTCGCCGGAATCACCACGTCGTTTTCGTGATACTTCTCGATGCTGTCCACCTGAATCGTGAGCAGCACCGGAATGTTTTCTTTTTGCAGTTGCCGCGCGAGCGTGACGGCCTCCGAAGCACCCCAGCTGTGCCCGTAGAGAATGATGCGCGCGCTTTCTTTTTCCTGCTTGCTGAGCTTGCCGTCGTGATTGGCGTCAAGCAAGCGCAAAATCGCGGCGTACGCCGCGTTTCTGCGGTGATTCTCAAAGGCGGCCGCGTAGACGCCCGTGGGATACGCGGCGCGGATTTGCGCCGCGAGATGCGCCTCCATGTGAGTGAGGTTGTTGTGGCTGACGTAGCCGCCCACGAATCCGATGACGATCACAGGCGAGCTTGCGGCGGCTGCGGGCGTTTCGATAGCGGAGGCAGCACGCGCCTGCGTTTCGTCGCCGAAGACAAGCGCGCAGCAACCCAAAACGGCAAGCGCGATGAGACAAGTACGCATCGGGGCGCCCTGGGAAGGTTTGAAAATCATAACAGGGAATCGCGCTCGGGTGAAGGCCCCGCGCCGCAGCGCCAAAAAGAAAAAAACCCCGTCCCTCCTGAAAGAGGAGGAACGGGGTTGGTTAAAGCGTTTCCGCCGCCTAGAACAGGAACTTCAAGGCGAACTGCATGATGCGCGGTGGCACCGAGCTGCTCTCAATTTGTCCGAAGGTCGTGCTGGACCGGCCGTTGACCGGGGGATTGAATTGAGGGTGGTTCCAGATGTTGTAAAACTCGGCCCGGAACTGCAGGCTGGTCCCTTCGGTTAGCTTCGTATTCTTGATAAGAGACATGTCCCAGTTTTGCTGACCGGGGCCCATAATTGCGCCCGTGCCAGAGTTGCCCCAGCCGTAGCCCGCGCCGGGGAACAGCGACCCTTCGCCGTAGAACGGGGGGCCCGGCGGGAGGAACGCATTAGGGAAAGCACCGCAAGAGGCTGCCGCGTTCCCTGTGGGATTCGAGATGCCTCCGATGCACGGCGCAGTCGTGTAGGCGCTGGCGTTGATCCACCCATCGCCGCCTTTGAGTCCGTCGACCACGCGGGAGTAGTTGCTTCCGGTCGTAGCAACGCCAATCGATTGGCAAACGCCGTACGAGTTGCACTTCCCTGTATTTGCCGGACTCAATTCCGCACGTGATCCTATACCGAACCCTGCACCGGTGGGGGCGAAGATTGTGCCGGCTGTGGCGTCGATGACGGTGAAAGGCTCGCCGTCCTGAATCGTGGTGACGCCTGAAACAGTCCATCCGCTGAAGGCGTGACCGGCAATGCCTTCCGTGTGCTTGTAGGGGAGGTCATAGCTATAGGCGACGATCAGGCGTTGCGGACGGTTGAAAGCAGCCAATCCATATTGCTGGGTGAGATCCAGGGGGTCGTTGCCGGTGGCACCTCCCGAAAGGACGTTGCCAGGGGCCGCGATGCCACCACCAGCCTCCGAACCGTTGACGTTCGTTATCAGCTTGCTCCACGTATAGGATGCCTGCAGCAAGAAACCATTGGCGAACTGGTGGCGGAGTTGGGCTTGCAGGCTGTTGTACAGGGAGTCACCCACGGTAGAGGTGGTGCTGAGGCCACCGGTCCCATAACCTAGGTAAGTGACGCGGCCGAGAGCATTGCCAAGGTACGCAGCACTATTCCCAGTGTTATCCACGATTCGGGTTGACGGGCTTGTGTTGGCTACGTCATTGAAAGGCAATGAGCTAGGAGTGCCCGGTGCACCCGAGCCTACGACCATCCTGGCATCTTGCAGATCCGTGGCGGCCGGGCCGTTGGGGGCGCCCGACGCAAGAAACGCGATGTTAATGTCGCGCGCCCAATCGTAGAGGTGCGTACCGTGGGAACCGACGTATCCGACATCGACGACCCAGTTGTGGGCTACCTGGTATTGCAGGTCGAGATTGTACTGCTGAATGAGCGGAACTTTGAGGAACTCACTGTCTGAAGTGGTCCCGAGCCCCGCGCCGAAGCTATTGCTCTCGATGATTGTCGCGCCAGTTGTGGGGCTGCCAGCGAGAACCTGAAGCGTCCGTGGCGTCCACCCTAGGATCGTTCCTTGAGAAATGCCCGGCACAAGAGGTAGATCCAAGGAGTTTCCGATATAGCTGCCATTGGCATATCCGGTGTAAGGCGGGTTGTTCTCCTGGTTATCAGCCAACAGGTTGGCGTACACTGCGTCGTAAAAAATTCCATAGCCAGCGCGGACCACCAGATTGTTGGTAGCTTCCCAGGCGAGCCCGACACGTGGACCGAAATCGTCAAAGGGCGACCCGTGCACCAAGGTGCTGTTGTTATTGGTATAGACCCCGGTTGCCCCGCCGGGATAGCCAGGATAGATCCCGGCTGGCGCCACGTAGCCGCATCCGCTGAGTGCAGTGGGAACACCGCAGCGGGCATAATTCGGATTGTAGTTGGACGGGACCACGGAACCTACGAGGGTTCCGATCAGATTGTTATTGCCGGCCCCTGCGGTGCAGGATGAAACGAAGACCCCGGGGCAAGGGACGGCACCCGTTGAGGCCTCGTCACCGAGAAAGAAGGAGCCGGTATTGGTCTGGCCAGCTAGACTCGTCCAGCCATTGGTGTACACGCCGCCATCTACGCTCGTCGGATAACCATCATATTCCCATCGGAGGCCAAGGTTGACGGTGAGCTTGTTGGTTGCCTTGATGTCGTCCTCGACGTAAGCGGAGAACTCATTCGAACGGAGTCCAAGCGGATTGCCGATTGGCGAAGAGAGTCCGAAGAAATTGGCCAGAATGCCATTGTAAGTAGGTCCGGGTGTCCCGGTGGCGGCCGCTCCGCTCGAGCTGGTCAGGAAATCGGCGACGGTCGGGAAGAGATACCCACCCCGCCCGAGGGATGCCACGTTGTACTGCAGCCGGTCCACTTCGAAGCCCGTGCGAATCGTGTGTTTCCCGTGATTCCACGAGATGTTGTCCTTACCCTCGAATGTGTTGAAAGTATTGACACCGGAGGCGAAAAAATTGCCGCCCGTGTTGAGGACGCCAGTACCATAGCCGACCGGGATATTCAGCGGTAGGCCAGCGAGTTCGATCGTCGGAGACTCCGTCACGATCGGGCTGAGATTCGTCACGCCGTTCAGATTAGCGCAGTTTCCGTTGGCTTGCGGCGGGACAACACCCCAAGCGCAGGCCGAGATGTAATTGCCCGGGACCGCGAGCTGACTTTCTCGCACGTATGAAAACAGGACCTCATTGACCAAGTTGCTCGTCGCGACGGTAGTCAGCTTGACTGTTTCGTTCAGAGAGTCATACTTGACGTCTTCCGGCGCTCCCGGAGCACAGCCGCTACCAAGGCAAACAAACGATTGGGTCTGAGGATCTCTGGAGTAGAAAAACTTCTGATACAGCGTGTTCTTCGAGTCCACGACATATTGGACGTTGCCCAAGTATTGGTCCTCGTTGGCACGCGTGGGCTCGGCCACGACGGCGCTGCTGGTATTAACGGGCACGCCGGCGCTGCTAAAGGGCGCACCCGGGAAATAAAAGCCCTGGTTGATACCACCCTTAGGGCCCGGCCACTGAAGGATATTGAGAGCGACTTGGTTGATATTTGAGCCGTCTGCGGCTACGGGGACGCCGTCGCCAAGGCCAAGGAATGCAAGACCACTGGCCGTCCCGCCAAAAGCGCAGCCCAGGTACTGCCGATACGTAGCGTAGCTGCAAGGCGCATTCGTCGAGACATAGTCCAACGGGATTGCTGCCGCTGACATTGTTCCCACGGCCGCCGACGAGTCCCGTCCCGGATGGCGCGGTGAACGGGTAGAGAGTGATGCCCGTGCTTAGACCCGTGGCGAAACCATTCGTACCAACAGCATTGAGCTGGCGGAAACCCTGATAGGAGCCAAAGAAGAACAGCTTGTCTTTCTTGATTGGTCCTCCGAGCGTGCCGCCGAACATGTTCTCATTCAGTGTTTCCGGTTTGTTCGGCTCGCCGAGTTGCGCCTCACTGAATTTGTTGAAGAAGTCGTTGCCGTCCAAAGCACTGTTGCGGAAAAACTCCCAGGCATCGCCGTGGAAGTTGTTGGTGCCGTCCTTCGTGGTGACGTTGACGCTTGCGCCCGGATTCCGGCCATACTCGGCGTCGTACTGCGAAGTCTGGATTTTGAACTCCTGAATCGAATCCGGATTGGGAATGCCGATGCCGGGGAAGTTGCCGGACTGTGCGCCGCCGCCGCTGCCGTAGTTCGTGATGGTAGCGCCGTCCATCATATAGTTGTTCTGGTCGGAGCCCATGCCATTGACGTTGATATCCTGCGTGCCGTTGCCAACCGCAGCCGCACTGGCCACGTTGGCCACGACGCCGGGCGAGAGGTCAATGATGTTGGTGTAATTGCGGGAACTGAGGGGCAGGGTTGTTACCGTCCTGGACCCGACCAGCGTGCCGACCGTGGCATTCTGCGTCTGGATCGTTTGCGCCGTCGATTCAACGGTGATCTGCTCGGATTGCGCGCCGACCGCGAGAGCTCTCGTTCAGTACGGGAGTCTCCGTGATGTTTACGGTGACCGACGCGACTTCGGAAGTCTTAAATCCGGTCGCGGAGAACTTCACGCTATAGTTGCCCGGAGGCAGCAGGGAGATCTTATAACTCCCGTTGGCGCCCGTGCGTCGCGACACGTTCCTGGCTGGTGCCGATATTCGTGGCAGTGACGGTGGCGCCGGCAGATGATCGCGCCCGAAGGATCTGTCACAGTTCCGGTGAGCGCGCCAGTGGTGCCTGATTGGGCCAACGTCACGGAAACGCACAAAAACAAAACTGCAAGACAAGCGAGCAGCGCAGACACAAATCCGCGCACAGACAATCGTGTGTGAATCACTGGAGTCCCCCCGTAAATCAAATTTCGCTTCCCACCCCGCGCGACCACCCGCGCGTTGTTACCGTCTGAAACGTGGCCCTACCGCTCAAAACGCTGATTCTACTTGGCCCATTGAACCACCCAACTATGTGGGCGTGGCAATATCACAGCGGGAAAGTGAATGTCAAGAAATATAGTTTGGCAGGCGGGTCAAACGGGCAGAACTACGTTGCGGCAGGTATTCGGCGGAATGGATTTGGATGGTCATGAGCCGGCTAGAACCGCCGAGAGTCTCCGCAAAACTTCAGCGCTTCTGGCCGACCAGGCCGGCGATCGTGTCCATGAGGTCGAACTTGGTGAGGACTTCGAGCTTGCCGCCCTCCATCTCGACGAACACGGCGGGGCTTTCGTGGCTGAGGAGATGCGTGACGCGCTCGATGGGCGCGTTGGAAGGCACTTCGGGCAGCGGCGGGCCCATCACTTCGCGAACGATCAGCTTGCGGAGATCCTTGCCTTGCAACGCGAGATTCAGAACCTGGTCTTCGAAGATGGTGCCGACGGAGCGCTCGTCCTCGAAAACGGGAAGCTGGGAAATGTCCTCCTGCTGCATGGTGTGGAGCGCCTGGAAGACGGTGCGGTTGGGACCGACAACGACCGGCTGGCGCGTTTTGCCGTTTTGATGCTTGACGCGAATCACATCCGAGGCCGTCAGCGTGACTTCGGCGTCGGCGTACCCGTGCTCGCGCATCCAGCCGTCGTTATAGATTTTGCTGAGGTAGCGGCTGCCCGAGTCCGGCAGAAATGCGACGACGACATCGCCCTTCTTGCAATTCTTGGCGACGCGGATCGCCGCGGAAACGCATCCACCGCCAGAGCCGCCGGTGAAAATCCCTTCGCGCTTCGCGAGACGCCGAGCCCAGAGGAAGCACTCCTCGTCGTTCACCTGCAGGATGTCGTCGAGGACCGAAAAATCCATCGTCGAAGGCAGGATATCCTCGCCGATGCCTTCAACCACGTAGGTGTGGGCCGTGCCGACGTTGTGCGTCTTGAAATATTCATAATAGAGCGAGCCGAGCGGGTCGACGCCGATTACTTTGATCTCGGGATTCTGTTCCTTGAGGAAACGGCCCACGCCCGTCGCCGTGCCGCCCGTGCCCAAGCCGCAAATGAAATGCGTGATCTTGCCCTCGGTGTCTTTCCAGATTTCGGGGCCCGACGTGCGGTAGTGCGCCTCGGGATTTTCCGGATTCTCGTATTGATTCGGATAGTAGGAATTCGGAATTTCGCGCGCGAGTTTTTTCGCAACCGAATAGTAGCTGCGAGGATCTTCCGGCTCGACGGCCGTCGGGCAAACGATTACTTCGGCGCCAAAGGCCTTCAGCAGGTCGATTTTTTCGCGGGACTGCTTGTCGGTGATCGTGAAAACGATTTTGTACCCGCGAACCGCCGCGACGAGCGCGAGGCCCATGCCGGTATTGCCGGAGGTGCCTTCGATGATCGTGCCACCGGGCTTGAGCTGTCCCTTGCGCTCAGCCTCGTCGATCATGCGGACGGCGATGCGGTCCTTCATCGAGCCGCCGGGATTCAAGTAATCGGCCTTCACGAAGATTTCGGGCGGCACATCCTTCGCGACGCGGTTCAACCGGATCAGAGGAGTGTGGCCAATGGCGTCGAGGATGCTATTGCATTTCACGGAGGGCATGTCTCTCCAATAACTTTTTCTGCGGAAGTAGCTTAGAGACTTCGCGAAAGTCTGTCCAGAAGCAGTTTCCGCTCGGGCGGCCGCAACCCGGAATAACCGAGCACGCGGCATGCTATGCTTTTCCTCGAGTGGCGCAGGGCGAAACTACTGCCGAGATGCTTTTTTACGACGGGCACTGCGGATTGTGCCATGGCGCGGTGAAATTCGTGGTGAAACGCGATCGCGCCGGAAATGCCTTCCGGTTCGCGCCCTTGCAAGGCCCCACATTCGAGGCGCGCGTTCCAGCCGATCGCCGCGCCGGCCTGCCAGATAGCATCATCGTGCTGACGAACGAAGGAACGGTGCTCGCGCGTTCGGATGCTTTTCTGCACATCCTCCGGCGCCTAGGCGGCGGATGGAAAGCTGTGGCGGGCGCGCTCGCGCTGATTCCGCGGGCGGTTCGAGACGCGGCTTACGATTTTATTGCGCGCGTTCGCTACCGCGTCTTCGGCAAACGAGACGAGCTCTGCCCGATCGTGCCGCCCGAGTTGCGCGCGCGCTTCGATCCATAGAGGAGGAACGATGCAACGGCAGAATATTTCATCCGGAACCAAGTGGGAACCGATCGTCGGGTATTCGCGCGCCGTGCGCTTCGGTCCTTATATTCATGTTTCGGGCACGACGGCGACCGATGCGGAAGGCAAAATCGTGGGCGCGGGCGATGCCTACGCGCAGACCGTGCAGGTGCTGCGGAATATCGAATCGGCGCTGGTGAAGGCGGGCGCGCGCATGTCCGACGTGGTGCGCACGCGCATGTTCGTGACGCACATCGCCGACTGGGAGAAGATCGGGCGCGCGCACGGCGAGTTTTTCGGCGAGATTCGTCCCGCGACGGCGATGATCGAGATCAGCCGCTTGATCGATCCGGAGATGCTGGTGGAAATCGAGGCGGAAGCGATCGTCGCGGGCTGATCGGAGAGGTGACCGGAGAGATCCTCGTCGGATCGTCAGCTGCCTTTTTCGAGCTCTTCGATCATCGCGGGGACGACCTCGAAAAGATCGCCGACGATGCCGTAGTCGGCGACTTCGAAAATCGGGGCGTTCGGGTCTTTGTTGATCGCCGCGATCGTGCGCGAGCCTTTCATGCCGACGACGTGCTGGATCGCGCCGCTGATGCCGAGCGCCAGATAGAGCTTCGGCGCGACCGTCTGCCCGGAGCTGCCGATCTGGCGCTCCATCGGCAGCCAGCCCTCGTCGCAGATCGGGCGCGACGCGGAAATCTCGCCGCCCATCAGTTTCGCGAGCTTTTCGGCCATCTGAATATTTTCAGGCGCCTTGATTCCGCGGCCGACCGAAACCAGAATCGGAGCCTGCGTCAGGTCGACGGCTTGTTTCGCTTCGCGGAAAAGCTCGAGCGGCTTGGTGCGGATTTGCTCGGGCTTGAGATCGACGCTCACCGGTTTCACGGGCGCCTTGCCGCTCGCATGTTTCGCCGCGAGATCGGCGCGAAACGCGCCCGCCTGAAACGACGCGATCCACGGCGGCTCGCCGGTAAAGACCACGTCCGCGGCGGTGCGCCCTTGAAACATCTGGCGAACGAAAATCAGCTTCCCGTTTTCGTAGCGGTACGCAATGCAATCGCCGATCATTCCTTTTTGCAGCGAAGCCGAGAGCTTCGGCGCGAAATCGCGGACCTGATACGTGTGCGGAAGTAGAACGAGATCGGGCTTGGCCGCCTCGACCACCTGGCGCAGCGCGAGCGAAAAACCGTCGGGTGTGTATTGCGCGAGGAGGTCGTGCTCGACGAGGAGCACTTCGTCGACCTGGTAGGCGGCAAGTTCGTCGGCAAGCGCGGCGACGCCCTTGCCCACAACCGCGCCGGCGAGCGTTCCCTTGGCCTGCTGCGCGATCTGCTGCGCGGCGGCCAGCGTTTCGAAGCTCACCTTATTCCATTTGGCGTCGCGCTGCTCGCTGATGAGGAGAATTTTCATCGCTCAGAGCACCCGCGCTTCGTGCCGCAGCTTCTCGAGCAGTTTCGCGGCGGCCTCTTTCGGTGAACCGGTGATGAACTCGGTCTTTTTCGTTTTCTGTGGCACGTAGATGCGCTCGACCCGCTCCGTGCGTGCATCCGCCACGCCAAGCGACGCGCGGTCGATGGTGGCGATCTCTTTTTTCTTGGCCGCCATGATGCCTTTGAGCGTGGCGTAGCGCGGCTTATTGATGCCGGACTGGATCGTGATCACGGCCGGCAGCGGCAGCTCGACCCACTGGAACCATCCCGCTTCGAGTTCGCGTTTCAATTTCATCCGGCCGTCGGTGACCTCGATCGACATGATGATCGTGGCGTGCGGCCTGCCGAGAAGTTCCGCCAGCAAGACGCCCGTCTGCCCGAAGCCCTGATCGTCGCTCTGGAGGCCGGTGAGGATAAGATCGAAATTTTCCTTTTCGATTGCCGCGGCGAGCGAGCGAGCGGAGGTCAGCGGATCGAGCTTGTAGAATTCGTTGTCGGCGACGTGGATGCCACGCTCGGCACCCTTGGCAAGCGCTTCCTTGATGGTTTGCTTGGCGCGCTCGGGGCCCATGGAGATCGCGACGACCTCGCCTCCATGCTTTTCCTTGAGGCGCAGCGCTTCTTCGAGCGCGTAGGTATCCGGCTCGTTGGTCTCAAATCCGATGTCAGATTCGCGGATCCAGGCGCCACCATCGACAATCGCGAGCGGCGCGTCTTTCGCGGGAACCTGCTTTACGCAGACGCCGATTTTCATGGGATCAACGCCCGTCCCAGCGCTTGAAGATCAACGACGCGTTCGTGCCGCCGAAGCCGAAAGAATTCGAAAGCGCGTACGCCACTTCAGCCTTCCGCGCGTGATTCGGTACGTAATCGAGATCGCACGCGGGATCAGGAGTCTCCTGATTGATCGTCGGAGGAAGAATCTGATCGCGGAGAGCCAGGACGCTGATGCCCGCCTCGAGACCGCCTGCGCCACCGAGAAGATGCCCGGTCATCGACTTCGTCGAACTGATCGGGACCTTTTTCGCGCGCGCTCCAAAGACGCGGCCGAGCGCGCAGGTTTCGATGGCGTCGCCCATGGGCGTCGAGGTGCCGTGCGCGTTGACGTAGCTGACGTCATCCGTCGTGATTTTCGCGTCTTTGATAGCCGCGAGAGACACGCGATAACCGCCGTCGCCGCCCTCGGCGGGCTGCGTGATGTGATACGCGTCGCCGGACATTCCGTAGCCGACGATCTCGGCGATGATATTCGCTCCGCGGCGCCGGGCGAATTCGAGCGACTCGAGGATCAGTATGCCCGAGCCTTCGCCGACGATGAAGCCGTCACGGTCGGCGTCAAACGGGCGGCTGGCGCGTTCGGGCTCGCCGTTGCGCGTCGAAAGCGCGCGCATCGCGCCGAATCCGCCGATGCTCATCGGCGTCACGGCCGCTTCCGAACCGCCGGCGATCATCACTTCGGCGTCGCAGCGCTGGATGATTTTGTAGGCGTCGCCTACCGCGTGGGCTCCGGCGGAGCAAGCCGTAGCCGTCGCCGAATTCGGGCCCTTTGCACCCCAGCGGATCGACACGTTGCCCGCTGCAAGGTTCACGATTGCCGAGGGAATGAAAAACGGGGAGATCTTGCCCGGGCCGCCGTTCAGATACTTCGAATGCTCGCGCTCGATCACGTCGAATCCACCGATGCCCGATCCGATATACACGCCGGCGGCATCGGCGAAATCCGGCGTGATCTCGAGTTCGGCCATCCGAATCGCGAACTCCGACGCAGCCATTGCCAGATGGATGAACCGCGCCATCTTCTTGACTTCTTTTTTCTCGATCCAGTTGAGCGGATCGAAACCCTTCACCTCGCCCGCGATCTGGCAATCGAAGGCGGCAGCATCGAATTGGGTTATGCGGGCGATGCCACTTTTTCCGGCCAGCAGGTTGCGCCAGACCTCAGCGGTCCCGATACCGCACCCGCAGACCAACCCAACGCCCGTCACGACGACTCGGCGGCTCAAAAGAAAATTCTCCTGTTCGGAATTGGACGACCGGCGAGACTACTTGCTTGCCTTGGCGTGCTTCTCGATGTACTCGATGGCGTCTTTCACCGTGGCAATCTTCTCGGCATCCTCATCCGGAATTTCGACGCCGAACGCTTCCTCGAAGGCCATCACCAGCTCGACCGTGTCGAGCGAATCGGCGCCGAGATCATCCACAAACGAAGCGCTGGGAGTCACTTCGCCTTCATCCACACCGAGTTGCTCGACAATAATCTGTTTTACGCGTTCTTCGACGCTGGCCATTCTAATTTTTCCTCCGATTTCGGCTGTCTTCGCCCCGCGGGGCGGCACGCCAGGCAGGGATCGCACCCCGCATTCGACTTGCCCATTCTATGCGCCGCGTATCGCGGGGTCAACCTTTCGGCGCATGAATGCAGCGATCCGCGCACCGTAAACGCAACCTGCACGAATCCCGCCGCTCTAAGCGGCGGTCAACAAAATGGGCGCCTTTTCGGTGATGACGATCGTGTGCTCGAAGTGAGCGGAAAGACCGCCGTCAATCATGCGCTCGGTCCAGCCATCTTCGGCCGTGCTCGTTTTCGCAGCGCCCATCGCGATAATCGGCTCGACGGTAATCACGAGACCCGCGGTCAGGCGCTGCCGCGCTTTCCAATCTTCGTAGTTCGGCACGCTCGGAGGCTCGTGGATGGTCCGTCCGATGCCGTGGCCTCCGAGCTGGCGGACAACGGAGAAGCCGCTGCGACGCACTTCGTGTTCGACGGCGCGGCCAATTTCATTCACACGGTGACGCGCCCGCGCCACGCGCATCGCCTGATAGAAGGCGCGCGCGGCACACCGAACCAGGCGGCGAGCTTCATCGGAAACCGGCTCGACGGGAACGGTGATCGCCGCGTCGCCCATGTAGCCGTTCTTTTCGAACGTGACGTCCAGCTTTACAAGATCGCCCGGTTCGAGTTTTCTCTTTCCGGGGATTCCGTGGACGGCTTCTTCGTTCACGCTGATGCAAATCTCTCCCGGAAAACCGTAGACCATCACGGGAGCAGATCGCGCGCCATTTTCCCGCATCACTTTCGCGCCTGCATCCGCCAATTCTTCCGTGCTGATTCCCGGGCGAACGTTCCGTGCCATTCCGCGCAAGGCGAGGTGACAGATTCGGCCGACTTCTCTCAAGAAGATGAGCTGCTCGGGCGATTCGATCGACATTCTCGCCCCCTTTCGTGAGGCCAGCTAGCCCATATGCATGCCGCCATTCACGTCGAGCACTTGCCCGGTGATGTAGGCGGCTTCGTCGCTCGCGAGAAAGACGATGGCGGCGGCGATCTCGCGGTCCTTGCCGAAACGCCCGAGCGGGATCAGCGACTTCATCTTGTCTTTCAATTCCTGCGAGAGCGGATCGGTCATCGGCGTTTCGATGAAGCCGGGCGCGACCGCGTTCACCGTGATGTTTCGCGAGGCGACCTCGACGGCAATCGCGCGCGTCAGCCCGATCAGCCCCGCCTTCGACGCCACGTAGTTCGCCTGCCCCGCGTTGCCTGTCTCGGCGACGACAGAAGTGAGATTGATGATGCGGCCCGAGCGCTGCTTGAGCATCGCGCCGAGCGCCTGCTGGATGCACAGGTGCGCTCCGGTGAGATTCGTCCGCAGCACGGCGTCCCAATCATCGAGCTTCATCCGCAGGGCCAGCGTGTCGCGCGTGATCGCGGCGTTATTCACCAGGATATCGAGCCTGCCCATTTTCTCGAGCGCGTGCTGGAAGCCGTTCTTCACCTGCGCGGCGTCGGCGACGTCCATCGGGACCGCGAGCGATTCGCCTCCCGCGGCCGCAATTTCCTCCGCGAGCGCGGCGAGCTTGTCCGTGCTGCGCGCCGCGACCACAACCTTGGCGCCCGCCTCGGCCAGCGCAAGCGACGTGGCGCGGCCGATGCCTTGCGACGCGCCGGTAACCAGAGCGACTTTATCCTTGAGCGAAAACATGCGATCGGATTCTAGCGTGTCCGCGACTTCGGCGCGCGCGTGCGCGATTTTTTCGAGCGACGCTTGCAGGCTGGCGGCGTCTTCCACGTTGAAGCAGCGCACCGAGCGGTCGATCTGGCGCAACAGGCCGGAAAGAACCTTGCCCGGCCCGACTTCAACGAAGACATTCACGCCCTGATCGATCATCTCGCGCACGGAATCGAGCCAGCGCACCGGCAGCGTTACCTGGCGGATCAGCGCCTCGCGCGCTTCGTCGCCCGACGTCGATCGCCTCCGCGTCCACATTGGTGATCACCGGAAATCGCAGCGCGCTGAATTTCGTCGCGCGAAGATCGGCCTCGAAGCGCTTCTGCGCGGGCAGCATCAGCGCGCAATGGAACGGCGCGGACACGGCAAGCATCACGGCGCGCTTGGCGCCCGACTGCGAAGCGATCTCGACGGCGCGTTTCACCGCGGCCGCGTGGCCCGAAATCACGGTCTGGTCCGGCGAATTCAGATTCGCCGGCCGAAACCACTTCGTTTCCCGCCGCCTTCTTGCAGATTTCCGCGACATCGGATGGCGAAAGTCCCAGGATCGCGGCCATCGCGCCTTCGCCGGCCGGAACGGCTTCCTGCATGTAACTGCCCGCGGCGCCGCGCCAGCTTCACGGCATCGGAAAACTCGAGCGCGCCCGCCGCCACGAGCGCCGAATATTCGCCCAGGCTGTGTCCGGCGACCAAATCGGGCGTCATGCCGTGCTTTTCGAGCGCGCGGTACGCTGCGACGGAAACGGTCAGAATCGCCGGCTGCGTGTTTTCGGTGAGCTTGAGATCGTCCTCGGGACCTTCAAAGCAGAGCTTCGAGATCGGAAAACCAAGCGCGGCATCGGCCTCTTCGAAGACCGCATGCGATTCGGGAAAACTTCGCGTCGAGGTCGCGGCCCATGCCGGGATATTGCGAGGCCTGGCCGGGAAAGAGGAAAGCGAGCTTGCTCATGACGGTTGCGTTTTCCGCTCGTTCAGCCGCGCGCGCAGGACGGCGGCGGCAGCGGAAAGCTCCTGTTCGATTTTTTCGTTCACGCGCGAGCGGCAGAGTTCGGCCGCCACGCGAATGGCGTTCTTGATGGCGTTGGGGTTCGACCGGCCGTGCCCGATGATGGTGATGCCGCGAACGCCGAGCAGCGGCGCGCCGCCATATTCGGAATAGTCGGTGCGCTTGCGGAAATCGTCGAAGGCGCGCTTGGAAAGCGCGTAGCCGAGCTGCGAGGTCGAGGCTGCTCTTGATCGCCTTCTTCAGCATGCCGCCGATGTGCTCGACCAACGCCTTCGCTGAGCTTCAGCGCGATATTGCCGATGAAGCCGTCGCAGACGACCACTTCCACATTGCCGCGGAAACGTCGCGGCCTTCCACGTTGCCCGACGAAATTCAGGGACGTCTGCTTCAGCAAGGCGCGCCGCCTCGCGCGTGAGTTCGTTGCCCTTCATTTCTTCTTCGCCGATCGAAAGCAGCGCGACACGCGGCCTCTTCACGCCCCAGATGGCGCGGTAATAGATTTCGCCCATCACGGCGAATTGCTCGAGGTGCTCGGGCTTCGAATCGACATTCGCTCCGACGTCCAGAATGATCGAAACCTTTTCCTTCATGTTGGGGAAAGCGCACGGCCAGCGCCGGGCGGTCGACCGAAGGCAGCGTGCCGAGGACAAACCGCGCCACCGTCATCACCGCGCCCGTATTGCCGGCGCTGACAAGCGCGTCGGCCTTGCCGTCGCGCACCAGCCGCGCCGCCACGTGCAGCGAGCTTTCTTTCTTGCGGCGAAAGGCGTGCGAGGGCGAATCGCTCATGGTGATCACGTCGGTGGCGTTCACGACCTCGATCGGCAGGTCCCGAACTTTGTGGCGCGCCAGCTCCTGGCGGACCGTTTCTTCGATGCCGACAAGGAGCACGCGCACGCCCAGCTCGCGCGCGGCCAGGATCGCGCCTTCGACTTCTGCGCGAGGCGCATGGTCGCCACCCATGGCATCGAGAGCAATGGTGATCATCTTTGCTCCAGGGAGCACCCTGGAAATGGCAGGCGAGGGAGAACTTAGGCCGACTTGGCCGCGGTGTCAATCACTTCGCGGCCCTTGTAGTAGCCGCACTTCGGACACGCCCGGTGGGGCAGCTTCTTTTCGTGGCAATTCGGGCATTCCGCGAGGGACAGCGCGTGAAGATGATCATGGGCGCGCCGAGTGGACGTGCGCCTCTTCGAATGGCGTCGCTTCGGATTGGGCATTCAGCTCCTCGTGACAGGCCGTCGACTCACAGCGGCCTGTATGGAAAAGGATAGTGTAGCGTCTTATTGCTTTTTGAACCAGTCCTGCTTCAGCCGCGCGAGCGGGGCAAGCCTGGGGTCGGAGCCGTTCTTTTCGCAGCGGCACTCCTCGTTGTTCAGGTTCGCGCCGCAGTGGGGGCAAAGGCCGCGGCAATCGCTCGAGCAGATCACCTTCATGGGCAGCGCGAGGTTCACCTGCTCGGCCAGGACGTCGGCCAGGAACAGGCCGTCGCCTTCGAAGAAAGCGATCTCGGTGTCGTCGAGCGTCAGGCGCACTTCATCGTCCTGAGCGATGGAGGTCATCGGGCGGTAGAAGAGATCGAAATCGCGGCTGATCTCCTCGACCACCGTGTCCAGGCAGCGCGCGCACACCAGCTCGACTCGCGTGTGCAGGTTGCCGTAGACGCGGATCTGGCCTTCGACAAGTTCCGCCGTGGCGCGCACTTCCAGGGGTTCAACCTGCCGGAATTCGCCGGAATGGAAATCGAGGGTTCCCGGGGCGTAGCTTTTCCGGATGCGGGTCTTTCGGACTGCGAGTTCATTGACATCCAGAAACATGAGATTTCCCCAAACGCTGAGGTTTAAAACTCATTATATGTCGCTTCAGAGCGGTGTCAAGGAAGCCCCGGTGCAAAGGTTCGGCAGCGATACGCGCAAGTTACTCCGCCGATCCCAACACCGGCGCAGCTAGGAAACGCGCGACGCGGGAGCATCGACGAGTTCCCGCGCACTGGCGCAGCAGGAAATGGTCGGTCATGCCGGCGATATAATCGCAGACGACCCGGTGGCGCGGTTCGCTTTGCGCCAATTCCGCGTAATGCTTCGGCATGCGGTCGGGATGGTCGAGGAAAAAGCGGAACAGCGCGTCGAGCGCGAGGACGGAACGGTCGCGCTCCTCGGAAATGGCCGGATGGGAATAGACGCGCGCGTTGAGAAACTGCTTCAGGCCGGCGTTCTGGCGCGCCACGCCGGCTGAAAACCCCGCGAGGCGGTTCGCGTGACGCCGCACGTCCTCCACGTTCTTGACGCCGCTTGCTTCCACCTGGCGGCGCGTGTTGCTCGATGAGGTCGGTGGCGAGGCAATCGAGGACGTGCTTCAGCGCTTCGTTGAATCTCAGCTTCCGGAGACCGCTCGGATGGCGGCGATCCACTTCCGCGTACGCTGCGTCGAACACCGGCACCTCCGCGCGGAGCTGATCGAAATCAAGCAGGCGCGCCTCGAAGCCGTCGTCGAGATCGGCCGTGTTGTAGGCGATTTCGTCGACCAGATCGATGAGCTGCGCTTCGAGCGGCGGCCTTTCATCGAGCAGGTATTCGGCGAGCTCCGGAAATTCCGCGGCGGAATAGTCCCGCGAATGCTTGATGATTCCCTCGCGCACCTCGAACGTAAGATTCAACCCCGGGAAATCGAGATAGCGCTGCTCGAATTGCTCGACGATGCGGAGCGCGTGGAGATTATGATCGAAGCGGCCGCCGTGCTCGCGCATGCGCGCATCGAGCCGGCGTTCGCCCGCGTGGCCGAATGGCGGATGCCCGATATCGTGCACCAGCGCGAGAGCCTCGGCGAGGTCGGTATTGAGATCGAGCGCGCCCGCCACCGTGCGCGCGATCTGGGCGACTTCGATCGTGTGCGTGAGCCGGTTGCGGAAATGGTCCGAGAAGCGCGTGGTGAAGACTTGCGTTTTTGCTTCCAGGCGGCGAAAAGCGCGTGAATGGATCACGCGGTCGCGATCGCGCGCGTAGTCGTTGCGGTAGGGGTGCTGCGGTTCCGCGTAGCGGCGGCCGCGCGACCGCCGGACGTCCATTGCATAAGGTGCCAGCGGCATCGCAATCATTTTAGTGCATCGGAGCAGGCATCGGCTAGCCGCCGCAACCGAGCAAGGGGCAGTCGCTCAGGATTTGCTGGTAAGCAGCGCAAGCGCCTGATCGGCGCGCTCCGCAATCGGCGTATCGGGGTAATCCGCCTTGATCTGCGTGTAGAGCTTGGCCGCCGCGGAAGGATCCTTACTGCTGTAGTGTTCGGCAAGAGCCATCATCGCGACCGGCTTCGGCACGAGCACGCTTGGCTTGGCGATCAAGCCTTCGTACAACTTCACGGCTTCGGCGTCCTGGCCGGTGCGGTCGTCGATGCCGGCGAGTTCGAGCTGCGCCAGCGCGGCCACCTCGTGATCGCTGCTGCTCGTGAGGTCCTCGAGCGACTTCTTTGCTTCGGCGGTTTTGTCGATCCGTTCGTAACTCAGCGCAGCGTAGTAGAGCGCCAATTGTCCCGCGTGCGTTCGGGGATACTTCGACGCGACGTCGGAGAACTGCTGCGCGGCGGTCGTGAATTTCTGGGTGCTGCTGGCGTAGGACATCTCGCCCGGTGTCGGCGGCGTTCCCACGGGCGCTTGGAAAGCGTTCATCGCGCTGTCGAATCCGGCCGAAGCCTTCACCGTCTGCCGCTCGGTGTACGTCTTCCAGCTGAAAACGCCCACCGCGACCACGATCGCAATGATCAGAACGTAGAGAGTGAGCTGCTGGTGGGAAAGCAGAGCGTCGGCGCCATGCTGGAGCGTTTCGCGTACTTCATCTTTCTTGAGCTGTTTCCGAGGGATATGCTGTGGCAAATATCGGCTCCGGCCTGAATTTCAGATGGCAACATCGTATCACAAAGCCCCATACGAAGGTGTGTGGCCCCGGCCGTATAGACGGGCACACATCGAACGCCTGCAACTATCCTTCAGGAACACGCACGGAGCCGAAAAACTGCCGCGCGCTAAACCTTTGTGACGTTTTCGGCCTGGAAGCCCTTGGTGCCCTGGCGGACCTCAAACTCCACAAGCTCGCCTTCGTTCAGCGATTTGTACCCGTCCATTTGGATGGCCGAGAAGTGAACGAAGACGTCTTCTCCCGACTGACGTTGAATGAATCCGTACCCTTTCGATGCGTTAAACCACTTCACCACACCCTGTTCTCGAGCCAACTTTGTCTGCTCCTCGTCAATGAAGTCCCGACTCAGGCGGCGCGCAACGCCGGTCGCTCGCGCAGCCCGTGGAATTGCATTGGGGCTCACGCTCCCCACAAGCGGCGTCACCACACCCCAATCAGCGGCGGGATTCTTGCATAAACCGAATTCGGTGTCCAGAGTTTGAAAGCGCGGAAAATCAGGAAGGCAAGGGGGCCTGCGGGCGCGTTACGCGAATTCGATGAGACGGGCCTAGTGGGCGCCGTTGCCGGCGACGCGGGCTGGAAGCTTCTTTACCATCACGAGCTCGGCTCCCCCGCAGGCTCCCCGCTGCACAATGAAGTCATCCATAAACGCCTTCATGAGGAACAAACCGCGGCCCGACGTTCGCAGGAGGTTTTCCTCGGCGAGAGGATCGGGGACTTCCGTCAGTTCGAAACCCTGCCCTTCGTCGCAGACGTGGACGATCATCCGATCGGGCTCGAACTCGACGGACAGGCGAATCTTCTTGGTGCGATCCTGGCGGTTGCCGTAGTTGTAGGCGTTGATGACGCCCTCGCGAACCGCCATCCCGAATTTGTGGACATCCTCTTCGCTGAAGCCGGCAGCCTCGGCCACGCGCTGCACAATGTTTTCCGCGAGGTCCACGCTTTCGAGCAGCGTGTCCAGCGTCACTTCGAGCTTCGATGCCTTGGTCGCCATAGAATTCCTATCAAAGCCCCGATGGATGACGATGATATGGGTATCACACCCCCGCAGAGCCGTCAATCATGGTCGAGTAGTAACCGAGTCGGAAAAATCATGTAGAGAACCCGCTTAGGTCCAGTACGTGCGATCGAGGGTCCGGTACTGGATCGCCTCGCTCAAGTGTTTGGGCTCGATGGACGCCGCGCTCTTGAGATCCGCGATCGTGCGCCAGACCTTGAAATCCGGTCGTGGGCGCGCGCCGAGAGCCCGAGACGCGCAATCGCCGCTTCGAGCAGTTTCTCGCCTTCGGGGCTAATGGAGCAGTGCTTTCGGATCAGCTTGGGCGGCATTTGGGCGTTCGCGTAGAGCTTTTTTCGCCGCGGTAGCAATCGAGTCGAATCTGGCGCGCTCGCAGCACGCGTTCGCGCACGCTCGCGGAACTTTCGATCTCGACGTTGGCGCGCAGTTCCTTGTTATTTCACGGCCGGAACCTCGATGTGAATGTCGATGCGATCCAGCAGCGGCCCGGAGATCTTCGAAACGTACCGTTGAATCTGCGGCGGAGAGCAGTGGCAATCGCGCGTGGCGTCGCCGAAAAAGCCGCACGGGCACGGGCTCATCGCCGTGGCCAGCAGGAAGCGCGAGGGAAAGATGACGGAGAGCGCCGCGCGCGCGATCGCGTTGAAGCTGAATTCATAGGCCTGCGTCACGTCCACCTCGACCTCCACGAGGTAGGCGTCGATTCCGAAAAACGGCGGCGCTGAAGGTCTTGAAGAGCATTCCCGGACAAGGTTGGGACCTTGAGCCGCGGAATGTAACCTAAATCCCCGCGGATAACGACTGCGGAAACTACGCATATTCATGCGTCGGAGAGCGATTCGTCGAAGCCGGCAGGATCTTTTTCCCCGATCTCGCCCGCCTCCAAAATCTCGCCGCAGTCGAGGCATTCCACATATTGAGCCTCGTTATCCTTAGCGATCACTTGGGTGCGCTTGTGTTTGCAGGCGGGGCTCGGAGTGGCGGCCATCGTCGTCGAAACCTGCCGGAAGTATAGCATCGGCCCTTCCCATACGGGATCAGGTCGTGCGTCAGTTTGAATCCACGGTTTCTGAGTTGCCGACTGCACAGTCAAGTGACCGTACCTTTCTGAAGAGGAACCACAAGACGCAGGCAAAGTTTCCGAGTTGACGACGCCATGTGCGCTCTCTTTAGTTCTCGGTTGGCTTCTCGATGTGTTCGATAACAATTGTATCCACCGGCGCCGTGGTAGATTGCACTGTCAGCCCAAGCTGCTCCTGGAGCGCGGTGAGCAGCGACGGGCCTGAAGGCTCGGCGACCGCTGCACTCTGATTGATCTGCGTTTGCAGGGTGCCGGGCAGGTTATTGTCGAACAACGGACCTGGCTTTGGCATTCCGGGAGATCCTTTCGGCATCCAATGCAGCTTGAAGCCACACTCCGGCCGCGCGACGGCCTACCCGGAAACTGACCCACTACCCGGGATCGTCCGGAGTTGACAAACCGGCGAATTGCCACTATCAGTCATTCGTCGGTCATTCGGAGAGTGGGGCTCTTTGAGCGCGGAAAGCACGTTACAGAAGCGGGTGGGCGGCTTGCTGTTCTACGGTCTCGCCATTCTGCTGGCCTACTTCGTCTACCTGATATTCGCGCCTTTTCTTGTGCCGCTCGCGTGGGCGGCCGTGCTCGTGGTCGTCTCTTACCCCGCTTACGAGTGGCTCAGGCGCCGCATGCATCCGACCAGCGCTGCGCTGGTTTCCACGCTCGGCGTGACGCTCATCCTGATCGTGCCTTCCGTGCTGGTGATGATCGGATTCGTCCGCCAAGGCGTCCAGGCCGTGCAATCGATTCAGTTCTCGATTGCTGCCGGACACTTCCGATGGCTCGCGGATGCGTGGACCCGCTTGCACGATCGCTTTCCAGGCATCGGCTCGGACGATGTGACTACCGCGCTCCATCGGTATACGACGCAGGCGGCCGGGTTCGTCGCGGCGAAGCTTGGCACCATCCTCAAGAACACCGCCGTCTTTTTCTTCCATCTCTTCGTGACGATTCTCGTCATGTTCTACCTCTACCGTGACGGCGATGCTATGGTCGAGCGGCTGCGCCAGGTGCTTCCTTTCGATTCAGAGCCGGGCGACCGCATACTCGGTGACGCTCGAGAGCTCATTTTCGCGAGTGTGACCTCCAGCTTGGCCGCCGCCGTCGTACACGCGCTCCTCGGCGGCTTTGCTTTCGCTGTGACGGGAATCGGAGCGCCGCTTTTCTGGGGCGTCATGATGGGCTTCTTTTCGTTCATTCCCGTCGTCGGCTCCGCTCTCGTCTGGGTTCCGGCCGCGGTCAGCCTGATGGTGGGAGGCCACCTCGGCCGTGGAATTTTCCTCGTGATTTTCTGCGCGCTGATTGTGGGCCTGGTGGACAATATCATGCGGCCGTGGCTGATCAGCGGCCGCGCCGAGCTCGGCGGGCTTCTGGTTTTCATCAGCGTGCTTGGCGGAATCAGCGTGTTCGGATTGTTGGGCGTCGTGCTCGGGCCGATCATCGTGGCGACCACCGCCAGCCTTCTCGATCTCTACGCTCCGCCCGGCTCGGATGGAAACAATCGGTCCCAACCGGGTGGGAAGCGAAGGAAGGCCGTGCTAGAGTAGCGGCCTTCGAACGGGCAGACAGTCGACCGAATGGCCAAAAACTCCAAGCCGAATCACTCGGGATTGCCGCCCGAAAAGCTGCGCTGGCGCTGCGATCCCGCTCGCATTCCGTTCGAAACGACGGCCGACGTCGAACCCGCCTCGAACGACCTGGGACAGGACCGCGCGCTGCGCGCCCTGCGCATGGGCGTCGAACTGACTGCCTCCGGCTACAATCTCTTCGTCTGCGGCCTCTCGGGCACCAGCCGCGGCGGCATGATCGTGCGCATGATCGAGGAAATGCATCCGCAGACGGAGCCTGCGCCCGACCGCTGCTACGTCAACAATTTCAAGAATTCCGACCGGCCGCGCCTGCTCACGCTGCCTCGCGGCCAGGCCAACGCCTTCCGCAAGGAAGTCGAGTCGGGAATCGACTTCCTGCGCCGCCGCATCCCGCAAGTGTTCGAAGGAGAGCCCTTCCAGCGCCAGAAGACGCGCATCGTCGAACGCTTCACGCTTCGCGAAAAGGAATTGATGGACGATTTCACGCGCCGCATCGCCCGCGACCAGTTCGCCCTCGGGCGCATGCAGGTGGGCGCCGTCGCGCTGCCCGAAATTTTCCCGGTCCTCGACGGCCAGATGGTGCCGATCGAGGAAATCCCCAAAATGGTTACCGAGGGAAAACTCGAAAGCGCGGCCGCCGAGGAACTCGAGCGCAAGTACGATCAGTTCCGCCAGGAATTCACGGTCGTCTACCGGCGCACGCTCTCGCTCTCGCGCGAACTTGCCAGCGAGATGAGCTATCTCGAGCAGGAAGCCGCGTCCGTGCTGGTGGATGGCGTGATCGAAGAGCTCAAGGAAAAATATCCCAGCACGCAAATTTCCGAATACCTCGAAGAGGTGCGCCACCACATCCTCGACAACCTCGATCCCTTCAAGGAACGCGAAGGCGAGGAAGAACAGCCGCCTTCGGAGGGAGGCGGAGCCCCGCGCCCCGAACGGTCCGACCGCGATCCCTTCCGCGTCTACGGCGTGAATGTGATTCTCGCTCACGGCGAGCAGGAAAAGTGCCCCGTGATCTTCGAGACGATCCCGACGTACGCGAACGTCTTCGGCACGGTTCATCGCAGCTACGACACCCGCGGCGGATGGAACTCCGATTTCATGGATTTGCGCGGCGGATCGCTCTTGCGCGCCGACGGTGGATTCCTCGTGATGTACGCGCTCGATACGCTGACCGAAGCCGGCGTCTGGCGCACGCTGAAGCGGACGCTCAATCACGGCAAGCTCGAGATTCAGCCCGTCGATACGTTCTTTCCGTTCAGCGCCGCGGCGCTCAAGCCCGAGCCGATCGACGTCCACGTGAAAGTGATTCTGATCGGCGATCGCAACATGTACGAGCTGCTCTACGATTTCGAGGACGATTTCAAGAAGATTTTCAAAGTTCGCGTCGAATTCGACGAGGAGATGAACTGGAGCGACGAGGTTTTCCGGCAGTACGGCGGGCGGCTGCGAAAGCTCGCCGACGACGAAAAGCTGCTGCAGTTCGACCGCTCCGCCGTCGCTTCGATTCTCGAGCACGGCGTTCGCTTGGCCGGCGGGCGCGGGAAGATTACCACGCGCTTTTTCGATCTGGCCGACCTGGCCCGCGAGTCCTCTTACGCCGCGCGCCACGACGGCAACAAGATCGTCACGGCCGGGCACGTGCGCCAGGCTCTCGACGCCAAGATCGAACGCCACAACCTGCTCGAAACGAAAATCCGCGAAATGATCGAGCAGAATCTCGTCTTCATCGACACCACCGGCGGCCGCGTAGGCCAGCTCAACGGCCTGAGCGTTATGGAAATCGGCGGTTATGCTTTCGGCAAGCCGGTACGCATTTCAGCCTCGGTCGCGCTGGGCAAGGTCGGCATCATCAATGTCGAGCGCGAATCGAATCTCAGCGGCCGCTTCCACGATAAGGGCGTGCAGATCATCTCGGGTTACCTGCGCCACATATTCGCGCAGGATAAGCCGCTCTCTCTTTCGGCAAGCGTCTGCTTCGAGCAGTCGTATTCCGGGGTCGACGGAGATAGCGCCAGTTCAACCGAGATTTACGCGCTGCTCTCCGCGCTCTCGGATTTTCCGATCCGCCAGGAGCTGGCCGTCACCGGTTCCGTCAACCAGCAGGGCGAAATCCAGCCGATCGGCGGCGTGAACGAAAAAATCGAAGGTTTTTACGATGTCTGCCGGCTGAAAGGCCTTACCGGCAAGCAGGGCGTGCTCATCCCGGCGGAGAATGTCGACGACCTGATGCTGCGCGATGAAGTGATCGAGGCGGTCGCCGACGGCCGCTTCCACATCTATCCCGTCGCGACGATTCCGCAGGGGATCGAAATCCTCACGGGCGTCCGCGCGGGCCCTCGCGGCGCATCGGGAAAATTCGAGCCAGGCAGCGTGTTCGCGAAAGTCGACGCGCGGCTGAGCCGCATGGCCTCGACCCTGCACAAATTCGATTAGCCGCTCGAAGAACTCCCGCCGAGGAGAAGTCAGCCTTGCCGATGAACAAAGCCGAGACCGAAGCTCTGAACAAGAAAGTCGTACTCGAATTCTTCGAAAAAGTCCTGATCCCTGTGGACTTCACTCTCGCGCCGCCGTTTTTCGGGCCGCGGTACATCCAGCACAGTCCGCTCGCCACCGACGGCCAAGAGGGCCTGCGCGCGTTCCTTGAAAAGGCGCGTGTGGAAACGCCGCGCGCCAAAACGCACATCAAGCGCGTTTTCGCGGATGGCGATCACGTGATCGTGCACAGCCACGTGATCATCGAGCCGGGTACTCCGGGGCTCGCCGTCGTCGATATCATTCGCCTTGAAAACGGCAAGCTCGTCGAGCACTGGGAAGTCTCGCAGCCCGTGCCCGAACCAGGACAAATGCTGCATCCGAACACGATGTTCTAGCGGCGCGCGCCCGAAGTAACGGCATCAGCTGGACGCTCGCAGGTTTTTGTAGGGGCGCTGCCTGCTGCGCCCCATTTATGGCTCGCGTTTGCGCGACACCGCACCACCTGTATATGACGAAGAGTCGCAGCGAGAGCCGCTCTTACATCCGAAACGAACGAGAGACACCGTGAATCCGAGATTCACCGGCAAGGTCGTCGTGATCATCGGAGGCAACAGCGGAATCGGGCTTGCCTCCGCAAAGGCATTCGCCGCCGAGGGCGCGCAGGTTGTCCTCACCGGGCGCAACGCCCGAACGCTGCGAAACGCCGCCGAAGAGATCGGTCCGGCTGCGCTCGCGATGCAATCGGATATCGCCGATCTTCAGCAGATCGGTTCCCTGATGAACGAGGTGCAGCGCCGCCACGGCCGCATCGACGTTCTCTTCGTCAACGCGGGAATCGGCGGATTTATTCCTATCGATAAGGTGACCGAACGCGACTGGGAAGAGATTATCGGAGTCAATCTCAAAGGCGTGTTTTTCACCGTGCAGAAGGCGCTGCCGATGATGCAGACAGGAAGCTCGATCGTGATCACTTCGTCGATCGGCGGCAGGATGGGCATTCCAACGAACTCGGTTTACGCCGCGAGCAAAGCGGGCGTACGCGCGCTCGGGCGTAATTTCGCGGCGGAATTGGTGGGACGCGGAATCCGCGTCAACGTGGTCAGCCCAGGCTGCATCGAGACCCCGATCATCAATCGAACTCCGGGTTTGCCGCCGGAAGCGATTCCCGCGTTGCGCGAAGAAATGATCGAGAACACGCCGATGCATCGCCTCGGCGATCCCGAAGAAGTCGCACGCGCCGCGCTCTTTCTCGCGTCGGATGAAGCCAGCTTTATCACCGGAATCGACATGCTCGTCGACGGCGGCGCGGCCAGTTTCTGAAGTCACGCGCGCGGGCGAAAATCAGGAAATCAGCCTTCGTTGTCGGGAAGCAGCCGCTTCAGCTTCATCGTGAGATGCAGGGTCTGCTCGTTTCGCTCGACCGTCAGCTTGTAGGGATGCCCGAGCTGTCGAAAGAGGTCGCGCACCTGCATCAGCGAGAGATCGGCGGCGGGATCTTCATCGATGCCCGCAATGATGTCGCCTTTCTGCAGTCCCGCCTCTGCTCCAGGCGTTCCCGACCGCACTTGCGTCACTTCGAAGGTCCGCAGCCCCGGTCCTTGGGCGATCAGAGATATTCCGCTCATGTCCTCGAGCTCTTCGGTGCGGCGTTCGCTGTTCGGATCGAAGATAATCTGCATGTGAGGATAGTCGAAGATCACGGTGAAGCGGTGCAGCATGCTTCCGCCGATTTCGCCCGCGAGTTGCCCGCCGCCCGTCGCGCCGGCGTCTTGCTCCGAAAATGTCGCAATCGCCTGCTGCACCGGAAAAGCCCCGACCTGGAAAAGCCTCATGCGTCCGAGGATGGCATCCGCCGTTCCGTCCGATAGCTCATCCATCGCCGGAATCGTCTTGAAGTGGGACAACATGTGGCGGTGGGCGTCCGTATAGCGCTTCGAGAAAAGCACCGAGGCGTCGAGAGCCGTGTCGATGCCGAAATCGGCCTCGAGCGTTTTGCCGTTCGTGTTGAATTTCGCCGGCACCACCGGCGTGCCCCCGGAAAACAACAAATGAAAACTCTTCCCGTGCCCGGAGTATTGGTAGGCGCCAGGATCGTACAGGCGGACGGTTTTTCGGGCGTAGTCGATCGCAACGACGAAGCTCTCGAAAAAATCCCGGCCAAGCGTTCCTTCGTACGCGCGGCCGAATTCCGCGTTGAAATTTGGCTTCGCTACCCTCGGCAGGCCGGGCAGCGTCAGATTCACGCCCGCGAATTCCAGCTCGACGCTCCGCCCCGCCGGAATGCCGAGCTCCGTGGCACGATCCGGATCGATCGACGTTGCCGCGGCCGTCGAATCCAGCACGAACAGGCACGGCTGGCTTTGATTCACGTGCACGGGCACCAGAATGAGGCCGCCGACGAACTCGGCGGGAATTTCCGCGACATTCCCGCCGTACGCAAATCGCACCGGGTCGGTCGTGGAGCTCGGGGGTGCTGGCGTTTGTGGTGCCGCGGCGTTCGTCTGTGGCGGCGCAGGCCGCGCAGCGAGACTCACCGATAGCGCCGCCACGGCGGCTAAGAGGGTTGTCTTCCAGCGATCCATCTAGTCTCCCGTCTCTAAAGTTTCTTTATATTTGTTGACCTTCCGGATGATCTTACTGGCGCTGGCGACCCACAGAAATGGTTGTGGGTTCCGATTGTAGCGCTGGATGTAATCTTGAATTGCTTTGGTCAGGTCACGAACGCTGCGAAATGTGCCTCGACGAATTCGTTTCCGCGTGATTTCGGCAAACCAGCGTTCGATTTGATTGAGCCACGAGGAACTGGTTGGCGTGAAATGGACGTGATAGCGGGGCCGCACGGCGAGCCACTTCTTTACCGCCGGGTGTTTATGCGTTCCGTAGTTGTCGAGCACGAGATGGATTTGCAGACCAGAATCGACCGACTCATCGATCCGATCCAGGAACCGTAGGAACTCTTGATGCCGATGCCTCGGCTGGCAGGCAGCGATCACCTTCCCCTCCAAAACGTTGAGCGCGGCGAACAGTGTGGTCGTTCCGTGCCGTTCATAATCGTGCGTTTGTCGTGCGGGCAAGCCGGGCCGCAAGGGAAGCATGGGTTGCGTGCGCTCCAAGGCCTGAATCTGGCTTTTCTCATCCACGCTGAGGACGATGGCCTTATCCGGCGGGTTCCGATAGAGCCCCACAATGTCGCGCACTTTCCGAGCAAATTCCGGATCGTTACTGAACTTGAAGGACTGCACTCGATGGGGCTGCAGTCTGTGCTTCTTCCAAATCCGCTGCACGGTAGCGGGGCTGACCTTCTGGCTCGTCGCCATGGCCCGAACACTCCAATGAGTAGCGTCCTTTGGAGTGGTCTTCATCGTAGCGTCCACAATCGCTTCCTCCCTTTCTGTGGAGATCTGCTTGGGGCGTCCGCTACGCGGCTGGTCCTCCAGTACAGCGGCTAAGCCGCCGCTGTCAAATCGCCTACGCCACAGCAATACCGTTGGCAGAGAGGTAGAGAGGTTCCGTGCCAGAACGTGATTGGCAATTCCCTCGGCCGCGCCAAGGACAATGTCGACGCGGAGAACGATTCCTCGAGGTGTGCTGCGATGACGGCTAATCTCCAGTAACTGCTTGCGATCTGAGTCCGAAAGGGACAGTTTGGGCGCAGGTGGAAGGGGCATATCGCCAGTATGCAGCCTTGGCATCTATTAGTAAAGCTATTTAGGATACACGAGACTAGTAGCCGGCCGCCTCAATTGCCCGGCGGCGAAGCGGGCGCCGATGAAGGAGACGCCGGCGGCGCTGCCTGCGCGGATTTCGGCGTGCTCAGATAGCCCTTCGCTGTGTCCTTGGTGAGATCGAATACCACAATCTCGTACGGCGCGCGCGCACCCCGCACGTAGAACTGCACCGGCTCGCCGACCGTCTTGTCTTTCTTCTCGATCGACTTGTCGTCGGCGATCACGTTAAGGGTGTACCGGTAGTGCTTCGTGTCGACCTTGCGGAGCTCCACCTGGATCGGGCCGACATGCTCCACCTTTTTCGATTTCGTGAGCGAGAATTCAAAGATGTCGCGCTCGCCGAGCCGTTTCAGCTCCTCCACCTCTTCGTGGTTGGTGGCGATCAATCCGCTCTGCACGCCCAAATCGCCGATTGTGGATTGCAGCTTGCCCTTGGTGGCCTCCAGATCGGCCTTGGTGGCCGAGAGGTCGTTCTGCGTTCCGTTCAACTGCGTGGCGACTTGTCCGAACTTCGTCGTGGTGTCGGCCTGCACCTCGCCGATCTGCTGCTTCAACTGGGCGTCGCTCTTCTGCTGTTCGGAACGGATCGTCTGCGCGAGACCTCGCGCTCGCGCCAGTTCGTCCTCCGTCAAACCGAGCTTCTGGGAGGTAACGTCGAGCTGTCCCTTCAGATCGGCGATCCGCGCATTCGTTTTGTCCACCTCGGCGGCAAGGGCCATCGTCTTCTTGTCCGCGTCCTGCTGGCTCTTGGCCAGCGCCTGACGCTGCGTGTAGGTGGCGTACAAAAGATAGCCGACCAGCGCAAATGCAGCGACGAAGAGCACCATCACCCACCGTGGCAGCGACCCAGCTTCGCTTATAGGGGAAGTATCGTCGGGCGTGTTCGAGGTCAAACTCATCAAGCCTCCTTCGCGGCCAAAGCCGCCCTTCCGTGCATCGCGGACTCGATTGCGGGATTATCGCCGAGCGGCACACCGAAGTCTATCTCTGTGCTCGCGGGCCAGGGAGCCTTCAACTGTCCTGTCTGAGCTTATATCCATAGCCTGTCACGGTCTCTATCATATCCGACTGCTTTCCTAATTTCTTCCGCAGGCTCCTGATCACGACGTCGACAACGTTGCTTCCCACGTCGTATGTGTGGTCCCACACATCTCGAATCAAGCAGGCGCGGGCCACCGGCTTTCCCTTGCGCTCGTGAAGGTAATGGACGACGGCAAATTCGAGCCGCGTAAGTGGAACTCTTCGCCCGTTCAAAATCAAACTGCGGCCTTCCAGGTCGACGATGTCTTTCTTCCCCATCCCCAATTCCGCGGCTACCAAACGTGCAAGCCAGCCGTCGACCGAGGAAGGGCCGAAATCGAGCATCGCCGTGTGGTACGTGTGGCCGTCCAATTTGGGAGCGGCGCTTTCCACCCGGCGAAATCCCAGAGTCTGCGCCGCCGAAGCGTACGCCCCAAGGTCCTTCACCGTCAAATAGACGCGACGCAGCTTGGGCCGCAAGGCAAGATAGCTTCTCTTGATGTCGAGCCAGCAAGCCGCCTGCACGGCGGACGGCACCTCTCCCGCAGATTCGCTGAGCCAGCGGCGCAGAAAGAGCACACTCTGGCCTTTTGGAATCGGATCCTTGCGAAGATGACTTAGCCAGCCTTTCACCACCGGGTCTTGCTGAAGGAGTTTTCTCGGGATGCTGGTGGGCTGAAAAAGGCAGTAGAAACCCGCGATCTTTCCGGTTTGGTCGTACGCTGCCGAAAACGTCTGGGGGGCGGCAGCCCACCAGCGAGAAAGGCAGGCGGCCGCCTGCCGCCCTTCATGGCGTGCGCAGATAGCTTGGATGGCAGCTCCGTCATCCGGGCGCGCTGGTTCCACAGTGTACGACCAGGTGCCGCTCGGGAAAAACGCCTCCCGGATTACCGGATTATCGAGCAGGTACAGCATATCCGCCGTGTATCGCCAGAACTCGTGGCTCGAGACCTGACCCAATTCCGAACGAAGCTCGGACAATGCTGCGCGCCGGTACTCGTGATACTTGATCGGGTCCGCGCTTCGCAGAGTTGCAGCAATCGCCTGCTTGATCGAATCGTGGACATGGAGACCATCCGCGTCGCTGTGGACAAACGGAAGGGATCGCAGCCTGTCAAATACGTTCCTGGCCGTCGCCTCGGGGACCATGGCCCTCAGCAGCGGAATGGTCGCGCGCCGGATCACGCAGGCTGCCTCGAGACCGCGCTGCGTGAGCGGATCGGCAATGTCGGCAAGGTAGAGCTGCGCGAGATCACCGATCACCCGTTGGATCGCGACATTCTCTAGAACGCGATCTTGCTGGTTCCCCATGGTCGACGCCGCCAGAGTCAACGCCAACGGATGGCCGCGAACCACGCGATTGATGCGCGTCGCTTGGGTTTCCGGAATTCCGGCGCGCGCCAGCAATTCGACGGCATCGGCGCCCTCCAGTGCATCCAGCTCCATCGTGCGGAGAAGACTTTGCCAGCCGGGCGCCGAACTCCAGGCTGGACCGGGCGGTTCGCGGCTGGTCAGAATCAAACGCACCTCGCTCGGCAGCTGAGGAACGAACGTCTGGCGCAGCCAAGAATCGAGCAGCCTCCAGACTTCATAGTGATCGAGCGCCAGTAGGGTGCGCGCACGCCGAAGGGTCAGTTTTTCTACAGCGTCCTCAGTCGAGACAATCTCTGTTCGCAGGGCCGACGCCAGGGCGCGCAGGAATCCGTGCTCGGTGGGTTCCACGGCACGGCAATCCAACAAGATCGCGCGCGAACCCTGCTTCCGCGCCCGGTCCACAAACGCCGCCAGAAGCCTGGACTTTCCGATTCCGGCAATGCCATGGAGATAGACCACGGTAGGGACAGAATCTTCGAGCGTCTTCAGGAGCCGGCAGATTTCATCGCTCCGCCCAACAAAGCTACGGGACGCTTGTTCCGCGATCAGGTCTCTAACTCGCTGCTTCACGAAGTTTCACCAAACGGCGTGGCGGCATTCTAGCTTGCTCCGGCGGCTTTGCGAAGATGCCGATGAGACACCCCGATGCTGATCGAGACTATAACAAGGTCACCGCCAGGTGCGAAAAGGGAAACCGCCAGGCGCAACTAGGGCCGTGTGCGCTGGGGGCTTTTTTCCTCATCAATTTCTCATCCGCACATCATGACAAAAGCCTTTGCCTTGTATAGATTGCTGGGCGCAGAGCGGGGAAATCACAGCATGGGATCGACCTGCTGTAAACCCCCTGCTCCAAACCGTACGTGACCGGAGGAGACGCGATGCCACTGATTCAAGTGAAGCTGATCGAAGATGTCTTTACGCACGAGCAGAAGCAGCAAATGATTTCCAAGCTGACCGACGCCATGGTCTCGATCGAAGGCGAGAACATGCGAAAGGTCACCTGGGTTGTGATCGAGGACGTGAAAAGCGGCGAATGGGGCATAGGCGGTCAGGCGCTGTCCACCGCGGCCGTGAAAGCGATGGCGTCGGGAAAAGCCTGACGGGCCCGCATCCGCCGGCCACTAGAAACCGTGCCGGCGCTTCAGCACCGAGCGGAGCGCAGTGCGTCGCTATTTGCCCGGGGTAACGGCGCGCGCTCCCAGTGCCGCAGCTTCGCGCGGCTATCGGCCCGCTCGCCCGCGCGGCCAGCGCGCTTCGACCGTCGTGACCAATCCTCCGCGAGGCGTGAATTCGCCCGTCACCTTGCACCAAACAGGGTGCACGGCCGCGACGATATCGCGCAGCATCCGGTTCACGGCGTTTTCGTAGAAGATTCCGAGGTTTCGATAACCCAACAGGTACATCTTCAGAGCCTTCAACTCCAGGCACACCTTCTTCGGCTGGTAATGAATCGCGATCGCGCCGTAATCGGGCAGGCCCGTCTTCGGGCAAATCGACGTATATTCGGGAAAGCGAATCGTGATTTCGTAGCCGGGAAAGTGATTCGGCCAGGTTTCGAGCTTCGGCAGCCTGGCGTTGATTCCCGCGCGTGCGTGTTCGGCGGTGTAATCAGGCATCGATTCCCCTCTTCGCTTATCTTACACCGCCGATTGTCTCGCCCTGCCCGGTGTTGTATAGTACGCAACCGAAAGATTCGCGCGCGCGGCGAATCGGGTCGCCGTGCGGTAGTCTCTTACCTAGCAAGACACGTCTAGGACACGCTAATACGCAGTCCTCGACGGGAGGCGATCTCTCGAATGATCTGTCCGCAATGCCGAAGCGCCGATTGCTTCCGTTCGCGTCGCAGCGGCATCTCCGATTTCTTCGCCAGCGTGACGGCGTTGCGCCCCTGGCGCTGCCACACCTGCGATTTCCGGTTCTACGCGAGGAGCGTGGCGTTGCCTTTCGCGCGTTACGCGCACTGCCCGAAGTGCGGCAATTTCGATCTCCAGCATATCGCCCGCGAGCGCGTCGAAAAGGGCACCCTGCTCTTTCTGAAGCGCATGCTCATATTTCCAGCGTACCGTTGCGATCCTTGCCGCGAGAAATTCTTCAGTATCCTGCCTTATCGACGCATCCTGCCCTCGATGATGCCTGCTGCCCAGCGTCGCGTTTCGGGCGCTTAAACCGCGCCGCGTCTCGGCGCACCCTGCCGTTGGCTTAAGCACTTGCAACCCCCAGCCGCCCTGAGACATACTTCGCCGAATACAGGGGGGAACATGCGCCGCAAATCAAAGCAGCCGAAAAACATCATCGAAGGCTCGGGAATGAATCGCCGTAGTTTCATTGGAACGCTCGCAGCGGCCGGCACCGGAGCTGTCGCAGGCGGTTTGTCTCTTGGTGCGCCGCCCGCGAAAGCGGAGACGGTCCATTTCTCGAATCCTCCAGGACTCGGTGGCGCCGGACCCTTTCGCAGCGAGTGCGACATTCACGACTGTGACGTCGACGGAGAAATCCCGCTGAACATCGACGGCGCCTTTTATCGCGTCGGCCCCGACTGGCAGTATCCCCCGATGAAAGGCAACATCCCCTTCGACGGCGAAGGGCACGTGAGCATGTTTCGCATCTCGAACGGCCACGTCGATTTCAGGAGCCGCTACCCCCGCACCCAGCGCTACGAGGCCCAGGCAAAGGCGCGCCGCCGTCTTTTCGGCATGTACCGCAATCCCTTCACCGATGATCCGAGTGTCAAGGGCGTCAGCCGCGGCACGGCAAACACTCACGTCGTTTACCACCACGGCTATCTTTTCTCGCTCAAGGAAGACAGCCCGCCGGTCGCCATGAATCCGCTCACCCTCGAAACGGTGGACAACTACTACACGTTCGGCGGCGGTCTGCACAGCCTCACGCATACCGCTCATCCGAAATTCGATCACGCCACCGGCGAAATGATCTCCTACGGCTACGAAGCCAAGGGCCTCGATACGGACGACGTCTACGTCTTCTCGGCAAATTCAAAGGGCCACATCACCTGGGAGGCGTGGGTCAAGGTTCCTTACGTTGGCATGCTTCATGATTTCGCCGTCACCCAAAAATATATCGCCTTCCTCTGCATTCCGATGGCGACCAACGTCGCGCGCATGAAGCAGGGCCAGGTGCATTTCGCCTGGGATTCCACGCTCCCCACCTGGTTCGGCGTGATGGAGCGCGGCGGCGACGGCAAGGACCTTCGCTGGTTCAAGGGACCCGAGCGCTGCGCCACGCACGTGATGGGCGCTTTCAACGACGGCAACAAAATTTACGTCGACATGGACATGGCGCTGAAGAATCAGTTTCCGTTCTTCCCCAATCTTCACGGCGAGCCCTTCGATCCGAAGGCTGCCGCGGGCACCGTCCATCGCCTCTCCGTCGATCTCGCGGACAAGACTCCGCGCGATTACAACATGGAGCAGCTTTTCCCGCAGACCGGCGCGCTGCCCCGCCAGGACGATCGCTACCAGACGATTCCGTATCGCTACGGCTTCATGCCCACGACCGACCCCACCAAACCTCTCAATCCGAAAATTGGCAACGTGATGTTCCGGCCGACCAATTCCTACACGCGCTTCGATCACGCCACGCGCACCACGTCCGAATTCTGGGTAGGCGATGATTCGAGCCTGCAGGAATGCTGCTTCGTCCCGCGCAGCAGGGACGCCGCGGAGGGCGATGGTTATCTTGTCGGCATCGCGAACCGCTTGCTCGAAGGCGGCCGCGCCGATCTGATTATCGTCGACACGCAGCACCTGGAAGACGGGCCAATCGCCAAGGTTCACCTGCCCTTCCGTTCCTACAGCCAGGTGCACGGCTGGTGGGTTTCGGCGGACGACCTGCCTAAGACGTAAACTCGAAGTGCGGGAGGGGAGAGCCATCCGGAATAGCTGGGGTCGAAGGGCCCGGCTTCGGCCGCGCCGCCAAGTCCGCAAAAAACCGGGCTTTAGCCCTGGTAACTTCGGGAGAAGCTAGCGCGGCGAATTCGGATCGGTGTCGACGTTGCCAAGCGAGATCAGCAGCCGCCGCAATTTCGAGCGGTCTTCAAGACCCATTCCCACCATCTCGAATCCGGCTTGATGCGGCCGCACAAACCTCACCACGGCCTGCATGCTGATCGACCGCAATCCCGCGGGAATCTTCAGCGTCGCCTCGGTTCCCACCGCAAGCTGAACGTCTCCGCTCAACAGCCCGCCTTCGAGGCTCATCACGCTGATCGACGACTGGTGTTTGCCGCGCGCCGATGTCAGCACCGCCGGGACGCTGCGCGGCAACCGGATTCTGCGGTAGCGGCGGTGCCGCACCACGTCGCGTTCCGGGATCGGGTCGAGCGGCGCCAGCGCCATCACTCCCTCATCCAATCCGGATTGCGGCAAAAAGCTTTCCATCCACTCCGGATCGATTTTCATAAGCGCCTGCGCAGCCGCCGTGCGAATCTCTTCAGGATAGGTCCAGCCGAATGTCTTGCGGTCCTCGACGAACTTCCGCAGCGGCCCCACCGCATCCGGCGCGCGCATCCGCCCGAGCGCTTCGATCGCCTTCACGCGCATATAGTCGGCGCCTTGCGGCAGGATGTCTCCCTCGGCGAGCCGCAACAGCGTTGCCGCCGTGGTGGGATCGCCGCACATCCCGATTTCGTCCAGCGCAAGCGACACGGCCGCCACATCGAGCAGTTCGAGCGAATTCGCCAGCAGGCGCCCGCGCTCCGGCGCGCCGCTGATCGAAAGCTGCCGCACGAGTGCGTCGTGAAAGCTGCGCCCGCCATGTCGCAGCCGCATCGGCAGCAATTCTTCCATCGAAACAGGATCGAGGCGGGCGAGCAGGCCGGTCACCACCGCCGCCTTCGCCGGCGGCTCGGACTTGAATATTTCCCTCAAATGCCGGGCGCACGCGCCTCCCACAGCCTTGGCCAGTTGCACGATATTCTCGCGTTCCGTGCGGCGTCCCGAGCGCGCCAATCGCGCCGCCAGATGTTCGCCGGCGCCTTCCGGCACGCGGCTCAGCACGGCCACGAGCCCTTCGGGCATCGCTTCGGCCGTCAGCGCCTCTTCGACGAATTCCGGCAGCCGGTTCTCGATGCCGATGCGCGGCCGCAAGCTGTGCGCCCAGGTCGGCCGCAGTTCTTCGAGATCGGCGAGCGAATCGAGCGCCTGCTGCATCGCGCGGTAGTAGCGCCGCTGCGCCGATTCCTGGCTCAGCCGCACGAACGCCGCGCTCAACAGCGTCTGCAGCTCGGCATCCTTTTCCGCCAACAGTTGCTGTCCGATTTGTGAGAGCGCGTCCTGCAATCTCTGGCTGGCCGCCTTGCTGTAGAGTTCCGCGAGCTGGCCCAGACCGATCGCGGCTTTCTTGCGCGCTTCCGCGTCCTTGTTTCGCACGCACGATGCGTACTTCAACAGGACGTCTCCCGCCATCTCCGATTCGCCGCGCCCGAGCAACTCCTCGACGTACTGCTGCACGTTTCGCGGCGGAATGCACCACGCCTCGCTCGACGTCAGCACCGCGCGCTTGCCCGAGTCCGGCACGGCCGCCCAGAACTGTCGGTCGAGCACGTCGGCATGCGATTCCACCGACATTCCGGCGCTGTTCATCTTCTCTTCGCGGGCCTTCAGCAGTTTTCGCAGTGTCTCGAGTTCGTGCCCCATCTTGTCCAGCATTTGGCGGACGGCGTTCACCCGCACCTCGCCGCGCTGGAACCGGTCGAGCGCGAAACGGATCGCCAGATCTTCCGCCAGGCGCAGCAGCATCGCCTCGTCCACTTTCGCCGACGGAGTTTTCGCGGCGACGCTCGCGAGCGCCTGCCGCAAGGTCACCTGCGCGTTTTGCGGCAGGTCCGCGAGCCTCTGTTGCCAGACCATTGCATCGAGAGGCTTCTGCGAGGTTTTCCCGTGCGTTGCCTCGCCGAACTGTGCGAGCAACCGAAGTAAACCCTGCATTTGGGCTTCGTCGAGCGGCTGGGGTTCGACCGTTTCCCCCGCGCCAGTGCCGGCGCCTCCGCCTGACCCGCTACCTGCCATTCCTCCGAACCCGAATCCCTCGCCGACGTCCGTTCCTCTTCTAACAACCCCGGCCCCCGCGCCACCGCTCCCAGCGTATGCGCCCCCTGGCCCTGTGCCAGGGCCGGTGCCTGCGCCCGTGCCTGTCCCGCTTCCCCCATGTAACCCTTCGGCCGCGGCGATCAGCTGGATCATCTTTTCCGGGCTGCGGAACCAATCTTGAACGCGATCGGCATCGGCCCCCAGCGTCCTCACCGTCAACTGGGCGGCAACGCGCGCGTCCGAATATCCCGCATCCTCAGCGACGAAGCGAATCTCGTTGATCCGAATTCCCGCGGGGTTCTTCCCAAAGTGCTCTTCCAGGCGCTCGCTTAAGGGCGCCACTCGTGGCCCAGTCTCCATGAACACCCGCACGAGGTTGGCGAATTCGAGCCGCTGGACGTTTGGTTGAAAACAGATGCTTGCGACGCCCGCGGCATTCAGTAGATCGGCGAAGCTGCGTTCGGCAGCGGTCGATTCAAGGGGCATGCCGTCCAGGAGGAGTTGCGAGCCGGAGGCTCCCAAAAGCAGCCCCGTCTCTCCCGACGCGTGCGCGGCTCCCGCGAGTTCGCTCCACGTGGAATCGAACTGCGCCGCCGATCTGGCGTGCTCTAAGCCATAGAGCCGGGCGTACTTAAGTAGGACATTCAAGCTGCGCACAAACGCGCGGGCGTTCGGAACCGTAGGCTCATTCGACACGGATAGTTCACCTGTGAGGGGCGGCATCTCACTCGTCTCAACAGGAGTGTACTAGAACCGTTGGCAGAGGAAATGGTACGAAAATACTAGGTTGGCGAACCTAGCAACTACGCCTGTAGCGGCTCGGCTGCTAGGCTGGCAGGAGAATCTCCACCTCGAGCCCCTTGAGCACTGGCCGGACCCGCCGGATCACTTCGCTGGCCCACAGCTTTTCGCTCAATATCACAAGGGACCCATTCTGGAATCCGCAAACCGCGCAGAAGAAGTAATTGAGGAAGGCTTTGTCGTAGGCGTCCGCGCCTCGGCGTGCCAGATCGCCCTCCAGGGTGGGATCTCCCGGCGTAACCAAACCTCCGGCGCGCACTCCGAACGTCTCTGCCTGAAAGCGGTCGATCAGAGACTCAAGCGCCGCTGGCTCTGGTGCCGGAATCACGAGCGACCGCGCGGTCGCCTCCCGATAGGCGAGGCCATGATGATCGCAGTAATCATGCACCCGATCGAGATGGCTGAAAAAATCAAGCGCCCACGGTTCCTGCCCGGCCGTCGCCGGTAGGACGCGGCTCCAGATGCGCGCCGCCTCGAGCCCGCGGACCGGCTCGCGGTTCTCGTCGTTTTCCGTCAGCTCGAGTCCCACCGCCTTGGTGCCAGGCCCGAGATCGAGTGCCTCGATTTCCAGCAGGTGGGCCACTATTCGTCGTCCTCTGTATGGGCGAATTTCTGGAACCCGGGAGATTCCTTCCGCACTTCGAGCCAATCGAAAAATGTGTCGGGAGTTTCAAGCCAGATGGCGAACCAGTGCGCAATCTCTTCCTTTTCCTCGCGCTTCTCCGGGTCCACCTTGTGATTCCGCGCAATCATCTCCGCGCGGCGCCGGCCCAACCGAGCGACTTCGCGGACGCGCTCGGCCGCGCTCTCCTCGCCTTCGATCACGAACTTCCGCAGGAGCTCGTCGAGCCTCACGAGGCACATTTCGGCTTCCTCGAGCGTCGAGAAGTGCAGCAGGTCCGCGAACTCCTCTTCGTAGCGTCCCTCGGTATCCGCGCGCGTGGACCAGACCACTCGCATGCCCGCTTCTTCGAGCACGCTCACGATGTAGTCGGGCGACGTCTTGCCCTTCTCTCCGAGGTGGGCGATCAATTGCCTCCGAATCTGCTCGATCTCCGCGGGAGTAAAGCGCGGCGTTCGCAGCCCGTGTGCCGCTTCCAGGATCAGGGCCTTTTTCGTGGAAGACCTGTCCGAGGAATCGTGGTGGGAATGTTCTGGGCTCACATGCTCCCTCAGTGCTGCGCTTTCTTGGACCCGCCTTGAGCGGCCTGAGCGTCCGCATTCAGGCGCCGCCGCAGCCGCACAACGTTGCGATCGTGTTCCGCCAGGGTCTTCGAAAAAAAATGGCCGCCTTCATCGTTCGCGACGAAATAAAGATAGTCGGTCTTCATCGGCGCCAGCGCCGCCCGCAGCGATGCCTCACCGGGATTCGCGATCGGGCCCGGCGGCAGGCCCGTGTGCGTGTACGTGTTGTACGGTGAATCGACCTTCAGATCCGCCGGTTTCACATCCTTCACCGGATGCCCCTCGAGCGCCAGCGCGTATTGCACCGTCGGATCGCATTGCAGCGGATACCCTTTCTGCAAACGGTTGTAGAAGACGCCGGCCACCAGCGGACGCTCCTCCGCGTCCGGCGTTTCTCGTTCCACCAGCGACGCCAGCGTCACGACCTGCATCGGCGTCAGCCCGCCGGGAAGTGACTCCGGATCTTCCGGCTTGATCGAATCCCACACGGCCTTGAAATTTTCGACCATCCGCTTCGCGACCTGCTCGCACGAGTTGTGCCGCGTGAACTCATATGTCGACGGGAAAAGAAATCCCTCGAGGCTCCGCGCCTGCGGCGCGATATTGGAAATCAGCGACGTTTCGTGCGTGGCGGCCAAAAACTGCTCCCGATCGCAGATCCCCTGCTCCTGAATCTCCTCCGCGATGTCGAAGCTGGTCCAGCCCTCGGGCACCAGAATCGTGCGAACGTAAATGCGCCCGCGCGCCATCTTCCAAAACACCTCGCGGGTGTTTACCGGCTGATCGAAATAGTACTCCCCCGCTTGAATCGGCTTGCGAAAATGCCAATCGCTGAACAGCGTGAACGCCAGCCGGTTGCGAATCACATCATCGTGCCGAAGGATCCCGGCGATCTTCCATCGCGATGATCCATGGGGAATATCGACAAAGACCTTTTCCGGCCGGTGGCCGCGGTACGGACGGCTGATCTGCGAATCGAGCCATCCGGCGCCGGCGCCCATCGCCGCAATCAGCAACAGTGCCAGCAGGCCAAGCCGCTTCATGGCCGGCTAAACCTTCTCCGCCAGGGCGCCCCGTACCGGCGGCTGGCGCTCGAGGTATTCGCGCAAGAGAATCGCGGCAGCCACGTCGTCGAGCGGCGCGCCGCCTTGGCCTCGTGGCGATCTCGTTCCGGCCACTACCTGCCCCGCCTCCCAACTCGTAAGCCGCTCGTCCAGGAGTTCCACCTCGATGCCCAGCTCCTTCTTGAGCCGCGCCGCAAATCGCGCCGCTTCCTCGGCCATCGTCCCCGGCTCGCCCGTCAGGTGCAGCGGGCGGCCGACGATAATACGCGCCACACCCTGCTCGCGGCAAATCTCGCGAAGCCGCCGGACGTCATCCGCGCGGTTCTTCCGCGCCAGCGTCTTCAGCGGCTGCGCCGTGAGCCGTAGTTCATCGGAGAGCGCCAGGCCGATCCGCTTCCGGCCGTAGTCCAGCGCCAGGATCCGCCGCCTTTCCCGTGCCGGTGCTCCCGTAGGACGACTCCTGCCAGTTTCTGGATTCGCCGACGCCATTTCCATCTTCTTTCATTCTAACGGATGCAGGTCACGGCTGTCGCCCGCGCTCGCCGTTTTCCCATGCTGGCCAGAGCCCTTCGATTTTCATGTCCTCGCCGAGCTTCGTATCCTTCATCAGCTGTTCGATCTCGGGGCGCGTCAGCCGCGGCCCGATCCGCGTTTCGGCGTCCGCGAGCGCGTAGGCCGTCACCGCGGCGATTGCGACGTTGTGTTTCAATCGCCCGATGTCCACTTTGTCGAACGTGTCCGACGCCGCATGATAGTTCGGTATGTAGTTCGCAGGTTCCTGGTTCGCCACCAGAGTTGGAACGCCCTCCAGCAAGAAATCAAAGTTGTCCGTGTCGACGCCGGCATCGAGAGTGAAATCCTTTGCGCCAAGCGACCGGACCGGATCAAGCGCCTCGCGCACCGCCGCCAGGATGTCTTTTCGTCCACCCAGCGAATATCCCGTGATCGGCCCAGCTCCCGCATCGAATATCACCGCTGCGTCCATGTTGTCGAGCTCCGCTTGATGCGCGTTCACGTACGCCCGCGAGCCCAGCATCCACTGTTCTTCACCGGTGAACAGCACAAAGCGGATCGAGCGCCGCGGCACCGACCCTGAGGAATGAATCACGCGCGCCGCGTCGATCAACATTGCGACATTGCACCCGTTGTCGAGCGCTCCGGTTCCCAGGTCCCACGAATCGAGATGCGCGCCGAGCAGAACGTATTCGTCCGGCTTCTCCCGCCCGCGGATCTCCGCTACGACGTTCTCCGATTCCGCCGGGCCGCTGACGTGGTTTGGCATCTCGAAATGCACGCGCACCTTTTGCCCCGATGCCAGAAACCGTTCCAGGCGCTCCGCATCCTCCCGCGCCACGATGGCCTGCGCGACGGGTTCCAGTTGGCCGTCGGATGAAGACATGTGGCGATACAGCAGCAGGTTCGGGCGCGACGACATCCAGAAGATTGCCGCAGCTCCCGTCGCCTTGGCCCGCTCGATAATCGGTTCGTCAATCAGGTATTCGTTGGCCAGATCGTCCCAGGTCGCGAGGATTTTCGTGTGCACCAGCACGATCGCCCCCATCGTGTCCGCGCCCGCTTTCTTGAATCCGGCGTCGCTTCCGTCACCCACATCGACTACGTTCGTGGTAATCCCGCCTTCCGGTGTCGGCGGCGACCATCCTGTCGAAACCAATCGAAGCTGAAATGACGCCGGCGAAAGCACCTCCGCCCGCGTGTTCCCCTCGCTCCATCCGGCCGGAATCGTGAATTCTTCGGTGTGGACTTCATCCACGCCCGCATGGCGAAATGCTTCGACCGCCCAGCTTACGGCGCGGTCCGCCTCGGGCGAGCCCGTGACCCGCCCGCCGATGGTATCCGTCAAATAGCGGAGGTTTTCTTCAAGCGGCGAGGGGCCTAGAGCCCTCTGAACCATCGCCGGCGCCAGGTCCGCGCACGACTTCCCGACCGCACATCCTCCCTGGCCCTGCGGCACTTGTTTCCAGCCCGGAGGCAAGTTGATCGTTCCCGTTTGGCCAAACGCCGGCGACGCGGCCAGAAGCGCCGAGGCAAACGCGAGCAACAAACGCAGAGTCCGGGCGCCGCCGCCCTGCAGCGAGCTTCGCCGCGCCCGAGAAATTCGATCGATCACACTCGCCATCCCCCTGCGCGCGCGATTATAACGGGTCTCCCGATGAATGGAAGAAACGAAGAGCGAGACCCGGAAAAGCCTCAGTACCATCAGAACGGCAGAAATTTCTTCCGCTGCGAATTTTCTACACAGGATACAGCCTTCGCTGTATCTCAATCTCGATCTAACCCATTCCTTTTGCAAGCGGTTACAGAAACGAAAAAGTTTGGCACCCTAGCTGCCTTCGCCAGCATCGTCCTCGCAAAAAAGTTCACAGTTGACGGGGCAGGCCAAATCTTCGACCTCCCCAAGAGTGTCTTGGAAGTTCCCGTTTGCGAAGCAAACCAGCTCAGTTTGCAGTGCCGCAGTAAAGCGCAGTTAAACCAAAGAATTTGCCCGCTAGGGCAGAACGGGAAGGCCTACATTGAAGAAAATTCTTCCGAAGTTCATCCCTCAACCCAAGAAGTCAAACCTCAACCGACCCAGCTCTTTTGTGTTTTGCGAACGATCGACGGGCGCCGCCCAGTTCCGCGCCGAATCCACCACCGATCTGAATTGCACCGTGGAACGAATGGCCGGCTTGCTGGCCATGCAGTGTCTCGTCCGCGGCTCCGATCCGGATGATTTCGAGATTCTCGTCGCCGCGGAAAGAACTTTCTCGAGCCGATTGCAGTCGCGCGCGAAGGAATTGCTCGAAGAGGGCCGTGCGGTCACCAGCCCATCCTGCCTGAGCCCGCGCCAGCAGGAAATTCTTCATTCGGTGATCCGCAATCAGGCCAACAAAGAGATCGCTTCCAAGCTCAACATCACCGTGCGCACCGTCAAGTTCCACATCTCCTCGCTCCTCAGCCGCTTTGGCGTCGACAATCGCGCCGAGCTCGCCCGCCGCGCTGCCGGCTTCCTGCGTCCTGCGATGGGCGAGAGGAATCCGGAGCCTGCTTCGGAGGGATCCGGGCTTCGGCCCGTCGGACCGATGGCCGTGGACCGTTCACCCATTCCCATGGCGAGCAAGGCCCGCAGCACGCAGTTTGCCCGGCGCGTCCTTTCCGCCTGAAATCCGCGCGGGCCGGGACGCGATCCCGGCCCGCGCGCCTGTTCCGTTCACTTCCACTTTAATTTCTTGATGTCGATCGTGGGCGCGGGGAATTTCATGTCCATGCTCTCGAGAGTCTCGGTAATGATGTGCGAGACGGCGAGATTGCGGAACCATTTCTTGTTCGAGGGAATCACGAACCACGGCGCGTGCGGCGTGCTGCATTTCGCCAACGCGTCTTCGTACGCCCGCGTGTAATCGTCCCAGAGTTTCCGCTCGTCGAAATCCGCTTGCGAAATCTTCCAGCGGCGATCGGGATCGTCGATGCGCTGCTCGAAGCGCTTTTTCTGTTCGTCCTTAGTGATGTGCAGGAAAAATTTCAGGATTTTCACGTTGTTCTGGTGCAGCATTTTTTCGAACTCGTTGATCTGATCGTAGCGCTTCGACCAAACATCTTTCGGCACGAGTTCGTGCACGCGCACCACGAGCACATCTTCGTAGTGCGAGCGGTTGAAGATGCCGATGTCGCCGTGCTCCGGGACCGCTTTGTGGATGCGCCAGAGATAATCGTGCTCGGCCTCCTCCGCCGATGGCTTCTTGAACGGCGTCACCTTGCATCCCTGCGGATTCACGCCGGACATCACGTGCCGGATGGTGCCGTCTTTTCCGGCGGCGTCCAGTCCCTGCAGGACGATCAAAAGCGCGCGCTTGTGCTCCGCGTACAGCAGGTACTGCAGCTTGTCGAGCTTCTCGATAGTCTTATCGAGGCTCTCCTTCATCTTGTGGCCCTTGTCCCAGCCGAGCGTGTCTTCGGAATTCCAGTCCGCGAGCCGCATCTTTTTGCCCGGTTTGACCAACAGCTCCTTGCTGAAGTTCGTCGCCATCGTGTTTTTGTCCTCGTCTCTTCGCATCGTATCACCAGTCCGCCGAGGCCGCATTTTTCTGCAATAAGAGGGGACTCGAGCATCCCCCTAATCGCGGCCGGTTGGAAGGGTTTCAAATGGCCGAAAAAATCCGACTTTGGCGGGTTTTGGCATCCTGATCGCGCCGGCGGCGGCTCGGACGCAGTGGGTGGAGGCCCCGGCGGTCAATTACGAGTGTGGTATTCTCCGTTCTCGCCGAGATGTGAACGCACGGCCGACCTGTCATTCCGAGGGCGGTGTTTGCCCGAGGGATCTGCTCTTTTCTTCGCAATTGTGCGGAGAGCAGATCCCTCGCTTCGCTGGGGATGACATATCCGGAGAGTTTTTCAGCAGCCTGTTAGTACTACTGTGTCATAAATGGGCACAGACTTTGTTTTTTTGAGGAGCGGATTTTCCTTCCTGGACCGATAATTTGTAGGCATGAGCGCCTCTCCTTCGGCGCCAGGCATGCAACAAAAGCGCTTTGCGGCCTATCTGGACAGCCTGGCGCGAGCCGCAGGGCACGCTGATCGAGCCGTACCCCTGGAATCCTATTGCACTGGTCTGCTGTTGCCCGGTGAACGCAAGAGCGTCGAACCCATGGCCGCGCGATTGGCTCCGCAGGATGTGCAGCGCGTGCATCAATCTCTTCATCATTTCGTAGCGAACGCACCATGGAGGGATGAAGGCTTGTTGGAAAGGGTGCGCCACTGGGTCCTGCCGGCAATGAAACGAAACGGACCCGTGGTGGCTTGGATCGTGGACGACACCGGTTTTCCCAAGAAAGGAACGCACTCCGTTGGCGTCGTACGTCAGTATTGTGGCCAGGTGGGCAAGCAAGAAAATTGCCGGATCGCAGTGAGTTTGTCGTTGGCCACCGAACGGGCCAGCCTCCCGATCGCGTGGCGTTTGTACCTGCCAGAGATTTGGGTTCAGGATCATAAGCGGCGCAGAGAAACGGGTATCCCGCGAGAAATCACCTTTGCCACCAAGCCGTCGATCGCGCTTGCTCAAATTCAGAAGGCGCTGAAGGAAGAGGTCACAAAGGCACCCGTTTTGGCCGATGCCGCCTATGGCAACGACAGTCAGTTTCGAGAAGGTCTTACAGAACTGGGTTTGGAGTACGTGGTTGGTGTTCAGAAATCCACGACTGTCTGGAAGGCTGGAAACGCTCCCCTGCCCGCGAAGCGGTGGAAAGGAAGAGGTCGCCCGCCGAAATTGCTGCGCCGCGACAAAGGGCATCAACCGATTTCTTTAAAACAACTGGCGGAGTCTTTGTCACCCATCTTTTGGAAAGAGGTTTCCTGGCCGGAAGGGACCAAACAGAAACTCCGTTCCCGCTTTGCGGCGCTGCGTGTTCGTGTTGCTCATCGGGATTATTGGCGAAGCGAACTCCCTGCGGAAGAATGGTTGCTGATCGAATGGCCCATGGGGGAGAGGGAACCGACCAAGTACTGGCTCGCCACCGTGTCGGCCGATACCAGGCTCGCGGCGTTGGTTAAATTGGCCAAGCATCGTTGGATCATTGAACGGGATTACGAAGAACTGAAGCAAGAACTGGGATTAGGACACTATGAAGGCCGCGGTTGGCGAGGATTTCATCATCACGCCACGTTGTGTATCGCCGCCTATGGCTTCCTGGTAGCGGAAAGAAGCCGTTTTTCCCCCTCTGCCCGCGCCGGTCAGCTGGAGCTACGCGCCCCGGGAATTCCGCCCGAGTTCCGGCCTCGCGGCACACCGCGTGCGCGCCGAGCGGCATAATCCACACTCCATCGCCACACTGCGAATCCGGCTTGCAAGATTCCTGCTTAGGCAGCTCACATACTGCCCGTTCTGTTGTTCTCATCGTTTATGACACAGTAGTATTAGCCCCTGAAGAAACTCTTTGCTTCCGCCGAGAACACTTATGAGGAACCTTCCCCACAAACGTGGAGAAATCGGCGCGTGTTGGGATTAGTATGTGGGCGCGTGCGGGGCCTGGGTGGGGCTCGAGGACGGGGGAGTGCTACACATGAAATTGCGAAATGCGAAAACTTGGAGTTTGGTTGCGCTGCTGGTGATGCCGGGCGGGCTGGCGGCTTGGGCTGGCGCCGCGCGGCAGGATCATGGCGGCGACGAGGGTCAAGTCACCGACGCGGCGCTGCTGAACGGCTGGAAGAGCGGCGAATGGCTGATGGCCGCGGGAAATTACGAGGCGACGCGGTACAGTCCGCTGAAGCAGATTGACACCTCGAATGTGAATCGCCTCGGGCTTGCGTGGTATTACGACACTGATTCGCTGCCGGGGACGCTCGAAGCGTCTCCCGTGATTTCGAACGGCACGCTCTATGCGACCGTCACATGGGGCGTGGTGTTTGCCGTCGATGCGCGCACGGGAAAAGAAAAGTGGCGCTGGGACCCGCACGTGGGCCATCAGAATTTTCCGCCGGGATCGGAGGGAAATCCGGACAAGGTCCGCACGGGGCCGAGCCTGTGCTGCGGGCCGGGAAACCGCGGCGTCGCGGTGTATGACGGCAAAGTGTACGTCGGGACGCTCGACGCGCGGCTCGTCGCGCTCGATGCGGAAACGGGCAAGGTGGTTTGGAGCGTTCAGACGGCGGACAAAAACGCGGACTACAGCATCACGGGCGCGCCGCTGATCGTGAAAGACAAAGTGATCATCGGCAATGGCGGCGGCGAATTCGCCGTGCGCGGCTTCATCTCCGCCTACGACGCGGAGACGGGCCAACTCGACTGGCGCTTCTACACCGTGCCGGGCGATCCGTCGAAACCATTCGAGAACAAGGCCATGGAAGCGGCCGCGAAGACGTGGTCGCCTGATATTCCGTGGTGGAAATTAGGAGGCGGCGGCAATCCCTGGAACGCGATTTCCTACGATCCCGAGCTCGACCTGCTCTATTTCGGCACGGGGCAGGCCGGCCCGTGGGTGCAGAAGTATCGCAGCAAGATGGGCCAGGACAATTTGTACATCTGCTCGATCATCGCGGTGAAGCCGGAGACGGGCCAATTCGTCTGGTATTTCCAAACGACTCCGGGCGACGAGTGGGACTACGACTCCATCGCCGATCTGGTCCTCGCCGATGTGCCGATCGACGGGAAGCTGCGGCACGTGATCATGCAGGCGCCGAAGAACGGCTACTTCTACGTGCTCGACCGCAAGACCGGAAAATTCATTTCCGGCGCGCCGCTGCAGAAAATTACGTGGAACAAGGGACTCGATCCGAAGACGGGACGGCCGATCGTCAATCCGGAGGCGCACTACGGCACGACGCCGGACGTGATCTGGCCGGGGCCGGGCGGCGGGCACGTGTGGCAGGGCATGTCGTTCAACCCGGAGACCGATCTCGTGTACGTGACGCCGGGAATGGCTTCGAGCTTTGCATACGTGCAGGCGCCGGAATTCAAGCCGGAGCTCGGCGCGTACAACTGGGGGATCATTTTCCGTTCGCCGAGGCGCAGCGCCGACCGAAATGGCGCGCCGCCTCCACCGCCGCCTCCTCCCACCGCGCCGGCGGGGAATTTTTTGGTCGCCTGGGATCCGGCGACAGAGGCCGCGCGGTGGAAAGTGCCGGCTACCGGTGGCGGCGGGACGATGACGACGGCCGGCAATCTGGTGTTCGCCGCTTCAAACGGCGGCGACTTCGAAGCGTTCAGCGCGGATACAGGCGAGAAGCTGTGGAGCGTGAAGCTCGCGCCGGGATTCGCGAATCCTGTCTGCTATATGCTCGACGGGAAGGAGTATGTGTCGGTGCTCGCGGGACGCCAAGGCAAGGGGCGGCTGTATACGTTCACGCTCGATGGGAACATGCCGGTGCCTCCGCCGCCTGCATCGGGGACGGCGCAGCCGCCGCCGGTCGGCGAAGCGCGGTAGCGATCGCCCGCAAGAAACAACCCATGCTGCGAATGAATCAGCGCGAAGGAAGCGCGCTTCGCGCGGTCTTATGTCGGAGCCCTTCGCTTCGTTCAGGATAAACTGAAGCTCCGACCCCCTAAAGACGGAAGCCGGGGCTGAAGCCCTTTTTCTATCGCTGCGCTTTTCGCGGGCCTGAAGGCCCGCGCTTCCACCGATCGAAGCGACAGGTTCGCGTCGCTTCGATTTAGAGTATTGCGCGCGAAGATTCCAGGGCGTCGTGCGGCCTTAACGCCCAGGAGTGCGGGAGCTTGCTCCCGCCGCTTTGCGATAGGGCTTGCCTCATCGTCAACCGAGTACATGTTGATCGCCTGGGCTCGAACTCAGCGAAGACCTTCCACACGGCGAAGCAAGCTTCGCCTCAAAAGGGCCGCGGCGAGCCGCCGCCCTCCACGCGCAGTGGTCCGAAGCGGGCGATGTAACACAATTTTCATGCCCGGTTGAGGCTTTGGACGTATCATTGGCCTTGCGGCTTAGGTGTGCCCCATGGCTACCGTCACTCCCGAAATCCCTGTACTGACCGAGGTGGCGCCGGAAAAGGCGGCCGCGCCGAAGCGCGAGTATCCGGGGGCGCTGGTGGTGGTCGAGGGAATCGACGGGTCGGGGAAGAGCACGCAGCTCTACCTGCTGAAGCGGTGGCTCGAGATCGGCGGCTACCGGATTCATTTTACGGAGTGGAATTCGTCGCCGCTGGTGAAATCGGCGACGCGGCGCGGGAAGCAGCGGCGGCTGCTGACGCCGACGACGTTTTCGTTGCTGCACGCGGCGGATTTTGCGGACCGCTGCGAGCGGCAGATCCTGCCACTGCTGCACGGTGGGTATCTCGTGCTGGCCGACCGGTACATCTACACGGCGTTCGCGCGCGATGCGGCCCGCGGATGCTCGCCGCGCTGGCTGCGCAATCTCTATAGCTTCGCGCCGATTCCCGATATTACTTTTTATTTTCGCGCGCCGCTGGACGTGGCGGTGAACCGGATCGTCGCCGGGCGGCCCAAGCTGAAATACTACGAGGCGGGCATGGACCTCGGGATTTCGCTCGACCGCGCCGAAAGCTTCCGCATCTTCCAGGAGCGCATCCTGAGACAATTACGACCAGATGATCGAGACGGACCGGTTCGTCCTGATGGACGGCACCGTCCGCGTGAACAAGCTGCAGAAGCTGATGCGCCAGTCTGCTGACCGAGAAAATCAATCTCGCGCATTTCGCGCCGAAGAAAAAGAAGTGACGAAGAAATGACGCGCAACGGCTCTCCATCACATGCTTCCAAGAACGGCGGCTCGAATGGGAGCGCGAAAATCCGCGCGAACAAATCTGCGAAGAAAGGCCGCAACGGCTCGGACCTGCTCTCGCGCTTCTACGGCATCCCGCTGCCGGGCGTGAAGCCGGAAGAGCTGAGCGGCAGCCTGATCGTGGTCGAAGGCACGGACGGTTCGGGCCGCTCGACACAAATCTCGCTGCTGACCGAGTGGCTCGAATCGGAAGGCTTCGCGGTGCAAACGATGGGACTGCGGCGGTCGTTTCTGGTGGGCGAGGATATCGACGCGCTGCTCGCCGAAAATACCGTGACGCGCATGACGCTCGCGCTGATGTACAGCACCGATTTCTTCGACCAGCTCGAGCGGCGGATTCTGCCGGCGCTGCGTTCGGGGTTGATTGTGCTCGCCGACCGCTATATCTTCACGCTGATCGCGCGCGCGGCGGTTCGCGGCATCGGGCGGGACTACTTGCACGGGATTTATGAAATCGCGCTGCGGCCGGACCTGACGTTCTGGCTGAACGTGCGGCCGGAAGTTGCGTTCGACCGCGAATTCAAGAAATCGCAGACGATCAGTTATTGGGAGTCGGGCCGCGACATGTCGCTTTCGAACGATCTCTTCCAGTCCTTCATCCGCTATCAATCGCTGATCAAGCGCGAATTCGAGTACCTGTCGAAGCGGCACGGCTTCATTGAATTGGACGGCGAGGGAAGCGTCTCGGACGTGAACCGGGTGCTGCGCAAGCGCATCGCTTCGCACCTCGGCATCCGCAGCACGCACTACAAGCCTTCGCACGCGCTCGAGCACCTCTGGCGCTGACGAGTGGCCGCCCCGGTACAACTGGCAGCCATCGACGCCGGATCGAACGCCATCCGGCTGGTGATCGCGCGCGCCACTTCTCGACAGCAGATCCAGATCCTGGAAACCGAGCGCGCCGCCGTGCGGCTCGGGCATAACGCTTTCACGCGGCATCTGCTGGACGACGACACGATTTCGCGCGCCGCGCGCGTCTTCCGCCATTTCCGCGACCGCATGGACCGACATCACGTGAGCGCGTACCGCGCCGTCGCCACGGCTGCGGCGCGCGAAGCGCGCAACTACCGGCGCTTGATGGATCGCATCCAGCGGAAATCAGGGATCGAACTCGAAGTGATCAGCAGCGAGGAAGAGGCGCGGCTGGTCTGCTCGGCCGTGCAATGGGCGCTCGGCGACAAAATTCAGCCGCGCGTGATTTTCGATCTTGGCGGCGGCAGCCTGGAAATCAATTTCTTTGAGCGCGGGGAGCTGCACGAGCGCGTCGCGCTGCCGCTCGGAACGATTCGGCTGATGGAAACGTACTCGATCGACGGCGCGATCGATGAAGACAGCGAACGGCGGCTGCGGCTGCACATTCTGGCGCTGCTGCGGAGCGCGATGCCGTCGCCGCCGAAACTTTCGCGCGCGATCGCCGTCGCTTGCGGCGGGAATGCCGAGGCGCTGGTCCGCATGGCGCCCGGGCCGATGGTGGGGAGGACGCCCGCGATCAACGTGCGGCTGCTGAAGGATCAGACGCTGCGACTGCTGCGGCTCGACGTGGCGGGGCGCATGCGCGTCTTTCGCGTGCGCAAAGACCGCGCCGAAGTGATCGGCATCGCGGGAATCATCATCGGCACGGTCGCGAAGTGGCTCGATCTGCGCTCGATTCTCGTGCCTGGCGTGGGCGTGCGCGAAGGGCTGCTGCTCGATCTGGTCGCCGAGCAATATTCCGGCGGCGAGGCGTCGGAGGAGGAAAAGGACCGCGCCGAGGAATTGTTGACCGCGGCGCGGTGGTTCGCGAGCCGGCTGAATTACGACGCGCAGCACGCCGAACAGGTCTCGCGCCTCGCGCTTTCGCTCTTCGACCAGCTCCGGCCGATCCACGAGCTGGGGCCCGAGCACCGGCTGCTGCTCGAGATCGCGGCGATGCTGCACGATATCGGGCACTTCGTTCATCGCAAATCGCACAACCGGCACGGCGAATACCTGATCCGCAACAGCGAGATTCCCGGATTGCGCGGCTGGCGGCGCGACATGGTCGGCGCGCTGGTGCGCTACCACAATTGCAAGTCCGAGCCGCAGGTGGAGCACGCATCCTACGCCGCGCTCGATGGCTCGCGGCGGCGCGAGATGCGGCTGCTCACTTCGTTGCTGCGCATCGCCGAGAAGCTGGAATCGGAGCACGCGCAGCGCGTGGAGGGCGTCGACGTCCAGATCGCCGGGCATCGCGCGATTTTCCTGATCCGCGCGGCCGAGGGGACGCGGCTTGACGTCGCGGGCCTCGAACGCAAGGCGGCGCTCTTCGAGAAGGAGTTCCACCTGAAGGCGGAGTTCCGGCGGGTGCAGCGAAAGGAGAAGGTCGCTTAAATTATGATTCTCTATCTCGTCCGCCACGGCATCGCCGTCGACCGCACCGATCCGAAATCTCCGGCGGAGGCGGAGCGGCCTTTGACGGCGCGCGGCGTGCAAAAGACGCGCGAGGCGGCTCTTGGATTCTGCGCGCTGGGCGCGAAGCCGGAAGTCCTGATCACGAGCCCTCACGTGCGCGCGGCGCAGACCGCAGAAATATTCGCGGAGGCGCTTGGCTTTTCACCGGAAAAGATTCGCGTGAGCGACGCGCTGAAGCCGGCGCAGAATCCCGCCGAAATTTTGAAGGAGATCTCACACCTCAAGGCGAAGGAAGTGGCTCTCTTCGGCCACGCGCCTCATCTCGATCTGCTGATCGCGCAAATGGCGGGGTCGCGCGGCCCGTTCACGGAATTGAAGAAGGCCGGGGCAGCATGCTTCGAGCAGGCCTCGCCCCACAGCCGGTGGACATTGCGCTGGCTGCTCACCGCGAAATTTACGAGGAAGCTGGCGGACTGAAGTCGAACTTCTTCGCTGACGCGAATGGATCGAGCGGCTAGGCCGTGCGGCGCTGCGGGAACGACGCGGCGACGAGCGCGTGTCCCCACTGAAATCCCGCCCGCCACACGAGCCACGGAGATTCGGGACCGGATGCTTTCGCGAGAAATTCGTCGAGACGCGCCTTGCGCGCCGTCGCGATTTTCTCGATCCATTTGGCGAGGACCGCGGCGTCGAACCTGGCGGTCTGTTTGCGTAGCCTGCCGCGCAGCACGTCAAGATCGTGGACGTCGCCGAGCTGATCCTGCATCACTTTCAGATCGGCGGCCCAGACCTCGTACCGCTCCGGCAGAAAATTCTCGACGATGTAGCGGAATTCTTTCAGGCCGATTCGCAGGCGGTGCCAGGCCACGGCGCTGCGCCTTTTTCGCGCCTGCTGGTAGAGCTCGACCGCTTCGTTGAGTTTCGCGAGGGCCAAACGCTGGAAGACAACGCTGCCCGACGGGAAAAATTCAGCCTTGCCCGGCAGCTTGCGCGCGAGTTTTTTCCACTCCCTGCGATCGAATTTGTCGAGCGTCTGCGCGGCAAGCGCCCGTTCTTTCTTTTCTTCGCCGGCGAGCAGGCGCAGCATGTGTTTCCGTACCGGATCGCCCGCCGAACCCAGTTTCTTCACCCAGCCGCGCTGCACTTGCGTATCGCGAAGATCGCCGAGATTGTGAAAGAGTCCGCGGCTGGCTTTCTTGAGCTTCCGCCAGCCGGAGCCGGCGCTCACTTCACTCAAAGCCTCGGCCATGGTCCGGCAGCGCCGCAGCGCGACGCGCAAATCGTGGACCTCGGCCGCATCCCAATCCGGCTTGACGCTCGAGGCTTTGTCGAGAACGCGCTCCATCCACACTTCAAGACCAGCACGCCTTTTGGAAATAGCTGGAGGTAGTGAAATTGTAACCGCCATGGGAAAACGCCCAATCGACTCGGGAAGGCCCGGAACGGAAGGTGTATCTTAGCGCGCTCCGCGCGATTTTTCCAGCAAACGCTCCGGGAGGATTAAGAAACGAAGGAGCAGCCGACGCGCATGCGCCCGTCGTCGGCTGAAAGCACGTAGGACTTGCGCAGGATCACGCGCACCGGAGGAAGAATCGGCACGTGAAGGACGGCGTGAAATTGGGCGGGGATTTCCTCCTGCTTGTCGAACAGCAGGGCCACGCCGCCATAGCTCAGATCGAGGACCTTCGCGGTTTTTTGGCCGACGTCCGTCAGCACGGCGTGCGCCTTCGTGCCCCCAAGCGAAACGCGTTCCCATTTTCGCTGCTCGGAATGCGGTCGAGGCGCGGCCTGCTCAGGCGGAGGCGTTTGCGCGGGCGGCGGGGTCGGAGGTGGTGCAGCCACCACAGGCGGAACAGCAGGAGGAACTGGGGCCGGAGCCCTCGGCGGCGGAGCCGCTACGGGCAGTTGCGCGGCCGGAGGTTTCGGCGCCGGAGCGGGAGCGCTTTCGCGCGCTGGATGCGTCTCGATGGGAACCACTCGTGGCGCGCGGCCCGAGCGCTTGAGTTCGTAGAGCCGTTCGTCGGCCGTCCGCAGCAGGTCGCTCTTCTGATCGCCATCCTGGGGATGCACGGCGACGCCGAAATCGAGCGTTACGCCCACTTCGATCTTGAGCGGGATCACCTCGCTCTCGTAGAGCGAGCGGACGCGGCGGCAGAGCGTGACGGCCTGCTCGGTATCGGTCTGGGGCAGCAGCAGCGCGAATTCATCGCCGCCGATTCGAAACGCGAAGTCCGAGGCGCGCAGCGTCTTGCGCAAGGTCGTGGCCGCGAGCTGCAACATCTGATCGCCTCGCAGATGCCCGTGCCGGTCGTTCACTTCCTTGAGCCGGTGAAGATCCAGAATGACGATGGCGAGGTGCTGGCCGTAGCGTTTGGCGCGGTTCAGCTCCTTGTCGCAATATTCGTCGAACAATCGCCGGTTGTAGAGGCCTGTCAGCGCATCCGTAGCGGCGTTGATCTCAAGTTTCTTGAGCTCCTCGTACTCCATCACGATCGGAACGCGGATGAAATTGGTCGATGACAACACGTCGACCATGGCCGTCGCGAGCGCTACTTTTCTTCCGAGGCTCTCGGAGAGTTCCCGGCGCCGCTGCAGGATCCGCTGCCAGTAATCGTTGCTCTGAGGTTCGGGCAAGTCGATCTTTGCGATGGTGTGAAAGAACTGGCGGAGAAATTGCCCGCGCGCCGTCTCATCGAGACCTTCGAGGGTCTCGACGAGCAGGTCCAGGAACGAGTCGTCGGCCGATGGCTGCGACGGCGAAGCGTCGGCGGGCTGGGGCATCAATGAGTTCCGAGTCAAGCGAGCGTACTTCTAGTTTATCCTGATTCCAGGACACCTGCGGGGCGGTATCACTGTAGCAAGGGACAGTCCAATCCAGGACAAGAATATAACCCGGGACTTGGCCCTATGTCGCTGCCAATGCGTAGATTATTTGTTCGCAGCGAAGGGTTGCAAGCTACGGCGAAGATCGACGGAAAAGCGATTCCACTCTTTGTGCGAAGGTGTGCCGCGAACGGGCAACGGCCGGCCTGTCAAAGACTACTATCCGATCGGCTTCAGGAACTCCACGCCAACAAGATGCGCGTCGCCAGCCTCCTGCTGCCGCTTGACCCTTGCCTGTATCGGAGGCATGCCGGCCGGCACCAAACCGGAGGAGATGATCGATGGAGCTGGAATGGTCAGAGTGATGATGTCGTTGATCGTCAGCGAGCGTGGGCAGATCACGAATGCTCCTAATCCACTGACATCAAGCGTTTTACCGAGCTCGACGAACTGTTCCCCATGGGCGTCCCTGCCACGGACGAACAGCGGCACCTGCAGGTGGATTCGGTGGAACCGACGACGATCGTCGTAGGACTGCGCTACCTTCTGCTGCACGATGTTTTCTCGAACGCTCATTTGGTACCCTAGTATTAGTACTCACTTCGCCTGCCCGTTCTCTTGCAAGTTCTCTACCCTCCATCCCCATTTCATAACGTGCTTGCTATCAATGAGATGCTGAATCTGGGGGAGACGACTCATGTTTTGCTGCCTTGGAAATGTTCCGATTTACTGCAATTCATTTCCACGTTTGTGCAAACGCTAGGACGCTTTTACCATTGACTCCATTTGGCACCTTTGCGAGCATACAGACCTTCGAGCCCATCCCCACTCGATTCTGCAACTCAACGAAGAGAGTGGTGTCCTTGCTCGTTTTGCGGAGCCGGTGGAGGGCGAGTGGCCAAGAGTTCGGCAGCGACGGAAAAGCAAACGAGCAACCAGGTCAGCTTTCAGCTGGTCGCGAGTTTACTTGACGCCCTGGATCGCCCCTTACTGGTTTCCGACCGCGCGGGGCTGATTCTGTTCACCAATCTCCATGCACAAAATGTGTTGAACGCTCTCGCGTGGAGCGCCAAGCCTGATCCGAATCTTTTTCAAGACATCCTGCGCGCCGATGGCAAGGGAATCCTGAGCCAGTTGGAGCGCGGCAAGCAGGACGTCATACTTCCGATCGAATCGTCCCAGGGCAAAGCCCTCGCGCGGGTCCGCTGGCTGCCGGAGCCCGATTGGCTTGCGATATACATCGAGCCGCTTCCCGAAGAAACCACTGCCGACGAGGCGCAGATGCGCCAGACGGTACAGGAACTGATGCAGGAGCGTGAGATCACCTACCGGAATCTGCTGGCCGCCTACCTGCGCTTGCAGGAAGCGAATCGCCAGAAAACGGTTTTGCTCGGCTCCGCGGCGCACGAATTGAAAACACCGCTCGCGGTGATGAAGGGCTATTACGACCTGCTGCTTTCGGGTTCGCTCGGGAAGCTCAGCGAGCGCCAGCAGGACATTCTGCGCGAATCGAAGGAGAGCTGCGATCGCCTCGTGCGCCTCGTGTCGATGTTTCTCAACTATTCGGCGCTCGAGAGCGGCAAGCTCGTGCTGCAACTCTGCGAGAACGATCTCCGGGACTGCGTCAACGATCTGGCGAGCCGGTGGCAGGATGCATTCAAGCGCGCCAGCGTACGCCTCGACGTGCAGGTGCATCCCGATCTTCCGCTCTTCAAATTCGATTATCAAAAGGTCCAGCAATGCATCTTCAACCTGCTGGATAACGCTCTGAAGCATACACCGGCCACGGGTTCGGTCACGTTGCGAGCTCAGCCGCATTTCTGGGAGCGGCGGATTTCCGACGCGTCTCCATCGCAGGAGCGGCGCCGCGGCAACCCAGCTCGGCCCAACAGCGTGCTTGTTTCGATCACGGACACGGGCCACGGGATCGCCGCCGAATTCCATCAGGAAATCTTCGAGGAATTCGTGCGCGTCGATCCGTCCTCGTCGGGCATGGGGCTGGGATTGGCGATCACCAAGCGATTGATCCAGGCGCATCGCGGAAAAGTCTGGGTGGACAGCGAACCGGGCCGCGGGAGTTCTTTCTCCTTCCTGCTGCCCACGGATGTGGAATAGGATGAGCGGGACAACTCGCTCCATAGGGATGCCGATGGCACACAAAGAAAAGATCCTGATCGTCGATGATGAACCGAGTATCCGCAAGTATCTTCAAACGCTGCTCGAAGTAGACGGGTTCGATGTCAACGCGGTCTCCAGCGGCAAGGAAGCGCTCGCACGCGTCGGTGACGGCGAGCGTCCCGACTTCATCATCCTCGACGTGCTGATGCCCGAAATCGACGGGCTCGAAACGCTCCGGCAGCTGATGCAGATGGACCGGTCGCTCAACATCCTGATGCTTTCGTGCTCGAACGAGGTGACGACTGTGGTCGAAGCGATCCGGCTGGGCGCGCTCGATTATCTGACGAAGCCCTTTGAGAAGCCCGATCTCGACGCCGCTTTTCTGAAGTGCCGCCAGAAGAAAGAACTCCGCGTGGAAAATCAGGCGCTGCGCGAATACTGCGAAGCGCTCACCGAGGATATTTCGTTCCTCGCCGCCAGCCCGCAAATGCTCAAGATTCGCCAGCAGATTCTGCAGATCGCGCCGGTCGACGTGCCGGTGTTTCTGAGCGGCGAGAGCGGCGTGGGAAAAGAAGTCGTCGCGCGGATGGTCCACCTTCGTTCCCTGCGGCGCCAGCAGGCGTTCGTGAAGGTGAATTGCGCCGCGCTGCCCGGCGAACTCCTCGAATCGGAGCTTTTCGGCTACGAGCAGGGCGCCTTCACGGGCGCCGTACGCGCGAAGCCCGGCAAATTCGAGCTCGCGCATAAGGGCACCATCTTCCTCGACGAGATCGCCGAAATGAGCCCGCATCTTCAGGCCAAGCTCCTGCACGTCCTGCAGGACGGCCAGTATTCGCGCCTCGGCGCTCGCGCCGTCGTCAATGTCGACGTGCGCGTGCTGGCCGCGACCAATATGGACGTGAAGGAGGCCATGAAGTCCGGCCGCTTCCGCGAGGATCTCTACTATCGTCTCAACGTGCTCTCGATCCATATCCCGCCACTGCGAGAGCGCACCACAGAAATTCCGTTGCTGTTCCGGCATTTCCTGGCGAAGTACAGCGAGAAGTACCAGAAGGCCGCGCCGGAGCCGTCCAAGCATCTTCTCGAAGCGGCGTTGCGCTATCCGTGGCCTGGCAACTTGCGCGAGCTCGAGAATTTCGTCAAACGCTACGTGATCCTCGAGGATGACGAAGGCAGCTTCCGCGAGCTCCTCGAGATGACGGGCCAGCAGCAGCGCGTCGTTCCTCGCGAGGAAACGGCCGCGCCCAAGGAGCAAGGCCTCAAAGCGCTCGTGCGCGGTTTGAAAGACGAAGCGGAAATGGAAGCGATCGCCGACGCGCTCGAGAAAACAAACTGGTGCCGCAAGGATGCCGCGCGCATGCTGGGAATCAGTTACAAGGCGCTGCTCTACAAAATGCGCGCGTTCAATCTGGATTCAGGACGCGGCTCGCGCTCGGCCGCGGCCCGAGAAGCAGCCAAATCCACTGCCGCGGCAAAAGAAAAAGAGATCGCGAAGGAAGACGCTCCTGCAGTGGTTCGCGGTACCTAGGTTGGGAGGAGACAACAAAAGATTCCTCAATCACCCCTTGCCTCGTTCGATTGCCGGCCGGGCTAGTCCCGGTACGCGTGCCAATCGGGTGAGGTAAATAGTTGCATAAGTTGGGCACACGCCGTCGAAATAGCACTATTCATTTGACCTTGCCCTGTTCTAGTATTCCGCTCCGATAGAGGCCGCGCGCAAGCATCTTTTCGTGCCAACCAGGTTCTGGTGGTCATGTGCCGCGCGAAGATGCTTGCTGTCGTGAAAGGGGTTGCTGCTCGAAACAGGACGAGCAGCCAGCATGGGCACCCCGACGGCCGGCACCCCCTGACCAGTAAAGCTTTGGTATAACGATTGCTCCTCCTTTGCGGGGGAGCCGTGTACCTTGATTCCAGCCCTTAAGGAGCCGCACGGATGACAGAGCGTCGCATGGCACGCCGGTACGATCTTTCGCTGCCAGTGAACGTCCGCCTGCCAATTAATCGGGAGCCGAGGTCCCACAGCGGCCAGACACGGGATATTTCGACTCGCGGTGTTTACTTCACCGTAGAAAATGATCTCGCCCCCGGCACGGAGCTGGATTTCACGCTCACTCTGCCCGCCGAGATTACGCGCGGCACCGAAGTCTTCGTCCGCGCACATGGACGCGTGGTTCGAGTCGACAGACGCTCGCCCACGGACGATCAGGAACCGATCGGAATTGCAGCCGTGATCGAGCGGTACGACATCATTCGCGGGGAAAATTCCCGCGCCTGAAGTGTTTGGCGCGGGCGACCCTGCGGCCACCCAGTCGCATTCGTTTCCCCGCAGCCATCAGTTTCCTCCGAGCCAACCGCGCAATTTGAGAACTTGGATCGGGAATCAGTGCCACTCGGGCTACGTGCGCCGGGCAGTACTAGAACCATAGTTGGAATAGTCCTTCCCCAAAGTGCCAATGATTTTCAGCCTCTTCTGTGAGTGACCTTGCGCATGCGCCACTCGGAAACGGCCAATTGCCGCGTTTTGCCTGCAAAATCGGGCACAAGTAAGGAATTTTGATGCCGCTCGTTGGCCAGAATAGGCAGGCGGCGAGCTGCCCCCTTTTGGCGTTTGATGTGCAATGCAAGTCATATAATGGCATCAGCCACGCCCACCAGAAGCGACGCCATTGCGCACTCGGCCGAGTTTCCACCCGAGCAGATCTATTTTGGTCCGTCCACAGCAATGCAGTCTGTCCGTCAGAAAGTGGAAAGAGCGGCGGGACTGAACGTACCAATACTGATCCTCGGCGAGAGCGGCACGGGTAAGGAGATTCTCGCGCGGTTTATCCACAACCAGTCGCCCTGGCGGAATGGTCCGTTCGTCAAGGTCAATTGCCCGGCGATTCCCGGCACGCTCATCGAGAGCGAGCTCTTCGGCTTTCAAAAGGGCGCCTTCACAGGAGCACACGCCGACAAGCCCGGCCGCATGGAGACGGCCCAGGGCGGTACGCTCTTCATGGACGAGATTGCAGAGATCGACTCCGGCCTGCAAGCCAAGCTCCTTCACGTCCTCCAGGACGGCCACTTTACCCGCATCGGCGGTCACGAAGAGATGCGCCTGGACGCACGCGTCATCTGCGCCACGAACCGCCAGCTTCAGAAGGAAATCCAAAGCGGGGCCTTTCGCTCCGACCTCTTCTACCGCATCAACGTGATCAGCATCACGCTGCCTCCGCTGCGGGAACGCCGCGCGGACATTCCCTACCTCGCCCAATACCTTCGCGAGATGTTCAACCGCCGCTTTCAGCGCGAGGCTGCAGCGCTCTCGAAAGAGGCGATTCACCTGCTGCAGCAGCGGGATTGGCCCGGCAATGTCCGCGAACTCGAGAATTGCATGGCTCGTTACGTTGTGCTCGGCTCGGAAGAATCGTTCTACGCCGAACGCGGCGAGTCCAGCCATGTCCGTTTCACATACGAGCCGACGCCCGACGGCAACATCCCTCTCAAGCGCATCGCTCAGGAAGCCACACGCCGCATGGAACACGATCTGATCCTGAAGGTGCTTCAGGCCAACCACTGGAATCGCCGCAAGGCCGCCGAAGTGTTGAAAATCAGCTACCGCGCTCTTCTTTACAAAGTTCGCCAGGCGGGTCTTCCCGCGAAACGCCCGCGTCGCAGTCTCGAATCTGAATCGAACTAGCCTGCGAGATGGGCCGCTCGAGCCTCCGTTTGTAAAGGTTTCAGTCGACGATCCGTTTGCCCCCTTCCGACCCGTGTCTGGTATGAAATCGCCCGTTGCGTCCGCCTTGCCCCGGCATGGCAATTCCGCTAGCCTCAATTCAGTAGGTCAGGTAAGGGTCATGTCCAAAAGCAACGGCAAATCGAACCTCAGGGTCTGCCTTCTGTCGCCGCACCCGATGGTGCTGGACGAATTACATCGCCTGCTGGAGGACTCGGGATTCCAGATCACGTCGAAACAGCTCGATTCCATGCTGGCGCCGGACCTGCGCAACCTGGATCTGCCCAAGGCGTCCGTCTACGTCGTTGACGCTCACGCCGCACACCAGGCCACGGGCGCTCTGCTCGGCAACATCCTGGACAAGCATGCAGGGGCGCGCCTCCTGGTCGTCGGGGACAAGCTGAAGGAAATAGACAGCCACGCGCTTCTCCGCCAAGGAGTTAAAGGTATCCTGACGTACGCTGAGGCGCGCGAACAGCTCGCGCGCGCTCTGCCGCAAGTCGCCGCGGGCGGAATTTGGGTGCCGCGCCCGGTGCTTTCGCGATTCGTCGACTCGATCCTCAGCGGCACGCAGGGACGCCGTCTGCGCGCCGATTCTCCGAGCGAACTCAGCCGCCGCGAGCAGGAAGTTCTCAGCGGCCTGCTCGAAAATCTGGCGAACAAGGAAGTCGCCGACCGCCTGCACATCTCCGAGCGCACCGTGAAATTCCACGTCTCGAATCTTCTCGCGAAATTCGGCGTACGCCGCCGCGCCGACCTCATCCTTCTCTGCTATCAGCGCCGCGCCGACTAATAGCTCCTCGTTCGAGTAAGCTCAGGGGCAGCCGATCGTAGGAGAGTTCGTGCTTCGCAATATCACTTATGGCTTCGCGATTCTCCTCGGCCTTGCCGCCGTGCAAGCCTCCGATTGGCAGGCTCCTCTGCTCCCGGGAAGCCCTCCGTCGGTGTCCGTCCTACTTCCTCCAAGCATTGCATCGGAGACGGTCCAGATCGCGTATCAATTGACGGGCCCTTTCGGCGCGTATGGCACCCATACGGACCCTTTGCCTGGTCTGCCGTCCTACGAAATCGACGCAGCCTTGGACGGCAAGGCAGCAAAGGAAATCAGGATGATCGTTTACGCCTCGGGCTGCGAAATCCAAACATTCGTGATTCCCTTGAAGGCCGATTCGACGCTCAAGCAGGAGTTCGAATGCCAGCACGTGCCTACCGTCCCGCTTTCTGGGCACATCATGCCGATCGGGCGTCTTCGGAACAAAAACAACGTTGAGTTAGACGTCAGCTATGTGGCTGCTTGGGGCGACAAGTTTTTCAACATCTACGACGGCAGGGTTCCTGAGTTCAAGGCGGCATCTGTCCGCCCGGACGCACGCGGTCGGTTCCAAGTCAAGTTGCCCTATTTCAGCGTCGACTCGAAGCCTTCTGAACCACAGTCAAGTTATCAGTCGAGTTTTCGCTTAACCTTATGCGACTCGGACACCGGGAATCTAATCGCCTCGGATCTCGAACCTGAGCGGTCGGATTTCACGTCTGAAACTCGCGAGCTTAGAATTCGCTCGTTCTACCCTGACGGTTTGAAATTCAACGAGGAACCCTCCGATAGCCCCGGACCGCAAGTCGAAACCCCGGATGACTTGCTCCCAGCCCTGATAAACTAGCTGCAGCGATGCCTAGTTTTTCTATCGAGAATTTCGGCTGCCGCGCTACGGAAGCGGATGCAGCCGCGCTGCGGCGCGAACTAGTCGCGAGCGGGCTCACGCGGGCCGACGATCACACGACCGCCGAAGTCGTCGTGCTCAACACTTGCACCGTCACGGCGGCTGCGGATTCGCAGGCGCGCGACGCGGTGCGCAAAATCCATCGGGCGAATCCGGCGGCGCGCATCGTCCTCACCGGCTGCTACGCGCAGCGCGCGCCCGACGAGCTTGCCGCGCTCGATGGCGTAGCGCTCGTCGTCGGCAATTCGCACCAGTCGCAAATTCCCGGCCTGATCGGCGACCTGAGCCCATCGCCCCAGCGCACCGATTTCATTCCGCTCGCTCGCCTCAACGACGACGCGATGTCGCTGGCGCGCGGCCCGGCGAAAATCCTCACCGGCGATATCTTTGCGCAAACCGGCGTGAATGTTCCGGTTGCCGCAGGCGCGGAAGCCGCGGCGCCGGATCGGACGCGCCCGATCCTGAAAATTCAAGACGGCTGCAACAATCGCTGCTCCTACTGCGTGATTCCGTTCGTGCGCGGGCGAAGCCGCAGCCTCGCGCCCGATGCCGTGATCGACGAAGTGCGCGGCATGATCCAGGCCGGCGCGCGCGAAATCGTGCTGAGCGGAATCCATCTCGGGAGTTACGGCCGCGATCTTGCCCCCCGCGCCGGGCTGGTCGATGTCGTACGGCGAATTCTCGGCGAGACCGATCTCGAGCAGCTTCGCTTCAGCTCGATCGAGCCGCAGGACGTTACGGAAGATTTTGTCTCGCTCGTCGCATCCGCGCCGCGCATCGCGCCACACTTCCACGTGCCGCTGCAGTCCGGCTCGGACCGCACCCTGCGCGCCATGCACCGCTGGTATCGCGCCGCGCACTACGCCGAGCGCGTGCGGCTCATTCGCCGCCTGCTGCCCGATGCCGCCATCGGCGCGGACGTGATCGTCGGCTTCCCCGGCGAGACGGATGCGGATTTCGGCGCCACCACACAGTTCATCGCTGATCTGCCGTTCACGTATCTTCATGTCTTCTCGTTCTCGGAGCGCCCGGGAACCGCCGCCGCGAATCTCGCAGACCGCGTGCCGCCGCAGATCATCCGGGAACGCGCCCGCGGGCTGCGTACGCTCGCGCAGGAAAAAATTGCCGCATTCCGCGCGTCGCAATCCGGACGCACGTTGCGCGCTCTCACGCTTGCCCGCGGCGGCGAGGATTGGACCGAGGCGCTCACCGGAAACTACCTCAAGGTTCGGGTCCCCGGCCGCCACCCTGCAAACGAATGGCACGAAGTTCGCATCGAGAACTGATCGCTTGCCGCGCGGCGTGTCTTGGTGGTGGGCCAGCCTCTTCTAGTACGCTCTGCAGCGGATGCAACACATGCTGCGATCAACGCAGCGCAAAGGAACGCCCTTCGCGCGAGCTTCTTTGGCGGGGTTGAAACCCCGCTCTTCCACCTTCTTCGTGGCTAGCTTTCGAAAATGACTTCGGCCAGCGCGAGATTGCCGCTATGCGTGATCGACAGCGAAATATTCTTCACGCCCATGCGCTCGGCGATCTGCGCGGCGACGCCTTCGAGCCGCAGCGTGGGCTTGCCGCTCGGCTCGCGCGCCACTTCGATGTCGCGCCACCGGACGCCTTGGCCCCATCCGGTGCCAAGCGCCTTCATCGCCGCTTCCTTTGCCGCAAATCGCGCGGCATAGCGCTCGTACCGGCCCTTGTGTTTCTCGCAGTACGCCACCTCGGACGGCGTGAACAGGCGCTCGAGAAACGACGCGCCGTGGCGCACGATCGCCGCCTCGATCCGGTCGATTTCCGCAATGTCCAGTCCCAGGCCGACGATCATGTCTCCCCGCTCGCGTGCGGCGCGATTATATAATGACGGCGCCCCCTACCATGGCCACAACCGCTGCCAAACCGAAGCCTCAGCGATCTAAGCGCCGCGCCGTGAAACCCGCGTCGCCGCAAAAACCCGCCGCGTGGAAACTCCGCCGCGCGTCCGGCCTGCGAATTCTCGAAGCGCCGGCGTTCGCGCGCTTCGATTGGCTCACGCACGGCTTCAGCACGCGCCCCGGCGGCGTAAGCGAAGTTCCGATCACGGCCCAGGCTGAAAGCGCGCGGCGCAAACGAAGTGCAGGCCTCAGCGCCGGAGCGCTCAATCTCGGTTTCACCGACTGGGACCGGCGCGAGCATGTGCTTGAAAATCGCGCCCGATTCTTTCGCGCGATCGGCGCGGAGAAAATGCGCGTCGTCACGCTCGAACAAATTCATTCGGATCTGGTCCATCGGGTCGATCGAACGGCTGGATCGAGTAGCCAATTCTCAGAAGCGCCCAAGGCGGACGCGCTCTTCACGCGCGAGGCCGGCATTTTGCTTGCCGTGCAGACCGCCGACTGCATTCCCATCCTGCTCGCCGACACAAAGCGCCGCGCCGCGGCCGCAATTCATTCCGGCTGGCGCGGGACGCTGCACCGCATCGCTGCAAAAACACTCGGGCGAATGCAGATGGAATTGGGGACGCGCCCCGAGGACGTGATCGCGGCGCTCGGCCCCGGCATCGGTCGCTGCTGCTACGAAGTGGGCTCGGACGTGGCGCGCGAATTCCAGTCGCAGTTTCGCGAGGCGCGCGAGTGGTTTGACGGCTCCTTCGACGCGCTCGCCGCAGGTGAGAACGATCCGAACTGGCTGCCATGGCTGACCATGCGGCCGCCGGGACATCCGCCTCCGCCGCCGCGCGTTCATCTCGACCTGATCGCCGCGAATCGCGCGATCCTTGCGGGCGCGGGTGTTCCGCTGCGCCAGATTTCCGCGTCGGATTTCTGCACGGCGTGCCGCACCGATCTTTTCTTCAGCTATCGCCGCGAACGCACCACCGGCCGCCTGATGGCCGCTATCGGAATTAAGCAGTCCGGTTCGTCCTGAGCGCCGCCCACTCGTCGTCTTCGATGCACGTCGATCGTCCCTACGGGACTTGCTCGCTTGCCTTCCGCTTTCTCGGCGCTACAGTGACCCTGTCGTCGCAGCTGCCGCTTCCGACAGCGCTAGTTGGCCGCACGCCGCCATCACGTCCTGCCCGCGCGGATCGCGGATGAAACACGGCACGCCCTTATCCATGAGCACGCGCTGAAATTCAGCGACGCGCTGCGGCTCGGGACGCTTGAGCGGCAGGTCGCCCGGATTCCACGGGATCAGATTCACCTTGGCGCGCAGATTCGCGAGCAGTTTTACAACGCGACGCGCGTCTTCGGGCGAATCGTTGAGTCCGCCCAGCAAGACATATTCGAAGAGCAGCCATTCCCGCGGCTTCAGCGGATATTTCCGGCACGCGTCGAGCAGCCTTTCTAGTGGATACTTGCGGTTGATCGGCATGATCTGGTCGCGCTGCTCGTTCGACGACGCGTTCAGCGAAATCGCCAGGTTCGGCCGCACTTTTTCTTGCGCCAGCCGCTCGATTCCCGGGACGATGCCGCTCGTCGAAAGCGCCGCATGCCTTGGCGCGATTGCCACTCCCTTCGGGTCGAGCAGAATCCGCAGCGCCGCCATCACCGCGTCGAAATTCAGCAGGGGCTCACCCTGGCCCATCAGCACGACGTTCGTTTGGGGCTTCAGCGCCGGGCGATTGTCTTCGAGCGCGACAAGCACCTGGCCTACGATTTCGCCCGCCGCCAGGTTGCGTGCCAAGCCGAGCGTGGCCGTGAGGCAGAATCTGCAATCCACCGCGCAGCCCGCCTGCGTCGAGATGCAGATTGTCTGCCGGTTTTCTTCCGGCATGAACACGGCTTCGATCGTTGCCAGCTTCGCGCCGTTTGCAGCATCGCCCACGGCGAGCACGTAGCGCACGGTTCCGTCCGACGAGACGTACCGTCGCACGATCCGCGGCAGATCGATCGCGGCTTCGTGCAACAGCCGCTCGCGCAGTGCCGCCGGCAAATTCGTCATCGCGGAGAAATCGAATCGCCCCTCCCGATACAGCGCGTGATAAATTTGCGCCCCGCGATAGCCCGGCTCGCCGATCGCCTGCAGGAACGCCCGCAGCTCTTCGGCCGATTTGCCCAGCAGGTTTGCACCCGTATTTGCAGCTGGGGGAGACATCCTCACTCAATGATAGCAGCCTTGAAGCCGTTCTCATTCGACGCGGCTGCGTCGCGACTGAGGTCTTGATCGCGCGGCCGGGGAGCACGCCCGGGCAAGCCCAGGCGGCAAACAGCGGCGGCCCTTCGTCACATCACTCAGGGTAAACGAGCCGCCGCACTCCAGAGGGTTCGGCGACAGGCGGCGCGGGTGTACAATTCCCGTCATCCGAACCTGCAAGGAGACCCCACGCATGCTTACTTTTCCCCGCGCTGCCGTATTCGTTGCCGTGCTGTTCCTTCTCGCCGCCGCCCCCTCTGCGCACGCGCAGCAGGAATTTCCGCCGCCGCAAGGCAAGGGGCGCGTGGTCGTGGTGTCCTCGGGCATGTCCGGTCCCTCTCACTACACGCAGGTGGCGAGCGAGATCGCCGTGCTTGGGTACGACGTCGTTCTCTTCGACGGCAACTCGGAAGAGAACACGCACGGCGCCGGCGTGAAGAACGCCATTCAGCAAGCGCTCGCCATGCCGCACGCGCTGCCAGGCAAAGTCGCCTTGGTTGGCTTCTCGCTCGGCGGAGGCGAGTCGATGTATTACGGCACGCAATGGTCCGACCAGGTGGCGGGCGCGGTGCTGTGGTATCCGGCGAACAAATTCATCCGCGATGTGCCGCGCTTCGCGAACCGGCTCGAGGTGCCCGTCGTGGTGTTCGCCGGCGGGAAGGATCACTTCCGCGACGGCTGCTGCACCGCCGACAACGACAGCGCGTTGCAAGCCGCCGCGAAAGCCGCTGGGAAATCTTTCGACCTCACCGTCTACCCGGAGGCAAATCACGACTTCGTCAAAGGCGGCGACCACTACGACGCGAAAGCCTACGACGACGCCTTCAAACGCGTGTCCGACGCCCTCAAGATGTATCTGGCTGACTAATCGCCGGATGAGAGTCTTCATCCAGAACGAGGCGGGCTCGTTCGTCAAGCACTTCCACGACGAAAAGACACTCGAATTGAAGCGAACCGCCTTGGTATCTCGCGCCTATCCGTTTCCCTACGGGTTCGTCCTGCACACGACAGCCGCCGACGGACTGAACGTTGACTGCTTCGTCCTCACAAAATCGCGGCTGCGCACGGGACAAGTAGTGGAGTGCGATCCGATCGGCCTAATGGAACAGATCGAGGATGGCAATGAAGATCCCAATGTGCTGGCTGTCATCCGGGGCGAAGAAGAGTTTCTCGATGAGGCCACAAGGCTAGCCTTGGTCGATTTTGTGAGCCATGTCTTCGACCATGTTGCCGGCAAATCAATCCGCGCTGGCCCGTTTCTCGGCAGAGAGGCCGCGGTCGCGTGCGTGTCAAAGCATGTGGACTTAGCTTCAGCGGACGCCGAATAGCCCCTCTTTTCTCAGGCCTTCCTCTGCCATGCGCACGCCCGCGCGATGCGCGAATGACATTCACCGCGACGGCATGCCACAATACAAGCACACATGCCAACCACAACTTCAATCGTGCAGAAGGAAGTGCTGTCGAATGGCCTCGTGGTGATCACCGAGCCGATGGACCATGTCCACTCGGTCTCCGTCGGCATCTGGGTGCGGTCCGGATCGCGGCGCGAGCCCGCCGAGCTCAACGGCATCTCGCATTTCATCGAGCACATGGTGTTCAAGGGCACGGCGCGCCGCACCGCTGAAGACATCGCGCGCGAGATGGACAGCGTCGGCGGCATGCTCGACGCCTTCACCTCGAAGGAAATGGTTTGCTTCAACGCGCGCGTGCTCGACGAACATCTGCCGCGCGCCTTCGACGTGCTGGCGGATATGGCGCTCGATCCGAAATTCGTCGAGGAAGATATCGTGCGCGAGCAGTCCGTGATCCTTGAAGAAATCCGCATGACGCAGGACAATCCCGAAGACCTCGTCCACGAGCTTTTCACGCAGAATTTCTGGGCGCCGCACGCGCTGGCGAAGCCGATCCTGGGCACGCCGGAAACGGTGTCGTCGTTCACGCGCGAGACGCTGCAAAAATGGTTTCGCCAGTGGTACGCGCCGAATCATCTCGTCGTCACCGCCGCGGGACATCTCACGCACGCGCAGCTGGTCGATCTGGTCGCCGAGCGCTTCTCGAAGCTCGCACCTTCGGGCAACGGCGCGGCCGATTCGGTGCCGCAGGCCGCGCCGCACGTCACGCTGCGCAGCAAGAGCGAACTCGAGCAGGTGCACATCTGCATCGGCGTGCCCGCGCTTCCACTCACCGACCGGCGCCGCTTCGCCGTCTCTCTGCTCAACAACATCCTTGGCGGTGGCATGTCCTCGCGGCTGTTTCAAAATATCCGCGAGCGCCAGGGCCTCGCCTACGCGATCTTTAGCGACGTCAGCTCGTATCGCGATGCGGGCGTCCTCTCCGTCTACGCCGGCACATCGCTTGAAACCGTCGACCAGCTGATTCGCTCCGTTCTCGAAGAATTTCGGCGCATCAAGGACGAGCCGATCGACGCCGAAGAACTGCGCCGCGCCAAGGACCACCTCAAAGGCGGCACGCTCCTTGCCCTCGAAGGCTCCGGTTCGCGCATGAACAGCCTCGCGCGCTACCACATCTACTTCGATCGCCACTTCACGCCCGAGGAGCTGATCGCCATGCTCGAAAGCGTCACTCTTGAGGAAATTCAGCAGATCGCCCGTGAATTCTTCGCCCCTAACCGCATCGCCGCCTCGGTGGTCGGCAACCTCAACGGCTTCACCCTAACCCGCGACCAGCTCGCGATCTGAGTTTCCGCGGGGACAGAGAGACAGGAAGCAAGAAAGCAGGGGAAGCAAAGGAGCACAGGCTTAACCGAAGAGCCCACCCTAAAGACGCAGAGGGCGCTGAGAAAGACCGAGAGAACGGCATTCGATTGAGCACGCCCCTGGAAACCTTGAGTTCACACGCGGCATCGAACCCTGTATCATAAGGACTTATCCGGAAACCTGGTCTGAGGGAGATCGATGGGCGTACCTGGACCCGTATCGCAGATGTGGACGGTGGCGACGTACGTCATCGGCCAAAAGCTGAAAGGACGCAAGCAGTATCCGCTCGTCCTGATGCTCGAGCCGCTGTTTCGCTGCAACCTCGCCTGCGCCGGCTGCGGAAAAATCCAGTATCCCGCGCACATCCTGAAAAAGCAGCTCACGCCGGAAGAATGCTTCCGCGCGGTCGAAGAGTGCGGCGCGCCCGTAGTCAGCATCCCCGGCGGCGAGCCCCTGATGCATCCGCAGATTCCCGAAATCGTGGCCGGGCTCATCGCTCGCAAGAAATACATCTATCTCTGCACCAACGCGCTGCTGCTGAAAGAGCGCCTGCACGAATTCACGCCCAGCAAATATCTTTCGTTTTCAGTGCACATGGACGGCGAGCGCGAGCACCACGATTTCGCGGTTTGCCGCGAAGGCACGTACGACGTCGCCGTGGAAGGCATTCGCATGGCGCTCGAGGGCGGCTTCCGCGTCACCACGAATACCACGCTCTTCGAGGGCGCCGATCCGCAGAGCGTCCGCCAATTTTTCGACGACATGATGGACCTCGGCGTGGAAGGCATGATGCTTTCGCCCGGCTATACCTACGACAAAGCGCCCGACCAAGAACATTTCCTCAGCAAAAAGAAGACGCGCAACCTCTTCCGCCAGATTCTCAGCAACCGCGCGGAAAAGTGGCGCTTCAACCTGAGCCCGCTCTTCCTCGAATTCCTGATGGGCAAGCGCGAGTACAAATGCACGCCCTGGGGCATGCCCACGTACAACATTTTCGGCTGGCAGAAGCCGTGCTACCTGCTGCAGGACGGCTACGCGGACTCGTTCGACGAGCTGCTGCGCGAAACCGAATGGAGCCGCTACGGCACCGAAAGCGGCAATCCGAAGTGCGCGAACTGCATGGTCCACAGCGGCTACGAAGCCAGCGCCGTGAACGACACGTTCAGCTCGCTCGGCGGGTTCTTCGCCACCGTGCGCGCCACGCTGTTCAACAAGTACGAAGATCCCGACGCGATGGGCGGCGCGCCGAGCACGCCAACCCGCTCCGGACAGCTGGTCCAGATCGCCGCGCCCAAAGCGTAGTAAGTGGCACAGACGATCCTATCTGTGCTCCGCGCCCGGCCAATGCGAAACTAACGCCCCGGAGCCCACGAAAATGGCCGACACAAATACAAATCCGACCTCCGCAGGCTCTCCCGAACAGGAGCGCCTCGGCTTCGTCCACGAGAATCTCGAAGGCTGGATTCCTTCGACGGCCACCGAGGCCGAAATCCGCGAGGCCCTCGAGAAGGCGTTCGACTACCGCGGCGACATTACCCTAACCCTGAAAGACGGCCGCGCGATCGAAGGGTACGTCTTCGACCGCAGGTCGAACGGCCCATCGCTCGCCGATTGCTCGATCCGCATCCTGCCGAAAACCGAATCCGCCAAACTTTCGATCGCCTATAGCGACATCGCCGCACTTGCCTTCACCGGACGCGACACCGCCGCCGGAAAATCCTTTGCCGCATGGGTGAAGAAGTACAACGAAAAGAAGGCCGCCGGCGAAAAGAATATCGGCATCCCCTCCGAATCCCTCGACTAGCGCGCGGGCTCGTATTTCCCCGTATCGTTTTTCTGCTGTGCTGGTGAAGTCTCGTTGACGGAAGCGGCTTGCGGACCATATAATTGGGGTTTGTCAATTGCGCGGGGAGGCAGCATGTACGCCGTAATTCGAAGTGGGGGAAAGCAGTACCGCGTCGCGCCGGGCGAGACGATCGAGGTCGAGCGGCTGGACGGCAAGGTGGGCGGCAAGGTGACGTTTGAAGACGTGATCGCCGTGCGCACCGACGACAAGAAGATTCTGGGCGGCGAGCACGCCGCGAAAGCCAACATCACCGGAAAAATCGTAAAGCACCTGCGCGGGCCGAAGCTCCAGGTGCTGAAATTCAAGACGGGCGGCCAGTACAAGATTCAGCGGGGCCACCGGCAGGGATTGACCGCCGTCGAAGTCGGCGAGATTCAGCTTTCCTAGGGGTTCGTCATGGCACATAAGAAGGGCGGCGGGTCGTCGGTAAATGGACGCGACTCGCACGGACAGCGGCTCGGGGTGAAGCGATTTGGCGGGCAGCTCGTGACCGGCGGCAGCATCCTGGTCCGGCAGCGCGGGACGCATTACAAGGCCGGCAAGAACGTCGGACGGGCGAAGGATGATTCCCTGTTCGCGCTGAAGACGGGCGTGGTGCGCTTCGAGGACAAAGGCGCCAAGGGCCGCTTCATCAGCATCCTGATAGTCGAGGACGCCGCCGCTCGCGTTGAGACGAAGCCGGCGGCGGCCGCAGCCAATTAGAGATTCATCGTTCATCGAGTCACTGGTCGTGTTGACTGGCATTGACTGGTATTGACCTGCATCGCAGGACGGCGTTTCTCCCCATGTTTTCCCGGGCGGAGTCGCCTGCCCTGCCCCTCATTCGCGGCGTGCGCTTCCTTCGTGTACACTTTTGAAACGGGTGACTTGTGTTTGTTGACGAAGCCAAAATCCTGGTGAAGGGCGGGGACGGTGGCAACGGCTGCGTCGCGTTTCGACGGGAGAAGTATGTCCCGAGGGGCGGGCCATCCGGCGGCGATGGCGGCAACGGCGGCGACATCGTGATCGAAGCGAATCCGAACGACAACACCCTGCTGCGCTACCGTTACAACCGCGAGTTTCGCGCCGAGCGCGGGCGCCACGGCGAGGGGTCCGATTGCCACGGACGATCTGGCGAAAACACGGTGCTGAAGGTTCCGGTCGGCACGGTGATTTTCGACTTAGAGTCGGGCGAGCAGCTTTTCGATTTCACCGCGGCAGACCAGCAGTTTCGAGCGGCACGCGGCGGGCGCGGCGGGCGCGGCAACGGAAATCCGGCGTTCGTCCGGCCGTGGCATCAGGCGCCACGCGAGCATGAAGACGGGCGTCCGGGCCAGGAACGCCATCTGCGGCTCGAATTGAAATTGCTGGCGGACGTAGGGCTGGTCGGCTTCCCGAACGCGGGGAAATCGACGCTGATTTCGCGCATCTCTGCCGCGCGGCCGAAGATCGCGGCGTATCCCTTCACGACGCTCGAGCCGCATCTTGGAGTTGTTTCCGCCGACCCTGATGCTGCGCCGGGAAATGGCCGCACCTTCGTGGTCGCGGATTTGCCCGGCTTGATCGAGGGCGCGCACGAAGGCGTGGGGCTGGGAATCCGGTTCCTGAAACATGTGGAGCGGACGCGGCTGATCGCGCATCTCGTCGATACGAGCGACGCCAACGATCACGATCCGGTGCACGATTTCGAGATCATCGAGCGCGAGCTTGCGGCGTTCAGCCCGACGCTCGCGGAAAAGCCGATGATCGTGGTCGCGACGAAGCTCGATGCGACGACGGACCGCACGCGGCTCGAAGGGCTGCGAGCATTCGCGGCGGAGCGCGGCCTGGAATTCCACGCGACCTCTTCCGCAAGCGGCGAGGGCATCGTCGAGCTGGTGCGGGCGATCGCCAACGCGCTCGACAAGATTCCGAAACCCGCCGCGGCGCCGGACGCGTCCAAAGAAGGCGAACTGCCCGAGACGAGCGAGACGCCACCCGCGCATGCAACCGATCAGATTGGCGACCGGGCCGCCATGGCGCCGAACACGGAGAAACATTGATCGCGCTGGCCGCTCATGAATCTTCGGGCGCGGGGCATCACCGCTCGGTGGCGCTTTTCGGGGGAACGTTCGATCCCGTGCACGCGGGCCACATTGCCGTGGCGCAGGCGGCGCAGCGGCGATTTCATCTCGACGCGATCCACTTTATCCCGTCGTCGCACCCGCCGCACAAGCCGCAGCGGGAGCTGACGCCCTTCGCGCACCGCTATGCGATGGTTGCGCTGGCTTGCGGAGGGCATCCGGGATTCATCCCGTCGCTCGCGGAAGCGCCGCTTGGCGGCGCGCCGCACGTTTTCTATACGATTGAGACAGTGCGAAAATTCCGCCGGGAGCACCCGGACGCTCATTTGTATTTTATCGTCGGCGCGGACCAGTTTCTCGAAATCCCGACCTGGAAAAATTACGACACACTGCTGGACCTCTGCGATTTCATCATCGCGAGCCGCCCCGGCTTCCGTCTCGACGCGCTGCGGCTGGTAATTCCGCCAGAAAAGCTGGGCCGGGCCGCGGGGCAAAATCCGCAGAAGATCGTGCTGCGGAAATCGACCGTCTATTTGCTGACCACCGTCGCGAGCCATGTCTCCTCGACCGAGGTGCGCGTGCGCCGCGAGCGCGGCCAGAGCATCCACGGGCTTGTGCCCGCGCGCGTGGAGGAATACATTCTCGGACAGGCCCTGTACCAGTGAACTTGGAAACTTTGCGCCCCGAAATTCGATGGGCCGTCGAAGCGGCTCAGGACAAGCAGGCCGTGGACGTGACCGTGCTGAAACTCGCGGGAACCACTGCGTTCGCGGAGTATTTCCTGCTGTGCTCGGGCAGCAGCCAGCCGCAGATCAAGGCCATCGGCGAAGCGATCGAGGAGCGGCTGGACCGCGAGCGCGTGCGCCTGGCGCATCGCGAGGGTAAATCCGGCGCGGAGTGGGTTTTGCTTGACTACGGCGATTTCGTCGTGCACATCTTCAGCGAACGCGCGCGGCAGTATTACGATCTCGAGCGACTCTGGCGCAACGCCGAGCGGTTCGACGTCCCTGCACCCGGCAGGCCTCACGCGCACGAGCCGCATGCCGAATCCGAGGGAGACGCGGCTCACCGATGAGCGCCAGAGAGATCGCCTGGGTCGCGGCCGATCCGGCCTCGCAGCGCGTCCTCGAAATCGCGGGAAAGCTCGCCGAAACGGCAACCACGCTCCTGATTATCGGCGAAAGCGGCACGGGTAAAGATCAGCTCGCGCGCTGGATTCACGAGCATGGCCCTCGCCGTGACGCGCCGTTCCTGAAAATCGACTGTGCCAGCCTGCCCGCCGAGCTGGTTGAATCCGAACTTTTCGGCCACGAGCGCGGCGCGTTCACCGGCGCGGTGGCACGCAAGCCGGGGCGTCTCGAAATGGCGCTGGGCGGCACGGTGGTCCTCGACGAAGTCGCGGCGCTCTCTTCCGTGATGCAGGCAAAGCTCCTGCGCGTGCTCGAAGAGCGCACGTTCGAGCGGCTCGGCGGCACCGAAACGCTGCGGATGGAGGCGCGTGTGATGGCGTTGACCAACGCGAATCTCGAAGAGGCCGTCGCCACGGGCCGTTTCCGCGAGGACCTGTTTTTCCGGCTGAATGTGCTGGCGTTTTCGGTGCCGCCGCTGCGCGAGCGGCGCCGCGATATTGCGCCGCTCGCCGCCCACTTTCTCGCGCGCCTCGGCCCCGTGCACGGGCACGCGCATGCGTCGCTCGATCCGGCGGCGCTGGCGCTGCTCGAATCGTACGCTTGGCCGGGAAACGTGCGCGAGCTGAAAAACGCGATCGAGCACGCGCTCGTATTTGCGAAGGAGCCGGTCTTGCGCGCGGAGGATCTTCCGCAGATTCTTCGCGCGGCCGGCAATTCGCACGGTCCCGCGGCTTCGCTGCGTTCGCTCGAAGATCTCGAGCGCGAAGCCATTCGCGCGACGCTCGATGCGACCCACTACAAGATCGGCCAGGCGGCCGACGTTCTTGGCATCAGCCGCAAGACGCTGCTCGAAAAGCGCAAGAAATACGGCCTGATGTGAGCCGGGACCTTCCCGCAGTCCGGCGAGAAAGAATTCGACGCCGTCGGGCGGGTTTCAGACCGGCCCCTACGGCTGCTCGATTCCCAGCGTGCCCATGAAAATCCGGCTGTGCATGCTCGGCAAGACGCGGCGCGAGGAAATCCGCGCGCTGCTCGATGATTACGTCCGGCGCATCGAGCGCTACGCCGAAATCGACGTCAGCGAGTTGCGCGATGGCTCACCCGCCGCGCTGCGCAAACTGAAAATCGAACCGAGCGCGATGGCAGTGCTGCTCGATGCCACCGCGAAGCAATTTACGTCGCAGCAATTCGCGCATTGGCTCGGCGACCTGCGCGATCGCGGCGTGCGCGAGCTCGTTTTCCTGTGCGGCGACGCGGAGGGTTTCCCATCCGATCTCCGCGCGAGCGCCAAGCAGAAAATCTCGCTCTCGACGCTAACCATGCCGCACGAATTCGCGCGCGTTGTGCTCGCCGAACAGATTTACCGCGCGTTCGCGATCCTCGCCGGGCATCCGTATCCGAAATAGATTCGAAACGCCGCGGAGACACAGCGGCGCGGAGCGAATGCTCTGAAGACGCCCGCTCCTGTGAGCTTTGGTGACTTCGCCCCAAGTCGGTTCTTGACGTTTGGGTAGGGCGCGGCGAGTATTGGAAATTGCGGCTCGGGGGGCTGGGGAACGAATACATGCCGGAAGGTAAAGGGCTTCTGATCGTTTACACAGGACCGGGCAAGGGCAAGACGACTTGCGCGCTGGGCACGGCGTTTCGCGCGGTCGGCCAGGGGCTGCGCGTGCTGATGGTCCAGTTCATCAAGGGTTCGTGGCACTACGGCGAACTCGACGCCGCCAAGATGCTGGGCGACGACAAATTCGAGATTCGGCCGATGGGCCGCGGCTTCGTGAAAGTGGGCGGCGCGGACACGGATCCTGAGGACGTTCGCCTGTGCGAGCAGGCCTGGGAATTTGGCCGCGAGCAGATTTACAGCGAGAAATACGATCTCGTCGTGCTGGACGAGATCAACTACGTGATCAGCTACAAGATGCTCGACGCCGAGCGCGTGGTCGAATCGCTGGCCAAGCGGCCCGAACGCGTGCACGTGATCTGCACCGGGCGCAACGCGCATCCGAAGCTGGTGGAGGCCGCCGATCTCGTCACCGAAATGCGCGAGGTGAAGCATCCGTACACGAAAGGCATCCTCGCGCAGCGGGGGATCGATTATTAGGACGCAAGCAACATCGAGATTTTCAAATGACCTGGTTTAAGCGCGAAAAAAAGTCGATCGAGAATCCCACGCCCGTCGACGAGCGCCGCGTCCGCACCGAAGGACTGTGGACGAAGTGCAGCGCCTGCCGCGCGATCATTTGGAAAAAGGATCTCGAGGCGAACTGGGAAGTCTGCCCGAAGTGCGATCACCATTTCCGCCTGTCCGCCCGGCGCCGCCTCGAGCTGCTGCTCGATGACGAGCCCTGGACCGAACATGACGCCGATCTGGTTTCGAGCGATCCCCTTCATTTTGCCGACACGAAGCCTTACGCCGCGCGGCTGGACGAGGCCCAGCACAAGCTCGGCATGGGCGACGCCATCCTCACCGCCGAAGGCAGGCTCAGCGGCCGGCCGGTGATCTGCTGCTCGATGGAATTCCGCTTTATCGGCGGATCGATGGGCGCGGTGGTCGGAGAAAAGGTGGCGCGAGCGATCGAGCGCTCGATCGCGCAGAAGAAGCCGCTCGTGATCGTGTCCTGCTCCGGCGGCGCGCGGATGATGGAGGGCGCTGTCAGCCTGATGCAGCTCGCCAAGGTTTCCGCGGCGCTGGCGCGGCTCGACGAAGCGCGCGTGCCGTTCATCTCGGTGCTGACCGATCCCACCACCGGCGGCGTTACAGCGAGCTACGCGATGCTGGGCGATCTGAATATCGCCGAGCCCGGCGCCCTGATCGGCTTTGCGGGGCCGCGCGTGATCGAGCAGACGATTCCGGCAGAAGCTCCCCGAAGGATTTCAGACCGCGGAATTTCTCCTCGAGCATGGCTTTCTCGACGCCGTAGTCCCGCGCAAGGAATTGAAACCGTACATCGCCCGGGCGCTTGGCTTTTTCCTCGATTCCGCATGACCTACGACGAATCCGTTCGCGCGCTGATGGCGCTCGGGCGCGAGCTGGCCGCGCCGCAGCAGGCTCGCGTTCAAAAATTCGGCCTCGAGAACATCTCGATTCTCGCCGAAGCCCTCGGCAATCCTGCATCGCGCCGCGCCTTGCGTGCACATTGCCGGAACGAACGGCAAAGGCTCGACGGCGGCGATGCTCGACTCGATTCTGCGCGCCGCCGGGCTTCGCACGGGGCTTTACACTTCGCCGCATCTCGAGCGAATCAACGAGCGCATCCGCATCGACGGCAAGGACATTTCCGACGACGATTTCGCGGCCGCATGGACGCGCGTACGAGCCTCCATCGAGGCGCTTGCTGGCGTCCGGCAAGCTCGCGGCACATCCAACCTTCTTCGAGTGCGTCACGGCAATGGCGTTCGTCGCGTTTGCCAAAGCCGAGGTCGATTTCGCGATTTACGAAGTGGGCCTGGGCGGGCGGCTCGATTCGACGAACATCGTTGAGCCCGAAGTGGCCGTGATCACGCCGATCGATTTCGATCACGAGAATTTTCTCGGGCATTCGATCGAGGAGATTGCCGTCGAAAAGGCGGGAATCATCAAGCCCGGAGCGTGGGTGGTGAGCTCGGCCGAAAGGCCCGAAGCGCGCGCGGTGATCGCGCGCCGCTCTAAGGAGGTTGACGCACGCCTGGTTGAGATCGATACCGCCTGGCGCATCGAAGAGGAAGGCGCATCAGGTGGATGCTATCGAGCCGTGGTCTCGCCGGTTCATTCGCGCAAGACTCTCGCGATCGAGCCGCCGCTTCCCGGGCGATTCCAAGTTCGCAACGCGCTCGCGGCGGCCACCGCGGCGCGGCTTCTGGGGGAACGCGGATTCCCCATCGGAGATCCGGCGATTGAAAGCGGCATTCGCACAGCTCGCTGGCCGGGCCGGCTCGAACGCCTCTCCGAGCGCCCGGCCGTTTATCTGGATGGCACGCACAATCCTTCCGGGGCGCGCGAACTGCTGAAATTCTGGGAAGAGAATTTCAAGGGCCGCCGCATTGTGCTCGTCTACGGCGCGATGCGCGATAAAGCCGTCGACGAAATGGCAGGGCTGCTGTTTCCGGCTGTCGATTTCGTCATCCTCACCGAGCCGCGCCAGCCGCGCGCGATCTCGGCGCCCTTGCTTGCCGAGATGACGAGCCACCTCGCGAAGAAGTCGACCGTCGTGCGCGATCCGGGCGCAGCGCTGGAACGCGCGATCGAAATAGCCACGCCGGAAGACGCCGTCTTCGCCACGGGTTCGCTCTATCTCGTGGGAGACCTCCGAACGTATTGGCACGGACGCAAACCCATTGAAACCAAGCCCTAGAGAGACCTCCCAGAAAACGTATGATGCAATTCCGAATTCCCGGAGGGGAGCACGCACGCGTGCGCCATCGCGCTTCACAATTCCAATTTGGCTGTTGGCGGTCGAGTCCCGAATGCCCATAGTGGTTGTGGAACAAAAAGCAGACTCCTTTCGTTTGTTTTGATGAGGGCAGCAAGCCAAAAAGCGGCTGGCAACGTCCAAGTAGAGAACCCCGGGGAGTGACAATATGACTCGTAACGAACGGCGGCCGATTCTGGAGTCATTCGGGCGTGCGCCCGCTTTGCTCTCAACCGCTCTGGGTCGGCTCCCGAGGAAAATGTGGCTATACAAGCCCGCGCACGATCGCTGGAGCATCCACGAAATCATTCTGCACCTTGCCGACAGCGAAGCCAGCTCCTACGTGCGCTGCCGCCATCTGATTGCGGAGCCCGAGCGCTTGGTGACCGAATTTGACGCTGGCCGATGGGCCGGCACACTCGGCTACTTCCACCAGAGCACGCGCGAGGCGCTCGAGGTGATCCGGCGGCTGCGCAAAATGACCTACCAGCTTCTGGTCGCCGTTCCGGAGTCTGTATGGTCGCATATCGTCGAGCACCCGGTGGACGGCGGGATCAGTCTCGAAAGCTGGATGGAGCGCCAGGAGCGCCACATCCCGCACCACATCGACCAGATGCGCGAGAACTACGAGGTTTGGCTCAAGACACACCCCCCACGCAAGCCGGCGTCGCAGCCAAAAGCGAATTCGTCGGCGCAGATGATTTCAGTCTCCGTCGCAACCTGCTGAACGTCATCGCGAGCGAGGGCCATGGAGACGAACCTCGCCGAGGAGATCCGCGAGAATCCATGCTGTTCCGGCAATCGCGAAGGTCTCGGCGGTTTCGCTCCAGTTCCCATGATTGTGGGGATTCGAGACAAGCAACGGTACCCACACGAGCAACCCGAAGATCACGAGCATCATTGTCAGCAGGCGAGTCGCAAGAAGCGCCATTCGATTCGTAAGAAGTGCCACGGCCGCGAGTGCGAACAAGACAGTCGTCGTTACCGCCCAAAACATCTGACCTGGCGGAAGCCACTTCGGAACGAGGCTGGCGGTAGCGTGAAGATAAAACGCCTGTTCGAGGGCAAAGGAGGCGGCACAGATGCCCAAAAGAATGCGGCCAATCCGATTCAGCGTTTCCGGTGCCCATGCCGATGACAGCTGCGCACAAACGATCGCCGCTCCGGTCACGAGAGAGAATTGCTCGAAGAAGTTGCCCCAGCTATTGTAGATCCGCGGTGCGGCGACGATTCCCGGCAGGCACGCCAGGGCGAAGCCAAGATAAGCCGCGCCAACGACGGCCGCGCCCGTCTTCACTGCCCGACGGAACTGAAGCGCGGCGCCACCGAAGATCTCGGCAGCGGCGGCAGGGTAGACAATGTAACGTGGTAGATGCCAGCCGTTGTAGGCATGCCAGGCCAGCGTGATGAGGCCAAAGGCCAAAGCCGCCACCCCAAACACTCGACGGCCGAGCTTCAAACGAGGCGCTGACTCGGTCATTTTTTTTCAGCTCCGTTCACCAAGGGCATCACGTTATACAACGGGATTCATGGGCTGTGAAGGTGGGATGTGCTCGCCATGGACTACAGGCCGGCGGGATAGGCCGCAAGGCAGCACTCGATTCCCGGGACATCTCGAAACCTTGGGATGCAACTGAAATCATTGACAGAGAGTGCCCCGCCGTGGCAACACTGGCTAGGGCAGAGTAATGCGGCCGACTCCTCGTAAGCTGACCACACTCCAGAAGGCAGTTCTCATTCGGGTTCTTCGCGCGTTCCCTAACCAAGAGGTTGGCATCTGCTACCATCCCTCGGCCAGCGACTCACTCGCTTACGCACAGGACTTCCTCACGGTTTTCAAGGCGATTGGGTGGAACGTGGATGAAGGTGCGCCCTTTGAGGCCGCGAACAGTCAATCGACCGGCCTGACCTTTCTGGTACGCGAACAAAGTCCGTTGCCTCCCGGTGCCGAAGCCCTTCGAGATACGCTGCGAATTTACGCGATTGAAGTCGCAACGTGTTGTGACCCCACTTGCAACACGAAACCCGGCGGCTTCATTCTCGAGATCGGCCTCTCGGCACTCCCAGAATTCTCAACTCTTGATTAGCGCTGAAACCGGAGATGAGGAGTGCTAGAAAAGGTGCGACCACCCACCTTGCGGATGGCGTGCTGCCTATCGCGCGGCAAGAACTACTGACGACGAGCAAGAATTGCCTGACTGCAGCAGACCGCCTAGGTGGCTGAAATAGCTGGCCAGTTGTAAACCCCCTTGCCTGTCAGTCACTTAAGGGCCTACCTAACATTCTGTAGAGAATCTGGCGGAGTTCTTGCGCCGATCCCGACGCACGTCGAGGAATCGGTCAAGGAGGCGGACCCCATGAACCTGTCTAACTCCATGTTTGAGACCACCAAGAATGACTGGTCGACCCAACGGGAAACTATCGAGCCAAAGGGCCGACACGAATCCCATGGATCGTGGGCGTTTATCCTGACACTGGTCGTCTTAGCGGCGCTGGCTTGTGTGGGTTACTTGGTCGTGAAGAAGAAAAACATACAAATCGCGCAGTTGTTCGGCGACCGGGCTGCCGTCAACGCCGTCAACCAACGCGTGGACACGGCCGAGAGTACGTTACGGGATGCGACAGGCAGATGGGAAGGACTGTCAAAGCGCGTGACAACTCTGGAGGGCAAGCTCAACCATAACGTCCAGCAAAGTCGCAAATATGCCGAGAGCTTGAGCGAGCAATTACACCAGCAGATGAGAGCCGAACTAGCGGCGCGCACCTCCACTCTCGACGCCCGCCTGACTCAGGTTGAATCCGAAGAGGCGGCTCAGCGTTCGCAACTGGCGCAGGTCGAAGGCGAACTCCGGCAACAGATCGCCTCAGCCCAAGAGGAAACCGGCCGGGATCTTGTCGGCGTTCACCAGCAGCTCGACAACAACGCTCGTAATCTCGACTCGCTATCGGAGCGGCTCGACCGGCAACAGGTCAATTTCGAAGTGCCGAAGGGCCGGACCGTCGAGCCGGTTCCTGGAATCTCCCTTCACATCAGCGGCACGAATAACCGGCATCAGCGCTTCCGTGGCTCGCTGGGCTTGCTTCCAGAGGGCCGAACCTTAGCGCTGCGAGACCAGGGCGTGGACCAACCAGTGCGCTTCTATCCGAAGGAAGATGAGGAACCCTACGAACTGGTCGTCACTGGCGTGACGAAACACTCCGTGAGCGGTTACCTGTTGGTTCCGGCGGGCCAACAGGCGACTGCGGGCTCGTCGCCTGATGAGGACGGGACACGAGCCAGCACCCCCGGAAACAATTGACCTGATCGGGACAAAACCAATTCGCAAGACCACTCCTGAAATTGAAATGGAAGTCAAGCTTGAACGGGAGAAGACGAGGATGATTACTTGCAGCGATGTGATGACCAAGAATCCGGTTTACTGCCTGCCGACAGAGACGGCATTTCAAGCGGCACAACTGATGCGGGACAAGAATGTGGGTCCCGTTCCAGTGATCGAAAGCCGCGTGACGAAGACCATCGTCGGCATCATCACGGACAGGGATTTGGCGCTTAAGATCGTAGCCGATGGCCGTGACGTCTCTACGCCGATCGATGAATTCATGACACGCGAGCCTTTGATATGTCGGGCCGACGATGACGTTGAGCTGGTGCTTGATGCCATGGTAGATGCGAGGGTGCGCCGGATTCCAGTTGTGGACGACAAGGACCGTCTCGTCGGCATCATCTCGCAGGCGGATGTGGCAACCCGAATCGGCTTGCCGAGGAAAACCGGAGAAGTCGTCGAGGAAATTTCCAGGCCAAGCGTCTAACTGCGTTTCGAATACCCTGCACCTGTACGCGACGCAAGAAGAGCCCCGCCGGCTGCAACGAGTACGGAAGCTGGAGATAGGAGGAGCACTAGCCAAGCAGGCTCGGTCGGCGAGGTCGAGCCGAATAGGTTTACCCAGGTGAACGCTGCCAGGATGCCTTCGGCTACGCCATTAACGACGGGGCTTCGTCGCGCCAGCTTTCCTGCCACAAAACCGCCGACGGCGGTCATTCCCAATCCGAGGGTGTTGAGACCGCCTACCGCGAAAGCTCCGGTCGATCCGCCGAATATGCTCAGCCAAAGCTTCTCGAGGATCCATGATCCAATCTCATCTGCAAAAAACCCGGCTAGAATCGCCCCGAATTGAAGCGTTCGGGCTGTTTCGCTCAGAGCATCCACAGTTTTCGACCTGGGCCGCGCGAAAACCTCACGCTCTACCTTGTCGCCTGCTTCTCTCAGGTCAGCTACAAGCAGAAGGAAGCCCTTCTTGAAGTCAGGATACTCCTTCAAGAACTTGTACGCGCCCGCAAAAACGCCCAAGGTGATAAGAAGTGAACCTGTTTTGATTTGAACGCCGCGAATAAGAACGGAGCGCCTTCCAAAACGTGCATCCGCGAGCGACTGAACGACGCGCTCTGCTTTTCGGAGAAGCAACCAGTCGTCTAGCTTTCTGAGAAGCAGCGATCCGTTGAGCCTTCTTCGCGGGGCGATTTCCGGAAAGCTCAGTAGCAATTCTCCGATTTCACCTGTTCTCCCGTCGTAACGGTCGGAAATCACTTCGACTTCCATGAACATTCCCCTGCTCGCCGGTTATGAAAAGGAATACGAACCATTCCTCAAAGCGTTCAACCACCGACAAGTCCCGCCATTTGACAAAGAGTTCACAGCTCTCGCTCTCCCAGATCCCACCGGATGGTTTGGAAACCCATTTCAAGGTGCACTGCAAAACACCCCCAACAATCCCCCCTAGGATTGCCGACACGTCAGAATGCTTCCCAGCCCAAGAACCCGGTGCCAATCGAGCAGGTTATAGAGTTTGAAACCGACAAGATCGGTGCACCTCGAGGCACTTCAGTCTCGTTCCTGGTGAACACGGTGTGGGCAGACGGCGCGTACCGCTACGTCGGGAAGGGTGCTTACCCATTCTGGTCTATGCCGGGGAAGTCGCAACAAAAAAAGCCGCAATCGTCTCGAGTGCCAAATTTTGAGCGGACGTCTCTTTATGCTGAGTGCGTTCCGGCGGATTGCGTTTTAGTGGTGGCCCTCGGCGTGGCCGCCACTCTGCTGACGTCCGGGCAGCGCGTGTTCATTGCTCGCGTCATGATCGCCTTTGACTACGTGGCCTCTCCCATCTCTCGCCTCGTTGCCATGGAAATTGTTGTTGGGCTGATCTCCGCGCGCAGGCATCGGTCCTCTGTAACCGTGACGAGGGTCAAACCGGTTATCGACATGGCCGGAGAAGTGGGCCGGGCCGTGGAACCAGGGGCCAGCTCCAATAAACACGCCGCCAACAAACCAATCGGGCCCGTAGTAGCCGTAAGGCGCACAGCTGTATGGAGCGTACGAGAAGTACCCATAGGGGCACCCGGGGGCCACTCCAATGTTGATAGAGACTTGGGCTGACGCCGTCGGCGCACAGCACAACAGGGCCACGGTGAGGGTTGCGAAAACAAGGGCGAGAACTTTGGCCATGATTCCTCCTCGATGCGCTTAGACCGGAATTCCCGTTTTGCCTTTCGGCTGTGAGGCAATATACCCCGCTCGCGATCTTTTTGCATCTGTTTCCATCCCCAACCAAATCACGAATCCGGCGTTGATTTGCGCTGAGTCCTGGTGAATGCGGGGGGAAACGCTTGGGCTTTTCAAACTGACCCACCACCGGCCGATGTGAACCGTGATGTGAACCGTTGCCCGCGGCGATGCTGCGATGGTACGATGTCGCTCGTATGTCCCCCGAGCCCAACCCCAAGCCGCGCATCGGTGTCCCGTATCGCACACGAAAAGAAGAGCTTACAGGGGATTTCGACAGGCTTGAGCATTACGTCAAGGCGGTCAGTGCGGCCGGTGGCCTTCCCGTGCCGATTTCTCTCGGGCTTTCCGCGCAGCATCTTGAGAGAATCGCGTGGACGCTCGACGCGATTTTACTGACGGGGAGTCCTGCAGACATCGAGCCATCGCTATTCGCAGCTGCAAAGCATCCCGAGACCACCGAGGCCGACGCTGATCGTGAGCGCACCGATTTTGCCTTGATCGAGCACGCGCTTGGCGAACACAAGCCGATCCTGGCAATCTGCTACGGGATCCAGAGCCTGAACGTGTTCCTCGGCGGCACGCTCGTTCAGGACATTCCCGGCGAGCTGCGCACGCGGATTCAGCACGACTGGGATTGCGACGCGGGCGAGCCGGAGCCGTTCCATCCCGTAACGATCGAGCCTGGATCGCGGCTCGCGCAGATGGCCGGCGGGGACAAAGCCGTGGTGAACAGCTCGCATCACCAGTCGGTTCTCCAGCCCGGACGCGACCTTCGAATTGTGTCGCGCGCACCGGACGGAGTGATCGAAGCCCTAGAATGGGCCACCGACGCGAACCAAGTCACCGGCGTGCAGTGGCATCCCGAGCGGATGACGCAAACGGACGCGTTCGCCCAGGCGCTATTTCGCGATTTGGTGACGGCGGCCGCAACGCGAAAGGCTCCCGCGCGCATCTGAACCGACTCCTTTGAGGGCGGGGCGTTCGCTTCAAATCTCGATTCTCAGTCTCGACTCATTTCCTTGGGGGACACATGATCTCGCTGGCGGGCAAGGCGGCACTCGTAACGGGCGGGTCGCGGGGCATCGGTGCCGCAACGGTGAAGATGTTCGCACAGGCGGGAGCGGACGTTGTCTTCAGCTACCATCAGAATCGCGACGCGGCTGCGCAGGTCGAGCAGGAGACGCGCAAGCATGGCACGCGCATCGAACCATTCAAGGCCGACTTGGGCAAAACCGAAGACGCGCGAAAGCTCGTGGAGCACGCGCGCGAGCGCCTCGGCCGGCTGGACATCCTCGTCGCCAATGCGGGCATCTGGAACCACAATGACGCGCCCATCGAAAAGCTCACCGAGCGCGAATGGGACGACATGATTCGTGTGAATCTCAAGAGCGTGTACTCCATGGCTCATTTCGCCGTCCCTCACATGATCGCGCAGCGGGGCGGGCGCATCGTGACCGTCGCTTCGGTGGCTGGGCAGCGCGGCACGCCGTTTCACACGCACTACGCCGCCACAAAAGGCGCCATCATCAGCTTCAGCAAAGGGCTCGCGCTCGAACTTGCCCGGCACAACATCCTTGTGAACTGCGTGGCACCGGGCTTCGTCGATACGGACATCTGGAAAGCGGCGGCGAAGGACAAGAAGAAGTTCAAGCAGTGGCTCGCGTCGTATCCGCTGAAGCGCGTCGCGACCCCCGAGGAAGTTGCCGGACCGATCCTCTTCGCCGTATCCGATCTGGCAACCTTCGTAACCGCCGAAGTGATCAATGTAAACGGAGGTTCGTTCCCGTGCGGATAAGCAACCAATCAATCTGGGTTGCATTGTTGCTGGCGCTGTTCGGCCTTGCTGCGTCGCGAGACGCGGCGGCCCAGAGCGATCAGTTCTTGATGCCGGAGCAGAGCGCCGCAAAGGCCAAGCAGCTCCTGCAAGAGGCGATCGGTGCGCTCGGCGGAGCCACGTATCTGAATGTGCACAACTCGACGTGTACCGGACGGATTGGTTCGTTCGACCATGGGGGCAATCTCACCGGCTTCGGGCACTTCATCGATTACGAGGTGCCTCCGGACAAGGAGCGCCAGGAGAATCTTCCCAAACGCAATATCATCGAGGTGTACAACGGCGACAAGGGCTGGGACCTCGATCGCGGCGGCGTCTCGGAAGCTCCGGAAGTCGATCTCATCGATTTTGTCGAAGGCAACAAGAAAGACCTCGACAACATTCTGCGCTACCGCATTCACGAGCCGGATATGGTCTTGCGGTACGGCGGGCCGGACATCGTGGAACTGAAGCAAGCTGACTGGGTCGAGCTCGTCGATTCGGACAATCGCACGATCCGCATCGCAATCGCCACGGCGACGCATCTGCCGATCAAGAAAATCGTCGACACGCGCGACGCGAAAACGCGAACGAAGAGCGAGGAGATCGAATACTACTCGAATTACCATCCGATCGAGGGCATCCAGACCCCTTTCCAGATCACGCGCGAACGCAACGGAATCAAAATTTGGCAGGTGTTCTTCGATAAGTGCGAGTACAACACGGATCTCTCCGATTCCCTCTTCACGCGGGCATCCCTTGAAGAGCGCTGGGACAAAGTCGGCAAAAAGGATAAATACAAAGACAAGAAGGACAAAGCCGACAAGGACGCCAGCGACGACGCAGGCCAGGACCCCGACAAGAACTGATCCCCGTCGTCGGCAAGAAATCCCTGCAAATTGCACCCTCTGTAAGACAGACTGGCCCTGCGCGATTGGCTCACGCGCCGTCGCGCGGGTATAATGGCCGGATGGGAATGAGCCAGAAATCTCAGCCGATGCACGGCACGACGGTTTTGTGCGTGCGCAAGGACAACAAGGTCGTGCTCGCCGCGGACGGCCAGGTGACCATGGGCGAGGCCGTGATCAAGCACAGCGCCAAAAAGACGCGGCGCCTTTACAACGACAAGATCCTGGCGGGATTCGCGGGCAGCACGGCGGACGCGCTTTCACTTTTCTCGCGCTTCGAGAATAAGCTGCAGGAATATCACGGCAACCTGCCGCGCTCCGCGGTCGAGCTCGCGAAGGAGTGGCGCACGGACCGCTCGCTGCGCCACCTCGACGCGCTGCTGATCGTGGCCGATGCCAAAAACACGCTGCTTCTCTCGGGCAACGGCGACGTGATCGAGCCGGACGACGGCATCTGCGCGATCGGCTCGGGCGGGCCTTACGCTGTAGCGTCCGCGCGGGCGCTCGCCAAGCACACGAAGCTCGGCGCCAAGGACATCGCGCAGGAAGCGATGCGCATCGCCAGCGAAATTTGCATTTTCACGAACGATAATTTCAGCATCGAAGAACTATGAGCGGCAAGTCGGAGAAAGATATGGTGATCTACTTGTCTGGAGACCAGCAGGCGGCGGAGCCTGAACCGCTCCCATCGTTTGACGAGCTGACCCCTCGCGAAATTGTCGTCGAGCTCGATAAATACATCGTGGGCCAAAATGCCGCGAAGAAAGCCGTGGCCATCGCCCTGCGCAACCGCGTTCGCCGCCAGAAGCTCCAGCCCGAGCTCGCCGAAGAAATCCTGCCGAAAAATATCCTGATGATCGGCCCCACTGGGGTCGGCAAGACGGAAATCGCGCGGCGCCTCGCGCGTCTCGCGGGCTGCCCGTTCGTCAAAGTCGAAGCATCGAAGTACACCGAGGTCGGCTACGTCGGCCGCGACGTCGAGTCGATGGTGCGCGATCTCGTGGAAACCTCGATCGACATGGTGCGCGAGGAAAAGCTCGACGAAGTGGCCGAGCGCGCCGAACAGTCCGCCGAAGAGCGCCTGCTCGATCTCCTGCTGCCCTCTTCGCCGGCGCCCACCGCCGAACCGGCCATGCCGGGCGCTCCCGGCCCCACCGAAGCGCAGCGCCGAGAACAGACGCAGCGCACGCGCGACAAGCTCCGCGCCCAGCTCCGCGAAGGCAAACTCGACCAGCGCCTCGTCGAGGTCGAGGTCCGCGAGCGCTCGATGCCCTCTTTCGAGATCATCACCAATCAGGGCGTCGAGGAAATGGACATCAACGTCAAGGACATGCTCTCGGGCATGTTCGGCCAGCAGAAAAAGAAACGCCGCATGACGGTCGCCGAAGCCTTCGACTACCTCATCCAGGAAGAGGAGAATCGCCTCATCGACATGGACCAGGTCACTCGCATCGCTGTCGACCGCGTCGAGCAGATGGGCATCCTCTTCATCGACGAGGTCGACAAAATCGCCGGCCGCGAAGCCGGCCACGGCCCCGACGTCTCGCGCGAAGGCGTGCAGCGCGACATTCTCCCGATCGTCGAAGGCACCACGGTCAACACGCGCTACGGCATGGTTCGCACGGACCACATCCTGTTCATCGCGGCGGGCGCGTTCCACACCACGAAGCCCTCGGACCTGATCCCCGAACTCCAGGGCCGCTTTCCGATTCGCGTCGAGCTGAGCTCGCTTTCTGAAGGCGGATTTCATCCGCATCCTCACCGAGCCGAAAAACGCGCTCATCAAGCAATACATCGCGCTGCTCGATACCGAGGGCCTGAAGCTTTCGTTTACCGAAGACGCTATCGCCGCAATCGCCCGCTTCGCGGCTGCGGTAAATGAGCACACCGAAAACATCGGCGCGCGCCGCCTCCACACGATCCTCGAGAAAGTGCTCGAGGAAATCTCCTTCGAGGCGCCCGAGATGAAGAAGAAAACCGTGAAGCTCGATGCCGCGTACGTCCAGAAGCAGCTCGCGAACATCGTCAAGGATCAGGATCTGAGCCGCTACATCTTGTAAAATGGAAAATCGAAAATGGGAGCGCGTTCCAGGCGCGCCCCCCGGCAAACGATCGGCCTTCTCGCCCATTCTCCGTTTTCTCCTTTCCGTTTTCTGTTTTCTGTTTTCTATTTTCTTTCTTTCAATCTTTCTTGCGGGATGCGCTTCGCCGGGCGAGCCGACCGAACGCAAGCCGCCCGTTCCACAGGCCGTCACCGACCTTTCCGCCGAACAGTCGGGCAACGAGGTGATTCTCACGTTCACGCTGCCGGACGAAACGGTCGATGCGCGGCAGCTCGAGCAGCTTCCCTCAATCGAGATTTTCCGTGATTTTGAATCCCCGGCCGGCTCCCATCCCATCGCGCCGGTGAATCCCACGCTCGTGCTGACGATCCCATCGGGCATGGTCGATCGCAACTTGAAAGCGGGCCGTATGCGTGTTACGGATGCGCTCCAGGCATCCGATTTCGAGGCCCCTCCGAACGCCGCCGCCGTTTACATCGTGCGCACGCGCGTCTCGCTCAAGCGCGATTCTCCAAACTCGAACTCGGTCAGCCTGCGCATCCATCCTGCCGCCGATCCCATCGACGACCTCCAAGCGGAGATCGCACCCGCGGCCATCGTGCTCACCTGGACGCCGCCTCGGAAGACGATTGTGGGGCCTGTCGCTTCGGTCGGGCCGTACCGTATCTATCGCGCGGAAATTGAGCCGCAGCCGTCGCCCCCCGCGGGCGCCGCGCCGAGCAAGACGAATGCGGCGCCCGCCGGTGCCGAAAATTCCAAGCCGCAGCCCGCGCCCGTCAAAATCGGCGAAACCGATGCGCCGCCGTTTTCCGATAACCAAGTCGTTTTCGGCAAGACCTACGAATACTCCGTGCGCAGCATGGTGCAGTATCCGGACGTGGCCATCGAATCCGCCGATTCGAATCTCGTGGTGATCACCCAGAGAGATATTTTTCCGCCAGCCGCGCCGCTGGGGCTCGTCGTTGTCCTGGTTCCCGCGCAGGGAGCGACGCCCGCCCATCTCGAGCTCTCCTGGGCGATCAGCCCTGAAACCGATGTCGCGGGTTACAACGTCTATCGTAGCGAGCAGGCTGGCGCTCAAGGCACTCGCCAGAGCACGGAGTTGTTGATTGCGCCAGCGTTTCGCGATATGAATGTTCAGCCCGGCCGCCGGTATTTCTACAGTGTCACCGCGGTAGACCGCTCTGGGAACGAAAGTCCCACAAGCGGAGTTGTCTCTGGCGGCGTGCCGGCCGAAGGGCAGCCCGCGCCATGACAGACGACACATCGATTCCCACCGAGCAATCGAGCGAGACGAAACGATCGCATCCGGCGTGGCGCACGGGCATTTACACGGGCGCTTTGCTGATCGTCACCATGCTGGGAGCTCTGGTGACGGCGAACCGGATGCCGCACCTCGAGCGCTACGCCCTGGAACGAAACGCCATTTTCTACACCTTGTTCGTCCTGCTCATGCTGGTTCCCGTCCTTCGCTTTCTCAATCGTCCGAAGGAGATGCTGACCGCCTCCGTGATAGGATGGGTGCTGTTCGCGGGCGCGTACGATCTGGCTGGATTTTATTTTCACAATCTCTTCGAGGTTCTGCGAACGCCGTTTCAAGCGCTGGTGGAAGGAGCCGTGGTTTATGGCGTTTTTGCCGGTGGCTCCTGGGTAGCCGGGATGCTGTTTCACGCGCGGCGTCATCCGATTCTGCCGGGCCGCAGGCGGGCCGGCAGCGAGACACCACATCACCGATGAAACTCTGCCGCTTCGAGCCAATTGAATCCGCAAAGCAGCATCCGGGCCGTACCGTCCGCGAAACGATGGTGGAATCGCGCGCCGGCATAGTCGACGATGGGACCATCCGCGAAATCTCGGGCGAGCTCTGGGGCGACCGCCGGCCGACGGGCCGCGAGTGGCGCCTCGATCAGGTGAGATTCGTGCCGCCGTCTTGGCCAAGCAAGATCATCTGCATGGCCAAGAATTACGTCGACCACGCCATCGAAATGGATAGCAAGCCGCCCGAGACGCCGATCATTTTCTCGAAGCCTCCCTCGGCCATCATCGCGCCGCTCGATCCGATCGTCATGCCGGCGATTTCCAAGCGCGTCGATTACGAAGGCGAGCTTGCCATCATCATCGGCCGCCGCTGCCATCGTCTTCGTCCCACCGATGACGTGAAGCCTTATATCGCAGGTTATACCTGCCTCAACGACGTGACGGCGCGCGATTTGCAGCGGCTCGATGGCCAGTACGTCCGCGGGAAAGGTTTCGATACCTTCTGCCCGTTTGGGCCCGTGCTGCAGACCGATTTTCCGACGCCGCAGACAACCGTCGAGACACTCGTAAACGGCGCGGTAAAACAATCCGCGCCGCTCTCGGATCTGATCTTCCCGATCGACGTCGTCATTCGCTGGATCGCCGAGGCCATGACACTCGAACCCGGCGACGTCATCCCCACCGGCACGCCCGCAGGCGTCGGCCCGCTCTCGGCAGGCGATGTAGTCGAAGTGCGCGTCAGCGGCGCCGGCACGCTGCGCAACCCCGTCGTCCCTCAGGATTAGCCGCCGGTCTTCGGCTCCGCCTTGCGATACCGGAACCGGCAAGATTGCAGGCCGCCAAATCCGCCCATTGATTGACTGGCTTCACCCCGAATCTCCCCGCTTGTGCGCCCGCCGCGCTGCGCTAACATAGATTTCGCTTTGAATAGTCTGCTCTCCGATTGGCGCAACCTTCTTCCACTGGCGGGACTTATCGTCCTGGCGGCCGTAGGGATGATCTTTTGGCTGAAGAAAAAGCCTGCGGACGAGATCGAGGTCGAACGCCAGCGCCGCTCCTACCTCAACCGTGTGGGCCGCATCGTCGAAGGCCAGGTACTCGAAATCACGGACCACAAGACTGCCGCGGCTCCGTCGAACGGCCATAGCAAGGCTGCCGGCCTTTTCGCGAAGTCTCGCGCCGCTCGTGAATCCTCGAACGGCCCGCAAAGGCTCCTCTACTACACGTATTCGATTTCGGGCGTCACCTACGAAACCGCGCAGGACATCACCGGGCTGGAAGAGCGGCTGCACCTGACGCGCGTCGCGACCGGCCAGATAGCCAGCGTAAAATACGACCCGTCGAACCCGTCGAACTCGATTTTGCTCGCGGACGATTGGTCGGGTTTACACTAGCGGCTGCCGGACTTCCTGTAAGTCCATCGCAACAACTGCTTGAAACCGTCCCTGCAGATTGTTAGGGTGAACGCGAGCCCGGATCTGGCCGGATTCTAATCGACATTTGGCGATTGGAATCCGCTGCAACTTACTGAAAACACAGAGCGGGTGTACAGTCTAATCGACACAGAAACAGAGGAGGCAGCCGGCATTCGAATTCGATGGCAAAACCAGCCGAAAATCTGAAGCGCCACGACCCGCTCGACGAGCTCCGCAAGCGAAATGCGGAAGCCGAGGAGGGCGGCGGAGCGGAGCGCCGCGAGCGCGAACACAAGGCGGGCAAGCTCGGCGCGCGCGAGCGCATCGATTTGCTGCTCGATGAAGGTTCGTTCGAGGAGCTGGATAAATTCGTCCGGCACCACTGCCAGGATTTTGGCATGGAAGAGCAGCGGCCCGCGGGCGACGGCTTCGTGACGGGCTACGGCCGGATCGATGGTCGCCTCGTCTACGTCTTCGCGCAGGACTTCACTGTTTTCGGCGGCTCGCTTTCCGAGGCGAACGCTTCGAAGATCACGAAAATCATGGACCTCGCCATGCGTCAGGGCGCGCCCGTGATCGGGTTGAACGATTCGGGCGGCGCGCGCATTCAGGAAGGCGTGATGTCTCTCGCAGGCTATGCCGATATTTTCCTGCGCAACACGCTGGCGAGCGGCCTGATCCCGCAGATCAGCGCGATCCTCGGACCGTGCGCGGGCGGCGCGGTCTATTCCCCGGCCCTCACCGACTTCATTTTCATGACGCGCGACACGTCGTACATGTTCATCACCGGACCCGACGTGATCAAGACGGTGACGCACGAGGACGTCACCAAGCAAGAGCTCGGCGGCGCGATGACTCACAACGCCAAAAGCGGCGTAGCCCACTTCATCGCCCGCGACGATGCCGATTGCCTCGCCATGATTCGCGAACTCGTGAGGTATCTCCCATCGAACAATGTGGACGATCCTCCGCGCCACAAGACATCCGACCCGTGGGATCGCGTGCACGCCGCCCTCAATTCGCTCGTCCCCGACGACCCGCAGCAGCCATACGACATGAAAGACGTGATCCACGCGGTAGCCGATGACGGCGAATTCTTCGAGGTCCACGAGCACTTCGCGAAAAACATTGTGGTCGGCCTGGCGCGATTCGATGGCCGTCCCGTGGGAATCGTCGCGAACCAGCCGGCGTTTCTCGCCGGCGTTCTCGATATCGACGCGTCCGTGAAGGGCGCGCGCTTCGTCCGGTTCTGCGACGCTTTCAATATCCCGCTCGTCACGTTCGAGGATGTTCCCGGCTTCTTGCCCGGCACGCAGCAGGAGTTCGGCGGGATCATCCGCCACGGCGCGAAGCTCCTGTTCGCATTCGCCGAAGCGACGGTGCCGAAGGTTACCGTGATCACGCGCAAAGCCTACGGCGGCGCGTACTGCGTGATGGCGTCGAAGCACATCCGCACGGATATCAATTACGCCTGGCCCACCGCAGAGATCGCCGTCATGGGGCCCGAGGGCGCCGTGAATATCGTCTACAAGCGCGAGATCGATCGCGCGCCCGAAACCGAGCGCGAGCGCCTCCGCCAGGAGAAGATCGAGGATTTTCGCGAGCGCTTCGCGAATCCGTACGTCGCGGCCGAGCGCGGATACATCGACGCCATCATCGAGCCCGCGCAGACCCGCGCGAAGATCGTCGCGGCTCTGCGGTCGCTCGAAAACAAGCGCGATACGAATCCGAAAAAGAAGCACGGGAACATCCCGCTGTAACCCTTTGGAGGCCGGATTCCGATGGGCGCTGGATTTTCAAAATGATTTCGGGTAAGATTCCGCGGGTTTATTCAGCGCTACTCTTAGGGGAAAACAGAAAACCACAATGGCGAAGAACCAGCTCAAAGAAAGAACGATGCTCGACTCGCTCGATGCTCTCGTCGAGGAACACCACCTCCTGAAGCATCCCTTTTATCAGGCGTGGACCGAAGGAACTCTTTCCAAGGAATCGCTGCAACTCTACGCGGAGCAGTATTATCAACACGTGCGCGCGTTTCCCGAGAACCTGCAGCAACTCGCCGGCCGCACCGACGGCAATCTGGCCAAACTGGTGAATGAAAATCTCGCCGAGGAGCTCGATCCATCGGGTCCGCACCCGCAGCTCTGGCGGCAGTTCGCCGAATCGCTCGGCGTGAGCGACGCCGATCTCGACGGCGCGCGCCCGCTTCCGGGAATTGCCGCACTGCTCGATGCGTTCGATGAAGTTGCTTCCGAAGGAACGCTGGCGCAGGCCGTTGCGGCCTTTTACGTCTATGAAGCGCAGGTGCCGGAGATTGCCGCGCAGAAGATTTCCGGCCTGCGCCGCTTTTACGACATCAACGATCCGCGCGCGCTGGCCTATTTCGGCGTGCATGAGGAAGCGGATGTACGCCATCGCGCCGCCTGGCGTGGATGGCTGGCGAACCAGAAAGATGCGGACACTTTCGGCGTGCTCTGCGCGGCCGAAAACATCCTGAAGGCGCTGTGGGGTGCTCTCGACGCGGTCTATCCGCAGGCTTGCTCCGCCGCAAAGAATTAACCAAAGGGGGGAGAGGAGCGCGGCGGCTCGCAATTCGCAGGCCGTCGCGCTCTTCGCGCTTCGAAGATTTCGACCCGCCCATTCTAGCTACTCTTTAGAACCTTCACTCCGTCGCGCCCTCCCACGAAGACTTCCTTCGCAAATCCAAGAAAAAGTCCGTGCTCGACCGCGCCGATCACGTGGTCCAGATGGTGCGCGACTTCTTTCGGCTTTTCCATCGGACCGAACGCGCAGTCCATGATGTAGTTTCCGCCGTCGGTGACGAAGATCTTCCTATTCGCGCCGAGCCGCCGAGACGGATTCGCGCCGAGGGCCTGAAGCTTCTGCTGCGTGGTCTGCCAGCCGAATTTCACGACCTCGACGGGCACGGAGATGAGCGAGCCGAGGCGATCGACCACCTTGGTTTCGTCCGCCACGATTACCATGTGCTTGCTCGCCGCCGCCACAATCTTCTCGCGCAGCAGCGCCCCGCCGTGCCCCTTGATCAGATAGAGGGTGCCACGCTCCACCTCGTCGGCGCCGTCGACGGTGAGATCGATCTGGGCGTGCGCGGCAAACGTCGAGAGCGGAATCTTCAGCGAGCGGGCCAGCGCGGCCGTCTTCGACGAAGTCGGAATGCCCGCGATGCGCAGATGCTCGTGGGCGACGCGCTTCGCGAGTGCGTTTACAAAAAACGTGGCCGTCGAACCGCTCCCGAGACCCACGATCATTCCATCTTCGACCAGCTCGGCGGCCGCTTCGGCGGCAGCCTTCTTCCATTGGTTCTGCTGCGACGATTCCAAGAGATCGCTCGCTTTCCGCGCTGCGACGGATCACCGCCGCAGCGCGCAGTCATGATAGCGGTTTGTGCCGGAGGCTGCCAAGCGTTCAGGCTTTGGGGAATGGGCGTGCTAGAATTTCATTTTTGCCGGTCTGCGTTTCTTTGGGGCGGGGATGTTCCGGAAAATCCTGATCGCGAACCGCGGCGAGATCGCCGTGCGCATCCTGCGCGCCTGCCGCGAGCTCGGTGTCCCGGCCGTCGCCGTTTACAGCGAGGCGGATCGCGCCGCCCTGCACGTTCGCCTGGCGGACGAGGCTTATCCCATTGGCCCCGCGCCTTCGCGCGAGAGCTATCTCTCGATCGCGAAAATCGTCGGCGTGGCGCGCGCGGCGGGCTGCGATGCGATTCATCCCGGCTACGGATTCCTCGCCGAGAACGCGGCCTTCGCGCGCGCGTGCGCCGAGGCGGACGTCACGTTCATCGGTCCTTCGCCCGAAGCGATGGAAAAATTGGGATCGAAGACGGCAGCACGGCACGTTGCGCGCGAGATCGGCGTTCCCACGGTGCCCGGAACGCTCGATCCCATCGAGAATTCCGAGGCCGCGCTCGCTGCCGCCAAGCAGATTGGCTTCGCGGTGGTGTTGAAAGCCGTGGCGGGCGGCGGAGGCAAGGGGATGAGGCTCGTCGAGAGCGAGGCAGCCATGGCTTCCGCGTGGCGCGACGCTTCATCGGAAGCGCAAAACGCTTTCGGCGACGGACGGCTCTACATCGAGAAGTATTTGCTGCGGCCGCGGCACATCGAAATTCAGATTCTTGGCGATGGCCATGGCCACATCGTGTACCTCGGCGAACGCGAGTGCTCGGTGCAGCGGCGCTATCAGAAAGTGATCGAAGAAGCACCGTCGCCGGTGATGACGCCGGAGTTGCGGCGCGCGATGGGCGAAGCAGCCGTGAAACTCGCGTGCGCCGGCAAGTACGCGAATGCAGGAACCGTCGAATTTCTGGTCGACAGGGAGCGCCGCTTCTATTTCCTAGAGATGAATACGCGCTTGCAGGTCGAGCATCCGGTGACCGAGATGGTGACCGGGCTCGATCTGGTAAAGCTGCAGATTCGCATCGCGGCGGGAGAGCAGTTGCCTTTTGCGCAAGCTGATGTTGTGCTGCGCGGCCACGCGATCGAATGTCGGATCTACGCCGAGGATCCCGACAACAATTTCTTCCCTTCGCCCGGGAAAATCCTCGAGCGGCGCGTCCCGACCGGCCCGGGAATCCGGCTCGACGACGGTGTCTACGCCGGCTGGACCGTGCCGAACGAATACGATCCCATGCTTAGCAAGCTGATCGCCTGGGGTGGCGATCGCGCCGAAGCGATCGCGCGGCTCGAGCGAGCCCTCGAAGAACACTTTGCGACGGGGATCAAGACGAACGTAGGGCTTTTCCGCCGCATTCTCGCCACTCGCGATTTTCAGAATGCCGACATCTACACGCGCTGGCTGGATGACTTTCTACATCGCCCGGCCCCGCATGCGGAGGCTGCGGACATGTCGTCAGAGCCGCACGCCGGAGATGCCGCGTTGCTGGCAGCTGCACTGTGGCATATCACTCGGAACGGCGCCTCCGGCAACGATGCCGCCGTCTCTTCCCACTCCCAAGAATCGCGATGGAAGCTCGATGGGCGGCGCGACCAATTGGATCGCGCATCGGACTAGCCGATGAAGCTTGCCATTGAACTCGACGGAAAGATGCGCACGATCGAAATCGGCTCCGATGAGGCGTGCCCGAACGGGCGAGCGCTCTGCACGATCGATGGCCGCGCCGTCGAGGCCGACGCAATCGAAGTCGCGCCGGGAATTTATTCCATTCTGATCGGAAGCTCTTCGTTCGAGGTCCGCGTTGAACCGGACGCCGCGAGCTTGCAAATCACGGTCGCCGGGCGCGAATACGCGGCGCGGATTCGCGATCGGCGGCAATGGCGGCGCAATCGAGGAGCAGCGATCGAGGCCGAAGGGCGCCAGCGCGTGCTCGCGCCGATGCCGGGCAAAGTCGTCCGCGTGCTGGTGAAGCCGGGCGAAGCGGTCGAAGCCGGCAAGGGCATTCTCGTCGTCGAGGCGATGAAGATGCAGAATGAAGTGCGCTCGCCGAAATCGGGCAAGGTCGAACGCATTCTCGTGTCGGAAGGACAAGCCGTGAGCGCCGGCGAAGTGCTGGCAGTTGTGACTTAGGGAGAATCCGGGGCCGGAAGCTTCCCGGCCGATTCGAGGATCTGTCGCGCGAGATAATTCGTGACGTGCGCTTCGTCGCGCGCCTCGATGAGGTACGCCGAGCGCAGGAGTTGTTCCTTGCGCGTGCGAAGCGCGTCGCGGATCGCCTGCTGCACCTGCGGATCGGAAAGCTGGCGGTCGCCCGCCGCTTCCTTCCCAACCAGCTTCAGAATTCGGTAGCCGCCGTTTTCGGGAATCGGCTGGCTCACCTGGCCAACTTTCAAGGCAAGTACTGCGGCCTTGAGCGCGGCCGGCGAACGGTTCAGCGAAGATTCGGCAAGAAAACCGAGATCGCCGCCTGTCGACGCGCTGGGATCCTCGGAATAGTCCATCGCCAGTTCGCTGAAATCGGCTCCCGCCGAGAGTTTCTGCTCGATCATCGCGGCTTTGCGCCCCGCTTCCGCCTCATTCATTGCTTTGTCGTTTTTGCGATTGTGGACGTTCGGGTCGGGCCGCGGCGTGATAACGATCTGGGCGATGTGATACTGCGGCTCGGTGACGTTGAACTGCGCGCGATTCTTGTTGTAGAAGTCGGTGATATCCTGATCGGTGATGGAAATTTTTGCGACCACTTCGCGGTTGAGCAGTTTTTCGATCGAGAGCTGGCGCCGGATTTCGCTCTTGAGGTCGTCGACTGTGAGCCCGGTTTCCTGCAACTTCTTCTGAAATTCTTCCTCGGTGTAAGGGCTCTTCGATTCCGTGAACTTGTCCTCGACCTCGGCGTCGCTGGCGATGAGGTTCATCTTCTGCGCGCGCTCGATCAGGATTTCGCTGTTGATCAGCTCATCGAGGATGCTGAGCTTGCGTGAGAGCGCTTCCTCGGGCGACGGCGGAGGCGCGTCCGCATTCACGCTCGAGCGGAAAATCTTTTCGACTTCAATGCGCTGGATTTCTTTGCCGTTTACGACGGCCCACACGTCCGGGCCGGGGGCCATCTCCCTGTTGCAGGACACTGCGAAGGCGCAAGCCAGCAGCGCCGCGAGGGCGAGAATTCTGCGCTTCAACTGGAGCTCCTTGCGAGAGGATGGGATGGCTTCAGGCGGCTTTCGTCACGCGGCCGGCGCGGATGCAGGCCGTGCAGACGCGTACCTGTTTGCGCGCGCCGTTGACAACCGCGCGAACGCGGCGAAGATTGGGATTCCAGCGGCGCCGTGTGACATTGTGCGCGTGGCTGATCGTATTGCCGTAACGCGGCTTTTTGCCGCAAATTTCACATGCAAGCGCCATGGCTCAATTGCTCCAGACCGGGGAAGTCATTCAAAAAAAACCAAGTGTAATGCTAACAGAGAATCAGTGAAGCAGGAAGCGATTTGGGCACGCGGGCGGCACAGAGTCGTCAGTCTGCGCCAGCCTGCGCCGGTTTAGCCAGGGAAGACAATTGAAGGACGGAAGCGCCCAGCACGGCACGGCTCGAGTGGTCTTGCACGAAAACAACGGCGCGCAGGTGGTCCAGTTTCCAACCGCGCCCCAAATTCACTTTTTGGTCAGCTGCGAAGGATCCGGCCGCATCGAGGCGCCCAATCACTCGAAGCTCGCGGACGACGCCGTAATGTTCGAGGCGGTCACCCGCGTTTTCGCCGCCGGTCACGTTCGACGAAAGATCGTCTTCAGTGATCGCGAGAAGGACGTCGGCGCGATCGCCAGCGCGTCCGCCCGCTGCCGGACCAACCTGCACATGCAGCCGCACGCCGCCGCCCCCAGGACTGGAATCGGCGGGCAGCGCGATCGTCACCGGCGCCTCGGGATTCTCGGCGGCCTTCGCGATGGCCGCCAACGCGGCGCGCTCGTTGCTGCCGACAAATTGCACGCTACCGTCGACAATCATTTGCGGAGTGTACGGCCCGGAGGACAGATGGAAGGAATGCGCATAATCATACTGCCGGTAAGTGAATTGCGAAGAGGAAAAAGGATCGTTCCAGCCCTGGCTGTTCCAATAATCCACGTGCTCTTCGAGCGCGATGATGTCGGCGCCGGGAACGGGCTGGGTGCGTTGCAGCTGAGCCAGCAGTCGATCGGCCGGAGGGCAGTCCGAGCAACCCTCTGATGTGAAAAGCTCGACGATTACGGGGTGCGCACCGGGATCGGCCGCGCGCTCGGGTCCAGCGCTGGCCCCGGTGCCCGCGGCGCACGGGACGCCACCCCACATGCTGCGGCCGAAACCAATCGACAGCAAAACGATTCCGAAAAACGCGATCGCGAAAAGTGAAGCGCGCATTGGGTCCCTCCCATCTGAGTGCGCAGCGCCTGCACTGGTTGGATGTGCAAGGGCGCGACGGTTTCAGGGGCCGAGCCGCGTCGCCAAAGGCGCGAGGCCCATGGTGCGTGATGGTGGCCAGCATCTCATGTGGAATGGCGGAGGAGGTGGGATTCGAACCCACGAGGCCCTTTCGGGCCTAACGGTTTTCAAGACCGCCGCCTTCAACCACTCGGCCACCCCTCCGTTTTTAAGTCGTTTGAGCATTGTACCTTACGACCCGCGAGTGTGACAGTTTTGCTGCATTTTGGTGCAGTGCGTTGTTCACTGTCACACTTTTGTCACAGTGGAGACCGAGTTTCTCGACGGCGGCACGTTTTGAATCGAGATTTGTATGCGTGTAGCGCATGGTTATTGTGACAGTCGAATGCCCGAGCAATTGTTGTACTGTCACAATGTCCACACCTCGATCGACAAGACGGGACGCAAATGTGTGCCGCAGCGTATGCCACGTCACACCCGAAATTCCAGCCTTCCGACATGCGAGTGCGAATCCAGCCTTGAGGTCAACAAACGGTTTGCCGGTATCGTGGTTGTAGAACACGAAGTCATTCTTTCTGCCTAGCGCCCAGGCTTCGACGACTCGGCGTGCTTCCGAATTTATAGGCACGGGCCGAGTCTTTCCCGTCTTGGGTGCAAAGACATTCAGAACGTCCTTCTCGAAATCCACGTGCGACCATTGGAGCGAAAATATCTCCCCCGTACGCAAGCCCGTGTTCAGGCCGAAAACAATCAAGTCCTGAAGAAACGGGGCCGCGTCCCGAAGGAGCTTACCTTCCTCTTCAATGCTCACGATTCGCCGGTGAATGTTGAACTCCCTGAAAAACTTCACCCTACACACTGGGTTGCGTTCCAGAAAGAGATCCCATTCGATCGCCAGATTAAACATTCGCTTAAGCAAGGCCAATTCACGGTTAACTGTTGAACCCGACACATGTACCCGTCGATGAAGCTTGTAACCTTCAATATCGACGGGACCAATCTCGGTGAGCAACCGTTCACTCCCAACGTGTTCTGTGAGCTGCTTCAGCATTTGTTCATCTCGCAACCAGGACCGTTTATTCGTAAGCGTCGTCGCACGCTTTCAATTACCCACAAGTTCGACTCCGATTGAAAACCCGAGTTCGATGTCGGTTAGGCGTGACATGCCTCTCCAAATCACGCGGTTCCCGGGCGGGGAATCTCCGGCTCGCGCCAGATATCCGCCCAGTCGCGCCAGTTTGATGAGGTAGGCGGAAAGCCGCGCTCTTTGCGGTTGCTCGGTTACTTTCTCCTTCACTGATCGGTCGAGCAGATAGATTTCCCGTGCCGTGAAAGCCAGGCTCGGAGACGCCGCGGGCAGCGAGCGGTTCGTCATCGTCAGCCAGAAAATTCTCCAACTGAGAATGCAAAAAACCGCCAGCAACCGGGCCAGACGCTCGGCCGTTCGAAGTCTGGATTCTTCCGCTTTGCAGCCGGACTTAAGAATTTTGTGAAAGGTCTCGATCTTCCAGCGCATGCTGTACCACTCCAGTTTCTCGATCGCTTCCGCACGAGAGCTCACGGGCAGGTTGGTGATCAATTTCCAGTCGATCTTTTCTCGCCCCCGCGGTGTTCCTCGCTCCTGCGCGTGAATGACGGTGAGCAGCAGTTCGGGATATTGCTTGTGCTTGCCGATCGGCGGAAGCACGCGGATGCGTCGATATTTGATTTCCAGAATGGCTTCCGACGGGTCCCCTGTTTTATCGCGCACCGGGATGCGATGCAAACCTCGCACCCGCACTTCCTTCATTTCCGCGGCAATCGTGTGTTTCCCGTCTCCGGCCAGACGATCCACGCAGGTGCGCACCAGGAAGTAGGTTCCCAATGCTTCCGCTGCGCAAAAAAGCTCGTAAATATCGCTCTCCCGATCGCCAACGTGCACACAACGGTCCGGCGCGTTCAAAAGCGCCGTGGATTGCTTCAAGTTTTCCAGCCAGCGGATGCTCTCCTTCTTTTCAATCGGCACGCGCGTGGGATTGATTTTTCTCTTCAGCGCGTTGCAGCCTTTGAATTCCTTGCGGGTCCAAAACTTCGTGGCCGCCAGACCCAACGGCAGCCCGTCGATGGTCACAGCCAAACTGGAATGCATCTGAATGCCGCACACCACGTAGTGCCTCGGTTTGCCGTCTCGGTCCAGCCCGATCGGAGAGCGGTGCAGAATCCCTATGGCTTGACGGTCGGCGCGGTGATAAGAGAATTCGGTGGTGTCATGCAGGACCAGAACTATGTCCTCTATGGCCGCAAATCGCTCCCGGGTGGATTGGAAGTGCCCAGCCAGAATCTCCGCTTCCGTGACCCGCCGGTTGGAAAGAAAACGATAGGCGGCTTTCGTGTTGGCCCAGTCCTGGCAAATCAGAGGGATGCTCTCCCCCGGACCGTCGGAGAGCTGCTCGAAAAGCTTTCGAAATCGCTTGTTGAGTCGGGCGTCTCGGAACTCGCTGCCAGCCAGTTCCTGAGCGATCCACGTTTCGGTTGGGGAAGCGGTAAGGTGGGCAACGCTCGCTGAGTGTTGCGACTGCCGCCGCTTTGTCATGGTTGCAGTTCACCATGCCATGCCCGGGCCCGAGGCCACCATTCCGTCGCCACCTCCGCCAATCAGGTAACAGAAGGTACTGTACCCTCCCAGCCCAAACTTGTGGGTAATTGAAAGCGTCGCACGACCGTATTGACTAAGAGCGGTATTGGTTACGCTGCGCGACGAGAGTCTTTGGCGAGGTCAGTGGCGAGAGTCCAGGGAAGTAGTTCTTCAATGCGGTTGATCGGGTGCTCTGCGATGCGCGACAGGAGGTTCCGAAGGTAGCCCTCCGGGTCGATCCCGTTTAGTTTGGCCGTACCGATCAGGCTGTAGATCGCCGCGGCATTCTCACCACCTCGGTCCGAACCCGCGAACAGGTAGTTTTTTCTGCCGAGGGCGACAGCACGCAACGATCGTTCCGCAGCGTTGTTGTCGATCTCCAAGTGACCATCGTCGCAGTAGCGCATCAACGCTTCCCATCTCCCCAGTGCGTAACGAACGGCTACCGCCGTGTCCGATTTTCTCGAGAGCTTTTCCAAGGTTTCTTCCAGCCATTGTTTCAGCGATCCCAGCAACGGCCGGCTCCGGGCGTTGCGGATCTCGCCGCGTTCTTCAGGCGAGCGTCCATGGATCTCTTTCTCGATCGCATACAGCGCTCCGATCCGCTCGAGCGCTTCCGCTGCCACCGGAGATTTGTGAGCCACCTGGAGATCGTAAAACTTCCTGCGCGCATGCGCCCAACAGGCCGCTTCTTGTATACGCCCCTGCTGGTAGATCTGATCGAACCCCGCATAACCATCCGCCTGAAGCGTCCCCGTAAATTGGCTCAAGTGCGCTCGGGGATGTTCTCCCTTGCGATCCGGTGAATAGGCGAACCACACGGCCGGTGGCGTCACATCTCCCGCGGGCCGATCGTCTCGTACATACGTCCACAGCCGTCCGGTTTTCGTCTTCCCCTGACCAGGCGCCAACACTGGAACGGGCGTGTCATCGGCATGCAGCTTTTGGGCGCTCATCACGTGACGTCGCAACGCTTCGACCAGGGGTTCGAGCAGCCGGCTCGTTCCTTCCACCCAGTCCGCCAGCGTCGAGCGATCCAGTCCCACTCCTTCCCGTGCGTAGATTTCTGACTGGCGATACAACGGCAAGTGGTCACCGTATTTCGAGACCAGCACATGCGCCAAAAGTCCCGGCCCAGCCACACAACGCTCGATCGGCCGGCTCGGCGCCGCGGCTTGCACGATGCGTTCGCAGCACGCACATGCCATCTTGATCCGCACGTGCCGGATCACTTCAAAACGCGACGGTATGCGCTCGAGCACTTCGGAAACGTCTTCCCCCAACTTGTGCAGTTCACCACCACAGTCCGGACACGCTTTCTGTTTCGGCAGGTGGGTCCGTATTTCCCGAGGTAGGTGCGCCGGCAGCGGACGTCGGGCCGGTCGAGAAACCGGTTCCACGCTGGCGATCTGTTCCGGCATCGCCGCCACGGTCTCGGCATCGTTCATTTGCAGGGCTTCCAGCCGCAGCTCCAGTTGCTCGATCTGCCGATCCAGCTTTTCCGAGGAACGGCCGAACTGCATGCGGCGCAGCTTGGCGATCAACAATTTCAACTGCTCAATCTCGCTGTCGCGAGACACGATCAGTTCATGCTGCGAGACGATCAGTGCTTTGAGTTCGGTGGGATCCAAGCCTTCCAGATTCGGTAGAACCCGATTCGCGTTGCTCATTGCCGCAAACTATATCGCACTTTTTTTACAGCATGATGAATACGCTCCAGAAAACAGCAAAATCTTTTCGCTCACACCGCCATCTGCGGATCGTAGCTGCGTACCGGACGCCTCCAATCGATCCCCTCCAGCAACATCGAGAGCTGCGCTGGCGTCAACGAAACCGTTCCACTCGTCGCTTGCGGCCAGAGAAATCTTCCGCGCTCCAGTCTCTTCGCAAACAGACATAGCCCGTCACCGTCGAACCACAACATCTTAATCAGATCGCCCCGCCGCCCTCGAAACAAGAACACATGACCGGAAAACGGACTCTCGTGCAACACTGTCTGTACCATCCCACTCAGTCCCGTGAAACCTCGCCGCAGATCGGTCACTCCTGCGGCAATCCAAATCCGTGTTCCCACTGGCAGACCGATCATCGCGCCAAACACTCCAGCACTGTACGCAGCGCCGCTACATCTACCGACCCCGCAATACGGATCGTTCCTTTCGATACTTGGATTTCCATCGTTCCCGACCGTAGAGCCGGGCGGTCCCACTTGGCCGCTTCTGCAGGCTGCCCCTCGGAGACCTTTACGGGCAGCAGCGCCGTGGCCGCCCTACCCCCCAGCCGGCCCTCGCGGTAGAGTTTCCGCCAGTAAAACAGCTGATTCGCGTTCACATCATGTCGTCGCGCCACTCTCGATACCGAGATGCCCGGCAACAGCGTCTCTTCCACAATCTCACGCCACTCCTGAATCGTTCGGCGCTGCTTCTTGGGCGCTGGGACCTGAAGCGCTTGATCCGGTGTGTCCACGATTCCTCTTTATGGACACGAACATATGTGTCCACCAAAACTATCATCGTGAATCACTCACAGTCTGTAAACACGGTGGGAATCGGACGCTTACGTTTATTCGCCTTCGCGTGTTCCATATAGCGTTTGCCGAATTCTCCGAAAGCAATCTTGACGGGGCGCTTGTAGACGCCCCGTAAGACTTCCGACTTCCTTAATGCGAGGAGCTGTTCCCCCTTCGTCCCGGCGCGCGCGCAGCGTGAAATACCGGATCATTTCGGCCAATCGGTTTTCCCGAAGCTCTTCACGGAACGCGGCGAAACAGCGTTCGGCGGCGGGGAAATTCGCCGTGGTATTGGACACGTACACAAGACTGAAGCCAGCGAGATTCGACAGGAGTTGCTTGTACGCGTCCAAATGGCGCCTGAGGCCGGCCCCGCCGGCCACGGTGGATTCCACGTAACAGAACGTTACGGGTGAGTTGGATAAGTCGACGGAACCGTCCAGGAATATCGGTAGCTTATCGGCGAAGTAGCGCAACGCGGGATCGGAAGAGGACGGCCCGGCGTAGGTCCTGACTGGAAGCGCGGTCTTGGGAATGCCGAGTGTTTCCGAGAAATAGGCGGTTTTGTGGGCCTCGGTTTCAAAGTAGTCGTGTTGCTGATTGGCGATAATGAAGTCGAGCAGGACCAGCCGTGTCTGGATAAACTCGACCGAGTGGCTCCGGTGATTGCCAAGATTTTCCCTCCCGATTTGGGCGTAAAGACTCTTCGAGTACAGGTGATAGACGGCTCCGATTCCGAAATACTTGCGACAGTTGGTATGGTTCGATCTCTCGAGTTTCCTGATGAACTTGGCCGTTCGGCGCCCCCATTTAGCTCCCGTCATGTTCAGAAACTGGCGTAGAACGAAATAGCCGGAATGCGTTGCGACGAGATAGAGGAAACGGGTCTCGGCCTCGGTGTATCCGAAGGCTCTTACAGCGGCGAGATGCTCTTCCGCGATTTTCATCGGTATAGCGCGCCTCCAGCGAACGGAGAGGTGGATCTAAGGCGAGGAGGATTAACTGGCGAGAAATACCCCTCCACATTACTAATCCGCCAGCGAAAAGAAAAATGGACCGGGTACTAGCGAAATATTTTTCTAGAACCTGTTTCAAAACTGGGTACAAAGTGATGAAGGAATGATGGTTAGTTTGTCGAAAACGCGAGATAAATTCGTGCAGCAGCGCCAAGGGAGGACCAATGGCGCGATACGGTCGACTGCTGACCGACGCCCAATGGGAGAAGATCCGTCCCTTGCTTCCGAAACGGCCGCGGCGCCCGCGTGGCGGCAGGCCACCCGCCAACGATCGCAAGGTGCTCGAAGGGATTCTGTGGATTCTGCGCAGCGGGGCTCGCTGGCAGGATTTGCCCGAGGAATTTCCTTCACCGGCAACGTGCTGGCGGCGACTTCGGGATTGGGAAGAGCGAGGGATCTGGCTCACCATTTGGCGCGCATTTCTGGCGGAACTGAACCAACGCGGGCAACTCGACTGGAGCGAATCGTTTCTGGACGGCAGTTTTGCTCCAGCGAAAAAAGGGGCTGCAAAGTCGGGAAAACCAAGCGGGGCAAGGGAACGAAGTGGATGGTGGTGGTCGACGGCGAGGGTGTTCCTCTGGGAAAGCAGCTTTACTCTGCATCCCCGAACGAGGTCCGGCTCGCGGAAGAAACGCTCACGTCGGTCCACGTAACCCGGCGACATCGCGGCGGACGGCCACGTCAGAAGCCAGCGCGTGTGATTGCCGACCGGGCCTACGACAGCGATCCGCTGCGCGAGCGGCTGGCGGCCCGCGGGATTGAATTGGTAGCACCCCACCGCGGGAATCGCAGCAAGCCGCGCACGCAAGATGGCCGGGCGTTGCGCCGGTATCGGCGCCGCTGGAAAGTGGAACGCACCTTCGCCTGGCTCGGCAACTTCCGCCGACTGGTTGTCCGCTACGATCGCTCGATCACGATTTACGAAGCTTTCTTTCATATCGCCTGTTTCATGATCACCTTACGAAGGGTTTTGAAATGAGCTGTAGCAGTACCACGATTGGCCGTGTTGGCGAGCAGAGGGCGTAGAAACTGAAAGCCGAGTCCGGCACTCCCGAGCTGTTCGTACGAACTGCGACAGAAGCAACCGGAGCGTGACTTTGCGACGACGATGGCGATTCGCTCGTCGGATGGCAAACGGGCTGCCCGGTTCGTTTGTAACGCGTCAGGGCGAACTTCGACGGGAGAATGTCAGTTGTGGTCGGAATTGCGGCCACAGAATCGGACTCGTCGTTCGTGAATACCCTGAATTACGCTTTCGCGCTTGCCGACAGTCCCGACGAGTTCACTCCAAGTCGCTCTCGTTCTGGACGAACACTGCCAGTTGTTTGAAGTCCCCGCTCTTCCAATCGCCGAGGTCGGCTTCGAGGATCACGTGGGCGGTCTGGAGCACCCAGCACAACTCAGTCTGGTCGGTAAACCGGACACGGACGTAGAGCATTCCTTCCTCGAAGACGTGTTCGGCCCAGTCGACAATCTTGCCTTTGACGCCGGGATATTGCTTGCCCGGCGCGGGTTTCTGAACCTCCGGCTTCGCGGCTAATTTGCGCTTCGCCATGGTCACTCCTTCCTCTCTGGCGCCGGAGCGATCCGGGTTTGCGCCTGCCTGACCGCCTTCCGAAAGCTCGATTTGTGTTTCCGCGGGGCCTTCTTCCGCCTCTTGGCAGCCCTTTTGTTGGCCTGTTCCTCGTCATAGCGCTGCTCGTCATCCTTGTCCCAATCGGGCAGGAGCACGACGCGAGGAGGCAGCCCCTTGCTCCTGCGGACCTCCTCGCGTTCCTTGATCTCCAAGTAGAAATCGAACGGGTCTTTGCTCTTCTGGTCGTATTCCCGGCGGAATTTGTAGGCCCATTCAGCGTCTTTCTCGACGATCTCGTCGAACTTGTCGAAGAACTCACGGTTGGCGTCGACACGCGCGCTCTCAACCTCGGCACGCGAATATCGGAGCTGCTCCCTGTCGAACAGGCCTACCTTCTCCATGCGATCGAGGCCGTGGACGACTTTCTGGAACGCCTGATTGAGATCCAAGAGTTCCTGGAAGACATGGAGTTTCATGGCTGTCCTCCTCCCCCACGGATCGTATCGGCGCTAGTATCTTCAGCGGGGGTCGGATACTGGCGCTGCCACTCCTGCTGCTCTTCCTCGGTAAAGAACCGCACCTTGGGTGGTTTGCCTTCGATCCGCCGGCGTTCCTCGACGGCCCGGAGGTCCCGATACACTTGGATCTCGTCCAGGATGTGCTTCTCGTATTCGCGGTGCTCCTGCTCGAATCGGGCAGTGTCCAAATCTTCATTCCTCCCGACGTTGCTGCAGAAGTACGAATTGATTGAGGCTCGATGAATCTCAAATAGGATCACCTTTTCGTCGCACCAGGCGGGGTCCAGATCGGAATCTTTGGCGCGCCTAAGCCGTTCCAGTCCCTGGACTGCTTCGTCGATTCCGCGGTTCACAAAGAGAATTGCTTCGTACAGACAGGCCTTTCGCACTCGAATCTTCCTTTCCGCCCACCGATGGGGCGACCGATGCAATGGTTGGCGAGGTGTCGAGACACACTGGTCCCGACGAAATGGAGAAGCGAATCAAACGGAGAAGGGCGCTGTCGGCCCTACGTGACCGGCGGGGAGTGTTCGAAGAGAACGAAGGACTCCAGAGAAGATGAAGTTGCGACGCGCGCTGCTTGCGCGCGAAAAGAGAACCGGATAACTTCTGTTGCAGCCATCGTTGCACCTCATACGTGCGACTTGGTTAGGGGCGCGTTCGT
>CAWIIK010000009.1:0-111224 GCA_963836125.1 uncultured Acidobacteriota bacterium
AATTGGCATAACTCTCTCGGAATATCGGGGCAGGATCTAGTCCTCAATTGCCCGAAATGCATGCCGATCCAGACCGTTAAGGTTCCAGCATCGGACGTCGCTACAATTCGGTACGGAGAAAATGCATACCATCATTGGGTCGCAGGGATCGTCACCGGAGTGCTTTCGCTTGGCGTCGGCCTGATCGTGGGCCTGATGCCCCATCACCAGCACTATTTTTCGGTGGACACGAAAGAGGGTAAAGTTGTCGCGATACAAGCTGACAAGAAGGACTACCGCGATATCGCCGGGATGCTGCAAAACTTCACGGGTCTACCCATTCAGGTCTCAGCGAAAGAGGCTCATTTCCTGAATGGTTTCAACATCAAGATCACGACCGAAGAGCAGAAATAGCGCATTTGGGATTGCGCCGAGTTTTGGGTAATTCGTGAATTCCAAGAAATATGGTGATTCCGCAAGCTGCGCAACACCTATGAGAAAGTGGTGCGGCGTTTGCAGAGTCCATAGCCACCCGTACATCCGAAAAAGAGCCTAATCTCTCAGCCTTAGCGACAATGAAGCTATCACGCCTGCGAGCGCACCCACTCCCATCGCGATGACCACACAGATGAGGAGCAGATATAGGGTGAGAGCAGGAGAAGATGGAATCACCAGTCAATTCTAACACCGCGACCCGGCGTTGCTGTCAGAGTCGGTCAGGGGCAGGCGTGCGTATCATGTGCGCAACCCCACGCGAGCATAAAGTACGCTATAGGCCACAAGAGCAGGATCGGCGTCCCCAAGAGGAGCCACAATCCACGCCATCGAAATCGACAGACAGACAAGACAACAACTGCGAGCCATGCTAGGCATAAAGGGAGGACACTCTGAAAGTCAGCCCAGCGTCATTATCTTACGGTCACGCTGAAGTAGGGGATGCCAGCGCTTGCCACTGCTATTAGAAGCGAAACGACAAGAAATTTCCAGAATCCAATGCCGGGGTTCACTGCACCCTCCTGCGAAACGCTACAGTACTCCTCGAGTGGATGAGAATGTCATCTCGCTATCCCTTGTCCTTCCGTGATGGTTCCTATCTTCTGCTACTTTGACTGCGGGACCTGCTTTTTCGCTGCGTCGGCGCTCTGCTTGCAGCGGTCCTGCAAAGGACCGGGGATCTGGCCGCAACGAATGTAGGCGTCGGCGGCGTCGGCAAAATGCTTCAAATTCTCGAGATCGACCGCGAGGACATACAAGTCGGTCGGGTCGGGATTCGTGGTGCTCGGCGTGGATTGCTGCATCTCCTTCGCCGAATTTTCGTAATCTTGGCGGCGAAAATAGACCAGGCCGAGGGCGCTGTGCGCCTGAAGGGCCGACTGGGCCTTGAACTGGGCGAATTGAGCGTCGTTCATATAGGAGGGCTTGGGCATGGTGGGCATGACCTCAATCGCGTGCTTCGCGTAGGTCTCGGCCTTGTCGAGCAACTGGTCCGCGTCCGAGTCGTCCGGTTGATAGACATGCGGGATTAACCAGCCGACGGTGGTGAGGACGTAAAGATCATTGGGCTTCAGCGCGAGCGCCTGGTCGGCGGCTACGTAAACATCCTTCCAGTCCTGTTTTGCGTAATAGACGTTCAGCAGGCCAACGTCGACCGGCTCGTCGAGGGCGCTCTTGGGATACTTCTGCAAAAAGCTATCGCCCAGTTGAATTTTCTTGGCTGGCTCATTCGCCCTGTAGAATTCCTTATAGGCCTTCACTTCCTGCGGATTTGTCGCGCCACCTTGCGTCTGCACATCGGTAAGCATGTGCAGCTCCGTCTGCATCGCGTCGGTAGCTGCGCTCACCTGCGTCGCCGGCGTGCCGCCGCCCGCCGCCTGCGCGTGGGAAACAACCGCGAGAACCAGCGCGGCGAACGCGATCGAAAACGCGCGAATTGCGGAGCCTGAAAAATAGAGCCTCATGATTGGTCCCCCTTTTCACGGAATCTCGGGCCGGAGAAACTTGAACATGAGACGAACGGATCACGGTTGCGGTTCCTGACTTTCACCGGCATGCGCGGGAGCCTTGCAGACCGCCTGGACACCGCTCTCGGCCGCCGCCCGGGCGTCCAGCGGCCCATCGTCGGTTGGTCGTTATCCATGGGCTGTACTTATCATCGCTGTGGTTCGGGTGTCTATGGGAGATGACATCAGGCGCAGCGGCTACCATTTCCCGTTCCTGTAAGGGCCTATCCTAACCCTCAACTCTGGTAAACGCCCAATCCGGACATCAAGTCCGGCTATATGCCCCCCGCGTCACGCGATATCCATTTACAACAGGCTTCGAACACAGAACGCTCGACCAGGAAGAAGGCGGTGAAAGCACCACCCACTTCAAGAGTGAGCGTCGAACCGCTTTGTTTCTTGTCGCAGACGACTATTTCCCCCGGACTAAACTGCCTTTTAGTCCCAGAGATTGGTGCTGTAGCCTCGAACGGTCGGATCACTTTAAACTCTTGCAGCATGGTTCGCTCAGTGGGCGACAAAGAAGAAGCGATGAGCCTCAGGCGGGTACTCAATTCGTTCCACCCGCACTCCGGGAATCGAGTCCGGCTTCGCTCGTCCTCGACCAGACAACCAAGTTTCGGATTCCTCTTTAGTATAGAAGCGCAAAATATTCCTCCACCGAAGAGGGCCATCTTAGGCCGAAACTCTCAAAGCGAGCAATTGTTCAAATACGGTTTCGCGCCAACTCGGATTTGACTTTTCCGGTTACGCGACGCGATATAAAAGGGCGCCCTTTTTGGAGTAGGTTTTGAGTGCTTGGCTCGAACCCACTACAAAGGAGCGCCCCGTATGGACAGCGTGAAGTATATCGGGATGGATGTTCACAAGGAAGCGATCGCCATCGCGGTCCTGAATACCTCTGGGAAGCTGGTGATGGAATGCGTCATCGAAACCAAAGCCATCACCATTCTGGATTTTCTGAAGGGTCTGCGCGGAAGTCTGCGCGTCACTTTTGAAGAGGGCACCTGGGCTGCCTGGTTGTATGACCTGATCAAGCCCCAGGTGGCGAGGATGTCTCGCAATTAGTTGAAGGTTGGTAGGCGGCGGTTGGCGCCGATTCGATAGAATCCGGTTGCCAAACGCAGAATCCCGAAAGGAGCCTACCGCCGTGAAGAAACCTTACCACATCGTGACCCGCGCTGCGCGGGAGTCGGCCGCAGTGATCGAACAATTCTGCCGCACCAATGGGCAAATCCTGCTTCCCATCCTGAACCTGATCGAGAACGCCAGCCAGGTCGTAGAAACCGTAATCCATGAAATCGGGCACCAAACCTTGGAACAGATCCTGGTTTTGAGCGCCGAGCAAGTGGCTGGCCCACGCACCCCAGGCAAAGCCAGCGGAGAGATCCGCTACCACGGATCGCAGTCCGGCCGCGTCCAATTGGCAGATCGCCAAGTAAGAGTGCAACGGCCCCGCCTACGACACAAAACGGAAGGGGAAGTAAAAGTTCCCGCGTATGAAATGTTGCGCCAAGATCGAGGACTCGGGCAGCACGTGCTGGGTGCGCTGCTGCGGGGGATCTCGACGCGGGAATACCGGGAAGTCTTGCCACAGATGGCGGAGACGGTGGGAGTGTCGCGCAGCGCCATCAGCCGCAAGGCCATCGACGCCAGCGTCGAACAACTCCAAGGACTGCAGGAACGCCGTTGGGAGAACGTCGAGATTCTGGTGATCTATATCGACGGTCAGCGTTTTGCTGCACACCACGTCCTCAGCGCGGTGGGTGTGGACCGCCAAGGGAAGAAGCACATTCTCGGCATCGAGCCGGGAGCGACGGAGAACGCAGCGTCGGTCAAACGCTTATTAGCTCGCCTGCGAGATCACGGCTTGCCGACCGACCGGAAGTACCTGTTCGTCATCGATGGAGCCAAAGCGTTGCGGGCGGGGATCGAGGAGGTGTTCGGAAGCGAACAGCCCGTGCAGCGCTGCCGCAATCACAAAGTGCGCAACGTCCTCGACGAGCTTCCCAAGGAGCAGCACGGCCAGGCGTTGAATCTGATGCGAGCCGCCTGGAAGGTGCAGACTGCCGCGGAAGGAGAGAAACGGCTGGAACAGTTGGCGCGATTCCTGGAGCGAGAGTATGAATCAGCGGCACGCAGCCTGCGCGAGGGAATGCCGGAGATGTTTACCTTGCAGCGCTTGCAGATTCCCGCATCCCTGCACAAATGCTTGGCGACCACCAACGTCATCGAGAGTCCGCAGAGCGGGGTGGAACGCCGCACTCACAACGTCACGCGCTGGCGGGATGCCGACATGGTCGAGCGTTGGGTGGCTTCGGCGTGGCTGCTTACTGAAAAGCACTTCCGACGGATTGATGGCCACGCCGATCTTTGGGCGTTGGCCGCCATCCTCGGCCGAGAGGTCAACGCAACGACTCAACCTTCGAAGGAGAGAGTAGCGTAAGATGAATCAGCCGCCGCTGCTAACCTTCAACTACGACCGAGACACCCTCCAGGTGGCCGAACTCATCGTGTGTAATCCGCGTCGGAATGCTCTTCTGAAAGAAGGCAGCAAGAGTGACCGGATCGATGCACGGAAGCTGGCCGAACTGCTGCGCTCGAACATGGTTCGCTCGGTGTATCACGGAGAGCATGGAGTGCGAACGCTCAAGGAGCTGGCACGCAGTTACCTGACAATCAGTAAAGATCTCATGCGTGTGATGACTCGCGTGAAGGCGATCTACCGCAGCTGGGGGATTCCCTGTGCGGGGAGGCAGGTCTACGCGGAACGCTATCGCTCCCAGTGGCTGGGCAAGATCCAGGAAGCCGGGGTGCGGCGCCGGGCGGAGTTCTACTACCAGCAGTTCGATGCCTTGAGGGCGTTGCGTCAGCAAGTGCGGCGTGAGTTGCTGGCCGAAGCTCAGAAGCATGATGCGTGGAAGTTGCTACGGGCGATTCCGTTCATTGGGCCGATCCGGGCGGCTGTGCTGATCGCTTTGATGCAGACACCGCATCGGTTCCGCACCAAGCGACAGCTCTGGACCTACAGTGGGTTTGGAATTGAGACGCACAGCAGTGCCGAGCAGTGTTTCATCAACGGGGAGCTGAGACGCGCGAAGAAGCCGGTCTCGATTCGTGGGCTGAACCGCAATCACAATCACGATCTGAAAAATGTATTCAAGGGTGCCGCCACGGTGGCCGCTGCCAAGGCCGGCCCCTTTAAAGATTTTTACGATGCGCTGGTGGCCAGAGGGATCCGACCGGCGATGGCGCGTCTGACCCTGGCGCGCAAGATCGCAGCCATCACGTTGATCGTCTGGAAGAAAGGAGTGCGCTTCGACGCCAAACATCTGAAACCACAAACAGCTTGAGTGTCTCGAGCGAATCCGTTCCATCCCTGGGATTCTTCCTGGCGGTGGCTGCCGGGTTCTCGAGACACTCGGGTTCGAGGGCGAGTCTCAGCTGATTAGTTAGGCTTTGCGTGCCTCGGGCACGCTCAGTCTCACATCGCGACCCTAGTCCCCCTCGGATAACCCGAAAAAGCTATGGGCCACGAGTCCCAAATAGAACCATGGTTGCCACCTGACAACCGTATCTGCTTGTGGGTCTCAGAACGGACTGGCTTCGTCGCGAAGAAGCGATGAAAACCGCTGGTAGAGAATACCAAGAGCGCTACACGAAGCTCGTAGCGTCCCGAGTCAACGGAACGGAAGGCGAGAACAATCCTGCTCAATGGGGTGGGCTGGACGTCCAGAAAAACTCCGGCCACGGGAGAAGTGTTTTTTCCTTGACTCCTTTTATAGAACAAATCAGGATTTGAAGGACGCCGACGTCTTTTACTTCGGCGTGATGTTCTGATTTACGCGAAAAAAGTTCGCCGGGTCATGGCGTTTCTTAATCTTCGTGACGATCATAATTCTTGCCGTACGTCGCGCGGATGCGATCTTCTCCCTCGTTCATCATAAAGTTGATGTACGCGCCGCCTGCGGAGTATGGATGGAGCGCGCTCCAATACTCTTTCGCCCATGTGGAGACACTTTCCATGTTATTGGGGTCCGGATCGACTCCAACGATCACCTCAGACCACATCGCGTCGCGGTGCCACCACGGCGTTGCGTCCTTCTTGACGCGTCTCACCGCGCCATTGATTGGGTAGAGGTGCATCGTCGATTGCAGCGTCGGCAATTTCTCAACGTGTCTTATGTGCTGCGCGATGGCTTCGTCCGAAAGTGCGCCTACGAAATCGGCCTTCCAATACCATTGCATCCCCGGCGGATAGAGGCGATCGAAAAGACTCTGCAGTCCCGGGTGCGGAATCGGGCCGACCATATCGAGTGCCGGAGTTTTGAAGCTGCGGATCGGCTGAAACACCTTCTCCGCGTTCTTCATCGGTCCCGTGTAACACCACACGATGCCGCACATTTTTTGGTTGTGCAGATGCTCGGGGAACGGCGCCCATGGCGGAACTGTGTGAAAAGCAAAGAACCCGTACAGGTCCATCGGCGCCTTGGCAATGAAGTTTCGGTACCAACGCATCATCTCAGCCGCGTTTTCCATGTTCCAGAGCATCGGTCCGCCATAGACGGTGTGCACGGGATGCGCCTTGAACAGAAACGACGTCACGACGCCGAAGTTGCCGCCACCTCCGCGCACCGCCCAGAACAGGTCAGCATTTTCCTTAGCGTTGGCCGTGACGAACCGCCCGTCAGCCAGCACCATTTCGACGGCCAGCAGATTGTCGATTGTCAGGCCGTACCGTCGCGTCAAGTAACCGATGCCGCCGCCCAACGTCAATCCAGCAACGCCAGTCGTCGAAATGATGCCCGATGGGACCGCTAGACCGAACGCATGCGTGGCGTGATCCACATCGCGCCACAGCGCGCCCGCGCCGACCAGCACGGTCTTCCTCCTCGGGTCCACATGAACGTAACTCATCGACGAAAGATCGATCACCAATCCGTCGTCGCACACTCCCAAGCCGCCCGCGTTGTGCCCGCCACCGCGAATCGCCACAAGCAAGCCTTGCTCGCGGGCAAACTTTACCGCCGCAATTATATCGGCCACGTCGGCGCAGCGCACAATCAGTCGCGGACGCCGGTCGATCATCGTGTTATACACTTTGCGAGCCTCGTCGTAAGTCGGATCGCTAGGCTCTATCAACTCTCCGAGCAGGCTGGCCCTGAAACCTGCTATCGCCGCTTCGTTCGGCATCCTTGCCTCCCTCGACCTCCGGAATTTGGTCTCTTTTTACTATGGTTGGACACAAGACGGCAACACGGGGAGTACCGCGCAGATGCGGCAGTACCGACCACACTCGTGCCTATCTCAAAGCGATTGCCAAGACCACCTGGGATTTGTCCCAGTGGCTTACTCACGCCCAACATGTGTCCAGATCGGAAGCGGGAATCTTGCTGGATGCCACTCAGTCAGTAATCATTGCGTTCGGTCAAGTTGCGATCTGGTTCGAAAGTGGACGACCAGACCGGTGCCCAAAGTGCGGTTCTTACAAGATAGGACACGGATACAGCCCGGGAGCAACAGACCAACCTTACTTTCTACACTGCGAGAAGTGCGGCTGGAAGAATATCGAGGGCCATTGGGAGTCTGAGGCTACCACTTAGCGCGGAAAAGTAGGTGTTAGCATTTTCGCGTCGTGCGGTTGTATTGGGATTTCTCCATTCCAGTTTCGCATTCTAGGTCGCCAGAAATGGGGGTGGTCCCTTTTTCGCGCCGTATACACCTACCCGTCAATTTTGGCCCGGCGACGGTACAGGCTTCTTGCATAGGCGCGGCCCGTCACCGAAAGGGAACGATCCGCCGCGAGTTCGAGTGGTCCTCCGCCTGCTCTAAAACTGTCCTTGAGGGCAGTAGCATCTTCGATTTCGCGCGTCTAATATTCTTCTAATGTCCCAGGGGGAGCGTCCAGTTCCGGTGCACAGATCGCAGCCATTTCGCGGCAAAACCCAACCCCAGACGCCGGCCCGCCCGGCAGAAATTTCCGCTTTCCTCTCGCGCCGAGACAGATATAATGCGGGCTGTTCCCCTAGGCGGTCCGAGAGGCGGCAGCGAGTGGCCTCTCGAGCACAACGAAGTCCCAGCCAAATTAAGGGTTCCAGCGTGGGCGACCGCGCGGCCGCCAAGCCGTCGGTCCGCGTATTGGCTTCGAATGCATCCTCCGCGTGGAATCCGCTGGCGCTCGCTGCGAGCCCCGGCTTCACATCGACGAGCACGCAAGTCGCCCTGGCTCAACGGAGTGGGCACGGGAGAACACGATGATCGAAGCACGCAGATATTTACAAGGCCAGGTCGTCGACGGGCGATTTCCGCTCATCCAGTACCTCGGCGGTACCGAACACAGTGGCGTGTTCCTCACCGAGTGTGCGGACAGCGAAAACCATCGGGCGGCGATCAAGCTGATTGACGCGCCGCCGGGAAATGCCGAGCCTCAGCTGACCCGCTGGCGCCTTGCCGCGCGCTTTTCGCATCCCCATTTGCTCCGCCTGTTCGACGCGGGCCGTTGCACGGTGGAAAAGGCGGGCATGCTCTACGTCGTCATGGAATATGCCGAAGAGAACCTCGCCGAGATTCTGACCCAGCGCCCTCTCTCGCCCTCCGAAACGAAGGAAATGCTCGCCCCGATGCTGGACGCCCTCGGCTACATTCACGGCAAGGGTTTCGTCCACGGGCACATCCAGCCGTCGAACATCCTGGCCATCGGCGATCAATTGAAGCTCTCGAGCGACCGCATCTGCCGCATTGGCGAACTCGGCGAGCGCCGCAACGGAAACGCCCGCTATTGCGCCCCGGAATGCGCCGCCGGAGAGCTCTCCACGGCGGGTGATGTTTGGTCCCTGGGTGTGACGCTCGTCGAATGCCTCACCGAAAATTTGGCGTTGACGGAAGAGGGAGGCCGGAGCACGGTTTCCTTGCCCGCGGAATTGCCCGCGCCCTTTCTCGAGCTGGCGCGACACTGCCTGGCGAAAGCTCCGCAGCGCCGTTGGAATGTCTCGAACCTCAAAGCGCGCCTCGAGCGGAATGCCGCTCTGCCTGAAGTCGAAGAGGTCGAGCCCCCGGTCGGGCACCTCGAGGCGCCTTCGAAGCAACGTTACCCCCTTACCTGGATTGGCATGGGGCTCGCCTTGGCAGCGGTCCTGCTCGTGGTGATTCCCAAGTCCGGCTCGCACCGGGCGCCAAAGCATTCGACCGCGATCGAATCGCCTGCCGCACAAACAACCGTCGCGCCCGCAAAAAAGCAGGATTCTTCAAAAGCACAAGTAAAGCCGCAGCCGGCGCGCTCCGATAGTGAACGCGCCGCCGTAAGCGACGTGACCGAAGCGGCTGCCGCGCCCCCAGCCCTGCATTCGTCCAATCTCGTGCGAGGCGGCGTGCTCAACCGCGTGTTACCCAACGTGCTTCGCTCCGCCAGCAACACGATTTCCGGCACAGTTCGCGTGCGCGTGCGCGTCGACGTAGATCCCTCCGGCAACGTCACCGCAGCGCAATTCGATTGGGCGGGACCGAGCCGCTATTTTGCCCGAGTGTCCATGGCCGCCGCGCGCGAATGGAAATTCCGTCCGCCGGACGTCAACGCCCAAAATGTCGCGAGCGCATGGATGATTCACTTCGACTACACGAACTCCGCAACCACCGCAACCGCTGTCGAACAGCATCCCTGAGCCCCAAAATCCCACTTTCGGGCAGCCATCCGGCGCAGGCGAACGGCGGCGCCGCGGCCCGAAATAAGCGAATCGAGCCGATAGATTTAATGAATTGGACGATACCAACGTTTACCCTGTATTTTTCAAACTGATCGAATCGACCGAGTTGCTGCGTCGTTCGAGACACTCCCGGCTGGGCATGACTAGCCCGGCCCACTGGACATCCAAACACTATGAAAAAGTACAAACTGGAGTACATCTGGCTTGATGGCAGAAAGCCCATTCCCGAGCTGCGCGGCAAGACGACGATCAAGGAATTCGCAACTGCTCCCACGCTGGCCGATCTGCCTCTGTGGGGTTTTGACGGCAGTTCCACGATGCAGGCGGAAGGGCACAAATCCGACTGCATCCTGAAGCCCGTGGCTCTCTATCCCGATGCAGCCCGCAAAGACGGCTACATCGTTCTCAGCGAAGTGATGCACCCCGACGGCACCCCGCATCCCACCAATTCGCGCGCGACGATTGAGAACGATCCCGATCTGTGGATCGGTTTCGAGCAGGAATATTTTCTCTTCAAAGACGGACGCCCCCTCGGATTCCCGACGGACGGTTATCCCAAGCCGCAGGGGCCGTACTACTGCGGCGTCGGATACAAATACATGGGCAACGTCGCCAGACAGATTGTCGACGAGCATTTGGATCTCTGCCTCGCGGCCGGCATCAATCACGAAGGCATCAACGCGGAAGTCGCCAAGGGCCAGTGGGAATTCCAGATCTTCGCCAAAGGCTCCGCCAAAGCCGCGGACGACACCTGGACCGCTCGCTACCTGTTGATGCGCCTCTGCGAGAAATACGAGGTCGACGTCGAACTCTATTGCAAGCCCATCAAAGGCGATTGGAACGGATCGGGCATGCACACCAACTTCTCAACGAAGTACATGCGCGAAGTGGGCGGCAAGGGATATCTTGAGGCCCTCATGGCGGCGTTCGAAAAGTACATTCCCGAGCACATCGCCGTGTACGGCCCCGACAATCATCTGCGCTTGACGGGTCTGCACGAAACGCAAGCCATCGACAAGTTCAGCTACGCTCTGTCGGATCGCGGCGCTTCCGTCCGCCTGCCCGTCAACTTCATCAAGAACGGCTACAGGGGCTATCTCGAGGATCGCCGCCCGAATTCTGAGGGCGATCCTTACCAGATCGTCTCGCGCATCCTGAAGACGATCAACACCGTCGCCAAGCCCGAGGTGCTGCAAGCCGCCACCGCCGACTAGTGTCGCGTAGCGAGTGCGGTCGCATCGTGAATGCGGCCGCACTCGTATCGTTCATACCCACTCCTTCATCGCGATTTTCCCTTTCAGCTGGAGTCGCCGCGTCCTGCGAGTCCTGCTGTCGGGCCCATTGGACGCACAGTTCCATAGCGCGATGGCGCGATGGGTAAATCGCTCAATGAAACAGCCTTCCGAGGGTCACTTGGGGACGTAAAAGTGGTAGTCGGCGGAATACGGCTCGCGGACTTCGCGGCTAACATGCGCAGCATCGCAGCCGGACGCTGGCGCTTTGCCACCTCTCGTGTTGATGCGCTGGATGGTCGTGACGCGAGAGAGTATGCCGGCCCCATCGTGACTCACGACCGTGACGAGCAGCCATGCGATGGAACCAGCGTCTGGCGAAGGCATGTTGCCGACCGCCTTGCCCACCACAAGGCTGCCGTCGTTCGCTTCCCAGGAAGGTCCGGCGAAATGTCTGCCGAATGGCTTGCCGTTCTTGTCGAAGAGCCGCGCGTCAGGAGCTTTTAGCGCCCACGCGAATTGCGCGGAGTCGCTCTTGCAAACGTAGATCTGATCGCCTTTCGCGTGAACCTGCAGAAGAAGGCGCTCGTTCGCGTGCGGCTGTAGCTGCTGCGGAATATCTTGTGCGGCAACCGACAACCAAACCCCGGCGCTCGTGGCGACGAGCAGCGCTGCCAAAATCGATCCACGAATGCGGTTGCGCATGAGCGATTCCTCCAGTGAACGAACCACCAGTGCTATGCGGCTAATATAACTCAACTCGCTCGTCACCTTCTCATTTCGCGGCCAGAACCTTCGATCGTATTTGGTGTCCGCCCAAAGTCACGCGACTGTTGTCCTGCCACACAAACTTCTCGCTCCCGCTCCCGTAGGTAAACTTGGTCTCGTAATAGAGTGATATCGCCATACTCTGGCATCGGAGAGAAAAGCAAAGCGGGCCGCGATTGCCGATATTCTCGAGTCGAAAGCTTCGTCAGGCTCGGCGCCGCGCGAAGCCGCTCGGGTTTATAAACTCAGAGCTATCATCACGAAGAGAAACACCCACTTTCGCCTGACATTTTCCGCCTACAGTGACAATTGTATTTAGTGTTTCGAGACGCAACCCTCCCGTTGGTACTTCGCCTCAAACAGCTATATAGCAAAATATCCCCAGCATTTTGCTTCGTTACTTCGGACAGCAGTTCGTTCGGCCCAAGCACGAGGAACACGTGAGTCAGGCAAAAGGAGAGAGCCCATGAAACGAGTCACTTTCTTTATTCTCGCGGGAATCTTATCCGCCGGAGGCGCGTACGCCCAAGGCCAGTCGCAATCGGGAACGCAAGCCGGCGCATCGTCGGAGAGCGGCACATCCGTGGACGCAAGCCGGTCAAGCGGCGTCCAGGCTGGGAACGGTTCTTCCGCAGCTGCCTCGGCGCAGCACAACGGTAGCCAAGCCGGTTCCTCTGCCGCCGATAGCACTTCCGCAAGCGCCAACAAGAGCGGCGCGAACGTGAGTAACAGCGCGGTGAATTCGGCGGCCGCAAGCAATTCGCACGGCTATGCCTCGTCGGCAGCCAATTCGAGCATGAATGCCGCCCTCCTTCATCCGGTCGACGCGAAGAAGAATAAGCCCGGAGACCCTGTCCGGGCGCGAACCACGCGCGCTTCGAGAGCGCCCGACGGAACGATGCTCCCGAAGGGCACCGAGCTGGTCGGACATGTCACCCAGGCGCAGGCGCGCTCGAAGCAGCAGTCGGAATCGGATCTCGGCATCGTGTTCGATCAAGCGGTCCTGAAGAACGGCCGCCGGGTCCCGATGAATGCCACGATCCAGGCGATGGCCGCCGAGCAGAGCGCTACCTCGATGGCGGACCCCGGAGATAATCTCGGACTCGGCGGTGACTCCATGGCCGGCGGAGGGGCGGGTCTCGGCATGGCGGGCGGCGGAGCCGGAATGCCGCGAGGCGGTCCTGTCGGCGGGGGCGGGGGCGCGCTGGGAGTCGTCGGCGGAGCTACTTCATCCGTTGGAGGGGCGACTAGAGCCGTCGCCGAGCCGGTGGGCAACGTGGGCGGCACTGTGGGCGGCACGGTTGGTTCGTCCGCAAACGTGGCCGGCAGCGCATCGCGCGGCGCCGTGGGCGGTCTCAACTCCGCCGGTCAGCTCACCTCGAACAGCCAGGGCGTCTTCAACATGCAGGGGTTGAGCTTGGCTTCGTCGGCGTCCAGCGCAACGCAGGGCTCGCTGATTACGTCCACCAGTCGCAACGTGCACCTCGATGGCGGCACCCAGCTTCTGCTGAGCGCCGCCGGCAATGCACAGATGCAAGCCTCAAAGCGTTAGCCGGCCGCCCAGCGCCGACTAAGTCCCGATGCCGAGTGGGCCGAGCGCACGTCGCGGCCCACTCATCGCCTTCTCATTTCGTCGCCAGAACCTTCGATCGTATTTGGTATCCGCCCAGAGTCACGCGATTGTTGCGATCCTGCCACACGGCAGCGACACGATGATTTTACTATAGGCGAGAAAAACCAAGCGGAGCCGCTGATTGTCTTGACTTGTACACTCCCTCCCCATCACGACCTCCAGGACTGAACGCAACGGAGAGTCCACGCTTCTGCCATCCTTCCTCACCGCCTCCTCTGTGCTGTAGAATTCTCGCGACGCCGTTCTCGAAATCGAGGCGCATGGAGCGCTCCTTGATCCTTTCTGGCTCCGTTGACGTCCTATGGCCCCATTCTTTCTGCTCTCTGCCGCTGGCGCCCGACCGGGTTTTCAGGGTTTGCTCGTGCAAACCCTGAGTTTCCTCTTGCGCAGGCTTGCCCTCTCCACACTTTTCTTTGTTTTCTTCGCCGCCCCCTCTGCACTCGCCCAAGGCGGTCCGCCCTACTACACCAATGATCCAGGCACGCCCGGCAATCTCAACTGGGAAATCAATTTCGGCTACATGCCTTTTTTCTACAGCAATAACTCCGTCTCGCACATCCCTGACGCCGACATTAACTTCGGGATCGGCGATCGCATCCAGCTCACTTACGAAAATGCCTGGTTGCGCGTTCAAAATCCCTCCCCCGCGACCAAATTCGGCCTGGGCCAGTCCAATCCCGGCGTCAAATGGCGTTTCTACGGCGCCGGAGACTCTGGCCTCTCCATCTCGGTTTTCCCTCAGTTTTTCCTCAACAATCCCGGTAGCGCCGTCCGCCGCGGGATCACATCCGCGACCGACTCCTTCCTGTTGCCGTTCGAATTCGCGAAGAAATTTGGTCCGGTCGATGTGAACTACGAAATCGGCTATCAGTTTGTCCACAAAGGACCGGACGGCTGGATCTCCGGCCTCGTCCTCGGCCACGATTTCACTTCCAAACTCGAAATGGACATGGAGCTCTATTCCCAGGGTACCTTCCATCCTTTCGACGGCGAGCCCACGATCGACTTCGGTGCTCGCTACAAAATCCATAGCCCGGTGATCCTGCTCCTCATGGCCGGACGCAGCCTCGAACCCACCCGCAGCGATCAGTCCTATTTCGTCGGTTATTTCGGGATTCAGTTCCTGCTGCCACCTAGATCGTACAATTCTGATTGATCCGCCGCGGACGGTTGCCGCTTCGTTAGCTTGACGTCGCCGGCCACTCTTCCGCGAGGACGGCGTACAAGTACGAATCGCGCCACTCGTTTTTCTCGTAGACGTTTTTTCGGAAGTGGGCTTCGCGCCGCATCCCGATTTTTTCCATCACGCGATACGATGCGCGATTCCGCGGATCGCACGTGGCCCACACGCGATGAAGCCCGGCGCGGCGAAACGCCGCGTCGACGATCGCGTGCGCGGCTTCGGGCATGTATCCGCATCCCCAGTACCGACGCGCGAGGACGTACCCGATGTCGGCCGCGCGATTGCGTTCGTCCTTGATGCGCAGCCCGATCGACCCGATCGCGCGCCCTTCGTCCTTCAGCTCGATCGCGAGCCCTACCGAATTGCGCGGCCACTCTTTCTGCTCTTCAAGGGTCCGCTCGAGGAAGGCGCGCGTCAGCTCGCGCGTGTTCGGCCCCCAGATCAGCAGCCGCACGACTTCGGGGTCGGACGCATATTCGTGGATGTCGAGCTCGTCCTCAGGACGAAATTCGCGCAGCAGCAGCCGCGGCGTCTCAATCGGAAACCAGTGCGTCATCCCGGTATTCTAGCGGCGGCAGCGTCCGGGGGAGGAGCAATTTGCCAGCGCCGCGCCGATTTTCGCCCCGGACAGACGCCCAAACCTGGCGAGTCGCGCACAACTCCGCCCAGCGCTATCATCAAGACAGAGGCCACCTTCTGGCCGACGAGGGATCTGCTCTTGCCTTTGTAGTTTTTCCGGTGCCCCTGAATCTATGCAGCTCACCCGCTTTTCCGCGTGGGGGTCTTTCGGCGTTCCCCTTATCGGCGATCCGGGAGCCCATATTCGCCTTATATTCGCCTAGAGGAAATCTGCTAAGATGGCTCTTTCCTGCGCATGGCCACGACCACAAGTCCGAAGGAGCGCACCGCCACCGGCTCCGGCTTCCCGCTGAACCGCGAGCAGCGCGCGGCCGTCGACCACGGCGAAGGACCGCTACTCGTGATGGCGGGTGCGGGCACCGGAAAGACGCGCGTGATCACCGAACGCATCGCCACCCTGCTCGCGTCCAATCCCGAGCTCGCCGGCGAAAACATTCTCGCGCTCACCTTCACCGACAAAGCCGCGGCCGAGATGAAGCACCGCGTGATGAAAGCCGCGGGGAACGATCGGGCCAAGGACGTGTGGCTCAGCACCTTCCATTCATTCTGCCTCGAGAAAATCCTGCGCGAGGCGAATCCCGAGATCCAGCCGCTCGACGACATCGATCACCGCATCCTGCTGCGGCGCAATATCGCCGAACTCGACCTCAAGATTTTCCGGCGGCTCGCCGATCCCGCGGAATTCCTCCGCGACTTCCAAACATTTTTCTCGCGCTGCCAAGACGAGTTGGTCACGCCCGACGACTACCAGCAGCACGTCGACAAGCTGCGCGGCGAATACGAAAGGCAGAAATCGTCTCTCGAGCCTGACGCGCGGGTGATCGCCGAAGAAGAAATCGCCAAGCAGGAAGAACTGGCCCGCGTCTACCGCGTAAGCGAGCGCCTGTTGCGCGAGCGGAACCTGCACACCTTCGGCGCGCAACTCCTGCAGGCGGTCGAGCTGTTGCGCACGGACGCCGAGCTGCTCGGCCGCATGCGCGAGCAGTACAAATACATCCTGGTCGACGAATTTCAGGACACCAACATCGCGCAGCTCGAGCTGCTCTGGCTGCTCGCGGGTGGCCACAAAAATATCGTCGCGGTAGGCGACCACGACCAGGCCATCTACCGCTTCCGCGGCGCGTCCTTCGGCAGCTTCACGATTTTCCTCAAGAAATTCTGCGGCGCAAGCGATTTGCAGTCCGGTGCGAAAGCGGATTCCCATGCAAAGGATCATTTCGTCTCGCTCTCGCAGAATTACCGTTCGACGCGGCGAATTCTACGCGTGGCGGGCGAGATGATCGCGAACAACGAACGCTCCCCGCTGCTGCCGCCGAAAAATCTCACGACGGACAATCCCGAGGGCGAAAAAATCCGCGTCGTAGAGTTCGCCACCTACGACGAAGAGGCGCACTGGGTTGCGTCCGAAATCCAGCGGCTGCACGATGCGGGCGCGCACTGGAAAAGCTTTGCCGTCCTCTACCGCAAGCACGTGCACCGCGCGCAGTTGGTCGACGCGCTGCGCCGCCGCCGGATTCCGTTCGTGATTCGCAGGGCGTCGATCCTGGGCAACACGCTGGTGCGCGACCTCCTCGCCTGGCTCCGGCTGATCGCCCTGCCCGCCGACAACGTGGTGTGCGCCCGCGTGCTCGCCGCGCCGTATTGGGCGCTCAAGCCGCGCGACCTGCTGCGCCTCGCGGAGCGCGCGGACAAAAACCGCCCGCGAGGTGCGCTCTGGGACGCAGTCGAAGCGGCGAAGGAAGAAAAACCGAAGCTCGGCGAGCTCGTCGAGACGATGCAGCGGCTGCGGCAGAACGCGCGAAAAAAGACGGCGCCGGAACTGCTGAATGAATTGATCGCGACCCTCGAGCTGGCGCCTTCGGAATCCGACCGGCAGTACGTCGACCGGCTCGCGGAATTCGTGAAGGAGTGGGAGCGCAAAAGCGAGAACAAACGGCTTCGCGATTTCATCGAATACCTCGGATATTTCAACGAGCTCGACGGCGACATCTGCATCGAGGAAGAGATCGCGGACGACGCCGTGCAGCTGATGAGTGTCCACGCCGCGAAGGGGCTCGAGTTTCCGCACGTTTTCATCCTGCGGCTCAGCCGAAACGATTTCCCTTCCGGCGTGCGGCGCCCCGTATTCGAGTTTCCGGTCGAGCTCATGAGAGAGGAGCTGCCAAAAGGCGATTTTCAGATTCAGGAGGAGCGGCGATTGTTCTACGTCGCCGTGACGCGAGCGCAGCAGCGGCTCACGCTTTCTACGATCGTCAACAAGCGAAAAAAGGCCTCGCTGTTCCTCGAAGACTTCTTGCGCGATCCGAAAATCCAGAAAATGGACACGGCGCAATCGGCGCCGAAGGTCGTGGTGCCGGCCGAAGAGGAAAATGCAAACGAACTGGAACTGGCCGCGCCCGATCCGGCGCCGCTGTTTCGTTCGCTGCGGGAAAACTCGAAGGCCTATTCGCGGATCGCGCTGTGGGCCAAGGCGTTTCATCCGCCGCGGCCCGAGCCGCTGCAGCTGAGCGCATCGGCCATCGCGACATACGAAAACTGCCCGATGCGATACCTCTTCCGGTACTCGTGGGGCATTCGCGGCGGCCCGCAGCCGCAAACGCAATTCGGAAATATGATGCACACGACGATCAAGGAATTCGTCGGCGAGGTGCGCAAGCGCGGGAAGGCAGTGCCACTCGAAGAGATGTGGGCGATCTTCGAGCGTGTGTGGACCTCCGCAGGATTCCCGGACGAATACCAGGAAGAGGAATACCGCAAGGCGGGGCGCGAGCAGCTGGAGGCGTTCTACCACAGTTACATCGCGGCGCCCGCCGACGTGCTGTTTCAGGAGAAGCCGTTCGAGCTGTCGCTCGAGCGCGACGTGGTGGTGACGGGGCGCATGGACCAGGTGAATCGCGCCGGCAAAGGCGAAGCGGAGATCATCGACTACAAAACGGGACGAGTGCGAGACGCGAAGAAAGCGGCGGCCGATCTTCAGCTCGGCATCTACGCGCTCGCGGCGCGCGAGGTGCTGGACCTCGAGCCTTCGCGGCTGGTTTTCTACAATCTCGTGAACAACGAAGCAGTGGCGACCACGCGAGACGAGAAAGCGCTTGCGGCGACGAAGCAGAAAATTACGGAAGTGGCTGACTTGATTCGTGCCGGAGAGTTTGCGGCGAAGCCGAGCTTCGCGTGCGGATATTGCGATTACAAGCCGATCTGCCCGGCGCACGAAACGCTGGTAACGATCCGTCCCGTCGCACCGTAGAGATGTTCTCTTCTCTTGGGTCCTCTGCGTCCCGGCGGTAACAGCTTTTCTTCCCGCGTCGCGCGCATCAGCGAAATACGCCCCGCCAAAAGAAACGGGGCAGCTTGTAGCTGCCCCGTTTCTTGTTTCTCAGAGGCTTCGTTCAAACCGGAAGCCCGGATCGGTTCCGCGCATGACTGCCTGGAACGCTCTCCCTGCGAGAAAGCGCGCCGAAATTAACGTCGCAACTCAACTCGCTCATTCATCTATAAAGGCCGCCACGAATGAAGTCAAGAAGAAAAAACCCGCGCGAGGTGCTGCCCCGCCGGAGAGTTTTCCTGCCAATGCGCCGCCGGAATTTTCCCACCCGACGCGTTCAGCGCCCGGTCGCAATCGCGCTCTGATAGTAGCCCGAGCGCGCGGTCACGTTCAGGCCCGGACGCTCGACGCGCACTTCGATCGAATGAAAATCCCTGGCGCCGCTCGCTTCCGCGGGAGGATAGAAGGTGAGCGTGTATTCGTTGCGGGCTTCCTCGGTGACGTCGGAGTAGAGGCGCTCGAGATCGGCGTCCTTCGAGGAGAAGAACGCGTCGCCGCCGGTCTGGTTCCAGTATTTGTCGATCTCGGCGATGCCGTGCTGCGCGATGGAACGCCCGAACGGCACCGAGCGCGTGACCGAAATCGAGTACACGGAGACGTCGGCTTCAAGAAGCATGCGCAATGTTTCATCAAACGTGTGATGATTGTTGTTGGAATTGCTCCCATCGGAGATCAGGAAGATAATCTTGCGGCGATCGCGCGGGCGTGAACGAAGCATTTCGCCGGCTGCATAGATCGCATCGTCCAGGGAATCTGTGGTCTTGCCGCGCTTGGATCCGTGCTGAGGCATGCCGGTCGCGGTAGGGACAGGCTGGCCGTTGATGAAGGGACCCACATTGGTGGGATCGGAATTGACCTGCGTGGGATGCGAGCCGAGTTCCAGGCGCTTGAGCTGGGTGAAGAGTTGATCGTTGTTCGTCGAGAAGTCGAAGACCAGATTCGGATACTGGTCGTAGGTGACGAGAGCCACTTCGTCGCTCGGGCCGAATCCACCGGCGATCGCCTCAAGGCTCTTTTGCACCTGACCGACGGCGCGATCCGGGAGATCGTTATCGATGAGAACGACGGTTGATAGTGGAATGGCGTCCGACGAGAACCCCGCGATTTTTTGCTGGACGCCGTCGGAGAAGAGATGGAAGTCGTCTTTCTCGAGGCCCCCGACGAGTTGGCCGCTGGAATCTTTCACGGTGACGGGAACGATGACTGCACGCGTGACTTGGATGATCGACGGTGGCCGCTGGGGTGGCGCGCTTTGCCGCGCGGCAGGCGCGCCGAGCGTAGGGGCCACGGGCGGATTCTGCTCGGATTGCGCACCGCTGGAAACACCGAGCAGCAGGACGATGGCCGGTAAGAGGATTTTTCGAATCATCAAGGGATCTCGATTCCGCCCGCAGGCCATGTACCTGAAACCCGGCCGAACATCCGGCAGCGTCGTCGCAGCATCGTACCAGTTTAAACCGTTCGCCAAGGAGATTCCACAATGCGGCTGACCAGCCTCGCGGCAGGAATTCTCACGCTTGCTATCGGCGCGTATCCGGTGGCGAGCACGATCGCATCGCGCGCGGCCGCCGCGCCGGGCCGGGCGTTCGCAGGAGGACAAGAGGAAGCGCCGCCAGGGCCGATGGGCACGTCGCGGGACGATATTCCACCGCAAGCAGAGCAGAACCAAACGGAGCTGCCCCAATCTTCGCAACCCCTGCAGGTGGCCACGACGGTCGTCAACGTGTTCGCCACAGTCCGCGACCACCACAACGAAATCGTCACCGACCTGACTAAAGACGATTTCAGGATCTATGAAGACAACGTGCAGCAGAAGGTCAGCTACTTCAGCAAAGAAGTGAACTTGCCCATCACGCTGGCGCTGCTGATGGACACGAGCTACAGCATGCACAACATCCTCGTGGCGGAGCAGGATGCGGCGTCGCGATTCGTGCGGGAAGTGCTGCGCAAGAGGGACGAGGCGCTCGTGATCACGTTCGATACCGACATCAACCTGCTCGCGGATTTCACCGAGGATCCCTCGGTGCTCGATCGCGCCATCCATCGCGCCACCATCAACGTGGACGCGGCCGGAATCGGCGGCACCGGCGGAACGATTCCGTCGCAAGGCGGCGGGACCGATCTCTACGATGCGATCTATCTGGCGTGCCACGACGAACTGGCGAATGAGGCGGGACGCAAAGCGATTGTTCTGATGACGGACGCGGAGGACACGGGTAGCAAGCTGAGCCTAGGTGAGGCCGTTGAGGCCGCGCAACGCGCCGACGCCGTGATCCACGTGATTCTGATCACCGACCCCAGCGAGACGGAAGGATACGGACCAGGAGTCGCGGCGAGAATGACTTCCGACACGGGCGGCCGCGTGATCAACGTACGAAACGACAACGGATTGGAGAAAGCGTTCGACGAAATTTCGCAAGAGCTGCGCTCGCAGTATGTGCTCGGCTACTATCCCGCGAATCCGAAGCACGACGGCACGTTCCGCAGAATCAAGGTTGAGGTGGATCGTCCCGACCTGAAGATCCTCGCGCGCAAAGGATATTACGCGCCCGCCAGCTGACCTGTAAGTTCAACTGTCATTCCGAAGGCCGGGTAGCTTGCTTCGCGCCGATCCGCCCCGTCTCGCGCGAAAATCGAGCGTCGTGGCGAGGCCTGAGGAATCTCGGCGCCGGGACGGCGGGCATTCAAATCTCACGCGAACTTCTTAGGCCGTGGCGCTGTCTACTGCGACTGAGGGGACGGATCGCCCGCAGAGGGGGCAACGGCGTAATAGCCCTTCCGCGTGCGCACGCTGAGGCCCTTGCGGTCGGTCTCGACCTCGATTTTGCGGTACTCGCCTCTCGGAGCCGGGCCCGACGGCGAATAAGCGATGAAATACTGGCTGCGCAACTCGGTGCCGATATCGAGAAACGATTGGGCCAGATCGTCGATGCGGTAGGGAAAGAACGCCTGGCCCCCGGTCTGATCGGCGAAGTTCTGTAGAATCTTGTCGCCGGGATCGAGATTGTATTTCTTGGGGTGGCTCGCATCATCGACCGAGAGCCAATCGGTGTTGGTGCTGACGGCGAAGATGGAGGCCTCGGAGCGAATCGCGGCGTCGATCGCGTCGCTGAGGGCGTGATCGCTCAAATTGTCGTTGCCGTCGCTGATGATGATGATCACGCGGCGAATTTCCGATTCCCCGCTTTTCGGCAGCGGGGCATGGGCGAGTTTTTGCGAAGCCATCACGATGGCGTCGTTCAGCGCCGTGCCGCCGCCGGCGCGCTGTTCGTCGATCGCGGACTGCAGAAGCGAAAAATCGTCGGTGTAGTCCTGAATGATCTGCGGCTCGTTGTCGAACGTCATCAGGAACGCCATGTCCTTCTCGCGACGGATCACCTTCGACAGGAAATCGGTGGCCGCATCCTTTTCGAATTGGAGGCGCGGGCGGATGCTGTTGGACGTATCGAGCAGAACGCCAATGCGGAGCGGGAGATCGGTCTCGCTGCCGAAAAAGCGGATTTGCTGCGGCGTGCCGTTTTCGAGGACGGTGAAATCACTGCGGTCGAGGTCGGTGATGAAATTGTGGTGATGATCCATCACGGTAACGACGAGATGGACGAGGCCGGTGGTAACCCTGATCGGAGGCTCATTCGAAGGCGACTGCGGGACTGGAGTCTCCTGCGAAGGCGAAGCCGCTGCCGGCGGCGCGGGCGTGGCAGCGGGAGCAGGCGGAGATTGCTGGCCCTGCGCGCGAACGGCGAAAAGCGCAAGCGCGGCGAGCGCTAGGAGAGCGGGCCATCCAAATATCAGGCGAAATGCGGCTACGCGTGTGGCCGTGCGGGACTTCACACGACCGATTATAGGTACTCGCGCAGGAGAGCGTCAACCGACACCGGATCGCTTTTGGCGGCGCGGCCGAGCGCGGCGAGGTAGTCGCGAAGCTCGGCAGGCAGCGGCGCGCGAATTTCGATGCGCCTGGCGGTGCGCGGGTGATCGAAGGCGACGCGGGCAGCGTGAAGAAAATTCCTTCCGAGCGGTGCGAGAAGCTGCGAATCGACGCGTTCCTGGCGGGGCGCGCCGTAGAGCGTGTCGCCGACGACGGGACATCCGAGCGCCGAAAAATGCACGCGAATCTGGTGCGTGCGGCCGGTGCGAAGATCGGCCTCGATGAACGTGAAAGCGCCAACGCGCAGGCGCGCGCGCCAATCGGTGCGGGCAGCGCGTCCTTCGCGGCGCCGGGCCGTCATCCGCGAGCGGCGGCGCAGATCGCGCGAAACGGGCAGATCGACGGTGCCCGCATCGCCTTTGATTTTTCCGTGCAGCAACGCGACGTAGGTTTTCTGCACGAGGCGGTCCTGAAAATCCTCGACAAGCTTGCGGTGCGCCTCGTCCGTGCGCGCGATGACGATCGCACCGGAAGTATCCTTGTCAAGACGATGGACGATCCCGGGCCGCAGCGGCCCCCCAATGGTCGATAGCCCCTCGCTGCCAAATCGGTGCAGAAGCGCGGCAACGAGCGTGCCTGCGTTCGCGCCTGCGCCGGGATGCACGATCATTCCGGCGGGCTTGTTGACGACGGCGACGTCCGCATCTTCGTAGAGCACATCGAGCGCAATGGGCTCGGCTTCCACGCCGGCGGGCGGCGGAGCCGGAATCTCGACCGTGACGTGTTCGCCGGCCGCGACCCGATGCGAGGCGCGCCGCGAGGCGCCGTCGACCTGCACGCGCCCCTCGTCCATCAGCGACTGGATGCGGGCGCGGCTGAGTGCAGGAAGTTGCGAGACGAGAAAGCGGTCGAGCCGCTGCCCCGCATCTTCCCCGCCGACTACAAATTCGCTATGGGCGGCGGATTTCACGCGGAGAATGCCGCGCTGAAGGCCGCGGCGCTGCCTTCAAACCTTGATCCACCGCGGCGAGTCGGCGCGGTCCAGCGTTTTCGCCCTGCAGCTTGTGGAGTGCGGGAGCTAGCTCCGGCCCTTTGTGCCGCGAAGCTTGCTTCGCGGTGTGGTTTGCGAAACTCGGCGCCACACGCGATTCCTCGCGACCTTCGCACGATCTCTCGCGCCACAACTAGACAAAATTTCGTGCGCGGCGGCATGATGATCAGCGGCTGGCGGCGCGCGCAGGCTCGCGCGAGATGGGCGCTTCGCCGCGGAGGCCGCGCCACCAGAGGAACGCTCCGGTGAGGACAAGTCCGACGCTGACAAGCTGCATCAGCGAAACGGAGCCGTGGAACATCAGGGTGCGCCCGGGATCGTCGCGCAGGAATTCGATCGAGCCGCGCTCGCATCCGTAGAGGATGAAATAAGCGCCGAGCAGTTGGCCGGAGAAGCGCTGGCGCGTGCCGAGCCAAACCAGAAGGATGAAATTGATGAATTCCGCGCCCGCCTCATAAAGCTGCGTCGGATGCAGCGAGATATGCAGCGGAGTGCCGGAAATACGCGCCGCGATGGGACTCGTGAACGTCACGCCCCAGGGCAGCGAAGTCGGCTTGCCGTAGCAGCACCCGGCGACGAAGCAGCCCACGCGCCCGATCGAGTGGCCGAGCGCCACCGGAGCGGCGCAAAGATCGAGCACGCCGAGCAGCGGCAGTTTGCGCAGGCGCGCGTAGAAAAGCACCCAGAGAATTCCGCCGACCACGCCTCCGTAAAATGTTCCGGCGGATTGAAACGTCTGGAGGCTGAAAATGTCGCGCGGATTGGCGATGAAGTAGTCCCACATGCTGACGATGTACCAAAGCTTCGAGCACACCAGCGCGACGAGGATGCCGTAGACGCCGAGATTCCAGATCACCCGAGGGTCGAGGCCCGCGCGCGGCGCCTGCCGGTAGGCCCACCAGAGGCCCAGCAGGAATCCGACCGCGGCCAGGACACCGTAGGTGTAGATCGTGAAGGGGCCAACTTGGAAGAGAACTGGATGCATGTTATGCGCGCTCGTGCGTAGGATGCCGCCAATCGCGCAGGAGTTCGAGGATCACGAGGCCCGCGCCGACGACGATCGCGGAATCCGCCAAGTTGAAAGTGTACCAGTGGTGCGTGCCGATGTAGAAATCGATGAAGTCGGTAACGGTGTGGTGCAGCACGCGGTCGAGCACGTTGCCCACGGCGCCGCCGAGGATCAGCGTCATCCCGCTGCGGCCCGGCCAGCCGCCCGCGCGTCCCGTGACGAGCAGCCAGACGATCAGCCCGATCACAGCGGCGGAGAAAACGATGAGAAGCGGCGCGCGCCAGGGCATGTCCGAATCCGCGAAGAGGCCAAAAGCGACGCCCGGATTGCTCGTGTGAATCAGATTCAGCATGCCGGGAATGATCACGCGGGACGAGCCGGGCGGCATCATCCGGTCAACCGCAAATTTCGAGGCCTGGTCGATGGCGAGAACGGCGAGAGCAAGAAGAACCAGAGGCCAGGCCGAACGTGAAGCCGACGACATCAGGATTTCGTGCTTCCCGTGAGAACGCCGCCGTCGCCTTCGATTTCATTCAGCGCGGCGACGCAGCGTTCGCAGAACGTCGGGTAATCGGCGCTCTCGCCGACGTGCGTCGAGTAGTTCCAGCAACGCACGCATTTCGAGCCATCAGCTTTCCCCACAAATATCATCTCAATGCCGTCGGGAACGGAGGAGGCCAAGGCGAAATTGAGATCCTCAATTTCAACCTGAGAAACGATGAAGAACCCGGGGAGAAACTTCTCGTATTTCTTCAAAAGCTGAGCCAAATCGCCTCCCACCCTCAGTCTGACTCGCGCCTCCAGGCCACTGGAGATCATCTTTTCGGCGCGAGCGGGCTCAAGTGCTTTCAGCACGGCTTCACGTACTGCCAGCAACTTTTCCCAGCTAGCGGCGTGCTTGGAATCGAGGACGCGCTCGAGTTCTTCCCCCGACGGAAATAGCGCCATATGGACGCTCTCGGGATCGGACGCACGACTCGGCAGATGCTTCCAAACTTCCTCGGACGTGAAGACGAGAACGGGCGCGATGAGGCGGACCAGAGCGCTCGCGATGCGATAGACGGCCGTTTGCGCGGAGCGGCGGCCGCGATTCTTCGGCGCGAACGTGTACAGGCGATCCTTCAGCACGTCGAAATAGAAAGCGCTGAGATCGACCGTGCAGAAATCGTGCAGCGCGTGGTAAATGCGATGGAATTCGAAATTCGCGTACCACTCGCGGCACTCGCGAACGAGCTGCGCGGTGCGGCGCAGCATCCAGGCGTCCATTTCCCAGAGGTCGGCGTCGGCGAGCGCGTCGCGTGCGGGATCGAAATCGAAAAGATTCGAGAGCGCGAACCGAAACGTATTGCGAATTTTGCGATAGGCCTCGGATAGTTGCGTCATCATCGCAGGCGAATTGCGCATGTCCGCCGTGTAGTCCTGCGAGACGACCCATAGCCGCAATAAATCCGCGCCCCATTTATCGACGATTTCCTTCGGATAAAGCGCGTTGCCTTCCGACTTCGACATCGGCTTGCCGTTTTCGTCGAGCGTCCAGCCGTGCGTCACCACCTGTTCGTACGGCGCGCCGCCGCGCGTCCCGATCCCGACCAGCAGCGAGCTTTGGAACCATCCGCGGAATTGGTCCGGGCCTTCGAGATACACCTGCGCGGGCCAGTGCAGTCCGTTAGCCTCGGTAAGCACGGAAAGATGGGTCGAGCCGGACTCGAACCAGACATCGAGAATGTCGTTTTCCTTGCGCCATTTCGCAGACGCGCCGCACGCGCACTGGGTGCCGGGCGGAAGAAGTTCTTCTGTCGTGTGCGTGTACCAGGCGTCCGAACCTTCGCGCTCGAAAAAGGTCAGCACGTGACGCAGCGCGCGGAAATCCTCGAGCCGTTTGCCGCAGGCCTCGCAATAGAATACGATGATCGGTACGCCCCAGAATCGCTGGCGGGAGATGGTCCAATCCGGCCGGTCCGCGATCATGCCGCGCATGCGGTCGCGTCCCCACTCGGGAAGCCATTTCACTTTCTCGATTTCCTTAAGCGCCGTCGCGCGCAGCGGCGGCGCTTTCGGCGCAGGAACCGTCGCAGAGCCCGCGTCCATTTGAATGAACCACTGCTCGGTGGCGCGGAAGATCACAGGATTGTGGCAGCGCCAGCAGTGCGGGTAGCTGTGCGTGATTTTCTGCTCCGCGAGCAGTGTGCCTCGCTTCCTTAGCAGGTCGACGATGGCGGGATTCGCTTCCCAGACGGTCTTGCCTTTGTATTCGGGCAGGCCTTCGACGAAGCGGCCGTCGTCGTCGAGCGGTGCGTAGACCTCGAGTCCGTACTCTTGGCCGGTGCGATAGTCCTCGACTCCATGTCCCGGCGCCGTGTGAACGATTCCGCTGCCTTGCTCCAGTGTGACGTGATCCGCTAGCACAGCCGGCAGAGGAGCAGTTTCTAAAAACGGATGTTTGAACGTGGAACCGACCAGGAAAGTTCCAGGCACCTCCCGTATCGTAGACGGATTGAACCGAAGCCCAGTCGCTGCTGCAACCCTCTCCATCAAAGCCGATGCCAGAAGGTACAGGTCACCTTTGTCATCTTCCACGATCGAGTAAGAGATGTCGCGACCGAACGCCAGCGCCTTGCTTGCCGGCAACGTCCACGGTGTAGTAGTCCACACAACCGCGTAAAGGCGGTCGGCACCTGGAAGTCCCTCAACGTGAGTCGGTGTGCGTTGATACCGTACCCAAATGGACGGGCTCGTGTCGTCGTCATACTCGACTTCCGCCTCGGCGAGCGCGGTGCGATCGTATAGGCACCAATAGACCGGCTTCAGCCCGCGATAGACGTAGCCCTTCTCGAGGAAATCGAGGAAAGCCCCTGCGATCGAAGCCTCCATCGAAGGATCCATCGTCAGGTAAGGCTTGTCCCACTGGCCGAAGATGCCGAGCCTGCGGAATTCGCGTTTGTGAATCTCGACGTAACCGGCGGCGAATTCGCGGCACATGCGGCGGAACTGCGCGGCGTCGACTTTTGTGGTCTTGCCCCCAAGCTTTTTTTCAACCTGCGTCTCGATGGGCAGGCCATGGCAGTCCCAGCCGGGAATATAAGGCGAACGGAACCCGGACATCGTCTTCGACTTGACGATCATGTCCTTGAGCACTTTGTTGAGCCCGGTGCCCAGGTGGATTTCGCCCGTGGGATAGGGCGGTCCGTCGTGCAGCACAAACAGCGGCGCGCCCCCGCGCGATTCGAGAATGCGCCGGTAGAGTCCGGCTTGCTCCCAGGCGGCTAGTTGTTCAGGCTCGCGCTCGGGCAGGCGCGCCTTCATGGGGAAGTCAGTCTTGGGCAGATTCAGTGTGCTTTTCAGGTCGATGGTTTTGGCCATCCTGGGGAGCCGAGAGCCTTTCGTTTTCCATGCAGCCCGGCGATTCCAAATACTTTATTCTGGCGCCGGCACGACTTCCTGTATCACAAGATGGCGCGGTGGAAACCCAAATTTCGAGTCATCCGTCGTATGTTACAATGAAACCGGAAGCGTGTCAGCCGTGCGCGAGCCGAGACATCCTTTTCCGCGAATAAGCGTCTAACTTCTGTATCCGGCGGGACGGGGGTGAGGCAGCCTACATGTCAGACTTTGGCGCGAGACTCGATGAAGCGGGTCGCTCGACCAGCGAGCCGACGCTGCGGCTTGGGCAGGCGGCCGCGCCGGTGGCGCACGGGTCTTCCCTGAAAAGCCTGCTTTCAAACCTCAAGGACTTCCTCACGGAGCGTCCCGCAAAAGTGCGTCCGGGGGCGCCGACTTCGTTTGACATGCCGGAATGGGGCGCGGGATTCGGCGGCAACATCAAGGAATTCTTCCGCTCCGGGCCGCGCGGCCGCGTGAAATCCGATCTGCTGGTAGACTGGAACGAAGAGCCCAGCCTCTGGCGAAACATTTGCGATCTCATCTCTCCGCCGAAGCTGCCGCCGCTCAAGACCACGAGCCAGCCGATTGCAGTGCCGGAAATCTGGACGAAGAACAAGCAATATTCGAAGGTGCAGTTGGTTTCGATACTCGTCCACGTGGTTGCGATTGCGCTGATCGTTCTGCTGCCCCTGCTGCTACCCGAGTGGCTCTCGCCGCCCACCACGAAGGCCAGCGACATGGAGATGACCGACACCACCATTTCGCCCTATATTCACATCCTCAAGCCAGCGGCGAAGCGGGCGGGCGGCGGTGGCGGCCAGCACGATCTGGCGCCGGCGGCAAAGGGACAAGCGCCGAAGTTCTCCTACACGCAAATCTCGCGGCCACTGGTGCACCCGCCGTTGCATCCTGAGATCGCCATTACCCCTACGATTCTCGGTAATCCGAATATCGTCCTGCCCAACAACAACATGAACAACTGGGGCGATCCGCTGGGCAAGACCAACAACGATTCGATGGGCAATGGCCGCGGCAACGGCCTCGGAAACGGAAACGGCAACGGAATGGGGCCGGGGCAGCAATATGGCGTCGGCGGCGGGTTTCCGAGCGCGGGAACAGGCGGCTACGGCGTGCCATCGTGCCTCTATTGTCCCCGGGCCGACTATAGCGACGCTGCGATGAAGGTGAAGGTGCAGGGCATGGTCGAGCTGGTGGCGATCGTGACGGCGGACGGTCGCGTGACGGACGTGCACGTCGCCAAGGGCCTTGGTTTCGGGCTCGACGAGAAGGCGATGGAGGCGGTGCGCACGTGGCGGCTCACGCCGGCGCGCGGCCCGGACGGAAAGCCCGCGGCGGTGCGGGAGATTATCGAAGTCGAATTCCAGCTGTTTTGACCCCGCCTCGCGCGGATCTGTCCTCGCGTCCTCGATTTTGTCCGCCGGAGTTTCCCACGCAGAGGTAACCAACTAGACCCACGCCCTCCGATGGCGATGTTGCTTCTGCTACGATGAGCGGCATGAAAAGACAATTTCAGCTGGGACTTCTGCTCTCCGCGGTCGCGCTGGCGTTCGTCCTGCCGGCGTCCCCGCAAAATGGGTCGATCGAATTTGTCGCGCAGGCTACGCCTACCGACGGCCTCCAGGAACCTGTGCGCGGATTTCCGCTTTATCTCTTGAGCAAGAGTTACGAGGGAATCTGCAAGGAGGTAAGCACGTCCACCCCGCCGCCCGATATGGACGGGTTCATCGACAAGCTGACCGTCTCGAAGGAGCTCAAGGCGTGGATGAAAAAAAATCACTGGGTCACTCTTTCGGGCGAGGATTTCATCCACAAGCTGAAAGTGCCGGACGTCATGGACGTCCCCGAATTCTACAAGGCCTACCGCGAGAGAAACGCCGGTGACGAAGCGTCGAATTTCCCCGACCCCAAGTTCAAAGCCTCCGATGAGCAGAAGCATCCCGACAAGTACAAGCGGCTGCAAGACGAATACGCGGCGGCCATCCGCGCCTTCATGGAGGCTCACCCGGAGAGTATCGACGGGATCGACGGGAACCTGACCGACGTCGACCCGAGCGCGAAATGGAACGAAATCGTCGGCAAACACGACACCATGGTCCGCCAGCGCGGCCTGAATCTGGCCGAATCCAAGTATCTCGTTGCTCGGACGCAAACGGACCTTCAGGGACAGGGCGTCGTGCGCGGCGTGCCGCCCGGCACCTACTGGCTGAGCTCGCTCAACGTCGCTGCCGAAGTCGGAGATGCGCACCCGAAATGGGATGTGCCGGTCACGGTTCAGCCCGGCAAGACGGAATACATTGCGCTCTCGAACGCGAACGCGCTGCCGCCGTCGTTTGTAGCCCCTTAATCCTTGCGGGCGCATGAGCGAAGCTCGCCACATCGCCCGCTGGATCGGCCAACTGGCCGATCCCGACTCCGCACAACGCGACGCCGCCGCCGCGCTGTTGTATCGCGAAGGCGCCGCGCTCTTTTCTTCCGCCACAAGCGAATGGATGAAGGATCGCGAGTTTCGCGCACTCGTGCGCTCCGGCGGGTGCGTGGTCGGAATCGCGGTGCAGCCAAGAACCTTTGAGGCGATACGCGCCGCCAATCGCTCGCCGCGTCTCGCCGATGTGCCTCCCGATCAGGACGCAAAAGAATTCGAGCTGCATTTCGGCGCTGGCAGCTTCGATATTCTCACCACGCGCGCACCCAACGGCTCGGGCGCCATCGCGCGATACCTCCAGAAATTCGGCGAAGGCATCCAACAAATCGAAGTCAACGTGAGTGACGTGGATCGTGCAACGGAGATCCTCCGCGCGCAATTCGGAATCGACCCGGTGTATCCGGCGACGCGTCCCGGCGCGGACCGAACGCGCGTGAATTTCTTCCTCGTGCCGGCGCAGGAAAAGAAAGCGTTAATCGAGCTCGTAGAATCAACGTAGCGGCGCAAACAGCAACTCGCTTTCGCGCCTCGCACAAAAACTGTCATTCCGCCCGCCCCGAAGCGAGGAATCTGCTCTCTCTTTTCCGCGTGTGACGCCGACCGGGCCCGGCCGCGTCCGCGCCGCAGGCGAAAACGGTGGAAGCGTGGCCCTTCCGGCCCACGAAAAAGCGCCCTCGGAAACAGGGCAGTTCCCACACTCCACGGGCCGTGGTGTGCCAACGAAAGCTATTCGCCGCTCTGCTCCAGCAGCTTGGCCACCAGCGCCGTCCAGCCCGTCTGGTGGTTGGCGCCGAGGCCGAGGCCCGTATCGCCGTGAAAATATTCGAAGAAGAGAATGTGGTCGCGCCAACAAGGATCGTCCTGCAACAGTGGGACATCGCCGTAGACGGCCCGGCGGCCGTCGCGCCGCAGAAAAATCCCCGAAAGGCGGCGCGCGAGTTCGCTGGCCGCGTCCCATAGATTCTTTTTCTGCCCCGAGCCCGTCGGAAATTCCACCTGAAACTCATCCCCGTAGTAGTAGTGAACCCGCTGTATCGATTCCATCAGCAGAAAGTTCATCGGGAACCAGACCGGCCCGCGCCAGTTGGAATTCCCGCCGAAAAGATTGCTGGTGGATTCTCCCGGCTCGTAATCGACGGACGAAGAGTGGCCGTCGAAATCGAGCATGTAGGGATGATCCTTGTGGAATTTCGAAAGCGCGCGGACGCCGTGCGGAGACAGGAATTCGTTTTCGTCGAAGACGTACCGGTAGATTCGCTCGAGCTTCTTGCGGTTGGCGATCGTCAGCAGCAGTCGGGGACCCTGCTCCGTGTGGCGGCTCATGTCCACGTGCTCGCCCACGTCCGGATGGTGATCGAGGAACCAGCGCATGCGGCGTGCGAATGAGGGCAACTTGGCAAGATCCTCGGGTTCAAATGTTTCCACCGCGAAAAGCGGAATCAGCCCGACAATCGAGCGCGCCTTCATCGGAATGTGGCGGCCGTCGCTGAGATGGAGGACGTCGTAGTAGAAACCATCCTCGTCGCTCCAGAGGCCCACGCCCGCTCCACCCATATCGTTCATGGCCTGCGAAATATAAACGAAGTGCTCGAAAAACTTGCTGGCCACGTCTTCGTAGGCGGGATCTTCGTGCGCGAGTTCGATGGACATGGCCAGCATGTGAAGGCAATAGGCGGCCATCCAACTGGTGCCGTCCGACTGGTCGATGAAATTGCCGTCGCCGAGCGGCCGCGAGCGGTCGAAAACGCCGATATTGTCGAGGCCGAGAAACCCGCCCTGAAAGACGTTCTTTCCCTCGGGATCCTTGCGATTCACCCACCACGTGAAATTGATGAGCAATTTATGAAAGATGCGCTCGAGGAAGTGGCGATCGTCCTTTCCACTAATCCGACCCGCGATTTTGTAGACGCGCCAGGCGGCCCAGGCCTGCACCGGCGGATTCACATCCGAGAAATTCCACTCGTAGGCCGGCACCTTGCCGCTCGGGTGCATGTACCACTCGCGCATGAAAAGGACCAGCTGCTCCTTGGCGAACTCGGGGTCGATGGTGGCCATGGTCACGCAGTGGAATCCGAGGTCCCACGCGGCGTACCACGGGTATTCCCATTTATCGGGCATCAGGATGACGTCGGAATTGTAGAGGTGGGTCCAATCGTGGTTGCGGCCCAACCGGCGGCGCGGATCGGGAACAGGCTGCGTGGGATCGCCGTCGAGCCAGCGGCGAACGTCGTAGTGGTAGCTCTGTTTGCTCCAGAGCAGCCCGGCGAACGCTTGCCGCTGCACGTGGCGTGCGTCTTCGCTCAAGCTCGGATGCGCGCGAGCGGCGAAGAATTCGTCCGCCTCCTTCAGGCGCTGGACGAAAACAGCGTCGAAGGAATCGCCGAAGACCTGGCTTGCCTGGGTCGGGCGTTCGGTAGGATTCTGATCGGTGAAGCGCAGGCGCAGCGTCCAGCTCTTTCCCGGCGGAATCTCGGAGACGTAGTGCGCCGCCATCTTTGTGCCCGAGAGCGCAGGGTTCACGGCCGATTTATCCCCCGCGATCAGATAGCGATGAAAAGCGTCTTTCACGTAGGGCGTGCGATTCTTTTGCCCGTACAGCCGCTCGGTGTTGGTCTCGTTGTCGGTGAAGAGCAACTCGGGGCTGCCTTCGGCCAGCAGCCAGCGCATGCCGTAGTGGTAGTCGTGCATCTCGACGACCTTCGCACCCGATACCCCGTTGATCCAGGCGACGTGCGGCATGTCGTAGGGATCGCCCCAGCTCCAGCGGTTGCGGAACCACAACGTCGGCAGAATGTGCAGGCGCGCAGGTTCAGGGCCGCGGTTCCAGGCCGTGATGCGAACCAACATTTCTTCGGATGTCGCTTTCGCGTACTCGACGAAGACATCGAAATAGCGGTTCTCGCGGAAGATGCCGGTGTCGATCAGCTCGTATTCGGGATCTTGGCGCGAGCGGCGTCTGTTTTCGGCGACAAGCTGATCGTACGGATACTCGGCGTGCGGATATTTGTAGAGAAATTGCAGGTACGAACTCGTGGGCGTCGCCTGGAGGTAGTAGTAACACTCCTTCACGTCCTCGCCGTGGTTTCCCTCGAAGTTCGTGAGGCCGAAAAGGCGCTCCTTGAGGATGGGATCCTTTTCGTTCCAGAGGGCGAGGGCAAAACAGATGTGCTGGTGCCGATCGCAGATCCCGCCGATGCCGTCTTCACCCCAGCGATAGGCGCGCGAGCGGGCGTGATCGTGCGGGAAGTATTCCCAGGCGTCGCCGTTGGGGCTGTAGTCCTCGCGCACCGTGCCCCACTGGCGTTCGGAAAGATAGGGTCCCCAGCGCTTCCAGTGGACTTCGCGCTCGACGCTGGCTTGGAGTCGCTGTTCTTCCTTGGTCATTTCTTCCCCGACGATCAGGCTGCCCTGCCTCAGCGCGCCCCTCGCACCATGCCCGCCCAAGCAATTTAGCGTGCTCGAACGGCGGGAGGCAAGGCCAGCGGTCTTTTTCGCAGGAGGCCGTAGCGCAATCGCCACTCGATTCTGTATTCTCGACGTACGGCCCATCCAAGGGCGATCACTTTGGCACAACTGACCACCGAGGTTGTACCTCCCGCAAAGCCGGACGCCCGCTCGTGGCGCATCCGAACGCTGCTCTCCCTGATGGTGGCGGCGACGGCCGTGGTCGCGCCGATGCCCTTTCTCAGCAATGCCTCGGGGCACGACTTCCAGTTTCACATCGCATCCTGGATGGAAGCTGCCAACCAGTGGCGCGAGGGAATTCTCTATCCGCGCTGGGCGGAATGGGCGAACTGGGGCTTCGGCGAGCCGCGCTTCATTTTCTATCCGCCCGCATCGTGGATGATCGGCGCGGCGATGGGGCTGGTTCTGCCGTGGCGCGTGGTGCCGGGCGCGTTCATCTGGCTGGCGCTGGTCGGCGCCGGGATGGCGATGTGGAAGCTTGCGCGCGAGTGGCTCGACGGGCCGCAGACGGCCGTCGCGGCTGTGCTCTATGCCCTGAATCCGTATCAGCTCGTGATCGTCTACTACCGCAGCGATTTTGCGGAGCTGCTCGCGGGAGCGCTGTTTCCGCTGGTGCTGTGGGGAGCGGTGCGGATTTCGCGCAGCGAATGGCGGCAGGTCCCGTGGCTCGCGGCAATATTCGCCGGAATCTGGATTTCGAATGCGCCTGCAGCGGTGATGGCCACCTATTCGCTTGCGCTGGCGATCGCCGTCGGATGCATCGTGCGGCGCAGTTTGCGGCCGTTGATTCTGGGCGCGACGGCGATGGCGGGCGGATTCGGGCTTGCCGCGTTTTACATTCTGCCAGCGGCGTGGGAGCAGCGATGGGTGCAGATCGAGCAGGCCATCGGCGACGATCTTCGTCCCGTGCAGAATTTTCTCTTCACACGTTCGAATGAACCCGGCTTCGTGCAGTTCAATTGGCAAGTGTCGTGGGTCGCGCTCGGCGCGATCCTCGTGACGGTCGCGGCAACCGCTTTCGCCGCGCGGCGGCGGCGCGAGGCGCCGGAAGTGTGGTGGATCGTGGCTGCGGTCGGAGCGGCGGCACTCTTCCTGATGTTGCCACCAAGCGCGCTGCTCTGGCGCTACCTGCCGAGACTGCAATTCATGCAGTTCCCGTGGAGATGGCTCGAGGCGCTGAGTGTGGCCTACGCACTTTTCGTCGCAGCGACGATAGGCAGCGTGGAAAAACGGACGGCGCGCCTATTGACGGCGCTGATCCTGGTCGCGACCATCGCAGCCGCAACCGGCATCATCCGCACGGGATGGTGGGATGCGGGCGACGTGCCCGCCGTGGCCGACGCGATCAGCGCCGGGCGAGGCTACGAGGGAACGGACGAGTACGTGCCGATCGGCGGCGACCGCTACCAGTTGCCCGGAAATCCGGACGAGGATACGCGCCCGGACGATGTCTCGGCCGACCCCGCGCCGCGTATCGCCATCGTCGATCCCGCATCTGGGGCGATCGTTCCGGCGACGGCCGCGCGCATTCACATCCAGCGATGGACCGCGGAGCAACGAATCTTGACGGCGGACAGCGCGGCGCCGATCCGGCTCGCGCCGCGACTCCTCGCCTATCCCGCCTGGGAAGTGAAAGTGGATGGCAAAGAAGTGCGGTATGTGGCACAGCCAACGACAACGCAGATGATCATCCCGCTCCCGGCAGGAGAGCACCATATCGAGATTCGTTTCCGGCGCACCTGGGACCGAACAGCGGGCGGCGCAATCTCGATCGCGACAGCACTGGTGCTACTCGGATTCGCCGCCCGTCGGCGTGCGATTGGCGCCAGCACCGAGGCCCAGCGCACATCGGTTCGCCTCTAGCGCGGAACATCCCAGGAGTGCGGGAGCTTGCTCCCGCCGCTCGCCGCCCGGGCTTGCCCGGGCAGCGCGCTGCTTTACCTCAAGCGAGGTCCCAAGGGCGCCCCGCCTCGGCGCCATTCAGATATTCAGCGTCCGCGTCCAGCGAACTCTGTCTCAGGTGGAAGCGTGGGCCTTCAGACCCGCGAAAAAGCGCACGCCACCACGACGGCTTTTAGCCGTGGCGATTCAGGCGTTCGCAAAGTTAGCGAGAAATAGGGGGTCGGAGCTTCAGTTTACCCTGAACGAAGTGAAGGGCCCCGAAATTCGGACGGGAGAAAAGCTGGCCCTTGGCCCCTGAAGGGACCTAGTCCAGCCGGCGATGCTTGAAGCTCTTCTCGCCTTTTGCGTAGGGCGCAACGGTCTGTCCGCTGCCGTAGAGCTTGTATTTGTAGGTGGTGAGGCCTTCAAGGCCCATAGGCCCGCGCGCATGTAGCTTGTTGGTGCTGATGCCGACCTCGGCGCCGAACCCATAGCGAAAACCATCGGCAAAGCGCGTGGACGCATTGTGAAAGACGCCGGCGGAATCGACTTCGTTCAGGAATTTCTTCGCGGCTTCAGAATCCTCGGTCACGATTGCGTCCGTGTGGTGCGAGCCGTAGCGATTGATATGCTCGATCGCTCCGTCAACGCCGGCGACCACTTTGATCGAGAGGATCAAGTCGCCGTATTCGGTGCGCCAATCCTGCTCGGTTGCGGCCACGACTCCCGATTTGGGCAGTAGGGCCAGGGTCTTCGCGCATCCGCGGATTTCGACTCCCGCCTCTTTCAATTTCGCGACGACCTTCGGCAGGAACTTCTTTGCGATTGCTTCGTTGACCAGCAGCGTCTCGGCAGCGTTGCACACTGCGGGATACTGCACCTTCGCGTCATACGTGATGTCTAAGGCTTTCTGCAAATCCGCGGCGCGATCGACGTAAACGTGGCAAATTCCCTCGCCGTGACCCAGTACCGGAATCCGGCTGTGCTTCATAATGAAGCGAACGAGCTCGTAAGATCCGCGCGGAATGATCAGATCGACGTCGTGGTCCATCGCGAGCAGCTCCAGCACCGCCGCGCGCGACTGCAACAGGCTGATCGAATCGAGCGGCGCCGCCGGAAATCCTTTCAGGCACTCGCGCCAGATCGAAACCAGCGCTTCATTCGTCTGCGCCGCCTCCGAGCCGCCCTTCAGGATCACGGCGTTGCCCGATTTCAGCGCCAGCGACGCGAGCTGCGGGACCACATCCGGCCGCGATTCGAAAATCACGCCGATCACGCCAATCGGGCAGGATTCGCGGTGCAGGACAAGACCCTTGTCGAGTTCCGTCGCGGCGAGCCTGCGGCCCAGCGGATCTTCCATGCGCGCGACTTCACGAATCTGCGCCGCCATTTGCGCAATCCCGGATTCGTTCACGCGTAGCCGCGCGAACATCGCGGACGACATCTTCCCTGACGCGACCGCGGGCTCGGCGGCGCGGCAATCAGCGGCGTTCGCTGCGAGAATCCTGGGCGCATTTCGTTCGATCGCCTTCGCGGCCGCAAGCAACACCTCGTTGCGCGCGACGGCGGAAAGCTTGGCGACTTCGCGAGAAGCCGCGCGTGCGCGGTGCGTGATCGATGCAACCGATTCCGCTCCGGCGTCGATCTGCGTTGTGGCCGGCCGGCTCATGATTTCTGCAATAGCACGATATTATCGCGCGTGACAAGCACCGCGGACGGCGCCGCATCGCGGCCTGCGCGTCCTGCTTTGCGGCCGGAACTTTTCTCGGCATCCTCGCTCGCGCAATTGGCGATCCCGCGCGCGAACTCGCGTCCCTCGCAATCAACGATGCTCACGACATCCATCGGCGCGAAATGGTTTTCGACGCGCACGATCCCCGAAGCGAGCAGGCTCGCTTTACCCTGCGTGATGGCGCGGTGCGCGCCTGCGTCGACCACCACGCGCCCGCGCACATCCGCCGCGTAAGCGATCCAGCGGCGCTTCCCGCGCATCCGGCGCGCGGGCAGGAAAGCCGTACCGATTTTTTCCCCGGCAAAAATGCGTTCGAGGGCACGGGGGTCGTTGCCGTTGGCAATCACGGTTGTGCCGCCGCAGTTCATGGCGATTTCCGCGGCCTCGAGTTTCGTCTTCATCCCGCCGCGTCCGCTCGCCGAAGGCCCCACCCCGAGAGCTTTCAGCTCGGGCGTAATCTCCTCGACCAGCGGCACAACCTCGGCAGGAGAATCCGACGAGCCGTTGCGCAGCAGGCCGTCCACATTCGTAAGCAGCACCAGCGCGTCGCCCTCGAGCCCGCTCATCACCAGCGCGGCGAGGCGGTCGTTGTCACTGAAAGCGGCGGTGCGCGATCCGGCGCCGACGGACTCAAGTTCGGCGGTGGAAACGGTATCGTTTTCGTTGACGATCGGGAGCACACCAAAACCGATCAGCTTTTCCATCGTCTCGCGCAAATTCGAATAGCGCCGCCAGTTGGTGAAATCTTCCTCAGTGAGCAGCACTTGAGCGACCTTGATATGCCACTGCGAAAAGAGATTCTTGTACGCATCCATCAGGAGGCTTTGCCCGACCGCAGCGCAGGCCTGCCTCGTCACCAAGTCATCGAGCCGCGACCGGTGCAACCCAAGCCAGCCTCGCCCAAGGCCCACAGCCCCGGACGAAACGAGCACCACCTGCCGCCCGGCCTTCATCAGCTCCGCAATCGAGCGAACGATGGGCTCGACGCGCTCGCGGCACAGCTCTCCCTCGGCTCCTGTGACCGTCGCCGTTCCGACCTTGATCACCAGCCGGCGCGCTGCCCGCAGTTTTTGGCGCTCCGCTTCCATGTCTCGCTATCGCCCTGCGATCATCCCGATGGGTGGCTCGCACGATTGTACCGAAATCGCGCACCGCCCGCCCGCCCTTCTCCCGCGGCGTTGCCGCTCCACATCGTGACGCCGTCTCGCAAAATGCTGCTTAAGGCGGTCGGAGTCTTTATCCCGCTTGCACTGACGCAGGAAGGGAGCGAAGCCGAAGGCCAGCTCCGAATCGAAGGGCCGGCCCTCGATGAGTGCGCTCCAGGTGTGGCGACTTCATGGACTGCGAAAAAAGCGCGCGCTGTCATCCCGAGCGAAGTCCCGCGCGCTTTTGCTGTCCCCGCGCTGTGTGCGGGCGCGGGACGCAGCGAGGGATCTGCTGTTTGCAGTCGATTCGCCGCCGCGCCTTCACAACAAAGATTTTATTTGGCGCGTAGTGGAAATCATGCTACATTCGCATTGCGTTTGTTGCTCTTGTAACACCTTTAGATTCGATGAAGGGGCTGCGAGTACAAACTTGCAGCCTTTTTTGCTTTACGGCTGGAGGCGGTCGAGCAGCACAAACAGCTCAAAAAGAAAAGTGAGTACATCAGTGAGAGAACAAGGAACAGTGAAGTGGTTCAATGCCAGCAAGGGTTTTGGGTTCATCCAGCGCCAGTCCGGCGAGGACGTTTTCGTCCATTTCTCGGCCATCCAGGCCGAGGGATACAAGTCGCTGAACGAAGGCCAGGCGGTTGAATTCGAAGTCACCCGCGGCCCCAAGGGCCTGCAGGCTGCGAACGTCACCAGCCTCTAGTCGAAAAAAGGGCGGGCCGGCATCCCCGGTCCGCCCTTTTTCTTTGTCCGCACGCCGTTTCGATCCCGCCTCAAGCGCCATCCAGAATCCGTGGTATCGGGGTACTCCCGTTTCGCGCCCTCGTATTATCTACTTGTACGAATTCCCCGCAACTGCTGCAACCCGCCAGCCGCCCCCGGGGTAAAATTGACGATTAGCAAATCGCCCCGGCCCCCCGGCCCGGGAAGCGAGCCCTTGAGGGCTCAACACGCGCGCATTCGCAGCCAGAGGGAGATCTCATGTCCGACGCGAAACCCGTAACGCAGGGTGCGGCCACTGAAAACAGCGATCGCCGCCGCTCGCACCGCGTGTACATCTCAATGCCCGTTCTGGTGAGGGGAAAGCACGCCGGCCAGGCCTTTGAGGAAGAGACGCAGACGATCTCCGTCAGCGCGCACGGCGGCCTGCTGCGGGTCGCGGCAAAGCTCGTGAGGGGCCAGTCGGTGTCGATCGTCAACGCGAAAACGGCCGAGGAACTCCCGTGCACTGTCACCTCGCTCGGCCAAAAAGAAAACGGCAAAACCGAAGTTGGCGTCGAGTTTACCGAACCCTCGCCTCTTTTCTGGCGCATCGCCTTCCCACCCGAGGATTGGGACCCATCGGAGCGCAAGCGCCCCGGCTCGACTCACCACCGCCCCAGCCCGCCGCCGCTCCCCAAGCCCGGCCGCTGACCGCTTCACGCTCTTGGCCTTCGCCTTTAAGGTCGTGGAGTGCGGGAGCTTGCTCCCGCCGTTTGCCGCCCGGGCTTGCCCGGGCGTGCTCCCCGCACACGCTATGTGCGCCGCGGTTTAAGGTTCTTAAGAGCGGCGTGAAGCGCGCCCTGGTGAAAGGGTGAGCCTTCTTACCCTAAGCCCAGCCGAAGGGCAGGCTCGCGAAAAAGCAACCTCCAATAACAGGGCTTCAGCCCCGGGCCGTCGCCTTTCAATTTCCGGGCGCTTCTCCTCGGTTTCTGAGGGTGGGGCCTTTGCGCCCAACCAGCACCTATTCATCCTGCCCCGGGAAAAGCTCCTCGGCTTCCGCCGCGCACATTGAGTCGTGCGCCTCCTCGGTTTCAAACCCATGGTATGTTTGCTACACGCGGGACAGACAATTGACGCAGGCATCCGACCGACCGGTCGCCCTCACAAACTCGACTCAGACTGAAAACAGCGTTGCCGCGCGAGAAAACGAATCCGCGCTCGCGGAATCCCACCGATTCCTCCGCGAGCGCTGGCGCCCGATCCTCGCGATTTCCGCCCTGCTCCTCGCGCCGTGTTTCTGGCACCGCCGGATCGAGGCCAGCGACCTCGGCAGCCACGTCTACAACGCGTGGCTCGCGCAGCTCATCCGGCACGGACAGGCGCCCGGCCTCTGGATCGCCCACCAGTGGACCAACGTCCTCTTCGATCTGCTGCTGAGTTTCTTCGGCGCGGTGTTTGGCCTCGGCACCCGATTCCATATCGCGGAAAAATTCGCGGCTTCGCTCTGCGTCCTGATTTTCTTCTGGGGCACCTTCGCGCTGGTCTCCGCAGCGACGCGGCGCGCGCCATGGTTTCTCACGCCGGTCATCGCGCTCGTCGCCTACGGCTACACATTCCGCATGGGCTTTTTCAATTACTACCTGGCGATCGGCCTGTCGTTTTTCGCCCTGGCGATTCTCTGGCGAGGCCGCGGATGGGAACGCCTCATCGCCATTGTAATCGCGCCTCTCGTGCTGCTGGCGCACGCAGTCGGCTTCATCTGGCTTGTCGGAGCAGCAATCTACCTGGCTCTCGCGAAGATGCTTCCATGGCGAAGGCAATTCCTGCTCCTTCTGCCGGCCGCCGGAGCGCTGTTTGCGGCGCACGACTATTTCTGGCGCCATTTCGTCGTCGAGGCGGCGCCGGAATCGCCACTCTGGTACAGCGGCGCCGACCAATTGGTGCTCTACGGCGACCGCTACTGGATCTGCGCCGGCGCGCTGATCGCGTTTGTCCTGATTTCGCTCGTAATCGACTTGATTCGCCGGCGCCGCGAGCCCGGCTTGGGCCGCGCCTTCAGCATTCCGCTGCAACTCTACGTCATTGCGTTGCTGGCCGTGCCGCTGCTGCCTCGCGGCATTCATTTCCCGCACACGGTGCCGATCGCGCTGCTCACCGACCGCCTGACGTCGGTTTCCGCCGTGCTGATCTGCTGCTTGCTGGGCGCGATGCGCCCAAGCCGGTGGCACCTCGCGGCATCCGCAGCCATCGCGGTTGTGTTTTTCGCGTTCGTCTATCAGGACACGGCAACGGTGAACCGTATGGAAGCGCAAGCCGAGCGTCTCGTCCGCGCGCTGCCGCGAAACTCTCGCGTCATGGCGACCATCGACCCGCCGGACGAGTCGCGCATCCTGATCCAGCACATGATCGATCGCGCCTGCATCGGCCACTGCTTCAGCTACGGAAATTACGAGCCCAGCACGGGCGTCTTTCGCGTCAGGTCCACTCCCGGCAATCCCTGCGTCCTGAATAATTACGATCAAGCCGTGGACATGGAAGACGGCGACTACTCGGTTCAGCCCCAGGATCTGCCTGTCTACCAGGTCTACCAGTGCGACGCCACCGGCACACACCTCTGCATCCACCCACTCGAAGCCGGCGAGGACAACGACCAGATGGGCGTTCATCCCAACGAGCAGTAAGTTTGTTTTTTAAAGAAGCAGGCTACGAACCCACTCTAGACCCGGACTTCGCCGCCGACCTCGAAGAGATTACTAAGAGCCGCAAACCCCGCAATATTTCGACACGGGAGTAATCCTCGACTCCAGCGTTCTCATCGCAGGGGAGCGCGACATTTGGCAGAATCCTACAAATTCGCGCGTTATAGGCCCTCTTAACCTGCTTATGGCAGCAATGTCCATGATGCTGTGCGCCCGCTAAATGCACGTGCCTTTTTTCGCGGGAATTGCCGCGCCTCGCGTGGTCAGCGGCAATATTCGTGACGCGCGCGGACGAGGCGCGCCCACCTCCACCAACGCTCTTTAGGAGGTCGGAGCCTTCTGGAAAAATATGTGCCGACCGGGTTGTGGAGGCGGTAGGGCCCGTGGTGGAAGCGTGGGCTTCAGGCCCGCGAAAAAGCTCGCTAAGTGGGTGGCTTCAGCCGCGGGCAGTTGCCTTGTAGGAGGTCGGAGCTTCCGGCTCCGACATTCGGACGGGGAAAAACCTGGGCTTCAGCCCCAGAAGACCCCCTCGCCTCCGCCGCGAATACTTAATTTATGAAGACAGCTTCTAGCGGTTGAGGAGGCCGAAGACGGCTACCGAATCCGGTGTACCGACGTAGACTTTGCCGTTGGCGATCATCGGCGTGATGAATTTGTTTTCGACGAATTGGTCGCGGCCGCCGGAAGCCTGATTGCTGTTATACAGCTCGTTGGCAAGATTCGCGGCGTCGTAGGCGTGCAGGACTCCGGGCGTGGCCGCTTCGACCGCCCAGACGATGCCGTTCTCCGTGCCGTCGGCCGAAATGCTGGGCGTGGTTCCCGGATAATCGAATTTCGTGGGACTGTGCGAAGCGGGAGGTGAGACGAGTTTGGCGCACGATATGGGAAATGCCTTCAGGTAATCTCCCTGAGCGCCGTAGTAAACCGCGTTGTTGAAATATGCGGGCAGGGCAAACACGCCGTCGGTGCCGCCGAGCCCATTCGCAATCTTCTGATAGATCGCGCGATCGCTGTGTGGATTGAATTTTCCCATCGCGTCGCGGTTCACCACGTAGATCACGGTCTTGCCGGTGGCGAAGTCCGCTTTGCCCGCGCCGATGGCCAGATGGCGGGTGTTTCCGCGATCGTCCTTCAGGTCGGGCAGCAGCAGCAGGCCGCCCGAGCCGAGATCGCGATCCTGGTTCGAATTGAGAACGGTGTCGTGCGCGGCAAAGTAATCGGCGACGCGCAGCGTGTTCCCCTTCGCCGAGAGCTTGAGAAACGCGTTGCCGAAGTCTCCTTTGACCGGCATGCCGGCCGCATCGAGCTCGGGATCGAACGTGCCATTGCCATCGAGAAGAAAAATGTTGCCCGACGAATCCGCCGCCATGCCGCCGCCCGACATCCAGACGCCGCCCGCGCTGCCGTTGGGAGTCACGTTGAGCACACTCATCTGACGGAGCGTGGATTCGCTATAGCTCATGATCCAGCCAGTGTAGGGCCACACGTCGCAATGGGAACTCCAGCCGATGTAGATCGCTCCGTTCACGAGCAGAAGGGCGCTCCGCGCTTCGTACTGGCGCGGATCGAAAACGACCGGACCCGAGAGACTGCTGTAGGAAGCCTGAATTTCGACCGGGCCTCCGTCGAGTTCTGCGTGCGTAACAAGATCGAGCGCGTGCAGGCGCTGGTGGTACTTGCCGGCGGAATCCTTGGACATGGAGACGACGAAAATCGTGCCGTTGGGGCCGGCGCCCGGGTCGATGACGGGCGTAGCCGTGATTCCGATTTCAGGTGTGACCTGCGCGCAGTTGAGGTCGTCGCTGGGCCTTTCGTTCGCCGGAATCACGGAGACCTGCCAGAGCGGCGGGCCGAGCGTGTCCGCGTCGAAGGCGTAGACCATGCCGTGTTCGGTGGCGACGTAGACGACATTGTGCGTCGCGCCGCTGATCGCGAGCTGCGGCACGTAGAGCGGCTCGGCATCGACGCCGCCGGCGACCGGAAGCTTGCCAAGCTGGCCAAACGTGGCGACGTTGACGTTCGCGGGCGTGAGAATCGTCTCGTTCAGATTCTGGCCGGTGCGCGCGTTGTCATTATGATGCGTGAGCACGGCCACGGCGTTCGCAGCCGAGAACTCTGGTTTGGCGGCCGGAGGATCCGGAGGATCGGGCGGATCCGACTTGCAACTTGCGAGACCGATGGATACGACAGCCAAAAACATCCCAACCGCGGCGAGCTTCAAATGCGACGTCTCCTGAGGTGACCCGGTACGCTCGGTACGATGCCAAAACGCAATCCCACAATTCTACCTGTCCCCGGCAAATAGAAGAATCCGAAAATGCGGGGCTTCCTCCGCGACGAGTGACCCGCCGCTATAAAACTGTTACTGGATCGGCCTTCCCTAGTTCCAACCTCCAAGCGTTTGCTAGGCGGATTCGGGCGTGGTGCGGCTGCTGGGGCGCGAGACGGTGGTCGTGGCAGGGCGAAAGCGGCCGATGAGCCATGAGCCGAGGCGCCAGGCGAGCAGAATCCCGACGAGGAGGGCGTACTCGAGGGGTTTGTGAATGTCGGATTTCACGAGCCACCAGTAGTGAATCACGCCCGCGATCGCGGTGACGTAGATCAAGCGATGCAACATGCGCCAGCGCTTTCCGCCGAGGCGGCGGATCGAGCCGGCCGTCGAGGTGAGCGCGAGCGGAATCAGCAGCACGAAACCGAAAAAGCCGACCGTGATGAAGGGGCGCTTCGCGATGGCTTTCGCGATATCAGACACGTCGAAAGTGAGGTCGAGGCCGAACCACGTGCTGAAATGGAGGCAGCCGTAAAAGAACGCGAACAGGCCCAGCATGCGGCGAAAGCGGATGAGCTGCGGCATACGCAGAATTTTGCGCAGCGGGGAGATCGCCAGCGTGATGACGATGAAGCGAAGCGTCCAATCGCCGGTGCGGTGCTCGATGTAATTGATCGGATTGGCGCTGAGGTCGCCCTCGATCGCGCGCCAAATCAAGAGGCCCAGCGGAACGAGGCAGAGGAGGAACACGACGACCTTGGTCCACTTGCTGGTCAAAATCGCATTCATCTTAGAAATTTTTCCGCAGGTCCATGCCGGCGTACATGCTGGCCACGAGATCGCCGTAGCCGTTGAACATCAGCGTCGGACGACGGAAGAATTCGCCGAGGCGGCGCTCCTTGGCCTGGCTCCAGCGCGGGTGGTCGACGTTGGGGTTCACGTTCGAGTAGAAGCCGTACTCATTCGGCGCGTAGATATTCCAAGTGGTGGGGGGCTGGTTCTTGACGAATCGGATCTTCACGATGGATTTGATACTCTTAAATCCATACTTCCAGGGGATCACCATGCGCACCGGCGCGCCGTCCTGATTGGGAAGAGTCTCGCCGTACATGCCGACGAGAGAAGCGTGAGCGGATTCATGGCTTCGTCGAGGCGCAGCCCCTCGACGTATGGGAGCTGGATGCCGGTTTGTGATCCCCAAGACATCATGCCTGGGTCGTAGTAGGTTTCGAAAGCGACGTAGCGGGCTTTGGGAGTCGGCTCGACGAGGTTTGCGATGGTGCTGAAGGAATAGCCGATCCACGGCACCACGATCGACCAGGCCTCGACGCAACGGTGGCGGTAAATGCGCTCTTCGAGCGGAGCAAGCTTCAGGATTTCGTCCATGGTGAACTTGCGGGGCTTGGCGACTTCGCCTTCGACGGAAACAGTCCAGGGGGAAGTTATGAAGTTCTTGGCGTTCTGGGAGGGGTCTCCTTTGTCCGCGCCAAATTCGTAATAGTTGTTGTAGGTGGTGACATAATTTTCGGGCGTGACCTTCTCGCCGGTCGTGGTGTACTTGCTGTTAACGAGGCCATTCAGCGGGACGGGCACCGAACCCTTGGAGGGTCCCGCGAACCAGCGTGGCAGCTTTTTCCATCCGGCCACGACGGCCGTGGTTGCCAAAAGACCTAGCAGAAAGTTCCGCCGGCCCATGTAGAGGGCCTTCGGCGTAACATCCGCGTAAGTCAAATCCGGCTTTTTCTGGATTACCATAAGTGCCTCCCCCTCAATGATAATACGCTTGCGAGAGCCGGGCGGATTCAGGAAGTTTTCACAAATGAGAAGCGATGGGGGCCGCATCAATCGTCTTTCCTCTACCTACGGTACACGTGGCGTGTGCTAAGGGCACGCCCGGGCAAGCCCGGGCGGCAAGCGGCGGGAGCCCTTCGACAGACTCCGGGCGGGCAAGCTCCCGCACTGCGCTATTTTGTGGCGAGTTCCTGCAGGAGCGCGGCACGAATGCGCTGCTGATGCTCGGGCGACAGCTTGTCTCCGGCGGAGGTGAGGTAGAAGACGTCGATGGCCATCTGGCCTTCGGTTTCGATGAGCGCGATTTCGATGTTGCAGTTCTGGTGGGAGAACTGCGAGCTGATGCGATAGAGCAGCCCCGGGCGGTCCTGAGTGATGACTTCGATCAGAGTGGTATGCGGAGAGCAGGCATCGTCGATTTCGATGCGGGTCTCGATTTTCACTTTCGGCTCGGCGTTCTTTTCGCCGCGCATGCGGTCGCGGAGCATGCGATCAAGGTCCGCTTGGTCGGTGAGGACATCGTGGATGCTCTTCTTGAAACGCTCCCATTCGGGGAGATTCAATTCGAGCGTCTGGAAACGATCGGTGAAAAGAAACGTGTCGACGACGACGCCCGCGCTATTAGAGAAGGCCGACGCCTTGACGATGTTCATTCCCCAGGCGGCGAGCGCGCCCGCCATTTTCGCAAAAAGAAAGGGGCGGTCGCGGGTGACGAGCGTTAGCTCGTACCAGTGGCGGCCGCGCGTGAGGTCGAGCTGCACGGAATCTTCGCCGAGGTGGCTGGACATCTCCATGTGGCGGATCACGTCGCTCGCGGCCTGCGTGCGCAGATAACGCCGCGGCAGGCCGTCGAGGAAGGCGTCGATTCTTTTTCCGGCGGCGGGCGCGAGGGTGCGGAGATGATCGAGGACTTCGTCATCCGCATGGACGTGGAGGCGCTCGTCGGCGCTGCGCATCATGAAATTGGCGGTGCCAATGTAGAGTTGCCAGATATTTTCGGCTTTCCAGGGAGTGAGCGCCTCGGGATTCACGGCCTTGATATCAGCGTACGTGAGAAGGCACAACATCTTCAGTTGCTCGGGCGTGCCCATCTTCTCGGCGGTCTGGCGGATCGTGCCGGGATCGAAAATGTCGCGGCGGAGAAAATTGCTGATTTCGAGGTGGCGTTTGATGAGGAAGAGAACCATCTCGCGGTCGGGCGGATCGAGATCGAGGCGCGCCATGCAAGTTTTCGCTAACTCGATGCTCGCGGGAATGTGATTCTCCGATTCCGCGCCCTTGCCGGTGTCGTGCAGCAGAATGGCGAGATAGAGCAAGTCGGGCTGCTCGATTTCGTCGAGGAGCTCCGCATAGCGCTGGTCCCACTTCGACTGCGATTTTCGCAGGGCGTGGAGATTTTCGATGGCGACGAAGGTATGCTCGTCGACCGTGAAACGGTGCGAATAGTCGCGGATCACGAGCGAATCGATGCCCTTGAATTCCGGCACCAGCAAACGGAGCAGGCCCAGCGAATGCATGGCCCGCAGGGCCTCGGCCGCGTGCGGAGCCAGCAAGATTTCCTGCAGGTAATGCCATGCGGCCACGCCCTCGGGAGGCTCTTTCGCGAGCGACGGAAGGATTTCCTCCAACTGATGCTCGGTGGCGGAGCTGAGGCTCAGGCCGTGGCGCGCCATGAAGCGGAACATGCGGAGCGGCAGCTCAGGATCCTTCAGAGATTCCTCGCGCTGGAGGAAAATCCTTCCGTCCACGACGGCGAACTCGGCGTTCGAGAGGCGCGAGCGTAGATTCTGAAACTGGCGGTAGAGGGACGGGCGCGCGGCCGGAAACTCCTCGAGGAGCTGCGCCGCAACGCGGTGGATCAAGCGCGCGTGGCCGTAGTAGACGCGCATCCAATCCGAAGTGGCGAGCGAGTCGGCGTCGGGAACGCCGATCGTGCGCTCGGCGGCTTCGTCCTGCTCGGCCCAGGCGAGCGTATTGTCGTCGCGGCCGTGGCTGAAGTGCAGGAAGCAGCGGACGGACATCAGAAAGTCGAGGGCGGCGTCGAAGCGGGGGCGCAGCCACATCGGCAGGAGCTCGGCTTCGTCGGGCCAGCCGGTTCTTTCCTCCATGGCCGCGATGAGAGCGAGCCAGTGGGCGAGATTGTAATCGCGGAGCCCGCCGGGACCGTCTTTCACATTCGGCTCGAGGTGAAAGACGGAGTTGCCGAATTTATTGTAGCGGGCGCGCGTGAGATCGGTGAGGCGCTGCACGATCGAGCGCGATTCGCGCGAGACGAGCTTCGGAATCGCCTGATCGCGCAGGCGGGCGAAGAGCTCGCGATCACCGGCGAGAGAGCGGCAGTCGAGCAGGGAAATCGCGAATTCGACGTTGTCCGCATCGAATCTCTCGCACTCGGCCAGGGAGCGTGTGGCGGGGCTGAGCTTGAGTCGCAGATCCCACATCGCCTGTGAGAAATTTTGGATGCGGCTCGCGAGTTCGCGGTCGATTGCGCCCTCGGAATGGAGGAACAGGATGTCGATATCCGAACAAGGGAAGAGCCAGCGGCGTCCGAAACCGCCCAGAGCGAGAAGCGCAAAGTTTTGGGGACCCTCGGCATCGGGTGAAACGAGTTCCTTCCAGAGGCGGGAGGCGATGGATTCTACGAGCGCGGTGCGGCCATGAACGGCGGCGCGGCCGTCACCGCTGGCCGCGAATTCCTCCTGGAGGCGCGCCGAACCCGCCGCGTATCGATCGCGGAGTTCGGCGTCGAGAGTGGGCTTGGTGGACATGTAGGTCGGTTCGAGTCCTGGTCGCGCGCCGGGCTCGGTGCGACGGTTTCATTGCCCGTTTCCTGCATCATGCGGCTCGGCCATCGCGTTAGAGTGCGGTCTCGCCGCGCTCGTCGTTTCGGATCCGGATGGCATCGTCCACCTTCGAAAGAAAAATCTTACCATCACCGATCTTCCCCGTACGCGCCGCCGTCACAATTACCTGAACGGCCTTCTCGGCCATGTCGTCCGCCAGGACCATCTCGATCTTGATCTTGGGGATCAGATCGACGGTGTATTCGCGGCCGCGGTAGAACTCGGTGTGGCCCTTCTGGCGGCCGTGCCCGCGCGCTTCGAGGACCGTCATTCCTTCGACGCCGACTTCGTGGAGGGCGTCTTTCACGGCATCCAGCTTCGAGGTCTGGATAATCGCTTCAACTTTTGTCATCGATGTTTCGCTCGATTCACTTTTCACGTGACCTGGGCCGGAAACTCGCGGCAGATCACGCCGCCGCGCATTATACACGCAACGCGCCAACGCGCCACGCACGTGGCCTGGGTTTCCGCGCACTGTGGCCTGGATGGCCTGGGGCCCGGGGTGAGCCGAACCGCAGACTAATCAACGTCTTGGGCGGCGCTCCTGCGGCAAGCAACTTTCCGGATCGGCAGGTGTTTCATCGGGAGTACGGCCACCACGGGCAATCGGGGGCTGACACTTCATTGCGAGAAATCGCGCTAGGAAAGGAAACGCCATCATGAAGACGAGAACATTCATTTTGAGCGGTGCGGCCCTCATCGCTCTGTGCGTGCCGGCAGCATTCGCTCAGCAAGCGACCACGTCAACCACGACGACGGACCCGCAATCGATCGGCCAGCGCAAGGACAACCAGCAGGATCGCATCGCGCAGGGCATCGACAGCGGCCAGCTCACAGCCGGCGAGACGAAAAACCTGGAAACGAAGGAAGCGGATGTCAATCAGGAAGAGCACACGATGCGGTCGGAGGACGACGGGCATCTGACGGCGGCCGACCGCGCGAAGCTCGACAACCAGCAGAACCACCTCTCGAGTCGCATCTACGACGATAAGCACAACGCGGATACGGCGCACGATGGCAACGGCGAAATCGGCCAGCGCCGGGAAAATCAGCAGGATCGCATCGCCCAGGGCGTCAAGAGCGGGCAGCTCACCGCGGGCGAAACCGCGCACCTGGAAAACCAGCAGCAGGGCATCAACCGCGAAGCACGCGCGGACCGGCAGGCGAACGGCGGGCATCTGACCGGCGCCGACCGGAGAGCGATCAACCAGAGTCAAAACCGGGCGTCGAGAAACATCTACGCCAAGAAGCACAACGGCCGACGCTCGTAAGTGGGCGCAAACACGAACATACGCACCTGCGGCGCAAAGGCGCCGCAGGTGCGGAGCATGTTCAGGCTTCGAAAGCGGTCGCGTGCTCGAGATCGTCAATCATTCCGGGCTGCTTCGTCGGGCACCATCCCAGCCATTTCTGCGTTAGCGCACTCGAAGCCCGACTGTCGGCACCCACAAAAAACCCTAGAAAACCAAAATGCCCGGCTGCTTCCTCGGGGGACTTGGAGACGACTGCAATATTCAGGCGCCGTCCGATTACGACAGCGATGTCTCGAAGCGGCACGCCCTCTTCGGCGACCGCGTGATACCGAGCTCCCGCGGCGCCTTTCTCAAGCGCCAGCCTGTAGAGGCGGGCAGCATCGAGCCGATGCACCGCTGGCCAGCGATTGAGCCCGTCGCCGACGAAGGCCGAGACGCCCTTCTCGCGAGCTACAGCGATCATGTAGGTGACGAGGCCGTGCTTGAGCCGGTCGTGGACCTGCGGGAGACGGACGACCGACGCTCGCACGCCGCGTTCTGCCAGCGACATCGCCGTCACTTCCGATGCGCGCGGATACGACGCGGAGGTGGGAACTGGCGCCTCTTCCTCCGTCGCAATGCGGCCCGGGGCCAGAAGCGCAAGCCCGCCGGTGACGACCAGCGGCCGGTCGGAACCCTCGAGCACGGCCCCGAGCGTCTCGATGGCGCGCCGATCCGTCTCGCAGTTTGCGGCGAATTTTGAGAAGTCGTGGTTGAAGGCCAGGTGGATGACGCCGTCCGACGCGACCGCCCCGCTGCGGAGGCTTTCGAGGTCTTCCATATCACCTCGATGCACCTGCGCGCCCGCGTCGATGAGAGACTGGGCGCCCGCGTCAGAGCGCGCGAGCCCGAGAACCTGGTGGCCCGCCTTGATTAGCTCCTGAACAGCGGCTAGGCCGATGAATCCTGTAGCACCTGTAACGAAAACACGCATATTCTCCTCCTTTAGTTTCGATCGTTGATGGATTCACTGTGCAAGCTTGACTGCGCGACGAAGCGCTCGAGACTGCGTCACCACGGGAGCCGTCCGAGTTTCGCGTGCGAGAACGTACCTGTCGGGCCGTCCGGGCCGAGCAGCGCGAGGCGCACGGCCTCGCGGGCGCCCTCCTCGACAGTCTCCGTGCCCGCATAGTGGTTGAGGTTCGTCTTGGTGAAGCCCGGCGAGGCGGCGTTGACCTTGATCCCGGTCGATTCCAACTCGATCGCCATGGCGAGCGTTATAGCGTTGAGAGCCGTCTTGGACGCAGGGTAGACGGGGCCGAAGACCGAGCGGTGGGCATGGGCGGGGTCCGCGTTCATCGTGAGCGAGCCGGCGCCGCTCGACACGTTGACGATGCGGGCCGCCGGTGCCTCGCGCAGCAGCGGCAGCATGGCCTGGTAGACGGCGAGGACGCCGAACACGTTGGTCTCCCACACCGCGCGCACTTCATCAAGAGACACGTTGCTCGGGCGGGTCAATTTGGCGTACTCCGCGATGGACATGCCGGGCAGCTTGCTCATATTCGAGATAGCCGCGTTGTTGACGAGCACGTCGAGGCGGCCAAGCTCCTTGCGGATGCGCTCCGCCGCAGCGGCGATCGAAGCCCGATCCGTCACGTCGAGCTGGAGTGCGCGTGCGTCCGGCCCAACCTCCTTGGCCGCAGCCTCGCCGCGCTCGAGATTGCGCGACCCAACCAGCACAGTAAAGCCCTGCGCCACGAGATCCTTTGCGATCTGAAGACCGATTCCTTGATTAGCCCCTGTGACCAGGGCGACGGGTTTGTTCTGCATCGAAGCTCCAAAGGTCTCCACCATGTTTTTCTCCTCCCGCTGAGTTGCTTGAGGCAGTGGCTATTGACAAGCGGCCACGACTCGCATAAAACGGAGAGTGTCTCCGCACCAGATAAGATAATCGGAGATGGTCTCCGGTTGCAAGTTTTTTTGACTTTTTTGCTATGCCCGCAAAACGGCCACAACCTGTCCAGCGAAAGCCTCGCGCCGACGCACAGCGGAATCGCGAACGCATTCTGGAAGTGGCCAAGGAGGCGTTTACCCGGTCGGGCGCAAATGCCAGCCTGGACGACATCGCCAAACAGGCGCGCGTCGGGCCGGGGACCTTGTATCGCCATTTTCCGACTCGCGAGGAACTTCTACAGGCGGTTTACCGGTCTGAGATGGAAAAACTGGCCCGAGCAGAGCGGAAGTTCGCTCAAAGCATGCCGCCGATCGAAGCGTTGCGAGCCTGGCTATTGTTGTTCGTTGAGGCCATCGAGGCGAAGCAGCTCATCGCCGCTGCGCTGAATACGCTGGTCGGCGATCACAAGAAGATATTCGAATCTTCCTACGCGCAGATCCATGAAGCGATTCATGCCCTGGTGAAGCGGGCGATCAACAGAGGCGATATACGCAAGGACCTCGACCCAATGGATCTCCTTCGGGCGCTTGTCGGCGTCGCCAACGTGGCCACCAGCCCGGACTGGCAGCAAAGCGCAAAACGGCTCGTCGATATCCTCATCATCGGTTCGCGCCCCATCCGGTAGCAGGAAGAAGCCCCTCTCAGCCGGCGTAGCCCCGCGGATTCCTGCGGCGCCACTCCCATTGTGATTTCAGGATCTGGGGCAGGTCGGACTGCGCAGCCTTCCATCCCAACACTTGCTGCGCCTTGGCGGCGTCGGCAACCAGTTTCGGGGGATCGCCCGCGCGACGGCCTTCGATGCGGATCGGAATCGGGTGGCCGGTTACCTTGCGGGCTGCTTCGATCACTTCGAGCACCGAATAGCCGTGTCCCGTGCCGAGATTGATGAAATCCGATTTTCCGCCTCGGCGCAGATACTCGAGGGCGCGGATGTGCGCGTCCGCAAGGTCGACGACATGCACGTAGTCGCGGATCGCCGTGCCGTCGGGGGTGGGATAGTCCGTGCCGAAAACGGAGACCTCGGCTTTTTCGCCGAGCGCGGCCGCAAGCACATTCGGGACGAGATGCGACTCGGGTTCATGCTGCTCGCCGCGGACCTCGCTGGCGCCGGCGGCGTTGAAGTAGCGAAGCGCCGTGAACTTCAGACCGTGGGCGTGATCGTAGGACGCGAGCACGCGCTCCATCATGAGTTTCGACCAGCCGTAGGGATTGGTCGGCCACTGCGGCGACGTCTCGGAAATGGGGATTTTTTCGGGCTCGCCGTAGGTGGCGCACGTGGATGAAAACACAACCCGGCGAACGCCCGCTTCCACCAGCGCGTTCATGAACGCAATTCCTTGCGCCACGTTGTTCTCGAAATATCGCGCGGGCTGGCCAACCGATTCGCCCACATAGGCGAGCGCCGCGAAGTGAACACACTCCTCGATTTTGTGCTCTTTGAGAACGCGCGCAACGAGGGCGCGATCGCCCACGCGGCCCTCGTAAAACGGCACATCCGGATCGACCGAGGCGCGGTGGCCCCGAAAAAGATCGTCGAGCACGACGACACGTTCGCCCTTCGCCTGTAGGCGCTCGGCAGTCACACCCCCGATGTAACCTGCACCGCCCGTGACCAGAATTGTCATGGTTCTCCGTCTGCGCCGATCGAATTGGATATCCGGAGTTCAAGCCGGACGGCCTCGCGGGTCCAGCCGCACGATTATACCCGAGTCGGGGGCGGGCTCTTCACCGATAGAACTTGTGTTTGCAGCAACATTGGGCGGGTCGCGCGCGTAGTAAGATTGAGGGTCATGACTTCGCCGAACATCCGTGCTTCAGAAGGCGCTCGCGAAGCCGCCGAGCGGAACGGCCGAGCCGCCATTCGCACCGAACATCTCGTGCGGCACTATCCGATGGGCGATGCTCTGGTGCGCGCGGTGGACGACGTCACGATGAGCATCGGCGCCGGGGAGTTCGTCGCGCTGCTGGGGAGCTCGGGCTCGGGCAAATCCACGCTGCTGAATCTGATGGCGGGGCTCGACCGGCCCACCTCGGGCGCGATTTTCGCTCACGAACGCAATCTCGCCGAAATGAGTTCCGACGAGCTGGCACGGCACCGCAGCCATACGATCGGGATTGTCTTTCAATCGTTCAATCTTCTGCCGCGGATGACGCTTGAGGAGAACGTCGAACTGCCGCTCCGGCTCGCGGAGGTGGAACGCGGCGAGCGCACGGCGCGGGTGCGCGAGGCGGTCGAGCGCGTGCGACTGAGCGCGCGATTGACGCACCGTCCCACCGAGCTTTCGGGAGGCGAGCAGCAGCGGGCGGCGCTGGCGCGCGCGCTGGTGAACCGGCCAACGATTCTGCTGGCGGACGAGCCGACCGGGAATCTCGACAGCGCCACGGGAGACGAAATCATGCTCCTGCTGCGCGAAATCAACGAGAAGCTGGGCATGACGATCGTTATGGTGACGCACGAGCAGCCGCGCGCGGAACATTTTGCGCATCGAATGATCCTGATGGGCGATGGCCGGATCAGCAACGACGGGGTCCGCGCGTGAAGACTCGCGACCTGGTGGATCTGGCGGCGCGCAACCTCCGCGAGGCGTTGTTTCGCAATTCGCTGACGACCCTCGGCATCGGCGTGGGCGTGGCGTCGCTCGTGGCGATGCTGTCGCTCGGAGTCGGATTGCAAAATCTGGCGAGCGACAGCCTCTCGCGTTCAGGGCTTTTCGACGCGATCATCGTCACTCCGCGAACCAACGTTCCGAGATTCGGACGCGCCGAGACAATGAATCCCGCTGCGACGGCGGCTCCGAAGCCGCTCGACGGCGAAGCGCGCCATACGATCGCGGCGTTGCCCAACGTGAGCGAGGTGTATCCCGAGATCCGCTTCCCGACCGAAATTCACTACAACGGGAATCCGTATCCGACGATCGTGGCGGGAATACCGGAATCGGATCGCAATGGCGGGTCGTTTGACGGAATGCAGGGACATTTCTTTTCCGGGCCGGCGGCCAGCGAGGCAATCCTGCAGATCGATCTGGCGCGGCAGCTCTCGAATCAGCCCGATACGCTGATTGGAAAGGATCTCGTGCTCCGTTATGCGGAGCGAACGCCGCTGCCTGCCGGCAGCGGCGGAAATTCCGGAGCGGGCGGATTTTCCATCGTGCCGCACGAGGAGAAACTTCTCGTCGTCGGCATCGTCACGACGGAGCCCTCGGCCGGACTCGGCACATTCGGGCGCGGGCGCCTGCTGATCCCGCTGCAGCTGGCCGAAAAACTGCAGGCGACGCAGACGAACGACCTGCGGGACCTGCTGCGCGATGCGCCGGCGGAAAAAACGTACGACAACCTGACCGTGCGGGTGAAAGACGCGGTGAACGTGAAGGCCGTGGAGGACTCGATCAAGCAGATGGGCTTCAGCGCGTTTTCGCTTCTGGACGCCACTCGGAATTTGCGCCTGGTCTTTACCGTGTTCGACCTGCTGCTGCTGATTTTCGGGAGCCTCGCGCTGGTGGTGGCTTCGCTCGGGATCATCAACACGCTGGTGATGGCCATCCTCGAGCGCCGCCGCGAGATCGGCGTCCTGAAAGCGCTGGGCGCGGCCGATCGCGACGTGCAGCGGCTTTTTTTCGCCGAGGCGGCCGCCATGGGCCTGCTCGGTGGGGTCGTCGGCGTGGCGATCGGTTGGCTGATCGCGCGGGGGCTCAATTTCGGCACGGACGTCTATCTTACCCGGCAGCAGTTGCCGTCGATCGCGGTGGCTGCAGTGCCGTGGTGGATGATCGCTGCGGCGATCGCGTTTTCCGTCGGGGTGAGCCTGGCGGCGGGAATTTACCCGGCGTCGCGCGCGGCGAAACTGAATCCGGTCGAGGCGTTGCGGTATGAGTAGGCGCGAAGGGCCGGCGCTTGCGATTTTTCTGGTGGCGCTGGCGTCGCTTTTCCTCGCTGTGCCCGCACAGGCGGCGGGGCGCGCGGAATGCAATTCGGTTTCAAGCAAGATTCTTCGGCGGCCAGTTCCCTACTGCGTGCTCCTGCCGCCGAGCTACGACGCCGACAAGACGCAGCGGTATCCCGTGCTCTATTTCCTGCATGGGATCGGCGAAAACGAACAGGCGCTGCTCCATTCGGGCGGTTGGGACCTGATTCAGGATCTGTGGGACCAAAAACAGATCGGGGAGTTTGTGATTGCCGCTCCGGCCGGAGACCGGACGTTCTTCATCAACTCGCGCGACGGGAAAGTGCGCTACCAGGATTTCCTGATGCACGAATTCTTGCCGTACATCGAGAGCCACTACCGCATCCGGGCGGGGCGGCATTCGCGCGGCATCGCCGGAATTTCGATGGGCGGCTACGGAGCGCTGAGGCTCGCGCTGCTTTTTCCGCAAACGTTTGCTGCGGTGAGCGCCAATAGCCCCGCGCTGATTGCCAAGCTGCCGCATATCGAGATGGCGACGACGCCCGGCGAATCGAATATTCTGGCGCGCATGCTCGGATCAGCTTTTGGAGTGCCATTCGATCGAGCGTTCTGGGACCGCAACAATCCGTTCACGATCGTGCGCGAGAGGCCGCGGCCCGCCGGACTGAAAATCTACTTCGACTGCGGGACGGAGGACAGCTACGGATTTAACGTGGGCGCGCAGGCGTTCCGCGATCTGCTCGTGTCGCGCCACATCCCGCACGAGTTCCACCTCTATCCCGGCGCGCACGACTGGAGCTATTTCGCGCAGCATTTTCCGGCGTCGCTCGAGTTTCAGTCGGATGCTTTCGGCGTGACGCCGAGGAAATAGGGCCATGCCGCCTCTCATTCTGGAATCGCCGCAGGCACTAGAAGAATTCGTCGGACGGGAGCTTGGCGTGTCGGATTGGTTCTTGGTGACGCAAGAGCGCATCCGCCAGTTCGCAGCGACCACCGAAGACCACCAGTGGATTCATGAGGATCGCGAACGCGCTGCGCGCGAATCGCCTTACGGCACGACCATCGCTCACGGCTTTCTGACGCTGTCGCTGATCGGCTATCTCGCCGGGCAAGTGTTTCAGGTGCGCGGCGTGCGTATGAGTGTGAATTACGGATTGAACCGCGTGCGATTCCCCGCCCCGGTGGCGGCGGAGTCGAGGATTCGCGCGCGGGTGGCGCTGCGGGCGTTGAAGGAACTTGCCGATTGCGTTGAGGCGGAAGTGCTGGTCACCGTTGAGCGAGAGAATGCCGCGAAGCCCTGCTGCGTGGCTGAGTGGGTTATGCGGTTTTACATGTAGTGGGAGAGTCAGAGAAAGTCAAAGGCCCCGGCCTCACAAACCGAGGATGGGGCGCCCGGGGAGTCAAAAGCGAGGGCCGCGGGGCTGAAGCTCCATTGCTAGTCGGCGGCGTGGACGCTTTCGCGCCGGAAATCGGCGAAAGTTTTGCCGGCGTCGGCTAGCTGCCTGAGCAACGGCGCGGGCTCCCAGAGATGGCCGTGCTGGCGGTGGAATTCGGCGACGCGTTCGTAAACCTTTTTCAGCCCGACGGCGCCTGCGTACCACATCGGGCCCCCACGGAACGCAGGAAAGCCGTAGCCATTCACGTAGATCGTATCGACATCGCCGGCGCGCAACGCGTAGCCTTCTTCAAGAATGCGCGCGCCCTCATTGATCAGCGAGTAGACGCAGCGCTCGACGATTTCCCCAGATGAAATCTGGCGCTGCGGCGTGCCAACGTCCGCTCGCCACTTGCGCACGAGTTCGGGAACCGCGGGATCGGATGACGCGCGGCGGTCGGCATCATATTTGTACCAGCCCGCGCCGCTTTTCTGCCCGAGCCGCCCCATTTCGACGAAACGATCCTCAATGTACGGCTGGCGCGTTCCCGGCTTTTCGAGGTGGCGATATTCCTTGCGAATGCGATAGGCGATGTCGAGCCCGCCCAAATCTCCGACCGCAAGCGGCCCCATCGCCATTCCCCAATCGGTAAGCGCGGCGTCCACGGCTTCGGGTGTCGCTCCCTCCTCGACGAGAAATTGCGCCTCGCGAATGTAGGGCAGGAACATGCGATTGCCGACGAAGCCGCGGCAATTCCCGACCAGCACGCCGATCTTGCCGATTTTCTTCGAGAGCTGCATGCAGGTGGCGATCACGTCCCTGCCGGTTTTGCGGCCGCGCACGATTTCGAGCAGGCGCATCACGTTGGCGGGGCTGAAAAAGTGCATGCCGATCACGGCTTCGGGGCGCGAAGTGGTGGCGGCGATTTCGTCGATATTCAGCGTGGAGGTGTTGCTCGAAAGGATCGCACCGCGCTTGCAGACGCGATCGAGCTCGGCGAAGACTTCTTTCTTCAGCGGCATCGTCTCGAAGACCGCCTCGATCACCATGTCCGCGCTGGCAAAATCGGCGTAGCTGAGCGTGGGCTTGATCAGTTTCATCCGCTCGTCCACCTGCTGCTGCGTGAACCGGCCCCGTTTCACGGATGTTGCGTAATTTTTCTGGATGTTGGCGAGACCGCGATCGAGCGCAGCTTGATCCGAGTCCTTCAGGACCACGGGAATGCCTGCGTTGGCGCAGACCATGGCGATCCCGCTGCCCATCGTTCCCGCGCCGACGATCGCGACGGAGTTCACCGGGATCAGCGGCAGGTCCTTCGGGATGTCCGGGATTTTCGAGACTTCGCGCTCGGCAAAAAACACGTGGATCAGAGCTTTCGATTCGTCGGTATAGAGGCAAGTGTCGAAGAGGCGCGCCTCTTCCAGGCAGCCTTTGTCGAAGGGCAGCTTGGTGGCGGCCTCGATTGCGTCGATAGCCGCAAGCGGCGCGGGGAGGCCGCGCTGCTTTTTGCGCACGGTGTCACGCGCTGCCGCGAAGATCGGAGCGTTGTGCTCGGGCGTGCCCAGCTTTTCGTTGCGGTCGCGCGTCTTGCGGACAGGCTTTCCGGCAATTTCGCGCGCGAACGCGATCGCGCCCGCAAGCAGATCGCCCTCGATGATTCTGTCGACGATGCCGGCTTCGAGCGCATCGGCAGCCGCCACCGGCTTGCCCGTCGTGCACATTTCGACAGCCTTCGCCACGCCAGCGAGACGCGGCAAACGCTGCGTGCCGCCCGCGCCGGGGATAATCCCGAGATTCACTTCGGGCTGCCCCACGCGAGTGCCCGGAGCAATGAGGCGATAGTGGCAGGCCTGCGCGACTTCTAACCCGCCGCCGAGCGCGTTGCCGTGCAGCGCGACAACCAGCGGCTTGCGGCAATCTTCGATCTTCAGCAGCGTGGGCAGCAGATCGATTTGTCCACCCTGGCCCGAGGTCATCTCGACGAACATGTTGATGTCGGCGCCGGCGATGAACGTCTTGCCGCCGCCGATCAGGACCGCAGCCTTGATCGAGACGTCGCCGTTGATCCGCTCGATCGCTGCTTCGATTCCCTCCGGCACGCCGCGGCTCAGGGCGTTGACCGGCGGATTATTGATCGTGACGATCGCGATGTCTTTGTCGGTGGTGAATTGAACGAGGTCACTCATGTAGGTTGACGTCTCCGGGTGGAATCGTAAATTGCTGTGCCATTTCGATACGCGCGATTGAGAACTCAGTTGCTGCACGGCAGAAGGGCACACACAGGATTGTCTGTGCCACCGGCAGCATCAAACACGCTACAGGATCTGCACGACCGGGGCCGAGGCCGTCAAATTCACCACCGAGAGCCGGGCCGCCACGTTGCGCGCCATCGCGTAGACGCTCTTCGCGCCCGGCGCGTCTTCCCCGAGCGACGCGACCGGCTTCCCCGTATCGCCGCCGATGCGAATCTTGGGGTCGATCTCAATCTCGCCGAGGAACGGAAGGCCGAACGTCTGCGCCATCTTCTCGCCCTCGCCGTGCCCGAACAGGTCGATGCGCTGCTGGCAGTGCGGGCAGGCGAAATAACTCATGTTTTCGACGATGCCAAGAATTTCGACGTTGACCTGGCGAAACATTTCGACGGCCTTGCGCACATCGGCGAGAGCGACCACCGAAGGCGTCGTAACGACGACCGCGCCGCTCACGGACACGCTCTGAATCAGGCTGAGCTGGACGTCGCCCGTGCCCGGCGGCAAATCGACGATCAAATAGTCGAGCTGGCCCCAGCGCACGCTGCGCAGAAATTGCTGCATCACGCTGTGCAGCATCGGGCCGCGCCACACGAGCGGCTTATCGCCCGGATTGAGCAAGCCCATCGAAATCAACTTCACGCCGTGCGCCTGTACCGGGATGATGGTGCGCTCGTCGAGCGCGCGCGGTTGCTCGAGCGTGCCCAGCATCAGCGGGACGTTCGGGCCGTAGACATCGGCATCGAGCAGGCCGACCGTCGCGCCCATATTCTTCAGTGCGATCGCGAGATTCACCGCGACCGTCGTCTTGCCGACGCCGCCCTTGCCGCTCGCGACCGCGACCAGATTCTTCACGCCCTCGATCGGGGCCTTGTCCTGCAGGCGCTTCCCCGCGGGCACAGACGCATCGAATTTCACTTCGACGGAGGTGACTCCTGGAACCTTCGCGAGCGCGGCGCGCACATCTTTCTCGATCGTGTCCTTCAGCGGGCACGCGGGCGTGGTGAGGGTGACCAACAGCGACACGGAGCCGTTGTTCACCTGGATATTTTTCGCCATGCCCAGCGTGACGATGTCCTTGTGCAGCTCGGGGTCCATCACCCCGCGCAACGCCTCCATCACCGCCGCTTCGCTCGCCATGATTTCCTCTCGCTGCAGGCCCGGATCGCTGCCAGCCGCTCAGCGCAATCACCCATGATAGACGCCTCGCTGACATGCGGCAACTAAATGGAAAGTCCGTGTGGCAGCCGCGTTAAGGAGCTTCAGGGGCTGAAAGCCACGACCTACAAAGATTCTCGAGTTCTCACGCAGACTCTGAAGCTCCAACCCCTGAAAGAGCATTTATGAGGCCTTCCAGGAGAATCTCAGTCGAGGACGAAACGCGGCAGTGCGCGCGAGAAGCCTGCGGAGGATCGGCGAGCGTCACTTCGCGCCGTAGGCGGCTTTGTACCAATCCCAGGTGCGCCCGAGGCCTTCTTCGAAGAGGACGCGCGGCTCGTATCCGAGAATTTTGCGAGCGAGCGAGACATCCGCCTGTGAATCGCGGATGTCGCCAGCGCGAGGCGGGTCGTATTTTGTCTGAATCTTCTTGCCGGTGATTTTCTCCAGCAGCTTCGCCACTTCGTTGAGCGTGATCCGCCCGCCGGTGCCGCCGTTGAAGACCTTGCCCGACGCGCCGACCGCGTCGCAGGCGCGCAGCGTTTCGTCGACAACGTTGTCGATGTAGGTGAAATCGCGAGACTGTTCGCCATCGCCGTAGATGACGAGCGGTTCGCCCTTCAGAACCGCGAGCAGGAAGCGCGAGAGCACACCCGAATACTGAGACGTGGGGTCCTGTCGCGGCCCGAATACGTTGAAATAGCGCACCGAAGCGTTCTCGAGCCCGTAGACGCGCCCGAAAACCTCGGCGTAAAGCTCGCCCACAAATTTCGTCACGCCGTAGGGCGAAATCGGCTGGGGCTGCATCGATTCGATCTTCGGGAGCGTAGGCGTTTCGCCGTATACGGAAGACGACGCCGCGTAGACGAATCGCCGGACTTTAGCATCGCGAGCCGCCACCAGCATGTTCAGCGTGCCGTCGATGTTCACACGGTTCGATTCCAGCGGATCTTTCACAGATTTCGGCACCGACGTGCGCGCGGCGAGATGGATCACATAGTCGATGCCCGTGCAGGCCGATTGCGCCGTCGCGAGATCGGTGATGCTGCCGATCCGGAAATCGATCTGCGAGCGGACGCCCGCCAGATTCTCTTCCTTCCCGGTCGAAAGGTCGTCGAGAATCACGACGGAATGGCCCCGCCGCAAAAGTTCGTCCACCATGTTGGAGCCGATAAAGCCCGCACCACCTGTCACGAGATAGCGCAAACGGTGAAACCTCCTCTGCGGAAGGACGCGGAACGCAAGATGCCCCAATTCCCGACGAGCCTCGGAACCGGATGACCCTGCTGTGCGTTTCAGGTACTCTTGAATATAGCCCGCCGGGTGACAACCAGCAAGCGCAGTTGCTCTCGTTGCAACGCTTCGCGCAAACGGTGAATCACACCTGAGGAAGATGACGGCATACGAAAATCGGAGCAGGCGCGGCCGGTTCGCGGCGATGTTTGTCGGAGTCGCCGCGCTGCTGGCGCTGCCGGCGATGGCACAGGCACCTGCCGGCCCCCAGAAAACGGCGCATCACAAGGTGAGCCGATCGAAAGCCGACCCGCCCGGCCTGATGAGACCGGTTGCGATGCCGTTTCGCGCGGGCGAGACGCTGAATTACCGCGTGTCGTGGTCCGCGTTCTCGAACGCCGCCTCCGTCCAATTGACCGTCCCCGAGCAGCGCGATCTTTTTGGCTACTCCACGTGGCATTTCCGCGCCCAGGCCCACACGCTGAACCCCATGCGCTCGCTCTTTTCAGTCGACGACCAGTTCGATTCGTACGCCGATCAAGGGACGCTCGAAGCCCGCCAGTACGAGACACATCTCGACGAGCTCGGCAGAATCCAGGATCAGGTGTTTCATTTCACGGCGCCGGGGCAGACGTCGCGCACGCCAGGGCCGAACGTTGTCGTGGTTCGGGGCACGCGCGATCCGCTGGGCACGCTGTACGAACTGCGGCACGTCGATTGGGAGCAGACACCGGAATTGCGTGGAACCGTCTACGATGGCCACGATCTGTACGAAATGACCGCCAAGCGCGAAACCACGAACGACAGCGTCGCAATCGCCGTAGGCACATTTTCCACGTCGCGAATCGCAATCGACCTCTCCGAGCACGAGAAACCGGTGCCGGGCGTCCACGTGATCGTATGGATTGCGAACGATGCGGCGCGCACGCCGGTCCTGATGCAGGCGCAACTTCCGTTCGGGAATGTGCGCGCCGAACTCACTGCGGCATCGCACTGATTTTCTTGGGGATTTTCTTGGCCCGGCGGGATTCGCTCAGTTTTCGGGTGTGACCCAGTCATCCGGAGGAAAATCGATTTGCCAGAATGAACCCGAGGGTTTCACGAACTCGATTCCGACCTGTATTTTCCCGGCCGCCTGCGTTCCCACGTGCACGACGCGGCATTCACGCGACTGGTTGGTGGCCTTGTTCGCCACGACAACCTGCTGATGGGGGGCCACGGGAGCCTGCAATGAAATCAGCGCTCCGTGGGCATTCACAACGAGAGTGCGCGTCTGCTCCTCGAAAGCCTCGTTGCTGATGGTTTTGCCCGTGACCCGAATCGGCACGCTCAGCAGCACCCGCATGCTGCGGCGGCGGCTGGGTTCGACAGCCACAGCTTGTCTGTCCCGGCGCGAAACAGTCTGTGCGTCCATAGGTAGTACGCTAGGGCTATTGCCTTAACATAGCAATAGTACGATCGTTCCACCCGCACTCACGCGTTAACCTGCGGCCTCGAACGACAAGTCCGGGCCGGCGCGGGAGCGACCACAAAAGCGGCCGACGTTGTGATCGCATTTCGGCTGCGCTATGCTGCTGTGAATGGTCGACATTCATTGTCACATTCTCCCTTGTCTCGACGACGGCGCGGAATCGATGGAGGTTGCCTGTGGCATGGCCGAAATGGCCATCGAAGACGGAGTGACGCACATCATCGGCACGCCGCACGCGAGCCCTGCGTGGCCATTTTTGCCGGATGCGATCAGGAAGCGGCGCGATGAGTTGCAGGCGCAGTTCGAAGGCCGGCTCGTTTTCGCCACCGGCTGCGATTTCCACTTGAGCTTCGAGAACCTGCAGGACATCCGGCACGACGCGGAGCGTTTCACCCTAAACCAGAAGAAATACCTGCTCGTCGAGTTCGCGGACTATTCGATTCCGCCGTCGCTCGACCAGGCGCTGCATGAATTGCAGTTGGCGGGTTTGCGGCCGATTATCACGCATCCTGAGCGCAATCCGCTGATCCGCACGCAGCCCGAGCGGCTTTACCGTTGGCTGAACCAAGGCTGCTCCGTGCAGATTACGGCGCAATCGCTGCTCGGCAAATTCGGGGAGGCGGCGCAGGAGATGGCCGAAGAATGGCTCAACACGAACGCGGTCCATTTCATCGCGAGCGATGCGCACAACGTCACGTCGAGACCGCTGCGGCTGAAGGAAACGTTCGACCTGGTGGCCAAAACGCGCGGCGAGGACGTGGCGCGCGCGGTGCTGATTGATAATCCGCTGGCGGCGTTTGAGGGGCGGCCGTTACCCTGGGTACCCGAGCTGCCGGAAGGCGCCGGCATGGATGAAACGGCGGCGCGAGGCCTGCGAACCGCCCGGCGCAAGCGCTTCTTTTTCTTCTAGGCGTTATTTCGGGGAACGCCGCCGCGATAAACGAACCCCTCGCCCTTTTTTCTTGCTGGTGAGCGCATCCGCAAGCGCCCGCCACGAAAACAATTCGCCGAATTCGCCCGCATCTCGGCTCAGGCCGAGCGCGGCGATCTGATCGACCAACCAATCGTGGCACTTGGCCGTTCGTTCCGTCAGCAGTGGATTGATTCCCACGCCGCCGACGGCCAGCGCGGCTTCGCGCATCTCGGCGGCGCGCCGCCGCCCGTGCTCGGCGACGCGGCGAACCAGATAATCGGGCAACTTGCCCTTCCACCCCATCGAGGGGTAGGTCTCATCGAGTGAGGCAAGGACGGCATCCTCGGCGCCGTAGCGCCGTGCCGCAAACAGGCTTTCGATGGCGAGCGCTTCGAGACCCTTGATCATCACGCTGCGGCACATTTTGATCGCGGACGCGATTCCGATTTGATCGCTCACGGCGGTCGCATTCATCCCCATCGCTTGCAAGCGCGGAGCGAGCGCCGCCGCACACTTGCCGCCGAGCAGCATCGGAACCTTGAGCCGCTGCGGCGGCACCGGAGCCATCACCGCTGCTTCGACGAAGTGCCCCTTGCTCTTGTCAAACCGGCGAGCTTCTCTGCGCTTCGTTTCGGGCGAGACGGAGTTGATGTCGAGGAAAATTTGGCCGGGCTTGAGGAGCGGCACGGCTTCCTTTGCGACGCTCGCAGCTGAAGAAGTGGTAACCGCCGAGATCACAAGCTCGGCATCGCGCACGCACTCGCGTAGCGTTTCTTTGACGCGAACCCCGCCGGCCGCCGCCTTCGCGAGCATCGCCGGACGCACCTTTTTCGAGCGGAGAAGAATATCGAAGAACGAAACTTCGATTCCCTGCTGCGCGAGATCGTGGCCCAGGATTCCGCCGGCTTCGCCGAAGCCGACGAGCGCGATCCGCCGAAAGGTTTCGTGGGTCATGAAGCTATCTCGATGTAGCTAAGAGCTGTCTCATAAATGTGCAGCGCGGAGGCGAAAAGTGTCCGACATCCTAAGGGTCGGAAGCCGGCGCTACGCAGCCTCCTAGCGGTATTCCAGGCCTAGCTCGGCGAGCTTCTTGCGGAGGCCGTAAATATCCAGGCCGAGTTCGCCGCGCGCGAGCTTCTCGCGCGCGACGTCTTCTTTTTTCACTCGCTGCTCGGACGCCTCCGCCACTTTTGCTGCCTCCGCGCGCCTCACCACAACGACGCCGTCGTCATCGGCGACGATCACGTCGCCCGGATCGATCACGGCGCCCGCGCACACAATCGGGACATTTACTGAACCGAGCGTCGCCTTCACGGTGCCTTGCGAGCTCACCGCGCGGCTCCAGACGGGAAACTTCATTGCGGTCAGCGGGCCGACATCGCGGACACCCGCCTCGATCACGAGCCCCTTCACGCCGTGCGCGCGCAGCGACGTGGCGAGTAGTTCGCCGAAATAGCCGTCCGTGCAGTAGGAGGTCGGCGCCACCACCAGAATATTGCCCTTGCGGCAGACTTCCACCGCGACGTGGATCATCAGATTGTCGCCGGGAGGCAGCGACACCGTGACCGCCGCGCCCGCAATCGCCGCGCCGGGATAAATCGGCCGCATATACGCGGCGAGCAGGCCCGTGCGGCCCTGCGCCTCATGCACCGTCGAAACGCCGTATTTCTCGAGCGCGGCGACGGCATCTTCCGCGGGCTGCTCGATATTTCGCACTACGATCGGTTTGTTCATGAAAGTTCTCCTAGACTCCCTTATGCTTGAATCCAGCGGCTCGCACGGGGATAAACGCGCCGCGCGTTGGCGGCATAAATTCGGGCCTTGTCGGCGGCGTTCAGCTTCGAATCGTCCACATAGCGCCGCGTATTATCGTAATGATCGTGCGTCTCGTCATTCAGCACGCCGGGGAACGCACCGTCGCACTCCGAGCCGAACAGGATGTTGTCGAGCGGGGCAGCGTCGAACAACATCTGCATGTTGAGGTCGTTGTACACGCAGGTATCGAGGAAAACGTTGCCGTTGCCGAGGATCTCGTCCGGGCTGGCCCAGCTGTTGTACTTCGCGATCGCCCTCCAGCGCCCGATCTGGCACGGCAGCGCACCGCCGCCATGCGGAATCAGAAATCGCAGGCGCGGAAAATCTCGGAACAGATCCTTCGCCATCATGAGTTGCACGAAACCCGTAATATCGGCGATCAGATATTGGACGGCCGTATGCGGGAAGTTCTTATTGATCGATTCGCTGCCGTGCAGCACGAGCGGTGCATCGAGCCCCTGCGCCGCTTCGAAAACGGGATAGTTGTGCTTGCCGGTGAAGGGCTGGTTCTGCCAGCGACCGCCGGTGCCGTCGGGATCGAAATTGAACGCGATGAAACCTTCCTTGGCCCAACGCTCGATCTGTTTTGCGATTTGCTCGGACGGACACGAAGGATGCTGTCCAAGCATGCCGACCGGAGCAAAGCGGCCGGGAGTCAACTGACAGGCGCGAAGGATCAGGCCGTTGTTGAGATCGGCCCAGATGGCGTTCTGTTCCGTAGTGCCTTCATGCGTCGCCATGGCTTTCGCGCGGGGAGAGGCGAATGCGACGTCGATTTGGCGCGAGTCCATCAAGCTGACGACTTGCTCGAGACTCTTTTTTACGTCGGCATCCGAGATGTCGGGCAGCACATCGGGATTCTTTCCTGAAAGTTGCGCCTGGCGAAAACCTTCCACTTCCGGGTGACGCGCAAGACGAACGAAGTGTTGGTGAGAGTCGATAATCATGTTCTCGGCTGGTTTAACCCTTTCTATCCCGGCTGGCGATTCTAGAAAAGCCGCGGGATGGCGTCAATCCAACAAGCTGAAGAGCCACTCAGCGAGCGCGGCGGTTACGGCTTCGGGGCGCTCCATCGTCGCCATGTGGCCGCAATTTTCGATGATCGCGAGCCGGGCACTGGGCATCCGCGCGGCCATGTCGCGATGCACGTCGAGCACGCTCCAGGCGTCTTCGCGGCCGCATAGCACAAGCGTGGGACACCGCGCGGCCGCTAGCACCGGCGTCGCATCTGGCCGCCCCAGCAAAGCTTTGATCTGCCCCGCAAATATCTCGGGAGATTTCCGGGCCAGCATCCCGACAATCGATTCGATCAGCGGCTCGTCCGTGAGGCGCGACGAGTGCACCATCTTTTGCAACCACGCACGCGCCATCGTCTTCATGCCCTGCGTCCGCGCGACCTCCACATAACCCGCGCGCTCCGCCTTCTCGCGCTCGCCCGCTTGGCCCGGCATTAACGGTTTGTACGCCGTATCGAGCAGCGCGAGCCCCAGAATGCGATCTGGCGCGCTGCGAAAAACTTCCATCGCGACGCGGCCACCCATCGAATGCCCGGCCAGCGCAAATTGCTCCGGGGCGCGTTCGATCGCGACGCGCGCCATCTCCTGAATCGAATCGCACGGCCCGTAGTCCGCCACCTGCACGCCGGTGATCTCGCGTAGCGCGCGCACCTGGTGCTTCCACACCTCGGCGTCGCACGCGAGTCCGGGAAGCAGCAGCAGATGGGGGAGAGCCGTTGTCACGCGGGAACCTGACCGATGGCTTGGGCGGGCGCGGGGCCCCTTTTGCTTGCGATCGTCACTTCGTGACCGTTTCCACGGGAGGCGTGCCGTACGTGTGGAAAGACTCGATGGTTTTGAGCCCCCACGCCTGGCCCTTCTTGCGTTCGGCCTCGCTCCAGCGAATCGGCTTCCAGTCGGGCGCGAGAATCAGGCGCGCGCTGGCGTTGGCGACTTCCACGCGATTGCCGCCCGGCTCGTAGAGATACAGGAAAAACGTCTGCTGGATCGCGTGCTTGTGCGGCCCCGTCTCGATGTGGACACCATTCTCCAGCGCGATATCCGCCGCGATCAGCACCTCTTCGCGGCTGTTCACCGCGTACGTGACGTGGTGAAAGCGTCCCTTCGTGCGGGTGTGATCGGCCGTGTACGCGAAGTCGTAGCTCTTGTTTGTGACGGTCATCCACATCGCCGCTTCGGTGCCGTTGTCGAGCACGATCTGCTCCGTCAGCCGGAAGCCGAGATAATTTTCGAAAAATTCGCGGTTGGCCTTGATGTCGACCGCGAGCCCATTCCAATGATCGAGCCGCCGCACGTTCATGCCGCGCGCGGGAAAGCGCTGCGCCTGATTCTTCAGCGCCGGTTTCAGTTCTGGCGGCGCCTGATACCACTGCGTCTCGTAATAGAGCTCGATTTTGTGTCCATCCGGATCCTGGCACAGGAACGCGGGGCCATGCCCCAGATCGCCCTTGGTCCAGCCAATATCGAAGCCCGAGCCCTTCAGCGACGCGACGCGCCGCTCGAGCGCCTGCGGGCTGCGCGCGCGATAAGCGACGTGTCCCATGCCCGGCAATTTCGAGGCGGTCAGCTTTAGAGTGTGGTGCTCGTAGTCGTCATAGGCGCGCAGGTACACCGAATCGCCTTGGCGCCCCGATTCCGTCATTCCCATCACATTGACGAAAAATCGCAGGCTCTCCTCCGGCTTCGGAGTCAGCAATTCCAGGTGCGCCAGGTGCGCCAAATCCATGATTGGTTCGCTCTGCATAGTCACCTCTGTGGTGCGTGGCTTCGGCTCGATCACACGACTGCGGGCGCCCGCGTACGGGCAATCCCGACGCGTCAACTCGAATCAATTAAAATAGGATGCGCGAGCGGCGATGTCAACTCGCGTAAGCGGCATCGCTTGACAGCCCGGTGAGGAGCCGCATATCGTCCTTCGGCACAATGACAACGCCAGCAAACACATCTGAACCCTCAAACGCCGCCGGCCGCGTGCGCGCGGTGCATGTACGCACATCGGGCGCGACGATGGAGCGGCGCGCGGACGGCGCGTTCATCATTCGCGGCGACGAACCGCTTGAGGCGTACCCGCGCGTGATCACGGAGCGGTTGGTCGAATGGGCGCGGCGCGCGCCCGATCGCGTATTTGTCGCGAAGCGCGGAGCGGATGGCGCCTGGCGCTCAATGACCTATGCGGAGACGCTTGAGCGCGTCGGCCGCATCGGGCAGGCGCTGCTTGGACGCAACCTCACCGTCGAGCATCCGCTGGCGATCCTCTCCGAAAACAATTTCGAGCATCTGCTGCTAATGTTGGCAGGGCAGCACGTCGGCGTGACGACTGCCTCGATTGCCCCGGCGTACGCGCTCGTCTCCGCCGATTTCGGCAAGCTGCGGCACGTGATGAGCGTGCTTACACCCGGCGCGGTGTTCGTCGCGAGCGGCTCGCGGTACCGGCGCGCGCTCGAGGCTGTGGTGGATCGCGACACCGAAGTCATTTTCGGCGCCGAGCCCATCGACTGGCGCCGCGCTACCTCATTTGATGCGCTCGCGGCCACCGCGCCCACTGCTGCCGTCAAGGCCGCGCACGCCGCGATCAAGCCGGGCGACATCGCGAAATTTCTCTTCTCCTCGGGCTCGACCGACATCCCGAAAGCCGTGATCAACACGCACCGCATGATCTGCAGTAACCAGCAGATGATTTTGCAGGAATTTCGCTTTCTCGCCGACGAGCCGCCGGTGATTCTCGATTGGCTGCCGTGGAACCACACCGCCGGCGGCAACCACAACATCGGCATGGCGCTCTACAATGGCGGCACCTTCTACATCGACGAAGGCAAAGCCACGGCCGCCGGCGTCGCCGCCACCATCGCGAATCTGCGCGAGATTGCGCCCACGATCTATTTCAACGTGCCCAAGGGCTACGAAGAGCTGCTGGTCCATCTGCGCGCCGACCGGGCGCTGCGCGAAAAGTTCTTCAGCCGGCTGCAATTCATGTTCTACGCGGCGGCGGGCATGGCCCAGCCGCTCTGGCAGGCGTACCGCGATCTCGCCCTCGGGACAATCGGTGAGCGCATCCTCATGGCGACCGGCCTTGGCGCCACGGAAACCGCTCCCATGGCGATCCAGTGGACGCGCGACTCCGAGCTCACTGGAGTGATCGGCATTCCCGTGCCGGGCGTCGAGCTGAAGCTCGTCCCGATCGGCACGAAAATCGAGGCGCGCGTGAAGGGGCCGAGCGTCACCCCCGGCTACTGGCGCAATCCCAAGCTCACCGCCGGCGCGTTCGACGAAGAGGGCTACTACCGCTTCGGCGATGCAGTACGATTCGTCGACCCGAACGACATCAACAAAGGACTCATTTTCGACGGTCGCTTCGCCGAAGATTTCAAGATGGCCTCGGGTACGTGGGTCAACGTTGGCCCGCTGCGCACGCGCATCATCCATCATTTCGCGCCGTACGTCCGCGACGTCGTGATCGCCGGCCACGACCGCGATTTCCTCGCCATGCTAGTCGTCCCCGATCTCGATTCCTGCCGCGCGCTCGCTGGTGGCACGCCCGCCGGAAGTTCCGCCGCCGAAATCCTGCGGCATGAAAACGTGACGCGCGTGTTCACCGGCCTGCTCGAGTCCTTTGCCGCGCAGGCCACGGGCGCCTCGAATCGCATCGAGCGCGCAATCCTGCTGGACGACCCTCCTGCCCTCGATCACGGCGAGCTCACCGATAAAGGCTCGCTCAATCAGCGCGCCATTCTCGACCATCGCAGCGCGCTCGTCGACCAACTCTACGCCGAGAATCCGCCCGGGCGCGTCCTCCGCCTCGGCACCGCGTGAATCATTTCGTAGGGGCTCCCCGCTGGAATTTTCCATTTCGATTCCCGGCAGGCCGAAAGCACCTGCGGCTCGATCATCGCGCGACCAAGTCAAAACACAATGTTAGAATGGCCAATCATCCAGAGCGCCCGTAGCTCAATTGGATAGAGCATCTGCCTTCGAAGCAGAGGGTTGGGGGTTCGAGTCCCTCCGGGCGCGCCACTTATCTGTCTTGGATCAAGCAGATACAGCCATTTCCAATAACGGCTCACATTCGATTCTCGGTCCACTCGGTCCAATTGACGGTTTTTCGGACGGAACCTCGAACCTGAGCCAACTTGGCCACCGGCGACAATTATTCGCATCCGGCTACAGACAATCGGATTCAAGGGTATCGTTCCGGACAAAAATTCCGCGCAGGGATACGGGCTATTGCCGAATCCGAACCAAGGCGGCGGACTTTTCGCGCTGGATCTCAAGACAGACGAAAAAATCTGGAGCGCCATGCCTGAAAACGATTGCGGCGATCGGGTTGGCTGCAGCCCCGCGCAATCGCAAGCGGTCGCCGCGATTCCCGGCGTGGTCTTTTCGGGATCTCTGGACGGCCATATTCGAGCCTACTCAACATCCGACGGAAAAGTTCTGTGGGACATGGATACGGCTCGCGACTACACCACCGTTAACGGCCAACCGGCCCATGGCGGATCTTTGGACGGCCCTGGACCAGTCGTCGCTGACGGCGTGCCCTACGTCGGTTCCGGCTACGCCCAATTTGGCGGCATGCCAGGCAACGTATTGCTGGCATTTTCCGTAAACAGGAAATGACGGAGCTTCCCAAAGCAAACGCGAACGACGCAACGATTTGAGCTAAACTGACCGTGTCCTCAGCCTGATCTTGTAAGAAACCGGCTTCGAGGAGATCAAGGTGCGAGCGGCGTTGCGTAGGATGGATTTCGTCCAAACGAGCATCTGGGACAGGGCGGACCAGATTGCGGATGGATGGTCGGCAACTTGTCTGTAAGAGATTTGCGAAAGGCCCCGCCTGATCTGGAACACTCGGCTCCGGCTTGGCTGAACGCTCATCTATCTGTATGTCTCAGTGCTGTCTCCCCTGGCACACTTGCAACCCAAATCCACTGCTGGGATACTCTGTTTGTGACACTGGTGGCAAAGGGGTAGGGATTGGACTGGAAGGAACATGACGTAAAAATTGTTCATGCTGCGCAACCCGAATACGCGTGGCTCGCGATGCACGTTTTCGTCAGCGATCGCGGCGCAACTGGCCACCGGTCAGCAGATGCGCGAGGCTCTGATCCTGGCGAAGGCGTACGTGACCAAGGCAATCGAAAAATCCTACGCCACCGGCAAGGGCGCGGGGCCGCTGAACCAGCCTTTCCGCTTCCATCAGGAGCCGCCGCCACGCGGCGTCCACGTAGTGCCGCAGCATACGATGCATCTGGCTGCCGAACCCGCCGCGCATCAATCGCCCACAAACAACGAGCGACCGACAGGACGCCTGCCACAGATCCGTGTGTAGTCACCGGCAGCGCCGGCATGTAGCCTGATCGAGCGGATCGGACATCGGTCCGGAACCGGACCCATTCAACGTTGATAGATCGGTCGCTCGGACGGGTACATGTAACCGGCAGGTTTGCCCAGCGGCAGCACCTCAAAGATCAATATTCTGGCGGGCTGCGTCTCGCTCAAGTTGCGAAGCAGGCGATGGACGTGCATCGCCGGTTCATACCAGTAATCGCCGGTGTGATAGGCGACCGGCTTGTCCTGCGGGTCGACCTGATTTTCGACGCTACCCTCGAGCATGTAGGCGAACACCGGGCCGGAATGTTTGTGCATGGGAAAAGGGCTATGCGGGCCAGCGGAGGGTCTGGCCGGGATGTTCAGAATCAGCATGGTCACTTCGGCGTCGCCGACGTCGCCAATCGATTGCTGCAATAAGTTTGGTATGGCAGGCCTGTTGGCAAGAGGCTTCCCTTCTGTTCCGTTTTGATGAGGCTCTGCTGCTTCGGCGCGAAACGAGGACGCAGCTGCTGAGAGAAGTGCAACGAGCGATGCGCCCAGAGTAGTGGTCATATCGCGGCGAGTCATCATGGCAGTCTCCTTTTCACGACGCGTGAATTCGTCCGGCTAGCGATGGTTCGGTACGCCATAAACGTGCGTCTCGGGGCGAAACTCGGACCAGGCGAACCAGAATTCGGGCTCGAGGATAAATTGGTGCAGCTGCGTGCCTTTCAGTTTCCCCGAAAGGCAGCGGCCGTACGCGTTCCAGGTTGAATGCGTTTCGAGATCGACGAGGCGATCCGCTTCCGGATCGGCGGATCGGAATTTGAGAGTCCGGCCACCGCCCATGGCGTCGAAAGCAGTCGTCGTGTCCGACTTGGGCTGATGCACGATGACGACCGCGTCTCGTCCGAGTCTGTCGTTGATGACGCGTTCCTTTTGTAGCGCAGACAGCGGGTAGGCCTTGGATTCAGCGCCGGCTTCCAGTCCGAGGATGGTTTCGCGCGCAGGCAGCCGGTTGTCCGATTTGAACGCTCCCGGAGGCGCTGGTTCGCCGGATGCGACCGAACTCCACTGCTGGTTGATGTATTTATTCATACCGGGCACGAGCTCCGCATAACCGGGAAGCGGCTTCAGCACCAGCGTATCGGGATGCTGCTTGCGCCACTCACCCCACTGGGTGAGCAAAAACGGATACGGCTCCAAGTGCGTGGCTTTCAGCGGACCGGAGATAGCCGTGGAGAGCGTTTGCTGCCACTTGCTGCCGGTTTCACGGTCTTTGAACACCTCATTGGAGCCAACCATGCTGTCGTAATCAAAATGGAGCGCCATTCCGTTGGCTTCAGCCCTGATCACGAGGGCTGTGTTGCAGGTGCTTCACCAGGTGACGGCGATGGGACCATCTGGCATCTGGTCCTGCACATCGCCGTGTTGCGCGAGGTCCGCGGCTGGATACGCCTTGGTCACGCCATCGCGCGAAACACCAATTACAAGATCGTTGTTCGCGAGGAAAGTAGCCTGCGACGCTGGAAGGAATTGGGGATGATCTTCGGTGGTGTACGGCATCATCTTCGGCTTTTTTTTCTGGGAAAACGCCGTGCTGCAAACTGCCAACGCGACGACGAAGACGATCGCTTTCTGAATCGAAGCCATGGTTGTGATACGCTCCCGCAACTTTTTGCTCGACTGGCGCGTACTCTTACACGAGCGCTGGGGTTATGAGAAGAGCCAAGAACGCTCCAAATGACCGAGCCAATTTCAGCGCGGGGCTTTCGGACGTGGTGCGCCTGGAACTCGATCGGCGCAGCCGCACGCCTTTTTACCGGCAGGTGTACGAGCGGATTTCGCAGGCGATCCGCGACGGGAGCTTGCGCATTGGCGAGCGGCTTCCCTCCTCGCGGAGCTTGGCGAGCCACCTGGCCACATCGAGGGGAACGATCGATCTCGCGTACGGACTGCTATCAAGCGAAGGGTACGTGACGACGCGTGGAGCGGGCGGCACGGTTGTTGCCTTCGATGCCAACCACGGACTGAAAGCCCGGACGAAGCCGGCGCAGACGCGGAAGCGGAGCTGGGAAGAAAGCGCGGAAGTTATTCCGGCGATGCCGTTCGTGATGGGACTGCCGGCGTTCGATGCTTTCCCACGAAAGCTTTGGTCACGGCTTACGATCCGGCGAGCGCGCTCGTTGCCGCTTCACCAGCTGAATGCACCACCGGCCGGCTACCTGCCACTGCGCGAAGCGGTGCGTTCTTACGTTGCGGTATCGCGTGGCGTTACATGCTCCACCGACGAGCTGTTCATTACCTCCGGATTTCAAAGCTCTCTCGGTCTGGTCACGCGAGCGCTTTTGAAAACTGGCGATGCGGTGTGGATGGAAGATCCGGGTTATTTCATGGCCCGGCTGGCGTTTGAGGAAGCTGGCGCGAAATTGGCCGCCGTGCCGGTGGATCAAGAAGGACTGAACGTGAAAGCCGGTATCGCGAAATCACCGAACGCGCGCTTCGCGTTCGTAACGCCGTCGCACCAAATGCCTCTAGGCGTCTCTCTGAGCCCCGCGAGGCGCTTGGCGCTGCTTTCATGGGCGGCGAAAGCGGGCGCGTGGGTTATCGAGGACGACTACGACAGCGAATTCCGTTACGGCAGCCGCCCTTTGCCGGCATTGAAAGCCCTGGATAACGCCGACCGCGTATTTTACGTCGGCACGTTCAGCAAGGTATTGTTCCCCGGCCTGCGGCTGGCATATATGGTGGTTCCGGAGTCGGCAGTGGATCGCGTGAGCGGGATGTGCCAGCGTCTATATCGCGACCGGCCGATTTTTAGCCAGGCCGTGGTGGCGGATTTCATTACGGAAGGGCATTTTGCGCGTCACATCAAGCGGATGCGTGAATTGTACGCGGTGCGCAGAGCAGCGCTCGCAAAAGCGCTGAACGAGGTTTTCGGCGAGCAGATCATCATCGAGTTGCAAGCGGGCGGGATGCACCTGCTGGCGCGATTTCCCAATGCCGAGAGCGACGCGCAGCTCGTTGAGCGCGCTATTAGACAAGGACTGGTCCCAGCGGCGCTCTCCATTTGCAAGATTGAGTGCGACAGCCAGCCAGGGCTTCTGCTGAACTTCACTAACATCCCGCCGGAGGCCGCGATGGAAATGGCGATGCGGCTCAAGCGGGCTCTCAACGCGCAGGACGAACTGCGCTGAACCCTCCGACACTGTTCGCTCATCTGAGTAGAATCTCAGGAGAACAAGGATGAGGTCAGCCGCTTCATTGGTTGTTTGCATGAAGCCGCGTTTTACGAGGTTGTCACCGGCAATTCTGGGGCAGCCATCGACCCGACCTACTCGGTCAATTGAACTGAACGCAAGCTTTGATTTCTGAAACAGGCTCAGAACCGGCGCTTAACGGGGCTGGGCAACATAGAAGACGTAGCTGAAATCGCCTTTGCAGTCGTTCCATACCTCGATTTCTTTCAAAATTGCGTTCGCTGCGTTTTGAGCCGCTTCGTCGGTAGGGTGGGCCGATTTCATCTTCTGTCCCCGTTGTTCCAACAACTCATAGTAACCGTTGTAAAAGTCCTCTGGAGGCAAGGGAAATGATGTCAACAACTGAAAGCCCTGCCTTTTCGAGCGCGGCGATGTTTTCCGGTATCGAACGAATGCCGGGATAGTCGAGGATTTCACAAGGCTAGCCTTTCGCGAATTAGCTGAGCAAACTGCGCACATTTGCATATTTCGAGAGAGGCCAATACTTCACTGATCGTGCGAGGGGTTCGCAAGGCCGCTCCCTGCTGATGGAGTTCGTGGACCACCATCTCGCCATTGAGGTGGTAGAGGTCGATCAAGAATTCGTCGGGATGTTTCGCCGTGATTTCGAATGGGCTAAGAGATTCTTCGGGGAAATGTTTCAGGTTGTATGTCACGATCACCTCGCAGGGTGTCTTCACGGCCGCAGCGAGGACATGACGGTCCTTCTCTTGTTCGTCATCGATGGAATCAACTCTCGATAACCCTGCTCAACCCAGGCATCAGGAAAATGCTTGCGCAACTCGTTGACGAGGTAGTCTGTTTGTTGCTGTGTTCGGCCTAATTTGTCTCTAAGCGTACGGACTGTTTCTTCGATGATTTCGTCCGTCCACCTTGCCAAAAAGAGCCGCCGCTCAAACAGCCTTAAGAGAGTGTCACGAACGGCGGCTTGGACCAGGACGCACGCATCTACCACCACGGGGAAATCAGAAATCATTTATTCCTCGGGCGGGATGAACTTGTCATAATCACCGAGTTCTTCAGATTGGCGAGCGATCCGGACAATTGAGTCACGACGCGCCTGTTCCCGGCGCTTCTTGTAGTCGAGCAAATCCCCCAACAGAACACGCCGGTGCGTTCCGGTATAGTAAAAAGGAAGCTTGTGGGCTTCACACTCCCGCACGAAGAATTGCCGCGAGACTCCTAGAAGATCGGCGGCCGCTTGTGTACTTAGCTCTTCTGTCAGCGGCAAGACAGCGATTGTCTTGCCCTCCTGCATTTTTTCTACAACGCGCATCAAGATCAGGTGTACCGATGGAGGCAAGTCAATTCGTTCTCCATCTGGACCGATCAGTGCTGCTATGCCTTCTTGTACGAGCGTCCGATACAATCTGTGGGTTTGCTCGATTTCTTGCTCACGCGGTGTGACTTGAATGGTTTCGGCTGCGGCCACCATGGGTCCCCTCCCGTTGCGCTTAGCGGGGAACTTACAAGCGCTACAAACGCAACTGAGACATTCTCGGCCATCGCCAGCAGATTGTCAACAATAAACGCTATAAGCGCAACATAGGATAATTCAAACCTGGAGGTGAACCGGCTCTGTTGACATCCTCGCTACGACAATGAAAATTCGGCATATCCGATCTTATCATTCCCCAGATTCTGGTTATAGTTCCCGCGCCGGGCCCCAAGGATGCTCGTCCATAATCCCAAGCCGAGAAACGTAAGCAGGCCTGTTATCCCGCTACCAACCAGCATGAACAGCATGCGACCATCAAACGGCCCCGGTACCAGCACCGCCCACGCAATCGCGGCCACAACGATCAAAGACATTCCAGCGACCATCGAAGCAAAGCTGCCGGTGCGCAGTGCAACTGCGGGGTCGGTGGGCAAGAGGAAGTAGCGACGGAAGCCGCCGCCTGTGTACCCGAATTGGTTGACGGTGAACCGTGCCGGCGCCAGAAAACCAGCGAGCGGAAAGGTCCCCAGAGCCGCGACGAACAGTGCGTCCAACTGGCCTCTGGGTCTTGCCAACATGTAGGTGATAAACCCCAGCAGTGGCAGCGAGAGCAGATAGAGCGCTCGCAAACGAGTGTTGCGCGCATAGAAGCGAAGCCAGTGCGCGACCAGCGGCGATTTCTCTGCTCCGTACCATGCTCCCACTCGGTCGTAAACGCTCTCGAACGAAACGGAGGTGCTGGGGAGCTTTTGTCGCTGCGCCGGGCGGCGCTCGAGCGCCACAAGCGCCGCGGCGAGTCCCACGGGCCAACAAACGATCGCCGCGATGCCGGATGCAACTTCGAACCCGCTTCCCGTGATCGCAGCGGCAGCGCCGAACGGCGGCGTGTAGCGAAGCAGTCGCAGCGTCAGGGCGGCAGCAGCCGGGTCGTGTTTCAACATCACGGGAATCCGCCCCGCTCCCAGTGCCAGGCCAAAAATCGCCGCCATCAGCACGAGCGTGCCGATCTTATGCTGCATCAGACGGTCCACAAAAACGCCGAACACACGAGCCGCAAGATAATTGGCGACGAACAATAGCAGGACAGCAACAAGGCCAACACCCAGGGAACCAGCGCCCATGATGTAAAGGCCAAACACCAGCCCCACTTCCAGCGCGAGTCCCAGGAACCAAAACGGATCGATCAGGGAAACCAGATGACGCGTCACGCGGCGGTCGATTGCCCCGATGGGATAACGCCGCAGTTCCAGGTCGGAGAATGTGGCGCTTAGCCCAAAGCCCATGATCACCGTGGCCAGCACTAATTCCACAAAGAGTGAACCAAACACGATCTGCGCGACCACCTGCGCTTTGCCGGACCGCACGGCCACCACTCCCGCGCCCAAGCCGCCGACACCGAGCAGCAGCACCACCAAAGCGAAGATCAGGTACCCAACGATGAATAGCGCGATCCGACCATTGCGCGACCGCGTCCGAGCCCAGAACAACTTATAGCGCAGGCGGATCAGCTCGCCGATCAGCTTGAGGCTCATTGGCTGTCCCCCAGTGGGCGAAAAAGAAATCTTGACACAGATCGGTGTGCAATACAAACTACTTTGCGTGCGAGCTAGGGCACAGAGGCTCCCTCGCGTAAGCTCATCGAGGACAGGAGAAACTGCAGTGGATAAGCTGCAAGAGGTAGTGAACCGACCTGAACGATACAGGAATGTCGACGGCACAGTGGAAATGATCGCGGGTCTGATTCTCCTGGGCGCCGCCCTCGCCTACAGGCTGGAGGCGTCCCTGCCAAGGTGGGCGGACCTGCTCGTGTTGCTCGGGGTCATTACGGCCGCGGTCGCCATCGGCCGCGGGCTGCAAAGAGTTATCAAGACATACTGGACGTGGCCCCGAACGGGCTACGTCGCTTATCGTTGGTGGAATGGGCGTCGGTGGGCGAGGAAGGCGGCGCTTTGCATCATCGTCTGCCTGCTGGGGGCTGGGCTCAACCGGCTGGACGCCGTGGGAAGCACACTCGCCCAGATGCACCTCCGCGGTATCGGCGGCCCGGCGCTGTTGGCAGCCGTCTACGGACTCTTTATTCTCTTCAGAAGCAGGGAGCACCGCTGGAAATGGCTGATCTTCTTCCTAATGGTCCTAGGGCTGCTCGTGATCGGGCAGGCGGCTCACGGGGATTATCCGCAGGTCAGGTCGCTCGTGTCGGTATTCCTCGGGATTGCATGGCTTGTGTCGGGGACGGCCACTCTCCGGTCCTACATGCGGCACACACAAGTTTCCACGGCGGAGGCTGAATGAATGCGCAGCTTCAGGGCCTTGCAGACTTGGATCGGACCATTCACGAACCGGCGCGGCTTATGATCCTTGCCGTGCTTTCGGGAGTGAAAGAATGCGACTTCCTTTTCCTCGCGCGCGAAACCGGAATGACGAACGGCAACCTGTCCAGCCACCTAACGCGGCTGGAAGAGTCGCGTTACGTGGAGGTCGAAAAAACATATCGCGGCAAGGTGCCGCGGACGGTCGTCCACCTAACTCGTGACGGCCGCTGCGCGTTCGATACGTACCGCAAGGCCTTAAAGGGAGCCCTCCAGTAGGCGTTTCCCGTTACTGCTTACGCCTCCATGCTATCGATACTGCGGGGCCTTACGGACGTTGGCATTTCTCTGGGCATGGCCTCTAACTGGCGCTAATCCCGCTACCGTATCGAAGTCCAGTCTCGCCGCCTACCTAGCGCCTGGCGCTCCGCTCTGTCTGGTCTCGGCTGGTGCAAAGCTCAACATTTTTACGCTTTGGATGCTTGTCCTGCTGCGCATGTTTTGCAGTCGGGCTCGGCTTTTTCAGTCCAGCGCCGGTCCAATTCAAGAGCGAGATAAGTGACGCGTTTGCTCGTAAGCGACACCAGAGGCGGCACTTAGAATTTTGTACTGCGCTCCTTCAAAGCAGAGGGTTAGGGGTTCAAATCCCTCCGGGCGCGCCACCTTTTCTATTTCCCATCGTGGCGGAAAAAGCAAGCTGCCGGCCGTGGCGCGATTCGGTAGTAGAATCCCGGCGCATCTTCCCGAATAACCCGGGGGTAGCCTATGTTTGCGCTCGCCGCTATGTGGCCGCAACCGCTCGCGCCCGTGCATTCGCTTGCCGTGTCCGCGCTGGTGGCGGCCGTGCCGCTTGCGGTCGTCCTCGTGCTAATGGGAGTCCTGCGGGCGAGCAGCCTCTTCGCATCCGCGTGCGGACTCGTGGCGGCGGGCGCGCTTGCGCTGTTCGTCTGGCACATGCCGTTCGTGCTGGCCGGGTGGAGCGTGGTGTTCGGATGTGTCTATGCGGCGTGGCCGATCCTGTGGATCGTATTTTGCGCGCTGTGGCTCTACAACCTCACGGTTGTGACCGGGAAATTCGATCTGTTGCGCCACTGGATGGAACGCCACGTTTCAAGCGATCCGTGCATTCAGGCGATCGTGGTGGCGTTTTGTTTTGGCGCGCTGCTCGAGGGGGCGGCCGGTTTCGGCGCGCCGGTCGCCGTGACGGCGTTTCTGTTGGTTGGGCTCGGATTCGAGGCGCGGCGAGCAATCGTTGTTTCGCTGATCGCCGATACGGCGCCGGTCGCATTCGGCGCGCTGGGCATTCCGATTGTGGCGCTCGCGGGAGTGACGGGCCTCGATCTGCAAAAGCTCTCGTCGATGGTCGGGCGACAGCTTCCTTTCATGTCGTTCATCATTCCTTTTTATCTGGCGTGCGTCGTGGCTGGATGGAAAGGGCTGAAGCGGACGTGGCCGGCGGCGCTCGTCGCGGGCGGTAGTTTCGCGGCGGCGCAGTTTTTCGTGTCGAATTTCTGGGGACCGTACACACCGGATATCGTCGCCGCGGCTGCCTCGATCGCGGCGACTGTAAGTTTTCTCAAGATATGGAAACCGAGCGCCATTGCGGACCAGACGCAAGAAGATCGGGGCGAAAAGTTTTCGTTCGGCGCGGCGTTCTTGGCGTGGCTCCCGTGGATACTGCTGGCGGGAGTGGTCGTGCTGTGGTCGTATCTGAAGCTGACGCCGATTGGGCAGATCGTGTTCGCGATTCCTCACCTGCACAAGGGCGTTCTGATCACGCTGTACGGGCAACCGTATTCGGCGTTGTACACATTCCAGCCACTCGCGGCCGGGACGGCAGCGCTGACGGCGACCGTGCTCACCGCGCTCTGTTTTCGAGCGCGGCCGGGCATCTTCGCGAAGTGCGGATGGACGACGCTGCGCCAGCTTTGGCTTCCGGGGCTCACGGTGATCGTCATCGTCGGCCTCGCGTACCTCTACAATTACTCCGGGATGGCGTACACGCTCGGAGCGGCGGCCGCGAATGCGGGGCACATCTTCCCCCTTCTGAGCAGCTACCTCGGCTGGGTGGCCTGCTTTCTGAGCGGAAGTGATACCGCGAGCAACGTGCTCTTCGGCAACCTGCAGGTGGCGGCCGCGCACCAGCTGCACTTGAGCCCCGTCCTGATGGCCGCGACGAATTCCTCGGGCGCAGTGACGAGCAAGATGATTTCGCCGCAGAACATTGCGGTCGGCGTGACGACGGTGGGGTTGATCGCGCAGGAAGGCAAAGTGCTGCGGTCGACCTTCTGGCACAGCGTCGTGTTTGCGACGCTGGTCGGTGTGCTCGCCTACGCGCAAGCGTATTGGGTAACTTGGATGCTGCCGTAGGAATTTCTTGTAGGACGAAGATGAAGTTGCAGAGCTACGTCAGCTTGTCGCGAAGCGTCCGGTGGCTTTGACCTTTTCCGCGCCGGCGCGGCGCAGGCGATCTTCGAGGCCGACGCGTGACTCGTCCGACGGATCGACGACGCCGATCAGCACTTTGCCGTGCGAGACCTCGGGATCGTAAAGCTTCGGTCTCCAATTGGGCAGCCGCGAGCCGACCAAAAGCGTAACGAGCGTGGCGATGATCGCGCCCATCATCGTGAGTTCGTAGGTGACGATCCCCGTGGGCCACGAGGCCAGAAGCGGCATCCCGCCGGTGACCAGCGGATACGCCGTCTGCGTGTACCACGCCAGCATGAATCCGCCGAACGCGCCGATCAATCCGCCGCCGAACGCAATCCAGCCCATCGCCGTTTTGCGGTCGCCCTGCGCGAACGAATATTCCTCAAAAGGCTCGGGAGCCAACACGACGATTTTGTTCGTCGCCACACCCGCATCGCGCAGCGCGTTCATGCCGCGCTCGGCCGAATGCGGGCCGGGGAAAAGGCCGTAGATGCTGGTGACTTGAGGCATCAGGCGGTGGCCCCCTCTTCGTCGGCTCGCGTCAGCACCGGATCGCGAACCTCTTCCACGTGCTGGCCCCACTTCAGCTCCCAGACTGAAATCACCGGAACCACTTTCGAGAACAGCATGTAGAGCACGACCATGCCAGCGAAAGTTCCCGCCGTGATCGTGATCTCCACCCACGTTGGGCGGTAGGGCGCAGTGACGTAAGCGTACGGCAGGTATTTGTGCGAAAGCGACGGCACGATGATCAGGAAGCGCTCGAGCCACATGCCGATGACGATGGTCGCGGAGGCGATCACCGTGCCCGTGATCGTGCGCAACTTCTTGATCGCGAGCAGCGGAAACGGAATGATGAAATTGCAGACGACCATCGTCCAGAAGAGCGGGCTGAATCGCCCCGTTTGCGTGAGCCAGAAAACCGCCATCTCGGAAGTTTCGTTGCCATACCAGCCGGTGAGCCGCTCGGAAAACACGAAGTAAACCCAGAGGAGGCTCATCACGAGCAGCAACTTGCCGAGATTCTGGAAGTGGATTGGAAGCAAATATTCTTCGAGATGGAGGAATTTGCGCAGCAAAGCCATCGCGATGATGAGCGCAGCGATGCCGCTGAAAATCGCGCCGGCGACGAAGTAAGGCGCGAAGATGGTCGAGTGCCACATGGGCACGGGCGCCATGGCGAAATCCCAGGAAACGATGCTGTGCACCGAGACGGCAACCGGAATGATGGCGATGGCCATGATTTGCATGGCTTTTTCAAGACGATGCCACTGGCGCGGCGAACCGGTCCAGCCGAGAGAAAGCACGTTGTAAATTTTGTGCCGCACGCCCGCGGTGCGATCGCGGATCAAGGCGAAGTCAGGAATCATCGGCAGCAGCAGAAACGTGACGCTGCCGAGCAAGTAGGTGTTGATCGCGAAGAAGTCCCAAAGAAGCGGCGAGCGGATATTGGGCCAGATGCCGCGCTCGCTCGGATACGGAACGAGCCAGAAGAAAACCCAGGGACGGCCGAGGTGGACGATCGGGAACATCGCGCCGATCGAGAGCGCGAACACGGTGATGACTTCGGCGCAGCGCGTGACGGGACGCCGCCAGGTCGCGTTGGCAATGCGCAGGATCGCCGAGATCAGCGTGCCGGCGTGGCTGAGGCCGATCCAGAAGACGAAATTCGTGATGTAAAAGCCCCAGAAAACCGGGCGACGGAGGCCCGAGACGCCGATGCCATTGTTGATTTGCCAGCCGAACGCGAACATCGCCGTAACGATGACCGCGAGGAAGCAGCAAAGCACGGCGATATAGCGCGCCGAAACGCCCGAGAGCGGACGCAGCAAGTCGTCGTTGATCTGTTCAGGCGTCTTCGCCGGCATTCGCTGAGTCCCGTTGAAGGTACGTGACCTTCGGCAGTGTCCCCAATTCGCCAAGGAGCTTCGTGGCGCGATTCGAATGCGCCATGCGCGAAACCTCGCTGTTGGGATCGTTCAAGTCTCCGAAAACCATGGCACGCGTGGGGCACGACTGCACGCAAGCGGGCTGGATTTCGCCGTCTTTCACTTCGCGCTTCTCGGCTTCGGCCTGAATTTCGCCCGCCTTGATGCGCTGGATGCAGAACGTGCATTTTTCCATGATGCCGACCGAGCGGACGGAAACGTCGGGATTGAGCTGCAGCTGCAGCGGCTTGTCCCAGACCGGATTGTAGAAATTGAAGAAGCGGACCGTGTACGGACAGGCGTTCGCGCAATAGCGCGTGCCGATGCAGCGGTTGTAGATCTGGCCGTTCAGACCCTCTTGCGTATGATAGCTGGCGAACGTGGGGCAGACAGGCTCGCAGGGAGCGGCGTCGCACTGCTGGCAGAGCACCGGCATGAATTTCACCTTCACGCCTGGAAATTCGCCCTCGTAATAGCGCTCGACGCGAATCCAATGCTTGGCGCGGCCGATCGCAGCCTGATCTTCGCCGACCGTCGAGATATTATTTTCCGCGTGGCAAGCAACGACGCAGGCCTCGCAGCCCGTGCAGCGGTCGAGATCGATCACCATGCCCCATTGATGAGCCATGAGCTTTGCCTTTCTATCGGTGCTGCGTTTCCGGCGGCGTTTCCCGGAGACCGCCGCCGAAGAGAACCATTGTGCCTTTGCCGATACGCGAAATCTTGACGCGGGTCGCGGCCCAAGCGAGCGAGCCTGTTTCCGAATCGGTGAGCGGCGCGAGAATCGAAATCGGATTCGCGCCGCGGTCCTTTGCGTAGCGCGTGAAATTCGTGTGGCCCTGGCCGACGGGCATGGCAAGGCAGTCCGGCGCGATCCCCGGTGTGACGAACGCCGGGGCTTGCAGCGTGCCGTGCTGCGACGCGACCTCGAGCAGATCTCCTTGCGCGATGCCGAGCTTGGCCGCCGTTTCGGTGTTGATCTCGACCCACGAGCCCCACATCACGCTCGAGATCGGGTCGGGCGCTTCCTGCATCCAGGGGAGATTGGCGAGCGAGCCGTCGTACCACATCTGCGACGCGTACGGCAGAAGGTGGAACGGGAATCGCGCGGGATCGCCATCGAATCGCGGCGAAGTGTTCTTCACGGCCCCGCCCGCTAATTTGCCCGCGCTGGTGGGAAGCGGCTTTTCTTCCTCGCTCCACCAGCCGCCTTGATCCTGGACTTTCTGCCAGAAATCGTCGGCGTCGGTTGCGGTGACAGAACCTTTTTGCTGGCGCAAGCCCTCGAACGCAGCCTTGAGAGCCTCGTCGTAGGTTTTCCACGGCAGCGCTTTGGCGAGATCGCCGCCCAGCTGCTGCGCGACCTCGAGAAGCACCTCGGGCATCGCGCGCGTGTTGTGCAACGGACTCATGGCGGGCGGCGCGAGGCTTGCGATCAAGCGGGTGCTGCCGGAGGGCGGTGCGTCGTCGAGCCAGGATTCGAGCGGGGAGTGATCCGGCAGAATCAGATCGGCGAGGATGCTGGTTTCATCGATGAAACTTCCGAAACTCGCGATAAAAGGGATCTTCTCGAACGCCTCGCGAACGCCCGAGGCTTGGGCCATCGCGAACACAGGATTCGCGTTGTAGAGAAGCAGAACGTTCGCCGCGTCCGGGGTCGCTTGGACCTGTCGCACGAAGGCGTCGAGCGGGGATTGCAAGACACCAGCCTTTTCGGATTCGGGCGTTACGGTGGGGCTGAAGAGAATTCCTCCCGGTTTGTCCACGCTGCCGAGCAAGGCGTTCAACGCGTTCGCGGCAAGCGCGGTGAAACGTCCGTTGGTTTGCGCGGTCGCTGATCCGCCGACCAAAGCGAGGGCAGGAACACTCGCCGCCATTTCGTGCGCGATACGTGTGACCGTCACGGCAGGCACGCCCGTTTGGCCGGCCGTCTTTTCCGGGGCGCAATCCGGCAAGCCTTGCGACCAGCCGTCGATCGTCGCTACATCCACCGCTGGGCGCAGCTGATCGCGCAGGATCACGTGGGCCAGGCTCAACGCAAATAGGCCTTCGGTTCCGGGGTTGCACGGAATCCACTCGTCGGCGTTTGCGGCCGTTTGCGATAAGCGCGGCTCGACGTGAACGAACTTGCCGCGCTGGCCGGGACGGCCCTGGCGCATTGTGCCGTAACCGATGGATTGCGCGACCGGAGAATTCCACGTGCCGAGGAAATCCGCGCCAAAGGATACGACGTAATTCGACCGGCCGAGATCAGCAGTGAGAGGAGCCGCATGGCCAAACGACGCGAGGTTTGCGAATCGGCTCACGCGTTCATCCAGAAACGCGAACTCGATCCACCGCGTGGACTTCATGCCTGAAACGAAGTTGGAAACGATCTGGGCTCGCTGGCCGCGAAGCGGCGAGGTCAAGAACGCGAAATCGCTTTGCTTGTTGGCCGTTCTCAGATCAGACAATTGCTCGACGAGCTGCTTGATGGCGTCGTCCCAGGTGATTTCCTTGAATTGGCCGGAGCCGCGCGGGCCGGTGCGCTGGAGCGGGGTGCGGATGCGGTCGGGATGATAGGTGACCTGCAGGCCGGTCTGGCCGCGCGGACACAGCTTTCCCTGATTGATCGGGTGATTGGGGTTGCCTTCGAGCTTTTTCGCGAGGCCCATTTTGATGAGGCCGAGCTGGCCGTGGCGAATGACCTCGGCTTCACCCTGCATCACGCGGACGAGCAGGCCGCAACCCGCAGGACATTGCGTGCAGATGCTCGGCTTCCAGGTGGCGATGCCGGGAAGCATGTCTTCTTCCGGGATGAACCGGATGAGCTGGTGATCGGGATTGCCGCAGCCTTCGAGGGCGGCGGCGGCGCTTCCGGCCGCCGAAATTTTCAAGAAGTCGCGACGTTCCATGAAAGCCTGTTGTCCTCAGGGCTAAAGCCCAAAGTGCTCCTGGCAACTGTATGTCGGAGCTGCAGCTCCGACCCGCTAAACATCACACAGCAAGACTAGTAGTGACACGTGACGCAATCGATCGATGCGTTGTGCTGCTTGTGACACTGAATGCAAAAGCCCATGGTGAGGTCGACTTTGCGCTCGGCGACGGTTTGCGTGGTCATATCGCCGTGGCACGTCTTGCAATCGACGTCCGCGCGAATGTGCGGCGCGTGATTGAACATCACGTGCGCCGAAGGTTCGAAGCCGTAGACGCGCTCCCAGGGGATGTCCTCGCCACGAGCGTAATAGGCGGCGACCTTCTTGATCTCGGGATTGTTCGTGGCGATCACCCGATGGCACGTCATGCAGAAATTGACGCTGGGAATGCGGGCGTCGGGGCCTTGATCCACGCCGGCATGGCAGGTGAGACACTGCAAGCCGTTCGCGAGGTGCACTTTGTGCGTGAAAGCGATGGGCTGGACCGGCGTCGAACGAATGCCGAAGAACTCGCGAACGGCTCCGAGGGTCGTGCGGTGCGCCGGTGTAAAGACACCGTCGCTCGGCGCCGGAGAAGCGGAGGTGGCTTGTCCCTGGGCCGGAAGCTTCCACTCGATAACGGACCATCCAAGAACGATCAGCCCACCCACAATTGCAACGCGAAGCCACCGATTGAGAGAGCGCCCAGACAACGAGAAATTACCCTCTTGGAATAAAAGCTGAATGCGAACCGGACATACTACATGCCGCTGTGACGCGTGTAAACCACGATTTCAGACGCGCGACGGGGCTACCAGCCGGATTTCATCCCGTAAGGGCAGGAGTCGACGATGGCCTCGACGCGCATGATTTTGCCGTTCTGAATCTTGAACAGCTCGGCGAGTTCCCAGGTCCAGGGCGCGGTGCGCGTTTGCTGCACGACGCGGCCATCGGTGAGGGCGAAGGCGCGCAGCTTGGCGTCGTGATCGAAAAAGCCGGCGACAAAAACGAGGCCGCGCTCTTCGTCGACAACGAGGAAGCGGCGATCGCGAATCAGCGTGTCCGGCTGAAAATCGCGGAGCTTGATTTGGGCTTCGCAGCCGAGGCCGAGCACGCTTATCGGTGACGAGCCCAGCGCGGCATTGTTGGTGGTCTGCACGCCGCTTTCGATGCGGTTGCAGTCCTTGCCGAAGGGAACGTAGGAGGCGTGGCCTTTTTCGATCGCGCTGAAATAGCTGTTCGCGATGGCGATCATGTTTTCGCGCGAGCGGCGCTCGGAGGGCGGGACGGTTTCGGCGAACAGCGGATTGGGCGCAACGAGATTCTCGGGCCGAGCCAAGCTGCCGGCTTCCTTGCGTGCGATTACCGTCTCGATTTCTGTGATCCGGCGCAGCTCCACCTTCAGGCGCAGATTGAGAATGATGGGCGCGCCGTTCTCGAGCATCGTCCCCATGAACATGACTTCGCCGGCCTGCGGATCGTCGGCGTAGATTTTGTAGTTGCCGATGCCGCTGGCTGTGCCCCAGAGGCCGTCGCCGAGCTGCAGCTGCTGGCCGTTTTCGGTGAATTTCACCTGGCGCGCGAGAGGCGGACGCGAAGGGTCGTGAGCGACGAGCGCGGCGAGATATTGGTCGACGTAGCTATTCAGGCAGGCGCGGTCGCAATCGTAATTGAAATTCGGATCGTAATCCTGTGGGATTGCAGTAGACGATTGAGCCACGGCGGGCCGGGCGACGATCATGCCGAGCAGGAAAGCGCAGACGAGACTGATTCTTCTTGCGCGCACGATTCCCCCGATCGGGCTATTTCAGTGACGTGGGAGGCCAAGGCGTCGGCATGTGGTAGGGCACCGTAAGGATCACGGCCTCGATCTGGCGGATTTTGCCCTCTTCATTGATCTTGAAGAGCTCAAACATGTTGAACGAGTAGGGCCGGTCGAACGGCGGAGCGACCGTGCGCGGCGTGCCGTCGGTCAGTTTGTAATGCGTGATCACTCCGGCGTGATCGAAGAAACCGTTGACCAGCACGAGGCCCTTCTGCTCGTCGACGACCACGAAGCGGCGATCGCGGCAGCGCGTGACGAAGATCAGCAGCCCCTTGTTCAATTGCTCTTCGCAACCTTGCTTGGCGACTCCGGTGCCGTTCGGATTGTTGGCGGTGATCATCCCGTTTTCGACGCGCTGACAATCGCCGGCGAACGGCGCGTAGATTTTCCCGGAGTTCTGCTGGATCGTGTCGAAGTACGAATTGGCGATGGAGATGAGCTTCGCGCGGGAAAGCCGCTTGTCCGCGGGGATGTCTTCGGAGAAGACCGGCTTCTCTTTCAGATTGTCAGGGTTGCCGAAGGGGCTGTTCGGCTGGTCGCGGCGAGCGGCAACCACCTCGATCTCGGAAACCTTCTGATGAACCACTTTCATGCGCATGCCGAAGATGCTCGGATGCGTGTCTTCGCTCACGACTCCGTAGTAGCCCACCTCGCCTGCCTGCGGATCGTCGATGTAAATTTTGTAGGAGCCGATTCCGTCCGCGGTGGCCCATAGGCCGTCGCCGGGCTTGAGCATCACATTGTTTTCGGAGTACTTCAGATCGGGCGTGTGCGGAAGTTTCGACGGGTCGTGCGCCAGAAGAGCGGCGAGAAACTTGTCGACAAAGCCGTTGAGGCATGAGCGGTCGCAATCATTCGAGACGGCCCGCGTCGGTGCGGCTGCGGCAGCGGCCGATCTGGTTGTTTGAATTGAAAGCGCTCCGAACGCCAGAAGCGTGAGTGTGCCTGCTGTGAAAACCCTCTTGCCCATGATCCCCCCCACTGAAAAAACGCTCGCCGCATCTATACCAAAACACCTGCACGACCGCAACCGCGCTATGGAATTCGCCGAGCAAAAAAAGTAGGCTGAAGGCATGGCTGCGAAGATTGAAGTCGAGCAGATGGGAGAAGGCGATTTTCGCGTGCGCGTGGTGGAAGGCAAGACCGAGACGTCGCACCACGTGACACTGAAGCCCGGGGATTACGAGCGGCTTGCGAAGGGCCAGGTCGAGCCGCAGGAACTCGTGCGGCGGTCGTTTGAATTTCTGCTGGAAAATGAGGCGAAGGAATCGATTCTCTCGCGATTCGATCTGTCGGTGATCGGGCGCTACTTTCCGCAATTCGAGCGCGAGATCAAGCGCAGGCTGGGCGAGAGCTAGAACGAGGTGCCCGCGTACACCACGAAGGACTTTGGATGTAGCGGCAACGAAATCTCACCCTGTGAATGAACTGCGGCTGGCGCGGAACTCCCGGGACCCGCCCATCGCTCGTCGGCCGAATCGATCAGTTTGACCCACGAACCGCGCGACAGGGGAAACGGCACTCGCGCCGGCTCCGCGCCGAATTGAAACGCCATGACCGCTTCGCCGCCCTCGTGCGGGCGCCGGACAACAAGCACATCACTCTTCTCGTGAGCAGTAGCGCGAAGGCCCTGAATATCGAGGCTCGCGAGAGCTGGCAGTTCGCGGCGCAGGCGCAGCAATTCCTTGTAAAACGCGCGCAGGACGCCGTGCTTGCCCTCGTTTCGTTCGTCCCAGTGCAGCTTGCATCGCCGAAAGGTCTCTTCGCTCTGCGGATCGAGAGGCGCGCCTTCCCATCGGAAGGCGCGAAACTCGTCGGCGCGGCCTTTGCGCACGGCTTCGATCAGCGCGGGGTCGGAATGGCTGACGAAGTAAAGAAACGGCGCCTTCTCGCCATATTCTTCGCCCATGAAAATCAACGGCACAAACGGGCTGAGGAGAATCGCGCCGGCCGCAAGCTTGAGACTTTCGAACGAGACGAGGGACGAGAGGCGCTCGCCAAGCATGCGGTTGCCAACCTGGTCGTGATTCTGCGAGAAGACAACGAACCTCTTGCCCGGCAAGTCGCCCGCGGAATTCCCGTAGCTTCGCTGGCGATATGCCGAGCATTGACCCGAATAGACGAAGCCTTCGCGGAGGCCGGTGGCCAGTCTTGCGATGCCGTCGAAATCGGCGTAATAGCCGGTGTGTTCACCCGTGAGAAGGGTGTGGACGGCATGATGAATATCGTCGTTCCACGTACCGTCGAGGCCCCAGCCGCCTTTTTCGCGATCGCGAACGATGCGCGAGTCGTTTCGATCGCTTTCGGCGATCACCTCAACTTCGCGATTGAGTTCGCGCGCACGCTCGTGGACGGCAAGGGCGAGCTGCTCGACGAACGGGAGCGCGGAAGAATCGATGATGGCGTGGATCGCATCGAGACGAAGAGCGTCGATGTGAAATTCGGTGATCCAATAGAGGGCGTTGTCGATGAAATAGCGGCGAACTTCATCGCTCAACTGCAAATCGAAATTCAGAGCGTCGCCCCAAGGGGTTTTGTAGTGGTCGGTGAAATAGGGAGCGAATGACGAAAGATAATTCCCTTCCGGGCCGAGGTGGTTGTACACAACGTCGAGCGTGACGGCGAGCCCATGCTGATGGCAGGCGCCGACCAAGCGTTTCAGCGCGAGCGGGCCACCGTAGGAGGTGTGGACGGCGTAGGGGTACACGCCGTCGTAGCCCCAGTTGCGCGAGCCGGGAAATTGCGCGAGGGGCATGAGTTCGATCGATGTGACGCCGAGCTCCTTGAGATCGCTGAGCCGGGGAATGATGGCGTCGAGCGTGCCTTCGGGCGAGAACGTGCCGACGTGCAGCTCGTAGAGAACGTACTTTTCAAGCGGCAGGCCGCGCCATGATGAATCGCGCCAATCAAATCGCAGATCGGGGATTTCCGAGGGGCCGTGAACGTCCGGCTGGAGACGCGACGCGGGATCGGGCCGGTCGGCGCCGCCATCGAGACGATAAAAATAGCGATCGCCCGGCTTCAGGGCATCTGCAACGGCGCGACGGTAGCCGCGCGCTTCGGGACGCATTTCGATGAACCGCTCGGCGGGTGAGACGATGTGGACTTCGACCTTCTTGGCGCGGGGCGCCCAGACAAGGAACTCGTACCGGTCCCCGCCGAGGTGCGTGCAACCGAGATCAGCCTTTGCGTCCACGCTCACGAAGCAGCAGGCTCTCGGATGAGCATGTCGATTCCCTCGAGCGGTATGGCGACCCAGTCCAAGCGATGATTGAGCTCGTACTTGAGCTCGTAGACGGCTTTGCCGAGGAGCCAGAAATTCAGCAGGAACACGCGCTCGCCGGGATCGACCGGGAGAAAATGGGCGTTCGCGGCTGTCTCGACATAGGCGCGAAGATATTCGCTCGAAGCCGCGCGATACCACGCGTTGGCGAACGGGACGAGCGACAGCCATTCGTCCGATTTCGCGTCCGCGCCGCTGGATCGGCGAAACAGGGCGGCGTAGGCAGCATAGTGGAACGATCGCACCATTCCGGCGACATCGCGAAGAGGCGAATGCTTTTCGCGGCGTTCTGCGAGCGTGCGCGCGGGTTCGCCTTCGAAATCGATGAAAATGAAGTCATCGCCCGTGAAGAGTACCTGGCCGAGATGAAGGTCGCCGTGAATGCGGGTACGCAAACCAGTGAGCTTTCGATCCACGAGCGAATGAAAACGATCGGCCAGCGTTTTCTCCGAAGCGAGCGCAGTGGCGGCCGCGGCTCGAGCGTGTTCGGGCAAGTCAGGCGTGCGCTGGCGCAGCATGCCGAACGTCTCCTGAGCAAGGCCAATCATGGAATCGGATAAGGCGCGCTGGTGGGCGCTGGAAAATGCTTCGGGAGCGAAGCTGGGGTCGTCGCGATGCGAGGCCAGCGCGCCGTGCATCTCGGCGGTGCGCCCGCCAAGGAGTTCAGCCTCCGCTCGGTAATTTCCCGCGAGCTGCTCGACGGAATTCTGCGACTTCGCGTTCTGCTCTGCGGCATTCTCGCTCGATACCCGATCGTAATAGATCGAGAGAGCTTTCAAGGTGTGTTCCCAGGCATCACCCTGATTCGTCACGAAGCCCTGCAAAATGGCCATCGTCGCGGGCTCGTTATTTCCCACTGTGTATTCGAATGCGCCCGCGACCGGCGGAATATTTCGAAAGGCCGCCTTCTCGGACAGAAAGCGGCCAACTTCGAGGTCGGGGTTGATTCCCATTTCCAGGTGGCGAAAAAACTTCAGAACAAAAGCCCGGCCGTAGAGTATCGAGCTGTTGCTCTGCTCCGCTTTCATGAGCGAGGGGTCGAGCTTTCCCGCCGCCGCGATTCGCAGGGGTTCGAAAGAACGCTCAGGGACTCCAACCAGCTCGCCCACGCGGCCTGAAAAGCGACGCGCTTCCCGAATGGCATCGAAAAACGTTTCCAAGATGGCTTGATTCGAGAGCCCGTCCGAAAAGACGTGCTCGGCGCCATCGGCGTCGCGGACGCGGATTCGTGTGTTGTCGTTGTCGGCGGGCTGAGCTTGGTGCGGGCCTTCTTCGAGCAACGGCACGGTATAGGTGTCACTCGGGCCTTCGATGTAGTTCACGCGAGAGACAACAATGGCGGCCGGGATGGCCGGATGCGGGATCGGAACTACGTCCGCGATTTCGACCGACCGGATGGCACGGGTCTTTCCGCCGAACCATCTGCGGGCTTTCAGGAAATCGGGAAGAGCCCGCTGCAGGCCGTCCTGCAAGCGGATCCAAACCGTCGATCGAGAAGGAGCACTCATCGCTTCATCCATGTCCGGCCGGCCGCTTCACGTTCACAGCGGCGAAATTTCCTCCTGCTTGGCTCGCTCTTCTTCTTTCTTGGGCTCGGACGGGGGAAACATTCTGTCGAGCATGCGATGCGCGGCGTCGCGCCCGCCGCTGCCAAAGGCAATGGCGAGCGCGAGCATAATTGCGCCGAAGGCGATCGCGAACGTGATCAGGACGGTGCTGCGCGCCAGAGCGATCTGTTCGAGGGCCATCGCCACCGCGAGAAGAATGATGATGAACCGGACGAACCCGCTGATCACGCGCGCCGACGGTAGATTCGCGTTGACCGCTGCCAGCAGAGCCGCGCGCGAAAAAAAATTGGCCGCGAGCAGGCCGCCGAAAAGCACCAGCAAGGCAACGAAAATCTGGGGCAGGAACAGGAAGAACCTCGCGACTTCCAACTGCAGCTCCGGAACGCCCAGGGCGTCGACTCCTATCAGGAGAAAGCCAAACCAGACGACCCAGAAAACCAGGCTGCTGAAAAGCTCGCCCGCCGGAGGAAGATCCGCCTTGGAGAGAATCTGACTGAGTCCGGCGTCCTTCGACAGCTTGCTGACCTTTACGAACGCAAAGATGCGGCGCGTGACGAACTTCAGGATGATCGCGACGAACCAGCCCAGCACGAAAATAATGAGCATCACGAGCAGGTGAGGCAAGAATTGGAGCAGCATGTCGCCAAACTTCCCGAACGTCTCGTGGAGACTTCGAAGAACCATGTCCTTCATCGCTCACCTCCGGCTTTGGCGCTCCATCGGTCGATCAGATAAGGTTTCTGGCGTTCGAATTCCTGTCCCAGGTCTTCCACTCTTTGGTCGAGCTTCGCGGCAGGCACTTTCGTGTTTTCCAAAATGAACGAACTCACGCGAGCGCGATACAGGGGCGTCAGTGCCTGAAGAAGATGGTCGCGATTGATCACCGAGTGGTGATACGCGGCGGCAAATTCGTAGATCGTTTTCGCCCAGAGCTCGTCGGGGCAGCGAAACTGCCGGTCGGGCAAATCAATCATCTTGCGAATATCCGCAAGCGTCGCCGGCGTGAGGATCGATTCGAGGACCGGAACGAGCTGGTCGATGTTCGAGCGAAAATTATCGAGAATCGTCTTGGTGCTAAGTTTAAGCGGCTCGAGCGCGACGTCGTACTGAAAGCCGAATGTGGGAAGACTTTCCGAGCCCGCGCGCTCGAGCCAATACGATTCGTGCATCTCGAGGCATTTGAAAAGCGCTCCGACTACCTGGCGAATGGTGCCGGGCAGGTCCTGGCCGAATTGCGGGGCCGGCTGAATTCTCGGTCCGAGGAACGCTTCGGAGATTTTGAATCCGTTGACGATCGCTGTGGTCGTCATCCAGATTTCGAGGCCGAAGGCCGTCATGTCCTGATCCCAAATGTTTTGCTCGAGGAAATGACGGGCCAGCTTGCCCGAAAGGCCCATGTCGCTGGCGATAGGCTCTCGAATCCGCGCGCCATAGGCAGCGCGAACCACCGGCGAGAGCAAACCTTTGACGAGCAAGCCATCGAATTTCTGGCGCTGATAGAGCGGGGCCACAAAATCGAAATTTTCGCGATAGGCCGGCCGAACGAGGCTCTCGACCCATTCCGGCGTGACACTTAGCGAAGTGGGAGACAGAATCGCGCAGGCCTTCGCGCGCAGCAGATCGGCTGCAACGAATAGCGTGCGTAGCGCAGTTTCCTTGCCGGGAATGCCGTGGTAGGGAGCGCTCACACGGTGAAACGTCCTCAGCGGATTGGAAGTGAGCATGATTTCGAAGTCGCTGACGGAAGCATTCTTGAAAATATCGGGCGTGCCGTCGGTCGAGCCGCCGTCCGGATTGATCAGGACGCAGCGGTCGCGATGAAAATATTTGGTGAGGCCGATCTGGACGGCGCGCACGACTCGCTCGATCGTGTCTTTGTTGTTGAAGGTGGGAATCCCGACGAGAACGTCGACCTCACCGACGGCCGAGAGCTGCCGGATGAATTCGTCCGAGAGTTGCGCGGTTTCAGCCAACTTACGTCCTCGCCGCCGCTAATTCGCGGGTCCGTTTGCTTCTTGGTTTCGCGCGGTTTGCGTGAGCCGGCATCAAAGTTGCCGCAAGCGAAACCAGTAAAATTGATAGGGCCCGACCGTGAGCAGGTACGGGAGATCGCCGACGCGCGGAAAGGGATTGCCGCCGAACATTTCGATCGGCACAGTTCCCTTCCAGCGGCGCAGGTCGAGTTCGGCGGCCTGCGCCTGGCTCGATAGATTGCTGACCACCAGAATCTTCTCGCCTTCGAACTCGCGCACGTAAGCCAGAACGCGATGATTCAGCGGATGCAGCATTTCCATCGTGCCGCGGCTGAACACGCGCGTGGCTTTGCGCACGCGGATCAGCTGCTTCATCCAGGAGAGCAGCGAGTGCTCCGAGCGCCGCTGCGCCTCGACATTCACAACCTGATAGCCATACACGGGATTCGAGATCAGCGCCGCATAAAGGCGCTCGGGATCGGCGCCGGAGAAGCCGGCGTTCCAGCCGCCGTTCCACTGCATCGGGGTGCGCACGCCGTTGCGATCGCCGAGATAAATGTTGTCGCCCATGCCGATTTCGTCGCCGTAGTAGATGATCGGCGTCCCGGGCAAAGACATCAAGAGGCCGTTGAGAAGTTCGATGCGGCGCCGGTCGCTTTCCATCAGCGGGGCGAGGCGGCGGCGAATGCCGATATTGAGCTTGGCGCGCGCGTCTTTGGCGAACTCGTCGTACATGTAATCTCGCTCGTCCATCGTGACCATCTCGAGCGTGAGCTCATCGTGATTGCGCAGAAAGATGCCCCACTGGCACGCGGCAGGAATCTCCGGCGTGCGCTGCAGAACGTCAACCAAAGGCTTGCGGTCCTCCAGCTTGATGGCCATGAACATGCGCGGCATCAGCGGAAAGTGAAACGCCATGTGGCACTCGTCGGCGTTGCCGAAATAAGCGCGAACGTCCTGGGGCCATTGATTGGCCTCGGCAAGGAACATCTTATCCTGGAAATTCTCGTCGAGGCGATGCCGCAAGAGTTTCAGCACGTCGTGCGTCTCGGGCAAATTCTCGCAGGACGTGCCATTGCGCTCGACGAGATACGGGACGGCATCGAGGCGCAGCCCGTCGACGCCCATGTCGAGCCAGAATTTCATCACGTTCCACATCTCTTCACGAACGGCCGGATTGTCGTAGTTCAGGTCCGGCTGATGGCTGAAGAAACGGTGCCAGTAGTAGGACTTCGAGGATATATCCCACGCCCAGTTGGATTGCTCGGTATCGGTGAAGATGATTCGGGCATCCTTGTAGCGATCGGGGGTTTCGCTCCAGACGTACCAATCGCGCTTTGGATTGTCACGCGAACTGCGGGCCTGCTGGAACCACGGGTGCTGGTCGGAAGTGTGGTTCAGAACGAGCTCGGTGATTACGCGGATGTCGCGGCGATGAGCCTCTTCCAGGAACGTCTTGAAATCATCGAGGGTGCCGTAGGCGGGATGGATGCTCGTGTAATCGGAGATGTCGTAGCCGTCGTCGCGCCACGGAGACGGATAGAACGGCAGCAGCCAGACGGCGCTGACTCCCAGGTCTTTCAAGTAATCGAGTTTGTAGGTCAGCCCCTTGAATTCCCCGGCGCCGTCGCCGTCGCTATCGTAGAAGGCGCGGACGTGCAGCTCGTAAATGACGGCGTCCTTGTACCAGAGGGGACTGCTCTGCATTGCTCGATCCTAAGCCTTGTCCGCGCCATGCACACAGCCCAGGCGCTACTCGAAATAGTCGATATCGTGCTCGGAACGAATGCGCCGGCGAACTCGGAAAATATGTGCCGGCGCTACCGCCGGGTTGAGCTCCACGTAATTGCGCGGGCCTTGCCATATGTAGCGCGCGTCGCTGAGCAGATCGTGCATCTGGTACGGCTGGCGTTCGGACAAACCGAGAGTTTCGAGCGGCAGAGTGAGCCATCCGCTGTGCTTCTGGTACGGATTCAGATTCACGACGACGACGATCAGCGACGAGCGATCTTCGGTCGATTTCGAATAGGCGATGAGATTTTCATTGTCGACGGAGTGAAACTTCAACCCTGCGTCGCTCTGCAGGCACGCGTTTTCCCGGCGGGCCCGGTTGATTCGAGCGATCCAGTCTTTCAGGCTGTCGGGCCGCGCGATGTCCCAATTCCGGATCTGATATTTTTCCGAATCCAGGTACTCTTCGCTTCCCGGGTAGATCGGGCGCTTCTCGCACAGCTCGAAGGCGGGGCCGTAGATTCCATAGCTCGCGCCGAGCGTGGCGGCCAGGACGGCGCGCGCCATGAACGCGGGCCGTCCGCCCAATTGCAGGTATTCCGTAAGGATGTCGGGTGTGTTGGGCCAGAGATTCGGTCGAAAAAACTCGCTGACCTCGGCCTGGGTCAGCTCGGTGAAATATTCGGTCAGCTCCCACTGCGTATTCCGCCAGGCGAAGTAGGTGTAGGACTGCGAGAATCCACGCTTCGCGAGTTCGTACATCACCGGCGGGCGCGTAAACGCCTCCGCCAGGAACAAGACGTCAGGATAATCGCGTTTGATTTCCGCGATCAGCCACTCCCAGAAAGAGAACGGCTTGGTGTGCGGATTATCGACTCGAAATATGCGGATGCCGTGGCCGATCCAGAACAGGACGACGTCTTTCAGTTCGGCCCAGAGTTCGCGCCACTGCTCGGTATCGAAATTGATCGGAACGATGTCTTCATATTTCTTGGGCGGATTCTCGGCATATTGGACTGTGCCGTCCGGGCGAATGTGGAACCACTCGGGGTGCTCGCGAACGTAAGGATGATCGGGCGCGCACTGGAAGGCGATGTCGAGCGCCACCTCCATGCCCTGTTGGCGGGAGGCGTGAACGAGCGCGCGAAAATCCTCGATCGTGCCGAGTTCGCGAAGGATCGACTTGTGGCCGCCGTCGCGCGAGCCGATCGCCCAAGGGCTGCCGACGTCGTCCGGCGCCGCGACGGTGCTGTTGTTCTTTCCCTTGCGATGCACGCAGCCGATCGGATGAATGGGCGAGAGGTAAAGAACGTCAAATCCCATTTCGGCGACGTAGGGCAGACGCGCCACGCAGTCGCGAAAGGTGCCGTGCCGGCCGGGTTTCGCAGAACAAGAGCGCGGAAACATTTCGTACCAGCTACTGAAGCGCGCTGTTTCGCGATCCACCACAACGCGCAAAGCCTTGTCGTAGGTGCTGGCGAGCCTCCTGTCGGGATAGCGATCCATCAGCTGCGCCAGGCGCTCGTCGAGCGCCTGCTTGGCGGCATAACCCAGGTCGCGCTCCGCGTTCGCGCGCACCGAATCGGCATGCGTGCGCAGTTCCTTGCTCTCGGCGCCCAAGGCTCGCTCGGCAGCTTCGGCGATCAGATCGGCGCCGATCAGCAGATCGACGGAAGCGTGCTGTCCCGCCTCGACACGCTTGATCATGTCTCGACGCCACGTCTTGAAGGGATCGATCCAGGCCTGGAAAGTGTAGACGTGCTGACCGATTGAGGAGGCACGAAAGCTGGCTTCCCAGCGATCATTGGCGATCGCCGCCATGGGAACTTCGTTCCAGAGGGTTTGCTTGTCGGTCCGATGCAGGAGGACAGCTGAGAGAACTTCGTGGCCGTCCGCGAAAATATTGGCGCTGACTTTGACTTCGTCGCCGACGACACGTTTGATCGAGTAGCGGCCTCCCTCCAGTTCGGGAGAAACGTCGGTGATCGTGACACGTTCCGGGTGGCCACCGGCCGGCTCGGCAATTCGCGAATGCTTCGGGCCATCCATCGCGTCGTTTTCCTCCCTGTTGGACGCGTTCCAAATCCCAACGGAACGATCAAGCAAAATACTCGCAGCTTTTATCTTAGCGTATTCCCATGGACCGCAAGAGAGGGGGTTCGGTTCGCTTTCACGAAGTGAACTAGGGGTACGGCGAGCGCACCCGAACAGCACGGGCCGGACCTTACCCGCGCGGTTGGATGTTCTTCAGTCTCGGCGAAGCACCGCCACTAACCGGATTTTTTCTTGGGCACCTTCGCGCCTCGCTTGCGTGCTTCCGAGAGGCCGATGGCGATCGCCTGTTTGCGGCTCGTTACCTTGCCGCCTTTTCCGCCCTTCCCGGACCGCAGCTTCCCGCGCTTTTCGCGACGCAGCGCCCTTTCGACGCTCTTGCTGGCTGCTTTGCCATACTTTGCCATGGTCTTTCCTCCTGAAATCGCGCTTTACACGCAGATTAGATTACTTTCGGGCTGCGCAAGCAACTACAGGGAATATCTTATTCGAAGCGATCCGGCTATTGAGGCCCATCGCCACCTGCTGTAGGATGCCCCGTTCGTTTGTGGGATGCTGTTTCGGCCGTCGGGACTCGGGAGGGGGCAGAATGGCTCGGATTTCGATTGTTGCTGCGTGTCTGGTGTTCGCGGCGACTCTGCCGGCCCGTGCGCAGGTTTTGGGCGATAAGCCAGTCGAGTATAAGCAAGTCGAGAACTACAAACCGGTAACGAATGAGATGCTGCTCCATCCCAGTCCAGACGACTGGCTGATGTTCAGCCGCACCTACGACGCGTGGCGCTATAGCCCGCTTTCACAGATCAACACGAAGAACGTGAGCCAGCTGCGTATGGCCTGGGTGCGCAGCCTGCCGGAAGGTGTCACCGAGACGATTCCAATCGTGCATGACGGCGTGATGTATGTCATCGTGCCGGGCGGATCCGTCGACGCGCTGGATGCCACGACCGGCGATCTCATCTGGGAGTACAAGCGCGACTACAAAACGCCGCAGATCGGTTCCACCGAAAGATCCAAGTGTCTCGCGATCTATGAAGATATGGTTTACTTCACGGCGCCGGATGGCTACGTTGTCGCCCTCGATGCCCGCACAGGCAAAGTCCGCTGGCAGACCTTCAAAACGCAAACAGCCAATACGTCCGGCCCGCTCGTGATCGACGGCAACGTTGTATCCGGCGGCACCTGCGGCCACGGACGCGATACCTGCTTCCTCGAGGCCGACAACGCCAGAACCGGCGAAAAGGTTTGGCGCTTTTACACGGTCGCGGGGCCGGACGATCCGGGCTATGCATCCTGGGGCGGTGGAGATAATTCGCAGGATACAGCGTCCACTTGGGGATTGCCGGGAACTTTCGACCCCGTGCGCAACGTAATCTATTGGGGCGTTGCGAACCCGATGCCCGATCAAAGAATTCTGCGTCACCACGGCGATCCTGACGGCACCGCGCGATCCAGCCCAGCCGATCTTTACAGCAATTGCACGCTGGCTCTCGATCCAAAGACTGGAAAGCTCATCTGGTATTACCAGCATCTGCCGGGCGACGACTGGGACACGGATCACACGCACGAGCGCACGCTGGTGAACGAACCATTCGATCCCGATCCGAAAGCCGTGAAGTGGATCAATCCCGATGTGCCGCGGGGATCGAAGCACGATATGGCGGTAATGGTCTCGGAGGGCGGCTCGGTTTTCGCTCTGGATCGCAACAACGGCAAGTTTCTTTGGGCCATGCCGTTTCCTTACGACGACCCGAATTTCAATCTCGCGAGCGTCAACGTGAAGACGGGGCAAACCAGGCTGAATTGGGACATCGTCACCAAGAAACCGGGCGAACATCACATCATCTGTTATTGGAATACGCGAAGCTACTGGCCCACCTCGTATGACCCGCTCACGCATTCTCTCTACGTGCCATACGTCGACAATTGCCGCGACCTCACCACGGCTGCTCCCGGCGTGCGTGGATCGTGGAAAGTGATCCCGCGGCCTGGCTCCGATCCCAACAAGCTCGCCGGACTCGCCAAGATCAATCTCTCGACAGGCGACATGGCGCGCTTCGATGTCGGCCGCGCCCCGAGCACCGCTTCCGTGGTCACCACGGCAGGCGGTCTCGTGTTTCACGGGGACATGAGCCGGCGATTCAGCGCCTTTGATGCGCAAACTGGCAAGAAGCTGTGGGAATCGATTCTCGGCGGCAATGTCTCCGTAAGCACGATTACTTATGCAATCAAAGGAAAACAATACGTTTGCGTGATGACGGGCTTCAACCTGAAAGTCCCGGAGCTAGCCAACGAGATACCGGACATGCATACGCCGACCGGGGGCAACGCGATCTACGTATTTGCTCTGCCGTAGCTGCGTTTGCGTCTCGGGTTGGCGGCTGTTTCGAATCTGTAACCGAATTAGGCGGCGGGAGGTCTAAGTAAGCATGCAAGTGATATGATGCGCCTGCGTGACGCGGAATCTGATGGATGGGGGCGGGGAATGAAAATCAATCGTCGAAAGCTGCTATCGTTAATCGGTATTTCGCCGGCGATTTTGGCTGGTTCTTCGACTCTTGCAGAGCCAGCTCCGAAAAAGGCGCATGTGGCGCCGGGGCCGGCCAAGATCGAGACACTCAACCCCAAGGGCATGCCGCCTTCGGTTCAATTGATTCCGATGGCGCCTCGTCTCGACACGCTCGATGGCAAAACGATTTATCTTGTCTCCGACGGCTTTGCGGGCGCGGACCGCTTCCTCGCGCAGATCGCCATCTGGTTCCAGAAAAACATGCCCAGTGTGAAGACGGTGTACCGTCTGAAAGCCGGGTCGTATTTCGCTGATGACCCCAAGCTCATGGCGGAAATCAAGGCAAACGGCAACGCCATGATTATGGCGTACGGCCATTGAAGCACCTGCACCCCAGCGACCGTCGGTCACTGCGTGCAGGTCGAAAAGATGGGTTTCCCGACCGCCCCTCTCGTCACGATCGCCTTCAAGGATCTTGCGAAGTCGAATGCGGCCGGCCGTGGCATGCCTCTCGAGCGCATTTGCTTCCTGCCTCACCCGATGACGAACAAAACCGACGAGGAGATGTACAAAGTCCTCGAAGGCAATGATCCCGTCACGGGCAAGCCGCTGATGCCGGAAATCATTGCCGCCCTGACGACTCCTCTGACGGCGGAGGAGAAGAAGACCGGCACCGTCAGTCCGGATATCGGCCCGCCCACGTACACGGGCACTCAGGATGAGCTGCAGCGCCTGTACTGCGACAACAACCTGACCGATTTCATGCCCATCATCCTTCCCACCGAGGAAAAGGTCGAGGCGATGCTGAAGGGCACGAGCCACAAGCCGGACGAGGTTATCGGCACATTGAGCGCCGCCCGGGGCGCGCAAGCTTCGTGGTCGTTCACGGTCAGGCACGTGGCCATCAATGCGGTGATGGCCGGAGCGAGTCCGGAATACCTCCCCGTGATTCTCGCGATCTCTGCCACGGGCCAGCCAGCGCTGTTTAGCTCGACATCGTCCTTTTCCCGCATGGTGGTACTGAACGGTCCCATCTCCGACCAAATCAAGATGAACTACGGCATCGGCGCGATGGGCCCGTTCGCCGAAGCCAATGCCACCATCGGCCGCGCGTGGACGATCCTTTCGAAGAACCTCGGCGGCTGTGGCGTGCCCGGACTCACCTATCTGGGCACCCTGGGATCCAACTTCAATTACAACAACTTGTGCATCGCGGAAACGGAAAACAAGCTGCCAGACGGCTGGAAGCCGTTCCACGTGCAAAAGGGCTTCAAGCCCGACGAAAGCGTCGTGAGCATCCTCAGCGGCTGGAGCTTGAACAACGTCGCCTGGTTCACCCCCCTGCCCTACCACGAACTGATCAAGAACTGGCTGACGCATTTCTTCTCGTTCGGCACCAGCGCCGCCACGTTGTTGCTCGATCCAACCGTGGCCCGCGAGGCGAAGGAAAAGGGATTCAACTCGAAGGAAGAGTTAAGCGACTACTGGTCGAAGAACTCGAAGACGCCCGGTTGGCTCTATTGGGACACGCACCAGAAGGAGTTGAAGCAGGCCCAGACAGGCGTCGAGCCGTACGCCTCTTATCTGAAGATGGGCGATGGCGAGATTCCATTCCAGCGCTTCTACCGCCGAGGCCGTTTTGGCGGGCCGCCCGATCCCAACCCCAAGTCCTCTATCGAAGTAATCGTGCTGGGCGGGGAAACAAACACGTACTGGGCCGGCGGAGATTTCAGCTACGTCACCAGCGCGTCGGTAGACAAGTGGCGATAGATTGGTGGCGCGCCCGGGGAGACTCGAACTCCCGACCCTCTGCTTAGAAGGTAGACGCAGATACGTTAAGTAGTTGGTTCGTCTTGTCTTTTCCTATGTCTTGCATCACGGTTTTGCACGGTATTCGGCAGTGTTTGTTCCCAAGTTGTGCCTAAGTTGACCGACTGCCCCCGTCGATGAAACATCTGGCGGGCTTTCCAATCTTCCGGTTTGAGCATGTCTCAATCCACGCGGATAAGTACCTGCGATGGAGAAGTGATACGCAATTCGCCGGCCGTCGCGTTGTTTCAACACGCCCGGCGGAGAGTCTTTCCGCCGGGATGTGAATCTCGACATCGTACGTCCCTGTCTCGACGTTTCAATCGACCCGCAAAGCTTCCTCTGCTGTGAGGACGAGTCCCTCCACTGGATGGCCCCGAGTGAAGGCCACCGGACTCGTTTGCGATTAGCGCCGCCAGATTTCAATCCACCCAGCGGAGAGCTTCGGCTGGGAACACATACGCCCTATCGTATCCGGGAGGCACTCACGTTTCGATCTACGAAGATGAGGCCCTTTCCAAGAACGGTCAAGTCGAACACTGCGTAAACCAGATCGAAGTTTTATCCCCGTTGGTACAGGGGTCCGCCACCGACTAGGTCGTAGCGCCATAGGCATTGAGATCGAAGAGTTTCAATCCACGCTCTCCCAAAGGGGGAGCGACTGCAGTCCCATCGCTGCGCCTCTAGCTCCGCAGTTTCAATCCACGCACCTCGCACGGGTGCAACCAAAAAACATACAACGATCTCGCTGACCGATCAACGTCGTATGCACAGCTTGGGTACCGCAATTCGGTTGCTGCATTCGTGACATCGCCATGTGGAAGTCTGCGGCGAATGTTTTGGAAAACGGTGCCAAATCTCACACTATCAGTACCTACTCGGGATATATTGTTTCCGGCACGTTAATGGCTGAGTGTGGTGCGTGCCTCGTTAAATGGCTTGTTATCGAATGACTGATAGCGAACTCCAATCCGCGACCTATTTAGCTCATCTGGATGATACAGGCAGATGCCAGATGTTGTCAGAGCACTTGGCCTCCGTCTCCGAAATTACAAGTCGTTTCTCGGCAAAAATTGGACTTGGAACACCTGGCGCACTAATTGGATTACTACACGATCTCGGCAAATACTCGAATGCCTTCCAGCAATACCTGCGTCTCATGTCGAAAGATCAAGACACGGAACCATGCCACATAGAGCGGGGATCTGTAGACCACTCCACTGCCGGTGCTCAAACGATTTGGCGCAGTCTTGCCCCTAAGGGCAAGGTTGAATCCGTTGCCGCCCAGATTTTTGCTCTTTGTATTGCGTCCCATCATTCTGGTCTCATTGATTGCGTAGACCCAGACGGAACAGACAAGTTTTCTCGGCGAATGCTTAAAGCTGATTCGGAATCTCACTATGACGAGGCTCGGAGCCGTGCGGAAAGGCTTGTCATTGAGCGCAGTAGAAAGCTTTTGGACGATCCCAATCTGGTTTCCTGTGTTCAGCAAATCATTCTGAAGCTTTGTCAAAATGATCAAAACGAGACTATCCGGCGGTACATGATTGGCCTTCTGGCCCGGTTCTTGTTCAGTTGTCTTATTGATGCCGATAGAACCGATACCGCTGATTTTACGAAACCGTCGTCCGCCACTCTGCGTCAGCATGGCCGCTATGACGGCTGGGATACGCTGGCCAAGCGTTTGGAACACTCTCTCGAAGAGTTTCCCTGCAAGAACAAAGTTGACGAACTTCGGCGACAAGTAGCCGCGCGTTGCCTGGATGCGTCTGATCGTTCCAAGGGAGTTTTCACGCTCACGGTTCCCACGGGCGGAGGAAAAACGCTGGCAAGTCTCCGCTTTGCCCTGAATCATGCAGCGCGCTGGAAGATGGATCGTGTGATCTACGTAATTCCCTACACCTCGATCATCGATCAGAACGCCGATGTCGTGCGCAAGATTCTTGAGCCTGAAGGCAGCGAGTTTTCGAGCGTCGTGCTAGAGCACCACTCCAATCTCACGCCAGTCAAAGAAACGTGGCGCAGCAAGGTTCTCTCCGAAACCTGGGATGCCCCCGTGGTCTTCACTACAACGGTGCAGTTGCTGGAAAGTCTGTTCGGCGGGGGGACGCGTTCGGTTCGGCGCATGCACCAATTGGCAAATGCTGTCCTGATCTTTGATGAAGTGCAGACTCTTCCCGTCCGCTGCGTGCATCTCTTCAACAATGCAATGAATTTTCTAGTCGAGGAATGTGGAAGCAGTGTGCTGCTTTGCACCGCCACCCAGCCATTGCTTCACGATGTCGATAAGAGCAAGGGCGCTCTCCGGCTTCGTGGCGATGCGGAATTGATGCGCGATGTGCCGAGCCTGTTTACAGGATTGAAACGCGTCGAGGCACTGTACTGCCGGAAACCCGGTGGATGGACTTACACGGAAGCGGCTGGGCTGGCAATTGCGGAGATGCAGGCGTGCGGCAGTTCTCTTGTAGTTGTGAATACAAAGGCCGCTGCACGCTCGATTTTTGAACTGTGCAGAGCGGATGCAGGTAGCGCGCCAGTGTTTCACCTGAGCACCAGCATGTGCCCGGTTCATCGTAAACGGACTCTGCGCAAGATTTGTAGGCTGCTTAAACGCAAGCATCCGCGTCCCGTGATCTGCGTGAGCACTCAATTGATTGAAGCTGGCGTAGACATCGATTTCGGCGCTGTCATCCGTAGCCTCGCGGGACTGGACTCAATAGCGCAAGCTGCCGGACGATGCAACCGTCACGGCAAACGAGACATTGGGCGTGTGCGAATTATCAATCTTGCGGAGGAGTTCTTGCACTCGCTGAAGGACATTCAAACTGGTCAGGAAGCGGCCCAGCGTGTGTTGGATGAGTATGTTGGTTCTGAAGGTGGGCAGGTCATTGACCTGCAAAATCCTGAAATTATTCGCCGCTATTTCCAGTACTACTTTTTTAGCCGCGCCAAGGAAATGGACTACCCGGTGGATTCAAGGCGGGCCGAACGGAATGACACACTTCTAAACATGCTTGGCGAAAACCTGATGGCTGTCAACGAGTGCCGTATGCCACCACCCTTTCATTTGCGTCAGTCTTTTATGACCGCCGCCGATGCGTTTGAGGCAATTGAAGCACCATCGCAGGGTGTGATCGTTCCTTACTCCAAAGCTGGGCAAGAGATCATTGCCGAATTGTGTTCAGCATTCGAGATCAAAAGACAGTTTAGCCTTCTCAAACGGGCTCAGCAATTGTCCGTCAATGTCTTCCCCAGCGTGATGAGGACGCTTCAAAACGCCCAAGCGCTTCATGAAGTTCAAGAAGGCACTGGCATCCTATATCTCGACAAGCGATTCTATAGCGAGGAATTTGGACTCTCGGACACTGTGACGGGAGGTATGGAGATGTTGCATGTATAGCACTCCACTCAACACCATCGAGTTCCGGGTCTGGGGAAGATTCGCCATGTTCACCGATCCCCTCACGCGCGCCGGTGGAGAGAAGTGTTCGTATCACATACCCACCTATGAGGCCCTTAAGGGTATTGTCAAGTCAATTTATTGGAAACCCACGTTCGTATGGATTGTTGATGAAGTGCGGGTTATGAAGCGAATACGTACCCAGACCAAGGGGACAAAACCGCTCAACTATGGAGGAGTTTATCCAAGCGCACGTGCTGCGGGAAAGAAACAGGAGAGTTTCAATACCCTGGCCATCTACACTTTCCTCACTGGGGATCCGGATCCCGCCACAAATGTCCCGGCGGTCGAGTATCAAGTGCGCGCGCACTTCGAATGGAATCTCAACCGACCCGAGTTGCAAAAGGATCGAATCGATGGGAAGCATTTCGAGATCGCGCGCCGGATGCTAGAACGCGGAGGGCGGCAGGACATTTTCTTGGGAACGAGAGATTGTCAGGGCTACGTCGAACCTTGTGAGTTCGGTTCTGGCACCGGCGACTATGATGGCACGGGTCAGCTTGGTTTTGGGCTGATGTTCCATAGCTTTGGCTACCCCGACGAAACTGGGACAAATGAACTTCAAAGTTATTTTTGGCGGCCCACGATGGCGGAGGGAATACTCCGCTTTCCGCGCTCGGAAGAGTGTCCTGTGAAGAAGTCCGTTCGGACGATGCATGCCAAACGTTTTGGAGTCGGTGCGAATGTCCACAACGTGGATTCCGAAGTGGAACAGGCGGAGTCCTGAAATGAGCTGGATAGAAAAGCTCCATGAGACCTACAAACACTGCGCCGGCGCACCGCAGTTTGCGAAGGACCCACTGTTGCCGGTAAGCCATTCCACGCAACAGGCTCACGTCGAAATAGTTCTGGATGCAAACGGGAAGTTTCTTCGTGCCAAGGTCGTCGCCAAGGAAGAAACTGTAATCCCAGTAACGGAAGAGTCTGCGGGGCGTGTCCGAACCAAACCTCCGCCCCATCCTCTCAGCGACAAAGTGCAGTATTGCGCTGCCGATTATCCCGCCTTTGGAGGCACAAAAGAGTCTTTCTACGCCGGATACATTGAACAGCTTCGCCGATGGGATGAAAGCGGCCACAATCATAAGGTTCACGCGGTTCTCAGTTATGTCGAGAGAGGAACCCTGGTTGCCGATCTCGTACGTGAACGAATTCTCTGGTGTTCTGAAGATCATAAATTGTTGACGGAGTGGACGGAGAATTCAGCTATTCCAGAATTTTTCAAAATGCTGACTCCAAAAAACGGCAAGAGAGATCAAGGCGACGCCTTCATACGTTGGCGGGTGGAAGTTCCTGGTGATGGGGAGTCAGCAACTTGGAAAGACCCGGCGGTTCGGGAATCATGGATTCGACTTGATGCTTCTCAGCACGCCGACACGGGTTGTGCATGGTGACGGTGAAGACACGGCCCTTGGCCAGCCATCTCAACGATTGCGCCATCGGGCCGACGGAGCGAAACTCATATCTTCGAATGACAATGCCGGATTCACTTTTCGCGGGCGATTCGCCAGCCCCGAACAGGCCTGTGGTGTTGGTACGATTGTCACTCAAAAGGCCCACAATGCTCTCCGCTGGTTGATTTCCCGGCAAGGCTACCATGACAAGGCCAGCGGCCAGTCTTTGTCGCATGGGCGGTGGGTGGTCAGCATATTCCTGATCCCTTTAAAAACACAGAATACCTGCTCCGTTCTATCCTCGCCGATGCTGACGGTCTAAGTGAGAAGTACTCGGGAGATGCGGGGCAGCTGTTTGGGGTCCGGCTCAAGAAAATGATTGCGGGCTATAGCGCCGAACTGGGAGATTCTGCGGACGTAGTTATCATGGGGTTGGATTCCGCCACGCCAGGACGAATGGCTATCACATTTTACCGTGAGCAAAAAGGCTCAGAATTTCTGGACCGCGTGCTTGCCTGGCATGCCGGAAACTCGTGGCACCAGAACTACTCAAAGGATCTTCGCTTTATCGGTGCTCCCTCGCCCGATGATATTGCGTCAGCGCCTATGGCCGGAGATTGGACACTAGACTGCGCAAGGCCACCGTCGAGCGATTGCTGCCATGTATCGCTGATGGTCGGCAGCTACCGCGCAATCTTGTTGAAAGTTGCCTGCGTCGCGTCTGCAACCGAGTGGGAATGGAGAAATGGGAGTGGAGAAATGCCTGGGCATCGCTTGTGCGCTCGTCCGGGGGAGTCGAAAGGAGGAACAGGACGAAATGTCTCTGGAAGAACAACGAACAACACGGGATTACCTATTCGGACGCCTGCTGGCTATCGCAGAGCGCATCGAGCAAAGCGCTTTGTACGTGGCCGGTGAGAACCAGACACCAGTGCCTCTAGGCTGATGCAGAGGTTTGCCGATCATCCCTGCTCTCACGTGGAGAAGCGTCGAACTTGCCTTGACGCCCTACAAAACCCGCCTGCGGGCGAACCGTCCGGCTTTGTCGGTGAAGCTGGACAAAGCTCTCGATTCCGTCATGGGAATGTTCCAAGGCGGGGATTACACGAGTGATGGCAAGCTTCGGGCGAATCCCTACTCGGCTACCACTGCCAGCGTGCCGCCCTTTGGGCCAAACAGGACGCAAACAACGATATGCCGATGGAAAATGAAGTGGCAATTCAGGGAGAGGAATCATGACTGCTTTGCAAAACAAGATCGACTTTGCTGTGGTACTGCGCGTCAAACATGCTAATCCGAATGGCGATCCGCTTAATGGGAATCGTCCCCGTACTGATTACAACGGGAATGGTGAAATCAGTGATGTATGCCTCAAGCGTAAGATTCGAGACCGGCTGAAAACGGTCAGGCCATATTTGTACAATCCGACGACCGCAGGAATGACGACGCGAGAAGCCTTCGAGAGCGGCCGACAAAACTCTTGGCAATAAGTTCGGCTCTCCTGAAACCGTAAAGCTGGCATGTGAGACGTGGTTTGACGTGAGAGCTTTCGGCCAATTATTCGCTTTGCCTAAGAAGAAGGCCAAAACCAGTGAGGATGAAGGCGATGGTGGAATTTCGATTCCAGTTCGCGGACCTGTGTCTGCAGGCGGCATTTAGTGTGCAGCCGGTAGAAGCAACCAGTACTCAAATCACGAAGAGTGTGAGCGGAGAGGGCGATGAACCAACGAGGCTCCGACACCATGGGCATGAAGCATCGCGTCGACGAAGGCGTCTATTCCTTTTTCGGCAGCATGAATCCTCAGCTTGCCGAGAGAACTGGTTTCAGCGACAAGGATGCAGAAGCGATTAAAAATGTGCTTCCGAAGATGTTTGAAAACGATGCTTCCTCAGCGAGACCTGAAGGCAGCATGGAAGTGCTCAAGGTGGTTTGGTGGAAGCATAACTGCAAATCCGGCCAATTTTCTTCCGCCAAGGTTCATCGCACGTTGGTTGTCAAGCCGGATGGCAACATAGAACTCGCTCCGTTGGACGGACTGCAGCCTGAAGTTATTGACGGATTCTGATTGCAAAACTCATGCGTAAATAAAATGTACTCTGAAGACGATTTACTACCGATTTCAGCGTTGCAGGATCTCGCTTTCTGCGAGCGGCAATGGGCATTAATTTATCTGGAAGGCGTCTGGGCGGAGAATCTGCTCACTGCCGAAGGCCGGGTCATGCACGACCGTGCGCATGAGCCTGGCACTGAATCCCGTGGCGACATACGTATTTCGCGAGGACTTCGTTTGCGCTCGCTTCGACTCGGGCTTTCCGGGATAGCCGACGTGGTCGAGTTTCATCGTTGCGGGCGTCTAGGTGATGCGGGTGGAAAAGGGCCCGTGGCTGACGGCGTTCGGCTTCCCGGCGTGTCTGGGTCATGGGCTCCCTTTCCTGTTGAATACAAGCGTGGTCGCCCGAAATCCGGTCCTTTCGACGAGATTCAGCTCTGTGCCCAGGCCCTTTGCCTGGAGGAAATGCTCGGTGTGCAGGTGCCCAGTGCCGCGCTGTTTTATGGAAAGCCCGTTCGTCGTTTCGAAGTGGCTTTGACTCCTTCCTTGCGGGAAGAGACGGAACGTCTTGCTATCCGCGTCCACGAACTGATGCGTTTGGGTGTCACGCCGCCTCCGATTTATGAAAAGAAGAAGTGCGATAGTTGCTCGCTAATCTCTGTGTGCATGCCCGAGCGTCTGTCGGAACATCGCACTGTCGAAGACTACATTGCCTCGGCCCTTGACGAGCGCCAAGGATGAGAAGTCTCCTCAACACCCTGTATGTCACGACCCAAGGATCGTATCTTTCCCGCGACGGCGAAACCGTCCTGGTTCGCGTTGAGAAAGAGACTAAACTCCGTGTGCCGATTCACACGCTGGGTGGAATTGTGTGCTTCGGACAGGTGTCTTGTAGTCCTCCCCTGATGGAATTGTGCGGGGAGCGAAATGTTGCCATCTCTTTTCTG
>CAWIIK010000010.1:0-48699 GCA_963836125.1 uncultured Acidobacteriota bacterium
CTTACGCAAAAGGTAACTTTGCTCATCTGGCCGACTTGGCGGCGAACCGCCGTTTCGTGGGGGGCCCGATGGGACTGGGATGCTGTGACGAATGGCGATGGGGTCGTCGCCGATCAGCACCTCTTTGACCACAAGCCGCACGATTCGCTGGCGGTCCATGATATCAAGTGTCATCGGCACTGCGCAAGCGTGCCAGGAACGCCGCGAGAGTTTCCGCCAGCCGCAGGAAGGTGGCCTGATCGTTGGTCTGGTCAGTGATCGCCTGCAGTTCAGTACGAAACGTCTGTTCACGTTGACGCAGCGGGGGTATTCGCTCACGCAACTGTTCGACGACAAGAGTGCTTCCTGATAGGCGGTGAGAAGCTTCCACGCCTTTGCCAACACGTGTCAAGTTCTTTGCACAAGCTGTTCGCGCTTTTTGGTCGGATCGGAGGAGCGCGCGACCGCCAACCGACGGTCAAGTTCCTGCTGGATCAGCGTCGGGTCCTCCAGCAGTCGGATGACCTCCTCCCACACGATCTGATCGAGGAGATCCTGGCGCACAAGACGGGTTGTCGCAAACCGGCCCACCCAGTTTTCGCCAGCTATCGGAGCCAATACATTTGTAATAGTGGATCTTGCGCGCGCTCGTGCGCGTCGATACGCGCGAAAAGGCGTAGCCGCACTTCTGACAGCTGACCAGCCCCTGCACCACACTCGGCTCAATAGTGCGACGGCGCGATCGTATTTTGTTCTCTTGGAGAAGCTCCTGTGCACGAGCGAAGCGATCTTGGCTGACCAGGGCAGGCACAGGGATCTCGATCCACTCTTCGCGCGGGCGCTCGTGGCCGGCGGTCATGCTGGGCGTAGTCACACCCCGCCGGCGCAGCGGGCGAAGAACGCGCGTTCGTGCAGAGACGCGCGTCTTGCCGAAGCAAGCGACGCCGCGATACGCAGAGTTGCGCAGTATGGCCCAGACGGTCGAGCGCTCCCAGCGGGCAGCGGCCTTGCGCGTCGGGATGCCTCCGGCGTTGATCCGGCGGGTCATCTCGCCGATGCTGAGTCCTTCCACCGTGTACATCTCATATATGCGCTGCACCACACGAGCCTCGCCTTCCAGCACGCTGTACGCGGCGGGCGCCTCGTCGGTTTTGCGGATATAGCGGTAGCCGTACGGAGCACCGCTCATCACACTGACCTCGCCCGAGTGGGCCCGGTGTCGCTTACCGCGACGCGATCGCTCCAAGATCTGCGCCCGCTCATATTCAGCGATCATGCCCTGGAACTGCACCAGCAGTTGATCTTCCGCGCTGGCACCCTGCGGCGCTTTCACAAACAGCGTCTCGACTCCGTGGCGGGCGAACTCCTCGATCAACAGGATCTGGTAGGCGTACTTGCGGCTCAGTCGATCCGGCGAGTACGCGAGCACGACCTGGATCTGCCCTTCGGCGGCCAGGTCCCGTACACGCTCCAGGCCCGGGCGCTCGAGCGTCGCTCCACTATAGCCGGCATCTTCGAAGACCCACTCTTTGGGCACCTCCAGATCGTGGGCCTGGGCGAACTCGATCAGCGACGCCGTCTGGCTCGCGATCGTGTTCTCCTCGCGCTGCTGCTCCGACGAGACCCGCGCGTAGATTGCCGTCATCCTCATCATCGAACTCCTTTACACGCCCACCGACAGGGCGCTCCCGACGGGGCACCAGAATATCGTAGGCTTGGGCGAGCTTCGACTCGCGCAGGCGATCGAACGCATAGTCGACGTGGATTTGAAGCGCGCCGCTTCTTGCGCGCGGCTTAGCCATGCTTTTTTAGAGCACCCAGAAACGCGATCAACGCGCGTGTCACGATTGCTCCGATAGTCAGGCCACTGCTTCTCGCATACTTCCGCAACAGACGTACTGTGCTCGGCGGAAGCTTGAGCGTGATCGGCACCGTAGCCTCCGTGACTTCGACCGGCCGGTCGAGATGGGAGGCTTCCTCCAGGTACCGGTATGCTTGACGCTCGGACAGGTCGAACTCGCGTGACAACCGCTGCACCGCCTCGGGCAACGCGACATGCCGTTCGAGCAGGCCGTGAGCCGTGTTCAACTGCCGAGCCTTGTCTGCTTTGGTCGATCGAGTCATCTGTCATAAAGATATTACCTCTTAAGACGAAGGTCAAGTACTGGAGAACTCCCGCGCCAGCCTGTGACCACCCGTTCAAATTGGAAGTTACCTTTTGCGTAAGGGGAGTGGTCAGCCCACTGCTGGCCAATCTGTTTCTGCACTATGCACTAGATCGATGGCTGGCGGCGAACTATCCTCAGGTGTTATTCGAGAGGTACGCCGATGATGTCATCGCGCACTGCAGGACCGAGAGGCAGGCCCAGGAAATGAAGCAGGCCATTGCTGAGCGTTTACAGGCTTGCGGACTGGAACTCCATCCGGAGAAAACGAAAATCGTCTATTGCAAGGATGATTTTCGGAAGAGCACGTACCCAAACGAGAAGTTTGATTTTCTCGGCTACACGTTTCAGCCCAGGAGATCAAAGAATCGCAAAGGGAAGTTCTTCATCAATTTCAGTCCGGCGGTCTCGAACAAAGCAGCGAAGGCCATCCGCGACACATTCCGGAGCTGGAAACTGCCAAAGCGCAGCGATAAGGCGATCGAAGATCTGTCACGGATGTTCAATCCCATTATCCGGGGTTGGCTCCAATACTACGGGCGGTACTATCGCTCGGCACTTTACCCGACGATGCGTGAACTGGATCGAGATCTGGCCCTTTGGGCCAAGAGGAAATACAAGAAGCTGCGACCCCATCTTCGCAGAGCGACACACTGGATCGCCCGCATCTCGCGTCGCGCTCCGGACTTGTTTGCACACTGGCAAATGGGAGAGCGGCGTGGCTCCATGACGGGAGCTGTATGAGTCGAGAGGCCCATGTACAGTTCTGCGAGCGCCTCGGGGTGAGACTCCCCGGGGCGACTCACCGCAATATTTACGTCCGCAGCCAACGAGCAGGACAGCGGGTGATGACGAACGTCACGCGCTTCCTCACGCGACGGCTCAAACTCAAGGTGAACGAGGCCAAGAGTGCGGTGGCTCGACCGATGGAGCGGAAGTTCCTGGGGTTCAGCTTCAGCCGCGACAAGGAACCGAAGCGGCGTATCGCGCCGAAGGCCCTGTTGCGCTGTAAGCAGAAAATTCGGGAACTGACACGACGGACACGCGGGATCAGTCTGGAGCAGATGCTGAAGCAACTCACGGCCTACTTAAGGGGCTGGAAAAGCTACTTCGGCTACTGTCAGACTCCTTCGCTGCTGAAAACTCTGGACCAATGGATACGACGTCGGTTGCGATCCATGATCTGGAAGCAGTGGAAGCGGGGGAAGCACCGGTACGCGAGGTTGCGTCATCTCGGGATCGGTCGGGACCTGGCCGCACAAACGGCGGGCAGCCCACACGGCCCTTGGCATCTGGCGAACAGCCCGGCCCTTGCTCTCGCGCTTCCCATCGCTTACTTCGATTCGCTTGGTCTACCTCGCCTGTTCGATGGCGACGCATAACCTTCTGAACCGCCGTACGCGGACCCGCATATACGGTGGTGTGGCAGGGGAGAGCGGGTGACCGCTCCCCCTATGCCGATTGCCAATCGGATCGGGTCGCTGGCGGCGACGATCGAGTTTTCGCAGCACTGCCAGCAGATGTTCCCCAGTCGCCACGGATTTTGAAACTACGTTTCGGATGCCGGCCGCTCGAGCGTCTTTCAGAAGCTGCTCGGTATTGTGCATCGTGAACATGATCATTTCCGTGCTCGGCGCTACGGCCCTGATCTCCCGCACTGCCTCGAGCCCGTTCATGACGGGCATCTGTAGGTCCAGGATCACCACATCCGGACGGAGCGCTTTGACCTTTTCAACAGCCACCCTGCCGTTTTCCGCCTGCCCGCACACCCGCCATGGGGTATTTCGCTCGAGCTGATCCCGCAAAGCAACGCGAACATAAGGGTTGTCGTCGACAATGAGAACAGTATAGGACATTGGCCTCCGCCGTCCTTCGCAGGGTGCTGGCCGGGGCCATGTGCGAAAGGTCTACGGACGGCGTCTTGTACAGGTCAAATCCAACCTACCGCTTGCTGACGGGCGAAACAATACCGCGAACTCTGTACGCTACCGCACGTATATCCGTGCGCTGCTACTACGTCGCGGGCAATACCAGGCGACCGGCGAGAAATTCCACCCGTGGTACGTAGAGGAGAGTACACTTACCTGGTCTCTTCTAGCATCCTTCCGCCGCGCCCTTCGGGTGACGTTCCTTGCGAAATCAGACAGGCGTTCGACCGGCAAGGAGCCGTCGTGACCAAGAACACCCTTCGTGTATCCTCCGCGCAGGTGTCCGCCGACGGTGACGGTAATTCGATTGCCAGTGAAATCCTCCTCAGTCTCTCGCCCGACCAACGCTGTCAAATGCTTTCGAAACTGGAAAGGGTGCGGCTGAAGCTTCATCAAGTGATCCATGAGCCGGGAGAAACGATCAAATCCGGCTACTTCGTCAACTCGGGATTGATCTCCGTTCTCGTCGTTCAGCCCGACGGCAAGTCCGTGGAGGTCGGCCTGATCGGCAAGGAAGGCTTCATCGGTTTGCCCCTGCTCGTGGGACACCGCACGAGTCCGACCCGCACCGTTGCGCAGGCCGATGCCACGGCATACAGGTGCGATGCGGACGCGCTCCGGGAATTCGCGCGGCAGTTTCCTGAGTTAGGACAGCAGATCCATCGGTTCGGCCAGAAGCTGGCGATGCAGAGCACGCAGATCGCCGCATGCAATCGCCTTCATGATGTGGAAGAGAGGCTCGCTAGATGGATCGCGATGAGTCAGGACCGAATCCTTTCCGATACTCTTCCTCTGACTCAGGAATTCCTCGGGCAAATGCTTGGGACGCGCCGCTCGAGCGTGACGGTCGCCGCGGGCATCTTGCAGAAGGCCGGATTGATTTCCTACACCCGCGGCAGCGTGACGATCTTGAACCGCCAAAAACTGGAAGACGCGGCCTGCGACTGCTACGGGATCGTCAAACAACAGCTGGAAGAATGGGAAGCGGAAGAGCAATAAAATCTCTGTGCGAAGCCGCACACTCACACGCAACTTAGCGTACCGACACGATGGGTATTTCGGAAATACTCTCCGCTAGCAAGGTCCACCGAAAGCAAGAAACGCTGCGAAGTCGTTGGACGGGCGAATGCTGTTGGCAGCGAGGAATTTGAATATGAATGCCCCGCTCGATATTTTCCAGATGATCCCCGTTGATCGCGTCCTCTGGCGTGGCACCGCAGGGACCGTTGAAGAAGCGCAGGTGCGTGTCCGGGAGTTCGCCGGCCGCTCACCGGGCAAGTACCTGATCCTCTGCGTGCAGACCGGAACCCGGGCTCGTCGTCGACACGGACGACCCAGATTTGGCGGCAACGGTCGAGCACGTCAGCGGAGCGCCATGCTGAAAGATACGAAAGAAATACTTGGGCGTTAAGCGACCGCCAGAAGCAGCGACAGCTTCTAGACTTTCACCACGATTTTGCCAATCTGCTCGTTTGACTCGATGTAGCGGTGCGCTTCTACGATCTGCGAGAATGGAAAAACGCGGTCGATCCGCGGCTTGAAGTCACCGGCCTTCACGCGGTCGAAAACATACTGCTCTGCCTCCGCCTTCAGCTTCGGAGCGCCGAATAGCTCACGGAGCGTGTATCCGCGAATGGAGAGTCCTTTGCCCAGCGCGGCGAATAGGGGAAACGGCGTCGGCTCAGGCGCGAGCGCTCCGTATTCGAAGATCGTTCCGCCAAGAGCCGCGGCCTGGGCCAGCAGCTCGATGCCTTTGCCCGCGATGGGGTCGAAGATCACGCGAGCGCCTTTGCCGTTCGTGATTTCCTTTACGCGCGCGAGGAAATCCTCGTCTTCGGTTGCGATCACATGCGCCGCTCCAACTTTCGCTAGCGTGGCTTTTTTCTTTGATGTTCGCGTGGTGGCAATGCTGATCGCTCCTTCCGTGTTGGCCATTTCGATGGCCGCGATTCCCACGCTGCTGCTGGCCGCCGTGATGATCACGAAGTCGCCCTTCGCGATCCGGGCGTGCATGATCAGCGCGCCATAGGCAGTCAGATACTGCATCCAGATCGACGTGCCTTCTTCCGGCGTCAGGTTCTCCGGGTAAATTGCCACTGCACTTAGCGGAACGATTGCGACTTCGCCATACACTCCGTATTGGGTCATGACGAATGCCGGAACCGTGCTGACCTTTTTGCCGATCCAGCTTTTGTCCACGTCCCGGCCAACGGCTTCCACCACGCCGGCCGCTTCGTATCCGAGTTTTGACGGCAGTGCCGGCGTTTCCAGGTAATGTCCTCTACGGAACATCACCTCGGCCCGGTTCAGTCCAATTGCTTTCACTCGCAGCCGAACTTCGCCTTTCCCCGGCTCGGGGACCGGCTCGTCCTGAATTCTCAATACCTCCGGTCCGCCCGTGGCGTGAAAGCGAACGATCTTTGCAGTCTCGTGGGCCATGCGTGTCTCCTCGGGTACTTTGGATCACTTCGTGACCGGAGAGGATTCAAGAAAATGCGCGGGATTGCCTAAAGCGCGGCTCGCTCTTCCAACCGGCGCCGGGAGCAGGCGCGCTGCACCCATGAAAGCGCACGAAGAGATTCGAACGCGCGCGATGTCCGCAGACCGCCCGCCGCGCCTGAAAACGTTGCGATAACTGGGGCATGAACCATGCCCTCGTCGGGGGATAAAAGGCCCCGAAACGACGAAGAAAGCGGATTTTGGCGCGATTTTGCACTCTAGTCTCCCGTCTCTAAAGTTTCTTTATATTTGTTGACCTTCCGGATGATCTTACTGGCGCTGGCGACCCACAGAAATGGTTGTGGGTTCCGATTGTAGCGCTGGATGTAATCTTGAATTGCTTTGGTCAGGTCACGAACGCTGCGAAATGTGCCTCGACGAATTCGTTTCCGCGTGATTTCGGCAAACCAGCGTTCGATTTGATTGAGCCACGAGGAACTGGTTGGCGTGAAATGGACGTGATAGCGGGGCCGCACGGCGAGCCACTTCTTTACCGCCGGGTGTTTATGCGTTCCGTAGTTGTCGAGCACGAGATGGATTTGCAGACCAGAATCGACCGACTCATCGATCCGATCCAGGAACCGTAGGAACTCTTGATGCCGATGCCTCGGCTGGCAGGCAGCGATCACCTTCCCCTCCAAAACGTTGAGCGCGGCGAACAGTGTGGTCGTTCCGTGCCGTTCATAATCGTGCGTTTGTCGTGCGGGCAAGCCGGGCCGCAAGGGAAGCATGGGTTGCGTGCGCTCCAAGGCCTGAATCTGGCTTTTCTCATCCACGCTGAGGACGATGGCCTTATCCGGCGGGTTCCGATAGAGCCCCACAATGTCGCGCACTTTCCGAGCAAATTCCGGATCGTTACTGAACTTGAAGGACTGCACTCGATGGGGCTGCAGTCTGTGCTTCTTCCAAATCCGCTGCACGGTAGCGGGGCTGACCTTCTGGCTCGTCGCCATGGCCCGAACACTCCAATGAGTAGCGTCCTTTGGAGTGGTCTTCATCGTAGCGTCCACAATCGCTTCCTCCCTTTCTGTGGAGATCTGCTTGGGGCGTCCGCTACGCGGCTGGTCCTCCAGTACAGCGGCTAAGCCGCCGCTGTCAAATCGCCTACGCCACAGCAATACCGTTGGCAGAGAGGTAGAGAGGTTCCGTGCCAGAACGTGATTGGCAATTCCCTCGGCCGCGCCAAGGACAATGTCGACGCGGAGAACGATTCCTCGAGGTGTGCTGCGATGACGGCTAATCTCCAGTAACTGCTTGCGATCTGAGTCCGAAAGGGACAGTTTGGGCGCAGGTGGAAGGGGCATATCGCCAGTATGCAGCCTTGGCATCTATTAGTAAAGCTATTTAGGATACACGAGACTAGCTTGTGGCGCTGTGTTGGAAGGCGTGGCGGCGGACAATCCAGGGTTTGTTCCCTGCACTGCGGGAAGGAAGGGGAGCGACGCATCTTCCGGCCAACGTTGCGCTGGTGCTAATATTCGCTCATGCCGCATGAGTTTACTGAGTACCCGCCTGAGCCCGCGCCTCAGCCGGCTTCGAGCCGCGGGACTCGCCCGCCACGGAAGGGAATCGGCGTGGACCTTCTCGATTCGCCCGAGGGTTCGCCCGCGGAGTTGACTCCGACTCGCCTGCGCTTCCCATTGTGGCTGGCGGCCGTGCTGCTTGTTGGCCCGGTCATCATCCTGCTGATTCTCTCCGGCCGCCTGTAGGCTCGATTCGTTAAGGCGGCTCGTCTCCTGATGACTCGCCGGCTATTGACGGCGGGGCGATTTCCACGGACCATAGAACTTCTACGAATGATGCTGCACTGAGGGTGGGATGCGACGCATTCTTTCGACCTATCGGTATGTTCACCAGCCAATGAGCAGGGAGATGTTGCAGGGAATCGCGCAGGCCGGGGCCCACGGGGTCGAGATTTTCTGCGCGTCTTCGCATTTCACCTACCGTTCGCCTGAGGCGCTGCGCGAGCTGGCTGGCGCGCTTGAGGAATATGGCTTGGTGCTGCATTCGCTGCATGCGCCGACCGAGCGCAATTCGTCTCCCGGGCGCGAGAGCGGCATTCCGATTTCGATTTCCGAGACGGAGCGCGTCCGGCGGGTGGATGCGGTTGATGAGGTGAAGCGAGCGATCGACGTCGCGGAGACGGTCCCGTTTCGCTACCTTGTCCAGCACCTCGGGACGGGCCGGCAGGAGGCTGATTCGCGCCGGTACGATGCGGCTTTCAGCTCGCTCGAGCATCTGTCGCTTTTCGCGAAGCAGCGCGGCGTCACCATCGCCGTTGAAAACACGCCGAACGAGCTTGGCTCGCCTGCGTCGCTCGTGCAGTTCGTCAAGGAGACGCGGCTCGATCTTAAATTTTGTTTCGATATCGGGCACGCGCATCTCGACGCGGGCGTCGCGGAAGGTTTCGAGCTGATGCGCGGGCGCGTCGCAACCACGCACATCCACGACAATCATGCCGAAAAGGACGAGCATCTGCTGCCTTACACCGGCACGATCGATTGGGACGCCGCGCTCGGAGCCTTCGCGAGCGCGGCCGAGCCGCTTCCGCTCGTGCTTGAATTGAAGGATCAGCCGGGCGGCGCTCCGGCGCTCGATCAAATCCGCGCCACGTTTGACAAGCTTGAGGAGCACCTTGCGGAGAAGGGCGTTTCGACGCCAGAGGCTTGGAACCGGCCGTCGGCGAAGCGATGACGACGCAAGGGCCGGCCCGCCAAAAGGCGGTCGCTGCGAAACCCGTTCGTGAATTCGTTCTCCCAGATGGACCATTGGGCGGAGGCCGATTGGTAAGCTGCACGCCGGGCTGAAGAACCCGGCGCTACGTTCAAACCTTTAAACCTTGGAACCAACCTTGACCGACGAACAGAATACGGCGGAGCCGATTGTCGCGATCGAGCGCGCGGGCGAACACACCGGACGCAGCGTCACGATCCGCGGATGGCTCTACAATCTGCGCGAGTCGGGGAAATTGCTGTTTCCGATCTTTCGCGACGGCACGGGGATCATTCAGGGCGTCGTATCGCTGAAGGAGAATCCGGAAGCGTTTGGCGCGCTGAAGGGATTGACGCAGGAATCGAGCATCATCGTGACCGGGGTGATCAAGGCCGAACCTCGCGCGCCGGGCGGCTGCGAAATTCACATTGCCGCAATCGAAATCGTCCAGCGCGTGCCGGAATCCGAACCTTATCCGATTCAGCTCAAGGAGCATGGCGTCGATTTCCTGCTCGATCGGCGGCATCTCTGGATTCGCACGCCGCGGCAGGCTTCGATTCTGCGGATCCGCGCAGAAGCGATTCGCGCCGCGCGCAATTTCATGGACGATCAGGGCTACATCTTGACCGACGCGCCGATCTTTACGCCCGCAGCCTGCGAAGGCACGACGACGCTTTTCGAGGTCAACTACATTGACGATCAGAAGGCGTATCTCACGCAGTCGGGGCAACTGTACGTCGAGGCGACGGCAGCGGCGCTGGGCAAGGTCTACACCTTTGGGCCCACGTTTCGCGCCGAGAAATCGAAGACGCGCCGTCACCTCACAGAATTCTGGATGCTTGAGCCCGAAGCCGCCTATTCGCACCTTTCGGACATGATGGAACTTGGCGAAGGACTCGTGAGCGCGATGGTGCAGGGTGTCGTGAAAAACCGGAGCAGGGAACTGGCCGCGCTTGGCCGTAATGTCTTGAAGCTCGAAAAGGTGACACCACCGTTTCCGCGGATCACGTACGACGAGGCGGTGCAGGTATTGCAGAAGGCCGGCAATCCCGCGAAATGGGGCGATGATTTCGGCGGCGATGAAGAGACGATTCTCTCGAAGAATTTCGAGAAGCCGGTCATCATCCATCGCTATCCTTCGGCGATGAAGGCCTTCTACATGGAGGCCGACCCGGCGCGCCCCGACCTGGCGTTGAATTTCGACATGATCGCGCCGGAAGGCTACGGCGAGATTATCGGCGGTGGCGAGCGCCAGTCGAGTTACGAGACGCTGCTGCAGCGGATCCACGAGCAAGGGATCCCCGAGGAATCGCTGCAGTGGTACCTCGATTTGCGGCGTTACGGCAGCGTCCCGCACGCGGGATTTGGCCTGGGCCTCGAACGCACCGTGGCATGGATTTGCGGGACCGAGCACATCCGCGAAGTCATCCCCTTCCCACGCATGCTGTATCGCGTCTATCCTTAATGGCCGCTGCGTAAAGGCTGCCGGGTCGCAGAGAACGCGGCCCGCCACTACAGAGGCTAGGGCCGAACATCAACATCGAAATCAAAAGCGCCGGCCTAAAGACAAGGCGGTGGCTACAAAGGCAAGACACCAAGAGGCCGGCGGGACGCCGGCGCGACGGAGTTTATGGCGGAGAAAATTCGCATTATCGGAGTGCCGATGGACCTTGGCGCCAGCCGGCGTGGCGTGGACATGGGCCCGTCGGCGCTGCGCGTCGCCGGGTTGCACCAGCGCCTCAAGCAGCTCGGGCGCCAGATCGAAGACATCGGCAACATCGCCGTGCGGCAGCCGGAAGAGCAGCACTACGGCGAGAAGAACGCGAAGTATCTCGGCGAAATCGCGGACGCCTGCAAGGACCTCGGCGAGGTCGTGCGAAAGACGCTGGACGAGGACATGATGCCGCTCGTGCTTGGCGGCGACCACTCGATTGCAGTCGGAACCGCTGCGGGCGCCGTCGCGCATTTCCACAAGGATTCGAAGCGCGTGGGCATGATCTGGCTCGACGCGCACGGCGACATGAACACGCCGGAGACGTCGCCTTCGGGCAACGTTCACGGCATGCCGCTCGCGTCGATCATGGGCTACGGCCCGCCAGAGCTGACCGGGCTCGCGCCGCTCAAGCCGATGATCGAGCCGCGCAACGTGGTGCTCGTCGGCATCCGCGATCTCGACGCGAAAGAACGGCGCCTCGTGAAGGAATCGGGCGTCCGCATCTTCACGATGCGCGATGTCGACGAGCGCGGCATGCGCGAGGTGATGGCCGAAGCGCTGCGCTTCGCGAGCGACGACACGGCGGGGATTGCGGTCAGTCTGGACATGGATTTCGTTGATCCGTCGGACGCGCCGGGAGTGGGCACGCCTGTGCGCGGCGGCGTCACGTACCGCGAGGCGCATCTCGCGCTCGAGATGATCGCCGATACGAAAGCGATGGTGTCGCTCGAGCTGGTCGAGATCAATCCGGTGATCGATTTGCACAATACGACCGCGACGCTGGGAGTCGAGCTGGTGCTTTCGGGGCTGGGAAAAAAGATCCTATGACGGCTTCTGCGAAAAGATTGCGTGTCGGCGTGCTGTTCGGCGGGCGTTCGGGCGAACACGAAGTTTCGCTCGCATCGGCCGCGTCGGTGATTCGCGCGCTCGATCCGGAGAAATATGAGGTGGTGCCGATCGGCATCACCAAGGACGGCCGCTGGCTCGTCGGCACGGGCGCGCAGAAGATGCTGCCCGAGGTGCTGAAATCGGGCGAGCGCGTGTTTCTTCCGCCCGACCCCACTGCGGCGGCGCTTGTGCCGATGTCGGGCAATACGGGACAGCCGAGCATGACGCTCGACGTGGTTTTCCCGATCCTGCACGGCACGTTTGGCGAAGACGGCACGGTGCAAGGCTTTCTCGAATTGGCGGGGCTACCGTATGTGGGCGCGGGCGTGCTCGCGTCGTCGGTCGGCATGGATAAGGACGTGCAGAAGCGCCTCTTCGAGCAGGAGGGGCTGCCGGTCGTTTCATACGTCGCGTTCCAGCGGTCGCAGTGGGAGCGCGAGCCGGCCGTCGTTCTGAAGCTGGTGAAGAAGAAGCTGCGCTTCCCGATGTTTGTGAAGCCCGCGACGCTCGGGTCGTCCGTCGGCATGACGCGCGTGAAGTCCGCGCACGAGCTTCCGGCCGCGCTGAATCTTGCTGCTGAATTCGCGATGAAGATCTTGGTGGAACGCGCCGTGAATGCGCGCGAAATCGAAGTCTCGGTGCTCGGCAACGACGACGTACGCGCGTCGATCCCGGGCGAGATCGTGCCGCACCGCGAATTCTACGATTACACAGCCAAATATTTGGAAGAGGGAACGAACCTGATCATTCCGGCGAAGCTCACGAAGAGCCAGGTGAAGACGTTTGAGGAATACGCCGTGCGGTCATTCCGGGCGATCGACGGCGCGGGGATGGCGCGCTGCGATTTCTTCCTCGAAAAGCGCACGTCGAAGATTTATGTCAACGAGCTGAATACGATTCCGGGCTTCACGTCGATCAGCATGTATCCGAAATTGTGGGAAGCGTCGGGCCTGCCGTATCCGCAGTTGATCGATCGCCTGATCGAGCTCGCGCTCGAACGCCATCGCGAGATGACCCGCACGAAATATTCGATCGAGCTCCCGGCTGGATCGGGCGGCGCGCTCGAATCGTAGATTTGCTCTCGCGCTATGAGCGGCTTATTGGGCCGCATGCCATCGAGCGTATCGAACTCCGAGCTTACTACAGAAGCTTTGAATGCTCGCTTCGGCTATGGATTCGTCAACGAGTAGGGGAAGGTCAAAGGCGTCGTACCACTGCATCAGCCGGCGGCTGTCCGTATAAGCGTGAAGATGGTCACAAATCTCTGAATCTGCATGTTTTCCGGCTAACGCCACCAATTGGTGAACGTCAGGGGAGATGCGCGTGCCCTCGAAGCATAGGTTCACAGGCAGCGAGAGGATTTCGGTCAACGTTGGGAAGAGCTTTTTGGCACTGCTGACGCCCGTCACCTCCCAACCTCTGATAAAAAAGTGGTTCCGTTGGCATGCCTCGATGGTATCAATTTTCGTCGAAATCTTGGGACGGCCTTACCAGTTTGCGAACGACCGCCTCGCGACCAGCCATCGAGTGTCCTTGACAGGGTTCCATGACCTGATTAAACTAACTGTTTAGTTGAAGAATACAAATCTCCTGAGGAGGGTTTTATGCAATACCGCCGGCTGGGCAAGAGCTCGCTCATCGTCTCCGCCATCGGGCTGGGCTGCATGGGAATGTCGCAGTCCTACGGCACGCCGGACGATCAGGAATCGACGGCGACGATCCATCATGCGATCGACCGCGGCATCGCGATGCTGGACACGGCGGACATGTACGGCGGCGGCACGAACGAAGAGCTGGTGGGACGGGCGATTGCGAAGCGCCGGAACGAAGTGATCGTCGCAACGAAATTCGGAAACATGCGCCAGCCGGACGGGCGTTTCCTTGGCGTGAATGGCAAGCCGGAGTATGTACAGGCAGCGTGCGAGGCGAGCCTCGGACGGCTGAAGATTTCGATGATCGATCTGTTTTATCTGCACCGCGTGGATACGAGCGTGCCGATCGAGGAAACGGTGGGCGCGATGGCGCGGCTGATCGAGCAGGGGAAAGTCCGCTACATCGGGCTTTCGGAGGCGGGCGCGAAGACGATTCGGCGGGCGCACGCGACGTATCCGATCACGGCGCTGCAGAGCGAGTACTCGATTTGGACGCGCGATCCTGAAGGCGAAATTCTCTCGACGTGCCGCGAGCTGGGCATCGGCCTCGTGCCGTACAGCCCGCTGGGACGCGGCATCCTTACCGGGCAGGTGAAGAGCGCGGATTTCGGTCCGAAAGATTTTCGCCGTATCTCGCCGCGATTTCAGGGTGAGAACTTCAACAAGAATCTGGAGCTGGTCGAGCGGATCGAGAAGATCGCCGCGGAGAAGAAATGCACTCCGGCGCAGCTCGCGCTGGCGTGGGTGCTCGCGCAGGGCGACGACATCGTTCCGATTCCCGGCACGAAGCGCCGCACCTATCTCGACCAGAATCTTGGTGCGCTCGACGTGAAGTTGACTGCGGCGGACTTAGAGCGCATCGACGAACTCCTGCCGCGCGGCGCGGCGGTGGGCGCGCGCTATCCCGAAGAATATATGAATCGATTGGGAGTCTGACAAGGGCGGGAGTCTGAAATAAACATGGCGCGAGGACGTAGAAGAGTTGAAGACCCGGCGACGGCACGGCGAATTCTGGCCGCGGCGGAAAGCCACTTTGCGGCGCAGGGACTTGCGGGCGCGCGTACGGAGGAGATCGCCACGGCCGCGCATGCAAATAAGGCGATGCTGTACTACTACTTCGGCGACAAGCGCCGCCTGCATCGCGCGGTGCTCGAGAATCTCACGCGGCAGTTGCGATCCACGGTCTTCGCGCCGCCTAAGAAGAAGCTGCGCCCGCGCGAGCGCTTCTTCGAATACGTGAAAGGCTACTTCGATTTTCTCGCCGCGCACCCGAATTATCCGCGGCTCGTTCAGAGGCAGGCGATGGAATCCCGGCCGGATTTCGAAGGCATGGTGAAGGACTTGTTTCGCCCGTTGCATCGTGAGTTTGCGCGCACGGTGGAAGAGGGGATCGCGCACGGAGAATTCCGCGTTGTGGACGCAGATCAGATCGCGATGATGACGATTCAGATGACGACTTCGTATTTCGCCGCTGCCGCAATGCTGGGGCGCGTCGCCGGGCGCGATTTGCTCGCGCCGGAGGCGGTGGCCGCGCGGAAACGCGCTCTGCTCGATTTCCTCGAGCACGGCCTTGCGTTGAAGGGGGAGAAGGCCCGATGAAGACGAACCTCAAACCGTTCATTTTGATCGGGGCGGTTTTTGTGGCCGCGCTCGTGTCGTATGTGCTGACGACGCCGCACGGCGACGCGATTCCGCTGACGGGAATCGTCGACGGGAACGAAGTGATCGTGAGCCCGCAGATCATGGGGCGGATCGTCAACCTGACGGTCGACGAAGGATCGGAAGTGAAGAAGGGACAGTTGATCGCCGAGCTCGATCCCAAGGAGCTCGAAGCGAGCCTGGATGCGGCGAAAGCGAACGTGGCGAGCCTCGAAGCGCAGGTGCGCGAGGCGAACCACAACTACACGTGGACCGACGATCAGACGGACGCGTCGCTGAAGCAGGCGGAGGCGACGCTCACGTCGGAGCGCGCGCAACTCGATCAAGCGAAGGCGAATCTTTGGCGCGACCAGACCGATTACAAGCGCATGCTGGGCCTCTTCAACGCGGGCGTCGAATCGGCGCAGGACCGCGATCATGCCGAGGCGACCCTGCAGGTGTCGGAGGCGAATGTGAAGTCGCTCGAGGACTCGGTGAGCGCGCAAGCGGCGGCGCTGGGCGTGGCGCAGGCGAACCGGAAGCAGGTGGACGTGCGGCAAAGCGAGGTCGCGACCACCATCGCGCAACTCGAACAGGCGCGGGCGAGCGAAGCCGAAACGGCGACGCAGCTTGGCTACACGAAGATTTATGCGCCGATCGATGGAATCGTGTCGGTCCGCGTAGCGAAGCAGGGCGAGGTGGTCGCGCAAGGTGCGCCGATCGTCGTTGTCGTGGATGTCGATCATTTGTGGGTGCGCGCGGACGTCGAGGAGAGCTACATCGACGACGTGCAGTTCGGGCAGGTTCTTCGCGTGCGATTGCCTTCCGGAAGGATTATCGAGGGGCCGGTGTTTTTCAAGGGCGTTGAGAATGATTTCGCGACGCAACGCGACGTGAGCCGGACGAAGCGCGACATCAAGACGTTCGCGATCAAGGTATCGGTGCCGAACGATGGGCGAAGGCTGTTCACGGGAATGACGGCGACGGTGCTGTTGCCGCCGCCGGCGAAGAAAACGTGGTTCGCGCGGCTGTGAGCGAAGTTTCGAACGCGAGAGGAGCGCCGAAATCGAAGGGCCGCATTTCGCGAGCGCAGGGCGCGGCGAGGGATCTCTGTTTTGTTTGTCCCGTGGCTCGCGACGTCGAGGGGTGCGCGAGCGGCGATGATGGCTCGCGGTTGCAGCACGCCTGGGCAAGCCCGGCGGCAAACAGCGGTGGTGGGCCGCCGCACTCCACAACGGGTTTCTGCAGGACCGGGAGCTGCGATGAAAGCGATTGAAGTCGATCATCTGGTGAAAAAATTCGGCGACTTCACGGCTGTGAACGACGTAAGCTTCACCGTCGAGCAGCAGGAGATTTTCGGGCTGCTCGGGCCGAACGGCGCGGGCAAAACGACGCTGATCCGGATGATGACCACGCTCACGCCGCCGACATCGGGCACCGCGCGCATCGGCGGGCACGATATCCGCACCGATCCGGACGGAGTGCGCAGCGTGCTCGGCGTGATTCCGCAGGCGTTCACGTCCGACCCGGAGCTGACAGCGCAAGAGAACATGATGATTCACGCGAAGCTCTACGGCGTGCCGTCGAGCGAGCGTGAAGCCTTGATCAACCGGCTGCTCGAATCCGTCGAGCTGCTGAAATTCCGCGACGCGCTGGTGCGGACGTTTTCGGGCGGCATGCGGCGGCGCCTCGAGATCGCGCGAGGGCTGGTTCATTCGCCGAAGATCATGTTCTTGGACGAGCCGACCACGGGGCTCGATCCGGTGTCGCGCACAAACGTGTGGGACATGATCCGGAAACTGCGGGATCATGTGGAACTCACGATTCTGCTGACGACGCATTACATGGACGAGGCGGACAAGCTGTGCGACCGGATCGCGATCGTCGATCACGGGAAGCTGGCGGCGCTGGACACGCCGATGAAGCTGAAAGACAGCGTGCCGGGAACGGAAATCGTGGAAGCGGAATTCGAGGGAGAGCCGGCCGATTGGGCGCGGCAGCTTCAGGGCCTTGCGCATGCGACGGGTGTGACGCAGCGGGAGGAGATGGTCCATATCACGTCGAACGACGGCCCGGCGACGGTGGCGGCGCTGATGGACCTGGCGCGGGCGAAGAAGGTGAACGTGAAGCGCGTGCTGGTGCAGACCACCACGCTCGACGACGTCTTCCTGCATTACACGGGCACCGCGCTGCGCGATGCGCTGCAAAAGCCGGCGCGCGAACTGACTCCATTTTCGCGGTGAAGCGAATCGGATGAAGGATAACGAGCGATGAAACTCTACCGCATCAATGCGTTGATCGAGCGGGATATGCGGAAATTCTTTCGCAGTCCCGCGTTGATGATCAGCTCGCTGATTTTTCCGCTGGTGCAGCTGGTCGTGCTCGGCTACGCGTTCGGCGGCAAGATCGAAGGAGTGGCGCTCGGTGTGGTCGACCAGGACCATTCGGTCGAGTCGCGCCGCGTGCAGGAGATGTTCGACGGGATCGCGGCAGGACCGGAGACATTCCGAATCGTGCAATACGACTCGCTGCCCGAGGCAATCAGCGATCTGCGGCAGGGGTTCATACGTGGCGTGGTCGATATTCCGCATGAGTTTTCGCGGCGCTACTACCAGGACGACCGGCCGCGCCTCGTCTTCACGGAAGATAATAGCGACCAGTTCATTTCAAGCTCGCTTCTTGAGCGCATCCAGGAGATGACGACCGAGCTGAACACGCCGGATGTGTCTCCGCGCCTCGACCCGCAGGTCGAACTCGACACGGTGGAGATTTATCCCTATATCGAGTACATCAAATACCTGCTGGCCGGATCGACGGCGATGGGGATTTTTATCACGGCGATGATCGGCGGCGGCATCACGTACATCGACGACAAGACGAGAGGATTGCACGAGGGTTATCTGCTGACGCCGATCACCAAGACGGAACTGATTGGAGGATTGATCGGTGCGGGGACGGTGAAGGCGTTCATGGCCGGGATGTGTCTGATCGTAATCGGCGGGCTGATAGCGGGGATTCCGGGCCTTTGGGATCCGGTGCGGCTGCTTTACCTGTCGGTCGTGATTTTCTGCGCGTCGGTGGCGATGATCAGCCTGATGTTTCTGGTGATGGTGCGCGTCGACGACCCGCTGGTGCCGCGCGCGATTTTCGGCGTATTGAATATGTTGCTGTTTTTCCCGTCCGGAGCGGTGTACCCGGTGGAAGCGTTTCCTCCGTGGCTGCGATGGATTTCGGTGATCGACCCGTTCACATACACGGTGCACGCGCTGCATGATCTGACGTTGAAGAATACCGGGATTGATGGCATTTACAAGGACGTGCTAATCTTGGTGGGGTTCTCGGCGTTGATGGTTTCGGGCAGCATCGCCCTCTTCAAGCGCCAGTTCTGACTTTTGAAAATGAGGGGCGGGAGTCCGCGTGGCCCTTTTCGAATCACCCGTCGATCATCCTCCGTCAAAACTGAGGCGTTACCTGATACGGATCGCGGCCGTGATCGTGACGATCGCGGTTTTCGTTGCGGTGTTCCCGGCGTATCTGTGGTACCCGTTCGCCTACCACCGCGAAGTCGCCACCGCGCACCGTTTCATGAACGCGGTGAGTCATGCCGACCTGCAGAAGGCGTACCAGATCTGGCAGCCGTCAGCGTCGTACTCGTTCAAGGATTTCACCGAGGATTGGGGCCCGGACGGATACTACGGCCCGGTGAAAACCTACAAGATCGGGCGCCCAGAGCACGTCAAGAACGGCTCGGCGACGGACATCGAGATCGAGGTGAGTCCTTATTCGCCGTTTCCCGACGGCGATGATATCAAGATGAATTCGACGAAGACGGTCCATTTGTGGGTGAATTTCAAGGACCAGTCGATCACGTTTCCCCCGTATTGACGCCGAAATCACCGAGCGGGATTTCCACCGCAGAGACGCAGAGGGCGCAGAGAACGGCCAGCGTCGCGCACTACCGCCTGATCTATACTTTGTCGATGGTGGCTTCGTCGACGAGCATGACGGGGATGTCGGAGCGGATGGGGTAGACGCGGCGGCAAGTGGCGCACTTGAGGCCTTGCTGGTCGGCTGTCAGCTTCACCGGAGTTTTGCACAACGGGCAAACGAGAATTTCGAGAAGTTCCTGCGAGACGGCCACGAGTTTTTCCTCCCGGTAGGCAAGCAATGTAGCAGAAGTGTGAAGAGAGTGGCTAGAGGCCAGCGATCAGCGGCCGGAAGCTCGTCATTCGTGCCGGGTTGGTTCGCCGGGTCTGCGCCATTGTCATTTTGGCCGCGAATCTTGCATGAGAACTACGACATTCCGGAAGCCTGCGCGACGAACTTGGTCGAGGGCGGCCTCCCAGGGCAAAGGCCGCCCGCCTGAAGGGGCCGCTACGAAGGCAAAGCCTTATTACAGGCGGGTGGCGGTGAGCTTGAGTTGGGCGCGGAAATCGGCGTCGGGGCCCAGCTCGACGGGCCAGACGGCCAGGATCTGCGAGCCCTGGTATATGCGTTCGAAACCGTCCTCGGATTCGGAAACGGTTTCGATCGGGGCGATCCAGAATTGGCGTGCGTTGGAGGCTTGAAGCGAGACGGCAACGGCCTGCCATTCGTCGACGATGCGGAGCTCTTGCCCCGGAATCGCGGCGGACCAGCGGAGCGGATAGCGGCGGCCGTCGGATTCGAAATAGCGGTCGGGTGCGGAAGGGGCGAGGAAGTTGATGACGACCTCGATGCCGATGTTGATAGACGCGGCGCCGCGAGCGCTGCGGCGGACGACGACATCGCACACGATTTCGAAGCCGTCTTCGATGGGAGCGAACGAGAGAGTTTTTTCGGCCGGCCAGTCGGCGGAGTCTTCGGAGGCGAGTGCGGCGCGCGTGTCGGAGACGTCGGCGACGCGGTAGCGGCCGCCGGCGAGCGCGGCGTCTTCCTCGAGGTGAACTGCCGCGTAATCCTGCTGCGTTTTGTTCTGGCCGAAAAGCAACAAGCGGAAGGCGTGGCGCGGCCAGCGATCGTAATTGAGCCAGCGCTCGAGGCCTTCTTCCTTGGTGCGAACCTGATCGTGAATCGAATGCGCGCCCTGCGGTTCGGCGGTCGGGAGATTACGAATCTTGGCGTGATAGGACTCAACGCGGCGCATCAGCGAATTGACCAGCGTGACGTTGGCCGGGCGAAAATCGAGAGCGGGGAGAGTGGCGCCGTCGTCGGGCTTGAGCAAAGCGGCGTAACGGTCGGAGGTGAAGTAGATTTCCTCGCGGCCATCGGCGTCGAAATCGAGGCGCGCCATATCGACGTACTGATGCTTGCGATGCGTGAGCAAATCCGCCAGCGCTTCGGCCTCGGCGAGCGATCGCCAGACGGCGGTGCGCAGGTGCGGCGAATAGAGGCCGCCGAAAATGCCGTGCCAGTAGGGATCGTTGCACTGGCCGCGGAGCAGGAGGATGGTGGCTTCGTCGCGCGAGGCGAGAAACGTCTGGTCGCGGCGGCGGCTGGGCGCGAGGTCGTGAACTTGCCTCGAGACGTACAGCATTTTCTTGTGCAGCAGATTCGATTCGGCGTATTTCGAGAAGAATCCGCGCCAAGTGCCGCCGCGAAGGAAGGGCAGCGCGTCGGGGCGCGAAGCAAATTCCTCGACGAGATCGTGGTAGCGGTTGCGCGCGGCGGTGGGCAGCGACCATTCCATCATCTCGGTGTAGGACGCGGTGGGCAGCTCGGCACGGCCGAGCGGCGGACGGGACGAGACGGCGTCCGAAGGCTTGGGGATCGCCAGCCAGTCGGCGCACTTTTCGAGCATGACGAAGAAACGCTCGAGCCAGCCGTTGGTGTAGCAGAGTTCGTGGGTGCCGGGCCATACGCCAAATTTTTCGAGGTCGTCGCCCATGGCCGCGAAGCCGCCCGGGTGCTTGCCTGCCGCATCATGAAGGAACTTTTCGGTTTCGCAGACATCGCTGAAGGGAATCAGGTACCGGAGATTTTTCAGGCCGGGAATGACTTTCACCGCGTGGCCCAGATCTTCGGCGAGGGCGTAGCCATAGAGCTGTTCGAGCTCGAAGCCGGCGCCGAGGAAGTGATTGTCGTCGACGAGCGTGTAGTCGACGCCGGCCGGCGCGAGCGACGAGGGAATCTCGGGTTCCCAGACGCGTTCGGTGAGCCATGCGCCGCGAGGCCGAGCGCCAAAGTGTTTTTCGATGTAGGCAGCGAGACGCGCGATCTGTTCGCGGCGGTCCTCGTGCGGAATCGAGATCAGGATGGGTTCGTAGAAGCCGCCGCCGACGACTTCGATCTGCCCGGAACGCACGAGCGCGCGGAGAACGTCGAAATATTCCGGATGGGCGTGCTCGATCCATTCGAGGAGCGGGCCGGAATAATGGAGCCCGGCGTGGATCGAGGGATGGCGCGCGAGGACTTCGATAAACGGCAGATAGGAGTTTGCATAGGCGCGTTCGATCACGTCATCAAAATTTCCAACTGGCTGGTGGGCGTGGATCAGGAGGACGAGTTCGAATTTCCGCACCGGCGGACCTCTCGAAGGCACAAACAGGATAACCCGATTCGCGAGAACTGCACAGGCGGAGAATTATTGGGCGTTTTCGCGGTGCCCGCGTTCGAATTTCGCCGCGCACGCCAATGCCCGAGACCTTGACCCTTCGGAAACTTGCTGCTAGGGTGCAAGCCAGACGATGAAAAAGTCGCAAAGGTATCTTCTGCTCCTCGTTGCCCTTGCGGCCTTCGGTTATTTCGCTTACAAGTTTCGCAATGCAATTACACTCGAGGGTTTTCGCTGGGGGATGGTCGCGGCATCGCTGCGGCATTCGCGCGTTTCGTTTCTGTTGCTCGGAATCGCGGGGATATACGTTTGTTTCGCGATTCGGGCGCGGCGATGGATGCGATTTTGCAGGTGGCTGGGGCCGACAAAGTTTTGGAGCGTCTACAGCGCGACGCTGATGGGATTTTCATGCGTGTTTTTGCTGGGGCGTGCGGGCGAGCCGATTCGTCCCGTGCTGATTGCGCGCAAGGACTCGCTGTCGATGCCCGGGATGTTTGGCGTGTACGTGCTGGAGAGGATTTCGGACGCCGCCGCGACGCTGGTACTCGCGGGTTGCGCGCTGCTGTTGCTGCAGCACGGTTCTCTGGCGGGCCAATCCGGCGATGGGGCGCCGGGTGTGTCGATCGTCGATATCGCGCGCTCGACTGGGGCGCTGTTGCTGGCGGGGCTGGTCGCGGTGATAGCGTTTCTCGTTTATTTTCGATATCACGGCGCGGGATGGCTGGCGAAGAAGCTTCGCGACGCGAAGTGGAGGCACGGCTGGCGCGGCAAAGTCGTCCTGCTGCTTGAGGGTTTCATCGAGGGTTTGCAGGGGATTCGCACGTGGGAAGATCTTGGCGCGCTCACCGGCTACACGGCGATGCACTGGCTGCTCGTGGTGGTGGTGTACGAGCTGGTGACGCACGCGTTTCCTGGGAGACTGGCGCAACTGAGTTTGGGCGCAGTCGTTCTCGTGCTGGCTTTCACGCTGGTCGGCTCGGCGGTTCAACTGCCGGGCGTGGGCGGCGGCGCGCAACTGGCGACGTTTCTTGTGCTGACGCTGGTGCTCGGGGTAGAAAAGGAGCCGGCCGCAACGGCAGCGATTGTTCTTTGGCTCGTAGGATTCGCTTCGTGCTGCATCGCGGGCCTGCCGTTGCTGTTCCGGGAGGGCTGGTCGATGGGTGAGCTGCGACGCATGGCGCAAGCGGAAGAACAGGCGGGCGAAGCCGAATTGTTGGCCGAGGCCGAGCATGTAGCAGATTCGCAGACTGCTGCGAAGGAGCTACCGCGGTGAGATGTCCCTTTTGCGCGCATCTGGATGACAAAGTGATCGATTCGCGCGAGGCGCGGACCGGGGACCTGATTCGCCGCCGGCGCGAGTGCCTGAAATGCAAGCGGCGGTTCACGACGTACGAGCGGATCGACGAGATTCCGTACATGGTGATCAAGAAAGACGGGCGGCGCGAGAAATTCGAGCGGCAGAAGATTTTGCAGGGACTGCTAAAGGCGTGCGAGAAACGGCCGGTGGCGGTGAGCAAGCTCGAATCCATCGTGGATGAGGCGGAAGCGTTCGTCAGTGAGGCCACCGAGCGCGAACGCACGACCACGGAGATTGGCGAACTGCTGATGGCGCGGCTCAAGAAGCACGACAAGGTCGCGTACGTACGCTTTGCGTCCGTCTATCTCGATTTCAAGGACGTGAAGGAATTCATGGACGAGCTGAAGGGATTGCTGAAGGACCGCGTCAAGAAGTAACACCGCATACGCTACGCCTGCCAGACGCCCGCCGCGAACGTTTTCAGTATGCGAAAGCCGAGATGCTCGTAGAGGTCGACGGCGTGCTTGTTGATGGCGGTGACAGTGAGCGAGAGCGAATCGTAATGGCGGCGCCGAAGAGCCTGGATCGAGTGTTCCATCAACTGGCGGCCGATGCCGTGCCCGTGATGGCCGGGCATAACGCAGACCTGCGTCGTATGGCCGACTCCTTCCGCGACGGTGGAGGTGAGGATCATGCCGATCAGTCGATCGCCCGTGACCGGGCGCACAAGGAACGAAGCCTCAGGCAGAAATTGTCCGCAACCGGGCAGGAGCACGATGTTGCGGAGGAACTTCAGACTGCCGGCTTCACTGCGATACTGGTCGTTAATCTGTCCATCGACGTGATCCGCGTAGGCGAGTTGAATCAGGCGGGCGGCAGATTCGAAAGCGCGGTCGTTCCATGGCTCGATGCGCAGTCCATTCGAGAGAGGTTTCCCGCACAGAATCGAGTCCGCGAGCGGCAGCAGCATGAATTGACGCGGATGAAGGTGGAAATGCTGCGAAAGGAAAGCGGGATCGAGTTCGCTGCCGAAGGGCATCAACTGAGCCTCGATGCGCTCGAGGCGCGGCGTGCACCGGAGTGCGCCCAGCATTTCGCCGAGCAAAGCCTGCGTGACGGGCTTCTGCGCGCAGCGCGGTGAGACGAAAAGACCTCCGATCAGGCCCTTGCGATCTTCGAGGACATAGAAGCCGTAGCCGAGCGGGTGGCTGTTGTCGATGGCGGCGTATCCGCCCAGGGCGCGGGAGTCTATAAACCTCCGGATCAGCTCGATCGAGGCTCGATAGTCCCAGTGCAACTCTTCCCGCCAGTGGCGGGTCTCTTCCTGGAATAGGCCTTCCAGCGACCGTGATTGTAAAGTGCGGAGGTCGACAATCTGCATGAGAGATGGATGCCGTTCAAAGGCTATTATAGCTTTGGGACGCCTAGAACCCAACCCGTGGGATTACAGCGAACAGTATGAGAAACTGGGTCCGAAAGGAAGTGCGCTAACATACGTCGCGCCGGGGCTCGCTGAAAGCTCCCCACGATTACTGGATGGCCATCGCCTTCGAACTGCGCTCTTCGCGCCTCGCCAAGGTTCTCTCCGGACTGCTGGCGCTGCTGTTGTTCGCCTTTGTTTCGGTCGCATCGATTTCGGGCTTTCTCCTTTACCAGATCGTCCGTCCACAGCGGAATCCGGCAACGATTGATGTAGACACGATGATGGGGCATCCGATGATCGTATCGTTTCCGGTCGTGGGAGGCACGCGGGACGGCCTCTTCTTTCCCGGATTGAGGGGTGCGCCGACGATCATCGTGTGCCACGGATACGGGGCGCAGCGCGGCGACGTTCTGACGCTGGCGACGGCGCTGCAGGAGCACCAGTTCAACGTCTTCCTGTTCGATTTTCTGGGCCACGGAACGGTCCCCGGAGTTACGACGCTCGGGTACCGCGAGACAGGCGAACTTCGTTCGGCGATGCAGGATCTGTCGACCCGCGACGACGTCGACCCGCAGCATTTCGGACTATGGGGCACGGATATGGGCGCATACGCCGTGCTGGAGGTAGCCGCGACCGACAAGCGGGTTGCGGCTCTTGCCGTTGAGGACCCCTACGGCGATCCTCGAGACATGGTGCGGCTGCAGGTGAAGAATTCGGGGCTGCAGGCCATCCCTTACGTCGAGCGCTTCGTCGATTTCGGATTCCGGATGTACAACTATCCGCGGAGGAACGAACCTTCGGTTTCGACTCGCCTGGCAGCGACGGCGGGAATTCCCAAGCTATTCATCCTGGCCGGCGATCGTCCCGCGCTGGCGGATCTAGGGTTGCAGCTTTTCATCCAATCACCCGATCCGAAGCGGATGCTGCGCGTGAAATCGGCGTACCGCGACATGTCGGACGACGATCGCAAAGCTTACGAAAACCAAGTCATCGGTTTCTTTCTGATGAATATTCCGCCGACGTCCCGGGATTAGCGCGGCGCCTGATCGACCGGGACGTAGAGCACACCCACGTAAGGCTCGTCGAGATTACCCTGGAACCTGCCCAGCTTCCGAATCTCTGCAAGGCCTGCGGGCGTCGTCAGAACGAGCGCGGCGTTCGGATCCTCAGGCGACCACTCGGGCAGTTCGCGGTGGAAGTAGAAGGCCAAGCCCCAAACCCAGCTGTGATTCAGGTGGTAGATGAAGATTCGGTCCGGATGCAGATCGTTGCGCATCAGGGCTGCGTGCGGCCTTGCGGAATAAAGGCGATCCAGCGTTGGGAGGAGAGCGAGATTTGCCGTTTCAACGGCCAAGGCGACGAAGAGGGCGCACAGCGCGATCGCGTAGTCGAATTTTCCGTGAAGGCTCGCGGCCAGTATGAACAGCGCTACGGTCGCAACAAAAACGAGCCCCAGGCGGCCGACGTTCGCAACGAGTGCGGGAGTGTACTGGTAGTTGAGGGCTTCCCACGGGATTCGATGCGATGCGGCGAGAGCGGCGATCCCCAGGCCGAGCAGAGTCAGGCCGACGCCGCCGGCCAGGAATGTAAGAGCGGGCGTGTTTCGATCCGCAGCCCGGGCGGTGCCGACCGCGCAGAGCACCGCAATCGCGGGAATCGCGGGAAGCACGTAGCTCGGCAGTTTCGACTGCGAGAGGCTGAAGAAAAGCACGGGAAAGACGGCCCAACAGGCAAAGAAAAATCCGGGAGAGCTGTGCCAGGTCTTTTCGCGCCAGACGCGAAGGCCTTCCTGCGCGGCGGGCCAGAGCAAGATGGTCCACGGAAGCAGCGCGAGAAGGACGATGGGCCCGAAGAACCAGAACGGCTGTTGGTGCCGGAAGAGCGGCGTGAGGTAGCGCTCGAAATTGTGCTGCAGAATGAAGACGCGCAGGAAATCGGGATTGCGGTAGGCGCAGATCGCGTACCAGGGAAGAGCGACAGCGCAGCAGGCGACGATCGCTATTGGGTGCACGAGACGAAATGCCACGCGCCACTTCCGCGTGGCGAGTGCCCAGAGTGCGACCGATCCGCCGGCCAGCAGGATTCCGGCGGGGCCTTTCGCGAGCACGGCTGCGCCGAGAAACGCGCCGAAAGCGAGCAGCGGCCAGAAGTCGCGCGGCGCCGGGTCGGAAAGCGGATCGCGATTGCCTCGCAGCGCGCCCGCGTGGTGAAGAATATGCGCAGCACTGGCCATCGCGAGCGTGAGGCAAGAGCTGAAAAGCATGTCGGGAGTACCGGCGCGAGCGAAACCGATTGCGGCGACGCTGGTCGAGAAGAGAACGGGAGCTAGCAGTGCCGGATCTCGCGCGAGGACGCCCGATCCGGCAGAATCCTCGCGGGATGGGCCGGCGTAGTGTTTCCATGCGAGCCAGCCGATCGCAATCGCCGCGAGCAGGGCCGCAAGGGCAGATGGCAGGCGGGCGGCCCATTCGGCGGTCAGGTGGAGGCGGAATCCGATAGCGGCGACCCAATAGTAGAGGATGGGTTTTTCGAACCACGGCTGACCATAGAGGCGCGGAGTGATCCAGTCCCCGGCTTGGGCCATGGCGCGGGCGATCCAGACGTAACGCGGCTCGTCTGGACCGACGAGGCCGATCGCTCCGAGGTTTCCGAACAGGCAAATCAAGCTTGCGAGCGCGGCTGCGATGGGCGCCGGTCGCAGCCAGGATGAGCGCGTTGGGAAATTGTTGTTCAAAGTTGGTCAGTCTAGCACCGCTCGACCCTCTGGCGCCGACATTCAGCCTCCCGCATAATGGCTCGCGATGCGGGAATGGCTCGAGTACGCCGTGGCATGGACTGGGTTGAAATTAATGGGGCTTCTGCCGAGGCCGGCGGCACGATTTGCCGGGGCGTGCTTTGCCGCAACCGCCTACGCGATTCGAACGCCTCTGCGGCGGGCCGCGATGTTCAACCTGCAGCTGGCCTTTCCGGATTGGAGCGAGGCGCGGCGGAGGAAAGTGGCGCGCGGAATGATCCGGCAGGTTGGCTGGATGGCGGGCGAGTTCTCGCAATTTCCCAAGTATACGCGGGAGAATATCGAGCGAATCGTTCTGCTGGACGGATTCGAAAACTTCGATGTGGCGCGGCGGCGCGGCAAGGGCGTCCTTTTCTTGACCGGGCATATGAGCGCGTGGGAACTCGCGCCCTTCGCGCAGGCGCTTTACGGCCATCCACTGTATTTTCTGGTGCGGCCGATTGCCAATCGGCGCGTGGACGCGCTGATCAACGCGTACCGCTGCCGGTCGGGGAACCAGCCGATTGAAAAAAATCGCTCGGCGCGTTCGATCCTGAAGGTGCTCGGAGACGGCGGCACGGTCGGGATTCTCGCAGACCACAATACGACTCCGGAAGAAGGTGTGTTCGTCGATTTTTTCGGAATTCCCGCTTCGACGACGTCGGGGCTGGCGCGGATCGCCTTGCGCACCGACGCGGCCGTGGTGCCGGGGTTTGTCTCGTGGGACGGCCAGCGGCGAAAGTATAGGCTGCGCTTCGAGCCGGCTGTGGAACTTGCGCGCAGCGGAGACGAGGAAATGGATGTGAAGGAGAGCACGCAGAGATTCATGCGCGTGATCGAAGACTACGTGCGCACCTATCCGGATCAATGGCTTTGGGTGCACAAGCGATGGAAGACGAGGCCGCCGGGCGAAAAGCCCGTCTACCCGTTCTAACAGATCTAATGGGGCCGTTCTGATTGCGCGCAGCTCGGGAAGACTCTGCAAAGGAGACGCGACAATGACTCGGACTGAGACCCGCACGGGGACTCGCACTGCCGGTGATCTCGCAAAATATCTCGGAGCCGATCTCAACGGGGATGCATCGGCGCTGGTCTCGAGCGTCGCCAGCCCCGAGCGTGCCCGCGCCGAAGATTTGATTTACATCGATTCGGCGCGCCACGCGGAGCGCGCCGCGAAATCGGCCGCAGTTTGTGTGATTGCGGGAAGAGGGTTGCGTATCGCAGCGAAGACCGTGCTCGAAGTGGGCGAGCCAAAACTCGCGTTCGCAAAAGCGGCGGCGCTGCTAACGAAAGAGCCCGCGCCGCATCCGAGCGTGCATCCAACGGCGATTGTCGCGCCGACTGCGAATGTAGCAGCGAAAGCGTTCATCGGTCCGTATGTGGTGATCGAGGATGAGGTAACCGTCGGCGACGGAAGTGTCATCGAGGCGTTTTGCTTCTTGGGGCGGGGCGCCCGCATAGGAGAGGATTGCCGGCTGCACCCGCGCGTCACGCTCTACTCGGGAGCGAAGCTGGGAGATCGCGTCGAAGTGCATGCCGGAGCTGTGATCGGAGCGGACGGATTTGGATATGTTTTCGGCGAGGGGCGGCACTGGAAATTTCCGCAGCTCGGGAGCGTCGAAATCGGAAATGACGTGGAGATTGGCGCGAACGCGGCCGTCGATCGAGGCTCGCTTGAAACGACGCAGATCGGCAGAGGAGTGAAGATCGATAATCTGGTTCAGGTAGCCCACAACGTCCGGATCGGCGAAAACTCCGTGCTCGCGGCCCAGACGGGTGTTTCTGGGAGCAGTACACTCGGGAAAAATGTGATCGTCGGGGGACAGGTGGGCATCGCCGATCACTGCACGCTCGAAGACGGGGCGGTCGCCGGTGCGCAGGCGGGGATACCGACGGGAAAGACGATTCGTGGCGGCCAAGTGGTTTGGGGCACGCCAGCGAGAAGCCTCGAGAAATTCAAGCGTCAGTACGTATGGTTTGCCCGCCTGCCGGAGCTTGCCGAGCGCATACGCAAGCTCGAACTCGGCTCGCTTGGCAAACACCAGGCCAATGAAAGGGGCGGTAGTGTCCGCCAGGCAGCCCCCCGCCGAGGAACGACATCCTAAGGTATAGCCCGGCCGGGTCCCGGCCAGGTGTTTTCAGTTGACCCTGGCCCTAATACCAAAGATAATGGGCCGGGGTTAGCCTGTAAGTACCTGTATTGTCGATAGATTGTGTGCATTCCTATTCCGGGGAGGCTAGACCATACCGCCAAACCGGCCTTTTCTTAAGTGAGTGAGACGAAGGCATGTCTGAGGGCTTGATGACACCGGAGGCGCAACTCCGCGTGACCGCTGCAGGCGATGCGGGGCAAGCAACTGCTCGGAGTCGGGAAACGGAATCCCCGATTGCCGAGGCCATTCGGCGCGCGATTGATTGGTTCTTGTCGACGCAAAATCCAGCAGGGTATTGGTGGGGCGAACTCGAAGCCGACACCACACTCGAATCCGATTACATCCTCTACCTGCAGATCCTGGGCGAACTGAAATCCGAGAAAACCGCGAAGCTTGCGAAGTACATTCGCGACCGCCAGCTTCCCGACGGCGGCTGGAACATATTTTATGGCGGCCCTTCGGAGCTGAACGCGACGGTGAAAGCGTGGGTTGCGCTGCGCCTGGCGGGCGATTCGGCTGCGGCTCCGCATCTTGAGCGAGCGAAGAAGAGAATCCACGAACTCGGTGGACTCGAGGCGACGAATTCGTACGTGCGCTTTTACCTCGCGATGGTCGGCGCAATCGATTGGAGAATGGTTCCCGCAATCCCGCCGGAGCTGATGCTGCTGCCGGAATGGTTTCCGCTGAATTTGTACGAAATGTCGTCGTGGACGCGCGGGATCGTAATTCCGCTGGCACTGGTGTATGCGCGAAAGCCGGGGTGGACGCTGCCGGAGGGAGTCACGGTCAGCGACCTCTTCAAGCGGCCGGGTGCGATGCCGCTCTCGCTGGCGTGGGATAAGCAGATCGTGTCGTGGAAGAATGTTTTCCTAGCGATCGATCGCAGCGTGAAGCTTTACGAAAGCCTGCCGTGGAAGCCGTTTCGCAATGTTGCTCTGGCGCGTGCGCGAAAATGGATGCGCGAGCGCCTGGAGCGGAGCGAAGGACTGGGCACGATCTATCCCGCGATGATGAATTCGATCTTTGCGCTGCTCGCGGAAAGCGGCGATACGACCGATCCCCTGGTTGCGCGCGAAGTGGATTTTTTGGCGCGCTATGAAATCGAAGAGGGCGACACGCTGCGCGTGCAGCCGTGCATTTCGCCGCTGTGGGATACGGCGATTGCGATGGTGTCGCTCGAAGAGGCCGGGATCGATCCGGCGCATCCGTCACTCTTGGCTGCGTCGCAGTGGCTCGTCGCGAACCAGATTCTCGGCCCCGGCGATTGGCAAGTGAAGAATCGTAAGGCGGAGCCGGGCGGCTGGGCATTCGAATTCCGCAACGACTTCTATCCGGACGTGGACGATACGGCATTCGTCCTGATGGCGCTGAGCCGCGTGGCTGACCCGGAGCCAGCGCGCCTGCGCGCCTCGGTTCGCCGCGGCCTTGCGTGGCTGCTGAGCATGCAGAACGGCGACGGGGGCTGGGGCGCGTTCGACCACGAGAATAACCAGCAGTTCTTGAACCACATTCCGTTCGCCGACCACAACGCGATGCTCGATCCCTCGACCGCGGACGTGACGGCCAGGGCGATCGAGTGCCTCGGGCAGATGGGATGGCCGTCAATCCATCCGGTGATTGAACGCGCGAAGGCGTATTTGCGCCGCGAGCAGGAAAAGGACGGCTCGTGGTACGGGCGCTGGGGCGTGAACTACGTGTATGGAACGAGCGGCGTCTTGCGGGCTCTCGAAGCGCTTGGACTCGGCGCACTGCCGGAGGGCCGACGAGCGGCGGAGTGGCTCCGCTCGGTGCAGAACGCCGACGGCGGATTCGGTGAAACGGTTTTGTCGTACTACGACCCGGCGATGAAGGGGCGAGGAAAGAGCACTGCGTCGCAGACGGCGTGGGGTCTGATCGGCTTGCTCGCCGTGGATGACGGGGCGGCGCTCGATGATCCCTCGGTGGAACGCGCGGTCGCGTGGCTCGTTTCGCACCAGAATCAGGATGGCACCTGGGACGAAAGCGAGTTCACCGGCACCGGGTTTCCCCAGGTGTTCTATCTGAAATATCACTTGTATCGAAACTCCTTTCCACTATACGCACTGGCGCGCTACGATAATCTGCGTAGCAACAGGCAAAGATCTGCGGGCATTCAGATTCGCCCCGAAGAGATCGAACACGCTGACGGTTACTGGGGGTAACGATGAAAACTCCCGCCACGTTCCAGGCTCTCCAAACTGTATGACTACGCTCGTAACCGGCTCGACGGGCTTCGTAGGAAGCCATGTCGCCCGGCAACTTGTTGCCGCGGGCGATCGTGTTCGCGTGCTTGTCCGGCGATCGAGCAAGCCGCAGGCGCTCGAGGGTCTTCCAGCCGAACGCGTTGAAGGCGACTTGCGGGATGCGCTTTCACTCGACCGCGCGATGAAGGGAGTGCGCCGGGTGTTTCACGTCGCGGCGGATTACCGGCTTTGGACGAAGGCGCCCGAGGAGATTTACGAGAGCAATGTGGAAGGCACGAAGCGACTGTTTGAGGCGGCCGCACAGGCGGGGGTCGAGCGGATCGTTTATACGAGCACGGTCGCGACGATCGCGGTTCCGCGCCATGGCGCCGAGTTGCCGAATGAAGCGACACGGGCGACGCTCAATCAGATGATCGGGCACTACAAACGTTCGAAATTCCTGGCGGAGCTCGAGGCGATTAAAGCGGCCGGTGCGGGACTGCCCGTGGTGATCGTGAATCCGACCGCGCCTGTTGGTCCCGGCGATTGGAAGCCGACGCCGACGGGACGTATCATTGTCGATTTCCTGAACGGCAAGATGCCCGCCTACGTGGATACGGGGTTGAATCTCGTTGCTGTTGAAGACGTGGCTGCAGGGCATCTGCTTGCGGCGGAGAAGGGCCGGATCGGCGAGCGATACATTCTCGGCTGCCGGAATATGACGCTCAAGGAGATTTTGGAGGCGCTGGCACCGATCGCGGGGCGGCGTGCGCCGCGCGTCCGCCTGCCGCATGCCGTCGCACTCGCTGCGGGATACGCGGACGAATGGTTTTCGCGGCTGGCTGGGCGCGAGCCGCAGATTCCGGTGGAAGGTGTGAAAATGTCGCGGCACCGGATGTTTGTGGCGAGTGACAAGGCCGAACGAGAGCTCGGGTACAGGCCGGACTCGGTGGAAGCGGCGCTTGAGCGCGCGGTGCGCTGGTATGAAGGGAACGGATACGTGCGTGGCCGATTGCAGCCGAAGGCGGTTGAGCGTGCGGCCGTGGCGTAGTTTCTCTTTGCACATGAAAATTCTGGTTACATTCGCGCTGGAGAATGAATTCGCGCCGTGGCGGAAGATGCGGCATTTCCGTCGCGTGTCCGTTGACGACTTGGACCACGCGTACGAGGCCGAAGTTGGATCCGTGGACGTGCGCGTAGTGCTGACGGGCGCGGGACGCTTTGCCGCGCAGCGATGCCTGGGGCGCGCCTTTGATTACGAGCCCGACATCTGCATCGCCTCTGGTCTCGCCGGTGCGCTGAAGGTGGATTTTCGGCCGGGCGCGGTGCTTGCGGCGCGCGCGGTCGCGGACGTGAATGGGACGAGGCTGATACGAAGCGACGCGGAGTTGGTCTCGCGGGCGGGAGGTTGCGGAGCCCGGATTGTCGAAAAGTTTCTGGTTGCCGACCGCGTGATCGCCGCAGCAGAGGAGAAAGAGTCACTCGGCGTTTCCGGCGACGCGGTCGATATGGAAAGTGTTTTTGTCCTTTCGGCAGCAGCCCATCAACGGGTTAAGGCTGTGGCGATTCGAGCGATCAGCGACGGTGTCGAGTCGGATCTGCCGCTGGATTTCAACCGCACGTTGAACGAGCGCGGCGCGGTGAGCGTTCCGAGAGTGCTGAGACAGATCGTGGCCCAGCCGCATCGAATTGGTGGTGTGATTCGGCTGGCGCATGAAAGTGAACGGGCGGCGGCGGCGTTGGCAGGCTTTCTCGATGCCTACGTCGAGCGTGTGACACTCGATCCATTGCCGGGGATCGACAAAGCTGAGGCGCTCGCGCTATGAGCCACACGGTCGTCGATCTCGGATCGCAGGAGACGCCGCGAAATCGCGACGGCCAGATGCGCGCGGGCGTGTATCGCGGCAAGGGCCGCGTGGTTGTCGAACAAGTCCCGATTCCCGAAATCGGCGAAGGGGAAGTGCTGTTTCGCGTGGCGACGTGCGGCATTTGCGGGACCGACATCAAGAAGATTTATCACGGCTTCCTCGCGCCGCCACAGATTTTGGGCCACGAGCTTGCGGGAACGGTCGTGCGAGTGGGCCACGGTGTGAAGAAATTCAAATTGGGCGATCGGGTGGTGAGCTTTCACCACATTCCCTGCGGCGGCTGCTTCTACTGCGAGCGGAAGCTTTTCTCGCAGTGCGCGGGCTACAAGAAAACTGGCCTGACGGCGGGTTTCGATCCGAACGGCGGAGGCTTTGCGGAATACGTGCGCGCGATGCCATGGATCGTGGAACGTGGGATGATCGCGTTGCCTGCGGGTGTGAGCTTCGAGGAAGCGACGTTCGTTGAGCCGGTGAACACGGCGCTCAAGGCGATTCGCAAAGCGCGTGTGGCCGTCGGCGAAACAATTCTCGCGGTCGGGCAGGGACCGATCGGAATGCTTTTGACGATGCTGGCCGCGCACGCAGGGGCTATCGTTTATTCGAGCGACCCAATGCCGGGACGTCGCGCCGCAAGCGTTCGCTTTGGCGCGAAGGAATCGTTCGATCCCGCGCGCGTGAATCTGCTCGAGGAAGTGCGGCGGCGCACGGAGGGCCGCGGAGCGGACGCAGTCCTGCTGGCCGTGCCCAACCCGTCATTAGTCCCCGAGGCTCTGGCCCTCGCGCGACCGGGAGGGCGCGTGCTACTGTTTGCACATAACGATCCCGTGCTTCAGCTCGAATTTCCGGCGGCGGCGGTGGGAATCGAAGAGAAGGAGATTCTCGGCAGTTATAGCGCTTCGGTGGACGATCAGGTGGAATCGGCTGCGCTCGTCTTCGAACGGTGCTTGCCGGTGCGCGAGATGATCTCCCACCGCTTTCCACTCGAGCGCATCGCGGATGCTCTGGAACTGGCCGCGCATCCGAAGGATAATACGTTGAAAGTGGTGATCACGCACGAATGAGAGAGGCACACAGAAACGGGCACATGACCGCGGCGGTTCTCTACGGCCGCGAGGACGTGAAGATCGAACGCGTCGAGAGGCCGCAACTTGCGGACGACGAAGTCCTGGTGAGAGTCTCGGTCGCCCTGACGTGCGGCACGGACCTGAAGGTTTGGAAGCAGGGATTTCACGCGCGAATGATCCAGCCGCCGTCGCTCTTCGGTCACGAGTGCGCGGGAATCATTGAAGATCAGGGGCGCAAGGTCAACGGAGGCGTTCACAAGGGAATGCGCGTGGTGCCGGCGAATTCCGCTCCGTGCAACGAGTGTTTTTTCTGCAGGAAGGGTCAGCCGAACCTCTGCGAAGACTTGCTTTTCAATAACGGCGCGTACGCCGAATACATTCGCATTCCCGGCCGCATCGTGCGTGAAAATATGCTGGAGATTCCCGAGGGGATGTCGTTTCTCGACGCGGCGATGGTCGAGCCGCTGGCCTGCGTGCTGCGCGGAATCCACGAAACGGGCATCAAGGCGGGAGACACGGTGGTCGTGATCGGCTGCGGGCCGATTGGGCTTGAGTTCATCCGGATTCTCTCGCAGCGGAAAGTGCGCGTGATAGCCGTCGCGCGGCGCGCGGTGCGCAAGCAGGCGGCGGAGCGCTTCGGCGCATACGCGGCCTTCGATGTATCCGAGATCGACAACCCCGTGAAACGCGTGAGGGAATTGACCGAAGGCGGGCGCGGCGCGGACGCGGTGATCGAGGCGGCCGGGCAGCCAGTCACGTGGCAGTGGGCGCTCGAAATAGTGCGCAAGGGCGGCACGGTGAATCTCTTTGCGGGCTGCGCGAAGGGCACCGAAGTGAAAATCGACCCATGGGCGCTGCATTACTCCGAGATCACGATCAAATCGACATTCCATCACACGCCGCGGTTTATCCGCGAGGCGCTCGACACGATCGCGCGCGGCGAGATTCGCGCCCGCGATTTCATTACCGGAGAAGTGCCGCTCGCAGATCTTCCTCGCGTCTTCGAGCATATGAAGAACCGGAACGGCGAACTGAAGACGGCCGTCATCCCCTGAGCGCTGTCCCCGGCGTTAGGTTTCATGCTGCCAACACCTGAGTTAGAGATCGCGCGCAATCTTCCCGCGCGAGGCTGCACCGCGGAAGATGCCCAGCGTTACACGCGCTGGCTCGCGACGCACCACTACGAGAATTTTAATGTGGTGTCGTGGCTGCTGCCGCGGCGTCTCCATCAACATTTTTACAATGTGTATGCGTATTGCCGGTGGTCGGATGACCTTGGCGATGAGGTTCGGGATCGCGCGCGAGCGCTGGAATTGCTCGATGCCTGGGAAGACGAGCTTCGCCTGATCTATCAGGCCGGACGCGAGCCGTCGCATCCCGTGCTGATTGCGCTGGCGGAGACGATTCGCGGGCAGGACATTCCGGTCGAGCCGTTCAGCGATTTGCTGCGCGCGTTTCGCCAGGACCAGGCCGTGCGTCGCTACTCCACTTGGGACGACGTACTTGGGTACTGCGTCTATTCGGCGAATCCGGTTGGGCGGCTTGTGCTGTATCTTTGCGGCTATCGCGATCCTGAGTGGCAACGCTTGTCGGATTTCACATGCACGGCGCTGCAACTGGCAAATTTCTGGCAGGACGTCTCGCGCGACCTCGAAAAGGGTCGGATCTACATCCCGCTGGATGCTCTCGCCGCGCACGGTTTGACCGAGGCCGATATCACCGGGCGTCGATTTGACGGACGTTATGTATCGCTGATGAAGGCGCTGATCGCCCGGACGCGGGAACTTTTCGCGGCGGGCATGCCGCTCGCGGAACGGCTGGAAGGAGCGCTGCGGATAGACATCGAGCTTTTCAGCCGTGGAGGGCTCGCCGTTCTCGACGCGATCGAGGAGTCTGGCTACAACACGCTCGAGCGACGTCCGGCCATTTCGAAGTTCACGCAGCTCGGATTGTTGGGCGGCGCGCTCGTGCGGCGCGTTTTCGCGGGCGGTCGGCATGACGAGGAAGCCGGCGCTTCGCGGACATCGCGGGCCGCTAAAAGCGTGGATACAATGCGGTCCGGCGTCCACACCATGCGATCATCGCGGGATTCCGATGTGGTGAGGGCGTCGTATGCGGAATGTAACCGGGTTGCGCGGGCTGCACGCAGCAGTTTCTATCTCGCGTTTTTCGGACTGCCGCGGCCAAAACGCGATGCCCTGTGCGCGCTGTATGCGTTCATGCGGCTCGTGGACGACGTGTCCGACGAGGCGGGCGACCTCGAATCGAAACGACAAAGGCTGGCGCAATGGCGGGCGAAACTCGATGAGGCCGCCGCGGGGCGCACGGGGGGTCACCCGGTCTTGCCGGCGCTGGCCGACACGATCACACGCTTCGAGATTCCCACGCGCTACTTCCACGATTTGATTTCAGGCGCAGAGATGGACTTGACGGTTGCGTCGTATGCTACATTCGACCGGCTCTCGGAATACTGTTATCGCGTGGCGGGCACGGTCGGATTGACGTGCTTGTACGTTTTCGGCTTCCGTGATCCGCGCTCGCCGGATCTGGCCGAGCGCCTCGGGCTTGCGTTCCAGCTCACGAACATCATCCGCGATGTGCGTGCCGATTTCGAGATGGGCCGCGTCTATCTTCCGTACGAAGACATCGAACGCTTTAAGTGCGCTCCGGAGGATTTGCGAGGGCCAGTGACGGCGAGGCTGCGGGATCTGCTGGCGTTCGAGGCGGAACGCGCTTGGCGGCTCTACGGAGAGGGGGCGCCGCTCGTGGATCAGGTCGACGCTGACAGCCGGGCGACGCTCGCCGCGCTGATTCGCACCTACAGCACGCTTCTCGCGCGAATCGAAGAGCGCGACTTCGACGTATTTTCCTCTCGCGTCTCGCTTTCGAGCGCCGAGAAGGTCCAGTACCTGTTGACCGCACGCATCGGGTGGAAAAGGGATGTCCTCGCAAAGCGTTCTGGTGATCGGCGGCGGCCTGGCTGGTCTGGCCTGCGCCGTCGCGCTGGCTGAATCGGGAATCAAAGTCCGACTTTTCGAAAAGCGCCCGCACCTGGGTGGGCGTGCCACATCCTATACGCTGCCCGACGGCAGCGAGGTCGACAATTGCCAGCACGTGACGCTGGGGTGTTGTACGAACCTGGCCGACTTTTACCGGCGCGCTGGAGCCGACGGAAAGATCCGGTTCTACGACCGGCTGTATTTTGCGGACCGCGAAGGCCACCGCTCGACGATCGCGGCCTCGATGCTTCCGCCTCCGCTGCACATGGCGCCGTCGTTCTTGAATTTCGGGGCGCTGGGCATCAGCGACAAGGCCGGCATCGCGAAAGCGCTCATGGCGATCGCTTGGGCCGGCGGGAAGCCTCTGGATATTGACGGCCTGACGATGCTCGACTGGTTGCACCGGATGCGACAGACGCCGGACGCGATCGAGCGATTCTGGCGCGTCGTGCTGGTGAGCGCGCTCGACGAAGAGCTTTCGCGGATGGATGCGCGCTACGGCATCGATGTTTTCTGGAAGGCGTTCCTGGGAAGCCGCGGGGGATATCGCCTGGGTATTCCGTCGGTGCCACTGGCCGAACTCTACGAGGGTTGCCGCGAAGCCATCGTGCGAAAGGGAGGGGAAGTGAGAGTCCGCAGCGGAGTGCGCGAAATTCACATTCGCGAGAATCGGTTCGCGGGTGCGACGCTCGAGGACGGAACGGAGATTTCGGCGGATGCGTGCATCTCGGCCGTACCGCATGACGTCCTGCTCGGACTGCTGCCTACTGCGATGGGCGAAGAGGACGGGCTGCTAGCGGATCTGCGTCACATTCGAACGTCGCCGATCACGGGCGTGCACTTGTGGTTCGACCGTGTCGTGATGAAGGAGCCGTTTTTGGCGTTGCTCGACCACACGACGCAATGGATTTTCAATAAATCGCTTCTCTACGCACACACGGGAAAGAACGGCGCCGTGCCGCGAGCAGGGCAGTATCTGCAGCTGGTGATCAGTGCGTCATACGATCTGGTGCCGCGGTCCCGGCAGGACATCATCGACTTTTGCCGGCGCGAGCTCGAAGAAGTGTTGCCGGCAACGCGCGAAGCAAAGCTCCAAAAGGCGACAGTGATCAAGGAAGTTCACGCGACGTTTTCGCCAGAGCCGGGAGTAGACCAGTGGCGCCCGGCGCAGAAAACCGCCGTGGAAGGCTTGTTTCTCGCGGGAGATTGGACGCGCACCGGCTGGCCGGCCACGATGGAAGGCGCGGTGCGCAGCGGATATCTGGCCGCGGAGGAAACACTCGCGAGTCTCGGCGAGCCGCGGAAATTCGTGCAAGCGGATTCGGCATTCGAAGGACTCTCGAAGGTTTGGGCTAAGCGAACGCGGGCTTCTCTCTCATGATCGAGCCAGAGAATCCGACGATCACGCTCACGGAGAATTCATTACCCTTTTACACGCCCGGCGAAGAAGGAAGTGCACAGAGCATGTTTCGGAGTATGATGGGGTCAATCCCCCCAGGAGGTATTCATGGAGCGGAAGTATAAGCAAAGGGGTTACCGCGACCGCGACGCGGAAGACAAGAAGCGCGACCATACGGAGCGCACCGAGCGGCCGCCGCAGCCTCCACGTCCCAAGCAGGATATGCTGGGGCCGCGCACGCCTCGAATGGTCGGAACGGTCTCGCGGGCGCGGTGTTCGAATTGCGGCGCGGTGCTGGCGCCGGGCTTCGATCTCAATTCGGAATGTCCGCGGTGCCACTTCGAATTGCATTCGTGCAAGCAGTGCGTGCATTTCGATACAGGAAAGCAGTTCGAGTGCACGGAACCGATTCCAGAGAGAATTGCGAAGAAAGACGCGAAGAACGACTGCAAGTTTTTCGATTTTCGGGTCACGATCGAAAAAGATACGTCGCCAGTGAATTACGCGAGCTCTGCCCCGGTCGCAACGACCGCCGCACGGCCCAACGACGCACGCAAGGCCTTCGAAGATCTCTTCAAGAAGTAGCTTTCTCTCTTCAATCTGAAAAATGGCTCTGACACGCGCCAAAGGATACGTGTGTCCCTGCTTGCGACTTTTGCCGCGAGGCTGCAATGTGTGGCCGCGCGAACTAGGGCAGCAGCGGGAAGAGCGTCGGCTCTTGCGGCGGCGCGTCCGCGATGGATTCGAGCTGTGGGTAGCGATGGCGCAGCGTTTCGGGAACTCTCACTTTGCCAGCGCCGAGCAGATGGATGAGCTGCAGCGCGTTCACCACGCCTTTGCCCTCGTAGTGGTTGTTGGTGACCACAAACGTGTTGTCCGCGTGTGCAGCAACGTGGCGAATGCGCTGCGCCCACGGCTCGAGTTCCTCTTCGCTGTAAAGGTAATTATAGCGCTCGTGGCTGGGGATCTCGGGATCGTCGCTGAACCAGGTATCGTGGCGGCGGCCGTGCAAGCGAACGTAGCCGACGGCGGATGTGGTCCGTTCACCGGGTTTGATGGAGCGGCCGATGATCGGCTGATCGATGTTGCAGATTCCGGCGTGGCGCTCGTGCAGGAAATGGAAGAACTCAGGCTGCATCCAGGACGAGTGGCGCACCTCGACGACCAATGGATATTCACTGAAATCCCTGAGAATGCGGCCGAGGCGCGCCAGAGTGTCGGGCGTATGGTGAAACGAGAACGGGAACTGCAGCAGGACGGCGCCTAGGCGTCCCGCGCGATGCAGCGGATCGAAACCGGCATGAACGCTCTTAACGTCCTCGGCGGTTGCGTCCTCTTCGTGCGTGAATTTCTGCCAGAGCTTGGCGGTGAAGAGGAAGCGCGGATTCGCAGCGACGCGATCGAGCCACTGCGAGGCAAGTTCCGGCCGAAGCGGATTGTAAAAGGATGTGTTGATTTCGATCGTGTCGAAGAAGTCGGCGAGATACGTGGCCTCGTGAAAGTCGCGTGGGCGGGGAGAAGGATAGACGATGCCGCTCCAATCGGAGTAGGACCAGCCGGCGGGGCCGATGAGGACGCGGGCCAACTTGGGCGGAGGCACGACTTCGTGCGATTTGTGCGGCGGAGGCAACGATGGATTGCGCGCTCGAATCACAACCAGCGTATGACGGCTGCTGCGGTGGTGTCAATCGGGGCGCCGTCGCGTGGGCGCCGTCGCGCCGCCGCGAGGGCAATAATGGCTCGAGGCAGGGCAAATCGGAGTTGCAACAGCGGGCGCTGGGGGATATTCTGACAGTGCCGCAAGCGAAGGTCCCTTCAGGCCGTCACTCGGATGAAAACGAGGTCCTCAGATGAAAATCACCTACAGCCACATCGAAGTTCGCTTTCGGGAGTCGATTGAAACGGAATTCGCGCATCAGGTCGCGAAGCTCGACCGCCTCCTGAAGCGATATCATCCCGATTCTTTGCAGCTCCATGCGTCGCTCGAAGAGGCGCCGCGGAAGGTTGGCTTCGATTTCACGTTGCATCTCGCGCTGCCCACGGGCAAGCTCCACGCGACGGGGCGCGGCACGGACGTGCTCGGCGCGGCCAAGGCCGCATTCGCCGAAATCCACGTTCAGGCGAAGAAACACCAGGAAAAACTGCGGAAGGACTACGTCTGGAAGCGCAAGGGCGGGCGCGGCGTGCCAAAGCTGGGCGAAGCTACGGCCGAGGCCCCGGCGGATTGAATCCAATCGATGCGAACTGGATGCCATGGAGCCTGACTTGACTTCGATCGCATGTGCTCGCGGATCCGCTCCAGATCGCGGCGAGACGTGCTTTCAAAAGAGCGGGCGCTACGGGTTGCTCGTTTTTGCCCCACACGCTAGAATCGATCGACACGCGAGGAAGTAGCGGAACATCGAAACAAGGTTGCGCGTGCCATCCCGCGGCATCTGCAATCGCATGTCTTTTTGTGTCAGGGGCGTAGCTCAGTGGTAGAGCAGCGGCCTTTTAAGCCGAAGGTCGTGGGTCCGATCCCCACCGCCCCTACCAATCCTTCTCCTTGAAAACACGCGAGTTCTGGCGGCGGGTCTCGCCGTGTACCCCGCGTGTACCTCTTTAATCAGCGGATCGTTGCTCCAAGCGGCCCGGAGGTCGGCTTCGATCTGCTCTTGGCGAGATCGCGTCCACGGCGCGTAGTGGCGCTCCGTAATCCGAATGCTACTGTGTCCGAGAAGGATCGAAACTCTATCGAGAGGGACACCTGCGAGAAGCAATTCGACGGCGAACGTATCGCGGAAGCGGTGCGGATGGCCGGTGGGAAGCTTTGCGAATTCAAAGAGGCGCTGCAAGCGGCGCTGCCATTTTCCCTTTGCGCTTCGCACTGTGGATGCGCCTGTCCAGAAGAAGTATCGCTCGCTTGAACGCGGCGCTGTTTCCAATGCCTCAACAACGGCATCCGGCAGGACGCAATACACAGGCACACCAGTTTTCTGCGTATGAAGAAGCAGCTTGTTTCCGTTGAGGCGGCTCACTTCAAGCTGTGTTGCATCTCCGATTCGAAGCCCAGAGTAGCGCAGCAAAAGCAGAAAAGCTCTGAGGCGCTGCGCATTGCGATTGCCGGCGCTCTTGCCATAAGGCTCAAGGGCTGCAACCATCCGAGTCATCTCTTCCCGCGTAAAGGGCATTGTGGGCTTGTTCGGCACCTTGGGAGCCTTCAAGTCAATTGCTGGATTGTCGGCAATCCATTTTCTCTTTTCAGCAAACCGCATGAATGCCCGCAGGCGTTCCAGCTTCTTGAGGCTCGTGCGCGGTCCTTGTGTCCACGTCGCACGAAACGTTGCAAGCGTGTCGAGGTCCAGCTGCGTCGAGGAATTGCAGCTTGTATGCTTCCGCGAAGGCGTCAAGCTCTTGGAATAGGAGACGGTACTTGTACAGCGTGGATTGATTCAGTTTCCGCGCTTCGGCGTCCGCAATGAATTTCCGATGAGCGTCCTTAATCGTTATTTGCTGTTCCGTCTGACGTGTCCGACGGTCCTCCGCTTCCCATTCCCGGACCATCTCTTGCGCCCGCTGCCAATCGCGCAACTTGAGAGACTCGCGTATCTCTTTGCCGCCAAGGAAACCATCAACCCAAATAGGGCACTGGCAATGCCGGTGCTTGCGCCCCTTCGTGCGCTGCTTGCAGCTCCTTCGGTGACGGCGGTAAATGGTCAGCATCGCGCAACACTCCTAGCGAAAAGCAGCTCTCGCCGACAGTCGCCGGTGGACCCGCTGTAATACAGAGTGCGGAATCCGCAGCGTAACATAGCGTCTCTTGTGCCGGGGATTGCGATCTCCAATCACAAGCACACCTGGTTCATCCTCGAAAATTTCACGAACTTTATCAGGACTGAGGTTCCACATCTCAGCGATTTCCGTAACGGCGTAGTGCCGCTCGATGTGCACTGAGGTTTCGAGTTGTAGTTCGACGGCCATTGCTTGCAGCTACTCCTGGACGGAATTGGATTCGACAAACTCTTGTTCGCTCCCCCTGTGGTCCCCTGCATTTGCCGCCGCTGTGATTCAGAAGCATCGGTGTCACGCATGATGCGCGGCGGGCGCATCCTCGTCTGCATTGCCGACGTGTTGGTCCTGCCAAGACTTGAATTCCTTGTCTCGACGGAAGAGGTCTTTCAGGGCTTCGGTAATCACGTAAGACGGAGTCGAGCCGATGAATTCTGCGTAGCGGTCCAGTTGATCCTTGATGGCTTCCTCAACCCGCGCTTGGATCGTGACCGACTTTGGTTGTTTGGGTGGTGCTTTGATGATTGCCATGTTTCGCCCTCAATCCTCGTTTGGAATTTGTCTGACAATTCGTCTTACAAAGCTGTGGGAATTTCCCAATAGTCCGCGGCCAAAACACGAGCTGCGCTTTCCAGCAGCAAGAGGCGGGAGTGACCCCCGAAGCCCGAAGGGATCGGGCCGCGATTCTGCGGCGCGATGGGGTCGCTCCCGCCTCTGGTCGTGTTTTGGCCGCGTTCCGTTTCCTTGCCTTGTCTCGCGCATTTGCTTGCTCTTTCTTCGGCTTATCTCCAAGCCTCGGGATGAACTGGGAGGTGAAATCTCCCTGGAAAAGTCCTTCTCTGGAACTTTTCACCGGCACATTTACGGGCCGATGCGGATGCCGTCTCAAAAATCGCAGCCTGTCCGTTCACCGTGACGCAGATAAGCGCGCCTGCGACGGCCTTGCGATACTTGCCGGATTCGGACCGGACGAGCGTTCTCCGTGACTCTCCCGCACGCCATTTCGTGTACAGCTCTTCGATTCCAGGATCGCCGAATCGCTCTTGTGCCATGGTTCAAGAACTCGATGTCGCCGTTGCTCAGCTTGCCGTAATTGCTTCTCATCCCAGAGCCGCCGCGTGCGGAAATATTGGAGCAGTCCAAACGGAGAATCCGGGTTCCAGAGCCGTTGAAACGTCTCATGGAAGAGCTTCTTGGCGCGCTCGAAATTCGTGTCGCGGGTCGCGATGTAATAGAAGCGGAGCTGGCGGAGCTTGGTGAAAAGCGTCAGATATGCGTCCAGGTGGGTCCTGAAACTGTCCATGCTCTCAAACCCCGGATCGATGAAACTGAAGATGACCACAGGCGAGGCAGAGACACGCTGGGGTTGTAGAACATCGGAAATTTATCCACGAAATAGCGGTCAGTGAAGTCGCCCTTGATAGCCCCCGAATACCGCTTGCGGGGAAGGATTTTCTTGTCGATTCCCATCTGGTCGCAGAAAAATGTGAGCTTCTGCTCCTCGGTTTCGAGATACGTGAAGTCTTGATTTCGGAGAATGAAGTCGAGGGCAATAAGCCGCGTTCGGACGTATTCGGTCGAATGGACGCGCCGGAAACGGATGTTCTCTCTGCCGATGGCTTCATACAGATTGCGCGAGAAAAGGTGAAAGACGCGGCCATGCCGGAGGTATTCCTTGGCGCTGGCGTGCTTCTTCTCGATGACCTTTTGGGCAAAGGCCACGCTGCGCTTGCCGGGCTTCGTCTCGATGAACTGCAAGAACTGCTGACAGGTGAAGTACCCGGAATGCGTCGCCACAAGGTAGAGGAAACGTGCTTCTTCCTCGGTATAGCCAAAGCTGCGGAGGGCGTCCGTATGTATGGGTAGGAATTTCATAATGCGAAAATCCTCGCGGTGATTTCCTGTGAATCGAGTACGCGGCGCAGTCTGTCGTGGTCCTGCTGCCGAGCAAAAACATGGAATCCAGCTTTGGCTTTTTCGCCGAGACCCTGAGGTCGATAATCGCGAGTGGCTACTTCTAAATCGAGCCGGTGCACGTCTCGGCACTCATCCTCATATTCGATTCGTAGGTCGGGAATCGGAATCTTGTCATTCACAACCTTCAAATCAAACCGGTTGGCGATGGCGATGCGCTCATAGGCTGGGTCCTTGTCAGGCCGCATTCTTGAGATGGCTTGGTAGAGGTCTTTCTTCAGCTCCAAGTCGAGAATCACACGGCGCACCTTGCCTCCCGAGCGTTCGATCTCTTTGGCGACCTTCTGATAGAGCCGGTAGAGTTCGGCGTCGTGACGCGCTTCCTTGGGCTTCGCAAAGCCGTGATACGTCGCCTGGCGGTTGGAGACGAGCTGCGCATGTTTGAGCAGCCGTTGACCCTCTTTCGTTAGCGTCAGCACCTTCGTCGAATAGGAGGAATGACCTTCAATCGTCCGCTGTTCGACTAGGCCATGCTTCCGCAGATTTCTGATGTCGGCTTCCATGCGAGCCTGATCGCCCTGGTATCCGAACCGCGCCAAGATCGTCGGTCGGCACGACGCGAAACTTGCCCACATCGGTGAGCGTACGGACTTCCGAATGCGCGGAGAGAATACTCGCGGTCGCGCCCACGATAGATTGTTCTGGATCGGTCCGAAGCCTCGCGACGTGCCAGAATCGGAATGTTTTTCGCGATCTGCCTGAGTACGTGTTCTGTCGTCGCTTCGGGACCTGCCCGCCCGCTCGATTACACCGGGATGTGAGTCTGAATCCCAACGGGACGGCAAAGCGAAATCGGAGATGCTGTAGGGCCGGTCCATAGGAACCTCTTCACTTAGCCCTCGGACTCAGGTGCGGGACGCGTGATCCTGGTCCTCGGCGTACAGAAACACCTCTTCGACATTCTTTCCGAACGCCCGCGCGATCTTGAATGCCAGCGGCAAGCTCGGATCATACTTGCCAGTTTCAATGGCATTGATGGTGCCGCGAGCTACCCCGACACGCGCCGCGAGCTCGGCCTGCGACCATTCCACTTCTGCACGCAATACACGTAGCCGGGTCTTCATCGGTACCGCCACGAATACAAAATGAGGCCGATGCTCCACAGCACGACCATCAATGCCGGAATTCCTAGCCATGAGACGGAATGGAAGCCGACAGCCTGCGAATAGCCTATAGCGAGCGAGAAAACTAGTGTGCCCGCGAACGCAAACGTCAGGGCGCGGTAGTTGATTTGTTGCTCGCGCTCATCGTTGGAGCGGAGGAAGCGAAGCAGGAACAGAATCGCGGCCCCTGCTGCCAGGACAGCGAGGGCGAGGACCGGAACACGAAGGGAAGGGATCTTGCCGACTGCGCTGATCGCAATTGCCGAAACTACCGCAGCGCCATAGAAAAGCCAGATCGAACTTCGACGGCGGTAGGCTAGGTTCTCTGGGGATTGAACAGGCATGCGGGCCTCCGAAACTTGCTTCGAGTGTAATGTATAGCGTACATATTGTCAAGCGCAAGATTCCTGCGGTCTCGTACACCGCTCTCTCGTACCCGCCAGTCTGCAGATATATGGTCTTGACTCCATAATGTATTCCATGCCATATTTGTACACGTGAGATGGGCCGTTGAGATGGCCGATGAATTCGAACCGGAATTTCACGCGCTCCACCAGGATGTGCGGAGAGAGATTCTGGCGTTGTCGATTGTTCTAGAAGAGTTTGGGCCGCAGTTAGGCCGGCCTCGCGTTGACACGCTCAAAGGCTCCCGACACGCGAACATGAAGGAATTGCGATTCAGCGCGGCAGATGGTGAATGGCGAGTGGCTTTCGCTTTTGATCGCAGGCGCAAGGCGATTCTGCTCGTGGCGGGAGACAAATCGGGCGGAAGCGAAAAGCGCTTCTACCGCGAACTGATAAGGAAGGCAGATGAGCGTTTTGACGCCCATCTTGCCCGGATCGGAAAGGGGACGTAACCATGTCCGTGAACGTGAATGAAATAATTCGGAAACTGAATCCAGCCGAGCGCAAGAAGGTTGAGGACCGCGCAGCTGAGATAATCGCAGAGGAAATGAGCTTGCGTGATCTCCGAAAAGCCCGCAAGCTCACGCAGGCCCGCGTCGCCAAGACTCTCGGAATCACTCAAGACAGCGTTTCACGACTCGAAAAGCGCAGCGACCTATTGATCTCGACACTGCGAAAAACGGTCAAAGCCATGGGCGGCGACGTGCGCATTGTCGCTGAATTTCCTGATCGCGCGCCGGTCGTGCTATCTGAACTATCCGAAGACGACCCGCCCCGCAAATCGTCGGGCAGACACGCGCACGCTACACGCTTAAGATTTCTCCGGCATTCTCCGGCCCAATCCAGGGCGGCACTTGGGCTATGGCGTTGACAAGAGACTCTAAAGAGACCATCCGGGCGCGCGTTAAACGCGATCCTGGTTTTCGCGAGGCGCTTCTGCGCGAGGGCATCGACAACTTTCTCTCCGGTGATGTCGAAACCGGGAAGATCATCCTTCGCGATTTCATCAACGCCACAGTGGGCTTTCCCAAACTAAGCGAAATCACCCATCGTTCTGCAAAGAGTCTGATGCGGATGCTCGGACCGCATGGCAATCCCCAAGCGCGAAATCTGTTTGAGATCGTCAAGTACTTGCAGGAAACGGAGGGCGTGCAGTTTGAAGTCCGGCCTAGGCGCGCCGCCTCACGCAGGAAGCGACGGCTATCGCGCGGCAGAAGCGAGCCTGTGGAAGTCACTGTTGGGCGTTAGCTCAAGCTCATCGCGGGGTGTAGACCGGACAGTCTCTGAATCTTGAACAGCGGTGGCGCGGAATCCAGATCTCGCCGCCAAAGGTCGATGATCCTGTAAAGGAGGAGGATTCTCTTCATGTCCAAGCCCGAGGACAAAATCCCCGGTCAGGTCAATTTCTTTCAACGGTTTGCTGGGCTGCTTCCCGAGATCGAAGAAAAGTTGGCATGAGCGTGCTCCGACGACGTGGTTGTTAATCGACCACACGCTGCGCAAATTCCTTCACAAGTGATCGGTAGTGCCCGGTATGCTTACTTCAGCCCGAAACTCCTGGCGCACTGTCGAGCCTTGCCGAGTCCGCCGGAGTCACTTCTGGAGCCCTCCACCGATTCCCTGGCCCGGCAGGGCGTTTCAAAATCTTGTCGTGTTCTTATCCGCCCGCCGCAGGGATTCGAGAGCCCAAAGCCGGACGGCCTTAGGAACCTCATTGGGAAGGCGCCTGAGAAAATATCAAAAGTGTCGTGTCTCTAGCCATCAAGCTAGGTTGTCTGTTCATGCTTCTCCTTTGTCCTCATGTCTCTTTCTATGAGTGATTGTCTCGAACTTTAATTGAGCACACCTCGCAGATTGTGTCCTCCGATGGCCTGCCGCACACGTTGCAAACGTCCTGCGCGTGTTCGTTACGGAGGACGGTCCGTCAAACATAAGTCATCTCCTCCTCCTCCTTCCTGACTCGACTTCTCGCGTCACACTAGTGAGACGCTCGCGAGGGGCTTTGTGTTACTGAGCGGCGCGGAACCCCGCGTGAACTGGGTTAAGGAATTTCTTTTCGAGGTGCGCCACCGTCAGGCGGGACGACTATCGTTGGGTCGGGTACTTTTTCAGGAACGAACGCGAACTGGCAGGCAGGCTTCGACAAGTCGTGCCTTACGACAAGATGTTAGTTATGTATTCCCGTATCGAGGAAAGGACATCGCTGACCGTCGTGCCCTTTTGCCCTGTGCCGCTTGAGTTCACCGCGTAAATTTCCCGCTCTTCCTCGATTTTCTCGCGCTCTTCTTCATCATGTACCCATCGTGGGCTAAGGGTATTCACTTTATCGTTCAACGCAGCGAGTTGGCGCACTAGATCGTCTTGTACCGTGCATGATTTCATTGGCGCGGTCACTTCCACCGTCCACCTTAGCACCAAAATTGGGGTGAAACTTGGGATTGGACGGACCGTCGTCAGGCGGGCACTTTCGGGGGGATGAGGCAGGGAATTGACCACAGTTGACCACAATTGGTTTCGGTGAGGGCGGGGTAACGCCTTCGGACTGCAAGACTTAGAAGTGAGGGG
>CAWIIK010000011.1:0-727217 GCA_963836125.1 uncultured Acidobacteriota bacterium
AGCCTCGGCGGAGTGAAAGCCCTGATCTGCCATCCGGCGACCATGACGCACGCCTCGATTCCCGCCGAGGCTCGCGCACAGCTCGGCCTCTCCGATTCGCTGCTGCGCCTTTCGCCCGGCTGCGAGAACGCCGAGGACCTCGTCGAGGACATCCTCGAAGGCCTCGTCGGACTCGAACGCGCCCGCGCCTCGCGCAAACCAGTCGGCGCCGCCGCCCGCTAACTCATCTGCCGGGTGAGGCGAAGACACGGCAAATCCAAATCTGCTCCGACGGGCTCATCAATGTTGCCCCCGACGGAAAGCTAAAACCGGCCTAATGGTCGCGAAAATCCGCGTTCGGACCATTTTGCCGCGATCGAAGAAAAGCGGGCGCAGCAAGCAGCGCCCTTACCAAGTCTAGGTCAACTACGGGAGCGCCGGAGCGGGACGGAGGCGGGCGTGGGCGACGAGTGCGGTGGGGAGTGTGGGGGCGGCGTCATTGCTGTGCGCCGGGCGATTCCTGGCATGCAGAAGGGCGAGTGGTGCGAGATTGCCGCATTGCCTCGCGCGACGGGAAGGCGCGGCAGGCGGCGCAGGCGCTCGGCATTCCCAAGGCCTACGGTTCGTACGAGGAGTTGCTCGCCGATCCCTCGATCGAGGCGATCTACAATCCGCTGCCGAATAATCTGCACGTGCCTTGGTCGGCGCGGGCGGCCGAAGCCGGCAAGCACGTGCTGTGCGAGAAGCCGCTCGGCGTGAACGCGGCGGACGCCGAGAATGATCGCGGTGCGCGACCGCACGGGCGTGAAGATCGGCGAGGCGTTCATGGTGCGGACGCATCCGCGGTGGCTGCGCACGCGGGAACTGATCCGCGGCGGCCGCATCGGCGAACTGCGCGCGGTATGGGCTTCTTCAGCTACTTCAATCGCGACCCGGAGAACATCCGCAACATCCTGCGCATGGCGGCGGGGCGCTGCTCGATATCGGCTGCTACCCGATCACGCTTCGCGATTTATTTTCGGCGAGGAGCCGGCGCGCGTGATTGCCTTGATCGAGCTCGATCCGGAGATGAAGACGGACCGGCTGACGTCGGCGATCCTGAGTTTCCTTCCGGGCAGGCGATCTTCACCTGCAGCACGCAGCTCGCGTATAACCAGCGAATCCTATTTTCGGGACGACGGGCCGCATCGAAATTGAATTCCGCTCAACCCGCCGAACGACCGGCCGAGCCGCATCCTGATCGACGACAATCCGGGCGATCCACGGGCGCGGCATGACGGCGGAAACGATTCCGGCGTGCGATCAGTTCACGATTCAGGGCGATCTGTTTTCGCGGGCGATTCGCGGGGACGGCGAGGTGGCGGTGCCGCTCGAGGATTCGCGTCCGGAACATGCGCGTGATCGATGCGATTTTTCGGTCGGCGGAATCGGGGCGATGGGAGATGCCGTGACCGAAGAGCGCGGGTGGCTCCGGCACGGTCAGCGAGAAGGACTACTGCTGCGGGTGAGGCTGCGCAAAGGAAGCGCGCTTCGCGCGCGATTGTTTTCGGCGGGGCTGGAAGCCCCGCTCTTCCACCGGATGGCCGCTGCCCGGCTTTGCGGCGGAGCAAAGGTTCGTGACCTGGGCGCTGGAAGATGAGGGTCACTGGGGGTTGAGTGCGGGGCTTCGAAGGGCGCAGTAAGCGGCGCCCCTACGCCAGAGCGGCAGCGAGCGCGCCCTTGCACCGGAAAGCGCGCAAGGCACCGCTAGGGTTTGCGGGCGGTGATGATGCTGTAGTCGAGGACGATGTCGCGATAGCCGAAGCCGATGAATCCAGCCGCGGCGAGGAAATCTTCGATTTCGCCGATCGAGTAGTAGCGGCCTGCCGTGCCTGCCATCAGGAATACCGAATGCGCCGCGATGCGCAGGGGGCCGGTTTTCTCGCGGTTGAGATGGCGGTCGTGAACTACGATCATCCCGCCTGATGGCAGCGCCGCAAAAGATTTTGCGGCGAGCGCCTTAACCGTGGGCGCATCCCAATCGTGGAACGCGTTCGACCAGAGATGGATGTCGCAATCCGTGGGCAAGGAATCGCGGAACATGTCGCCCACCGCGACGTCGACGCGATCCGAACAGGCCCGCTTTGCGATCAGCTTCGCGGCGACGCGATCGACGGGCGAGCGGTCGTAGACCGTAGCCTTCATGTGAGGATGCGCGGCCACGATGCAGCAGGCGTAGATGCCCGAGCCGCCGGCGATGTCGAGCACGTGGCGGTGGCTCTTAAGGTCGAGGCTATCGGCCATGATCGGGCCGACGTACACGCCGCGCGCGTCCATCGATCCCGTGAATTCCTGCGCGAACACGTCGTCTTGCATGGCTTCGGCCCACGGCTTTCGCGCCTTCACACCGGACCAGCCGCCGGGCTTATCGGTGCGCAGCGTTTCGAGAAGGGCCTGATAGACCGGGCGATCCTTGAAATAGGCGAAGTAGGGGCCGACGAACCACGGCGAATCGCGGACGAGAAATTCGCGGGCGACTTCCGTGGGCTGGAATAGGTCGTCTTTCTTTTCGATATAGCCCATCGCGCAAAACAGCGTCAGCATCACGTCGACGGGGCGCGCCGCAAGGCCGAGCGAGGCGCAGATCGTCGTTTCGTCGGCAGGTGATTTTGCGAGCCAGGAAAAGAAATCGAGGCCGAGGGTTGCGGCAGCCACGAGTTCCGGGGCGTACATTCCATCGCGCTGAACGTAAATCTGCGTTGGGTCGGTTTTTGGCCTGCGCGAGAAATTTTCCATGGCCAACATGATAAGGCATGCGGCGGGAAGAACCCACCCTCGCGTACCGAGGGTAGGGCGCCCGCGAAATCAAAACGGCAAGGCCACCGGGCAGTTAAATCGAGTGTGTGTGATCGCTCGCGCTCGTAGTATCTTTGAAGGCCGAAACGAGGGCCGTTGCCGATGGACATTCGTCACGATTGGACGCGCGAAGAAATTCGCAGCATCTACCGGCTTCCGCTGCCCGAGCTGATTTTTCGGGCGCAAACCGCGCATCGCGAATTTCACAAGCCGGAAGAAGTCCAGCTGTGCCGGCTGCTTTCGATCAAGACGGGCGGGTGCCCCGAGGATTGCGCCTATTGCCCGCAGAGCGCGCACTACGAGACGGACTGGTGCGCCAGGAGCTGATGGATCCGGTGGTGGTGCGCGGGCCGCCAGCGCGCGAAGACGAAGGCGCGACGCGATTCTGCATGGGCGCGGCGTGGCGGGAGGTGACCGAGGGCAAAGATTTCGAACAAGTGCTGGAAATGGTCCGCGGGGTCGCGGGCTGGAGATGGAAGTGTGCTGCACGCTCGGAATGCTGACCGAATCGCAGGCGAAGCGGCTGAAGAGCGCCGGGCTCACCGCGTACAACCACAATCTCGACACTTCGCCGGAATTTTACGGCAAGTGATCACCACGCGCGTGTACGAAGACCGCTTGCAGACGATCGCGCACGTGCGCAAAGCGGGCATCACGGTTTGCTGCGGCGGAATTTTGGGCATGGGCGAAACGGAAGAGGACCGCATCGGACTGCTGCACGAGCTTTCGCGTCTCGATCCGCATCCGGAAAGCGTGCCGATCAACATGCTGGTGCGAAACGAAGGGACGCCGCTCGCGAACGTCGAGGAACTCGATCCGCTCGTGATGGTGCGCACGATCGCCACAGCGCGGATTCTGATGCCGGCGTCGCGCGTGCGGCTCGCCGCGGGGCGGCAGCAGATGTCGCGCTGAGGCCGTGACGCTTTGCTTTCTGGCGGGCGCGAATTCGATTTTTACCGGCGAGAAACTGCTGACCACGCCGAATCCCGGCGCCGGATGCGGACGAGCAGCTTCTCGAAAATCTCGGCATGAGGGCGATGCAAGCGTGCCTGACATGCGCGAGCGGCGCGATCGAACAGCGCATCGCGCGCGAGCTCGATTCGCTGCGCGAGCAGTCGCAGTTTCGCGGCGCTCGAAATACTGGCGGCGCGGCCGGAATCAATCTCTCCTCGAACGATTATCTCGGCCTGGCTCGACCGATCCGCGGCTGAAGCAGGCGGTGATCGAGGCCGTGGCGCGCGCGGAGCGGTCGGGTCGACGGGATCGCGGCTGCTTTCGGGAAATTCGCGCGAATGGGAAGAGATCGAATCGGAGTTCGCCGCGTTTGCGGGCACCGAAGCGGCGCTTTATTTCGGCTCGGGCTACGCCGCGAACATCGGGCTGCTCGCTTCGCTACTGAAGCCGAGGCGACATCGTTTTTTCAGATGCGCTCAATCACGCGAGCTTGATCGACGGCATTCGGCTTTCGCGAGCCGCGAAAGTGATATATCCGCACGCGCGATCTCGAATTTCTGGAACGTGCGCTGCGCGATGCGCGCAAACAACTCCGGCGCGCGCGTGATCGTCACCGAGAGCGTTTTCAGCATGGAGGGCGACGTCGCGCCGCTCGACGCACGTTGCTGGCACTCGCGCGCAAGTACGACGCTGCGCTGATCGTCGACGAAGCGCACGCGACCGGCGTTTGGGGACCGCGAGGGAAGCGGAATCGCCGCCGAGCTTGGCGCGCGAGCGCGAAATGCTGGCGATCGTCCACACGTGCGGCAAGGCGCTGGCTAGCGCGGGCGCGTTCGTGTGCGGCAGCCGCGCGCTGCGAGAGCTATCTGATCAATCGCGCGCGGACATTTATTTTCAGCACAGCGATGCCGCCCTATCTGGCCGGGCAGATTCGAGCCGCTCTCGCGCTGGCCCGCGACGCGGGGACCGAGCGCGCGCATCTTCGGCGAGATTGCGACGGCGTTGCGCGAGGGGCTGGCCGCCGCCGGCCTTGATTGCGGGAGCGAGCGCGACGCAGATCGTCCCGGTGATCTCGGCAGCAATGAGGCGGCGCTGCACGTGGCGAGCGAATTCCAGCGCAGCGGATTCGCGGTGAGAGCGATCCGGCCGCCGACGGTTCCGCCCGGCACGGCGCGCATTCGCATCTCGCTGACGAGCAAGGTCACGCTCGACGACATTCGCCGTCTCGATCCCGGCGATCACGGCCGCCCACAAATCCCTGCCGGAATCCACTTCTGCCAGCGCCGTGCATGCCTAGCCGATTTTTCGTCACCGGCACGGACACGGGCGTCGGCAAGACCGTGGTTTCGGCGCTGCTGTGCGCGGCGCTCGACGCAATCTACTGGAAGCCGATCCAGACCGGCACGCGCGAAGGGACCGACCGCGACACCGTGATGCGGCTCGCGGGACTTCCGCGCGAGCGAACGCTGCCCGAAGCTTATCGGTTTGCGCCGCCGGTTTCGCCGCATCTGGCGGCGCGGTGCGCGGGAGTCCATATCGAACTGCGAAAAATCAAGATGCCGCGGATCGCGCCGCGACGAAAATCTGATCGTCGAGGGCGCGGGCGGCGCGCTGGTTCCGATCAACGAAACGCAACTGATGACAGACCTGATGCGCCATTTGGGGCTGCCCGTGCTGCTGGTCGCGCGGACCACGCTCGGCACGATCAATCACACGCTGCTTTCGCTCGCCGCATTGCGCGCTGCGCGGCTCGACGTTCGCGGCGTGATCATGGTCGGCAAGCCGAATCGCGAAAATCGCAAGGCCATCGAGCACTACGGGCGCGTGGCGGTGATCGGCTTGGTTCCGCGGCTCGCGCGGATCGACCGCAGCTTGCTGCTACGAGCCTTCCGCAAGCATTTCGACGCGAAGGCGTTCGCGCATGAACAGCCCGCTGCAAATCTGGCATCCATTCACGCAGGAGGCGCTCGATCCTCCTCCGATGCGCATCGCGAAGGCCGAGGGCGCCTACCTTTACACGGACGATGGGCGGCGGCTGATCGACGGCATTTCTTCGTGGTGGGTGAATATTCACGGGCACGGCCACCCGGCGATCATCGCGGCGATCGCGGCGCAGGCGGCGCGAATCGATCACGTGCTGCTGGCCGGATTCACGCACGATGCCGCCGAGGAGCTGCGCGGCTGCCTGCGGAAAGATTTTGCCCGCCAATCTCTCGCACATCTTTTTTTCGGACGACGGCTCGACGGCCGTCGAAGTCGCGCTGAAGATGGCGGTGCAGTACTGGCAGAATGTGGGGCGCCCGGGGAAAAAGGCGATCGTTGCGCTCGATCACGCGTATCACGGCGATACGGTCGGGGCGATGTCGGTCGGCGCGGGGTCTTCATTCACGGACCCGTTTCGCGAGCTGCTGTTTCCCGTGCATCGCGTGCATTCGGCCTATTGCTATCGATGCCCCGTGGGGAAAACGCGCGCGACTTGCTCGATCGATTGCGTGGATCGGTTGGAGCGGCTGCTCGAAGAAAAGCACGGAGAGATTGCGGCGGTGATCGTCGAGCCGCTGCTTGCAGGGCGCAGGCGGAATGATCGTCCATCCGGTCGAATTTCTGCAGCGGGTGCGGCGGACTTGCACGCAGCACGATGTGCTGCTGATCGCGGATGAAGTCCTCACCGGATTTGGGCGCTGCGGCAAGATGTTCGCGTGCGAACTTGCGGAGGTGGAGCCCGATTTGATGTGCCTCTCGAAGGGGCTGACGGGAGGCGCACTGCCGATGGGCGCGACGGTGTGCACGCCCGAGATTCACGAGGCGTTCGTGAGCGCGGATCGCGCGCGGACCTTTTACCACGGCCATTCCTACACGGGGAATCCGATTGCCGCGGCCGCCGCGGTGGCGAGCTGCGGGATTTTCGAGCGCGAGCCGGTCTTCGAGCGAATCGGGATGATCATCGAAATTCACCGCGAGCGGCTGGCGGCGATCAAGGATCATCCGGCGGTCGGCGACGTCCGCTCGATCGGGACGATGGCGGCCATCGAGCTGCGCGCGGACGATCCCGGGTACGCTTCGAAGCTGCGGCCGAAGCTCTACAAATTTTTCGTCGATGCGGGCGTGTTGCTGCGTCCGCTCGGAAATATTGTTTACATTCTGCCGCCTTATGTGATTACTTCCGATGAACTCAATTTCGTGCACGACCGCATCGCGGAATCGCTGGAGCTTTGCCGAGGGTGATCGCAGCGGAAGCGGATAAGGGAAATCGATGAGCGAGAGACATGGCGCCGCGGCGAAGGCCGGACCGCTGGTGGTCGGCATCGGCGGAACGATGCGCGAGGTGTCGTCGACCGACCGCGCGCTGCGCGTGGCGCTCGCCGCGGCGGAAGAAGCCGGCGCGCGCATCGAAATTTTCAGCGGGCCCGCGCTTGCGCGGCTGCCGCATTACTCACCGGAAGGGCGCGAGCGCAGCGAGGAGCAGCGGCACCTGGTCGATATGGTGCGACAGGCGGACGGGCTGATCGTCGCGAGCCCTGGCTACCATGGCGGCGTATCGGGCCTCGTGAAGAACGCGCTCGATCTGCTCGAGGATTTGCACGACGACGAGCGGCAGTATCTGGACGGGCGCGCCGTCGGGTGCATCGTGACGGCGGCGGGATGGCAAGCCGCGGTGACCACGCTCGAGGCGCTGCGCGCGATCGTCCACGCGCTGCGCGGATGGCCCACGCCCTTTGGCGCGACGCTAAGTACATCCGAGCCGATTTTCGACGCCGCGGGCGCGTGTAAAGACCAGAAGATTTTCGACGCGCTCAGCGTGGTGGGACGGCAGGTGGTGGAATTCGCGCGCGTGCACGGGCGGTCTGTGTAAATCGGGCGATGCGTGCCTGGGTGGCGGAGAGGGTGGGATTCGAACCCACGGTTGAGTTTCCCCAACACACGCTTTCCAAGCGTGCTCCTTAAACCGCTCGGACACCTCTCCGTCGTGAAGGCGTTCAGAAGCGTAACAAATCGATAGCGGAGCGGCAAACGACGGAATCTGCCGTGCGTTGCGAAGGGATCAAATCGAGAGGTTGTCTGCTACACTTTCGTGCGCTACTCCGGGGTAGTGCAATTGGTAGCACGCCAGCCTTTGGAGCTGGTTATCCTGGTTCGAGTCCAGGCCCCGGAGCCATTTCCGGCCTAGCGCCATCGCTCGTAATAGCCGGGCCCGACGCGCATGTGGTGGTGCCACGCCATGGGAAACGCCCACCCGACGAGCGCTCCCAGCAGCGCCTGACCAATCGCAAGCGGGATGATATTTCGAACGCGGCCAAACATCCACGCCATGGCCGCGCCACCGACAAACGTCAGGGGCACGAGGACCGGATTCGGCCAGTGGCACGCGGCGAAAATCGTTCCTGTCAGCCCGGCGGCCACCCACTCGTTTCGCATCAGCGACAGCATGCGGTTGTGCAGCAGCGAATTCAGCGCCACCTGCTGCAGCACGCAAAAGGCGAGGTAGCCGCCAAATCCACGGGGCGAGACGGCGCCCGGCAACGGATGCCGCGACGCGCCGAGGAAGAAGCCGGCGATCGCGAGTGCCGCCGCCATCACGCCGAAGATCGGCAGCGCCTGTTTTATGGCGGGCCGAATATTGTCCGCGCGCCATCCCAGGGTTTTCGGCGTGTCGCGATGCAGCAGGAAACTCGCCAGCAGCCACGCGACGAATATCATCCACGTCCATCGCGCGGTGAATTGCAGCCGCCAGATAAACCACAGTATGAACGCGGGGAAAAGCGTCACCTCGGCAAGCGCTGTCCATCGCTTCGGGGCGGGATTCATTGCGGGTCTGCGAAACGGGCGCCGCTGCAAGCGTTAACGTCCACAAGGATTCGGGGCACAGCAACGCTCGCCGCACGGAGATAACGCCGTGGTTCCCTTGCCGGGCGGGCGAGCGGATAATTCATGGTTGATCGCCAGCGGTCCGGAGCGAGCGCGCTATTTTGGGTCTCGTCGAAGCCGTCCTGTTCGTGCACCTACTTTGGTGCGCGTGGGTGGCGCTGGGTTGGACGCTGACGCGCCGCCGGCGAGTGTTGCGGACACTGCACATCGCATCGCTGATCTACGCGATCGTGATTGAGTCGGTGCCGTGGCCGCCGTGCCCGCTCACTGTGGCGGAAAACTGGTTTGAGGCGCGCGCTGGGATTGAGCCTGCGCGCGGGCTGTTTCTGGTGCACGTGCTGGACGCGACCGTGTATCCTAACGTGCCGGAATGGCTCGTGGTTGGCGGCGCGGTGCTTGTTTGCGCCGCGATTCTGGGAATCTATCTGCGGCGCTACCTGCGCCGGACCGCGGACGGCCAGTGGTGAGGCGAACCGCATTCTTGCGACTGCCGAGTGCCGGGGCGGCCGCGCGGCCGAGCTACTGGGGATTCGGGCCTTGGGTTACCTGGACGAGGTCATCCGGGCGAATCCATTTGGCGAAGGCCGCCTTCACTTGCTCGGGTGTGAGCGCGACGTAGTGGCGCGAGGCGACTACCGGCTCGTCGAGCGGAAGGCCAATCGTCGCGCGGCTAATCCAGCCGCCCGCGATGCTGTCCACACTGGCCTCCGACAGAGGCACCTGGCGCAGCAGCGTGGCTTTGGCTTGGCGCAGCTCGTCGTCGGTGACGAGCTTTGACTGGATCGCCTTCAGGTCGCGCACAATGATCGCCCGCGCTTTCGACACGTTTTGCGGATCGCAGGCGTAATCGACGCTGTAAATCCCGCGCGTCTTCCCCACGTTGAACGACGAGCCGACGAAATACACGAGTCCTGAATTCTCGCGCAGGTCGCGGTAAAACCACGTCGAGTAGAAGCCGCCGCCGAGGACGTGATTTCCCAGCTCGAGGGCGTAGTAATCGGGATTGAAGCGGTTGAGTCCCAGCGTCTCGCCCAAATCCACATTCACCTGCACGCGGCTCTTATCCGGCACGGCAGTAACATGCGGAATATTCGGCGGGACTGTCGGCAGATCGGTCGGCGGCCGCGGTCCGGATGCGGTCCACGCGCCGAAGTATTTCTCGACCTCGGCGCGCGCGTTCTCCGGCGTCACGTTGCCGATCACGACGATGGTCGTCAAATCCGGGCGAAAGACATGATCGTAGTAAGTCTTTACGTCGGGGAGCGCGAGCCCCATGACCGTTTTCGGCGTCGCTTGCCGCAGCGACGGATCGGTGGCGGGAAACAGACTCGCGTCGAACGCGCGGCGAGTGAGGTAGTCGGGGCTTTGCAGCTCTCCGGCGACGGATCGGGCGGTTTCCTCCTGGACGACTTTGAACGCGCTTTCGGGGAGCGCGGGATTCAATTCGTTGTCGGCCAGCAACGCCATTCCCTTGTCAAAGTGGTCGGGCAGGACGGCCAGCGAAAAATCCGTGCCGGCGGATTCGTTCGCGCCGATATCGTCGAGCGCTTTTTGATAGGCGATGCGGTCGAGCGTCTGCGTGCCGTACGGGAAAAGCCCTTCGAGGACGCCGCTGACGCCCTCTTTTCCAGGGGCTGCTTCCAGGTCAGCGTTATTCTTGATGTGCCCGGTGACGGTGATCGAGTTGCTGATCGCCTCCTGCTGCACGATCAGTTTCAGGCCGTTCGGCAAGGTGCTCACCACCGGATTCGTGGTGAGCTTCGGAATGTCGAGACGCATCAAAGCCGCCGACGCCCATTCCGGCAGCGCAACGGGGCCGGTCGGACTGCCCGCGAGTGACTCGGCGCTGCCAAACGATTTCGATGAGATCGGCTTGCCCGAAGGCTGCGGCGTGAGCACGGCCGTGATCGCGACGTCCGGATTGAGGTATTTCCTCGCGACTTCATTCACTTGATCGACGGTCACTTTCGCGATCGCCGCGATGTCCTCTTCGGGAGACTGGCGGCCTTCGACGGCCAGCGCGTTCGACCATTCCATTGCGAGGCCCTCGATCGAATTCTTTTGAAACTCGTCGTCCGCAAGCTCGTGGCGCTTGGCGGCGTCCACCAGATCCGGGGGCACGCCATTTTTCAGATCGTCCGCGAGAATCTGCGAAATCTCCTTGGTGAGCCCCTCGCCGTCGGCTCCCTGCGGAAACGCTCCGATGGCGTACGCAAGGCCCGCCTTGGGCATCAGGTCCAGCTGAAAGCCGGCGTACAACGCCTTCCCTTCCGGCACGAGCGAATACAACGTGCCTCGCTGGCTGCTGAGAACGTCACTCAGGATGTTCAGCGCGGCAAAATCGGGGCTGTCCGAACCCGGCACGCGAAACGAAGTGACCGCGAGGCCGTAGGGCAAGTCCGTATCGAGCTTGAGGGTGGCCGCCTTGACGGCGCCAAGATGAACCTCGGGATGCGCGGGAATCTTTTTTTCGGGAATATCGCCGAAGAGCGACTTGATCTCGTCCAAGGCTTTTTTCGTGTCAACATTGCCCGCGATGATCAGGACGGCGTTGTTCGGCGCGTACCATTTGTCGTAAAACTCGTGCAGCATCGCGCCGGTGGTCTTGTCAAACGACGGCCTCGTGCCGAGCGCATCGTGATCGTAGACCGTGCCTTGAAACATGGCATCGAGCAACTTGGTGTAGAAGACGTAGGTCGGATTCGAGAGATCCTGCGCTACTTCTTGCTCGATCGCGCCCCGCTCCTTGTCCCACAGCGCGTCGGTATCGAGCACGCCCTTCATGCGCAGCGCCTCGATGTGCAGCGCGACATCGAGATCCTCGCTGGGCACGGTGAAGAAATATTGCGTAACGGTCTGCTGCGTGTCCGCGTCGAAATCGCCGCCCATCGCCGCCGCGATCGCCGCCAGCTGGTCGGCCGAGAGGCCAGGGTTGCCGCGAAACATCATGTGCTCTTGCGCGTGAGCCATGCCGGGGAATCCCGCGGGAGCTTCGTCCGAGCCGACCATGTAATTCATCACGGTCGTCGCCACTGGCGCGAGCGGATCGGGGACAATGACGACGTGCAGGCCATTGGGCAGCGTCACGCGCACGACGTCGGTTGCTTGAGGCGGCCGAGCCTGCACGCGAGGGCACAGCCAAACGATGCAGAATGCCAAAGCCACCACCGCAAGGGCTCCTGATCCCGCAAATCTCTTCCGTCGCAAGCGTCCTTCCATGATCTGTTTTTCTCCGGCGTGCAAGTGGCTTTCTTTCGATTCGACTCCTCAGGCGCCCTTTGGGCTCCTCGCGATCTCAGCTATTCGGATCGGAATCGCGAGCCCCGTCCCGGGCACAACAATCCTCGCGCAAAACGCGCCACTTTCCAAGATGATCGGTGAATTATCGAGCGATCGACGGAAACGCCCTCAGCAACAAAGGACGCATTTTCAGCGGCGGGCGCTGGGCGCTCGTGATTTCCGAGGCGCGCTGAAGCAAAACTTCAAATTCGCGATCGCGAATGGGTACTTTGAGGACCTGGCCTTTGCGTTTCATAGCTGCCTGCGACTCCCGGCCCAGTTACACGACAAGGCTAGTGCCGCGGAGATTATTCTCGGCATCGTGGCGTGTCAAGAGTTTTTGCCGCAGAGTTTTTTGCCGCGCGTTCGGCGCCCGCGGATCGCGATTGCGGCAAACGAGCGCAAATTTCCCGAGCGATGGTATTCTCGGACGCTTGCTTCGACGAACCAATTGAATAGCGGAGGGGACATGCTGCTGAAGGGGAAAACGGCAATCGTTACGGGCGGGGGGCGAGGCATCGGGCGCGCGATCGCGCGGAAGCTGGCCGGCGAAGGCGCCGCGGTGGTCGTGGCATCGCGAAGCTCCAAGGAGATCGACGCGGTAGCCGCGGAAATTCAGCAGGCGGGCGGACGCGCCAAAGCCGTCGCCGCCGACGTCTCAAAGCAGGCGGATTGCGAGAAGATCGTGCGCGCGGCCCGCGAGGCTTTCGGCGCGATCCATATCCTCATCAACAACGCCGGGATTCTCGGACCCGTGGCTCCGGCCGAAGGCACCACGCCGCAACAGTGGGACGAAGCGATCGCGGTCAACTTGACGAGCGTCTTCCTGATGTCGCGGCTCGTAGTTCCAGAGATGTACGAGGCCAAGTCGGGCGCGATACTGAACATCTCAAGCATCGCGGGCAAAGCGGCGTTCCCGATGAACAGCGCCTATGCTGCCGCGAAAGCGGGCGTATCGGGTCTCACGCGGACGCTGGCGGCGGAAGGAGCGCGGAAGGGCGTGCGCGTCAATGCGATCTCGCCCGGGCCTACCGGCGATACGAACATGTGGAAGGATCTCGCCGGACAGCTCGGACCGATGAGCGCCCACGTGGTGGATGGGATACTGCAGGGGCGGCTGCAGACGACCGAGGAAATCGCTGCAGCCGCGCTATTTCTTGTTTCCGATCAGGCCAGCGCGATTACCGGGCAGACTCTGAACGTGGATGGCGGAATGGCCTTTTACTGATTTCCTCTTCCAGCGCCAGATATCCGCGCTTCGCCGATCCGGCAAGGGCGCGCAGGCCAACTTCGGTCCATTCCAGCCCGCGCTCGCCAATCGACCCGAGCACATAGGCAATTCCGACCACCGCGAGAATCACCAGGAAGAACAGCACGAAAATAAGTTCGGCCGCGATCAACGCGCGCACGAAATAGAGTTGGAGAATGAAAAACGCGGCTGCAATGGACAAAAGTCCTTTGCGCACTCTCGCTTTTCGAATCAAATTCTTGGCAAATGCCACCGGTTCTAGTACGGTCTTCATCGACTTTCAATCCCCTCCACCTGCGTTTGATGCAACGGGGTGGCCAAAGGAGTCGGGAGTAACTCATTGAAACAAACCGGGCTACGAAAATCTCAGAGTGAGCCGATGGAAATCTGGTTCCGCAATATGGAAATGAAGAAGGAAGTACGAAAAACGCAGATTCGGAATGGAACGGCGCCGGTTTGTGTCTACACGAAATACTGCATTCGATCAGCGGCCGTCGAAAGGATAACGATCCTGCGCGAGGACGGCATCGGCGACGCGGCGGCGAATCGCAATCGCGTCGATCGGAGCGTGTTTGGCGAGGCGCCGGAGCGCCGCCAGTTGCGTCGTGAGCGTGTCGCCATCGACGATCGCGGCGAGCGCGGTGCGCGCCTCTTTCTCGATGCGATCCATCGCGTCGTAGGTGAATGCGCTCGTTGCCTCGCCCATCAGCGCGGACGATTGCCCGGCGGCCGCGGCCGATTTTTGCGCGCGCCGCAGCGACGATTCGATTGCGTAGACGTCCATCACGATATTCGCCAGCGCAGCCACGATTTCCTGCTCGTTCGCCAGCTGATCCCGGAATTTCTGCACCGCGGCGCCCGCAGCCAGCAGGAAGATCTTCTTCGCTTGCGCGAGCGATTTTTCTTCCTCCGCAAGAGGGCCGCTGGGCGCTTCTTCAAATGACGGCCCGGCGAGCAACTCCTCGCCGAGCTTCATCGCCGCGGGAATCAGTGGCAGGACCCCTGACATCACGCGCTTCATCAGCATCTGGATGATGACGAGGCGGTTGATTTCGTTGGTGCCCTCGAAAATGCGGTTGATGCGGCTGTCGCGATACATTCGCGCCGCCGGATAATCCTCGTGGAAGCCGTAGCCGCCGAAAATCTGGACGGCTTCGTCAACGCAGTAATCGAGCGTCTCGCTGCCGACGACCTTGCTGATCGAGCTCTCAATCGCGTACTCCTCGAGGGCCTGCATCGCCTGCTGGACTTTATCCGCGCCGGCGCTCGAAACGGCCGCTTCGATGGTTCCCGATGTGCGGTAGATCATCGACTCGAGCGCGTACGTGCGGATGGCCATCTCGCCGAGCTTGGCCTTGATCAAGCCGAACTCGGCAATCGGCTTTCCGAACGCGGTGCGCTCCTTGGCGTATTTCGAGGCGATCGCCAGCACGTTCTTGGAGCCGCCCGCGCAGCTCGCGCCGAGCGAAAAGCGCCCCGCATTGAGCGTGTTGAAGGCGACGATATGGCCGCGGCCGATGTCGTGGAGCAGATTTTCCCTGGGGATCGCGGCGTTCTCGAAAAAGAGCGGCACGGTCGAGCTGCCGCGGATTCCCATCTTGTTTTCTTCGGCGCCCACGGAGAAGCCGGGCGTGCCGCGCTCGACGATGAAGGACGAAAACTTTTCGCCGTCGACTTTGGCGAACACGACGAAGACGTCCGAAAATCCGCCGCTCGTGATCCACATCTTCTGGCCCGTGAGCAGCCAGCTCCTGCCGTCCGGCGAAAGCACGGCGCGGGTGCGCGCAGCGAGGGCGTCCGATCCCGCTTGCGGCTCCGAAAGCGCGTAGCACGAAAGCAATTCGCCGGTCGCGATCTTCGGGAGATACTTCTGCTTCTGCGCGTCGGTGCCGAAATAAACGATGGGGATCGTTCCGATGCCGGTGTGCGCGCCGAACGACACCATGAACGACGGATAGGCGCTGAGCTTTTCGGACACGATGGTCATCGAGATCTTGTCGAGCGCCGCGCCGCCATACTCCTCGGGAATTCCCGCTCCGAGCAGGCCGACCTCTCCCGCCTTCCGCACCAGTTCCTTCATCAGCCCTTCTTTGTGCTTTTCGAGCTCGGGAATGTGCGGGACGATTTCCTTGGCGAGAAACTCCTCGAGCGTGTGGCCGAGCAGGCGCTGATCGTCGGTGAGATCGGCGGGCGTGAAGACTTCTTCCGCGCTGATGGATGCAACCAGAAATGCGCCGCCGCGATTCAGATCCTGCGAAACCGGTGTCGTCGCCATCGATTTATCCCCTCCGATTCTTTGCCGATCAAGCGGGGCGCTCGAAAATGCCCGCCGCGCCCATGCCGCCGCCGATGCACATCGTGACCATGCCGTAGCGTGCGTTGCGGCGTTCCATCTCGCGCAAAATCGTGGCCAGCAGCTTCGCGCCGGTACAGCCGAGCGGATGGCCGAGAGCGATGGCGCCGCCGTTGACGTTGACGCGCGCCGGATCAAGGCCGAGCGTCTTGATCACCGCGAGCGACTGCGCCGCGAAGGCTTCGTTCAGCTCGATCACGTCGATCTGATCGGCCGTGAGGCCGGCGATCTTGAGCGCCTTCGGAATCGCGTAGACCGGGCCGATACCCATCATCTCGGGTGGGCAGCCCGCCGTCGCGAACGAGACGAAACGCGCGAGCGGCTTCAGCCCTAGCGCACGCGCTCGCTCGCCGCTCATCACCACGGACGCCGCGCCTGCATCGCTGGTCTGCGAGCTGTTCCCTGCTGTCACCACTCCGCGCGCATGGAATACGGGTTTCAACTTCGCCAGCGCTTCGAGCGATGTATCCGCGCGTGGCCCTTCGTCCGTATCGAACACGATCTTGCGGGTCTTCGGCTTCGCGCCATTGCCCGAGCCATTCGCGCCGCCTTCGATCGACGTGTAGCTCAGCTCGACCGGCACAATTTCGTCCTTGAATTTGCCCGCCGCAATCGCAGCCAGAGCCTTCTGATGGCTGGCATAGGAAAACGCATCGGCCTCTTCTCGCGTGATGCCGTATTTCTTGGCGACGTTTTCGGCCGTGAGGCCCATGTTGAGATAGGTGTCCGGGTAGTTGTCCATCAGCCAGGGATTCGGCGCGATTTTGTGACCGCCCATGGGGATCATGCTCATCGATTCGGCGCCGCCGGCGATCGCAACGTCGCCCTGCCCCGCCATGATCCGCTCGGCGGCGAGCGCGATCGTCTGCAGGCCGGAGGAGCAGAAGCGATTCACGGTCATGGCCGAGGAGCTGACGGGAAGGCCCGCGCGCAGCGAGGCGATCCGCGCGACGTTCATGCCCGCTTCCGCCTCGGGCATCGCGCAGCCGATGATGACGTCCTCGACTTCGGCCGGATCGAGGGCCTTAACGCGCGCGAGCGATTCCTTGATCGTCAGCGCGGCCAGATCGTCCGGACGCGTCGCGCGCAACGTGCCCTTTGGCGCCTTCCCCACGGCCGTCCGCACCGAACTGACAATCACGGCTTCTCGCATCATTCACCTCGTGGCCGGGCGCACGTCGCGGCCCAAACCACACCATTGGATGACACTGGAGAAAAAAAAGCAACCGCACGGTAGAAGGCGGTCGTCGCGATATTGAAAAAGACATGCAGGAGGAAGTCGATCGAGAGACTCAATCACAAACTGGCGAAACACATCAACGGTGGAACTCGATCGTCACCAACATTTCGACGGAGATCGGATGCCCATCCAGCTTTGACGGCGCATATTTCCTCTGGCGTAGCGCGCTCACGGCGGCATCGCGCAACATCAGAGGCCCGGAGATTGCCTTGGCCTCCGTCACCTTGCCCGTCTTGTCAATCACGATCCGCACCACGACATTTCCCTGGATGCCGGCCTGGCGCGCGATTTCGGGGTAGGCAACCTCGCTCGAGGAAATCAGGCGCGGCGGCTTGAGGTCGCCCCCAACCTCTACCGGCCCCTCGGGCGCAGGCTGCGGCGGGGGCGCGAGATTCGCGGGTGAAGGCTCGGTCGACGGAAGCGCTACGCTCGGCCCGCCAGCAAGCGCGCCGGGGTCAATCGCCGGGGCAGCCCCGCCTTCGGTGCTACCGTGCACCGCCGTGGTGGGGTGGGCGTTCAGCGCGCCGAACATGTCGGGCACGCCGGCAGCAGGCTTCTGTTTTGCGGATTCGGAAGCCCTTGATTGGAATGGCGATTGAGTGGGCGCTGGGACAGGCTCACTCGGCGCGGCCTTGCTCGCTTTTTCAGGCTCCGGTTGGCGCGCGCGGGTCATGACTGATGGAGTTGCTGCGGGAGCGTTTGGCGCAGCGGCAGCGGGTGTTTCCGTCATGGGCGCTGCAATTGCGGGTGCGGGATTCGAATTTGGACTCGTTGCGATAGGAGCTTCCGGCGGCGCGGGAGCCGCCACGGCAAAGCGTTGAATCACCGGGCGCTGGTGGAGGAAATAAAAACCCCCGGCGCCGGCGGCCGCCAGCAACAAACCGACGCACGCCGTGATGAGCGCCCAGTTCTTGTCCTGCTTCTGACCCTTTTCCGCCGTCGCTCCAAGCGGGCTGTATTCCAGACCCGCACCAAAGGCCGGGCGCGCGGCCGCTTCTGCGCCCAAGGCGGCGCTCGCCGCAAATCGGCCGAACGTCGAGGGCTCGTGCGCAGCTGAGGCTTCGTCAGCGACGGGAGATTCCGCCTTGCGGTGAGTTTCGGCTCGGTGCGCCTCGGCGTCTTGAATTCGCTCGACGTTCGAAGGCGACGTGGCGGCCGGTGCTTCTATATTTCCGCGCAACTGCTCGAGCGAAAATGACGCCGAATCAGCCGCACTCGCGGACGCGGAGGCCTCAAGAGCAGGGCTGCTTGGCGGCGCGACGGCCGGCGCAGCGGGCACGGGCGGAGCTGCCTTCTGTACCTTGATTTCGATTTGGGGGATTTCGGCCTTTGGCGCTCCAACCTTTGGCACAGCCGTCGAGATTGCGGCTGGTGTAGAAAGCGCAGGATGCACGGGTGCGGTCGGCGCGCCGGCAGCAGGCGAAGCCGCTTTCTTGGCTGGTTCAGGCCCATCGGACGGGAAGCGAACGCCCCAGTATCCCGGCTGAGGATGCGAGAACTCAATTTCGACGTAGGAATGCAGATTCGGATTCGTGCGTGTCTTGACGACGCGGCAAATCGCGTCCTGGCGCGTCTTCAGGTTCGTGAGGACGATCGCCTGTCCCACGTTCACCTGCGTGGCCATTTTCAGCACGCCGCCCAGCGGGAACACGATCATCGTGCTGGTCTGTTCTTCGAATGGCTCGGTATGCGACGTCGTTCCGCGAATCACCTCGACGACGCGCGATCCGTGCACCTTGACGGGCACGTCCAGCGAAACCGCATCGGAGCGAAGCTGGCCGGAACCCGGTTTCGCGAGGTTTGTCCCTTGTGAAACCGGAACCTCGCCAGTCTCCTGCGCTTCCTTCAGTGGAATCATAATGAGTAGTACGAATGGCTCAGTGCCATCCCCTCAAATGCTTCGATTTTCCCTGGGCTATTTTGATTCTCGAAGTGACGGCGTGGAGCGACAATAGTACTTTGGTACCTGGGTGTGTTTCTTTATGACACGCGGAGATTCTCGTGCGGAATTTCTAGAATTGCCGGGCGACGATGCCTGTGGCCACGCGCGCTCCGTCGTTCTCGATCACGAGAGCGCTCGTGTTGTTTACTACGTAGTAGACCAGCGAGTAGGTCGCCGGCTCCGTGTCGAGAATCGTCGTCCCGCGCCCATTCGAGTCGGGAGCCACAATCGTACTCGTATCCTTGATGGGCGTGCCCGAGGTCAGCGTGCCCTTGTCATCTACGTCGATATTTCCAAGAGGGACGAGCACGCCGGCCGGCACCGCAACCTGGCCGATCACGTCCTCTTCCGCGAACGAGTTTGTGTTCCCGTCGCTCGTCAAATTGAATGCGAAACTCCCTTGCGGAATGCCCATGCTGGTCTGCAAATACGCCGTGCCGCTCGCCTGAAGGTCGGTATCGAGCTCGATCATCTCGACCGTTCCGCTCGACGTCATGTAGCCGGCGAAATAGCGCGTCGTCGATCCGATCGTCATTGTGAAGAGAATCCGTCCCAGGCTGGTGTCGACCGAGTACGCAAAAGTGGTGAGGGTGATGTCCTCGCCCAGGCCGCCATCGAGCACTCCGCCGGTGACGCTGCCGGATCCACTGGTTACAAGAACGCCGCCGAGGGCATAGGCTTTCGTGCCACTCGGGTTCGATCCGCTCAGCGTAAAGGCGTAGTTTCCCTCCGGGAGACTCGACGGCGAAAACGAACCGTCGATGTTCGGCGCGCTATATAGATCGCCGGCAAGTTGCGCCGTTGTGTTTGCGTCGATCTCGACCACTTTGAGGTGCGTGTTGTCGACGATATAGAAAGCGAATGTATACGTCGTGTTGTCGAATGTAGCCAGCCCGGCGGCCGCGCCGTAAATCAACTGGAGCGTGCCGCGCCCATTCGTTGCCAGAGTTGTTGGATTGGCTGTGTCGGCGGAAAAGACCCCGTGCAGCGACGTATCGGCCGCGGCTTCCGTGTTCGTGCCCGCGTCGTTGATGTCGTCCTTGCACAAATTCAGCCCGATGATGCCGACGCCGTCCGCGTGTACCATTCCTGCGATCTGCAGGGGCTTGCCGCTCCCATCACTGCCCGAAAGATTGAACGCATAATTCTGGTAGAACGACCCAAGCGTGAACTTCGCGGTGTTCTGCATGTCGGCTTCGCCGCTGCCCGTCGCCGTCTTGTCGAATCGGACCAGCAGGGCGCGCGGAGACGCCTGGCCCTGCGTGCTCGCCACGAGCGTGAGATTCCAGGTCGCCGAACCGCCCGCCGCCGCATCCGTCAACATGGCGGCCGCGGTGCCATCCGGATTCACGGAATACGTTCCGCTCACGGGCGACGCCGTCACCGGGGCCTGCGCGGTGCTGTTGTAATCCTCGATGCCGCTGATGGATCCTGTCGATGGATTCGCCGCGAAGCTGCCGGCGACGAGTAACCGCCCTTTGCTGTCCTCTCCCGAATAGGAGAATGCGTACTGGCCGTTCAACGATGCGTTTGAAAACACAACGACCACCGTCGCGGTCGCCGAAGCGCCGCCGCTGAGCGCCGTCACTGTGATCGAGCCGCCCGGCGGAGGCGTGAGTGGCGCCGAATAATTGCCGTTCGGTCCGATGGTGCCGTGGATCGAATCGCCCAACGTGATTCCCGCGACTTGCCAGGTCGGCGTGACCGGATTTCCGTTCGCGGTCGCGGAGAATTGAAACGATCCGCCTGCCGGCACCACGACGGCCGCCGGGGTGATCGCGATTCCGCCTGCGGGCGCCGCCACGACCATTACCACTGCCGTTCCCGTCGCGCTGGAGCTGGTTGCGGTAATCGTTACGGCCGGGTTGGTGGGTATCATCGGCGGCGCCGTGTACAAACCGCTGCTGCTGTCGATCGTGCCTCCGCCGGACGATACGCTCCACGTAAATGTCGCTGTCGGCGCGCTCGCGAGGAATGCGCTGAACTGAGCCTGCCCGCCCACGGGCACGCTTGCCGTGCCGGGGTAGATCGTGACCGGGCCGGCCGCGCTGGGCGTCGGCGTCGGCGGAACGGTGGCCGGGCCACCTCCTCCGCAGGCTGCCATCAGAAGCAGCCCGGCCGCCGCAACGGCCGCGGGCAGAAGCACCCCGATATGATTCCGCATCCTCATCTTCATTCGCCCCTGTTTTTTCGCTTTATGACTCGAAGAACCCGCGAGTTACGCGCACCCAGCCTTCTGCACGCTCCTAAGAATCTATAGCACCTGAAAACGTTGCATCGGCCGGCGCGTCATCCGGTTGCTGATCCGCCCTTAGTTCCGCAGCGGCTTCCCTGTCTTCAGGGTGTGCGCGATGCGCTCCTGCGTCTTCCGCTCGCCGCAGAGGCTGACGAACGCCTCGCGCTCCAAGTCCAGCACGTACTGCTCGGGCACGGCCTGCGCTGCGGTGATGCCGCCGCCGGCCATGATGTAGGCGAGCTTGCGCGCGACCACGGCGTCGTACTCCGTGGCGAATTCCCCGCGGACCAGCATGTGAATCGCGAGTTTCGCCGCCGCGAAAAATTCCTCGCCGAGGACGCGGATCTCGGCCGGCGGCGGAGGATGATACCCGGCGCGCACCATGGCCAGCGCCGTTTCCTTTGCGTCGGCCACTTGACGGTCGCGATTCATCGCGATCAGATCCGACGGGCGCAGGTAGCCGAGCGTGCGCGCCTCTTCCGCGCTGGTTGAAACTTTCGCCATGGCGATATTCTCAAAGACCGGGCGCAGCGCGTGCATCAGGTCGAGGTTGTCGCTGCCGGTAGCGTGCTCGTTCGCGCGGATCAGCATTTCTTTCGTGCCGCCGCCGGCAGGAATGAGCCCGACCCCCACCTCGACGAGCCCGATGTACGCCTCCGCCGTCGCGTGAATCCGCGTGGCGTGCAGATTGATTTCGCAGCCGCCGCCGAGCGCGAGGCCTTGCGGCGCCGATACCACCGGCCGCGGAGCGTACTTGACCGCCGTATTCGCGCGCTGGAATTGCCGCACCGCGAGGTGAATGTCGTCCCACTCGCCTTCCTGCGCGGTCATCAGCAGGAGCATCAGGTTTGCGCCCGCGGAAAAATTCGGCGCCTGATTGGCGATCACCATGGCCTCGAATTCGGTTTCGAGGCGCGCGACGCCCGCCGTCAGCATCGCGAAGATGTCGCCGCCGATCGCGTTCATCTTGGCGTGGAATTCGCAGCAGAGGACGCCGTCGCCGAGGTCGATGAGGCTCGCGCCCGAATTTTCCTGCACGATCTTCGCGCGCTCTTTGAGCGATTTCAGGATGAGGATTCCCGGGGGCTCTTCGAGGAGCTTGAGAGCGCCCGAGGCAAGATCGAAATAGCTCGTGCGGCCTTTTTCTGTCTGGTAGAAGGATTTCGCCGGCGACGCGAGCGCCCTTGCCACGAGCGGCGGCAACTGCTTCCCCTCGCCGTCGATCGCCTTCGCCATCCGCTCGACGCCGATCGCATCCCAAACCTCGAATGGGCCAAGCTCCCACGCGAATCCCCAACGCATGGCGCGGTCCACGTCGACAATGCTATTGGCGATCTCCGGAATGCGCCGCGCGGCGTAGAGGCAGGTCTTGCTGAGGCAATTCCAGAGGAAGCGGCTCGCTTTGTCGCCACCCTTGCCTTCAAGCGCCGGCGCGGTGAGCATGCGAATCCGCTCGCGCGTGTCTTCGATCGCTTTCCCCGCTTCGATCGAGCCGAATTTGCTCTTTTCGCGCGCGCGATACTCCATCTTCTTCCAATCGAGCGTCAGGATTTCGGAGTCGCCGCCCTTCTTGATGCGCTGGTAGAATCCGCTGCCTGTTTTTTCGCCAAGCCAGCCTTTCGCGATCAACGCTTCGAGCAGCGGCGGGACGCGGTACATCTCGCGCGATTCATCGTCCGGCACGCTCTCGTAGATATTCTTCACGACGTGCGCGAGGACATCCAGCCCGACGATATCCGCCGTGCGGAACGTCGCCGAATTTGGCCAGCCGATCGCCGGGCCCGTGCACGCGTCGACTTGCTCGATCGTCATATCGAGCGCCTGCATTTCCGCGAACGCCTTGAGGATCGAAAACGTGCCGATGCGGTTGGCGATGAAGTTCGGCGTGTCTTTCGCCACGACCACGCCCTTGCCGAGCGTGACGTCGCAGATTTCGTCGAGCGCGCTGACCACTTCCGGCAGCGTCTTCGGCCCCGGAACGAGCTCCACTAATTTCATGTAGCGCGGCGGATTGAAAAAATGCGTGCCCGCGAAGTGCTTTTGGAAATCTTCCGATCGCCCTTCCGCGATTCGATGGATCGGCAGGCCCGAGGTGTTGGTCGTGACGAGCGTGCCGGGCTTGCGCACCGCTTCGACGCGCTCGAAAAGCTTTCGCTTGATCTCGATGTTTTCCGCGACCGCCTCGATGATCCAGTCCGCTTCGCCGCACCACGCCATGTTGTCGTCGAAGTTCCCCGGCGTGATCAGCCGCGCTGTTTCCGGCACGAAAAACGCCGCGGGCTTCGACTTCTTCGCCGCCTCGAGCCCGGCCAGCACGATCCGGTTGCGCACCGCCGGATGATCGAGAGCCAGCCCCTTGCGGCTCTCTTCGGCGTTCAATTCCGGCGGGATGATATCGAGCAGATAGCACGGGATGCCTGCGTTCGCGAGATGCGCGGCGATTCTTGCGCCCATGGTTCCTGCGCCAAGCACCGCCGCCTTTTCGATCGGGCGTCTCATCAAACCACTTCCCACCGGGCGCGCAATTTCGCCATTTTCGTTATCTTCACCAGGGGCACATGGTTGCAAAAGCGCCAACGACGGTCAACCGGAATCCCCTGGCGCTCCCCAACTTTGGTAGAGTTGAACCAGTGGGTGAGGGCAACGGCACATGGGCCAGGGGTCGAAATGGTTGACCAGGGCCGTCCAGGGTCTTAGGTCGTTCGCGTACGCTGGCAATGGAGAACGCCCGAAAGTAGGCGTCGCGCTCGGCGGTGGATTCGCTCGCGGAATCGCTCATATCGGCGTCCTGCGCGTCCTCGAAGAGAATGAAATTCCCATCGACTACATTGCAGGCACCAGCGTCGGCGCCCTGATCGCCGCCACCTACGCCAGCGGCACATCGCTCGAGACGATGGAGTTGCACGGCAGCGAGACCACCTTCCGCGATTTCGGCCGTTGGACGCTCTCGCGCATGGGCATGGCATCCAACGATCGTCTCGAGCTTTTCCTGCACAAATTCACCACCGTCAGCGACTTCAGCGAGTTGAAGAAGCCTCTCAGCATCGTCGCCACCGACATCATCGCCGGTGAATCCGTCTATTACACCGACGGCGAAATCGCGCCGGCGTTGCGCGCTTCGTGCGCCTACCCCGGCCTGTTTCTGCCCGTCGAGTATCGAGGCCGCATTCTCGTGGATGGATTCCTGACGGAGGCCGTGCCTTCGCCTGCGGCCCGAAGAATGGGCGCGGAGGTGGTGATTGGGGTTCATCTCGAGCCCGGGCTGATCGGCGGCCGTCCACGCAACACGATCGAGGTGATCAGCCGCTCGTTCTCGATCATTCAGATTGGAGCGATCCAGCCCTGGCGCGCCGCCACCGACGTCCTCATCGAGCCCAACGTCCATCACGTCCTATGGGACGAATTCGCCCGGACGCCCGAGCTCGTCGCGGCGGGCGAAGCCGCTACGCGCGAGGCGCTGCCGCAAATCAAAGCCGCGCTTGCTCGCCAGCCCGCGCCCTACACCGGTCCCGAACGGCGCGCCAGCCGCCGCTTCTGAATCGATTCGCGCGAGGCTAACGATCCCCCGGCTCCGCCGTCAAAGCTAACAAGAGGAGCTGGACTCGCGGCGGTGACCGCTGCAACGCCCCAATCATCGCAAGCGGGTCCAGCTCCTCGAAATTGATTCTGCGAAAAGCGCCCCTCAATTCGCCGGTCGTAGCACCACCGTGACTGCCTGTCCGTTCCCTTTGCCGCGCTTGGTGAACCACTCGCTCATCGCAGCCGCGAGCCGTTCCGGATCGACGCCAAGTCCCGCTTCGAGGCGTCCTTCGCCCGTCGAGAGCGTGTCGTCGAACTCGCCCGAGCCGGTAAAGTTGCGCATGCAGAAGCTGTCGAGCCAATCAAGCGGGACGGGCCGCCGCTCGCCGTCTATCTCCATCTCGGCTTGTAACTTCCGCGCGTACATCGCGGCGCGAGTATAGCATCCGTCACCGGCGAGAAGCTTTCGTCCCCGTTCCCTTGCATTTCGGGAAATCGTGGCCTAAGATTTATTCTTACATTTACGATTGGTTTGTATCTGCTTTCATATCGCGTAGGTCCGCAGGAACAGGCGGCTTCCCCGCGCACAAGCCCAGGAGGCATGGTGTCCACAGCGCTGGAAAAATGGGTGGAAGAATCGGCGCAGCTTACGAAGCCCTCAAAGATCGTCTGGTGCGACGGTACGGAAACCGAAAACGAGCGCTTGACGGATGAAATGCTCCGCGACAGCACGTACACGGCCCTGAATCAAAAGACGTTCCCCTGCTGTTACCTGCACCGCAGCAATCCCAACGACGTCGCTCGCACCGAAAACCTCACTTTCATCTGCACTCGCCGCAGAGAGGACGCCGGCCCCACCAACAACTGGATGGCCCCGACCGACGCCAAAGCCAAGCTGCGCCCGCTTTTCGACGGCGCGATGAAGGGCCGCACGATGTACGTAGTGCCCTACATTCTGGGCCCGGCGAAATCACCGTATAGCAAGGTCGGTGTCGAGATTACGGACAGTGCGTACGTCGTGGCCAGCATGCGGATCATGTCGCGCATGGGCAACGTGGCGCTCGATCGGCTGGGCTCCTCGGACGATTTCGTTCCTGGGCTGCATTCGCTCGCCGATCTCAATCCCGATCGCCGCTTTATCGTCCACTTCCCCGAGGAAAAGCTGATCTGGAGCGTCGGGTCAGGCTACGGCGGCAACGCGTTGCTCGGAAAGAAGTGTTTCGCCCTGCGCATCGCCAGCTGGATGGCCCGCGAACAGGGCTGGATGGCCGAACACATGCTGATCCTCGGCCTCGAAGATCCGTCCGGCAAAGTGACATACATGGCAGCGGCGTTTCCTTCGGCCTGCGGCAAGACCAACCTCGCCATGATGGTTTCGGCGCTCGAGAATCAGGGCTATCGCGTTTGGACCGTTGGCGACGACATCGCCTGGATGCACGTCGCTTCCGATGGCACGCTTCGCGCGATCAACCCCGAGGCCGGCTTCTTCGGCGTCGCGCCGGGCACCAACTCCAAAACGAATCCGAATGTGATGGCCGCAGCTCACAGCAATACAATTTTCACGAACGTCGCGATGACGGCCTCGCGCGAACCCTGGTGGGAGGGGATTGACGGCACCAGCGCAACGCCGGAGGGCATCACCGATTGGAAAGGCAATCCGTGGTCGCCCTCGAATTCTCCCGCCGCTCACCCGAATGCCCGCTACACCGTTCCGGCCTGCCAGTCACCCTCTCTCGATAAACATTCGCAAGATCCCGAGGGAGTGCCGATCTCGGCATTCATTTTCGGCGGACGCCGCGCGCATCTTGCGCCGCTCGTCTACGAATCGCGCGACTGGCGGCATGGCGTATTCGTCGGCGCGACGATGGCCTCGGAAACGACGGCCGCGGCTACGGGCAAAGTCGGCGTCACGCGCCGCGATCCGATGGCGATGCTTCCCTTCTGCGGCTACAACATGGCCGATTACTTCGCGCATTGGCTCGAGATGGGCCCGAAGCTCAAGAAGCCGCCCAAGATTTTCCACGTGAACTGGTTTCGTCGCGACGCCAACAACAAATTCCTGTGGCCCGGGTACGGCGAAAACGTTCGCGTGCTGAAGTGGATGCTCGACCGCATCGAAGGCCGCGCCGGCGCCACCGACACGCCGATCGGCTGCGTACCCACGCCGTCTTCGCTCACGCTCGATGGCCTCTCGATTTCGCGCGGCGCGCTCGAAGAGCTTCTCGCCGTGAATCCGAGCGATTGGACAGACGAAGAGCGCAGTATCGACGAGTTCTTCGCGAAATTCGGCGACAGCCTCCCCGAACTAATTCGCAAGGAGCAGAAGGCGCTCGCAGAACGTCTTCTCGCCGTGAGTTCTCGCTAACGTCTCTGCCGGGGGCGCGATCTTGCATGTAGCGGGGCGCGGCAAGCCTTCGTTCCGCTCAGGCCAGGGCAGCGCCCCTACAGGCTCGTATCTTTAAGGCAGCCTGAAATTTGCCGCATCGCTTTGGCTTTTCTGCACTAAGATGACGGCATGAAAACTATTGCCGCCGTCTCGCTATTTCGTGGCTTCCTAATCGCGCTTGCGATCGCCATTCCGCTCGCGCTGATCGGATCGAGCGTAGCGTCCGAATCCTTCAAGCTGGTTGTGGCTCCCGACCTCGCGCAGCGCCTCGCGAAATTCAAGAAAGTGACGATGCCTTTCGATTCGCGTGGGCTGACCGACCGCGAAAAACAGATGGTCGACCAACTGGTCGACGCCTCAGGGCTCCTCGACTGCATCTACTGGCGCCAGAGCGATCCCGACGGACTGAAGCTCTATCTCTCGCTCGCGCACACCACCAATCCGCAATTCCAGATGCTGGCCGAGTACCTGAAGATCAATGGCGGGCGCTTCGATCTGATCGACGACAACAAGCCTTTCGTCGGCACAGAGCCGATGCCGGCGGGACGCGGATTCTTTCCCTGGGGCATGACCCGCGAAGAGTTCGATGTCTACGTGGCCGCGCATCCGGACCAAAAGGCGGCGCTGTACAGTGCGTACACGATGGTCCGGCGCAAGGGCGATTTGCTGGAAGCGGTTCCCTATCACGTCGCTTTCGCTCAATTCCTGAAACCGATGGCTGCCGACCTTCGCGAAGCGGCTGCGCTGAGCGACGATCCGGCGTTCGCGAATTTTCTTCGGCTGCGCGCCGACGCACTGCTCACCGACGACTATTACAAGAGCGACATCGCCTGGCTCGATCTCAAGGATCCGAAATTCGACGTGATCTTCGCGCCTTACGAGGTCTATCTCGACGGCCTGCTCGGCGTAAAAACTTCCTACGGCGCGTCGGTGATGATTCGCAACGACGCCGAAAGCAAGAAGGTCGAAATCTTCCAGAAGTACGTCCCCGAATTGCAGGAATCGCTTGCGCTGCCGGCAGCCGATCTGCCGTCGAAGCACGGCAAGCAATCGCCGATGGAAGTGGTCGATGGAGTCTACCGTGCGGGCGATCTGCTTCACGGCTATCAGGCCGTTGCCGACAACCTGCCCAACGATCCGCGCATCCACGTGGAAAAAGGCTCGAAGAAGATGTTCTGGCAAAATTTCATGGATGCGCGCGTGAACTACATCATTATGCCGCTCGCGCAGCGACTGATGCGTCCGGACCAGGCCAAGCTCGTTAGCGGCGAAGGCCTGATGGATTTCGTGATTCTGCACGAAGTCTCACACGGCCTCGGCCCATCCTTCGCGCAGACGGCTACCGGCAAGGTTGGCATTGGCGAAGCGATTGGCCCGCAATATTCCTCGCTCGAAGAATCCAAGGCAGATGTGACCAGCATGCACAACGTGAAATGGCTGGTCGATCACGGCGCGATTTCGAAGGCCAAGCTCGATGGAATCTACGCTTCCTATCTCGCGGAGACGTTTCGCACGATCCGGTTCGGCATCGCCGAGGCCCACGGCCAGGGCTCGATGATGCAGCTGAGCTATCTCACCGAGCAGGGCGCCATTCGCCGCGATCCCTCAACCGGCCGCTACGAAGTGGATTTCGCGAAGTTCCCAGGCGCCATCGAGGCGCTCGACAAGGAGCTTCTCGAGCAGGAAGCCACCGGAGACCGCGCGCGCGCCGAAGCCTGGTTCAAAAAATACGCCGTGATGCCGCCGGAGCTGACGGCGGCGCTGGCAAAATGCTCGAACGTCCCGGTCGACGTCGATCCCGAATTTGATTTTCACCCGCCACTGCGGTAAGAAGAAAGAGCCCCAGCCCACGCCCGGCTTTTCAGGAAACCTTAACCCGCCGGAGCATGCATCCTTCTCCGGCCTCACCTTGCAAAGGAGACGACCATGGCAAAGCACGTGAATCCCATCCCGAAGGGCTACCACACCGTGACCCCGTATCTTTCGGTCCACAACGCGGCTCAGGCGCTCGACTTCTACAAGCGCGCGTTTGGCGCGGAGGAAGTGTTGCGCATGAACGATCCTCAAGGAGCGGTCTCGCATGCGGAAATCAAAATCGGCGACTCGATCGTGATGATCGCTGAAGAATCGGCGAGCAGCGGCCTCCGGTCGCCGCAGTCGCTCGGTGGATCGACGGTCAGCATCTTCCTCTATCTCAACGACGTGGACGCGACGTTCAAGCAGGCTGTTTCAGCCGGGGCCAAGTCGCGGCAGCCCGTTGCAGATATGTTCTGGGGCGATCGCTATGGGCGATTGACCGATCCGTTCGGCCACTCCTGGTCGCTGGCGACGCACATCGAGGACGTCTCACCAGAAGAAATGCAGAGGCGCGCACCGGAGGCGATGAAGGAGGCGCAACGCGCCCGCGCAGCGGGCTCGTAGCTACGCTCAGACGGCCCAACCCCCAGGCCCGCGTTTCGGATCGCGCTCATCTCGTGTCCTTCTTGTTCTTCCGACGGCTGCTAGAGGATGCTCTGAATCTCCGCGTCGATCGAAACGTGGGTCTGCGGGAACCCGTTGATCTGGTAGTTGGCTCCTGCCGAGCACTGGAAGTGGAGGAACCGGCTGATGTGGTAATCCTCGTCGAGGGTGCCGAAGACGTCTTCGATCTCTTTGGCCGAAAGCCCCAGCGCCGAAAATGCGATTGGCTTTCCGTAACCGCCCGCAGCGGCGAGGTATTTCTGTACGATCTGCCTCAGTTCCAATTTCGCACTCGGGTCGGATTGTGTCATAGCTGTCAAAACCCATTCAAATCGAGGCGTTTGCGGGCCGCCCTTGCGTTTCCGGAATAACGCCCCTATACTAACTTGCAGGCGAGCATTTGTCGAACGAACCAGTGGGCGCGAGCCCACTTTTTTGTTGGCCGCTGGATGGGCCGGACGCACGCATCCTTGCGGGGATAAACGCCGTCCATAGAATCGTATGGACTTGGACAAGATTCGTGAGGCAGCGGAGCGCGTGGCTCGCTCGCTAGGCCTCGAAATATTCGACGTGGAGTGGAAAGTAGGCAAGCAGCGTTTGCTGCGGGTCTACATCGACCGGCTGCCGGGTCCGGCCAATCCGGAGAGCTTGGGAATCAGCCACAAGGATTGCGAACGCGTCAGCGAGCAACTGAGCGTCATCCTCGACGTCGAGGATCTCGTGCCGGGACCGGCCTACGTGCTCGAGGTGAGTTCGCCCGGGCTCGATCGAAAGCTGATCAAGCCAGCGGACTACGAGCGTTTTGCCGGGCGCCTCGCGCGCATCTGGCTCAACGAGCCGGTCGAGAATCAGAACTATTTCGAAGGCCGCCTCGCGAGCTACGCGGACGGCATCGTGAAGTTGAAAGTAAGGGAACGCGAAATCGCCGTGCCGTACGCCGGCATTCGCAAAGCGAATTTGGTCGTGGAACTCTAAGGGTGAGGGGGCGGGGAGAAACGCGATGGCGAGTCTGCTGTTTCAGACAATCGAGCAGATCAGCCGGGAAAAGCACATCGAGCCCGAGATCATCGTCGCGGCCATCGAAGACGCGATGGTCGTGGCGGCGCGGAAATACTACCGCACCGAAGAGGATCTCCGTTCGAAGTTCAATCCCGAAACCGGCCAGGTGGATGTCTACACGGTCCACACGGTGGTCGACGAAGTGGCTGACGCAACTCGCGAAATCTCGCTCGTCGAGGCTCGCAAGCAAAGCCCCGGCATCGAGGTGGGCGGCGAAATCACCCATGCGAAGCCGACCGACGTGCTCGGCAGGATCGCGGCGCAGACCGCCAAGCAAGTTATTTTGCAGAAGGTCCGCGAGGCCGAGCGCGACACGATTTACAATGAGTTTCACACGCGCGTCGGCGAGCTGGTGAACAGCGTCGTGAAGCGCATGGAAGGACCGGACATCATCGTCGATCTGGGCCGCACCGAAGCGCGTCTCCCCAAGCGTGAGCAATCGCGCCTCGAGGCTTACAACGTGGGCGACCGGCTGCGCGTCACGATTCGCGCCGTCGAGCGCGCCGCCAAGGGCCCGCAGGTGATCGTGTCCCGCGCCGATCCCGCTCTGGTGCAGCGACTATTCGAAATGGAGGTGCCCGAAATTTACGACGGCACCGTGCAGATTCGAGCCGTCGCGCGCGAAGCCGGCGAGCGCACCAAGATCGCCGTCGAAAGCCGCGACAAGGACGTCGATCCCGTGGGCGCGTGCGTCGGCATGAAGGGCATGCGGGTGCAGTCGATCATCCGCGAACTTCGCGGCGAGAAAATCGACATCATTCCCTTTAACGAGGAAACGGTGGCGTTCGCGCAGAAGGCGCTCAGTCCGGCGAAAGTGACGCGCGTGCAGATCATCGACCCCGAGGAAAAGCGCCTCGAGGTGATCGTCGAGGATACGCAGCTTTCGCTCGCCATCGGCAAAAAGGGGCAGAACGTCCGCCTCGCCAGCAAGCTCATCGGCTGGAATGTCGACATCAAGAGCGAAGAAGAGAAGCGCCGCGAGATCGAGGCGCAGATGGCCGCTCTCACGGCGCCAGGCACCGCGCTGACCGAGCTTGCCGGCGTCGGACCGAAGACGATCGAGAAGCTCGAAGCCGCAGGCATCACGTCGATCGAAAAGCTCGCGGACATGACGCCCGAGCAGCTCGTCGAGATTCCCGGCATCGGCGAGAAGATGGTCGAGAAGATTCACCAGTCGGTCGCCGCGTACTTCGAAGCGCTTGAAGCGCAGGCCACCGAGGCGCCCGCTGAGGCTATAGCCGAAGAGCTCTCGGCAGAATTGCCAGCGGAAGCAAGCGCCGAAGCTCCGGTCGAAGAATTGCCCGCGGAAGCCCAGGCCGAATCGAATGCCGAAGCAGCGGAAGTGCCCGCGGATGCGGACGCGGGCGACGAATCCGCGGCCGAATTTACCGAATCCTACGAGCGCGAAGAAGCCGTCACCGAAAAATCGCACACCCCGGTGGCAGCCGACGAGTCGCCGGCGGAACGCCTCGAAGAAGAGCAGCGTCCCCCGGATGAAGAAAACGAGGAGCAGCAATAGCGCAAAACCGAATGTCAGACGCGAATCAAATCCGAATCAACGAACTCGCGCGGGAACTCGAGATCAAGGCGAAGGTGCTGATCGACTACCTGCCCGAGATCGGCGTCACCGAAAAGAAGACGCACTCGAGCTCGATCGACGTCGAGCATGCGGAGCTCGCGCGCAAGCATTTCCAGGATCTAGCCGCCGCCGAAGCTGCCGCCGAAGCTGCCAAGACGGCTGCGAAAAAGCCCGCGCGCACGGCAGCACCGGCCGCTGCGCCGCCGAAGCCGCCAACCCCCACATCGGCTCCGGTTGCTTCGCCCGTGTCCGCAACTCCCGGTGTTGCTCCAAGACCTGCTGTACCTGCCGCCGGAATCGCGGCTGGTTCGCCGGCTGCTGCTCCTGGGGCTGTTCGTCCTGGCGCTGTCCCGCCGCCGCGTCCTGCGGGCGCTCCGGGCGCACCATCCGCTGCGCCGCCAGCTGCCGGCCCGAGACCCGGCGTTCCGCTGCGTCCCGCAGCTCCCGCTGCAACTCCGAGTGGCGTTCCTCACGGCGCTCCAGCCGCCCAGCGTCCTATAGCCGCATCTCCAGCGGCGCCTGCGGGAACAACCGCTGGCGCGCCGAGGCCTGCGGGTCCGCCGACGAGCGGCCAAAGATTTCCGTCATCGCGTCCACCGGCGCAGCCCGGCCAGGGATACCAAGGTCAAAGACCCGGCGCACCTCAGGGCATGCGTCCCGCTGCGGCTCCGGGCGGTGCGCCTCGTCCCGGCGGCTCGCCGCGGCCCGGCGGTGGGGCTCCCGGAAGATTTCCGCAACGCCCCGGCGGAGGAGGTGGTGGCCGTCCGGGACAAGCTCCCATCGGCAGCCAGCGGCCCGGCGCCACGGGCGGCGTTCCGAAGGCTGAGCCGGGCAAGCCGCTCTACGCGCGCAAGCCTCCCGCCACGCGCGGCCGTCCGCTCATCGAGAAACGCTTTGCCGAAGGCGAACGCCGCCTGCATCCCGTGCGCACGCGCGCGGGCGCGGGTCCGGGCCGCACCGTCATCGAGCCCGTCGCACCCGTGCAGCGCGAGCCGCGTGAGGTGACGGTCACCGAAGGGATCACCGTCCGCGAGCTCGCCGAGAAACTCGACATTCGCGCCAAGGATTTGCTGAAGACGCTGCTCGATCGCGGCGTATTCGCCAGCATCAACCAGGCGCTCGACGTCCCGACCGCGACCAGCCTCGCCGAGTCGTTCAACGGCATCGTGCAAGTAGTCACGTTCGAGGAGCAAGTCGTCCAGGAAGAGAAAATCAAGGAAGAGCGCAGCGGAAATCTGCTGCCGCGCGCGCCTGTTGTCACCGTGATGGGCCACGTTGACCATGGCAAGACGAGCCTTCTCGATGCCATCCGCGAAACCGAAGTTGCCGCGGGCGAAGCCGGCGGCATCACGCAGCACATCGGCGCGTACGAGGTTCACGTCGGCGACCGCCGCATCGTTTTCGTCGATACGCCGGGCCACGAAGCGTTCACGCGGATGCGCGCCCGCGGCGCGAAAGTGACCGACGTCGTCGTCCTCGTCGTCGGCGCCGATGACGGCGTCATGCCGCAGACCGAAGAAGCAATCGCACATGCCCGAGCGGCGAAGGTGCCGATCGTGGTCGCGATTAATAAAATCGATAAGCCCGAGGCGCAGGCCGAGCGCGTGAAGCGCCAGCTCGCCGACCGCGGCCTCATGCCCGAAGATTGGGGCGGCGAAACCGTGATGGTCGAGGTCTCGGCAAAAACAAAGCAGAATCTGCCGCGCCTGCTCGAAATGATTCTGCTCGTCGGCGATCTCCGCGAGTTGAAAGCCGATCCCGATGCGCCCGCGAGCGGCACGGTGATCGAATCCCGCGTCGATCGCGGCCGCGGCCCTGTCGCGACCGTCCTCGTGCAGAACGGCACGCTCCACGTCGGCGATGTTTTCATCGTCGGCGCCGTCTACGGCAAAGTCCGCGCGATGTTTGACGATCGCAGCCAGCCCATCAAGCAGGCGGGGCCGTCCACGCCCGTCGAAGTGCTCGGACTGCAAGGCGTGCCCGAAGCAGGCGATCAGTTCCAGGTGGCGGACGAAGCAAAGGCCCGCCACATCGTCGAATACCGCCAGTCGAAGCAGCGCGAGGCCTCGCTCGCCAAGACCGCTTCCGGCCGGCTCACGCTCGATCAGTTGCACGAACAGCTTCGCGCCGGCGAAATGAAAGAGCTGCCGGTCGTCGTCAAGGCGGACGTCCAGGGTTCCGCCGAAGTGCTCACCGAAATGTTGCCGAAGCTTTCCAACGATCAGGTGACGCTCAAAGTGATTCAGTCGGGTGTCGGCGCGATCAACGAGAGCGACGTGATCCTGGCCTCGGCCTCGAACGCCGTCATCATCGGGTTCAACGTCCGTCCCGAGCGCAAGGCCTCCGATCTCGCCCAGCGCGAAGGCGTCGACATCCGCATGTACTCGATCATCTACGAGCTTCTCGACGAGGTGCGGAAGGCCGTGGTCGGCCTCCTCGCTCCGGTGATCAAGGAAACGTATCTCGGCCGCGCCGAAGTCCGCGACACATTCCGCGTGAAGGGCGCGGGCGTGATCGCCGGCTGCTCCGTGCAGGACGGCATCGTGAAGCGCGACGCGGACATCCGCGTGGTGCGCGACGGCGTCGTAGCCTACACCGGCCGCGTGATCTCGCTGCGCCGCTTCAAGGACGATGTCAACGAAGTCCGCGCCGGATTCGAGTGCGGCATCGGCATAACGAATTTCAACGACGTGAAGGTGGGCGACATCCTCGAGTGCTTCAAGATGGAGAAGTCGCAGCCGATGGAAACTGTGGGAGCCGCCGATCGCGGCGGCGCTCGCGAAGGCGCCGAGGCCCACCGCAACTAGTCCTCGGCGATCTTGGGTTTTTTCGGTGCCCTCTGTGCGGGATATTGCGGGGTCTTATGCCGATCGGCCTCCTCACCCTGGAAATTCACATCCCCGACGCGCGGTCGCTCAAGGACAAGCGGCAGGTGCTTCGCAGCCTGAAGGACCGGCTTCGCGCCCACTACAACGTGGCGGTCGCCGAGCTCGAACATCAGGAGCTCTGGCAGCGCTCCCGCGTCGGCGTCGTCAGCATTTCCGGCGATTCCAAGTATCTCGAGGAATCGCTCGAGGCGGTCGCCGCCGAATCCGAGCGGATTCTCGGCCGCGATCTGGTTTCGCAGGAGATTGATTACTTCGAGGGAAGCGAATGACGCTCGCGGGACATCGCAGCGAACGAATCGCCGAGGAGATCAACCACGAAGTCAGCCTGATGCTGGCCGGTGAGCTCAAGGACCCGCGCCTGGCCGTGCCGCTGACCGTTGCCGAAGTGCGCGTGACGCCCGATCTCCGCACGGTGCGCGTGTTCGTTCAGGTCGAGGGAAGCGAGGAGGAGCGCGCCGAAGTGTTCCACGGATTGAAGGCCGCCGCCGGATACGTGCGCCACGAACTCGTCGAGCGCCTGCGCCTGCGCCGCGCGCCCGAGATACTTTTCATCGCCGACCAATCCGAGCAATACGGCAGCCACATCGACGACCTTCTGCGAAAAACGCACCACCCGGAGAAATCCTAGAGCGCGTTTCATCGCGCTTCTTTGAAGTCAAAGCGCAGGATCTGGCATGAGAGCCCTGAATCGGTTATTCACACACCTTCTCAACTTCACCACCAGGCGCCGCGGCGACGAACGGCTCAGGGAAGAGATTGAATCGCATATAACGGTCCACGCGGAACAGGGCCTGCCATTCGTGGACGATCTGCTGATGGACGTTCGTTATGCGCTTCGCGTGCTTCGGAAGTCTCCCGCGTTCACGGTCGTGGCCTCACTCACTCTGATGCTGGGGATCGGGGCAAACGTGGTCGTCTTCGGACTGCTGAACGCGGTCCTGCTGCACCCTTTGGAGGTGAGCGACCCGCAGAGGCTGTATCAGATTCGCCACAAAGCGTGGACGAGCGGAAGGCTACTGACCACGTCGTATCCGGCGTTTGAGGATTTTCGCGAACGAAATGCCACCTTCGGTGGAATGGCCGGGATCGACGCATACTCGCATGCGGCACTGAGATGGCGTGACGCGGTGACGTATGTCTCCGGAGATGAAGTCACCGGCAATTATTTCGATCTGCTGGGCGTGCAGCCGGAACTGGGGCGGTTTTTCCACGCCGCGGACGAGCATGGCCCGGATTCGGCGCCGTACCTGGTGCTGAGCAACGATCTCTGGCGAAACGCGTTTGATGCTGACCGGGGTATGGTCGGGGCGACGGTGGAGATGAACAAGCATCCCTTTACGGTGATTGGCGTAGCGCCGGCGCGGTTCCACGGCACGGAGCGGTTCGTATGGCCGGACTACTGGATCCCGATGGTGAATGAGCGGCAGGTGGATGGGAGCGATTACCTGCACAACCGGACCGCCATCGCCGTAACGGTGATTGGCCGGCTGAAGCCGGGCGTGACGCCGCAGCAGGCGACGGAAAATCTGAATGCGATTGGGGCCAAGTTAGCGAAAGAATATCCGAAGACCGACGAAGACCTGTCGTTCCGGCTGATCCATCCGGGGCTCCTCGGCGACGACGGTGAAGTCATTCGGGGATTTCTTTTGAGCGTGACCGTGCTGGCGCTGTTGGTGCTCGCGGCGGCGTGCGCGAACCTGGCAAGTCTGTTTGCGGCGCGCACGGCGGATCGCGGCCGGGAACTGGCGCTCCGTGTGGCCCTTGGATCGACCCGGTGGCGGCTGGCGCGGCAACTGTTGACCGAAGCGGTAATCGTGTCGCTGATTGGCGGAGCCGCGGGGCTGGTGACCGCGCAGGTGCTGTTGGGTGTGCTCAACCGCTGGCAGTCGCCCTACGGTCATCTGGCAGTCAGTGCCGATGCACGTGTGTACTTGGCAGCTCTGGCCTTCACCTTAGGAAGCGCGCTGCTGTTTGGGATGGTTCCGGCGCTGCAGGCGTGGCAGAGCAGTCCGTTGCAGATCATGAAGAGCGGATCGGTAGCCTTCATGCACGTGCGCCGGTTTGCCCTGCGGGATCTTTTGCTGGGCGCGCAAATTGCCATTTGCACCCTGCTGGTAACAGCCTCGCTCGTGGCCGCGCGCGGCATGATGCATGCGCTCCACGCTCCGCTGGGCTTTCAGCCGCAGGGCGCAATGCTGGCCGAAGTCGACTTGAGCCAGACGGGACAACAAGGCGGCGCGCTGCTCGAGAAAGAGAAAGCGATCATTGACGCGGCGCTGAGCATCCCCGGCGTGACGGCTGCGGGTGCGGTGAGCCGCACGCCGATGACCGGTGGCATGCATGCGATTCCGATTTTCCAGCCCGGTACGACGGAATTCACGCTGAACAATTCCGCGCTGGCGCCCTACGTGTTTCCGATGTCGCCGGGATACCTGGAGGCTGCCGGCACGCGGCTGCTCAGCGGGCGCGATGTCAGCTGGCAGGATACGCCCACGACGCCGTATGTGGCGGTCGTGAACGGAATCTTCGCGCGGAGGATGTGGGGCGAAACGCCGGCGGTCGGACAGCACTTTATTCTGCGGGGCCACCTGACGGAGGTCGTGGGCGTGGCGGAGGACGGCAAGTACCACGACATGCAAGAGTCGCTGCAGCCTGTGGCGTATGTGCCGTTGTCGCAACGCGAGGATACCGAAGCGGTTTTCGTGGTGCGGTCGCGGCGGAAGCCCAGCGAGATGGCGCCGGCGTTGCAGCGCACGCTGGGTGGTATCGAGCCGAATGTGCCAATCACGGTGCAAAGCTGGCCCGACGCGTTGGGAGATATGCTGTTCCCGGCACGCGCCGCGACGGTGGCGCTCGGTGTGATGGGCCTTTTGGCGGCGATGCTGGCCGTGACCGGCATCTTCGGCATGGCGGCTTACGGCGTGAGCCGCCGCATGAAGGAGATCGGCATCCGCATGGCGTTGGGCGCGCGAGGAGCGCACGTGATGAGAGCGGCGGTGGGGCGGCCCATGGTGCTGCTCGGCGTGGGATCGGCGTTGGGCCTGCTGGCGGGCGTCTTCGCGAGCCGGTTGCTGGGGCACATTGTGTATCAGGCGAATCCGCGGGACCCCGTGGTCGTGTGCGGCGCGGTGCTGACGATGGCGCTGCTCGGCATTGCAGCGTCCGCCATTCCAGCGCTGCGAGCGCTTGCCGTCGATCCATCCAAACTCATGCGGGAAGAGTGAGACAGGTGAATAGGTGTGCTGCTCGGCAGTCTGTTATTTGCTTTTGCTAGTTAGCCTCTAAGGACGACGCCCTTCATGCCCCGGACACCACAGCCGCAGCTCGACGGAATTCTCGTGATCGACAAGCCGCGCGGAAAAACCTCGCACGACATCGTCGAGACCGTCCGCCGGCTCATCGGCTTCCGCCAGATCGGCCACTTTGGCACGCTCGATCCGCTCGCCACGGGCGTTCTCGTGCTCGCTCTCGGCCGCGCGACGCGCCTCGCCCGCTTTTATTCGGGCCGCCGCAAACGCTACACCTGCGCGATCCGCTTCGGATTCTCGACGGACACCTACGACGCCGATGGCGAACCGCTCTCGGAGGATTCCGCGCCCGCACTCGATCAGGAAAACATCCAGAGCCTCGCCGCCCGGTTCATGGGCAAAATCCAACAGATTCCGCCCGCCTTTTCGGCGAAGAAAATCCACGGCCGCCCGGCGCACGAGCTGGCGCGCAAGCACAAACCGGTGAATCTCGAGCCGGTGGGGGTCGAAGTTTTCGAGTTTCGCCTTACCGGCGTCGAAGGATCGCTCGCGCGCTTCATCGTCGAATGCGGCGCGGGCACCTACATCCGCTCGCTCGCGCACGATATGGGACGGCTCCATGGCGCGGGCGCGCACCTCGCCGAAATCGCCCGCACCGCCGTGGGAGAATTCACGTCCGACCATGCCGTGTCGCTCGAAGATCTTGCCGCCGACGCGAAATCCGGAAAAATCGCCTCGCGCGTGATTCGTCTCGAAAGCTTGCTGCCCGATCTGCCTCGCGCCACCGTGCTGCCGATCGTCGAAAAACGCGTGCGCCACGGCGCGAAATTCAATCTTCCGCTCGCGCAGATTCAGCCGGGACAAACCACCGCCGCACAGGGCGCGCCCGCGCAGCTCGATTCGGGCGACTGGAAGCCCTCGCGCCTCCGTGTCTTCAATCAGCAGGGACAGCTCATCGCCATCGCCGAGCCTGTCGTTCCTCGAACGTATCAACCCCTCGTCGTCCTCGAAGCCACACCGTAGCCACCGGGACGCGAGCGGTTGAGGGGTCAATTACTTGCTGGACCGGGGGCGCGGAGAGTGGTGGCCGCGACTGCGACGATGAGGCGTTTCATGGGGAGCCTCGAACGCGCTGAAAGTAGCGCTTGAGGCGACCAGCGGGCAAGAGAATGAACGTACGCAGCCTCTGAGGGCGAAAGTCTTCAGGAAGGAAGTGACATTTGTGCGGCGCCCCGAACTACCGGGGCGGCGGACGGTTAATTTGAGGCCCTTCTCCGGGCTGGGGAGGTTGCTGCTCCGGCGTCGCTTGCGCCGGCTCCGGCGTGGGTTCGATCGGCGTCTCCGCCGGCGCCGCTTGACCCTGCGGAATCCCTTCCTCTCCCCTCGGCGGGATTCCTCCCAGCGCGCCTGATCCTTCGCCGCCCGCCCCGGCTTCGCCTTCCGCCGATCCTTGCCCTGCGTAGATCACGCGGTCCTTGCGCGGTGCCAGCCGCACCAGCCGCGGCGTCACGAGGATCAGCAACTCGCTGCTCTGGTTTTGCGCGTTTTGGTTGCCCGCGATGAGCCCCGCGCCCGGAATCTCCGCGATGCCCGGCGTTCCCTCGATGGCGTTGGTCAGGTCCGACTGCAAAAAGCCCGCGAGCATCGCCGTCTCGTTCTGCCTGAGGCGCAGCGTCTGTTCCACGGTTTCGTTGGTGATCACGGGGATCGAATTGATACTGGTTCCCGTCAGGCTGCTGATGTCGAGAGCGAGATTCAGCGTCACGTCGTTCGGATGAATGCGCGGCGTCGCTTCCACCTTCAGGCCCACATCGAGATACTCCACTCCGGGATAGGGCGTGCCCGACGTGCCGAGTCCGCTGCCGAGTAAACTCGCCGTGTTCAGGATCACGGTGATGTTGGCCGCCCCGCTGTTCGCCGTCGCGATGTCCGGACGGCCGTCCGCGTTGAAGTCCGCCGTCGTAACAGACACCGGCGCCGTATCCACAGGAAGCTCGACGTTGCCGGCAAATTGCTCGCCGCCGAGATTCAAGATCACGGAAATCGCGTTGTCCGTCTCGTCCGACACCACCAGATCGGCGAGTCCGTCGAGATTGTAGTCAGCCACCGCAATCGACGTGGGGCCGATCCCCGCCGCGAAATCCCGCGTCGTGCCCGCAACGAACGTTCCCGTCGGCACGTTCTCGTTGCTGATCTGGTTGTAGTAGATGCTTACCGTGTTTCCGGTATTCGTACTTGTCGGTGCGCCGTTGTTCGCCACGGCGATGTCCAGTGCGCCATCTCCGTTGAAATCCCCAAACGCCACATACACCGGAGCGTTCCCCGTCGCATAGTCCTTGCGCGGCTGAAAGGTTCCGTCGCCATTGCCGAGCAGCACGGAAAACGTGTTGTTGCCCTGATCCGCCACCACAAGATCGATGTGCCCGTCGTCATTCAGGTCCGCGGCGGCCAAGCCTGTGGGCTCGAATCCTGCCGGCAGCGCGATCAAGGTGGGCGCCCGGAACGTTCCATCGCCGTTGCCCTGAAAGATCGAAATCGTGTTGTCACCCTGATTCGCCACGGCCAGATCGACGGCGCCCGCCACGCCGTTCAGGTCGTGAAAATTCGCCGAGACCACCGAAACCGGCGCGTTGCCCGTCGGAATATCCACCTTTGGCTGAAACGTCCCATCTCCGCTCGGGCTCGCCAGCAGGATCGAAACCGTATTCGCCGCCTTATTGGCTACGGCCAGATCGGGAAAATCGTCGTTGTTCACCGCCGTCGTTGCGTTGTTGAACTGCCCGGTCGCGATCGATACGGGATCGGTCCCGGTCGGATACGTCACCTGCGACGCGAACGTCCCGTCGCCATTGCCCAGCAGCACCGACACGGTGTTATCCGCCGAATTCGCCACGATCAGGTCGTTGATGGCGTCGTCGCGCAGGCTCGTCGTCGCGACGAACGACGGCGCGTTCCCCGCCGGGTAGTTCACGATGGGATTCGTGATCGCGCTGCTGCTGACTCCTTGCCCCGAAACGAAGCTCGACGCGTACGTCGAAAGCGAGACGGGAATCCGCTGCCCGACGAAAAACGTCGCCTTCTGTCCATCCTCCGCTCGCAAAAGAATTCGCCGCCCGGTTTTCACCAGCGAAAGCATCTCCGAAAGGTTTGCGGTCGCGCCGGGAAGCGTCGCGAACTGTGTGGTCAAGCCTCCGCCGAATGCCACCAGCCCAGGAATCGTGGTCGATCCGAACACCTGCTGGAGCACGTCGAGCAAGCCTTCCTCGGACGCCTCCGCTTCTTGAATCTGGGCGCTGCTCACGCTGAACGTCTGAGCCGTCTCAGGCGGCGTGATGCCCATTTGCCGCGCGTAGTCCTCGTTCACCTCGAGGACTTCGATCTCCAGCACCAGCTCGCCGACCGGCTTTTCGAGATTGTCGATCAGGTCCGTCGCCACCGCCATCGCTTGCGGCGACGCGCGCAGCGTCAGGGTCCGGCTGCTGATGTCCAGATCCGAGCGCGGAATGCCCGCCACCTCGCGCACCAGCCGAGTAATTTCCATCATCTCATCCGGCGTCTCGGAAGCGGGCAGCAGGATCGTTCGCACCACCGACACGTCGTAGTCCTTGCGCTTCTGCAGCGTATTTTGCACCACGAAAAACAGGCGCTTGCCCAGCGGTCGCCAGAACGTCCCCGTCATTTCGCCCAGCAGCCGCACGGCCGTCGGAAAATCCACATCGCTCACCTGAAAACGCACCCGCTGCGACACCAGATCTCCGTCGAACGCCACTTCCACTCCGAATTGCTTCCCGACTTCTTCGTAGGCTCCCTGCGTGTCGCCGCGATAGTCGAAGCTGCGCGTTCCCTTCTGGTACTCAAGCTGCGGCGGTCCGGCGAGCTCAGGCTCCGTCACCGCGCGATTCTGTCCCGGCTCCTGCGCGATCAGTTCCGCCAGCCTGTCGCGCAGCACTCGGTTGGTCGGATCGAGGTACGTCGCCGACAGTAATGCCTGGCGCGCTTCGTCCAGCTTCCCTGAAACCGCATCCCGCTCGGCAGCGTCCGCCCGTTCCTGCACCAGGCGGCTCTTCGCCAGTTCGCGGTGAATGAAATACTCGCGGTTGTTCGGCGCATAGTTCACGGCATCCGAGTACGCGGTGTACGCGGCGTCCCAATCCTCGTTCCGCTCGGCGCGCACACCCTGCTCGTAAGCCTCTTTGGCTTTCTTGGCGTCGGACTTCCCTTCGTGCATCAGCCCGCTTTGGATTTCCTGCGGTGTCGCGGTCGGATTCGGCGTCTGCGGAGACTGCGCGAAGGTACCAGCGTGCCACGCCCGCCCGAGCAATGAGATGATCGCGAGCGACGCAGCAATCGCTACCGTCCGGACGCGAAATAATCGTCGGCGCCCCTCAGCCATTCGCTCCCTCAACCGCAATTCCCTTCGACCATGTCACAGTCAGATGCATATTCTACAGTTAACGTCCCGGCGCCACGCGACTTGGCCCTGAAAAAGCCGCAGAATAGCAACTGTCCGATACCTTCCCGCTAAAGCTGCGAGGTATTGAATTTTCTTGTTTTTAGGTACCGCTGGCGCTACACTGCCTTTGCTAGTTGTAACTGGGTAACAACTAGCTGCTCTCATGATTTCTGCTCTCTTGGTCGCTCTTCGCGAAGGCGTCGAAGCCGCCCTCATCGTCGGCATCGTCCTCGTGTATCTGAATCGCACCGGCCGCCGCGCCCTGCGCCCCTACGTCTGGGCCGGCGTGGGGCTCGCCTGCGCCATGAGCGTTGCCGCGGCCATTTTGCTTCAACGCTGGGCGATTAGCGAGGACGGCTTCGAGGGCGTTCTGATGCTGGTCGCCGCAGCCCTCGTCGTCACTATGATCGTCTGGATGAACCGCATCGCCCGTACCCTGCGCAAAGAGATCGAGCAGCGCATCGAGACCTACGCGCAGAAATCCTCGCGCGCCGCCGGATGGGCCATCGGCGCGTTCGTCTTCTTCATGGTCGTCCGCGAGGGCGCGGAACTCGTCCTCGTCCTCGGGGCGGTAGAGCTGTCGAGCGCCGGCGTGGAAACCTGGATCGGCACCGGCATCGGTATCGCGATCGCCGTTGCCGTCGGCATCTTTTTCTTCGAGGGAACGCTGCGCATTCCCCTGCACCGCTTCTTCGCCGCCACCAGCATCATCCTGATGGTCGTCGCGTTTCAACTCGCGCTCACCGGCGTGCACGAGCTGAGCGAAGCGATGTGGATCTGGTCGAGCAAGACGGAAATGGCCACCATCGGCCCGATCGTTCGCAATGAAGTTTTCTTCTTTGCCGTCATCCTGGGCGTGGCCGCGCTCCTCGTGGTGCGCGAATATTTCACCGCGCGCCGTCCCGCCCCGGATCCCGCGCTCAATCCCGCCGAGCGCCGCATGCGCGAATGGGAATTCCGCCGCCAGCGCCGCTGGAGCTTCGCCGCCGCGATCCTCTGCGTGCTCGTGATTGTCTCGCTCGCAGCCGAATTCGCCTACGCCCATGCGATGAACGCGCCGACGCCGGCTCAGGAGCTGATCGCCGAAAATGGCCAGGTGCGCATCTCGCTCGCCGATCTCACTGACAAGAGCCTGCATTTTTACGACGCGGACGTGAACGGCACCGAAATTCGCTTCTTCGTGATTCACCAGAATAACGGAGACTATTCCGTCGCGCTAGACGCTTGCAAGATTTGCGGCTGGGCCGGCTATAAGCAAGAGGGGCAAAACGTTGTGTGCCGGAATTGCGGCGCCACGATCTATATTCCCTCGATCGGCGACAAAGGCGGCTGCAATCCGATCCCGGTAAAATCGGAAGTGTCGAATGGCGAAGTGATCGTAGATCTCGCGTCCCTGGCGTCTTCGGCCGCAGAGGTTCACAAATCCTGAAATGTTCGCGAGACTCGTAGGCGAATCGTTCGTGCGCAATCCGCGCCGCAAGGTGCTGACGGCCGCCGCGCTCGTCCTCGGCATGGCCGTGGCCACCGCCACGCTTACCGTCGCGCTCGAAGTGGGCGACCGCATGGCGCGCGAATTCCGCAGCCTCGGCGCGAATCTCCTCGTCACGCCGCAATCGGATACGCTGGCGCTCGAAATCGGCGGCGTCGATTATCGCCCCGTCGATGAAGGCGCGCATCTCAACGAGACCGATCTCGGCAAGCTCAAAACCATTTTCTGGCGCCACAATATTCTCGGCTTCACGCCTTTCCTCGATGTGCCGACAGTTGTCTCTGACGATAAACTTGTAAACACAACACTCATTGGCACCTGGTATCAACACGAAGTGCCCGTGCCCGACGGAACCAAATTCAAAACAGGCCTGAGCGTGACTCATCCCTCCTGGCAGATTCAAGGGCGCTGGTTCGATGACGGAACGAATGAAGCGGTAGTTGGAGCCGCGCTCGCCGCAAAAGACCCCAACAGGTTTGCCATCGGGAAAACAATCCAGGTTAGCCACTCCAAGTCGGCGAACGCCTGGTTGAGCCTCGTCGTGACGGGAATCGTCTCCACCGGAGACACGGAGGACAATGCTATCCTCGTGCCGCTTTCGTTTGCACAGAAATATTCGGGACGTCCCGGGCAATTCCGCCAGCTTTTCGTCAGCGCCCTTACCAAGCCCGCCGATGCTCTCGCCGCGCGCGATCCGAAATCGCTCACGCCCACCGAATACGACCGCTGGTTCTGCTCGCCCTACATTTCGTCGATCAGCTACCAGATCGAGCAGGTGCTGCCCGGCACAGACGTGCACGCGATCCGCAAAGTCGCCGATTCCGAGGGACGCATCCTGTCGAGCATCAGCACGCTGCTCTGGATCGTCACGCTCGCGGCGCTGATCGCGGCCGCGCTTGCCGTCGGCGCCACATCCGCCGCAACCGTGATCGAGCGGCGCGGCGAAATCGGCATCATGAAAGCGATCGGTGCGACGAACGCGCTCGTCAATTCCATTTTTCTAACCGAGCAACTCATGCTCGCGCTCGCCGGTGGCGCCATCGGCTTCCTCTTTGGAGCCGTGCTCGCGCGCGCGCTCGGCTCGAGTGTTTTCGGCTCGCCCGCGCCGCCGAGGCTCGTGCTGTTGCCCATCGTTCTCGCGCTCGCCGCTCTTGTCGCTCTGGTCGGCAGCCTGATTCCCCTGCGCCGCGCTGCTCACTTCGATCCTGCGCCGATTTTGAGGGGCGAATAGTGTTCGCCCGCATCGTCTGGAAAATGCTGCGCGGCGGTAAGGGACGGATTTTCGTAGGGCTCCTCGCCGTCGCGAGCGGCGCAGCCGTAATCTCCGCGCTTCTGAACGTCCAATTCGACATGCAACGGAAGCTGACCGAGGAATTCAGCTCGCTCGGCCCCAATATCGTCGTCGCCCCGCAGTCTGGAGCGCAGGCGCCCAACCTCGGCAGTTCGCCGAATGCCGGCGCGAGCGCAGCCGCCATTCCCGTGCTGCTGAACCAACGCTCGATCGAAGCCGGGCTCGATGCCAATCGCACGCCGGATGTTGTCGCCTCCGCGCCGTTTTTTTTTGTCGTCGCCCGCGCGAACGAGACGCCGGTCGTGGTAGTCGGCACTTGGCTCGATCAAGTCTCGCGGCTCAATCCCACGTGGAGGCTCGAAGGCAGGTGGATCACGCAGCGTGACGACAAATCACAATGCCTCGTCGGCCGTAGCGTCGCGCGACAATTCGAGCTTGCGTCGGGCTCGCAGCTGAGGCTCGCCTATCTTGGCCGCACCACGCAGCTTCGCGTCGCCGGTATCCTCGATTCCGGCGCGGCTGAAGACGATCAGGTTTTCGTGAATCTTCCGGTCGCGCAGACCCTCGCCGGCATGCCCGGCGGCATCGGCTTGTGGCAGCTCAGCGTCACGGGCACGTCAGCAAGCATCGGAGCATACGCCGCGCGCCTCGCCGCCGCCCTTCCGAATGCGAGCGTCCGCCCCATCCGCGAGGTCACGGAAGCCGAAGGCAATCTGCTCTATCGCACGCGCTTGCTGATCGCTTCAATGGTCGCGCTGATTCTCGTGCTCACCGCGCTCTGCGTTCTCGCGACGATGGCCGCTCTCGCCATGGAGCGCCGCGAGGATGTGGGCCTGATGAAAGCGCTGGGCGGATCGATCGCGCGCATCGTGAGTCTGTTTCTGGCCGAGGTCAGCGTGCTCGGCGCTGCGGGCGGCTTGATCGGCTGCCTCGTGGGCATCGTGCTCGCGCACTGGATGGGGCACCGCGTTTTCGACACGTCCATCGCTCCGCGCTGGGAAATCTTTCCTCTCACGATTGCGATGATGGTCGTCGTGGCACTGGCGGGCGCGCTGCCCCTGCGCCTGCTTGGCAAAGTGAAGCCCGCCGTCATTTTACGAGGTGAATGATGCGCTCAACCGCAGTGCCTGTCATCCCGAGTGGAGTCCCGCGCGCTTTTGCCTTCCCGCCTGCCCTGACGAAGGAAGGGCGCTTTTTGCGGGCGCGGGACGCAGCGAGGCATCTGCTCTTGACTTCGAGTCGCCTTGACTGAAAGGCATATGTCCGAACCTGTCGTCCAAATCGAGAATGTCCGCAAAGAGTTCGGCAGCGTCCGCGCTCTCGACGGGGTCTCTTTCAGCGTCGAGCCCGGCGAATGGATCGCCATCATGGGCCCGTCCGGCTCGGGCAAGACCACGCTGATCAATATTCTCGGTGGCCTCGATACTCCCACGTCCGGCCGGGCCATCGTTGATGGCACCGACGTCGCGCGCCTCGACGAAGCCGGCCTCGCGCGCCTCCGCGCCGAGAAAATCGGATTCATCTTCCAGCAATTTCATCTCGTGCCGTACCTGACCGCGCTGGAAAACGTGATGCTCGCGCAGTATTTTCACAGCACGACAGACGAATCCGAGGCGCGCGCGGCGCTCACCCGTGTCGGCCTTGCCGACCGCGTCACGCATCTGCCGTCGCAGCTTTCGGGCGGCGAGCAGCAACGCGTCGCCGTGGCGCGCGCGTTGATCAACCATCCGAAACTGATCCTCGCGGACGAGCCCACCGGCAATCTCGACGAGGTCAACGAGGAAATCGTTCTGCGCCTGCTGCGCGAGCTTCACTCCGAAGGCCACACCATCATTATGGTCACACACGCCGCTTCGATCGGCCAGTTGGCCGACCGCTGCATCAACCTCGCCCACGGCCGCCTCGCGCGGATCACCGAAGTTTCCGAAGCGGAGGAAGTCGATTTCGACCATCTCCTCGAACAGGTCTGGATTCTCGACGAAGAGGGCGTCACGCCCGAACTCACGCGCATTCGCGAAGGCGGCGTGAAGGACACGCCCGCGCTGATCGCGCGGCTCAAAGCTCTGGGGCTGCTCGAAATGCGCGATAGCGAAGTCGCGCTCACCTCGACGGGGCAAAATCGCGCGCGCGATATCGTTCGGCGCCGCCGCCTTGCCGAGCGCCTGCTCACCGACACATTTTCGGTCGCCGATTCCGAGGCCGATTCGCACGCCTGCAAGTTCGAGCACATCATCAGCCCCGAACTCGATCAGCGCATCTGCACCTTCCTCGGCCATCCCAAAACGTGCCCTCACGGCAACCCGATCCCGCCCGGTCTCTGCTGCCCCACGCGCTAGTCACTCTCAGGCGTTGCGTCGCTTCGAGGATTTAGCGCGGTCCCCGCTTGCGCGCGCCGCCGACAACCTCGCCTGCGTGCTCTTCGGGAGCTTGGCGAAGATCAGCGAATGCGCATCGGCGAGCAGGCGGCAGATTTCGTCGCGCGAGAGCGCGTCGGCGGTTTCAAGCGCGACCCATTGTGCCCTCGCCAGGTAGGGCGCAGGCACAATTCCTGGGCGCTCGACCAGCGTGGCAAACTCTTCCGCCGAACATTTGAACGAAATCCACTGGTCGCCGGGCTCTAGCGCGACCACAGCGTACATTTTCTCGCCCACCTTGAAGACCAGATTGTCTTCCCACTGGACTTTCTCCGTGGTGTCCGGCAGCGATAGGCAAAACTCGCGAACCCAGTCGATATCCATGCGCAAAAGACTATCGCGGCAGCGACGGAGAGTCGAGGCCGCAGCCCCCGGGAAATATCTTCCGGCGCAGCGGACAATTTACGCGGCGGCGCGATGCACTGCGACGCAATACGACGGTCCGCTCGATACCTCGGATCGTCCCGCGCAAGCGCAAGTGCAATAGTGAGTGTAAAAGACGCTATTTTTTCTGACGTTCGGGAAAGCACTTGCGGGACACAGCAAATCACTCGCGGGCGTGGTACGAAACATGCATGTACGATGGCGCTGTCTCCCGCCCATTAACCCAGGAGGTGTGCCTCATGCTTCGAAAGCTTCTCTTTTCCGTCGCTCTTGCAGGATTGCTGATGCTGGGCGTGTCTGCGCCAGCGTATCCCGTCTCTGCGCAGTCTCAGTCGAACCAGCAGCAATCCACCAACGCCAAAACGGCAACTGGCAAAGTGACTGCGATTGGCAGCGATCACAAATCGTTCTCGATGGACATCAGCGACTCCAACGGCCAGGCGCACACAATGCAGTTCGTTCTCGACAATAACACGCAGGTGCAAGGCCGCGTGGGAACGGGGACAACAGCGATCGTGCAGTATCATCCGACGCAGGACGGCAAAAATCTGGCGCTCAACATCGCTCCGGCAAATCAACAAAATCCACAGTAAGCCAGGCTCTCGACGATCATTCACAGGGCGAACCGGTCAAAGCAAGGCGATCAACCCGGGCGACCGACACTGACCGGTTCGGCCTTGTGAATTGAGGACCCTCCGCGTTCAACTCTCCGCGGGACGCTCCATTTTCCTGCCCCAGATTCCTTCACCGAGCGCTTGGGTGCCAAAAGCTGCCAAGATTGGTTTTCCCCCTCCATTTAGGGCCCTTTTAACCCCCGCCAGGGGGATCAATCAGTCCCCTAGCGGAGCCGAAAAATTCCACCGCGAACGGCCCAGAAAAAATGCCAGCGCAACGTTCCCGAAGACGTAATTTGCGGATTGCGCCGAGTTGTGTGAGGATACGCAAATGCCAAAAACAGCGACGATTGCGGTAAACGTACTAGCAGCATGCGTGCTGGCCCTCGGCATTGCCGGCGCCACGCACGCGCAACAAAGCACCACAGCGACCCCGGGAACAACCGCCAAGAAATCGATCGGGACTACCGGGACGAAATCTGCCTCCACGACGCCAAGAAACGTACCCGGCCCGCCGCTGACTACCGACAAGCAAAAGCAGAGCTATGCGCTCGGGATGAATATCGGCCGCGGCCTCACGCGGCAGGGAGCGGATGTTGACTCAGCGGCACTGGCCCGCGGATTGCGCGACACGCTCTCGGGCGCTAAACCTCTTTTGACAGATGCCGAAGCGGAAGCGGCGCTCGGGCAACTCCAGGCCGCGGTCCACGCGAAACAGGACGCCGAAATGCAAAAGATCGGAGAGGCGAACATGAAGGAAGGCGAGGAGTTTCTGGCTGCGAACAAGACGAAGGACGGCGTCGTCACGCTGCCAAGCGGGCTGCAGTATAAAATTATCACTCCGGGCACGGGACCGAAGCCCACAGCCGCCGACACAGTGATCTGCAACTATCGCGGCACGTTCATCAACGGGACCGAGTTCGACAGCTCGTACAAGCGCGGCGAGCCGGCCACGTTTCCGGTGAACGGCGTCATCAAGGGATGGACGGAAGCGCTGCAGCTCATGCCGGTGGGATCGAAGTGGCAACTTTTCGTTCCTCCCGATCTCGCCTATGGCTCGCGCGGAGCGGGCGGTGCGATCGGTCCCAACCAGACACTGATTTTTGATGTGGAGTTGATCTCCATAAAAGGCAAGTAACGGCGACGCTGATTCCGGCGCGCCCGAACGAGCTCATAGGCGCAATGATCTCGATGTGATTTCGCGGAAAGGAGACAAGCGAATGGCTCCCGAACTGAAAATCCGCCGGATTGCGACGGAGGAAGCGTTTTCGATTCCCGAAGTAGCGGCGGCGCTGCGCGACGTGGCGCGAAGTCCGACCAACAGCCTCGACCTGACGCTGGTCGAGCGCATCTACGACGCCAAGACAAACGACGTCGTGGCAGGTCTGTTGCCGCGTTTGATCGATCTCGAAGGCGAGCGCATGAAGGATATGGACGCGAACGGCGTCGACGTCCATCTGCTGTCGCTCACCGCGCCGGGCGTTCAGATGTTCGACGCGGATACGGCGACGGAGCTGGCCACGATTGCCAACGACCGGCTCGCCGAGGTGATCAAACGGCATCCGACCCGGTTCGCCGGGATCGGAAGCTTCGCGCCGCAATCGCCCAAACGCGCGGTGAAAGAGATGGAGCGCGCGATCAAGACGCTCAAGCTTAATGGATTCGTGGTCAACTCGCACACGAACAGCGAATATTTCGACGACCAGAAATACTGGCCGGTGCTCGAAGCGGCCGAGGCGCTCGACGCGTGCATCTACATCCACCCGCGCGCGCCGTCGGACGGGCTGGCGGCGCCGTTCCGGCACTACGGCCTCGATAGCGCGCAGTGGGGCTACGGCATCGAGACGTCGACGCACGCGGTGCGCATGATCGTGAGCGGCGTATTCGATCGCTTCCCGAAGCTGAAGATTTGCCTCGGGCACATGGGCGAGGCCGTCCATTTCTGGGCGTGGCGGCTCGACTACATGAACAAGAACGCGCAGAATCGCGGCGCTGCACCCAAATTGAAGCTCACCCCGAGCGAATATTTTAAGCGCAATTTCGTGATCACGACGAGCGGTGTGGAATCGCATCTGGCGCTCGATTTTTCGATCAAGGCGCTCGGAGCGGAGAACGTCCTGTGGGCGATCGACTATCCGTATCAGCCGACCACGCCGGCAGTGGCGTTCATGGACTCCGCGCCGATTTCGGACGCCGATAAACGCAAGATTTACCACCAGAACGCCGAGCGCGTCTTTCATATTCAGCCCGCCGGGGCGGCTCATTCGCATGCGGGCGCAAGCAGCGGCGCGCGGCAGTGACCGTACGAAACGAACTGGCCCGCGCGTCTTGATTTAGCAGCCGGGGAACGTGTAAATTCGAGTATCGGCGATTGGCAAGTTGCCTACTCGAAATATGTCCCTATCCGACTCGGCCCGAAGACATCTGGCGACAACGACAGACGACGCGGGCATCCCTGCGCCTGCGGCCAAACCCGTTTTCTGGCGAGTCGAGGGCAGCCTGCTGGACCTGACGGCGGTGCGGCCCGTCGGATTCTTCACCTGGAACGCGCAGAGCTTTCTCGAGCGCTGGGCGCGGCGCGGGACGATGGGCGTGCTGGCGCTGGCGCGGCCGTTCTTCTATATCGCCGACCGGTTTTTCGCGACGCGCGTGCTGCACACGGTGCTGCGCGGCGAGAGCCGCGACCGGCTCGACCTGCTGGGTGAGGAATACTTCCACTACTTTCTGAAACCGCGCCTGAAACCGGCCGGCGTCGCGAAGTTGCAGGCACTACTCGCGGCGGGCGGCGACGTGGTGCTCGTGAGCCAGGGACTCGATCACATCATGCGGCCGCTCGCCAAGCACTTCGGAGTGCGGCGAATCCTCTGCAATCGGCTGGATTTTCGCGATGGGCTCGCCACGGGGCGGCTGCTCGACCCCGTAATTCGCCCGCGCGGACCTATGGCGAGGTTTCAAGAGAACGGGCCGGACGGAACCGTGACACGCCATCAGTTGGTTAGCGATCTGGGCTTCGTGAAAAATCCGGGCGTACTGGACGAGGCGATCCGCCCGGCCGAACGAATTCTGCCGAAAGCGAACCTGCCGGTTGTCCGCTTCGAGGCGAAATATAAGGGCGCGCCGCTCTCGGTGCGCGAAACGCTGCGCGGCAAGCACATTCTGCTGATCGGCGGCACCGGATTCATCGGCAAGGTCTGGCTCGCGAGCTTGCTGACGGACTTGCCGGAAATCGGGTGCGTGCATCTGATCGTGCGCGGGAACCGCTCGGCGAGCGCGCTGCAGCGATTCGAGCGGATGGTCGAGGAATCGCCGGTCTACGACCGGCTGGCCGAACGGCACGGCGACAACTTCGCGGATTTTCTGCGCGAACACGTCGAAGTGCTGAGCGGAGACGCGAGCAAGCCGGGCCTTGGGCTGGCTCCGGAAGTGCGCGACCGGCTGGCGCGGACCGTCGACGTGATCGTCAATAGCGGCGGGCTGACGGATTTCAATCCCGATTTGCGCGATGCGCTCGCGGCGAACGTGCAGTCGACGGAATACCTGCTCGATTTTCTACGCAGCTGCGATCATGCGGCGCTGCTGCATCTCTCGACCTGCTACGCCGTGGGCCAGCGCGACGGCCGCATCATCGAATATCTGCCAGAAAAATTATACGCCGCGCGATGTGCCGAACTTCGAAGCCGTGAAGGAATGGAAGGCGCTTCGAGGAGCTGACGCAAGAAATCGAAAAGCGCGCGGATTCGGAGGAAGTGACGCAAGAGCTGCGGCAGCAGGCGCTCGAAAAGAAGCACGCCGCGAAAAATCTGCAAGGCGCCGCGCTCGAAAATCAGATCCGCAAGAACCGCGTCCGCTGGCTGCGCGTGGCAATGATGGACGCCGGAACGCGGCGCGCGAACGAGTACGGTTGGCCGAACACCTATACGCTGACGAAAAGCCTGTCGGAATCGCTGATTCGTAGATATCTCGACGAGACGCCGGGCGCGGCGATCGCGGTGGTGCGGCCGTCGATCGTCGAGTCGTCGATCGAGAAGCCGTTCCTCGGATGGAACGAGGGCATCAACACGTCGGCGTCGCTGTCGTATCTGCTCGGGACTTTTTTCCGCCAGCTGCCGACGAATGCGAGCAAATGCCTCGACCTGATTCCGGTCGATCTGGTGGCGCGCGGGATGACGCTGATTGCGGCGGCGCTCGTGGCGCGGCGGCACGAGCGGCTGTATCACCTGGCGACTTCCGTGGCGAATCCATGCGACATGCGCCGCTCGATCGAGTTGACCGGCCTCGGGCATCGCAAGTTCTACCGCGCGCAAAACGGACTGAATCACCGCATGCGACTGAAATTCGACGCGATTCCGGTGTCGAAAGCGCGCTACGACACGGCTTTCGGCGCCCGCGCAGAAGATGATCGTGCAGGCGATCAACAAGAGCGTCGAGCCGCTGCGGTTCATGCGACCGCCGCTGGCGCGGCAGGAGCGCGAGCTGGAAAAAGTGATCAAGCTGGTCGCGCTGTTCGAGCCGTTTATCCTGCACAACGATCACGTGTTCGAGGCGGCGAACGTCGAAAGGCTGAGCGCGGCGCTGCCGGACGACGAGCGCGAGGCTTTCGGCTACGATGCGCGCTCGCTCGACTGGTGGGACTACTGGATCAACGTCCACATTCCGGCGCTGCGCAAGTGGTGCTATCCTCTGATCGAAGGACGTCCTCCGGAAGCGCGGCCGCCGAGGCGCAACATGCCTCTCGCGGGCGACGCTGAAACGCCGGCAACGGCGTCCTGAAAATCATAAACACCGTGGCTATCTTCCTGACCGGGAGCACCGGATACATCGGTGCCCACATCGCGTCGAACCTGCTCGCCGAATCCGGCGAATCGCTGAACGTGCTGGTGCGCGCGCGCGATCCGCTGGAGGCGCGGCAGCGGCTGTGGCGCTCGCTGCAACTGCACATGGACTCTCCGCAGTTCGAGGAGATGCTGCACGGGCGCATCCGGATTTTCCTGGGCGATCTGACGAATTCACGATTCGGGTTTGCCGACGACGAATACCGCGCGCTCGTCCGCTCGACCGATTCGGTGATTCACTGCGCGGCCTCGCTGAATCGCAAATCTGAGAAAAGCTGCCTCAACGTGAATCTGCGCGGGACGCTTGAGGTGATCCAGTTTGCGCGGTGCGCGCGCGAAGACCACGGCTTGCGACGGTTCAGCCATGTGAGCACGGTCGCGGTAGCCGGACATCGCGCGGACGAAGTGGTCGAAGAAGATACCTCGATCGATTGGAACCGATCGGATTACGATCCCTACGCGCGCACCAAGAAATTCTGCGAGCACATGGTGCGCGAGCTGCTGCCGGACGTGCCGCGAACGATTTTCCGGCCAAGCATCGTCCTCGGTGACAGCCGCAGGCCGGAGACGAACCAGTTCGACATGGTGCGCGCGTTCGTGTTTCTCGCGGGGCTGCCGGCGCTTCCCTTCCGGGCGACGGATCGCGTCGATATCGTGCCGGTGGACTACGTTGCGGGAGCCATCTCGAAACTGCACGAGAAGGAACGAACCGGCGCACGAGATTTATCATCTTGTCGTCGGGCACCGGCTCCGAGACATTTCAGGAATTGACGGATGCGCTCTCGAGAGCGCAGGGGAAGCGCGGGCCTGTGTATGTGCCAAGCCTCGAAGGGCCGTCGTCGAAGATGATCCATGCGCTGGCGGGCCGCGCGGGAAAGATCGGCGGGCTCGCAACGCTGTTGAAAGTGTTTTTGCCATATCTGGTCTGGAATACGGTCTTCGACAATCGGCGCATCGTCGCGGAAATGGGGCGGGCAGCCGGCGCCATTTTCGCAATACTGCTACCCGTTGTTGCGATTCAGCCGGGAGAATCATTTCACGTACAAGTATCGCGATCTGCCCGCGAGCGGCGTGCCCGAGGCGGCGCCGCAGCCGGCAGGCGCGGCGGGAGATGTGCGCTGATGCTGGATATGGACATCGGCCTCGAGGCCTGGGTGGGCGCGCTCATCGAGCTGAACAAGCTCGAATGGATGCTGGGCGTCGGCGAGGCGTGGAAGCCCGGCGAAAAGCTGAAGCTGCTATTTGCGGGATACAACGGAACGCGCAATACCGGCTCGGACATTCGCGTCGAAGGAATCGTCCGGCAGATGCGGAAGATTCTGAGCGATGACAATGTTTCGCTCAGCGTGATGACGCAGGATTTCGATCTTACGCGCGGCTATTTCGGAGAACGCGCAGCAGGTGCACCTGCCGGATATCTTTCCGCCGTTCTTGCACTCCGAGGTGCGGAGGAACCACGGCGTGGTGGCGTGCGAAGGGTCGATGTTCAAGAGCAAATTTGCAAACGCGCTGACGGCGATGATGATCGGCGCGCTCGGGATAGCGTCGGCGCAGAACAAGCTGAGCATCGCGTACGGCGCCGAAGCGGGCGAGATGGACCCACTGCTGCAGAAAATGTGCCGCCGCTATTGCGGCGATTCGCTGGTGATCACGCGAAATGTGGAGTCGCAGGAAGTGCTCGGCAAACTCGGCGTGGCGACGGAACTGGGCGCCGATACGGCATGGACCTTCGAACCGAACGTCGGTCCCGAATATGGCCGCAAGGCGCTGCTGCGACAGCTGGGTGGGACGGCTCGGCGCCCGTGCTGGCCATCTGCCCGATCAATCCGTTTTTCTGGCCGGTGAAGGCGTCGCTCGGAAAGGCGCTCGTTCATTCGCTGACCGGCAAATACGAAAAGAGCCACTACCGGTCGATCTATTTTCACAAGTCCGGGCCGACGGTGGATGCGGCTTTCGAGAAATATTTGACCGAAATGGCGAGCGGTATCGATCGCTATCGCAACAGCCGTCGCGTGTTTCCGGTGCTGGTTGCGATGGAGATGCTCGACCGGGAGGCCTGCGAGCGGCTGGGCGAAAAGCTGGGCGGCGCGCCGATTTTTTCGTCGGACAAGCTCGACATGCACGAGATGGTGAGCATCCTGCGGCAATGCGACCGCATGCTTTCGTCGCGATTTCACGCGATCGTGACTTCGATGCCGGCGGGCGTGCCGTCTGCGGGTGTGACGATGGATGAGCGCATTCGCAACCTGATGCGCGACCGCGGCCACGGGCACTTGTTGATGCGCGTCGATGAGCCGGATTTGGGCGACAAGATCTTTGTCGCGCTGCGCTCGCTCGATGCGGGCGCCGACGAAATTCGCGACTCGATGGGCGCGGACCGTCGTGCGCAATCTGCAGCTGATGGCGCGCATGGGCGTTTATTTCGAGGAGCAGGTGGCGCGGCAGTATCCGGAATTTCCGGCGCGCACGGGCGTGCTGGGGTGGGAAGAGTATCTGCCGCCGCTGAGCTCCGGGCTGCAACAATTGCTCGAGCGGCATAGCGACGCGCTCGAAGCGGCATAACGCTCATGGCAACCAGCGGCACATCAAGGGCGGATCGAGGGCGATGAGTTGACCTTTCTCGAGGCGATTCTTGCGCGGCTGCAAGGGGCGGCGAACACGCCGGTGGTCGGCGAAGTGCGCGACGGGAAGATAGCTTCGGTGACCGGAGGCGAGCTCCTCGGGATGATCGCGCAGGCGCGGAAATTCCTTGCCGGGCGCGGATTGAAGGGCGGCGACCGCTGCGCGCTGCTCGCACCGAATAGCATTCGATGGGCGGCGCTTGATCTGGCGATGATGGCCGAGGGGCTGATCGTCGTGCCGCTCGACCCGCGCCAGGTCGGCGCCGAACTCGCGGCGATGATCAAGGATTCGACGCCTGCGCTGATTTGCGCTTCGGATGCGGCGCTCGCCGCCGATGCGCTGGCAAATCTCAGTGCGCCGACCACCTGCAGTTTTCTTCGGCGCAATTTTCGGCGGCGAGAACGCGGAGGGCGCGCTCACTGCCCCGCCCTATCATCATGCCGATCACGACGCGGTGACGATCGTCTATACGTCGGGCACATCGGGTGAGCCGAAGGGCGTGGTGTTGAATGCAGGGAACGTGACATTCATGCTCGACTGGACGAATGCGCGGCTCGATCAATTGATGGGACAGCGCACCGAACCTGACCGCGTCTTCCAGTACGCGCCATTCTGTTTCGGCGCGGCGCGAATCCTGCTGCTCACCTCGCTTTCGCGCAACAGTTTTCTTACGCTTTCGACGGACTTGGCAAAACTTGCCGACGAATTGAAAATCGCGGGGCCGAATTATTTCGTGAATGTGCCACTGTTTCTCGAACGCGTGTGCCGGAAGGTCGAGGAATCGATTCAGAAGCGTGGAGGTGTGGCGGCCGCTATTTTCACGCGCGCGCGACGCGCCTACGTGCAGCGGCACGGCGGAGCGAGTGCTTTGCTGGCGGATTCCTTGTGCTTGCGGCTGGCCAGTGCCGCGATCTTTCCCGCGATCCGGAAAAGCATCGGGCCCAATCTGAAGGCGCTGATTTGCGGATCGGCGCCGCTGGCCGTCGAGACGCAGCTTTTCTTCATGATGCTCGGGATTCCGGTGCTGCAGGTGTACGGGCTTACGGAAACCACGGCCATCTGCACGATGGATGATCCAGCGCATGTCGAGCCGGGACGCGTGGGGCCGGCGATGCCGGGAATCGAAATGACGGTCGCGGAAAACGGCGAAATCCTTGTGCGCGGGCCGAATGTTTTTCCGGGATATTGGCAGCGGCCGGCCGAAACCGCGAAGGCGCTCGAGGGCGGATGGTTTCATACCGGCGATCAGGGCGAAGTGGATGCGAAGGGCAATTGGCGCATCACTGGGCGGATCAAGAATTTGATAGTTTTGAATTCGGGGCACAACGTGGCGCCGGAACCGCTCGAGCATGAGATCGCGGCGCACTTGCCCGAGGCGCAGCAAGTGGTGCTGCTGGGGAACCAGCGGAGCTTTCTCGCGGCGCTGGTCACTCCGGCCGGGAGCAACGGAGGATCGAATGGTTTGAGCGAGGGACGCGTGCGAGCGGCTCTCGATCGCGTGAATGCGGGCTTGCCGCACTACAAACAGATTCGCGCGTTTCACATCGTTGGCGAACCTTTCAGCATGGAGAATGGCCTGCTCACCACGATGGGCAAAATCAAGCGCGATGCGATCTCGCAGCGATTCGCGCGCGAAATCGAGCAGCTGTACCAGAAGAAGCCCGCATGAAGAGCTTTCGCGGGCAAGACACTGTCGTGGCAGACGGCGGACGGCGTCGATCGAGCTGACGCTCGATCGCGCGCCGTGCAACGAAATCGGCTCGGCCACGCTGGTGGAGCTCGAGCAATTTGCGGCCGCGCTCGATTCGCTGGCAGGCGAGCTCGCATGCGCTGATCATTTCGAGCGCGCGCAAGGAGGGATTTTGCGCGGGCGCCGATCTGCGCGAGCTGTACCGAAGCTTGCAGGACTTGCGGCCGGCTGCGCGCCTGGCGGGCGTCCGCGATTTTCTCGAGCGAATTCACGGCGTGATGAACGCGATCGATGCCGCGCCGCTCACTACGATCGCCGCCGTGCACGGCGTGACATTCGGCGGCGGATTCGAGCTGGCGCTGGCCTGCGACCTGATCGTCGCGGACAAGATGACGCGATTCTGCTTTCCGGAGCTGCGGCTGGGACTGATTCCCGGCTTCGGCGGCATTCCGCGGCTGAAGCGCGATCTCGGCAATGCGGTCGTGCGCGATCTGCTGTTCACGGGCCGCAGCATCCATGCGGCGAAAGCGCAGTCGGTCGGCTTGGTGAGCCAGGTGACGGCTGAGGGAGACGCGTTGCGCGTTGCGCGCGCGACGGCCGCTCAGATGGGGAAATTCGACCGCGAAACGGCGGCGGCGGCGAAGCGATTCATCAAGCCGATTCCGCGGGAAGAGCTGCGGCAGCGAGATCGATATTTTCTGCGAGCTGTTCACGCGGCCGGCGGTCGAGGCGGGGCTGCGCAAATTCGTCGAAATCGACGGATGCGTTGCCTTACTTGCCGTAGACGCGGATTTCAGATGTCAGATTGCCTATCTAAGATCATGGCCGCAAATGCTTGTGGCAGAATAAGAGAACATGACAACACTCGAACAAACGACGGACGAAGTGCTGGAGCTCGCGGCGGCGCATTTCAAGGTGCCGCGCGAGCAGCTCAGCCCCGACGATGACTTCTTCAAGAAGCTTGGGATCAACAGCCTGCAGGCGCTCGATCTGCTGACGCGGCTCGAACAGCACTTCCACATCGAGTTGCCCGACTATGAGCTTCAAGGCGTGAGCGACTTTCGCACGCTCGCCGAACGCATACAGTCTCGTCTTTGATGCTGGATCTCCGCCAATACAATTGCTTGGGTCAGGCGCTGCGCGCGGCGCTCGATCGCTGGCCGGATGAAGTGTGCCTGATCGAGGCGGATCGCGAGCGCGAGAACGCGCGGTTCACGTACCGGCAATTCAAGGAAGCTGCGTTGCCACTCGCGCGCGCGCTGCAAGACGCAGGATTCGCCAAGGGCTCGCGCGCGGCGATCATCATGACGAATCAGTCGAAATGGCTGATTTCGGCGTACGCGATCTTTTTTTGCGGCGGCGTGCTGGTTCCGATCGATTACAAGCTCACCCCGGAAGAGCAGTTGAAGCTACTCGCGCATTCGAAGGCAGAGGTTCTGATCGTCGAATATCATCTGTGGCGGGCGATTACGAAAGCTGAGGCTTTTACATCGCCGCCTGCCCGGGCTGTGCTCGTCACCGAGGCGCCGGCCGGAGCCGATCTGGCGGGCGCGAAACGGTGGGAGGAATGTCGCGATTCGCGCGAGCCGGTGTTTGTGCCGCGTGGGCGCGGCGACGCGGCGTGCATCGTGTATTCGTCGGGGACGGGAGGACGGCCGAAGGGATGCGTTCTCACGCACGAGAATTACCTCGAGCAGTGCATGGCAGTGACGCCGACGTTCCCCTTTTGGCCCGGCGCCCGCTACCTGAGCATCATCCCGACCAATCACGCGATCGACTTCATGGGCGGTTTCCTCATGCCATTCAGCGGCGGCGGCGCGGTGGTGCACCTGCGGACCTTGCGGCCGGAATTCATCCGCGACGCTTTCACGCGATACAAGATTACGTACATGGCGGTCGTGCCGCTGATTTTGAAGAGCCTTCAGCGCGGGCTGCTCGACCGGTTCGCGGCACTGCCGCCCGCCAAACGACGCCTGCTGGACGCCGCCATCGCAATCAATCGTGCCTTCACCGGTCGCCGGGCACATCCGAGGCTCAGCCGCACCCTTTTGAAGGAGATTCACCGAGCCTTCGGCGGCGGACTTCGCGCTCTGCTGGTCGGCGGCGCGTTTACCGAGCCTGCAACGATCGAGTTCTTCCACGATCTCGGGATTCCGATCTACAACGGCTACGGATGCACGGAAGCATGCACGGCGATTACGCTGAACAACCTGGAGCCCTTCCGTCCCGACACTGTCGGCAGGCCGGTGCCCGGAATGGAATTGCGCATCCTGAATCCAGGGACTGAGGGCATCGGCGAAGTCGCGGTGCGCAGCAAAACGGTAATGTCGCACTATCTCGATGATCCGGAGATGACGGCGGAAACGATTGTCGACGGCTGGCTGATGACCGGCGATCTGGGCCGCGTGGACCTGAGCGGGCATTTGCAGCTCTTTGGGCGGAAGAAAAATATGATTGTCACCGAGGAAGGCAAGAACATCTACCCCGAGGACATCGAGAATGTGTTCGAGGGGCTGCCGGTGAAGGAATTCTGCGTGTTCGCGGCGAATTACCTGTGGCCGGAGCGCACGATGGTGGGCGAAAAGCTTGTGCTGGTGCTTCATCCGGAAGCAGGACAAACGATCGGCGAAGGGATGATCGCAAATCTTACCGAGCGCAACCGGCGGCTTGCGAATTACAAGCGTGTCAGCGGGTACTTGGTCTGGGAAGCGGATTTCCCGCGCACGGCATCGCTGAAAGTGAAGCGAGTCGAGCTTGGGGAGCAGATTCGAGCGCGCGCCAGCCGAGAATCGGTGGTACCGCTGTGACCTCGGACGCGGCGAAGGAGCGATTTTTCGCCATCGTGAATCCAGCTGCGGGAGGCGGGCGTTGCGGCAGACTTGCTGCGGCAGCGCTCGATCGGGTGCGCCGAGTGGGAATTCAGCTTGAAGTTGCGCAAACCACGAAACCCGGCGAGGCGACGCTATTTGCTCGCGCTGCGTATGCGAAGGGGCACCGCAATTTTCTCGCTGTGGGCGGAGACGGCACGACGTTTGAAATCGTGAACGGCCTTTTCCCCGAGGCACAGACACACGGGCGGCCGATGCTCGGGTTTCTGCCACTGGGCACCGGCAATTCGTTCTTGCGCGATTTCACGACGCGCGGCGTCGAGCACACAATCGAAGCGCTGCGCGCCGGGCGCCGCCGGCCGTGCGACGTGCTTCGTTTGCGGAATTCGGGAGACGACATCTACTTCATCAACCTGCTCAGCCTGGGCTTCCCTGCCGATGTCGGGGAGCTCACCAACCGGCGATTCAAGCGGCTCGGCCAACTCGGCTACATTTTCGGAGTGGTCGCGCGGCTCGCCAGGTTGCAACACCTGGCATTTCCGCATCGCCTCGACGGCGCCGAGGACTGGGACCGGCGCCGCTGCCTTTTTCTGACGTTCAGCAACAGCAAATTCACGGGCGGAAAAATGATGATCGCGCCCAAAGCGGACCCTTCGGACGCGCGGATCGAGTACGTGCGGTGGGGTCCGATCGGGCGGTTGCGGCTGCTGTGGACATTCCCGCGACTCTTCACGGGAACGCATATCGAGCACCCACTGGCGTCGCGAGCGTCGACCGAGCGAATCGACCTCGATCTCGCCGAGCCGGTAAATGCGATGGTGGATGGCGAAATCGTGCGTTTGAAATGCCGCTCGATCGAAATTCTGCCGGCCGCGCTGGACGCGGTGGTATGAACAAGGCTTTGCGGACGGTGCGTTCGGCGCTGCTCTGGGCGGTGAGTGGAATCCATTTCGGGGTGGTCGGCACGTTTCTCGTATTGCTCGGGCTGTGCGTCGATCCGCGCAAGAACGATTGGCCGCAAAGGCTTTTCTTCCGCAATATCCTGCGGCTTGCCGGAGCGAAATTGGAGGTCCGCATCGCTCCGGGCTTCGACGCGACGCGCACGAGTCTCTTCATCTGCAACCACGTGAACATTTTCGATCCGTTCGTGGTCTACTCGGCGATTCCGCAATTCCTGCGCGGGTTCGAGCTGGAGTCTCATTTCAAAGTGCCGATTTACGGATGGATGATGGGATGGTTCGGGAACGTTCCGGTGCCGGACGCGCCGAGCCGCGAGGGGCTCGCGATCATGACCGAGCGGGCCAAGGCAGCGCTCGACTCCGGCACTAGCCTGATTGCGTTCGCCGAGGGATCACGCACGCGCGACGGGCACGTTCACGAATTCAAGAAGGGGATTTTCAGCCTCGCGCAGAAATTCGGCGTGCCCCTCGTGCCGGTGAGCATGGTGGGTTCGTACGAGTTCTTTCGCACGGGCAGCTGGATGCTGACTCCCGGAAAGATCACGGTCTACCTTCATGCCACGATTGAGACGTCGAAGATTGGGCGCTCGGAGGTAGACGAGTTGCGGCAGCGAGTGCAGGAGATTGTGTCGGCGCCAGTGCAAGAGGCGCTGAAAGCGGGCCAGCAAACCTAGCTAGGATATGTGCCCGACACTTGCTTCGGGGAGGGCCCGCCCTGCGCGCAGCTCTCGCCAGGTGTAGACGACGCGATGGATCACGGTGATCGTGGAGATCGCCGCGATCACCCAGAGCACGGGCGCCATGCGGCGGGCTGCCCCGCCGATGATCAGCAGAACGAGGCGCTCGGGCCGCTCCATAAATCCCACCTTGCAGGACGGAATCAGGGATTCGGCGCGGGCACGCGAATAGCTGACCATGAAAGAACTCGCCATGGCGATCGCGGCGAGCGCCATATAGAAGGTGCGGCCGATCAGCGTGTAATAGACGATCAAGCCCATGTAGAGGGCAAGATCGGAATAGCGGTCGAGGGTGGAATCGAGGAACGCCCCGAAGGCCGTGACGCGGCCGACCCGGCGCGCTACCTGGCCATCGGCCATGTCGAGAAAGCCCGCAAGAAAGAGGACCGCGGCCGCTCCACGAAAACGTCCGGTGGCGAACCAGGCCGCTGCCCAAGCGTTCACGCCCAGACCCAGGAACGTAAACATGTTCGGCGTAAGCCCGGTCGCGGCGAGCGCGCTCACCACATGTTTCAGGAGCCAGCCGGCCCACTCGCCAATCCAGTAGGTGATTGGCCGATTCACATTCTTGGGATCACCGCTCATCTGCAACATGATACACGGAAAATGAAAGTCTGAGGTCAGCGGGCGGAGGCCGAAGAGCGCCATCGGTTCTCATTCTGGAATACCGGGACTGATGCGAGAAAAACGGGCGCTGCACGATCACTGTGAGTCCGCATCGTATAAGATACGGGTGTAACTAGGCAGAATTAAGGCCACTGAGGTCATCGGCCCAGCGAGACCCCCCAATATGGCTTGGCGAATCACCGAACCTCTCACTGCGAGCTGGCGTGCCAGCTCCATGAGGCGCCGAATCGCTTACAGTCTGGCGATCGTACGAATCATCCTCGCGCCCGTCATTATCCTGGCGATCTACTATTTGTTCGCGATGGGACGCATTGTGGACCGAATTGTCAGCGTGGACGCGCCGACGGCCACCCTTGCACAGCAGGCGTCGATTCAAATGCTGGAGGCTCGGCGGGCGGAACGAAACTATCTTTTGCTTTCCGATCCGGCCTACCTGGCTGCCAACCAAGAATCTCTTTCGCGGTTGAACAAGATCTTTGCCGAGATCGGAGATCTGCAGCCAGAGGAACAAAGCGCCGTACGATTGGCCCAAGACCAGATTCAGTTCTATCAGAAACAGTTTGGCGCAGTGGTTACGAGCACGGGAGAAAGCGAGCAAGCAACAACGCAGAGGATCCGAACGGTGCTCAAAGACTATGAGAAAGACTTGGACAATCTGCTACGAAATGCGAGGCGCGAACCACGAACGCGGTTAGTCGATCAACTGCGCGATCAAGTGGCGTCATTCGATACCGAAATTACGGAAGCGGTGCAAACTGGAAATCCCGCCTTGCGACAAGCCACAGCCGGCTCGGAAAGCTCCAGCGGCGAGATTATGCGACTCGCGTCGGCCATTGAAACAAGAAGCTGGGCGCGGGTCCAAGACGATCACGAGGGGGCGCGGGCCTTGATCTACCGGGCCGAGTGGGTATTAACGGCTGTCTCGGCATTAACCCTTATTCTCAGTGTGTGGGTCAGCTTCGTCCTACCGCGCCAAATAACGAAGCCGTTGGTCACACTGACGCGAGCCGTCGACGACGCGGCGGAGGGCAATTATCAGGCCGACTTCGAGTTTCAGGGTGAAGGGGAGTTCATCCAGCTGGCCAATAGTGTGCGTAACCTGATTGCCCGCAGCAGAGAAAAGGCCTCGACCCTAATTAAGAGATAGCGATTGCCGATTTCATGAACGGCGGTATTTCCCCAGCGTTGGTGCCCGGGGTGGGGGTCGAACCAAAAGCGACGCTGAAAACTGGTAAGTTACTGATCCTATTAAACGGCAAAAACGCAAAAAACACCGGATTCGCCCAAGCAGGGTACACGCGGGGTACACGCGAACGCCAGGAAGTCCTATCGAGTAATCCTCCGTGAGTTCCCAGAACCCGCCTCCCCGGAAAGTGATCTCACCGCAGGTGTACCGAAGTCAAGGCGTCGTTCCGTTATTCATGTGAACCCTTGTAGTGACTCAATCTTGCTGGAGGGTCCCACGCGAAGAGGTTCCTGCTCTGCTCTTCCGTCGAACCAACTGCAGCATCTGTGTGATGCGGAGTCTGCCCATGGCGCGTTTGTAGGATCAATTGGTAGGTAGTGCCACGAACTAGCCCGACCCGCGGTTCCTCCCTTCATGCGTTGAGCTGAGAGGCTATCGCAGTTACAAATATCGACTGCACTCCTCTTCGCGCCAACAGGTAATCGGCGAGAGTGCGGACGTTTGCATCCTCGAGCACCGGGTTTCAAACCAGAGGTCTGAACGGGTCAATCTGACTGTGCTCACTGTAATAAGCACCGACAAAAATTCACGCTGCGGACGCTTATGGCGTGTACCGTGCTCCCACTTCGGTCGAGTGTCGTGTCGTTTGATTCCCGACCTGAGTTTAACAGAGGCGACTAATCCCACTTGGGCACCACCAAGCAAGGCGGTTGAACCCGTTGGCAAAGAGGTGTGTTTCCAGCGAAGTAACCTACGAGCACAGGGGGAATTCGCGACTCTCAAGACCTTGCAGTGGGTCTCCCGAGAGCTTTCAATACTTGGTGCACGTTGACGTGAGCTCATTTCCGTCATGACGTCGAACGTAGGCTCCGCCAACGCTTGCTCTGCGGCCAATTTTGTTACCCTGAGTTTAAAAATACGTTTTGGGTATTGACAAGAACTGACAGTACATGTAAAAGGCAACGACGCTGGGACAATTTCTTGTTCTTGAGTGAAAAGAAGTGAAGTCGAGTGCTCGGCTCGAATTCTAAAGACTGAACCAACTGAGTGCCCCAGGGTCTTGACGGCGTTCGCGGGGTCGCGGCGTTGAGACTTTAAGGTCAACGAAAATCTTTTAGGGTAAGCAGATCCTTTGCCGCGGAGTCGGAAACCCGGCTCGGGTGAAGGTGCGTAGGTGTGTTCGCGGCACGCTCGAGGCTTTTCCGTACTTCGATGACTGGAGGTTTCCTTCCATGAAAATTAGGATTTTCCTCGCGCTGTTATTCGTCGCTATTACGCTTCAATGCACAGCGAGTCCCGGGGCCGGGGCCCAGACGAACTCTTTCTGCACTACGCACATTGAGTGCGATCAGAACTCGCTCTGGAACACCTACTCGTACGCTCAGTGTTTCGCCAGTGCTGGTGCGTTCTTCAACTGCCTTGGGATTCAATGGGAAGAAGCGACGATATGTGATGTCATGTCGTACCTTTGCTACTTACTAATTCTCGCATATTATAGCTAACACTTTTCAAATAGGCTGGCCTGTTTCCAGAAGGCGGCGACCAATGTCGGACGGCGGCGCAACCGCCGCAGGGCATGGATCGCTTGCTGGCTGAGTTCGCCCAGGTTCTTGGGACAGAAGTTGGGCAGTTCATGGTGTTTCAGATGGCCCCAGAGATACTCGACCGGATTCAGTTCCGGCGCGTACGCCGGTAAGCGTTCCAGTTCCAATCGTCCTTGCTTGCGCGGCCACAAACTCCTTCACCAACCGGCTGCGGTGGCCCGGCAATCCGTCCCAGATCACCAGCAATTTCCCCGGCACATGACGCAGCAGGTGCTCCAGAAACTCGACGATCTGCGGTCCCTTGATCGCGCCGGAAAACAAACGAAAGTAGAAATTCCACCAAGTGATTCCCGCGATGGCCGACAAAGTCTTCCAGGTGAAGTGATATTGCAGCACCGGCGTCTGCCCTCGCGGCGACCAAGTACGGCAGCGATGCGGGCGCTCGCTCAATCCGCTTTCATCGATAAAGACGATGGTTCGCCTTTCTTTTTGGGCTTTTTTTTAAGCTCCGGCCAGCGCTGCTTCTTCCAGCGGCGGATGGCCGGTTCGTCCCGTTCCAACGCCCGCCCGACCGGTCGCTGGCAACTCCAACCCAACTGCCGCAGAATTTTCCAAACATGCCCGGGGTGGTAGCGCACGCCGCACTCGCGCTCGATCAAATCCGCCACGCGCGGTGCAGTCCACAAACTGGTCTCGTATCCAAGCACGACAGGACCGCGCTTCAGTTCTGTCGTGATGCGCCGCAAATCGGCGGCACTCAGCCGCGGCTTGCGTCCGGCGCGCCCGGCTTTCTTCAGGGCGGCTCGGCCTTCCCGTTCCACCCGCGTGGCCCAGCGATGCACCGTCTGCCGGTGCGTGCCCAGCACCCGCGCTACTTCTGCCTGGCTCTTTCCCCGCTGCAGTAAGCTGGCGGCCCGCAGACGGCGCGCCTCCAGCGCATCAAAATCCCGTTTCACACCACGTGGGTTGCCCATACCAGAAAAACTACACCAAACCTTGCTCCGTGTCACCTATATTATGCGAGATTCAATAGGTCCAGTCGAAAGCCACTGCGATTGCGGAGGGGGACACCCAGTCAGCTTGGCCGATGGCAATACTTGGATCAAGGAGACAGACGTCAGCCTCCCCGGACTATCGGGAGGACTGCAGCTCACAGAAGATGGAATAGCATCTGGCCTGCAAGTCAAGCGGCATACGAGACAGGTATATTCGGCCCGAATTGGCGATCGAATTTCGAGGAACGCGTCTTTGTGGGCAGTGACAATTATTACAAATACGCGCGCGGTGATGGCAGTTTTTGGTCATTTGGGTACAACGGGGGCGTTTGGAGCCTTGTGGCCCCCCAAAATGTGGTCGCGACCCTTGCGCCAGGGCCATCGTATTGGACGATAACGTTCGGAAACGGAGAACAAAGGCTATTCGACAACACCAGCGGCAATCTCATCGCAATTGTCGACAGAAATGGAAATACAACACAGCTTTCTTACAATGCGGTCGGTTTTCTCGCGACAGTGACTGACCCGGCCTCACGGACGCTCTCGTTCACGTATGGGAATCCCTCGTTCCCCGCGTTGGTCACGAGTGTGACTTCGAGCGTAGGAATTTCGGTTTCCTACAGCTACGACAGCCAGGGAAGGCTGATTCAGGTCACAGAGCCGGATGGCTCGACCTTCAATTTCCAGTACAACACCCAATCCTTGATCACTGCGGTCACAGACTCGCAGGGCGTGATCCTGGAGTCCCACACCTATGACAGCAACGGCCGCGGACTGACCTCTTCCCGTGCAAATGGGATCGAGGCGATCAGTGTCTCCTATCCAAACTAATAGGGCGTTTCCACCGAACCGTGCCGAAAGCGAGTCGCTTTTCAGCACTGACATCTAAGGAGGGCCGAATTGATGCACGAAAGGCGAAAGCTGTTCTTCAGCTTCGTAGGCCTTTTGCTGCTATTGCTCTGCGGAGCTCGTGCGCAGGCGCAAGCCCCAACAATCAGCTCCATTTCTCCCACGTCCGGCCCGGTTGGGTCCGTGGTAATCCTCAGTGGAACCAACTTTGGAACGACCCAAGGCACCAGCACGATTTCGCTGAATGGGACGAATGCAGCCGCGACGTCCTGGAGCAGTACCACGATTGCTGTTCTCGTCCCGACGGGAGCTTCTTCGGGGACATTCACGGTGACGGTAGGTGGGCAGAATGGAACCAGCCCCACGTTCACCGTAACAGCCCTTCCTGCAGGCTGGTCCGATGCTGACATAGGAACCGTGGGGTTGAGCGGCAGTTCCAGCTATTCCAATGGAACGTTCACGGTCGAAGGCGCTGGAGCGGGAATATATGGCAACGCCGACGCGTTTCATTTCGTGTATCAGTCGTTGTCAGGCGACGGTTCGATTGTCGCCCGTGTCGTAAGTCTGCAAGGGACGAGCAACGCCGAGGCAGGCGTCATGATCCGGGATACGCTGAGCTCAGGCTCCACAACGGCAAACCCTTTCATTGAATCGAATTACGCTTACTTCTCGTTTCGCACTAGCGGAAGCGCGACGGTAGACGAGAACAACTCGGCCACCCTGCCCTATTGGTTTGAAGTCGTGAGAAGCGGCAGTACGTTTACAGAGTACGTTTCGCCGGACGGAGTGAATTGGAGCCAGATAGGTTCGGCCGAAACGATATCGATGGCCACGAATGTGTACGTTGGATTGATGGTGAGTAGCCGGAGCACCACCACCCTGGAGACCGCAACCTTTGATAACGTCTCCATTAACTCCAGCACGACACCAGAACCAGTGATCTCGGGCGTTTCTGCAACAACGGGGCCAGTTGGCAGCCAAGTTGTAATCTCGGGCTCGGGATTCGGGAGCTCGCAGGGCAATAGCCTCGTCACGTTGAATGCGTCACCGGTAACAATTGACTCTTGGAGCGCAACCTCGATCGCGATGACGGTTCCTACGGGCGCGACCTCGGGGCTCTTGATTGTTTCCGTTGCGCCAAGCATGGACGACAGCAATCCCGTGATTTTCACAGTGACATCGCAGCCGCTGCCGACATCCTGGCTGGATCAAGATGTGGGTCAAGTTGGAACCGCTGGCAGTTCCACCTACGCGAATGGAGTTTACACGGTCATCGGGGGAGGCGCAGGGATCGGCGGGACGGCGGACGGCATGCACTTCGTCTACCAGCCGCTCTCCGGGAACGGGTCGATCGTGGCGCGAGTAGTGAGCTTGTCTGGGGGTGCGAGCACCGCACAGGCCGGTGTGATGATCCGAGAGACGTTGAACTCTGGCGCGACCATGGCTGACCCCTACTACAGCTCAGGCTACACCTACTTTGCTGATCGCTCGACGACAGGAGTCAACGGTACCTCGGTATCGACGAACAATGTGACCTTGCCCTACTGGTTGGAGGTGGTAAGGAACGGAAACACGTTTACGGAGTACATCGCACGGGACGGCGTGAACTGGGTAGAGATCGAATCGGCGACCACTATCTCGATGGCCACGAATGTGTACATCGGCCTGGCGGTGAGCAGCCGCAACACCAGTGAACTTGCTACCGCAGTTTTCGACAATGTCTCAATTAGCTCGGCCACTTCATTCCCGCCCGTGATTTCGAGCGTTTCCGACACGACCGGCCCAGTCGGCAGTCAGTTGACAATCAACGGGAGCGGATTCGGTGCGACGCAAGGATCAAGCGTCGTGCTTCTCAACGGCTTGCCGATGACCATCAACACCTGGAGCGACACGAGTATCACCGTCACGATTGCAACAGGAGCGACCTCGGGCTCGCTCGCCATCTTGCTTGGCCCAACCATGAACGCGAGTAACCCAGTCACGTTCACGGTGACCACGCAGCCGCTGCCTTCGTCATGGCAAGACCAGGACATCGGCCAGAGCCAATATGCAGGGAGCGCAAGCTATTCGAATGGAGTGTTCACTATAAAAGGTGCCTCGGGGCAAATTGCGTACGGCGCCGACGTGACGCACTTCGTCTATCAGCAACTCTCAGGCAATGGGTCGATCATCGCGCGCCTGACGAGTCTGCAAGGATCGACCGCGGCGCAGGCGGGCGTGATGATCCGGCAAACGCTCAGCTCCGGCGATCTGATGGCCGATTCGATCTACTGGGCAAGCGATTTCTATTTTCAGGCAAGGACGAGCGTAGGCAGCTACGAGTCCACGCAAGCTTACACGTCTGGATCGGTGCCCTGTTGGCTTCAGGTGGTGCGCAATGGGAACTCATTCAGCGTGTACACTTCGCCGAACGGTCTCGATTGGACGCAGCTGGGCTCAACCGAAACGATATCGATGGCGACCGATGTTTACATCGGATTAGCCGTGAGCAGCGGGAGCACTACGACTCAAGCCACGGCGACGTTCGACAACGTCTCGATCAACTCTGAAGCGCAACCCGCACCGGTGATCTCAGGCGCGTCGTCTACGACTGGGCCGGTAGGCAGCCAGGTCTCAGTTTCCGGTTACAACTTTGGGGCGTCACAAGGCAACAGTCTCGTGACGTTGAATGCCGTCCCGGTGACCGTCAATTCTTGGAGCGACACGGCAATCTCGATCACGATTCCGTCCGGAGCGACCTCGGGCTTGATGGTCGTCTCGGTCGCGCCGAGCATGGATGACAGCAATCCCGTCGAATTCACAGTCACTTCTCAACCTCTGCCAGATGCAATCTTCGATGAGGACGTCGGACAAACGGGTTCCGTCGGGAGCGCGACCTACTCAAACGGCGTGTACACGGTCACCGGGTCAGGCGGGGGCATTTCGGGCACGGCGGACGGGATGCATTTCGTCTACAGCCCTCTCTCGGGAGACGGGACGATCATCGCAAGGATCACGAGTCTGTCAGGAACGAGCGGTCCTCAAGCGGGAGTCATGATCCGGGGAACCCTGAACCCGGGCGCGACAATGGCGTATACGGAATACCGCCTTGGATACGTGTATTTCGGCTATCGGACTACGACAGGGGGATCCTACGCGGTCTCCCAGCAATCCTACTCCAAATCGCTTCCGTACTGGGTCGAGATCGTCCGCAGCGGGAGCAATTTTACGAGTTACATGTCGCTCGACGGCGTGAACTGGGCGCAGATCGGCTCAACCGAAACCATCAGCATGGCGACGGACGTTTACATCGGTTTGGCGGTCTCGGGTGACAGCACGACGGGATCAGCCACCGCAACTTTCGACAACGTGTCGTTAACTTCGAGTACGGCGCCCGCTCCCGTCATATCGGGGGTTTCGTCGACCACCGGACCGGTCGGTAGCCAACTCACGATCACCGGGACGGGATTCGGAGCAGCTCAGGGGAGCAGTGAGGTCTTCCTGAACGATGTGGCGTTGACCATCGATTCGTGGACCGGCACGAGTGTCAGCGCAACCATTCCCAGTGGTACCTCTTCCGGTCCCCTTGTGGTGGCGGTGGCTTCCAGCATGGATTCGAGCAATCCGGTGACGTTCACCGTCACCTCACAGCCTCTTCCGAGCGGATGGCTGGATCAAGACGTGGGCGTCGTGTCGGCGGAGGGCTCTTCAAGCTATGCCAGCGGAGTCTTCACGGTAACGGCCACAGGGGATGGAGTCTACAGCACCGCGGATGGATTTCACTTTGTGTACGTGCCATTGTCGGGTAACGGAACCATCATCGCGCGAGTCGCCAGTCTTTCCGGAACTTCAGGAGCCCAGGCCGGGGTGATGATACGCGAGACCATGAACCCCGCCGCGACCGTTGCTTTCTCGGAATACAATGCGGACGAATATGTGTGGTTCCCATACCGGACGTCAACTGGAGGAACCCCGACGAGCCCTGATGCTTCCGCTGGTGCCCTGCCGTACTGGGTTGAGGTGGTGCGTAACGGCAGTACATTGAGCGCGTACATGTCATCGAATGACACGAACTGGGTGCAGGTGGGAACCAGCCAAACCATTAACATGGCGACGAGCGTGTACATAGGGTTGGCCGCTGACAACGGCAGTTCCTCATCGTCGACCATCGCCACCGCGACGTTCGATAACGTGTCAGTATCTTCGGGCTCTGGAGCGCCAACGCCGGTGATTTCAAGTACTTCTCCATCCGGGGCGCCGGTAGGCAGCTTTGACATATACGGAAACCCGATAGGCCCTTGGGTGACAATTACAGGAGCCAGCTTCGAACCGTCGCGAGGAAGCAGTTCGGTGACCTTCAATGGAGTCGCTGCGACAAACTTCCAGAGTTGGACAGACACGAGCATCGTGGTGGAAGTCCCGCAGACGGCCCCAGCCGGAGACGGAAGTGTCGTGGTCACCGTCGAAGGGACTTCGAGTACTCCGGCTGCTTTCGCGGTGCTTCCAGCCGTCACGTCAGTCTCACCAGCCTCGGCACCCGTCGGCGGATCGGTAACGATCACTGGGACCTCCTTTGGAACAACGCAAGGCAGTAACACCGTCGACTTCAACGGGGTCGCGGCTACTTCGATTACGAGTTGGAGTCCGACACAAATAGTTGCCGCGGTCCCGAGCGGCGCAACAAGCGGTCCGTTAACCGTTACCGTAAACTCCGCGCAAAGCAATCCGACCACCCCCTTCGCCGTTATCAACCCTGTTATCAGCAGCGTGTCGCCCGCATGGGGGCCTATCGATGGAACAGTCGTCGTCAATGGATCAGGCTTTGGCGCGACTCAGGGAAATGGCCAGGTCTCCTTCAACGGTGCAGATGGCGTCGTCAATGAAGGAACTTGGAGCGACACGCAGATCACGGTGACTCTGACTTCAGCCGCCACCACTGGTCCCCTGACGGTGATAACCTCAGGTCTGACAAGCGATGCTGTGCAATTTACGGTGGAAGGGACGCTCGCGATCACCGGAGTATCTCCGGCTGCGGGACCGATTGGATCGTCAGTGACGATCTCTGGCACAGGTTTCGGAACCTCGCAAGGCTCAAGCACGATTGCCATTAACAACGACAACATGCCGCTTACGGTGACGAGCTGGACTGACACGCAGATCGTCGCTGCAATCCCAACTGGAGCGACCACGGGAGCGATCACAGTTAACGTGCAAGGCCTCACTGCGTCCGGCCCCCTGTTTGCCATCGATTCCACGGTCCAAGTGACGGATTCGTTGGGGAATCAGTCGAGCTATACCGCCGACATGTACGGCGGAAAATACTTTATAGGTCAGTCTCAGGGCTCCGGTTGCTCCACCTGTGACATCCGGGGCACCATTTCCAATACCTTCGACAACAGCGGAAACATCCTGACCAGCACAGACGAGCTCGGACTGGTCACAACCTACACATACGATTCCAGTGACGATGTGACGTCAATTGTGCAGCCAACGGTTTCGGCGGGAACGCCAACCACCAGCTACACCTACAATAATTTCGGCGAGGTACTGACGTCGACCGATCCACTTGGGAACGTCACGACGAATACTTACGACAGCCACGGGAACCTGCTTTCCGTCGCGATTCCCGCCCCGAACGGCAATACGGGGGCGAGCGTTACGCAGTTCGCTTACAACTCACTCGGAGAGCTGACCCAAATTCAAGACCCGTTGCACCATGTAACGACGATGACGTACACGTCGGCGGGCTTGATTGCGAGCATCACCGACCCACAAGGAAACACCACGAGCTACGGTTACGATTCTCGCGGCAACCGCACCAGCGTCACCGACGCGCTAAACCATACGACCACCTTCACCTACGACGCAGGCAATCGGCTGACGCAGATCACCTATCCAGACAGCACAACCGCCAGCTTCACCTACGACTATCGCGGGCGGCGAATTTCGGCAACCGACCAGAATGGCAAGACCACGCAGTATGCCTACGATGCGGCTGATCGGCTGACCAGCGTTACCGACGCGGCGAGCAATGTCACACAGTACGCCTACGACACGGAAGACAATCTGGTGAGTATCACGGACGCAAACGGCCACGTAACTAACTTCGCCTACGACGCCTTCGGGCGGGTGACGCAGACCACATTCCCGTCGAATCTCTCTGAAACCTACAGCTACGATGCGGACAACAATCTCACCAGCAAAACAGATCGCAACGGAAACACGATCCAGTATGTCTATGACGCGCTGAACCGGCTCACCCAGAAGAGCTACCCGGATTCGACGACCGTCGAATACACCTACGATCTTGTGGGCAAGATTCTGTCCGTGAACGATCCCACGGGGACGTACGGATTCGCCTACGACAACATGGGGCGGCTGATCGGGACGACAACGCAATACTCGTTCCTGCCAGGCACAAATCTCACCAACTCCTACACCTACGACGCCGACTCAAACCGCACGGGCTACACCGCGCCGGACGGCAGCACGAACACCTACACCTACGACACGCTGAATCGGCTGACCACGCTCGCGAACTCCTGGGCTGGCTCGTTCGGCTTCAGCTACGACGCGCTGAGCCGCCGGACGCAGATGACACGGCCGAACGGCGTCGCGACGAACTACACCTACGACAATCTGTCGCGGCTGCTCTCCGTGCTGCACCAACTGTCCGGGAGTACCATTGACGGCGCGGTATATACCGTGGATTCTGCCGGGAACCGCACGTCGAAGGCGGACGAGTTGGCGAACGTGACGACGAACTACGGCTACGACTCGATCTACGAGCTGTTACAGGCGACGCAGGGGTCCACAACCACGGAGAGCTACACCTATGATCCGGTGGGCAACCGGCTGAGTTCGCTCGGCGTGTCGTCGTACACGAACAACTCCTCGAACGAGCTGACTGCCACCTCAAACGCCAGCTACACGTACGACAACAACGGCAACACCACGACCAAGACTGATTCGAGCGGCACGACCAGCTACGCCTGGGATTATGAAAATCGCCTGACGAGCGTGACGCTGCCGAATTCGGCGGAACGGTTACGTTCAAATATGATCCCCTAGGCAGGCGCATCGAGAAAATGTCGCCGACTGACGACCAGCATCTTCGTCTACGACGGCGACAACCTCATCGAAACCGTGAACAGCAGCGGCGGAGTCGTAGCTCGCTATGCGCAAGCATCAGGGATCGACCAGCCGTTGGCGATGCAGCGAGGGACTACGACGAGCTACTACGAGCAGGACGGCCTCGGCTCGGTCACTTCGCTGACAGCGGCAAACGGCTCGGTTGCGCAGAGCTACACCTACGACTCGTTCGGCAACACCACCAACTCCAGCGGCTCGCTCACGAACTTCTTCCGCTACAGCGGGCGAGAGTTCGACACCGAAACTGGACTCTACTACGACAGGGCGCGCTATTTTGATCCCACAACGGGCCGCTTTCTCAGCGAGGATCCGATCGAGTTTGCGGGCGGTGACGTGAATCTGTATAGGTATGTCTACAACAATGCTGTGAACAGCACCGACCCGACCGGTTTCTTCCCGAAGAGTGACAAGTGGTGGGGATACAACAACTCGGATTTTCATTGGTGGTGGCACAATTGCTATTGGAAAGGCGAGCCATACGATGGCACGAAAGAAGATGTCGAAATAGCATGGGGACTATGGAATGGCCTTGGCCGTCCGCCAAAAGGAAAATGCGGGGACAACAAGCCCTGCCAGGAACCGGAACCTGCGCCTGATCCTGAGCCTGACCCAAGTCCTGATTCAGGACCGAATTGGAAAGCGATCGGGGTGGGAGTTGGGGTAGTAATCGTAGGCGTGGGTGTTGCTGTTGTGTGCCCTGAATGCCTCGTGCTTGCTCCGGCTTTCGCGCCGTAGGTCACAGGGTGACAAGGGGTACTTGCGATGCACGAATATTCGGTCGAGCTTTTGATTGCTGGAGACGATCTGGATGGAGCCGAGGTTTCGAAAAAGCTCGGTCTGCAATCCAACGTGTTTCTAAGGAAGGGCGAGCCGATGGGGCCTACGCGGCGGAGAGAGCAGTCCGTCTGGTCATTCGACGTGCGGCCGTCGCCGGATGATCCAGCTTGGCCGTCACTCGACGATGGTTTGAAGTGCTTGGCCGAGAAGCTGCTGCCCCTTAAGAAGGCCCTTGGTGAACTGAGACAGCGATATTCCATAGAAGCCTATTGCGGCCATTTCGGTTCGGGCTTTGGAGGAGGGCCTTCCATCCTGCCTGAAACGTTGCGCCTGCTCGCAGACCTTGGGTTGACTCTAACCATAAAGACATATTGGGGTGAGGATCAGCCCGACCGAAGCGCTAAAGCTGATGAGCACGGCTCTCCACACCCAGCCTAGCCCTCTCCTGTGCGGTTAACGGCCAGCGCCCGAGAGCGCCCGCAGAGCGGCGCTTCGCGCCGGGAGTAGGTATGACACGTCACCCCAGAAAGGGTGCTGCACAGCAACTTTGGTTGCTGTAGGGTAACCACAGAAAACAAAGCAGATGCAAAACTTCCGGCGCTGTAGAGCGCCGGAAGTTCCTATATGCGAACTTGTTGATTTTGAAGGCTTCCTGCTACGCTGCGCGTTTCGATCCCACGGCAGAAGGCGCGCATGGTGAAGCCGGTATTCCGCAGGAAATCCATCGGCACAAAGGTGAGCGAGGAGGAGTACGCGCAGCTCGAAGCGCTGGCCGGAGGCCGCGCGATCGGCGAGTGGGTGCGCGAGGTGTTGCTGCGCGAGGTGGACGGAAGGCGCACCGAGGAGATCGTGCTGGCGGAGGTCCTGGCCTTGCGTACGATCCTGTTGAATGCGTTTTACAAGCTGGCCCAGGGCGAGAAGCTGACCGAGGAAGGAATGCAGGCCATCATCGACCGCGCCAACGCCGCCAAGGTCCAGAAGGCCATCGAACGGCTGGCAGGAAAACCCAGCAGCTAAAAGAAAAAACCGCGTGCCAGCCATGAGAGGCTGACGCCTCTCTACGCCCAAACACCGGGGCGCACATCCCCGAGAAAATCAGCGGTAGGCTTCCTTGCGGTGCCGGACGGCAGTAACTTCGATGGCGTCATCGTTCTTCAGATCGAAGAAGATGCGGTAATCGCCACAGCGAAGACGAAAGCCGGTCAGCGGGGGCTTGAGTTTTTTTACGTCACCCGTGCGGCTGGTGAGGTAGCGGTCCACGCAGTAAAGAATCTGCAGGGCCGGTTCGCGGTCAATGGCGCGGAGATCGGCGCGGGCCTCCGGGGACCAATGAACTGCGATACGTTCGGGCGCGGGCTGTTCGGGTGGTTCGGTCACTTCTTCACGCCGAACTCGCGCAGAATTTCCTCGTGGGGGATGCCTTCACCGCGGGCGAGCGAAGCACGGGAGCGTTCCAGCGCTGCGGCTGTTTCAGGTGTGAGTTCTTCCTCTTCCACAGGGACGTTGGCGAGGGAGAAGGGATCGAGCATGGCTTCGAGCAGGCCGACGACGGCGGAGAGCTGCGTTGGCGGAAGCCGGTCGATCAGTTCGTAGGCGTGCTCTTTGGTGTCGGCCATGAATCTTCCTTTCCTACCATTCTCACACAGGGTGGCTAGGACCGCTTATCTGTCCTGCGCCGTCGCGATGAATTTATCAATCGTGGTCAGCAGGGCGCGCTGGTCATAGGGCGGCAGCTTTTCGATCTCCTCGACACGGCGCATGACTCTGCGGCTGGGCTTCTTACCTGCAACTTTCTTCGCCTTGGGGTGCAGCAGTTCATCGGTGCTGATATCGAGGGCCAGAGCGAAGCGGATGGCCATCTCGACGGAGAACTGCCGCCGATCTGTCTCGTAAGAAGAAACCAAAACCTGAGTTATCCCGACTTTCTTTGCAAATTCGACTTGGGTGTAGCCGCGTTGGTTGCGAAGCCGGGTTAGCCGCTGACCGAGAGTCTCGCCGCCGAAATCGAGGGGCGGCTTTCTTATCGTTGCTTTCTTCATGGGCGTAGTTTAAGGCGTAGCCTAGAAACAGCTTGACGCCATAATACTACAGGTAGTATTTTATCAATCGTTTCAAAGGTGCAAAATCTTCTTGACAGGGTTTTAGAAAAACGGCCCCGGAGACGCGAAAGGAGGAGACCCGATGGCGCGCATTCCGGAAGGCGAGATCGCGCGGCTGAAGCGCGAAGTCTCGATAGAGCGGCTGGCCGAGGCGCACGGGGTGAAGCTGAAGCGCCACGGCGCGGACCTCATCGGACTGTGCCCCTTCCACGAAGACCGCTCGCCGAGCTTGGTCATCAGCCCGCAGAAAAATCTCTGGAACTGTCTCGGTGCGTGCGGGAAAGGCGGAAGCGTGATCGACTGGGTGATGCGCGCCGAAGGTGTCAGCTTCCGTCACGCCTTCGAGCTGCTGAAACAGGAGCATTTTCCTTTAGCCGCGCAACAGCCGGGACCGCCGCCGAAGAAATCCACGACCGTCAAACTGCCGCCGCTGGCTGAGCGCACCATCGACGACAAGCGGTTGCTGGAAAGCGTGGTCGAGCACTATCACGAGACGCTGAAACAAACGCCGGAAGCGCAGCACTATCTCGCGAAGCGCGGGCTCGAATCCTCGGAGATGGTGGAGCAGTTCCGACTGGGGTTCGCGAATCGCACGCTGGGCTACCATCTGCCGGCGTCGAATCGCAACGCCGGCGCCGAGCAGAGAGAGCGGTTGAAGCAGATCGGCATCCTGCGCCAGGAGAGCGGGCACGAGCACTTCAACGGCTCGCTGGTGATCCCGATCTTCAACCAGGAAGGCGAAGTGGTGCAGGTGTACGGGAGAAAAATCACACGAGACACGGCGCTGCGCGAGGGAACACCGCTGCACATGTATCTTCCGGGGCCGCATCGCGGCGTGTGGAACGAGCAGGCGCTTATCGCCTCGAAAGAAATCATTCTGTGCGAGGCGCTCATCGACGCGCTAACCTTCTGGTGCGCGGGCTTCCGTCACGTGACGGCCAGCTACGGCGTGAACGGCTTCACCGACGATCACCGTGCGGCGTTCAAAAAGCACGGCACGAAGAGAATCTATATCGCCTACGACCGCGACGACGCCGGGGAACGAGCAGCGCAATCTCTCACGGAAGAACTCCTGGCGCTGGGCATCGAATGCTTTCGGGTGCAGTTCCCGAAGGGCATGGACGCCAACGAATACGCGCTGAAGGTGACGCCAGCGGCGAAGAGTCTCGGGGTGCTGTTGAACAACGCAATCTGGCTGGGCAAGGGCAAGCAGCCCACCGTGGAAGTGATCGAGCCGCAGGCCATCCAAGAAAAATCAGAAGCAGCAGCTAAAGAAAAAACCTCCGAGACCATCGAGGCCAACACGCAAGAGGAGGACACTCTTCCTTTAGCCGCTGAATCCGTCGCAGTGGCCGAAGAAGCCGCGCCAGTCATTACCACATCGCGGCCTCTGGACGTGTCCGTGGAGATCAACGGCGACGAAATCAAGATCACGCAGGGAGACCGCCGCTATCGCGTGCTGGGCCTGGAGAAAAACACCACTGTGGGCCTCTTGCGGGTGAATCTGCTGGTGACGCGGGGCGAGAGCTTGCACGTGGACACGTTCGATCTGTACGCATCGCGGCATCGGGTGATGTACAGCAAGCAGGCGGGCGAGGAGCTGGGCGTCAAGGAAGAAGTGGTCTCGCGCGATCTGGGCAAGGTGCTGTGGAAGCTCGAAGAGCTGCAACGGCAGATGATCCAGAAAACGCTCGAACCGAAGGAGCAGGAAGTAACGCTGAGCGCGGAGGAGAGAGCCGAGGCACTCGGGTTGCTGCGCGATCCGCGCCTCTTGGATCGCATCCTGGACGACTTCGAGCGGTGCGGCGTGGTGGGTGAGGAGACCAACAAACTCGCCAGCTACGTAGCCGCGGTGTCGCGCTTGTTGGAAGCGCCGCTGGCGGTGCTCGTGCAATCCAGTTCCGCCGCGGGAAAGTCGGCGCTCATGGAAGCGGTGCTGGCGATGCTGCCCGAAGAGCAGCGGGTGCAGTACTCGGCCATGACCGGACAGAGCTTGTTTTACATGGGCGAGACCGATCTAAAACACAAAGTGCTCGCCATCGTGGAAGAGGAAGGCGCGGTGCGCGCGGCCTACGCGCTGAAACTCTTGCAATCGGAAGGCGTGCTGACCATCGCGAGCACGGGCAAGGACGCCACAACCGGACGGCTCATCACGCACCAGTATCGCGTCGAAGGCCCGGTGATGCTCTTCCTCACCACGACGGCCATCGATCTCGATGAAGAGCTTCTGAATCGCTGCTTGGTGCTGACCGTGGACGAGGACCGCGCGCAGACGCAGGCGATCCACAAAAAGCAGCGCGAGGCACAAACGCTCGAAGGACTGCTGGCGAAACGAGAGCGCGACGAAATCCTCCGTGTGCACCGCAACGCACAGCGCCTTCTGAAGCCGTTCTTCGTGGCCAATCCCTACGCGCGCGAGCTGACGTTCCTGGACAACCAGACGCGCACGCGTCGCGACCACATGAAATACCTCACGCTCATCCGCTCGATCGCGCTCTTGCACCAGTATCAGCGGCCACGAAAGACCGTGACGCATCGCGGCCAGGCGCTCGAATACATCGAAGTGACGCTCGACGATATCGCGATGGCGAACCGGCTGGCGCATGAAGTGCTGGGGCGCTCGCTCGACGAACTTCCGCCACAGACAAAACGCTTGCTGTTGCTCACCGACGAAATGGTGAACGCGGAATGCGAACGGCAGAAGATCGAGCGCGCCGACTTTCGCTTTAGCCGCAAGGATGTGCGCCGTTACACGGCCTGGAGTGACTCGCAGTTGAAGCGGCATCTCAGTCGCCTCGAAGAACTCGAATATCTTCTCGTCCATCGCGGCGGGCGCGGCCAGAGCATGGTCTATGAACTGGTGTTCGAGCGCCAGGGCGACAGCGGCAAGCCTGTGCTACCCGGCCTCATCGAGATCGAAAAGCTCACGGGCTATGCCTACGACGCAAAGAAGTCCGGCCTCGAAGGGGAGAAGTCCGGGTCAAGTCTGCCCCAAGTTCGGGGGGTGTCCGGGGGTGGTGCGGGTGAAGAATCGCCAGCGTTGACGCGGCGAAATGACGATTTTCGGCGAAATCCCGAAAAAAGCACTACTGGGGAAAATGGAAAAGAAAACCGCATCGTACGCACAGCCGCCGGGGGCCGGTGATGGCGCGGAACAGGACCAACAAGCCGCAGCCGATGCCGCGCAATCGCATGGGCAGCCTCATCGACGAGTTCATCGCGTGGATGCGCGTGCGCAACACAGCGGAGTATACGCAGCACAACCGCCGCGCGTGCGTGGCGCAGTTCGTGCGGTGGGCCAACGAGCGCGGCATCGAAGACCCCATGGAAGTGACGCGCCCGGTCCTGGAGAGTTACCAGCGGTATCTCTACTACTACCGGCAGAGAAACGGAAAGCCGCTGACCTTCCGCACGCAGTACGCGCGCCTCGTGCCAGTGCGCGTGTGGTTCCGGTGGCTGGTGCGCAACAATCACATCCTGCACAATCCCGCCTCCGATCTGGACATGCCGAAGCTCGAGAAGCGGTTGCCGCGCGCGGTGCTGAACGAGGAAGAAGCCGAGCGCTTGATGATCCAGCCGGACCTGCGCGATCCGCTGGGGCTGCGCGACCGCGCCATCCTCGAAACGTTCTACTCGACGGGAGTCCGGCGCATGGAGCTGGTGCATCTGAAACTCTACAACGTGGACCATCTGCGCGGGACGCTTTCGATCTGGCTGGGCAAGGGGAAGAAGGACCGCGTGGTGCCCATCGGCGACCGCGCGCTCGCGTGGGTGGACAAATATCTGCGCGAGGTTCGGCCGCAACTGGTGATGGAGCCGGACGAAGGAACGCTCTTTCTAAGCATCGAAGGCGGGCCGTTCCACCTGGACCGCATGAGCAAGCTGGTGCGCGACTACGTGGAGCAGGCCAATCTCGGCAAGAGCGGCGCGTGCCATATGCTGCGGCACACGATGGCGACGCTCATGCTCGAAAACGGCGCAGACATCCGCTTCATCCAGGAGATGCTGGGCCACAGCGAGCTGCAGAGCACGCAAATCTACACGCAAGTCTCGATCCGGCAGCTAAAGAAAATCCACTCGGCGACGCATCCCGGTGCGACGCTCGAAAAGAAAAAGCCCGCGAGCACCAGCGCCGCCACGCACGACGAGGAATCACTGCGAGCAAATCTCCTAGCCGTGCTCGACGCCGAAGCGCAGGAAGAGATGGCAGCAGAGTCCAAAGGTTGATCGCTTCCCGCATCTCCCTCACCGCCGGTAACGCCGAAGACAACGAAGCCCGCTGTGTGCTCGCCGGTTAACATCGGCTCGCGTAAAATCGTGTCATGCAAGCGTGGGGCTACAACTGCGACGCGGACACGTTGCCGAAAACTCGCGTCTGGGGTTCAAAGCCCAAAAACGTGCACTGTTCTAGTGCAACGTCGCCGCTAAAGATAGAACTGCGCTGGGGATGCGAGGAGTGTAGCGAAAAAACGGCGGTAGGGTCAGGAGTTACGTTCAAATACGATCCCTTCGGACGCCGTATCGAGAAAATCTCGCCCACGACGACCAGCATCTTCGCCTACGATGGCAACAATCTGATCGAAACCGTGAACGCGACGGGTGGAGTCGTAGCCCGCTACACACAGGGGCAGAATATCGATGAACCGCTGGCGGAGTCACGGTCCGGGACCGTTAGCTACTACGAACAGGACGGCATCGGGTCGGTTACCTCGCTGACCAATTCGTCGGGCACGGTCGCTCAGACCTATACCTACGATTCGTTCGGCAACCAAACGGCATCCAGCGGCTCGCTCACGAACTTCTTCCGCTACGCGGGGCGCGAGTTCGACACAGAAACGGGCCTCTACTATTACCGGGCCAGATACTACGATCCAAGCACGGGGAGGTTTTTAAGCGAAGATCGCCCTAACGTTACATCGGATATCCACGGCTTTTATCAGTATGCACGAAACAACCCTGCGCTCTGGATCGACCCAACGGGTCTGGACCCGGCGCCTCCAGGACCACCACCTGTTCCTGTACCGGGTGGCGGACCTGGGAATGGATGGCAGTGGAATCCAAATCCCGGAAATCCACGCGGAGGAACATGGGGACCGCAAACGCCGATACCAGGGCAGAGCCAGCCAAGTGGCAGTTGGGATCCGGATGGACACTGGGATATCGATAACGGAAAGGGCGGTCGCCAACGCTATGATCCAGATGGCAACCCGATAACACCGCAAGATGCCCATCCGAAATGCGACAACTGGTGGCAGAAGTACCGCCAGCCCATCCTGATAGGTGGTGCTGTCGTAATAGCTGCGGGAGCTATAGCGCTGGCTCCCGTAACCGGTGGTCAGAGTCTGTGGGTCTTTGCAGCAGCTCCGTAACGGAACAAAACGAGGTCCCCATGAAAGTTATCTCGAAGCCTGAATGCGACGACTGGTTGAAGGCGAACATTGGAAACGACTTCACGGTCGAGGGATTTGAGAGAGAGTATGCCTACAGCGCAGATTACCTTCTGCCTCCTGATGCTGGTAAGAAAACCGCTTTAGGACGTACGTTGGTCGGCCTATTGCATGTGAAATCTCCGGGTCTTTTCTGGATTACCGCAACTGGGATCTGGCCTACCTCGGAGAACATGGCACTCTTTGACGGTTATCGAAAGTCCTTCGGAGAAAACCGTCCCCTCCATGCCGCGCCCGGTCATGTGTTTAGTGGCTCAGACTTGAAGCAGGTTGAGTGCCTGCTCGATCTGGCCCTGTATTTCTACTGGGACAGTCTTCTGTTCGAAGTACCAGCCGGGATCGTCGTGAAAACGAGTCATGACGAATACATTTCCGTCCGTGCGAAGGATCGTGATCGGCTTTCCCAGATCGAGCGTACCCTCGCTGACTTTGAATTAGAGCAACTGGTTCGCCGTTAGTGGCGAGCGCCGGAAGAGCGGTGCCTGCGGCACCGGGAGGGGGATAGAGACACGTCACCCCAAGTTGGGCGCTGTGCGAGTTGCTGGAATGCAGTTGTTCTGCGGTGACTCCTGGCACTCCCGGTTAACCTATCGATTTTCCTGCCTGCTTAGCAAAACTCGCTCTTCCGCAGAATCGTCCCGGAGAGGCCAACAATGCCCCCAGCCCGCGAGGAATTCTGGCGATGTTAGATCGCAGCTAACCGGACGTATGTGACTGCGATGCACAAGTAGAAGGTCTGGGAAGCAGTACAGTTGATCGCCACAGCGCGCTCAACTGGCTAGCCAGTAGCTCGCGACTGATTCAGACTCTTCGACTGATTTCGAACCCGAAGACGTGGTTCTTGAGCAGGGACCGCTCTCTGATCCATTCCGCGGCGCAATTGAAAAGTCCCGAGGAGCAGGGCTTTTGTTTTTCCCTGATAGGATTTCTTCAGAGCATCTCGCCCTTTGTTTCTACGCCGGCCGAGGAGCATTCATTGGCAGATTTTTTTCCACATTATTAAAGGAGCAGCTTTTTCCAACTGAGCAACTCTTCAATCCCAAAGAACTAATGTTGCTGGTCGAAATGCAACAGGACGTTCTAGGAACGCCGAAGGAACGGTTAATCGAGGCCCTCGATTATGTAAAGCACACAATCCTTCAAGGACGGCCCTATGTCCAGAAAGAATGCAACAAGGTCGCCCTGGGACTACGAACTTTTCTCGCATCCACCTCGGATGAGCGCCGCCGGGAACTAGTCATCATGGACGAACCGACTCAAGTTCGGTCGGCCGTGCCATGGAAAATAAAAAGACCGACTTCCATTTCGCGGTGCGCGGATTACGCTGTGAGTCGTTGGAGACAAACGGCGCAGAGCCGCAAGCGAAAGGAGAGTCGGTCCAATGAGTAAAATACGATTTGTTGGTCTGGATGTCCACGCCGAGTCCATTGCTGTGGCGGTGGCGGAGCCTAACGGTGAAGTTCGATCCTTGGGCCTGATCCCCAACCGACCGGAATCCATTCGACGGTTGGTTCGAAAACTGGAACCTGTGGAGCAACTGCGGTTCTGTTATGAAGCCGGCCCCACGGGCTACGTGCTGTACTGGCAACTGACCGCTCTGGGAGCCAAGTGCGAAGTGGTGGCGCCGTCGCTGGTGCCGCGCAAGCCGGGAGATCGCGTGAAGACCGATCGGCGTGACGCTCTGAAACTGGCCCGCTGCTACCGAGCCGGCGATCTCACGCCGGTGTGGGTCCCCGACGCCGCCCACGAAGCGCTCCGAGATTTGGTGCGAGCTCGGGAAGCCGCTAAAGGCGACCTGCTGCGAGCCCGACATCGACTGAGTAAGTTTCTGTTGCGTCACGGATGGCGGCGTCCGGAGAGCATCAAATCTCCGTGGACCAACGCTCATTTGGAATGGATCAAGAGGAAGGTTCATTTCCAGCAGCTCGCTCAGGAGATCGCGCTCAGCGACTACGTCCACCAAGTCGAGCACCTGGTAGCCCGCATCGAACGGTTGGACCAGGCGGTTCTGGAGGCGGCGCGCTCGGTGCCACCCCAGATGCGCGCGGTGATCGAAGCCTTGCAGGCCCTGCGAGGGATTGCGCAAGTCACAGCGGTAACGATCGTTGCCGAACTGGGACAGATCTCGCGCTTTGCCAAGGCTACGCAACTGATGGGATATAGCGGCCTGGTCCCCCGCGAAGACTCCAGCGGCGAACGACAACGGCGGGGCGCCATCACCAAGACCGGCAACGCGCACTTGAGACGCGTCATTGTCGAAGCCGCCTGGGCCTATCAGTTCCGACCTTGGTTGGGCGGATATCTGCTCAAACGCCAGGTAGGACTGAGCGAAGAGGTGAAAGAGATCGCTTGGAAGGCCCAGCATCGGTTGCACGCACGCTACCGAAAACTGCTGGCACAAGGGAAGAACAAACCGCAGATCGTAACGGCCGTGGGCCGAGAGCTGCTTGGATTTGTCTGGGCCATTGGAGTAAACGTCGAAACAAAGATGCGCGAGATGAAGCAAGTCGCAGCGTAAGTCAGGGAACCACAGGAGGAAGGCAGTGCGGATGGCGGCCGAGTCGAACACGGAAAGGAGAGTCCTCGTATCTTCTATGCGGCAGGCTCTCTGGGCCCGACCCGCGCTCCTAGTCCGAGGCAGCTCCCGACGGATCACGATTATGCGGTTCCGACCCGCGAATATCAGAGTGATCAACCGTCGCGATGACCGCCTCGGCCGCCATTCGCACTGCTTCCCACTGGCTAGAGAAAAACAGCGCAAACCAACACCGCGAATGTTCTTGACATGTTCGTCCATATCAGAAGATCAGGCTGGAAGATTGCAGGCAGAAGCGCAAAAAGAACGAGAGGCAGCCGAGAACGAAAGACGACTGAGGGAAGAAGCGCGTGCACTGATCAAGCAACAGGCGAACGAGATAGCGGAGCTAGAAGAAAAGAACGCTACCCTGGACGATGACCTTAGACGCTACGCCGTTCGCGCCAATCGAGAAGGAATGGTATTGTCAATTCTCGGAATGCTGGGCGGCGTAACCTTGTGGCACTACGCCCCGGGACTCTCAGCCCTCTTATCAAGTAGACGCGTTATGCCACATTTGTTTCAACCAATTGCGCATCTGTTGATTGGCTGCGTTGGCATTGGACTATTTTGTCTGCCCGGATGGATATTCTTGCGGCAGAAAACTTGGACCCAAAAGGCCAAGGTGTCGTCGATGTCGATTATATTAATCGCCGCTCTCGCTTTGTCTAACCTCGTCGACAAGAGCACGTGGCAGGCGTCGTGGTCGGGGATTCTCGAGGCCGCGGTGTTAGTGGGGAGCCTCTTGTTCACCGTTTTTTCTCCCAAGAAAGTTCTCGGGGACTAGAACTCGGCCCATCTCGCACTCGTCGGTGTTCGACATCAACAACTTTCGGTGGCAGTGGGTACGACGCTTGCGTCGAGATCGGTGCTGGTCGCTGGGAAGAGGTTCGCGGCGGGCGGAAGAAGTACTTCGGGCCGCTCCTGCGCCACACACGCCACAGTGCCGTTAGGAACATGGTTGACGCGGGGCTGGATCGGAAGCGCACGAAAGAGATTTCCGGGCATAAGACGGACTCGATGTTCGACCGCTATAATATCGGGAAGTCCGGCGACATCGAGGCGGCGCGCAAGGCGGTAGAAGGTTAAGATGAATAAAGTCCAGTCGGCCATTACTGAGAATCGACGGTCATGCTAAGCTCGGTCCCGGTGGCTCCGAACGGTTATCCGCACCTGTCTCGGCCGCCTCTTCGAGAGGCGTTGATCGATATCCGTCTGACTTCTCCCCTTCCAAAAACCTTCGTGGCGACGCTGAGAGAGACGAAATTCCAAGGGTATCACGATGCCGGGACGGTCTATCAAGGGACTTTTCGACTCGATTTCAAAGCCGCTCAGCCTGCGCTATCAACTCAGGTGGGCGACGCTGATTTCGGGCGCCGATTCGAGAGTGACGATAAGAGGCGCATTGTCCAAATGCGGCTAGACGGATTCACCTTTAGCGTAATTCAGGGCTACTCGAATTGGGATGATCTATCGTCATCGGCGCAACCATTATGGAACGAGTTTGTTAAGCTTGCCAAGACTGCTCCCGTGGGTCGAATCGCGACTCGATACACAAACGTGCTCGACGTACCAATCGGATCGGACATCGACGATTATCTTACCTCTGGCCCTCGTATCCCTAACCATTTGCCTCAGACGCTCAGCGGATTCTTGCAGAGGGTCGAAGTTCCGTTCGACAACCAGATCACGGCGGCAATCACTCAGCAGCTAGTGCCACAGGGGAAGGTGGTGCTGGACATCGACGTTTTCAAGATGGATAATATAGAAGGTAGTAGCCCCTTGATCTGGGAGAGGCTCGGCAGGTTGCGAGAAATCAAGAACCTGGTCTTCTTTTCGTCCATTACGCCAAAGACTTTGGAGATGTACAAATGACCGCTCTAAGTCCGGCAATACCAGTGCCATTCACGACGCGCTCTCCTGCGAGCGACGTGGCCGTCAATCTCGACGACTCTGTAATAGCGTTGCTATACCCGCGTCTGCTAGAGATAGGGCCAGAGATTGCTTCCTTGTGCACTAAGCGACTAACTGATCGTGTTACGGCCGCTGCAGCTCTGAATTTCGCATTGCAGTTGCCGCGCTGGCTGCCCTCTCCAGAGATATCGGCCGACCCTGACGGTGAAATTTCCTTTGACTGGTTCGGCTCTTCGGGCAAGATGTACTCCGTCAGTATTGACCAGTCCGGCCGACTTTCATACGCAGGCTGGTTCCGCGAGGACAGCCGAACTCATGGGACTGAAAAGCTGTCTGAAATCCCTCCTGAAGAGATTCTTCGGGGAATCGCCCGCGCCACCAGCTGACGACTGTCATTACACCAGCCTCACTCGCTATATCTATCAAAGCGGCCATTTCAGCACGACCAGAGCAAAGCCCGGCGCATTCCTGCCTCCAAAAGGCAATCTGAAGACCTCGGCAGGGTGGATCGACGAAATCGACGACCCTGAAATCTGGGAAATCGGTGACATCTTGGGGCATCTTCGCTCCACTCCTGCGGACGCCCAAGCCCGTGCGGATTTCGACTCCAGCATCCTTGCCAGAGAGAACCTGACGATCGAACCCGACCCCAATCACCATCCGCGCCACGTGAATCTAGCCGGATGGCCAGCCGAGAAGGATGCTCAGAAAGACATCGCTCTCGCTCTCGTGGCCGGATCGAAGCTACAGATCAGGTAGGAACGGCGAAGCGCACAAGGGCCTCCAAGATCCGTTGGCATTGGTTCCCCTCGTCCTGAGGGGAAGGATCAGGGAGGCAGCTGCCTACAGCGATGGAGCACCGATTAGAGGATCGTTTGCGTCCGGCGTTTGGATTGGAGTCCGAGGCGGATTTTGTATTGCTCCCCACGCACCGTTGCGCCAAACCGCCTCCGTCGCGAGTGGCCCGATGGTGGGTGGTTGCATGTTTGGTCCGCAAACGACTCCCCAAACGATCAGACCGCAACCGAATTGCGACCCATAAACGAAGAAATCCCCATCTTCCTTGTAACTGCTTCTGTATCCAAACCGCTCGCCATACTCCTTAATGTTGGTGCGGCCGCCAATCGAAATCTTCTCAAGTAGCGACGTAAGGAAGGAAGTAAAGTGCTCGGTGCCTGCAACTTGCGGTTGATAGATGGCCGCCATGAATCGATGCGCCGAACTTAGATACTTCCCGGTCTCGCGGAAATAGAGAGCGTGCGTCAGCTTGACCGAAATTACATCAAACGCGCGGTCGAGTGAACGTGGGGTCTTGAGTTCAAATGCTACCGGGCTAGGCGTAACGATGTGGCCATGCCTGTAAATTGGTGCAGCTCGCCGAATCGCCTCCACCTCTTGCGGACGCTCTTCGGTGATTTCGGCGATCAGTTGACGAATTCGTTCACGGTCCGGCGCGCTTGCCATCTGCCGCGGATCGAAATTCAGGCCTTGCGTCCACAAACCGAATGTTTTGTCTTCCGCCCTGCTCAACTGGTTGCAGCCCTCACAGGAGGGGAACTCAAATCCCTCCGGCGCATAACCGCGCGGAAAACACGCTCGTGGCGGAACGTGGTCTATTGTCGTCGAGGGGCTTAGGCCGCCGCAGAGATAGCAAGTCGGATGTTCAGCGAGGAATCGCTGGCGTCGTGTCTTTTTCGTCCCCATCTGGTCGGGCCACTGTCGATACCGATTTGATTCTCCCACAGCTTAAGGAACTTCGGCAACCCACTACACCTGTAGCTTGTCGCTTGATTTTCGCCTCCAAGTTCGATTCGTGAAATTTAGGAGTTCGGTCTCAGATTCACTCGCGAACTCGTAGGCAATTTCGTCATGGCCGATTGCCTCAGTCTAGGGTGGCCCATCTTGCGGCCCAAATGGATGGGATGGCTCGAGAGGACACCGATAGGAGCCGTAGGGATCGGACTAAAAGCGACGCTGAACGGCCCCTAATTGGACCTTGACATGCGGAAAGCTATCTGGTAAAGGTCTTATCCATAATGAAAGGGCTTTCCACTCGCGACGCCGCCGAGAAGCTCGGACTCAGTTTCACCTCTCTAAACCGCTATATCGCGGCCAAGAAGATTCCTCTTCCTCCCCTGGTTCGGGTCGGCGGCGTTCGAGTCCGTCTCTGGAGCGACAAGGATATTGCGAAAGTCCGCGCTCTCCTACCGAAGATCAGGAACGGCAGGAAGCTCCGGTACAAGAAGGCCAGCAAAAAGAAGTAAGCAGAAGCGGGACGCCGCGCAGTTTCGACCTGCACGACGCCCCTAACCAACATCACCTCGGGTAAGGAGGCAACGATGGCTAGTCTTGAAGGTATCCGGTCCCCGTTTTCCACGCAACCGTCCGCACGTTCCCCGAAGCTGCGCATCTACGAAAGTCTGTTCCTGCTGAACCAGGGCGTCGATCACGTCCTCGCGCTCTTGCGCGGGATGGAGAAGTTTCCCTTTGCCGACAAGGAGTCGGTACAGTCGGCCGTCGCTGAGATCGAAGAAGTTCGTTGCGACATGAATGCGGATTTCGTCGAGCATCTGGTGGACAGCGAACGCCACGACGAGGGCCGTTTCTGGAAGCAGCGCCGCGCCTATGAGAAGAAGTGGCGAGACCCCGACGATGTGTACCTGAGCGTCGAGGAACGCGAAGAAGAACGCAAGAAGCAAGGGTTGCCGCCACGGGTCGGCATCCTCCCGCACTCCGCGGTCGCCGCCGAAGAAGAGCGCTGGGAAGCCCAGCAAGAGCGGAAGAAAAAGCACGCCCGGAAGTCTAAGCGCCGTGCAGGAGGACGCTCATGACGCGGATCACCGCTGAGGAACGCAGACAGATTGAGAAGCGCAGCAAGCAGCGAGAGGCACGGCTGCGCAGGAAGTATCCCGAAGTTCACGGCAAAGTCGTGGACTTCATCACCCACACCATCGATGACGGAACGCTGTACTTCACCGTACGCTTCAAAGACCAGACGAGCTTTTGTCTCCGCTACGCCTGCTACATGTTCGTCGTTAGCGCCGACCTCAGCGATTGGAGAGATGGGAACTACAACGTCATTCGCGAGTACATGAAGCCGATTCCGAGATAAGAACGATGGGCGAGTGGAAAGTACAGATCAGCGTGAGGGTCAGCCAAGCTCTGCGGGCCGAGCTGGAGAGATACGCTGCCGCCGAGAAGCGAACGCTAGCCAACTTCGGTGCGGTGCTGCTTGAGTGGGCCTTCGAGCAGCTCAAGGCCGCTGGCTCCACAGAGCGGCTGCTGAAATTTTCCCTCAAGCCGCGTAGCACGAAGCAGCAAAGTTAATGCCCGATACTCTGCGGGAGAGCTTTGGCTGGCTTTCGATAACTGTCAGGATTTCGTTTTGCGCGCCGCCACCGGGGAGGGAGGAAGTCCAATGCGCGACGACATCTTGGGTTGTCTGGCATTCGCCGGCGGTCTCGGACTGGCGGCGACATTATTCTCACAGTCGAAGCCCCGGCGTCGAATAACGCGGCGCTAGGCTGACGAGCGACTGCAAGACGAAGGTTTTGGGCTGTGCTCAGCCGAGCCAATCGATTCAGAATAAGTAACCTGCGTTACTCCGTAGCTTTCGCTGCATCTCAAGGATGAGTTCTTCCGGTGTCCGCTTCACCGAGTAGTCTCGGTTGTCATTCCACGGCCTCGCTTCGATTTGACTTCAAAGGCTCGATGCTTCCGCTGGAAATGCGTATTTGCGGTGAATCCGCTCCCTGGCAGAGACAGTATGGCGGCAAGAAAGCGGGTGCTGGCTAGCCAGCACCCGCTTTTTCGATTCAGCATGAGCCTATGCTGCTCGTTGTTGTGAATCGAGTTCTATGCCATCAAGGATCTGCGAAGCCGTCTGCCGTACATGGTCTAGACTTTCCAGAAGCAACTTGGCATCTCCACCGTAGAGCGCGACATAATCCTGCTTATGTCGAGCACAACATAATCAAGACTATGTGGTGGTTGTATTTATGTTGAGTTGGCGGCGGGAAGACGCAATTTTACGGGGTTTCGGAGTTCCGAGGACAACATAAGTAAACGAGCAACCAGAACGCCTGCCATCTAGCATTCGGGCGCGGCCAAGGGAGGTCCGCGCCAATGCTAGAAACACTTCTTCAGATCCCCTTCTTCCTGAATCGTCATCGTGAAGCACCTTTGCTGGAAGAACGCGAGGTGTTCCTCCGTTATCTCTGGCAGCAAGGGACAAGCCGCGCTGCGCTGCTGTCTCTGTCCAATGAATTACTGCACGTCGCTCGTCTCTTGCGGCTGGGCAGGATGAGGGATGTCTCGTTGGAGGAAATTCGACGGGCGGCGGACTGCTTCGTGCGCGAGGAACAGTCGAATCCCAGAGCGCGCTCGTACCGTCACACGGGCACCTTCTTTATATATGCGGCGAAGAAATGGCTCCGCTTCCACGGCCGCCTGAAGATGCCCACGCCTCCACCAGTCCCGTTCGCTGAACAGCTCGATCAGTTCGCTCGATATATGAGCGAGGAGCAGGGACTTTCACCGTACTCGGTCAGCTCACACTGTTCCAAAACATCGCTGTTCTTTCGTTGGATCGGTGAACGGCGCCGGTCGCTGGGAACAATGACACTCGAAGATGTAGACGACTTCCTAGCCCGTCTTGGGAAGAGCGGATGGAATCGCAAATCGGTGTCGGTTGCCGCACAAGCGCTGCGTGCCTTTTTCCGCTACGCCGGGATACGTGGCTGGTGCGCCACAGTCCTGGCGAAGGGGATCCAAGCTCCCAAAATCTATCGATATGAAGGTCTGCCGGAAGGCCCGAGGTGGGACGAGGTGCGGAAACTGTTGCGCTCCACGAAGGGATCGAATCCGTCGGCCTTGCGGGCGCGTGCGATCCTCATGCTCTTCGCGTTCTATGGGTTGAGAAGCGGTGAAGTATCGAGGCTGCTTCTGAGCGACTTCAACTGGCGTGAAGAGATGTTCATAGTAAATCACTCGAAGAAAGGTGGCGCTCAGCGCTATCCATTGCTACGTAACGTTGGCGACGCCATCTTGGAATATCTGAGGAAAGGGCGTCCCCGATGCAACTGCCGATACTTGTTCGTGACGCTCAACCCACCATATCGCCCCGTTGGTCCCGCATCGCTGTGGACTCTCACCAGCCGGCGAATGAAAGCTCTCGGGATACAGTGCCGCCGAGCCTGCCCTCATGCGCTGCGACACGCCCGAGCAACTCGTCTTTTACAGCAAGGCGCTTCGTTCAAGGAGATCAGCGACTTCCTCGGGCATCGCAGCCTGGAATCGGCTGGCATCTATGCCAAAGTTGATCTCGGCGCGCTGCGTACCGTCGCAGCCTTCGATTTGGGAGGGCTGCTATGAAACTTCTGCAGGCGGTCGAACTCTACGTTCAGCGCAAGCGCGATGTCGGCATCCGCTTCAACGAGCCAGCGAAACAGCTAAGTTCATTCCTGCGGCACTGCGGCAACATCCATCTCCGCCGTATCAGTGTCGCGCAAGTCGCAACTTTCATCGAAGGTTCGGGGGTGAGACCCGCTACCTGGGCCGGCAAACGCGGCACGCTGAGGCACTTCTTCGAATACTGGATGCTGCGAGGGCAACTGAAGAACTGCCCAGTGCCGCCTCGTGCCCCCAAAATCCCTCAGACTTTCGTTCCTTATATCTACTCCCGGCCTGAGTTGCGGCGGCTGCTCGACACTGTGCCCCGATGCCAACACCTCTCGGCTTGCGTAATGTCGGCGGCCACCTTTCGCACCCTGCTGCTGTTTCTTTACGGAACGGGAATGCGAGTCAGCGAAGCACTGCGACTTCGACTGATGGACGTCGATCTGCGGCGCGGTGTGGTCACGATACGCGGTACGAAGTTTTATAAGTCCCGCCTCGTCCCGCTCGGGCCTGATGTGCAGGACGTCGTCGAGCGGTACCTACGGCTGCCAGGGCGACGGAACCAGCACTATCAACCGCTGTTTCAGACGAAGAGCTGCAAGCCCATCAACCTCCAGGTGGTCGATAAAAGTTTCTTTCGCTTGCGCCACCTTGCCGGCATCACGCGCGACCCGCAATCGACCTACCAGCCACGCGTTCATGACCTCCGGCACACGTTCGCGGTTCACCGTCTAACCGAGTGATATCGGCAGAATGCTGATGTGCAGCGCCTTCTTCCCACTCTATGCACATACCTCGGACATGCCGAACTGAGTTCGACCCAGCGATATCTGACGATGACTCCGGAACTGCTGGAACAGGCGAATCGTCGCTTCGAACGGTACGCGTCGGGAGGCGCCCATGAAAGATAAACGCGTCCTCGCCCCGTGGATCAAACGGTTCCTGCTGGAATATCTCCCCTCAGATCGCAACTTCTCCCGTAACACGCAACACAGTTATCGCGACACCCTGCGGTTGCTCGTCACCTTCGCGGGCGTGACTTTACACAAGAGGCCAGACGAACTGCTTGTCGAGGATATCAGCGCCGATCTTGTAAGAATGTTCATCCGGCACATCGAGGAAGTGCGGGGGTGCTCCATCTCAACGCGGAACCAGCGCCTGGCCGCCGTCCGCACGCTGGCGACGTTCATCGCTGAGCATAGCCCGGAACACTTGCTCTGGTCTGCACAGGTTCACGCTGTTCCCTTCAAAAAGCGAGGGCACAAGCCCGTTGGGTACCTCGAAAAGAGCGAAATCGAGGCGCTGCTTGCCGTGCCGGACCTGACTAGTCGGCTCGGAGCAAGGGACCACACGCTGCTGTTGTTCATGTACAACTCGGGCGCCCGTGCCAGTGAAGTAGCTGAGCTGACGGTCGGCGATCTGCGCCTGCACGGCCCGCACGAGAAATCGCAATCGTTCGTTCAGCTACACGGCAAGGGCAATAAGACCCGCCTCTGCCCGTTGTGGGCCTCCACGGTCGCTGCGCTGAAGCCCCTAATCAAAGGGCGAGAGGATACCGAGCACGTGTTTCCCAGTCGTACCGGCCAGCCGATGACGAGGTTCAGGGTCCACGACATCGTTACCCGCTATGCGCGCCTGGCCGGGACCCGTTGCCCAGAACTGCGAGAAAAGCACGTAAGTCCGCACACGATCCGGCACACCACGGCGACTCACTTGTTGCGGGCCGGGGTCGATATCAACACGATCCGCGCGTGGCTGGGACACGTCTCGATCGACACAACTAACATCTATGCAGAAAGCGACCTGGAAATGAAAGCGAAAGCGCTAGCAAGGTGCGAGGCACCATCGCGGCGAAACGGGAAACACTGGCGGGATGATCCCGATCTCCTTGCGTTTCTGGCCCAACTCTAGCTGCAGCAACCCTCAACTTATGTGACGCTCGGCAGTCGTCGAACCTGCTGTTTATCGAACGAAACACGCTGAGCGTCACATAAATACGGCCACCACATAATCTTGCGCCGCGGTGCTCGTATCGAGGCCGATTGCTTTGCAAACTACAAAGGCGACCGCTTCGGCCTCGGTCTCGCGGATGCGCTTCGTTGTTTCCCTGCGCTGCTCGGACTGATGAAGAGTGATGTGCGCTTATGTTGAGCACAACATAAGCGCACTTATGTGTTGTTGAAGGTTATGTGGCGAAGACCTGAAAAGGTCACCTTCACGGGCAGATCTCTATTCTGAACAACACATAACCAAAGGGCATGATCGATTGTCTCCGGGGGAGATCCACGCGAGCGCGGCGCGGGCGCCGAGGTCTTTATGCGGAGCACCGTCAGCCGCAACCGCCGCTGGCATCAGAAGAAAGCTCGTCCGGTACGGGCTTGCCTTCTTTGTAGTATTGCAAAATGTGTAGAGTCCTGGCAGCGTTCATTTTGATCATCGGGTCGCTGGTCTTGTCGCGCATTCGCGTAACGTAGCGGATGGCCGTGTCCAAGGTGATCAATGGTTGGAAAGAAGTGCCTTCGATTCTCCAGACAGGCGGGCCCTCAAATTCCTTGACTGTTCCGTCTTTTGCGATTTTCCAGTGCTTGCTGGACAGCAGCAAACTGAATCCGAATCTGTCATCGCCGAAGCACGCGCTGGCGCTAGATCCATCAAGAGGCTGTCTCATCGAAGGATAATTCGAAAGGCGCATGAACGAATCCAGTTTACCTAGTGAATTTGTGGAGACTTCCGCCTCGGCTGAATCTCCGTTGGTGTCGACGCCAGTCCCGACAATATCGACGATGTTAGCGTGATCCCATTGCGGTTTAGGAGTCTCGGCAAAGAAGGTCACGATTTTATCCCACTGAGATGGCATCAACCGACTTTCCAAAGCGATGAATTGTTTGGCAACGTCTGACGGAGACTCCTGAACTGTCCCGGCTGGCTGCATTGGTGGAAGCGTTCCCGTCGATAGACTTTTGAGGACTGTAATAGTTCTGTCGGCGTTGTATTTGATGAGTGGGTCGTTTGATTTATCGCGCGTCTCGGTAACCCAACGAAGTGCGGCATCTACGCTTACGGCGGGCGGAGTAAGAAGAGACATTCTCCAGCGAAGAGCTCCGGTTTCCTGTTTGTCACCGGATCGACTACTCTTCACGAACTTGTCCGTGAGAACGAGAGTTTCGTAAGTTCGCTGCTCAACTGGCTCACCGATGACAGAGGTTTCCCCCCGTGGGCCTCGTGCTTTTGTAAAGTTAAGGAAGGAATCGATCGAACCCCACTCGGAGTAATCCACCTCAACTTGATAATCTACGACGCCCCGATAACCGATGTCCTTTCTGGCATCACCGATCTGGTAGCTCCTTAGAACAGAAATGGACCCAGGGAGAAACCAGGGTCCAATGTTAGTTAGGAAATCTTGTAGCTCGTCCCAGTGTTGGGGAGTCAGCCACCTGCCTTCCGTCTCCAGCTTGTAGAATTGCTGAACGACTTCCTTAGGCGGTTTTTCCGGTTCTGTCGGCGTCTGCGGATCTGCGGCGATCACAGAAAGACCAACAACTGCAGCCAAGATGATCCAGCGGTGCATTAGTTTCATCTCCAGGCGCTCGAATTGCGAGCGGCCTCAGGTCCAGCACGGGCGCACTGGTCGGACCCTTTGCTTGAGCATAACGCGTGGGGTCGGGCTGGCGGAACAAACTACCGCACACCGGTTCCTCAACAGTCATACCGCTGGTGAGGACGGCCGCCATAAAAGTGGCGGCGGAACGGCCCCTCCACGGAGTGCTCTTCTCAGATAGCTTGTAGAAACGCGATCAACGCGGGATCATCGCGCCACCGTTTGCGGCCTCGGTAGCCCACTTGGAGCGCGTTGCACAGAGTCAGCGCTTGAGTCTTTCGCTCCAAATCGACCTCCGCATAAATGTTGGTTGTTTCCAGCGAGACGTGGCCAAGCCACGCGCGAATGGTATTGATGTCCACACCGGAACGAAGCAAGTGAGTGGCAGTGGTATGGCGTATCGTGTGAGGGCTGACGCGCTTTCTAAGCAGTGAAGGGCACGTAGCACCAGCCTTCTTGAGATGCTTCCGCAGTATCGCGTGAATTCCGTAGCGGGTGATTGACTGCCCAAGCCGATTCAGAAAAACCGGTTGATCTTGCGATCGATCGCGTGTGAGCCGCAGCAACTCGTTTGCTGTGTGAGACCAGAGAGGACAGTGGCGCGTCTTGTGTCCCTTCCCCAGAAGCCGGACATCGCTCATTTCATTGGATCGAAGGTTCAGATCTTCAATCTTCAATGAGGCTGCTTCGCTGACACGGGCGCCGGAGTTATAGAGGAACAGCAAGAGCGCATGATCACGGCGTCCTTGAGCCCGATTGCAATCAGGAGCTGCCAAGACGGCTTCGATCTCTGGCTTATCCAAATAGGAGAGCTCAGAACGGGTGAACCGCTTGAAAGGCACCGCACGAATCTCCCCGCACCATGCGATGTGCTCAGGACTGCGTTCGGAAATGAAGCGCGCCAGCGCATGCATCGCGGCGAGACGCTGATTCCGCGTGCGAATCGAGCAGCCCCGCTTGACTTCCAGATGTTCCAAGAACTGCCTCAGCACATCCGCGGAAAGGTCCTCCACTGCCAGCCGGTCCACGGCCTTTTTCTGTCGTGCGCTCGCAAAGGGCAGGAGCAAAGTGAGCGTATCTCGATAGCTCCGTTGCGTGTTTCGTGCAAGGTTGCGCTCCGCGACCAGATGTTCGAGCAGAAAGCGCCTCACCCAAGGGCCGAGCAACGTTGTGTCACGCATGCGGCACCTCCGGTCTGGCATAGCGCTCGAAGCAAAGACTGGCTTGCTCCAGCAGTTCGGTTGTCATCGTGAGATAGCGCTGGGTCTCCATGATTCTCCAGTGCCCCAGGTAGGTCGTGAGATGAGGCAGAAGACGCTGAACGTTCTTGCCCTCCCGGTACCACGTGACGAGCCGCATAACGGCAAAGGTGTGACGAAAATCGTGCAGCCGTGGCTGGAAACTCGCTGACGAGGAGCGACAGATACCAGCTTCCTGACGTAATCGCTTAAAGACGAGTTCAGCAGTCTGGCGTCTGATCCGTTCGTGCTTCTGCGTCCCCAACAGTGGCGTCGTTCTGATTCTGCGCTCCACAGGCCATTGCTGATCGATGTAATCTCGGAGGACACGCTGCAAATCTGACCCGACCGGAACGAGTCGGCTCTTGAAAAACTTCGTCTCGCGGATGGTGAGCACTCCGCTGACCAAGTCAAAATCACCGAGGTTTAGTCGCAATGCCTCAGCGGACTTGAGCAACACATCACGCGCCCACTCGCTGATGGTCTGTTCGCCGGCGAGGGCCTCGAACCGCGCGTATTCCTCGTCGGTGACTTTCGTGCTGATGGACTTGTTGCGTGGCGCTGCCATACCGCAGTCCCTTAATTCAGCTTTGTAGGCAAAAGAGCCGATTTGGACCGACTCTCAATAAAATCAATACGTTCCCATCCGGGAACCGCAAGTTCCTGTCGAGGAACCACGGTGAGCGAGGAAAGCTAGCTGCCGCATTTGCAGCAAGTTCCCATACAGCAACCTTGGTTGCTGTGCAGCACCCGCTACGGGGTGACGTGTCACAAATTTCCCGCTGCGAAGCAGCGTTTCTCATAGCTCACCGTATTCGAGGATCAGCCCTTCCCACGCCGTCCGCACGTCGGGTATTTCCCAGGCACGGCGGAACAGCTCTTGAACGGCCTTCCACTCCTCTTCGGATAACGTGAACGTGATCCCGTTGTCGCGTGCGCGAAACGAGAAGTGTGTCTCCTTCTCCCACGCAAGACGAAACGCGAAGAAATGCTCGCCCTTCCAAGCTGATTTAGGGCCATCTGGAGTGAGTAGGGAAAGCATCGTCCGAAACTCGGCGATCACTGGATACCGCTCAAACGGGTACTGTGGCGCCCTCGGGCCGGGGAAGCTCAAGAGCAGGGAAAAATCGTTGCCGTAACCACGCGCGAAGGACAGGGTAAAACCGCCCTCGGTGACAGGCGGGATCTGTGGCTTGAGCAGCTCCTCACTGATTTTCGGGGCCTCGCGAACTGGCTCATGCTTGACGTAATAATGGCCCCGCGCGGCGAGCTTCCAGAGGCTCGACCAGTAGGGGCGAAGCGCCCGATTCAAGGCGTCGGCACCGGAGAGTTTCTCGTCTTCGAGCAGCACATAGAGATTGCGGCCCGCAAGGAGCGGCAGATACTTGGTCGCCTCACCCATTCGCCGGCGTGTTTCGGTCACCGTTTGGCGCACGAACTCTGGCGTGACCTTCTCCGTGCCTTGAGAGGTTCTGCGGTTGGACGGTTGACAGTCCGAGGGAAGATTGCCGAGGTAATACTCGTCCCAAGTGGAAACTCCTTTGCGCAGCTCGTACGCAGCAAGGAACGCGTCGAGGACAGCCATCAGCGACTCCCGGAAGCCTGGACTCGGACCGTCACCGTCGCTGAGGAAAGCTTCGAGTCCCTGCTGAACGAAGTGAGCTAGGACGGTCCACTCCGCCTTGGACAGAATTCGTTCGGCTTCGCCTTTCCTGCGAATCTCAAGAAGAGTCTTGGTCGGCTCCGCCATGAGGTCTACGACTTCGAGACGGTCCTCGCGGGACGACTCCAGGAGTTGCTTGGCGATATCAGAGGTCGAGATGCTTTCGCCCGTCTTCGCCGTGACGAGCTCCTTGGCGCGCTCTAGGCGCTGGCGCAGCGCCTCGCTGATGCGGACCGAGAGGGTCTGCTGTTGTGGTTTGTCAGCCAATGGCTGGCTCCGACGGTGAAAAATGCAATCTGTATAGTTTGTTTGTATACACCATTGACAGCGTACATGTGTCAGGCTACCCTGTCAAGGTGCTCTTCACTGCTGGCAGTCCAATCGAAGGGGACCACAGGTGAACAGAGAAGGATTTTTTCTGATCCGTCGTCCAGGGGGTCGTCAGAAGCAATGGCTGTACCGTCACAACTCGAAACCTCAGTGCATATCGAGCGGCACTACGCCGTGGCGGAAATCGCTGAGATGTGGAATCTGAGTGCTGATAAGGTCCGCGAAATTTTCAAGAATGAGCCTGGCGTGCTTGTGATTGGAGAACAGAGTCCGCGTCACAAAAGACGCTATGTTACGCTGCGAATTCCTCACTCCGTGCTTGAACGCGTTCATCATCGGCTGGCATCGAAGTTCAGCACCAGGTAGGAGAAGTCGAACATGCTGACGATTTATCGCCGTCACCGCAAGAACTGCAGGCAGCGAGTAAAGGGAAGGAAACACCGGCATTGCCAGTGCCCCATCTGGGTTGACGGAACGCTCGATGGCAGAGAGATGCGTGAGTCTTTGAAGTTGCACGACTGGCAGCGAGCGCAAGAGATGGTCCGGCAGTGGGAGGCTGACGGTCGGCGCGTGTCCCAGCCGACTCCGACATCGACAAAAGACGCATGGAAGGAGTTCTTAGCAGATTTAGGCGCTCGCAGACTCAATGACTCTACGGTGCGAAAATATAAGCTGCTGAACCGCCAAATGCAAGGATTCGCTGAGACGCGCGGCCTCAGTGCTCTGGCAGATTTCGGCTTGACGCAAGTCAGTCAGTTTCGTTCTGAATGGAAAGATGGCCCACGGTCGAGCGCGAAGAAACTCGAGCGACTGCGCGCGTTCTTCCGCTTCGCGCAAAAGCGAAAGTGGATAGCTGAAAATCCAGCCCTCGACCTGAAAGCCCCGAAGGTGACTCTCTGCCCCACGCTGCCGTTTAGCCGTGATGAAATGGTCCGCATACTCGCTGCGACGGATCAATACAAAGCGGAGATGCCGAGTCATGGAATCGAAAACGGACGGCGCATTCGCGGCCTCGTTCTCTTACTTCGTTACAGCGGGATGCGGATCGGTGACGCGGTCAGCCTCAGCGCAGATAGGATCGAAGGTAATCGGCTTTTTCTCTATACCCAGAAGACTGGCGTCCCTGTCAACACAATCCTGCCTGACTTTGTTCGGGCGGCGTTGGAGGCAACGCCGCGAGTCGCCGAAAAGTTCGTTTTTTGGAGCGGCGTTGGCAAGCTGGAGAGTATCGTGCGGAGCTGGCAAACGCGACTACGCAAACTCTTCGAGCTTGCGAAGGTCGCAGGCGGACACGCGCACCGCTTCCGCGATACATTCGCAGTCGAGTTGCTTCTTGCAGGAGTACCCATCGAGCGAGTCTCGATTCTGCTAGGCCACCAAAGTGTAAGAATCACTGAGAAGCATTATTCGCCATGGGTGCGGTCGCGACAGGAACAACTGGAAGCGGATTTGGCACGCGCCTGGAGCCGGGACCCACTCGTTGTTTTGGAAAATGGGGTACGCGAGAGGTACACGGAACGCCGCGACGCAACAACTGATTCATTATCAGTCGGAAAGCGTGGTGCCCGGGGTGGGGGTCGAACCCACACGACGCGTGAGCGTCAGGGGATTTTAAGTCCCCCGCGTATGCCATTCCGCCACCCGGGCAGTATCTTGCAAAGCTATCGTATCAAGGGCTTTGCTGCAATGCCGCTATCTAGGCGAAATCGCTATGGGATGCAGTTCGCAGGGAAAGAATGGGGCGGCTGCCGTCCCCGGACAATGGCGACTTAATATCGGCGTTGTGACGGGGATAGGCTGCTGCTCCTGGAGGCAATAGAGAACAAGCTCCACACGGGTCGACACGCCCAATTTATCAAAAACCCTGAGCAAGTAGTTGCGAACGACTTCCTGGACGGCGCCTATGGGCTCGCCAGCGGCGTCGCCGGAATTATCGCCATCACCTACGCGTTACTTCCCTGGCCCCCGGGCGATCACCTCGCGCCGGCAGTCGCATGGACTCTGGCAGGCGCCTGCGCGGGCTTTCTGATCTTCAACTTCCCTCCCGCCAGAATTTCCCTCGGCGACTCCGGGAGCACTGCGATCGGCCTCTCGATCGGGTTCCTGAGCCTCAGTTTCTATCGCTCGCCGTTCGCAACAGGGCCGAGACCGTTTTTCCCTTTCGTGGTGGCCGGGCTTCCTCTTCTTGACATAACTCTGGCGGTCATTCGCCGGATACGAGGTCGAGCGTCGCCCTTCTGCGGCGACCGGCGACATTTCTACGATCTGCTACGGGCGCGCGGAGCATCGCCGCGCGCGGTTGCCCTCGTCTGCTATGGCGCGACGGCGTTGTTCGGCCTGATCGGATTTATCGGGGCGTGGGCGAAACCTGTCGATTTCTTCGTCCTGGCAAGCGTGGCGGTTGGAACACTGGTCGTGACGGCAATTCGAATGGGGGCGCTACGGCCAGACAGGGAGCAAAAACAGCCACTGCGAACGGCGTTGTCGGAAGTGAGCCAATAACGGGGTTTGGTTAGGTGCCGCTCGTAAAGATCGTGCGCGTGCCGCGGCGATTGCGTTCCTGTGAAGTCGTCTGTTTCAGGGCGTTGCCCAACTGTACGAGCAGCTTGCGCAGCTTGGAGCGCTCCTCGAGATCCATGTCGACCACCTCGAACGCACGCGCTTGCGTGTTCGCGTCGCGTACGATCGCTTGCGCCCTGACGATTTTGGCGCCGGCATTCAGGCGCATGTCGACGACGCTGCCCGGATGCAGGCTCTGTTCGCAGAGCGCGACGCCACCACCGAGCGCCATCTCAGGAATCTCCATCCGGAAGTTTTCCTTGAGATTAGCCGCGGTCGCCTGCACCGGGCGCTCCAGCCGCAGCCTCGGGTAGCGTCGCTGGCGAATGGCGGACGAATTGGGGTCGCGATCGAGGATTTCGATCGAGAGTTCGGCAACGCTCAAGTCGCTTTGAGGAATGAAATGGCGCGCCCAGTCGGGATCTATCTTCTCCAAAGCCTGTGCGGCCACCAGGCGCAATTCCGATGGATTGGCCCAGCGCCAGGCCTTCTTCGACTCGGCAACTTTCCTCAAAACTGCTTCCGCATTCGATGTGCGAAGACGCCCGAGAGCCTCAATGGCTTTGAGGCGCAGGTACTCGGTCGATCCGTTCGGCAAGTCTCCTTCCGCGATTCTGAGGAGCCGCATGTCGGCCGATATTTCCCCGCTCATTCCGATTTCATCAATCGCCAGCGGCTGGACGAGTGAGTCCAGAAGGTCAAAAATCTCGATGAGCAGCCGACCGTAATCGGGCGCGCCGCTGACGGCAATTTGACGAACGACCCGGTCGTGCGCGATCCGTTTCCATTCCTTCATGCGGTCGGGCAGAACGCGCTCGACGGTTTCTCGATCCAATCGAACCAGGATGCCCACAGTGTCGATCGCATCACTGGGGCTGCCCCTCCGGAGCTGGGCGCGCAAGTGATCGAGACCCTCGGGACCCAGGACCTCCATCATCGAAACCAGGAGTTCGCAGTCCTCGCGGAAACCGACGCGGCCGAACCGCGAGGCGATCTGCTCGGATGCTTGCTGGGGCAGCCGCCGCAGCAGATCCTTCAGCCCAGCCGGCACATTGCCCGCCCGCATCGATTCGTCAATGAACTCGGGCAGGTGGTTTTCGATTCCGATGCGCGGCCGCAGATTTTTTGCCGCTCCCGGCCGTTCCGACTCGATGTAGTTGAGCATTTCAACCGAACGCTGAATAACCCCGTAAGAGCGATTCTTCTGCGCTTCCTGCGACAAGCGGACAAATGCCGCCCCGATGAGGCTTTGGAGTTCCGAATCCGTTTCGTCGACGAGCCGCAGTCCAATTTCGCGCATGGTGCTCATGAAAAGCTTCTCGTCGCTCTTCGCGTAAGTCGGCGCAAGCTCGGCAATACCGATAACGGCCTGGCGGCGGGCCTCGGTAGACTTGTCCGAGAGGCAACTCGTATACCTGGTCAGAACCTTCTCGGCCGCAGCCGTTTCGCCACGCGACATCAGTTGCTCTACGTATTCACGGATTTTGGGAGCCGGAACGCACCAGATGTCGCCGGACTCAATGATGGCCTTCCTTTTGTCGTCCGAAATCAGGGACCAAAACTCCTGAGCCATGCCGTCTACGTGCGATCCAACGTCGAGGCCGGCACGTTTCATGCGCTGTTCGTAAACACCGAGAATTTTGCGCAGTCCATCGAGTTCGCCACTCATTTCGTCCAACAACTGCCGCACGGCGTCGACCTTCACGTCCCCTTTTTGGTAGCGCTCCATCGCAAAACGGACTGCAATGTTTTCGGCCAGCTTTAGAAGGGTGGGCTTGTCCGAGGTTTCGGTAGGCGCCTGCGCTGCGAGCGCTGCCAGTGCCTGGCTGACCGTGAAGCGGGCGCGTCGTGGCAATGCGGAAAGGCGCGACTGAAAGGACGAAGCGTCGAGGTTGTCTTTGGTCGCGTCGTTCGTTCGGGCGATCTGCGCCAACATCTGGAGAATTCCCTGCAGTTCGTCCTGTTGCAAGGTCATCAAGCCCGTCTCGACAGCCATTGCGCCGGGTGCGCTGCGGGCCGATCGATTACCTCGAATGGCTGAAGACGCGTGGGTCCACCGGGCCGACGGACCGGTGCCAAGTCCAAATGCGCTCGAAACTCCAGAGCCACCCTGCGTTCCATGAGCAACATCCGCGCCGGAGGCACCACCGACCGCCTCTCCGAATGCGGTTAGGTTAGATCCGCCGCTCTGCGGTGCACCGGTCGCCGGACCCCCGCCTCCGTGTTGGCCACTGGGAACCACAGCGTGGTCAGCGACGCCGCTGAGGTATTCCCGAGCACTGGCGCCGCCACCCGATCCCGCCAGACCGACACCGCCACTGTACGTGTCTGTGCCACCGCCGCTACCCGTTCCGCTTCTTACTGCACTTTCCTGCGCGCCAGACATGACGCCCTTGCTCGATGACTCGTCCAGAGCATCCATCCAGTGGCCGCGGCTGCTTGCTCCTCCTCCCGGAGCGCCCGAGGCATCGGTGCCGGACCCACTACCTAGCCCTGATGACAAGCCACCGCCTGAGCCGCTGCCAGACCCACCAGCCACGGCGTCACGCGACCCGCTCGCAAATCTCCCGCTGGGTGCTCCGAAACCGCCGCCGCTGCCACCACCGGATCCCCCCGCAAATCCTCCGCTGGGCGTCCCTGGCCCGCCGCCGCTACCGGACGAACCCCCAAATCCACCCGCACGACCATCAGATCCGCCCGCAGGTCCTCCGCCGGGCGCCCCTGACCCAGTGCCGCGGCCAGTCCCACCGCCGCCAGATGGGCCGGTGAACCAGCCCGTGCCACCGGCAGTGCCCGGTCCTTTCCCTCCAGAACCACCGCTCCCGGTGCCGCCGTCGGTTCCGCTGCGACCGTCGCTCTTCGTGCCTTCGGCAGCGACAATCAATTGCAGCAGCTTCTCGGGATCGTTCAGAAGCTTGTCCGTTTGCTCGGCGTTCATTCCCAAGGTCCGAGCCGCAAGCTGCGCGGCAACCGTGGTCTTCGCCACGGCAGAATCCGCCGGCACAAAGCAGACTTCGTTGACGTGCACGTGGGGGTCGCCGTCGAGCGCAGCCTTCAACTGTTCCGCCAGTTGTGTGGGCTTGGTGTTGGAACTTGTCGGGAAGCCTCGGACGAAGCGCGCCAAGCTCGCCTGCGTGATCTTGGGCGAGAAATGAATGCTGGCGATCCCAGCGGTCGACAACATGCGAGCAAAACTCTTCTCGGCAGCGGCCGAATCAAGAGGAGTACCATCGAGCAACAACCGGTCGCCCGAAGCAGCCAACAACAAGCCGGCTTGGTCATCCGGGCCGATGGCAGCACGCAATTCACTCCAAGCAGTTTCGTACTGTCTTGCGGTGCGCGGGTGTCCGAAATCATACATTCGGGCAAACTTCAGCAGAATGTTCAAGCTACGGACAAAGGCGCGGGCAGCAGCAGCTCGAGCACTATCGGGAGTGTTTGGGGCCATCGTCGTTGGGCGTAGCGGTCGCCTCATAAATCATGACGCCCTGCCAAGCTTTGAGCAATGGTACCGGTGTCCTGTTTGGCACTGCCCCTCGGTCCTATCTTCTTCGCGAGGTAACGTTTCCGCCAACTGGCGCGAAGCCGTATTCTTTGAGCCACGGCTCGAGCTGGTGAATGTCCTTCAGTATTGCTGCGGCTCCGAGCTTGAGGAACATGTCGCGACGCGCCCCGCTTGATTGGCGGCTCTGCGGCAGAACACCTGCAAATGCGACATGGGCGGCTTGGGCAGCGAGGGCGTCGTCAATGTTGTCGCCTAAATACAAAGCGCATCCCGGATCGCGTCCTCCGAGGATCGTAAGCAAGCCCTCCGGGTGTGGCTTCAGATGCTTTACATCTTCGGCGGTGACGATCTGCCGGAAGAATTCGCGGACTTTGAGGCGTCCGAGTGTGTAGTCTGTTTCCTGCCTGACGCGCCCCGTAAAAAGCGCCAATTCCGATCGAGCCGCGAGGCGGCGCAGCGTGGTGGGCGGAAGGAGCCACTTTTCGCGCAGCACGTTCCCTTTCCCCTTCCCTCCCCAGTAGAGCTGCACGAATTTGCTTTTCACTTCTTCGTAAGGGGCTTGGCCGCCCAGCGAATGTATCCATGCGGTGGAGAGTTTCCAGTCATCGTTGAATCCCGATTGGCTCTTCCAGTGATGCAGCTCCGCGCGTGTTACGCGTTTGCCCGTAAAAAATCGCACCGTCTCGATCACAGTCCGGTGAAACGAGCCGCGCACATCCACAAGCACGCCATCGACGTCGAAGATGATGACTTCAGGATATGATTTCATTTTAGGAATGGCGAGGAACGGCAAAACTTCAGGCCGGGGGATCGCCGGTATCTCCCGGATTTGCGGATTGCTCTTCGCTTTGATCTTGGTCAGAAGATTCCGGTGAGGAAGGCGCGTCGGTATCCGCGGACGACCGTGCTTCACCGGGAGTTACCGACAGTCGCTCAGGTTCGCCGCCCGACCGGGTTGCCACCTCCGGCGGCCGGTCGGACGACACCCCTTTCTCCGAGTGGTTCGGAGCGGAGTGCTCTACTTCTGCGGAAACGGGGGTCGCGGTCTCTTCCATCGACGCCTTTGTTTGCAAGGCTTCCAGGCGCTTGCCGAGAACGTCCACAAGCAGATCGACAATGAGGGCAGCCCCATTGCCATCAGGATCCTTGAGGGGGTTGTAAGCCGCCACTTCAATCGCCGCGAGGTGCTTTTGGCGCGCGAAGACTTCGAGCGCCTCACGCACGTCTTCAAGGCTCAATCCACCAACCCCTGGATAGTCGGTCGCTTGGAAATCCGCGATTACATCGACGTCGAAATGCAGGACGCATTCGTAACCCTTGCCGTGAATGCGCTCAACGGCGGCCTGTGCCGCTGCCGCCGGCCCCATGCGTTTGACTTCATCAGCCAGGTAGCGGCGTAACGGCGAGCTCCGCAGTACTTCTTCTTCCGCCGGATCAACGCGATCCACGCCGAATAGCGCGATATCCGGATCTCGAACAAGCGGCGGTTCACCCCAGAACCGCACCAACTCGGCCGCGCCGCGCCCCGTGATATGGGAAATCACCATACCGTCCAAACACCCGGAGGGTGTCGTCGCCGGTGTGTTCAAATCCACGTCGCGATCCATATAGATCAGGCTCACGTGACGAAAATAGCGGCGCAAGCCTGCAACCGTAGCGAGGACGACGGAGCAATCACCCGCCAAAATCAAGGGAAGTGCGGTGGACTTGACCGCTTGTTCCACTCGCGGCTTCAAGTTTTCAAGTGAAGCAAGCACCCCCGAGATGTTTCGTGCGCGCGGGCTTTCATCATCGGGCTTGAATGCCAGAGGAGGGTCGTCACCGAGATCCGTAATTTCGTAGCCGATCGAGCGAAGCCCATCCACCAGCCCCGCCGCGCGGAGCGCAGCAGGAGCGCCTTCGTGGCCCGACGACATTGCAGCCGCACTCGTGGGTGAGCCCAGCAGTGCGATTTTATTTGGCTGGCGGACGATTTTGACCGCCACTCATACGCTCCTTGCCGTCTCGGCGCGGCCGTTGAGCGAAAAATGGCTCAGTTCGCCGCTCGCTCCTGCCGTGCAGCCAATTCCGGCGGAAGGGTAAAACGCACATCTTCTCGAATTAAATCCAGGTCGCGATGATTCGTGAAACCGAGCGCCGAGAGGCGCTGGCTCACCTGTTCGACGAGAATCTCCGGCGCGGAAGCGCCAGCGGTCAAACCGAGCGACGTCACACCCTCGAACCACGATGCATCCATATCACCGGCATCTTCGATCAAGCGCGCCGGCACGCCGGCACGCTTGGAAACTTCCACCAGGCGATTCGAATTCGAACTGTTCGCCGAGCCAACGACAAGGATCAGCTGCACCTCGCGGGTGAGAGCCTCCACTGCTTCCTGCCGGTTTTGCGTCGCGTAACAAATGTCATCCGAGGCCGGCCCCGCAATCTTCGGGAAACGCTGCCGGAGCCGCGCCACAATCTCCTGAGTGTCGTAAAGCGAAAGCGTGGTCTGCGTGAGAAAAGCGAGCTTCGACGGATCGGGGACTTCCAAGCTATCCACTTCTTCGACGCTGCCCACTACGACGGTCCGGTCGGGCGCTTCACCCGACGTACCAACAATTTCCTGGTGATCCCGATGGCCGATGAGTACGAGCGTTCGTCCTTCGCGCGCAAACTTGAGCGCTTCGAGGTGGACCTTGGTGACGAGCGGACAGGTAGCATCGATCACCCGGAGCTGCCGCTCTTTCGCCTCGTTGCGGACACGCGGCGGCACACCGTGGGCGCTGAACACCAGTACTGCACCGACCGGTACTTCTTCGATCGCCTCGACAAAAATGGCGCCTCGCCGCCGCAACTGATCCACAACATAGCGATTGTGAACGATCTCGTGGTGCACATAGACCGGCCGCCCGTACGCTTCCAGCGCGAGTTCCACGATGTCGACGGCCCGCACGACGCCGGCACAAAATCCTCTCGGCCGCACGCGCACAAGTGTCTTCCCCCCGTCGTTTAAACCCTGAATGTTCGTCAGCGTCAATGGCTTCTCCGGGAAACCAACATCTTAACCCGAACGCCCGCCTCGCCGCCACCCTGTTCCGATGTGACTCGTTCTAAAAGAGTGAGTTTAGGACGGGCGACGGCTCGTAAAATCACGCAATGGAAGGTCGCTGGCGATGTGTTGTCCACGGTGAAAGCCTGTATGAGCGGAAGCCGCGATTGGGGGGGCTTTTCAAGGTCGTACGCCAAAGAGTTAATCCACAGCGCCTAGTCGAAGCAAGCATCGGGAGGAACAGCAGTCCAATTTTCCAGCCAGCCGCCGGAGTTTTCTGGTATACCCTAGCTACGGGTGCGTCCTCCGCGCCCATACCGCTGCGCCAGCGGCACCCCCGACGATCCGGGGGCATCTGGAGACAGGCTCGCATTCCCTGCGGTGCTGATCCCAGTCTTCACCCGAATCTAAGAGTTCATTCGACTCTTTGTTTCAGGTCCATTCGCGCCGAAGCAATGCGCTTCCGGCAAATAGGAGGATTCATGAAGTCTCTCGTTGCGCTCTGCGCCGCGGTCCTGGTCGCTCTATCCTTGACCCCGGCAGTTCACGCCCAGTCGAATGAATTGATTCCCGGTACCCAGGTACGCCTCACGTTAGTCAACGGCCTCAGCACCCGCGTCGCTCATGATGGCGACCCGTTTACGGCCGTTGTCGCCGAGCCTGTCTTTGCCGGCAGCCAGATGATTTTGCCCGCCGGCGCGATCGTCCACGGAACGATTTCGGCCGTCGACCGCCCGAAACTTTTTTCAATGTTCCGCGGCGGAGCGTCCATGAACTTGATCTTCAACTCGATCGAGGTCCAGAGTCGCATTTTTCCTGTCAGAATGAGCATCCTCTCAATCTATAACGGAACGGACGCAGCCAAACAGCGCAAGGACCTCAAAACCGTCGAGGGCGAAGTTGTCCAGCAGCGCCAGAGCATCAGGGGAGATGTCGAGGACGTTGCGATTGGAACGGCGGGCGGTTCCACTGCGGGTTTGATCTTCAGTCACGTTCTCCGTGGCACCGTGTTCGGTCTGGTGGGCGGAGGAGCTTACGTCGTGGCCAAGAAGGGGGGCGAAATCGAATTGCCGGCGCAAACAGGGATGCTGGTGCGCATGGATTCGAGCGTATCGCTTCCCGCGTCGCTGTTGCACAACGCGTCGTACACCTCGAGCGGCAACTGAAATAGACGAAGGGTCTGTCCTTCGCGCGCGGTCACGTCGACAGGTGGCGCCACGGTGTACCTTCACCTCGCGCCTTGCTTTGGATAGCTATGGGATGTCGTCTGCTTCGCGCTCTTCGGTGAGCAGGCCGGCGCGTCTAAGGCGTCCAAATTGTGTGCGTTGGTCGGGGAGTGAAAATCTGCAATCTCGGATGCGCCGCGTTTCCCAACGCTAGCACGCCCGTCGACAGGTCGTAGATCGTTCCGAACTGCAACCGAGGTCTCAAATGTCTCAAAGAGGAACGACGCGGCACCCAATTCACCACGCCGCGCTGAAATTCGCGAGTGTTAAGCCACTTTGCTCCGTGATTCGCCCGACAAGCTCTCCTCCCCCTTAAACGGGGCGCGCGGGTGCAACCTGGCGAGTTGCGCGAGCGTTCGCCCATTCTCGCCGGGCTTGACAGTGGCAGGCCGGTAGGCCCGGTAGGCAATGGGGAAACCCCTGATCTTGCCGAATTGCTGCAGCAAGCGCACGAACACCACGGCGTTCACCCGCAGAGCCGACCCGAGACTGATCTCCTTCTCGTCGCCTCCGCTCCAATCCAGCGTCGTCTTTTCGACAAAGAAAGCGTCGGATGCGTCCCACCCGGATACTTTCACCCGATAGGTGCTGATGCTTTCCGTTTCTTGTTTCAGTGAAAATCCACGTCGAACCTCCACTCCAGCAGGCTGCAGAAGCCGTGCCAAAGCACGTTGCCGACCGCTCAAGAAATAAAACGACTTGGCGCCGACCCGCAAGCGTCGTTTGCCTGCAGAATGTTCCTTTCGCGATGCGTGTACGCCTTTGAACCAACTGCACGCGAAGCGCGAAGGCAGCTATCTCGGAAGGTAAGCAGTACCTTGCGTGAATCCGACCTGACGAATGGGCCTTTCCCTTTGAGCTGAGGCGGTGGAGGAACTACGTCCTATTTTCGCGTTCAGAAAAAGCTTGTATTTTATTAATAACTTGTAGTATTATTTCTACAATATGCAACAAGAACCTCGCGGCCCTCAGGCCGCTCGTCTTCGTCAACACAAATTTCATCTGCTCGGCCGTTTCCCGATCCCACCCGATCTGTTGCCCGGAACCCTCACCCGCAGTTTCACCCGCTGCGGGAATCCTCGCTGCCATTGCGCTCACGAGAAGGGCCACGAGGCCTGGACACTCACGTTCATGAGAAAAGGCCGGCGCCGTGTGGAGCGTATCCCCCGGGATTGGGTGGAGGAGGTCGAGCGGCGCGTCTCCGCCGGGCGCGAATTTCAAGATGCCGTGCGCGAAGTGCTGGCCGCCAACGCCGAGCTTTTGGTGTTGGCGCGCCAGCAACGTAAGAAAAACAGGAAGCGCTCCTGAGGAACCCTACCCCACGCCGGGTATGGAAATTCGTCATCCAGCACCTTCATTTGTCGGCTTACTTCCGCTCTCCTGGCGATGGGCGTGCCAGCCACAAGATTTCAGCCAAAGATCTGTTGTGGTCGATGGTCCTGGGCACGATCTTGCGGCAATGGGCTTTCCTGGCCCTTGAGTCGCTGGTGGGATCGAAAGCGCGGAGGAACCTAAGCATTAGCCGGACGTTCGGCGACGATGCTTTGAGGTATTTCACCGAACGTTTAGATCCAGCACCCACGCGGGCTGCTTTGGCCGCGGTGCTCCACCGCGCCAAGCGCAACAAGGCTTTCGAGGACTGCCATTTCGTCGGTCTGGCCCTGGACGGCACGACCGGCGGACGACGGCGAAAGTCAGGATGTTCCTTGTGCCGTCCCTACCGCAATGCTCAGCAAGAGATCCTTGGCTATCGTCATCACCTCGTCCTGGCTGCGGTGGTTGGTGGTGACCTCACCCTACCGGTGGATGTCGAGCCCTATGGGCCGGGAGACAGCGAATATGCAGCGGGACAGCGCCTGTTGCGTCGCGTGCGCGCGAACCTGGGGGCGCGCTTCATTGATTACGTGGTGGTCGACGGAGGATTTGCCACCGCCCCCTTTCTGCATGTCGCAGCAGAAGTGGGTTGGTCGGTAGTCGCCCGGCTGAAAGATAATCTGCCCGAATTATCTCGCGCAGCCGAGCGGCGCTTCCGCTCCCGACCGCCGGACCTCGTCTTTCGCGAGGGCACCGATCGTGTGGAGATCTGGGATGCAGGCGACTTCGATCCTTGGGAAGGGTTGCAGTGGGACACCGTGCGCGTCATTCGGTACCGCCAACATCATCGGAACGGCGAAGTTGTCGAGGCTTATTGGCTCAGCAATTTCTCTCCGCGTGAAGTGAGCAGCCGCTGCCTGTACTCCATGGCGAAGAGCCGATGGCAGATCGAAAATGAAGGCTTCAACGATGCCAAGAATCGCTACGGACTCGAGCACATTCGTCATCATCACGAACGCAGCCTGCTCATTGTGTGGCTGCTGACCTGTTTGAGTCTCACACTGGAGCGGCTCTATCGTTTGCGCTATCTGCATCGCGGGTCGCATCCGGCGCGCACCGCCATTGACCTGTACCGTCTTCTGGTTCTCGGCCTATCCATCCCAGTCGTCACCGATTCCACTTGAGATCGGCGGGGTCGCTTCACGGTACCCGTGAATTTTTCCACGCCGAGCCCGGCAGATCGCACGGGCGTCTCGAAATAGCAAAATTCACCCGCGAAAATAGGTCGCGACCGCAACGCGCGCTTGTCCCAGCGCATTACTCAGGTCGAAAACGGCTCCTCAGAGCTCGGCACCACTAAACTTCCGAAACTGCTGGCGCGAAGGCCGTCGCCTTTCGCGGCGCGGGACGCTGTGCTAGACTCCGCGAAGCGGTCGTGCCACAAGAAAAACTCGCAGCGCGGACCGCCGTTCGGTGGAACTTCGGGCTCTGTGCAACGATTCCCCGCAAACCCCGCCAGGCCCGGAAGGGAGCAACGGTAGCGGGCCAGTTTCGTGTGCCGCGGAGTACCCGAAGTTCCTCTCATCGCACCCGAGGCCGGCTAGGCGAGGACACGAAGAACTCTTTCATGAGCTATAAAGTCATCGCGCGTAAGTATCGCCCGCAAACGTTCAGCGAGATCGTCGGGCAGCAGCACGTGACGAAGACGCTCGCGAACGCCATCGAATCGAATCGCGTGGCGCACGCGTACATTTTCTCCGGCGTCCGAGGGGTGGGAAAGACGACCGCGGCCCGCATTCTTGCGAAGGCGCTGAATTGCGTGAATGGCCCTACGATCAATCCCGACAACACATGTGATTCGTGCCGCGAGATTTCCGCCGGGACTTCGCTTGACGTTCTCGAAATCGACGCGGCCTCCAATCGAGGCATCGATCAGATTCGCGAACTCCGCGAAATGGTTCGCTATGCGCCGGCTTCAAGCCGCTACAAGGTCGTTATCCTCGATGAGGCTCATCAGCTCACCGACGAAGCCTCAAATGCGCTTCTGAAGACGCTCGAAGAACCGCCCGAGCGAGTCGTATTCATCCTAGCGACCACACGGGCTGAGGATCTCGTCGAAACGATTAAATCGCGCGCCCAGCTTTTCCAGTTTCGCTCGCTCACGTTTCAGGAGATCGCGGGAGAGATCGAGCGGATCGCCAAAGCGGAAAACCGCCGGATCGACTCGGGGGCCGTCGCCGTGCTGGTGCGCGCGGCCGAAGGCAGCATGCGCGACGGGCTGTCGTTGCTCGAGCAGGTGATTGCGTATGCGGGCGAAACGATCACCGACGCGCAAGTGCGCGAGCTTCTCGGCGTCGTTGCCGAAAGCGTGCTGGATGGTCTCGTCGAAGCAATTGCGTCGCAATCGGCCGAGCGCGCCCTCGGACTGATCCACCGCCTCATTGCCGACGGCCAAAATCTGCAGCACTTCTGCCGCGAAGCCATCCGTCACTTCCGAAACCTACTCGTCATGCGTGTATGCGGCGCCGATTCAGACCTTGTGGCCGCACCGCAGGACGAACGTCCTCGCCTCGCGGAACAAGCCACGCAGTTCGGCGAAGAAGATCTCACGCGGTTTTTCAATATTCTCCTGGCAACCGACGATGATCTCCGGCGCAAGCCCGATCCGCGCCTGCATCTTGAGCTTGGCCTACTGCGCTTGATCAACGCGCAACGCCTCGCGCCGCTGGAAGAGGCCCTCGCCGAACTTCACGGCGAATCGCGCCCGCGACCGGCGCGGCCGGACTCCCACACACTGCCGCGTGCGACGTCGGCCGCGCAAGCGGTTGCGTCCTCATCCTCGAGTGCTGCTGCGGTTCGCATGGCGCCTGACCCAACCGCGACAGCACCAGTCGCGCCGTCCACCACTGTTCCTCCGGCGCCAAGGGCGCGCGCCGCCGCGCCTGTGCCGACTGCCCCGCCTCGCATCGTCGCGCGCGCGGCGGAAGACGCAGGCGACGGTCTCTCGGCAGTACAACTAGGAGCGATCAAGACTGCTCTACGGGAATCAAGGCTGCTTTCGTCGTTTCTAGAACAAGCAACGCGTTGCGAAATGGAAGGCGGCGAGTTCAGGCTCTTCTTCTCTCCGGAGAATCGCGCGCTCACGGAGATGTTGCCGCGTGAAGCGATGGAACGTTTGCGCACAGCCGTAAATCAAGTCGTCGGCCAGTCGCTTCGTGTCTGTGTTAAACTGGACTCGGTTCGAACGGGAACGAGCCGCGGCTCGGAATTGCAAGCGCGGCTCGAGCAGGACCCGATCGTTCGAGCGATGCTCGAAAAGTTCGGAGGACGGATTTCACGAGTGAAGCACCCGAGCGAGGACTAGAGCATGGAAGTAAAAGCGCTACAACAAATGCTCGCGCAGTTCCGGCAGGTGCAGGAGAAGCTCGAAAAGCAGCTGGATGGGCTTTCCGTCGAGGCATCGGCCGGCGGTGGCATGGTCTGCGTGAAAATGAACGGTCAGAAACAGCTGACCGAGCTGCGCATCGAGCCGGACGTTTTCAAGAGCAAGGATCAGGAAATGCTTCAGGAGCTGGTTTTGGCCGCGGTAAATGAGGCCAACCGGCGCGTGGACGAAGAGCTTTCCAAGCAGGTGAAAGACCTTACGGGCGGCCTGCCTGGAATCATGGGCATGAAGATCCCCGGCCTTTTCTAAGTTTCCCACCTGAATTCAATCCAGCTTGTTTCGCCGAATTCGTTTTCTGCCCGCCCATGTAATTCGCTCCGCATCGCGCGAAAAAGCAAAACGGCGGAGCCTTTCGCCTGAAATTCCGCGAAAGGCTCCGCCGTTTCTGATTCTACCAACCCGCTCGACAGACTATTGCCGAGGGGGCGGCCCCATGTGGAAGCTGGCGTCGTGATGGAACAATCCAATCAACACAGTTCCAGTGAGAACGTGGCCGTCCATAGCTTTCTGGACGTCATCGCGGCTGGCGCCCTTCGGCAAATCGAGCTTGGTATCCAGCGCGAATAACTCAAACGTGTAGTGATGCGCGGGTCCCGCGGGCGCGCAGGGCCCGAAGAACATCGGCTGGCCCGTGATGTTGGCGGCTTGGACGCCCACTGTCGAGTCCGCCTTAACACCCTCGGGAAGCCCCGTTGCGTCTCCCGGAATGTTGAAAATCATCCAGTGCGTGATGTCGTCGAAAGCCTTGCGCGCGTGCGCGTCGGGATCATGCAGCAGAAGCACAAAGCTTTGCGTGCCGGCCGGCGCGTTCGTCCAAGCGAGCGGCGGCGACGTCATATTGACTGGCGCCGTCATGCTCTTTCCGTCGGGCGAACAGGTGTATTTGTCGGGAATCGTGGTTCCATCGGCAAACGCGGGGCTGGTGAGCTGCAGCGGAGGTCCCATCATCGGGCGTCCGCCACCTCCCCCACCCTGTTGTGCAACAGCCGGAACCGCACCCGCGGCAAGCAAGAATGTTAAAGCGATGAGCGGTTTTGTACCTTTGATTCGCATTCCGTCTCTCCTCCCCTTTTTTTCGCTCGTCTTTAGGATAGTTTTTTGGAAGCCGGCTCGAGCGCCGGTCGGCAAGGCGCCTGATTCTAACTCTGCCACGCCCCTTGCGCAACGAAGCGCTGACTTCTGGGACGGCTGGACCGCGCTTTGCGTTTCACGCCTAGCGAACCCTACGGGACTCTGCAATAATCCTGGCAAGGTGAACTCGAATGCCTGATTTTGCGCCTTCCGTCTCGCGATTGATCGACGAACTTAAACGCTTGCCCGGCATCGGGCAGAAAACGGCGCAGCGGCTTGCGTTCTACCTGCTGCGCGTTGATCGCGAACGGGCGATGGGCCTTTCGGACGCAATTCGAGAAGCAAAAGACAAAGTTCGCGAGTGCTCCATCTGCAACAACATCACCGACGCCGATCCGTGTCTTTTCTGCGCCAGCGCGACGCGCAATCGTGCGCTGATCTGCGTGGTCGAAGAGGCCACGAATATTCAAGCCGTGGAAAAAACGCGCCAGTTTAGCGGCCTGTATCACGTTCTGGGCGGCGCGCTCTCGCCGCTGCAAGGCATCGGCCCGGATCAACTCAAGATCAAGAGCCTCATCGAACGCCTCAAAGGCGGCACGGTCGAGGAAATCATCATTGCGACGAATCCCACCGCCGAAGGTGAAGCAACCGCCGTCTACCTTTCGAAATTGATCAAACCGCTGGGTGCCCGCGTCACGCGCATCGCCATGGGCATACCCGTTGGTTCGGACCTCGAGTATGCCGATGAAGTCACCATGCTCAAGGCGATGGAGGGCCGCCGCGATCTGTAGTTCTTTCCCTACTTCGTATTTGCCTTGTCGTGAAAGTCCGTTCCAAACGAAGGATGGTCACGGGTGCCCGTGATCTTGATCGGGATTTCGGTGCCCCCGTTCTTGCTCTGGAAGAAATGGTTGAACGGTTTCAGGACCACTGACTTCCATCCGGTCATCGTCTGGGACAACTCTGCCTGCAATTGGAGCTTGCCGCGAAAATCCAACTGGCCGTCGTCGAGGTTGTAAGAACCCGCGAGCGCGATCGTCGCGCCTTCAACGCCAAAGCTCAGATCCGAAAAGCGGATCGTGCCGTTGTCCATCTTAAACGTCCCGGCCAGATGCGACATTTCATCGGAGATGTACTCGTCTTTTGGCTTCCCCTGCCCGCGTCGGCTGAGCGAGTCGATCTTGCCCTGCACACTGGAACTCGTAAAGTGCACCTTGCCGAGTCCGAATTGCCCGTCCAGCTGCAAACGGTCTACGAGATCCTCGTCGCGCTCAGGAATCAGTATTTTGGTTTTCAGTTCGGCCGAGCCGCTCATCACCGACTGGTCGGAATTCGCCGCTAGCGCCAGCAAATCCTCGATCCGTGCATCATCCGAGACGGCGTCCAGAGCGATCGTTCGCCCTTTGATCTTGGGATAAACGTCGACCACTTCCCCGTGGGTCACGAGTGTCGTGTGGAGAAATTTCGCCGTAACCTTCGTGAGTACCGTATCGCCGTTCGTTCCGTCGACGATCGCCGAGAAATCCGTGTGCAGTGCCATTGGATGGGCGGACGTCCGCAGCCCGAAGTCGGGCGTGTCTGTCGATCCTTCCACCTTGAGGTAATCAAGAGGGCCGCCGAACTTGCCCGTCGAGGAAAGAATGCCCCGCAATCCTTTGACCGTCCCGAGGTCCGCGTTGAAGAAGGTGTAGTCGGCGCTGACGGGCGTCTCGCTGGGTTCGTCTGCACGCCATGGCCCGAACTGGCCGTCGCAATGAATGTATCCTCGCGGTTTCGGATTCGTCAGCAAGGCATGAAAAGCCGCCGGCCGGTCAAAGGCGAAATCATTTATCACGAGATGATGAATCTCGAATTGATTGGGAGGCTCGTCCGAGTCCTTCCGCAGCAACACGAGCAGGGCGTCATCGGCGCGTATCTCGCGGATCACGATGGGGTATTTTTGAGCGAGATCCTGATCCGTCCCGTGAATCAGCGGCGGACCACCCGGTGTTCGTGACGGAGTATGGATCTGCAAGCCGTCAAGCTCGACGGTACCGATCTCCGGCCGGTCTCTTAGCAATCCTGAGAACGTCGTGTAGAACGACATACGCCGGATCTGGATCAACGGCGGAATATCGGTGCGTCCGTTGTGCCTTAGGACAAGCCCGTACACAACCACATGGATACGCGGATAGAACGTCACGTCAAAGTTGTCGATGTATACCGAACTCTTGAAGTGCGTCTGCAGACGCTCCTGCACCTCTTTTCGGGCCATCGCGCGCAGCTTTGGTGCCATGACGTGCAAGGTCACGATGTATGCCACCAGCAGGGCCGCCACGGTGATCCCGGCCACAACGATCCACTTGCGCATTCCGCCTCGGTGAGTTGTCAATCGCAAGATAGTGAGGGAACCAAGCGGGCGGGAACCTTGATTCTAGCCGAAGTGCGGCGGCGCTGCGACATCATTTCGAGCACTACAGAATTCGCCGCAGCGAGGCTGTCGCCCCTGCTCCCGTTGAACCAGTGCCTCGAAGTAACCCTTTCGTACAGCTTCTGACAGGTGCTCGACCGCGGGAAAGCCGCGATGCTACCCTTGGACATCGATAGTCGGAGGCCCTGTGGTCGATTCCTTGCCATCGGAAGATCCCGGCGCGCAGAAGCGTCGAAGCACACGGATTGTGCAGGCCGTGCCAATCACGGTCACGGGTGTCGATGCGCTCGGCCAGCCGTTCAAAGAGCGAACCACGACCGTGATGGTCAACTGCCACGGCTGCAAGTACCAGTCGAAGCACTACGTTCCCAAGAACTCGACCGTAACCCTGGAAATTCCGCGCCCCGAGGCTGGAGCGCCTCGCCGGACGCTTGTCGGGCGAGTCATCTGGGTCCAGCGCCCCCGCGCGGTGCGCGAACTGTTTCAAATTGGCTTGGAGTTCGAGACTGCCGGAAATGTTTGGGGGATCGCGTTTCCACCTGACGATTGGTTCCCCGTCCCCGGCGAGGAGCCTCAGGCGGCCGACGCTCTTGAGCAAGCTTCCGCCCCCGAACTGAAGCCAGCAGCGGCCGAATCGAAACCCGGCCAGCCCGCTCCGGAACATCGGCCCGAGTTTAGGGTGCCGACTGTCGCACCTCCGGCACCGAGGGCGGCATCACCGGTCACGCCAGCGGCACCGATCGCGCCCGCAGAGAGCAAAATTCACGTCGTGCCCGAACCCGCACCCTCGGCGGAGACGCAAGCCACCCTCGCGCGCCAAATGGCGAAGATCGCCGGCGAAGTCCGGGAAAACCTCGACAAGTCGCTTCGCAGGGACGCTCAGACGGCGATCAACGAAGAAATGACCGTCGTCCGCCAGCAACTGGACGCGCAACTTCACGACGCGGTCGAGAGAGCCATCAAGGTCTCGATGGAGCGCGTATCGGAATCGAGCGTGCGCAAGGTCGTCCAACAGGCGGCCGAGCAAACGGCGAAGATTGTCGAGGAAGCTCGCAGGACGAACGAAACAAACGCCGGGCAGCTTGACGAAAAAGTTCGCCAGGCCGTCCAGCAAGCGGTGAGCCACGCAGCCGCCGACGCGGCCCAGCAAGCGGCGGCGCAAGCGGCCACGCAAAATCTCAAGCAGACCGTGGAAGAAGCGGTCGCGCGAATCGTTGCGGAGCGCGAAGCCGCGTCGCCGTCGCTCCAGATTCTGGCGAATCCCGAGGCCGCGCAACAGCAACTCGACCAGTGGAAACACAGTCTGGAAGAAGCGGCGCAAGACGTCCACAGCCGCACCCTGGAGCAGGCGCGATCCGACGCGGCTGCGGCGAAGCAGACGCTGAACGAAGCATTTGAATCTGTCGTCACAAATGCTTCGGAGACCTTGGACGCTAAATTGAGCGAGGCGTCCCAAGCCGCGCTGGCTCGAGCCACCGAAGAAGCCAACACGCGGGCCTCGAATCTTCGCGCGTCGCTCGATGAGATCGTCACCGGGGCGCAATCCACCGTCGAGCGGACCCGCCAACGTCTGGACGAAATCGCTTCCACACGTTCTGACGAAATAGCCCGCCGCGCCGATGAACTGATCGCCGAGCGCACGCAGCAGATCGAACCCGCCCTCCAAAATGCTGCACAGAGCGTGATCGATCGGTTTTCAGGCCAGCTTGAACAGAAAATGGCGCCGGGAATCACCGAGGCCCACGAAGCTTTATCCGCTCTCGCTAATGCCGGTGAAGAAGCCTCGCAAATCGAGGGCAAGCTTCGGGAACAGGGCCGCCGGGCCTTCGAGCAAGCGGCGCATCTCGAAGCTCAGGCGCAAGCCAAGATCAGCGATCACGCGGCGGCGATTGAGACCCAGATGCAGACAAAGCTCGGCGAGCAGGCTGCTCAGTTCGATCGCCACATCCGGGAGCAGGCCGAACAAGCCTCCACGCAGGCCGCGAAGATACAGTCCATTGTGCGCGAGCGGATACGCCAAGCCTCCGAGGAGGCCGTCGCGGAATCGCTCGATCGCGTGAAGGAAGAAACCGCAAAGTTTCCGGCTCAGTTTGAAGAGTCGTGCCGCGCATCCCTGTCCAAGTTGGAAGAGGAACTGGAGCAGAAGAGCTCCGAGACGCAGCACACCACGTATGAGGCTCTCTCGAAAGCGTCCGATTGGTATACGAAGAAGGCGCAGACGACCATGCAGTCCGCCCTCGAGAGAGGTGTCGAGCAATCGACGTCGGCCCTTCGCGACAAAGCCGCCGAAATCTCGAGTCTGGTGGCCTCCGAACTCGATCACTATCGCCGCACGTATGTCGATCATAGTCAGGCGCAGATCGAGGAGGTTGCGAAGGAAGTCGTCGACCGCGAGCGCGGCAAGATGACCGAAGCGGCCGAGACGACCACCGCCGGTTTCAGCGATCGAATCCAGCAACTCGTCGGCGAATCGTTTCGCCGCTTTGAGGACGCGTCCCGGCAGGCACTCGAAAAGAATCGCTCCGATATGGAGTACGACCGGGAAGGCGCGCTTTCCGAGTTTCAGAAGAATCTCGACGACAAAATGCTCTCCGGCATCGAGCAGGCGCGCGACAACCTCCAGATTCAGCTTATGTCGCTGATCGAGTCGTTTGAGGCCAAGCGCCAAGCGGAGCAGGCGGAGTGGATGGAGCAGATCAAGAAATCCGCCGACGAATCGATCGAGAGTTACAAAGCGCGCCTTGAGAATGCCTCGAACTCCTGGCTGCTTGCGTCAGCCACCACTCTCGGGCAAAGCTCGCAGGCTGTCATGGACACGCTCTCCCGCTCGGCTGAGAAGCGGCTTCGCGAAGTCTGTGCCGAGGTCCTCGCGGGGATGGGCGACACGCTCAAGGAACGCTTGCTGGGCATTTCCAGCGGCTTCTCGGCTGAAGATGAAGGGACGAAACCAGAAAAGAAGAAGTGAATTCGCCGGCGCACCCCAATCGCGATGCAGAACCCGCTTCCGCGTTTGACGAACCCTGTCCAATTTCTGGCCCGGCCTCCTTCCGCTATAATGCTCGTCATGTCGAACCAGTCGTATCTGAGCGTCTGGTATACCGACCTCCCGGAAGAATTGCTCCTCGAACGCTTCGGCGCCTTCCTGGCGACCATTCCCTTCTCCGCCACAATGCCTGGATTCACTCAACTCACGATTCACGCCGTCAATGCCGCCGAGATACCGATTCTCGAACAGGACCTGCGCCAAATGCCGCTCGATGTCGCCGGCATCATCGAGATTGCACAAGGTCACCTGAATAGCGATTGCGCTTATGACGTTAGCTGCTACTGGGACTTGTCGGTGTTCGACGCGGCGCCCGGAAAATGGAAAGTCGAGCCTCAGCCGCTTGAGATCTCGTGCTACGGAGAAGATTATGACGACGACTTTTGGCGCGAGAACGGCCACGTCCAGGTCAACTTCGGCTTCGAGCATTTCTTCACGGGCCATGCCGGCCTGCTGGGGTTCCGCCGTGACTCCCAGGCCCCGGCACAGAGCCCCGAAGAGGCGCGGTTTCTTGAAGCCATGGCTTGGCCTGAAAATCTCGAGCGATATCATGACGAGACGCGGAAAAACATTCGCAAACTTCTCGACTGGATTCGCCAGATCGAAAAGGTAGTCCCCGTGGAACGCGTCCGACTCTGGTCCGAAGGCGAGGAAAACTTTGAGGCACGCATCGAGGAAATCCTGGCCGCCCGGTAGTATGATGCTGCCGCCTGGGTGGGAGCCTGTGTCCTCGAAGATCGCATTTGTGAAGAGTAGCCGGGCAGGGGCCTGCCCGCAATCTTCCGGCACACTCCGGAATCCGATTCCCGGCGCGCACGTCTAATACACAACCTTGAACGCCATCGCACAACCCGTTGCCAGGCAAGCTGCGCGGTCGGAAAAGAGGCCGTCCGGCTGGACCCATCTCAAGCACCTGCTGCCTTACGTCGCTAACTACAAGGCCATGAACGCGCTGGGCTTGCTGGCCCTCGCTCTGATGGGGATTGTCGGCGCGTTGCCGCAGCTCGTCCAGGGCATCATTCTTGATTCCCTGAATGGCTTGTCGCGGCCGCTCGCGACGTTGGTCGGCACTTCGCGCACGATCCTGCACCCGATTCTCGCCTTCTACACGCCGCGCAGCCATCGCGCGCTGGCTCTCTATTGCATCGTGATCGTGGCAGCTATGCTGGTGAAAGGATTTTTCTCGTTCTGGTCGCGCTGGATTCTGATCGGAGTCTCCCGCGAAATCGAATACGACATCCGCAACGATCTGCTCGCTCGGCTCGTAAGGCTCGAGCCCGAATTCTACGTCCGCAACCGGACGGGCGACTTGATGTCGCGAGCCACCAACGATCTGAACGCCGTCCGGATGGTGCTGGGCCCCGGCATCATGTACACGGCGAACACGATTGCCACGAGCGTTCTGGCGCTTTATTTCATGATCAAACTGTCCGCGGGCCTCACGCTTTGGGTCTTGTTGCCGGTCCCGGTGGTCGTGATTTCGGTCTATTACTTCGGCCGGATCATTCACCGCCTTTCTGAAAGAATTCAGGCCGCTCTGGGAGCGCTCTCGACACGCGCGCAGGAAAATCTCACCGGCGTTCGCGTGGTGCGCGCCTACGCGCAGGAAAAACCCGAGATCGAATCCTTCGACCGCACCAACAGGGACTACGTGGAGCGCAACATCCAGCTGATCACCGCCTGGAGCCTCTTCTTTCCGGGCCTCACCACGCTGATCGGCCTTACAGTGGTGATTCTTCTCGGCAGGGGTGGCGTCGCTGTGATCAATCATCGTGTCTCGATAGGGACATTCTGGGCCTTCTATACGTTCTTGATTCAGCTTACTTTTCCAATCATCGCTCTTGGATGGGTGACAAACATCTTTCAGCGCGGCGCCGCGTCCATGGGCCGTTTGCTCTACATTCTGCGTGCCGAACCCAATATCACCGACGGCGTTGTCGCCCTGGTTCCAGGCACGGGTGGGAATGGCCAGCCGCATGCGGAGACGGCGCTCGCGGCCACCGCTGTGCCACGTGAGATCCACGGCGAAATCGAATTCCGCCACTTGACCTTCGCCTATCCCACCGCTCCGAATGAACCTGTGTTGCGGGACATCAACCTTCATGTGCCCGCTGGATCGACGCTGGCGATCGTGGGGCCTACCGGGAGCGGCAAGTCGACGGTTGCGGCGCTGATTGCGCGACTCTGGGAGGCGCCTGCTGGCACGCTGTTTGTCGACGGACGCCCGATTCGCGATTATCCGCTCGACACGCTTCGCCGGTCGATCGGCTACGTCCCGCAGGACACGTTCCTCTTCAGCGAAACGCTTCGCGAGAACATCTCCTTCGGCGTACCCGAGGCACGGGAGGAGGATATCCGCGAATGCGCCGCCATTGCCTGCATCTCCGGTGAAATCGAGTCGTTCGCACAGGGCTACGACACGATGGTTGGCGAGCGGGGTATCACCCTCTCCGGCGGGCAAAAGCAGCGAACGTCTCTGGCGCGTGCCATCATGCGGCAACCCAAAATCCTGGTTCTTGATGATTCGCTTTCGAGTGTGGATACCGATACGGAGGAGCGCATTCTCCGGGGCCTGCGCGGAGTGATGCGCGAGCGCACCACCATCCTCGTCTCGCACCGCGTCTCCACCGTGAAAGACGCCGATCAGATCGTGGTCTTGCACGCTGGAAAGATCATCGAGCGCGGCACCCACGACGAGTTACTCGCTCGCGGTGGCGAATACGCGGACTTGTACCAGAAACAATTACTGGAAGAAGAGCTCGAACGCGAATGAGCGATTTCCGCGAAGAAGAGAAGCTCGGCAAGATCTACGACACGCACCTCACGCGGCGGATCATGAAGTATCTGGGGCCGTACCGCTGGCATGTGACCCTGGCGGTTTCCATGAGCCTCGTCTACATGGGCATGGTTTCGGCCGGGCCGTACCTTTTCCACGTAGCGATTGACTGGTACATCGTACCCGGTCTCGCGCAGTCGATCACAACGAAGAAAGCGTTCACGGGACTCTTCTGGACTGTCCTCGCTTATACGGCTTCGTTGCTCTTGAGCTTTGGCGTGCAGTTCGTTCAGGTACGGATCATGCAGTGGGTCGGTCAGGAGACGATGTACGATCTGCGCAAGGAAATTTTCGAGCATCTCCAGCGCCTGCCGTTGAGTTTCTTCGATCGCACTCCTGTGGGCCGTCTCGTCACCCGCGCCACCACCGATGTCGATGCATTGAATGATCTCTTCGCCACCGGCGTCGTCGCGATGCTCAACGATTTCGTGCTGCTCTTCGGTTTGGCGATCTTTCTGCTCTCGTGGCACTTCTACCTCGGGCTCGCCACCCTTTCGCCGCTGCCGTTCATGGTGTTGCTCACTTATTTCTTCCGCAACCACGTACGCGACGCGAACCGCCGCATTCGCACCGCCATCGCGCGCATCAACGGCTTCCTCCAGGAGCACATCAGTGGCATGTCGGTCGTGCAGCTCTTCAACCGCGAACGCAAATCCCGCGAGCAGTTCGCTACCTTCAACCGCATTCACATGGAAGCGTACAAAGACGCGATCGACGCATTCTCCTATTTTTTTCCGGGCGTTGAATTCCTCAGTATGGGCGGCATTGCCTTGGTCTACTGGGTGGGCGGAGTGCGCGCCATCACCGGCACTCTCGAAATCGGGGTGCTCGTCTCGTTCATCCAGTCCGCGCAGCTCTTCTTTCGGCCGATTCAGGATCTGAGCGACAAATTCAACATTCTCCAGGCCGCGATGGCCGCCTCCGAGCGCATCTTCCAACTGCTCGACGAGCCGGTCGCGATTGTCTCGGCGCCAGAGACGCGCTCCCTTCCACGCGTGCATGGCGAAATCGAGTTTCGCAATGTCTGGTTTGCCTACCGCGGTGGCGCAAACCCGCAAGAGGAAGACTGGGTCCTCCGCGATGTTTCGTTCCACGCCGAACCCGGGCAAACGCTGGCCATCGTCGGCCACACGGGTGCCGGCAAGACCACGATCATCCAATTGTTGCTGCGCTTCTACGATATCCAGCGTGGCCAGATTCTGATCGACGGCGTCGACATTCGCGAGATGAACTTGCAAGACCTGCGGCGTTTGTTCGGTATCGTGCTGCAGGACCCGTTCCTTTTCACCGGCACGCTCGAATCGAACGTGAAACTCGGAACCGAATGGATCGATCGCGCGGGCGTCGAGCGGTCACTGCGCGAGGTCGGCCTCGGACCCTATCTCGATTCCCAGTCACGCGGCGTCGGGACACCCGTTTCCGAACGCGGCTCCACGCTTTCGGTCGGCCAGCGGCAGCTGGTCAGTTTCGCCCGCGCCCTCGCGCACGATCCGGCGTTGCTGATTCTCGACGAAGCCACGTCCAGCGTGGACACGAAGACCGAGTTGATGATCCGCGAAGCGCTCGACCGGCTGCTGAAGAACCGCACGGCAATCGTCATCGCGCACCGCCTCAGCACGATCCAGCACGCGCAGCGCATTCTCGTCTTCCACAAGGGCCGGCTGCGCGAACAGGGCTCCCACCAGGAGCTCCTCGCCTTGCGCGGAATCTACTACCGTCTCTATCAGCTGCAGTACAAGGAGCAGGAGTTCGCGACTCCTCTATCCGGCGCGACGCCCGGATTTTCTCAGACCTTGCCAGCCGATGACTAACCGGGCGCCTCGCGCATGACGCCTCCGAAAATCCTGATCTCCGCCGGCGAAGCCTCGAGCGATATGTACGCAGCGCGTCTCGCCACCGCCCTGCACGAGCGAACGGGAGCGCAGTTCTTCGGCATGGGCGGCCCGCGCATGGCCGCGGCAGGCGTCGAGCTGGTCGTCGATTATCACGAAGTCGCCGTGGTCGGCATCGCCGAGGTGGTCCACAAGATTCCCACCGTGATTGGCGTGCAAAACCGGCTCGCTCGCGAAGCGGCCAGCCGCGGAGCCGCGCTCGCGATCCTCGTCGATTCTCCAGGGACGCATCTCGGCTTGGCTCGCCGCCTGAAAAATCGCAGCATCCCCGTCGGATACTTCATCGGACCGCAGGTATGGGCATGGCGGGCCGGGCGCGTACGAGTCGTCAAGCGGCTCGTGAACCGCATGGTGGTGATCTTTCCCTTCGAGGAGAAAATCTACCGCGACGCGGGCGTCCCCGTGGACTTCGTTGGCCATCCCCTCGTCGACGTCGTGCACCCCTCAATGACGCGGACGGTATTCGCCGAGCGGCACGGCCTCGACCCCGAGCGGTTGATCGTAGCGCTTCTTCCGGGCAGCCGCCGGAATGAGATTGCCCAGAATTTCCCGCGCATTCTCGATGCCTGCGAAATCCTCGCGCGCGAAATCAAATCCTTCGGTGGACTCCAATTCGCCCACGCCGCCGCACCCAACCTCCCTGCCGACCTTTTCGCAGCCCACGGCGCTCGCCCTGGCGTCACGATCCAGCGCATCGAGGGCGCCACCTACGACGCGCTAGCCGCCTCCGACTGCGCCATCGTCGCCAGTGGCACCGCGACGATTGAAGCAGCCCTCCTCGGCACGCCGATGGTCGTCGTGTATCGCGTCGCTCGCACCACGGCGGCGATTCTGCGCCGTATGCTTCGGACGCCGTTCATCAGCATGGCGAATCTCGTCGCCGGGCGCCGCGTCGTGCCCGAGCTGATTCAGGACGATTTCACTCCGGCCGCCGTCGCCGCCGAGGTCCGCTATCTGCTCGAATCGCCCGAGGGCCGCGACGAGATCAAAGCAGGCCTCGCCGAAGTTCGCTCGAAGCTCGGATCGGGCGGCGCGATCGAACGGGCCGCCGACGTCTTCGCGCGGATGTTGTAGAGCCCCCGGCCCCGGGCAACTGCAAGAGGGTTATCTGGTATCTTAAAGCAGGCGCAGAGACTGACCGTTTTTTCGCCGAGGGGTCCTTCTTGTCCAAAATCGATCGATGGTTCGCCGTTCTGGGGCTCTTTCTTCTCGTCGCCAGCACCGCACCGGCACAAGCCCCGCACGCTTTTCCGTTTCGCGCGACGAACTACGACGTCGAAGTCATGCTACACCCCGAGGACCAGACGATATCGGCGCTGGTCAAGGTGAAATTCGTGGCGACGCAAGTGTCGCGGACGCTCCTCGTTGAACTCCATCCCGATCTGCGCGTGAACTCCGTCAAGACTGCCGATGGCAAGGAGCTTAGCTTCGATCGCGACAACGATTCTCCGCTTCTTCTGAGCGTGGCGTTGCCGGGCGTCCTGACCCCGGGCAAAGAAGTCGATCTGGTATTCGATTACGCCGGCCCTATCTCGAGCGAGGACGACAGCCCCACGCGAGGGGTGCGTTTTGCCTCGGTCGACAAGACTTCCGCGTATCTCCTGCTCCCCGCGCGCTGGTTCCCGCTCACCAACTATCCTGCGAATCGCTACACCGGAACATTTCGCATCATCGTGCCTAACACGTTCGTCGTCGTCGGCACGGGCAAGGGCGATGCGCCGACTTCCATGCCGGGCATTGGCAATGCGCCTGGCCAGTCGGAGTACGTTTTCCACTGCGAGCAAGCCGAGCCAGTGGGCTCGTTCGTCGCCGGAAACTTGCAGCTTTCTCCCGTCTCGGCGCAGGGCTATCAATTCTCGATCTACACGCCTTCGGCTCAGGCGGCCACGGCGCAGTCATACGGAAATTCTCTCGCGCAGATCATGAGCTATTTCTCGGACACGTTTGGAGCCTTCGCCACCCAGCCGAGCCTGACCGTGGTCCAAATGCCCGACGGCTCGCTCCCGGCATATTCCGCGCCGGGATTGCTCTTGATCAGCGCGCGCCAGTGGACCACTCGTGCAAACGATCGCATGCTCTCACAGCTCGCTGCCGGCCAGTGGTGGGGCGTTCAAGTGCTCCCGGCAACGTCTTCCGATGTCTGGATCACGGATGGACTGTCGCGCTACGCTGAAGCAATGTACGGCGAGCAATCCGACGGCGTGGCGGGGCTGAATCGCGCACTCGAAGACTTTGCCGTCGGCGCGCTGATGTACGAAGATGTAAGCCCGATCTCGCAGGCCGGGCACCTCGAACGATATTCCGATCAGTATCGCTCGGTCGTCTACGACAAAGGTGCGATGGTTTTTCACATGCTTCGCGCCGAACTCGGCGACGACGCGTTCACGGCTCTGCTGCACGACTTTTATAAAGCGCACGCCGGCAAGACAGCCACGATTGATGAATTCCGCAGGATGGCGGCCACGAAGCTCCCTCCACCCAGGAAGGGCGATCCGCCGGTCAATTTGCTTTCCTTTTTCTCGCAATGGCTCGATTCCACGGGCGTTCCCGAATTTCAGCTCGACTACATCGTCTATCGGACGCCCAAGGGTTTTCAGGTGGTCGGCAAGATCCATCAGGATCTCGACACATTCCGCATGCCGGTTGAGATGAAAGTGGACACCGAGGGAAACCCGGTCTACAAAAAAATTCTCGTGACCGGCACGAGCACTGAATTCGAAATCGACACCTTCGGGCGCCCCAAGCCCAACGGCATCATCATCGATCCCAACAATAACCTGCTTAAGTCCAGCCCACGTCTGCGCGTTCGCGCCACGATCGCCCGCGGAGAAGCCCTGGCACAGGTCGGCAAGTATTACGAAGCGATTCAGGAATACCAACGCGCGCTCGACGTCCAGCCGACCAATTCGCTCGCGCATTTCCGAATGGGCGAGGCCATGTTCTACCAGAAGAATTACCAGGCAGCCGCAAACGCATTCCGCGCAGCTCTGGGCGGCGAGCTTGATCCCAAATGGACCGAGGTCTGGAGCCACATTTACATTGGCAAAATCTATGATTTGCTCGGTCAGCGCGAACGCGCTGTCAACGAATACAGCCTTGCTCAGCACACGAACGACGATACGGCCGGAGCACAGCGGGAAGCGACATACTATATGAAGACGCCCTACACGGGCGAAAACGCCGCATCCGCGGCGACAGCCTCAGCCAGCGGCAATCCCGCGAAGACTCCCACGGCGCCCGCACAGAGCGAGAAACCTTCGAGCGATGAGCCGGTTCTCAAGCACCGCGACCCGAGTAACTAGCGCAGGATTCGGAAATTGGTATCCGCACGATCGATGGAATGGGCGTCAGTTTGAATCGAAGCCTTTGGTCTGTAATTCCTCGAAAACTTCCCCGAAGACTCTCAACGCCTCTTGATCGAAGAGCACAAAATAGATTTTCTGAAGTGACGTCGGTCCTTGCGTGTGCTTGGCCGCCTCGCGCAACATGATTTCCGCGCATTCGCGCATCGGAAACGCGGCGATCCCCGTGCCGACCGCCGGAAACGCGATCGTCTTCAGCCCGTTCTGCGCCGCGATCCGCAAGGAGTGCGCGGTCGAGCTGCGCAACGCCTGCGCGAATGTGCGGCCTCCGAGCTCCATGCTCGCTGCGTGAATCACGTGGCGGGCCTTCAAGTCGCCACCCGATGTGATCGCGGCGCCGCCCAGGGGTATGGTACCGATTTCATTGCATTCTGCCTGAATCTTCGGGCCGCCCTTACGGCGAATCGCTCCCGCAACGCCGCCGCCGAGCTGCAGATCGTTGTTCGCGGCGTTGACGATCGCGTCCGTATCCATTTCCGTGAGGTCGCCCTGCCGGATTTCGATTCGCTCCGCCAGAAATGCAGCGCCAATCGTCTTCTTCGCGCCAGCGTCCGCCTTCGCTCCGCCCGCCCGCTTAGAGTCGCGCAATGCCGTCTTCGTCGAATCCCACGACCACGCGTCCGCCGGCAACGATCACAGGCCGGCGAATCAAGTTCGGTTCCTTTGCCATCATACGAATCGCCTGTCTGCGCGTCGGTGGCTCTTCCTTCATGTTTTCCTTCCGATAGACATCGTTCCGCGTGTTCAGAAATTGCGTGTAGTCGCGTCTGCCAATCAATTTTTCGAGCTCGGCCGAACTTAGACGTTCTTTCGCCAGATCGCGGAAGTACAGTTGAAAGCCGCGCCGCTCCATGAATTTCTTCGCCTTGCGGCACGTCGTGCAGGTCGGCTTCTGCATGAACAGCACTTTTTTCCCGGGCTTTGTTCTTCGCCGCGCCGTCCGCGCTTTTGTAGTAGCCATCCGATCCTCCTCAATATGTTTGATATGCGAAATCGGCCGCAGCTTCAGTGGCCGCGAAAATTTGGCTGTCGCTTTTCGGTGAACGCGGTGAGGCCCTCGGCACAGTCCTCTGAAAGAAAGCAGTGAATCTGAAGCCGATTCTCTTCGTCGATGGTCGCTTCGAGTTGAGCGCGCGCGTCGCTGATCATCGTGCGCTTCACATCGCGGTACGCGAGCGGCGGTCCGGCGGCGATTTGTTCGGCAAGTTTCCGGGTCTCTTCTTCGAACTTATCCTGGGGATGAACGCGGCAGACGATCCCGATCCGGCACGCCTCAGCTGCCGACAGCCGCTCGGACGTGTAGAAGAACTCCGATGCCCGGGATAATCCCACCAGCCGCGGAAGAAAAAAAGTCGCGCCGAGGTCGGGATACAGCCCCAGTTGCGCGAAAGCCTGTTTGAACATCGCCTGGTCCGATGCGATTCGCAGATCGCAGGCCAGCGCCAGGCTCATTCCGCCGCCCGCCGCCGGCCCGTTCACGGCGGCGATCACCAGTTTTGGCATGGATGCGATCGCCAAGCACACTTCCTTGCCGGCCGTGAGTAGGGCCTGAAAGTCGTGCACCGAATGCCTCGTGCGCGCGTCCCGGATATAGTCGATATCGCCGCCGGCGCAAAATCCGCGACCCGCGCCGGTCAAAACAACGGCTCGCACCGATTTGTCATCACCTGCCCGCAACAGCGATTGCACGAGCGCGCGCGCCAAATCAGGGTTCAAGGCATTGAGTTTTTCCGGCCGGTTCATGCGCAACGTGAGCACGGCGCCCGACCGCTCTTCGAGCACGAGTTGACGCGTCGTTTGTTGCGTTGCGCCCATCCCGGTTCTGCCTCCGTCATTCGTCCGAAACGCGCCGCCCGCCGCTAACTCTTCATGCCATGCAGCACCGCGGCAAGTTTCTTGAAATATCGCTTCTTCACTCCCGCGCTCGTCCCAGCGTTCTGCGCGCTAGTCGATGGCAGGACGAATACGCGCGCCCCGTACAGCAGCTCCTTTTGCAGCCCGAGCTTGCACGGACGCCCCGCGAATTTCTCGTACGTCATTTTGCCGTTGAACGCGATCACGCGCGGCCGCAGTTCCTCGAGCTTTTGCGCCAACAGGACGCGGCCCTCTGCGAACTCCTCCCGATCGATCTCCTCCACCCCGCGCGTCGGCCGCTTCACAAGGTCGGTCATGCCGATCCCAAATTCGACCAGCCGCCGGTCGTCCTGGTAGCCGAGCGGTTCGGGTATCACACCCGACTCGTACATCATCGGCCAAAATTGGTTGTTCCGCCCCGCGTAGTAGTGCCCCACCCGCGCCGAACGGTCGCCGGGGTTGCACCCGACCAGGATCATTTTCATTCCTTTGCGCAGGTAATCGGGGAGTGTCCGCATGTGCCTCTGGGCGACCGCTATGATAATACATTCCCGCCAGCAGAAACGTCGAAAGCTGTGCTACGCTTTTGCATGGACAGGTTCTCGATGAGTTCCCCAAAGCTCGATCCCGTGCGCCCTCACTCGTTGCCCTCGACGGTAGTCAAGGACGACGAGTCCGCGTTGGTTGCAGCGGCCAAATCAGGCGATATTTCCGCCTTTGAAACACTGGTCGGCCGCTACGAACGCAAGATCTTCCGCCTCGCCCAAAACATCACCCAGAATCGCGAAGACGCCGAAGACGCGATGCAGGAATCCTTCCTGAAGGCATACGAGCATCTCGCCGAGTTTCAGGGAAATTCGCGCTTCTACACGTGGCTTGTCCGTATCGCTGTGAACCAGGCTCTGATGAAACTCCGGAGGCGCCGTCCTAACGTCGTTTCGCTCGATCAGGAGCTCGACACGGGCGAGGATATGATGCCCCGCGAGGTTGAAGACTGGGGCCCGTCTCCCGAAGAGCGCTACGGCCAGACGGAACTTTCCGGCATTCTTGGAAAAGTGATAGGAGAGCTCGATCCCCCTTTCCGAATCGTTTTCCAGTTGCGAGACATCGAAGAACTATCGACCGAGGAAACAGCCGAAGCGCTGGGCCTTTCCGTTCCGGCCGTGAAATCGCGGCTGCTGCGGGCGCGGCTCAAACTGCGCGAGAAGTTGAACCAATACTTTCGGCGGGGAGAAAATTCGTGAAGTGCAAAGCGATCATCAACGAACTGGCCGACTATTTGGACGAAGCGCTTGATCCTACGCTTCGCGCCTCGATCGAGCAGCATCTCGGCAATTGCAAGGACTGCCGCGTCGTCGTCGATACCTGCCAAAAGACCATTCAGATTTTCTGCAACTCCGAGCCTGCTCCCCTGCCCGAAGACACGCGCGAGCGCCTGCATGAGGCCCTTCTGAGGCGGTTGCGTCTCCGCAAATCGCCGGACGGCCAGCGCGCCTAGGCCCCTCCCTGCCACATCGGGATATCGCGCCCGATTCCCCGCTGTCGGGCGAGCTCATAAATTCTCCCGGCAGTCACAATATCCTCGATGGCGATTCCATTCGACTTGAATAGCGTCACCTGATCCCGGCTGGCCCGCCCCGGGGCCTTGCCCGCAACAATGTCGGCGAACTCGCGAACCGTCGACCATCGCGATTCGTCGCCTGCAAATGCCTGAATCAGATCGCCTGACTCGATTTTCGATTGCTCTATCGAATCCGCCGCAATCACGTCGCAGCGCCGAACCGCCTCCGTATCAATCTCTCGCTTCTCTGCGAAGTTTGACCCGATCGCGCTGATGTGCGTGCCGGGTTCGATCCACCGACCCTCGACCACCGGCGTTTTGGACGTCGTCGACGTGATCACGATGTCGGCCCCGCGCACAGCTTCTTCCGCCGAAGGTGCAGGCATCACTGGAATGCCCAGCCCCTCGGTCATCTCCTTTGCGAATTTCTCGCGCCGCTCGACGTCCCTGCCGAACGCCCGAATCCCTTCGAGCTTTCGTGCCAGCGCCACGGCTTCAAGTTGCGTCCGCGCTTGCAGGCCCGTTCCGATGATACCTACTGTCCGTGCATCCTCGCGCGCCATTACCCGCGCCGCAACCCCGCTCGCTGCACCTGTGCGCATCTGCCCCAGATAGTCCGCCTCGATCAACGCCGCAAGCTCGCCGGTCTCCGCGCGAAACAGCGGGACCACGAACCGCGCTGCGCCGCGTGCAATCGAATAGATTTTCAGCCCCAAGTAACCGCCGGTCGCATCCGATGCCGCCATGTAGTTCAAAATCGTCTTTCCCGGAATGATCAGCCTTCGCCGCGAATGGGAGACCGCCGCGCCATCGCCCAGTTGGCGAAACGATGTCTCTACCGCTTCGAGCGCTAGCGGCATCGTCAAAATCGCTCGCACATCCGCTTCGGTCAGCAGCAATGGCATGGGGTTCCTTCCATGAAAACAGCCACGCAGGGAAAATATCAGAAGTTGATTCGATAGCGAAGGACTCGGGATGCGGGCGCATCCAGCACCAGGAGCTCCTTGCGCGGGCTCACGGCCAGCGCTGGCGCGGCCCGGCTTCCCTGGCCCAGCTCGGGCGCCAGGTCCATGTCGGGTTTCGGCTGCCCGTCAGGCGACCACGCGTGGAGCGTGCGCCCATCCGCATCCATCGCGAAAATCCCGATCGGCGACACCGCAAAGGCATCGCTCAGCCTTCCGCTCCCTCCATCCGCTTTCATCTCGCTCAGAAAATGCCCGTCCGACGTGAACTTCAAAATGCGCCCTGCGTCCCCATCGAGCACGTACACGGAACCATCCGGCAACGTTGCTACGGCCCGCGGGCGCACCCGGACATCGGGTTCGCCAGCCGTCGGCGTCCACGATTTCTTCAGTCGCAATCGCGGTGTGTACGTGAAGATTCGGTCCGCTTCGGCGTCGAGAACCTGGACGAGTCCGCCATCGTCGACCCCGACGCTCAGCATGTCTTCGCCATTCGCATGTGCCCCCAATCTCAGTCGGCGATAGCGATCCCCGTTGGGGAAATACACAAACACGCTCGCGCTCGTCAGTTCCGTCACATAGATTGCGCCGCCGCTATCGACCGTGATCGACTGCGGCTCCTTCAGCGCGTTTTCTTGAAACGAAAGCAGTGGTGTGCCGTCCGTATCGAACTTGTGAACGAAGCGGCTGCCCGCGTCCGAGATATACGCCTTCCCCACCGTATCGCTCGCGATGCAGGTCGGCTGGTCCAGCTGCCCGGGGCCGTCGCCCTTTGTGCCCCATTGCCCGATGTAGGAAAGCGCAGGCGGTGCGGGATGGCCCGCCTCGACATGTGTCTGCGAGCGAGAGCAACCGGCGGTCGTCCACGCGAGCGCCAGGAACGCTGTCGCCACCGCAAACGAACCTCCGCGCGCTCGTCTTCCTGCGCTTCGCCGCGCAAGCGCGTCGCCCGTCGGGCGTTGCGATCGCAGTGTTCTAGCCGTGTCCGTGCTTTCGCCTCGCCGGTTCCGAACCATTTGCTCTCTCCAGCCTCACGATCGTCTGATGCATGTGGTACGTACGCACTTCGGCCTTTCCTTTGCTCCAATCTTCAAACGAAAAAGTCGCGTCCCCGCCCTCTCCTCTCCCCGCGGTCAGCATGAGAGGCAGCTTTCCACACAGATTGCTTTCCACAAACGCCGTCTCGTATCTCCGGTTTTGCTTGCCCCACGTAAAGACGCGCAGGAGTGTGAAATCGCACGGCTGTCCTTCGCCGCTGCGCGTTCCCAGCACAAGGTATTGAGGCCTCTTGGCCCCTGATTCTCCAGCCACGTCGTTCAGCTCGTACCACGACACAATCCGCATGCCCGCCGCGCCCGCGTAGTCCGGCAGGGGCTCGGGCACGTCGAGATCGACGAAGCGTCCCAGCAGCCATCCCGAAATCGTCAATCCACCACTCGACGGCGTCTCGACGTGTGCGCGCACGAGCCACCAATCCTCCTTCTTGACTGCGGGTGGCGAACCATCGCCGGCCTCCGCGACGATCGCGCCCGGGGCCGAGGGCACGTCTACCGGCCGCCGCTCGTACAAATCCACCGGGACATTCTTGTCGAGCTGCCGAATTCGCGCGGCCCATCGAGCCGGATCGATGTGCAAATTGGTGAGCACTCGCGTGTGGCCGCGAGCCTCAATCGGCATCGTGACTGTCTCGGATTCCAGTTCCTGAGCCTGCCGCCAGAATTCCGCGGACAACAGCTGATCCTGGCCGGTCCAACCGGTCACGCCGGACATTGTCCGGACTTTCACCTGATCCTCGAAACGCCCGAGAACATCGACCCGGTCGCCGAAGCTCATCATCGCAACGGGCTCGCGCACCTGCGCAGTCGTGCTCCAGACCGTCACCTGCCGGCTGCCGACGTACGCCGTTTCCAGTGGCGCCTTCGCGTGGTGGAAGCGGAGATAAACCGCGAAGCCGATCACCAAAACGAGCGCGAAGCCGATCAGAAGCTTCCGGATCACGCTCGGTCTCCGAACCTGATGACCACACCAAATTTGTGCGAGCTGGGTGTCATGCCCGACTTCTCCGGAGCAAGGAAGAATTCTACACTACCGCGCGAGCTCGTCTTCGCGGCGCATCTCTAAAAAAACTTAGGATGTGTCGGAAGAGGTCTGTGTTGTGTTCTGCTACAATCCGGCACTGCCGCCGGCGCTTATGAGCCCGCCGGGGAGGAAAGCGGAGAAATTTGGATGCCTAGCCTTGAGAAACTCAAGCCGCTTGCGCTCTTGCTCTTGCGGATCGCCCTCGGAGTCATCTTCATCTACCACGGCTATCCGAAGCTATTCGGGCACACGCGGCAAACGATGGACGCCTTCGCGCACATGGGCTTCCCGGCTTATTTCGCCTATCTCGCGGGGATAATTGAATTCTTCGGCGGGTGCCTTTTGATTGTGGGGCTGTTCACACGAATTGCCGGACTGCTGATCGCAGGGGAGATGGCCGTGGCGCTCGTCCAGGTTCACAAAATTCTTGAAGATCCGCGCGCCGTGCACAACTACGAATTTCCGCTGGCCCTCGCCACGGCGGCCTTCACGCTGGCCACGGTCGGAGCGGGGGTGGTATCCTTCGACCACGTGCTCTTCCGGGAGGGGCGCGCTTCCGCGCCGCGCAAGTCCAAAGCCAAAGACTGACTCGCACCGCCCCGCGATCGGCTTACACAGCTTGCGCCGAATTCGGCGCCGTCGCAGGCGGCGGGGCCGCCACGGAAACCGGCAGCGCCTGCGGAATCACCAGCCACGCCACGAGGTAGCCGATAAACGCCGGCACCACCGGCACCGGCATGAGCACCGCCAGCACCCAGATCAGCCGCACCAGCGTCGAATCAATTTCGAAATACTCGGCGATTCCGCCGCACACACCGGCGATCTTGCAATCCGCGGCGGAACGCATCAGCCGCCTCGTCGCCCGCGGCGGGCCTGCGGGAGACACGCGCTGCCGCGCCCCGCAGAAATAACAGAAATTCGAGTAATCGGCGATGTCTCTCTGGCAATACCCGCAATTCATGCGATCCTCCTTGCGCGAACCCGCGCGATCGCCGTCTCTACCGTTAACTACGTCCGAGGCCGGCAAAAAGTTCCACGCGTGCGTCAGTACGCGGCAAGTTCGCGCACCGCGCGCACGATATCTTTCGTTTGCGGCAGAATCGCGTCCTCCAGGCTCGGATGGTACGCGCAGAATGTATCCGCCGCAGCGACGCGACGCACCGGCGCATCCAGTTCGTCGAAAAGCTCGTCCGCGATGCGCGCCGCAATTTCCGCGCCGTATCCCCACGACCGCGAATCCTCGTACGCCACGATCACACGGTTTGTCTTCGTCACACTCGCGGCAATCGCCTCCCAATCGTACGGACTCAGGCTCCGAAGATCGATAATCTCAGCCGATATTCCCTCACGCGCAAGCTCGGCCGCCGCCACCTCCGCGCGATGGACCACCGCGCCGTAGGTGATCACGCTCACATGCGTTCCCTCCCGCGCCACGCGTGCTTTACCGAAAGGAACCGTGAAATCGGGCCCGGGATAGTGCGCGCGATTGTAGGGCTGCCGGTAAAGATGTTTGTGCTCGAGGAACATGACCGGATCGTCGGCGCGAATCGCCGTGCGCAGCAGTCCGCAAAGATCGAGCGCCGTTGCAGGCATCACCACGCGCAGCCCGGGAATATGCGTGAACGTCACCTCGCCGCTCTGGCTGTGATAAATCGCGCCGCCTGTCAGGTATCCGCCGATCGCCACGCGCACCACCACCGGGCACTTGAAATGGCCCATCGACCGCCACCGCACCAGGGGCAGCTCGTCCCGCAGTTGCATCATCGCGGGCCAGATGTAGTCGAAAAACTGAATCTCCGCCACCGGCTTTAGCCCGCGAATGGCCATCCCGATCGCTCGTCCGACGATTGCCGCCTCGGCGATCGGCGCGTCGAAGACTCTCTTCGGCCCGTAGCGACGTTGCAGCCCGCTCGTCGCCTTGAAAACGCCGCCCTTCCCTTTCACGCTCGCTAGATTTTCTTCCCGGCTGCAATCAGCCACGTCCTCGCCGAAGATCACAATTCGTTCGTCGCACGCCATCTCGTCCGCGAGTGTGGCCGAAATCATCTCGACCATCGTCTTCATGGCCCCGTGCGCGTGTCCGTTCGCCTTCGGCGCGATATCGAACTGTTTCCCGGTCGGATCGACGTCCGGCGAATAGACGCACTCGTAAATCGATTCCGGCGGAGCCGGCGCCGCTGCCAGCGCCCGGTCGGTCGCTTCGAGAACTTCCCGCTCGACGTCGCTTTCGAGTGCCTCGATCTCGTGCTCGTCGAGAATCCCCTCGCGCACGAGAAACAGCCCGAATTTCGGCACTGGATCGCGGTGCGCTTCCGCGTCGCGCTCTTCGGCCGTCTTGTAGAGTTTTTCATCGTCGGAAAGCGAATGTGAGTACGGGCGTATCACGTGCGCGTGAACGAGCGCCGGCCCGCGCCGTGCCCGGCAGTGCGCCACGGCCGCCCCAAGCGCCGCATAACTCTCAAGCGGGTCGGTCCCATCGCACTCTTCGAAGTGAAAGTGCGGGAAGTGGCCGACAAGCTTCGAGATGCTTCCACCCGGCGTCTGCACCTCGACCGGCACCGAGATGGCGTATCCGTTGTCCTCCACCAAGAATAGGACCGGCGCGCGGCGCAGGCTCGCCGCGCTCAGCGCCTCGTAAAACTCGCCCTCGCTCGTCGATCCGTCCCCGCCCGAAACGTACGCAATCTCATCTCGATGATGGCTCACCGAATCGCCCAGCGGAGCTTTGCGCGCCTGATCGAGCGCCCTGGGGAAACGATCGAAATAGAGGCCCGCTTCCATCGCACCCACCGCGTGCAGCCACTGCATTCCCGTAGCCGACGCGCCTGGCACGATGTTCAGCCGGTGATTGCCCCAGTGCGACGGCATCTGCCGCCCGCCGGACGAAGGATCGTCCTTTGCTCCTACCGCCTGCAGCAACATTTCGTAGGGTGTCACGCCAAGCGCCAGCGCTAGCGCGCGGTCGCGATAGTAGGGAAAGAACCAGTCGTAGCCAGGCTTCAGCAGCAAACCTGCCGCCGCCAACACAGCCTCGTGTCCCGCGCCGCTGATCTGAAAGAAGGTTTTATTCTGACGCTTGAGTTGGATTTCGCGATCGTCGATCCGCCGCGAAAGGAACATCGTGCGATAGATTCGCACCAGCGTATCGCGGTCTAGGCCGTGGTATTTCGAGGCATCGATGTGCCCGGTCTTGACCTTTTCCTGGGAGGGCATTCAGTCTGCCACCTCCGACGAGGGGTTCGTCGGCTTGAGATACGTTACGTCCCATTATAAACGCAAATTCCGCCAATTGCTTCCGGACCGCAGGGAAATGTTCGACGGCGCCGACGCCCATGCCGCCATCGAGCCGGCGCCTATTCGAACAGAACCCCTTCGCCGCATCCATACGGGGGACTACTTAAATTCAGGCAAGCACCACCATGATCCTATCATCCCGAACGCAGTCCCACGCTCTTTGCCTTTCCACGGTTTGCGTGGGCGGGACGAAGAGAGGAATCTGCTCTCTTTGCCATCGTGCGAAAAACCCCACTCAGTCCAAGGCCTCGAACTGCTCCGACGCCTTCTCGAACTCGGATTGCCCCGAGCGCACGGTTTCGCCCTGCGCGGACTTGAAAGGCTCTTCGGTTGGAATGCGGTTGAGCCAGCGCTGATACGAAAGCTTTTCGTGGTCGGAAAAAGCCAGCCGGACGAAGACCCGGATGCGCGCTGCCGGTTGCGTCTTATCTTCCTTCTCCGCTTTCGCTCCAGCCTTGACGGACGCCTTCTTGGTATTTTCTTTCGCCTTGGCCGAGGCCTTCCTCGCAGTTTTGGGTGATTCCTCGACGGCAGCCTCGCCCCCGTCCTTCTCAGCTTCCGCGACCGTTTCCTCGCGGTCGAACTTCAGCAACAACTTATCGCCGAGGCGGAACGCCTGCTTCCAACCGTCCACTTTGTGCCGCGCCTGCTGCGCCGCTTCTTCGTTGGTGCCGAAATCGAAAATCAGAATGGATTGCGCCATACATCCTCTATAGCGATCGGCGATAGACGTGTCAAGCACAGGAGGTCCGCTCGGATTACTGCCGACCGACAATCGTGCAATGGTTTTGTAGAGGCGGGTCGCCGCCCGTGCGACCCGCCATCTTGCTTTGCTGGGTCCACAGCGTTAGTCTCTCCGGGCAAAATCCGCTACATTCCGAGGCACCCACAATGGACAGGCAGAGCTTCTTGCGCTACATCGACCACTTCAACAACAAACGCTACGACGATGTGATGAGCTACTACGATCCCGACGTCTCGATCGAATATCCCACGATGCTCGCGAATCCTCAGGCTTCGCCAATTACTCGCAAGGGCCGCGCTGGATTCCTCGAACAGTACGTCACCTTGCATCAGCACTGCCGCGAAGCCCTCGAGGTCGGCGATCTTCTCTTTGGCGCCAACAGGATCGCCGCCGAAATGTACAGTGAATTTCACTTCTTCAAGGACTATCCGAATTTCTCCGGCCGCGTCATGAAAGCGGGCGACATCTACATCGCCACCAACTGGTGCATCTACACTCTTGAAAACGAGAAGTTCAAGCGCATCCGCGTCGCGCACTTCCGCTTGCACGACCCAAAAACTGCCCGTCTTTGACGATCCGACCATGGATCTCTCTTGTTCTTCGAACGCAAAAAAAACGGGGCGCCCATGCGCCCCGTTTTTCTCACCTGGGACTAACTCGACTGACTTCAATCAGCGATGGCCGGCGAAGCCGCCTTCTCCGTGGAAACCACCGCCACCATGAAAGCCCTCGCCACCATGGAAACCGCCTCCGGCGAAACCTTCGCCCTGCAATCCGCCATGAAAGCCCTGGCCTGCAAACGCATGCCCGTACCGAGGAGCGAGCGCTGGCCCGCGCGGGTCGAAGTGGTGATAGTAGTGGCCGCCAAACGCCCACGGTGCATTGTAGACATAAAGGGGCGAATAGAAGCCCCAGCCGAACGGGCTGTAGAAGAACCCGTCGCCCGGCAGGAACGTATAGCAGTCAAACCACGGATCCCAGTACCAACCAGTGCCGATCCAGCCCGGTCCGTACCATCCGGCGTTGACGTACATCGGTGCGACATCGACGTTCGCTTCGGCCAGATAGGATGACCTCAGACTGCTCCACTGATACAGATCGCCTTCGTGAGCGGTTTTGTCGAACCCGCGCGCACTCAATCTGTCGGCGCCCAGTATCACTTGGTGCCCACCCTTGATCTTGACCTGCCTGTTGCGTTCGTGCAGCAGCGCTTCGCCGCTAAAGACCCGGACCGCGCCTTGATCGGCGTCGAAATCGTAGAGCCCGTTCTTCAGTAACCGTGTGCTTGAATTGCCCACGTCGACGATCAGTTGGTTTTGCTCGTGTATATCCGCTACTTCCACTGTCGCCTCGCCCCGCTGAACGGCCACCTCGGTGTTGGTCAAGCTCGGTGAGATCATCTTCACCGCGCTGGCGTCTCCAAGCCGCAGGAACACACCCGGCGTCAAAAGCACCTCCGCCTTGCCCTGTTCGGTGGTAATCGTCTGCCCCGGCGCAAGCACGGCCGACCCGATCGAATTGGGATTAAGCGTCTGTGAGCCAATCGAGGCTTGCCCTTCGACGTAGTTCAAAGTCCCCGGATAGGCGGTCGTGGGCCGGTCTGGGGTTCCCCAAGCCGGCGCCGAAATCAGTGCCGCCAGCAACAACCCTCCTATGAACTTCAGCCCTTTGTTCCGCATCTTCCTCGCCTCCAACACATTAGACGCGCAACCGCAGGGTTACGATTGCTCCGTATCTAATTGTTATAACGCTAGATAGCTCTTGAGACTCTTCATTGTCCGAATCAAGCCTCCGCGCTGCCTGATCCAAAAATATCTCCATTCCGGCCGGGGTGCGTTTACGCCGGGGTTCCTTCCTCGCCGGAGCGGGCGCCAGCCTTCGATCTGTAAGGGGGAATGCCTTGCAGAACCAAACCCCGCCGCTTCCCTCCTCGCGATTTGCAGTTGCTTCCCGCCGTGTGCCGTGCTACTTTTTAGCGAACAAAAAGCGAATAAGTTGGCCCAGGCGTCTAAAGCTCTAAGCCAGCAAAGGAGTTAGTAATGGCCGCCACCTCCACATCGCATGGCTTGGCCGTCGGGCCGCAATCCACTCTTGCCACCGTCGAGGAGGTCCTGAACGCCCTCGCCGCACGCGACCGCTCCGACGAGGTCCTCACCGCGATCAAGCACATCCCTGCCCGTGAGGCGAAGTTCTGCCCCATGCCGGAGTGGGTTCGTCCAGGACTCGCCGCCGCCTATCGCGCCAAGGGAATCGACCAGCTCTACTCGCATCAGGCCGCGGCCGCCGAAGCCGCCCTCGCCAGAAAGGACTTCGTTGTCGTCACGCCCACGGCCTCGGGCAAAACGCTCTGCTACAACTTGCCCATCCTGGATGCCGTCCTCGAAAACACCGACACGCGCGCGCTCTACCTCTTCCCCACCAAGGCTCTCGCGCAGGACCAGCTCGCCGAGCTCCACGATCTCGCGCAGCGCCTCGACGATTCTTTCGGCGTCTTCACCTACGACGGCGACACGCCGAGCGACGCGCGCAAAGCGATCCGCGAGCGCGGCCATGTGATCCTTTCGAATCCGGACATGCTGCATACGGGCATTCTCCCGCACCACACGAAGTGGACGCGCCTGTTCGAAAACCTGCGCTACATCGTCCTCGACGAGCTGCACACCTATCGCGGCGTCTTTGGAAGCCATCTCGCCAACGTGCTGCGGCGCCTCGCGCGGATCGCCGAATTTTACGGCTCGCGCCCTCAGTTCATCTGCTGCTCGGCGACGATCGCCAATCCCGGAGAGCTGGCTTCGCAACTGATCGAGCGCGACGTGGACGTGATCGAGGAAAATGGCGCGCCGGCCGCCGAAAAGCTTTTCGTCTTCTATAATCCGCCGCTCATCAATCGCAGCCTGGGTATTCGCCGCAGCTACCTGAACGAAACCACGCGCGTGGCGAAAGAACTCCTCGCACGAAAACTGCAAACAATTGTCTTCGCCAATAGCCGCCTGCACACCGAGGTTCTGCTCACGTATCTGCAGCAGGCGAACCAACCGCAGCCCGGGCATCCTGAGCCGATTCGCGGCTACCGCGGGGGCTATCTTCCCGGCGAGCGCCGCGAGATCGAGCGTGGCCTGCGCGAAGGGCGCGTCCGCGGAGTGGTCGCGACGAATGCTCTCGAACTGGGCATCGACATCGGCTCGCTCGACGCCTGCGTGATGTCGGGCTACGCCGGGTCGATCACATCCACGTGGCAGCGCGCTGGCCGCGCCGGCCGCCGCAACGGAACTTCCTGCGCTGTGCTCGTCGCTTCGTCCGCGCCGCTCGACCAATTCATCGTGCAGCATCCGGACTACTTTTTCGGCCGCACGCCCGAGCACGCCTACGCGCAGCCCGACAATCTCGAAATTCTCGTGAACCACCTGAAATGCGCGGCCTTCGAGCTCCCGATCACGCCTGACGAGAAATTCGGCGCGGTGGACGTGCAGCAGCTCTGCGAGCATCTCACCGAAGCGGGCTACCTCCATCGCAGCGGGGATAGCTGGCACTGGGTGCAGGAGGCCTACCCCGCGGACACGGTAAGTCTGCGTTCGGTCACCTCCGACAATTTCATCATCATCGACACTTCGAGCCAGCAGGACGGCAAACCGGAAGTGATCGGCGAAGTCGATTTTTCCTCCGCGCTCACAACGGTGCATCCCAAGGCGATTTACATTCACCAGGGCCAGCAGTATCACGTCGACCATCTCGATTTCGACGAGCGCAAAGCGTACGTCAAACCGGTGAACGTCGATTACTACACCGATGCGATCCGCTACACGCAGGTCCGCGTGCTCGAAATCGCGGAAGAAGGACGCATCGCGGGACCGGCCGCGCGCGCACACGGTGATGTGCTTGTCCGCTCGCAAGTGGTCGGCTTCAAGAAGATCAAATTCTTCACGAATGAGAATATCGGCGACGGCAAACTCGAACTCCCCGAAAACGAAATGCACACAACGGCTTTCTGGATCACGCTCGATCGCTCTCTGCTCGAAGCGCTTCCCTTCGCGCTTTCCGAGCGCCAGAGCGGTATTTTCGGCCTACTCTACGCGCTCGAATCGATGGCCACGCTCCTGCTGATGTGCGACCGCCGCGATCTGGGCACGGCCGTCGGCGAACGCCCCGCGAGCCCGGGAATCGAAACAGGGGACTGGCAGGAGTATTCCACTGCCACGGATGACCCCGCCCGGATGAAGGACTCTTTCGAACCGAATCTGTACCTGTATGACGCGTATCCCGGAGGCATCGGTTTTAGCGAGCCGCTCTCTCGCGTGCACGACCTGCTCCTGCGCCGAACTCGTGAATTGATCGCCGGCTGCCCGTGCGAGAGCGGCTGCCCGTCGTGCGTCGGGCCGGCTGGCGAAAAAAGCGAGCGGACGAAAGAAGCTGCGCTCGCGATTCTGGATCGCTTGTGCTCATGAGCACCTGGGTACAAGATCGATATGCGCGGATTGGAGCGCTGAAGCCCGCGCGACGACGTCTCGCCCCGCAGGATGATGGTTTGCCGCGGGGGCATGTGCCGGATGTTCCGGCCGGCGCCGAGCGGCTCGCGCAGATTCTCGGGGCGACCACACGCGAGAATCGATTTGGTCCGCACCTCGGATTGCGCCGCTGGTTTTCGGAAATCATTGACGGCGACGCTGCGCTTGCCGCGCCGGAAAGCGAGCTCGATCTTGCGACGCTGCGGCTGATTGCGCCGGGTGCTCCGGATTGCGTAGCCGATCCGCGGCAGTGGCTTTTCCTCGATACGGAAACGACCGGGCTCGCGGGCGGCACCGGCACATATCCGTTTCTGGTGGGCATCGCGTGGTGGGACGCGGGCGGGCTCGAGGTCGAACAGTTTTTCATGCGCGAACACAGCGAGGAGCATTCGCTGCTGACCGCGCTTGCCGAACGCCTGGCCGAGCGGCGCGTGCTCGTCACATTCAACGGCAAATCGTTCGACTGGCCGCTGCTCGAAACGCGCTACCGGATGACGCGCACCATCAAGGCGCCCCCGCCGCGCGCGCATCTCGATTTTCTGCACCCGGCGCGAACGCTGTGGAGGCTGCGGCTCGGTTCGGTCCGCTTGCCGGAACTCGAGAAGCACGTGCTCGGCTGGAACCGCGGAGCCGACGTGATGTCCGAACTGATTCCGCAGATTTATTTCGACTATCTGCGCGGCGCGGCGCCCGAACCACTCGTCCGGATTTTTCATCACAATCAGATGGACCTGCGCGGGCTGGCTGCGCTGGCAAGCCGCATCCTTTCGCTCGTCGGAAATCCGGAAACGCACGGACAGGATGGGTTCGAGCTGTTCGGCGTTTCGCGCATCTGCGAGCGGCGCGGCGAAGATCTTCGCGCGCGCAAACTCTACGAGCGCTCGATCGCTTTCGAGCTGCCGCCGGAAACGGACCGGGCGGCGCGGCGGTCGCTTGCGCGCCTCGCAAAACGCGAAGGCGATCACGCGCTCGCGTGCAGTTTGTGGGAAGGGATGCTCGGAAATTCGCGCGAAGGATTCGAAGCCTACGAGCAGCTCGCGATCCATTACGAACACCGCGCCCGCGAGCCGCATCGCGCCGCGGCGCTCGCGCGCAAGGCCATTGCCGAGTTGCGCAGGGCCGACCGGCTCGGTACGATTGCGCCGCATGTGTACCGCGCGGGACGCGCGCGCTTCGAGAAGCGCCTCACTCGCCTCGAACGCAAAGCGGGTCGGATGCTACTGGAGATCAACCGTGCGTGACACTGGATGCGCTACGCCGACCGTGCTGGTTTGGTCATGCGAGGCGTTCCATCCTTCCAAACCAAGGGGTGGGGCACCATGCGGCTAGGTTGCCCGCGGAGTGGAATCGCGGGTGGCTGCTGCTGAATCTAATTCGGAAACCGTCGGGAGGTAAGTTCCATGCCGGAATCGGATAGCGCTGCGACGCAAACTGCGAGAATCTCGGAACGGGAGGCGAAAACCGTGCCTGCAATCATCGATCCCTACATTCGCGAACAGCTCGAAAAACGGCGGGACGAAATCAAAGTTCTGCTTTCCACCATTCCGACGGGCGAGCCCGCATCCGCGACGGCTCCTTTCGTCGAACTGCTCGAGGAAGTGGATTCGGCGGTTCAGCGGATGGACGCCGGGACGTACGGGATTTGCGAGGTGTGCCACGACACAGTGGAACGAGAACGACTGATTGCCGATCCGTTGGTACGGCTGTGCCTCGACCACCTCTCGAGCGACGAGCAGCGTGCGCTCGAGCGCGATCTCGAGCTTGCGTCGCAGGTGCAGCGAGGTTTGCTGCCGCAGAGCGATGCGGAGTTTCGCGACTGGCGTATTCATTACCAGTACAAGCCTGCCGGCATGGTGAGCGGCGACTACTTCGACCTGATTTCTCCGGCCGGCGACGATGGGGGCTTGATCTTCCTTCTGGGAGACGTTTCGGGAAAGGGCGTGGCCGCGTCGCTCCTGATGACGCATCTGCACGCTATGTTTCGCACCCTCGCAAGCTCTGAGATAGGGCCTGGCAAACTGCTGGACATGGCCAATCGCCTGTTTTGCCAAAGCACGACTGCCGGGCAATATGCCACGCTGGTGTGCGCGCGCGCGGGGCGTTCGGGCGAAATCGAAATCGCGAGCGCGGGCCACGCGCCGGCGCTGGTGATATCGCGGAGCGGGGTGAAGCAGATCGGCTCGACGGGGTTGCCGCTCGGCCTGTTTGCGACGAGCCGCTACGCGGTTCGCAGCGTGCGACTCGAGCCACGCGACAGCCTCTTGCTCTTCACGGATGGAATTTCCGAAGCCAACGATGCCTCCGGGCGGGAATACGGCGTCGATGGACTTTCGGTCGCGATTGGCCAGCGGCATGGCTGGCCGCCCAAAGAGCTTGTGGCTGCGTGCCTTGGAGACGTCCAACGGCACTCGGCCGGCGTGCGCCAAGCGGACGATCAGACGCTGATGGCGATCCAGAGGGTCGCTTGACGACGCCGAAATGCCTGTCCTCGATGCCCTCGCTACTGTGTCGATTAGAAAACCGTGATTCGTGAGCGGTGAGTACTGATTCGGGAGGGCGTGTGTCGAGCGCTGCCTGTTACGCGACGCGATACGGAAACCTCTCGATCCACCGTGCGTGCGCTGGCAGAAACGATCTGCGAAGTGGCTTCCACCAGACGAGCACCGTACGCGTTGCGCCAATTCGAGGCCCATTGCCCTTCCGCACGCACCGCCCCTCGAACCCCCGGCGTGGATCATCGCGGATGAGATGAGCGCAGGGGTGCCTTCTGCGCCGCGCTTGGGCAGCCTTTCCTTGTTCCCCTGGGTGCTATCTGTTCTGATGGGTAGCGCGCTGGATGGAGTCGCCGCGAATTCGATCAGAGAGGAATTTGCCCTTGCGCTTTTTCTTGTCGTTGGCACTCATGCTGTTCGCGGCAAGCTGCTGTGCGTTTGGGAACGTGGGGCCTTCCAAGTTCGTGCCCTTCGCGCTATCGGAACTCGACGAATCCGCGCTCTTCGAAGCGCAAGGTCAGCAACGGAATCTTCAGGCAGGCCAGCCGGGAACGCCGGACGCCGCAAGCAATCCGGCGCAAACAACGGCACCGGCGGGCGCGACGGATGAGGCGGGCTTTACTGCCCCGAATCCGCAGCCGAAGCGAATCCTCGGCATCATGCCGAATTTTCGCGCGGTGAGCGCGGGCGAAAATCCGCCGCCGCCCACGCCCAAACAAGCCTTCGTGATCGCGACGAGAAACAGCTTCGACTACTCGTCGTTTATCTTCGTTGGCCTCACGTCGGCTTTCGCGGAGTGGAGCGACGCACACAAGCAACTCGGCGAAGGCATGGAGGGTTACGGGCAGTATTACTGGCGGGGGTTCATCGACAAAGCGGACGGCAATTACCTGGTCATTTTCGCGCTGCCCACCGTTTTCCACCAGGACGAGCGCTACTTCGCGATGGGCAAAGGCGGATTCTGGAAGCGCTTCGGCTATTCCATCTCGCGCGTTGCGGTCACCCCGAACTATGAGGGACACGACAGCTTCAATGTCTCCGAACTCCTAGGCCGGGGTATGGCGCAAGGGATTTCGCTGGCTTATTATCCAAGCCAAACGCGAACCTTCGGCGGGATCGCAAGCAAATACGGCTACGCGATTCTGCGCGACGCCTCGACGAACGCGTTTCGCGAATTCTGGCCGGACATCGCGGTGCACGTGCTGCACCGGCACCCGTGATCCGACAAAGCGGCGGGGGTTGAAGGTGGTGGTGCAAACAATGGTGGCTATCCAGAAGAAGCGCCCGTGCAGCGCTCGCATTTTGATCTTTTGCGCGGTCGCTTTCATTCTCGGCGTGTTCGTTCTTTCGGGATTCGCGGCCGCGAATTCCGCAACCGTTCACGGGCTGTGGGTGTGGAAGAGCCCCAGCATCCTCGAGACGCCGGAAGATGCGCAGGCTCTGCTGGACTTCTGCAAGGCCGAGGACATCAACGAAGTCTACGTATCTATTTCCGAGCGCACCGAGCCCGCCGAGGAAAGCGGTTTGACCCATGCGATCGGGCTGCTCCATCGCTCGAATATTCGCGTGGAGGCCCTGCTATCGAGCACGGAAGCCGACGAACCCGGCAAGCACCGGGACACGCTGCTGCGCCACGCGCGGGAAGTCGTGGAATTCAATCAGAGGCATCCGGGCGACCGATTCGATGGAATTCACCTCGATGTGGAACCTCAGCAGCGGCCGGAAAACAAGGGCGCGGGGAATCTTCGATTTTTGCCGGGGCTCGTGGAGGCTTTTCGCGGCGTGCGCGAGATCGCGGAGGGGGACGGGATGACGGTCAACGCGGACATTCAGAACAAGCTTCTGAAGGGCGATCATGACCAGCGAAAGGCGCTGCTGACGTCGGTGCCGCGCGTGACTCTGATGATGTACGAGCTAAGCAGTCCTGGCGATGGAGATAGCGCCGAGCAACAGGGCGACAAAGCTGTCGAGGCGAGCCAGAAATTTATGGAGATGGCCTACGACGGCTTAGGCGAGCGGAACGTGGCGAAGATGGCGATCGCGCTGCGGACGCCGGACTACGGTGCGACGCTTCCTCAAATGCTGAAGAGACTCGAGGACGCGAATCGCGGGAACCCGCACTACCTCGGATGGGCGCGACACTCCTACAACGATGCCCTGCAAGGCGCGCACTGAGGGAGAAAAGCCCCACCCTTACAAACCAAAGGGTGGGGCGCCCTCTGGCGTGGGACGGGGCCGCGAGTGGGATAGCGCCTAGTTGTTTGGCTGAGGATTCGCCTGTGGAGCCGGCGCAGTGGCGGGACCGCCGCGTCCGCGCTGTCCTCTGCGGCCCATTGCTTGAGGGCCGCCGGGGCGTCCGGGACCGCTGCCACCGCGCTGCCAGCGATCTTTCATCAACTGACGAAGCTTGTCACGCTGTGCGGGGGTGATGGCGTCCCGCATGTCGAGGCGATAGTCGACCGCGGCTTTCTCGAGGGCGAGCTGTGCGGCGCTGATTTCCTGCAGCTTGCTATCGATGGCGGCGCGGTCGGGCTTGTCGGCAGAGAGCAAGTCTCGCAGGTCGATGCGCTTCACCTGGAGGTCGGCGCGGTCGCGAATCTCGGTCTTGCGGAAATCGGATTCCTGCTGGCGCATCTTGGCGAATTGATCGTCGGTGATGCCGACCTGCTTGCGGATGTCCGGATCGCGCAGCGCGGGGGAGAGGCCGAATTCTCGCTGACCCATACCAAAGCCGCCGCGCCTGCCCATGCGGCCGCGCCCGAAACCACCGTCCATGCGGGCGCCTCGGGCAAGGCCACCCCGCATATGGCCATGGCCCCATCCGCCTCGACCGTCATCTCCGGGGCCCATGTTGCGCATGTTCCCCATCGGGCCGCGGCCCGCGAAGCCGTCGCGAGGTCCTTGTTGCTGGGGAGGCGAATCCTGGGGGTCGCCCTGCGCCAGGGCCGGAGTGCAACTGAGCGCCAGAGCCAGCACAGCCAGAGCCGCTTTTGAGCGAAATTGCATGTGTGTGTTCTCCCGTATCGTGCATTCGGTGGTTGCTACACGGAATTCCATTCGGGCAGCGCAAAAGTTCCCCAAAATTGGCATGCGACTGAGGGGGACTGTCCGAAATTCGGGCTCAGGAACTACAGGGCGGCGGAAACGCTGGTTCCAGCGGCGGCGAACACGGAGGACATTTCCGCACGGGCGAGGGGAAGGAATCGATTGACCACCCCGGGATCAAACTGCTTGCCGCTGGCTTCGAGCAGCCGGCGCTCGGCCTCCGCATACGGCATTCCCTCGCGATAAGGCCGCGACGAAACCATCGCATCGAACGCGTCGATGACAGAAACGATGCGCGACCCGATGGGAATTTCTTCGTTCTTCAGCCCGGCCGGATAGCCCCTGCCATCGTAGCTTTCGTGATGGTGCAAAATCATGAGGCTGGCCCGTTCCATTCCGGGCACGTTGCGCAGCACGGCCCAGCCGTATTCCGGATGCTTCTTCATGAGGCTGTATTCTTCGTCAGTCAGTTTGCCGGGCTTATGGAGGATGGAATCGGGAATGCCGATCTTCCCGATGTCGTGGAGCAGCGCGGCCACTTCAAGATCGGAGAGAAAGCTTTCATCCAGGCCCAGTTCCCCGGCGACATGGAGCGCCCATTCCGCCAAACGCGTGCTGTGAACTCCGGTATTGAGATCCTTTAGGTCGAGGAGCTGATTAAAGGCGCAAATCAGCGAGGTGCGCAAAGCCAAAGTCTGCTCCTCCATCTGCTTGATGCGCAGAATCACGCCCGACCATTGGCGCGGGACCGTCGCTGGGATGGCGAGGAACGAGGGCGCTTCCGAGATGCCCTCGATTCGACTGAGGGGCTCGGAAGCGTCTGGCGCCGTTTTGTCGATCGTCAGCATCGGCGAGTGTCCCGGCAACTACTGAAGCAGACCCTGCAGAGGATTTAGCGCCGAGAGGGTCCAGTCCACGTTGAGGCGGCCGTTGCCCATGTTGAGACCGACGAACTGCGCGTGCGCGATGGCCCACGATGCCTGGGTTTGCGTGTCCTGCGACTGCATGTTGAAAACCAGGTCGGCCGTTCCAGCGACGAAGGGTGAACTGAACGATGTTCCCCAGCCAGCCGCGTAGATGCCGAACGGGTAGGTGGTGATCACGCCTTCTCCGGGAGCGGCGACCCACACGATCTGGTTTCCGTAATTCGAAAAACTCGATCGCTGGTCCTGATTGTTGGTGGAGGCGATGCCCATCACATTCTGTAAGCCGGCGGGATAGACCATTTCTTCGACGCCGTCGTTGCCCGCCGAAGCCACCAGAATTACGTGGTTGCTGTTGGCGTAGTTGATGGCATCCGTGAACTCCGTCGAGCTTTGCAACATATCGAAGCTCATGTTGATCACGTTGGCGTGATTTTGCACCGCGTAATATATGCCGGCGATGATGTTGGAAAGCGAGCCATTGCCGTTCGCGCTGAACGACTTCACCGGCAGGAGCTCGGCCGTCGGCGCAACGAGGTGAATCACGCCCATCACCATGGTGCCGTGGCCAAAAGCTGCATACTGGGAACCGTCGAGCATCGCGGCGGTATGCTGGTCGAGCATCGCGGCCGTGTGCTGGTTCACGTAGGCGGCGGCACAGGAGTCGCACGGCGGGGGCGCGCTGATCGAGATGTCGTTCATCTCGGAGCCCCCGGCCTGGTTACGCGTGAAGTCCCAGCCTTGTAGCAGCACGCCCTGGAAGGCAGGATGGTTCGGGTCGACACCCGTATCGATGTCGGCCACGATTCCCGAGCCACTCATCTTGAAGACGTTGTGAGCTTGGGAGAGCTGAATGATCTGAGCCGCTGGCTGGTTGACGTAGCCGTCGGTGACGGTGTTCCCGTAGTAGTTCACGGGAGTCGTGTCCCAGAGGCCGGGAGGCGGATTGTTGGTCGTCGACTGGCTGGTTGGGTTCGGCGGGATCACCAGGGTCTGATCGGGTTCCGCGTCGAGGATTCCAGTAACCAAATTGAGGACGCTGGCAAGGAGATTGGGAAGGAGCCCTTGCGTTGGCCTGACTAGGAAGACCTGGTTCAGGTTGCCGTCAATGTTACGGACGACCGTGCATCCCTTGAGCAGGCAAACGTTTTTCAATCCGGCAGGGCCGAGGCTCGTGCGGACGATGACGCCCGGCTGAGGCGTCGTCAGGCTTGTCAGGGTGTTTACAACGGTGGAAAGCAGACCACCCAACAGTCCCTGGGCTGCGGCGGGCTGACCCCATAAACCGATCGCGAGAAGTAAGACTAGCCAGATTTTGCGTTTCATGGTTCGCACTGCTCCTTTATGCGTACCCACCCTTTAGCCGCCGCACTTTCCCGCTACCGTTACCATCCGAGTTTGGCTCGGTCGGCCGATTCGGGCCATGGTACAGACGGCTATTTTCGAGGGCTTCCGCATCAAACCTTCTTCCTAGTACGTTTCTTGCCTCTTACGAACAGGCTACTAACTTGCTTTAAATCATATGCTTCCGAGTTATCGTCGGTGGACTCGATCGTGGGTTCCACCAGGGGCAAGCACAGCTCCTCTCTCGGCAGCTTCACCCTCAACTGGAAGCCTTTGCCCAGACCGCATTCCAGGTAGAATTCACCGAATGGGCTCGTCATGGATTCCGCCAGAACCTTGCTGCCCCGGCACAGCCTCACGGGGACCGCTCCGATGCTCTGGGCGGGGGCCGTCGAGTTGAGAACCTGCCCTACCAGCGCGACTTTTTCGGAGTTCGCGCTGAGGCTCGATTCGGACGTCGATCCGGTACTTGTTCACGCCGTACAGCAGTTGGCGTTCAGCCGTGGCTGCGGACCGGACCCCGACGGCTAGGGGGGTCCTGGCGCTGTCGAACAGCAGGCTGGCGACTGCGCGGGCTGAGCGACCGGCCCTGCGAGGGCCTCGAATCGCGAACGTGCCTTTCACGGTGCCGACGATGGTATCGGGCGGCGCGTACGCGAACTCTCGCCTGCCAGCCTCGGAAACACGCTGCCACAGGCTCAGAGTCTTCGAGCACCGCTTGCAACCGTCACCGAGGTGACTCTGCATCTCGGCCCTTTCGCGCGGCCCGACAACGTTTCGGGCGAAATCAATCCACTGCTCCATCGAAAAATGTCTCATCGTCCTCCCCCAATGTTTTGAAGTTGCTGTGCTACCCCGATCCCCTTCCGGATGGTCCTCATCTCGACGGCTCCACCGGAATCCTGCGTCACCAACCCATAAGGGCAGGAAGGCGGCTAGAAAAATATAGGGAGCCGAGAGAGTTTTCGCGGGGCGTCCTAGGACGGTAAAGTCTTTCCAATCAATGTAAAAGGAGCCCAATAGTATGGGTGGGGGTAGCGGCAGCGGAGTTCCCGCATCGCGCCCTGGAGGGCGAGTGCTTTGTGTTCGCCGTCGCGGAATCGGCGATAAAAGGCGGCCATGAACTCGGACGTGCTGCGGTCATGGACATCCCACAGCGTGAGCAGCAGGGATTGGGCACCGGCAAAGAGCAGGCCTCGGATGAGGCCAAGAAGCTCGTCTCCCGGGCTGACGACATTCATCCCGGTGGCGCAGCCGCTCAGAGTCACCAACTCCGCCTGGAGCTTGAGCTGATAGAGATCGTAGAGGTTCAGGTAGGCGTCGCCGAGGCGAATGCCGGAGAACATCGGGTTGTCCTGCCGAAAGCTGCCGTGCGTGGCGATGTGAATCAAGCGGCTCTGCGATCCCTTCTCGCGAAGTTTGGCTTCGTTGGCTTCGGTGCCAACGATCAATTCTGCCTCTGGCAGAATTGCCGCTACGGAACGCACCTCGTTCAAAATTAACGGCGCGCGCGAGTCGGGGATTCCGAGAACGAGGGAGCATCCCGAAGCGAGAGCGACCTTGCGCTGGCAGAGAGCAAAAATGCTGGCGCTGGGTGCGTAGGAAACGGTGAAGGAATCGATGAGGTAGCTGGCGCCGTCATACAGGGCGTGAAAAGGAAGGTAGTGCAGGACGCCGTGAGGGACGATCACGAGGTGCTTCGCGCGCAATTGGCCGCGCAAGCCGGCGAATACCTCTTCGTAGAGGTGGGCGAGGTGAGATTGCATGGCGTCGAGCAACGGCTTCTCGAACGTTTGGACATACTCCGCGCCCAAGCGGAATTTCGAGATCTGCAAATGGAGCATCCGGAGCAAATTGACGACTCGTGAGACGGGCGTGACGGGAGTGATTTCGAGGCCGTCGTGCGTGATCACGGCCGCGACGAATTGGTCCTTGACGCTGAAGTATTCGACGAGCGCTGTCTCAGGCGGCAGACACTCGCGGACATCTGCCAGGGAAGCGATCGCGGAAACCGAGCTCGTGCTTACGCCCGGCTGAGGCGCGGGAAGATCGCGGAGGGCGCGAAGTAGCTCATTTTCGTGCGCGAGCGCTTCTCTCTGAAGTTTCTCGATCCGTTGCGGAGAGGGATCCTCGGAACGCAACTGTTCGAGTTCGATGCGGCGGTAATACCAATTCAGCTCCTCACGCATCTCGCGGACGCGGCGGACCAGTCCGCTCTGGCCGTCCGCCACCGGCAGGACGTGGCCGTGCTGCACGAGCGATTCAGCCAGGCTACGCGATTTGGCCAATTCCATGTAACCGAACGCCTCCTCGGCGGAGCCGCGCTTTTCGTTTCCGTCCATGCGAAGATCGACGAGGCATTCATAGACTTCGAGGCGATTCTTCATGAAGGCGATTTTGAGCTCTTCGCCGTGCAGGCTGCTGCGGAGAGTTTCTAGTGCGCTGCGCGCTTTTTGATACGAGTCGTACGCGCCCGAGGAATCTTCGGAGGACTGTTGAATCTGGCCCATGAGGAATTCGGCCTGGTAGCGCAATACCGGCGCCTCAAGCGAGGCCAGGCGTTCGAGGGCGCGCGCGCATTCCAATCGGGCGGCCGCGCGATCTCCCGTGCGCATGGAAAGCCCCGCCAACAGCAGGTGACATAAGACAGCCTTACCTGGCAGGAACGACCTGTCGAAAAATGCGGTCGCACCCGCGCAGAGGCGGCGCGCTTCGAATAAGCGACCTTCGTTGTAAAGAACCACCGCCTGGTAGAGGTCGATCAGCCACGGCCAGACCAGATTTTTTTCGCGGACGAATTTGGGCCGGGCTTCGGCAAACAGTTCGAGCGACCGGACGGCCTTGCCAAGCTGGCTGAGCGCCATGGCCTCGTTCGCCTGGCATTTCGCTTCCTCGTAGCCCATGCCGAGCTTCTGAAATCGTACGTATCCTTCGTGGGCCGTTTCCATCGCTTCCGAACTGAGATTCAGCTCGAGATATATTTCGGACAAGTCGAGGTAGCACAGGGCCATCACGTAGGCGTCGCCATTTTTCTCGCACTCTTCGCGCGTGGCCCGCAACATTTCGATCGCGCGCCCGTATTCGCCGCGCAGGTAGTGGAGGTAGGCGATGTTGTAGTCGCTTTGCGTGACGAGCAGCGTCATGCCGTGCTGGACGCACATCTCTCGCGCGCGCTGATAGCTGGCGAGGGCGCGCGGAAAATCGTTGAGCGTGATCAGGCAGACGGCCATGTTGTACATGGCGACAGCAAGGCCCTCGGAATCATGGAGCGGCAGGAGCGCTTCGTAGGCACGCTCGTAGCACGCCAGTCCTTCCTCGAAACGATCCTGGCGATGGTAAATGTTGCCCACGTTGATCTGAACGTGCGCGAGGCGCTGCTGATCTCCCAAGCGCGTGAAAATATCCTCGGCCTTCTTGGCAGCCTCGAAAGCTTTGTCATATTGGCCGAGCAGGATGAGCGGCTGAATGGACGGGATCAGCGTTCGCGCCTCTTCTTCCTCGTTGCGGAGTTTCCGAAAGACTTGAAGGGCTTGGGCATGAAATTCCAGGGCTTTTTGATTTTCGCCAACGATCATCAAAGCGTTGGCCTTGGACCTCAAAGCTCGCCCCAGCGCTTCCTGATTTCGCAGCTTTTGCGCGATGGCGATCGCGGATTCTACCAAAGCAACCGCGTAGCGAGTGTCTGAGCGCAGCTTAGCCCGCACGATTTCGTTGAGCTGGCCAAGGGCCTGCTCGTGATACAGGCTTTTGTGTCGCGCGAGGAAGAGTTTGCGGGCAGCATCTGTGCCGAGATTTCCGAGATCGCGGAGCAACTTCTCCGAGAGGGGCGTCTTGGCAACCTTCTTGGTCACGAAAAGCCTGCCTCCAGAAGCTTTTTGCGCAGGCGATCGAGACAACGCTGGCGAATAAAGCCGATCGAGCCAGGTGCGATTCCGAGTTCGCGCGCCACTTCCAGATACGGGCGCGCCGGCTCTTCGAAGAAAAGCATGCGCACGAGCTGCTGGCAGCGCGCAGGCAATTCGCCCATGACCTGCCGGATTCGCTGTTCCTCTTCCGCCTCACGCAAAATACTTTCGCCGCGCGCAGGCGTGCTTTGCTCGAATGCGGGATCATTCGGGTCGGTTGTTTCCGTACGCTGCGCATATCTCTTTCTGTGAAGGCACTTGTGCGCAGTCACCTGGATGATCCACTTCGGCAAGGCTTCCGGTTTTCGCAGGTTCGGCAATTCCGCGAGGAGTTCGAGGCAAACGGCCTGGAAAATGTCGGAGGCGTCGTCCTGAGAAAAGTGGTATTTGACCGGAATTGAAAAAATCAGGTTCTTATACTTGTCGACGAGCACGGACCAGGCCTCGTCGTTTCCGCTGAGGCACTCCCGCACGAGGCGCCGGTCGGGCCACGCTTTGAATTTTTCGCCGGCGTGCGCGTCTCGCCGGAGCGGTATTGGTTTCTCAACTCGAGCTTCAGCGCACATATAACTCGTCGATATTCCAAAGCGTGTAAGGATCCAGGATGGCCGGCTGAAAATTCACAACGCGATCGCTCGCTCCGACCAGGATATTGGGGCTCACGAGACAGATGACGGGCAGCTGTTCGGCAATGATTTGCTGAACTCGATCGTAGAGACGCTTCCGCTTCGCGTAATCCAGCGTGACAAGCTGCTGCTGCATCAGGCGATCGATCTCAGCCTCCCACGGAGTTGCCGGCTTGCTCTCATTGGGATGCCAGAGATGGGTGTCGCCGTTGGACATCCAAACATTGATCTCGGCGTTTGGATCCGCGTCGCCGCTGGCCAAGCCCATAATCGCGGCTTCGTAATCGTGGGTGTTCAAGAGCCGGTCGACCATCGCGTGAAATTCGAGTGAGACGACGTGAACGTTCATCCCGAGCTGGCTCAGGTCATTCTGAATCAGCGTCGCGATTTTCACGCGCTGCGCATTTGAGGAGCTCGTGATGATGGAAAATTCGACGGGGCCGCCCTTGCTGTCCACGAGCGTGCCATCGCTCTTCCACGAAAAGCCGGCAGCCTTGAGCAAGTCGCGCGCGTGAGCGAGGGACCTTGCGGGGTGAGGAATGTTGGGATCGATCCAAAGCTTGTTGCCGGGGGTGACCTGCGTCCAGAGCGGCGTGGCGCGGCCGTTGTAGACCAGGCGCACGATCGCCTCGCGGTCGATCGCCGCCGACACGGCCTGCCGGAAGCGGGCATCCTGAAACCAAACTTGTTTGCGCGCGATGTCCGGAGAGACCTTCGGCCCCAGGTCGTTGAGATTGAAGAACAGAAAATTGTATTCGAGGCCGGGGCCCAAATCGTCGAGATGATAGTGCCGGGCTGTCTGTTGTTTTGCCAGAACGGCGAAGTTATCCGCGCTAAATCGATCAAGGATATCCGTATCTCCCGCCTGAAAACGTATCGCCTGCGCGTCTTCGCTCGACACAAACAAGAAAACGATCTCGTTAAGATACGGCAGCCGGTTCCCGCTGCGATCCTGCTTCCAATAGTAGGGATTCCGATCGAGGACGATCCGCTCGCCCGGCACGTATTCCTTCAGCTGAAATGGGCCGAGGCCGGCGAACTGGCTCGCAGGCATGGAAATATTCCATGCTTGCGAAAAGCTGCCACTGGTGTAAGCGCTCTCCAGAAGATGCCGCGGAAGAATCGCGAAGCCGTCGAAGAGCCGGTCGGCGGCCGCATAAGGCTGGGCCAGCGTGAATCGAACGGTGTCGCTATCGATTTTCTCGACCGAAATCGGCTTTCCGCCGACGATCAGCAAATCGCGCTGCGGCGAATCGATTTTTTCGTCGAGATAGAGCTGGAAACTGAAGACCACATCATCCGCCGTGAGCGGCCGCCCATCGGAAAAGCGGATACCCCGGCGCAGGTGCAGCGTGTACTGTTTTCCGTCGGGCGAGACGGTCCACGATTTTGCGAGCGCGGCCTCGGTCTTTTGCGTTTTGCGATTGATGTCTATCAGGTCGGCGGTCACGCAGCGAATCACTTCCTGCGAGGCGGCATCCTCGGCGAGGACCGGATTCAGCGTCTTCGGCTCCGAACGCAACGCGAGCACGACTCGCCCGCCCGGATGTCCGACCGGATTATCCGTGACCATGAGCTGCTCGCCGTCTGGTGGCCGCGCGGCAGATGCACTCGGCGCGACGGACCAAGAGCAGATCGTCGCGACTCCAAGGGCAAGAATAGCTATCCCAATGCGGGCCTTCGTCATGTTTCCACTCTTAACAAAGATTCGCTAGTTTTTACAGCGAGACGGACTTGAGGCGTTCCTGCAGTGCATCGGCGGTCGTGTAATAGGCGAGAAACAAAGGAATTAGCAACAGGGCCGGAAGGAACATCCACCAGTAAGAGGAAAGTATGTAGTATTGCTGCAGAGAGGAGAGCAGCGTGCCCCAGCTGGCCATGGGTTCGCCCACGCCTAGCCCGAGGAAACTCAGCGTGACCTCGGCCAGCACATACTGCGGAATCAGCAGCGCGACCTGCGTCAGAATCAGGCCATAGGTTTGAGGCAGCACGTGCTTGAAGAGCAGGTGCGCGTCCGACGCTCCGAATCCTTTCGCCGCGACCACGAACTTGCGCTCTTTCGCACTCAGAACCACGCCGCGAATCAGCCGGGCCGGGCGCGCCCACCCGATCAAACCCATCACCGCGACCAGCAACAGAAATACCTGCCACTCGGCGATGTGCAAAGGCAGTGTGGCGCGTACGGCGAACAACAGATAGAGCCACGGCAGTGCGAGAAAAATTTCGCTGCCGCGCATCAGGAGTTCGTCGATCCAGCCGCCATAAAATCCCGCGAGCGATCCTACGAGAATGCCGAGCGACACCGAAAGCGCCGCCGCGAGCAGTCCCGCAAGCAGGGAAATTTGACCGCCGTAGAGAAACCGGGAAAACTGGTCGCGACCGTAGCCGTCGGTTCCCATCAGGAATAGCCGGCCATCGCCGTCGCCGGCAACGCCGAGGAAATGCAGGTGCGATTCGAATAGCCCGGCGATCTTGTACGGCGAGCCTTGCACGAAGAACTGCACCGGATACGCGTGCGTCGTATCCGATGTGTAGGAGCCGGGATTCGCGGGATCGTTTTTCAAACCGTAGACGAATGGGCGCAGATGAATTTCGTCTTGGGCATCCGTGAGATGCAAGCGCGTCGGCGGCGCGAAAGGCATTTCGCGATCCTGAACCGCGAAGCCGTACGGCGCAAAGAAGCCGCCGAAAAGAACTAGCACGTGAAAGGCCGCCAGCAGAATCAATGCGTCCCAAAGTTTGCGCCGGGAATTCACTCATTCTCCGTTCGGATTCGCGGATCGCTGGCGAAAAGCAGCAGATCGGCGAGCAGATTGCCCATCACGAGAAATACACAGGAAAGCATTACGACCGCAACGACGACGTACAAATCTCTCGAAAAAATCGATTCGACGAGCAGTGGGCCGAGCCCGGGCCAGCTGAGAATCACCTCCGCCAGCATGGACGTGCTCAGCATCGTCGCCACGGAAAAGCCTAGGAGAGAAATGAGCGGATTGGATGCCGTCGGAAGCGCGTAGCGAAGCAGAATGCGCCTGCGAGGAATTCCGTGGCCACGTGCCGCGCGGATGAATGGCGATTCGAGCGCTTCGATCATCGCGGAGCGTACATGCCGCGCCAGCACGGGCAACATGACCACCGCAAGTCCGAAGGCCGGCAGCGCCAGGTGAAACGCGACATCTTTCGCCTGGCCCCAGAAATTCAGGTCGTCGATTCCGGGCGAAACCATTCCGCCTGTCGGAAACCATCCAGTGTGAACCGCCAGGAGCAGCAATGCGAGAAACAACAGCAGATCGGGAACTGCGAGGATCGCGGACGTAACTAAGCTGCCGATGCGATCGCTCCACGCGCCCCGTTTCGCCGCGCTCCACACGCCGATTGGCAGCGCCAGCAGCCACGCGAGCAGGGTGGCCGTGCCGGACAAGAGGAGCGTGTTGCGTGCGCGCACGCGCAGCAAAGGAGCGACGGGGCTATTCGAAGCCAGTGAGAAACCCAGGTTGCCTTTCAACATCGAACGCAGCCAGCGCTCGTAGCGAATCGGCAAGGGCTGATCGAGGCCGTATTCCGAGCGAATCGTCTCGACTGTGTGCTGCGAGATCTGGGGATTCAGCCGCATCGCATCGAAGAAATCGCCCGGCGCAAGCTGCAGCAGCGCAAAAGAGAAAAAGGAGACCGCCAGCAGAAGAAGGATGGCGTGGATGAGCCGCCGGCTGATGTATCTCATCGCGGCATCCTAGGCCAGCCGCCGCAGGCAGATGGATTCGAGCGACGGCATCGCCGCGAGCAGAGCTTTTGTGTCGGGATGTTCCGGGCGGGCGAATAATTCGGAGGCCGGCTTTTGCTCGACGATGCGCCGCTCGCTCATCACCGCCACTTCGTCGGCGAATTCCGAGACCAATCGCAGGTCGTGAGAGATGTGAACGTAGGTGAGCGAATGCACCTCGCGCAGGTCGGCGAGGAGTTTCAATATCATTTGCTGGTTCAGGAGGTCGAGGCTCGACAGCGCCTCATCAAGAATCAGCAGCTTCGGCTCGAGCGCCAGAGCGCGCGCGACCGCCAGGCGCTGGCGCTGTCCGCCGCTGAACTCAAGCGGGCGTTTGCCTCCCGATCGCGCGGGCAAACCGACTTGGCCCATTAACTCCTGCGCTCTCATCCGCCTGCTATCTTTCGTTCCGATCCTCTGAATGGCGAGCGGCTCGGCGATGATTTCTTCCGCGGTGAGTCGCGGGTTCAAGGCCGAGGTCGGATCCTGGAAGATCAGCTGAATCTGGCGGTGCACGGGGAAAAGCACTTTTCTGTTAAGGTTGAGCAGATTCTTGCCCTCGAACCAGATTTCGCCCGCTGTCGGCTTTTCGACCAGCGCCATGCATCTCGCAAGGGTTGATTTCCCGGCGCCCGACTCGCCGACAATCCCGAGAGTGGTACCGCGATGAATGGCGAGATTCACCCCTTCGAACGCGCAAACGGTGAACGGCGCCCGCGTCAGGAGGCGCCGTTGAACGTATTGCTTGCTGAGGTTCGCGATCCGCATCAGCGGTTCGCGTTTCCCCGCCTCGAATTGTGGGTGTGGTCCCATGCTTACAATGTGCCCACGAGGTGCTCGCGCGTTGCGGTCTCTTGGTCGCGTTCCGGTTCGAGCGCGGCAGTTCCCTTCCGGGCGAGCAGTGCCTTCGTGTACGGATGCGATGGCTTCGAATACAAATCCTCAAAGCGGCCCATTTCGACGATTTTGCCGTCCTTCATCACGAGCATGCGGTCGGCAAGGCTCGCCTGAATTTCGGGCGTGTGGCTGATGAGCAGCAGCGATATTCCGAGGCTTTTCTTGAGCTCGCGCAAGAGCGCCACGAAGCCGGCGCGGCTTTGCGCGTCGAGCGAAGCGGTCGGCTCGTCGGCGATCAGCAGCGCCGGTTGGCAAACCAGGGCCTGTGCCAGGACGATGCGCTGCAGCTGTCCGCCGCTCAATTGATGAGGATAGGCCGAAAAGATTCGCTCGGTCGAAGGCAGGCCGACCCGGCCGAGCATCGCAAACGCCTCGTCGCCGCACTTTTTCCGATTCTGCTTGCGATGCGCGCGGACAATCTCGGCGATCTGCGCTCCAACGCGCAGCACCGGGCTTAGCGCGATTCCCGGCTCCTGATACACCATCGAAATCGCGGCTCCGCGAATCTTCTGAAGGGATTTTTCGTTCATCGCGAGCAAATCCTCGCCTCGAAACAGGACCGAGCCGGAAACGGCGGCGTCTTCGCGCGAAAGGAGACCTAGCAGAGCCAGAGCGATGCTGGTCTTGCCGCATCCCGACTCGCCCATGACGCCCAGAACTTCGCCTCGCGCAACGTCAAAGGTCGCGGCCGAGACGGCTTCGCGGTCCGCCGCGTCGGCAGGGCGATAGCGGATCGTCAAGTCCCTGACTTTGAGGAGCGTCTCCACCAGACCCCCGAAATCTCGCTGCGGAGCCGCACTTCGGCCCTCGTCCAGACTAGGCGGGGGATGCGCGCCAGTCGATAGACCGCGCGGCCCATGTGGCCAATGCGGTTATGGTACCTACGTACCAGCGGCGGGACACGAGGGCCCTTGAGGAATCTCAAAGCGGGGGCAAATCGGCTCATGGTCCCAAGAGGCGCAAAAAACTGCTCGATGCGGACGCGGGTCCATGGTATTGATTTCGCTCCAAAAGTGGGGCGCCGGGTACCGAGAATTCGGCACCAAAAGGAGCGTTCATGTACGCGCGCGTATGGCGTTTCAGCATTCGTCCAGGCAAGCTCGAAGAATTCTCGGAGGCTGTTCGAACGCTCGTCCCCGAAGCCAGGAAAGAGCGCGGATTTCGGGGATTTCTTGTCCTGCGAGGACATAGTGAAGAACCCCACCCCGAATGCACGATGATCGGGCTTTGGCAGTCGCGTGCGCACTTGCGTGAGAGCGACCAGGGCCTCTTTCTGCCCCGGGCGCTGGCCCACCTGATTACGTGCTGCAACGGATTCCCTCTGATCCAGGAACACCAGGTCCTGGTGGATGAATTCACCACGCATACGGGTGATGAGCTGATCACCTGCTAATCCCCGTGGGACCGTGAAGTAAACGCTGGCCGCTCGAAGCGCTGCGCACGTGCGGTCGCCGCGGAATGGCTTAACCTCCGAAGTGAAGGGTGGTACTCTGCATTTTGACGATCGTGAAGCACGTGTCGATCGTCAGTCTCCGAAATAGATCGCAGTTTCCACAGTTCCTACCGGGAGTTGCCGAGCGTGAGCGGGATTTCGAGGCGGGCCTTCAATGGAGCGTTGGCTTCCGCGCTTGCGTGCTCGGTGGTGCGCCCCGCATGGGCGGCGCAGCGAAGGGAAACAAAAGTAGTCCTCCTGCTTTCCGGGGTCATCACCGACGGCGGATGGGGCCAGCTCGCGTACGATGGTTTGAAGGAACTAGACGCCCGAGGCGGCTTCAGGACGGCTTACGCCGAAAACATCACGCTGGCGCAAATGGATCAGGTGGCGCGCGGCTACTCCGACGACGGCTTCGATCTCATCATCGGACATGGCAACGAGTTCAGCAGCGCGCTGCTGGCGGTCGCGCCGGATTATCCGAGGCAGCACTATTTCGTCACCACGTTTCTTCCGCAGGCGCCCGTGCCGCACAACATTATGTATGTCAACCTGGGCTATTTCGACGCCGCTTACGGCGCGGGCGCGCTTGCCGCGCTCATTTCCGACAAAAAGCGGGCGGTTGGCCTCGTCGGCGGCGACGACGACCCGAATCAACACCACATGAAGAAAGCATTTATCGCCGGAGCCGAGCGCACCGTGCCGGGCGTGCGGGGATTGGCCATCATCACCGGAGACTACGACAACGCCGCGAAAGGCCGCGAGGCTGCGTCGATCTTGGTCGGAAACGGCGCGGATGTGATCTGGCACGCCGCTGACGTGACCGGTCTGGGCGCCATCGAGGGCGCAGTCGCCGCGAATGTGAAGGTTCTGGGCTGCTATTCCGATCAAACGTATCTCGCGCCAAATAACATGGCCACGAGTTTCCGCATGAACTTGGACGGAGTGGTGGTCACGGTCGCCACCGAAGTTGCGGACAATACGTTCGTAGGCGGGACCGAATGGGACGCCCCTGTAAATCAGATGTGGCTGCTCAAATCCGGGAAGAACGGCGACCACAACCCACGGCTCGTTACCGCCGAGCAGTGGAAGGCTTTCGAGAAAATATGGAGCGATCTCGCGGCGAGGAAGATTGATGTGGAAGGCCTCGCGTCGTAGTGCTTGAACTCAGTTCTGGCGTTTCCGTTGTTCATACGATGGGTATCGCAACGGCTTCCGCGAGGAGTCGCCGGTGAAGCGCACTCTGGAAATGAGGAATATCGTCAAGCGTTTCCCCGGAGTGCTGGCGAACGATCACGCCAACTTGACGGTTCAAGCCGGGGAGATTCACGCGCTGCTCGGCGAGAACGGCGCCGGCAAAAGCACGTTGATGCAGATCCTCTACGGCTTTCACCGAATGGATTCCGGCGAGATGCTGATCGACGGCGCGCGCATTCACTTGAGCAGCCCCAGAGATGCGATTGCGCTCGGAATCGGGATGGTGCACCAGGAATTCATGCTGGTGCGGCCATTCTCCGTGGTCGAGAACACGATTCTCGGCCTGCGCGAGTCTGGCGGAGCCACGCTCGATTTGCGCAAGGCGGCGCAAAAACTCGAAAGCCTGAGCGACCGTCATGGCCTCGCGCTCGATCCGCACGCGGAAGTTCAATCGCTTCCAATCGGAGTGCAGCAGCGCGTCGAGATTCTGAAGCTGCTCTATCGCGACGCGCGAGTTCTGATTCTCGATGAGCCTACCGCCGTCCTGACGAAGCAGGAAAAAGATCAGCTATTCGCGGTGCTGCGAGGGCTCCGGGCGGAGGGACGCTCCATCCTGCTGGTCACGCACAAGCTCAACGAGATCATGGAAATTGCTGACCGCGTGACGGTGATGCGCGACGGGAGGTCCATGGCGACCCGCACGGTTGGAACAAGCTCCGAGCAGGAGCTCACGCGCCTGATGGTGGGGCGCGACGTGAACCTTCGCACAGACAAATCGCCTCGCCAGCCCGGCGAACCGCTCCTGCAAGTCTCCGATTTGCGCGTCGTCGACCAAAAGGGCCGCGAGAAAGTTTGCGGCATCACTCTCGAAGTGCGCGCCGGAGAAATTCTGGGCATTGCCGGAGTGGACGGCAACGGGCAATCGCATCTCGCCGAAGCGATCATGCATTTGCGCGAAGTGAAGAAGCGGCCGCGTGCAGCTGAGCGGCGCGGACATCACGCATCTCAGCGTCGCGCGCCACCATGCCGCGGGCCTCGCGTACATCCCGGCCGATCGCCGGCACGTCGGCTCGGTGACGGAAATGTCCGTCGCCGACAACGCGATTCTCGGCTTGCAGCGCAAGTACACGCGTGGCATTTTTCGCAACGTCCGCGAGGCGCGCGCATCGGCGGGAGCGCTCGTCGAACGATTTGGCGTGCGCGGCTCCGGCATCGACCGCGCGGCCGGAAAGCTTTCGGGCGGCAATCTGCAGAAGCTCATCCTCGGCAGAGAAATCATGCGCGGGGCCAAGCGTCCTGGTAGTCGAGCAGCCGACGCGTGGCTTGGATGTGGGTGCGGTCGAGTCCGTTTGGGGCGAACTGCTTCGTGAACGCCAAGAAGGCAAAGCGATCCTGCTGATTTCCGCGGAACTGGAAGAACTGTTGAATCTCGCCGATCGCATCGCGGTGATGTTCGAAGGCCGCATCATGGGTGTGGTCGATGCGGGCGGAGCATCCGCCGAGGAGATTGGCTCGATGATGGCGGGCATTCCGGCGGCGCCGCGGGTTTGGGGTTCAGCGGCGGAAGAGAAGGCACATGGCGAAGCTCATTGAGCGTCGTCTTACTCCGGCGGATTCGCCGCTCGCGGTCGCGGGCACCACGGTGCTCGCTCTTCTTGCGGCGATGGTCCTCACGTCATTTTTATTCATCTCGTACGGTGCCAATCCGCTTCAAGCTTACTTCGCGCTCTTCCACGAGCCGTTCGGGACGCTGCGCGGATTCGGCTACGCGCTGGTGCGAGCCTCGCCGCTGGCGCTGATCGCGCTGGGGACGATCGTGAGCTGGCGCTCGGGGCTAGCGTACCTCGGCTTCGAGGGATGCTTCGTCATCGGTGCGGCTGCGTCGACCTGGCTGGCGCTGCTCACGTGCTCCGGGCGCACGCGCTCGGTCCTTTGCCCTCTGCGCTGTTGCTGCCCCTCGCAATCTTAGTCAGTTTTGCCGCGGGAGGCGTGTGGGCGGGCATGGTCGGCGTGGTTCGCGCGCGACTCGGCGGAAGCGAAGTCCTCATTTCGCTGATGTCGAATTACGTCGCCATTTTCATCCTGCAATATCTTGTGTCCGGCCCTCTGCGAGCGCCGGGGAGCCAGCCCGAGACGCGGCAGCTTCCGCGCGCCACCTGGCTGCCATTCATCTTGCCGGGAACGCGCGCGCACGCGGGAATTCTGCTGGCCATCGCCGCGGCCGCTCTGGTGTGGGTCCTGCTGAAGAAAATGCCGCTAGGATACGAACTGATCGTCACCGGCTTCAATCAACTGGCCGCGCGCTATGCGGGAATCAACGTGGCGAGGCGGTTGGTGCTGGCCGCGTTTTTTGCGGGCGGCCTAGGGGCGCTCGCGGGCACGGTTGAAGTGCTCGGCTCGCAGCACCGCTTGATGGACGGCATCAGCGGCGGCGTCGGTTTCGTCGGAATCATCGTCGCGCTGCTCGCCAGGCTCAATCCGATCGCGGTAATCCCTACCGCCGTACTCTACGGTGGCATGTCCGTGGGCGCCGACGCCATGCAGCGCCGCGCGAGCATTCCGTCGTCGATCACTTTCATACTGGAAAGCCTCGCCGTGCTTCTCGTGCTGATCAGCGACGTGCTGCGCTATTACCGGATCAATCCTTCGGCGCTTTGGAATCGCTCCTCGGAACGATCACGGAAGCGAACGCCCGGAGGAACATCCGAATGAACGGCGCTCAGATCATGAGTTCCGCCTTTCTGGTCACTTGGCTCGCGGCAAGCGTCCGTCTTGCGGGACCTGTCCTGCTCGCCGCTCTGGGCGAGACATTCTCCGAGCGCGGCGGCGTCCTGAACCTGGGAATCGAAGGAACGATTCTTCTCGGCGCGCTCGCCAGTTTTCTGGTGTCGTTGTTCACGGGGATGACTTGGATGGCGCTGCTGGTCGCGATGCTGGTGGGAATCATCGCGAGCATTTTTCTCGCGTGGATGTACGTCACCGTGAAGGCGAGCCAGGTGGTGACGGGACTCGTGTTCAACGTCCTTGCGCTCGGCATCGCGAGCACCGTGTACCGCCGCGCGCTCGGCGACTCAGCTCTCCCCGAGAGCATCGCCATGTTCCACCCGATTCACATCCCGCTTCTCAGCGATCTGCCGTTCATCGGTCCGGTGCTCTTCGGCCAAACGATCCTGCTCTATGTGACGCTCGCGCTGGCCGTGATCGCGACATTTGTCCTGTTTCGCACGAACTTCGGCCTGGCGTTGCGCGCTTGCCGGGGAAAATCCGGCGGCCGCGGATTCGGCGGGAATTTCGGTGGATCGGGTCCGCTACGTGGGCGTGTTGATTTCCGGAGCGACCGCCGGGATGGCCGGCGCGCTATATCGTTCTTGCGCAGGTCGGTCTCTTCCGCGAAGCGATCGTATCCGGGCAAGGATTCATCGCGCTGGCGATCGTGATTTTCGGCCGCTGGAATCCGCTGAAAGCACGCGGGGCCGCGTTGGTTTTTGGCGCTTGCGACGCGCTGCAGCTTTCGCTGCAAATTTTCGGAACGCGAATCCCCTCTCAGCTCTTGCTTGCGCTGCCGTACGTGGTGACGATTCTCGCGATCTCAGGATTATTCGGCGGTAAAGCCGTGCAGCCCGCCGCGTTGATGTCGCCCTACAACAAGGACTGACGTCCGCGCGGCAGGCAGCGCGCCCGCTGCCGCTCGCGCGCTAAATCGTCATCGAACGCCACGGCCGCTTCTTGAACCGGTCCGAGCCCGCCCGGCGCGCCAGATCGTCCGCGCTGATTTGCGCCTGGCGTCGCACAGCCGCTTCGTTCACTCCGGTTACCACTCCGTCTCGCATCACGAACCGCCCGTCGATCATCACGCTCGTCACTTCATTTCCCAGCGCCGAATACACGATCGCCGACACGGGATGATGGATCGGCGTCATGAACGCGTTGTCGTAGTCGAGCACCACGAGATCCGCCTTCTTCCCGGCCTCGATCGAGCCGATTTCAGCTTCCAGGCCAACCGCGCGCGCGCCGTCGATCGTCGCCATCTCCAGAACTTTTTCCGCCGTGATGATCGTCGCGTCCTGATGAAAGCCTTTCTGGATCAGTGCGGCAAATTTCATCGCCTGGAACAGGCTGTGATTGTTGCTGCTCGCCGGGCCCATCGGAGGCGAGGCCCACCGTCACGCCCGCCAGCAGCATTTCCGGAATCGGAGGGCAGCCCGACGCCAGATACATATTGCTGCACGGGTTGTGCGCCACCTTCGTATCGTGATGGAGAAGAATGCGAATGTCGTGCGGCTTGCAATGCACGCAGTGCGCGGCGAGCACGTCGGGGCCGAGAAATCCGATGTCGCTCAGAAATTCGGTGTCGGTTTGCCCGTAGCGCGACGCCGCCGTTTGCAGCTCGAAGGTCGTCTCCGCCACATGCGTCGTGATGAGCGCGTGTTCTTCGTCCGCGAGCTTGCGCGTCAGGCGGTATCCCTTTTCGTCGACCGCCCAGATCATGTTGGGCGCGACGCCCACCTGCACTCGCGCGCCGGGCTTGTTGTAACGCCGCATCTGCTCGCGCGCGTCGCCGATCGCGTGCTCCGGCTCTTCGATCAGTTCGCGCGGAACGCCATATTCCTCGCCCAGCGAGATGAAGCCGCGGCACACGAATCCGCGCATGCCGGTCTGCTCGAACGCCTCGACGACCGACTTGATCATGCCGGGCCGCGTGTGCACGTACATGAAATCGACGAGCGTCGTTACGCCGGAGCGAATCGATTCGACGCAGCCGTGCAGCGCGGCGACGTGCGCGTCTTCGGGCGTAAGGTGCACGCCGCTCGGCCCGGTCATGCAGGTGAACCACTTCTTCAGCACCATGTCGTCTCCCAGGCCCTTCAGCAGAGTCTGGAAGAGATGCGTGTGGGTATTCACCATTCCCGGCATCACGATGCGGCCCTTGCAATCGATCACCTCGGCCGCGGGAAAGCGCTGCTGCAACTGCTGCCGCGTTCCCACGGCAGCGATGCGGTCTCCTTCGACGCACACGCTGGCCCTTTCCAGAATCTCGCGGCGTTCGTTCATCGTGATCAGCCAGGAATCGGCAAGAATGAAACTCATGCGGAATCTCCAGGGAAAGTGGACTCACATCAAGCAGCGTATTCTCGCACAACTGAGGCGGGAAACTTCGAGGGGTCTATTTCGAGGCCAAGGCGACTTGGGTTTGACTACAATTCCGTCGAAATTGTTGCGTGAGCCTCGCGGGAACTCCCGCGAAGCTCCACAGCGAGTGCGACGCTAGTTGCGATGCTCCGGATCGGGCCCGACCGGATTGTCGGCCCAGGGATCGTAGTCGGTCGAATGCGCATTTTCCGGCGAATTTTCCGAGCCCGCGGTCTCGGCGGCTTTCTTTTGCGCGCGGCGTTCCGCCTTCTCGCGCTGCTTTTCGAGTCGCTTCATTTCCTTTTGGCGTTTCAGGAATGTAGTGGCCATACAGCCTCCTTGGATTATGAATTGACATCGACAACTGCCCAAGCACTACCTAGGGCGTTTTTACCAGCGGGGCTCCCGCGGCTGCCGCGGAGCCTCGCGATAGTCCTCGTTCGAGAATCTTTCGCGGCCTCGCCCACCGCCGCCTCCACTGCCCCCGCGTGGCGGCCCGCTGCTGCGTTCTTTGGGGCGCGCCTCGTTCACCTTGAGATTGCGCCCGCCGACGTCTTTACCATCAAGGCCCGCGATCGCTTTCGCCGCCTCATCATCATTGGGCATTTCGACGAATGCGAAGCCCCGCGCCCGGCCCGTCTCTCGGTCCATGGCGATGTGAACGCGCGAGACCTGACCGAACGCCCTGAAGAGTTCGCTCAGTTCGCTTTCGGTGGTCTGGAAACTCATGTTGCCCACAAACAGATTCTTCATGTCCTTCTCCTTCTCGTCTACAAAGAGCCCTGCAGGAAAACCCGAAATTGGCCCGACCGCGTCGGATGGCGCAGCGCGCGCAGCGCTTTCGCTTCGATCTGGCGAATGCGTTCGCGAGTCACCGCAAACGTCTTGCCGACTTCCTCGAGCGTTCGCTCGCCGCCCTCGTCAAGGCCAAAGCGCATCTTGATGATGGTCTCCTCGCGCGGGGTAAGCGTCTTCAACATCGACGCCATTTTTTCCTTCAAGTTGAGGCTGATCGCCGCATCCGAAGGAGAAATTGCTTCCTTATCCTCGAGGAGGTCGCCCAAGTGCGATTCTTCGTCTTCGCCGATCGGAGCCTCGAACGACACGGGTCGCTGCGCGATTTTCCGGTTCTTGCGCACCTGTTCGACACTGACCTCCATGCGCCGGGCAATCTCCTCGGCGGTGGGCTCGCGGCCAAGCTCCTGCACCAGCTGCCGGCTGGCGCGAATTTGCTTGTTGATCGCCTCGAACATGTGTACGGGCACGCGAATCGTGCGCGCCTTATCCGCAATCGCTCGCGACACAGCCTGTCGAATCCACCAAGTGGCGTATGTTGAGAACTTGTATCCGCGGCGCCACTCGAATTTGTCGACGCCGCGCATCAAGCCGATATTTCCTTCCTGGATCAAATCGAGAAATTCCAATCCGCGGTTCGTGTATTTCTTAGCGATGGACACAACAAGACGAAGATTCGCCTCGGTAAGTTCTTTCTTGGCTTGTTCCGCTTCAGCCTCGCCTCGAAGCACCGGGCCAAGTGAACGCTTCAATGCGGGCAGCCCTACGAGACTGGACTCTTCGATCTCTTTCAGCTGCCTGCGGCGTGCGCGGAGTTCGCGGCGGGCTTCGGCTGCTGCATTTCCATGCGTGCCGCCAACGCGGCGCTCCAGCCGTACGCATTCGCGCTCGAGCGAGTGGACCTGCTCGACCGTATGCCGCAGCTTCTCGATCAGCCGCTTCTTTTCTTCCGAATGAAAATTGATGGAGCGCGCCAGGCGCGACATCTCGATCCGTGTCCGCGACAACTGACGCGCGGCCCGCGCATACGCGCTTTTCTTCGATCGCGGCATCTTCTCGAATCGATTGAGCTGCTTGACTCCCACACCGTAGAGCTTCTCGATGCGGTCGATGATCCGCAACGTCTGCCGGGTCTTATCTTCCAGCTGTTCCGCCGTAATCTCTTCCTCACCGAACTGGACGACCTGCTTGATCGAACGCGTACCCTCGCGCAGCTCCCGGCCAACCGCGATGAGATATTGAAGGACGATCGGAGACCGCGAAATCGTCTTGAGCACGAGGCCGTGGCCGCGCTCGATGCGCTTCGCGAGCACCACTTCACCTTCGCGTTTCAGCAGCGGCACGCTTCCCATCTCGCGCAGGTACAGACGGACGGGATCGTTCGTCTTGTCCAGCAGGTGAGCCGTTTCGTCGAGTTCAACCTCGTCGCCACGGCTTCCTTCGACGCTTGCGTGTGGTTCCTGCGCGCCGAATTCGGCTGGATCGAGCGCTTCGTGCGCGCCCGTCTCGACAGTCGCCTCGTGGTGAGCGCGGTCCGGATCAAACGCAGAAAATATGCTGCCGATTTCCTCGGGAGGACGCACCTCGCCCGGCAGCGCGTCGTTTACTTCATCGTGGAGCAAATAACGCGCTTCCCTGCCCTTATTGCCGATGAGACCTTGGACTCGTTCGTCCTTTTCGTGAATCGCGAGCGGCAAAGATCTCTCCTTTTTGAGGAGACGGCCGGAGTCCGGCCATCAGCCCTCAAGACCATATCATCACCTGCGGAAATCCCTTCCAAAAATCGGCGCGGGCTCTAGGTTTCCAGTTGCACCTGGAGATACTCTCCCGGCAGTCGAACCAAGCGGCTTTTGAGGCTCGTCGTCGGCGCGGAATCCGCGCGCATGCGGCTTTCTTTCGCAGTTCTCTCAACCGCTTTCGAATCGACCCGCATTCTTTCGATCCGGATGCCGAGCGTCCGCTCCAGCTGGAATAGCTCTGTGCGCTGTTCCCTGAGGAAAAGCGTCGAGGCGACGCCGCTCTCGCCCGCTCTTCCGGTACGCCCCACGCGGTGAATGAAGTTTTCGGCCAACTCGGGCAAGTCGTAGTTGATGACGTGCGCGATGTCCTGCACGTGGATTCCGCGCGCTGCTACGTCCGTGGCCACCAGCACGCGATAGTGCCCTTGCTGGAATCCTGTGAGGGCAGCGATCCGTTGCGATTGCGAGCGGTCGCCATGGATCATGGCTGCATTGATGCCCTGCCGCGCGAGCGCCCTCGTAATTCGCTCGGTTCCGCGCTTGGTACGCGAAAATACGAGACACCGGCCGCTTTCCCCGGCGAGCAGGTGATGCAACATGTCCTGCTTGCCGTCCGCGGATACCTCGAACGCCTGAAGCCGCACATTCTCTGAGGGCTTGAGCGTCGACCCGAATGCGAGGCGCACCGGACTCTTGAGATAGTCCCTCACGAGGTGCGCGACAGATGCTTCGAGCGTTGCGGAGAAGCACATCGTCTGCCGGTCTTTCGGAAGAATCGCGGCGATCCTGCGAATCGCCGGAAGGAATCCCATGTCCAGCATGCGATCGGCTTCGTCGAGCACGAGCGTTTGCAGGGCCCCGAACTGCACGAGCCTGCGATCAAGAAAATCCTCCAACCGGCCCGGAGTCGCGACGACGATCCGAGCTCCCTTCCGAAGTGCACTGAGTTGTGGCCCTTCGGACAAACCACCGACGACGAGAGCTGCGGGTGCGAGCTGCCTTCCTCGCAATACGTTGTATTGCTCGACCACTTGCATGGCCAGCTCGCGCGTGGGAACGAGCACGAGCGCGGCGATTCCAGCCGCGTTTCGCGCGCCGAGCCGCTCCATGATCGGGATCAGGAACGCGAGCGTCTTTCCTGTTCCGGTTTGGGCGGTCGCAAGCACGTCCTTGCCTTCAATGGCTTGCGGGATCGTCGCCGCCTGCACGGGTGTCGGAACGAGGAAATTTGCCGCTGCCAGTCTCTCCTTCATCGAAGAAGAGATGGGTAATTCTGAGAAATTTTGCATTTTGCTTTCTTGCTGGCGGAAGAGGTCGGCCGGCGCGAATTTCCGTGCGGGCGCGATCGGCTCTTGGCCAGTCTTGTTTTAGATTACGCTGAAGACGTACGGTGAAAACTGATGGCGGGTATTCTCAGATCAGGTCTTGAACCGGAGGGACCGCACAGCACAACCGAAAGTATTAAGCGCGAAGAAACTATAACACATGTCCGTGAAGAATGATATAGCAAACGTGCCATCAAAACCGGATGTTGAGGGTGTTACTATGGAACATGAGCAAAGCTTATCGAGTCGTTTTCGAATGCCCGAAGGGCCGCCACAATATCAACCTTCAAAGAAAATGCACGAATGCGTCGCTCTCGGAGACCGAGGCGATGGAGATGTTCGGAGACGAAGAGATTGCCTGTACCAATCCCAATTGCGGTTGGCACGGGAAAGCATCCACGACGAAGCTCCTTCGAATTTTGCCCTTTAACTGGATACTCTCTGCCGCAACCTGAACCTGACGGCGCAACGCGGGTCACAATCCAACCGGCGCAAGGGCGCGCTGCGTCGTATAATGGGTAGGGCCGATGGAAAAGAGGATGTCCGAGTTTTAGTTGATTGCAGCGACTCTCGATGTTCGGCACTGTAAAGCTCCCCGCGAACAACTTCAAGCGACTTCTAAGGTCCGCACCTCCTTCTGCTGGATGCGCGGCGGATTCAGGCGCTCCTTCAACAACAAGAGTTCTTGATAACCCTTGATGCGTCGGAATTTCTTCTCTGCTTCGAGGAGTCCCGTGGCCGTCCAGCGCAGCGGCTGATTTCCTTCGCGCCAGCGCTTCACGTTTCGCGCCACGCGCTGTACCGTGGACAAGCAGGATTCGATCGGGTTGGTGGTGGCGAGTTTCCGCCGCAACACCCCTCCGACACCCAAACGATGCACCGTGAGCGTCTCTTCCAGCCCTTCCTCCAAGCTCCGAGCGGCGCTCGGATTGATCCGTTCCAGTTGCCGGAAGATCTTCTCCAACGCCGCTTTGGCCTCCGTGTAGTTGCTCATGGCATACGCATTGCGCATGCGCCGGTCGTAGTCTCTCTGGCAATTCTCCGGCAGGTGCTCTCGCACATTCCGTCGCTTGTGAATCTGGCAACGTTGTACTTCCACTTGTTCCCCGAAAACGCGTTCCACTCCGCCGCGCAGCGCTTTCGATCCGTCGATCACCACCAGATACCGCCGCTGCATATCCAGTCCGCGGTCCATCAGATCTTCCAACAGCCCTGTGACCACCGTGGTGTTCTCCGTAGCTCCTTGCCACACTCCCAAAACGTGCTTTTCCCCACCTTCTGCAATGCCCAGCGCCACCACCAGCACCTGGCCGCCAAAGTGAATACCATCGATCATCAGCACGACCAGGTTGAGATCCTCCAAGCGTCGTTCGCACAGCACCCGCAACTGGTTGCTACTGGCCGCCACAAACTGTCGGCTCACACTGCTCTTGGCGATCCCGTAGCCTTCCAAAACACTGTCCACTGCTCGCCCGTAGTTCCGCGTGGACAACCCGGCCACCACGCCTTCCTGCACCGCTCGTTGCAGTTTTCCGTCTTGCTGCAACTGACGGTAGCTCTCCAGCTCCACTTCCTGCCCCTCGCGCGTTCGTACCCGCGGGCGTTCCAGCGGAATCTTCTTTCCTGCAAACACCACGTATCCCGGCTGCTTCCCCCAGCGCACACAGCCTGCGCTCGGATTCGGCCGATGGGGAGGACCCACCCGGCGGCCCACTTCATTTTCCAAGATGGCACGAAGGATCTGCAGTCCGGCTTGCCCGGCCAGCTCTTCCACCTTCGCTTGCATCTCCGCCCACACCTCGGCCATTGGCAAGGGCACCCGCACCAGCAACTCCTGCCCTTGGACTTCCTCCAACTTGTGAATGGACTTGCGCTCTTTCCTCTGGTATTTGTTTCTCACGGCGGCTCTCTCCTTTAAAAGGGATTCGCAGCCCGAACTCTATCCGAGCTCGGGCGAGAGCCGCTGCTTCTTTTTTCTCAAGTTTCAACTAAACGCGGGGCATCCTCATGGAAAACGAGACTCTCGCACCGCGTTTGCAGGGGCTGGACGACACGGAGATTCAGGAGTGGCTCGAGTCGCTCGACTCGGTGCTGGAATCGAGCGGGCCCGAAGTGGCCATGGAGATTCTCGAGCGGCTGCGCACGCACGCCACGGTGATCGGCGTAAAACTTCCCTTTTCGGCGAACACTCCCTACACGAATACGATTCCCGCCGAGCTGCAGCCGCCATTTCCGGGCGACCAGGCGCTCGAGCGGCGGATCAAGAGCCTGATTCGCTGGAACGCGCTGGCGATGGTGGTGCGCGCGAACAAGCATGAGAACGGCATCGGCGGCCACATCTCGACCTACGCTTCGGCCGCGACTCTCTACGAAGTCGGCTTCAACCATTTCTTCCGCGCCCGCACGGAGACGTTCGAAGGCGACACGGTGTATTTCCAGGGCCATGCTTCGCCGGGCATCTACGCCCGCGCATTTCTCGAAGGCCGCCTCACATCACAGCAGCTGGAAAACTTTCGCCGGGAGCTGAAGCCGGGAGGCGGACTGTCGTCGTATCCGCATCCGTGGCTGATGCCGGGGTTCTGGGAATTCCCGACCGTCTCGATGGGGCTCGGGCCGCTGATGTCGATCTATCAGGCGCGCTTCAGCCGCTACCTCGAGAACCGTGGACTGAAGCCTGTTTCGGATTCGAAGGTGTGGGCGTTTCTGGGTGATGGTGAAACGGACGAGCCCGAATCGCTGGGCGCGATCACGCTGGCGTCGCGCGAGAAGTTGGACAACCTGATTTTCGTCATCAACTGCAACCTGCAGCGGTTGGACGGGCCGGTGCGCGGCAACGGGCAGATCATTCAGGAGCTCGAGTCGGCGTTTCGCGGTGCGGGCTGGAACGTGATCAAGGTGCTGTGGGGCAGCGAGTGGGACCCGATCCTGGCGCAGGATTCCGAAGGGTTGCTGGTGAAGCGCATGGGAGAGATGGTCGACGGTGAGTATCAGAAGCTGACCGTTTCCTCGGGCGCGTACGTGCGCGAGCATTTCTTCGGCTCCGATCCGCGACTGCTGAAGCTGGTCGAGCCCTTGTCGGACGAGCATCTGCGGCGATTGCGATTGGGCGGGCACGATCCGCTGAAGGTCTATGCGGCGTACAAGAAAGCCTTCGAGCACAAAGGCTCGCCGACCGTGATTCTGGCGCGGACGATCAAGGGCTACGGCCTCGGTGAAGCGGGCGAAGGGAAGAACGTGACGCACCAGCAAAAGAAGCTGAACGAAGAGGAGCTGCTGATTTTCCGTTCGCGTTTCGATATTCCGCTGAACGACGAAGAGTGCATGCACGTGGCGTTTTATCGTCCGCCGGAGGACAGCGAGGAGATTCGCTACTTGAAGGAGCGGCGGGCGGCGTTGTGCGGCTACGTCCCGCAGCGGCACGTGCGCTCGAAGCCGATCGCTGCGGACCACGACGAGCTATTCAAGGAATTCCTGCAAGGCAGCGGCGGGCGAGACTTTTCGACGACGATGGCGTTCGTGCAGATGCTGCGGAAGATGCTGAAGGATCCCGAGATCGGGCATCTGATCGTGCCGATCGTGCCGGATGAAGCGCGGACGTTCGGCATGGAGTCGCTGTTTCGCACGGCGGGAATCTATTCGAGCGTGGGGCAGAAGTACGAGCCGGTCGACAGCGACATGCTGCTCTACTACAACGAAACGAAGAGCGGGCAGATACTCGAGGAAGGGATCACGGAGGCGGGGTCGATTTCGTCGTTCATCGCGGCGGGCTCGGCCTACGCGACCTACGGCGTGAACACGATTCCGTTCTTCATCTACTACTCGATGTTCGGGTTCCAGCGGGTGGCGGATTTCATTTGGGCCGCGGCGGACATGCGGACGCGAGGGTTCCTGTTCGGCGGGACGGCGGGTCGCACGACTCTCTCGGGCGAGGGATTGCAGCATCAGGATGGGAACAGCCACGTGCTGGCGCTCTCGGTGCCGAACCTGCTGGCGTACGATCCGGCATTTGCATATGAAATCGCGGTGATCGTGCAGGACGGAATCCGCCGCATGTACAAGGACGGCGAGAACATCTTCTATTACGTCACCGTGATGAACGAGAACTACGCGCATCCGCCGATGCCGGAAGGCGTGAAGGACGGCATCCTGAAGGGGATGTACGGCTTCCGCGCGGCAAGCGAACTGAAGACGCCCGGTGCGAAGGCTGACGCGAAATCGAACGGCACGAAGTCGAAGCTGCGTGCGCAACTGTTTGGCAGCGGTGCGATCCTGAACGAAGTGCTGCGCGCGCAGGAAATTCTCGCCGAGAAATACGGCGTGGCGGCCGACGTGTGGAGCGTGACGAGCTACAAGTCGCTCTATCGCGACGGGATCGACGTCGAGCGCTGGAACCGGCTGCATCCCGGCGAAAAGCCGCGCGTCCCATACGTGACGCAACAGCTTGAGAACGCGCCCGGAGTGCTCGTCGCCGCTTCCGACTACCTGAAGACCTTGCCGAACATGATCGCGAAGTGGATGCCGCGGCCGCTCGCGTCGCTCGGAACCGACGGATTCGGCCGCAGCGAAGGACGCGCCGACCTGCGCGACTTCTTCGAAGTCGATTCGCGGTTTGTCGTGCTCGCCACGCTGTGCGAATTGCGCGACGCCGGCAAGATCGATCGCAGCGTCGTCGAACAAGCCATCGCCGACCTCAACATCAACCCCGCAAAACCCAATCCCGCCACCTGGTAATCGCTCTTGGAAATCCGCCGGCAAGAGGATCTTTTCCTATGTCGATCAGCGCACCCGCACAGCGACGACCGTGACGTCGTCTGTCTGGCGCCCGTGTGAAAATTCCTCAAGCGACGAAAGGATCGCGTCGACCAGTGCATTAGCGTGCAGTGCTCCGCTTTCCAGTACAGCCTTTTGAAGGCCCGCTACGCCCCCCTCGTCGCCGGCCGGATTCCGCGCCTCGACCACGCCATCGGTGTAAGCAACGAGGATGTCTCCGGGGTACAGTTGGACGCAACCTTTCGTCGTAGATCGAATCCGCGAAGATTCCGAGCGGCAGGCCGCCCGCATCGAGCCAGCGGACGGAACTGTCTCGGACGACCATCGCCGGATTATGGCCGGCGTCGACGTAGCGGAGGGTGCGGCTCGCACCATCGAGAACACCATAGAACGAAGTGGCGCAACGATCCGCAAGTGAGGATGCGTGCACCTGACGATTCACGGCGCCGAGCACGGCGGGCCCATCATCGCCGATGAGGAAGCGGCGGTGCGGAGCGAAGACTGGACATTCGATATCATGAGTGCTGCGGGGAGGCCCTTGCCGGAGGCGTCGCCCACAGCCAACGCCAGCCAGCCGGATGGAAGGGGCAAAAATCGTAGCAATCGCCGCCCATGGCTCGAACCTGCCGACAGCGAGCCCCGCAGTCGAGAACGTCTGTGGCGGCACGGGGATGGCCCATAAAACGCCCCTGCACATCGCAGGCGGTTTCCCAGTCGCGGCTGACATTGATTACGAGTGTATCGGCTGTCATTTTGCGCCTCCGTGAGTATGTCGATTGGCGGGGCCCGAAATCGACACGGAGGACGGCTGATTTTTCTCGGAAACATTCGTGCCCGGCATGTCGAGAATCGATTCCCCGCTCCGACTTGCCTGTGAAAGCGCAGGACCGGCGTTTAAAACACAGTCGCGGTAGGGACGGGGATTGCTCCCCGCCCCCCGCACGGACCCGGACGGGCGCGATTAACGCATCCGGTTCTTATCGCAAGGAGAATGGGGACAGACAGAGGATCTCATGAGCACCCTCTATAACCATCGCCCACACGCGTTCCAACTCACGGGACACGATATGCCGGTACTGAGCCCGGGTCGTGTTTCGCTGGAACTCGTTCCCTTTGACCAGAGCCCTTCCCTCCATCCCTTCCGCGACGGTTGGCCGTCCCGTCTTGTTCAGAGACTTCGCAGGTACTACGACTCTGTACGACTGCCTATGTTCGTGCATCGTCAGATTACGTCCTGGGACTTGCTGACGCGATCCGCCCGACATCTGGCGGATAAACACAGGCTCTCCCGGTTCTCGCGCAGGTTGTTTCTGCACATGCTCAGGTTCTCTGACCGCGCAGGGTTCGGGTGTCCCTCACGCTTTCGGGACCTCCGATGTGGCCTTCCACTTTCTCCTACAGTGTCGGCACCCTGGAGTAAGGTCCTTTCGCGGCTCAATGGCTGGCCTGTACATGCCTTTGTCAACGCTTCAAGGTTGGCCTCACGGCCAACCGCACATGACTCAAGGTCGGTATGGTTCGTTAAGCCTTTACCGTATGACTCTTTCATTCACAACAACCTGCCGGTTTAGCCCGGCGCTATCAGGAGAGCAGAGATGAGATACATTTTGCTGATGTCGGGCTCGAAGGCAGGGGTCGACGGGTATCGGAAATGGACGAAGAGCGACGCGGACGCGCACATGGCGGTGCTGCACAAGATAAGCAAGGAACTGACAGAATCCGGCGAGTTTGTGGCAACGCAGGGGTTGTCGGGTCCCGAGGAGGCCAAGGTGGTGCGCGGCGAAAAGAATGGGCTGCCCGTCACCGACGGTATCTTCCCCGAATCGAAGGAGTTTCTCCTGGGCTACTGGATCGTGGACGTGGCCTTGCCGGAACGTGCTTATGCCATCGCTGGCAGGATTTCAGGCGCGCCCGGGCCGGGTGGGGCGCCAACGAACATGCCGATCGAGGTGCGGCGGTTCGGGCACTAACTCTCCTCGCCGGACGTGGAAATCTGTGCGAAGGCTCCGGCCCCTCGAGAGTACCTGCGATCGCTTATAACCCTGCGGATTGCGAAAATCGCGCCAGCGGGGAGAGGACGAGGATCATGAAATACATCCTGATGATGCACGGCGAGCAAGCTGATTTTGAGGGGTATGCCAAGTGGCCGAAGGAGGACTTGAAGCGCAACGTGATGTTCATGCGGGCTTTCAGCAAAGAACTGAAAGACCAGGGTGTCTTCGTGGCGACCGAGGGCCTGGCGTTTCCGGACCGGGCGAAGATCGTGCGTGCCGATAAAGACGGAGAGCCGATCACGGACGGCGTCTTTCCAGAGTCGAAGGAGTTTCTCGCGGGCTACTGGATCATCGACGTGGAAAACGAGCAACAAGCATGCGCGATTGCTGCGCGGGTGTCCGCCGCGCCCGGACCCGGCGGCGTCCGGGCAAGCATGCCGATCGAGGTGCGACAAGTGATGAGCAGCGCGCCCGACGAGTGGTTGCCGCGACGGGACCGGCCGAACCGGACGCCTCGATCGAAAGCCTGCTGCGCGAGCTGACCCCGGAGGTGCTCGGGATCGTCGTGCGCAGGTATCGAGATTTTGCGGCGGCGGAAGACGCGGTGCAAGAGGCGTCGATCGCCGCAGCCTCGCACTGGCGGCGGGACGGCCTGCCGCGGAGTCCGCGTGCGTGGCTTGCACAGGTCGCGTTCCGGCGCATGGCCGACCACATCCGCATCGAATCGGCGCGACGCCGGCGCGAGACGGAACTGGCGCTCGATCCTTCTCTTGCGCCAGGGCCCGCGGACATCGAAACAGGTGAGCAGGACGACGACACGCTCGCCCTGCTCTTCATGTGCTGCCACCCCGCGCTCACCCCGTCTTCTGCGATTGCGCTGACACTGCGTGCCGTGGGCGGATTGACCACCGCGGAAATCGCGCACGCGTTCCTTGTTCCCGAAGCTACGATGGCTCAAAGGATCAGCCGGGCCAAGGACAGCGTCAAGGGCTCCGGAATCCCCTTTCAGATGCCGAGCGCGGAAGAGCGAGCCCAGCGCCTGCGGGCGGTGCTGCACGTCCTTTACCTGATTTTCAACGAGGGCTACACGAGCAGCGGGCTGCAGCTGCAGCGAACGGATCTATCGCATGAGGCGATACGGCTTGCGCGGATCGTTCACCGGCTGCAACCTGACGACGCGGAGGTGTCGGGTTTACTCGCGCTGATGCTGTTGACCGACGCGCGGCGACTGGCGCGAACGAACGCCGAAGGCGAGATCATCCCTTTGATGCAGCAGGACAGGCTGCGCTGGGACTGCGGCCAGATCGAAGAAGGAATCGCCTTGCTCTCGGCGACGTTGCCGAAGGGCGCCGTGGGCCCCTACCAGCTGCAGGCCGCAATTGCCGCGGTGCACGACGAAGCGGCGAACGCTGCCGACACGGACTGGCCGCAGATTCTTGCTCTCTACGAATTGCTAAGGCGCATGTCCGACAATCCGATGGTGGCATTAAACCACGCTGTCGCAGCCGCGATGGTGCACGGCGTGGCAAAAGGGTTGGAACTGCTGGACACGCTCGAGGGAGACGCACGTCTTGCGGGACACCATCGTTTTGACGCTGTCCGCGCGCACCTGTTGGAGCTTGCCGGAGACCGTGAGGGTGCGATCAACCAATACCGGGCGGCGGCCGGGAAAACGGGAAGCTTGCCAGAACGCAACTATCTGCTCACGCAGGCGGCGCGACTCTCCGAACCGGGAATCACGGACGCAGCCGGGCGAAGCGTGGATGATGTGAAGGATTAGGAATTGATGTACGAGCGAAGTTCATTCGTCCGGGGGCGCGCGAGTCGGGAATTTGCTTCGCCCGGCCGCTGTCACCTGCCTGGCGATTTGCGACCGAGGAAGATCGTGTGGAAAGCACCGCCATTTTTCAGGCGGGCGCGCACGCGCTCGACCTCGACGTCGAACCTGCCGTGGCGCAGACGCTGCTCGAATTTTCGGTCTTCGCGGGCGGACCAGACTGCCAGCGCGCCGTCCATCTTGAGGGCCGCGAAAACGGTCGCGATCCCGCGGTCGTCATAGAGCCGCGCATTGTTGGAGCCGGCGAAGGCGGCGGGGCCATTGTCGACGTCGAGCAGCACGGCATCGAATCGGCCGCGCCGCGAAGCGAGCGTGATCGCGACGTCGTCGGCCTCGACTCGCACGCGCGCGTCGTTTAGCGGCTCGCCGGCGAGCGGGCCGAGCGGGCCGCGGTTCCACTCGACCACCGTAGGCACAATCTCCGCGACGACGACCGTGGCGCGCGGAGGTAGAAGATCGAGCGCGGCGCGCAGCGTGAAACCCATGCCGAGCCCGCCGACGAGCACCGTCGGCCGTTCGAGCGTCCGCGCGCGGCGGCAGGCGAAAGTGGCGAGCGCCTCCTCCGAGCCGTGCGTGCGGCTCGACATCAGGCTCTTGCCGTTGGCAAGGATGATGTATTCGTCGCCGCGACGAACCAGCTTCAGGACGGTACCATCCCGAGAAAGCGCCTGGCCGACCAACTCCACAGGCTTCATGCGTGTGATGGTACAGCAGAAGAAACGCAGGTAAAAATGGACCGCTCGGAACCGCTCGACTGGCGCAATCAACCAGCTAGGTTATAATCCAGCGCCACATGACGCAGAACTCCGGAAGTCGCGTCGGCCCCTACGAGATCCTGGCCGCTATTGGTGCGGGCGGGATGGGCGAGGTGTATCGCGCGCGGGATGCGAAGCTGGGGCGCGATGTCGCACTGAAGGTGTTACCCGAGGCGTTCGCGCGCGATGCCGAGCGGATGGCGCGATTCCAGCGCGAAGCGAAAGTTCTGGCTTCGCTCAATCATTCCAATATTGCTTCCATTTACGGGCTCGAGGATTCCGGCGCCACGCACGCGCTGGTGATGGAGCTGGTGGAAGGGCCGACGCTCGCCGACCGCATCAAGCAAGGTCCAATTCCCATTGAGGAAGCTGTTTTGATGGCCAAGCAAATTGCCCAGGGTCTCGAGTACGCGCACGAGCGCGGCATCGTCCACCGCGATCTAAAGCCCGCGAATATCAAAGTCTCGCGCGACGACTCGGTGAAGATTCTGGATTTCGGCCTGGCGAAAGCTGTGGAAGGCGAGGCCGTCGAAACGGACATGGGGACGTCGCCCACGCTCACGCGGATGGCTACGCAAGCAGGCTTCATAATCGGCACGGCGGCCTACATGTCGCCGGAACAGGCCAAAGGCAAGCCGGTGGACCGCCGGGCGGACATCTGGGCTTTCGGGTGCGTTTTCTACGAGATGCTGACGGGCAAGATGGCGTTCAGCGGCGAGACGGTGACAGACACGCTGGCGGCGGTGGTCATGAAAGACGCCGACTGGACGCAGCTACCGAAGCAGACGCCCCTGCGCGTTCGCGTGCTTCTGCAGCGCTGCTTGCAGAAAGATCCGAAGCAGCGGTTGCGCGACATCGGCGACGCACGCATCTCAATCGACGAAGTTCTCTTGGGCGCACTGGAGCCTTCGTCTTCGGCCGCAGCTGTTGCGCCAGTCTCCGCGCCCTTCTGGCGCCGTGCGCTGCCCTGGGCGGCAGGGATTCTCGCGGTTGCCCTCGCGAGCCTGGCCGCGTGGAATTTGAAGCCGTCGCCTGCCGCACCGGTCGTGCGCGCAGTACTTACCCTTCCAGCAGGCCAGCGGCTGGCTGGGTTGGATGCGCCGGCCCTAGCCCTTTCAGCCGACGGGAGTGAGCTCGCCTACGTCGCGACAACTCAGGGAAGTGCCTCGCCGCAAATCTTTCTGAGGTCGATGGACAGCACCGACGTCAGGCCGATTCCCGGCACGGAAGGAGCCGCGAACCCCTTCTTTTCCCCCGATGGGCAATGGCTGGGCTTCTTCGCGGACAGGAAGCTGAAGAAAATCTCGGTGAGCGGAGGAGCAGCGCAAGCCTTGGCCGACGTTTCGATTCCCCTCGGAGCCAGTTGGAGCAGCCAGGGAACGATCGCCTTCGCAAACTTCTTCGCGGGATTTCTCGAGGTGCCAGACGCGGGAGGCACCACCAAACCAATGACTCATTTTGAGAAAGCTGACATCAGCCAGGGCTGGCCGGATTTCTTACCGGGAGGCAGGGCGGTGCTTTTCGCTGCTTCACCCGATACTGCCGACTGGACCAATTCGCGGGTTGAGGTGGAATTGGTTGGAGCGGCTGAACTACGAAATCTGCTTCCAGGGCAAACAGGAACCATGCCCCGCTACGCACGCCCCGGGTGCCTCATCTTCGCGCAAGCCGGGAACCTGATGGCCGCGCCGTTCGATCCCGAGCGACTGGAAGTTAAGGGAGCCGCAGTGCCGGTGGTGCAAGGCGTCCTGCAATCTCCAACTACGGGCAGCGCCCAGTATAGCCTCTCAGCCACGGGATCGCTGGTCTATGTTCCGGGGGGTGTTCAGGGAGAGCAGAGCGACCTGGTATGGGTCAGTCGCAACGGGACCGAGTTGCAAAACAGATTGCCGACGATTGCAAGCCACTTAGATTACGACTCCGAGCCGCGCTTTTCCCCGGACGGCAGCCAAATCGTCTTTGTGGACCGCTCCGGCGGGCCGTACGGCGAATTGGAAGCCGTGAATCTTGCGTCGGGCAAGGTGCGCGTGTTGACGAATGATAACGCGCTGGCGCTCTCGCCCGTGTGGTCGCCGGATGGACGGTTTATTTACTTCGCGTCCAGCCGCGGCGGCACAGTCAACATCTGGGAAATTCCCGCTACCGGAGGCGAAGCGCAACAAATCACCGCAGGGCAAGGCGACGATGCGCAACTGGACGTTTCGTCGGATGGGAAGCGGCTCGTGTTTTCGACCTGGCGCGAGAACACGAACGTCGCGCAGTTGGACCTTGTGGCACAGCCGGGGCTGGAACCGGCGAAATTGCTCGCTCCGGACCCGGCCCGCAGCCAGGTGGCCGCCGTTTACTCGCCCGACGGAAAATATCTCGCCCACTTTTCAAACCTCAAGGGCGCCGAAAACGAAAGTATTTGGCTCTCAAACGCGGACGGCTCAAATCCTGTCCAACTTGTTCGGGACAGCCGGGTCGACGTTTTCCCCCATTGGACCGCGGACAGCCAGCGCCTGATTTATCTGTCGTATCCTGATGAATACAGGAGCGTGTCGATTTCCGGAGGGGCGCCGGAAACGGTTCTCAAGCTTGGGCGCTTGACGGACGCGTATTTCGACGTGGGACCCGACGGGCGGCTGCTATTTCGGAATTCCACGGGTCAAGTGCAGATTTTCGTCCACGCGATAAGAAGACAGAAACGCACGATATCCTTCACCCGAGCGCACTGTCGGAGTCGTTGCGCTGGTCACCCGATGGACAATCGATCGCATATGTGGTTGCCGCGAGCAGAGAAGGCGATCCGGCTGCGGGACTCTGGGTCGAGGATTTCAAGAGCGCGTCGCGCCAAGTCTTTCGCGGATGGGTGGAAGCGTATGCCCGCGGCCCGCACGACGAGCTCTACTTGATGGAGGGCAAACCTGATCTGAACGGAGTTCTGTGGAGGGTTGGATGGAACGGTCAGGGGCTCGCGCGGACCTCCACGATCGTCCACATGATCGATTCTTATTGGCTCGAACCGGGGCAGGACCCACAGGATAATCTCGACGTTTCCCCGGACGGACGCCACTTGGCCTTCGATCTGCAAACGGTGCTCGGTGCGAACATCGGCATGATCGAAAACGTACGCTAGTGGTTTTGCGCCAAGGCAAAGCCCCGTATGAAGGCGGTGCCGCTACGAAACCAGCGCCGAATTCATAGCGGGGCGCCGGAGAGCCAGGAGGCGGCGCGGGCGTAGAGCTTTTCAACCTCGGGGCCGATGAGGCCGGGCATGTCCATTTTGATTTTGTAGCCAATCTGCGTTTGCAGATAGGCGAGATGGCGATAGCCCTCGGGGAATGTCGCGAGGAGCTTTTGATCGAGGGTGAGCTCGGCAGCGGGATCGACGGGATCCATGCGATCCTTTTCGTAGATCGGCTGGCGCAGCACAAGGCCCCAGCGTCCGGCGCGCTTCTCCCAGAAATCGCAGAATCGCCCGGTGCAGACGACGTCGCAGATCACGTCATGAATGGGTGCGCGCTGCGCGATCGTCATTTTCGTTTGTGAAAAGGCGCGGGTGCTGCGGACCTCGATTGTGCTGCCGCCGAGAAAATGCAGGATGCGGACGCCCTTGGCGAAACCCTGCTTGCTCATCTCGATGAACTCGTCGGCGGTGCCCTGCGTCCAGGTAGCCATCATGCGGCCGTCGTCGTGCCAGAGGGAGCGAAATTCTTTCCACATCAGGGCGTCGCGCCAGACGACCCAATTTTCAATCATTTCGCGAATCGTGAGGTGCTCGATCATTTCGTCGGTGATTTGCATTCGGATTCCCCCCATATGAGCTTGTATGACGGAAGAGTTTACAACGTCAGGCATGAGAGCACCGACAGGATTGTCGATGCCATTGGGTTTGAAGCAGAATGCCCGGCGTCGGGCGGACGCGCGATGCGAAGATGCCGGGCTAAGGGATCCGGCGCTACGCCTTTGATGTGGCTTTCGCCGATGAATTCAGGATTTTCTCAAGGCGGTCGAGGACCTGCATCGCCGTGTAGCACTGCTGGACGCTGGCGTTGGGCTCGCGCTTTTCCTCGATCGCGGCGAAGAACTCGCGGTCCTGGAGCTCGATGCCGTTCATCGACACATCCACGTGCGAGAGATCAATCTTCTTGTCCTCGCCGTCGACCAAGTCGTCGTAGTAAGCCTGGAAGGTCCCGTTGTCGCAGATGTAGCGGAAGCGCGTGCCGAGCGGGCCTTTGTTGTTGAACGAGAGCGAGAGTGTGCAGATCGCGCCGGAAGGAACCTTCATCACGATGCCCATGTCCATCGCGATTTTCAGCTCGGGGTGCATCGGGCCCTGCACGGCGTAGCAATCGGAAACGAGCTCGCCGCTCTGATACTGGAAGAGATCGACCGTGTGGCAGGCGTGATGCCAGAGCAGGTGGTCGGTCCAGCTGCGCGGCTTGCCGGCGGCGTTCATATTTGTTCGGCGGAAGAAGTAGGTCTGCACGTTCATCTGCAGGACCTTGAGTTCGCCCGCTTTGATCTTCTTGTGCACGTACTGGTGGCTCGGATTGAAGCGGCGCGTGTGGCCGCCCATGCAAACAACGCCCGTTTCCTTCTGAACCTTGACGAGCATTTCGGAATCGGCGAGCGAATCGGCGATGGGAATCTCGATGTGGACGTGCTTGCCCGCGCGCATGCACTGCACTCCTTGCTTCGCGTGCATGCCGGTGGGGCTGGCGAGGATCATCGCTTCGAGGCCGGGCTGCTTGAGGCTTTCGGCGAGGTCGCCGGTCCAGTGAGGAATTTTGAAGCGCTTGGCGACGTCCTCGGTCGAGGCCGGGCTGCCGCCGGCCAGAGTGATCACTTCAATGCCCGGAATATTGGCCATGGCCTCCAGATGCTTTACGCCGAAAGCGCCTTGTCCAGCGAGACCAACTTTCATGTTGTTCCCCCGACTGAAGTTTTGCGTGACGCAGGAAATCAAGGCCGCCCGCCTGAAGGCGGCCGAAACCCATCGCGAGCGCAAAACCTGAAAAGATACGAGGTAGGGGGTTTGAAACCCGCCCTACTCAGGGTAATTTCATGGAAGGCGCCAATTACGGCGTGGCGCCGGCCTTTTCCAGCTCGCCCTTGGCGGCGCGAAGCTTGCGCAGCTCGGAGTGAATCCGGATCACAGCCATCCACATGCCGAGCGGATGCGCGCCCGCCTCGACGAGCGGATGGACCTGCCCATCGCGGAACTTCTCGATGTCGTCGTCCTGAAGCGTCTCGAGAACCTTCGCTTCTTCGGGCGTCATGCCGTATTCCTTCGCCACGGAAGGAAGATCGTGGATCAGGCGGAGGCGCAGATCGCGCTTGAAGCGGCTGTCGTAGAGCACCTTATTCAGTTTGTAGGCCGACGGAGAAGGGTGCTTGTAAAATTCGTAGCCGCCCTTGAACTGGTATTTCGCCGCGGCTTCTTTGCCTTCCTTGGACTGGCCGATTCCCTTGTGCGGGAGGAAACGCATCACGGCGTGGCCGTGATGCCAGGTGGGCTGATAGGTGACGAGCTCGCCCGGCAGGTTGCCGATCGCGCCGAACATGATCATCCACGAAAGCATCTCCGTGTTGCCGACTTCGTCGAGCTGCTCGTTGGTGAGGTTGATTAGCGCTTCCTCATTTCCCTTTTCCATCTGCGCGATGGCCCAGTGGTCGAAATCGAAATCGGGCTTCGGATATTTCCACGTGCCGGGGAAATGCGACATACCGCCGCTGGCGACAATCGCGACATTTTCAGGGCGGCTAGCGATGATCTTTCCGACCGCCTTGCCCAAGTCCGCACAGCGTCGAGCCGTCGGCAGGGGCGGAAGATACGCATTGACGAAAATCGGGACGACCGGAATGGGTCGCTTCTCGATCACCCATTCGTAGACCGCCGCGAATGCGTGGCCAAGTACGGCGTCCTGCGAGTAGCCGAGGTCGAAGCCCGCCTTCATGAGCTTGTCGAGCAGGTCTTCGGTGAGGCCCTCGTGAATCTTCAACTCATATTTCCGGCCGGCAAACTCGGCGTGAGAAAACTCGCCCGACAGGATGGCGAACGTGGGAACGGAGCTGAGAAAGAACGTCTCGAGGTGGTCGCTCCCGATCACGATCACGGCATCCGGCTTGGCCTCCTCCAAATCCTTGCCGATCAGCCGCATCGCGGCGATATCTGCATCGAGCTGCTTCGGGTCCTCGCTCGGCGGGCGGTCAAAAAGCTGCGGGGCATGCACAGTGCCCATTGCTGCCACAATTTTTCCCATTGCTGGTTACCTCTTCCTGGGGGAATGGGGTCCCATCGACGTTGTGCGCCCAAACCCTCTCGTTTCGCACAACCCACTCGGCGGTAAAACCGATACTAAAATTGTGCGAAAACCGGGGGTTTTCGTCAAGCAAAAGTATCCGCGGGCAACTGCGGATCGATGCGTTCAGCTCAACTAAACGGGACAGAAGCGAGCAACGCGCGCACGCCATTCCAGAGAATCTGCACGCCGATGCAAACCAGCAAGAACGACGCGAGCTGCATGATAACGCTCATAGCCGTCGGTCCTAGCACTCGCGCCAGCCTGTCCGAGAATCCGTAGCACAGGAAAATGCTGATTGCGATCAGGACCGATCCGACGATCGCGGCGATCGCAACCGCCAGGAGGTTGATTCCATGATAGTGCGCCGCGTTGGCGCCCAGCGTGATGGCCACCGAAATCGAGCCCGGGCCGACCGTCAACGGCATCGTCAGCGGATAAAACGCCTGACGTAACGGGTCCCAGGAATTGACAGTCCTATGCGTCGTGGCAGGCTCATCGTCGCTCTTCTGTTTCAGCATGGCCCATCCGGTCGAAATCACCACGAGGCCCCCGCCGACCTGAACGACCGGCAGCGAGATTCCGAAAAAGGCGAGTATGTGGGTGCCGATGAAATAAGACCCGATCATCAGGAAAAAACTGTCGATCGCGATTTGCCGCGAGAGAGCCATGCGCGTCTCAGGCGTGTATTCCCTGGTCAGGACGAGAAAGATCGGGGCGCCGCCGAGCGGGTCGACGATCGGGAAAAGCGCGCTCACGACCAGGAACAGGCTTTTTACGGCTGCGGCTATCACTGTCGTTCTCCCGGCCCAGCATTCTAACCGCAGTCGCGCGCCTCGCGCTCGAACATTCGCACGAGCGATGACGCGCGCGTGATTGCCTTGGCGGCGGACGCGTATTATGCTCACCCGGCCTGAACGGCGAATTCCTCGGATTCTGGCAGCGGGCTTGGGAAGGAAGGCAATGTCCAACAGTCACGACATCATCGCCATCGGATCCGGGCACAACGGCCTGGTTGCTGCGGCCTATCTGGCGGCTGCGGGGAAGAACGTGCTCGTGCTCGAGCGCAACGAGTGGTTTGGCGGCGGCGTCGTCACGGCAAAGCTGACCGGCCCCGCCTTCCTGCACGACCGGTTCAGCACCGGGCACATCTTCATTCAAGCGAATCCGCTGATCAAGAATGACGAGCTCGGGCTGCTCTCGCGCTACGGGTTGAAATACATTTATCCGGAAGTTCCGTTTCTCTGCGTTTTCGAGGACGGCTCGACCATCGCATTGCATCGGGATCGCAACAAGACCTATCAGGATATCGCGAGGTATTCGAAGAAAGATGCGCAGTCGTTCCTGAAATTCGCGGAGGCTTCGGCGAAGTATCTGCCGATGCTGTCCGCGTCGCTTTACACGCCGCCGATTCCGCTCGGCGGGATGTTTGCGATGCTCGACCAGAGCGCCGAGGGGCGCGAGCTTTTCGCGCTGATGCAGAAGAGTCCCTACGACATCATCATCGAGAATTTCAAGAACGACAAAGTGCGGATGTTTTTTATGCGCATGGTCTCGGAAAATCTCACAGGGCCGGAGGAAAAAGGCACCGGCATCGGGATCTTCGTTTTTCTCGGATTCATGGAGCAGTACGGCATCGGCGTTGCCGTCGGTGGCAGCGGCTCGCTGACGGCTGCGTTGATCCGCTGCATCGAAGATCATGGCGGCGCGGTCCGCAATAATACTTCCGTCGAAACGGTAATTGTGAAGAACGGGCGCGCGACTGGCGTCCGAACCGCCGATGGCGCCGAATACTCGGCCAAGGACGCGGTGATCGGCGCGATTCATCCTCACTTGCTGAGCCGCTTCGTCCCCGGACTGAATGGCAACGTGGTGCGCGCCGCGGAGCGCGTCGAGCTTTCCGCAAATTCCTGCTTCACGGTTCACGCGGCTCTGAAGGAGCCTCTGCGATTCAAGGCTGGGCCGCACGCAAATCGGGCGTACTTCACGGAATTGATGCCGCCGAATATGGACGTCTTGCGGCAATTCTTCGACACGCTGCGCTACGGTCGCATTCCCGACACATCGCTGCTAGGGCTGGTCTCGCCTTCGACATTCGATACTTCGCGCTGCCCAGCCGGCAAGGCGACTCTGCACGTCTGGGACTACGTGCCCTATTCGCATCCGGGCGGCGGGCCGCAATTCTGGGATCAGGCGAAGGATGGGTTTGCGAAGACGATGCTGTCGCGGATGAAGCCGTACGTCGAAAATATCACGCCGGAGAACATCATCGAGTACGTAGCCGATAGCCCGCTCGACATCGAACGCGCCTCGGCCAGCTTTCAGAAGGGCGACGTTCACGGCGCCGCGCCTTACATTTACCAATCGGGCTCGCACCGGCCGACTCCCGATCTCGGGCAGAATACGGTGCCGGGCGTCGAGCGCCTGTATCTCGTCGGGCCATTTCAGCATCCGGGCGGCGGCGTCTTCGGCGCGGGGCGCGCGACCGCGATGAAGATGTGCGAGGATCTGAAAATCAATTTCGACAAGATCGGCCAGCGGCAACAAAAATGACGATGATGAAAATCTACGGGCAGGACAACACGGAATTGATGCAGGTCACGTCGCTGGAACGCGAAGACGGCAAGCTCGTGATGAAGGGAAAAGTGTTCGGGTCGATGCCGATGACGGCCAAGCTCACGCCGCAGGAGGCGCGCAACGCGCTCAAGCTGCTGAATTTCAGGCTCGTCGTATTTCTGGCGACGTTCTTGTTCCGCCGCTGATCGAGTAACACGTGGGCAGCGCGTAGCCGGGCAGGGGAGCGGCAAGCAGAGCCCCTACACCAAATCAATTCGGCGGTTCAATCGAAGCTCGGACCTCGGTCTAGACGACCGTAGTGATGTGATAGGTGTCCATGTACTCGCGCAGCGCGAAAATTTTGTCGTCCTTGATTTCGATCATCCACGCATAGCGGTTGTTGTACTTCTTGCCGTTCTTCAGCAGGCCGATGCCCTGCGTCTCGCACGCCACCAAAGGCCCCTTCGAGATGATGGTGCTCATCTTAACCTTCGGGTCGCCGTCGACGAACATCCCGCGCACGGGCGCGAGAAACTCATCGATGATCGCGTCGCGTCCCTTGGCCCCCCCTGCGCCGGGGATGCCCGTGCCCATAGGGGTCCACGTGGCATGCTCGTGTAGGAGCGGCCGCACGCGCTCGAGATCGCCCGTACTCAGTGTTTCGAAAAATGATTTCACCAGTTGCTCGTTTCGATTTTCATCCGACATCGCACCCTCCTTCGCATCGCTGCTTCCCCGACCGGCGCGTATTATACCCGCGCGCGAAGCGAAGTCCACGCCGGGCATGCCGCCGATGCCTCCGCCAACTTCGGGCTTGGCGCCTGGACGCTTTTGAGTATTATGGGGCGGCGCAACGCCCCGATTCAGGAAGGAGATCCTCGAATGAGAACCGCTGCACAGGCTTTCAAGGCCCGCGTATCGCTCGTGGCAACGGTCTTGATCGCCGCTGCCACTTTAGGATCGGTGATCGCGCGATCGGATCCGCCGAAGCCTCCGAAGGCGCTGCGGCTCTACGTCTTCGATTGCGGCGTGATCAAAGCGATGGATCCGAAGCTCTTCAATTTCAAACCGGGAGAGCTCGCCAACGCGACAATGTCCGTTCCCGCCTTTCTGATCGTCGATCCCAAGGGGACCCTCATATGGGACACCGGGTCCATACCGGACGTGGACTTCAAGGGTGACGCGACTCCGATTACCGAGGGGTATTTTACGGCGACCCGGACGCTGCGATCGCAGCTGACCGAAATCGGCTACGCGCCGGCTGATATCACCTATCTCGCGCTCTCGCACTATCACGGCGATCACGTTGCGAACGCCAACGAATTCGCCGCGTCGACGTGGCTGGTCCGAAAAGTGGAGCGCGACGCGATGTTCGCGGCAAAGCCTCCTGCGATTGCCACACCTAGGACTTACAACGAGCTGAAAAACAGCAAGACCATCCTGATCACGACCGACGAATACGACGTCTTCGGCGACGGCAAGGTGATCATCAAGTCCGCGCCGGGCCACACGCCGGGCCATCAGGTGCTGATCGTGAAGCTCGCGCACACGGGAAACGTGATGCTCTCAGGAGACCTCTATCACTATCCCGAAGAGCGCAAGCTGAATCGCGTGCCTTCCTTCGAATACAACGCGCAGGAAACGCTCGCGAGCCGCGCGATGATCGAAGCCTACCTGAAAAAAACGAACACGCGGCTGTGGATCGAGCACGATTTCGCCGCAAACGCAAAGCTGAAAAAGGCTCCGAAATACTACGACTAGCACTCACGAAACTTAACGCCGAAATGTAACGCCAATGCCGAGCACCGCTCCCGAAGCGATCGAGCACGCAACCGGCCGCGCGAATTCGTTCGCGCCGGGATGGCGCATGTGGGTGCCCGTCATGGTGATGATGACGTGCTCGTGGCTCTCCTACATCGACCGGCAGGCACTCGCCGTCATCTCCCCGATGATTCTCAAAGACACCGGATTAAGCGCGTCGGCCTACACCGACGCGGTCTCGGCATTTTCCATTGCTTACATGATCGCCAATCCGCTGTGGGGATCGCTGATCGACTACGTCGGCCTGCGCGTCGGCATGTTGGCGGCCGTCGGAATCTGGACGCTCGCGAGCGCATCGCACGCGTGGGTCGCAGGGTTTCTGGGCTTCGCCGCTGCGCGCACTCTGCTCGGCCTGGGCGAAGGCGCGACGTTTCCCGGCGGCTTGCGAACCGCAGCGGAGTCGTTGCCGCTCAACCGGCAGTCGCGCGGAATGGGAATCTCATACAGCGGCGCCTCGCTCGGATCGATTTTCGCGCCGCTTATCATCGTTCCGATTGCGCTGCGTTTTGGATGGCGAGCGGCGTTCCTGATTACCGGCGCGCTCGGCGTCCTGTGGCTCGCGGTCTGGTGGCTTGTGGCGCGGCCGCCGTTGCTGCGTCCCGTGCCGCGCGTGAAAAACCGCATCGCGTGGCCCAACCTGCTCGAGCGGCGCTTCTGGCTGCTCGTTGTGGGTATGGGGCTCGGCGGCGCCGCGCTCGGCCCGATTTTGTATTTGTGCCCACTCTATCTGAATCGCGTATCGGGACTCGCCCAAAAGCAGCTTGGCGAAGTCCTCTGGATTCCGGCCGTGTGCTGGGAGCTCGGCTATTATTTCTGGGGATGGGTCGCGGATCGCTGTGTGCGCGACGAAGCTCGCCCGGTAAAACTGTACGTCGTGCTCTCGATTCTCGCCTTGGCAACGTCGATGACCACGTGGACCACTTCCTGGATCGCGGCGCTAGCGTTCTTTTCCTGGGGAATGTTTATCGCTGTGGCCTTCATCGTCATCTCGCTGCATTTGAGCGCGCGCGCCTACCCGCGCGAAGAGGCGGGCATGGTCGCGGGAATCGGCTCCGGCGCGTGGTCGGCTGTCGTCGCGATTCTCTTGCCGATCTACGGGCCATTCTTCGACCATCACTGGTACGCAGCAACTTTCATTTCGGTAAGTCTGATTCCGGCCCTGGGAACTGCGCTCTGGTGGTGGATTGACCGCGGCGGCCTCAAGACTCAATCGCTAACAGCTCACTGAAAACTCCTCGATCTGTCATCCCGAGCGAAGCGAGGAGCCTGCTCTTCCCCAAATATCGAAGAAAAGACCGGATTCCTCCGCAAACCCTGCCCCGAAACGATAGTGCAAGGTTTTTTCCGCAGCTCGCTAACGCGGCCTGATCTTTTTGATCGTTGCGCTACCGCATCACGAAAGGATTCGGCGCGTTTCCGGCGATATCGATCCACACGCTTTTCGTCTGGAGATATTCGCGGATCGCTTCGGCGCCGCTCTCGCGCCCGATTCCCGACCGCTTGTAGCCGCCGAACGGCGACATGTAGCTCACCGCGCGATACGTGTTCACCCAGATCGTTCCGGCCTCGAGGCGTTCAGACATCATGAGCGCGCGGCGCATGCTCTGCGTCCAAACGCCTGCGGCGAGACCGTAAATTGTCCCATTCGCGATGCGCACGGCTTCGTCCTCGCTATCGAAGGGGATGATCGATAGCACGGGGCCGAACACTTCCTCCTGCGCGATCCTCATATCCGGCTTCACGCCAGTGAAAATTGTGGGCTCGACGAACCATCCCGTCCCACATTCGGGCCGCTGCGCAGGAGCGCCCCCGAGCCGGCACACCGCGCCTTCTTCCTTGGCGGTGCGGATGTAGTCGAGCACTTTTTCATATTGCGGGCGCGTGGTGATCGGACCAACCTGCGTGCCCATGTCGAGCGGATTGCCCATCTTGGCTGTCCTAGCCAGCGCGAGCAGCTTTTCGACAAACTCGTCGAGCACCGGGCGATGGATCAGTGCGCGCGACCCCGCAATGCACGTCTGCCCGGTCGCAGCAAAAATGCCCGAGACCACACCCTTCACCGCCTGATCGAGGTCGGCATCGTCGAAAACAATGTTCGCCGATTTCCCGCCGAGCTCGAGTGTGATGTGCTTGATCCCTTTCGCCGCGAGGCCGTAGACGTGCTCGCCCGTGCGGTCGCCGCCCGTGAAAGCGATTTTTGCGACGTCGCGATGCGTGATCAGCGGCTCGCCCACCTCGTTGCCGAATCCGGTCACGATGTTGACCACTCCCGGCGGGAGTCCGGCCCGCTCGAAGAGTTCCCCGAACGCGAGCGCCGAAACCGAGGAAAACTCCGAAGGCTTCCAGACGACCGTATTCCCCGCCGCGAGCGCCGGCGCGAGCTTCCATGTTGCCAGCAGGAGCGGCGAATTCCACGGCGTGATCGCGGCGACCACGCCTAGCGGCTCTTCGCGCGTGAAATTGAACACGCCCGGCTTGTCGATCGGAATCACGCGGCCCTCGATTTTGTCCGCGAGCCCGCCGAAATAGTGAAACCATTGCGGAATGTATTTGAGCTGCCCGCGCATTTCGGCGATGAGTTTGCCGTTGTCGGTGGTTTCGATTTCGGCCAGGCGATCCGCTTCGGTTGTGATGAGATCCGCGAGCCGGCGCAGCAGTTCGCCGCGTGCGCTGGCGGTCAGCTTGCGCCATTCGCCATCGTAGAACGCCGACTTGGCGGCGGCCACGGCGCGATCGACATCCGCCTTCGTCCCGCGCGGGACGAGCGCCCACGGTTGCGCCGTAAACGGATTCACCGATTCGAGCCACGCCCCGGACGCCGGCTCGACCCACTGGCCGCCCGCCAGCATGCGATGTTTCGTCAATTCGCTCATCGTCGTCGCCATTGTGCACGACCCTTACGCTAGGATTTCGACGCTTTCTCTTTCTCCCTCAGCTCCGCGAACGTTTCGCGCGCGATGCGGAAGGAGTCCACCGCCGCGGGCACGCCGCAATAAATCGCCACTTGCAGCAGGACTTCGCGGATCTCGACCGGCGTCACGCCGTTGACCAACGCTCCTTTGATGTGCGCCTTCAGCTCGTGGGGACGGTTCAGCGCGCTGATCATCGCGAGGTTGAGCATGCTGCGCGTCTTGCGCGGCAGCTCCTCGCGTCCCCAGATCGCGCCCCAGCAGTATTCCGTCACAAGCTCCTGCAGCGGAAGATTGAATTCATCGGCGGTCTTAAACGAGTTGTCGACGAACTCCTTGCCGAGCACCGCACTCCGAATTGCGCGTCCCTTATCGAAAGTTTTCTTGTCCATTTTGTGAGTCTCTCCTGAGAATGAAAATACTTTTACTTCTCTCCAACGCGCACTCCCGCCCATGCTTCCACCGTCTTGGCGATCGCCGTCATATCGGCGTCGGCGCCCTCGGTTGTCGTCGAAATCGATAGCAACTGCCGTACCGCGCTCCCCACGATCATCGGTACGCCCAGCGCGTCTGCTTCCGCCATGCACAGCCGGATGTCTTTGTTCAAGAGCGCGAGACCGAATCCGTAGCTGAATTTGCGCGAGATCACGTGCTGCTTCATTTTGTCTTGCGAGGCGCTATTGCGAGCCGTGCCGGCGTTGAAGACGTCGATGACAAGCGATGAGTCGAGTCCCGCCTTCACTCCCATCACGAGCGCCTCCGAGGTGATGGCCATGGCCGTGGCCGAAAGCAAATTATTCAGCAGCTTCATCGTCTGCCCCTGCCCCGGTTGCGTGCCCACGAAGAAAAGCTTGCCGAGATTTTCGAGCACCGGCTTCACGATCTCGAAAGTCGCTTCCGGGCACGAGACCATCACAGCCAAAGTTCCTTTCTCCGCGCCGTTGATGCCGCCGCTCACCGGCGCGTCGACCGCCGTGATTCCCTTCGCCTCGAGCCCTTCCGCGACCCGCTTGGCCGTGGTCGCGCCCGTCGTCGACACGTCGATGAAGATTTTGGCGCGCGAGCCTTCGATCACGCCATTCGGACCCAGCGTCACGGACTCGATAATCGGCGGCGTCGGCACGCTGGCAAACACGACATCAGTCGCCGAAGCCACGGCTGCGGGAGAATCCGCACGCTTTGCGCCGCCTTCGACCAAGGGCTGCACGGCCGCTTTGCTCGTATCATAAATTGTGAGCGGGTAGCCGGCCGACATCAGCCGGCGCGCCATGCGGGCGCCCATTCTGCCCACTCCCACAAATCCGATACTTTGCTGCTGCGCCATTCTTCCCTCCGTCAATCGAGCGCCCTCGCCGAATGGGCGCGCGTTTTCCGCCGCGCATTATGCCCTACCGCAGCGCTCCTAACAATTGACGTTCCGCTCCGCCATGGTTCATGCTATGCCGCTCTTGCCCCAGCGTGAGGACTATCTTGCAGACAGAGCCGTACGAGATTTTCGCGATTCGTTACGCGCATCTCGGCAACCGCCGTCCGGCGGAGAATTTCATCCTGGCCGACCCGCATGAATTTGCCTCCGACCTCGATTATTTCGTCTGGGTCGTGCGCCGCACCGACCGCCTGTTCCTAATTGACACGGGCTTCGGAAAAGAGGCCGCGGAGCGCCGCCGCCGCGAATGGCTGCGTTGCCCGATCGAATCGCTGTGCCTGCTGGGCATCGAGCCCGCGGACGTAACCAGCGTAATCCTCACGCATCTCCACTACGATCACGCGGGAAATCTCGATCTTCTGCCGCGCGCCCGATTTCATCTGCAGGATAGCGAGATGGCTTTCGCCACGGGGCGCTGCATGTGTCATCAAAGCCTGCGGGCGCCTTTCGATCTCGAGAACACGCTTTCGATGGTGCGCCACGTCTATTCGGAAAGGGCCGTCTTTCACGACGATCACGCCGAGCTCGCGCCCGGCTTCACCCTGCACCGCGTCGGCGGCCACTCCGCCGGCCTGCAGGTGGCGCGCGTCTGGACGCAGCGCGGCTGGGTCGTGATCGCTTCGGATGCAACGCATCTCTACGCGAATTTCGAGCAGCGCCGCCCGTTTCCCATCGTCTACAACGTCAGGGACATGCTCGAAGGTTACGACACTCTCTACCGTCTCGCCGATTCTCCCGCGCACATCGTGCCCGGCCATGACCCCCTGGTGATGAAGCGCTATCCCGCAGCGAGCGCCGCGCTTGAAGGCATCGTCGTGCGCCTGGACGTCCCCCCAGCGCAATAATTGCGAACTCATAACTCGCCTTCCCCACCCGCGAAAAGCGCCCGGTCACGCGGGGTCAAGGTTTAAACGTAGCAGCGGGTCCTTTAGCCCGGCCTCTTCGCCGAGGCAGCGCGTGACGCTCCGTAAAGCGATTCGCCCCGCCGAAGCCGCGTCGCCATCGACATGCTGGACGCCGGGGCAAAAATTGCATATAAGTGTGGCAACTGCCCGCGGGGGCACAAGTCGATCGTGGAGGTAACTCGAATGGCGAAGAAGTCCAAGAAGACCGCGAAGGCCGAAAAGAAAAAGTAGGTCCCTACTGATTCAACGCCAGCGCTTGGCATTCACGGGGCTGCCGCATCACGCGGCAGCCCTTTTCTCTTCTCGTGCGCGCTCATTTGTCTTTGCCAAGAATCGTCGAGACCTGCCCGGTCTTGTCGTCGATCGGATTGCGATTGTTTTCCTCGCAGATGAATTCCAGCTGGTTCCAGTCCCGATGGCGCGTGAACGTATGCACGGTGTTCCAGGGCTGCGCGAGCACATCGGGGTCGGTCAGCGTCATGCGATCCTCGAGCGTATCGGGGCTGGTCAGGCGAATCCTTTCGACGACGTGCAGCTTCGGTCCGTGATTCAGCCGGTTGTAGCCGAGCGGCAACCTGTGGCCTAGGCCGATCGTGTCGATCACCAGGGTGTCGCCTTCCCAGTGCCCGACTGAATCGCCGTTGAACGTAGGATCGAGGCTGGCCGGATGGCCGCGCCCGTCGGTGAACACGCGCCGCACCTGCATGTAGGCTTCCTGAATGATCGTCACGCGCCCCGGCGTAAACAGAAACTCGACGTCGTACGGCTGAAACATGATCGTCGGCATGCCCGGCGGCACGCAGTTCGCGCTCTCGGTCGCAGGTTCTTCGTTCTTCGCTTCCTCGTCCTGCAATACTTTCAGCTCAGCGGCGGCCGTGGGAGTCAACGATGGCTCTTCCGGAGGAGCATCGCCGCGTCTCGGAAAATTGAGGACCCAGATGCCGCTCCAATCGGGCAGCAAACCCAGAGCCGAATAATCGGCAGTTCTTGTTTTTTCCGGAATAAGCGTCGTATTCGGCGGTGGAGCGGGAGCGCTCTGCGCCTGGCACACCGCGCCCATCGCCGCAAACACCGAACACGCGCATAGGATCCTCACGGAAAATTTCATCTTCGCCTCCATTCCAAGAGCGCCCCGCGCCGGCTTGCCCGGCGAACGCTCTTCCCCCCAAAACGAAGTGAGCCATTTTGCATCAAAAGATGGCTATCTGTCTTGGCGCATATTATAGTATTTACACTTTCCGTAGGAGGCCGGCTCAGAGGCTGGTGGAGCTGGGGGAAGTTTCTTGGTCGGGGGGCCATGATGATACGGAAGTCCTTGGTCGCATGTCTGGGTGCCCTAATACTCGTAGTCGCCGGCACTGCTTCCGCGCACCATTCTTTCGCGATGTTCGACCGTTCGAAGAAAATCACGACGGTCGCGACCGTCACTCAATTCCAATGGACCAATCCGCACAGCTGGATCGAAATCGACGTTCCCGACAGCAAGGGCGGCACGACTCACTGGAGCCTCGAGTGCAATAGCCCCAACAATCTTTCGCGCCAGGGCTGGCATTCCGACAGCCTCAAGCCCGGCGACAAGATCACGGTCATGTTCTGGCCGCTGCGCAACGGAGATAAAGGCGGGCTTTTCATAGCGCTCACTTTGGCGAACGGCCAAGCGCTCGACGAAGCGGCGTTCCGTTCGGCTGAGAAGCAGCCGTAAAGCGATTGGCGGAATTTGTCGATCTTATGACGCACGTTGGGCGTGAATGGACTTGCAAGATGGGAGCAAAACGATGAAAACTCGATCGATCGTATGCTTGGGCGCTGCTCTGCTATTTGTGATGACTTTTGCTGGGACCGCCGTCGCGCATCACTCCGCCGCGATGTTCGACCACGACAAGCAGGTCCCGCTGACCGGCACGATCATCCAATTCGATTGGACCAATCCTCACAGCTGGATCTCGATCGACGTGCCCAACAGCACCGGCGGCACCGACCGCTGGAGCGTCGAGTGCAACAGCCCCAACAATCTCGCCAAGCAGGGCTGGCGCTCCACGTCGCTCAAGCCCGGCGATAAAGTGACGATCGTCATCCACCCGCTGCGCAACGGCGACAAGGGCGGCAGCTTCATGTACGTTAAGCTCGCGGACGGCACCGTTCTCGCCGATCCCACCTATCGCGCGCAGCCCAAGCAGCCCGGCGCCACCGGCTCTCCTTACTAGGGTCTGGGTCCCTGGTTGCGGTGCCTGTCCGGGGTTGCAGGGCCGCTGCTCGCTGCGCCCCGGACCCTGGCGTTTGCCGAGCCACGATCCGGGCTTCACCAATCACTACTCACCACTCACTGCCTCAGTGTGTGCTCAGCAAATGCTGATTTAAATCCGGCGTGCACTCGACCTCCGTAATATCCGTGTCGTCGACGCGAATCCAGTGCTTCGTGCTGTCCCACTCGCCGACCCAATTCTTGGGATCCCACATCTGATACTTGATTTCGAGCGTCTTTCCGCCGTTCTGCAGGCGCATGGTCTCGACCATGTGAAATTCGTCGCTCACCGGCAATCCCTGGTCGATCCAGTGGTGGTCGGTGACCATGCTGTTGGTATCGACAACCAGCGCGTCGCCTTCCCAGTGCCCGATGGAATCGCCATTGAACGTTCGCACCACAATGTCCGGAGGCGTGTGCGGCCGCCCGTCCAGATAAATAATTCGCAGCGCGTTTTCAAACCCGCTGACCATGTAGATCGCGGTCGGCAGCTGAATCATGGCGATCGGCCAGACGCGCGTCATAATCATGGGCATACCGGCCGGATAGCAATGGCCGATGTCGTCGCGATAGGGCTTGTGCTCGGCGGCGTACTGCTTTGACTCGTCGTACGCAGCCTGCGCATCAGGCAGGAACTTTGGGTACGGCGGCCCGAACATAAACGAGCTGAATCCGGCGCTCAGGTCGACCGTCCAGGTGCCCGTCAAATCGAACGGCGGCTTCGGCCGCGGCTTCGCCAGATTGTCCGGCGCGAGCGCACCCTCCGGGAAAACGGCCGGTGCCTCCCCTTTCTGCTGCGCCTGCGCGCGGGGCACAGCGGCCCCAAGGCCCAGCACAAACGCAAGCCCCGCCGCAAAACTCACTTTTGTCCGCATGGTTCCCCCCAACGAATCGGATGTGCCCGGCACTGTACAAATCTTTTGCGCCGGCGTCAACGCCGCTCGCCCTCAAGCAGCCTCGCTCATTCGCTCAATCCATTCGACAGACGCGCGTCGACAATGTACTATTCCGACCGAAATCTGGGGTCGGGGGACCACCGATGGTTCAGGCATTCTGCGACTGGCTTTCGAACACGCCTATCAGCTTGAAAATACAGACCGTGCTTTGGATCATTCCCGCGGTTCAGACGATTCATATTCTCAGCGTGTCGATCGTGATGGCGTCGATGGCGATGCTCGACCTGCGCCTCATGGGAATCGCTGGCAAGCGCCAGTCGATTTCGCGCATGGTCGATCGCTTTGTTCCCTGGGTTTGGCGCGTGCTCCTGATCCTCGCCGCCACCGGCGCGATTCTGATTGTCGGCGAACCGGGACGCGAGCTGCTGAATTGGGCGTTCCGCACGAAGATGGCGATGGTCGCCACCGTGAGTCTGATCACGCTCATCGTCCAACAGCTGAACGAGCGCGACGCCACATTCTGGGAGAATCGCAAAATCGCCGCCGCCGCTGTCGGAGTCGTGTCGTTGCTTTTGTGGGTAGGAATCGTCACCGCCGGACGCTGGATTGCGTATGTCTGATCGCGCATCCGTTTCCCCCGCGGAAGGCGTGTAGTCGGCCAATCGGGTCACGGGACAACGAATCGTAATGTCGATCTTCAGGCTCTGTGCATGGCTCGAAAGCACCCGCGTAGCCGCAGCAATTCGCGTGTCCACCTGGCTTTTCCCGACGATTGAAACGATCCACGTGCTGTCGATCGTCCTGGTGGTCGGCTCGATCGCGATGTTTGATCTTCGGCTGCTCGATCTCGCGTCGCGCGATCGCAGCGTCACCGACGTCTACGACGACGTAATGCCGTGGACCCGCGCCAGCTTCGTCTGCGCGGTGATCGCGGGCGGCCTGCTCTTCACCTCGAGCGCCACGAAGTATTACGTCAACATTCCCTTCCGGCTGAAGATGCTGACGTTGCTTCTAGCAGGCATCAACACCGCGTATTTCGAATTCTGGACACGCCGCGACATCGCCGCGTGGAACCAGGCCCTTCGCACCCCGCGCGCGGCCAAGCTCGCCGGCGCCATCTCCCTCGTTTTGTGGATCACCGTGGTGGCCTGCGGCCGCTGGATCGGCTTCACGAAACAATAGCGCGCAACGCGTCCAGCCGGCGGGATTTTGTTTCCGAATACTATTAGTTTCACTGTTCGCCAGGCATGAGCATTCCGCACTCTGAGTTCATCCGTAGCCGAGTAGAAATTTCGAGCGTGCCGCACCCCTAACGTTTTGGGGTTTAAATGTAACGCCGCGGTTTTTTATCCTGAGCGAAGTCGAAGGGCAGCGCGGCATCGCGTCACAAGCAAGGTCAAGCAGGAGCAACGCTAATACGCGCTCTTGGCGTCGCTTGTCGATTCGTTGCGCAACTCGCGGATAATATTCACGCCGGCGCTGGTGCCGAGGCGGCCTGCCCCAGCCTCGATCATGGCCTTGGCATCGGCGGCGGTCCGAATGCCGCCGGACGCCTTTACTCCGATTTTCACCGTGCGTCGCATCAGCTCCACGTCCTGCGCGGTCGCGAAACCGCCGAGAAATCCGGTGGAGGTTTTCACGAAATCGGCGCCCGCTCGCTCGCTCAATTCGCACGCGATCGTTTTCTCTTCCTCGGAAAGCAGTCCCATCTCGAGAATCACCTTGAGCAGCGCCCCGCGCTCGTGCGCGAGCTCTGCGAGCGCCCGTATTTCCGAGGAGACCAGATCGCGGTTGCCCGATTTGAGTGCACCGATGTTCTGCACCATGTCGATCTCGGCCGCGCCCAGCTTCAGTGCCTCGCCCGCCTCAAACCGCTTCATGCTCGCGAGCGTCGCGCCAAGCGGAAAACCGATCACGGTCCCAACTTTCACGCTGCTCCCCGTTAGCTGCGAATGGGCGAGCTCGACGTAGCATGGATTCAGCATCACGGCGCCAAAGCCGAACTCTTTCGCCTCATCGCACAGTTTGATGACCTGGCTGACGGTAGCCTCCGGCCGCAGCTGCGTGTGATCGATAATCTTGGCGACGCTCTGCCAGCTCTCGAACAGCGTCGTTTTGCCGGAAATTGAGTTTGGGCTCGACATCGCCTACGAATGTTACTACGCTAACAGCGATTTCTCGCAATCGTCAGTTCGGCATTTCGATCGCCGTTCAGGTTGGGCCAGATGCCAAAGCGACATTCCCGGAGTGCCAAAACGCGTGAACAGCTGGTGCATGCCGCCCGCACTGCCATGCGCAACGCCCACGCCCCATATTCCAATTTCAAGGTCGGCGCGGCCCTGCTGACCACCAAGGGCCAAATCTTCGCGGGCTGCAATGTCGAAAACGCCTCCTACGGAATGACGAATTGCGCCGAGCGCACCGCAATCTTTTCGGCAGTCGCAAGCCTGGGGCCGAAAGTGGAAATCGAGGCGATCGCCATCGTCAACAACCACGATGCCCCGTGCGCGCCCTGCGGCGCCTGCCGCCAGGTGATCTACGAATTCGGCCCGAAGGCGATCGTCTATTTCCAGAGCGCGAAGGGCCACAAAAACCTTGAGATTACCGAGTTGCTTCCGGAAGGATTCCGTCTGAAGTGAGCGACGCACCGGATTCCTCCGCCGCCGGCCCGATCCGCGCCATCGACGTGATCCGCAAAAAGCGCGATGGCCTCGAACTCTCGCGCGCCGAAATCGAATCCCTCATCGGCGGCTACACCCGCGGCGAAATCCCCGACTACCAGATATCCGCGTGGCTGATGGCCACCCTGCTGAAAGGCCTGAGCCGCGCCGAAACCGCGGCCCTCACGGATTCCATGCTCCACTCGGGCGAGGTGCTCGACCTCTCTGAATTCTCGGCCGCTAAAATCGACAAGCACTCGACCGGCGGCGTCGGCGACAAAACTTCGTTGGTCCTCGCGCCGCTTGCGGCGGCTGGCGGGCTGATCGTCCCGATGATCAGCGGCCGCGGCCTCGGCCACACCGGCGGCACACTCGACAAACTCGAATCCATTCCCGGCTTCAACGTGCGGCTTTCGCTCGAACGTTTTCGCGAAATCCTGCACTCCTGTGGCTGTGCGATGATCGGCCAAACCGCCGAAATCGCGCCGGCTGATCGCAAGATATATTCGCTGCGCGACGTTACCGGCACGGTCGAAAGCCCCTACCTGATTTGCGCCTCGATCATGAGCAAGAAGCTCGCGGAGGGCGTCGACGGCCTAGTCCTCGACGTCAAAACCGGCTCCGGCGCATTCATGAAAACGGACGAAGACGCCGCATTCCTCGCGGAACTGATGGTCGAAACCGGCCAGCGCATGGGCAAGAAAATGGTCGCGCTGATCACGGACATGGACCAGCCGCTTGGCCTGCGCGTCGGCAATTCCGTCGAGGTCGAGGAAATTCTCGATATCCTGCGCGGCGAGGGCGCGGAAGATTTGCGCCAACTCTGCCTCGAACTGGCCGCCTGGATGTTGCATCTCGGCGGGCGCTCGAGCACGATCGCGGACGCCAAAACCCTCGCGGACCACCTCATCCGTTCCGGCCGGGCGCTCGACAAATTCCGCGAAATGGTTTCATTGCAGGGCGGCGACGCAGCCGCAATCGACGATCCGAAGCGGCTCCCACACGCGAAACACAAAGTCGACATCCTGAGCGCGAGAAGCGGTTACGTGAGCGCGATTCAAAGCGAGCTGGTCGGCACGGCGTGTGTGGTTCTTGGAGGCGGCCGCGAGAAGAAAGAGGACGCTGTCGATCCAGCGGTCGGCATCGTCCTTCACAAAAAGGCCGGCGACCGAGTCTCAGCCCGCGAGCCGCTTTGCACGATCCTCTACAATTCGGAATCCCGCGCGGCGCACGCCAAAACGCTCCTCGAGCAGAGCTACCGGATCGCCGACGAGCCTCTTGCGCCGCGAAAGCTTATTCACCGAATCATCCCCGAGCCTTCTCAGCAAGCCCGGCGGTAATTTCACCGAGAAAACTCGTGCCGTGCGGAATCGTGCCGCCGAAATTCTCCGCCACCGTCTGTCCCATGTCCGCCAGCGTCGAACGAATCCCCAGATTCGCGCCGCCTGCCGCTCCGGAGCTGCAAGCGAGAATCGGCACATATTCGCGCGAATGATCCGTCGTCGGATTTACGGGATCGGGATCACAGCCGTGATCGGCCGTAACCAACAAAAGATCGGATGCGCGCATGCCATCGATGAACGGCCCCAGCATCGCGTCGAATTCTTCGAGCGACCGCGCGAATCCCTCCACGTCCTTGCGGTGCCCGTACAGCATGTCGAAATCGACGAGATTCGCGAAAATCAGCCCGCTCGCCCGCCGCGTCAATGCCTCCGAGATCTTGGCCATGCCGTCGGCATTGTTTTTCGTTGTGACGTAATCCTTCACGCCGCGGCCATTGTAGATGTCGTGGATTTTGCCGACACCGAAAACCGGCACGCCGCGATCCGCCAGTACATCGAGCAGCATCGGCCGCGGCGGCTCGACGGCGTAGTCATGTCGTCGCTCGGTGCGGCGGAAATTTCCCACCGCGCCCGTGAATGGCCGCGCGATCACGCGCCCCACGCGGTTCGGCCCGTCGAGCAGCGCGCGCGCGATTTCGCATTCGCGGTACAGCTCGGCGATCGGGATCACGTCTTCGTGCGCCGCAATCTGAAACACGCTGTCGCCCGACGTGTATACGATCGGCCAGCCGGTGCGCACGTTCTCTTCGCCGAGTTCCTTGATAATCTCCGTGCCGGACGCCGGTTTATTCCCGAGCGTCCGCCGCCCGATGCGCCGCTCGAATTCCGCGATCAGCTCTTTCGGGAAGCCGTGCGGGTACACGGGAAACGCCTGGTCGAGCCAGATGCCCGCCATTTCCCAGTGTCCCGTTGTCGTATCTTTTCCCGGCGACACGGTCGCGCTCTTGGCGAAATATCCGGCGGCATGGGCAGGCGGCGTCAGATTCGCCAACGGCTTGATGTTCGCGAGCCCCAGCCGTACCAAATTTGGCAGCAGCAACGTCCGCGACCGCGCGATATGCCCCAGCGTGTCGCGTCCCACGTCGCCGTACTCCGCCGCATCCGGCAGCTCGCCAATCCCAACGCTGTCCAGCACGATCCAAATCACGCGCTCGAAACGTGTTTTCGCCTGCATAGACTCTCCGCCGCGCACGCGTCATAGTATCATCCGGAGTGCGCACTCGGTTTTCGGGGTGGAAGCGCGGGCCTTCTAGGCCGGCGAAAAGCGGGCCAATAACACGGGCTTCAGCCCCGGGGCCGTCGCCTTTGACTTTCCTGGTGCTCCATTCTCGGTTTTTGAGGGTGGGACCTTTGCAACAAGCACCCAACTGCTGGGTGTCCTCATAATTTCATTTTCCCAATGTCGCCCAACGGACTCTCCCGAGGTTCCGCTGTTGTAGCCCCCGCCCTCGAATAGTAGACTTGCGAGAATCAGGCTCAGGAGGCGTTCGATGCCGCGGATCGTGCGTTGTGGTGTCATCCAGGCGAAATGCGAGTGGTCGCCCGAAAAATACTCGCTCGCGCAAATCAAAGAAAAAATGATCGCCAAGCACGAAAAGATGATCGCCGACGCGGCCAAGAAAAACGTCCAGGTCCTCGGCCTGCAGGAGCTTTTCTACGGGCCTTACTTCTGCGCCGAGCAGAACGCCAAATGGTACGAGCTCACGGAAAGCGTTCCCAACGGCCCCACGCTGACGCGCATGCAAAAGCTCGCGCGCAAATACAAGATGGTCCTCGTCGTGCCGATCTATGAAGTTGAGATGGCCGGTGTCTTCTACAACACCGCCGCCGTCTTCGATGCCGACGGCACGTATCTAGGAAAATATCGCAAGCACCACATCCCGCACTGCCATCCGGGCTTCTGGGAAAAATTCTATTTTACTCCGGGCAACGCGGGCTATCCGGTTTTCGAAACGCGCCACGGCCGTATCGGCGTCTACATCTGCTACGACCGGCATTTCCCCGAGGGTGCGCGCGTTCTCGGCCTCAACGGCGCCGAAATCGTCTTCAATCCATCGGCCACGGTCGCGGGCCTCTCCGAATATCTGTGGGAACTCGAGCAGCCCGCGCACGCCGTCGCCAACCAGTATTTCGTCGCGGCCATCAATCGAGTCGGCATCGAGAAGCCATGGGCCATCGGCGAATTTTACGGCAAGAGCTACTTCTGCAATCCGCGCGGCCAAATCGTCGCGCAGGCGAGCCGCGACAAGGACGAACTCGTTGTCGTCGACCTCAATCTGGACGAAATCAAGGAAGTGCGCGCCACCTGGCAGTTCTATCGCGATCGCCGTCCCGAAAGCTACGATGAGATCACTCGCACTCATATCAACGGCTCAGCACAGGCGGCGAATTGACTAGCGCTACACTCACGGCTCCTCTCTGCCGCAATTTCATCAACGGCCGCTGGGTCGAATCTCGCTCGTCGCAGACCCTCGAGCGCCGCAATCCCGCCGACCTCAACGAAGTCTTGAGCCTCGCGCCTCTTTCGACTCGCTCGGAAATCAGCGAAGCCGTGGCCGCCGCCAAAGCCGCCTTCCCCGCGTGGCGCGACACTCCGGCGGCCGCGCGAGGCAAGATTCTCGCCCGCGCGGCCGCGCTCACGGAGCAGCGCAAGGACGAACTCGCCCGCACGCTCACGCGCGAAGAAGGCAAGACGCTGAAGGACGCGCTCGTCGAGGTGCAGCGCACCATCAACATCCTCGAATTCACGGCCGCCGAAGGCCGCCGCATCGGCGGCGAAACGGTGCCGAGCGAAAGCCCGCGGAATTTCGCGTACACGATCAAGCAGCCGCTCGGGGTCGTCGGCGCGATCACACCGTGGAATTTCCCCGTCGCGATCCCCGTGTGGAAGGCGGCCCCGGCCCTGGTCGCGGGCAACACGATGGTGATCAAACCTGCCGAGCTCACGCCGCAAACTTGCGTCCAGATCTGCGAGATTTTCGAACAGGCTGGTCTTCCCGCCGGAGTGTTCAACATGGTCCTCGGCGCAGGCGAAGAGGTCGGCGACGAGCTCCTTCGCTCGCCCGATGTGCGCGCCATTTCCTTCACCGGCTCCAACGACGTCGGCAGCCTCATCTACGCCACCGCCGCGAAGCAGATGAAGAAGTGCCAGTGCGAGATGGGCGGCAAGAATCCGGTCGTCGTGCTGCGCGATGCCGATCTCGCTCTCGCCGCGGATCACGTTGTCGCCGGCGCTTTCGGTTCCACCGGTCAGCGCTGCACGGCGACGAGCCGCGTCGTCGTCGTAGACTCGATCGCGAATCAGTTCGTCGAAATGCTCGTCGAGCGCGCCAAGAAACTCAAAGTCGGCAACGGCCTCGATGCTGGCGTCGACGTCGGTCCGCTGGTCGATGAGCGACAGCACAAAACGGTCCTGCGCTATCTCGATATCGGAAAAAAGGAAGCCACGCTCCTGCTCGGCGGCGGTCCTCCGTCCGGCCCGGGCGCCGACAACGGTTACTTCGTGGCGCCGACCGTCTTCGATCGCGTTCGCTGGGACAGCACGATCGCGCAGGAAGAAATTTTCGGCCCCGTGCTTTCCGTGATTCGCGTCCCCGATTTCGAGGAAGCACTGCGCGTGGCGAATTCCGTGAAGTACGGCTTGTCGAGCTCGATCTACACGAACGACGCGGCCAAAATTTTCGAGTTCATCGATCGCGTCGAAACGGGCATGACCCACGTTAACGCGCCCACCGTCGTCAGCGAGGCGCAGATGCCTTTCGGCGGCGTCAAGGCGACGGGCGTCGGCCTGCGCGAGATGGGCCGCGTCGCGATCGACTTCTACACCGAGCTGAAAGCCGTCTACATCGACTACACCCCGCGCAAGCGCTCGCCCAAGTCCTAAAAATGAGCGACGCGACGATCGATCCCGAAAGCGGCGCACACGCCGAAGCATTCGATCCTGCATTAGTCCGCCACAGCTCGCTCTACAACGAAGACCTCGCGCCCGTCCCCGCCGCGCGCCGCAGCTGGGGCACCTACAACTACGCCGCGCTCTGGATCGCGATGAGCGTCAACATCCCCACCTATCTCCTCGCGAGCGCCATGATCGCCGGCGGCATGAACTGGAAGCAGGCCATCTTCACCGTCTTCCTCGGCAACGTGCTCGTCCTCGTCCCGATGCTGCTCAACGCGCACGCCGGCGCGCAATACGGAATTCCCTTCCCGGTTTTCGCGCGCTCTGCGTTCGGCGTGCTTGGCGCCAACGTGCCCGCGATTCTCCGCGCGCTAGTCGCTTGCGGCTGGTTCGGCATCCAGGCATGGATCGGCGGCGAAGCAATTTACACGATGATGCTGGCGCTCGAGCCCGGCTGGAAAAGCGTCTCGTGGTGCCTTCCGGTGTGCTTCCTGTTTTTCTGGCTGCTCAACGTGATCGTGATCGTGCGCGGCATTCAGACGATCCGTTTCCTCCAGGGCATCACTGCGCCGTTCCTCCTGCTGATCGGCCTCGCGCTGCTGCTCTGGGCCCGCAGCAAAGCGGGCGGCTTCGGCCCGATGCTCGCGGCGCCGTCGAAATTCCACACCTTCGGTGAATTCTTCAAGTTCTTCGTTCCCTCGCTTACGGGAGTCGTCGCCTTCTGGGCCACGGTCGCGCTGAATATTCCGGACTTCACGCGCTACGCGCGCAGCCAGCACGAGCAAATGGTCGGCCAGGCGCTCGGCCTGCCGCCCACGATGACGTTTTATTCTTTCATTGGCATCGCCGTCACGTCCGCCACCGTGATTCTCTTCGGCCAGGCGATCTGGGACCCGGTCGCGGTGCTCGCGCATCTCGACAATCCGGTCGCGGTGATCATCGCGATGCTGGCGCTGCTTATGGCGACGCTCAACGTCAACGTCGCCGCAAACGTCGTCTCGCCCGCCAACGATTTCTCGAATCTCTGGCCGCAGAAAATCAGCTTTCGCACCGGCGGCCTGATCACCTGCGTGATCGGCATCCTGATGCAGCCGTGGAAGCTGCTCGCCACGTACGGAAATTACGTCTCCGGCTGGCTCGTGGGATATTCCGGCTTTCTCGGCCCCATCGCGGGAATCCTGATCTGCGATTATTTCGTCCGCCGCAAAACAATCCTTAACGCAGAAGATTTATATCGACGCAAAGGCGTCTACGAATTTTCCCGCGGCGTCCATTGGAAAGCGATCGCCGCGCTCGCGATTGGCTGCGCGGTGGCGTTCGTCGGCCTAATCTACCCGCCCGTCCGCGCCCTCTACGATTACGCCTGGTTCGTAGGCTTCGCCGTCAGCTTCGTCACCTACCTCGCGCTAACGGCCGGCAACAAAACCGCAAAGAAGGCCTCGGGGTAACGCGCTTCAATCTCCACTCGGCATAGGCGGTGTACACGATGCAGCCGACTGCCGCACGCGCTCGTTCCAGCTCACCGGTGCGCGGTCGCTATCCACTTCCTCCATCGTGATGCATCCATCGACCGGGCAAACAAGCGCGCAAAGATTGCATCCCACGCACTCCTCCGCAATGATTCGCGGCACGTGAACGCCAAATCCGCCCGTATTTTTCTTCGCGGCTTCGCGATAAGGCTCGATGCACTGATGCGCGCCGTCCTCGCACGCGACGTAGCAAAGCTGGCAACCGATGCACCTCTTCGGATCGATTTTCGCGATCACCTTGTAATTCAAATCGAGGTCGCCCCAATCCTGCACGTTCGGCACAGCCCGCCCGCGAAAATCGTCGATCGTGCGGAAGCCATGTTCGTCCATGTACTGCGAAAGTCCGTCGATCATGTCCTCGACGATCCGGAATCCGTAATGCATCGCGGCGGTGCAGACCTGCGCGGTCGACGCGCCGAGCGCGATGTGCTCCGCCGCATCGTTCCAGTCGCCGATTCCGCCGATCCCGCTGATCGGCACACGCACATTCTTGGCGACCATCGAGAGCAAGTGCAGCGCAATCGGCTTCACGGCCGGCCCACAGTAGCCGCCGTGCGACGATTTCCCGCCAACCGCCGGCCGCGGCACAAACGTATCGAGATTCACGCCCATCAGCGAATTGATCGTGTTGATCAAGCTCACCGCATCCGCCCCGCCGCGCTCCGCAGCCGCCGCAATATGCGTCACGCTCGAAACATTCGGCGTCAGCTTCACGATCACCGGGATCTTCGCGGCTTCCTTCACCCACGCGGTGATCATCTCGGTGTACTCAGGCACCTGCCCGACCGCCGCGCCCATGCCGCGTTCGCTCATGCCATGCGGGCAGCCGAAATTCAGTTCGAGCAGATCGGAACCTGCGTCTTCGGCGCGCCGGACGATGGCGTGCCACGACTCGCGCTTCGATTCCACCATCAGCGATGCGATCACCAGATTTTTCGGATAGCGCTTCTTCACCTCGTAGATCTCGCGAAAATTGACCTCGGTCGGCCGGTCGCTGATCAGCTCGATGTTGTTAAATCCCATCATCTTCACGCCGGCGAGATCGATCGCGCCGTAGCGCGAGCTCGTATTGACGATCGGCTCGCCGATCGTCTTCCACACCGCGCCTCCCCACCCCGCGTCAAACGCGCGCATCACTTGCCCGCCCGTGTTCGTCGGCGGCCCCGAAGCCAGCCAGAACGGATTCGGGCTGGTCACCCCGCAAAATTTCACGCCAAGGTCAGCCATCGTTTACCTCCGAACCACACAGAGCGCCATTTAGAACGCTGTCGCTCCCGCACCACGCCGCAAGCTGTCATCCCGAATCCCCGCCCGGGGCGGGGTGAGGGATCTGTTTTGCCACGACCTGCTTGGCACGGCGTCGCCACAGTCTCGCGCGTCACGCCCTCCCGCGCGGCGCACCAAGCCAAACATCGAGCCCGCTAGCAGCACTCATGCCTTCGGCGACCGCGTCCACAACCTCCTTGCCGCCGTTCGTGCAATCGCCCGCCGCAAAATATTTCGAATTGCCCGTCTGCTGCCGCTCGTTGATCTTCACGGTGCCGTTCTTGTGCAACTCGATCCCCTTGACCGCACGCAGAATTTCGGTCACCGGCTGCTGCCCCACCGCGCGCACCACCATCTCGACCTCGAGTACAAATTCGGTACCGACCATCGGCGCGGGCACACGCCGACCTTTTTCATCCGGCGGCCCGAGCTCGGTCCGCACGCATTCGAGGCCAATCACAGCCCCGTTGCTGCCGACGATGCGCACCGGCTGCGTCTGCCAAAGAAAAACGACGGCATCCTGCTTCGCGAGCTGATATTCGTAAGCAAATGCCGGCATTTCCGGCTCGCCACGGCGATAGATCAGGTACACGGTCTTCGCGCCCAGCCGCCGCGCCGCTGTCACCACGTCGATCGCCGTATTCCCCGCTCCGATGCAAGCCACGCGCGCGCCGATCTCGACCTCGTGCAGCGGCTGCACCTTCGTCTTCGCGATAAACTCGATCGCGCCATAGACTCCGTGCAAATCCTCACCGGGCAGGTTGAGTCCCCAGGTCTCGCCAAGACCCACGCCGATGAAGATCGCATCGAACTGCTCGTCGAGATCGACGAAGGAAATGTCCCGACCGACTTCGACTTTCGGCCGGAATTTCACGCCGAGCTGCTTCACCAGATCGACCTCGCGAATCGCATCCCTCGCGCGCGCCTTGTAGGCCGCGATGCCGTAGGTGTTGAGCCCGCCGGGAAGCTCGTTGCGATCGAAGATGGTTACGTCGTAACCCCACTTCGCGAGTTCCGCGGCGCAGGCCAGCGACGCAGGGCCGGAACCGATGCACGCAACCTTTTTGCCGTTGGGCGCGCCGGCGCGGAAAAGCTGAATATTGTTATCGAGCACGTGGTCGACGGCGTAGCGCTGCAGCCGCCCGATCTCGATCGGCGGCTCGCCCTTCTCGTGCATCACGCACGCGCCTTCGCAAAGCACCTCCGTCGGGCAGACGCGGCCGCAGCTGTGGCCGAGAATGTTGGCCGAGAGAATCGTGCGCGCGGATCCCTGCAAGTTGCCGGTCGAGATTTTCTTGATGAATGCGGGCACGTCGATATGCGTGGGGCATGCGATCGTACACGGCGCATCAAAACAATACAGGCAGCGCGCGGCTTCGACGGCGGCTTGCCTCGGATTCAGTGCGGGCGCGATTTCGGCGAAGTTCTTTTCATATTGTTCCGGAAGAAGCTTCGGCGCCGTTTCGCGAAGCGGCATAGGGAAAGGATCGACTCCGGTTCGCACAGCCGGGCGGGACGAACGCTTCCAGCGCGCGTGAATGCCTGTAAGCGCACGATTCTAACACGATGAACGGGTTGCGCCAGCTTTCGTTGTTGCCCTAAGATGCGTAACCTGCATTTTGAAGGGAGATTCGATGCGCTTTGACACCGTCATCAGAAACGGAACCGTCGTCACCGCGACGGACACCCATACGAGCGACGTCGGCATTTCCGGCGGGAGGATCACGGCGATCGCGCTTGGGCTGCCGGTCGAAAATGCCGGCAAGGTGATCGACGCGACCGGGCTGCTCGTGATGCCGGGCGGCATCGACGTCCACACGCACCTCGACATGCCGTTCGGCGGTACCACGAGCGCGGACGATTTCGAGACCGGCACCATCGCGGCGGCTTTCGGCGGCACGACCACGCTGATCGATTTTGCCATTCAGACCAAGGGCCACAGCCTGCGGCAGGCCTTCGACACGTGGATGAAAAAGGCCGACCACAAAGCGGCCATCGACTACGCGTTTCACTGCATTATCACCGATCTCGGCGCGGCGCAGCTCGAAGAGATGGGCGCGCTGATAGGCGAGGGCGTTTCGAGCTTCAAGCTCTTCATGGCGTATCCGGGCGTGCTGATGGTGGACGACGCGACGATTTTCCGCGCGATGTCGCAAGCGGCGAAATTCGGCGGGCTGATCTGCATGCACGCCGAAAATGGCGGCGTGATCGACGTGATCGTGCAGCGCGCGCTGGCGGAAGGCAAGAAGTCGCCGAAGTATCACGCGCTCACGCGGCCCACAACGGCCGAGGGCGAAGCGACGAGCCGCGCCATCGCGCTCGCCGAAATGGCGGGCGCGCCCGTCTATATCGTCCATCTCTCGTGCAACCACGCGCTCGAAAAAGTTCGCGAGGCGCGCGACCGGGGCCTGCCCGTATACGCCGAGACGTGCCCGCAGTATCTCTATCTCTCGCTCGAAAATATGGACGCGCCGGGATTCGAGGGCGCGAAGTACGTCTTCACCCCGCCGCTGCGCGAGAAATGGCACCAGGAAAAATTGTGGCAGGGATTGACGCACGACACGCTGCAGGTCGTCTCGACCGATCATTGTCCATTCTGCTTCAAGGAGCAAAAGGAACTCGGCCGCGACGATTTCACGAAGATTCCCAACGGCGGCCCCGGCATCGAGCACCGGCTGAGCCTCATCTACACAGGCGGCGTGCATGGCGGCCGATTTTCGCCGAACCGTTTCGTCCAGCTCGTCGCGACGGCACCCGCGAAATTGTTCGGGCTGTTTCCGCGCAAGGGGACGATCGCGATCGGCTCGGACGCCGACCTGGTGATTTTCGACGCGAATCAAGAGCAGACGATCAGCGCGTTGACGCACCACATGCGCGTCGATTATTCGATGTTCGAAGGTATCCGCGTGAAAGGAGTACCGAAAACTGTCCTCTCGCACGGCCGCCCGGTAATCGAAAATGGAATTTTTGTTGGGAAGGCTGGGAGCGGAGAGTTCGTGCGGAGGCAGCGGTACGCCGGAGTATGAGGCCAGAGGCTCTTTTGGAGCGCGTGCGGTTCTGCTCCAAAATGAGCAGGGTCCTTGCTCTCGTGGGGAGCTTAGGCAGCCCCGAAATGGCCGAAAAAGCCAAATTGGGCGGCTTTTCGCACAGTAGAATTTCTGTCATTTACCTTCGAGGCTCCATCTGCCGTTAAATCAATTGAATACGGGTATCAACGAAATCAGGGGTTCTTGCTGAGGCGGCGGAAATAGTCGGCGACGGCGTCCTGGTAGCCGGCGGGCATCGGCATCGGGTTGCTGCTGCGAATCTGGCCGGACTGCTTGTCGTCGAGCTTGCGTTGCAACTGCAACTCGAGCTTGTCGACGTCGTTGAGCACCTGCGTATGGAGCTGTTCGAAAAGCGCCGGATTGCCGGGGAAGCGGCGCGGATCGAGCTGCTGCATCTCGCGAATCAATTCCTGCAATTCCCGCTCGGTTTCGGGATCGCTTCCGACTGTTTGGCGGAGCTGGTTCAAGCCATCGAGGCTTTGCTGATAGGAGCGCTCGGGATCGGGCGGCAGCGGCGAATTATCGGGAGAGACGGGTTGTGGCAAATTGGAATTGTTGCCCGTATCGATCCACCAGTTGTTGTTGTCGCCTCGTGCACCGCCATACCGTTGGCCGTAGCCTCGGGTGTAATCGTCGCCGACCTGGCCGCTCGCGGGACCGCCGCCTGCGCCACCGTCCGGCGTGCCATTGCGACTCAGCCTTCCAGTGTTCTGTCCCGAGTGACCCGGCTGGCCATTCTGCGCGAACTGGCCGGCTTCACCGTTTTGGCCGTTTCGATCCTGGCGGTTTCCCTGCGGCCCGAGATCGCCCGCCGCGCCCATATCGCGCGTGATGCCCGCCATCTGATTGCGGAGGCGCTCGAGGCGGTCGATGGCCGCCTGCGCGTTTTGCCCCTGATTCTGTTGCTGCCCGGCGCCAAGCGCCTGCTGCGCTTGCCTTACCTGATCGCCGAAGCGCTGGAGATCGGATGACATACCGGATTCGGCTGAGAGCGAATTGGGACCGATGCCGCGCCGGAGCCAGTCCGCACTTCGCTGAAGGCGCGTCTGCAAATCCTCCTGATCGAGGTTGCCCAGGGCGTCGCGCAGCTTGGAAGCGGCACTGCGCTCGGTCGAGGCGAGGTCGCGCTCGGCATCGCGCGCCTGCTTTTCGAGATTCGCTAAATCATCCGCGAGTTGCTGGCGGTCCCGGGCGAGCGCGCTGGCCCGATTCCAGAGGTCCTGCGACGCCTGGCCGGACGAGTCCGCGGAAGACGCGTCGCTGAGCAGCTTGCGCATGCGGTCCGCCTGATCGCGCTGTTCGGCTGCGAGGCGATCGGCTTCACTGGCCATCGAGTCGAGACGCCCCGAGGCTTGCTGCTGCTGCATGCTGCCGAGAAGATTCGTGGCGTCCTGCAGGCGCTGGGCGGCGCGGCGCGCTTCGGCGCTGTCCTGATTTTGCTGGGTGCGCTGCATATCCTGATTCGCCTGGCGGAGTTGCTCGAGGGCTTGCTGCACGCGCTGGTCGCGCGAATCGGATCCGGACGCACCCTGCGACTGCGATTGTCCCGAGGACGATTGACCGGAAGAGGACTGCCCCGATTGCTGGCCATTCTGCTGTGATTGCTGCTGCGCGAGCTGCTCCATCTGCTGCTGCAATTTTTCCGCGTCGCGGTGCAGCATTTCCTGCTGCCAGCGCTGTTGGAAGCTTTGATTGCTGTTGCGCGCCTGGTTGGCGAGATCCTGCTGGCGGCGCGCGAGCTCGTCGAGTTTCTTCAGCGCGTCGTCAATTTCCTTCTGGCGCTGATCGGCCGAAGAGGCGGTCTGCGCGGTTTCATATTGATTCTTCTGCGTGTCGAGTTCGAGGTCGAAGAGGCTCGCGAGATCGCGGCCAGCGCCTCCGCCACCGCCTCCCGCGTTGCTGCCAAACGCGACCTGAATCTGGCGGAACGTCGCCTCGGCCTGCAGCAGATGCTGGAGCGCTTTCTGCTCACTCGGAAGGGCTTCGTCCCATTTCTGCTTGCGAAGCTGATCAGCGGCGGGATTCATCGCCTGCGCGGCCGCGTTCATATCCTGCTGAAAGGAATTGAACTCTTCGTTCTCTTCGTTGAGGTCGCGCAACTGCAGGCGGCCGGCCAGCGCGATGGCCTGATCGCGCAACTTCGACTGCACTTCGGAAAGGAACTTGCCCGCTTCGGCAGCTTGCTGCGCCGCGGCAGTGTTGTTGGTGCGCTGCTTCCAGGTCTGGGCGATGATCTCCTTTTCGCGCTCGGAGATGTCGTTCTGGTCCTGCGCGCCAGCGCCGCCCCCACCACCTCCAGCGGATTGCGACTGCGAGAAGTCGCGCTCGAAAGGATCGGTCTGGATGAAGTAGATGTCGGTGTGCGCTTCGGCGCGCGCGTCCTTGGCGGTGACGTAGAAGCTCACGAGATCGCCCGGGACGAGCTTGAAATCTTCGAGAGAGAGTACCGTCGAGCCATCGACGTCCTTCGCGCCTTTGCGCTTCAGCAAATTCACCGTCTGCTCGGCCGCGCCATTGACGGAATAGTGCAGGGTCATCGCGTCGACGCCGAAGGGATCGTTCGCATTCGCCGCGATGGTGACTTCTTCGATGGGGCTGGCGCGATAGTCGTGCGCCGGCCGGACGACTTGGACCTGCGGCGGATTGGCCTTGTCCGCCTCGATGAAGAAATCCTCGGAGAGGCGGACAGGCTGCCCCTGATCGATAGCGGCGACATGGTAGCTGCCGTCCTTGGCCATGCTCAGCGAGCCGGTGTAATGGTTCGCAGCGGCTGCGGCAGGGGCGAGCTGAATCTGCTGGCCGTTGTCGAGGACGAGCACGCCATCGCGAAGCGGGCGGTCCGTGAGGACTTCGAGATTGGCGACCGTGCCTTCGACAGCATGCAAATCGCCGCCATGCTCGTCAACAGTGCTGCGCAGGCCGGTCCAGGACGGATAGCGGTAGGCGACGCGAATCTGTTTCACCGATGGAAGATCGACGACGCGAATCTTGAAATGGCGCGAACGGATCGGCCCGGCCTCGACGTAGTATTCGACCCCTTCGGGAAGCCCCGCAAAGAGGAACTGGAAGGCCGAGCCTCCGGGCTGAGGCTGCATCGCGACCTGCTCCCATTTCGAGGCGCTCTCGTAGCGCGCGTAGAGGCGCATCTTGTCGGTTTGGAGGCCGATGGGTTGAGCGGTCACAAGTTCGTCCGCATTGCGGCGGACGGAGGCGTCGCCCGGGGTGACGCGAATATCGTAGAAGGGCGCGGCACCCATGCGCGCGCCGGTCCACAGCAGCGAGGCGCCGTAGCCGAGGTAACCCGGACCGGCGGCGATCGTCCAAATCAGCACTGCGAGCGAAGCCACACCGATGCCGATCAAAACGAGCAGCCTGCGCCGAGGTACAAGAGCTTTCAGTTCCGAACTGCGCGCGATCTCGAGAGTGTCGGCCGCAAGCAATTCGAGGAATGCATCGCGCGAGCCGGCGCCGGGCGCGTCTGAATCGCGTTCGGCGAATGTCATCAGACGCTGCTTGAACTTCGGGAAGGCGCCCTCCGCTTTGCCGACCGCACTCTGGCGGTCGAGATAGAGCAGAGGCAGCGCGATACCGTACACGAGAGCAGACAGCAGCGCGAGGGCGAGGATGGCGCGCGCGCTCGCGAGACTCGCCTGGGAAAAGCCGAAGGCATTCGCGATCAGGACGAGGACGATGGTGGTGACAAGAGCAGCGAGAGTGAGGATGGCCGCACCGCGGGCCGCAGTGCCCAGGCGCAGACGTCGCTCGATCTGCCCGATATAGGAGTTGAGCTGTTCCCGCGCGCTCATGAATCCTCCCGCCGAATCCCCAGGTATCGGCTGGCTACCCAGGACTCGGCCAGCGCCGCCGCCAACGCCAACAGCATAACGTACCACCATAGGCCGTAGGGCTGGCTTTTATCTTCTCGGGGGACGGGGGCTGTGGCGGCTTCGCCTGCATTGCCTCCCGGCTCGGCGGCGTTCTTGCCGGCCCAGAGCGAGAGGACATCGGGCGAAAGGACATCGAGGTCGGATTCGCGCCGGTCGGGATTGACGCCGGTCACGTCCTGGCGGCCGTTTGCCAGGCGCAGCTCGTAGAAGCCGGATTGGGTCACCTGGTAAGTCTGCGCGGTGGTCGCTTCCTTAAGCGAAAGCGGGCGGCGGCCTTGAGGATCAATGACCTCCACGCTCACCGCTTCTTGTTTGCTGGTGCGCAAATCGATGGACGAATCGACGAGGCGCGAGCCGGCGCGGCGGGCCGTACCGGAGAGATAAAACGCCGTCTGCTCAACGAATGGGACGAAATCAGGATGCAGCGGGAAATCGTTGGTGAGATTGTCGAGGCCCGAAGCGAGCAGCAGGACGCGGCCTTCGCCGATCTGCTTCTCGAGCAGGACAGGCGTCTGATCGGTGAGGCGAGCTACGACACGCGAGCCGACGTCGTCAACTTTCACGGCGTAATAGAATTCGACGCCGGACCATCGATCGGCCTTGCCGATGGATGGATAGGAGGTATCGGCGTCGCCGACCGTCTGCGCGAGGCCGCCCGCGCTGGTGTAGTAATTGGCCTTCAGCACGTTCGCATCGAACACAGGGATGCGCTGGCGCCCGCCCTCGGATGTACCGGCGGCTACGAGAACGTTGCCTCCGGCGCGGACGTATCTCGTCAGGTCGTTCTCGAGCGACGACGGCAGCGAGACCACATCGGAAAGCACTACGAAGGCGTAATCCGATGGGCGGACATTGGCAGCCTGGGCGACGGGAATGCTGTCCATCGTAAATGCCGACTCGGCAGACGCGGCGAGCGCGGCGCCAAAATACAACGGCGAGCGCGTGTCGCTCGTTTCGCGGAGGAACAGCACCTTTTGCGGATCGGAGCGCTCGACGGCAAAGCGGCTTACGTCGTCGGCCGGCAAGGCGTCGGCCGAATCAATGCGCACCTCGCAGCGGCTGAAGCCGTGCGGCACGTCGAGCGAGTCGAATTCGACGGTGGCGCGGCCGCCGGCGGGCACGGCGACGGTGCGGGTGGCGGCGGTTTTGCCATTGATGATGAGGGATACCGTGCGCGTGGCGGCGGGAGTGCCGTAGCCGGCGATTACCGCCTGAACGCGTGCTTTTTTCACGCCCCAAACCTGGCCGGGGGCGTTCACGCTCTCGACCGCCCAGTTGGGCACGTTGCTTTTCACGACGGGATGGAGGACGAGCGAAACGTTTGCCGGCAGGACGGCGTCGGCGAAGTTCGCGGGCATGTCGGATTTTTGCATGTCGCTGAAGAAATGCAGCTCGACCGGGGCCGACATGCTCTGGGCCGCGGAACGAAGTTCGCGCGCAAGCTCGGCGAAATTGCCGCGCGAATCGCCGGGCTCGATGCTGTTCACGGCAGCGCTGAGCGTGGCCGCATCCTGCGTCGGCTGCGTGAGGACCTGCAACTGCGAGCCCAGCGCCATCACCTGGGCGCGCTCGGCGGGATTTCGCGAAGCCAGCACCGAAGCCGCCTCGCGCTTCGCGTCGGCAAGGCGCGAACCTGCACGCATGCTGAAAGAATTGTCGACGACGAGCATCAGGAGCTTGTCGTTGGCCGCGCTGACGGCCGGGCGATTGATGAACGGGCCAGCAAAGGCAAGCACGAGCAGCGCGAGCAGGCTGAGCCGCAGCGCCAGCAGCAAGAGATAGCGCAGGCGGCGATGCTTGATCGAGCTTTGCGTCCGCTGCTCGAAAAACATCAGCGAGCTAAACGGCTGCGGATCGGACGTGTGCCGCCGCAGCAGATGCAAATAGAGCGGCACGGCCAGCGCCGCTGCTCCGGCGAGAAACCATGGAGCGAGAAGGCCCATCTAGTTCCTCCGCTGCCGGATGGTGAGATATTCGGCCAGCGCTTCATCGAGCGGGCGATCGGTCGAGAGCACGAAATAATCCATTCCGGCACCCTGGGCGCGGCTGCGCAAGTCCGCAATGTGCGCGTCCATTTTGGGGCGATATTCGTCGCGCGCGTATTCGGGCGTCACTTCGAGGCGGTCCTTGGTTTCGAGATCGACAAGGATCACGGGCGCGTCGAGCTGCGGCTGAATCTCTTTCGGATCGAGCACGTGGAAGAGCACGACTTCGTTTCCGTGGAAATGCAGCGGCTCGATGGTGCGGACGATCGTCTCGGGCGATTCGAAGAAATCGGAGATGATCAGCACGAGGCCGCGGCGCCTCAGAAATTCCTGGAAGTGATGCAGCGGCTTGCTGAAGTCGGTGCGGGCGCGGGGCTCGGCAAGCTCGAGGCCGCTGAGCAGGCGATGGAGCTGGCCCTGGCGCGTGGAGGGGCGAATGTAGTTGCGCACTTCGTCGTCGAAGACGATGAGGCCGGCCGCGTCGCGCTGATTATGAATCGCAAGATGGAAGAGCGATGCCGCGATAAACCGCGCGTAGTCCATTTTGCTGACGGCGTGAGACGAGAAATTCATCGAGTTGCTCGCGTCGAGCAGGACGGTGAGCAGGCTGTTCGTTTCGCCGCGATAGCGCTTGAGATAGCAGCGCTCGGTGCGCGCGAAAACGTTCCAGTCGACGTGGCGCAGATCGTCTCCCGGCGAATAGGCGCGATATTCGGCGAACTCCTGGCTGAAACCGAAATCCGGCGAGCGGTGCAGGCCGGCGACGAAACCGTCGACGACGGTCCGGGCGACGAGGTCGAGCCCCGAGATGCGCGCAAGCACCGCCGGATCGAGAAAGCGCTGCACGGTCACACTCCTGCCGGCGGCGGCATCGCCTGAAGCAAACGCCCCAGGATTTCGTCGGAATCGACGCGGTCGGATTCGGCGTGGAAATTGAGAAGCACGCGATGGCGCAAGACAGGGATCGCGAGCGAGGTGATGTCCTCGTAAGCCACGTGGTAACGCCCGCGGGCCAGCGCGCGCGCCTTGGCCGCCAGAACGATGAATTGCGCCGCGCGGACGCTCGCGCCGTAGTTGACATACCTCTTGATGAAGTCGGGCGCGTTGCCGCTGTTGTGGCGCGTGGCGCGAACCAAGCCGACGACGTATGCCGCAAGCGATTCCGCGATGGGCACCATGCGCACGAGCTGCTGAAAATCGAGAATCTCCTGCGAGTTTGTGATCGCTTCGACCTGCGCGACGCGCGTGGTCGTGGTGAGATCGACAACTTTTACTTCGTCCTCAGCGCTGAGGTAATCGAGCAGGATGTTGAAGAGGAAGCGGTCGAGCTGCGCTTCGGGGAGCGGATACGTGCCCTCGAGCTCGATCGGGTTTTGCGTGGCCAAGACGAAAAAGGGCGACGGCAATTCGTAGTGATTTCCTCGCACGGTGCAGGAAAGCTCCTGCATGGCTTCGAGCAGCGCCGACTGTGTTTTCGGCGGCGTGCGGTTGATTTCGTCGGCGAGCAAGATATTGCCGAAGATGGGGCCCTGCACGAACGTCCAGCGGCGATGGCCTGTGGTGGGATCTTCCTCGATGATGTCCGTGCCGGTGATGTCCGAGGGCATGAGGTCCGGCGTGAACTGGATGCGCTTGAAGACGAGGCCGAGCGTCTGCGCGATCGTGCGGACCATCAGCGTCTTCGCCGTGCCCGGTAAGCCGGTGATCAGGCAGTGGCCACCAACGAAGAGCGCGGTCAAAACCTGGTCGAGCACTTCGTCCTGCCCGACGATCACCTGGCGGACCTGCGCGAGGATGCCGTCGCGCACCGAGTGGAAGCGGTCGATGCGCTTCTTGAGCTCGGCGGAGTTGAGATTGACTTCAGCGGGAGCAGCCATCAGCTATTTTCCTTTCTCGGGATCTTGAAGCTGCAAGAGTAGTTTCTGAGCCGGGCGATAATCGGGAGCGGCTTCGAGCGCCTGCAGGACGTTCTCTTCGGCCTTGTCCTTCTGGCCGGCGTCGAAGTAGGCCTGCGCGAGATCGAACTGTGCTGAGGCCACGTCGAGGGGGTGCATCGCGACGACGGCCGAATATTCGCGGATCGCGCCGGCATAATTATTTTGGGCGAGCCACAGCTGGCCGAGCTGGCGGTGCAGGTCTTCGTCCATCGGGTAGATCCAGTTGATGCGATCGAGCGTGTCAGCTGCTTCCTTCGGCTCGCGGAGACCTTCTTCGAGCGACGCCAACTGCTTCAGCGTGTCCGGATCGCGGCCACCTTGCTTTTCGTATTCCGTAAGGATGGTGGCCGCGGCTGGCTTGTTGCCTTTCGCCAGATCGGCTTCGGCGATGAATTCGTAGGCGTTGGCGCCGTAGACGTATTGCGGATATATCTGGACGACCGCGTCGCCGTCCTTTAGCACCTCGTCGTAGTTGTCGTCCCTCGCGGCTTGCGCCAAACCTTTCAGTGCTTCGCGCCACTTGTCGAAATCGTCGACGGTCTGCTGAACGCCCTTGTAAAGCCAAGCCTGAAATTCCTTGTCGAATTCCTCCGGCGTCATTCCGAGATTCTCCTGAATCACCTCGGGCGTGGTTTTGAGCGCGGCGTAGGAGTGGACCATGTCGAGCAGCTTGTCTGCGCCCCAGCGGCTCTGGATGTAGTCGCAGATGCGGCCCGCCTGATAGTAGGAGACGATGACCTGCGAGGGATACTCGGGGCGGATGAAGCCGCGATCGAGATCGGCAACGGGCAGGAGCTTTTTATCGCGCAGCGCGACCACGATATCGGGCGTGATGGGATCGCCCCACTCGGGCGACGCTTGCGTTTCTTCGTGGACCGCAAGGCCTTCGGTGAACCAGCGGGCTACCCGATGATTGGTGGCCGTGAGGATGTAGACATGGCTCATTTCGTGCCAGAGCGTGCTGGCCCAATTGAAATCGCCCGGCTGGCGGGCCGACGGGCTATCCATCGCGACGACCTCGCCGAACGTGACGCCTAGCGCGCCGAGGCCGGGCATACCTGTGGTGCGGACCGCGAAATCCTCGTGATCGGGATAGACCTCGACCTGCACCGGGCCTGGCAGCGTCATTTTGTATTTCTTTTCGTAGGCGGCCATGGCGCGCTTCAGAATTTCTTCGACGTATGGATGCAGCAGGTCGGCTTCTTTTTTGTTGAGCTTGATGATGGTCGAGTCGTCTTTGAACACGACGAAGTTCTTGTAGCTTTCGAGGAGGCGAAGCGTGTTGACGGTGGCTTCGTTGCGGTAGCCGTTGTCGTAGCACATTTCGAGCTGGCGGCGCGGCTCATCCTCCTGTCCGAGGCGCATCAGATTGATGCCAAGCTCCGAGCGCGCGGACCAGAGTTGCGGATCGAGCTCGATCGCTTTGCGGTAGTCGGCGACGGCATCTTCATAGCGATTGTGGAACACCAGATTGTGCGCGACGATCGCGTAGGCCTCGCCATACGTGGGATTGATCTGCGCGATCTTCGCGAACCAGCCATCCGGCGAGCGATCGGCCAGCATTTCGACGGCCGCGTGAACCGCCATGGCGTCGAGCGCGTCGGGGGCGAGCTTGATTGCTTCGTCGGCCTGCGCGATGGCCTGGTCCGTATCGGAATCTTCGAGCGCGATCTCGGCGAGGAGTTCGTGAGCGGCCACGAGTTGGGGGTCGAGTTCGAGCGCCTTCGTCGCCCAGACGATGGCGTTGTTGTCGTAGCCGTCTTCGCTGACGAGCGCGAGGCCGAGATACGCTTGCGCGTTCTTCGGGTCTCTTTGCAGCGCCTCCTTGAAGAGGCCCTCGGCGTCGGTGTTGTTGAACCGCCCGTGGAGCAGCAGACCCCAGCGGACGCGATAGAGAGCGTTGCCGTCCGATTGAGCCACGGCCGCGCGAAATTCGTTGTTCGCGTCCGTGTACATGCCGAGGCCCCAGTAGCCTTCGGCGCGGAGGTAGGGATCGTTCGTGCGCGTGAGCAATTCGTAGCAAGCCTGCGCCTCGGCTCGATGGCCGTGCTTGCGCAGCACCTGGCAATCGTCGGGCGTTGCCGACAGGGCCACGCTCGCCGCGGCCAGCGTCAGCGCGTACAAAATCGCGCATTGGAGCCTGCGCTTCACTTGTCCAGCTCCTCCTGCACCTTGGCCAGCTCGATGAGGGCGGCCGTGAGCTGGCTTTTGTATTCGTCCTGCGACATCGCGGCTTTCTGATATTTCAGCGTGTCGATTTGCCGCTCGAGCTCTTCTTTCCGCGCGAGCAGTGCCCTTTTCGCCGGATCGGCGTAGGCCTTCTGCGCGGCGCCGAGGCGAATCAGCGTGAAGCTCGAAAGCAACAGGCCCTCACCGCTATCGGTCGATGTGTCGCGCACCGGATCGTGCAAGCCCGTGTCTTCGAAGACGGCGTGTTCGGTGGCGAGGCGCTTTTGGGCGTCGTAGAAGGCGGCCGTGCGGCTCGTGGCGTAGCGAAAGGCTTCGAGCGCGGTGATCGCGTCGTTCTTGTCCACATCGGCTTCCGGATCGTGCAGCGCTTGCACCCAGTAACGGGCGAAAACGGTGGCGTTTTTCTCGGTGCCGCTTTTCGTGGCGGCGATCACGGCGCGCCCGTGCTTCTCGAGCGCGGCCACCGAGCCTCCGCTGGCGCTTGTCGTATTGACGATCAACTGGCGCTTGGCGGGTACGCGATCGCAGAGGGCGGCGAGGTCCGCGGCGGAAATGTCGGGACCGGGAAGATTGAACTTGTATTCGACGCCGTCGAAAGAGCCGTGGCCGATCAGGGTGAGCACGAAATCGTCGTCCGGCTTAGCTTCGCTGGCCACCTGCTCGAGAGTTTCCCTGAGATGCGCACGCGTGGCGTCGTTTCCAGTCAATGTATAGACGCGAACATCGCTGCCCGATGCTTTGAGGAGCTTGTCGAGATCCATGGCAAGCGAAGTGAACTCCTGCTCGTAGTCCGGCTCGCCGCCAAGGCCTGCGACCGTGACGTAATAGACCGCCGCGCGCGCCGGGACCGCAAACAGAAGCGCGGTCGCAAGGCAGATCGCAAGAAACGCGGCCTTCACACGATCCCCCATCTCCGGCGCAGCAGCCATTCGGCGAAAAGCAAAATGAGAATCAAAAGAAAAATCGCCGGCATATCCCACAGTGGCTTGGTCTCACGCACGGTGATTCCGGCCTCGGAATATGCAATTTCGCCCGGCAACTTGTTAAGCTCCTGCGGCGTCCAGTAGCGGCCGCCGGTTTGCGAGGCGAGCTTTTCGAGCAGATCGCGATTCTGCTCCGTGTGAAAATTTTCCGCGACGCCATCCATCCGCTGCAACGTCAGCACATCCCGGCCGATCTCCTGGCCGCCGCGCTGGGCGACCACTTCGGTAAGGTACGATCCGGGCTTCTCGGCATTCCAATCAGCCTGAAACGTGCCGGGCGCGTCGGGAACCGGCGTCATCTCGATTGTGGCGGCGATGCCGTCCGGCCCGAGGATATGCGCTTCGACGGTGGCGTCGGGCGCGGGCAGATATTCTTCGTCGCGCACGTCCGCCGACAACCTCACATGCCCATCGTCGAACAGCATTTGGCTCGGCACGGAGGCAACGACCTGGCTCGGCGTGTCCGCAACGAGCCAGCGCAGAAGCTGCTGCCAGAACATCGTGTGGCTCGTATCGCCGAGCGGCAGACTCATCTGCCAGCGCCATGTGCCGGACGTGGCCATCAGCGCCGTGCGCCCGCGGCCGAAATTCTGCGTCACGAGCAACGGCATCTCCCGGCCGTCCGCTTTCATCTCGGCGAGCACGGTCGCGCCCGGCTTGGGTGTGCCGGGCTCCTGATAATCCATGAGGTATGGAAGCGTCCTCCAGCGTTCTGCGTTGCGGATGGGATCGTCGATCAGCCGGCAAATCAAACTGTCTTCACCCGCGGGCGTCAGTTGGACGGTGGCGGGAACGCGATGAAACGTATTCTTGTGGCTCGGCAGAATGGTGGGCAGTAGATCCGCGACGCTCGAGCCACCCCAGCCTCCATCCGCCAGCGCAAATCGCCCGCCCAGAAACAGAAGACCGCCGCCGCGCCGATCCACAAACTGGCGGATCAAATCCTGCTGGGCCGGCGTGAAGTAGCCGGCTTCGACCGAACCGACGATCAGCCCTTGATAACCGAAAAGATCTTCCGGCTTCGAGGGAAAGCCCTCTGCGAGTTCGTTCGGGTTCTCGATGCCCTGGCGGTAGATTTTGTTTTCGGTGGTGCGCAGCATCGAGGCAATCTGGACGACGCTGTCGTCGTCCTCGGCGCGGCGGATGAACTTGTATTCCCAGCGCGGCTCGCCTTCGACATAGAGGATGCGGCGCTTGTCGTTGACCACATTCACGAGGCGCGTGACGGCATTGTTGGCGCGGTTCGTTTCGTCGGGCAGCGGATCGATCGAAAACTGGAGTGTCTTCGCGCCGGCGTCGCCTGCACTAAACAGGACGTTCTGGGCCTGGATTTTGCCGTCGCCCGCGAATTCGATTGGTTGCGAGGCCAACATCTTGTCGCCGTCGCGCACGTTGAGCCTCGCCTTCTGGCCAGCGTAGCCGCGCTGGTGAAAGGTGACGGCAGCGGCGAGCCGCGAATTCGCCAGCGCTTTTGGCGCCAGGACGGCGTCGTCAATTTCCACGTCGTGCAGCACCTCTTCGGCGCCGAAGCCGACGGTGTGAACGGGAATTCGCCGGTTGCGGAGCGCCGAGATCGTGTCGAGGTCGATGCCGCCAGAATTATCGGAGCCGTCGCTGAGCAGTATGATCGCGCCGACCGGCAAATCATTCGTTTCCGCCACCAACTGCTTGAGGCTGTCGCCGATACGCGTGGCGGGAGCGGAAGGCTGGAGCGCATTGAGGTTGGATATGCGAGTGGCGTGGCTATCGAGGCTGTAAAGGCGCGTCTGAAACCTCTTCTGCAAATCGGCGAGCACGCCGCCATCAAGCGCCTTCACGGCCTGCGCCTGCCGGGTGGTCCCATTGTCGGTGATAGCCATGCTGCGTGAATCGTCGACCACTATTGCGATGATGTTCTGCTGCGGCTTCAGCTCCGCGATCGTGATCGCCGGCTGCCAGAGCAGAAACAATATCAAGGCGGCGACCGCAGATTGCAGGAGCCAGATGATACCCGCGCGCCAATTTCGGACGCCGGGAGCCGCTTTCCCCATCCGCGAACGCACGAGCCATCCCAAGCCCGCTGCCGCCGCAAAGACGAGCAGCCACAGCGACCACCTGGGCCAGGTGCCCAGCAGTATGAAATGGCCCTTTGAAAAAATCGCGGCCGGATATTTGAAGAGAAACTGAAACATGTTCTGGAAAACCCTGAGCCCCGTATCGCCTCGACCGCCCCCAAGAACCTCTCGTCAGTGCATCGTTCCTCAGTGCGTCATTCCATAGATCACGTAGTTGATTCCCAGGCGAAACGCGAGCGACGCGAAGCGCTCCGGATATTCGGGGCTGTCCGCCCATTCCCAAGCGTCGCCCAGATGCATGTTGTGGCAAATGGCGACCATGATGCGGCCCTTGTCGTCGCGAATCGCCCGCCATTTCGGCACGTAGCCGTCCTTCTCGTAGGTGCGGCCCGTGTTGACGTACTGCTCGCCGGGCACCTGAAAACGCTGGCCGAGGTCGTACAGGACGTGGAAGATTTCGTCGTTGTTGTTCAAGTCCTCGATGGGACGGTCGGGAAAGACCATGCGCATTCCGTTCATGAAGCTTTCCCAGTCGGCTGTGCCGTGGAAATCGTCGACCATGAGGAAGCCGCCCTTGAGCAGGTAGTCGTGGAGGCGCTTGGCCTCCTGAGGCGTGAAGGTCCAGTTTTCGACCTGGACCGCGTAGACCCAGGGATAGTCCTCGATGATTGGCTTGGTCGGGTCGGTGTTGTCGAGATCGACCACCTGCTCAGTCGACCGAGCGTCCACGCGCGTGAGCCGCCGCAAGGCGAGCAGGAACTGCCGGTCGGCCTTGGGATAATCCTGCATCCAGCTTCCGCGGCCGAAACCGTAGCCGTATCCGTATCCATACCCTCCGCCGCCAAAGCTGCGGGCGGCGGCGGTGTACCTCAGCCGCGACCAGGAAAACTCTGCCTTTTCATGGCTTTGCTCGGGCGAGACGGGAGCGAAAGGGCTGGAACCATACCACTGAGCACCCGACCGGAGCGCTAGCAGACCACCACCCAACACTGCGAGGGAAACTACCGCCGAAATCCTTGGCAGAAGCTTCATGAGATACTTTGATGCGCCCGGAGAGCGTAACAGATTGATGTATGCTTTCCAAACGGGCGCATCTTAGGAGCTCCGTAGCGGCCGCGTTTGAGAGCTTCAGGGGCTGAAGCCCGTGACAATTTCGCAGGGCTTACGTCGTGGCTGTAAGCCACGACCTACAAAGATCCGCGGTCGTCACACAGACTCTTAAGCTCGGAACTGCCGAATCGTTGGGGCGCGTTCGAGTTCGGAGTTGCTCTTGGGGGATTCGTGAAGCGAAGGGACCTATTCAAGCTGGCGGGCGCGGCTGCGGCGGAGCTTGGCGCAGCAAAGATGCTTCCCGCGCGCCAGAATCAAATGCCGGGAATGCGGGCAACTTCGCCGCTTTCCGAAAGCACGCCAGCCGACTTCACGATTCGCATCGCGCCGGTGACCGTCGAACTCACACCCACTTACATCATCAGCACGATCGGGTACAACGGCACATCGCCGGGCCCCGTACTGCACATGCGCGAGGGCGTGCCGGTGACCGTGGACGCAATCAACGACACCGATACCCCCGAATACGTGCACTTTCACGGACTGTTTCTGCCTTCAGAGGTGGATGGGGCCGAGGAAGAGGGCACGCCGCCGGTGCCGCCGCGCGGACGACGGCGTTATCAATTCACTCCCCGGCCCGCCGGGACGCGCTGGTATCACAGTCACGCGATGGCGGGCGAGGATCTCCATCGCGGCACCTACACGGGCCAGTTCGGATTCCTGATGATCGACTCGGGAAACAATCCCGGACATTACGATCAGGAGATCTTTCTCGCCATCCGCGATTGGGAGCCTTTTTTCAGCAACGCAGAAATGGACACGGACGAACAGGGTCAGGGCGGACCGCAGCCTGAAAAACCGGCCGTGCTCGACACGCGGCCGAACGGACTCGAAGTCACCTCGCAGATGTTCTCGATCAATGACAAGGCGCTCGGCGCAGGCGAGCCGATTCGCGTCCGGCTGGGCGACCGCGTCCTGATGCATCTGCTGAACGCGAGCGCCATTGAGAATCGCACGGTCGCATTCCCCGGGCATCGGTTCCAGGTTTTCGCGCTCGACGGCAATCCCGTGCCCTCGCCGCAACCTGCCGACATACTCACGCTCGGCCCCGGGGAGCGCATCGACGCGTTCGTCGACATGAATCAGCCGGGCGTGTGGATTCTTGGCGCGACGCAGGACATGATTCGCGGCGCCGGACTCGGCGTGGTGGTCGAATACGAGAACCAGCACAAACAGCCGGAATGGGCGCCACCGCCGAACCATCCCTGGGACTATACGATCTTCGGCCACGCCGGCACGCAGCCCGCGCCCGATCAGACCATCGACATGGTCTTCGAAAAAATCCCGAGTGGCGCGGGAAAGTTCAACGCTTGGCTCGTCAACGGCAAGCAGTATCCGCACGACCGGGAATTTATCCTGAAGGAAGGCACGCGCTACCGGATCGCTTTTCACAATCGGACGGACGACGGGCACCCGCTCCACTTGCACAGGCATTCTTTCGAGCTTGTCGACGTCAACGGAAAGAAAACTGCGGGCGTGATCAAGGACACGGTCATCATCCCGCTTTACGGGCGCGTGTCCGTCGATTTCGTCGCCAATCACCCCGGTTTGACGCTCTTCCACTGCCACATCCAGCAGCACATGGATTACGGCTTCAAGGCGCTGCTCCGCTACTCGTGATTCGATTCTCTGGTGGCACCGTGGGACTACAACGGAAACCGATCTGCTCGATACAGGAATCTGGTTTGACTCGCGCCGAAGCTGTCTGTAAGGTACGCGCGACAGATTCGACTTTGCTCGCTGTCGACATCATCGAGGCTACATGACTACGCGACGCAATTTTCTTACGCAAGTGGGCTACGCGGGCGGTTTCGGCGCGACCTACCTTATCATGCAGTCGCTCGGGCTGCTGCCGATTCCGACGACGCAGGCGAGCACGCTTCGCCTTGCGGAAAATTCCGGCAAGAGCAAGACGGTTGTGATCCTGGGCGCGGGCATCGCGGGAATGGTGGCTGCGTGGGAGCTTTCAAAAGCGGGGTACCACTGCACGATTCTCGAAGCGCGCGGGCGCGCGGGAGGGCGCAACTGGACGATTCGCAGCGGCACGCGCGTGGAGATGACGGATGGCACCTCGCAGGCCTGCACGTGGGACGAATCCTCCTACTTCAATGCCGGCCCGGCGCGACTGCCTTCGCAGCACGTCACCATGCTCGGCTACTGCCACGAATTCGGCGTCCCGCTCGAGGTGGAGGTGAACACGTCGCGCAGCTCTCTGATGCAGAGCGACGGCTTGAATGGAGGCAAGCCCGTCCAGCAGCGGCAGGTGGTGAACGACACGCGCGGCCACGTCTCCGAGCTGCTGGCCAAGGCCATCGGCGGAGGGTCGCTCGATCGGGAAATCTCGCCCGCCGACAAGGAGCGAATGCTCGAATTCCTGCGCACGTACGGCGATCTCTCTTCCGATTATTTCTTCAAAGGTTCCAATCGCTCGGGCTATAAAGTCCTGCCCGGTGCGGGCGATCAGGCGGGCACCATCAACGATTCTCTTGATATGCATGCCCTGCTCGACGCCGACCTGTGGGATGACATGCTGTACGAGGAGCAGTTTTCCTGGCAGGCGACGATGTTTCAGCCCATTGGCGGAATGGATCGCATCCCCGCCGCATTCGAAAAGCGGCTCGCGCACTTGATCCGGTTCCAGTGCGCGGTTGAGCAGATCCGCAAGACGCCCGCGGGGGTTCGCGTCGTCTATCGCGACCTCAAGACGGGAACCACCGCCGCCATCGACGCCCACTACTGCATCTGCTCGATACCGTTCTCCGTCTTGAAGAGCATCGACGCGGATTTTTCGCCCGATCTCAAGCAGATCATCGATGCGACTGCGTACGATCAGGCTTACAAAATCGCATGGGAGTCAGCGCGCTTCTGGGAACGCGACGACTCGATCTACGGCGGGATTTCGTTCCTCAATGGCCCCGTGAATCTGGTCTGGTATCCGAGCGCGCGGCTTTTCTCGGAGAAGGGCGTCATCATCCCCGGGTACGGCACGGAGAACGGCACTGTGATGGCGACGATGGACCTGGCCGCAAAATTCAAGGCCTCGCGTCAGTCCGTCGAGCTGCTGCATCCGGGCCGCTCGCAGCAACTGACGAAGCCGATCGGCGTCTGCTGGGGCCGCATTCCCTACAATCTTGGCTCGTGGGTGCACATCGAGGATCCTGTGATGTTTTCGGGCTACGAACGCGCCATCCAGCCCGACGGCCCGATCTATCTATGCGGCGAACACCTCAGCCACCTCGTCGGCTGGCAGGAGGGCGCCGCCCTTTCGGCTCACCGCGTGGTTTCGTTGCTGTCCCAAGCACAATTGGCTGAGTCCGCGCGTCCTGCCTAGACTTCACGCGGCTCGTTGAGTCTCGTCCATCCCACGCGGGGCGGAGCCGTTGAACCAGCGCGCGAGGCCGCACGAAATGAGTAGGATCGTACTGGATGCTTCGACACTGCTCGCCATCCTGAATCAGCAGCCGGAAGCGGACAGGCTGACGCCCGGCCTCCTGAGCACGGCAGCGAGCAGCACCGTTAATCTCGCCGAAGTGCAGGGAAAGCTCGTAGGCCGGGGCTTGAATCCGGACGATGCGTGGGAGGCCGCGCTGAGCCCTCTCCGTGAAGCCGTCAGTTTCACCGCCGAGCACGCCCGGCTCGCTGGCGACCTGGTCAGACAGACTCGCTCATATCGCTTGTCGTTGGGCGACCGGGCCTGTTTGGCGCTGGGACTCGCCTTGAAGGCGCCGGTATATACGGCGGATGGATCTTGGAAAAGCCTTAAGGTGGGAGTTCGTATCCACGTCATTCGGTAATCGCCGCAAAATCGCATTCCGAATCGTCCTCGGGCGCCGGAACCTTTGTGCCGGCTGCGTGGAAATCACGGCGGGACCGCCAAAACCGCGATACGATAAGTCGATCGTGGTACGGCTTTCGATGGCGTTCGATACGAAAACGGCGAAGGCGCTGGTTGTCTCCCTGGCATTGGTCGGCCTATCCGTGTCGGCCTCTCCGCCGCAATCAGCCATGGCGACACACCTGGCTGACCCGCCGCGGATACGACCGGCGTCGCCGATTACTCCCGCGCACCCCACATTTGCGCACGATGTTGCGCCGATCATTTATCAGCATTGCGCTTCCTGCCACCATTCGACCCAGACCGGCAGACTCGCGCTTTGCGCGAATAACGCATTTTCCTTGCTCAGCTACAACGATGTAAAGGAGAGCGCTTCGGAGATTTTCCAGGCCACGCGCAGCCGCGAGATGCCGCCGTGGCTTCCCGAACATGGCTACGGCGATTTCGTCGGCGAATATCGTCTAAGCGACGCAGAAATTCGCATCTTGTCGGAGTGGGCCCGCGACGGCGCGCCGGAAGGTCCGGCGTCCGAGATTCCATCCGCGCCGAAATTCATCGGCGGATGGCAGCTTGGCAAGCCCGATCTGATTCTCCAAGCCTCGCGGCCGATTTCGATTCCCGCTTACGGTCCGGACGTGTTCTGGAACTTCATTTTTTCGCCGAACTTAAAGACGGCGCGCTACGTTCGCGCGATCGAAGTGCGTCCGGGCAGCGACCTGAGCCTGATTCATCATGCGAACGTGGTCGTCGATCCCGCGCGCTCGGCACGCCGCCAAGAGAGCCAGCCCGGAGCGGGGTTCCCGGGCATGGATATCTCGCTCGAGCACAGCCCCTTTGACATTCCCAGCCACTTTCTTTTCTGGAAGCCGGGGAGCGCGCCCTGGGTTGAGCCGGACGGTTTTGCGTGGAGACTCAATCCGGGCACCGATCTCGTGCTCAACGCGCATTTCATGCCGATCGGCACGCCGGAGCATGCGCTGCCGTCCATCGGCCTCTACTTCACCGATAAGCCGCCCGATCGTTTCCCGATGATCATCGAACTCGAGAACGACGACGCGCTCGACATTCCCGCGGGCGACGCCGATTTCACCGTGGGCGATGATTTCCGCCTGCCGCGCGATGTCGATGTGCTCGCCATCTACCCTCACGCGCACTACCTCGGCCACGTGATCGAGGGCTACGCGACGCTGCCAAATGGCCGGCGAAAGTGGCTGATCCGCATACCGAATTGGGACCCGAGTTGGCAGGCTGTCTACCACTACCGCCGGCCCGTCTTTCTGCCGAAAGGCGCCGTGATTTCGATGCGCTATCATTACGACAATTCGTCAGCGAACCCGCGCAATCCCAATTTTCCGCCGCAGCGGGTGCTGGGAGGCAATCAATCGACGGACGAGATGGCGCACCTCTGGCTGCAAGTGTTGCCGCGCGGCAGCGATGGCGATGATGGGCGAATCGAAATCGAGTCAGCGCTCCTCGAACATCGCGTCGAGAAATACCGCGACGATTTCGACGCGCGCGTTTCGCTGGGCGCGCTGATGCTGGCACGATTCGATCCCGCAGGAGCCGTCGGGGTGCTGGAACAGGCGGTGCGTCTCGATCCAAAACAAGAGGAAGCCCGCCGCTTTCTGGGCATGGCGCTTGAGGGCGTCGGCCGCTCTCCCGAGGGAACGCAGGAATTCCGGATCGCCGTGGAACTGGACCCCGGCGACGCGCGGGCGCGCTATGACCTTGCTCGCAGCCTCGTCAAAGCGGCGAAATTCAACGAAGCCCTCGAAAACTTTCGCCAAGTGGCGGCCGCCGACCCGAAGAATGCGAATCTTCGCGATGATTTCGGTGAGTTGCTGCTGCGGCAGGGCCAGTCCGCCGAAGCCCTCAAGCAATTTGAGGCCGCGCTCGCACTCGATCCTTCGCAGAAAGAGGCCCTGCGCGACCGCGATGCGGCGCTCGAGCAGTTGCATGAACAATTGCAGACGCGCTGATTACTAGTGCGATGACGACTGGTCGTCGTACTTCGCCCAACCGGTCTTTGAATCGTACGGCGCGACAAAGCCCATCGCCTCAATCTCGTGGATCTTCCCGCCGCTCACCTTGAATATATGAGCCGCCGGCATATCGAAGGGCTTGAACCTGCTCATATCGCTGTGATCGACGCCCGGCACGCCCACGATCGTAAGCGTCTTCTCCCTCATCGGATGGCGGAATTGCGAAAGCCCAAAGACCAGGCCGGTCACCGGATCGGCGATTTCCACGCGGCGCGGCTCGATGCGTTTGATGTAGTTAAACGTACCCGTCTTGAGCTGTGCGGCACACCCGAGGGCTCCCAAAGATGCAAAGCCGGGTTTGGCGGGCGGGGGGTTGCTCGTCGTTTGCATGCCGTTCTCGCGGCGGACGCAATCGTCGGCAAACGGCGCATTGTTGGCGTCAGCTGAGACCAGCGCCTGGTAATACGAAGCGCCGATTTTCAACATCTCGACACGGGGGACGCGCAAGGCCGGCGGGACGGTTGCGAGCAAGCCGGGACGCGGCGTCTGAAGATTCTTGAGCTCGCTTTCGCTGAGGTTGCGGGCGATGAGATGCTCCGCTTCGGTAATCTCTCCATTGCGGATTTTCAAGCGCAGCGCGAGGTCGATGGGCTTGCCGTTCTCCTGCATGATGCACATAAACCCGACTTCCTCCGAAACCGGGTCGGGCACGTAGATCTTGAATGTCGTAGGCAAAGCGGAGGCGGTTTTCCAGAGTCCTTCGCCGGGCTTCATCGGCGCGAGGTTTTCGACGAATTCCACGTTGGGCGCAAACTTGACGCGCGAAGGATCGTGCGCGACCAGGGCCGCCAGATAATTGTCGACGGTGCTCTTCAGACAGGCGCGATCGCACTGCGCTGCTTGCGAGGGACGCGCGGCAGCAAGAATGCCGACTGCGAACAGCAGAATAGCGATTCTTCTTGTTAAGGCTTTCAATGTTTCCCCCTGTCTAATTTCTCGTTCTTGACGCCGTGACTCAGCATTCGATCGAAACGATAACGAGTCCGCCACACGCCGCTCGGCGCGGATGCATCGCGGCCGGACCGAAAAGCCGCAGAGAAAATGGCACAGGATCGCGGCCGAATCAACGCTGAAATTTTTCCGATGGAAGTGATTCGATTTGGATGGGGCCGATTCTCGACTGCACGATGCCGGGCAGGAGTGGACTCGAAGACGTGTTCCGATCGGACGTCTAAGTGTTCAAAGACCGGGTCCTACAGCAAAGCGAGGGCCGTTCTACCGCGTTGTGCGTATTGGCCGAGAGCACAAAACAGCTTAGAAAGTATGCGTCGCCACGGGCGTGGATGCGACTCAGTGGTCCACAAATGCAAGCCCGGTGGACGCACAAGGAGGATCTATGTTGCGCTGGGCATTGGCGTTTTTCATCGTGGCGTTGGTTGCGGGAGTTTTCGGCTTTTTCGGGCTTGCTGTGGCAGCGGCGGGCATCGCTAAACTGCTGTTCTTCATTTTCCTGGTTCTCTTCCTAGTATCGCTCGTCAGCGGATTGGTTCGTCGAACGTGAGAGAGGCCGGCGCGAACGCAGGCGTTTGTGACGCATGCAACGAGGGGGACTTATGAAAATCGGTCCGCTCATCGGAGTCATCTTGATCGTGCTGGGGGTCCTCTCGCTGGCCTACCAGGGCATCACGTACACGACACACAAGAAAGTGCTGGATATAGGCCCGCTGCAAGCAACCACGGAGGAACACAAGACGATACCGCTGCCCCCGATTCTGGGAGGGGTCGCTCTCGTAGGCGGCGTGGTGCTGTTACTAGCCGGGAGAAGGATAGCCTAGCGATTCGCGAGAGTTGACGCGTGCTCGATTGGGAGAACAAGCGAACGGCAGGCGCGAGGGGAAGGACATGAGAGCCGAACTCTTTCTCGGTATCGCCATACCTTCCCTGATACTCGCGGGCTGGTGGATTCGTCTTCTCTCACGCCGCGAGATATTGATCCATCTGCTGTTCGTGTTGGCCGTTGTTTCTTACTTGGCGAGTCACTTCATTGGCTCCCGGACGCTTGAAGGGGGCGAAAAGATATGATTGACAACCGAAAATTGGAAGAAGTCCACCAACGCCTTCCGACGCACGAAGAAATCGAGCGACGAGCTCACGAACTTTACCTGAAGCGCGGAGGCCAGCACGGCCGCGACATTGACGATTGGCTTGCTGCCGAAGCTGAACTGACGAGAGAACACCAAATGGAATCGGAAGCCTTTGGGTTCAAAAGCAAGACGACCGCGGCTGGTGGGTCGAGTGATTTCGCCGGCGGAACGAGATCGATAAAGTAGCGGTGGTGCGGCGGCCAACTCGGCCCACCTGATCATTTTTCAAGCAGCAGGTAATGATGCAATCGGCATTCGTTGTCGCTATAATCCTGGTCCCTTCCGGTTTTGCAGAGTGACGAGGCCCGTCGAGGCGACCCGATGCGATATATCTGCGTGCATGGTCATTTTTACCAACCACCCCGGGAAAATCCTTCGCTGGAAGCGATCGAGCTGCAGGACTCCGCTTACCCGTATCACGATTGGAACGAACGGGTGTGCTCCGAGTGTTACGCGCCCAACGGATCGTCTCGAATTCTGAATGAAAAGGGAGAAATCAGTGGGATCGTCAACAACTTCGCGCACATGAGCTTCAATTTCGGCCCCACGCTGCTTTCGTGGATCGAGGAGAAGGCGCCGAAGGTGTACGAATCGATTCTGCAGGCGGATCGGCAGAGCCAGCAGCGGTTTGGCGGTCACGGATCGGCAATTGCGCAAGGCTACAACCACATGATCCTTCCCCTGGCAAATCGACGGGACAAGGTGACGCAAGTGAAGTGGGGCATTGCCGATTTCGAGCACCGCTTCAAGAGAAAGCCGGAGGCGATGTGGCTGCCCGAGACGGCCGTAAACACCGAGACACTCGAAGTTCTGGCCGAGAACGGCATCCGGTTCGCGATTCTCGCGCCGCGCCAAGCAAAACGCGTCCGCCGCAGAGGCGGGCGGAAATGGATCGACGTCACGGGCAGCCGCATCGACCCGAGCCGCGCGTATCTGGTGCAGCTGCCCTCGCGCAAGAGCATCAACGTTTTCTTCTACGACGGGCCGATCTCGCAGGCGGTGGCTTTCGAAGGATTACTCGACGACGGGAAGCGCTTTGCGGATCGCCTTCTCTCGGGATTCTCCGATGCGCGGACATGGCCGCAGCTCGTACACATCGCAACCGACGGTGAAAGCTACGGCCATCACCATCACTACGGCGAGATGGCTCTTTCCTACGCGCTGCAATACATCGAACGCGACAAGCAGGTCGAGCTAACCAACTACGGGCAATTTCTGGAGCGATTCCCTCCCGATCATGTTGCGGAGATCGTCGATGACAGCTCCTGGAGCTGCGTCCACGGGGTCGAGCGCTGGCGGGCGAACTGCGGCTGCAATTCCGGAGGACACGAGGCCTGGAATCAGGAGTGGCGGGCGCCGCTCCGTGCGAGTCTGGACTGGCTTCGCGACACGCTGGCGAGTGCCTTCGAAGAACAGGGTGCGTCGCTTTTGAAGAGCTCCTGGGACGCGCGGAACGCCTACATTCGCGTGATTCTGGATCGATCGGATGAATCGCTCGCGTCTTTCTTCGGAGAGCACGCAACGCACGAAATGAACGACGAGGAACGGATCCGCGTTCTGAAGCTACTCGAGATGCAGCGCCATGCGCTGCTGATGTACACGAGCTGCGGATGGTTCTTCGACGAACTTTCAGGGCTGGAAACCGTACAGGTGATTCACTACGCCGGACGCGCGATACGGCTGGCGGAAGAGTGCGGTGCCGGTTCGTTCGAAGCTGAGTTTCTAAAACGCCTGAGCGCCGCAAAATCCAATCTGCCCGAGCATGGAGACGGGGCCCAGATTTATGAGAAATGGGTCAAGCCCGAATACATCGACATGCCCATGCTGGCGGGCCACTACGCGATCAGCTCGCTCTTTGAAAATTACGAAGCCCAGGCGCAAATCTACTGTTATCACGTGGACCGCGAGGATTTTGCCGTCGAGGCCGAAGGCAAGAGCCGGCTGGCGACCGGGACGGCCCGCTTCAGCTCCAAGATCACGCGCGAATCGAACGTATTTAACTTCGCCGCCCTGTACCTGGGCGATCCCAATCTGCTGGGAGGCGTGCGCGCGGGCGACGCCGCGAAAGGCAACGGCGAGAAATCGAAGCTCCGTGAGCTTTTTTCCCATTCGGACACCGCCGCAGTCATCCGAGAATTCGACGAAAGCTTCGGCAAGCAGACTTTTGCGCTCAAATCTTTGTTTAAGGACGAGCAGCGGAAAATCACGAAGCAAATCTTGGACGAGTCGATCAAGTCGATCACCGCTACGTACCGGTCGATTTACCAGACGAATGCTCCGCTGATTCGCTTTCTTCACGGGCTCGGGATTCCGATCCCGCCCTCCCTGCGCTCAACCGCGCAGATTGCCCTGAACAACAAGCTGGAGGAAGCTCTCGAACGGGACGATCCCGACCCCCACAGCGTACAGGGCTTTTTCCGGGAGGTGGCGGATACGCAGGTTCAGATCGATGCGACGACATTGGAATTCGTGATGCGGAAGAGACTCGAGAGGGAGGCCGCGCAATTCGCCGAACATCCCGAGGTCCCCGAGAGCGTGCACCGGTTCAAGAAGCTGCTCGATCTCGCTCTTGCGCTGCCCTTTCCCGTTGTGCTGTGGGAGGTGCAAAACATTTCGTATACTCCGCTCGTGCAAAGGATCGAGAGGTACGGTGAGTGGAGTGGAAACGGCGATGCGGCGAAAAAGGCTTTGCTGAGCGAACTCGTCGCTCTGAGAGACGCGTTGAAGATTCAGGGAGCCGACGCGAGCAGCCATGCCACGGCTTAGCGTTCCCCTTTCGACCTACCGATTGCAATTCAACAAAGACTTCGGCTTTGCCGACGCCACACGGCTGCTCGATTACTTATCCGAATTGGGCGTGACGGACCTCTACGCTTCGCCGATCCTGGCGAGCCGGAAGGGCAGCGAACACGGATACGACGTCGCCGACCCGACGCGAATCGATCCGGAAATTGGCTCCGAGCAGGAATTTGAAATCCTGCTGGGCGAACTCGCGAAGCGCGGAATGGGGCTCTTGCTGGACATCGTCCCGAACCACATGGCGGCGAGCAGCGAGAATCGCTGGTGGATGGATGTGCTGGAAAACGGGCGAGAGTCCGCGTTCGCGTCCTACTTCGACATCGACTGGAATCCTCCGTCTCGCAACCTCGTGGGAAAAGTCCTGCTGCCGATCCTCGGAGGACCCTTTGGCGAGGTGCTCGATCAAGGCCAGCTCCAACTAACCTATCAAGACGGCAAATTCTTCGTCCGCTATTTCGAATGGATTCTGCCGGTCGCTCCGGAGTCTTATCACGAGATCCTGGACCTGCGGTCGGACACTTTCGAAAGTGTTCTTGGAAAAGACAGTCCGGAATTTGAGGAATTCTCGGGCATCCTTGCGGGTTTCGCCGCGCTCGCGCAGAAGGTGCACGGAAGCGGCGCCACCGACACGCGGCCAAAGCTCGACGCGATTCGCGAACGCTTGGCGCTCTTGGCTTCGGGCCGCCCTGCGGTCGCCGCGGTCATCGAGTCGAACCTGAAAGAATTTAACGGAGCGCTTGGTGATCCTGCGAGTTTCGCGCTGCTCGAGCAATTGCTGAACCAGCAGCATTACTTGCTGGCGTACTGGCAAGATCCCAACGAAGGGATCAACTACCGGCGCTTTTTCACCATATCGGATCTGGTGGGAGTCCGAGTGGAGGATCCGGTCGTATTCGAGGCCACGCACGATCACATTTTTCGAATGGTCGCAAAAGGAGCGAGCCAGGGACTGCGGATGGGCCTTCGGATCGATCACATCGACGGGCTTCGCGACCCATCGGGATATCTCACGCGCCTGCAACAGCGTCTCTCCGAGGTGGAAGGCTCCGCGGCGCCGCGTCCGTATCTGATCGTCGAGAAGATTCTGGGCCGCAGGGAACAGCTGCCCGACGACTGGCCGATAGCCGGAACGACGGGCTACGAGTACCTCAACCATTTGAATGGAATCTTCGTCGATCGAGAGGGATGCCAACGCGTCGGGGCGATCTATTCGAAATTTATCGGCAGGAAGATGAATTTCGCCGATGTGGTCTATGAAAAAAAGAAATTGGTGATGAATTCCCTGCTGCGGGTGGAGGTCCGAGGCCTGGCCCGCCAATTGGCAGAGCTGGCTGCGAAGGATCGCTACGCGAGAAGCATTTCGCGGCTCGAACTGCTCGACGCCCTTACGGAAGTTACGGCGTGCATGCCGGTCTATCGCACCTACATCCGGAGCTTGGACGTGCCAACAGCCGCGAGGGCTACCATAGAGGAGGCATTGCACAATGCCCAGGCGAGGCGCCCGCAACTGAGCGGTCCGTGCATCGATTTCCTGCGCGACGTGCTGACGCTATCGAATCCGCCGCACGTCGGACCGGCCCAACGGGAAGAGAGGCTGGCATTCGTGATGCGATGGCAGCAGTTCACGGGGCCGATTGTCGCAAAGGGTTTCGAGGATACGGCGCTCTACGTCTATTACCCGCTCTGTTCCCTGAACGACGCGGGCGGGAATCCCGAGCCGGCAAAAGTTGTCTCTCGCGAAGAGTCCTATGAATTCGTCCGCGAACGACAGCACCGCTGGCCGCACGCTCTCAACGCGACGACCACTCACGACACAAAGCGCAGTGAGGATCTGCGAGCGCGCGTGAATGTCCTTTCCGAGATTCCGGACGAATGGGGCGCGAAGCTTGCCAAATGGGCGAAAGAGAATGCCGCTCACAAACAGGCGATCAACGGGCTTGAGGTACCCGACGCCAACGAAGAATACCTGATTTACCAGACGCTGCTCGGAATGTGGCCCGCCGATATGCAGGACGCATCGTCGATCGCCAAGCGCTTGCAGGACTACATGGTGAAGGCGATTCGCGAAGCGAAAGTCCACACGCGATGGATTGAGCCCAAGGAAGCGCACGAGCGCGCGGTGATTCGCTTCGTCGAGCTGATTCTGTCGCGCGAAACTGCTCCCCGATTCCTCGCGGATGTTGCTCAGTTTCAGCGGCGCATCGCGTGGTGCGGCATGATCAACGGGCTCGGCCAGGCCCTTTTGAAAATCGTTTGCCCGGGCACGCCCGATTTTTATCAAGGTTCGGATATGTGGGATTTTCGGCTGGTCGATCCGGACAACCGCGCGCCTGTGGACTTCGCCGAACGCCGCAGGGCACTCAGTGGACTCCCAAAAGGAGGCGCGAATTCAAAGGCGGCCTTCGAATTCCTCCAAAAGTGGCCTGACGGCCGGATCAAACTACACGTTACCCGAGCAGGCCTGCGATGCCGGCGGCAATATCCCGAGCTATTCACCGAGGGCGATTTCCTTCCCGTGGCAGCGCGAGGCGCGCGAAGCGAAAATGTAATTTCAATTCTCCGGAATCACGATGGCAATTCCGTCCTGGCAGTGATTCCGCGATGGCTCGCCCGGACCTACACGGAACCAGAACGCGTGTCCTCGGCGGAGTTTTGGAACGGAACCATTCTTCTTCTACCCGAGTTTGCGCCCCAATTTTGGACGAACATGCTGACTGGCGAGAGCGTTGAGAGTCAAATTGCAGAAGCGAGCCGCTTGCTGCTGGTTTCCGATGCCTTGAAGAGCTTTCCAGTCGCGTTGCTGGCGCCTGCTTCCGGCTGGAACCCGGACGCCCCGGTCTAGAACCACCCTCCGAACGTTCCCTAAACCTGAAAGAGTGTCTGGCCGATGAAGCAGTCGAGGGCGAATTTGCAGGAAGCGCCAAATTCAACGTCGAGGGTCAGGACCTTTTGTTCGCGCTGGCCGCACAACTGGGAAAGCTTCCCAACAAAATCTACCTGGAGGGCCACACGGACACCAAACCCTACTCGAACGGGTCCGGCTACACGAACTGGGAGCTCTCGTGCGATCGCGCCAACGACGCTCGCCGGCTGATGCAGTCACACGGCGTGCGCGCGGATCAGGTGGTGGAAGTGCGCGGTTTTGCGGACATGCTTCCGCGGGATCGCGCCGATCCGCTCGATTCCGCGAATCGCAGGACTTCTGTGATCGTGAAATACCTGGGTCAACAACCTAGCGCGAATGACGCAAAACCCGGCGCCGCAGAAACCGGTAGCTCATCCGACATCGTTAGCGAACCGGCAAATTCGTCCGAAGCCGGAAAGCCCGCCCCAGCCGCTCCTTCGAAAGATGAAAAGAAATAACGCGGCGAGTGGCAAACGCGCGTTTTTGCCCCGCGGAAATCTTCGCTTGCGCAGGCTGGCGGAGGAGGAGGATGCTAAGGGCGTTGTCGGACAGGTTCGAACGTCGGGAGGCGCGGAGATGGCTCGCTCGACGCCGCAGTGGTGGCATTGGATTCGAAGGTCCCTGCTGTTGCTTTCTGCAGTCGCGCTCGCCTTGACGCCCGGGATGGCGCAGGCGCAACAGAACGCCCCGGCCCACGTCTGGCATGTCGGCGGGGCTGCTGGCGGAACGCATCCGGCGCCGCTGACGATGATGAGGCCACCTGTGCGGGCGAGCGTTCCAACCGCGATGCCACGCAACGCGCCTGCGGTGCGATTGCCGAGGTGGCCAGTGAGCGGCGGACGCTTCGCGAGTGCGCCGCGCGCGACGAGGGGCATCCAGCCGGTAGGAATCTTTGTCTTGCCGGATTCCGAGCGGCCGACTTTTCGAGCGCCGATTTTCTTCAGGCCGTTTTCCTTCGGCCTGGGATTTCCAGATGGCCTTGGTTACGCTGGTTCCCTCTCGCAATCCGGTGGAATACCCCTGGGCTTTGGACTTTGGCCGGCGTGCGACTCCGCGGGGATGCCGGGCGTGTTCTGGACCGTTGGCCCGTGCTTCGGAATTGGCGATTACCCGACGGAGTCTGAGGCTACGCAGAACGAGTATCTACCCGGCACGACTCCGCCTTCTACATACTTCCTGCCGTTATTTTTCGCCGAAACGCCGGAGTCTGGCCCGGCCCCGCAACAGAACGCCGGCGCGCCTGCTCCGGCGCCCACCATGCTGCTTTATCTGACGGACGGCAGCACCATCGCAGCTTCTGACTGGTGGGTCACCCTCGGCCGCCTGCAATACATCACCACCTCCGGCACCAAAGGCTCGATGGACCTCTCGCAGCTCGACCTAGAGCAAACCATCAAGCAAAACGAGACGCGTGGGCTGCAATTTCATCTGAGGTTCACGCCGCCTTCAGAGCGCCCCTAGCGCGGGCAGAATTTTGAGTGGGGTGCCGCAGGTCACGGCCTTCCCTCGCGAGTCGCGGACGAAAGATTCAGACGGGGCGAGAGCGGATAACCGCAAAGCGGTCTTTGAGCCGCAGGAAGGGAGACTCAAACCAACGATAGGAAATCGCGCTGAATGCGACGGTGAGGAGGAATCCGAGCAGAGCGGCGCCTCCGTGTCTACCGGTCGAGTTGTCGCGCAAGATGTGCTCGGCGATCAGCACGCCCGCCATGTGGTAGACGTACAGTCCATACGAGATCTTTCCGAGATAAACTAGCCCACGAGAGGTGAGTATTCGGGCCGGGCCGACCGCTCCGATAAACGCCACCAAGATGGCGCCGGATGCCAAAGCGACGAGCGGCCGCCCGACGAGAGTGCCGATGGCGGGTGCGAGGGACTGAGGCGCATTCAGGTGCGCGTAAGTGCCAATCGCCGTCAACGTCAACAGAGCCGCTAAGGCTAATCCGAACCGCATGGCCGGCGAAAAACGCGGCGAGCGGTCTCCCAGGACGCAGGCGACCAGAATTCCGACCGCGATCGGATCGATCCGCGCGAAGGTGTTGTATTCAATCGCCGCTCCGCTCGCGTGTGCCATTAAAAGACCGATCCGGGCAAGATTTGCCACTAGCAACAGGGCGATAACGACATACACCAGCTTTCGGCGCGTGATTCGCCGCAAGATGGGCGGCCAGAAAAGATAAAACTGCTCCTCTATTGAAATACTCCATAAGGGAATCGCGACGGAAGCTGGCAGGCCTTTGAATGCGTAGACCCAGTTGCCCGCCAGCAACAGATAACCAGCTATATACGGCCACGGCAATTTCTGCGCTCGATCCCAGACCGGAATCGCGGCCGCGATAGCGATGAAAAGGAAGTAGAGGGGCCAAATGCGCAGAATGCGGCGAGCGTAAAACGCTTTGACGTCGATGTGCCCACGAACTGCTTTCTCGCGAAACAAAAGCCCCGTAATCAGATAGGCGCTAAGAGCAAAGAAAAGATCAACGCCAAATGCTCCTGCTCCGGCGATTCCGCAAATCCACGGAACCACGACATGAGGCAAGAAGCGGTAGCGCACATACTCGGCTGGATCGCGACGAACTACATGAAAGAGGAAGACCGCGAGAAATGCGAAGAAGCGGAGCGAATCGAGTTCCGGCCGGTAAAATCGTTTCGCGGCCTCGAAAGGTACGACCGGCCGTGTTGGCCGGACATTGGCGGATTCAATCGAGGATGCGCGTTCGTCGCTCGGCACCGTGACAACGGCGGTTTGCGAGTTCTCCGTCATAGGCGATGTTGGCGTTAGCCGTAAAGAATTTCGCGGGCCGGCGATTGGCCTTCCGTTCGGAAGCGCGAGATACCGAGCGCTTGCAGCGCCACCAGAAACGCGTACGCGGGGTTCAAATACAGATAGCGGCGCCAGAGCCTCCGAGGTTCGGATGCCAGCCGAAATAACCATTCGAGGCCCCGGTCTTGCATCCAGCGAGGCGCTTGCGGAGTGAGGCCCGCCAGGAATGGAAAAGCGGCGCCCACAGCGAGCACCGGCATCGCAAGCGCGTCGCGAAACTCATAGGCGAAAACTTCCTGTCGCGGACAGCCGAGGCCGACAAACAAGAGTGAAGCGCCGGAAGAGCGAATGCGCTCGGTGAGTTCTTGTTTTTCGGACGGAGTCAGGCAACGAAACTTGGATGACTCCATCCCCGCGACCACAATTCCCGGGTACTCCTTTTCCAGGGATTGTCTGAGTGCTCCGAGAATTTCCGGTGTACTTCCGTAGAAATAGATCGGGAGATTCTCCCTCGCCGCGCGCGCGCAGAGCCTACGCGTAAGATTCGGCCCGTACACGCGATCCGAGAGGCTGGTGCGATAGAGCCAGTTGAGAACCCAGCGCACGGGCTGGCCATCGGGCACCAACAGATCGAAGCGATTGAGGCGGAATTTCTGTTCTCGATCGAATACACCCGTCATCAATCCGTGGACGGCTAGCGCCGAAATCGCGGCTGCCCGCTTTTCGCGCGCGGCCTCGAGAATCACGTGGACCGCGTGCTCGTAGTCCACCGCGTCGATCAGGATCCCAAGGACATTCCTTTTGCCTGCGTTGCGCATTCTTCTCTCCATCGCTCGATGTTGAATTCGTAGATTTCCCGCAGAATGGCCGGCACATCGTATTGCCGTTTCCAGTTCGGGTAGTGCTGCTGAAAGCGGGACGTATCGCTGATCCACCAAATGTGATCGCCGCGGCGATTTTCTTCCACGTATTTCCAGTGGAACAGGTTGCCCGTGATTTCTTCGCAGAGAGCGATCGCCTCGAGCATCGAACAATTGCTGTGGCGGCCGCCACCGATGTTGTAGACCTCACCGGAGCGCGGCTGCTTGAAGAATTCGTGGAACGCGTGGATCAGGTCGGCGCTGTGGATGTTGTCCCTCACCTGTTTCCGCTTGTAGCCGAAAATTGTGTAGGGAGTTTCAACGACCGCACATTTCATCAGGTAGGCGAGAAAACCGTGAAGCTGAGTTCCCGAATGGTTGGGCCCGGTAAGACAGCCACCGCGAAAGCATGCCGTCTTCATGCCGAAATAGCGCCCGTATTCCTGAACGAGGAGATCGGCAGCCACTTTTGACACGCCGAATAAGCTGTGCGTGGTTTGATCGAGGGACATGCCTTCAGGAATGCCCTTCGCGGCATAGGCGTGGGATGGATCGGGCTCCCAGCGCGTCTGGAGCTCGACGAGCGGGAGGAAATTCGGGAGATCGCCATAGACCTTGTTCGTCGAAGTGAAGATGAAGACCGCGTCGCGGGCGTATTGCCGCGTGGCTTCGAGCATCACCGATGTTCCGTTTCCATTCACCGTGAAGTCCACGATTGGATTCGTCGCGGCCCAATCGTGGGAAGGCTGTGCCGCAGTGTGAATAATCAGGCCGATCGAGTTTCGGTATCGTGCGAATATTTTCGAGATGCCGGCGCTGTCGCGGATGTCGACGTCGTAGTGCCGATAGCGGGGCACCTCCACGCGGAGGCGGTTTCGGACCCAGTCAGTGGAAGCCTCCGGGCCAAAAAAATCGGCGCGCATACCGTTGTCGATTCCGACGACGTCCATTCCCAGCGATGCAAAATAGGCAGTTGCCTCGGAGCCGACCAGCCCAGCCGATCCTGTAATCAAGGCGACACTCATGGTTTTCTCCTATAAGTGATTTGGTTATGCGCGGTGGCGCGACGCGCGTGACAGGGCTGGATTACGGCGCCGATTTAGCTCGAGACTGCAGGAATCGAATCGATCTGTCGATGCAGGGTTCGTTCGTAGATATCCATTAAACGAGAGTAATTCCTGTCGGCCGTATAACGGGTTTCGTACTCGCAACGCGCCGCGCGGCCCATTTGGCGCATTTCAGACGAGTGACGCCACGCCCACTCGACCTTGCGCGTCAAATCATCGGGGTCGCCGGCGCTGAAATGTAGTCCGGTAACGCCGTCGGCGACGATCTCTTCCATCGCGCCCAAACGCGAGCACACGATCGGAACCCCGCATGCCATCGCCTCCGCGATCACCATCGGGAATCCTTCGTAGTACACACTCGGTACGATCGCGAAACGCGCGCCCTTTACCGTTGCCACTGTTTCCTCGTGTGTGAGGCGGCCGCGAAAGATGACACCACGGATATTTCGCTCGCGAGCGAAAGCCTCCAGCCGCGGCCGTTCCGGCCCGTCTCCTACAATCTGCAAAGGGCAGCGCACCGGAAGCCGTTCCCATGCTCGAAGAAGAGTCATCACGCCTTTCTCGGGCGACAGGCGGCCGGTGAACACCGCATAATCGCCAACCACTGCTCGAGGACCCGGATCCGGGTCTATGAAGTTCGGCTTCACGAAGATTTTGTCCGGATTGAATCCCGCGGCGATGAACTTGTCGCGTGAAAAGGCAGTCAGCGCGATATAGCTGTCGATGGAATCGCACCACGTTCCGAGCAGCCTGTGCGTGGCCAGCATCAGCGCGACCGTCGCCGTCGCCGTTCGTGAGCCCCGGTAGCAACCGTGGTGGACCGCGCTCCACAAACTGCGGCCGAGACACTCCTCGCAAGTATTACCGTCCCGGTAGAAGGTCGCCGCCGGGCAAATCAGCCGAAAATTGTGGAGTGTCTGCACGACGGGAACTCCATGCTCCTGGCACGCGCCGTAAATCGAAGGCGAGATCACGACGAACGTGTTGTGAACGTGTACGATGTCGGGAGTCTCGCGAGCGAGCACCTCGGCAAAATCGCGTCGCGTGCGAACCGACCACACGGTGTTCTTCGCGAGCGCAAGCCGCTCTCCGAGCGTCGCAGGATCGTCGATTTCCCAATTGCTGCGATGATAGGCGACGACATCATGGCCTGCGCGTTCAAGGTTCCAACGCTCCTGCGCGAACACTACGTCCTCACCGCCGCCCTGTTGATATCGGTTATGCACAAGAACGATTTTCATGGCTCATAGACGCCTCGGGCTGCTGCGCCTCGGAGAGCTTTGACGCTCCGGCGCATCGAGATTTCGAGGGCCCGAATCAGGTCGGCGAGGAGTTGCGGAGTCGTTCTCAAACGCGAGCAATCAGGCGCGGCGAGCTGGTCATTCACAGCCTGGCGGAGCTTGCGTCTGAACTCCTCGGCGTCTTTGGGATCGAAAATATTCCGGGGAGGGAAGAGTTCGGGCGCGCAGCCCGCGTATTTTGAGCAGAGAACGGTCAGGCCGCACAGCGTGGCTTCGTTCGCCACGAGCCCCCATACGTCTTCGAGGGTTGGAAATACGAGCACGTTGGCGCTGCGATACACCGCAGGCATCTTTTCCGGCTTTTGCATCGGGAAGACATGCAAATTTTTCAGCTCGATGGCCGTAGCGAGCTGTTCGAGCGCCAGTTTGTCGGGCCCGCTGCCGACAAGGACCAGCGAAAAGTCGAACCCTTCCTTTTGCACGGCTGCCGCGGCGTTCAGCAGCTGTTCGACGCCTTTGCGCATCACGAGACGCCCCGCGCACAACAAGACCGGTCGCGGCTGAATGTCGAATTCGGGCTTCACATGTGCCGCGAAGAGACTCTCATCGACCGCATTCTGGATTTCCAGAATGCGATCCCGCCTGACACCCAGCGACCGCAGGTACTCCGTGGACGTTTGCCCGTAACTGATCCAGTGGCACGCCCAACGGGAAATTACCGCCCGTATGATTCGTCGCACAAAACCCGCTTCGCGTTCCGTATACGGCGTGCCGCCCCACCAGACCCAAACAGGTTTGCGGAAGAGGGTTCCGTAGATCAGGGCGAGCAGGGTGCGAAGACCCATCTCATTCGTGATGAGCGCATCGGGGCGAAAGGTGAGGAGATGCTGGATGTAGCCGGGCGTGATGTGAATGTAACGCCGGTCGAAAGGCTTCCCCTCGTTCTTTCGCGGTATCTCGACTTGCCAGCCCCAGGCGCGGGTGGTTTGCGCGCAGGGCACTGCCTTATCCAAATCGTTCCAGGAGTCGCGATTGCTCTCGGTTCCTCCGTGCAGAATCTGCAGATCGAAATGCTTCGCCAATCCGGAGTACAGGACGAGCCTCGCGGGCGAGATGATGTTGATCAGCAACGATACTTTCTGTTTTGTTTTTGGCATGTTCGCCTGGTTTGGAGTTCTTCGCTCGCGGCTACGAATCCAGAGGGCGCTGCGCAACAATACGAACCTGCGAAGTCACGGCAGGGCTCAGGCCCAGGTATGTGAGGGCTCCATACACCCTGCAGCCGGCTTCAAACAAACTTCTCCCACCAAACCGAAGTAAGCGCGGGATAAACCGGGGCGGCCAGGTGTGGATGTACGCCTTCGACTCGAGGACATCGAAGCCAGCTTCGGCGAAGAGATTTGCCGCGGACATCGGGCTCCACGTGTACAGATGATGATTGGGATCGTTGGCCCTGCGCCTGTATCGAATGGATTCGCACGGAACGACAAACACAAGCATGCCTCCCGGAATCAGCTTCGGAAAAAGCTTCTCCAGTTCCCGCAGCGGATGCGAGCAATGTTCGAGCGCGTGGTTTGAGATGATGAGGTCCGCCCAGTCATCGCGGACGGCGGCCGTTGAAGCGACCACGCGGATTCCTTGACGGTCCGCTGCGACGCGAGCCGTCTGGCTGACTTCGATCCCAATTTTGTCGTGGCAATTGATGTTGGCGAGCAGGTATCCGCCGCCACAGCCGAAGTCGAGGACTCTCATCTCGGGGCGGAGATATTTGGAGAACTTCGTGAGATTCGCCCAACCGCCAAAACGGCCGATTTCGGACTGCCACTTGAAATACTCGACGTTGTAGTGCGCGTTTGCAGGCCCCGCCTGTGTCGGGGATGGAGCAAGGCTTGTCATTAGTTTGATTCCTTTTTGCATTTTCGGCGTCAGTAAGACGACGCCGTCAGGAGTTCCGGGACTGGGCCAACTTCGAAGTTCGGACTAGCGACCGCGTGAGGTTGTTCGAGCAAAGGTGTGACGCTTCCGGCGTTCCACGAGCGCGGGATCGAGAAAGGTGTCGTTCCGCCCGTGTTCCAGATGATCCACTCGGGCGTGCCATTGCGAGTCAGCCGGCACGTCCAAGTGTGATCTGAGCCTTCGTTGCACGCGTCCATGCGAGCACCCACAAGCCACTTCTGAATGATTCCGTAGGCCCTGCCGGCCGGCGTGAGAGTCTGATTGTCCTGTCGCGTCGTTTGTGTGACGTCGAAAGTGTGATTGTCCCAAGCGTACCAGTAGAGGCGCTGAACGCCGGCCGCCCAGTTCAGGATGTACGCACGCGCGAGATATCCGGCGGCAAGGTCTTCCGACGGGAAAGGTCTTGGCGATGGCCAGGCGGACTCGGTGTTCCAGAGCGGTTTGTCGCCCACGCCGTTCTCCGCCATGACTTGCTTCACCCTTTGAATCAGCGGAATCATTGCTTCTGGAGGCTGGGGCGCCACATAAAAGTGATAGCCGATCACGTCCACGTACTGGCCGCCTCCCATCTGAAGAAATTGCGACAGCCAGCCCACGCCGGAGCTCGTGGTGGCCGATGGCGAGACGATGATCGCTTGCGGATCGATCCTGCGAATGATTGCGGAGGCCGCTTGCGTCAGAGCCACCATCTGGCTCACGTTCCCCGTCCAGAAGGATTTCGAATTCGGTTCGTTCCAGATTTCGTATGCGCGGACGCGGCCCTTGCAGTGCGCGACGACAGTTGCGACGTACTCGCGCCAGTCGTCGATGTTTCGCGGCTCGGCCGCAAACCCCGGTTGATAGGTCGACTTTTCCGTTGGCCGTGCCGAAGCCCACTGCGGGGAAAGCCCCAGGGGCAGGAGAACGTCCGTATGGTGTTGCGCCGCGAGCGTCAGGTAGGCATCCAACGTTTGAAAATGCCACTGCCCTTTGTTTGGCTCGAGGTCCGGCCACGCCGTATGCGCATCCCAAAGCCGCCATTCCGGAATGGGGACGTCGGGCCATGGGGTAACGCCGCCGACGTGGTGAAAGTGCATTCCGAACAGGCTCGGTGGCACCGGCTCCCGTGGTGGTGCAAGGTGGATGGTCCCGTCGGCGGGGATAGGTCGCGCGAGCATGAGGAACAACGCGAGGAGCGCAAGGCGCGTGACGATTCGGTGCGCCGGATTAGCGTTTCGATTTTGCATTTCGCAATTGTAATTACCCGCCGTTTGCCGCCCAATGCTGTGATTTACGCTCGCAAATCCGTTCCGGCGGACTCATATGCGTGGTAGCTCTGCCCAGCCAAAGCCGTCAGCATTCCGGCGCCGAGCCAGATATTCCGGAGGGATCTGGCGATTGTTGCCATTCCAAACAGCGGTGAAACGCATGCAGATGCCGTGCCGATGACAATCCATCCGCATGCCTTGGCAGCTCGAACGATCCGCGTCGAGATTCTGCGGTCGAGCGAGGATTCGCACAGCACCCAAGAATTGCCGGATTGATACGCACGCCGTAACACCGACTTCAAATTCGCGCGAGATATCGGTACGGCTTCGTATACACACGCCTCCGCAGAGGAAACAATTTTGTAGCCTGCCCGGCGCACTCTCAGAAAAAACTGGGTATCCTCGCCGCCGGTCAGGCCGAAGCGTTCGTCGAATGCGCTTACCCTGGCGAACACGTTGGTGCGAATTAGAGCATTTCCCGACCTGCACTCATCGGGAGTGCTGCCTGAATCACGGACGGCACGGTCAAAGAATCCGCCGATCTTCACCCAATCGGGCACCTCCGCTGCAAAACTCGGCAGAACCGGCCCGCAGACAACATCCGCGCCGAAGCGAGCTTGCGTCGATAGCAACTCGTCAAGCCAAGCTGAGGTCGGGACTTCGTCATCATCGATGAACGCGATGAAATCGACGTCTCCAGATTCGCGGATGGCCCGATTTCTCGCCTGCGCAATGCCACGATGGCATTCGACGACATATTTCAGAGGCCAGGGGAGGCGGGCCGCGCGGCAGATCTGTTCCGCGCTTCTCGATGCGTCGTTATCCACAACCACGACGGCGATTTCCGGCATCAGGACCTTGTGAAACCTTTGCTCCGACACGCCGGCCAGCAACCGGCGCAAGAGATCGCCCCGTTTGTAGGTGGCGACGCAGACGCCGATTCGCGCCGGCAGTTGTGCGGTTCTCTGCGACAAGCCCATTTAGACGTACTCCTCCTCGGGCGCGAATGCGGCATCGGATTCCGTTTCGCCCTCGGACTTGGTTGCGGCTACTTCGTAAGGCGCTCGAAGCACCGGGTCGGAGCCGACCACAACGGCGACGCAAAGCGCCCATTCAAGGCAGTTCTGCCACAGGATCGTGCACTCACCCAGATTGTGAATCAGGAAGTACAGCAGAAACGCGAGCGGCCAAAGATCGCAGATGGATTCGCCGGTTTCCGCTTGGTACAAGGCCCGGCGGAGGCCCGTCACCATAAACCAGGCGAAAAGGAGCAGCCCCGCAACCCCGAGGCTCAACACGATTTCGAGATATCCGTCGTGCGAATACATCGGAGTCCATCCGATCATTCGTACAACGAGCGCATACTCGGGAGATCCTCCGCCCCAGAAGCCCGAGAAGCCGTAGCCCAGCCACGGCCGCCGGAAAATCATCTGGACGACCCAATGCCAAAGCTCGGTGCGGCCCGTTATGTCCGAAGAGCGCCCAAGCGTGCCCGTGATCTCGCCCGGATTCGCAAGGAAGAACGCGCCAATCACGAGAGCGCCGCCGAGAAGGGCCGGCAAAGGGAGCTTGTATTGGCGGCGGAAAATGCGAAACGCGTACAGAATTAGAAATGTAAGAGCAATCGCCGTCAGCGCCGTCATCGAATTCGAGAACACAAGGAGAACGCAATAGAGGCAGAGCCAAAGCGTCTTAGAAATCCTCGATAAGAGAGCGCGCGTAGGAACAAGCCATTCGACCAGAATGGCGAGAGCCATTGCGGCGCCCAGCCCGTTCTTGTGGTTGAACATTCCGCGCCATCCCCCTCCATCGAGATCGGCGATGCCTGTCGAGATTCCGTGGCGCGGCAAGAGAATCACCATCGCGAGGCTCATTGCCGCGGCGATTCGAAGAACCCACCGAAGTATCCACAATTGTTCGGAAGCACTTAGCGTCGCACCGGCAACAACACCGAACAGGCATGTCCCGGCAAGCCCGATCGTGCGCCGCAGCACGACTCCCGGAAATGTCGCCCAAGCCGCCGAAGCGAAGGTCAGGAGCAACAGCGCGAACAGTGCAGGCGTGTGAAGCGCCGCATAACGAGAACGCCTGAAGTGGATCAGCCCGATGAGGAATACGGCAAGATAGAGGGCCGCGAGAATGGCTTCAAATCGTTTGTCGCCGTCGGCGGCCACATCTCTTCCGCTTGCAAACACTACGTCCAACCCGCCGGAAAGCAGGAATGCGCCGCCGCCCAGGATCGCGCTCTCGACAAATTTTCGGCTCAGCGTCATTGGGAGAGATTTCAGCTGTATTCGGCGCTCACGATGGTCTCAGCAACAACGGGCTTCGTGCGCCGCGAGAGTATGAAGACGGCCGCGGCAGTTCCGCAAAGGAGCAGCCCATCGGACGCAATGCTCGACCACGCGGCACCGCGCCACGAATACGCGGGAATGATCCACAGGTTGATCAGCACGTTGAAGGCGGCGACGCCGGCTTGGATGGCCGTCCGAACGCCCTGGTGTCCCGCCCCGGTGAGCGAATCGGAGAGAAAATAATGCAAGCCTCTCAGCACAGGCAGAGGCGCGAGCCAGCGCAGAGCCTCCGTGGTGCGCGCGTATTCCGGGCCGAGAATGTAGGGCACGATCCCGGCGGCCAGTAATATGACCACGCAGACGATGCTCGAATAACCCAACGCGCGAAGCAACAGCGGCTTCGCGTAGCTGAAGCTCGAGGCAATGCCTTTTGCGCCCGCACGGAAAAAATTAGGATAGGTGGACCAAAGAAGCGCCGAGATCGGCGCAAAGGACACGTCGATCAGGCGGTAAGCGGCGCCATAGATTCCGGTCGCGTCCAAAGTCGACAAACGCGCCAGCATGGTCTTGTCGATGTCGTTGTAGATCGTCTGCGCGCTCAGGCTCGAGGAAAAGTAGAAGCCTTCGCGCATTTCTGCCGGGGAGTGCGGCCACGTGAACCGGGGCGCCCCCAGCTTTGCCCTCACTAGCAGCGACGCCGTAATGGCGACCACAGTCGTGCTGCAGAAATACACGTATCCCCACTGCAACGCCGACGGATGAGCATGAATCCCGATCAAAATCACGGCGCCCGTCAGACGGCTTGCGCTGATGAGGGCATTAATCGTCGCAGTCCAGTTCAGGCGCTCGAAGGCCTGAAAAGCCTGCCCGCAGATCCCAATGATATTCAAACCGACAAGGTCGGCGCCGGCGACCAGCAAGACGAGGCGCAACGGGATGGAGGCGGGTAGGACAAAATGAGATACAGAGAGCACCGCCACCAAAAGCACCGAACTGCATGCAGCGGTGACAACAAGTGCCCTACCCCAGTACGGCGCGAAAAGCGTTTTGTCGCGCGCCACATTCTTGACAAGCAGATTGCCGCCGCCCAACGCCCCGAACGGATACGCGATTCCCACCAGGGCGACGACGCCGATGAAAGCTCCGTAGTTCGACGCGCCCAACGAGCGCGCGATCTCGATGAAGTAGGCCGCCTGAATAGCGAGCCGGAGCCCTTGCCCGAAAAACATCCAGACCGTGTTGCGGGCCACGGTATTCTTGCGCAAGAAAGAAATCACGCGGCCCCCGTGCCCTTTAGAACCGCGGGAATCGTTCGCGCGAGGATTTTCAGATCGAGCCAAAGCGACCATTCGTCCATGTATTGCAGGTCAAGCTTCATCCACTGCTCGAAAGGAATCCCACTGCGACCGTTAATCTGCCAAAGACAGGTGATCCCGGGGCGCACGCTGAAGCGGCGCCGCTGCCAGTCTTTGTCGAACCCTTCGTAATCGCGAACCGGCAGCGGCCGCGGGCCAACGAGGCTCATATCACCTCGCAAGACGTTGAGGAGTTGCGGCAATTCGTCGATGCTCGTTCGCCGCAGGAATTTTCCGATTGGCGTAATCCGTGGATCGTTCCTGATCTTGAACACTGGACCGGACGCCTCATTCAGCTTTTCCAGCTGGCTCATCATTTTGTCTGCGTTCGAGACCATCGTTCGGAATTTGCAGATCAGAAATCTCCGCTTGTTCAGTCCTACCCGCTCTTGGAAATAGAAGACGGAGCCTTCCGACGTACACCGGATCAGAATCGCGACCACCGCGAACAAAGGTGCGAGCAAAGCAAGCGCGACTGCGGAGAGGGCCACATCCAAAACGCGTTTGATCGCCAGCGGCCTCCATTCTTGAACGCCCGTATACGCCGCCACGTAGGAACCGACGTCGTCTTCTTCCGCCCGCGCATGCGCGGTCTTCAGGCTGAAAACATCACCGTCGAATCGCATGACGATGCCATGCTGCTCGCAGAGAGCGGCGACCCGAGCAGCCTGCTCGTAGAACGAACGCAACGGCCAATAGATGGCCACTTCGTCGACCACGTTGTGGCGTAGGAATTCCGGCAAGCCCTCCCTGCCGCACACCGTTGAGAATCCGCGCTTCCTGAAAGCTCTTATGCCGTGCCAGTCGTCGTCTACGAAACCCAGGAGCCGATATCCGCGTTCCGGCGCTGCCACGATCTTTCGCGCGAAGCGCGTTGCGCGAGAGTTCGTGCCGATGATCAGCAGGTGGCGGAGGTTGCGGCCGTGCCTCCGGGCGCGATGCAACGATTCCCGCAAAATGATCCGGGAGCCGGCGACGAGAATAGTGCCGAGCGCCCAAAAGAAAATGAGAAAACGAGGGGTCACCATCACGAAGTGGAAAAGCGTCGCGCCAAATGCGAGGCACGCGGCTGATAAAGCCACCGCTTTCGATGCGTCGAAAATGTCGGCCTTCTGTGTCGAGAGCCTCCGCGATCGGTAGAGGCCGCACCAGTGGAAACATAAGTGCCAAATTCCGAGAAAAGCGGCGAAGATGAAGCAGTTCGATAGCTTGACGCGAATGGAAAGGAACTCGGCCGGCGAAACACTCTGGTTCGCATACGCGACCAAAATGGTCGCGCACCCAAAGCAGGCAATGAGCAGCGAGAGATCGAATACCTTGAGTGCACCGAGAAGAAAACGCCGCCTGACTTCGTTCACGAGTGTCCTCGCTCCTTGCCCATACAACTGCCGCTTTGCGATGTGAATCCGAAGGAAAAACTCGGCAGACTGGGGTAGCCGGGGACTGGGAGAACAAAGTTGGTTGTGAACTGAGAGGTTCGCGGGCCGCTGCGAGAAACGCGGGGTCCTATAGCTTTCGGTAAAGTGCGTCGGGGATGGGAAACTCGCGTTTGTTCAGAACCGCCCCGAGAACGCGGACTTGAGCCCTGCGCAAATTGTCGGAAATCCTCAGGGCCGCTTCGCGTCGCGTTGAATTCGCTTCGAGAACCAATACAAAGCCGTCAGCGGCTCTTGCGAGAGCAATCGCGTCGGGGTAGTGCGTAAGCGGCGCCGCATCCACCACCACGTGGGCAAACTCATTTCGTAGTTCTTCGAAGCGGGCCCTCAGGCGACCCGAGCTCAGCAGGCCATGCGAGTCCGTCGCGAGCGACCCGGAGGATAGCAGCCAGAGCCTGTCCGTGTGCAGCGGTTTCGCGAAGGACCGGATGGGCTCGTCGCTGAACAGTGAATCCGCAAGCCCGTGATGATTCGCCGTGTTGAACACCCGCGAAAGGGAAGGCGACCGGAAATTAGCGTCCACCAGGCAGACTGGCCCCCGGCCGTTGGTTTCGAGCATCTCAGCCGCCTGGGTGCAGATTCGGCTACAGCCGTTGCCGTGATCAACGCTAGCGAAAACGACCACGCACGGAGGCGTCTGCGTCTGCAGGAAGAAAACGCGCTGTATCAGCTGAAAAGATTCTTCTTGGGCCAGTCGGTCGATATCGAGACGCCCCCTGCGCCGATGGCCGTCCCAGTGTTTCCTGCGGATCGGAACGGCGGGCTGAGGTCGTTCGATTTTTTCCGGCTTCTCTATTTTGAGTGCGGGTGCAACTTCCCAGGACTTGCCTGCCCGCAGCATCAACTCGAAGTTCTTGCTCATGGTGTCCTTATTCCTGCAGACCTAGCGTTTGTCGGGCCGCCGGCCTGCATGCTTGGCATGCTGATCGAGACGGACCTACGCAGCCTGTCGCGGAACGGATGCAAGCACCGGCATGCCGAGTGACTCGGCGACTTCGGCCGGCGTCCGGAATGATGGATCGAGATATTCAGCCAAGGCGCCAGCGCCCAAGCTCGTGACGGTCGCCAGTACGAAGCCGATCATCATCACGAGCAGCGGGCTATGTGCCGGCAACGCCGGAACGATCGCCGGGACGGCGATTGCAACGTCGGCGATTCTCATCTTGTCGAGCGCATCAGACGAGCGTTCTTCCTCTCGCTTATCTAAATAGAGCAGATAATTTGCTGCATCCGCCTTTTCCGTGCGCAGCAACGCGTCTTGCTTTACGGCCATGGCGTCCAGGTTCACCATTTGCGCCTTCATGCTGCTGATGCTGCTGACGAGCGCATTAGCCGTTCCCCGTTGAGACGCCAAGTCGGCTTGTGTCTTGGCCAGATCCTCTTGCAGGAAATCGTAGGTCGGGTCGCGATCCGTAGTTTGATTCACGTACTTCATGTTCTTCGCTTTTGCGATCGCGGCTTGGGTTTCCGCGATTTCCTGGTCCACCTCGCGAACCAGGGGATAGGTCGGCTGGAATTTTGTCAGCAGCTCGGTCCGCTTCATCTGGTCCGCGAGCAGGGTGGATTGCAGGTTTTGCATGAGAGTATCGGCGGCGTTGGTGATCTGCTGTGTCATCGTGCGCGGAGATATTTTCCCCATTTGCGCCTGGACGTCTCTGATTCGCTGCTCGTCCGCCACAGTCGCCTGGCGCGCGTCGTATAGGGCGCCTTCGGAGTTGGCCACCTGTTGCGCCATGTTCGTGCGCAACACATCAGGCGCGGCCACTCCTTCCGTGCGCGCGAAGTTGGCCAGCTGCGCATCGTCGTTTGTGAGCTGGTCTTTGTACTTCTCCGTCTCATCGGCGAAGAATTCAGTCGAGCCGGCGGGACGCTTCAACTCCAGGTGCTTTTGCAGATACAGTTGGCTCAGATTCTGCAGGATACAGGCGGGAGTCTCTGGATTGCCGACGCTTCCATACTTTACGTCGATCACGTCAGAGCCCTTCTCCGGTTCCACGCTGATCGCTTTCGCCAACCCCGCAGCCGCACTCTCCGTCTCGGCGGCGCGCCTCTCTACTGGGTTCTCCGGAAGGAAGAGGTCCGAAGGTGACCAGTGCTTCTTCTTCGTCAGGCCGCATGTCGTTGCCACGGAGCTAAGTATGTCCCGCCCCTGAAGAAGAGCGATCTCGGACGCTATTTGATCCGCCGTGACGGGCCTGTTTGTTTGGACAGCGGCATTTTCGCCGGTCGTGATCGCCGGGTCGGACCGGCTCTGGTCCACAACGATCTGCATATTGGACACGTAATATCGCGCCGCCCAGCCCCATGCGACCAGCGCCGAAAGCAGCAAAACGCCGCAGAAGACTCCGATCACGAGCCGCTTATGCCGGAAGATCGGCAGCAGAATGTCCCGCAAGCTGATTTCGGGAAGCCCTTCGTCAAGCACGTTCTTCGTCTTGGATGGACTCATAGTCTCTTCACCTGTCCTTGAATGCGGAGAGCGTCACGTCGCGTTCCTAGTAGAATCCGGCGCCTACGCTCGTTCCGAATCCGTATGGAACGTACTTCCGAAACTTCGTGATGAATTTTTCCGGGACGAACACCATATCGCCCGGAGACAGGTAAGCGTCTTCGTTGACATTCTTCCCGTTCAAAATGTCCTTCAGGTTCATCTTCTTCACTTCCGTCCAATCCGGTGAGACGCGGTGGAATACGAAGACTTGCGTCTTTGCCGTGGGCGCCAGCCCGCCGGCCGTCGCAATCGCTTCAGCAACGGTCGTGTCGTGGCGCAGATCGTATTGCCCGGGCTTGCCCACCTGCCCTGAAACGATGAAGTACGGCCTTTGGAAATTGACGAGATCAACGTTGATGATCGGATCGTGAAGTATGCTGGAATAGGCCTTTTTCAGCGCCTGGACGACCTGCGGGACGGTCATGTCCTGCACGTAAATGCTCCCCACCTCCTGCGGAGTGATGTATCCGTCCGGTTGCACTGTGAGGGACGTCTGATCGAATTCGGGAGACAGCGGGAACGTGACGGAGATCACGTCGTCTCTTTGCAGCCTGTACCGCGGATTTCGGCGCGGGAGATCGGGCAGGCTTTGAGTTGTCGCCGACGCATGGGCTATCGTCGCCGACGGTGGAGCGGAAGACGCTGGGCCGCTCGCGGTGACAGGCGAGTCATTCGGCGCAGCATTTGGCTGATTCTGTTGCGCCCGGAGATTGGCTGGAGTGGCCAAAAGAAGCGCCAGTCCCAATCCTAAGAGTGAGAGTTTGATCCGACCCATGGGTTCCCTCCTGGTCCTTTTGCGTAAGAAAAGGGTTTTAGGGTTGCGGTTGGCCGGCGGCATCCTGCATTTCGGATTCGGCGGATCCGCAGGCACCTCTCTTGGAAGCCGAATCCACTGGCCCTCTGAGAGCATGGCGTAGGGACCCCGAATCGCTGGATTCAACTCGCAAAGTTCTTCCACGATCTGCCAGTTTGATCTGCCGAAGGTTTCGAGGGAGAACTCGAAAAGATTCTCTCGTCGTTCCACCTGCACGGTTGAAGGACCCTCATACTCATATGCGACATTCTCAGGGCTAGCAGAAATCGCCGCGCGACGATGCGCGACCGGCCGTTCTTCTTTTTTCGACAAGACTGGAGGCGAGGCATTCGCCTGTTCCTGGCCGGCCAGACCGCTTGCCTCTTCCGGCGTAGCGCCAACGCTCTGCGCGTCGTTCTGCGCCTGTGCACCTTGGCTTGCAGTCGCGGCCTGTAACGCCTGCAACGCGTCCTGCGTGGTCTCGACGGGCGGTGCGGCCGGCGCCCTCAATGCATTCGGCAGTGCGGGTACAAAGTCCGAATTCGGATCGCCTGAGCTCAATACGGCATCCACAATCTGATTGGAAATGCGTCCGGGCGCGGTCGCGGTCAGCCCCAAGCTCGGGTCGCTGAAAACGACGATCGAGACGAGCAGGACGACAACACACGCGAGTGCGATTTTCCCTTTTCTTCTCCTTGGAACGGCTGGCTCCTGAACTGGCGGGTCGAAATTCCAAAATACGGGAGGGGGAGTTTCCAATGGCGGTCGTGGTGGCGCAGGCTGCCAATTCGTGGGGCGCGCGCTTGATGGCGGCGCGGCATCCGTCGAGCGATCGGCAGCTGGCGACGAGACGGTGGCCAAGCTTGGCGCCCCCTCAAAGTCGGCGACGACTTCGCGCACAATTTCCGCGCCGATCGTCTTCGTTTGCGTCGCAAAACCGATGGAAAGCGCCTGGAAGCAAAGGCTGTTGATGTCCCTTGGAATGCCCTTGCTCACCCGAGCGATGGTCTGCAGTGCGGCGCTGGAGAAGATCGGCGGGCCTTCGTATCCCGCAGCCTGAAGCCGATGCTTCACGTAGGCGGCCACTTCCTCCGGTTGAAAAGGTTTGAGTTGGATGATTGTCGCAACGCGCTGGCGCAGTTGCGCCAGGTCAGGCCGCGCGAGTGTGTCCGCCAGCTTCGGCTGCCCCGCGAGCACGATGTGCATCAATTTTTCGGTCGCAGTCTCAAAATTCGAGAGCAAGCGGATCGATTCGAGCGCGGACTCGTCCAGGTTTTGCGCTTCGTCGATCACCAGGACCGTTTTCCGTCCGGCTTGCATCTCCTCGAGCAGGGCTTTGTTGAGGTCGGCATGCATCGCGGCGACTCCTTTGCCCCTGCTCTTGATCCCGAGATCACCCAGGAGTCCGCGCAAAAGCTCCTTTGAGTCTCCGTCCGTCTGAAACAGGAAGGCGGTTCGCGCGGACGTTCGCAGCGACTCGAGGAGGCGAAATAACAGGGAGGTCTTGCCCATGCCGGGTTCGGCGACCATAGCCGAGAACCCGCGCTTCGTCTCAATCGCGTAGAGAAGCGAAGCGAGCGCCTCGCGATGCGCGGGCCCGAAATAGATGAAGCGCGGGTCGGGCGTTACACCGAATGGCTGTTCGCGAAATCCGTAGTATTCAAGAAACATGGCTCGATTGAGTCACTTCTCTCGGCCGAGTCAGGCGCTCAGTGGCAGAAGCGTCGATCTCCACGGCCGCCGATCGGCCAAGCAGTTCGACCGACAAAACCACGCGGAACACGTCCTTTTCGCGCGACACGATGCCTTCGAGACCCGCAAGCGGCCCGGATTTGATTCGCACAGCGTCGCCGCTCTTCAAGAAAGGATGCGGATTCACTCCAAGCGGACTCTCTACCGCCCGCCGAATGGCCCCGATCTCCTCGCTGGGAATCACCGCTGGGACTTGCCCGGCTGTAACAATCCTATGAACACCCGGGGTCGAAAGAACTTTGAGTCTGCGCTTCGCCTCGTCAATGAGAAAAACGTACCCGGGGAAAAGCGGCAGCGTAATCTGCTTTTTTCGATCGCTCCATCGACGCACCGTGTGATACGTCGGGAGGAATACCTGAAACTCCTGCCGGGAAAGAAGCGCCGCGACACTTTTCTCGTGCTGGTGCCGCGTGTGGATGGCGCACCAATCCCCGTTCGAGTGCTCCTGTGAGTTTGGAATTTGCTCCATGTCGTGCATACAGCTTCGCCCCGTGACTCACAGATTGTTTCCCCCTGCTCCGTGAGCCTGCCTGCTCCTGCCGAAAAACCATTTGGATCTCAGCGACCGAGGCCCACTTCAAAAGGCCGTCGGATGTGTCGCCGGATCCGCCGATTTACTTCATCCCATGCCTACTCGTCGCTCGACTCGTCCTTCAAATCGTCAATTTCGTCCAGCACCGAGTGGGTCGACGCGACGGCAAATCCCCAGCCTGCCTTGCTGGTGAGCAGCAGATCAACTCGCGTGACTTGCCCGTCCATTTCCATTTGGCGAGAGCGGACAGGGTCTCGTCGGTACGGAAAGCGAATTACCATGCGAATCATGGCTCTCACCGGCGGACAGGCTTTTGCGAGAATGTACGCACCGTGTTCGCTGATGTTGCGACTGTAACCGCTCGCTTCGTGCTGCGCGCCATCACGCCCCATCCACATAAATTCGGTGCGGGCTCGTAGCGGATATCGTATTTCGTGGCGGACTTCGGCCTCTCGATCAGCGTCGGAAGTGCCGCAGGATATCGCTCTTGCTGTTTGAATTTCGTTCGACCCCATCTTTCAGCTCCCGCCCAAGCAATAAAAGCTTCACGCACGAAAATCCTAAAAGCATGGCCGAGAAGCCGCAAGAAGCGAAATGTCCTTTCGCGCGGAGCGTTTCATCCCTCTTCGTAGCGAGGGAACAACGATCTTGAGAAAATAGCGATAAGTTCGCGTGGAAGTTTGTTCTACGACCGACGCGGCGCATCCAAGACGAATGCCCCGGTCATCGATAGGAACATGTTTCTCTTTCGTCGGGTAAGGCCGTCCGCTGATATCAGGTGTATACCTGATATGCGAAAGGATGAAGCAACTTATAATCAGTAGCTGTGTTCATATTCCGTGAGGCCGTAGGTAAAGGTGGGTTCCGCAATCTTTCGTGACGTGAGGACAATGTGCTCCGCGAAGAAAGAGTTTCGGTTGGACGACGCCAGCCGGTCAGTTTTTCGTTGTCAGCCAAACCACTAACGCCTAGAACTTGCTGAAACCCGGTCCTCCAGTTAAACCATCGCCCAGTCGGCAGTCCAACCATTCCAAAAAGGTGGGCCCATGCGAAGAGCTGGAAGAGCGGGAGCTCCTATTGAACTTCTACTCGGTGAGACATGCCGCATGAGCTGCGAGCTTATGTCGGCTGCCCTTCGGCGTCATCCTCGATTGTCCGTCGTGGCGTCAGCCGTGGACGCCGCGCAAGTCCTGAAGGCTTATGCCTCGACCAAGCCGGACGTCTGCGTCATCAGCGCTCACTTGAAAGATGGCCCTTCCTCGGGCATTCGCGTTACTCAGCAGCTTCATGCGGCGCACGAGGCAGCCCGGATCGTGTTATTGATCGATTCTCCGGACCGGGACTTAGTTGTCGGGGCATTTCGTTCTGGCGCACTGGGTGTTTTTTCCCGGGACGAATCGTTCAGCGACCTTTGTAAGGGGATTCAGAAGGTTCACGGCGGCGAGATCTGGGCCAAGAACGACCAACTGCAATACTTGGTCGAATCGATCGCAAAGAAGGAACCTCCGCCGATCGCCGACGCGCAAGGCACGGCACTGCTCACGAGACGCGAGCAGAGCCTCGTCGACCTCGTGGCCCAGGGCCGCACCAATCGCGATATTTCCCGGGAACTGAATCTGAGCGAGCACACGGTCCGCAATTATCTCTTCCGAATTTTCAACAAACTCGGCACCTCGAACCGCCTCGAACTGGCGCTGTACGCGATCAATCGCAAGGACGCGAGCAAGGAACAGTTGGTCGACCAGACGTAGCCGGCGGCCGGAGTCCAAGCGCCGAAGATCAGAGACTGCTGCGGCCTGTCTGTTTGCAGTAGTTGTAAATGATCTGCGCAAGTTGCCCGATGAACTTCTGCACCTGCGCCCGAGTAATCGAAGCTGGCAGTTTGACTACATCGGTGCCAATCAGATTGGTCAGCATACTGCTTAAGCTACTGTTCACCTGCGTCCAATTGACGGTCCCATCCGAAGTCGCCGTGACGACATAAGAATCGATTATGCGCAGCAGAATGCCAGGCGAGAGTGAAAGGCCGGTATTCTGGTTCATGGCGTTGATGATGTCTTGGGAGAAATACACCATTTGGAGTGGAGTTGCGTCGGCGGGACTCGTCACAATTCCGTTCTGAATTTCCGCGACCACGATCGATTCGTTGGCCGTTCGCTGGGCGCCAGGATCAGATTCGCCGTTGGCGTCCGTTGGCGGCATTGCGTCGGCGATGGCGCTGGCCATTGCCCCCAGCACGACATACGTTTGCTGCTGTTGCAGGATTTTCGATACGGCCACTCCGTACGCCTGGAACTGCGACAGGTTCATGCCGTCATGCAGCGTCAGCAGCTGCGTCTCCACGGCGCTCGCGACAAAACATTCGACGGCGGCGCTCTGACTCGTGGAGCAAGAGGCGGATGGAGTCTGAGAATAAGCGGGCGTCGCTGCGGCGGCGATAGCCATGCCGGCGAATACACCAAGCCGCGCCAATTTCTTGCTGTTCATGCGAAGGTCCTCCAAAGAGACTGCGCTGGAGTCCTAGGGGCGGGGACCAAGGAACCTGCGGGCCTGAATTCCGACTTCGGCCCATATTCGCCGGAGAGATGGATTGGGTTCAACTGGCCCGGAGGACAGTCGGAGTCCAGTGGTGGGCCGCCTGACCCGTCGCGTTGTTTCCGGTCATGTCCGCTTGATCGCACTTGCCGTCCAAACGGCCCTGACGTAGTGCTCCGGGCGGCAAGATAGGGAACTCCACCACAAAGGCCCGACAATCGGAAAAACCGAGGGAAAACGCGGATCGTGCCAAGAGCCGAAAAGAAGTGGTGAGCCGCGGAGGACTCGAACCTCCAACCCGCTGATTAAGAGTGGCGCTTCGCGCGATTGCGGACGTTTCTCATTTTCAGGAGTTATGTCCAAGTCTCCAGATTCGCAATGATTAGCCGCTTCTCGCTCGCTTCGCCGATATGCGCGGAGTTGACGCAAGATGTTTTCCGACTCCCCACAAAAGTCCCCACACTGAAATGCCTCACTGAATCGCTCCAAGCTCGTCCCGTTTTTGCGCTTCGGCCTCGGCAATCTCGCGTTCGGCCCGATGCCGCTCGATTCGCGTCTGCGCGTCCGCCAGATGGCGCTTCGAGAGATGGACGTATCGAGCGGTCGTTTTCAAATCCGCGTGGCCCATGAGCCGCTGTAGCGTGAGCACGTCCATTCCTGCCTCTGCCGCGCGCGTCCCGTAGGTATGCCGAAGATCGTAAATGCGAAACGGCGGGGCGATCTTGCTATCACGCAAGGCTCGCATGTGGGCAGGCTGTAATTCGTTCATCGGTTGCGTCCAGTCGTAACAAAGGCTGCGCGGCATCCCCGCCAACGTCTCGTTGCCGATCCGCAGCGGGAAAAGATGATTGCCCTTCGCCTGGGCAACCCGAAGCCGCAGAAGTTCTTTCGCTCTCTCGGTCAAAGGAACATCGCGCGCGGCATTTTTCGTCTTGCCGAATGGAACGTGCAGGAAGGGCGTAGCAGCGTAGAAGTGAACATCCTCGTGGCGAATCGAGCAGACCTCGCCAGGGCGCAAACCCAGTTCAAGCATCAGCGCCGCCACGTCCCGCAATGGCTGGGACGCAACGGCCAGGTAGTGCCGTTCCTCCTCGAAGCTCAGAATCCTCTCGCGGCTATTCTCTTTGAGGAATCGAACCTTGTGAGCGACAAAGGGCGTCGTAGCGATTAAGTCGTTTTTCACTGCGTAGAGCAGGATTCGCCGGAGACCCGCTAAGTCTCTATTCACGGTCGAGGGCGAGAGCCCCTTCTCCAGTCGAGCTTGTTTGAACCGCTCGATTCCGTCGGCTGTGATTTCATCTAGGCGCAGCGCGCCGAAGCGCAGATTCAGGACTTTCACCGAGACCGTGTAGCAGCGCGACGTGTTCGGGCGCATCTCGTTCTTAGTTTGCTCTAGAAACCCATCTGCAAATTCCGAGAAAAACGGCGGAGGCTCAGGATCAAGAATCGCCGCACGGGACAACGCCAGCTTCTCACGCAGCTTGAACTCATAACGCTCCGCAGCGACGCGATTGGTGAGTTTCGTCGAACCCCAACACCGGCGACCTTTGAAAACGAAGTCGTACTGATAGAATGGCGAACCCTTGCGCTTAAAGACGCTCACGGTTTCCTCATTTTCTTCCAGCGAGCAATTCCGCCGAGGCGACCGATCACCGACAGCTTCTTCTTCGACACCTTCTTCGCCCGCGCCTTCCCGCCGCGTCGCCCAAGCTCAACCGCCGCTGACAATTTCTTTTTCATACCGCTCCAAGCCTACTGCTAGGCTCTTAATTGATCCATTCCCCTTTATCGAATTGCTTGCGGCCTAGAAACGTAGCGAACTTTTCCAAGAGCCGAGTCAAATAGATTTCGCCTCCTAGTTGATCGCTATATTCCTTGAAAACGTGAGTGCACAGGTACAGACGTTCTTCCCTAGTGGAAGTGTCACTCTTAATAGAAGCGATCATGCCAACCGGCTCGCCACCTTTTTTGATTGATTCGTTGAGCCGTTCGAGACGATCCTTCTGGTCAGTGAATATGAAGACAACCGAGGATTCCAAGGCCACGACAAGGGTGCAAATCTTATACTTCGAAGCTTGGCGATCCAATTCTTGAATCAACTCCTCGGCTGTTCGCATCTTCCTCTCCTCACGTGGAGACTCATATAACTCGGAGCCTACCGCTAGGCTCAATAGTTGTCAATTCAGTGCGAACCGAATGCTGCGTTAAGTACGATTCCAAGTCCGAAAGGCGGTAGCGCACGAGCCGATCTTCCAGCTTGATATACGGCGGGCCGCGCCGCTGTGACCGCCACTGTGCAAGCGTACCTTCGGGAATCCCCAAAAACTCGGATGCTTCTCGCGGCGTCAGCAATTTAGCCTTTTCGAACATCGCTTTCATCTCAGCAGCTTGTCCGCTTTGTTCTTCCCGGCGCGGAATCCAAGACACCTTACAGTGCAGCTTCCTCGCGCCAACGATCTTCCGAATCTCAGCGATGAGTTTTTCCAACTCAGGATCGTTGACCTTCCAGCCTTTCTCTAGTTGTCCATGGACCAACATCGAGTCCGTGAAAATCAACGCGTGACTGCCGACTCCGAGCGAACGAAGCGCAGAAGCCAAGGCTCGATACTCCGCCTGATTATTCGTCAGTCCATCAATTCGCTCGCGATGGGACGCGCCGGTATCCTCGCGAACCCATGCAATCCCCGAACCCGTACCGTCCGGGCGTTGTCCCGATCCGTCAACATAGATTCGAACCGTTTTCATCGGTGCCATTTCGGAAGAGAAAGGTGAAAGCAATCTCGCGGACACTCCGCAGATGGAACGACGGGCAGACGGTGACCGCCAGGGTTCGGTCTTCGCATCAAGTGCGTGCGTCCGTGAATGTGAACATCCCAACCGAGCGGACGTTTTCCAACATACGCGGCGGCGAGATACCAGCCAGCGCCGCGATCTTTCTCGAAAGGCAAGACGAGCGAGCGACCGGCTTGCCGATGCAACCATGCCCACACACCCTTGCGCCAAAAATCGAAGGGAGCATCAGCGCGCGCCGTAGAGATGAGAGCGTGAAAATGATTCATCCCCGAAAGTGGAGCCGCTTCGAAGCCAACGAAGTAGCTGAGACGGCACTTCAAATCCTCTTGAAGCGAGTGAATGAAACGGTCGAAAAAGCCGGAGACATACTGCGGAGAAGGAGAACGTGAAGCCAGGCTCGTCTGGAAATCCGTCGAGCGCAGCGATCTAAACATCGATGCTCGATGCGCGTCTGTCACGATACTCTCCACTGCCGCAAAGCCCCTCGGATTGCCCCATCGACGGCGAACAGGACGAAAAGTGGCCGTGATGAACATTTCCCACGGCGCAAGACGGTCGATCCATTCTCCCTGTGCAAGAAACACCGAATTCGAAGCGCGTGGAAGTTCCGGGTCGAGTCCGATGCTGAGTCGGTAATTGCGTAACGCCTCATGCGCTTCGAGGTCCTGTCTGGAGAAAACTGTCGCGGCATCCACATCGCCTTCCCTTCGGTTGCGTCGTCAAAATCGAAAATCAAAATCAAAAACCAAAACGTTTAAACACACCCTGAGTACAAGGATGGAAGGTACGCTCTTCCAGTGCGCCGCGCTTTTGCCTTCCATCGAGCACGTCTTTTCCCGCCACGAGCCGCCGACGGTCAAGCCGGGATGCGTCGTAGCGTTCACTTCCGGGTCGCACTCACCCCCACAAAACCGAGCCTCTGCGATTCACCATGTGAAGGCTCATCGCGTGGCTCGCACGCCGTAGCCAACGCCGCCGATGCCGCTGCGTTCGCTGCGCGAATTCCTTGCAGCCGTTTTTCGGTCGCGTCAAGTTGTGCGACGATCCGTGCGCGTTCATCCGGGCTATTGAGGGCCGGCCGCTTCGCGGCCGGAGGGGAAGCCCCTACGCCCGCTCCAAAACGCTCGCCGCTTCGCGGCTCGCTGTCGCGGGCTACCCCCGGAAACGCGGCAAGAATTTGTAGGGCCTGCCGAAAATCGCAACTCTCGACGCGCATGATGAAATCGAACACATCACCGCCCGCGCCACAGCCGAAGCAGTAAAATATTTTCCTCTGAGACTCGACGTAGAACGAGGGATGCTTCTCTTTGTGGAATGGGCAAAGACCAACGTATTGCCGACCCGCACGACGGAGCCGCACGTATCGCCGCACAGCGGATATGAAATCGCAACGCCCCTTCAGGTCTCTCGCGTCGAGCAGAGAAAGCATCGGAGTCACCAACCCACCGCGAGCGCCCGATCCAGCTTCTTTTTACACAACCGCTCGGCTTCGACGAACGTCTCGGCATAGCCGATAAATTCGGCTTGCCCCTTGCGTTCGAAAATAGGAACGCGCTCCGCGCGAAAGACCGAGATGTCATAGGCCGGGAGAACTTGGATTACCCTGTAGTGCCAGCCGTTGTAGTCGTGCACTGCAGGCACTTCCAACTCAATCGGGAAACGTCCTGCACAGGAGAAACAATAGTTGCCGTCTGAGTCCTTGCGTCCGCATTCGAGGCACGCTCCCCGGCTCATGCGGTTGTTCACGAGGCGGGAGAATCGCTCACTTCTGCCTTCACGCTCGAAGATCGCGCTCGCACGGAGTGGCTGATTTCGATGATTGCGCGGCAGGGTCGCTTTTGCTATAGTTCGAATTGCCAATTTGGGTTTTCCTTTCGGCCCGCGTTCGTTGCGCGGGCCTTTAAGTTTTATGTGCCCGATTTTTCCTTTCGCCCCTCTGTGAAAATGAAGTGGCGACCGGACCGCTCGTTCTTCGGTCGATCACTTGTGGACTCGTTGAAATCAGATGGCGATGCGGCCTCCTTGCTCTTCGCGCTGGCTCCGCGCCCCTTGGCCTTCTGATCCTCTTCGTCCTCAGATCGCTTGCCCGGACTTCCTTGCTCCTCTTCATCCTCTTCGAGCACGGCAATGCGCGCCGCGAGCGCCGAGACTTCTTCGGACAAATCTCCGAGCCGCTTGCATGACTGGTCAATCTCGCGACGTAGAGCCTGATGGTGACTAAGTATGCGCTCGACGGCACGGCTCCTCGCATCGTTGTCCAGTCGGTCGGCCACGTCGCTCAAATCCAGATCGCCGGGGCCGCTCGCCTGCTCCTCATCGTCCGGCTGAGCCACCGGAGGCGTGCTACCGTTTCCTAGTTTCTTCGGCATCGTTGCTGCTCCTTTTTCGCGCGGATTGAACTGCGAGAAATTCGGGAATCGACGCGCGGTACAGGTAGTAACCGACAGCGCGCCGAAGTAATTCGGGAACACTCAGGCCAAGATCGTTTGCGGCGTGTGGGATGTCAGTCCCAAGCGTCCAGCCAGGCCGGAAAGCGATAAACGGAAACACATCAGGAACGCGCTTCCGCCGCTTAGCTTTCAATCGCTTGGCTTTTTTGGAAACCATCTCTCACAGCGCCTCATTCCAAAGTTTGGGAAACTTCGGTATCTACCAGAGGAGCTGTGTCCACCTTGCCGAAGGATGCAAGGTGTTTTCAGTTTGTGGCTTTTACTCGGGGCACCTTCTTGCAGGGCCGACCCCGATCTGGCGTTTTGTCCCGCCGCGACTCACCAATCATCTTCCGATCCATGTTTACAGTCAAGCCCTTCTTCGCTTGACCCAGATCGCTACGATGCGAAAGAATCGACGGGGCGGCAGGCCGAGAAAGGCGGAAATAAGATGGCCAATTTAAAAATTTTCGTCGAGGACTACACTAAACTACCCGAAAAAGTTTCTGATTCCAAAAGGCGAAACTGGCAAATGTCCAAAGTGCAACAAAATCGGAGTAATTGAAAACAGAGACGGCAAGATCAGTTATTTTCACCGCTTGGGGTATGAATTTATTCCAGGCGAACGGCACCCGGAAATTTTGGACGAGACTTGCAACTTAACAACAGATACCCCCAAAGAAACGTAGCACTAACCTTCAAATGTTGATTAATAGGCTTCGTTGCCTATTCCTATCTGCTTGAAGCTGCCCTCCACGCTTTCCACCCCCTGAATTTCGTTGCCACCGTCAGCGACAAACTTCCACAGAACACCGGTTCCGTGATAATCCCCCAAGTCGTCCTTGTAACGGATGCACAGCGGAAACCAGACTTCTTGAGGTCTTGTTACTTTTGTTTGCCCCTTCGGTGTGTGCAGAGTGGATTTGATCTCTTGAGTGTCGCCGGGAAGAATCAGCACACCAACATCGCCGCTAAACTTATCAATGGTTGGAGGCATCCCGCCGGGACGGGGAGTACGGGTGACCTTGCCGCAATCAATTATCCTTCTAGTTTCTTCCGGCGTTCGCGGCATCGGCCCGACGATCAACCCACTACCGATAGTGAAAGTCCCAATCGCTGGGGCAGTTCCACCGTTCTTGAGGGTATAGGAGATAGAGATATGCGCGCCCTCGGTTGTTGAAGACCAATGGTCCATCGGTCTTTACCGTTCCAGAAACATTTACCCAAGGGCGGTGCGAAATAGCAAATCGGTGACTCGCCATCTCGATTTCCTTCTCGGCGGCCACCGCAGCCTGCTTAGCGGCGTTGGCAGCATCTTCAGTGGCTTTAGTTTGGCGTTCAATCTTTCGCAGAGTGCAAACCGCGACGATAATTCTGGGCGATGCCGACAATAGTCAGGAGAACAGTACAAACCAGCGTGACAGTCTCTCCTGTGGAACGTGGCGGGTAACCCATGCCGCCGTCGTAATTGGTGGGGTTGGAGGTGGTTTGTTTCTCTGTTGCGGCGGGCAGCGCTGGCGCTGGCTTGGATGGTTGTGTATTGGCTCGGGACTCGGACTGTGTGGGGTTGGCAGCTTTTTGGTTGGATGGGGATAGGCTTGGGGCACCTACAAGACACAAGATGAGGAGTGCCGTTCTCACAATGCTAAGACACTACCCTTTTTCCCGCAGCCAGGCTAGCCGTCCGCTGCCGCGACGATTGATCCTGTACACCAGGAGGCCACGCGGATCGAGCGCGCGATCGAGCAGCCGCCAATTCCATAGGCGCTTGAGGTAAGTGTAGCTGGCCCGGATCGGGTAGAATTTCGCAAGAACGGCCCACGCTGGCGGGGAAAGCCATCCGCGATTTTCGAAGATGCTCAGCGTGCGAAGTTTCAGCGAATTGTACCGCGTCGCCATTCGAGAAATTAACTCCCCAATGCCCCGCCGAACGAGCAAGCTTTTGTACACCTTCACCCATCCTGACCGGCTTCCCGTGAGTAAGCGTTACGGGCGAGAATTGCCCTGTCAGCGGTATCCCGCTTTAGAAGCCGAGGCGAATCAGGGATGATCCTTCGCGTGATGACATCCCAACAAAAACTCTTGTGCAACCCAAGATTCGCGACCTTGTTCGCAACTTCTCGACCGCACCTTTCGGCAAGGCAATCCAGGTCTCGCGGCTCGGTCTGACTGAAAAGAATCCAAAGATCGGTCGAACTGGTGAGCGTGCGCGAGACTTCGCTGGCCCGTTGCGCCGTCCAAACAAGGTCTAGCTGCCTGTGGCGGCCAGTCCGCACGACATAGGCGAATCCAGGCGGCAAGTAGCCGGGCTTCACAACGAACGGAACTTCCTCAATGACGAGCGCCATGCTTCCGCGACGGTAGCACTCGCGGCAAATCTCCTCGAAATCGCCTTCGAGATCCCTGCCTGGGACGAACGCTCCTGCAAAAGTTTTTTGGCGCTCTGACCAGTCGATGAAGTCAAGCGCATCGTCGAGATCGTAGAACCTGTTCGGAACTGCGCCCACGTGGTCGCCCATCGAGTCGAACACGAGGAAGCGCGGGCAATACCGCAAGAGCGTGGCGAGCCGCCGCGACTTCCCGGAACCTTTACGCCCGACGATTCCGAGGATGCGATTCTGTCTGTCGTTCATGCGAGTGGACTCCACGCGGCGAAGGTGGCCAGAGCTTAACCCGCAGCCGCCGTCTGGCCCGCAGCCGCCAGCGCCGGAGCGCCGCCCTTGCTGCCAAGGTATTTGAACAATAGGAAAGCCCCGACGATGACCAGCGCCCAAAACAAGAGCGAGTCAAAATCAAAAGGGCCGCTCGATTGAGGCGACGCCATATAAAATCACACCTTTCCCGCGCGGTCTGGCCGCAAACGCACTAATGAGCCCCGACAAAAGTCCCCACAATCGGAAAAACTGGACGGGAAAACGCGGAACGATGCTAAGTGCTTAGAAGAGAGTGGTGAGCCGCGCAGGACTCGAACCTCCAACCCGCTGATTAAGAGTCAGCTGCTCTACCATTGAGCTAGCGGCCCAGCAAACCTACATTTTAACACGACACGATTGACGCCATACGATCGCGCCCAAACATTGCTCAGCGCTCGAAGAATCGAGCCGAAACAATCAGCCGCGAAGCGTTGCCGCGATCTCTTTCGCCACCTGCCGCGCGCGCACGAGGTCGCCCGGCCCAAACGAAATTGCCGCCACGCGCGCGTGCCCGCCACCGCCATACTTCTCGCACAGCGATGCCAGATTCACGTCGGCGGCGGCTTCCTTCCACGGGCTCGTCCCTACGGATACTTTCGCGCGTGTAGGCGATGCGCTCACGCCGACCGAATAGAGCGCGTCCGGATACAGATAATACGGAATGAACTTGTTGTAGCCCTCGAGATCAAGATCGCTCACGTCGAAATAAACCACGCCGCCGCGCGAATCCGTATGCTCGCGCAAAATGTCGATCGACTGGCGATGCCGCTCGAGCAAGGGACCCAGGTGTTTCTTCACCAGCGGCAACTCGATGATTTCCGCCAGCGAAAGCCTCTCCAGATACGGAATCAGCTGCGGCACAAGATTAGGCTCCGGCGCGGCTTCAATCACCAGGGCAATCTTCATCGCAGGCTCGGCCAGCGCCACCGCCGCCTCGGGCGACTTGAACTGCGCGCCGTCGATGATGTCGCCCCACTCGATCAGTTCCGTGAGCGGTTTCTTGTCGAATCCGAATTTCTCGCTGGCGATCGTCGCCAGAAATTTCGTGCACGACTTGTACGACGGGTCGTAGAACTTCTTGCCCGAATGGTCCTGCCGGAAATGCCCGGCGTCTTCCGGCTTCAGGAAAGCGCTCTGGTGATGGTCGAACCACCACGTGAGCAGCGGCGAGCTCGAATACTTGAAATCCACAATTGCGTTTTCGTCGCCGTCGAACACGCCGTCTTCGAAAGGCTGCGAAGCCTTGTGCGTCATCCCAGTGTACAGAAACTCGACGGTCGGATTGATGCGTTCACGGTAGAATCGCGAAAAGATCGCGGCCGAAGAAGCCCCGTCGAAACACTTATCGTGGAAACAGACCCGTACTTTCACATCTCTCTCCGTCACGGTGCTTACAGACCAAGCGCAGCCCCAGGGTAAAGCCATCTAAGATGGAGTCTCCCCGTTCGCTTGTCAAGAGGGTAACGCGATGTCTATGAAATTTCGCCGCGCCGGAAACAACGGACGGCGTGATCGTTCACCATGCCAGTGGCCTGCATGAACGCGTAGCAAATCGTCGAGCCGACGAATCGAAATCCACGCTTCCTGAGAGCCTTGCTCATCGCGTCCGATTCCACCGTCCGCGCTGGCACTTGCTTCGAGTGCCGCCAGGAATTCCGCTTCGGCTTGCCGCCGACGAACTCCCAGATGTAGCGGTCGAACGAGCCGTGCTCCTTTTGCAGTGCTAAAAACACTTGAGCATTCGTGATGGTCGCCGCAATTTTCAGCCGATTCCGCACGATCCCGGCATCCGCCATCAGCGCGCGCATCTTGCGCTTGTCGTAGCGCGCGATTTTCGCGGCGTCGAATCCGTCTAAGGCGCGGCGATAGTTTTCGCGTTTCCGCAGAATCGTCTCCCAGCTGAGTCCTGCCTGCGCGCCTTCGAGAATCAGAAATTCGAATAGCCTCCGGTCGTCGTGCAGCGGCACACCCCATTCCGTGTCGTGATATTCGATCATCGGCGGACTCTGCGCCCAGTGGCATCGCCGCACCCGTGGCTTCGATCTAGTCTTCGTCATCTGGATCGCTGCGAGGAAGGAGTGCGAAAAGGCCTCGAAAACCGTCTCGCGGAGAGTGTGGACCCCGCGAGGCAACTTGCTTGAGATCGAACGAGCGCCTACGAAAGATGGCGTTCGAGCGCTTTGGTGATCTGCTCTTTGGACACCGCGCCGACGATTTGCTCGGCCACCTGCCCGCCCTTGAACACGAGCAGCGTCGGAATCCCGCGAATGTTGAATTTTCCCGGCACGTTCATGTTGTCGTCGACATTCAGCTTGACGACCTTGAGCTTACCCGCGTGCTCCCGCGCGATTTCGTCCACCGTGGGCGAGAGCATCTTGCAGGGCCTGCACCAGTCGGCCCAGAAATCGACCATCACGGGCTGGCTCTTGCTCGCGTCGATCACCTCTGCCTGGAAGCTCGCATCGGTTACAGCCGGAATGTTGTCTGCCATTTAAGTTTCCCCTTATGAGCGGCTTCCGGCGACCTACCGCCGGTCTACGCCCGCGTATTTAGATGCTCCAGCGACTCTTGGGATTCGCGACCGCTTTGCCGCCTCGTACAGAGTCACGTACGATGCCGCCGAAGCCTTCCATGAAAAATCCTTGGCCATGCCGTTTGCCCGCAACGCCTGCCAGGCCTTTGCCTCGCCGTACGCCCCCAGCGCCGCGCGAAGGCACTGCAGCAACGCCTTGCCGCTGTATTCCTCGAACTTGAATCCCGTGCCTTGCTGCGTCTTGGGAACGAAGTTCTGTATCGTATCGTCCAGTCCCCCGGTCGCCCGGACGATAGGGACCGTCCCATAGCGCAAGCTGTAAATCTGATTCAGGCCGCACGGCTCGTATCGCGACGGCATCAGAAACATATCCGCGCCCGCCTCGATCTTGTGCGCAAGGCTGTTATCGTAACCGATTTTGACGCCCACGCGCTCCGGATATTTCTCCGCAAGCTGCCTGAAAAGCTTCTCGTATTCGGCCTGGCCGGTTCCCAGTACGACCAGTGCCAGGTTCTCTTTCATCATCTCGTCCGCGACTTCGACGATCAGATCGAATCCCTTCTGGTCCGCAAACCGCGAGACGATTCCAATCACGGGGCGCGCCAAGTCGCCTTCCGGCAACCGGAACGACACCAATAGGTCTTTTTTGCACGTCTTTTTCCCGGCAAGATTCTCGGCCGAATAGTTCTCTGCGATCAGCTTATCCGTCTCCGGATTCCATGCCGTGTAATCCACACCATTCAGGATGCCGACCATCCGGTCCCCTCGCTTCTGGATCACGCCTTCGAGCCCACAGCCGTATTCGGCCGTCTGAATCTCCTTGGCGTAGCGGCGGCTGACCGTCGTCAGATAATCGGCGTAGATCAACCCTCCCTTGAGAAAGTTCACCTTGCCGAAGAATTCGAGGGCATCGACGCTGAATAGTGTATCGGGCAGGCCGATCCTCCGCAGCGCCGCCGCGTCGAAAACTCCCTGATAGGCGAGGTTATGAATCGTAAGCATCGCGGGCAGCGAGCGCACGGTGCGGTCCTCGGAATGTTGCGTTCGCAGCAGCACCGGCACGAGCGCGGTCTGCCAGTCATGGCAATGGACTACATCCGGCAGCCACACGCGCTTCATGAATTCGATCGCGACCCGCGAGAATTCCGCAAACCGCTCGGCGTTGTCCGGATACTCCCCGGCCGTGTCGCCGTAGAGCGCCGGGCGGTCGAAAAATGGCGGATCGTCGACGAAAAAGTAGCGGACTCCATCGACCGCTTCTGCTTCCGCAATCGCGGGGAAGCGCAGGCGGTCGCCAAGTGCCACCGTCACGCTCGAAATCAGCATCGAGTGAATCTTGTTGGCGTGATACCGGGGCAGCAGGACGGCCACGTCGTGCCCCATCGCCCGCAGCGCCTTCGGCAGAGCCTCGACGACATCCGCCAGTCCGCCGGTCTTCGAGTACGGGAGTCCTTCGGACGCTACAAAGAGAATTTTCATCGCCGCCTGACCGCAATAAAAACGGTAGCGGAGCCACCTGCGTTCGTCAACCCAATCTCCCGCAGCCGCGCCCCATCTGCCATCGGATCACTGCTACTGTGTCCCGTTTGTCGCCTCGCGTCCGAGGTTGTTACACTCGTTCGTCATGGCGCATCAGAAATTGGGGCAGCACTTTCTCGGCGATCCCGCCTGGCAAAAACGAATCCTCGAAACGCTGCCGCGCGGCCCGGACGACGTCTGGCTCGAAATCGGCACCGGCCACGGCGAGATGACGCGTCTGCTGGCCGGCCGCGGCCGCCGCGTCATCTCGATCGAAGCGGACCTTCGCCTCGCCGAGAATCTTCGCCGGCGCATCGAGTCGCAGGCTACCGAGTGGCCATGTGTCGAAATCGTCTCGGGTGACGTCCTGCAGCTCGACCTCGCGAAGATTGGGGGCGGCGGACGCTTTCGCGTCTACGGCAATCTGCCCTATTACATTACGTCGCCGATCCTCCACCATCTCTTCGGCTATGCCGATCAGATCGCGTCGATTCACATCGTCATCCAGTTCGAGGTCGCCGCGCGGATCGCCGCTCGCCCGGGCCGCCGCGAGTACGGCTACCTCTCGGCCGCCTGCCAGTTCTACGCGCGCCCCGAAATTGTCCTGCAGGTTCCGCCCGGCGCGTTTCGCCCGCCGCCGCGCGTCAGGTCCGCGCTGGTGCGCATGACGCTGCCTGGCGAGCGGGCTTCGCTCGTCGTGCGCGACGAGCGAGCGTTTCTCGAATTCGTGCGAACGTGCTTCGGGCAAAAACGCAAAACGCTGCGCAACAATCTTCGCGCTATCGCACCGGACGAATGCATTCACGCCGCCCTCGCCGCATGCTCGTTGCGCCCCGACGCCCGCGCGGAGCAGCTCTCGCTCGCGCAGTTCTCCGCTCTGTTCGTTGCGATCAGTGGGAAGTAAAACGTAAGGTTCAGGTCGCTGGCTGACGCGACGACATGTCCTCGAGCACCGCGCGCAATCGGTCCGGCAAATCCGTCATGATGCCGTCAACCCCGGCGTCGATCACGCTCCGCATCTCGCCCGCATCGTTCACGGTCCACGTCACGACGTGCAAATCCGCCCGGTGCGCTCGATCGACGATCTCGCGGTTCACAAGATCCCATCGCAGGCACAGTTGCCGCGCGCCCGCATCGACCGCCGTCTTCACGAGGTCGGGTCCTGCCCGGTCAACCAGCAGCCCCATCATCACTCCGGGGTCGATCTGCCGCAGCGCCCGCAGCGTCTCCGGATCGAACGAAATCGCGATCGTGCGCGCCGCGTTCTCCGAATTCTGCAGCGCGGCGACGAGCGAATGGTGCATCCCCCACGCGCCGTCGTACTTGATCTCGAGGTAAAAAATCACGTCGTTCTGCCGCGCGAATTTCAGCACCTCCTCGAGCGTAGGAATCTGCGCGCCCATGAATTGCCGGTCGAACCACATTCCCGCATCAAGCTGCCGCAGCTCAGCGAGCGTTCGATCTTTCACGGGACCATGGCCGTTCGTGGTGCGTTCGAGCGTCGGATCGTGAATCGCGACGAAGCGCGCATCCCGCGTCAGGTGCAGGTCGGTTTCAATGAAGCCCGCGCCGAGCTCGACCGCCCGCTGAAAGGCCAGAAGCGTGTTCTCGGGGGCGTGGCCCGATGCCCCTCGGTGCGCGATGATCCAAGGATTTCGCATGAATTTGCCTATGCTAGCAGATTTGGCCGCGTGGTCGTTTTGCTGGTCGCAGTCGCGTTGTGAGAATCGTAACCCCTATTGATGGGTACTAGAACATCCATAACTTCGCGACCTCCCACGAACCGCGAGGTGCAAATACTTTCTCATACTCGCCCAACGACCTTCCAGCTTCTGGATACTCCAGGCGTACGAAATCGCACGGCGGCACGAGAGTTCGCCCGGCACGACCCGCTCGCTCTCACATTCCATTGAAGGCATTGCACATAGTCGATGCTTCGAACGGACGGTTATTCGTGCTGCTTTGGTCGAAGGATTGCCACCCACAACGTCGGTTGGAAGGCATTTCGGTGGGGATCGCGGGGCCGACGGTGAAGGCTCGATTCCGTCGTTGACTTCAAAGAGTTTTTCGTCGTAGAAGAGCCGTTCGAAATGGTGGAGGCAGAGGGTCTGTAGAAGCAGCGGAGCCGCCGGGGGCACTGGCACACTCCGCGCTGGGGATGTTCGGCGGCAGCTGCGCTGCGGGTCGTTCGAGCAAACGCGAATGGGGGCGCTGGAGCGACCCGGTCCTGGGAGGGCATGTGGCGGTGTTCGTTCTAGTTCTGGTCGCGCTGGTTGTCGGTCAGACGTGGCTCGATTGGCGCGAAACCAGGAAAGACTGGGTCATTCCCGAATGGGCAAAGGGCATGGCGCTCGCCGGCGTCGTTGCGATCTCGCTCACAGCCGTCACGTCGTTCGCGTCGGTTTGGCTTCAGGATAGCGCAGGCCAATGGACTGATGGGTTCGGCTCGCGCTTCTTTTGGGCGGAACTGGTCTTCCTTTTCGTCGTCCTCGGCATGATTGTCCTTGCCGCGCGGAAAAAGCGCTTCCGCTGGCTCCTGATCGTCGCGAGCGTCGTTACTGCAGCCGCTTTCTGGTTCGGCATGAGTCTTTTCTCGTAGCCAAGAATCTCTTCTGAAGTTGAGCAGTCCTTCGCGTGCGGTCCGCTCCTCGTCATTCGCCGGTGATTAACCGCCGTTCACCGAAAACATCAAGACGCTGGAAACGTCCCACCCTATTCTCTCGCCATGCAACGGAACCAAATTAAGGCAGGAGACGACATCATGACCAACGTCGACCGGCGTGTTCCCTCATCCACTTCCACGTCGTCAGCAGCCGCCACGCTGGGCGCCGCGGCTCTGATCTTTGTGGGAATTGTGTTTCAATTGTGCGAGCTTGGCTACGCTCATCTGACGACGGACAGCCATTGGATCGTTTCCCTGCTTCTGGAGAGCCTCTGGAGCGTGCTGGACGGTTGGGTGAAGATGGCGGCGATGGGCGATGCGTTCCGCTTCTGGCCGCTCGCTCTGATCCTCGCCGGATGCGCGATCCTGCTGTCTCGCCGGACGGCTTGACATCGACCATCGTGGGCGGTTGGACGCGACGGAATGAATAACGACATGGAAGGAACAGCGTGACGAATGGCACCAGACGCGTGGTAGGACCTGGCCTCCTCGTAGGCTTGTGGATCACCACGCTTGGAGTGATTTTTTTGCTCGACCAGCTGGGAATCGTTCCGGCCCACATCTCTTTTCAGTTCGTTTGGCCGGCGATTCTGATCGTCGCGGGCGCGGCGATCCTCCTCTCCACTCATTCTGGCAGCCGTTTCTGGGGCGTGCTCCTGCTCGCTTGGGGCGCGGCCTCGATCTCAAATGAGCTGGGTTTCTTGCACATCCATATTGGGAGTTTCTGGCCGCTCGTATTGATCGCTCTGGGCGTATCCATGCTGCTGAATTCTTCCGGACGATTCGGACACCCTAACCCCTGGGCCTGGTGGCCCAATCCGCACCAAAATCCGGGGCAGGGCCCGGCGGGGCAGGATCCGACACATCATTCGTTCGACGACGCGCCGCGCCCGTCAGGAGCGCCGCCGCCATCGGCCACATTTTTCGGCGTGTCGGCAAACAGCGGGAGCAGCGACGACGCGACATTCGACCAAACTGTTATCCTGAGCGGTTTCAAGCGCCGGATCACCTCGCAGCGCTTCCGGTTTGGGAAAGCAACAGCCGTTCTCGGCGGCTTTCACATCGATTTCACTCGCGCGGATATCGAGGGCGATCGAGCCTTCCTTCATATCGACACGATCTTCGGCGGCGGTGAAGTGCGGGTTCCCGATACGTGGAGAATCGTGATCGAAGCAACCGCAATCGCGGGTGCGTTCGTAGATGAGACCTACCCTCAGCCTGCCGGGGCGGCGGCGCCGGCCAAGCAACTGATCGTCCGCGGCGCCGCCGTCTTCGGAGGAGTCAACATCAAGAACTGAACTCCCATGCATCCGCTCCTTGGCCAGCTCCGGCGCCTTCTCCTCTACCTCATCGCGTGGATTCCTGTTGCGGCGCTGCTCGTCTATCTACTCTCGATCACGCATCAGGTCAGCATCGAGGAAGCGACGGCCTTGGCGGTCCCTCTCTGCCTCTTCTTCGCATTCGTGTGCCTCTCGGCCTGGTACTCGTGCCGTTCCACTCCGATCGATCGCGTCGAGCTCGAAAAACTTCTAACCACGCACATTGGCGGAGCCCTGGTTGCCTCCGGTCTTTGGGTTTTCGCGGCATGGGTGCTGGCGTGGATTCTGGCGTCCAGCGTTTCTGCATTCCGTGGCCTCAATGAGCGCCTCTATTCCGAATTGCCGGTTGTGTTCGTCACGGGGGTTTTGCTCTATCTGCTGTCCGTTTTTTTCTACTACGTCCTCATCGCTGTCGAAGCATCTCAGAAGGCCGAGGCGCGCATGATGCAGATGAGCATCCTGGCGCGCGAAGCGGAATTGAGAGCGCTGAAAGCACAGGTGAATCCGCACTTCCTTTTCAACAGCCTCAATTCGATCAGCGCGCTCACGAGTTCCGATCCTGCGAAAGCCCGGGAAATGTGCATCCTGCTGGGCGATTTCCTGCGGCGCACGCTCGGCCTTGGAGAAAAGTCCGCGATTCCGCTCGAAGAGGAGATGTCCTTGATTCACGCATTTCTCGCTGTCGAGAAAACGCGCTACGGCGCGCGCCTGCACATGGAGGAACGCATCGCCAAGGACGCTCTCGCCGTCGACGTGCCTCCGCTCTTGCTCCAGCCGCTCGTCGAAAACGCGATTTCCCACGGGATCGCGAATCTCGTGGACGGCGGATGGATTCACCTCGACGTCGGGTGCGAAAACGGCTCGGTCTCGATTGTTGTCGAAAATCTCTTCGATCCCGAGGCGCCGATGCGCCGAAGAAACGGCGTCGGATTGGCCAACGTCCGCCAGCGCCTCCAGGCGCGCTACGGCAATCGCGCCACCTTCGAAGCCAAGGGCGAGGGCGATCGCTTCCGCGTCGCCATCACACTACCCGCCGGTAAACCGCCGGAGAAAGAGGCGGCCGGCCAGTGATCTCCGGAGCGACACGCAAAATCCGGGCTGTGATCGTGGATGACGAAGAGCTCGCGCGGCAGATTTTGCGCGAGTTTCTTTCTTCGCATCCGGAAATCGAGCTTGTGGCCGAGTGCGCGAACGGATTCGAAGCGGTGAAGGCCGTCGCCGAGCTGAAGCCCGATCTCGTGTTCCTCGACATTCAGATGCCGAAGCTCGACGGCTTCGAAGTCCTCGAATTGATCGGCAATGAAACCGCCGTCGTTTTCGTCACGGCGCACGACAACTTCGCCATTCGCGCCTTCGAGGTCCACGCCGTCGACTATCTGATGAAGCCGGTGGGCGCGAGCCGCTTCGAAGCCGCCCTGAAGCGCGCCAAGGAACGCCTCGAAGGGAAAGCGCCTTCGAATACGGCGTCCGCGGCAGAGCTTGCGGCGGCCGCGCGACCTCCCGCGCAATATCTCGAAAGAATTCCCGTGCGCGATGGCGCGCGCGTCTTCATCATCCCGGTGGGCAAGCTCGATTACGTTGAGGCGCAGGACGATTACGTTGCGCTTGCGTCCGACGGCAAAAAACACTTGAAGCAACAGACTATCGCGAGTCTCGAAACGGCCCTCGATCCCTCGCGTTTCCTCCGCGTCCACCGGTCGTACATCGTGAATCTCGAGCGCGTCGCCAAAATCGAGCCCTACTCGAAAGACAGCCACGTCGCCGTTCTGTCCACCGGCGCGCAACTTCCGGTGAGCCGCGCCGGCTACGCTCGCCTGCGCGAATTCCTCGACCGCTGATTCTCGCTCCGCTGTCCGCTGCTGACTAAAGCAGCACGACCTCGCGTGCGTGCTTGCCACACGTGATGGCCGGCGCGATACTCGACTTCATGAGGCTTCGCCTTCCATCCCTGGGAATCGCCGCGCTGCTGTGCTCGATGGCAAGCGCCAGCCTGCTCGCGCCGCGCACCGCGCGCGCCGACGAACTGAAGCTCAAAGACGGCTCGAAGATCATCGGAACCATCGTCGGCTTCGAGGAAAATTCGTTCAAGGTGAAGACAAGTTACGGATTCGCGGTGGTGCAGAAAGACCAGGTCGTCTCGATCAGCATCACGGCCGCCAAAGCCGTCGCATCGTCGACGCCCACGCCCGAGAAACCAAAGCCAGACGTTGCGAGCGCCGCGCCTGCCGCAACGAAACCACTGGTGAAGGCCGCGCCGGCAGCGGCGCCGGTTTCCGCGCCGAAAGTTGCCGCGGCGAGTCCGCCGCCGATCGCTCCTACTCCAGTCGTCGACCCTGCGCCCCCCAAGCCCGCGGCGCCGATTCCGATTCGCGAAGAAGTTGTCGGCAACCTCTACACGAACGACACGTATCGCTTCCGCATGTACAAGCCGCCCGACTGGGAGATGATTGCCGGCGCGCGCAAGCTGCTGCCCGGCACGATCACGGCGCTCGGCACCGACGATCAGACGACGTACCTGCTGATCGGCGAGGAGCCCGCGGGCGAGTCCCTTACTTCGGACATCAGCGCGACCGAGCAGCGACTCCGCGACGCGATGGACAACTTCCGCCCGCTCGGCGAGGAGCACATCACGATCGGCGGCATGCCTGCAACCGAACACCGCTTCCGCGGCGGCGTCGACGACCACGACTGGTCGGGCATCGCCGTCTTCATTCCGCGCGGCGGCCGCATCTACACCATTTTCGGGATGACTCGCGCCGATAGCGATCTGGTTCAGATTCAGGAAAACGTGATCGACCGCGCGATTTCAAGCCTGCAGTTCGAGCCGTAGCCGCCAGTCCCGGTGAATAGCAGCACGCCTTATCGTTCCGTAGGCACCGTGCGCGTCTTTAGCTCTTGCGGCGTGATGTTCACCCAATTCCCGCCGCCATCTGTTGTTGACAACAGTTCCACGCACGCGCGTCCCCCTATGCTCATGCAGTTTGCGAGGCCGACGGCCACCCACCCGGTACGCTCGGTTGAAAAGCTGATGCCTTGCACGTTCGAGATCGAAGTGTTGCCGATATTGCCGGCGATGCTCGCATTCAACATGTTGTTGACTGCAACAGTCTCTACCGTAAGACCGTGATCCGGCATAGCTGCGGCGCCAATCCACGTCGAATCGATCATGGCGTCAGGCGCGGTTGCGGCCCTGCCTTGCGCTACTTGGCCCCGTACGTTCCAACTGCGTCCCCCGTCACTGGAGGCGAAAAGCGTCCGCGTCGTGCTGTTGGGACCCTCGAAGAGCACGGGAAGAAGACCATGCCGGCTGTCTCGAAACGTCGGCAAGTCGTAGGTCGCGTTGGTATCGGACGGTCCTTTTACCGACGCCTCTCGCCAATGGACGCCGGCGTCGTCCGTGCCATACAACGCACCGCTGTCGTCGTCGGCCAACCACCCCATCTGAGGAGTAACAAATCTCAAAGCGCCCGCAGCCGGCGGTTGGCCCCGTGGTTTCCAAGTCTTGCCTCCGTCCTGCGTCGCAATTAGAACGCCCCAGCTGGTGGCCGTGCTGGTGCTCATACGAACGATCACCCACCCGTGCATCGGGTCGGCGAAATCGATCCAGGCGTCGCCAGAGAGTCCCACGTCCGGTGAAGGGTCCGGGACATCCAGATGTTCTATCGACCAATGCCCACCTGCGTCGATCGTGGAAGCAATTTCGAATTCCGTTTCCTCGCCGCGCGGATACGAAAGCAGGACCCAACCTCTATTGACATCCAGAAAGAACACCGCGCTAATGTTCTGTCTTGGTTTCGTGGCTGGCGTGATGCTGGACCAGTGTGCGCCTGCATCGCTGGTCCAAAAGAGGCGATGCTTGCTTGAAACCCAACCCACCATCGGGCTGAGTTCTTGAATGGATTCCACCCCTTCCGGGCCCGCCACCGGCCCAACGGATTGCGCCGGTTTCTGGGCGGACAACGTGAAGAGAGGCGCACAGACGAGAATCGAGACCCAGAAGACGGGTGTGTTTCGGATCGAATCGATTCGAGTCACGGAACCTCCGCGCGTGCAGTACTTTTATCATGTTCGATCTGAGAAAATAAGATGGGTCGCGGTTCGTGTGCTCAACTCGCCTGTGCGACGTCGTACTCTAAGGGTCGGATGAACTGGGCGAATTGCGTGGGTGGAACAATCCGATGAGGACCTGTAGGTGTCTCGGAATAATCAGCTTGATTGCTGCCGCGGCGTTGCTGCCTGGCTGGCGACCGCCGCTCGCTGCGAGGACTCCGACATTCTATCGCGACGTTCTGCCGATCTTGCAGCAGCACTGTCAGTCTTGCCATCGGCCTGGCGAAATCGCGCCGATGTCGCTCGTCACCTACGACGACACACAGCCTCTGGCGCAGCTCATTGCGGACGATGCTCGCGCACGCAAGATGCCTCCCTGGTTTGCCGATCCGCGCGTGGGGCATTTCTCGAACGATCCTTCGCTCTCGCCGCGCGAGATCAGCACGCTCGCAGCGTGGGCCGCGACGAAAGCGCCCGCCGGAAATCCGGTGGATGCGCCTGCGCCGCCTCATTGGGTTGAAGGCTGGAACATTTCTCAGCCCGATCTCGTGATCCGCATGCCCAAGCCGGTGCCGATTCCTGCGTTGTGCGATGTCGAGTACACCTACGAAATCGTTCCCACGGGTTTCAAGGAAGGCAAGTGGGTGCAGATGTCCGAGATTCGGCCGACGAGCCGCGCGAACGTGCACCACGCCGTCGTCTACATTCGGCCGCCAGAGTCGCCATGGCTGCGGCACGCGCCCGTCGGCATGCCATTTACAGCGTCGGACATGAAGACCAGCGCCGATCGCCACGACACGCAGACGACGAAGGCGGACATCCTGCTCGTGTACGCGCCCGGAAGCTCGCCGGACCACTGGCCGGACGGAATGGCGAAGTACATTCCCGCGGGCTCGGACCTGGTCTTCCAGATGCACTACATCTCGCGCGATCGCCCGACCGTCGATCAGACGAGCGTCGGGATCGTCTTCGCCAAGCGACCGCCCACGAAGCGGGTGCTCACACTGCAGCTGACCAACAGCAGCTTCGTGATTCCGCCGGGCGTTGACGACTATCGCGTCGAAGTCCACGGCTCGCTGCCCAACGACGCGCTGCTGCTCAGCTTCTTCCCGCACATGCATCTGCGCGGGAAGCGCTTCGAGTACAACATCCTTCGCACGGACGGCACGATCGAGCCGCTGCTGCGCGTGAACTACGACTTCTTCTGGCAGCTGAGTTACCGGCTCGCGCAGGCGATGCCGCTTAAAGCAGGAACCGTCCTGCAAGGGGTCGGCTGGTACGACAACTCGAAGAACAATCCGCACAATCCCGATCCGGCTACGGCCGTTTATTGGGGCGATCAGACGTACGACGAAATGATGATCGGATTTTTCGATGTCGCAGTGGATGCGAACGTCGATAAAACGGAGTTTTTCGTCCGCCATCGGGCGGCCCGCTGATCGCTAAAATTTCGTGACTTCGCTGAAATGAAAGTCGCGGACCTTCATCGCCGGGACCACCATCTCGAAGGACTCTTCCCCGGCCGCGCGCACCGCTGGACCCATCATCTCGACGTTCGACAGCATCTCGATGATGCTTTCGTTGAAGCGGAAATTGCGGATGCCGCCGGCGACACGTCCATTTTCGATGAGGAACGTGCCGTCGCGCGTCATCCCGGTGAGGATTTTTTCGTAAGGGTCGACTTCGCGGATGTACCAGAGCCGCGTGATGAGGATGCCGCGCTCCGTGGTGCCGACCATCTCGTCGATCGACTTGTCGCCGCCCGCGAAAACGAGATTCATCGGCGCTTCGCCGTAGTCGTTTGGCAGCGAGAAGCCGTGGCCGGTTGGCTTCGCTTTCATTTTCTTGGCGGTCGCCCGCGCGTAGACCAGATTCTTCGGCACGCCCCTATCGACCAGCAGCACTTTCTGCCGCGGCAGGCCCTCGCCGTCGTAGGACGGGCCGCTCTGCAGCGGATGGTAGGCGTCGTCCCACAACGTGATGTTGTCGCCGAGAATCTTTTTGCCCATGCGGCCGGTGAAGGACGAGCGCTTGTCATGCACGGCGGTGCCCGCAAAATCGTAGAAGAGAAACCCGACCAGATCGAGGACCGCCGACGGCGGCAGGATCGTGGTGTAGCGGCCCGCGGGAATTTCGCGCGGCTCGCGCGACTTGGCAGCCTTCTCGCTCGCGCTTTCCGCAAGCGCTTCGGGATCGATCTCGCGGATGTCGGGCGAGTTCTCCTTTGCCCAGCCCGAAGAGTGCGATTCCAGTATCGTCACTGAGAATTCCGATCTGGTCTGCTCGTAGCGAGCGAAGAGACCCCTCGAATTCGCGAGGACGGAACGCGACTCGCCGTTCGAAAAAATACCTGCCGTGGTCTGCTTGCGTTTTTCGGCCATTTTGCAGACGCGGGTGACCGCGCGGGCGCGGTCTTTCGGCGTGGTCTTGGCCGTTGCCGAGAAGAAGCGCGACACCTTGTCGTACTTTTGCTTCCTCAGCATCGGCAGCAGGTCGGGATTCTTGGGCTGGTTGCGCGCGAGGCTTATCGCCGCGGCGATCGCGCGGCGCAGGGAATCATCGTCCGTCTTGTTCGTGGTGGACCGGGCCGTGCGACCATCGACAATCGTGCGAATTGAAATTCCGAGAGTTTCTTCAGCGACGTTCTGGTGAATCGTGTTGTTGGCGAAGCGGGTGAGGGCGTCGGTGGTGGCACCGACGTCGACTTCGGTCTCGTCCGCGTTGCTGAGCTTCAGCACGCGCTCGGCGATGCGCTCGAGGTCGCCGACGGAAAGGTTCTTATTCTTGGACATCGCGCCTCATCGGAAACAGAGATCTTTCGCTTCGCTCCCTTCGCCAAAGCGACTCAGGGCAAGCAGGATGACGCGAATCGGGCTCAGTCATTGTCGCGGTCATTTCGCGAAGGCGACGCCGATTTTGATGTTGCGGAAGCGTGCGGGGGCGGCGCCATGGCCTGTGCCCATCGTCTGCTGCGGCTGTCCTTTGCCGCAGTTCGGGCGTGCCCCAGAGCGTCCAGTAGTCGCGCGAGCAGATGGCGTCGCAGCTGTTCCAGAATTCGGTGGTGATGCCGCTGTAGCTGGGATTCTTGATCATGCGGCCCTTCTTGCCGCCCTTGATTTCCCAGCCGATTTCGGTCGAGAACTGGAAGTGGTAGCGCTTGTCGTCAATCGACCAGGAGCGGTTGGTCTCCATCAGGATCGCGTCGTCCGTATCGGCGATCAGGTCGTCGTACTTCCACGTGCCGGGGTTGATGCTGATGTTGGTCATGCGAATCATCGGCAGACGGTTCCAGCTTTCGCAGCGCACCGTGCCGCCCGAGCGCTTTTCGCCAATCGAGGCCGCCGTTTCACGGCTGCTCAGATAGCCGGTGAAGAGGCCGTCCGTGATGATTGGCGTGCACTGGGCGGCCACGCCCTCGTCGTCGTAGGCAAAGGTGCCGAGGCCGGGGCCGTGTTCGAGCCGCGCATCCGCGACCACGTTTACGATGTCGGAGCCGTATTTGAGCTTGCGCAGCTTCTCCGTCGTAAGAAAACTCATGCCCGCGAAATTCGCTTCCATTCCGAGGACGCGGTCGAGCTCGATCGGATGCCCGATCGATTCGTGAATCTGCAAGCCGAGTTGCGAGCTGCCGAGGATGATCGTGCCCCGCTTTTCGGGACACTGCGCCGCCGAATGCAGCGCGACGCACTCTTCGGCGATGCGCCCGGCGTTGCCAACGAGGTCGAGCGACTCGACCAGCTCGTAGCCTTGCAGCATGTGCTGCCCGCCGAAGCTATTCGGATATGAGCGCTTCTGAATTTCGGTTTCCGCGAAGCTAGTCGCGACCATTCCCGCGCCCGATTGCATCTTGATCTGATGGATGGACGAGCCCGCGCTCGAAACAAAAAGCTGGTCGATTCGCCGGAACGACATCGAGCCCTCCGCAAGCGTCAAGCCCTTCACGCGGCGCATTTCTTTGTCGGCCGCGAGCAGCACGTCGATCTGCTGCTCGACCGGAATGCGGAACGGATCCTTGAGAAACGGATTCTGCCAGGTATCGACGTAAGCCTTCTCGGGAGCAAGCGCGACGTTCTCGCGTTTCGCCAACGCCGAAGCTTTGGCGATCTCGACTGCTTCCGCCGCGCACGCTTGCACGCCTTCGCGGGTCATGCGGTCGGTCGATGCGAATCCCCACGCACCGCCCGCAATCACGCGAATGCCGATGCCGAGCGATTCGGATTCGGCCAGCGTGCCGACTTCGCCATTCTTGGTCGAAATGTCGCGATGCCGGATGTCCATCACGCGCACATCGGCGTAGGAAGCGCCACGTTTTTTTGCGGTTTCGATCGCCGAATTGGCCAAATCGTGCATCAACGCCGAAGCGCTCGCGTGCCGCTAGCCTGTCTTTGTTGCGCGCAATTCACACAACCATCTTAGGGATGCGGCCGGGCGTGTCAAGCAGTCGTTCGAAGACGCAAAGACAAAGGGGGATTTTTCAGCCATCCTGGCTGGATGACTGCTGAACGGCCGCGGGAGCCTGCCTACTCGGTTGACGGCGAGGCAAACGTCGCCTCGCCGCACCGCAGCCGGAGCCTTTCGACCTACCGTTGCGGGAACGCCCTTCGAAATGTCGCACCCTATCGCTAATGCGACGCCGCAGCGGTGGGCTTTGCCTTCGAATTGAAGATCGAAAGATCGAAGGAATCGGCCATCGCTTTGTAGCCGGCGTCGTTCGGGTGCAGGTGATCGCTGATGTTAAACGACGGGAGAATCTGCTTCGGATTCGCGGGGTCGGCCGCGACCTTGTCGAAATCGATCACCGCGTCGTAGGCGCCGCTCGTGCGAATCCAGCCGTTGAGGGCTTCGCGCTCTGCCTCGCCCTGCTCGCTGGCATACATGGCACCGACATAGGGCGTGAGCGTGGCGCCGATTACGCGGATGCCGCGAATGTGGGCGCGATCGATCAGCTGCTTCTGAGCGGCGATCAAGTCCTGCGCGGTGACGGCGTCGGACGGATCGACGCCGGGCAGGCTGCTGAAGCCGATGTCGTTGATGCCGAGCATCACGATCACCCATTTCACGCCGGGCTGGCTGAGAACGTCACGGTCGTAACGCGCGAGAGCGGCGACGCCCATGCCGCCATTGAGCAAGCGGTTGCCGGAGATGCCTTCGTTGACGATGGCCCAATCGGCGGTGGACTTATTCGCGACCAAGCGGTCGGCCAGCTGGCTGGGCCAGCTGCGGTCGGTGTCGGGCGTGGAGGTGGCGCCGTCGGTAATCGAATCGCCGAAAGCGACGATCACGCCGGTCTTCGCGGGAGCGAGGACGTCGACGCCCGAGAGCCAATACCATGATTCCGTGGTTTTCGCGCTTTCGATCGAGGACGCTGCGGCGAAATTTCCGGGGCCGGAAATGTAGGTCGTGTGCAGGCCGGTGAGATGATCGGTTGGATCGTCCACGTGGCCGGGGACGTACACGCTGACGGCGAGATAGGCGATTGGCGGCATATCGAGATCGACCGGATCGCTGAGAATTTCAGCGCCCTCCGGAATGGTCGCCGACGCGTCGCCAGAGAACGTAAGGGCGCGGTCGGAGCCAGCGACGATTGCGGAATCTTTGTCGTGTAGCGCGATGTGCGCGGCGCCCACATGAAGCGCGCTGTTGCCAAAGGTATTCGAGAGCTGGATGCGCACGCGGTGTCCGCCGATGCTCGAACGCACGATCATGCGTATCGTCTGATTATCGAAAGACGGCGGAGGAGGAAATACGAGACGTGGAGCGGGCGGCGCGGCCGCGCCGGGGGCGGAGGCGGGGGGCTGCGGTAGGCGGGGGAAGGCGATGCGGGCGCTTTGCGGCGACGCTGCCCACGTCGCGACCCAATGGTCTTGTGCGCCTGCGCTCACGGCAAGACCAGCAAAGGCGACCGCAAAAATGCACGCTCGAACCAATGCGCTGCGAATCGAGTTTTTCTCGCTCATTTCCCCTCCCGCCGATTTGGCGCCCACCAAAGTGCAACGGATCGTAACGCACGAGACATTTTCTGGCAACGTTGTCATGTCAAGCATGGCGGGAAGCCGCGCCGGCCCGCTTCGTTGGTGCGCGAGTACCGGTGACCATCGGTGGGTTCGGGCTATAATTTGGCTGCCATGCCGGGCTTCCTCTCCAATCTGCTGCGCGTGCTGAGCGAAGGGCGCGGAGCGGACATGCGCTTTCTGTGCCATCAATTGTTGTCGGAGCGGGGCGAGGCTTCGCAGACCGTCCTCGCCGGAAAGATCATCAAGACGTACGCGGCGATGAATCCCGCCAAACGGCGCGGCTTTTTCGAGATGCTCTCGCGCGAATTCTCTCCCGACGAATCGGCGATCCGGCGCGCCGCAGCTGAATACGAGAAGGCACCGAGCGCGGAAAGCCTTGCCGCGCTCTCCGCGACAGTCGAGGCCCCCCGCCAAGAACTCTTCCGCCGCATCAACACGGCGCCCAAGGGCACCGAGACGCTGGTCGCGCTGCGCGGGGACCTGCACGGGCTGACGCCGGAAGACGGCGAGTTCGCGCTGCTCGACGCGGACCTCAGGCACCTGATGAGGTCGTGGTTCAACCGGGGATTCCTGCGCCTCGAACGTATCAGCTGGAGAACATCCGCCATCGTGCTCGAAAAACTGATCCGCTACGAATCCGTGCACGAGATCAACGGATGGCCGGACCTGCGGAGGCGTCTCGATGCGGACCGCCGGTGCTTTGCCTTCTTTCATCCGGCGCTCGCCGAAGAGCCTATTATTTTCGTGGAGGTGGCGCTGGCCAACGGGCTGACCGGCAATCTGGAACCGCTGCTCGATATCCAGGCGCCCGTGCTCGCACCGGATAAAGCGGACACCGCGGTTTTTTATTCGATCAACAATTGCTTGCGGGGCCTGCGCGGAGTCGCGTTCGGCAATTTCCTGATCAAACAGGTTGTGAGCGAACTCTCGGCCGAATTTCCAAACCTGAAGACGTACGGGACGCTGTCGCCGCTGCCGCGATTTTCGCGAGCTCTGCGCGACGGCCAAAATGAGGACGGCTTCACGCGCGACCGCCTGTCGAGATTGCTCGCCGACTTTGCTTCACAGCTCACAGGAACTTCACGACGGCGCGACCCGGTCGAGGCCCTGTTCCATCTTCTCGAAGAGCCCGCGGCTCATCGCGACGTGCTGGCCGCGCCTCTCGAGCGTCTCGCCCTTGCGTACCTGGCGAAAGCGCGAGACAAAGGCAAGCTGTACGATCCGGTCGCGCTCTTTCACCTCGCCAATGGCGCCCGGCTTGAGCAGATCAATGCCTTCGGAAACTTGCGTCCATACGGGCTGGAAGCTTCGTTTGGCGTGACGGCGAATTACCGGTATCTGCCGGATGAGCTCGAGGAAAATCACGAGAGATTTGTCCGCGACGGCCAGATTCGAGTTTCCCCGCACCTGTTCCGCGAGCATCGCAAGGTGGCCGAGGCTTGGGGCCGCGAGCGCAGCAAGGCGTCGCGCCGATCGAGTTCCTAGAGTCAGTGCGAGGCCGGGGGCTTCGGGGCGAGGACTTGGGCCAGCGTGAGGCCGGGCGAAAAATTCAGCGTGACGTCGAATTTCAGGACGTCGATCGAATCCGGGATGTCGCCCTTGCCGAGCGTGACATGCGAATGAGTGATGTGAAACTCGCCGCGGCCGAGCTGAACGCTGGAGGATTCGCGCGCGATGCGCGCTTTTTCGTCGTCGGAAATCGCGCTGGGATAGAGCGCCGCATTTACGACATCATTCGCTTTATCCTCGTCGGCGACCGACAAGACGAAATTGAATTTGCGTGTTGTTATTTGGGCCGCCTCCTTCGCTGAATAGCCGTAGGCGGATGCGAGATAACGGTCGTTGTAGAAATGGTAGGGTGGCGTCGCGATCTCGGAGAATTCCACGGGATCGTCCGGCGCCTGCACCTTTGGCACGATCTCGATCACCCAGCCGCCGCCACCATTGCCGGTCAACGGCACCAGGCCGAAAACCAGGCCGTGCCCGATATCGTGAACGAATGGCCGGCCGGCCACCACTTCGCCGCTGAATCGCACTTCGGAGGCTTCGGCCGCGGCTCGCTGAGCGGCCGATTGGCCCTGCGGCCGCGCGGAGCGTGGATTTGCAATGAATGTCGCCAGCAAAAGCGCGCACGCGAAGAGAAACGGGATGTAACGATACGGCATAAACGCCGGGATTTTACATCGGACGCGGATCGATTGTCTCGCGGCGCCGTTCAGGGTTGCGGGCGGCCGATGATGAGGCTGGCGCCGCCGATGGGCATGGAAACCACCTTATCCAATTCGAATCCGGATTTCGCGAAGAGGTCGGTGTACTCCGAAATCGTGCGCTCGCGGCCTCCGGTCACCGTCATCATGTGCAGGTCGATCCATTTGCCCCAGGTGAGCTCGGGCGTGTCCGGGATGATCTCCTCGATCAACACGACGCTCGATTCGGGCGCGGCTGCTTTGCGAATATTTCTCAGGATGGTGACCGCCTGCGGATCCTGCCAGTCGTGCATGATCCAGCGCATGGTGTAGGCGTCCGCGCCGGGCGGCACGCTCTCAAAGAAATTGCCGGGCACGGGCTCGATGCGATCGTGCGGGATGGCCTCGGCGAGGACCCCCGGCTGATCGAAGAGAATGCCGCGGCTCGAGGGATGCGCGTCGAGAATGGCGACGAGTTGCGAGCCGATCCCACCGCCGATATCTGCGATCACGGGGAAACGCCTCCAGTTGTAGGACGCGGCGACGATGGGCGTAATGAGCGCGCTTGCCGCGCGCATGGCCTGGTTGAAGACTGCCCAGATTTCCGGGTTGCCGTGGAAAAATTCCCAGGGGCCGCGGCCATAGAGTTCGTCGAACGCAGCCTTTCCGGTACGCACGCTCGTCAGGAAGTTTCCCCAAGAATCGTATTGGCCGAAGCCCTTTGACAAAATGGTGCGGACGAACGCCCACAGCGATCCTGGAACATTTTTCTGCAGGCATTCGCTCGCGGAAGTATTCGCGAAAACGGATGGCGACGTCTGCTTGAAGATGCCCGCGCTTTCGAGCGCGCGCATCAGGCGGAACAGGCTCGGCGCGTGGGTGTGGGTCTGTTCGGCGAGGACGCTGACGGCGAGCGGCCCGTCGGCCAGATGGTCCGCGATCTCGAGTTCGGCTGTGATCGCCAGCGCGCGACTCTGCCAAAATCCCCGGATGATCTCGAGGACGTGTTCCTCCGGAATCACGAACGGCGCCCTTTCAACAGCAACCTCGCCACGTTGATGCTCTTGTCCTGTGTCAGCTTGCGGCGATGCGACGGAGTATACATCAGGGAACCGCTGGGCACCGACACGAGCCGCGAAATACCAGAACGGCTCTATCCAGCGCAATTCTCGTCGCCGGTCTTCCCAGGTGAGAAAGCGCCGGATTCTAGAGCAATCCCTGGACGACCGGCGGTACGATGGATTCATCTAGTCCGTTGGACTACATCCGACGCCTGAAAGGCAAAATCCATGAAACTGGAAAATGCGGTTTCAAGACGACGATTCCTTGAAATCGGCTCGGCGACGCTGGCGGCTACGGGCGCGGCCGGCGCTCTTTCGAAAACTGCTGGAGCTCAAAGTCAAGAATCGGCCGCCAGAACCGACCACGACCAGGGCTTGAACAATCCCGGGCCGAAGAATCCGGCGCTTGCAGCGGAGAATCCGGACTCGGTGACGCCTCCCCCTACGGACCACGGGAACGTGCAGCCCTTCAAGTATCCGTTTTCGGTGTCGCACAAGCGGGTCGAAGAAGGCGGGTGGGCTCGGCAGGTGACCGTCCAAGATCTCCCAATCGCAACTACGCTGGCCGGCGTCAATATGCGCCTCACGGCCGGGGGAATCCGCGAACTGCACTGGCATTCCGCAGCCGAATGGGCCTTCATGCTCCATGGATCGGCACGAATCACCGCCATTACTCCGGATGGGAAGAGCTATGTATCGGACGTACGCGAAGGTGATCTTTGGAATTTTCCTTCGGGCATTCCGCATTCGATCCAGGGGCTCGCGCCGGACGGATGCGAATTCCTGCTCGTCTTCGACGACGGCGAGTTTTCGGAATACGACACGGTCCAGCTCACGGACTGGGTTGCGCATACCCCTCGCGAAGTTCTCTCCAAGAACTTTGGCGTGCCCCAGACCGCATTCGATCACAGCCCTAAGCACGAGCTCTACATTTTTCAGGGTGAAATCCCCGGGCCGCTCGCCGAAGATCGAAAAGCGGCGGCAGGCCTGGCGGGAGTTTCCCCGGCGCCCTTCGACTACCATCTCAGAGCCCAAGCCCCAAACAAGCGCACGAAAAGTGGAGAGGTCCGCGTCGTTGACTCAAAAAACTTCTCCGTAGCGACTGCAATCGCCGCCGCGCTTGTGCTGGTCCATCCGGGCGGCATGCGAGAAATGCACTGGCACCCGAACGCGGACGAATGGCTCTACTACATCAAAGGCAAGGCTCGTATGACGGTATTCGCCGCCAGCGCACGCGCGCGCACGATGGACTTCGATGCGGGCGACGTTGGTTACGTGCAGAAGACGTTTGCCCACTACATCGAGAATACCGGTGATAGCGACCTCGAATTCCTCGAGATATTCCGCAGCAGCTATTATCAGGATATTTCGCTGAGCAACTGGCTGTCGCATGTCCCGCCCGAACTGGTGCAGGCCCACTTGCGAATCGACAGGGCAACACTCGATGCGATACCGAGGGAGGAGGAGGTTATCGTTCCCGCCTAAACGGCAAGAGCTATTGAGGCGGGAATTGGGTCAAGGAGAGGACATTGCCGCTCGGGTCTTTGAACCAAGCGACTTGCGCTCCGCCCGGCGCGCTCCACACGCCTAAATCGTCTTGAGGCACACCTTCGTACCGCTCGAATCGAACGCCACGTCTGGCGAGGCTCTCGACAGCGGCGCGAATATCGGGCACGCTCCATCCAAGCGCCGTGTGCGATGCTGGCTGAAACTCCTTCACTTTCTGAACCCGGAGCATAATTCCGTTGGCATCGAAAACCAGGGCGAAGGGCGAGTCTTCGACAAATTTGAGCCCAAGCGCGTGCTCGTAGAAATCTCTCGCGCGATCCGCCTGCGTAGTTGCGACAAAAGCCATAATGTGATGGTTTCCGAGCACGTCCTTCGCTCTTCCGCGGGACTCGGAGTATACATCACCTGCGGGCGGGTGCCGACGCGAGGCGCGGTTTGTGCGATCGCGATCACCAAATAGCTCTCCGTTCGCAGAAGTTGCCAACCGCCGCCGCAATCTCGAGGTTCCGGGCGTTCCAATCGGCGGTGTCCGACACTGCGGCGGTGATGCATTGTGGCACTTTGGCGGCGTACAGGTTTGAAACTTCGGCCGGGTGCATCGGATCATTCCCTGGGATCAGCAGCGTGGGAATGGCAACCGCTTCCAGGTCGGCGCCCGACACGAACGGTTGAGCACCCGAGGCCATAAACTGGTTCGTCGCGATGAAGCTTGCCAGGTCCATAGAACCAATCATGGCGTCGAAGTAGGTCTCGACTCCACGCTCCTGATAGAGCGGCCGGAATGCTTCGATACCCTCATCACGCGCTCTCGCAATAGTCGGATCAAGCAGTCCAAACGTGGCGGTCTGGTGTTCCGTGAGACCCAGGTCTTCGCCACGATAGACGGGCGAGACCACGACCAGCCCGGCCGTGCGCCCCGGGAATCGGCGCGCGAAACGAATTGCGGCTCCCGTGCCCATGGATAGGCCGCCGACAATCGCGCGTTCCGCCCCTGCGTGGTCTATCAAGGCCTTCACATCATCCGCGAGCCGATCCCAGCTCAGTGGTTCGTCGCACCACGACCTGCCGCTGCCGCGCAGGTCGGGAGTGATCACGCGGTAGCGCGGACTCAATGGCGCGACGGCGGGCAGGCATGCACGATGGTCGGCCCCTCCGGCGTGGAGCATGACAATCACACGGCCTTGGCCTTCTTCGACGGCATAGAGTCGCACACCATCGCAGTCATACCAAAACTCTGGCATTACAGCCTCCTGGTAAATTGATCGGTAGGAAAGAAAAGCCTCGCGCCGGATGACGTGAGGCCCTTTGAATTTCAGCTTCCTAAAATTTCGAGAGTCTACGTGCCTTCGTTCCACGAAGCCAGGTAGTGCTCCTGCTCGGGCGTGAGCTTGTCGATTGTGACGCCCATCGACTCGAGCTTGAGCTTGGCGATCTGCTTGTCGAGATGCTCGGGCACCGGGTAGACGTTGGCCCTGAGTTCCTTCGCGTTCTTCACCATGTACTCGGCGGCGAGCGCCTGGTTCGCGAAGCTCATGTCCATCACGGACGCGGGGTGGCCCTCGGCGGCGGAGAGATTGATCAGCCGGCCTTCGCCGAGCAGGTAAACTCTGCGGCCGTCCTTGAGAGCGTATTCCTCGACGAATGGGCGAGCCGGTTTGTGGCCGCTCGAAAGCTTTTCGAGCGCCGGGATATCGATCTCGACGTTGAAGTGGCCGGAGTTGGCGACGACAGCGCCGTCTTTCATTCGCTCGAAGTGCTCGTGCGCGAGAACGGACTTGTTGCCGGTAACTGTGATGAACACGTCGCCGACTTTGGCGGCCTCGTTCATCGGCATCACGCGGAAGCCGTCCATCACGGCTTCGATGGCCTTGGTCGGGTCGATCTCGGTGACGATTACGTCCGCGCCGTGGCCTTTGGCACGCATCGCAACGCCGCGGCCGCACCAACCGTAGCCGGCGACGACGACCTTGAGACCGGCGAGCAGGAGGTTGGTGGCGCGGATCACACCGTCGAGCGTCGACTGGCCGGTACCGTAGCGATTGTCGAAGAAATGCTTGGTGAGCGCGTCGTTCACGGCGATTACCGGGAATTTTAGCGTGCCGTCTTTTGCCATCGCGCGCAGACGGATGACGCCAGTGGTGGTCTCTTCTGTGCCGCCGATCACGTCCTTAATCTGATCGGTGCGCTTGGTGAGCAGCTGAGTAACAAGGTCCGCGCCGTCGTCCATCGTGATCTGCGGCCTGTGATCGAGCGCCGCGCTGATGTGCGCGTAGTAAGTGGCGTTGTCTTCGCCCTTGATGGCGAACGTCGGGATGCCGTAATCCTTGATCAATGACGCGGCGGTTTCATCCTGCGTCGAAAGCGGGTTCGAAGCGCAGACCACGAGGTCCGCGCCGCCGTCACGCAGCGTGATGGCCAAGTTGGCCGTCTCGGTGGTCACGTGCAGGCAGGCCGCCATGCGAATGCCCTTGAGGGGCTGCTCCTTGATGAAACGCTTACGGATCAACTGCAGCACGGGCATGTGCTGGTTGGCCCATTCGATCCTGCGCTTGCCTTCGGCCGCGAGGCCGAGGTCTTTTACGTCACCGTTCACTTTGGTTGCTGATTCAGGCATAGACTCCCTTTCTCGACTTACTCTTGATCGAAATCTAAGTTCCTTTAGCCCTCGATCGTGCCCTGGCCGGGGCGCAGCAAGCCTTCGTGCCGCTCAGGCCAGGGCAGCGCCCCTACGGTACTTGGGCCGGTGGGTGCCAATCGGGTGAAGCGCTAGCCGCGCGCCATCGCCACGGTGCCGGCTTCCTTGCGGATCGCGTCGGCTTTGTCCGTGCGCTCCCAGGTGAAGCCGGGGCCGGTGCGGCCGAAGTGACCGTAGGCCGCAGTCGCACGGTAAATCGGGCGGCGAAGATCGAGCGTTTCGATGATTCCCTTCGGCGTGAGCTTGAAGAGCGCTCGAATGATTTCGGTGATCTGCGAATTCGGGATGGTACCCGTTCCAAACGTGTCCGCCATCACCGACACCGGCTCGGCCACCCCGATCGCGTAGGCGAGCTGGACTTCCACTTTTTTCGCGAGGCCAGCCGCTACGATGTTCTTTGCGACGTAGCGCGCCATGTAGCATGCCGAGCGGTCGACCTTCGACGGATCCTTGCCGGAGAACGCGCCGCCGCCGTGACGGCCATAGCCGCCGTAGGTATCCACGATAATCTTTCGCCCCGTGAGGCCGGCGTCGCCCATCGGACCGCCCGTAACAAAGCGGCCGGTCGGGTTCACATGAATCTTCGTGGACTTGTCGAACATATTTGCGGGAATCACCGGCTTGATGACTTTCTCGATGATCGCTTCTCGCAGATCGCCCTGGGAAACGCTCTCACTGTGCTGCGTCGAGATCACCACGGTGTCGACGCGAGCCGGTTTTCCATTGATGTATTCGATCGAAACCTGAGACTTGGCGTCCGGGCGGAAGAAGTCGACTTCCTTGGCCCTGCGAACCTGAGCGATCTTGTACATCAGCTGATGCGCGAGCTGAATGGGCATGGGCATCAGCTCAGGCGTCTCATCGCACGCGTAGCCGAACATCATGCCCTGGTCGCCGGCGCCGCCCGTGTCCACGCCCATCGCGATGTCCGGCGATTGCGGCTTGACCGCGGAGAGGATGCCGCATGTTTCGGCATCGAACCCGTATTTCGCGCGGTTGTAGCCAATGTCGTGGATGACTCCGCGGGCGATCCGCTCGTACTCGAGGACGCCGCGCGCTTCCTTCTTGATCGTGATCTCGCCGGCGATCACCACGAGGCCCGTGGTAACCAGCGTCTCGCAACCCACGCGACCCATCGGGTCGTGGGTGAGGACCGTGTCGAGCACGGCATCGGAAATCTGGTCAGCCATCTTGTCGGGGTGACCCTCGGAAACAGACTCCGAGGTAAACAGGAACTTCTCAGGTTGGTGTGCCAAAACCGTATCCTCCGGCGGAGTAAACAGACGGTTGGGTCAAGCGCACCATTATCGCTTGTTTGTGGCCAAACCGATCAAGAATCGTAGCGAAACGACGGTGGGGTGTCAATCTTCTGTGCCGAAAGGGCTTAAATCAAGGTTGAACGGCAGACTAGGCCCCTGAAAGGCTGCGTCTGCTGCGCGGCCGATGGAGTTCAGCTTCACACTTTGGGAGCCTCATTCCCGTCGCGCCCATCGCGGCGATAGAGCAGATAGGCGCGGATGAAGGAGTCGATGTCGCCGTCGAGGACCCTCTGGACGTCTCCGCGCTCAACCTTAGTGCGGTGGTCTTTAATCATCTGGTAGGGCTGCATCACGTACGAGCGGATCTGGCTGCCGAAGCTGATTTCGGGCTTTGACGCGTCGAGCTTGCGCATGTCCTCGCGCCGCTTTTCGAGCTCGCGCTCGTAGAGGTGCGAGCGGAGCAGCTTCATGGCGGTTTCGCGATTCTTGTGCTGGCTGCGCTCGCTTTGGCACTGCACGACGATCCCGGTCGGGATGTGCGTGATGCGGATCGCGGTTTCGACCTTGTTGACGTTCTGCCCGCCCTTGCCGCCCGAGCGGAACGTGTCGATCCGCAGGTCGTCGGGGTTTACGACGATCTCGATTTTGTCGTCAATTTCCGGGATCACGAAGACCGAGGCGAACGACGTGTGGCGCCGCGCTTGCTGGTCGAACGGCGAAATGCGCACCAGGCGGTGCACTCCGCTTTCGCCCGCGAGCATGCCGTAGGCGTTTTCACCCTCGATTTGCGCGGTGGCGGACTTGATGCCCGCCTCCTCGCCCGGGGTCGAATCGAGGACGTTTGCGCGAAAGCCTTTGTCCTCGGCCCAGCGGAGATACATGCGCAGCAGCATCTCGGCCCAGTCCTGGGATTCAATTCCTCCGGCGCCGGGCTTGACGGTGAGAATCGCGTTCAGGTTGTCGTTGTCGCGGGCGAGAAGCGTTTTCGTTTCGAGGGCCGAGGCGAGCGCATCGGCGGCGGCGATTTCTTTCGCAACGTCGTCAAGAATCGCCTCGCGCTGCGCGTGGTCGGTTTCTTCCTGCGCGAGATGGAAATACGTCTCGATGTCGCTTGCTTTTCCGGCGAGCGATTTTTCCGCGTTCACGCGGTCTTCGAGCTGCTTGCGCTCCTGCAGGACCGCCTGGGCCTTTTCCTGGTTGTCCCAGAAATCCGGAGCGCTGGTTTTCTGCTCGATGGCGGCTATTTGCCTGGCCGCGGCGGGCGCGTCAAAGATAGCTCCGCACGAGCTCCATGCGTTTTGCGAGCTCAGCGTAGCGTTGTTGCAGGTCGTCGATGTGTTCGGCCATACCTAAATCCTACACACGAAATGCGAAAATGGAAAATCGAAACGCGTGGAATTTCACGAGCCAAACGTTTCAGGCGGATCGCTTCACCACTGCGACAGCCAGGATTGCAATCGACGCCAGTACGCAGAGCCATGCGAGCCAATTGCCGAAACGGGCGTACAGCGTGAGCCCGCTGCGAAAATCGTAGGGCGCGTCGAGTTCGCCGCGAATGTCCGTCGGCAATTGCGCGATGGTGCGGCCGTAGGGATCGACGTCGACCGTGAAGCCGTTGTTCGTATCGCGCAGGAGCCAGCGGCGGTTTTCGACGGCGCGCACGCGCGCCATCATCACGTGCTGCGCGGGAGCGGCGGAACGGCCGAACCATCCGTCGTTCGAAATGTTGATGAGCAGCTCGGCGCCGTTGGCGGTGAAGTGGCGTACCGCGCCCGGCAGGACACCTTCATAGCAGACGAACACGCCGAAGGTGCCGCCGGGCAAGTGGCCAACGCGATACTCGGTGCCCGGCGTAAAATCACCTATATCCGCGGTGAGCTTTCCGGCGAACGTCAGCCATTTTCGCAGCGGGACGTACTCGCCGAACGGCACGAGGTGAATCTTGTCGTAGGTGAAGATGCGCTGTCCCGACGGGTCGAGCAGCACCGCGCTATTCGACGCGATCCACTTCCCCGCGGCATTGTGCTTCCAGTCCTCGACGCCGACCAAGAAATCCTGTCCCGAATCGCGCGCGATTTCCCGTGCGCGCGTCGCGAAATCAGGCTCTTGCAGGCTGAACGGCGCCGGAACCTCAGGCCAGACGATTAGGCCGGGGATGTCCCTGGCGGAGTCGATGCTGATCTGTTCGAGCTGGTCGAGATCGCCTGCGTGGATTTGCATCCAGCCGGGGGGATAGCTATAGGATTGCTCGAAATCCGTCTGCACCAGATGCGCGACGTAGCGCGGGGTTGCGCTGGGCACGAGATAGCGTCCGCCGACCGCGATCAGAATCAGCGCAGCGGTCGTCGCGATCACGGCCTTCCATGCGTGCTGCCGCCCCGAGAGGATCGCGTACGCGAGCAGCGCGCCGTAACCGGCGACGACGAAGCTCAGCCCGTAGATTCCGGTGAGCGCGGTCAGCTGCACCAGCGCAAGATTGCGGCTCGCGGCGTAACCGATCAGATTCCACGGGAAAGCGAAGATCGGAAGATTGCCGCGGAGGAATTCGAGCGCGACCCAAAGAAACGGCGCGACCGCGCACGCCAGGGCCTGGCCTTTGCGCGACGCGAGCGCGACACCCCACGAGAAAACCGCGCAGATGATCCCCCCGGCGATGCCGACCAGCCCGAGAATTCCGGCGGAGGTCCACGGACCGACGTCGCCATACTGCCGCATCACAACATCCATCCACGGCAGGCAGATCGGGAAAAACACGAGCCCGTGCAGAAAGCCGTAAAGCGGTGCGACGCGCAAGCGCGCGCCCTGCGATGCGAGGACCAGCAGCGCGATCGAGATCCACGCCAACAGCGGCAGATTGTAGCTGGGAAAGGCGAGCGCGAGTGTGACGCCGCTCGCCAGAGCGAGCAGCACGCGCGTGTACCAGGAAAAAGTCATTCAGCGCTTGATGATAGCCTTGAAACCGGCCCGATCGAGCGCGTTTTTCGCGGAGTCCGCCGCTTTCGCGTCCGGATACGGGCCCACTTGCACGCGGTAAAAGCTGTCGGAAGTCGGTGCGACCACGAAGGCCGGGAATCTTTTCTGCTGGAGCGCGTCGGCCATGGCCAGCGCGTCGCCCTGATGCGTAAGCGCCGCAACCTGCAGCACCACGCTTCCCTTCGACATCCTGGGCGCCTGGAATCGCTCCGAAGCAGGAACGGTTTTCGCGGCCGGGGCCGAACGCGCCACCCTCGCCGGTGCTGCCGGCTCGCCGCCATCACGCGCTGCGGAAGCGGACGGCTTGGCCGCCGGCTGCAGGCGGTCGTCATTATTGTTCTTCGAATAGAAATCCCACTCGCCATTCGCAGGAGCGGGCGTGGTGGCAGGCCCGGCCGGAACCGGTTTTTGAGATGCGCGGTCGGGAGACGTGTGCGAAAGAGCCTCGGCAGCGTGGACCAGCCCGCTGTACTGCGTCTTTCCCATCACGTAGCCGAGCGTGAAGAATACGCCGCATAGAAGGACGACGCCGAGAAACAGCCCGACCAGGTGCCGGCTCTCGAGAACCCGCTCCGCTCCGCCGCGTCTTCCGCCGCCCGCCATTCGCTCCTACTTCCCTTCTTTCGCCTGCACCCACCGCGAGATGATATCCACCGGCAATGGGAAGACGATCGTCGTATTCTTCTCGACGCCGATATCGGCCAACGTCTGGAGGTACCGCAGTTCGATCGCAGCGGGCTGCTTTTGCAGCACTTCCGCCGCTTCCGCGAGCTTGGTCGAGGCCTGGTACTCGCCGTCCGCGTGGATCACTTTGGCACGGCGATCGCGCTCCGCCTCGGCCTGCCGGGCGATGGCGCGCTGCATATTCTCCGGAATATCGACCTGCTTGACTTCTACCTTCGTTACCTTGATACCCCAGGGCTCCGTATCCTGGTCAAGGATTAGTTGCAGCTTCGAGTTTACCTTTTCGCGCTCGGAGAGGATCGAGTCCAGGTCGAACTGCCCCACGAGGCTGCGGAGCGTGGTCTGCGCGAGCTGGGAAGTGGCGTACAAATAGTTTTGCACCTGCGAAAGCGCGAGGTTGGCGTCCACGACGCGGAAATAGCAGACCGCGTTGACCTTCACGGAAACGTTGTCGCGGGTGATCACGTCCTGCGGAGGCACGTCGAGCGTTTCGATTCGCAGCGAGATGCGCGTCAGCTTGTCGATCGGGTACAGGACCAGCTGCAATCCCGCACCCTTGGCCTCGGGCAGCATCCTTCCGAGGCGCAACACCACTCCGCGTTCCCATTCTTTGATGACGTAAATCGAATTGAACAGCCAAAACAGAAAAATCACCACAGCAGCGACGAACAAAATCGACAGGAAATTGATTTCCATTATTGCCTCCTCGGTATCCGCTAGGTAGATGCCGACTGCTGCGGCCCGACCAGTTCCACTTCCAGCGTCAGGCCGGTCACTTTGCGCACGCGCACGCGCGCGCCTTTCGGAATCGACTGCCCGGCCGGCGTAGCAGCGCGCCACAATTCGCCGTGTACCCGCACCATCCCCGGAGCGGCCGCCCCGTCGAGCGTCGACGGAACCGGCTCGGTGACCTCGCCTTCCTCGCCAATCAGTTCTTCCTTGCCCGTGGCCAGTTTCCACGCGCGCGACCGTAGGACGAATCGCGCCAGCACAATCACGATTATCGCGAACGGAATCGCTACTCCCAGCGCCGCGCTCAAGCTCACCCCCATGCCCGTCCACGGGCTTTTCACCAGCATCAACGCGCCAAGCACCATCGAGATCACGCCGCCGACCCCGAGGATGCCGTGAGTCGGGTACTTGGCCTCGAGAACAAAGAATGCCAGCGAAAGGAAGATCAGGAGCAGCCCCATCAGGTTCACCGGCAGCGAGAGCATCGCATACAGCGCCAGAAGCAGCGCAATCCCGCCGATCACTCCCGGCGCGAACAGCCCGGGATGCGTGAATTCCGTGTAGAGCCCGAGGATGCCGACGATCAACAGAATGAAGAAAACGTCCGGCTGGACGATCCTCGCCAGAAACTGCTCGCGCGCCGTCATTTCGATTGGCTGAATCACGGGATTCGCCAAGGCGAGCTGGACCGTCGAGCCATCGAAACGGGTGATCGTCCGGCCGTTCAGCTTGGCGAGCAAATCGGGGATTGAGTTGGCCTCGAGATCGACCATCTTTCCAGCGATCGCTTCTTGTTCGGTAAACGCCTTCGCGTCGGTCACGGCCGTCGCCGCAAGGTCCGCGTTTCGCCCGCGCTTGCTGACGTAGCTGCGCAGATATGCAGTCGCTTCGTTGAGGATTTTCTTGCGCAGCGTTTCGTCGACATTCACGGTCTGGCCGCCGATCTCGGTGATCGGGGAGGCGGCGCCCGTGTCCGTCCCCGGCGACATCGCGTCCACGTCCGCGGAGAGCAGGATGAAGAACCCCGCCGAGGCGGCGCGCGAGCCAGTGGGATACACGTAGTTCACGACCGGCGTAGGCGACTGCAAAATCGCCTGAATGATCGCGCGCATGGACGTATCAAGCCCGCCCGGCGTATTGATGGTGATCAGAATAAGGCTGGCGTGCTCGCGGGCGGCATCGTGAATTCCATCGACGATGTATTGCGCGAGGACCGGCTCGATTTCACCGTCGATCCGAAGCTGCACGATCGTCGCGGAAGGCGTTTCCGCAGGTAAAGCAGCCTGCGATGGGCCAATTGCGAGGAGGAGGAGTGCCGCCCCGACGACGACGCACGCACCAGACAGCGCGCGTGGCAACCAGCGGGAAAGCGATGGGAAAGCCATGTCAGACCGGGATTATAGCAAGTTTGGCGGCGAATTATCGTGACCCGAGGATTTCGCGGGCACAGGCAACCTCCGCCTTTGCTACAGCTTTTTTTCGTTATTCGAAAGCGCCGGTTGGATATCGAACACTTCCTGGACGCGGCGGTCCTTGATCACCCGCGCGAAATCCGGATCGGTCTTCGCCGAGACGAAATCCTTGTAGCCATCGTCGCGAGCCACCTTCAGGTAGTGGGCCGCCTGTTCGGCGTCGCCCGCTTTCGCGTACGACTTCGCCACCAGAAAGTACAGCATGCCGGGGTCCGTCGAGGACCTTTGCTGGACGATTGCGCCGGCGCCGCTCTTGCGTGAAAAAATGTCGGGATCGAGTACCAGCGCCCTGCTGAAGGCTGTCAGCGCCCGGGGGTATTCACGCCTGCCAAAATACGCGTACCCGAGATTGCTGTAGATCACGGCTTGATCACCGTCGCGCATCGCGATCGCCTTCCGGTAATACTTGATCGCTTTTCCGTAGTGGTTCTTTGAATATTCCAGGGCGCCAAGGTTATTGATGGCGCTTACATAAGTCTTGTCGGCATGGACCGCCTTCTTGTAGGAACGCTCGGACTGATTCGTGTCGCCAAGCTCCTCGTACGCAATGCCCAGCTGGTTGAGCATGCGTGCGTTCTTCGGATCGTCTTTCAGAAGCTCACTGTAAGCTTTGACGGCCTCGATATATTCTTTCCGCACCATCAGAAGCTGGGCGCGCATCTCGTCTTTCTCGCGACCGGTGAGCGGCGACGGTGTCTGCTCCTGCGCGGGATTGATGATCGGCGTTTCGCTGCGCGGGTTCGAGGCTTCTTGCGCCCGGGCGGGCGTGACCGCAAAAATCAGAGGGATGGCAAAGAGGGCCAGGCGTTTCATCGCCCTGCTCCTTATTGCGTGAGCGCTTGCGGGCCAACCGTCATTGCGGGGGTTTTGAGCCGTCCGCAGGCTGTTTGCTTCCGCCAAAGATACCAAATATCTTGTCGAGTAGGCTCTTTTTCTTGTCGTCCTGATCGGCTTGCTGGCTGGCCGGACTGTCGGCGGGATTCTGGGCCTGGGCCTGCCCCGGTCCTGGCTTTGCGCCTGGGGCAGCGGCATTCGAGCCTGGAGCTTGGGGCTGAGGCGGATTGTCTCCCTTGCCGAAGAGATGAGCGAGCCATGAGCCTCCCGGCGTCGCTGCCAGCTGGCCGCCGTGGAGCTGGCAATACTGCGTCGGCTCGGTTCCCGCGATGAAGTATTCGTCCGCGGTCTGCGGGCAGGAGGCCGTGGCGAGCTGCCCCGACTGCGGGTCGATCATGTCCTGGACGATGCCCGCCGGCGGTTGAAATGGCTGCGTGTTGCTGTACATCGGCAACTGCACCGCCCGTTTCATGAATTCGCCCCAGATCGGCGCCGCGGACTGGCCTCCGGTCATGTCGAGGTCCCGGTTGTCGTCGAAGCCGACCCATACCACGCAGAGGAGATTCGACGTATATCCGGCGAACCAGCCGTCGTGCGACGTTCCGGTTTTCCCCGCAGCCGGAGCGGTGAAACCCATGGCGCGCACGGGATAACCCGTGCCGTGGTCGATGACGTCTTCCATGAGGCTGGTCGTGAGAAATGCGACGCGCGGGTCGAGCACCTGCCGCGTCGTCGGTTGCTGCTGTTCGTCGATGGTCCCATCGGCCGCCTCGACACGCCGTATGAAGAGGGGTTCGGCGCGAACCCCGTTCGACGCGAACGCCGTGTAGCCCGCGGCCACTTCAATCGGCGTCATCTCGTAGGCACCGAGCGCCACCGCCGGAGTCGGCTGAATGTTCGTGCCGAGCCCCATCTGCCGGGCCAGTTGGACGACGCGCTGGTAGCCGATCATCTCAGCCACCTTCACAGTTGCGACGTTGAGCGAATGCATCAGCGCGTCGCGGACGGTCACGGTGCCGTAAAATTCCTCGCCATAGTTGTTCGGTGTGTATTCCTTGCCGTCGAACTCGAACGTCGTGGGCGTGTCGTCGACCGTGGTCGCGGGCGTCACAACCGGCTCGTAACCTTCGACCCCGTTGTCGAACGCCGCCGCATACACGAACGGCTTGAAAACCGAGCCGGGCTGCCGGTGCGCAAGCGCATGGTTCAGTTGGCTCTGGCCGTAGTCGCGCCCCCCGACGAGAGCGAGAATCTCGCCTGTGTGCGGGTCCATAGCAACGAGCGCCACCTGGGGCGTCGGCACGGGCTCGCCCTTCTTCCGCCAGATGGCGTAGCGGCGCGCCAGCAGTTTGTCGATTTCCTCCGAACCGATCTGGACGGCCTGGGACGCTGCTCGCTGGAGGTCGGGATCAAGCGTCGTGTAGATTTTGTAGCTCTGCGTTTCGAGATCGGCCTCGGAGAACTTTTCGAGCAGGTGGTCTTTCACCATGTCGACGAAGTACGGCGCGGCGCTGCTTTCGAGGCCGCCATTCACGAATTTCAGTTTCGATTTTTTCGCGGCTGCTTCCTGGTCCGCCGTCAAGTAGCCGTCGTCGACCATCTGGGCGAGAACCCGGTTGCGCGCTTCATCCGCCCGGTCGAGGTGCCGCTCGGCCGACGAATAGTAGTTCGGCGCGCGGATGATCCCGCCAAGGAACGCCGCCTCTCCTGGCGTCAATTCATGCACATCCTTGCCGAAATAGGCTTCGGCTGCCTCGCCGAATCCCCGGATTGAAAAGCTGCCGCGATTGCCAAGATAGACGTCGTTGGCGTACAGCTCGAAAATCTGCTGTTTCGAGAAGCGCTCGTCGATTTCTGCCGCCATCAAGACTTCCTTGATCTTGCGGCGCCAGTCTCGCTTTGTGGTGAAGAAAAAAGTGCGGGCGACCTGCATGTCGATGGTGCTGGCGCCCTGCGCCTTGCGCCCGAGGCGGACGTCGGCGAGGGCCGCGCCGAAAACGCGGATCAGATCGAGCGCGCCGTGCTCGAAGAAGCGTTTATCTTCGGCGGCAAGCACGGAGTGGACCAGCAGCGGCGGCATGTCGTTGAACTGCAGCACGCGCCGCTTCTCGCGTGTGCTGTCGAAAAGATTCGTAATGAGCAGCGGTTCGAGCTCGGCGGAGTCGCGGGCCGTGCCGTCTGAAAGCTGAGCGATGTGCGAAATCTCCGTGCCCGAGAAATCGACTCGCAGACCGTTCGCGCCGTGGAAGTAGGAATTTGCGGAGGGACGAATCTCGACCGTCGAGCCGTTCACGCGGAATTGACCGAGCGCTGCCGAAGCGTTTCCTTCCTGATACCCGGCCTGCAGCAGGTAGCTCTTCAGGTCGGACGCGTGCATCGTCTCGCCGGTGAAGATATGCCCCGGCGCGGAATAGACGCTCGATGTGTTCTGGAAGACTTGCCCGGTGAGGCGCTGGTCGATGAGATGCCCGAATTGAACGTAGTAATACGTGAGCACGCCTGCGGCGCCCAGAAATACGACCAGCATTGCGCCCAGCACCGCTGTACCGAAACGCGACGTCCAAAAGCCGCGGGCAATTCGAATCTGCAATCGGTTCTCCGTTCGCTGCCGCTCCCGCGCGCTGGAGTCGCATCTGGGAATGCGCAGCGCCACTGGGGCTCGATCCCACCCAAGTCCGGCCGGATCGCTTCCGCTTCTATCTTATCTTAGATGTTGTGATTGTCCGCGTGAGGATGGAATTGCAGGTTGAACTGATAAACCGCCAGATTGATGGGCACAGTGTAAGAGAGGTCGATGTCGACGTCGTTGTTGTTAACGACGACCCGAATATCTTCTTCCTTTCCGGGAATACTAAGATCCTGCATTTTTTTGAAAACGTCGTCGCGGATGTCGTCGGCGCTCTTCTTCGGGTACCCCGCGAGCGCGAAGCGTGATTCGCTTTCGATCGAATCCTGAAACTGGAAGTTGTTCACGTAGACCGGAACGATCTTTACGGCGGTGAAGACCAGCGCGGCCAGTATAGCGAGCGTCAGCAGGGTGTTCAGCTTCGAACCGCCGCGTTGTCCGGTTCGCTCCGAGGCGCCCTGCGTGTGTATTGGCCTGAACATCGTGTTAGCCTGCGCAACCTGTCAAAGAATCCGACTATGCCTATGTATATGGTCAAAGCTAGCACGCCGGGCGGCATCAGGAACAAATGTCCTTCTGATGCTGTTCGCGATGAGTAAACGCCGGCCGCCGCAGCCGGAAAGGCCCAGCGAGTCTGTACCCACAACATATCAATGCCCTTACCGGAAGTTTCCCGCGAGGATCTTCCTTCGCTGCGCCGGCGGAAAGCGTTCGATCGCATAGCGGAGCGTCATTCGGGGCACGGTGGCATAGTGATTCCGGAGGAAGTTCAAGAGCGCGGGACGAGACACTTTCCCTGCCTCGCGCAACGCCCAGCCCACGGCCTTGTGTATCAGATCGTGCGGGTCGCGAAGCAACTTCCCGGCGATGCGAAACGTGTCGTCGATTTCGCCGCCGCGTATCAACGCCAAGGTGGAAACGATGGCGATTCGGCGCCCCCACAGGTTCCGCGAGCCGGCCAGGCGATCGAGGCATTTCCGCGGCCGCCGCTTTAAATGCTCTCCGACAATGTAAGGCGCCGACGTATCAACGAGATCCCAATTATTCGCGCGTCCCGAATGCCGAAGGTAGAAGGCGAAGATCCGCGAACGATTTGCTTCGTCCGCCCGCGCGTATTTCGCGACCAGAATCTCGAGCGCGGTGAAGCGGTGCTCGTGAATCGGAGATTCAAGAAGGCGGGCAACATCGTCGAGCGGCAGGTTCACATGGCGCAGCGCGATCTTTCGCTGCTCCGGGACGGTGATTCCCATAAAACGATCCCCTTCCCCGTACTCGCCCTTGCCAGTCTTGAAGAACCAGGCCAGACCTTTAGCGCGCTTCGGATCAGCGACAGCTGCCAAATCACGCTCGACGTGCCTCCGGATCGATAGGGTCGCGGCAATCCGAGTTTGCGCTCTCGCCTTTGACGGCAACTCAGTAGGCCTTCGCGAAAATCGCCTTTTCTTTTGCGGGACGGCTGCAATAGATGCACTTGCCGGTCCCGTCCGCTGCCGACCGGCCCGTGCCAAGAGTCTGATCGAGGGGAATGCAGCGCATCGTGGCTTTCGTTTCCTCCTTGATCTTCTCCTCGCAATCGGTCCCGCCGCACCACCAGGAAAAGGCGAAACCGTTTTCGACCGCCTTCTTGAATTCGTCGTAGCCAGCTGGCTCCGCCGTATTCGCCTCGCGAAACGCGAGGGCGCGCTCGTAGAGCGCCTTCTGAATTTCCTCGAGCATCGCCGCAACAACAGGGGCAATTCCCTGCTGCGGCACGAACGACTTGCCCTCCTTCCCCGGCCGGTCGCGCCGCGCGAGCACGACCGTACCCTTCGCGATATCCTTCGGTCCGAGCTCCATTCGTAGCGGAACGCCGCGCATTTCCCAGTCGTTGAACTTGAACCCGGGGCTCATTCCCTCGCGTTCGTCCATCTTCACGCGGATGCCCGCCGCCACGAGCTCCTTGCGCAGACGCTGCGCCGTCCCGAGCACAGTTGCTTTTTCCTCATCCGTCTTGAAGATTGGCACGACCACCAATTGATGAGGCGCGAGCCTCGGCGGCAGGATCAGGCCCTGATCGTCGCCATGGACCATGATGATCGCGCCGACGAATCGGGTCGAAAGGCCCCACGAAGTCGTCCAACAGTGTTGCAGCACACCGTTCTTGTCGAGGTAGCGAATCTCGAAAGCTTTCGCGAAATTCTGACCCAAATTGTGCGACGTTCCCGCTTGCAGCGCTTTGCCATCTCCCATCATCGCTTCGATCGAATACGTCTGATCGGCGCCCGCGAACCGCTCCGCCTCCGACTTTCGCCCCGGAATCACCGGAATCGCCGCCTCCCGCACCGCAAAGTCCGTGTAGACGTCCAGCATCTGCCGCGTTTCGACCTCGCCTTCTTCGGCCGTCGCGTGCGCGGTGTGGCCTTCCTGCCAAAAAAATTCCAGCGTGCGCAGGAACAACTTCGTGCGCAATTCCCAGCGGACCACGCTGTTCCACTGATTAATCAGCACGGGCAGGTCGCGATACGACTGAATCCATTTCGCGTACGCGTGCCCGATGATCGTCTCAGATGTCGGCCGGATCACCAGCGGCTCTTCGAGCTTTTCGCCACCGCCGTGCGTCACGACGGCCAGCTCGGGAGAAAAGCCCGCCACATGCGACTTTTCCTTGTCGATGAAGCTTCGCGGAATCAGCAGCGGAAACGCCGCGTTCACGTGTCCCGTCGCCTTGAACCGCTGATCGAGCGCCGCCGTGATGTTCTCCCACAGCGCCCAGCCGTACGGCCGGACGATCATGCACCCGCGCACCGGCGCGTAGTCCGCCAACTCCGCCCGCAAGACGAGCTGGTTGTACCACTCCGAAAAGTCCTCCGCGCGCGTCGTCAGCTTCAGATCGGACATATCTCCCCTATTGGCTCGGATTTCCCGCTTGCCACGGTAAAAGTTCGCGAGGGAGCTAGGTTAGGAGACTCACGCCTGCAAGTCAATCGGCGCCCGTTTGGCTTTATTTGGTGTGCCGGGAGCCAAATCCGTGTAGTCTATCGACCCAGTATTCCTCGACAGGCGTCGTGTTCGTTTCGTCGAAAGGGAGTTTCGCACACATGAATGGAAGCATCGCCCGGATCGTGCTCCGTGTAGCCGTTTGCACCTCTTTGATTGCGGCTTTCAACGCTCCTCGGGTCCGGGCCCAGTCTTCGCAGGGTGCGACCACTCCTGCGGCGACAGCCAGCGACACCTCCGTCGCGCCGACCGCAAATCAGCCGCAGCCCGGCGCTCGCTACGTCCGCCCGACCGAAAGCGAAAAGCTACACAATTTCATTTTTGACGCTGCGGGTCCATATCCGTTTATCGGGGCCGTCGGCGCCGCCGGAATCTCGCAGGCGTCTCGAAAGCCGCCCGAGTGGGGCGAGGGATGGGATGCGTACGGCGTGCGCGTCGCGAGCGACTTCGGAATCGCTCTCACCACGACGACCGTCCGCTACGGGCTCGCCGAGGCATTCCGCGAAGACACGCTCTACTACCGCTGCGATTGCAAGGGCATCCTGCCGCGCCTGGGCCATGCGCTGATCTCGACCGTCACCGCGCGCCGCGGCGAAGACGGCCACCGCGAGTTTTCGTTCCCGGCCCTTGCCGCTCCCTATGGCGGAGCCATGGCTGCCACGCTCGGCTGGTACCCCAGCCGTTACGGCCCGAAAGACGGCTTCCGCATCGGAAACTACAATCTTCTCGGTCAGGCCGGGCAAAACGTGGCGCTCGAATTCATCTACGGCGGGCCGCACACGCTCCTCAATTCCATGCACATTCCGGGGCTGTCCGGGAAGGGGCGCGTGGGGTCGAATCCGTAACTGCAGTGCCCGGCGCGCATTGCAAAGGCCCTCTGCGTCCGATAGAATTTTGGATGCGTTCATCGCCGGATGAGCAAGTGAAATGACCAAAGAATCGCCCGAATCGCTTCGCATGAGCCGCTCGCTCGCGGAAACCGATCCCGAAATTGCGGACGCGCTTCGAGAAGAGGTCCGTCGGCAGGCCACGGGTCTCGAGCTGATCCCATCCGAAAATTTCGTCTCCGAAGCAGTTCTCGAGACGATGGGCTCGGTCCTCACCAACAAATACGCCGAGGGTTATCCCGGTAAGCGCTATTACGGCGGCTGCGAATTTGCCGACCGGGCCGAGCAACTCGCGATCGACCGCGCGAAGGATCTTTTCGGCGCCGAACACGCGAACGTTCAGCCGCACTCGGGCACGCAGGCGAATATCGGCGTCTATATGACCGTTCTGCAGCCGGGCGATGTCGTTCTCGGCATGAACCTCGCGCACGGCGGCCATCTGACGCATGGCCATCCGCTTAACTTTTCGGGCAAGACGTACAAGTTCGTGCCTTACGGCGTCTCGAAGGAAACCGAGTCGATCGACTACGACGAGCTCGAACGCCTCGCGCGCGAGCACCAACCGAAAATGATCGTCGCCGGCGCGAGCGCCTATTCGCGCATCATCGACTTTCCGCGCATGTCGCAGATCGCGCACTCGGTCGGCGCGGTCTTCTTCGTCGACATGGCGCACATCGCGGGACTCATTGCTGCGGGCGTTCATCCGAGCCCAGTGCCGCACGCGGATTTCGTCTCCACGACCACGCACAAGACGCTTCGCGGACCGCGTGGCGGTCTCGTGCTCTGCCGCGAGAAGTACGCCAAAGATCTCGACCGCTCGACTTTTCCCGGCATTCAAGGCGGGCCGCTGATGCACATCATCGCGGCCAAAGCCGTCTGCCTGAAGGAAGCGATGGAGCCGGGATTCCGCGAATATCAACGGCAAGTCGTCGCCAATGCCAAGGCTCTCGCCGCTGGAATCGCGCGCCGCGGCTACCGCATCGTCAGCGGCGGCACGGACAATCATCTTTTCCTCGTCGATATTTATTCGCGTGGCCTTACGGGCGCCGACGCCCAGCCGGCCCTCGATCGCGCCGGAATCACGATCAACAAGAATTCGATTCCCTTCGATCCGCTTCCCCCGATGAAGGCGAGCGGCATTCGCATGGGGACTCCCGCCATCACCACGCGCGGTATGCGCGAGCCGGAAATGGAGAAGATCGCTGGTTGGATTGCCGAAGTGCTCGATCACCTCGGCGACGCCTCGACCGAGCAGCGCGTTCGCGCCGAGGTCGCGGCGTTCGCTTCGAATTTCCCTCTCTACACCCGCCGGCTGGAAGCCGCTGAGGCCGCTCTCGCCGGAGTTCGCGCGGCTCATTGATTCGTATCTGACCAGCATCAGAAAGCTTGTGCCACTTCGCGAGTCGCCTAAGACGAGGTTGCCGATGGTGATGCGAACGGTTTTGGGCGGCCCGATCACTGAGTACGAACGCGAGGAAGCCCGCCAGATCCAGTTGTCGCTGCTTCCCATCGGACCACTCGCGACGTCTTCTTACGAGATCGCCTATAGCTTCTCGCCGTTCGGCGGCGTGAGCGGAGATTTCGCCGATTTCTTCACGCTGCCCAATGGGCAATTGGGCTTGTATATGGGCGACGTGGTCGGCAAGGGCCTCTCGGCTGCGTTGTACGCCGCACTCGTGATGGGCCTGCTCCGCGGCATTCACAAGGAAGGCACGGACCCCGCCACGGCGCTCTCGATTCTGAACAAGCGCATGCTCGTGCGCCCGATCGTCGGCCGCTTCGCCGTCACGCTCTACGCAACCTTCGACCCGGGCTCGCGCAAGCTTGTGTTCTCGAACGCCGGCTTGCCCTTGCCGCTGCTCGCTTCGAAGAGCGGCTGCGCGGCGCTAGGCGACGGCGGTTTGCCTTCCGGTCTTTTCCCCGGCGCGTCGTACGAAAACTATTCCGTCGAGCTTTCTCCCGGCGACGCCGTCCTTTTCGCGAGCGACGGCCTGCACGAGCTTCGCGATCGGCACGACCAGGACTTCAGCCGCCAGAGGCTCGCGGAAATCTGGGAGCAGTCTTACAACAAATCCACCGATGAATCGCTCGGCTTTCTCTTCGAGGAAGCGCGCATTTTTTCCGAAGGCGGCAGCGAGCAGCGCGACGACATCACCGCGCTAGTCTTACGCATCCCGGCGTAGCGTTTTGCCCGTGGCTTTTCTGGGGTTCTCCGCGCTCTCCGTGCCTCCTTGCCCTGAGCGCCTCCAAGCGAAGGGTGCGGTGGATTTCGGTTTTTCTCTGTGCGCTCTGTGGCCGTTCTCTGTGACCTCTGTGTCAAGCGCAGCGAACTGCCCGCATCACCGAATCTCGATCTCGAGTTCCGTCACCCGCCCGTCGCGAATAGAAAACGGGCGTACTGGTTTCGGCGCATCCGCCATCGGCGAAACAATGAAGTAAATCGCCTCCGAATAATACGCAAGTTCGATGTCGCGCGCCGATGGCTCGTTCTTCCCGTGCGGATGCGAGTGGTAGATGCCGAGAAATTCCAACCCCTGCTCGCGAAATTCGCGCATCATCTCTACAATTTCCTTGGGCGCGATCTCGTAGCCCTTGGCCGGATCGGGAGCCACATTCACCGCCGGGAGTAGGTGCGTGATGACGCCGTCGCGCCCCGCTAGCAGGCCGCAGCACTCCGCGGTCGGTTCGCGCCGCCCGCGCTCCAACAAGTTGGCCCACACCTCACGGAAGACTCGGATTTGCGCGCTCACAATTGAAGTTTATATCGGGCTAGGTCACGAACTGCAATGCGCGGAAGAACCGCCGATCAAGGAATCATCTGCCAGGGGCGCCGCCTCGGGGTGAAGGATTCGTCTGAACCGTTGCTGCGCCTCTTCCAGTTTTCGAGAACGAAAGGGCTACGCCTTCTGCGCCTGCCGCCTCAGAAATGTCGGCACGTCGAGGTCGTCCGCCGGCATCTCGTGCGCGACCTCGTTCACGTTTCTCGCCACCTGCTGGACGACGGTCGTCTGCGGCGGTGCGACGTTTGCCGGTTCGCCCGGTTCGCGTCCCGCCTTCCACGTCTTCGGCAGATACGACGGCCGCGTGTGTGTCTTCTTGTTCGCCACTTCGCGGAAGCCGGCTGCGATCACGGTGATCTTCACCGACTCCTTCATCGCGTCGTCCTGCACCGCGCCGAAAATGATGTTCGCGTTCTCGTGCGCCGCCTTCTGGATGATCGACGAAGCCTCGTGAATCTCGTGCAGCGAGAGGCTCGACGAGCCGGTCACGTTGATCAAAATTCCCTGCGCGCCGTTGATGCAGTTGTCCTCGAGCAGCGGGCTATTGATCGCGCGATTCGCCGCATCCACGGCGCGATTCGATCCAGTTGCAACAGCCGTGCCCATCACCGCGTAGCCCTGCCCGGACATGATCGTCTTCACGTCCGCGAAGTCGCGATTGATGATGCCGGGAATGGTGATGATGTCCGAGATGCCCTGCACGGCCTGCCGCAGGATATCGTCCGCGATCCGGAACGCCTCGAAGAAGCTGGTTCCCTGCTCGACGCACTCCATCAGACGTTCGTTGGGAATCACGATCACGGTATCGACGCAGCCGATTAGCTCGGCCAGCGCCTGCTCGGCCTGCTGCATGCGCCGTTTGCCCTCGAAGGCAAACGGCTTCGTGACAACCGCGACGGTGAGCGCGCCAAGCTCGCTCGCCAGATTCGCCACCACGGGCGCCGCACCGCTGCCGGTGCCGCCGCCGAGGCCCGACGTGACGAATACCATGTCCGAGCCGTCGAGCGCCTCGAGGATTTTCTCCGTGTCTTCGAGCGCCGCCTTGCGCCCGACCTCGGGGTTCGCGCCCGCGCCCAGTCCTTTCGTCAGCTTCGCGCCGAGCTGCAGCTTTACGGGCGCCTGCGAAAGCTTCAGCGCCTGCAAGTCTGAGTTGGCCGCGATGAAATCGACGCCCTCCACCTTGGCGCGAATCATGCGGTTGACGGCGTTCGATCCGCCGCCACCGACGCCGATCACCTTGATCTTCGCGCCGTCGTGCGGCTCTTCCGTAAATGAAACTCGAATGCTCGATTCTTTCGGAGACATGCTCCCTCCCTCAGTTCCCTGTTCTTTCAATTCTTGCTCGTGCCCTGCCCCTCGAATCCCCTCTCATGCCCCTGCGAACATGCTCTTCAGCTTGCCCATAAAGCCCGTGGGACGCGCCCCTGCAAGGCGCCGCGTGCGCGCCCCGTAAAGGACCAGCCCCACAGCCGTCGAGTACTCGGGCTGGGAAACCTGTTCGCTCATCTGCGCCAGGCCTCGCGGCGCCGCCACGCGCACCGGCAGATTGAATACGCGCTCGGCCAGCTCCGGCAGTCCGCGGAGGTGAGCGCCGCCGCCCGTGAAGACGATTCCGGCAGGAATCTGTGATTCGAGGCCGCCGCGGCGCAATTCGTCGCGGATGAGCATCAAGAATTCCTGCGCGCGCGGCTCGACGATGTCCGCCAGCATGCGCGCGAAAACGGTGCGCGGAGGCCGGTCGCCCACGCTCGCGATCTCGATGGCGAGATCGCCCGTCACCAGCTCGCGAAACACGCAGGCATGCTCGCGCTTGATCTTTTCCGCTTCCGGGATCGGCGTGCGCAGGCCGACCGCAAGATCGTTCGTGAAATGATCGCCGCCGACGGGAACTGCCGCCGTGTGCCGCACCACGCCTCCCGCGTAGCCGATCAGCTCGGTGGTGCCACCGCCGATATCGAGCAGGCAAATGCCGAGCTCGCGCTCGTCCTGCGTCAGGCAGGCCTCGGCGGACGCAAAAGGCTCGAGCACCGTGTCGTCCACGCGCACGCCCGCACGGTTCACCGCCGTCACGATATTCTGCGTCGCCATGCTCGACGCGGTCACGATGTGGACGTTCGCCTCGAGCCGTTGGCCGACCATCCCGATGGCGTCGCGAATGTTGTCCTGTTTGTCGAGAAAGAATTCCTGCGGCAGCACGTGCAGCACTTCGCGGTCCTCCGGCAGCGTCACGCCCTTGGCCGCCTCGATCGCGCGCCGCACGTCTTCGCGCTGGACGTCCCGCGGCCTCGAGCCCAGCGTGATCCCGCCCTGGCTGTTCACGCCGCGCACGTGCGATCCGGCCACGCCGATCATCGCCGACTCCACCGGCACGCCGACGATCGTCTCCGCCTCTTCCACCGCGCGGCGAATCGAGCTCACCGCGAGATCGAGATTCACGATCTGCCCCTTGCGCCAGCCTTTCGACTCCGCTGCGCCGAGCGCCGAGAATTTTATGCCTCCGTCGTCATCCTGCTCGCCCACCAGCGCGCACGTTTTCGTGCTGCCGATGTCGAGCGCCACGATATGTCGTTCTTTCCTCGTCAATCCGCTGCTCCCCTCGTCTGCTGCTTTGTCCCTTACCTCAAATGCTTCGCCGCACGCACCTTGGCCTTCAAGGGCTTGGCCTCGCGCTGCTGCGCCACCAGCTTCCGCTCGACGGCCGTGTCCGGATTCACCACGGCCTCGCCGCCGAATCGCAAATCGATCGATTCCACGCGCCCGGTCGTCGCGCGCCATTGGCCGATGTCTCCAATCAACGTCTGATATTTCGACGCGAAATCACTATCGCCGAAATGCACCACGATCGGCGCGTCCACTTGCCCCGATCCGCTCGCATCGCTCGTCGCGGCGCTGACTGTCTGCAAACCGGTGAGCGTGGCGCGCACATCGTGAGCGTCCGAGAGATCGACTTCGCTTACTTTCTCGCTCGCTCCCGGATGCGCGGCCTCGATCTGCTGCAGGAATCCCGAGAAAAGCTGCATCCGCTCCTCGCGATCGTCCTGCGGCATGTCCGAGCCGATTCCAGTGACGACGGGAAAATGGAAATTCCCCTCGAGCGGCCGCTCGAGGATTACTCCGTGGACATCCACCAGCGCCATGCCGCTTCCATCGCGCAAAAACGCGATCGGCGTGCGCTCAGAAATATCGACTTCGATTTTATTCGGAAGCGCGCGCCGCACCGTAGCGCGTTCCACCCACGGGATTGCCTCGATTTCGCTGCGCCGCTGGTCGAGCGGAATCCGCAGGACGCTCCTGCCGCGATCCGCGGCGAAAATCTCGAGCACGCTCGCTCGCGTCACGTAGTGGTTTCCGGAAAGCCCCACCTGCTCGGGATGAATGAGCGCCATTTCCCGCGACGCCAGCAGGAAGTGCCCCAAGTCGTATGCGATCCATGCGCCCGCCAGGCCAACCGCCGCCCACATCGTCGCGCGCAGATACTTCTGCCATGCTTTCCGGCCGAACTTTCGCCGCTTGATCTCGAGCGGTCGCTGCCGCCGCAGATACTTCGGCTCTTCGTCCGCAAGCACTTCCTGCGGATACGCTTCCGCGTCCATGGCTTTCAGTTTCGCCAGACGATTACCTCGTTCTCGAGTTCCACTCCGTACGCGCTCCTCACTCGTTCGCGCACGTCTTCGATCAGCTTCAGCATGTCCGCGCAGCTCGCCTTCGCGGTGTTGACGAAAAAGTTTGCGTGCCGGTCGCTCACCATCGCGTCGCCCACGCGGTGGCCCTTCAATCCCAGATCGTCGATCATTCGCCCCGCCGACCCGCCCGCCGGATTCTTGAAGATGCAGCCGGCGCTCTTCTGGTTGAGCGGCTGGCTCGACCGCCGCTTTTCGTTGCACACCTTGATGCCGGCGATAATCTCCTTGAACGGCTTCGGCGGCAGCTCGAGCTTCACGCGCAACATCACGTCGTCCGGCGCGAACGACGTGTGCCGGTAATCGAAGCGGATGGCGTCGCCGCGCAGCGTCTCGATCTTGCCTGTGGCCGCGCGATACAGCTCGACCTCACGCACGTGCGGCCCAATCTGCGTGCCGTATGCTCCCGCGTTCATGCGCAGCGCGCCACCCACGCTCCCCGGCACGCCGATCAGCCCTTCCATCCCGCCCAAATCGTGTTTCGCGCAAAACGTGACCATGCCTCCGAGATCGGCCGACGCGTCCACATACGCCGCGTTGCCCTCGATGCGCATTCCCGGATGCGCCACGGGCAGATGCAGGACCACATGCGGCAGCTCGCCATCCGCGATCAGCACGTTTGTGCCGCCGCCCAGAAACCGGTGCGGAATCTTTTCGTCCGCCAGCAGACGCATCGCCTCTGGAATCGTCTCGTAGTTGCGCAGCAGCAATTCATCCGTCGTGCCGCCGATTCCGAGGGACGTCTCGTCCGCAAGCGACACATCCTGCCGCAGGTCGACGCCCAGCTCTTTCAGCCGCGCCGCCGCCGTGTCCTTAATCCGCATGCGGAGCCGCAACCCCCGAAATTCTCGAATCGAGCAGCAGCGCGAGCTCGTCGGTCACGCGGCCCACGCTTCCTGCGCCGATCGTCAACACCGCGTCGCCCGGGCGTGATTCGCGCAACATGTATTCGATCCCGCCCTGCAGCGTGCTCGAATACACCACATTCTTGTGTCCCGCCGAGCTGATCGCCTCGGCCAGCTTCTCGCCCGTAATCCCTTCGGCCGGCTGCTCCCCCGCCGCGTAGATGTCGGTAAGCACTAGCACGTCCGCGTCGTTGAACGAGCGCAGGAAATCGTCCCAAAGATGTTGGGTTCGCGTGTACCGGTGCGGCTGAAACAGCACCAGCAGCCGCTTGTAGCCGCAGCCGCGCGCCGCTTCGAGCGTGGCTCGGATTTCCGCCGGATGGTGGCCGTAGTCGTCGATCAGCGTGACGCCAGAGAAATTGCCTTTGATCTCGAATCGGCGCCCGACGCCCGAAAAGTGCGTCAGCCCTTCGCGGATCAGGTCCGCCGGGACGTTCAGCGCGAGCGCCACCGCCGCGGCCGCAGCCGCGTTGCGCACGTTGTGCATTCCGGGAGGCGACGCCAGCTCGAAAACGCCCAGATCCTCTCGGTGATGTTGCAGACGGAATTCGCTCGACAGTCCCTTAAGCTTCACGTCGCCGATGATCAGGTCCGCCTGGCTCGATACGCCGTACGTGATCAACGGCCGCTTCACGCGCGGCACGATGGCCTGCACGTTGGGCTCATCCAGGCACAGGACCACCGAGCCGTAAAATGGCACCCGGTTCACGAACTGCAGAAACGTCTCCTGAATCTCTTCGAGCGACGCGTACTGGTCGAGATGTTCGCGGTCGATCGTCGTGACCACCGCGATCACCGGCGCCAGCAGCAGAAACGACCGGTCGCTCTCGTCCGCCTCGACCACCATGTACTCGCCGCGGCCCACCTGCGCGTTCGACCCGGCGTGGTTCACGCGCCCGCCGACGACGAACGTCGGGTCGAGATCGGCCGCCGCCAGCACCGCCGCGACCATCGAAGTTGTCGTCGTTTTCCCGTGCGCGCCCGCCACTGCGATCCCGACCTTCAAGCGCATCAGCTCGGCGAGCATTTCCGCCCGCGGGATCACGGCAATCTTCAGCCGGTGCGCCTCGGCAATCTCGGGATTGTCCGCGGGCACCGCCGTCGAGACGACCACCACGTGCGCCCCGTGCACGTTCTCCGCGCGATGCCGTTCGTAGACCTTCGCACCGAGCCGCCGCAGACGCTCCGTCACCGGCGTCGTCTTCAGGTCCGAGCCGGAAACGGCGTAGCCAGTCGAAAGCAGCACCTCGGCGATGCCGCTCATTCCGCTGCCGCCGATCCCGACCAAGTGAATTCGCTGGAAATTGCGAAATGTGACGTTCATGCCCGGGCCACGCTCTCCAGAAGATCGACGATGTCCTCGATGGCTCGCGGCTTCGCGAGCGACCGCGCCCGATCTTCCATTTCCTCGATTCTCCGGGGCTGGTCCAGGAGAGAAAAAATTTCGTTCGTCAGGCGCTCGGGTGTCAGCTCGTCTTGTGGCAACAGGCGGGCCGCCCCGGCGTTTTGCATGGCTGCGGCGTTGCGCGTCTGGTGGGCGTCGGTGGAAGCCCCGAAGGGGACGAAGACGGCGGCGCGTCCGGAGGCCGATACCTCGGCGACGGTAATTGCGCCCGACCGGCAGACGATCAGGTCCGCCTGGGCAAACCTCTCCGCCATGTTCTCGATGAAGGGCAAAACCTCCGCATGGAATTCGCGGCGCGCATACGCCACTCGAACGGCATTATAGTCGCGTTCGCCGGTTTGATGCACGATGAAAAGCTGATTTTTTCGCGTTGCAAGGCGGTCGAGCGAGTCGACGACCGCTCGATTGATCGGCAAAGCCCCTCGGCTGCCGCCCGTGATCAGGATATCGAACGGCTCGCGATGCTCTTTCTTCCCGGTCGCGAAGAATTCCGCTCGCACCGGGCAGCCCGTGACCACCGCTTTTCGCCCGAATCGCTCCGCCGTCTCCGGATGCGCCACGGCCACGCGCGTCGCGAGACGCGCCAGCACCCGGTTCGTGAAGCCCGGCTCGACGTTTGGCTCGAAGACCACATTCGGAATCCGGTGCAGTGCAGCCAGCAGCATCACCGGGCCGGACGCGTATCCGCCCACGCCGAGCGCCGCGTTTACTCGATGACGCCTCAAAATCCGCTCCGAATCCCACAAGCCCGCCGGCAGCATTGCCGCATTGCGAAAAAATTTCGCGCCACCGATGCCTTTTAGCCCGGCCACGCGGATCAATTCGAGCGGCAAACCAGCCTGAGGGATCAGCCGCGCTTCGATTCCGCTCTCGGTTCCAACAAACACAACGCGCCTTTCTGACCCTTCATTCCCGCGCCGCAACCATTCCCGGCCCACGGCCAGCGCCGGAAAAACGTGCCCTCCGGTGCCGCCTCCCGCAATCAGCAGAGTTTTCGCGCTCGCCGCCGCGTCCATTTTCGCTTCGGGCCGAGCATCCGCGCTCACGTCTCTTCCGCGTGCTGGCTGATATTCAACAGCACTCCCGTTGCCAACAGCATGCCCATCAGGCTCGATCCGCCGTAGCTCACGAACGGCAGCGGAATTCCCTTCGTCGGCATCAGCCCGAGCACCACGCTCAGGTTGATCAGCGCCTGGCCAACCACCATCGCCGTGATTCCCACGCCCAGCAGGCGCCCGAATTCATCCGGCGCCTTCATCGCCGCCACAAACCCGCGCCATCCGTAGAACGCGAAGAGCCCCAGCACGATCACCGCGCCGATGAACCCAAGCTCCTCGCAGATCACCGAAAAAATGAAATCCGTATGCGCTTCGGGCAAAAAGAACAGTTTCTGGTGGCTCTCCATCAATCCCACACCGCTCAATCCGCCCGATCCCACCGCGATGAGTGACTGCAACAGCTGGAATCCGTGTCCCTGCGGGTCTGAGCCCGGCGAGAAAAACGCCTTCACGCGCTCGAGCCTGTAGGGCGTGCTCAGGATCGCGATCGCCACCACCGGCACGGCCACCGTTGCTGCCGCTACGATGTACCGGATCGAAATCCCGGCGATGAACAGCATCACCGCCGCGCTGAAGAAGATCATGCACGCCGTGCCAAGGTCCGGCTCCTTGTAGACCATCGCCACCATCAGCATCACCGTGCCGATCGCCGGCAGCAGCGTGCGCGTCAGGTTGTTCACTCCCTCGCCGCGCGGCGCGCGCCGCAGCTCGAGAAACCATGCCAAGTAGAAAATCACGGCGAGCTTCGCGAATTCCGACGGTTGCAAGTTCAGCGGCCCCAGCTTGATCCACCGATGCACGCCGTGGGACCGGTCGAGAAAGAAAACCGCGATCAGCAGCAGAAACGTCACGCCCAGCGCCGTGAAGATCACCCGCGGCTGCCGCAGCTTGCGGTAGTCCGTGTTCATCAGCCAGAACATTCCCGCGATTCCAAACGCGATCCACACCGCCTGCCGCAGCAGAAAATAGTAGGCGTTACCGTATTCGTCGCGCGCCATTACTGCCGACGCGCTGAACACCATCACCGCGCCGATCAGGCACAGCGCCAGCGTGACGCCAAACAATTTTCGGTCAGGCTGCAGACTGCGTGGCATCGTCCGTCCTTTCGTCGTTTGGCCCGGGACCCGTCGGGCCCGAGCTTCCTTCGAGCCGCGCGACCAGATCCTTGAATGTTCGCCCGCGCTCCTCGTAGTTCTCGAACTGGTCGAAACTCGAGCACGCCGGCGCGAGCAGCACCACGTCTCCCGGCTGCGCTCGTTCGCTCGCCAGCTGCACGGCCCGGTCGAGTGTCCCGGCATACGCCGTCTCGACCGCATCGCCTAGATCACCGGCGATTTTCTCGGCGGCTGCACCAATCAAAATCGCGAGGCGTGCACGTTCGTGAAGCGGCTCCGCGAGTGGCGTGTACGGGCTTCCTTTATCTTTGCCGCCGAGAATCACAATCAGCGGTTCCGGAAACGCTTCGATGGCCTTCTGCGTCGCGTCCACGTTCGTTGCTTTCGAATCGTTGTAAAACTTCACGCCGCCGATTTCGGCGATGAATTCGAGCCTGTGCTCGACTCCGCGAAACGTCTTCACTCCGCTCGCGATTGCCGCCGGCGTCGCCCCTGCGAGATACGCTGCCGCGCAGGCGGCCAGCGCGTTCTCGACGTTGTGCTCGCCTCGCAGCGGAATCTGGTCCCGCCGCGCCACCGGAACCTCGGAGCCTTCGTGCCGAAAAATAATCTGCCCATCACGCAAAAACGCGCCGGCCGCCACGCGCTTCTCCCGACTGAACCAGAACACCTGCTGGCGCGTCGGCATCCGCCGCGTCACTTCCGGGTCGTCCGCATTGAGCACCGCGCAGTCGCGATCGAGCTGGTTCGCGAACAATCGCATCTTCGCCGCGGCATACTCTTCGAACGACGCGTGCCGGTCGAGATGGTCCGGCGTCAGATTCAGCAGCACGCCGATCTCGGGACGAAACGCTTCGATGGCTTCGAGCTGAAAGCTGCTGATTTCCGCCACCGTCACGCTCGAATCGACTGACGACTCGACCAGCGAAAGCAACGGCACGCCGATGTTGCCGCCCACTAGCGTTTGGATCCCCGCCGTCTTCAAAATGTGCGCCACGAGCGAAGTCGTGGTCGTCTTCCCGTTCGATCCGGTGATCGCCACGAGCTTGCCGCGCAGAAACCTCCACGCCAACTCGATCTCGCTCCACACGGTCACGCCGCGGCTTCGCGCGAGCGTCACCGGCGCTAGCTTCACCGGGACTCCCGGGCTCAGCACGATCAGGTCTTGTGCGAGAAACGTCGCCTCCGAGTGCCGTCCGAGTTCAAGCTTCACTCCGGCCGCGCGCAGCCGTGCAGCCGTCTCGCCCAGCTCGCTCTCGGCCTTTTCGTCGGTAGCTGTCACCGTCGCGCCGTATCCCGCCGCGAAAAGTGAGGTCACCACTCCTGTCCGGGCGAGCCCCACCACCAGCACGCGCTTTCCCGCGAAGTCAAACCCCGGTCTCACGTGGCCCTCATTCGGTTTCCTCTACCTCAACTTCAGCGTCGTCAGCGAAAACAGCGCCAACACCAGCGCCGCGATCCAGAATCGCACGATGATTTTCGACTCGCTCCATCCCATCAGCTCAAAGTGGTGGTGCAGCGGCGCCATGCGAAAAATCCTTTTGCCCGTCAGCTTGAACGAACCCACTTGCAAAATCACCGAAAGCAATTCGATCAGGAAGATGCCGCCGATCGAAACCAGCAGAATCTCCTGCTTCAGGATGACGGCCACCGTTCCGATCGCCCCGCCCAGCGCGAGCGATCCCACGTCGCCCATGAACATTTCCGCCGGGTGCGCGTTGTACCAGAGAAATCCGAGTGACGCACCAACCAGCGATCCGCAAAAAATCGTCAGCTCGGCCGCGTCCGGAATCTTCTGAATCTCGAGATATTCGGCGAAGCGCGCGTTGCTCGAAACGTACGTGATCACCGTCAGCGCGACCGACGAGATCAGCACGCACCCGATCGCCAGCCCGTCCAGGCCGTCCGTCAGGTTCACGCCGTTCGAGAGGCCTGCGATCACGAACACGAGAAAGAGTACGAACGGCACGTACGCCAGCGGCCAGATGAAGCGGTGCGTCAGCAGCGAATCGATGACCAGGTCGGGATGCAGTTTTTTCAGGAACGGCACGCTCAGTTGCGTCGAGTACACTCCTTTCACCTGCAGCCCCAGCAGCACCGCGCCCACGAATATGCACGTCAGCACCTGAAAGAAAAACTTGCGCCGCGCTGTCAGCCCGAGATTCCGCCGCCGCACCACTTTGTTGTAATCGTCGACGAATCCGATCGCGCCGAAACACAACGTCGCAGCGACGGCCAGAGGCACGTACGGATTCCGCAGGTCGGCCCACAGCAGCGTCGCAATCGTGATCGCCGCGACGATCAGCAGCCCGCCCATGGTCGGCGTGCCCGCTTTTTTCTGATGCGCCTTCGGCCCTTCGTCCCGGATGTACTGCTTCACCTGCAATTCGCGCAGCCGCGCGATTGTCCATGGCCCGAAAACCAGCGCAAGGGTCAACGACGTCAGCGTCGCCAGCGCCGTGCGCACCGTGATGTAACGAAAAACGTTGAGCGCGCTGAAATGCGGCCGAAGCGCTGCAAACAGATAAAACAGCATCTCAGCGGCGCTCCTTCGAGCCCGCTTCGATCGCTTCCGGCGTAGACGCTTGCATTCGCCGGTGCCGCGCCTCGATAGCTTCCAGTGCCTTTTCCATCCGCACGCCGCGCGAACCTTTCAGCAGCAGCAGGTCGCCCGAATCGACGAATCCTTCGAGAAATTTCCCCGCTTCCTGCGAATTCACGAAAAACTGCGCGTGTTCCGGTGGATGCCCCGCCTCAATCGCCCCTTGAACCAAATCCTCCGCGCAGCCCTGCACGCCGAAAATCCAATCGATCTTCCCGCTTCGCGCCGCCAGCCGCCCGCATTCGCGGTGCAGCTCCGGCGAGGACGTCCCAAGTTCCAGCATTTCGCCCGCGGCCAGGATGCGCCGCTGATATCCGGGCGTCGCCACGAGTAATTCCACGAGCGTGTTCAGCGCGGTCGGGCTCGAGTTGTACGTGTCGTTGATCACCGAAAAGCCGCCCTCGAACCGCACTACCTCGCCGCGTTTGTCCGCCGGCTTCAGAGACGGAAACACTCGCTTCGCCTCCTCCGCGCCGATCCCCCACACGCTCGCCGCCGCCAGCGCCGCCACCGCATTCATCATGTTGTGCCGCCCGATCAGCGGCAGCTCGAGCCGCGTGCGTCCCGCCGGCGAGACGAAATCGAACGCCGAGCCGTCGATCCCGCGCTCCTCGATTCGCTCCGCGCGAAACTCTGCCGGCGGCTTTTCGCCGAAACGCACCACGCGCCCACGCGCCGCCTTCGCAAACGCCGCCACGTGCGGGTCGTCCGCGTTCAATATCGCAACCGCGCTCGCCGGCAGGCCCTCGATCAGCTCCCGCTCGGCGCTCGCGATCTCTTCGATCGACCCGAAAAATTCCAGATGCTCGATCGCGACGCGCGTCACCACGCCCGCATCGGGCGAAGCGATCCGCGTCAAGTGCGCCAGCTCGCCCGTGTGCGACATTCCCAGCTCGATCACGGCCGCGCCGTGCTCGTCATCGAGCTTCAGCAGCGTCAGGGGCAGGCCATATTCGTTGTTCAGGTTTCCTTGCGTCTTCAGCACGCGGAACCGCGCGCCCACGAGCGCCGCCAGTATGTCTTTTGTGGTTGTCTTGCCGACCGACCCGGCCACCGCGCCGACAAGCCGCCCCGGTTGCGCCCGCCGCCAGTTCTCGCAAGCCTTTGATCCCAGCTGTTGCAGCGCCTCCAGTGTGTCGTCGACCGCGAAGAGTTTTCCCCGAATCGCCGCGTCGTATTCGCCGATCCGCTCGCGCGCCACCACCCCGGTCGGAATGCCCCGCGCGAGTACCTCGGCGACAAAAGTGTGTCCGTCGTGACGCGGTCCGCGTATCGCGATGAACAGCTCGTCAAGCCCGATAGTGCGCGAGTCAATTGAGACGCCGGCCAGCCGGGCCGAGGGCTCGAGCCCAGCGGGAACTGGGGCGGCCAATGCTTCAGCCACTTGAACTACGGTCCACCGCATCGCGTCTCCAACGGGCTGGCCTTCATGCTCAGCCGGATCTCCGTGTGACCTCAGTCTCGCGATTCGTGCGTGCTTGCCTTTCTTGCAAAGCCTTGGCGGCCCAGGATTGCTCGCGCCTTTTCCCGATCGTCGAATTCGATCGTTCCAGTTCGCAACACCTGATACGTCTCGTGCCCCTTCCCCGCCAGCAGGACGATGTCGCCCGGCCGCGCTTCCTCGAGCGCCGTCTCGAGCGCACGCTCGCGGTCCGGCTCGACCTGGTACTTCGCATCTACCTTTTGCAATCCCACGACCACATCGTTGATGATGCGCAGCGGATCTTCGCCGCGCGGGTTGTCGCTCGTGAGCACCACGAGATCGCTTAACGATCCCGCCGCTTCGCCCATCAGCGGCCGCTTTGTCCGGTCGCGCTCGCCGCCCGCTCCAAAAACGGTGATGATGCGCCCCGAGGTGCTCAGCTCGCGCGCCGTCGCGATCAGATTTCGCAGCGCGTCGTCCGTATGCGCGTAATCGACCACCACGAGAAACGGCTGTCCTTCGTCGATGCGCTGAAATCGTCCCGGAACGAGTTCGAGATTTGCGATGCCCTGTTCGATTTTCGCATTCGGAATCTCGAGCGCGATTCCCGCACCGATGGCCGCGAGAATATTGTAGACGTTGATGCGGCCCACGAGCGGAGATCGCACGTCGATGTTTCCTGTCGGTGTCTGCGCCGTGAATTCCAGGCCGTCGAAGCTCAGCGCGAATTTCTTCGTGGTCAGGTCCACGGCGTTTTTCAGCCCGTAGCTCAGCGTGCGCCGCGCCAAGCCCGCGAGCTGCGCTCCGTAGGGATCATCCACGTTGATCACGCCCGCGTCGGGCGCGCCCGCCCCCGTGCCCGCGAACAGCAGCTTCTTCGCCGCGAAATATTCCTCGAACGTCTTGTGGTAATCGAGATGATCCCGCGTCAAATTCGTGAAAATCGCCGCGGCAAAGTGGCAGCCCGAGAGGCGCTCCATCGTCAGCGCGTGGGAACTCGCCTCGAGCACCACGTGCGTACCGCGCGCGTCACGAATCTCGGCGAAAATTTGCTGCAAGTCGAGCGATTCCGGCGTCGTGTTCGGCGCGGGTAGCGCGCCCTTCGGCGTGCGGTACCCCGTCGTGCCGATCAGGCCGTCCGTGAACCCCGCCGCGCGCAGAATCGAGTCCACCAGAAACGCGGTCGTCGTCTTCCCGTTCGTCCCGGTGACACCCACCAGCTTCAGTGCCTCCGCCGGGTGCCCGTAGAAATTCGCCGCGGCTCGCGCCAGTCCTCGCCGCTCGGAACCTGGCAGCAGCTCGATCCACGTCGCATTCTCCGGAAATTGGATCGGCCGCTCGTGCGCGCTCGCCACGGCAATCGCCCCGCGCACGAGCGCGTCCTCCACAAACTCCGCTCCCTCGAGCTTCACGCCCTTCAGCGCGAAAAACAGCGCGCCCTCCGTTGCGCGGCGGCTGTCGTATGCGATCGACTCAATCTCCGCATTCGACGGGCCGGAAATCTTCTTGATCTCCGCTCCCGCCAGTAATTTTTCGAGTTTCATGCGGCTCTTTTCCAGTCTACCGCTTCGGCCGCCGCTTTGCGGTCCCTTCCGCGACCCCTGATGCGGCCTCTTCCCGACGTTCGGTTTTTGCTTCAGGCTCGATGTCAATTTCCGTTCCCTCGCGCCGATGCCGGCTCGTTCTCTCCCGGCTCTCCGAATCGCACGGTCACTCGGCTGCCACGCGGCACTTCCGTTCCCGCGCTCGGAAATTGCTGTAGTGCAATCCCATTGCCGATCAGCGCCGGCACCAGACCTACCCTCGAGCACTCCTCCATCACGCCGCGGACCGTCTCTCCGCCCAGAGCGGGAACCACCACTTCGTCGTCCCCCGCAAACGCGGCCGTCGGAGCCGCCGTTTCGCTCCCCCTCGCCACTGCTTCCGCAAAACGCGCCCTCGATGCATCCACCTCCGCCACCTCGGGGTTCGGCTGCGGCGACGCGCCCTGATTCTTCGTCGTCTCCACATCCGACGGCGATGGCACGTCATGCGGCACGTCGAGATAGGCGAGCACCTGCTCCGCGACGCGCTTGAACACCGGCCCGCCCACCTGTCCTCCGTGGTGCGGCCCCACCGGCGAATTGAGTACCACCAGAATCGTGATCGCCGGATCGTTTACCGGCGCGAAGCCCACAAACGACGCGTTGTAGTCTGTCGCCGAATAGCGCCTCGTCGCCGGATCGATCATCTGCGCCGTCCCTGATTTCCCGGCCGACGTGTAGCCATCGAGCTGCGAATGCTTGCCCGTGCCTTCGAGCATCACGTCTTCCATCATCTCGCGCATCGTGGCTGCGGTCCGCGCATCCGTCGCTTCCAGCGGATCGGCGCTCCGATGCAGCAGCTCAGCTCCTGTCTCCGAGTCACGAATCTCGCGCACCACGCGCGGGCGATAGAGCGTTCCGCCGTTCGCGATCGCGGAAATCGCAGAGACGATCTGGATCGGCGTAACGCTCACTTCCTGTCCCATCGCCAGCGACCCGATCGAGCTCGCCGACCACTCGTCGACCGGCCGCAGCAGCCCCCGGTTTTCCCCGGGTAGATCGATTCCCGTTTCTTGCCCGATCCCGAATGCGCGCGCCGTCTCATAAAATTTCGGCGCGCCCAGGCGGAGCGCCACCTTGATCGCGCCAACGTCGCTCGAGTTAGCCAGGATTCCAGTCACGCTCAGGATTCCAAATGGATGCCAGTCGTGAATCAGCCTCCCGGCGACGAGAATCGAGCCCATCTGGCAGTCCACCAGCTCGTTCGGGTTCGCCACTCCATTCTCGATCGCGCCCGTCAGTGTGATCACCTTGAACGTCGATCCCGGCTCGTACGCCGCGCTCACGGCACGATCCGATCGGTCTTCCGCCGAATACGATCCCGCATCGTTCGGATCGAACGTCGGCCAATTCGCCACCGCCAGCAGCTCGCCGGTGTTCGGGTCCTGGACGATCACCGTCCCGGCCTTGGCATGCGTTTCGGAGATCGCCGTCGCAAGCTCCTTCTCCGCGATGTACTGAATTGTTTCGTCGATGGTCACCGTCACGCTCGCGCCCGGATCGGCTGCCGACTCCCTGCGGTCGTACCAGCGCCGCAGACCGTCGGCCATCACCATCATTTTGCCGGGCCGACCGCGAATGTCCTTGTCGAGCGATTGCTCGATTCCGCCGATGCCTTTCTCGTCGATGTCCACGTAGCCGAGCACGGAAGCCGCCAGCTCGCGCTGCGGATACACGCGGCGGTTCTCCTTTTGAAAGAACACGCCGTTCAAATTCATGCCGCTGATTCGCTGCACTACATCGGGAGAGAGCTTGCGCGCGAGGCGCACCGGCGTGTGCGCTTCGCGGATTTTCGTCTCGATATCTTCCGCCGGTATGTTCAGAACGCGCGACAGCAGCCGCCCCACCATCTCGACGTCGGTGATTTCGGCGGGATCGCCAAACACGGAATCCATCGGCAGGCTGACCGCCAGCTCACGTCCCTTGCGGTCGTAAATTGTGCCGCGCTTGGGGCTGATTTCGAAGATGCGTTCTTGTTGACGCTGAGCTTTTGCGAAGTATTCGCTGTAGCAGAAAAGCTGGACGTACGCGAGGCGGCCCAGAACCGCCACCATCCAAACCACCGCCAGGACCCAGACAACTAGCCAGCGGAGACGCAGGTTGCGCTGCTCCATGGACTCCGGCCTACCCTATCTCGCCCGATCTCTTGGATCTCATCCGGCGCCGATCGTGGCGCGCCGCCGGACAGGCCCGCCGCAGCGAGCCGGCATCTCGAATCAGGTGCGCAGAAATCAGGTGCGTTACGGGCGGGGCGTCTCGTTGATGGCGCGCGCTTCCGCCACCACGGCGTCGCTCGTCGCATCCGCCGGGGCCACTTGTCCCGGCACGGGCATCGTCAGACCAAGCTGGTTGCGCGCGATCGCATCGACGCGCATCGGCGAGCGCAGCGTCGCCACCTCGAGATGCAGTTGCTCGTTCAGCTGGACGGCCTGCGTGCGCTCGGCATCGAGTTGCTCGATGTTGTAGCGGATCTGGATGCACTCGAAGTGCTGCCATGCGTAGAAGAGCAGCAGCGCTGCGATTCCGGCTCCCACCGCCAGCCGCTGCCAGAAATCCCGCAAACGCGCCGGCGCCATCGGACGCTCCAACCGTGAATTGTCGATCCGCTTGATTGTGTGATATTCCGTCATGACTTCCCCTGCCGATCCGGCGCAATTCCAGTCGCTGGATTTCCCGGAAGCCGGAGCTTTGCCCCGGCAACGCCAATCTTTGTAGGCCGCGGCCTAGGGCGCCGCAGGCGCGTTGGGTGAAAGCGCGCCGCGAATGCCGGCGGAAGCTCCCGAAGTACAGGTGGAAGCGTGGGCCTTCAGGCCCTCGAAAAGCCAGCTAGGACAACCGGGCTTTCGCCCCGGGAAGTCCACTGTGCCGCCCCGCGCCCTCTTCGTCCACAACGCACGATCCGCAAGAATCGAGCCGCTTCTAGGCGGCGAAGTCCCGATCTTGCAGCTCCGGCTTTTGCCCAGCCGGATCCGTCTTTTCCGCCACGCGCATCTTCGCGCTGCGCGCGCGAGGATTCATGTGCACTTCTTCTTCACTCGGAAGAATCACTTTCTTCGTCAGCACGCGAAAACTCTTCTCTCGCGCCAGGCGCTGAAAGGCGTGCTTCACCAGACGATCTTCAAGCGAGTGGTAGCTGAGGACGATCCACCGTCCTCCCGAATTCAAAGTGGCAGGGGTCCGCGAAAGAAACTGCCCGAGTTCCTCCTCTTCTCGATTCACCGCTATCCGCAGCGCCAGAAACGTTTTTGTCGCGGGATGCAGTTTCTGCCTTCCCCTTGCTTTTCGTACCCCTGCCACAATCGTTGCCAGGTGGGCGGTGTCGCGAATGGGCCGCGCCCGCACGATGCTCCTGGCGATTCTGCGTGAGTCCCTCTCCTCCGCCTTCTCGTAGAGGAGATTGGCCAGCTCCTTCTCCGGCCATTGGTTCACAATTTCATCCGCCGTCAGCGGCGTATCCGGATTCATCCTCATGTTTAACGGCCCGGCCCAGCGGAACGAAAACCCGCGCTCAGGGCTGTCGAGCTCGAGGGTGGAAACCCCTAGATCGGCCACTACTCCGTCGAGCGGAGGCAGCTTCAACTCCTCCGTCACTTCGCCGATCTCTGAAAACTCTCGATGCACCAGAATCACCTTTTCCCCGAACTCTTTCAGCCGTTCCCGCGCGACCTCGAGTGCTTGCGGGTCCCGATCGATCGCCACCAGCCGCCCCGTTGTCAGCCGCTTCGCGATTTCAATCGCGTGTCCAGCCGTTCCCGCGGTGGCGTCCAGATACGTTCCGTCGGGCCGAATGCGAAGCCATTCGATGACTTTCGCAACCAGAACCGGCGTATGCAGAACGCTCAAAAGCCCTCAACAGCTCCCGCAAGCCGAAACTGCCCCAACGATCTGCACCTGTCCCGAATCGCTCCGGCTCCCCGTTACAAATCTCGCCCGTGGCCGGAACGCCCTAGATGCCCAGCTTGTCCAGTGCCTCTTCGTCTTGTGCCGTAATCGGGTTGTGCGCCAAGTGCTCGAGAAATCGCGCGTGATTCCAGATTTCCAGGTACGTCAGCTGCCCCTGGACATCCACTTCACCCCGCATCTGCGCCGATTCCCTCAAGACCGGTGGAATTAGAATGCGCCCCTGCCCATCCACCTCGACGACTTGACCGAAATAATTGGCGCGCGCTAGAAACCGCTGTTTGGCGCCGTTGTGAGTGGAAAGCTTGGCCAGCTTGCGCTCGATATCCTGCCAGGCTTTCATCGTGTACACTCGCGCGTACTCGCCCGTGTCGCTCGTCACGTAGAACTTCGATCCGCTCTTGCGCAGCTCGGCGAGAAAATCCGCGGGGATTTTCATTCTCCCCTTCTCGTCGACCGTCGCTGGATAGTTGCCCCGCAGCATCGAAGACCTTCCGAACGTCGCCCCGCGTGTTCGCGCCCGCTTTCACTGATTCTTTAACCCCTGTTGTACCCCGAGATTCTGTTTGCCACTACCGACCACTTCGTCCCACTTGGTGCCCGATTCTAGACTCCTTCCATTTCTTGTCAAGGGGAATGTTTCAAAAATGAGAAATTTCCCGCGTCGCCGCGAAAAATTCCTTTTCTCTCCCGATTTCCGCGCGCAAAAGCGAAAAACACAACCCATTGTGGAGCATTTCGGCCGCTTTGCGACGCCTAGTGGTCCAAAGCCGAAAAAGACTGGAATTGTTTTGTAAGAGTCAACACCGCGGTACTACAAAATTCATGCGGTCGGTGCCCGGTGGGTGAATGTGGGAGAAAAACAGGAAAAAACCACGAACTACTGCGGAGGCGGCGCGCCCAGCGAATTCAGGTCGCGCACCATTCCCTGCTCGTCCGGACTCAACCCCTGCATGAACCGCGGATCGTTCAACGCCGCCTGCTGCTCCTCGGGCGTCATTCCCTGCAGTCGGCGCCAGTGGCCGATCACGCGTGCGCGCCGCCCCGGCGGCATCGCCGCCAGCGCCGGAACGATGTCGTTCCGGAAATGCTCGCGCTGTTCCGGAGTCAGATTTTCGAGCATCCGTTCGGTGGCGTGAATCCGGCCCTGCTGTTCCGGTGAGAGACTGTTCCACTTCTCGAGGTTCTTGCGGATCTGCGCCTGGCGCTCCGGCGGAAGGCTCTGGAACTTCTCGTTGTTCTGCATGAAGCGTTCTTGCTGGTCTGGAGGCATGTCCCGCAGATTCTCGACCCATTTCGGCGGAAGCCCTGCCTCGGCGCGCGGATTCGGTTGGCGCGCTCCGCCATTCGCACCCGGATGCCGGGCGCCATTCTCGTTGGCCCTCTGCCTCTGCGCCACGGCGAGCGCTTGCCGCCGTGCGCGCCACGCTCGCCAGCGCTGGCCGTTCTGCGCCCGAGCGGTCTGCGGCGCAAGCCCCGCCAGGAGCCCCGCGCAGATCGCGAAAATGGAAAGCCATCGCTTCACTTGCACATCTCCACAGGAAACAATCCCAGCACATTCGCGGCGGAACGACAGGGCTTCAGCCCTGCCGTACGGAGGGTGAAAGCGTGGGGCCTCAGCCCCACGATCAGCGGGCACTGTACGGGGGCTTTTGCCCCGAGCCTCTTCCCGCGAACGTTTATGAAGCATCTGTTAATCATTGCTCTCGTCGCTTTGCTGCGCCTTGCCATCCGGCTGCGACGAATTCGTCGCCGGCGTTTCCGCGAGCGCATCGAACTTCGTCAAGACGTCGTAATTCTCGAGCACGCCGAGATTCTGGATCGCATTGAAATCCTCTTCCTGTTCCTGGGCGCTGGCCGTCGCAATCGACGGCGCGGGAGTGCGGTTCGATGGCAGCTTCGCTACCAGCACGGTCAGCGCGATCAGGAGAGCCACCGCAAACGCCGGCCGCGGCGCGGGCACGAACCTCTCGAACCAGTTCCGCCGCGGCTCGGCCGCCACACGCTGCCTCACGCGCGCGTCAAAACCAAAAGACGGCTCGATCGCCGGCAGCTCACCCAGCAGCGTCGACACCTTGCGCATCTCGGCCGCGTGGTTCCGGCAGGCTGAGCAGCCCTCTAGATGGCCTTCCACCTTCTGCCGTTCAGCCGAGCTGGCCCGGCCGTCCAGATACGCAATCAATTCCTTTGAAACGTCTTCGCACTTCATGATGGCCTTCCTTCACCTGCGCGCTGCTCCACTGGCTGCGCCACGAGCGGCGCCAGTTGCATCCGCAGGCTTTCGTAGGCGCGGAACAACAGCGACTTCAGCGCGCTTTCCGAACAATCCAGAATTCTGGCGATCTCTCCATAATCCATCTCTTCGTACTTATGCAGCAGCACGGCGGCGCGTTGCTTTTCCGGTAGCGAGGCGATGGCCCTGCGGATGAACTCCGTGCGGTCGCGCTCGATCATGTGCTCGTCGATGCGCATCACCGGCGCCGGCAATTCCATGGGCGCGGCATCTTCGTCCATCGGCGCATCGAGCGGCACCGCCAGCTTCGCGTAACGGTTGTCGCGCACCGAATTCAGCGCCAGGTTCGTCGCGATCCGGAAGAGCCACGTCGTGAACTTCGCGCTCGGAGTATATTGCTTCCGTGCGCGGTAGACGCGCAGAAAAACTTCCTGCGCGAGGTCTTCGGCCGTCGCCGTGTCGCGCACCATCCGGTGGAGGAAGTTGATCAGCGGCGAGCGATACTTCTGCAATAGAAAGTCGAAGGACGCGTCGTCCCCGGCCTTCACGTCCAGCATCAGTTGGACGTCGCTCCTCGCCATGGCCTCCACAGCTTATCTAACACCTGCTCCACCATAAAGTTGCACCGCATCCAGTCATTCCAAAGCGAAACCGGTCGAAGGTACAGGTGCGCGGCGCCGCCATGCGGTAACTGCCTGTATTTAAACCATTTGCGCCTAGAACTCCGCGTGTCGCTCCACAAGCCGCTAAAAAAGGGAAGGGTGGCACGATCAGCTTCGAGCCTCGGGTTTCGCGTTTTGAATTTCCAATTTCCCGGCACTGTTTAGTTTGCGATAACGCCCGTCATACCGACTTGCGCAACTGGAGCCTCTGTCATGGTAGCTTTGGATTGAATTGAGGCCGAGGATGACCGAAGGAATAGGTGCCTTGCGCTGTGACAAAATTGCCGCGCGCCGGTGATCATTGATGACTCGAAGAAGCAAGTTCCCTCAACACGCCACGCGCCGCGCCGTTAAGCGCTGTCCCCTCGTCGCGTCTGCGGAGGTCACCGACCTGGGTTCCGACGCACGGCTCTCAGCCCGCACGTCGGAAATTGGCCTTGGCGGATGCTACGTCGACGCTTTTAATCCGTTCCCCGAGGAGACGCTGGTCGGATTGCGAATCTTAAGGGATCAGGGCGTCTTCGAAGCCAAGGGCAAGGTAGTCTACTGCCATCCGAGCTCCGGAATGGGTATCGCCTTCACCGAAATGTCGCGCGATCAACGCTTGCTCCTCGAAGATTGGCTCGCCGAAATCGTCAGCCAACTCAAACTAGCGTGAGTTTCCGAGGAGGCTGGGTGTCATGTGTCCTGCGGGTAAGAGGCGCTGACTTTGCTGTCGATGAGTTCTTGTCCACGTCGACGTTAAAGCCCATGGTTGTAGTTCGGCGAGGGCAGCCGCAATACCCACGGTCCGGCGGTCGGATTCCCGATGCGTCAGGTTTCCACGCGGTCGCAAGCGAAGCGGATTTTTCCAAGCTCCAAGCGCAAATCGCAGACGCAATCCAGTTTCTCGAAAAGAATCAACGCGAACTTGGGCACCTCGTCCGTTTTCCGGGAGTCGATAGAGTTTCTCTGGATTTCGGAATCGAAGAACGCGATGTTGCGGTTCAGAGCAAGTGCTTCCCGCCGGAGCTTCTACGGCTCACGGGTAATCTCGGTGTCTGGCTTGAGTTCACGCTGTATCCTACTTACGGAAAGCCGACACTCCGGCCGGATGTTGACTAGACAACATTATTAGTCGAAAAGATGGGAGTAAGACGTGCATGGAGCATCCCCTTAGCGGGGGCTTAAACCCGCCTCAAAAAGCCAAGAAAGGGCGATTTCGGCGGCTTTTGACGGGTTTCGCGAGCGCCGCTGCGGTTCTTTGCGGACGTGCTGCCGTTATCTTCCGAATTGTCGCAGGTGATGATCGGCGTGCAGGTATCCCCACCGCATCCACTCCGGGCGCGTCATAGGACCGAAGATCGGATGCCGGATTTTGGGATCGATCGCGCTGCTGCAGAATCGATCAATGATGGAAAGCAATTGGCTGCGGTCTCGCTCGAATTCCACGGGCGCCGTGCCGCCCGCCCCCTGCTCCATCTCCGGACGCGTCGACACGCCGTGAGGCCATTTCATCGGCGCTCGCAGCGCGATGAATTTGATCAGGGTCCGCTGCAGGAATCCAGTCGCCATATTGACGGACCTTTCGCCAAGCACAAGTTTGTAGGAATCGCAAAGATGGCACAGCGTCTGGTGCGCCGACATTTTTCCCCACAGCCGCTGATCGGACGAAGTGAGCGCGGAGATTCGCCCGGCAATCGACTCGCGATCGGATTCTGTTTCCAGCGTTCGCATCCCAACTCCTCACTGGACGTGAAATAGGGCTTTCAATGCGAGCAGAATCGCTACGCCGACGAAGACGAGGATCGCCATCGCAGGCGCGGGCTCGCGATTCACTTCCGGGATCAAATCCGAGGCGGCCACGTAGAGCGTGACGCCTGCCGAAAGCGGCAGCGCGTCTGCCACCGTGCCCCGCAGCACGAACATCAGCACCATCCCGCCGAGCGTCGTCGCGCCGAGTATCGCCGACGAAACCAGGGCCATCTGCCGGCTCTGCCCGCTCGCCAGCATCAGCGACGACACGGTAAATCCCTCGGGAATCTTGTGCAGGAAGATTGCGATGAAGATCACGCCACCCAGCCAGGTCGAAACCAGCAGCCCGGAGGCGATCGCCACGCCGTCGAAAAACGTGTGGATCATCAATCCGAGCAGCGCGGCGTAGCTCGCATGCGCGTGAGAGATTTCTTCGTGGTGAGTTTCCTCACCGAAATGAAAATGCGGCGCGACCGTGTGCTCGAAAAAGTGCACCAGAAAATATCCGCCGAGGACGAACACGAATACGACGCTCGTATCGTGGAAGAAAAATGAGCTGCTGTCTTCCCGCAGCTTCACCGATTCCGGAATCATCTCCAGCATCGCCGTCGCCAGCATGAAGCCCGCGCCCAGCGCGATGAAATATTTCAGGTAGTGGCGCGACCATTGCCGGCGGACGATGAGCAGTCCGCCAGCTACGTTCGCGCCCGCCGCCGTCAACCCCAGCAGGAGCGCCACCAACAGCCGTGTTGTCTCGCCCGACACTTTTGCGCGCTCTCCAAGCTACAAGTCTAATGTGTGACAACTCCGAAATCGGAACTTCAGCCGCTGAAGCCTTCCTCGTTTGCGCGGCTTATGTCGTGGCTTCCAGCCTCGACCTACAAAGATTGGCGCGCTGTCACACAGACTCTCTAAGGCCCAGCTTTTCTCGGTCTGAATGCCGGAGCTACAAGCTCCGATCATCTCATCCGCCGTGGCGGAACAAGATTACGTCGCCATCCTGGACGATATACTCTTTTCCCTCGAGGCGGACCTGTGCCTTCTCGCGCGCCGCTGCAAAACTCCCCGCCTTCAGCAGGCCCTCCCAATTCACCACATCCGCCTTGATGAAATTTTTCTGAATGTCGCTGTGGATGGCGCCGGCGGCTTCCTGCGCGGTCATACCGCGCTCGATCGTCCACGCGCGGCACTCGGGTTCGCCGCACGTCAGAAACGAGATCAATCCCAGCAGCCGGTACGTCGCCTGGATTAGCCGGTCGCGCCCCGATTCCGCGAGGCCGTACGCCTTCATCATCTCGGCACCCTCGGCGTCGTCGAGCTCGGCCAGCTCCGCCTCTATTTTTCCGCAGAAAGGCACCACCGCGGCCTGCGGCTTCGTCGAAAGCTTTTCGAGCTTGTACTTCTCGACCACTCGATCGATCTCCGTCGCCTCTTCGTCGCCCAAATTCAGCACGTAAATCATCGGTTTCTGAGTCAGGAACATAAAGCCCGTTAGCATCTTCTGTTCGGCGCGTGCGAACTCCAACTCGCGCAGCGGCGTCTCGGCTTCGAGCGCTTGCCGGCAGCGCGTGAGCACCTGGAGCTCAGCCTCGAGCTGCGGGTCTTTCTTTTTCTTAATGTCCTTTTCGAGCCGCTCCATCCGCTTCGACGCCTGCTCGAGATCGTTGAGGATCAGCTCGAGATCGACGTTCACGATGTCGCGAAGCGCGTCGAGCGATCCGCCTTCCTGCGGCACCGCCGGATTTTCGAACAGGCGCACGACGTGCGCCAGCGCGTCCGCCTCGCGCAGCGGGACGAGCGACGCCGAGTTTTTCTCGCGGTCCTTTTGCAGCCCGCCGATATCGACGTACTCGATCGTCGCGTACGTGATTTTCTTCGGCTTGAACACCTCGGCCAGCTTCGCCACGCGCGCATCCGGGACGCGCGCAATCCCCACGTGCGCCTGATTCGGCGCGCTACGCGATTCCACCCTCGCCCGCGTCAGTATTCGGAACAGACTCGTCTTCCCTACCTGCGGCAGCCCGATAATTCCTGTTTGCATAAGCTTTCGATACTAGCACGGAGCACGGCGACGCATCGCACGGCGAAGCAAACTTCGAGGTCAATCGCGTCGTTGTGCCTTCTGCCGCCGCGCGCTATCCTTCCGAACGCTATGAACGCGGAAACGAGCCTCCTCGCGCTGCCCTTCGATCACGTCGAGGCGCATGCGCATCTTTCGCGGCTAGACAAGCACCTCGCCGCGCTCATCGGGCGCGTCGGCGCGTTTCGATTCAAACTCGACGAATGCGACAGTGTCTACGAATCGCTCCTCGAAGCCATCGTTCATCAGAGCATCGCCGGCAAGGCCGCGCGGGCGATTTTCTCGCGCATCCATGCGCTCGGCTCGAACGGTCTTTGCCCCACTCCGCAGGAGCTCCTCCGCGTCTCAACGCAAAAGCTGCGCAAGGTCGGCCTCTCGCACGCGAAGATCGTCGCCGTCCGCGACCTCGCGCAGAAAACCATCGACGGCGTCGTTCCCACGCTCGACGAAGCCGCCCAAATGTCCGACCAGGAGCTCGTCGACCGCCTGACTTCCGTCCGCGGCATCGGCGCGTGGACCGTCGAGATGTTCCTGATTTTCCGCCTCGGCCGCCCCGACGTGCTTCCGATCCACGATTACGGAGTGCAGAAAGGATGGGCGCTCACGTATCGCAAGAAAAGCATTCCCAAGCCGAAGGAGCTGCTGAAATTCGGCGAACGCTGGCGCCCGTATCGCACGGTCGCGAGCTGGTACATGTGGCGCGCCGTCGAGCTCGCCGGCCCCGCCGCCCGCAAAATCACGAAAGCCAAGACGAAAGGGAAAATTGTCGCGAAGAAGAAGCGTATCGTCGCCAGGAAACGTCTTGCCCCAAAGAAGCGCCCAAAGGTTTAAATGTAACGCCGCCGTCTTCAGCGCGACATCCTATGCTCCGCTGGACTGGCAACAGAGGGAAAGATTCACCGCTGAGACGCAGAGATCACGGAGAAGGCGAGTGGCTGGCGTCACTCGCCACTGTCTTTACCCTCGTCGCGAAAAACAGCGCAGCCAATCCGATCAGCAGCACGCCGGCCTCCAGGTCCACGGAAATGCGATGCAGCCGGCCGAACTCCACGCGCCGCGGATCGTTTCCCGGCGTCGCCTGGATCGACACCATCTGCGTCCGCAGCACATTCATCCGCGGAATCACGTAGTCCTGCGACGCAATCGTCAGCACCGCCATCAGAATCACGCCGATCACGGCCGGCTCGACGAACGCCTTCAGCGATTTCCCGATCGCCACGGAAGCCACGATGAATATCGCGGCCGCGATCAGGCCCATCAGGTGCAGGCCGCCGAGCGTGAAACCAACCAGCAGCCCGGCTTCGTCCTGGCTGGGCAACACCGAGAACGCGCCCTGCGTCACAAACGCCGCAAAATAGATGATCGCCCCGATCCACGCGCCGAGCGCGAGCACCCTCAGAAACCGCAGTATTTGGATCATTGTCGGCTCCGGCCCAACGCATCATCGTACTCGCTGGCCGCGCAGCGTGGAAGACTTGAGCACACGCGGCCGAAATCGCATTACAGGCAGCCATCCGTGCCGTGGGAGAATCAAAGCGGGGCATGGTGGGCGACCAAGGACTTGAACCTTGGACCTCTCCCGTGTGAGGGGAGCGCTCTAACCACTGAGCTAGTCGCCCACGGATTCTCACTTTTTGTAGCAGAAGGCCCAGGGAATTGCAAACCGCCGCCAACGTCACGACTGCCGTCGCCAGCAGCCGCCTCGCCGACCTTCAGCGCTCGATCGCCCGCGTGGTGAAGGGCAAGGAAGACGTGATCCAGCTCGCGCTCACCACGCTGCTCGCGCGCGGCCATCTGCTGATCGAAGACGTTCCCGGCGTCGGCAAGACCACCCTCGCGCAGGCGCTGGCGCGCTCGTTTCACTGCTCGTTCCAGCGCATCCAGTTCACTTCGGACATGCTGCCGAGCGACGTGATCGGCGTCAGCGTCTTCAATCCCGCTGCGCAGGAATTCGAATTCAAGCCGGGGCCGATCTTCGCGAACATCATCGTCGCCGACGAAATCAACCGCACCACGCCGAAAACGCAATCCGCGCTGCTCGAAGCGATGAACGAATCGCAGATCACGGTGGACAATCACACGCACCCGCTGCCGAAGCCGTTTCTCGTGCTCGCCACGCAGAATCCGATCGAGCATCACGGCACGTATCCGCTGCCCGAATCGCAGCTCGACCGCTTCCTGATGCGCATCCGCATGGGCTATCCCTCGCGCGCCAGCGAAAAGGAAATCATCCGCAATCGATTCCGCGGCGGGTCAGCCGAACCAGATCGCGCCGATCATGGACGCCGCCGACGTGGTCGCCATGCAGGAAGCCGCATCGCAAGTGAAAGTGGACGACAGCCTGCTCGATTACGCGCTCGAAATCGTCGACCGCACGCGGCAGACCGAGCAGCTCGAGCCTCGGCGTCAGCCCGCGCGGCGCCGTGATGCTGCACCGCGCCGCGCAGGCGCGCGCCTTCCTCGAAGGCCGCGACTATTGCCTGCCCGACGATTTCAAGCGGCTGATCGTTCCCGTGTTCGCGCACCGCGTCGTGGTCAGCTCGCGCTACGTCTCCACGCAGAAGAAATCCGAGCAGGCCGAAGCCATCCTCCGCGAAATTCTCGAGACCACGCGCGTTCCGCTCTAAGCATGCCGCGGGCGGAGACACACTGAGATGAGTTCCGCAAGCAACGCGCACAATTCACCCGGCTTCGTCCGGCACGCTGGTGGCGCAATCGCGACCGGCCCGGCTGGCGCAATTTCGGCATCGCGATGCTGGCGCTTTCGGCGGCGCTCGTGCTCGCGCTTTTTTCCGCCGCCGTGGCCAGCAGGGACGCATCTTGCTCGCCGCCGTCACCACCGTTCTCGCGCTGGGCATGGCCGGCTGGGTGGCGATCACGATCGTTCCGGCGCTGGCGCGGCGCACCAGCCTGCGCTGGATCGCCTACAGGTCGATTACCGCCTCACGCGCGACGGCATCATCTATCTCGTCGCCGTTTTCATCCTGATTCTCGCCGCCGTCAACACCGGCAACAACCTGCTCTTCATGATTCTCGCCTGCTGCTCGGCGGCATTCTGATTTCGGGCGTGCTTTCGCGCGCCGTGCTCACCGGCATCGAGCTGAAATTCGACCTGCCCGAGCACATTTTCGCCGAGCAGCCGGTGCTCGCCGAAATCGAACTGCGCAACGAGAAGCAGATCTGGCCGTCGTTTTCGCTGCGCGTGGTCGGCGAGACGAAGCGCAGCAAAACGCCTGCCGAGATTCTGACGCGCCGGTTTTCTTTCCCTACATTCCGCAGCTGAGCGCTGTCGCGCCAGAAAGTCGAGCTGCGCTTTCCGCGCCGCGGCGTCTACCGCCAGGACGCCTTCGGCATCCGCACGCGCTTCCCCTTCGGCTTCTTTGAGAAAACGCGGCGAAGTCGATTCCGATATCGAAATCGTCGTCTATCCGCGCGTCGAGCCGACCGAGCAGTTCTACGAAGTGCTGCCGCTGCTGAGCGGCGAAATGGCCAGCCATTTTCGCGGGCGCGGCCACGAGCTGCATTCGCTGCGCGAATACATGCCCACCGACAGCGCGCGCTTCGTCGATTGGAAAGTGACCGCGAAGCCGGGCCGCTGATGGGTCGCGAATTCGCGCGCGAGGACGAGCGCCGCGTGATGCTCGTGCTCGATCCGTTTGTCGGGCCGCCCCGCGCGCGATCTCGGCGAGCTCGCCGCCGCGGAACACGAACGAGCGATTCGAGCGCGCCGTCTCGATGGCCGCCTGCATCGCCTGGCATTTTCACGAGATTCGTTCCGTGATGCAGTTCCGCACGGACCGCTACTTCACGCCGATGGCGCCGGCCGGCGAAATCATCTACGACACGCTGCGCGAGCTGGCGCTGCTCGAGCCGGAAACGTCGGCCGCCGGCGGCGCGTTTCTCGATGACCTCGTCGAACGACCGCGAAATTTTCAAAATCATCCTCACCGCCGCCCGCAGCGCTCGATTCCCACCGCGCTCTGGTCCTCCTCCTATTTTCTTTTCATCGATCAGCTGTAATTGAAGGGCCGTGCGCCCGTCACCTCGTGAGATTCGTGCGACAATACGCCCGCATGCACGGCTCGCTCACTCCGCGCGCGCGAAAGAATTTTCAACGGCGCCTGCTCGCTTGGTTTCGCGCGCACCGGCGCGATCTGCCCTGGCGCGCGAGCCGCGATCCGTATCGCATCTGGGTCGCGGAAATCATGCTGCAGCAGACGCGCATCGCCGCCGTGATTCCCTACTACGAGCGCTTCCTCGAAACGATTCCCGACGGTCGAATCGCTGGCGCGCGCGCCGCAAGACGATGTGCTGAAGCTGTGGTCCGGGCTCGGCTATTACAGCCGCGCGCGAAATCTGCATCGCGCGGCGCAGGAAATTGTGGCGCGGCATGGCGGCGAATTTCCGCGCACTCTCGACGCGACGCTCGCGCTGCCGGGCATCGGGCGCTACACGGCCGCCGCGGTGCTGAGCATCGCGTACGATGTGCCGCTCGCCGTGCTCGACGGCAACGTGGCGCGCGTGCTGGCGCGACTCGGCGCCGTTCGCGGCGACCTGCGCGCGCCGCGGCGCTGGCGCGAGCTTGCGGCAACCGCGCAGGATCACCTCGCGCCGTGGCTTCCGCGCATGCGCGCCGGGCGACTGGAATCAGGCGCTGATGGAACTCGGCGAGACGATCTGCACGCCGCAAATCCCGCGCTGCGAGGCGTGTCCGCGTCGCGCGCTGGTGCCGCGCGCGCGCGCGGCGCTGACCCGCGAAATTCCGGCGCCGCGCAAGAAACGCGCGCCCGGTGCGTGTCCGCATCGCCGCCGCGATTCTGCGCGACCCGCGCGGGCGCACGCTGCTGGTGCAGCGACCCCGGCGCGCACGACGGCGTGCTTTTTTCGCGCATGTGGCAATTCCCTGCCGTCGAAGTAAGGCGACACGCGCAGCAAGAGCTCGCCGCACATCTCGAACGAAACCCTCGATCTCGATGCTGCATCGCTCGACCTCGAGGCGTTGCCCGCTGCGCGCCACGGCGTCACGTTTCGCAATATGACGCTGCTGCCCTTTCTCGCGCGCGTCGCGCAGCTGCCGAAGCGCCCGCGCACGCGCATTCTGCGCGCTCGACCGGCTGCGCCAGCTGCCCGTCTCCAGCGCGACTCGCAAAATCGCCGCGGCGCTCGTGAGCAGGCCGTCTAGCGCGATTCGACGATAGTCAGCGTGGCGGCGCATCCGGTGTGCCGGCGGGCGGCGAGTGCTAGCATCGTAAGTCGACCGCCATGGCCTCCGCCGCGCCACAATCTGCGCCACCGCCTGCGATGTCTGGGCGCCTTCCGCTCGCGGAACGGCTTGCCGGCGCTCCACCGCTACTTCGAAATTTCGCTCTTCCTGCTGGTCGCGACGGGCGTGCTCGCGGTGGTCTCGACCGGCAAGCTCGATCTATCTCTACGTTCGCGCCCATCGCCGCGCTGCTCTACAAGGGCGTTCGCGTCTGGCAGGGGCGCGGGCCCGAGCTTTCGGCGCGCGTCGCCACGTGGCTCGTCCTCGCCTATTTTCTGTTTTTCCCGCTCGATCTGTGGGTGTTCTCGCGCGGCCTCGCGGCGGACGCGCCGAACCCGCCGCTTTATGCCGCGCTGCTTTCGGCGATTCACTTGCTGCTCTTCGCGACGCTCGTGCGCCTCTATTCGGCGCGCACGAACCGCGACTACGCCTTTCTGGCGGTGCTGGCGGTGACGTCGATGCTGGCGTCGGCGATTCTGACGGTCGAAACGGGCTTTCTGGTCGCGCTGGCGGTTTTTCTGGTGCTTTCGGTTTCGACATTCGTCGCGCTGGAAATTCGGCGCAGCGCCGCCGGAGCCGTTTCGCAGCCGTTCGAGCCGGGCTCGCCGGTCGCGCGCCAGATGGAACGCGCGCTCGGCGCCACGTCGGTGCTTGGTGGCGTTCAGCGTGCTGGCGGTCGGCATCGTGCTGTTTTTCGTGATTCCGCGCTTCACCACCGGCTATCTGAGCGCGTTCAATCTTCAGCCCGGCCTGATGACCGGCTTTACGGACAACGTCGAGCTCGGTGCAATCGGCCAGATCCAGCAAAGCTCGGCCGTGGTGATGCGCATTCACGTCGACGGCGATCCGAACCGCGCCGCAAGACATGCACTGGCGCGGCATCGTGCTGACGAATTTCGACGGCGAGCGCTGGTTCACTCCCAAGCAGGACCAGACGCTGATCCCGCGGGACACCGGCGGCGAATACGTTTTCGGCGATTTGTTGCTCCCACCCAAGGGCAACGATTTTCTCGGCGCTTCGATTCTCTCGGCCGCCGACTCCTACCGTTGCGCTACACGGTTCTGATGGAGCCCATCGCGACCGACGCGATCTTCATCGCCCCGCGCCCTCGCATGATCCGCGGAAGATTCGGCCGAGAAGGCGGCGTTCCCGGGGAATCGGCACATCCGAATTATCTGTTCCTTGACCGGACTGGCTCGCTCTTCAATCCGCTCCACAACAATTTCAAGATGAGTTACGACGGCTTTTCGCGCGTCCCCGCGGTTCCCGCGCCCGAACTGCGCAAAGCGTCGAGGCGATTTTCCCGTTCGCGATTCGCAGCACCTATCTGCAGCTACCGCCGCTCGATCCGCGCATTCCCGCGCTGGCCGCCAGATCACCGCGAGCTCGAAGAACGAATACGACAAGGCCGCGAATGTCGAGAGCTATCTGAACACGCATTACGCCTACACGCTCGATCTTTCCGGGCCGCGCGCGAACGATCCGCTCGCGAATTTCCTTTTCGTGCGCCGCTCCGGCCACTGCGAATATTTCGCCTCCGCGATGACGATCATGCTGCGCTCGATCGGAATTCCCGCGCGCTACGTCACCGGATTCCTGCCCGGCGAATACAACGACGTCGGCGGCGACTACATCGTTCGCGAGAGCGACGCGCACGCCTGGGTGGAAGTCTATTTCCCGTCCTACGGCTGGATCACGTTCGATCCCACGCCGCCCGGCTCCGGCGAGCATTCCGGCTTTTTCGGCCGGCTATCGATGTATTGGGACTGGTTCCAGTTCACCTGGGGCGAGTGGGTGATCAATTACGATTTTTCCCACCAGATGACGCTGGGCCAGAAGCTGGACCACTCGTCACGGAGCTGGGGCGACCGCGTGCACGATTCCTACCGCCGGAAGCGGGATGCGCTGATGCACGCGCTCATGGGTCTGGATCGCAGGATCGAAGCCTCGCCTTGGTTTTTGCCGGGTGTGCTGATTCTGTCGTGGCCGTCCTGCTCGTGCTGCGCGGCAAGTGGATGCTCCGCTACGCATTCGCGCGCTGGAGCCTGCGCGCACGCCGCGCCGGCAATTTGACGGCGTCGCTTGCCGCCCTCGAGTACACCGAAATGCTGCGCCTGCTCGAAAGGCGCGGCTGGAAGAAATCGCCCTCGCAGACGCCGCTCGAATTTGCCGCCGCGATCCCCGCGCCCGACGTTTCCGCACCGGTCGCCCAGCTCACGGAGCTGTATCAGTCGGCGCGCTTCGGCAGCCATCCCGCGCCAATCGAGCAGATGTCGTCGCTGCTGCGCTCGATCCGCGACCTCATGCGCTCGCGCAGGCCCGCGCGATGAACGCCCGGAAACTAAGGATCCCCGCCGACGCAAATCTGTGGCATTATTGGCGGCACCATTACTCACTGGAGGTGTAAACCCGGATGCTCCTCCAAGCTTTCAAAGTGTTTCGCGCGCCGGCCTTGACCCTGGTGGCGTGCGTGATTCTCTTCCCGCGGCCTGCAGTATGCCAAACGGCCGCCGTCGATCCAGCAGCCGATCTGATCAAGCAGGGCACCGCCGATCTGAGTTCGCACCACTACCCGGACGCGGTCGCTGCGTTCAAGAAGGCCAACGAGCTGCGGCACGATGCGTGCGCCGAATGCTATTTCGGATTGGCGATAGCCGAAAGCAGGCTCGGCGACATGGAAGCGGCGGTAAAAAGCTGCGATAAGGCGATTTCTTGTGCTGGAGACGACAGTCTTCGCGTTGCGAGCCACACGCTCAAGGGCAATCTTCTGCAACAAACTGGAGACGATCCGAAACAACTGAAAGCCGCTGAGTCCGAATACCGCGCGGCCCTCGAACTTGAGAAAGACGACGCGATGGCCCACCTCAATCTTGGGGTCACTCTCTTGAAGGAATCGCAGAAAGCCGAAGGGATCGAAGAACTCAACAGCTATTTGCGAGTGGCCCCCGACGGCCCAGACGCCGGCTACGCCAGGAAACTGATCGCCCATCCGGAACACGCCGGAGAAGCGCTCGCTCCCGACTTCAAGGTTCAAACACTGGACGGCCAGCAGATTTCGCTCGATCAACTCGGCGGCAAAGTCGTCGTGATGGATTTCTGGGCTACCTGGTGCGGGCCTTGCAGGGAATCCGTTTCCGAGTTGAAGGATCTCGCGAAAAAATATCGATCGTCCGAGCTGGTTCTCATCAGCTTCAGCGCGGATGACGACCGCCAGGCGTGGCGCGATTTCATCGCCAAGAAGAATATGGAATGGCCGCAGTACTGGGATAGCGACGGCCGCATTCGCAAAGAATTCGCGGTGAATGCGTTCCCAACCTACATCGTGATCGATCCGGATGGATTCATTCACGAAAGAATTGTCGGCCTCAATCCGCAGCAGACCGTCGTATACCGGCTGAAAGATACGTTGCGGACGATGCTCCCGGGGAACTGATCTCGACGCGACGCCCGCCGCAGATCATACTTGCCGACGCCCCAAACCTCGTTTGCTCCCGGCGGCGGCGAAGCGGCAGGCACCTCGCAGCAGATCGCGCAGGGCGTCCGGGTGAACGCGCGACAGCCGGACGAGAATCCACTCGTAATTCAGATAGTGATCCGTGATGTAGTACGTCTCGGGATCGTGCGCCATCAGAGCTTCGCGCTGCTCGAAATCCATTCTCACCACCAGCGATTCGCCATCCTGATGCAGCCGCGTGAACCCCGCGCCGCCCCGTATCTTGAACGCCGGCGTGCCGTAGGACGTGGTTTCCTCGACATTTTCCAGAGAAAGCGCGATTTCGCGGACCGTGGCGAACCTCGCGGGCTCGATCACCGCCTTGCGTTTTCTGGCGGACGGCCGCGACCCTCGAGAAGCGGCCTTTTTCTTAGGCTTCATGGACTCACCCCGTCGCGTTCTTAAAATATGCCAAATCGCGCGTCCTAAGGCGACTTAGAGAGTGTAAGCTTTCGGTCGCGGGACGTCTTGGAGAGATCAGCATGGGAAAACCTGGAGTCGTGATTGATATTCCGGGATTCGGGCGGCGGGTGATTCACACGATTGTCAGCGACTACACGGGGACCCTCTCCTGCCGGGGCAAGCTGGTTCCGGGCGCGAGGTCGCGTTTGCGCCGGCTGATGAAACTCGTCGATATCGAGGTCATCACCGCCGACTCTTACGGAACCGCGCGCCAGCAGCTCAAAGGGATTGCCGTGCCGAACATGTTGAAGCGGAAGAGGCACGATATCGAGAAGGGCGATTTTGCGCGGCGCTTCAAACTGCCGAATGTGGCTGCTTTGGGGAACGGGAATAACGACCGGCTGCTGCTGCAGGCGGTGAAGGAAGGCGGCGGAATTGCGATCGCCGTCGACAACGGCGAAGGCTGCGCGCTGGACGCGCTTTCGCGAGCCAATATTTTTATTGTCGGCGCCGCAAACGCGCTCGATCTTCTGCTGAACCCGACTGCTTGCAAGGCGACGTTACGGTTCTAGCAGCCGAAGGCGCCCGCCTAAAAGCAAGGCGGCCGCTACAAACGCGTGCCACGGTGCGACGCTGTGACAGGAAGGTCCGCACGAGCGCGCGGCGCGGCGTGCTAGAATTGGTCCTTTACAGGTAACGCAGAGGACGCGCTGAGATGCCGAAGGTCGGATTCGTCAGTCTGGGATGCCCGAAGAACCTGGTCGACAGCGAGGTGATGATGGGCATTCTCGCGCGCGCGGGCTACGAGCTCACGCCGCGCGCAGACGAAGCGGAAGTCCTCGTCGTGAACACCTGCAGTTTCATCGAACCCGCGCAGCAGGAATCCGTGAATTCGATTCTCGAGATGGCCGAGTACAAGAAATTCGGCCGCGCGCAGAAGCTGATCGTCGCCGGGTGCATGGTGGAGCGCTACCGCAATCAGATTCGCGAGCAGATTCCGGAAGTCGACGCCGTGATCGGCACCGGCGAAGTGGAGCAGATTCTCACCGCGTGCGAAGGCGAGGTGAGCGCGGGCGCGGATGCAAGCGAATCGCCCACCTACCTCTATCACGACCTCACGCCGCGCATTCTCACCACGCCGCGCCACACGGCCTACATCAAGATCAACGAGGGCTGTGACCACCCTTGCACTTTCTGCGTGATTCCGCAGCTGCGCGGAAAATTCCGCAGCCGGCGATTCGAGTCGGTGGTGCGCGAGGCGGAAAATCTCGCCGCGGCCGGCGTCCGCGAGATTTCGCTGATCGGGCAAGATACGACGTTCTACGGCGAAGACCTCGGCCTGCGCGACGGGCTGCCCACGCTGCTCGAACGCCTGGCGCGGATCGAGGACCTGCACTGGGTCCGCTTCCTCTACTGCTATCCAAATCGCGTGACGCAGAAATTGCTCGAGACGATCGCGGCGCATCCGCGGCTCGCCAAATATCTCGATATCCCGCTGCAGCACGCGAGCCGCAGCGTCCTCGCGCGAATGAAGCGCGGGTCGAACGCCGACGCGTTCCTGAAGATGCTGGAACGGATTCGCGAGACGATTCCTGGCGTGTCGATTCGCACATCCTTCATCGTCGGCTTCCCGGGCGAGACGGACGCGGAGTTTCGCGAGCTGTGCGATTTCGTCCGCGCGGCGGAATTCGACTGGATGGGCGTATTCAGCTATTCGGACGAAGATGCCGCGAGGAGCTTTTCGCTCGACGAAAAAGTCGATGCGAAGACGATCGCGCGCCGCCGCAACGGGCTGATGTCGATTCAGAAAAAGATCGGCGCGCGCAAGCTGCGCGGCCGCGTCGGCCGACGGCTGCAAGTGATGCTCGAAGGCTCTTCGAAAGACACGGATCTGATTTGGGAGGCGCGGCACGAAGGTATGGCGCCCGATATCGACGGCAAGGTCTACATCACCGAATTTGAAGGCGTGAACGACGCAGCCGATCTGCCCGTGCCTGGCACACTCGCCACAATCGAAGTCACGAGCGCGAAGGACTACGATCTCATTGGCCGCGCCGTAGAATTCGCGCCGCCGCCCGCCGCTGCGCCAGACGCTCCCGCGAGGATGAACCTTTTCCCGATCCTCGCATCCCGTTAGAATAGCGCCGCGAGCGATCCGCGTGAGCCTCGCTTGTAAAGGCGAAAGAGGGATTGCATGAGTTCCAGCGTCCGCGAGCGATTGGTTCCCGTGCCTGAGCCGGAACTGACTCCGGACGCAATGGTCGAGCGGGCCATCGCGCTGCGGCCGCGGCTCCTCGCCGAGCAGGACGAAACCGAGCGCCGCAGCGTTCACTCCGAAGCGCTCCACGAAGAGTTTCGCAAAGCCGGATTTTACCGCTGCCTGCAGCCGCGGCGTTTCGGCGGGTACGAATTCGACTTGAAGACGTACTTCCGCATCGCCGTCGAAATCGGGCGCGGCGACCCTTCGGTTTCCTGGTGCCTGATCGTCGGCTCCGGCCACGCGCTGATGCTCGGTTCGTATTTCAGCGAAGAAGCGCAGGCGGAAGGCTTCGGCTCGGACGGAAATTTTTCCGCGCCCTCGGTCGCCGCGCCGACCGGGACGGCGACGCCGATCGACGGCGGCTGGCTCGTGAAAGGCAAATGGGGCTACGCCTCGGGCGCACCTTATGCGACGCACTTCATGCCGAGCGTGCTGATCGCCGAAAATCCGGGAGCGAAGCCGCGCGCCGGAATCGCGCTCGTCCCACGCGCGCAGTGGAAAATGCTCGACGATTGGGGCGCGATCCTCGGCATGCGCGGCAGCGGATCGAACTCGATCGCGATCGAAGGCGCGCGCGTCCCGAAGAGCCACGTGATTCCGCTCGACATGCTCAACGTCGACATCGCACACGGCACTCCCGGCTCGCGGCTGCACGGCAATCCGATGTACGCGGGCCGCTGCCTCTCATTTTTTCACGCGGAACTCGTGGCCATCCTGGTGGGCCTCGGCTACGCGGCAATCGACGAGTACGAGAGAATCATTCGCTCGAAGACCACGCTGTATCCGCCGATCGTGCCGCGCTATCAGCACCACGACTATCAGCGCTATCTGGGGCTCGCACTCGGAATGATGAACGCGGCCAAGCGGCTCGTGCTGAACGCAGGCGATGTGTACATGGAATATTGCCGGCGCGGCTTCGAAGGCGGCGCGCCCTTCACGATGGAGGAAGATCTCGAGCTTTTCGCGAGCCTCGAGCACGGCGGGCGGCTGGCGTGGGAGGCCATCGAGATGCTCTTTCGCACTTCGAGCTCAAGCGGCGCCAAGGACGGCGAACGCATGCAGCGCTACTATCGCGATGCGTCGATCTACCGCGGGCACCTCTCGGCGCAGTATGACATCGCCGCGCAGCGCCTCGCGCTCGTCCACCTCGGGCTGAACCACGGCATCGCCACCGAGGATCGCACCGGCGTCGGAAATACACCCGCCAGCAGCCCGAAGAAATAGTCCCAGCGTTATTCGTACCGCAGGGCTTCGATGGGATCGAGGCGCGAGGCTTTTCGCGCCGGGTAATAGCCGAAAAATATTCCAACGGCCGCGGAGAATGCCACCGCGCCGACCACCGAGAGCGGCGAAACGGCCGTGGGCCACTGCATCGCTTTGGAAACGCAGATCGAGGATGCGATTCCAAGCACGATGCCGATCAGCCCGCCGATCAAACTCAAGACCATCGCTTCGCTCAGGAACTGCCGCTGCACATCGCTTTCGGTGGCTCCGACGGCGATACGAACGCCGATTTCGCGGGTCCGCTCGGTGACGGAAACGAGCATGATATTCATGATTCCGATGCCGCCAACCAGCAGAGAAATAGCGGCGACGCTTCCGAGCAGCACAGTGAGAATCAGCGAGATTCGTCGGACGGTTTGCGCGATTTCGGCGGGGCTGCGGATCGAGAAGTCACTCGCCTCATCAGCGCGCAGGTGATGGCGCTGGCGAAGCAGCCCGGTGATTTGACTCGTCGCGAAATTGACGTCGTTTTTCGAATCGATCGACGCCGTGATCAGCTGTAGCCAGTCGACGCCCACAAGCTTCTTCATCACCGTCGTGTACGGCATCATGATCACGTCGTCCTGGTCGCGCCCGAAGGTGGACTGCCCTTTCGTTTCGAGCTCGCCGATCACCGTGACGGGAAGCGTCTTCACGCGAATCACCTTGCCGATCGGGTTGTCGCCGTTGAAGAGCTTGTTCGCGACGGTCGATCCGATCACGCAGACGTCGGCGGCAGTATCCACATCACGTTCCGAGAACGAACTGCCAACCACGACCGGCCAATTGCGAATGTCGAAATAATCGGGGCCGACACCTTGATCGCGGGTGGCCCAGTTCTGTCCCTGGTAAACAACCTGCACGGTGGTGTCCGTCTCCGGCGAGATCATGGTGATCACGGGAATTTCCTGCAGCATGGCGCGAGCGTCGCTGACCATCAGCGTGTTGGTGGCGCCCGTGCCCATCTGGATTCCGCCCGAGTTCACGCTGCCCGCCATCACGAACAACATATTCACGCCGAGACTTTGAATCTGATCCTGCACCTGCTCGCTTGCACTGGTGCCGACGCCGACAATACAGATCACAGCCGTCACGCCGATGATGATTCCCAACATGGTCAGCAGCGTGCGCATTTTGTTGCGGCTGAGAGTGCGGAGGGCTACGCGGATTACCTCATTGAAATTCATTTACCCACCTGCCTGGCCCGGGACCGGACAACACGTTTGTAGAACTTGCGAGTGCGCTCAGTTCACCGGGAATAATTGCTTTTCAAAGCCGTCGCCGACACCACGAGCAGCTCTATTTATAGATACGGTTGAAATGCGGCTGGAGTTACGTTCTTCTGGATTTTGGCCGGCCTGGCGAATGCGCGCCCTACATGCAATGAGCAGCGAGAAACAAAAAACGCGCACCGCAGAGACGCAGAGGACGCGGCGAAATCTCCTCGAGGTCGCCCGTTCCTCAGTTCGCCCTTCCCTGCTCTCTGTGTTGAGGTCAGCTTTCGTACGGCCAAGGACCGACGAAGCCGCATTCGCGCCGATTGCTGCGCCGCGAGGGGCTTTGGGGTATGCTCGATGCGTGAAGCATCATTGCCCCATCTGCAAGAAGACTACCGATTCGGAGACCGACAGGGAGTTCCCTTTCTGCGGCCAGCGCTGCCGCCTGCTCGATCTTGGCAACTGGGCGAGCGAGAAGTACGTCGTCAGCGAGCCCGCCATGGACGAATCGGATTCCGGAATTCCCGAGCGAGGCGCGGATGAGCGAACCAACTGACGCGCCGCAAGAAGCCGCGTCGGTCGCGCCTGCGCTCCAGCCCGCCGCGGCGGGCAAGCCGCGCTTCGCGATTTTCATCGCGACCGCCTGCGGGCTTGGCTACATCCCGAAAGCTCCGGGGACATTCGGTTCGCTCGCGGGCCTCCTACTTGCGATGTTTCCCTGGTTGGTTCTACTTTTGGCTGGAGTCGTTTCAAAGGATACGCTGCTTGGAACTGTTTCAGTTTTCGGGGGAAGCGACTTCGATCCGTATCTAGGTTCTCAAATCTGGATCGCGGTGATCGCGGCACTCGTCGGCGTCTGGTCTGCCAACCAAGCGGGCAACTACTGGTCGCAAAAGGACCCACAACGAGTCGTGGTAGATGAAGTGTCGGGGCAGCACTTGACCCTGCTCCTCGGTTGCGGGATGCCGATTTGGTGGCGGCCGCAGGCGTCCTGGGTTGATATGCAGTTGGGATACATCACGCTGCACGCGGCCCTTAGCTGGAAATATTTGTTGCTGGGTTTTATACTTTTTCGAGTGTTTGACATATGGAAACCTTTCCCGGCGCGGCAAGCGGAGTCGTTGCCGGGCGGCTGGGGCATCATGGCGGACGACTGGATCGCCGGGATATACGCGGCGATTGGATTGTGGATCGCGCGAGCGGCGGGGCTGTGACGACTCGGAACTACGTGAGCACAAAGTGAGCACGGCTTTGCGAACGAACGGCACGCCAAGAATCGAAAGCGTGAAACCGAGCGCGGCCCTGCCCGGAGGCGAAGTCGCGATCGCGGGCAGCGGCTTCGGCGTGCGCAATCACACGCGCCCCCAGGTGCAGTTCGGCTCAGCCGAGGCGAGCCTGGTGATGGCCGCGGACAATTTCCTGATCGCGCGCGTGCCCGACGGCGCGGCGGGCGGCGCAGTGCGCGTGCGGATGGGCAGCGTCGAGAGCGCGCCATTCCCGATGGCGCTCGGCGTGCAGATCGCGGACAACCTGCATCCGGTGGGCAATCCCGCCGTGGACGCGGACGGAAACGTCTACATCACCTTCAGCGGCCAGCGCGGCCAGAAAGTTCCGGTGTCGCTCTACAAGATCACCGCGAATCATTCGGTGAAGCCATTCATCACCGAGCTGATGAATCCCACCGGCCTGGCGATCGACCGCGACGGAAATCTTTTCGTTTCCTGCCGCAACGACGGCACGATCCACCGCGTCTCCCCCGACGGCCGCGCGATCCAGTGGATCGAGGGTATGGGCACCGCGACGGGTATCGCGTTCGACAAGAACGGCAGCCTCTACGTGGGCGACCGCAGCGGCACGATTTTCAAGATCAGTCCGGACCGCGAGATTTTCGTCTTCGCGACGCTCGAGCCTTCCGTGGCGGCGTACCATCTCGCGTTCAGCCCGGCGGGCGAGCTGTTCGTCACCGGGCCGACCACTTCGAGCTTTGATCGCGTCTACCGGATCACGCCCGCGGGCGAGGTAGAGGTGTTTTTCCGCGGGCTGGGACGCCCGCAGGGACTCGCGTTCGACCGCCTCGGCAATCTTTACGTCGCGGCGTCGTTCGGCGGCAAGCGCGGCGTCGTGCGCCTCACGCCGAAGGCCGAGCCCGAGGTCGTCCTCGGCGGCGCGAATATCGTCGGCCTCGCGCTCCTGCCGAGCCATCGCGCCATGATCGCCACCAATAGCGCCCTCTTCACCCTCGACTGGGACGTCGCCGGCCTTCCACTCAACGGCTAGTCTGCTCCAAGGCTATTGGAGGCTACAACGGGGAATCACGCTACAGGGTAAAACATATTCCCTCGGAGAACAGGAGTGATGCCAGGGCAAAACGCGATCGCAAAGCCTTCCCGTTCCAACTCCTTCCTAATTTGGCGCTTCGCGGTAGATACTACTCGCCGTGAATTCGCCTACCGCTGCTGTGCTCGGAGAAATCGGCCTGCCGGCGCCTGTGCGCGAACTCGCGGCGCGGCGCTGGGATGTGGTGATCGTGGGCGCGGGGCACAACGGGCTCGCCTGCGCGGCGTACTTGGCGCGTGCGGGCAAACGCGTGCTGGTGCTCGAAAGCCGTGCGCGAGTTGGCGGCGCTTGCACAATCGAGGAGCCATTTCCCGGCGTGCGCATGTCTCCATGCGCCTATCTGGCCGGGCTGCTGCACCCGCTCGTTGTCTCTGAGCTGAATCTGCCCGAGCGCGGCTTCGAGTGGACGCCCGCGGTCAACGGGCTCTTCGTTCCCTTCCTTGACGGCTCGAGCGTCCAGCTTTGGGATGACGACGACCGGTGCGAGGCGGAAATTCGCAGATTCGCGCCGGGCGATGTCGAGGGCTGGCGCGCCATGAGCGACGTGCTTCGCCGATTGCGCGACGTGCTACGTCCGGCAGGTGACGGCGATCTGTGGATCGGCGAGCCGCCCACGCGCAGCGAGATCGAAGCGCGGCTCGGCAACGATGACGAAGCGAAGCGCGCGCTCTTCGACTGGTCGATGGCCGAATTCGTCGAGCGCTACTTCCGCGACGAACGCTTGCAGGTCGCGTACCTCGGCCAGGGAGTGATCGGGACGAACGCCAGTCCCTTCGACGCCGGCACCGCCAGCATCCGCTTCCATCACGCATCGGGACGCCTCGGGGGTATGCCCGGCATGTGGGGCTACGTGAAGGGCGGCATGGGCATGGTGTCGTTTTATTTTTGCGATGCCGCGCGCGAGACGGGCGCGGTGGTCGTCGCGGGCGTCCCTGTCGCGCAAATCGCGCCCGGCGAAGGCGTGGAGCTCGAAAGCGGCGAATTTATCGCCGCGCCGGTGGTGATCTCGAATGCCGACCCGCGGCAGACGCTGCGCCTGCTGGGCACATCTGCCGATGCCGCGTGGCGCAAGCGCGTCGAGGAAATTCCCATCGAGGGCTGCACCGTAAAGCTCAACGTGCTGCTGCGCGAGCTGCCGAACTTCACCGCGCGGCCAGGTACTGACCAGCCGCACCACTACGGGCAGATCAACACGCCGCTCGCCAAATCCGAGTGGAAGGCCGGATTCGCCGCCGCGCGCTGCGGCGAATTACCCGAGCATCTCTGGTGCGAGCTGTATTTCCAGAGCGCGCACGATTCCACCATCGCCGGCGCCGGGCAGCACACCATGAGCATCTTCGCGCAATACGTCCCCTACAAATTCGCGCGCGGCACTTGGGACGGGCGCCGCGAGGAGGTTCGCCAACTCGCGCTCAATTCCCTGGCCCGCTTCTGCTCCAATGTCGGCAGCGCCGTGATCGACGCGCAGGTGCTCGGTCCGCCCGACATCGAGCGCAAGGTGGGGCTCACGGGCGGCCACATTTTTCAGGGCGAGTGCCTGCCTCCGTACATGTGGTCGAACCGCCTTTCGGCGCGCACGCCCATGCCGGGCGTCTATTTGTGCGGAGCGTGCACGCATCCGGGGGGCAGTGTGATCGGCATCAACGGACGCAACGCCGCCATGGCCGTCCTCCGCGATACCGCCTAGCTTCGTATTCGTGACACACGAAGGGCGTTACTAGGGTATCCTGCGCGCCCATGCCTGCTAAATCCGCGCTCAAGCGCGAACTCGGACTCCGCGACCTCACGCTGTTTGCCATTGCCTGCGTTGTTTCCGCGCGATGGATCCCCATCGCAGCGCATGCCGGACCAGGTTCCGTCACGCTGTGGCTTTTGGCAGCTGTGCTGTTCATGGTGCCGCTGGCGATAGCAGTGGCGGCGCTGGTAGCGAAATACCCGGAGGCGGGCGGCTTATATCTATGGACCCGACGCGACTTCGGGGCGTGGCCCGGCTTCCTCTCTTTCTGGGTTTACTGGATCGGGATCGCATTCCTGTTCCCGACCGCCGCGCTTCTGTACGTCCGAGTCGGTTTCTCGCTGTTTGGTCCCTCGATCGCGCGCCTTGGCGACAATCGCCTCGATCTTCTCGCCGCCACGGTAGCCTTGATCTGGATCGCGCTCGGCTCGAATTTGGTCGGGCTGAAAGTCGGCAAGTGGACGGAAAACGTCGGCGCGCTGGCCGCATGGGCCGCGGGGTTGTTGCTGGTGATGGTGGCGTGGATGGTGTGGACGCGCCGCGGTTCGGCGACTCCCATCCACATCCTTCCGAAATGGAGCTGGGGAACCATCAATTTCTGGGCCGCGATCGCCTACGCCCTTTCCGGCATGGAGTGCGCCGGCATGATGGCCGGGGAGATTCGCGACCCGGAACGCACCATGCGCCGCGCCGGCTGGATTGCTTCCGGATTTGCAATCGCATTTTACGTTTCGGCGACGATTGCCTTTCTCGTCCTCCTTTCGCCCGACCGCATCACCGAGCTCAACGGCTTCGCCGAGGTGGGCGATTCAGCGGGCTTGCTCTTGCACGCCCCGTGGATCTCGCCGCTGCTCGCGCTGCTGGTTGTGGCCAGCGGAATCGGGTTCGTTGGCGGACTCGGCACGGCGAACTCGCGGATGCCATTCGCCGCCGGCGTCGATCACCTGCTCCCCGCGGCTTTCGGCAAGATTCATCCGCGATGGGGAACGCCGTACGTCTCCATTCTCGCGCTTGGCCTGCTGGCGACCGCGCTCCTCGTTTTGTATCAGTTGGGCGACACGATGCGCGTCGCCTACGATGAGCTCGTCTCGCTGATGGTGATCACGGGATTTCTCCCCTATTTCTATATCTTCGGCAGTGCATGGAAGGCCGGCAAACGCCTGAGCGCCGTATCCGGCGGCGCGATGACCGCGCTGGCGCTGTTCTGCTCGGTCGTGCCGCCCACTGAAATCACCAACGCCTGGCTCTTCGAAGGCAAGCTCGCGGTCGGAACGCTCGCCGTGGTGGCTTCGGCCTGGCTCGTCTATCGCCGCGGCAAACAACCAAGCTCGAAGTGACAAAATGCGCGGTTTGTCGTCGCTCCACCAGGTCTATTCGGGCAGCGGCTCGTCGCCGGATTGGCCGGACGCGGGTTCGAAAATCGCCTCAATGGATTGATTGAAGAGCTTGGCGATGCGAAAGGCGAGTGGCAGGCTGGGATCGTATTTTCTAGTTTCAATGGCGTTTACAGTCTGACGAGACACTCCGAGCCGCGCGGCCAGTTCTGCCTGTGACCATTCCTGCTCGGCGCGAAGAACGCGAAGCCGGTTTTTCATAGGGCTCTAACTCGCACGAGACGGTTGGAGTGCTTGCGCGCGGCCAATGAGTTGGGCTAGTTGCTCCGTCGTCGCATTCCCGACCAAGCGATCCTTGCCCGCTTCCACAACGGGAACCGAAAGAATTCCTTTGCTCGCTGACACCTGCGGTCTGAAGGTGAGATCGATTCTTTTCAGCGGGAAGTCCATCTCCTTTCGCAGCGCTTGCAGCCGGCGTTCCACGATCGGGCAGAAAGGACAGCCCAGTAGCGAATAATAGGTCACCTCGACGCCAGCCCTTTTCACACTTGTAGGTAGCTTGTCTTCGACGCGGCCATAGCCCATCCATCTCGAGATGCGCGGGAAAAATCGCAGGTAGGTCCATTTCAAGCAGGGGAGAAAAACCAACCACAATAGCAGGTCCGTCCAGTTGGCTCTGTAGGTGAAGAAAACCAAACCGGCCGCGTAGAGAATCACGCCCACGGCTCCGGAAACGTAGAGACTCAAGACCGTGCATTGCTGTTTCTGTGTCGTTTCTGAATCCCGTGCGAGGTCTTTCACCGATATTTCCAAGAGGCGAAGACATACGCGATCACCCACAGGAACATCAGGGAGCTCACGACGTCGCTCCAGGCCGCGCGGTAAATTCCGGTACGCTCGAGCCCTGCGAAAAGCAAAGCCAGAGCGACCGTCAGTCCGAAGGCGACGGACAAGGCCTGCAGGTAGATTTGCTGCTGGAGTTCATCCACTCGGCGAACCCCTCGAACGAAGGCCATCACGAAGAAGATCCACAGAGGAACCGGCAAGAAAGCCAGGAACGGCCGCGCGGGGGAACGTAGTTCCCCACGCTTGAACAACCATTCCACCGTGACTTCAGTTGTCCAGGCGACGACCCACCAGAGGAAAACCGGCCTGGTCAAGCGCGTGCGCCAACTGCAAGTCGCCGCCATGAGAAGTGATGCCTCCTCGCAGAGAGCAAATGTAAACTATCATTGTCTATTTGTAAAGTACAGTTGACACGAGCGTGCCGCACATGTGCACGGCCCTTTCTTGATCCGCGCCGTCCCGATCATTCCTTCCCAAAAGCGATCGAGGGCAGGCCACGCGTTCCGTCGACCACCTCGACGAAGGTTCGCTCCTCGCGGAGGATGATCCGCTTGTTTTGGGCCATCGCGAAATTCGCGCGCGCTTCCGGATCGCAGTTCAAGCGCGTCCGGTAGGCCTCGTACAAGGCGAGGCTATCGAACGCGATCAAGCCCCAGGCGACGTCATTTGTCCCCTCGTGCGGCAGGAAATACCCGATCAGGTGCCCACCGCATCGAGGGATGATCCGCGCCCAGTTTTCGGCATATTTCTTGAACTCGTCCCGCTGGAACGGGTCAATCTGGTAGCGAATGAAGCAGGTAATGGTCATCTTGCCCTCCCCGCAATCGGCCTCGTCGACGAATCGATCGCATCCCAGTGTGCCAGTTGCCCGACATCCACACTTCGTCTATCATCGAATCATGGATGTCGAAGCCGTCGATTCTGAAGTCTCGTCCATCGCCGCCGCCATCGGCGAACCGGCGCGCGCGCGCATGCTCTACTGCCTGTCGGACGGCCGCGCGCGGACCAGCACCGAGCTGGCTGTCGTGGCGGACATCAGCCCGTCCACCGCAAGCGCACACCTCCAACGGCTTCTCGTCGAGCGGCTAGTGAAGGTAATCGCGCAGGGGAAGCATCGCTATTATAGCCTCGAAGGAGCCGACGTGGCCGCGGCACTCGAGGCCTTGTGCGTACTCGCCGGCGGATCGCGCGAGGCATTCGTGCCCAACACGCCGAACCCGCTGCGCTTCGCGCGCACCTGCTACGATCACATTGCAGGCACCCTCGGCGTGTCGCTACACGACCGCTTTCGTGCGCTGGGATGGCTCTCCGCTACTTCCGCAACCGGCAATTCCTACGAAATCCCCTCGAAGGGAGCGAAGGCGTTCGCAGCCCTCGGCATCGACATCGAAGCCACGCGCAAGCTGCGGCGCCGCTTTGCCTACGCCTGCGTCGATTGGAGCGAGCGCCGGCCGCACGTCGGAGGCGCAGTCGGCGCGGCTCTGCTTGGTGTCGCGCTGAGGCGCAAATGGGTGATCCAGGATCTCGACAGCCGCGCTCTGAGCATCACCAAGGTCGGCCGTCGCGAAATGCTGGCGCGCTTCGGCATTCGAACTTAGCCGCGGCGTTCACGCCGCCATTCAAGACATTTCCGCAGTTTGCAAATAAGTGCTCGGCCCACCTTTCGCTGCCACGCAGCGGGCGTATTCTAGGTTCGTGAAGATTCTGATATCGGGCGCGGGAATCGCCGGGCCGACGCTCGCCTATTGGCTGGCGCGCCACGGTTTCGACACGACTCTCATTGAAAAAGCCCCGGCGCTGCGAACCGGCGGCTACGTCATCGACTTTTGGGGCGCGGGTTTCGACATCGCCGACCGTATGGGCCTAACCTCCGAAATCCTCGGCAAGGGATACCAGGTGCGGGAGGTTCGTATCGTAGATGCGCGGGGTCGGCGAGTGGCGGCATTCCCGGCAGACGCATTTGCCCGGGCCACGCAGGGCCGCTACACCAGCCTTGCTCGAAGCGATCTCGCCGCTTTGATCTTCAAGAAAACTGAAGGCAAGGTCGAAGCGATTTTCGGCGACAGCATCAGCCGGATCGAGCAGTCTGCCAAATCCGTTCGAGTCGCTTTCGAAAGCGGCGCGGCGCGCGAGTTCGATCTCGTGATCGGCGCCGACGGGCTTCATTCGCGCGTCCGCGAGCTGGTGTTTGGCGAGCAGAATCGCTTTGAAAAATACCTGGGATACAAGGCCGCGGCTTTTGCGACGGATGGCTATCGTCCGAGAGATGAATTGACCTACGTAATGTTCACCGAAGTGGGCCAGCAGGTGGGGCGCTTCGCGATGCGCGACGATCGTACGATGTTTCTGTTCACCTTCGCGGATCCCGCGCCCGATGCGGCGACGACCGGCGATCCAGCCGCGCAAAAAGCGCTGCTGCGAAAGCGCTTCGGGAGTAGCGGATGGGAATGCCCGCAGATTTTGCGCGGGCTCGACGGCTGCGACGATCTCTATTTCGATCGCGTCAGCCAGATACAAATGGATCCGCAGCAGGGGTTGTGGACGCGCGGACGCGTGGCGCTGGTCGGCGACGCGGCATTTTGCGTCTCGCTTCTCGCCGGGCAAGGTTCGAGCCTCACTATGATCTCCGCGTACATCCTGGCCGGCGAGCTTCACCGTGCCGCTGGCGACTACGCGCGCGCGTTCGCGCGCTACCAGGAACTCTTCGGCCCCTTTATTCTTAAGAAGCAGAAAGCCGCCCTGCGTTTCGCGGGGACATTCGCGCCAAAATCAAAATTCTCCATGTTCCTCCGCAATCAAGTAATGAACCTCCTGAAAATTCCATGGGTCGCCGACCTCGCCGTCGGCCGCGATCTCGAGGACAAGATCGCAATTCCCGAATACTGAGCGAAGCAACGCGCAACCGCATTCGCGCCGTCCCATCGCAGGCCATGGGCCGACGTTGCGCGAGGCCAAACCGCATGTGCTGATGGATGCGGCAACGGACGGTCGCGCGCCTCTCCCGACCCTGCTGTCCCACGCTCTCGTTGCATTCACCATCGAATTCGACGACGAGTCCGAGCATCGGATGCACAAATCATGGCTCGAGGGCAGGCTCGTTTCACGCTCCATGGCTCGTCTCGATGGTGATGTGGACGAACTGCCGGCAATTCGTCGGCGACGAAGATGGCGTCACCGTCCGCGAAATCGAGCGACTTGCACGTACGAAAACCAATTGGCACGGCATGCAGCGCTGGGGCTACATTCGCGTCGAGCCCGGCCCAAATGACTCGCGCCCGAAGCCGCCCCGCCGCGACTGGGTAGTCCGTGCGACGCCCGGCGGCCGCAAGGCGCGGGAAGTCGGCCGGTCGCTATTTGGCGAGATCGAAAGGCGCTGGCGTGAGCGCTTCGGCACAGACGAAATCAAGGGTCTGCGTGAATCGCTCTGGGGTGTTGCTTGCCAGTTCCAACATTGGGTCTATCGACCACCGAACAAGAACCTTTAGCGCATCGCCAAAGCCAGGCTCCTGAGCGTGTTACAGACAGCTCTCCAGAGGCACCGTGAGTCTCGCGTCTCATGCCGCCGACCCGGAGTCTCTTGCGTTCGCTCGGCGTCATCGAGTAAAACTCTTAGAACATGAAAGCGGAAATCATCGCGGTCGGTTCGGAACTCCTGACGCCGTATCGCCTCGACACGAATTCGCTGTTCCTCACCGACGAGCTCACGCAGATCGGCGTGCGCGTCGTCTATAAGTCTGTCGTCGGCGACACGCCTGACGACATGCTCTCGACGTTCCGGTGCGCGATGGATCGGGCAGATGTGATCGTCTCCTCCGGCGGTCTCGGGCCGACTGACGATGACCGCACGCGCCAGACCGTCGCCGACCTGCTCGGGCGCAAGCTCGTTCGCGACGAAGCCACGCTTCAGAAAATCCAGGAGCGCTTCCGACGCTTCGGCCGGCCGATGCCGGAAATCAACCTGCGGCAGGCAATGATTATCGAAGGCGCCACCGTCCTGCCGAATCCGCGCGGCACCGCGCCCGGAATGTGGCTCGACGCGAACGGCCGCATCCTGATTCTGCTGCCGGGCGTGCCCAACGAGTTGCGAGCGCTGGTGGAAACCGAAGTGAAACCGCGGCTTGCGAGGTTTGGCAGCAAGGAACGCCTCTACACGCGCGAGCTGCGCATCGTCGGGCTTTTCGAATCGGACGTCGAGCAGCGCGTCCGCGCGCTCTACGCGGCGTACCCGGATACGGAAACGACGATTCTCGCTTCTGCCGGCTATATCCAGCTGCATCCGCGAATCTGGTCGGACGTTCCCGCATACGCAAATGCGCGCCTCGACGAACTCGTGAAACGAATGGCGCTCGCGCTCGGCGAGAATCTGGTTTCGACGGAGGGCGAGACGCTGGAAGAAATTCTAGCGCGCCTGCTGACGGAAAATCGCGCGACGGTCGCGGTGGCCGAAAGCTGCACGGGTGGCCTGCTGGCCGAGCGCCTGACGCATCTTTCGGGCAGCTCCGCGTTCTTTCTTGGCGGCGTCGTCTGCTACAGCAACGAGCTGAAGACGAGTCTCGTAGGCGTGCCGGCGGAATTAATCGCGGCGAAAGGAGCGGTGAGTTCGGAGGTCGCGCTCGCGCTCGCGGAAGGCATCCGCAAGCGCACGGGCGCAACGCTCGGGCTTGGCGTCACCGGCATCGCCGGGCCGCTCGGCGGCACGCCGGAAAAGCCTGTCGGACTCGTTCACATAGGAATCGCGGACCAGCATGGCCCCTGCGAAAAGGCATATCGTTTCCCGGGCGACCGCGAGCGAATCCGCCATTTCGCCGCGCAAAACGCGCTCGATGCGGTGCGCCGCTACTACATGTTCCCCAGGCCGGCTGCGGGCGTGGGGTGACTATCGCCAGCTCCGGTTCTGGGTTTGGTTTGCCTTCGTAGCGGCCGCCTTTAGGCGGGCGGGTTTTATCGAAAACCTCCTGTGAAGAATGCGACTGGCTCGCAATTAGGGTACGGGGTGTGGCAATGAGGCTATTCGTGGCTCTCGATTTGACGCAAGAAATACGCGATGCATTGCAGGAGCCAATAGCACAGCTGAAACCGCTAATCAAAGCCGCGCGTTGGGCGCGCCCTGAAGGAATGCACGTGACGCTGAAATTCATCGGACACGTCGACGCAACAAAACTGGACGCGATTCGCGCGGCGCTCGCCACAGTGCGTTCAGACGCACCCGTCGAGATGCAAATTCGCGGCTTGGGATTTTGCCCGGACGACCGGCGGCCGCGCATCCTCTGGTGCGGGATCGACGCTTCCCCGAATCTCGCGCCTCTTGCGGCGGAGACCGAGCGCGTGCTCGAACCGCTGGGCATCCCGCGCGAGAAGCGGAAATTCACGCCGCATCTTACGCTGGCGCGCCTGAAAGATTCGTACGGCGTCGACAAACTCGTGCGCGCCGCGCGGGAAACGAAATCGCGCGATTTCGGATCGGCTTGCGCAACCGAATTTCATCTCTTCGAAAGCGCGACGAAGCCGTCCGGCGCCGAATACAGGAAGATCGAAAGCTATCCGTTCGTGAAGGGAGCGGCGTGATTCCCTACTGGACCGCGGGCGTGGCCTACCTGCTGGGCTCGATTCCTTTCGGCGTGCTGATCGTGAAGATGCGCGGCGGGCCCGACATCCGCGAGACGGGCAGCGGCAACACCGGCGCGGCCAACGTGATGCGCAACGCGGGCGCAGCGGCAGGCGTGCTGACGCTCGTGCTCGATGCCGGAAAGGGATATCTCGCCGTTTGGATCGCCGAGCGCGCCTCCCACGGAAGCATTCGCTGGATGACCATCGCCGCGGCGGCGGTGGTGCTCGGGCATATCTTCCCGGTGTGGCTCGGATTTCGCGGCGGCAAAGGAGTCGCTACCGGCCTCGGCGCATTTCTGCCGATCTGCCGCGAAGCAGTGCTGTTGGCGGTGGTGCTGTGGGTGCTCGTGGTGGGATTCTGGCGGTATTCGTCGCTCGGATCGATTGTGGCGACGGCGGCGCTGCCCGTGTTCGTCTACTTCTTGTACGCGCCGGGCCACGCGCCGCCCACCGACGTCACGGTTTGCGCGGTGGCGATTTCCCTGCTCGTGCTGTGGAAGCATCGCGCGAACATGCAGCGCCTGATCGCCGGAACGGAAAGCCGACTGACGTCGCGGCGAGAGGATTAGCGGTCGGTGTAGTACCCGTCGCGAGCCTGGACGGTCAGGTCCTTCTTGTTCGTAGTGAGGTGAATCTTGTGATAGCCCGCGCCGGTATCGGCGGGACTCGGCGAATAGCCAAGGCTGTACTGGTTGCGCAGTTCCTCTTCGATCGCCGCGTAGATCTGATCGACTGGCATTTTCTTCGACACCTCAAACATCCGGCCGCCCGTTTGCGTCGAGATCTGATCGAGGACTTTCTTGCCGTCGGCGTGGCTTTCCTCGGGATAGCGATTCCCGCCGCCTCTACCTCCTCCGCCTTGCCCACCCCCGCCGCCACCCGGCCAGCCACCACCACCTCCTCCTCCCGGCCAGCCACCTCCCATTCCACCTCCGCCGCCTCCCCAGCCGCCGTGTCCGCCGCCAAAGCCGCCATGGTGTTGGTGCGGCCCTTCCTGTTCTTCACCGGCGAAAAGAATCGAATAGACGGACGTGTCGGCGCGCTGCGCCGCCTCGACGGCATCCTCGAGCGTCTTCTTGCTGCCGCGATCGACGCCATCCGATAGCACGAAGAGAGCTTTGCGGCCCTGCTGCTTCTTCATCAGGTCGTTCGACGCAAGGTAGACCGCGTCGTAGAGCAAAGTGCCGGCGTGGCGCTGGCCGCTGTTTTGGTCATCGTCGGCAGTGTCGCGCGGCGACGCGTCAAGGAGCTGCAATGCGGCTTGCAGCTTGGGGCGCGAAAAGGTCAGATCCTGCAGCAGCTCCACTTGGCGGTCGAAATGAATCACGAACGCGCGATCTTTGTCGCTCAGCATGTGATCGAGAAAGGTGTAGCTGGCCTTGCGCTCGTCATCGAGCACGCCGCGTTGGCTGTAGCTCGTGTCCACCAGCAGGCCGAGCGTGAGCGGCACATCCGTATCGCGCACGAAATTGCTGATTGTCTGCGGGTGTCCGTCTTCGTCGAGCGCGAAATCTTCCTTGTTGAGATCGCTCATGATTTTTCCGTGCTTGTCGCGCACGGTCGCGTACACAGTGACCAGCTTCGTCTCGCTGGAAATCTTTGAGGGCGACTCGGGCGGCTGCTCTGCATGCTTTAGCTGGGGGAGCTGGGACGGCTGCTGTGTCGGTTGCGGCGGAGCCTGCTGGGTCTGCTGTTGCGCTTGCCGCGCTAGAGCGCCGCCGACCAGAAGCAGCGGCGCGGCGGCCAAGAACGCGAGCAAGTGCGCCCGGCGCAGGCCACCCCTCCGCTGGTGATTCGTCGCATGAGCTGGGGCGTGATGGCGCATCGATCTTATCGGGCGTAACAATCAAGATTCCCAGCCGGCGCGTAAGGTTGCATGGTCATCGCTTCCGCCGACGCAGTATGGCGTAGGTTGTAGCACAATCCGGACACTTCTGCGCGCCGTCTCCGGTCAGTCCCGGATGGCTACACAGCGCGAACCCGCGTACCGGGCAAAAGTACAGGGGTGAAAATCAAAGTGAAAATTCGCTGAGCGCATAACGCCCAGCGCAGGCGAGGCTTAGCCGGTACCGGCGCAATGGCTAATCGGGCACCTTAGTACCGTCGTCCAGTTGTGCCGGTCACTTGTGTCCGCTACGATTTTGCCTCGGGAGTCCCATGCCCAGCGAGTCACACAAGCAGCTCACCACGCGCCGCCTGCGCATCCTCTGGATCGTGATGGCGGCGCTGCTGCTGTTGAGTGCGGCTCCACTGTGGCTTTACCACCAGCAAGTTTTGAGCCTGAGCGAAGACAAGCTGCAGGACACCGAGCGAGTGCAGCAAAACCAGATCACGCGGTCGCTTGCGAGCGAAACGCTGCAGTTCGAGCAGAACATCCGCGAGCAGTTGCTGAACCAGCGCCAGGTGCTCGCGCTGACCGGCTGGATCCAGGACGTCGACGACCCCACGCACGCGCCGCAGATGTCGCGGCTGCTGCAAAGCTTCATCGAAAACGATCCCAACATCCGGTACGTGACCGCGGTGGACCGGCAGGCCAAAGGCCAATCGGCCGGCAGCTTTGCCGCCGACCAGGACCCATTCGTCGGGGCGGCGCTGAAGCGCGCATTCACGTCGAGCATTCAAGGTTTCGATTGGATCAGCGAGCCTTTCGCGTTGGGGCGCGACAATCATCCGGCGCTGGTGATGTCGGTGCCGCTGCTCTCCGACGGACAGTTTGCCGGGATGTTTGCGGCTGTCGTGTCGCTCGACCGGCTGGAGTCGCGGTTGCGCGATGCGAGCGTGCGCGATCGCACGGTCTACATCGTGAACGCGCACGGGCAAATCGTGGCTTACCCGAACGCGGACATGGTTCCGGGGCGGAACGTGACCATGACCTCGCCGCCGGCCAAGCAGGTGATGGCGCTCCCCCAGGATCTGCGGGCGACGCAGACGACGAATTTTCAGGTGCAGGGCAAGGATAAACACCACCCGATCGAAATGATCGGGACCTACAGCACGATTCCGGAGCTGCGCTGGGCCGTGATCGCGCAGCGCAGCCTCGATGACGCGCGCATCGATGCCGGTGTGTCGGAACTCACCGCGGAAGCGCTTCGCTTCGTCGTGGGCGTGATGTTCGCGGCTCTCATTATCGGCTACCTCTTCGCGGTGGGAATTACGCGGCCAATTCGGGGTTTGGTGGAATCGACGCGCGCCATCAGCCGCGCCGAATTTCACGAACGCGTCGAGGTGCGTGGCGCGGCGGAAATCAGCGAGCTCGCCGAAACGTTCAACAGCATGGCCGGGCACATCGAGCAGTACGTCGATCAGCTCAAGGCGGCCGCGGAACAGAATCGCGAGCTCTTCCTCGGCTCGATCCGCATGCTCGCAGCGGCCATCGACGAAAAGGACCCGTACACGCGCGGCCATTCCGGTCGCGTGGCGAAGTATTCCATCATCATCGGCGACGGCCTCGGCTTGAGCGCCGAAGATCTCGACCGGCTGCGCATCGCGGCTCTGCTGCACGACGTCGGCAAGATCGGCGTCGATGATCGCGTGCTGAAAAAGCCGGGCAAGCTGACCGATGAAGAATTCGAACTCATGAAGCAGCACACCGTGAAAGGCGCGAACATCATGCGTCCCGTTTCGCAGCTGAAGGATATGCTGCCGGGAATCGAGTTGCACCACGAGCGCCTGGACGGCCAGGGCTATCCCTACGGCCTGCAGGGCGAACAGATTCCGATCATGGCGCGGATCATCGCGGTCGCCGATACGTTCGACGCGATCACCACGAATCGTCCGTATCAATCGGCCATGGACCTCGAATACGCGCTCGAACGCATCCGCTCGCTCGCGGTCTCGCGATTCGATCCCAAGGTCGTCGAGGCGCTCGAATCCGCGATCCACGCCGGGCGCCTCCGCCTCACCGCCAGCCTCGTCGAAGTTTAAATCGGGCAAAAAAAGAGAAGAGTTTCTTCAGGGGCTGAAGCCCAGGTTTTCTTCGCCTCGAATGTCGGAGCTCAAGCTCCGACCCCTTGAAGAAAAGGCCCGCGGCTGAAGCCGCATTATCGGGACCCTTTTTCGCGAGCCTAAAGAGTCCGTGTGGTGACTCGATGGCCCGCGAAGTGAATCGGCGATCGGGTATGAGTTTCGCGGCTTTGTGATTCTGCGGTCCGCCGCGTAGGAGGCCACGCGGTAGGATTCCGTGACATTTCTTGCCGGCTTCGTGGCGCTCGGGCTGATCCAGCTGCTGCAGTCCGAGCATGCCAAGAAAGAGTTCGCGCGTTGGCGGTGCCCGCGATGCCACGCGGAGTGGGGGGGCGAGAAACTCGAGAAAGAACCACGCTGCGCGATCTGCGGGCTCAAGCTGCACCAGATGGCGCCGTAACATAAGTCCATCAGGGGCGCAGCGGGCCACCCGCCGTCGTACAAGTTCCTCGACGCTGGCTGGCAGTCAGGTGCTGCACCTACGGCGCTCGAACGATTCAATCTTTACGTTTTCCCAGCTCTTCTGGGCTGGGCTAAATTTGTGCTGTGCGGCGAGCACAGACAGGGTCGTCTGTGCCACAGGGAGGGAAACCAGGAATTTAGAGGCTTTCCGTTAAAGGATGACAACGACTCGACCGCGATGAGCGGGATGATCCACGAGTTCGTGGGCACGGGCGATTTCCGCGAGCGGGATGCGTTCGCCGATTTCGAATCCTGTCCAGCCGGCTTCGAGCGCGGAGTTGATATCTCGCGCTGCCTGCATTTTTGCATCGCGCGGGAAATCGTCGCTGCCGAGAAAGTACACGCGGGCATTCTTGAAGACCATTTGCCAGAAAGGAACCTTCGGTGTTGCGTTGTCGGTGGCATAGGTGGCGATGGAGCCGTCACTTTTCAGCAGCTCGACGTCGGCATCGACGTTGGCGCCGAAAGCTACTTCGACGATGTGATCGACGCCCTCGGGCGCGAATGCTTTCACGCGCGAGACCAGATCGCCGCCGCTCACGATCACTTCTTGAGCGCCGGCGTTGCGTGCCGTTGGCTCGTCCGACACAGACCGCACCGTGCCGATCACCCGCGCTCCGGCATGCCGCGCCAGAGCCGCCGCGCAAAGCCCCACGGATCCCGCCGCGCCTTGAACCAAAACCTTGCGCCCGCGAACGTCACCGCCAACATGAACCGCGCGATGTGCCGTGATGCCCGGAATGCCGAGACACGCGCCCTGCTCCATCGAAGCATTGGCGGGCAGCGGTGCAACGCGATCGAGGGGTACGACCGTAAATTCCGCCGCCGTGCCGAAGGCCCGATACGACTGCGCTCCATAGCACCACACGTTTCGGCCGACCCATTCGGGGCCGACGCCCGGGCCGACCTGGTCGATTCGGCCCGCGCCGTCGCTGTGAGGAATCACGCGGGGATACGGCATGCCCAGGCCGAATGCGTCTCCACGCTTCTTAGTGTCGCCGGGATTGATGCCCGAAGCAGCGATGCGAATGCGAACTTCTCCGGCCGAGGGCGTCGGGTCGGGCATTTCGCCGACTTGCAAGACTTCGCGAGCAGGGCCCTGCTTTTCGAACCAGGCTGCTTTCATCGAGGCTCCGCGAAAAACGTTAACACGTCCGGGGCTTTACGCATACGGGTCAAAGGGACATGCGGTCACGATTGTTTGTCCTACTCCTATGAGGCGTCCATCCGGGTCGCATCCCCTGCGTACGGTTTCGTCGGCATCTCTCTGCTAGAATGAGTCGGATTCGAGCGCAGGCAGCGTTCACGCGACGAAATTCATGATTTCACTTTTTGGCAAACCCGAGCCGACGCTTCTCGAGAAGCTGAAGGATTCGGTCAGCAAGACGCGCACGGAGCTTTCGGCGCGCGTCGAGCAACTGCTGACCGGGAACCGGCCCGTCGATCCGGAGCTGCTGAAGCAGCTGGAATCGGCGCTGCTGGGCGCGGACATCGGCGTGCGGACGACGAAGGAAGTGCTGGCGGCGCTGCGCGCGCAGGTGAACGAGCACAAAATCGACGATGCCGGGCAACTGAAACAGGAGCTGAAGCGGCAGATCGTCAAAATCCTGGCGGCGTCCGCCGCAAATTCAAACGGCAACTCGCCCGAGGCGACGGCTGCGGCCGCGGGCGCGCCGCGCGTGATGTTCGTGGTGGGCGTGAACGGCACGGGAAAAACGACGACGACCGGCAAGCTCGCGAATCGCCTGAGGAAAGAAGGCGCGAGCGTGGTGCTGTGCGCGGCGGACACATTTCGCGCGGCGGCCATCGAGCAGCTCGAGGTCTGGGGACGGCGCACGGGCGTCGAAGTGATCAAGCAGAAATCGGGCGCCGATCCGGCGGCCGTGGTCTACGACGGGCTCGCGGCGGCGAAGGCGCGCGCGGCGGACGTGGCGATCGTCGACACGGCGGGGCGCCTGCACACGAAATCGAATCTGATGACCGAGCTCGAAAAAATGAAACGCACGGCGGCGAAGGTGATTCCCGGCGCGCCGCACGACGTGCTGCTGGTGCTCGATGCAACGACCGGGCAGAATGGCCTGAACCAGGCGCGCGAATTCTGGAGCCACGCGGGTGTCACCGGGATCGTCCTCACGAAACTCGACGGGACCGCCAAGGGCGGAATCGTGGTGGCGATCGCGCGCGAGTTGAATCTGCCGATTCGCTTTGTGGGCACCGGCGAGCAGATCGACGATCTCGTGCCGTTCGACGCGCAAACCTATGTCAACTCCCTCTTCGATTAGCCCGGTGGCGGATCACGGCGCATGGATGACCGAGGCCATCGATCTGGCGCGCAAGGGCATGGCGCTGGCACATCCGAATCCGCGCGTCGGCGCGGTGGTGGTTCGCGACGGCCTGAAGGTGGGCGAGGGATTTCACATATACGATCAGCGCGACCACGCGGAAATCGTCGCGCTGCGGCAGGCGGGCGAACAAGTGCGCGGCGCGACGCTCTACGTGAGTCTCGAGCCGTGCTGCACCACGGGCCGCACGGGTCCGTGCACGAAAGCGATCATCGCTGCCGGAGTGACGCGCGTGTACGCCGCGATGGAAGATCCGAATCCGGCGGTGGCCGGGCGCGGCCTCGACGAACTCAGACGCGCGGGGATCGAAGTCCACGCGGGAATTTACGAGAAATATGCGCGGGAGCTGAACGAGGATTTCGCGAAATGGATTCGCACGGGCTTGCCGTTCGTCACGCTGAAGAGCGCGCTGACGCTGGACGGGCAAATCTCGTCGCGCGCGGGCAGCGCGACGCCGATCACGAGTGAAGCGTCGCGCGAAGCCGTGCAGCGCGCGCGCCACGCCGCCGATGCGCTACTCACGGGAATTGGCACCGTGCTGGCCGACGATCCGCGCCTCAGCGATCGTACGGGCGAGCCGAGACGGCGGAAGCTTTTGCGCGCGGTGCTGGATTCGCGGCTGCGGTTGCCGCTGAAATCAAGGCTCGTGAAATCGGCGGCGAACGATCTTCTCGTTTTCACGACGCAGTCGCCCGAATCGGCGAAAGCGCGAGCGCTGCGAAAGGCGGGCGCCGAAGTCATGCGGACACGCGCGCGGAACCGCCGCGGTCACGTGTGCCTGGAGTCGGTCCTCGCAGAGCTCGGCCGCCGCGAAATGCTCGGCGTCTTGGTAGAAGCGGGAGCGGAGCTGAATGGCGCGGCGCTCGAAATGGGGATCGTCGACAAGATGATTCTCTTTTACGCGCCGAAAATCATGGGCACTGGCGGCGTGCCGATGGCGCGGATTCCGTCGCGGCTGTTTGCGAAGGCGGGCGCGATGACAAATTTGACGCTCTCTTCGTGCGGATCGGATTTCGTGGTCGAAGGATACTTTCACGATGTTTACGGGAATCACAGAGCAGGTCGGAAAGATTGAATCGCTCGACCGCGGCGAAGATGGCGGACGGCTGCGCGTCAATTTTGCCGGCGCGGGCGAAAGTTTCGCGTCGATCAAGCGGGGCGACAGCGTGATGGTGAACGGCTGCTGCCTCACGGCCGTTGAGCTGGGCGCGGCCACGTTTCTCGCCGACCTTTCGGGCGAGACGCTGCGACGCACCTCATTCGGCGAAAAAAAGGCAGGCGACCTCGTGAATCTCGAATTGCCGCTCGCGGCGGGTGCGCGGCTCGGCGGACATTTCGTGCAAGGGCACGTCGATGGCGTGGGGCGCGTGACGCGGCTCGTTCCCGATGGCGAGAATTGGTGGCTTTCGGTGTGCGTCCCCGAGGATCTGCGCCGGTACGTGGTGGAAAAAGGCTCGATCGCGATTGATGGCGTCAGCCTTACGGTCGCGCGATGGCAGGACGGTGTCGCAGACATCGCCGTCATTCCATTTACCTACGAGCACACGAACGTGCGCGCGATGGCAGCGAATCATGCCGTGAATCTCGAAGTCGACATCCTCGCGAAGTATGTCGAAAGCCTGCTCGAAGCGCGGAGGGGCCATGCGGAATCGCGTCTCACCATCAGCGGCTTGATGGAGCAAGGATTTTAGCTGGCGGCCAAAGCTGCGTCTCCGACTCATCTCGCGGTTTAAGCCACGGCGCACATAGCGAGTGCGGGGAGCATGCCCGGGCAAGCCCGGGCGGCAAGCGGCGGGAGCGAGCTCCCGCACTCCACAATATCAACACGAGTTCTCACACGTACACCAGAAGCCCCGACCTACAAAGATTCGCGGTTGTCGCACAACTGCGCGGCTGCGATTTCATCGCCAGACTTCAGATCGCTGCTCGCGCGCCTTCGCGCGCCTTCTTGCGGGCGCCCCGCCAGTAAAAATACAGCCCGAGGAGAAAAGCGCCGAGAGTGCCCGCGACGAGTGTCCCCTCGAACAGCCACGGGTTTTCGGCTTCGGCGGGTGGAATCAACGAAAGCACGATTCCTCCGAGCACAACCAGGGCACCGAGCACGCCCGCGGCCCACACGCCGACTTTGCCTCCCGGAATGAGCGCCGCGTTCTTGTTCGCCGCGCGGTCGGGACGATACGCCAGCTTGATCGCGGCCGCGTACATATAGAGAAACGGAATGAAATACAGAATCGTGCCGGCATCGACGAAAATCTGGTACGCGCTGTTGGCCGTTTCGTTGATTTGAAACAGCAGGAGCAGCACGCAGGAAATTCCCGCCTGCACGAGAATCGAAACCCATGGCGTCTTCCATTTCGGATGAATTTTGCCGAACGCGGCCGGCATGTATCGGTCGATTCCCACCACGAACGGAATTCGCGCCACGCCCGCGACCGTTGTGCCCACGCCGCCGGCGTTGCCGAAGAGCACGAGAATCGCCGCGACGATGCCGAACATCGGAATCCCGAGCTGCGTCGAGGCGTCGGTGATCGCCTGGAAGACGCCGCTCTTCGGGTCCACGGCCCCTGCCGGAACCATCGCCAGCAGCGCGAACGTCCCCAGAATGTACGCCGCGGCGATCAGAACGCCCGAGCCCAGAATCGCGCGCGGGAAAGTTTTGTGCGGCTCGCGCACTTCGTCGCTCATCGTGGAGCAGAGCTCGAGCGCCGTGAATGCGAACGCGATCTGCGGCCAGAAATTCACCGTGCCCCAGTTCCACGTGGGCTTCATGTTGCTCACCGTGAAATGCGTCACCGAACCGTGCGCGTGCCAGAGATAAGCGCCAATTCCGATCAGCATCAGCAGCGGCACGTAGGTGCCGATTCCTCCCGCGTTCTGCAGCCATTTGCCGATGTTGAGTCCGATGATGTTGAGGAAAACCGCGAGGAATAGCAGGAAGAACGAGCCGCCGATCAAGAACGCGCGATTATCGCGCGAGATGCGCCGCGCTTGCGCCGCCCATGTACGCGCCCATCGCCGCGCTTGCAATCAGCAGCCCGGGAAAATAGAAAAATGTGTAGACCCAATACGTCCAGCCGGCCACGAACCCGTGAAATTCGCCGAACGCTTCCTTCGACCAGACGTAGAGGCCGCCTTCGTGCGGAAATCGCGTGGAGAGCTCGACGACAACCAGCGCCGTCGGCAGAAAAAACAGCACTGCCGCCAGCAACCACAAGCTGATCGACGAAGTGCCGTTGTGCGCCGCGGCGGCAATCCAGCGCGGCCCGAGGACCGCCGCGATATTGAAGAGCAGCACATCCCAGAAGCCCATCACCCGGCGGAGCTGCTTCTTGGGGTCGGACGCGGAGGAGGCAGGCGCGGCGGTTTCGCTCACGCGGTGACGTCCAGCGCGGGAATCAACTGGTCCTCGAGCAGAAAATTGTGGAGGATGCGATCCTGCGAATTCTCGAAATCGGCCCACGTGCCGAAAAATCCGACGCGGCCCTCGTTGAGAAAGATGACGTGATCGGCGAGCTTTTTCGCGAGGTGCGTGTCGTGCGTCACGACGATTGCGGTCTTGTGAAGCGTTTTTTTGAGCCGCAGGATCAGGTCGCTGATGTGCGCCGCCATCAGCGGATCGACCATGGTGGTCGGCTCGTCGTAGAGAATCGCCTCGGGCTCTTCGGCGAGAGCGCGAGCGATGGCCACCGAGCGCTTGGTGCCGGTGCTGAGATCCGAGGGCAGGAGATCGGCGAATTGGGCGACTTCGAGCATTTCCATGAGCTCTTTCACGCGGCGGTCGATTTCGTCGGGATCGATACGGCCGCCGCGGCTGATGAGCGCAAAAGCGACGTTTTCAGCGACCGTGAGTGAATCGAAAAGCGCTCCGGACTGAAACACCATCGTCGCGCGGCGCCGGATTTCCGAGAACTGCTCTTCCTTCCAGCCCGTGACGTCCTTGCCCGCAACGATGATTTGGCCCGCGTCGGGCTCGAGGAAACCGAGCAGCAGCTTCAGCGAAACGGACTTGCCGACGCCGCTGCGGCCCATGATGACGGCCGTCTCGCCCTGCTCGACGTGGAAGCTCACGTCCTTGAGCACGGCGTTGTCGTCGAACGATTTCGAGACACTGCGAAATTCGAAGTAGGGGTTCGCCATTGGTTCGAATTTTGTTCCGAATTCGCCTTTCAGCTTGCGGAAGATTCAGCCGGTTTCAACAACTCGAATCCGCGCCCAGCTTCGCCCGCGCTTCTTCGTAATCCTCTGGTGAATTCATATTCTTGAACAGGAGACCCTCGGAATCATAGGGTTTCCATTCGGCGGGCGCAATCGTTTCGACGCGAACCTCGCGCAGGCCGTCGGTCACCTTGCGCGTGCCATTTTCGAGCGCCCGGCGAATCGCCGGCTCCGCGCGCTTGTTGTACATCGCGCACAGCGGTTCGGCGCCGCGCGCGTTCATCGGTAGCACGGCGTCGGCGGCCGACGCCAGGGCGCGCACGATCAAATACTCCAGCCACGCGCGCGTGAGATACGGCAGATCCGTCGCGACGATCAGGCTCCATGGCGCGGCCGCCGCGCGCAGGGCCGTCGCGATGCCCCCGAGCGGACCTGCGCCGGGCCAATCGTCCGCAATCGCGCGCAGATCGAACGCGCGGTACGCCTCCGGATTGCCGATGATCGCGGGCGTGGTCGCGACCGATTCCACAAGCCGCGCGGTGCGCAAGATCAGCGGGACGCCGACGAGTTCGAGACGTGCCTTGTCGCGCCCCATGCGCGAGCTTTCGCCGCCAGCCAGAATGAAAGTGGAAATTTGTCGGGTCGAAGTCATGCCGTCGTTTCGACCCGTCTCAACCGCTTCTTCCCCGCGTAAAGCAGAACGTCTATGGCAAGGACAAAGAAGATCAGGGTGTGCAGCGGCACGCCAGAGGTTCGAGAGCCGGTGTCCGGCCAACCGTAGGACAGCCCGACGGCAGCCAATCCTGCAACCAGAAGAAAAAAGCCGGCGTTTACAAAGACCGCCGCTGGCGAGTTAGTCAGTTCGAGCAGTACCCCAACGATGAGGATCGCAATAATCGTGCCCGGAATAATGTAGTACTTCCAGGGCATGGGGGTTCCGAGGAGCCTGTAGAAATTTCGTTGCGAGCGCAGAGCCCTGAATACAAGACTGGCAAAAAACAAGTTCGACACAGATACCCAAAGCGCCGTCGCTATTCGCACGATACTCTCGCCTCGACTTGTGACTGCGCCTGCTGTCAACGGCCTCAGCTCTTTCCGGGCCTTTGGATTCCTAGCTCACGCAACTTCTCCTGCAAGCTCTGCCGGTGCAAACCGATCTCAGCGGCCGTCCGCGAGACGTTCCATTTGTGCTCCTCGAGCTTCCGCTTGAGATACGCGATCTCGAAGCTGCGCTTCGCTTCGCGAAAATCGGATTCGCCGAGGAACGAATTCCCTGCCCCGTCGCGCGGCGCGCCGACCGGACTCGCATTGTCGCGCACTTCTCCCGGCAGATCGGCGACGGTGATTTCGTCGCCTCGGCTCAGCACCAGCGCGCGCTCGAGCGCGTTGCGCAACTCGCGGACATTGCCAGGCCAGTCATAGCGGCGCACGAGTTCGACCGCTTCCGGGCTGAGCCGAGCGTGCCGGCTGTGGCGCGCGCCGAGCTGATCGAGAAACTCGGCGGCAAGCAGCGGAAGATCGTCCTTGTGCGCGCGCAGCGGGGGCAATTCAAGCGTGACTACGCGGAGGCGATAGTAGAGGTCCTCGCGGAATTTGCCGAGCGTGATTTCGCGGGCCAGATCGCGATGCGTCGCGCTGATCACGCGCACGTCGACGTCGATCGATTGCGGTCCGCCGAGCCGCTCGATCTTGCGGCTTTCGAGCGCGCGTAGCACTTTCGCCTGCGTCACGGGATTCATGTCGCCGATTTCGTCGAGGAAAAGCGTGCCGCTCGACGCCATCTCGAATTTGCCCTTGCGCTGCTGGGCCGCGCCGGTGAACGCCCCGCGCTCGTAGCCGAAAAGCTCGGACTCGATCAGGTTTTCCGGCAGCGCTGCGCAGTTGACTGCGACCAACGGTTTTCCAGCGCGCGGCGAGCGGGCGTGAATTTCCTGCGCGAGCAAATCTTTACCCGTGCCGCTTTCGCCAAGGATCAAAATGGTCGCATCGGTCGGCGCCACGCGGTCCGCCATTTCAAACACGCGCCGCATCGCGGCGGACGCCCCAAGCATGCGCCCGAACTGCCCTTCGGCGACCAGCTCGCGCCGCAGTTGCTGATTTTCCGCGCCCAACTCGGCGAGCTTCAAAATATTGGCCACGCGCTTGCGCAGCGCCTCGATGTCGAAGCCTTTCACGATGTAATCGCCGGCGCCGCCGTGCAGGGCTTCGACGGCGGTACGCGCCGTGTCGAGCGCGGACACGATCAGCACGGGCGTTTCATCGCCAGCGGCACGCAGCGAGCGAAGGAAGGCGAGGCCATCTTCGTCCGGCATCACCACGTCGAGCAAAATCAGATCAGGGCGATGAGCCGCAATCGCCTGGCGCGCCGCCTTCGCGGATTCGGCCTCGGCGATGCGGTAGTGCGATTCGAGCGCGCGGCGCATGCCGTAGCGCGCGGCGCGTTCGTCGTCAACAATCAGGATCGTTTGCACGTTTCGAGCCCCAAGTTTGTCACACCTCCGTTCGAGCGGCCATTTGCGGCGCCAAATCGTTGCCCGAAGCGATGGGCAGCGAGACATGAACGCGCGTTCCCCGCCCGCCCGCGATCGGGCTTTCGCACGCGATTGCGCCGCCCATTTCCGAGACGCGCCGCGCCACGATGGCCAGGCCGAGGCCGGTGCCCGTGGCTTTCGTGGTGAAAAACGGCTGAAAGATTTTGGCGCGCGCGTCGGGCGAAATTCCCGGGCCGTCGTCTTCCACGAAAATATCGAGCCGGTCCCCGCTGCTCGCGAGCCGCACGCGCACGCAGCCTCCCTCTTGCTGCGCCTCGATCGCATTCACCACGAGGTTCGACAGAATCTCGTTAAGCGCTTCTTCGGAAGCGTGCACGGCAGCATCGCCGGCGGGCGCTTCGAGTTCGAGACGCACGCGGCGGCGCTCGGCGTCCGGGCGAAACAGCGTGGCAACCTGCCTCGCGGCGACGGCGACATTTACGCGGCGCCCGTCCATCGCAGGCTTCGCGAAATGCAAAAGTTGGGTGAGCTTCGCGCTCATGCGCTCGATCTCGCCAAGAAGAAGGGCGCAATCGTGCCGCAGATCGGCCGGCAAATCCGGATTCTCGAGTTGCACCTGCAGGACGGTCTTCATCGCGCCGAGCGGATTGCGCAGATTGTGCGACACGGTGGCCGCCATCTGGCCCAGCACGGCCAGGCGCTCGCGCTCTGCCAGTTCGCGTTCGAGACGGATTTTCTCTTCGATGAGGCGGCAGAGATCGATCATCGCCGGGAACTGCTCGGCGAGAAATTCGAGCGCCGCCGTCGTCTCGCCGGTGAGATACGAACCCGTAGTGGCGGCTTCGAGCAGCCCGACTTCTTCGCGTCCTTTGTTCAGCGGAATGCGCGCCACGTGGCCCAGCCCACCCGGAGATTCCAGCGGAGGCTGCGCCGGATCGCGCGGCACCGAAATGCGGACAGCCGCCAGGCTGAATTCTTCGCGGGCGCGCCGTTCAGCGCCCGCCAGCAGCAGCGCCACATCACCGTGCCGCGCCTCCTCCTGCAATTCCACCGCGAGCCGCTGCCAGCGGTCCACACGCTCGCGAAGCGTGCGATGGAGCGCCGGGCCGATCGCGCGCTCGAGCGGCTCGAAAAGAAAAACCAGAACGAAGAGCAACACGCTCGCCGTCGCCTCGGGCGGAAACACCGGCGCGAGCCACCCGCTGATCCGGTGCACGAATGCAAGATAGAGCAGCGCGAGCACCGTCGCCGAAAGCGCGTACACCAAATTCCGCTGCGCCCCGTACTCGAGAAAGTTGTGCTCGAGGGCAAAGTAGATCAGAAGCGCGCCGGGAACGATTCCGCCGACGACGGTTGCAGTGGCGAGGGCGTCGGAGAGCAGCGGATTACCGTGCTCGTAGACCTTCCGGAGAGCCAGCACTCCCGTGAGAAAGACCGAGACCGACAAGAGTTGGTAGCCTAATTGCTTCGCCGTTCTGCTGGTTTCGTGCCGACCAATCGGCCACTGAATCAGCACAGCGCACACGGAGCAAAGCAGGAGGCTTCCTATCACGTCGGTGTCCGCAAAACTCAGCAGTCCCGAGACAATGCCCCTGTGCAATCGGTATGAAACGACGGCAACGCCCACGATTTCCGCTAGAACGAACGCATACATGGAGAGGACACCGGTCCAGACCATCCGCGATATGCGCTTCTGTTGGATAGTTCGGACATACTCGACGTGTGCGTGCCAAATCAGCGGCAACAGAGCCAGCAGACCTAAGGTGGCGAGGAAGTTCGAAAGCCAGGCGGTCGCTTCGGGGGGCGTTCCGTACTGGATGGTCGCATTGATCCGCAGCAGCCCGCCGCCGTAAATCGCCAGCAGCGCGAGCACCAGAAAGAAGAGCAGTCGTTCGAATAGCCGCGGCCGCCGGTGCCCGAGGATCAGCGCGATCAGGAAGAGGTAAACAAGCGTTCCCGCGGTCAGCGCGATCAAGCGAAGATAGAAGAGGAAGGCCATCTGGCGCCTCTGGTTGGCCCCGATAGTAGCGCTGGCAGCATTGCAAGCGCAATGCCCAAGTGTCGGAAAAAACTTACACCCATAAGTAACTGCAAATACATATCTTACATCGGTATGAGCCCGAGAATCGGGGCCGCGAGAACCCGAAAAAAATGGAGCCTTTCGCCTTGACAGGAGGCTCAGGTCTGCTATATTAGCACTCGCCATGGAGGAGTGCTAAAGGTTCACTTCTCCTAGCAGCATCTGCAGCAAAACATCCCACCTCGACGCATCGGGGATTCGGGAAACCGGAGGAATCGCAAAAATGGCTGTGAACATCACACCGCTACACGACCGCGTGCTCGTGAGGCGGCTGGAAGAAAAGGAGTCCGTGAAGGGTGGAATCATCATCCCTGACACGGCCAAAGAGAAACCGCAAGAGGGCGAAGTGATCGCCGTCGGCGCGGGCAAGATCAACGAAAAGGGCGACCGGATCGCATTGGACGTGAAGCCGGGCGATCGGGTCCTGTTCGGAAAGTACAGCGGCAACGATATCAAGATCGACGACGAGGAATACATGATCCTGAAGGAAGACGAAATCCTCGCGAAGATCGGCGGCGCGGCCAAAGCGGCCGGCGGCAAGAAGTAACTTCCCGGCGCCCGACCGGCGCCGCGGACAACCATTCTGAGAATCGAAAGAGGAGATACAGCACATGGCAAAGCAAATCGTAACTGGTGAGAATTCGCGCCAGGCGATTCTGCGCGGCGTCAACGCACTCGCGGACGCCGTGAAGATCACGCTCGGCCCGAAGGGGCGCAATGCGGTCATCGAAAAGAAGTTCGGCGCGCCGATCATCACCAAGGACGGCGTGACGGTAGCAAAGGAAATCGAGCTGCCGGATCCGCTCGAGAACATGGGCGCGCAGATGGTGCGTGAAGTCGCCTCCAAGACGTCGGACGTCGCGGGCGACGGCACCACCACGGCGACCGTGCTGGCACAGGCCATCTTCCGCGAAGGCGTGAAGACGGTGGCGGCCGGCGCAAGCCCCACGGCTCTCAAGCGCGGCATCGAAAAGGCCGTCGAAGTCGCCGTCGAGGAAATCAAGAAGTTCCACAAGGACGTGAAGGGCGACATGATCGCGCAAGTCGGCACGATCAGCGCCAACAACGACAAGCAGATCGGCTCGATCATCGCGGAGGCGATGAAGAAGGTGGGCAAGGACGGCGTCATCACCGTCGAGGAATCGAAGACGATGGAGACGACGCTCGAAGTGGTCGAAGGCATGCAGTTCGACCGCGGCTACCTCTCGCCTTATTTCGTCACCGATCCCGAGCGGATGGAATGCGCGCTCGAAGACGTCCGCATCCTGATCCACGAAAAGAAAATCAGCTCGATGAAGGACCTGCTTCCCCTGCTCGAGCAGATCGCCAAGATGGGCAAGCCGCTCTTGATCATCGCCGAGGACGTCGAGGGCGAAGCGCTCGCGACCCTCGTGGTGAACAAGCTGCGCGGCACGCTGCAGTGCGCGGCCGTAAAGGCTCCGGGCTTCGGCGACCGCCGCAAGGCCATGCTCGAAGACATCGCCACCCTCACGGGCGGCAAGGCCATCACGGAAGATCTCGGGATCAAGCTCGAGAACGTGAAGGTCGAAGATCTCGGGCGCGCCAAGAAGATCACCATCGACAAGGACAACACCACCATCGTCGAGGGCGCCGGCAAGCCGAGCGAGATCGAAGGCCGCGTGCGGCAAATCCGCGCGCAGGTCGAAGAGACCACCTCCGACTACGACAAGGAGAAGCTCCAGGAGCGCCTTGCAAAGCTGGTCGGCGGCGTGGCGGTGATCAAGGTCGGTGCGGCGACCGAAACCGAGCTGAAGGAAAAGAAGGCTCGCGTCGAGGACGCCATGCACGCAACCCGCGCGGCAGTCGAGGAAGGCATCGTTCCCGGCGGCGGCGTGGCGCTGGTCCGCTGCATCGCCGCTCTCGAGAAGCTCAAGCTTCACGATGATGAAGCCATTGGCGTCAACATCGTGAAGCGCGCCCTCGAAGAGCCCATGCGGCAGATCGCACTCAACGCCGGTCAGGAAGGCGCTGTGATCGTCGGCCGCATCCGCGAATCGAAGGACGATAACTTCGGCTACAACGCGGACACCGAGCGAATTCGGCGACCTGGTCAAGGCGGGCGTCATCGACCCGGCCAAGGTCACGCGCCTCGCTCTGCAGAATGCCGCTTCGATCGCCGGCCTGATGCTCACCACCGAAGCTCTGGTGGCGGACATCAAGGAAGACGAAAAGAAGGGCGCGGGAGCAGGAGGTGGTGGCGGCATGCCCGGCGGCGGCATGGGCGGGATGTACTAACCGAAGCCCGACTCGCAGCCGAAACAATTCACCAAAGGCGGTCCGACGCAATCGTCGGCCCGCCTTTTTTCTTTGCACCTGTAGTGGCCGCCTCGATTTCCAGGCGGGCGTTTCCTCTTGCCGGCTGGGCTACTGCTTCGCGGCGGCGTCGTGGAAGACGCGGCCCGCGAACACGTCGGTACCCACGATGGCCATGCGATTCGTGACGGTCATGTCATCGCCATTGATCTTGATCGTGTCCTTCCCCGCAATCATATTGCAATCATATAGTTGACCCCAACGTACGCGGGTGGTACCACTCTGTTTGAAAAAAGGGGCGACCTCCATGCGCTCGTCATCTCCAATAAAGCTGCGGCTATGCGGGCGCGTCGCGCTCGCGGCTGCCTTTGTCTTCGCGCCGATTTCCCGCGCGCAGATGGGCGGCAACAACCCCACCATGATGCAGAACTCGAACTCGATGGATCAACGGCTGTACGTTGGGACCGTCGACGTTCAGGCGGACCGCGAGCAGGGATCGGCCTACGAAAACTTCCTCAAAGAAAAGGATCTGGCGAAAAAGATCCGGATGGGCAACACCTTCCTGGAGAAGTATCCGAAGAGCCCGCTCGCGGAGCGCGTGGACGTAGGAATGATGGACGTCTACCGCGCGCAGCAGAACTGGAAGAGCGTGTATCAATGCGCGGACCAGGCGCTCGTGCTGCAGCCGGATGACGTGGACGTGCTAACGACAGTCGGATGGACGATACCGCACGTGTACAACTCAGATGATCCCGACGCCGATCAGGAACTGAACAAAGCGGAAACGTACGCGAAGCACGCGCTCGAGGTGATGGCCAAGATGCCCAAACCGCCCGATTTGACGGACGCGCAGTTTGCGGCGGCGAAGGCCAAAAGGACTTTCCAGGCGCACAGCGCGCTGGGGCTCGTCTATTTCCGCCGCGAGGATTACGGTGATTCGGCGAAGGAACTCGAGCTGTCGACCAAAGGCAATCCGGTGCAGGATGCAACCGATCTGTTCGTTATGGGGGTAGATCTGCAAAATCTGAATCGCTTCAGCGAGGCGGAAGACGCCTTTGGCGAATGCAGCCAGATCGCGGGACCTTTGCAGGATGAATGCAAGCAGAACGCGGTCACGGCGAGGGCGCAGGGCATGCGATCGAGGCCCAACTGAACGGGCGCCAGCATTGCGGTGCGGTCAGGCGACGCTGGATTCGGGGCGGCGCGGGACGGCAGGCGGAGCGATGTGCGCGAACAGCTCGTCTTGAAGCTTGCGATATTTCTCGTAGGCGACGGTTTCCGCAGTGCGTTGCCGCTGAAGATCGTGGTAGAGCGTCCAACTGGACGCGCCCATGGGCTTGGCCAGGAGCGCGCTGAGGCGCTCGGCTTGCTGCGAATAATCGCCGAAGGCTTCGTCCATCCGATTGAGCAGGATCCTGGTGGCTATGTCTTGCATGAAGCATCCCTCCTGAAGCAGCATGCGCCACAATTCGGAAATTAGCTATAGAACTGACGTCGGATCGGCAGGCGAGTGGTCGCGATCCGACGTGGACTTGCTCCTCCCCCCGCGAGGCTCGCCTCGCGTTCTTGCTGGGGTTCCGCGGGCACCGCCAGCACGCGACGAAACCATGGCATGGTTGCATGGTTGCATTTGTGTTGACGCTGAGAAGAGAGATCCTTCGGCCGACCCAAGTCAGAAGCGTCGACCTCTCTTCCTACGTCAGGGCAGGCAGGATGACAATCCTCGTCGGATTGTCAGCGGAACCACCCGGAATCGGCGCCGGCCTTGCGGCCTTCGTCGGCGAGCTGATCGAGCTGGTCCTCGAGACTCTGCTTGCGGTCCTCGAGATCCTTCAGCTCGGCGTTGCGGTCGTGAATGACGATGACGCCCTGCGAGAGCCCCGCCGAAGGATCGAACGACGTAGGCCCGGCCTTGGCGATCTCGGCTTTCTTGTCCTCGATCTGGCGATCGACATCGGCGATCTGACTCTTGATCGCGTCCGCGCGGCCGCGCCAATACGTTTCGTCATTCGAGCCGGAAGATCCCGCACCGTTTCCTTGCGCGCCCGCGTTTGCAGCTGCGCCGTCGGCTGAATTGCCGGATGAAGATGCGTCGCCGACTACCGAAATTCTTCCGCCGACGTTCGATATGTCGTCGTCGGTGTAGACGTGCTTGGGCTTGGGCTTAGCCTTCTGCGCGTTCTGGCGCGCGGCATCGGCGAGCGTTTCCGCTTTGGCTCCCGGGACTGGTTGCAGAGACTGTGCGGGCGGCGCCGATTGCGCTGCGGGCTGCGGCGACGGCTGCGATTGCGTCTGCGGTTGCGGCTCCGCGGGCGTGGGCTTCGGCGAGGCCGATTGCGCCTTTGCCGAAAACGCAGGCAAGAATGCCGCGAGCAGAACCGCCAGAAGAGCGGCGCCGAGTCTTGAGCGGGTTTTGCACATAAAGTCTCGCGCCGAATCCGGCGTGGGCCGCGCGTTCGATCGGGAGAGTCTCATCGTCATCTCCGGGCAGCAGTAGATGTTAAGGAAACGGTAGCCGGGGCGCGAGGGTGGGTCAACGGTACTGCGGCGATGTGTTTCGGAAGCGGACCTGTCCTTTCGGACAGGTATGAAAACGGCGGGGCCACGGCCCCGCCGGCGTGGCCGAAAAATCGTGAGTCGCGGATCGTGGGCAGTCATCTAAACCATGACCGAGATTCGAAATCATTCAGGTGGAGGCAACATGAAAAGGCTCGAAGGCAAAGTAGCGGTGGTGACGGGCGGCAACAGCGGAATCGGGCTGGCGTCGGCGCAGCGGCTGAAGGAGGAAGGCGCGCGCGTCGCGATTTCCGGACGCAATCAGAAAACATTGGATGAAGCGATCGCGCTGCTCGGCAAGGACGTGCTGGCCGTGCAGGCGGACGTCTCGAAGCTGCCCGAAATCGACAAATTCTTCGACGCGGTGGCCAAGAAATTCGGGAAGATCGACATTCTCTTCGCGAATGCCGGGGTCGGGAAGTTTCTCCCGTTTGACCAGACGACCGAGCAGATTTATGACGAGATGTTCGACATCAACGCCAAGGGCGCATATTTCACCGTGCAAAAGGCGCTGCCGCATCTGAACGACGGCGCGTCGGTGATCCTGAACACGAGCGTGGTGAGCCACGAAGGAATCGCGAATGGCACGGCCTACGCAGCAACGAAGGCGGCGATGCGCTCGATGGCGCGATCGATGGCGGCGGAGCTCGTGGGACGCAACATCCGCGTGAACGCCGTGGCGCCAGGCCCGATCGCAACGCCGATTTTCAGCCGATTGGGCGTGCCGAAGGAACAGATGGATGACCTCACCAAAATGCTGGTCGCGACCGTGCCGATGAAGCGCATGGGAAAATCCGAAGAAGTTGCGGGAGCCGTGGCGTTTCTCGCGTCACCGGATGCGTCGTTCATCACCGGCGTCGAAATCGACGTGGACGGCGGGCGCGGGCAAATCTAAGCCGCGGCGGACAACGCGACGTCAGGCAATTTATCAAAAGGACGGGTTTCAAACCCGCTCGCTGCGCGCCGCAGCGCTTACTTCGGCACTTTGCCGATCGTGATCGAGCGAAGCATGCGGACCCAGCGCGCGGGGCGCTTGTCGTGCGGCGCGACGAGCTTGAGCGGGCCTTGCCCCGCGCCGAGCGGCGCGCCGTCCATCGTGTCGGCGACAATCACATCGGAATCCTGAAAGCTCGAGTCGAGCTCGGCGGCGGAATAGAGCGCGCGATAGCCGTCGGCGCCCTCGGTGATCACGTAGGTCGTCATGGCGGCGCCGCGCAGCTTTTCACCCTGCGGCAGGCCCGCGCGCTTCCATAGCTCCGCGAGCGGCACGCCCTCGTAAGTTTCTTGCTTGCCGTTGTGCGAATTCATGACCGTGACAGTCTTGCGCGGCATGTGGCGGAAATCGTCGAGCGAAAGCGACAGCGGCGTCGGGACGTCACCCGCGACGGTGAGGGCGGGACCGTTCGCCGATGGCGCAGCGGTAGCAGGAGATTGCGCCGGCGCCTGAGCGACGGCAGTGGGAAGTGCGCCACACAGAAGCAGCAACACGAAAAACATTCCTCGATATTTTCCATGCGGATGTGCCAAGGCTTTGGTCCTCGCTGTCGTGAAATTCACGAGCAAATGGTAGCGCCGCGAGGCGGAAGTGTCGAGGCGGATGAGAACCGCTATACTGTTTCCCTGCGTGAATGTTCGCGCAGCGGGAGGCCAGGGGCGTGGCGGAAACGGAAACGGGGAGCTTGCAGCAGGTGCAGACGGGGACGGGCGCGGCGGGGTCGGCGAATGCGGTTGAGACGCGCGGGCTGACGCGGCGATTCGGGACGCTGGTCGCGGTGGATCATCTGACGATTGCGTTTCCGCATGGGTCGATCTTCGGATTGCTCGGGCCAAACGGCGCGGGAAAAAGCACGCTGATCAAGATGCTGACGACGCTGCTGGCGCCGAGCGAAGGCACGGCGTTCGTGGCGGGATACGACGTGGTGCGCGAGCCGCGCCAGGTGCGCCGCAAAATCGGCTACGTCTCGCAGATGCTTTCCGCGGATGGTGACCTGACCGGCTACGAAAATCTGCTGATCTCCGCGAAGCTCTACGGCATCTCGCGCGCGGAGCGCAAAGTTCGGATCGCGCGGGCGCTCGAATTCATGAAGCTGTCGCACGTGGCGGATAAATTCGTGAAGCACTACTCGGGCGGAATGATCCGCCGCCTCGAAATCGCGCAGTCGATGCTGCACCACCCGGCGGTGCTCTTTCTCGACGAGCCGACGGTCGGCCTCGATCCATTCGCGAAGCGCGCCGTGTGGCAGGACATTCGCGATCTGCGCAGCGAATACGGCACCACGATACTGATGACCACGCACGACATGCTCGAAGCGGACGAACTTTGCGAAACGATCGCTTTCATGCACCAGGGGACGCTCGCGGCCATCGGCTCGCCGGAGCAACTGAAGGCGGCGCTCGGCACGGAAGCGACGCTCAACGACGCGTTCATTCACTACACAGGCGCCGGAATCACTGAAGGAGGGGATATCAAAGATGTCGCACGCTCACGTCTCACTTCCCAGCGTCTCGGATGAAGCAACTGCAGTAAGAGATTTCGCGCGGCAGACGATGGCGGTCGCCGAAGCGGACATTCGCAAGCTGATCCACGATCCGATCGAACTCGGCACGCGCATGATCCAGCCGATGCTGTGGCTGCTGATTTTCGGCGAGGTATTCACGCGGGCGCGCGTGGTCCCGACGGGCGGCATCCGCTACCTCGACTTCATGACGCCGGGAATTCTCGCGCAGAGCGTTCTTTTCGGCGCGATTTTCTACGGCATTTCGCTGATCTGGGAGCGCGACCTCGGAATCGTGCACAAATTTCTCGTCAGCCCGGCGGCGCGCAGCGCGCTGGTGCTGGGGCGAACGATTTCGTCGTCGGCGCGCAGCCTGTGCCAGATGGTGTTCGTGTACCTGCTCGCAGTGCTGCTCGGCGTGAAGTTGCGATGGGGTCCGCTGGAGATCGTAGGGGTGGTCTGCGCCGTGGTGCTGGGCTCGGCGGTGTTTTCCACGTTTTCGCTGATTGCAGCGTGCATCGTGAAATCGCGCGAGCGGTTCATGGGCATCGGGCAGGTGCTCACGATGCCGCTCTTTTTCGCGAGCAACGCGATTTACCCGCTCAGCCTGATGCCGTTGTGGCTGCACGCTGTGTCGCGGGTGAACCCGCTGACGTATCAGGTGGACGCGCTGCGGCACCTGATGATCGTCGGCGGCGGCACCACGCTCGGCATGGGATTGGATTTCGGGATCATGATTCTGGCGCTTGCGATAATGGTGGGAATCGCCACGCGCCTCTATCCCACAATCATCAGTTGAGTGAGTGCGTCGCACCTGGCACGTGCGGGGAGCACGCCCGACCAAGCCCGGGCGGCCAGCAGCGGGAGCGAGCTCCCGCACTCGACAGGTGGTTCTTCGCAAATGATCGCTGAGGGCGCAAAACTCAAAGTCATCATTACGGGCGCCACAGGCATGGTTGGCGAAGGCGTGCTGTTCGAATGCCTCGAGCACCCGGCGATCGCAGGCCTCGCGGCCACAGCGGCAGAGACGCCGGCTCAAACGCCAGAGCGAACTTTCCTTGTAGGGCTAGATCAGCGAGGTCTTCAGGCTAGAGCGATTCCGGTTGGGGCTCTCCTGCGCCAGGCAGTTCGGCAATCTTCTTGATCGCCCAGAGATTATCCGACCGTTTTCGTTCCGGGTCAAAAGAGACGTTTTCAGGGAGGCCCATATCCAATCCCGGTTTGCATGAAACCTGAATTACATCTCCAAGCGGTGAAACAAGCTCGAAGACTCCGCACTCATCTTTCAGCACAACGGAAGGGTTGCCCACGAGCATTACTTGATTCAGCCGCAACATTCGCTCACCTCTGAGATCGCCGGTCTGAAAGAATGCCGGCTTTCAGCAAACGAGACAATTGTGGCCGGCGCCGGCCGGCGCGTCTGCAGGGCGCCAAACCGAGACGAGACAACTTACAGCCCAACCGCCGCGTTGAACTGTTGAATCACCGCGTAACACTCGCAGGCTGAGTTTTCGAGCTTCCGGCGGTTTAAAATCTTCACGGCGCCGCGAGTGTACTCGATATTTCGCTTCTTCTGCAGAATGCCGGCGGCGAGGCTGACGCTGGGCCGGTCCGTGCCCAGCATCGTGGCGAGAAAATCGTGCGTGATGAAAAGTGATCCGGACGCCACGCGGTCCTGAGCCATCAGCAGCCAGCGGGCGAGGCGCTGCTCGAGGTCGTGCAGCCGGTTGCACGCGGCCGTCTGGGCCACCTGGATTCCCTGCACCACCGCGTAGCGGCTGAGCGCCATCTGGAGATCCGGCGCCGAGTCGAGGACGCCTCGCAGCGAGGCAACCTTCACGCGAAAGCCTTCTCCCGGAATCTGTACCACCTCGCGGAGAGGGCTTCTCACCAAAGCGACCGCGGATGGCAGGCCCGCCGCGCCTTCCCTGCCCACCACGGCGGCCTCCACTGTTTTTCCGTCCTCCATTGCGACCACGAGCGAAATCAAACCCGAGTTGAGAAAGTAGACATACTTGAGGTTCCGGCTGGGCTCGTGCAGGATGCAGTGATGGGGAAGAGGCAGAAATTCCAGATGCGGGCGGATGACGAGAAATTCGGCGTCCGGAATCGCTTCCAGAATGCGGTTGCGTACGATTGCACCGGCGCAATCCGTCCGTTCCTCGGGACGGATTCCGCGCCCACGGTCGTCGGCAACGGTCATCGCCGTTTAATAGTTTTCTCGTTAAGTCTGGTCATCGCGGGGACTGTAAATGCGCGGGATACCCCCTGTCTGTCGGGCGTCGAACACTGGGGAAGATTTATTTCAGGAGGAGCGCGCCGTTGAACTGCTGGATCACGCCGTAGCACTCACAGGCGAATCCTTCGAGCCGCTTGCGGTTCAGGATCCTGACGGCGCCGCGCGTGTATTCGATCACCCGCTTCTTCCGCATCGATTCGGCCGCGAGGCTGACGCTCGGCCTGTCGGTGCCGAGCATCATCGCGAGAAAATCGTGCGTGAGATTCAACTGGCCGGAATCGATGCGGTCCTGCGCGAGCAGCAGCCAGCGAGCGAGGCGCTGCTCCACGGCGTGCAGCCGATTGCACGCAGCCGTCTGCGCCACCTGCATGCCCTGCAGCACGGCGTAGCGGCTCAAGAGCGCCTGGAGCTGTGGGGTGGATCGCAGCACGCTTTGCAATGCCGCCATGCCGACGCGAAAACCATCGCCCGCGATTTGCACCACCTCGCGCGAGATGCTCCGCCGCAAGCCCACGGCCGAGGGCGCCCCGGCGAAACCCTCATTGCCCAGGACGCCCACCTCAACCGATCTTCCTTCCTCCGTGACGATCACCAGCGAAACCATTCCGCGATTGGGGAAATAGGCGTACTCGATTTTCGCCCGAGGCTCGTGGAGGCTGAGATGGTGCGGCATGTTGAGAAACTGCAGATGCGGACGCAGCAAGCTATATTCTTCGTCGGGAACGCCGAGCAAGATTTTGTTGCAGACGGCCTTCCCTTCCGCATTGGTTCTCTCGCCAGGGTGCAGGGTCCGAAGCGCCTGTTTCATCGAAATTACCCTCGAATTGCGGCTAGAAAGCACTAGCCATGCTCGGCTAATGCCCTTTATTTGACGCGTACAGGAACCCTAAGGCTGCGTACAGCATTCGGCGTATTTACACCGGTCCTTCGGGCTTTGTAGGATAACAAACGTTGAGTGAGGCGGTGCGTCATGAGCGTCAAAATTCTGTTGGCAGACGATTACGTGAAGGCGCGACAGGCGACGCGGCTCCTGCTGGCCGAGCATTCGGAGTGGGAGGTCTGCGGCGACGCGGAAGACGGTCTCGACGCCGTGGTGAAAGCGGCAACGCTCAAGCCGGATCTCGTGATTCTCGATCTGAGCATGCCGAAAATGAACGGCCTGGAAGCGGCAAAAATCATTCACGCGGCGGATCCAGAACTACCGTTGCTGGCGTTTTCGGTCGACGGCGGCGATCTGCGGATGCTTCCTGGAATCCGCGCCGCCGGATTCCGGGGCGCGGTATCCAAGTCGACCGGGTGGCTGCTGCCCGACGCGATCGAACTGCTGCTCGAGGGCAAGGCGTTTTTCGGCGTCAACAGCTCCGCGCCCGCCGCGCCCGCGATCGAGCCCTCAGTCAAAGTCACGCCCGAACCAACGCGTCACCCCGCGGACGAACCTCAAGACGCAAAGAAAGCCGCGGCCAGGTCGGACGATCCTCCCGAGCCTCCCCTCAGCTGATCGCGCGGCCAGCCGCGATACCTGCCTAAGACTAGAATTCCCGCAGCGATCCGCCGAGCCCGCGCCTTTCGCGCCCGAATGTGCGGTGGTATTATCGTTGGCTGGTTTGGGCGCTGTGTTGGCACAGTTTTGGTTTCGCGCTGGCTCTGCAGAAGTTCGCGGAATGTTGCCACCGCAATTCACTCAAGTCAAAAACGGGGAGATACGAATGGGGGATGAAAAGCGTCTCGATGTGGACCGCCTGACCGCGATCGACGTGCACGTGCACATCGAGCACGAGGGAGAAGACACGTCGACGGACGAAGCGGCGAAGAAATATTTCGGCGAAGGCGCGCCTCGAGGACGCAAAGCGCTGGCGGATTATTACCGGTCGAGGAATATCGGCTGCGTGGTTTTCACGGTGGACGAAAGGCTGTCGGGCAGGCCGCAAGTATCAAACGACACAGTTCTGCAATTCGCGGCTGAGAATGCGGACATCATGATGGCGTTCGCGAGCATTGATCCGCACCGCGGCGCCGAGGGCGTGCGCGAGGCCAAGCGGTTGATCGCGACGGGGCTGGTCCGCGGATTCAAATTTCATCCCCCGATCCAGGAATTTTTCCCCAACGACCGGCTGGCGTATCCGCTCTACGAAGTGCTCGCCGAGGCGAAGCTGCCGGCGCTCTTTCACACCGGCCACAGCGGCATCGGCACGGGCGTGCCGGGCGGAGGCGGAATCCGGCTGAAATACGGCAACCCGATGTACATCGACGACGTAGCCGTCGATTTTCCCGACCTACCGATCATTCTGGCGCACCCGTCGTTCCCGTGGCAGGACGAGGCGATTTCGATGTGCCTGCACAAGCCCGAGGTCTACATCGATCTCTCCGGATGGTCGCCGAAATATTTTCCGCCGAACCTGATCCAGTATTCGAACACGCTGCTGAAGACGAAGGTCCTCTTCGGGTCGGATTATCCGCTGATCACGCCCGACCGCTGGATGGCCGATTTCGCGAAGGTCGCGTTTAAGGACGAAGTGCGGCCCCTGATTCTCAAGGAAAACGCCACGAAACTCTTCGGCCTGGCATCGAAGGCGGCGGCGTAAAGCAACGTGACGCATGCAGCCCGTATCGCGCCTTGCGCGTTCTTTCTGGCCCTGGCGATGATCTCCGCCACGCCGGGAAGCGCGCAGGACCGCACGCAAAATCGCTCGATGGTGATTTCGCGCAGGGGGATCGTGACCGCGGAGAGTCCGCTGGCGGCGCAGGCGGGAGCCACGATCCTGGCGCACGGCGGCAATGCGATCGACGCGGCCATCGCCACGAATGCGGTGATGGGCGTGGTCGAGCCGATGATGAACGGCATCGGCGGCGATCTTTTCGCGATCGTCTACGACGCGAAGACGAAAAAGCTCTACGGCTTGAACGCAAGCGGCTGGGCGCCTGCCGGGCTGACCATCGAATTCCTTAAGAGCAAGGGCATCACCGAAATGCCGCAGGACGGCATTCAGTCGGTCACCGTTCCCGGCGCTGTCGATGGCTGGTCCAAGCTGCTCGCGCGATTCGGCACGAAGAGATTCGCCGAAGTGCTCGCCCCGGCGATCTACTACGCGCGCGAAGGCTTCCCTGTGCCTGAATGGGACGCCGTGTATTGGACAAACGCGGTCGACTTTCTGAAGCGCGATCCGAACGCGTCGGCAACGTATCTGCCCGGCGGCCGCGCGCCACATGTCGGCGAGATATTCCGCAATCCCGATCTGGCGCGGTCGCTTGAGTCAATCGCGTCCGGCGGCAGAGACGCCTACTACGATGGCGAGCTTGCCAAGAGCATCGTCGCGCTTTCCGCGAAGCTCGGCGGCACCATGAAGTCCGCGGATCTGGCCGAATATTCGAGCGAATGGGTCGAACCGATTTCGACGACCTATCACGGCTGGACCGTCTACGAGATTCCGCCAAACGGGCAAGGAATCGCGGCGCTCGAGATGCTGAATATCATGGAGCGGTTTCCGCTCGCGCAGTGGGGCCAGAACTCCGCCAACGCGCTGCAGGCCATGATCGAAGCGAAGAAACTGGCCTACGCCGATATGTACCGCTACGTCGGCGACCCCAGATTCAGCCACATTCCCGTGCAAGGAATGCTCTCGAAAGAATACGCCGCCGAGCGCGCGAAGCTGATCGACATGGCAAAGGCGAATTGCAACGTTCCGCCCGGCGATCCGGGGCTTCCGACGAAGGGCGATACGACGTATCTGACGGTGGTCGATAGCGCCGGTAACATGGTCTCGCTGATTCAGAGCAATTACGCGGAGTTCGGCTCGGGCCTCGTGGCGGACGGAACCGGCTTCGCGCTCCAGGATCGCGGCGGGCTCTTCAAGCTCGATCTCAGTTCTCCCGACGCGCTCGCCGGCCACAAGCGTCCGCTCCACACGATCATTCCCGCCTTCATGACCAACGGCCGGCAGCGCATCGCTTTCGGAATCATGGGCGGTTTCAATCAGGCGCAGGCGCACGCGCAATTCGTTTCCGACATCGTCGACTTCGGAATAAATATTCAGGCGGCTCTTGAAGCTCCGCGGTTCTGCAAGCGCACGTTTGAGGGCTGCGATATCGACATGGAAGATCGCATCCCGGCCGCGATTCGCGAAGACCTTGCCAGGCGCGGCCAGCAGATTGTGCTGCACGGCGCGTACTCGGCCGTGATGGGCGGCGGACAAGCCGTGCAGCGCGATGTCGCCGCCGGAGTGAACTACGGCGCGTCCGATCCGCGAAAAGATGGCGAGGCCATCCCCGAACCATCCCCTTCAGGCGAGACTCCCACGGGCCACGCTAACTAAGCGGCGCGGAAAAAGAGCCGGCGAGACGCCAGCGCTACGCGCAAGGCATCCACCGAAAGCGCGGAACGCAGGACGAACGTGGCGCTAGCGGACTGTCGAGGAAGGATCGGGAGCGCCGGCCATGGTTTTGATTTCGGCGGCTGGATCGGGATAGAAACTGGGCGATGCGCGGGTCATCGGAGCGTCGGCGAAGTAGTTGCGCTCGCTCAAGCCGCGGTAGATGCGTCCCGCGATTTCCGAGGCGTGCGGTCCGCTGATGATGCGGCTGCGTCCGTGCAGCAGCACGACGAGCACGATTTTCGGATGCGCCTGATCGGCGTAAGAAGCGAACCACCCGAGGCGCCCGCCCAAATCTTCATCGTTGCACGTGCCGGTCTTGCCGAGAGCCTGCTCGCCGTAGGGATCGTAGCTTTGCCGCGCCGTGCCGTAGAGAACCGCAGCAAGCATTCCTTCGCGCAGATCGGGAAGCAGCGGAGCGATATCGAGCTGCTGCCGAAGGCGCGGCTGGAAATTCTGGATGTCCGCCTCCGTGCGCGGATACTGGAGGTAATACTGCGCGCCGCCAGTTGCGAGCGTGCTCACCAATGACGCCAATTGAAATGGCGTCATGCGGATGCCCTCGCCAAAGCTCGACATGCGCGCGACGCCACCATTCGCCGGCGGCGATGCCGGCAGAGAGCCGGTCTGCTCCTCTGGAATATCGTAGCCGACGTGCTGGCCGAGGCCGAGCAGCTCGTCATACTTGATCACGCGATCGAAGCCGAGCCTCGAGCCGACCGTTTCGAAAAAGTGGTTGTTCGAGTGAGCCATCGCCTCGGTGAGGTCCATGTAGCGGCGCCGGCCGACTTGAATCATGGTGTCGCGCGTGATTACGCCCTCCTGCAATCCGGCGACGGCGATGAATGGCTTGATCGTCGAGCACGGCTCGAGCGCCGCGGAAAACGCCATCTTCTGGTCGACGATGGTGAGGATGCGTCCCGTGGTCGGATCGACCGCGACGACGGCGCCCTTTTCGTGGCCGAGCGCTTCGACCGCGATGCTGCGAATCACGGGATCGTCGTACGTGGTGACGTCGTCCTCGCCGGGATCGACGTATTCGACGTAGCGCCGGCGGCGGACGCGATGCACCGTCGGGCGCGTGCGCACTGCAACGGCCGTGGTGCGCACCACGTGCCGCGTGCGAACCATATGCCGCGCGGTCACTGGATGCGCGGCCGGGCGGCGCGTGCGCGTCGAATGGGTCACCGTGCGTTTGGCCGGGGCTGAGTCCGTGCGGCGGGCAGCAAACGCCACACCAAAGTTACCCATGAGGATGAGACAGAAAATCGCGACAGCTTTATATAGGGCCAGGTTCCGTTGCATATCAGTGTTGGATGCCGATCTTCCCTGTAGCGTAAGCCAGTCCGTAGTGTAGGAAAGCCTCGCGGGGATGCGCAACCATAAACCACCGGCATTTTCGCCCCAGACACCCAATCACGCAACTGGTCAAGGGGACAGTATGCGCGAAAAACAGACGTAAGAGTCCTCTCGTAAACGCCGCTCGGGGCTGCTATCCGGTGCAAGCGTGAGCTCTCAGAGTGCGTGTGAGAACCCGTGTTGACATTGCGGAGTGCGGGAGCTCGCCTGCCCTGAGCTTGGTCGAAGGGCTCCCGCCGCTTGCCGCCCGGGGCTCGCCCGGGCGTGCTCCCCGCACACGCCACGTGCGTCAGGTGGAAGCGCGAGCCTTTTTACCCTGAGAGAAGTCGAAGGGCAGGCTCGCGAAAAAACGACCCGTCATGGATGGGCTTCAACCCCAGGTAGCCATGCGAGCCGGACTTGTTCGGGCTTGTAATGGACCTAGCTCGCAGATGCGGCGCGGGGGAACCCCGCCGAGGCCATCACCTCTTCCGCCTGGGCGCAGTGGCGTTCGCCATGCGCCGGAATCAACAGGAGCCACTGGTAGCAATCGAGCGGCCCAAACGCCGGATGCGGAAAAACGCTCTCGCGGAGGCTGGCGTCCGTGCTGGCGGCAAATTCCGACGTGCGCTTGCGGACAGCCTCGAATTCGCGGAACAGCTCGTCGTGAGACCACCGGCCGGTCGGCATTAGGCGCTCGGGCCCTTTCATGCGTTCGCCCCGGTCGACAACCCTCGCCAGCATCGCATCGTCCTCGACGACGGTCTGCGGCGAATCGGCCGGTTGCTGCACCGTTTTCTGGATCGCGCCAAGAATCGAGTTCTCGACGAGAATCACGTGCTCGATGCATTCGGCCACCGACCACCGGTCGGCCGCCGGCTTATAGGCAAGCTGAGACGGCGAGAGCCTTCGCGCCGTCGCCAGCAGCCGCTCGCGGGATTCGCTGAGCGCTGCGATGGCTCGTTCGCGTTCGCCTGACGTCATAGGACCCTCCCGGTTCAGAGTCGTACCATCGGCGCGCGTTCCGGTCAAGTTTATGGCGCTACCGAAGTAACGCCGCCTTGTCCTGAGTCAGTCCGAGGGCGTCTCGCCGGCTGTTCGAAGCGTGACTCACAGGTGGAAGCGTGAGCCTTCTTGCCCTGACGCAGGAAGGGCAGGCTCTCGAAAAAGCGTGCGCTGATGAATGGGCTTCAGCCCTGGGTTGCCCGCGCTACCATGCTTCCGGCTGGCCGACGCCGCGCGCGCATCGAGGACGTGCATCAGCGCCCTCACCACCTTCGCGTGTTCCGGAAGAACATTTCCGATCATCCCCTTCCCCGACCTCGTCAGCATCACAACACCCACTCGGGGCCCCTCGCGGCCCTCCGCCTCGGTCTTCGCCACATGTGCCTGCTCGAATTCCACGGCCGGCAGGGCCACCATCATTCGGCGCACCCACCCGCGCTCCTGCAATCGCGTCGCGATCACGTGGACGTCCTGCCGCACCCGTCCGAGCTTCCTCGCGACATCGGGGATCGCCAGCGCGCCCTCGCGATAGAGCATCTCCAGCAACCGAAAGTCCTGCATCGTCATGTCGAAGGACTCAAGCGGCCCGCGCATCGTCCGTTTTAGCCAGTCCGCCGTGTCGATCAGGTCCAAATAGGCGCGAAACGCCCGCTGCGTCCTCTCTTTTTGCGTCACCCGATGGGATATGGTGCCAAAACCCGCCTAATCCGGCCTTTTTCGGCCATTTAATGGCCTTTTATCCGCCCGACGAGAGCACCGATGGTGCTGCTCTTCGTGTCAGAAAATAAAGCGAAGTGCCGGAACGAGCACAAACGTTCGCTAGCGTTACATTTCGGTCGTTCACCCGCGTTCTGTCAATCACGGAAACTACGGAGGTCTTGCTTTCGCAGCGGCCACCTTTCAGGGGGCGGCCTCTAGTTTTGGGTTACTGTTTGTCCGGCAATTCGAAGACCCAGACCGTGGATTCGCGGTCGGGCGGATTCTGGATTTCGGGGACCAGCACCGGGTACGTGCTCGTGAGCGGGCTGCCGGCTCCGGTGACCACGGCGACGTACTGCTTGCCGTCGACGCTGTAGGTGATCGGGCAGGCGACCGGGACGTCGTTGAGGCGAATCTGCCAGAGCACCTTGCCGGTGGCGGCGTCGTACGCCTTCAGGTAGCGATCGAGCGCGCCGGAAAACAGGATGCCGCCGGACGTGGCGAGAATGCCGGTCATTTGCGGGGCGCGCTGGCGATCGATCCACGCCACTTTTTTCGTTTCGAGATTGAACGCCTCGAGCCGGCCGACCTTTCCATCGCTATCGGGCCGCAGGCGGATGAACCAGTTGTAGCCGGACGTGAGATTGCCGCGGTGGCCGGGGCCCGCGGGGATCAGGTCCATGCAGGATTCGTTCATGGGAACGTAGAGCATTTTTGAGGCGGCGTCGTAGGAGCCGGCGATCCAGTTGCGTCCGCCGCCGGGATGCGGGCAGATGAGGTGCGGCTTGTCGTCGCCCAACACGGCGCTGGGGGCGAGCGTTTTCTCGCCTGTTTTCGGGTCGATCGACGCGATCACATTCTGGATGCCGAGATCCTTCGAGAAAATATACTTGCCGGTGGCCGCGTCCATCGCTTCGTAAATTCCCATCTTGCCGGAGGTGACCACGAGCTTTTCGTCCGCGCCATTCACGGGCAGATGGATCAGCTGCTGCTCGAAGGCCCAATCGAGGTCCCACTGGTCGTTGTGAACGTGCTGGAAATACCAGACGAGCTTGCCGGTATCGGGATCGAAGGCGAGCGTGGAATCGGTGTAGAGGCCGTCATTCGAGAATCCCGGGACGCGATGCAGCACGGGGCCCGTGTCGTAGGTCTGGCCGACGCCGAAATACGCGAGGCCGAGCTGCGGATCGTAGCTGCCGGCGGTCCACACGGACGCGCCGTTGCGCTTGTCGTTGGGCAGGCCGTTCCAACTGTCGCCGGGCTCGCCCTGCTGCGCGATGGTGTGGAAGCGCCAGGCTTCCTTGCCGGTGTCCATATCGAGCGCGACGATGAAATTGCCGCCGGGAGATTGTCCGCCGACGCCCTGCATCACTTTGCCTTTGGCGACGAGCGGGCCGCCGGTGAGCTGAAATCCCTTTTTGTAATCGGCGACGGGCGAATCCCAGATCACGTCGCCGGTTTTCACGTTGAGCGCGACGATGTGATCGTCCGAAGTGGCGGCGAAGAGGCGGTCGCCGAAGAGAGCGATATCGCGTTTCTGCGCGAGGCGCGCGTCGCTGGGAAGCTGCCGCGAGTACTCCCACAGCAGATCGCCGGTGACGGCGTTGAGCGCCTCGACGTGGTCGCCGTATGCGCCGACGAATAGCACACCATCGTGCTCGAGGGGCGTGGTTTCATTTTGGCCGGGCGGAAGCGACCAGGCCCATTTCACACGGAGATCGGAGACATTGGATTTGTTGATCTGCGCGAGCGGGCTGAAGCCCTTGTCGTTGTAGCCGCGGCGCCAGATGAGCCATTCGCTGGCGGGCGGATTTTCGAGCTCGTCGGCGGTGACGGGCGTGAAGTGCTCGAGCGGATCGGGCAGCTTGAAAACGGGCATCGGCGGAGCGAGGGGCGAGAGCGGCATCATGGGCGCGGAACGCTGCGTGGCGCCGCGCGGGATCGTCATCAAGGCGAGCGCTTGCGCGTCGATGGGAAATTCCTTTTCACTGGGCTGCACGCCATTCGACTGCAGCAGGAACGCGGCGATCTGCGCGTAGGTTTGCGCGCCGAGCGAGCCGGGCGAGGCGGGCGGCATCTTCGTGCTGAGGTAATTGAAGAACTCGACGGCGCTTCGGCCGCCCCAATTGTTGGTGAAGGTGAGGCCGCGCAGCGCGCTCGCGAATTCGCTGCCGTTGAGCGTGACGCCGTGGCAGGAGGCGCAATTTTTCGCGTAGGCGTCCTTGCCGACCGCAGCCTGCGCGGCGGTGAAGGTGGCGATCGAGCGGCTGTTGAATTCGAACTGGTCCGCGGGCGCTTGCGCGGTGCCGATTGGCGCCAGGGCGATGGCTCCCGCGAGGGCCGCGATCAGCGCGGCGAGCGCGATCCAGCAATTTGCGGCGCACAATTTTCGTTTGCGAAATTCCATGATTCCCCCCAATGCTCACCGTGACGCGCGCACGGCATTCACCCGATGCCCGCGGCGCCGCCGTGCATTCAACCACCATTGAATCGAGAAGGCCAGGGGAAAACTGAAGCGGCGATCGGACCTATCGGCACGCGGACGCTGGCGTCAGACGCGCGAAGGAAACAGAATATCCTCGATCGCAACGCGCGCTTTCGGAGCAGGATCTTTCGCGACCGAGCTCTCCGTATTAACGATCATCACATTGCGGTCCGCCGTCGAGTACGGCGGCCAATGAGGGAATCCCTTCGAGTCGGGATTGCCATTGGCGGCGAAGGCGGTCCATGCTCCACTGACGCGGTCGGCTAGGGGGAATATGTCCGGACCGCTGCCCGTAAGCTTCTGCACGAGAGGATCGGCGACGTTGTCGAACACGAACGGCATTTCGATCGTGTGCGGCGATCTCAGCCGACCGCCCAGAATCGGCGTCTCCCAAGTGAATTCGTAGACGTAGGTTGCACCTTTCCCCAGCGCAGCCCTGCGCTCGGCGATCTTGGCTGTGAAGGCGACGGTAGGATACGCGCTCGCAATCAGAAAATAGAGGCCGGAAGGACTTTCGTTCGGATAATCGGAGCGAAAGGCGCTCAGCACAGCTTCAGCGTGCTCGCCGAGCAACGATCGGACACGCTTCTGCAGACCTGCATCATCGAGTGAGAACAACGAAGGATCACCCGCGGCGAAGAGCGTAAGCTCGGTGCGATTAAAGCCGATGAGCAGGGGAACGTCCGCGGACACCTTGGGCGCCACCGGATCGAATGGATTTTGCGGAAGTGAAACGCCGTCGACGACGGGCGAAAAGCCCTGAATCATGCCGGGAATGAATGCTCCAAGCTTGCGGTTCACCGCTCCCTGCGCGGCCATGATGCGATCGAGAGGAATCGTCTGAGCATCGGTGATTCGGCCGGGCTTTATGTCGAGCTCGACGAGAAGCATGTCGCCGACCTTTGTCGCGTAGTCGAGAGCGTTCATCCGAACGCCAGGGCCGCTTTCGATCACCGCGCGATGGAAAAGCCCCTGTGTCGGCGGCATGGCGAGCAGCGTCGAGACCTTTTGCCCGCCGCCGGACTCCCCGAAAACCAACACTCTGCTGGAATCGCCTCCGAATTCGGCGATGTTGTCTCGCACCCATGCGAGGGCGGCGACGATATCGAGCATACCGGCGTTGCCGGAAGCTGCAAACGCTTCTCCGCCGGCGTGGCCGAGATAGGTGTAGCCCAAAGCGCCGAGCCGGTGATTGATGGTCACGACGACCACATCGCCGCGGCGCGCCAGATTGGCGCCGTCATAAAGCGGAGCGGAGCCAGAGCCGGAGGTGAAAGCGCCGCCATGGCACCAGAACATGACGGGCCGTTTGCGATTGTCCTTCACTCCGGAGGTCCAGATGTTGAGAACGAGGCAATCCTCCCCTTCGCCGAGGCCGGGCGGGTTATTGCCGGACATGAGGAAATCCGCGCCTGCCAGGATGCCGGGCGCGCCGGGGATCGTCTGCGGCGCGGAGTGACCGTACTCAAGCGCCTCACGCACGCCGCTCCAGCGCTCCGGCTTCGCCGGAGGCATAAAGCGATTCTTGCCGGCAGTCGAAGCGCCGTAAGGGATGCCCTTGAACGCGTGAATGCCTTTCACCGTGACGCCACGGATCTTGCCCGCTGTGGTTTCGACGATTGGTCGCGAGGCGGTCGACGAAGCGCCCGCCGCGAAGGCGATGTTTCGAGATGTTGTGGCGAAGAGTTTTTGCATGAGCGCGGCGCCTCCTCCGAGAATTGAAGTCTTCAGCAAATCGCGGCGTGTTGGTCTCATTGGGGCCGTCGCACCTCGGTTTCCGAACCGCCGTCCGGGAGATTGCCAGCGTGGTCGGCAGGCAATATACAACACTTCGCAGCGCCGGGATGCCCCGAAAGCAGTGCAGATGCCGGGCGGAAGGCGCGCCGCCCCGAGCAAAACAAATCGGGCAAATTCGGCAGCTATGGTCTAATGCAGGCACTCGGTGAGCGACACGGGCTATGAAACGATGACGGACACGCCGGAAACGCGCGCATCGGTTCCCGCACGCCATGTTGCGGCCGTGGTGGTGGGGAACGCGCTCGAGTTCTACGATTTCCTCACCTACGCGTTTTTCGCGGTGTACATCGGCAGAGCCTTCTTCCCTTCCACGTCTCCGACGGCAAGCCTGCTGGCATCGCTTGGGACGTTCGGCGTGGGTTTCGTCACGCGGCCGATCGGCGGGTTCGTGATCGGCAGGATGGGCGACCGCATGGGACGCAAGCCGGCGATGATTTTCTCTTTCTCGCTGATGGGCGTCGCGATCGTGGGGCTTGCGTTGACGCCGCCTCACTCGATGATCGGCGTGGCAGCGCCCATTCTCGTGATTCTGTTCCGGATGGTGCAGGGCTTTGCGCTCGGAGGCGAAGTCGGTCCGACGACGGCATTCCTGCTGGAGGCGGCGCCGCCGGAGCGGCGAGGATTCTACGCCGCGTTCCAATACTGGACGCAGGACCTGTCCGTCCTCATCTCCGGGCTTGTGGGCTTTGGCCTCGCGAATGTTCTGAGCGAGCAGCAACTGCAGGATTTCGGATGGCGAATCGCGTTTCTGGTCGGCGCAGCGATTGTGCCTTTTGGGCTGATGCTGCGGCACAGGCTGCCCGAAACATTTCACGCGCGCGAGGGCGGCAAACGCGAACGCATCTCACTGCGGCCATACCTGTGGCTCGTGGTGCTGGGACTGCTGCTGCTCGCGAACGGGACCATCGCCACGTACACGATGGACTACATGACGACCTACGCGATCGCGACGTTGCACATGCACGCCAATGTCGCCTTTGCCGCGACCGTTGTGGTCGGCATGGCCGGCGTTTTATTCGATCTTCCGAGTGGCATGCTGTCGGACCGCATCGGGCGCAAATCGACAATGCTCCTGTCCGCGACCCCGTTGCTCCTGTTGATTCTTCCGGCCTTCTATGTGATTTCGCGCTATCGCACCCCGACCGTGCTGCTGGGCGCAACCGCGGTCATGGCCATCCTCATGTCTATTTCCAACTGCCCAGTCATCATTTGGCTCACCGAGGGTTTCCCGGCGCCGATTCGCTCCAGCAGCGTGGCCGTCGTTTATGCGGTTTCAATCGCGGCATTCGGCGGCAGCACCCAATACACCATCACCTGGCTGATTCGGGCGACTGGAAATCCGTTGGCGCCGGCGTGGTATTGGACCGCGGCGGCGATCGTCGGCATTGCCGCCATGATTGCCGCGCGAGAATCCGCGCCCCGTAAGCTCGCCAAACGCGAAACCCTCGCGGTTCACATCCCCAGTGAAAGCGCCAGCGAGATGAGCTGAAGTCCCGCCGAGGTCGATTGCCGAAGGGCCGCAAGGCTTCCGCGGCTTTCTTCGTGGCGGGACCAATCCATCGAAGGACGGCTCGAATGGTGGTACAAAGTTAAAGTGGAGAATGGGGACAAGCCGCGGCTGCTTTTCGACTCGGTGGTGCTCGGTATTGTCGGCGGGCTGGGCGCGCAGGCCTTCATGTGGATGCTACGGGTCGCGCAGAATATCTTTCTTGTTTGGTTCGCGGGTTACCTTCCGCCAGGGCTTCCCGAAGAGGGTGGCGCGCTTCGGGAGACGATTGGCCCCCACGGCTTGTGGCTCATCCCGATCGCGACGACCATCGGAGGACTCATCTCCGGCGCGCTCGTGTACGGCCTTGCGCCGGAGACCGAGGGGCATGGCACCGACACGGTAGTAAAAGCATTCCACTGGACCGCCGGCAAACTTCGCGCGCGCGTCGCGCCGGTGAAGATGATCGCGTCGGCCATCACTATCGGCTCGGGAGGATCGGCGGGGCGCGAAGGTCCCACGGCACTGATCGCGGCGGGCTTTGGCTCGATCTACGCGGACCTACTGAAGCGGTCCGAACGAGAGCGGCGCTTGCTGATCCTGATGGGAATGGCAGGCGGGCTTTCTGCAACCTTTCGCTCGCCGATCGGGACCGCCATCTTCGCCGTCGAAGTTCTCTATAGCGGCATGGACTTCGAATCCGAAGCTCTCATCTACTGCATGCTCGCGGCAATCGTGGCGTATGCGGTGAACGGCTGGTTCGTCGGATGGCAGCCGCTGTTTCGCGTGCCGCCCGGCCTGTCGGTCGCGACACTTTCGGATTACGGCTGGTACGTAGCGCTTGGCGTTGCGAGTGGGGTTGTTGCTTCGGTCGTGCCGCAGGTGTTTTATCGCGTGCGCGACGCTTTCGCCGCGCTGCGCATTCCGCACTGGATCAAGCCGGGAATCGGAGGGCTGGCGCTCGGATTGTTGGCTCTGCGGTTGCCGCAGGTGCTGGGCGGCGGCTACGGCTGGATTCAGGAGGCGATCGACGGGCAGTTGGCGCTGCGTTTACTCATCGTTCTGGTCTTCGCGAAAATGGTGGCGCTGTCGCTCACCGTTTCTTCCGGCGGGTCGGGCGGGGTCTTTGCGCCGAGCTTGTTCGTGGGCGCGATGCTGGGCGGCGCTTTCGCGGCAATCTTCCATCATTCCGCGGCAGGGATGGTGATCGTGGGGATGGCAGCAGTGTTTGCAGGCGCGGCGCGAGTGCCGATTGCGACGTTGCTGATGGTTGCGGAAATGACGGGCGGCTACCAGCTGCTCGTTCCCGCGGGGCTGGCCGTGCTGCTGAGCTTCGTGATTGAAATGAAACTCTCGTCCTATTTCAAATACGGCAGCCTGTACGAAGCGCAGGTGGACGGGCGGAGCGATTCGCCTGCGCATCGAGCTGAAAATGTGCGGACGGCGCTGCGCCTGATCGACGAGGGCAAGATCACGCTGCCGCCGCAAATGAATCACCTCCATCTCGCGGCGCTCTTGCAGTCCGGGCTCGCGCTCGATCTTCCGGACGGCTCGCAATTGACCGTAGGCGCGCTGCGGCCCGAAAGCCCGTGGGTGGGCAAGCAGATTCAGTCCCGTCCGCTTAGCGGGCCGATGGCCGAATCGAAGATTATGGCCGTGCTGCGGGGGAAGTCGGTGATGATGCCCCGGCCCAACACGGTCTTGCAGCCGGGTGATCGGCTCTTGCTGATCGCTCCGCCGCAAGCACAGGCGGAAGTGGCGCAGCATCTCGCGCCGCCTCCCGCGCGAAATCCGGAGGCAGGCACGAGCGCAACGAGCGCGACGCTGCCTGGATAGCTGAGCACCATGTGTCGTAACGCCGCCCGCCGCGGGTGATTTTTCCAGGTGGAGCACGCTCCTACACGCGACGAAGGTGAGGCAGTTTGCGGCTGCCATCATCTCTTCGGATAGTCTGAAAAAATGTAATCCTTTTTCGCCGCTAACGTATGGCACGCGGCTCCGCACCTGGCATCGTTCCCCTGTGGCGGCCGGTCAGTCAAGGTGACAGGCGTGAGCCTATCGGTTGCGACGTCATATTTAAACGCGGCGTATCCCCATCCGTGCGTGTCCGGAAATCTCTTGCTGTCCTTTTCGATGAACTCAAGCTCCTTCAGGACACCCGGCACCGTGTCCGGTGTGCTCGCGGAAAAAGGGGCGCTCGTGATCTTTCTTGGCGCCCACTCGATCTTCGCAATCTTAGAGCCTTCGGGGAACGGCTTGCCATTGCCCGGAACCCCTTCCCTGTACGCTTTTATCATCGTGGGATTGGCGAGGATCAATCGCATAACGTTCTCGGCATCGGTATGACTGGGGGCGACACTCTGCCAATCTTCGTATCCTTTGAACTCAGAGAGCGCAAGCCCATTCGGCACTTTCACAGTGTCCTTGTCGTGCTGGGCCATCAGGCCAACACCAACCAAACCCCAGAGCAGTATCCCGACGATCGGAACCGTCCGGCTGATCTTCCTGTGCGTCATTTTTCCTTCCTCCCTTGTTGCTGCACGATTTCTTGGACGCGAATGTGAGATGCTTTCCGCCAAGGACCTTGAAGGTGTCGTTTTGCGAATGGAGAGCTGCTAAAGAGGGCCGACGCCGCCTAGAGAGTTGCGATCGATGTCGTGCTGAAGGACTCGTCTGGAACTACAACCAGGGAAAAATGAACCTGCCAGGGCTTTTTGTCAACCCCTGACTAGCACGGGTGTCAAACCAAATTAGAAATGTCCCCTTTTTTCAGTTTTGGTTTCGTTGTTGGTTGTCGTTGGCTTGGCCTGGAGCGCAGCCCTGCGGAGCCCGAAGGGCGGAGCGTTTAGGGCGAAGCGGAGGGCCAAGCCAACGGCGGCCGCGTCATCGACTCCCGCAACGCTTTCTGCTGCGCTTCGCGGCGGGCCGCCACTCGCCACGGATGATCCGCGGCCGGCACTGTCTTCCGTTTTGCGACGGCTACGGCGACGCGTGCGCCCACCCTCTCCGCCATGGGCTGTGGTTTCACCGGCGCCGCAATTTCCTTCCAGCCCAATGCACGACCGCGATACTCAATGCCGATGCCGCCCTGCCGCCCTTCACACACCAACACCTTGCTCTGCGCCGGCGCAGAGTGCCTGCGATCCGAGCTGGAAATAGCGATTCGCGTAGCGCACCACCCCGTCCTCGCTCACCACCCGCTCGTTCTCCAACCGGAAAATCCGATCCAGCTCTACGGCCCGCGGCGCCCGTCGGTGATAGTCTTCCGGCCTCGCCGCCGCGCGGCCGAACCGCCGGTTGTGTTCCCGCAGATAGTCCCTCTCGCAGATACACATTCGCCGCTTCGTGACTAGCGATCTGCTTCCGCCGCAGTTTCTTCACCAACCGGTCCTGGTGCGTGCCGTGAATCCGCTCGATTCGTCCCTTGGCTTGGGGCGAACTGGCGGCGATCAGCTCGATCCCCAACTTCGCGCACATGCGCCCAAACTGCGTCATCGGCTCTTCTCCCCGCAACTGTTCCTCGCGCGTCGCCGGCCGCTTGTACAAGTTCTTCCAGTCCACATACAGCGCCAGCGGCACCCCGTAGTGCTCGATCCACGCCCGCAGTCGCATCCGCCACCGCCCAGATCGTCTCTTGTTCTCCTAACTGCGCCCACGTGGTGTTCGTGGCGTCGTCGGCCAGGTCGATCAGGCAGCCTTCCGGGCCGCGCTCCTCCAGCCACCGATGAAAGCTCCCATCCATCTGCACCAACTCCCCAAAGTGTTCTTTGCGCTCGCGCCGTCGCCGGTGCTTCCGCCGCTTCCGCTCCCGGCTCCACAGCCCTGCTTCCAGCATCCAGAGCCGCAGCGTTTCGGCATTCACCCGCAGCCCATCTTCGGCGCTCAAGTGCTCGGCCGCCAGCGTCGGCCCGAAACGCTCCCCCCCGCCATACTTCTCCCGACCAATCCAGCACCCGCTGCCGAACTTCCTGGGTAGCCCGATTCGAGCTCGCCCCGCACTGCGGTGCTTCAGTCCTGCCGGACCTTCTTCGCGATAGCGCTTCCACAACCGCTTCGCTTGCCGGTAGCTCACGCGCATCAACTGCCTCGCATCGACCACCCGCAGCTGCTCGCTGCGCACTCGCGCCAGCACTTCCACTCTCCGCAGTTCCTCCTGGCTCATCTCGGTCCGCCCCAATCCGACCTCCTTTCAGAGGTCGTATTAAGGGGACATTTCTATTTTGGAGAAAAGGGGACATTACTATCTTGGCGCAACACCCCTGACTAGCACGGGAATCGGAAAGTGGACCCAATGTCCGGTTGAGCCCGCACGACTTACCGAGATTTGAACCTAACCTTACCTCGATTGAATTCCTATTGAGACCTGCCAAGCTTTACAATCCTGTTTTTAGATCAAATCTCACGGAGAATCAGCATGAACAATCTCGACCGCTTGCTACAACGTAACAAGGATTTGCTGCTCAGCAGTCTGCTGCGGGCCCTCGGCAGCGCTGGGGAGGTCTTTCGGTAAAATGAAGTGCGTCAAACAGGCGGCTCGCGACATCCAAGACGAATACCGCCACATTACGGGGAGACCATTGCTGCGACCGGCCGTTTGTGGCATTTGTGGCATGATGCGGACACGCAAATCAGCGGGATAAGGAGCGATTATGGCGGACAAAGCGGAGTTGAAAGACCGGCGGAAGGCACCTCTCGCCACACCGAACGGCCTCGGGGCCGAGGCGACCAAGGACATCTCGGGAGCGCTGAACGCGTTGCTCGCGGACGTTTTCGCACTCTACATCAAGACCAAAAATTTTCACTGGCACATGAGCGGGCCGCACTTCCGCGACTACCACTTGCTGCTCGACGAGCAGGGCGACCAGATTTTCGCGATGACCGACGACATCGCCGAGCGCGTCCGGAAGCTGGGTGGAACGACCATCCGGTCCATCGGACACATCGCCCGCCTGCAGCGGATCGCGGACAACGACGCTGACTACGTCGACGCACAGGACATGCTGGCCGAACTGCGCGATGACAATCAAAGGCTTGCGAGCAGCATGCTCGAAGTTCACGGCCTGTGCGACGACGAGAACGATGTGGCGACGGCGAGCCTGCTCGAAGTCTGGATCGACGAGACGCAACGCCGCGTATGGTTCCTCTTCGAGGCTACCCGCACGGAGCATACGGCCGGGGCGCCGGCGCCGAAGGCGCAAAAGGCGCACGCGTCGTAACCGCAGAAGGCTACGATTCCGGGAATGATCGCGGCGAGAGAATCGCGATACCCCCAAAAGGATTGAGCGCGAGCAGGTCCGCGTCACCCGGGATGATATGGGTGGCGCGGCCGCTCACCGCGATTTCGCTGAGAACTTCCTATGCGCCGCCACGGCAGAGGTCCTGGCCGTGGACGCCAGCCGTAGGGGCGCTGGTCGCTGCGCTCAGTGCAAAGAGCATGCAAAAAACTCCCCTTTTGCGCTGTAAAGGCCGATTGTAAGCCCCGGACGAAAGCAATGTTATTGCTCCCCGTGGAGCACACTTGGCGCGGTGTTCCGACGCGCGGATTTTCGGTATAGTGGAAGCAGGTTTGGGCGCGGCGGCAAGGGCATCAATCCAAGTTTTCCGCTGCCAATTTTAGGTGCAACGACATGGGCGAAGGCAAACATCCGTTCGCGACGATCGAAGAAGCCATCGAGGAGATTCGAAACGGACGCATGATCGTCCTCGTGGACGACGCGGACCGCGAGAATGAAGGCGACCTCACGATGGCGGCGGAGAAAATCACTCCGGAAGCCATCAATTTCATGACGAAGTTCGGGCGCGGGCTGATCTGCCTCTCGCTCACCGAGCAGCGCTGCGACGAGCTCGACCTGCGGCCGATTTCACACCGTAATACGTCGGCATTCGGCACGCCCTTCTGCGAACCCATCGACGCGGCGCGCGGCACCACGACCGGCACGAGCGCGTCGGACCGCGCGACCACAATTCTCGCAGCCACCGATCCGAAAACGCGCCCCGAAGATCTGGCGCGGCCGGGGCATGTCTACACGCTACGCGCGCGAAACGGCGGCGTGCTGGTGCGCGCCGGGCAGACCGAAGCGTCGGTCGATTTGTCGCGCATCGCGGGGCTCGATCCATCGGGCGTGATCTGCGAAATCATGAACGACGACGGGACGATGTCGCGCGTGCCCGAGCTGACGGAATTTTGCCGCGTTCACGGGCTGAAGATGGTGACGGTGGCGGACCTGATCCGCTACCGCATGAAGCACGAGCGGTACGTCCGGCGAATCGCGGAATCGACGCTCACGACGAAATATGGCGATTTTCGGATGATTGCGTACGCGAGCGACGTGGATCACCACTTGCACGTAGCGCTGGTGCGAGGAAACATCGGAGAGCGTGCTGCCGGCGCGGTGGGCGAAATCGACGATCCGATCGGGCGCGGAGCCGAGAACGGCATTCCGCCGCTGGTGCGCGTCCACTCGCACTGCCTGACGGGCGACGTGCTGGGTTCGACGACGTGCGATTGCCGGGCGATGCTGGAAGGGTCGCTCGAAGCGATTGCGCGCGAGGAGCGCGGCGTTTTCGTCTACCTGCATCACACCGGGCTTGGATTTCAGATCGATACGCGCACGGAAGAAGGCGCCGCGCTGCCGCAAATCATCTACCACCACCGCGAGCAGATCGATCGCGACGCGCGCGTGCAGCGTCTGATCCAGCACGAAAGCGGAATCGGCGCACAGGTCCTGACGGACCTCGGGCTGCGGCGGATTCGCGTCCTCACGAATCATCCACGCAAGGTGGTCGCACTCGAGGGCTACGGGCTCGAGATCGCGACGCAAGTGCCGATCGCGCTGAAGTCTGCGAAGCGCGAACATCAAGTGCTGTAAAGCAGCGGCTAGGGGCGAGTGGTTAGTGGCTAGAACGCGGACACGCCGCAGCCGATGCCGCGCTTCACGCCGCGGCGCTGCGTTTAAACCTTACCGACCAAACACTAAAACCACAAAGGAATCGGGGACCATGCCGCCGCGCGGGTGCGGATTATCGGCCGTGGCCGCGGGCGGCGGCGCGAACTGCGCGGTCACGAGGAAGACCTCGTGCGTTTTGGGATCGAGCGCCATCGTGCGCGCGCCCATCTGCGTGGGGACGTCCTCGACGAAGCTGAATTTATCCGGCGAGTCCTCGTGGATGACGCTGAGCACTCCGCTGCCGGTGGACGCGAAGGCGAAACCGGTGCCGGGATCGAAACGGTCGGCGTCTACGCCGAGGCCGATGGGTGGTGTGGCGATCACTTTGCCGGTATCGGCATCGAGGATGGCCATCATTTTGTTGTGGCAGCCGACGAAGAGCCGGCGATCTTTCGCGTCGATGGCGAGGCCCGAGGGTGACACGCCGGGCGCGAGGGGCCAAGTGGCCGTCACCACAAGATTCTTCGAATCGATCTGCACCAACTCACTCTTGCTTTCGATATTCACGTAGACGTGCCCGGCTCCGTCAGCCACGGCGGATTCGGGCCTCCCGTCGAGCGGAATCGTACCGACGACCTGGCCAGACTTCGCGTCGATGGCCGTGGAATCCTTGCTGTGGCCGTTCATCGTGAAGACGCGCTGGGTGGCCGGGTCGTAGACGATCGCGTCGGGGCCCATGTCCGTTTTTGCCGTGCCAATCACCTGGAGCGTTCTCGTGTCGAAGATGGTGACCGAGGCAGCACCGCCGTTGGATGTAAAGCCGTCGCCCAGGTCAGGCGCGAGAGCGATGCCGTGGACGCCGGTGGTGTCTGGAATTTCGCCGACGACTTTCTCGCTGTCGACATCGAGCACGACGACTTTCGTCCCGCGCGAGATGAAGAGGCGGCGCGTGGGCGAATCGAACGTGAGATAGTCCCAGAAACCTTCACCGCCGAGCTTGATCGTCTTGATGAGGCGATAGCCGGACGGCCCTGCATCGGGTGCGGCAGCCGCCTCGACGTCAGGCGAGCAAAACCTAGCACAGCCGATACACATCGCTACGGCGAAGACGGCGATCAGGAATATCGCGGCTATGAACCAGGGAAGGCGCTTCGGTGACATAGGCTCTCCTCAGGCGGCGCGGGTTGCCGGAAAATTGCGCCGCTATCGTAGGCCGCGCACGCGGTTCAGTCAAACGAACTGTCGGTAACGAGAGATGGCACGCCCGGCGGGCAGGTTCGAAACCCGCCCCTACGGGGATCTCGATGTCGGTGCTTCGATGGCCGTCGCGCCGAGGAAGAGCCGGCGAGACGGCGCTACGCAAACTTTCGCAGGACGTCAACAGAGCTGGATGGCTTCTAGTGAGCGGGGGCGGGACTTGCGACCGGCGGAGACTTCTCGCGCTCGAAGCGGCCGGAGCGCGTGCGAAATTCGACGATGGCTTTCGCGGTGGTGGAACCGACACCGGGAAGCTGTTCGAGTTCTTTCATCGTGGCGGTGTTGATATCGATCGGATGCGACGGCGGAGTCTTCTTGGCGAAGGCGGCGCAAGAAAGAACGAGCGACACGACGGCCAAGCCCAATATTGCCCACGGCCTTGCTTTTTTCCGGCGCTCGGCACTGGAAGTTATCTCATGCGAAGACCCCACCCTCACAAAAACGAGGATGGGGCACCCGAAACGTCAAAGGCCAAGGCCCGCGCCTCCAACGGTCGTGCTTCCGTCGCTAGGCCTGCATCACGTCCCTGGGGCGCGGGGTGACGACAGCGCCGCTGGCGTCGTATTCGGTGACCGGGCCGAAGAGCGCGGCCTGTTCGATGATCTGCTCGCGGTCGCCGACGACAACGATCTGCTCGTTGGCGGAATCGAAATGGCGGCGCGCGGCCTCGAGTACATCCTCGGCGCCGAGCGCGCGGATGCGCTCGCGATAGGATTCGAGGTAGCCCTCAGGCAGCTGATCGAGATAGACGGTCGAGAGCTGGCCGAGCAGACCCTCCTGCGTGGCAACGCCGAGCGAGAAGACGCCGGTGAGATAGTTACGAGCGCTGTCGAGCTCTTCGGCGGGCACGGGGATCGAGCGCATGCGGTCCATTTCGTAGAAGACTTCGGTGAGCGTGGCGGCGACGACTTCGTTGCGCACGGCGGCGCTAACGGTGAAGTAGCCGTGCTGGCGAAGCGCGTTGATGCCGCTGCGCGGGCTGTAGGTGTAGCCCTTCTGTTCGCGAATGTTCATCACGAGACGCGAATGGAAGGCGCCGCCGTAGATGGAATTCGCGAGCACCAAACGATACCAATCGGGATCGCGGCGCGTGATGGCGAGATTGCCGACCACAACCTGCGTCTGCACGTTGCCGGGCATCCCGACAAGATGCACGCGGCGGCCGGATTGCTTTGGCGGCTCGGGCGACATCGGAGGCTCGGGCTGCGGAGCTTTCCAATCGCCGAAGATTTTTTCGATCTTGCCGAGCATGGCGTCCGCCGCGAAATCGCCGACGACGATCAGCAGCGAGTCCCCGGGAACGTAGTGATGGCGGTAGAACTCGATGATCTCGTCGCGGGTGTACGAGGCGATCTGATCCTCGGTGGGCGCGACGACGGCGTAGGGATGCTTGCCGAAGAGGACGCGGCGCAGGCGTTCGCTCGCGAGGAAGCCGGGCGTCCTGCGCTCGATGCGGAGTTCTTCGAAACGCTGGCGGCGCTCGCGCTCAAATTCGTCCTCGGGAAACGAAGCGCTGCGCGCGAGATCGGCGATCAACTCAAGAATGCCGGTGGACGCTTCGGCAAGCCCGGCCGCGGCAATCGAGCTGGAATCAGCTCCGGCGTGCGTGCCGAGACTCGCGCCCATGCGGCGGAGATCCTCTTCAATCTGGCGGCTCGGTCGCGACAAGGTACCGGTGCGGACGACGGTGGCCGTCATATCGGCAAGGCCGGGCGTGCGATGCGCGACGATGGCGTTGCCGCTGCGGAAATAGAGATTCGCCGAAATGCGCGGAAACGCCCGCGATTCGGCGAGCACGACGTGCAGGCCATTGGCAAGCACGCGCGTGGTGCGCTTGGGCCAGGCGACGGGGCGCTCGGGAGCGAGCGCGGGCGGCGTGCTGCGGTGCGAAACGGATGTGGCCGAGGAGGTCATCGCGCGCCTCCATTGCCCACGTGCGGATTCGCGGGCGTGGGGAGATTCACCGGCCGGCGAATGAGCACGGCGCGATTGTGCGGCGCGAGATATTTGCGCGCGGCCGCCCGCACGCGTTCGGGCGTTACGGAGAGAAAGCCGTCGAGGATGGTATTGATGCGGTCGGGATCGCCGTCGAAAAGCGTGAAGCAGGCGAGATAGTGCATGAGGCCGAAGCGCGGCATGTGGGAGCCCATGCCGGTTTCGAGCATCGAGTAGAAATCGGAGCGGAATTTCACTTTTACGGGATCGAGTTCGTCCAGCGCCACACCCTTGTGCTGTAATTCCTCGATGATCTCATCGAACACCGCTACGGTGCCCTCCGAGGTGAATTCGGGTTTGTGGACGATTTGCGTGACCATCTGCGTGGGGCCGTTCGTATCGATCAAATCGGCGCCTCCGTGGGCTTCGACCGCGATCTGTTCTTCGAGCACCAGCTTGCGATGGACGCGGCCGGCGCGGCCGCCGTGGAGGATGCGATCGACGATGCCCATCGCGAACCAGTCTTCGCTTTCGCGCGGCGGCAGCGTGTACCCGATGGCGATCGCGGGAAGCGGGCCGAGGCGCTCTTCGACTTTGCCACGGCGCTCCTCGGTTTGCGGCGGCTCGGTGATGTCCGCGCCAGGCGGAGGCGCGCCGGGCGGAATGTCGTCAAAGTAGCGCTTCGCAAGGGTGAAAGCCTCGCTCGGATCGAGATCGCCGAGCATCAGAAGGACGGCGTTATTCGGCGCGTAGTAGGTGTGGAAGAACTGCTGGACGTCGCCGAGCGTGGCGGCGTCGAGATCGGCGAAATCGCCGTAGAAATTGTGCGCGTTGGGCCAATTGCGGAAGGCGACGGGCGGCAGATCGAGCCAGGGGAAGCCGCCGTAAGGCTGGTTCATCACGTTGACGCGGACTTCTTCTTTCACGACGTCGCGCTGGTTGCGGAGGTTTTCGTCGTCGACTTTGAGGGCGCGCATGCGATCGGCCTCGAGCCAGAGGACGCGCTCGAGCGCGTTCGAAGGGACGGATTCGAAATAGTTGGTGACGTCGTAGTTCGTCGTGCCGTTGAGCAGGCCGCCCGAGGAATTGATCAGGCGGATGTGTTCCATTTTCCCGGCGTTTTCGGAGCCCTGGAACATCATGTGCTCGAAGAGGTGCGCGAAGCCGCTGCGTCCGCGCGGCTCGAGGCGAAAGCCGATCTGGTAATAGACGCCGACCGTGACGACGGGCGCGGAGTGGTCCGGCGAGACGACCACGCGCAGGCCGTTGGCGAGCGTGGTGTGCTCGACTGGGATGTGGAGATGCGGTGGCGATTTCGGCGATGCGGTCGTGCTTGCCGATTTGCTGGGCGAAGAATTCAAGAATTTCCTCCGAGATGGTTGGTTCCGTTGCCTCGAAATCAAGATGCCGCGCTTAAGGCCGCGCGGCGCTACATTTAAACCTCAAGACCCTCTCCGAGCGCGCGCTTGAGCTGCTTGCGCGTGGCCGTTGGATCCTTCGATAGAACGCGAGCGGCTAGTTGTGCGAGCGCGGCGTACGATTGCCGGAATTCGGGCGGATAGCGGCGAAGCACGTCCATGTGCTTCGCGACGACGGCGTAATCGCCTCGCGAGAGCGGGCCGGTCCAAGCCGCCCGCGGCCCGATCCTTCCTATATTATCGAAGATTTGGCGCAGTAAAGGTATGAGCGTTTGCGAAGCCCGCGCGCGCGTGAAGCCGATGCTCATCAGGAGCTGCAATCCGGCTTCGAGAACCGGATAGATGCTGCCGCCCGCCATCACGGCGGCAGCATGGTAGGCGGGCTTGTCGCCGCTTTCGATCACAACGGGGATGCCTCCCAGCGATTTTGCGAGCGATTGCGCCTGCCGTCGCGCCTTGGCGTCGCCTTCGATGCCGAAGATCACGCCTTTTAATTTCGGCACCACTTTGCCGCCGAATGCCTGCATCGGGTGGAGCGAGCCTGTCGAGGCGCCGAGGCGTGCCAGCGGCGCGAGGGCCGAGCGGTCGAGCGTGGCGCTGGTGTGCAGCACGATTTTGCCCTTGCATTTGGCGCCGCATACCCGCGCGAGTTCTCGTGCAATACCGGGCAGCGCGTCATCCGGCGTGCCGAAGAGAATCACGTCTGCCGCGCACACGTCGCCGGTCAGCCGATCGAATGGCTTCCCTGCCCCGATCCTTCGCACAGCGGCGCGCGCGGTGGCTTTTGAGCGGGTGACGACGGCGCCGATGCGCCAGCCGAACTCGCGGAGGTGTTTTCCCAGCGACATTCCCACGCGCCCTGCGCCCACGATGGAAACGGTGCGTGCCATGCAACGTGATAGCATAACTTGTTCGATCCGATCCGTGGAGGAAATTGGGCGTTGCACATTTTGTGGACCGCGTTGCTTGGGCTCATCGCGTTTCTGTGGGTGCTCGCGTCGGTCGATCTCGCGCGCGGGGTGCCGTCGATGCCATCGCTCGCGGACGCCGATCCCCTGCCCGATGCACAGTGCCCGCCGGCTTCGATTTTGTTCGCGGCGCGCGATGAAGCCGGGAAGCTGCCCGGCGCGCTGGCCACTTTTCTGTCGATCGACTATCCCGATTACGAAGTGATCGCGGTCGACGACCGCTCGGAGGACGGCACGGGCGCGATTCTCGAAGAGGCGGCCAGCCGCGACAATCGGCTGAAGCGCGTGCGCGTCGACAAGCTGCCGGCGGGATGGCTGGGGAAGCCGCACGCGCTCGAGCAAGCGTACGAACACGCGAGCGGCGAATGGCTGATTTTCACGGATGCGGACGTCCATTTCGCGCCGGATTTGCTGCGGCGGACAATCGCGCTGGCGAATGCGCGCGAGTGGGACCATCTGACGCTGCTGGGGACGCTCAAGATGTTCACGATCGGGGAAAAGATCGCGATGACATTTTTCGCGATGGCATTCGCAATCGGGACGCGTCCTTGGTCGGCTAGCGATCCGGGATCGCGCGGGTACAGTGGCGTGGGCGCGTTTCAAATGATCCGGCGCGGCACGTACGACGCGATCGGCACCCACCGGCGGCTGGCGATGGAAGTGGTCGACGACATGAAGCTCGGGAAGCTGGTGAAGGACGGCGGATTCCGCTCGGGCGCGGCGAAGGCGGGAGGCGCGGTGAGCGTTCACTGGCACGCCGGCGTGGGCAATATGATCCGCGGCACGACCAAGAATTTTTTCGCGACCTCGGGATTCAAATTGTGGCTCACGGGCGTGCACATTTTCGGGCTGCTGCTGATGTGCGTGTTTCCGGTGGTGGCGCTGGCCTTCACGCACGGGTGGGCGCGGGGCTTCGACGTGATTGCGATCGCGCTGCCGTTGATCATCGCGGCGGGCGCGGCGCGGCAATTCGATGCGCCGGGGCTGTACGCGCTAACGTACCCGATCGGCGCGCTGATTTTTGCTTGGATGCTGGCGCGATCGACGATCATCACGCTGTGGCAGGGCGGGATCGTTTGGCGCGGGACGTTTTATCCGCTGGAGGAATTGAAGCGCGGGGTCGTTTGAGGTGGCGGGTGATCGGTGGCGGGTTGTAGGCGCAAGAAGCGAAAGCAAGATTCACCGCTCAGACGCAGAGGGCGCAGAGAATAACGGCGCAGAGAAGGACGTTACCGGTGCGGCATAGGTGACTCGTCCTCGATGCGAGAACCCGTCCTTTGCAAAAACGGCAAAGGATGGCGCCCGGAAAACATCCTTAACCGGCGGCGCGGGTGGCGGGCGGCAATTCGGTGGCGCTGATGACGCCGAGGTCGCGCTGCTTTAGGGCGCGGATGCGGTCGCGAATGCCGGCGGCGCGCTCGAAATCGAAATTCTTGGCGGCCTCGCGCATTTGGGCATCGAGCTGCGCGACAGCTTGCTGGAGCTGTTCCTCGCTGGTGATTTCGCCGATCACCGAGTCGCCCACCGGGACCGTGACGTAATCCGCTTCGACGATTCGCGCGAGCTGCATATCGACCGACTTGACGATCGATTGCGGCGTGATGTTGTGCTCGCGGTTGTAGGCCTGCTGCTTGGCGCGGCGGCGGCTCGTTTCGCCGATGGCCGTGCGCATGGAGTCGGTCATATTATCCGCGTAGAGAATCGCGCGGCCTTCGAGATGGCGGGCGCAGCGGCCCATGGTCTGAATCAGCGACGTGGCGCTGCGGAGATAGCCTTCCTTATCGGCGTCGAGAATCGCGACGAGCGAAACCTCGGGAAGGTCGAGGCCTTCGCGCAGCAGGTTGATGCCGATGAGGGCGTCGAACTCCCCGCGGCGCAGGTCGCGCAGGATACGGATGCGCTCGAGCGTCTCGATTTCGCTGTGCAGGTAGCGGCAGCGAACGCCGACCTCGGCGAAATATTCGGCGAGATCCTCGGACATGCGCTTGGTGAGCGTGGTGACGAGGACCCGCTCGTTGCGCGCGGCACGCTGGCGAATCTGTTCGAGAAGGTCGTCGACCTGGCCCTTCACCGGGCGCACTTCGACCTCGGGATCGACGAGGCCGGTGGGGCGAATCACCTGCTCGATCACCACGCCGCCGGTCTTCGTAAGCTCGTAGGGGCCGGGCGTGGCTGAGACGTAGACCACCTGATTCACGCGATGCTCGAATTCCTCGAATGTGAGCGGGCGGTTGTCGAGAGCCGAGGGCATGCGGAAGCCGTAGTCGACGAGAGTCTGCTTGCGCGAGCGGTCGCCATGGTACATGCCGTGAAGCTGCGGGACCGTCTGATGCGATTCGTCGATGAAGAACAAATAATCCGACGGGACGTAATCGAGCAGCGTGGGCGGAGCTTCACCCGGCAAGCGGCCGGACATGTGGCGCGAATAATTTTCGATGCCGTGGCAATAGCCGATGGTGCGCATCATCTCTATATCGAACAGCGTGCGCTGCACCACGCGCTGCGCCTCGACGATTTTACCCTGGCGCCCGAGCTCGCCCTTCCACCATTCGAGCTCCTCGTAGATGGTCTGGATGGCGCGCTCGCGCTGCGCGGCCGGGAGGACGTAGTGCGTCTTCGGGTAGATCGGAATGCGCGTGATCTCGCCATCGCGCGAGCGGATTTGTCCCGTGAGCGGATCGATCTTGCGAATGTTTTCGATCTGCGTGCCCCAAAGCTCGACGCGAACGGCGTAATCGTCGTAGGGCGGATAAATTTCGATCGTATCGCCGCGGACGCGGAAGGTGCCGCGGCGGAGATCCTCGGCGCGGTCGTACTGAATTTCGACGAGCTTGCGCAGGATCGATTCGCGCGCGATCGATTGGCTCTTTTCGAGCATCAACATCATGCCGTAATAGGCCTCGGGCGAACCGATGCCGTAGATGCAGGAGACGGAGGCGACGACGATCACGTCGCGGCGCTCGAAAAGAGAGCGGGTGGCGCTCATGCGGAGCTTGTCGAGCTCGTCGTTGATCGTGGCTTCCTTTTCGATGAACGTGTCGCTCGCGGGGACGTAGGCCTCGGGTTGGTAGTAGTCGTAGTAGCTGACGAAATATTCGACCGCGTTCTGCGGGAAAAAAGATTTGAATTCGTGGTAGAGCTGGGCCGCGAGCGTCTTATTGTGCGCGAGGACGATGGCGGGGCGGTCGAGCTGCTCGATCACCTTGGCTACCGTGAAGGTTTTGCCGGAGCCGGTGACGCCGAGGAGAACCTGGTCGCGGTCGCCGTCGGTGAGGCCGCGGACGAGCTGCGAGATGGCTTCGGGCTGGTCGCCGCGGGGCTCGTAGTCGCTGGCTAGCTTGAATTTCATGGTGACTGCGCCTCAGGGCCGGTCAGGGCCAAAATCGAGCGAGTGCGAAAACCTTGATTATAGCTCAACAAGGCAAATCGCCGCTTGAGCCGCGGTATTCGCCTTTTTTGTTTACTGCGAGGCGCGCCAGGCGCTTCACTCAACGCAGAGAAGCGCAGAGTACGCGGAGAATTCCCGGCGTTTCGGACATCGAGTCTCTGTTCGCGCGCGATCTCTCCCGTTTAGTGTGAATCGGGGATGAGTGTGATGATGAGCTGGCTTTGGACGTGGCCCTTGCGTCGGACGCTCGAGCCTGAGCTGGCGCTGGTGATTTCGTAGTCTATCTGCTGCGTGCTGTTCTCGGTCGAGCTGACGAGCAGGCCAGTCGCGAGCGAGATGGAATCGAGGCTATCGCCGGAGCCGGTCCAGGTGCCTGAGGTGCGCAGGCCGTTCTTGACGTAGTCGGGCGGTGTGGCGTCGGACTTCGGCGAGCCGCGGCGCGACATGTGGTAGTGCAGGAGAATCGTGGCGCACGCGGGCGCCGCGGTGGACTGCTGATTTCCGGCCGGCTTTGCCGCGGCGGCGGCCGTGGACGCGTTGCAAGACTCGTTGCGCAGATAGGTGGAATCGCTCAGCCAGACGAGATCGTCCAGCGGCATGCCGGTGACCAGGCGCTCGTTCTTCCACTTCTGGCTGACGGAAACGCCATCGCGCGGGAAACGGCTGCCGGGAAAGAGCCCATCGATCCAGGAGTATGCCGGCTCGGCTGTGGAGCGGTTGGGGAAAATGTCGTCGAGGCCCTTGAAATTGGCGATGGTGCCGTTGGCGTCGAGAGTGAAATCGAAGGAGCGGCCCTCGATGCGGCTGTACTGATCCTCGAAGGATGGTCCGGAGGGATCGAAGACGTCGCTATGGGCCTCGGCGTGGGACTTCTCGTAGGTGACGCGAAAATGCGTGGCGCCGGGCGGCGGGCCGGGCGCGGGGCTGAGGACGTCGAGGCGAACGAGCAGGTCGAGCGTCTGCGTCGAGCGAGAGCCGCTTTCGGGATCGGCGATGGGTGTGGTGTTCTTCACGGTGGTCGTGGTGTGCGATTCGATCTGGTAGTGGAAAATTTCGCCGGGAATGAATTGCGGAATGAGGCGCGCTCTCTGATTGGCGAACGCGGCCGTGGGCAGAGCGATCAGGACAGCGATGGTGAATAAGCGCGAGCGCACCGCGAGAAATTGGGGTGACAAGTGAAAAATCGCAGGCATGCCTGAACGCTAGCACACGGCTGAAGGCGAGGCAAACGACGGCCCGCCGCTCGCGCGATCCGTGCCCTCGCAGAGATCAGCCGGCTGCCTCGCACTCCTGCATGAAGGCAGCGAATATCCGGTTGAGTTCGTCCGACACAATCTGCGGGAAATGGTGCCCCGCCTGGATCACCGCGCGTCGGCCACCAGCCGCAACGGCAACAGCGTCGCAACTGGCCTCGAACGCGGGGTTCCAGCCGCCCGTAATGACAAGCAGCGGAATTCCCGCCTTCTTGATTGCGTCGAGTTCGCGGGTGAGTACCTCCTTGTTGGGGGCCCGGACGCAACGAAGCGACCTTCCCAACCGCGCCAGCTGCGCCTTATCGCCAGTGCCGCGCACTTCCGCGGGGATTCCGAGCAGCTTGAGCATCCGCCTGGCTAGACCTGCGTCTGAGAAGGAGGAAATCATCGCCCACATCATCGCGAACAGCTGGCGTCGCACTGCAGGATTGCCCGCTGCGAACTGAAACATCGCGGGCTCGATCAGAGTAAGCGACTTCACCGCTTCGGGCCGCCTTGCCGCCGCCGACAGCGCGACGCAGCCGCCGAACGAATGCCCGAGCAAGTGCGCGCCGTCGCCGAGCAGATCGGCGGCCCACATGCCGTCGGCTTCGGCATCGTCGGGACGACTCGGGTCGAGACTTTTCCCGTGCCCGGGCCGGTCCGGCACGATCAGCTGCCAGCCGCGCTCGGCAAGGACCCTCTGATTCGAGAAGCTGGTTTCACCTGCGACGGCCGTGCCCTGCGTGCCGCCGTGGACGAGCACAACCCGCGGACCCGAATCACCCCAGCGCGTGATGTGAATCGAAGTCGGGTGGCTCATCCTACTTTCACCCTGTTCTGAACCGCGCCGATCCGGTCGACTTCGCGGGGATGATGTCGTAGGGCCGGATCCGTTTTTCCGGGAATCAGAGGCGTGAACGCCACGATTATACACGCGAAGCAACCATAGGGAACGTGCAGTCTTCACGCAGCCACTCTCAACTGATTAACGGATTGCAGTACCAAGATGTGTGTTACCGAGCCAACAACTTCTAGCGGGAGCGGCGCGTGGGTGGGGCGATTCGCGCGATTTTGGGCGAGGCGAGCGAGCCGGTGATGCGATACGACGGCTCGGCGGATTTTGGCGCGGACGAGACGAAATGGAGGCGCAGATCGAGATCGCGGCTGAAGGTGATAGCGCCGAAGCCGGCGATGTCGGGGCCGGGCGCGCCGAGCGACAAATTCTGGACTTGGATCGATTTGTCCGAGCACGTAAACGATCCTGAGGCTTTCGAGAAGCGGCTGGCTCCCGGGACGAGAGCGGAAGCATGCAGTGAAGACACTAGGTCGATGCCGTGGATGGCGGGACCGGCGAAATCGGCTTGCCCCTGGCATCCGAGCGAGGCGATCAGGTCCGAGCGCGTGGCGCCGCTGGCGGTGACCGAGATTTTGCCGTCGGCGGTGCCGTCGAAAAGATTGGCGAGCTCGGGCGACGCGGCGGTAAGCCCGGCGAGATCGACGCGCGAAAAAGCGGCGTTCACTTTGTATGAGGGCGGGGATTGCAGATCGGCGACGACTGAACCTGCGAGCGTGCCGCCGTAAACCTGGCCCGTAGCGTTGGCGAGTTCGATGTGACGGCCGCCGATTTTCAGTTCCGCCTGCAGATGGTGCACGGCGAGCGGCGGCAAAACAAACTCATCGAGGCTCAGACTCCCGCTGGCGCGCAGATTTTCCGGCACGGCAACCGCGGGGAGACTCGAGTTGAGAAACGGCAGCATGCGATCGAGGAAGCTCTCGCGCCAGAGCGGATTGAGCCAGCGGTCGAGGTCCGCGCCGGAGAGACTACCGGCGGAGAGGACGAATTGCCACTCGGGGTCGATGTCGGTGCGATCGAATGTGCCGCTCCACTGGGCTCCAAAGGCGCGTGCCGACGTGAGCGCGATGTGCTGCTTGCCCGTCTTGAGGTCCGCGCGCGCGCGAATCTGATCGATGGCCTGATTCAGGAAAGGTGCGTGCAGCGCGGCGCCGCCCGCTCCACCGGAACCGCCGAATTCGATCCAGCCGGTGGGCCGGACACGCCACGGGAAGTTCGTTCCGCTCCAGAGCAGATCGCAGGAGGCCGGCCCCGCGAGATCCCAGCCCCGAGAGATATTCTGTCCCAGAGCGCCTGCGGCCGACACAAGGTCGCGCATGTCGCGGCTGCTTCCCGCGATGTGCCAGGCGGGCAAGGCGCCGTGCGCGGGCTTCGTCGAAACGCTCATTTGAAACGAGCCATCGGAGGGAACTGCAACGGCCTTGGCGGAGCGCGTGCTTGCCACGCGATTGGCGGCGATGAAAGAAAGCGTAGCGGGCAGGAAGGAGATGGCTCCGTGATCGTATCGAAACTGCACGCGACCCAGATGCGCGGGAGCCTGAAGGCTCGTGCCGGTAAGGTCCCCGCCTTCACTTGAGCCGACCGCGTTGACGATGCGCAACGGCCAGCCGTCCATATTGCCGCGAACCGCGACAATCCCTTGCGCCGCGACGTCGTCCGCGACGTTCGAGTGGAACGCGCGCAGCCAGTCGAAGAGATCGGCGAAATCGATTTGCGAGGACGTGACGGCAATTCGGACTGGGGGAGCCAGTTCCTTCGGCGGCGTGCGAGGACGGCCCCAGGAAATGCGGCCGGCGGCGCGCAGGTTCGAATGCGGGGCTTCGAGCGTCGCGTCGGAGAGTTCGAGGAATGAGGTTGCGGGATTCCAGCGAGCCTGCGCGATCAAATTGAGCGAGGGATTGTCGGAGCGCGACGCCAAATCCCACCGGTGGAGTTCGCCGAGTTGCGCGCGGCCCCGGAGCGTCCACGTGCCATCGGGCTCCTCGGTGGTGGCGTCGAGAGTGAGGCCAAGCGTGCCGCGGATACCGTAATCATCACCGCGAGCGAGCCGAATCACATCCGAAACCGAAGCGTCGGTCCAAGAAAGATCGAGCGCCGCCGGACGCAGGCGCGAGGACGTGCCGCCGACGTGGCCCGAGACGTGAATCGTCCCCACCTGTTGCAGGAGGACCGCGGCGCGCCAGGGCGTCGCGTCCAGATCGATGCGCCAGAGGCCGGGGCTATCGGTTTCGACGTTGCCACTCACGTCGACGAAAGCAAACGGGAGCTTTTCATCTCCCTGCTTGAAGTTGACTCGGCCGCCATCGATTTCGATCCTGCGAAAGCGCAGAGGCGAGGACGGGAGCGAGGGCCCCACGGGAACGCCCGCCGAGGCACTTTCGCCGGGGCGCGGCAGCCATTCGGCGACGTTCCATTCGCCGGCGGAATCGCGGACAAAATTCAGGCTCGGATGCGAAAGCGAGAGCGTGCCGAGCTCGATGTGGCTCCGGAGAAGACTCTGCCAGCGGAGGCGTACGGAGATGGAATCGGCGCGGAGGAAATACTCGTTACCGAAACGCGGGTCTTCGTCGACTCGGACCGAATGCGCCTCGAGCGAAGGGCCATCCCAAAAGCTGAAATCGTAGCTGCCGACTTCGACGGGGCGGCCAAAGGCAGCTTCGAGGTGCGCGGTAAATTTTCGTTGCAAGGGGCTGTGGCGAATCAGCAAGGAAATGCCGAAGGAAGCAAGCCACAGAAACACAATCACAGCCGCGAGCCATTTCGCCCAGCGAATCCAGGCGCGACGCGGCGGCAGAGCCGAATCGAGAGGCTCGGAAGGCTCGACTGTCTGTGCGTATGTGCCGGACACGGTGGATACGAATGAAGATACCACGCCCCGAAGCCAGCGCGAGGCTTAGTGAACTTCGCGGAGCATGCGATGCCACCGGGTGCGCGTGGGAAGATGGGCCAGCGTGTCCTCGATGCCGAAGAGCGTGCCGGCAAGGCTGCGATCGGTGTAGTCGTCGGGCGTCGCGCGCACGGACCAGTAGATGAACATCGGGCGACCCATGATGGCATTGCGGTCGACAAAGCCCCAGTAGCGGCTGTCGGAACTGTCGTCGCGGTTGTCGCCCATCACGAAGTAGTGATCGGGCGGAATGACGAGCGCGTCGCCGTGGATGTAGTCGCCGATCTGCGCCGCCCATTCGGGGCGCAGACGTTCCTGCAGGAGCGACTGATCGACCGGCGGGAAACTCTCGCCGAAGGGATCGTAGGCTTCGCTGTGGATGGCGTAGGGCTCGGACAGAGGCATGCCGTCGATGTACACCATTTGATTGATGATGCGCAGGTGGTCGCCCGGGAGCCCGATGACGCGTTTGACGTAATGGACATGATCGTCGTACGGAAACCGGAAGACGATGATGTCGCCGCGCCGAACGGCCCGATACGGCAGAAGCTTTTCGTACCACGCTCCATGACCGCCAAAGAGAAACTTGTTCACGAGGACGTGATCGCCGACGAGGAGGGTCGGCTCCATCGAGCCCGATGGAATTTTGAACGCCTGCAGGACGAAAGTCGTGGCGAACAGAGCCAGGAGAATCGTGACGAGCAGCGACTCAAAAATGTCGGTAAGGCTGCCGGTCAATACCCCGCGCACGGCGACGGGCCTGGGCGGCGCGGACGATTCGACTAGATTCGCGCCAGCTTCTGTTTCGATCGATTCCATTCAGGCAATCCCACAGCTTTCTTCCAGTATTCCGAGCGCGATTCTCGCGGCGGCCTGCTCGGCTTCTTTCTTGCTGCGGCCTTCAGAGGCCGAGAGCCTCTGGCCCCCGTGCCAGACCTCCACCTCGAACGTTTTCTGATGCTCGGGCCCGGATGCTTGGCGAAGGCGGTATTCGGCCATGCCGAGCCCGCGCTGCTGGAGCCACTCCTGCAGCGCGGATTTGTGATCCGGGCGTTCGAGGCCTTCGACTCCTCCTTCGAGCGCCGGATCGAGCAGACTCTGGCGCAGAAACGCCGCTGCAGGCGGCAGACCGCCATCGAGATAGATGGCGCCGAGGATCGCTTCGTACGCGTCGGCCAACAGCCTTTTCTTTTCCCGGCCGCCGGTTTTTTCTTCGCCGGGGCCGAGACGCAAGTGAGGGCCGAGTTGCAAGCGCTGCGCGGCAGCGTGGATCGAAGAGGCGCTCACGAGGCGGGCAAGCCCCTTCGAGAGATTGCCCGCGTCCCACTGCGGAAAGGAAGCGAGAAGCCGCTCGCTGGCCACGAGGCCGAGAACGCGATCACCGAGGAATTCGAGGCGTTCGTTGTCAACGCCGCCGGCACTCTGGCGGAGCGAACGATGCGTGAGCGCGCGTTCGAGCCGGTCGGGGCGCTGGAAGCGGTAGCCAAGCGTGGTTTCCAGCGCCGCGCGCTCCTCTTCGGTCATCGATGGCAACCCCGTTCCCTATTTCTTTTGCGCGGCGAGTTGCTTGGCCTTGTCGGCATTCTGCTTGCACGCATCCTGGAGGCTTCCCATGATCTGACTGCAACGAGTATAGGCGTCCGCGGCCTCCGCAAAGTGGCCCGCGTTCTGGAGGCTGGCGCCCAGGGCATAGAAATCGGTGGCATCGGGATTCGGGATGCCCTGTGTTGCCTGTTGGAGCTCCTTGGCCGCGTTGTCGAAATCCTGCCGGCGGAAGTAAACGAGGCCGAGACCGCTGTGGGCCTCGGCGACCTTCTCGGCCTTAACGGTGGCGAACTGTTCGTCCGTCATACCGGCAGGCTTCGGGAGCGTGGCGAGGTCCGTGATCGCGCGTTTTTCGTAGGCCTCGGCCTTGTCGAGCTGCTTATCGGCGTCGGGCGTGTTGCTGTTGGTGATGTGCGGGATGACCCAACCGACCATGGCGAGGAGATCGACGTCGTCCGGATTGATCGCGAGGGCCTTGTCAGAAACAAGGAAGAGATTCTTCCAATCCTGCTTCACATAGTACGCCCGCGAAAGGCCCCCGTACACCGATTCAAGGTAGTGGCTGTTCGGATAAGTTTGAACGAAATCCTGGCCGAGCTGGATTTTTTGGTCGGCATCCTGGGCACTCGTATCGAAGAAGGCTTTATAGGCGGCCTCTTCCTTGGGGTCGACTTTCGGAGCCGGAGCCGAAGCCGGTGGCGGCGTTTGCTGCGCCCCGTTTCCCTGCCCGTTTGGATTGGTGTCCTGTGCGTGGGATACGGCGGGAAGCGCCATCGAAAATATCAAAGCGACCCCCAGCATTGCCGTCCTCGGACGAATTGAAATGATCATCTATTGGAACGTCCTTTCGTCTAAGTTCCTATCCCCTATTTCGACTGCTCCGCAAGCTTCCTGGAGTCGCTCGCACTTTGCTTGCAGCGGTCCACGAAGGGGCCGCCGGCCTGGGTGCAGCGGTCGTAGGCATCGGCGGCTTCGGAGTAACGCTTCAGATTGCCCAAGTCGACGCCGAGAACGTAGAGGTCCGTCTCGTCGGGATTGGGGAGACCGGATATGGCCTGCTGAAGCTCCTTTTCCGAAACATCGAAATACCCGCGCCGAAAATAGATCAGGCCGAGGGCGCTGTGCGCCTTGTGGGCGTATTGGTCCTTCATAGCCGCAAACTGCGTGTCGCTCATGTGTTGGGGCTTCGGCATTCTAGGGATCACGTCGATGGCATATTTCGAGTACTGCTCCGCTTGATCAAGCAACTTTCCCGCATTCGGGTCATTCGGATTGTAAACATGGGGGACGAGCCAGCCGACAGCGGTAAGGACGTAGACATCGTCGGGCTTCAAAGTCAGCGCGCTATCAGCCGTCGCGTAGACGTCGCTCCAGTCCCGGTTGGAATAATAGGCGTTCAACAAGCCGACTTCGACAGGCTCGTCGAGATTGCTCTTGGGGTATTTGTGCAGGAAGCTGGTCCCAAGCCTGATTTTCTTGGCAGGCTCGTCCGCCTTGTAAAATTCCTTGTAGGCGGCCGTTTCCTCCGGATTTTCGTTGGTTTGGCGCTGGGCATCGACGAGCGCGCGCATGTCCGCCTCCTGGGAATCGACCGACCGTGCGTCTCCAGGCGCCGCGCCGCCGAGCACTTGCGCATGCGATGAAACCGCAAGAGCGAGAACGCCGCCGCAAAGAAAAATCATATTGCGAACCGCAAAGCCTCGAGAGGTCCTCATCCGGCATTCCTCCTGGGGAGGTTCGGCGACTGAACAGCCTCGACGTAAGACGGAACGATCATTGAGATGGTTCCTCGGATTGGCTCGCAGGATGGCGGGCGGGGGGCTTGTAGGCCGCCTGGACGCCGCTCTCGGCCGCCGCGCGGGCGTCCAGCGGCCCATCATCGACGGCCAAGGCCGCTCGATATTCGCTCACGGCCAAATCGCGCTCCTCTTCCAGATCGTAAATGCGGCCGAGATAGACGTGGGACCAAGCCAGAATTTCCGGGTCTACCGATGCGGACGCCGCATCGGAATCCGACGCCGTGGTGATTCGCTGAAACAGCTCCTTGGCGCGATCGGCGTTGCCGGAAACGACGGAAGCGATCGCGAGGCCGTACATCGCGCGGGCATCGTTCGGATACTTTGCGAGCACCCTTTCAAATGTCGCGGTGGCCGCCGAAGCATCCCTCTGCTCGAGCTCGCGATTGCCCTCGACGAGCCAGCGATCGAGCTCCGACGCCAGAACAGCCTCCGAGTTTTCATGCTGTTGGGGCGCCGGCCCGCCTTCGACCGGTGGAAAAGCAAAACCTTTCAGGCGCTTTTGCTCGGCGTCAACGTCGATACCCGCGATCAGATCGGGGAAGTAATAGGACATGGCCGGGCCAGCCTTCTCGAACAGTTGCAGCTGGGTGACCAGTGGCCTCACGAGAATGAAGCCGGACTGATCGTCCTCATGAAGCGCGGCTTCGAGTTGCGGCCCGGAGAGGCGGCGCAGGCGCAATTCAACGGCCTTGATCAGGCATTCGTCCGTGAGGGAGATGAAATCGTTGTCGTATTCGATGGGCAGGCGGGGTGCGCTGGCGGCTATCGCAAGCAGGGCGCGCTTCTTGTACTCCAGCGGGCGATTGCGCAGCACCATCGGATCGAGCAAGAAGTGCAAATACGCGTGCTGAATCGCGTCGACGGGCATCTCGGGGGCAGCGCCGACGACAATCGAGTACTGGTCGCCGTAATTCCGGAAATTGGTTCGGGCACCGACGACCGGCTCGACGTACACGGTGAACGTGCGGCTGGTCGGCTTCACGATTTCGCGCAGATACGCGTCGGAGATCGTCACGATCTGGCGGAGAGACGCGCGGTAATTCGCCAGGAGAGGCTCGTATTCAGGCTCGACCCAGGTCCAGCGCGATCCAAGGCGCGCTTCCCGGTAGAAATTGGCCAGCACGGTCTGGAATCCGTCGAGCGCGACCACATCGGGCGGCAGCAGTTCCTGATTTTCCGGGAGCTGGAATACCGGCGGCGGGCCGGCGACCACGGCAAAGGTGATGTATTGGGAAAGAGTTTCCCCGGGATCGGCTAGGGCGTGACTCTGATAAAACTGGCGCAAGGCATCCGTCGCAGGACCTTGCATCTTGAGCAGATCGTCGCGCAGGGCGCGGCGGGCGGGCATTTGAGCGAGCAAGGTGTCGTCAACCGGGAAGCCCGCGGCGCCCAACGCGCACATGGTCGCGAAAACTTGCGGGCTCGCCTGGACCGTAATGCCGGTGGAGTCGCTTTCGGTAGCCTGCCGCGCGCTCAGGGACGCGGGCAGCGCGGCTGCCGCAACGCAGGCGAACAGGACCGCAAGCGGAAGATACGACGGCGTGAAATTTCGGACGAACTTTTGGATGGGCAAACTCCTCAACGCTGGGGTCCCGCGGGCTTCCTTCGCGCGCTCTTTTTCCGGGCGATCGCCTTCCCCCGATTCACGCCCGGCTCAAAGGAAACCACAGATACGCTCAAACTCTAGCGGTCGAAAGGATCAGAGTCAAGAATCGCGGAATTGGTTGGAAGCTTGTTTTGCTGACGAAGCTACCCGTGGACGCGGACCTCGCTGAAGTTCAAGAGGACACGTCCACCGTCCATCGGCCGGCCAAAATTCATTTGCGGCCGAAAGCGCGAGAACATGAGGAGCTGGTCGATTTGATGATGGACGTCGACATTCTCGGGGCCTGAGAGGATCTTGTAATCGACCACTTCCCCTTGGGCGTTCAACGTCGCTTCCAGCAGCAAGCCGCTCGGGCTCGGCTGACCGTTTGGTCCAATCATGCCGGGAACCGGGAACGGAGCAAGGCTCTCGAGTTCGGCAGGCTGCACGAGGTTGAGCGGCAAATCGTTGGGCACAACACCGTTCATAGGCACCCCGACCAACAGGCCGTGGACAACGAAAATGAAGACGCCCAAAGCCGTGAGGACGCCGCCCGTGGCTGGAACGGCGAGCGGGCCCAGAAGATTCTCGAAGACCAGAAGCGTGCTGGTCCAAAACCGGACGACGCCGGCCCACGGAGACCGCTCGCGCGAAGCACGCATGCGAATCTTCAAGGCCAGATCGGAAGGAGCGGCCACGGGTTCCATATGGGCAAGATATCCGTTGAGCAGCCGATAGCGCTCGAGATGGTCCCGGCATTCCGCGCACGAATCGAGATGCTCACGCAAACCTGCATGATCCTGCGCGCGCATGGCTCCATCGAGATAACCGGGGAGGCGTTTCTGTGCTTCTTGGCACTTCATCTTGCAACTCCCTGCATTTCACCGACCGCGGTTTCCTGCGTGCGAGGCATGCTTGGCGTTTCAGGATGCGCCGCGGATTCCGGATTTATCGAACGGCCCGCGATAGTGATCGTTGCATGATTGCCGGATGCCGCGGCCGTCCGCGATTGAGGTGCGTGCAGAATGGGATCGAGGATCTCCTTGAGCGTTCGCCGGCCGCGCAGGATCCGGGATTTCACGGTTCCGACCGAAACTTCGAGAATCTCCGCGATCTCTTCGTAGGAAAGCCCTTCGAGATCTCTCAGAATCACGGCGCTGCGGAATAGGGGAGGCACGGAAGCTAGCGCGCGGCGTACGGTGGACTGCATTTCGCGCGTTGCCAATTGCTCGAACGGCGTCGCTTCCTCATCTCTTAATTCCATCGCCGAATTCCGGCCATTTTCCTCGGCGTCGATCGAAATCTGCTGCCGGTGATGGCGCCAGCACCAGCGGCGATGGTTGAGCGCCTGGCGCACGGACACGCGGTAGAGCCAGGTCTTCAGCGAACTCCCGCCGCGGAAACCGCGAATGCCGCGAAAGACACGGAGGAAGACATCCTGCGTGACGTCCGCAGCGTCGGCTGCATCGGTGAGGATCCCGTAAACCAAGTTGTAAACACCCGCGTGATAGTACGTAACGAGATAGTCGAACGCCGAGTCGGAACCTGCCTGAAGCTCTGTCACCAGCTGAGCTTCGTCCCGCGACCACGGCAGACTGCGTGCGAGTTCGGACATGCCTGGCGCCGCGCTTTCCGGGGCACATCTCCCTACAAGCTGATAGACACCGGGAGGCCCCACTATGTTGCAAGAATAACAGAAAAATGACGCGTGGGAGATACCCCGGGAGTACTAGGGCGCCAAGTGGCCGCACGCTCGCACAAGCCACGTCTTATCAGCATATTGGCGAACGGCGCATCCCTAAAGCCCCGGCCGAGCGGTTTTGCGATTGACATGGAGCGAAAACGGATCACCCCGCACCATTTCGCGTTTGGCTTCGGCGCGCTCCGTAAGTGAGCTCTTTGGCTTGGCCAGCCGTAGCTCGCGTAGTCGGAGCTCGCCTTCGCCATTCGGCTACACCGCGGCAGCCTTCGCACGCTGGCTCTTTTTTTGTGAAGCTGGTGGAGCCGAAGGGATTCGAACCCTCGACCTCCTCGATGCCATCGAGGCGCGCTCCCAACTGCGCCACGGCCCCACCGCAGGTTTACATCGATAGTTGCTTTTATAGCACCGCGCGACGGATAGCGTCAAACGACGGAGCGCGAAGAGACCATCTAGCGTAGAATGCCGCACTATGCCAAAAATCACTTTCTTGGGCGCGGCGGGAACGGTCACGGGTTCGAAATATCTGGTGGAGGCGGAAGGCAAGCGGCTGCTCGTGGATTGCGGGCTCTTCGAGGGATCGAAAGAACTCAAGCAGCGGAACTGGGACAAGCTGACGCTCGATCCGGCCGCGATCGACTGGGTCCTCCTGACGCACGCGCACATCGACCATACGGGCTACCTGCCGCGGCTGGTGCGCAGCGGATTTCGCGGTCCGATCTACGCGAATGCGACGACGCGCGAACTCTGCGCGCTCCTGCTTCCCGATTCCGCTCACCTGCAGGAAGAAGACGCGCGGTATGCGGCGAAGAAAGGCTACGCGAGTCACAAGCCGCCACTCCCGCTCTATACCGTGGCGGAATCGCAAACGGCGCTGCAGCAATTTCGCGAAATCCCGAGCAATGATGCCTTCAAGATCAGCCCGCAATTTTCGGTTCTTCCGCACGATGCGGGGCACATCCTGGGCGCCACGTGGCTCGAGCTGACGATCACCGAAGGCGGCAAGCAGACGCTGGTGGTTTTCTCAGGGGACGTTGGGCGCTACGATCAGCCCATCCTGAAAGATCCGGAGCCGCCGGCGCGCGCGGACTTCCTGCTCTGCGAGTCTACCTATGGCGATCGCGAGCACGCGACGGACTCGGTGACGGATGCCCTCGCCGATGTGGTGAACAGCACCATTAAACGCGGGGGCGCGGTGGTCATTCCCGCGTTTGCCGTGGATCGCACGCAATTGCTGCTCTACTACCTGCACGTGCTGTGCGTGCAGAAGCGGATTCCTCGTCTGCCCATTTACCTCGATAGCCCGATGGCGATCAACATCACGGACATCTACGTGCGCCACAAGGCGGATCACGACTTGAGGCTGCAAACCGATCTCGACCCGCTGAACGTGCACGAAATCCACATGACGCGCACCGTGGAAGAATCGAAGAAGATCAACGATGTGGTCAAGCCGTGCGTCATCATTTCGGCGAGCGGCATGATTACGGGCGGTCGCGTGCTGCACCATCTCGCGCGCCGGCTGCCGGATTCGCGCAGCACCGTGCTGCTCGTCGGATACCAGGCGGATGGCTCGGGCGGGCGCGCTCTGCAAAACGGCGCAAAGTTCCTGCGCATTCACGGCGAGGAAGTTCCGGTGCGGGCGCAGGTGGTCGAGCTCGCCCAGCTTTCCGCGCACGCCGGAAAGAGCGAGCTATTGCGATGGCTCTCGGGAATCCAGACGCCGCCGAAGCGTACGTTCATGGTCCACGGCGAGCCGAGCGGGCTGACTTCACTGCGCGACGCCATCGTGGCCCAGCGCGGCTGGCCCGTCACGATTCCCGATTACCTGCAGTCGTTTGATTTGACCTGATGGTGGGCCGTGGAAAGCGGAACGCAGCAGGATTAGTTTCAGTGTTGGTGAGTCGCGTGAAAACGGGTTTGCGGGACTATGTCGTCCGCGGCGAATCGGTGGCCTTTTTCCCCCCGTCTTTCAAAAGCCGCAGGACAGCGAGGATTGTGTTCCAGTTGCGTGTCGTGGCCGGCACCCCGAATAGCTTATCGATCTGGCCAAGGTCGCTGATTGTTTTCATGTGCCGACGGTACATTCCGAACACGAATTGCTTGTTCGAGGCGACAACTCGCACCAACCATTTCCCGTCGGGAGGGAATGCAACCGGCAGAGTGGCGCGGAGGCCTCCGGCTCTCGACAAGATGCTCACGAATCGAACGATATCGGGCTGCGGCGTCTGGGTTCCAAACGCATTCTCCGTCTCTAGGCGGATAAGATCGCGACCCTCGCAGAGCACAACTTCCGCCTTGAATGGCAGCCTCCGGAGCAATTCAGCGCGGAACTCTCCTCGCGACCCAGGTTTCCGAACGATAAACGTGCCTGCAGCACCCACGTTGACCACGTCATAGTCACTCAACTCTCTCGCGAGGATGCTTGGGCGAAATGTCCTGTGGCCGCCAACGTTAACACCCCGCAGAAAAACAATCAGAGCCATACGTGTCACCGGGTCGCCATGGTTACGTCTAAACTTGCCGCTAAAGTTCCGTCTCGCGACTACCAGCGACGTTGTGCAATACGCCCTAGCAGCTAACGCGACGGGCGCAGCTTGGCCAGGCGCTCGGCGGCGGCCTGGAAGGTCGATTCCTTTTTGCAGAATGTGAAGCGGAGGTGCGTGCGGCCGTCGGCGGGATCGCGATAGAAGCTCGATCCCGGAACGGCGGCGACGCCGATTTCCTTCACGAGATATTGCGCGAATGCCACGTCGTCGGGAAAGCCGAACGCGGAAATATCCGTCATGATGTAATACGCGCCGCGCGGCTTGAAGCATTGGAAGCCGGCGTCGCCGAGAATTCCCAGCATCCGGTCGCGGCGCGCGGCGTATTCCAGCGCCAGCCTATCGTAGTAGCTTTGCGGCAACTGCATTGCGACGGCGCCCGCCTCCTGCAGCGGTGCGGCCGCGCCCACGGTAAGGAAGTCGTGCACCTTGCGGATCGCGGCGGTCACTTCCGGCGGCGCGATCACCCAGCCCACGCGCCACCCGGTGACACTGTAGGTCTTCGACAGCGCATTGATCGTGAGCGTGCGCTCGCGCATGCCTTGGAGGGACGCGAGCGAAATGTGTTCGGCGCCGTCGTAGAGCATGTGCTCGTAAATTTCGTCGGTGATCGCAAACGCATTCCAGCGGACGCAAAGATCGCGAATGCATTCGAATTCCGCGCGCTCGAAAACTTTTCCCGTGGGATTGTTCGGCGTATTGAGAATGAGCGCCTTCGTCGCCGGGCCGAATGCCGCCGCCAGCTCATCGGGATCGAACGTCCAATCGGGCGGCTGCAGCTTCACAAAGCGCGGTGTGGCGCCCGAAAGAATCGCATCCGGACCGTAATTTTCATAAAACGGCTCGAAGACCACTACTTCATCGCCCGGATTGATGATCGCCATCATCGACGACATCATCGCCTCGGTCGAGCCGCAGCAGACGGTAATCTCGCGCTCGGGATCGATCGCCACTCCCTGCGTGCGCTCGAATTTCCCGGCGATGGAGTCGCGAAACCGCTTGGCGCCCCAGGTGATCGCGTATTGATTGATGTCGGCGTCGATGGCTGCCTTCGCGGCATCCTTGATTTCGGCGGGCGCGGGAAAATCAGGGAAGCCTTGCGAGAGATTCACGGCGCCATATCGCAGCGCCAGGCGCGTCATTTCGCGGATTACGGATTCGGTGAAGCGTGCGGCTTTGGAGGAAAGTTTCGGACTGGCGCTACTCACCACGGCCCGTTCGGGCTGTGCGGGATTCATTTGCGTTCTGCGCTCCATAGAGCCGGCGATAGATGTTGGCGTTGCGCGTGATGATCTGTACGTACAAGCGCGTTTGCGTGAACGGAATCGATTCGACGAATTCCGCCGGCTCGTGATAGGTCTGCCCGGCCGTCCACGCCGCCACGCGATCCGCGCCCGCATTGTACGCGGCCAACGCCGCCTCGACGCTGCCAAACTGCTTCTCGAGCAACGCGAAATACGCGGTGCCGAGCCTTATATTGTAATCCGGATCGTTGAGCCGCACTCGCGAATAGCGCAGGCGCTGCTCGCGCGCGACTTGCCGCGCCGTTTTCGGAAGCAGTTGCATCAGCCCGACCGCGTCCGAAACAGAGAGCGCATCCGGATTGAACGCCGACTCCTGCCGCATGAGCCCCGCGACCAGCAAGGGATCGAGCGCGTTTTTCCGCGACCAGCGGCGGATGGTGGACTCAAACGGCAGCGCGTAGGCGGTGAGCCAAACGTCGCGCGGAATATCGGTAAACGAAAGCGATTCGAGCTGCGGAAAAATCTGCCGCACCGTGACGATTGCCGCGCCGTATTGCCCGGCGGCAGCCGCTTCCTGCGCGGCCTCAAAGAGAAGTCGCGGCTCGCCCGTCGCCGTGTAGGCCGCGCGCAATTCGAGCTCGGCCGAGGAATCGAAAGCGATCGAGCGCAAGGCGTCGGCGCGAGCCTTCAGCGCTGCCGCAGCCGGCGGAATCTTGCCGTCGAGCGCCGGCGGATCGGGCGCCGGCGGGATCACACCGAGCACGTCTGAAGCCCGCGTGGGACCCGGACCAAGTTCGCGGAGGCGCTCGGCGCCGAGAAGGCCGAAATAATTCTGCGTGTAGCGGTCGGTCAGCTTTTCGTAATAGCTGCGCGCGAGCGGCTGCGCTCCCGCCTCTTGTGCGAGGCGGCCAAGCCAGTAGAGCGCATCCGCCACGTACGGCGAGCCAGGATAATTCCGCAGGTGCTGCTCGAGCAATTCGGCCGCGTTCGGCTGGCGCGTCAGCGTAGCGGTCCAGGCGACGCGCCACTGCGCGGACGGCGTGTCCGGCCCATTTGGGAAGCCGTCGACGACGCGCTGGTAATACGCGGAGGCGTGCGCGCGGTCGAGTTGCACCCAATAATAATTCCCTGCGAGGAATAGCGAGGCCGCGGCCCACGCGCTTGTCGGCGAGCGCGTCACCGCGGCTTCGACCGCGGCGACCATCTGCGGTTCCTGCTGCTGATCGCGATAATACTGCGCGAGCGCATAGGAGCGCTCGGCATCGACATCGGGATCGGTGATCTGCATCGCAGTCAATTCCGACGGGCCCGCGCCAAGCTGGATACCGCATTCGAGAATCCGCAACTGCGCGCGCTCCGCGGCCGCGCCGGAAAGCTGTGGCAGCGCCTTCGCGTATTCGTCGCGAGCGTCGCTCCAATCCTTCGCGGCGAATAAAATCTCCGCATGAGCGACTCGATCGTTGAGCGGAATCGGCGGAATCTGCACGCCCGGAGTTCCGCTCAGGAAATCGAACCTCACGCCCGCCTCGCGCGCATGCTCGCTCGTCGGGAAGTCTTCGTAGACGCTGCGATAGTCGGCTGCCGCTTCGAGGATCTGCCCGGCCTGCTCGTGAGCCTCACCGCGCAGAAACAGCAGCGCCGATCGCTGCGGCGTCTGCGGGTAGGCATCGAGCGCCGCAACCGCGGCGGAGGGCTGCTTCGCGCCGATGGCGGCGTTGCCAAGTCCTTCGAGCGCCTGCTCCGTCATCACGGAGCCCGGAAAATCCTCGCGAAATTGCTGGAGTTCGGCGAGGGCGGCCGCATCATTGCCTGCGGCGAGATCGGTTTCGGCGCCCCAATAGAGCGCGTAGTCGCCGAGCAGCGGATCTCTCTGGGCGCGCGCGAACCATTTCGCCGCCTGCGTGTAGTGCTGTTTGCTGTAGTCGAAGGAGCCGAGCGCGAGCGCCGCGCGTGCTCCCAGCACGCCCGAAGATTTCTGCTGTGCGAGTGCGCTCAGCCGTGAATAGGCCCAGTTGGATTTCGTCTCCTTGAGCATCCGCGACAATTTCTCAAGCTGCTTCTCGGGGAGCGAGGACCGGCGGGCAGACGATGACGGTGAAGATGAGGACGAAGCCGAAGCTTTCTTGGCAGGAGCTTTCTGATCCGTGCCCGCAAAACAGACCGAACACACGAGCAATAATGCGCCGGTCGCGCGAAGGAGCCGACCGGGGATTCGCATCGCAGTCTTAGTGCCGCAGAACAGGCGAGGGATACGGGTACTCTCCGAGAGCGTCGCTCTTGCCCTTGGCGAGAATTTCCACCATCCAATGGTGGAAGTAATCCACGGGATGATCCTGAATCGCTCGGAAGCGGCGGTCATATTCCTTACGGGCCTTGTCGAGATCACTGCGCAACCGTTGGCACAGATCGTGGTTCTCGCGGCCCAATTTAACTTCCTCGGGCCGCAATAATTGTATGTCCTGCATAGCGACTTTGGCGTTTCGGCTCGCACGACGATGCAAGTCTCTCAGGTCATCGGGCAGCGCTGCAAGATCGAAAGCGGGCGCCTCGGCGGCGGCCACTTCCTGCGCGGCGGCCTCCTCGACGGCGGCTTCCGCGAGCGCTTCCTGCTCCTGAGCCCATTGGCGATCGACCGGCGGTTCGTGAACGGGTGCCTTAACGTGCGCTTTTGCAGGCTCGGGTTCCGGCGTTTCGATTTCGGGTTCGGTTAGGGGTTCAACTGCGGACTCGGCTTCCAATTCCGCTTCGGGTTCGGCAACCGCGACGTCTGCCGGCTCTTCGTCGGAGCTGCGATTGCGCGGATTCAGGGCGACGGCCACGAAATTCGACAGGACGGAAAGCCCCGCAGCCAGCGCCGACGCGGCCGTTTGCGCGCGCAGCATGGCGGGAAGAGCGTTGCTCGGGCGACTGGACGAGCACGCCGCTACCAGATCGGAGTAGGCCTGGTGCAATTCGTCCGCAGTCCGCTGGAGCGGAGCGAGATTGTCGCGCAATGCCCGGGAGACGGCTTGCTCGAGGGCATGCTCGAGCGATTTGGAACGGGTTGTCAAGGCACTTCCCTACCTTTTGCGATTATGGAAACGGTCATTGGGGGTGTCAACTGACTTTCCCGAGGCGCGTTCCTGGGCCGTGCAACCGATTAGAAGCTGCTTGCCGAGCGCGCACGCAAGTCATTGCAGGAGCGCTGCTTGCTGCGCGCGGTTTTGCTCGGCACATCCGCCCGTAGAGGTACCAGCTGGGGCTGGCCGCCGCGAGGTTTCGCTTGCCTTCCCTGCCCCTCGTTCGTATCTTCGACGCCATGCTCACCCCCGAACAAATTCGCGATCTGCTCAAGATGAAGCCGCTGCCCGTCGAAGGCGGATACTTTGCCGAAACCTATCGCGCGAAGGGCGCCGTCCCCGCCAGCGCGCTGCCCGATTCCTACCCCGGCGAACGCGCCATCTCGACGGCCATCTACTACATGCTCACGCCGGATACTTTTTCGGCGCTGCACCGCCTGCGCGGCGACGAGATCTACCATTTTTACTTGGGCGATCCAGTCGAGATGCTCGAGTTAAAGTCCGGCGGGACGGGCGAAGCTGTCCTGCTCGGCCAGGACGTCGCAGCAGGCATGCGCCTGCAGCACGTAGTCCCCGGAGGAACATGGCAAGGCTCCCGCCTCGCCCCCGGCGGCAAATTCGCGCTCATGGGCACCACCATGGCCCCCGGCTTCGACCCCCAGGATTACGAAGCGGGCAATCGCAATGAACTGGCCGCGCAGTATCCGCAGTATTCGGCCCTGATCACCTGGCTCACGCGCTAGGAGCGCGCCGATTGCAGGCGCTTTGCGGAATTGCCGCGTGCGGCTTAGGATAGGGGGATGGACATCGACCGTAAGGCTTTCCTCGACAGCTTGGGCGGCGCGGACGCCGTCAGCAAAATGGATTCCGAGAGCCGCGCCGACGCTCTCGAGAGCCGGATGATGGCGGAATTGAATACGGCCATCGCGCTCAAGCATGGCGGCCATCAAGCGCCCGCCGCGTTCGCATCAGGCAGGTACCCAACCGCCGCGGAGGTGGAAGCACGGGTCGAAACGAAGCCGTATCGCGCGGGCGCGGGTTTTCTGATGGTCCCGCGCACGGGTGAAAACGTGAAGCGGCTCCCGCCGATGCCCGCGAATCCCACGCTGATCGATTTTTTCAAGCTGCGGTTCATGGACACGGCGCACCACGTGCTGCAAAGCGCCAACCTCGCCATGAGAAACGGCATGTCGGAGGAAATTATTCTGGCGTGCCTGCTTCACGACGTGGTGCAGGAACTGATTCGCACCGATCACGGATGGTGGGGAGCGCAGCTTTTCGAACCGTACGTGCCGGAAAAGGTCTCGTTCGCGATCCGCTACCATCAGGCGCTGCGCTATTACGCCGATCCCGCGGTGGGATACGAGTATCCCGATCTGTACCGGCAACTGTTCGGCGCGGACTACACTCCGCCAGCCTACATCGAAGCAACCTACCAGATGGTCCGCAAACACAAGTGGTACATGGAGCCGCGCATGGTCGCGGTGAACGATCTCTACGCTTTCGATCCGAACGTGGTCGTCACGATCGACCGTTTCCTCGATATCATCGGCCGCCACTTCAAGCAGCCCAAAGAAGGATTGGGCAACGACGGCAGCCCGGTCGCCCACATGTGGCGGACAATCACCCACCCCGATCAGCCGCTGTAGGACACCTCCGCCCGAGGCGAATTTGGTCCGCTTCAGGCGCGGCGGTATAATGGGGAGACCAACGGGGGCGACACGGTTTCGACGGAAGCTGTCGCGGCTCGAAGGCATGCCGGGCCCCACCTGCCCGCAATCAGGTGGAAACAAACTAACTGGCAACTCACAGTTGGCTCTCGCTGCCTAACCAAAAGTAGGTAGCGCGTCTCCTCAAGCGTCGCCTACGCGGTTGAGATGAGGCGTCACACAGTAGGCTGGCCGTCGCGTTTCGGTCCGTAACGCGGCGGCGAGATCATCGGACTAGTCGGTGGCGCGTCTTGCCCGCTCTGAGTTCCATCGACGAACAAAACCGGAACGGGCTAAGCATGTAGTCTTCGGGTGGCAAAGCTTCTCGGACGGGGGTTCGACTCCCCCCGCCTCCACCATTTTAAGGCCCATTTTTTTGTGTTTTGTTAGGGTAGAAATCAACTGTACGTGATTTTGTACGTGTCACCAAGCCTTGCGGACCTCATCTTCTGATATGGACGAACATGTCAAGAACATTCGCGGTGTTGGTTTGCGCTGTTTTTCTCTAGCCAGTGGGAAGCAGTGCGAATGGCGGCCGAGGCGGTCATCGCGACGGTTGATCACTCTGATATTCGCGGGTCGGAACCGCATAATCGTGATCCGTCGGGAGCTGCCTCGGACTAGGAGCGCGGGTCGGGCCCAGAGAGCCTGCCGCATAGAAGATACGAGGACTCTCCTTTCCGTGTTCGACTCGGCCGCCATCCGCACTGCCTTCCTCCTGTGGTTCCCTGACTTACGCTGCGACTTGCTTCATCTCGCGCATCTTTGTTTCGACGTTTACTCCAATGGCCCAGACAAATCCAAGCAGCTCTCGGCCCACGGCCGTTACGATCTGCGGTTTGTTCTTCCCTTGTGCCAGTAGTTTTCGGTAGCGTGCGTGCAACCGATGCTGGGCCTTCCAAGCGATCTCTTTCACCTCTTCGCTCAGTCCTACCTGGCGTTTGAGCAGATATCCGCCCAACCAAGGTCGGAACTGATAGGCCCAGGCGGCTTCGACAATGACGCGTCTCAAGTGCGCGTTGCCGGTCTTGGTGATGGCGCCCCGCCGTTGTCGTTCGCCGCTGGAGTCTTCGCGGGGGACCAGGCCGCTATATCCCATCAGTTGCGTAGCCTTGGCAAAGCGCGAGATCTGTCCCAGTTCGGCAACGATCGTTACCGCTGTGACTTGCGCAATCCCTCGCAGGGCCTGCAAGGCTTCGATCACCGCGCGCATCTGGGGTGGCACCGAGCGCGCCGCCTCCAGAACCGCCTGGTCCAACCGTTCGATGCGGGCTACCAGGTGCTCGACTTGGTGGACGTAGTCGCTGAGCGCGATCTCCTGAGCGAGCTGCTGGAAATGAACCTTCCTCTTGATCCATTCCAAATGAGCGTTGGTCCACGGAGATTTGATGCTCTCCGGACGCCGCCATCCGTGACGCAACAGAAACTTACTCAGTCGATGTCGGGCTCGCAGCAGGTCGCCTTTAGCGGCTTCCCGAGCTCGCACCAAATCTCGGAGCGCTTCGTGGGCGGCGTCGGGGACCCACACCGGCGTGAGATCGCCGGCTCGGTAGCAGCGGGCCAGTTTCAGAGCGTCACGCCGATCGGTCTTCACGCGATCTCCCGGCTTGCGCGGCACCAGCGACGGCGCCACCACTTCGCACTTGGCTCCCAGAGCGGTCAGTTGCCAGTACAGCACGTAGCCCGTGGGGCCGGCTTCATAACAGAACCGCAGTTGCTCCACAGGTTCCAGTTTTCGAACCAACCGTCGAATGGATTCCGGTCGGTTGGGGATCAGGCCCAAGGATCGAACTTCACCATTAGGCTCCGCCACCGCCACAGCAATGGACTCGGCGTGGACATCCAGACCAACAAATCGTATTTTACTCATTGGACCGACTCTCCTTTCGCTTGCGGCTCTGCGCCGTTTGTCTCCAACGACTCACAGCGTAATCCGCGCACCGCGAAATGGAAGTCGGTCTTTTTATTTTCCATGGCACGGCCGACCGAACTTGAGTCGGTTCGTCCATGATGACTAGGCGTTCCTGACGGGCTTTGACGAAGGGCGCATAGTGGCGCTCTGTTACCTTGACGGACTGGTGTCCAAGCAAAAGCGAGACTGATTCGAGGGGAGTCCCTTTGGCTAGAAGCTCGGTCCCAAAAGTGTCGCGCCATGGGTGGGCGTGGCCGTTCTCGACTTTTGCTAATTCGTACAGTTTCTTAAAAGCTCGCTGGTAGTCCCTAACACACGATTTCTTCGTGCCTTCACTAGACCAGAAGTAATATCCCTTCGTAGTTGGCACGGCATCGAGAGCGGCTACACAATCAGGGTGCAGAGGAATTCGCACGTCCGTGCCCGTCTTTGCAGTCCGCAATGTCAGAATGCCATCCTTGATTCGGTGTTTCGTCAGGGTACCCCCAAGTAAGAGTAGTTATTCCATCCTCGAAAGTAGCATCCTCCGCCCCCGGGGTTGATATGGCTGGGGGAGAAATCCTTGACGATAAGAGCGTCAGAGGCTTGGTTTCGCGTCTTCGGCGGCCAATTCATCTAGCGCTTTGGCTGCCGTCGTGAGGTCGTCGACGCCGAACACCAGCATCCCTAGCGATGATCTTGGATCTGCGCCGCAGTAGGAATAGTCGATGTTGACCCGCTTTTCGCCCAGCCGTGCGGCGGCGCGGCCCAACGCACCTGGACGTTGAGCCAGCCTCACCACGACAACTTCCGTCTCTTCGAAGATCATTCGCAGGCTGCCGAGCACCGACTTCGCCGTAGCCATATCGTCGGCGATGAACCGGGCCACGCTCTCGCCTTCCTCGACGTACGATTGAAAGGCAGGGATGTTCACACCGCGGTCGCCGAGAGCGGCGAAGCACTTCCCGAGGGCGCCGGGCTTGTCCTCGATCTTTACCGTGAACTCTTTCGACCTCGGCATGCGTGTGGGCCCCTTTCAGGAAATGCGAGCGTTCGTGAGTGGCTGGGAATTTTATCGCACGTGGCGCTCGTTGTCTCGCGGCGCGTTCGCGAGCCGCCCGATCGGACGCCGAACGATTTCCCGGCGATTCAGCGCAAGGTCCTAGCAGGCACGCGAAACTGCCCGTATAATCGACGCTCCAGAAGCGCAATCTTGGCGATCCGCAAACGAAAGGCGGCGAGATGCCTCCCGAGACGACCGATTACGGACTTCGGAAGGGCATCCTTTCGCCCATCGAGACTCTGGCGCAGTCTGTTTCGACTATCTCGCCGACGGCGACTCCCGTGGCGACGATTCCGCTGGTCTGCGCGCTCGCGGGCAATGGCACGTGGCTCGCGTATGTGCTGGCGACGTGCGCGATCTTTCTCGTGGCGCTGTGCGTGAGCAAGTTCGCGCGCTACTCGGCCTCGCCGGGCTCGTTGTATTCGTTCGCGGCGACGGCGCTGCCGCCATCCCTCGGTGCGATCACCGCGTGGAGCTTACTCCTTGCGTATATCGCGACGGGATCGAGCGTGATTGGCGGCTTCTACCATTACGGAAATCTGCTGATGCACGATGCGACGGGGCACGGCACGTCGGCTGTCGCGCTGTCGCTGCTCGTTGCGGGCGTTTCGATGTGGATCGCGTGGCGCGACGTGAAAATTTCCGCCCGCCTGATGCTGTGGATCGAAGTTGTGTCGGTCTCGCTCATCCTGCTCGTGGTGGCGCTTGTGCTCGTTCGGCATGGGTGGCACATCGACTGGGAGCAATTGGGATTGCACGGCATGACGGGCAGCGGGCTGCGGCTTGGCCTGGTGCTCGCGCTCTTCAGTTTCGTCGGCTTTGAAAGCGCCACCACGCTTGGCGCCGAAGCGCGCGACCCACTGAAGACGATCCCGCGCGCGGTGATCCAGAGCGCTTTGATTTGCGGAGCGATGTTTACCCTCTGCGCTTACACGGAGGATCTCGGCCTGCGGCTGGCCGGGCAGGACCTCGGCACCAGCAGCGCGCCCATGCGCGTGGTGGCCGAGGTGGGCGGCGTGCGGATGCTTGGCGAGCTGATCGACATCGGCGCACTCGTGAGCTTGCTCGCATGCACGCTGGCGTGCATCACGGCGGCGGCGCGCGTGCTGCTCTTGATGTCGCATCACGGGCTCGCGCACGGATCGCTGCGCGCCACGCACGCGCGCAACGAAACGCCAAGCCGGGCGGTGATCGTCACCGGAATTGCCGCAGCGCTTCCGGTGGCGATCCTCGCGGCCCGAGGCGCGGACGGACTCGACGTGTACGGCTGGATGGGGTCGCTCGCGACGTACGGGTTCATCGTGGTTTATGCGCTGGTGTGTTCGGTGCTGCCGCGCTATCTCCGCAAGCACAACGCGTTTCGTCCGGGGGCGCAGGTGATTCCGTGGCTGGCGTTTGGCGCCATGCTGCTCGCGCTCGTCGGGAATCTCTATCCGGTACCCGAAGGTCCCTACGGCAAACTCCCGTACATCTATCTCGCATATTTGGCTGCGGGCCTCGTGTGGTTTTTCTGGAACCGCAAGAGCAAGGAAGCTGCAGTGGCTGCGGGCTCGGAATCATGACGGCGCGCCGCTACGAACCCATCGATTCGGCCATCACGCCGCGGTTTGCCGGGCATTCGACGTTCATGCGGCTGCCGGTGGTGGACGATCCGCGCGAGCTCGACATCGCGATTGTCGGCGTGCCTTGGGACGGCGGCACGACCAACCGCCCGGGCCCGCGCCACGGGCCGCGGCAAGTGCGCGAAATGTCGAGCTTGATCAAGCGCGTTCACTCGGCGACGAAAATTTCGCCGTACGAGCTCGCGAGCGTGGCCGACGCGGGCGATGCGCCCGTGAATCCCATCGATCTCGATCGTTCGCTCGAAAGCATTCGCGCGTTTTTCGAGCGGATTGTAGAAGCGGCTGCGATGCCGCTTGCGATTGGCGGCGATCATCTGAGCTCGCTGCCGATTCTGCGAGCCGTTGGCAAAAAGCGGCCGGTAGGCATGATTCATTTCGACGCGCACTCGGATACCGTCGACACCTATTTCGGGGGGCTGAAATATACGCACGGCACGCCGTTCCGGCGGGCGATCGAGGAAGGGTTACTCGACCCGAAGCGAACCGTGCAGATCGGAATTCGAGGATCCACATATTCAGCCGATGAACGCGACTGGCCGCTCGCACGGGGCATTCGCATCATCACGATCGAGGAATTCGAAGAAATGGGCGTGGACGCCGCGATTCGCGAGGCGCGGCGAGTCGCCGGGGATGGGCCGACGTACATCAGCTTTGACATCGATGCGCTCGATCCTGTTTTCGCGCCGGGCACGGGAACGCCTGAATTCGCCGGGATGACTTCGCGCGAAGTGAGCCGGCTGTTGCGCGGCTTACGCGGGCTGAATTTCGTCGGGGCAGATGTGGTCGAGGTGTCGCCGCCGTTTGATCCATCGGGCGCGACCGCGCTGGCCGCGGCGAACATTGCGTTCGAAATATTGTGTCTGCTGGCTGAGGCTGCCGCGGAGCGAAAGAGCTGACTCGGGGCGCGGTATTCGCGGGATCGAAGAGAGATCCTTCGCTCCCTTCTTTCGTCAGGGCAAGCAGGATGACGGCTCGAATTCAGGATTGCAGGCGTTCGCGGACCAGGGCGATGAGATTCGTGCAGATCTCGTCGAAGAGGGCGCGGCCGGCTGCGGCGCTCGCGGGCGAACTGCTGCCGAGCACGCCGCGATTCGAGAGCTTCGCCGAATCGATTGGGAACGAGTAGACGCCCGCTCGGGGAGGCCTGGCGTTGTCGACGCGCGTGGCGCCGACCAGATCGCTTCGCAGGTACAGCATCAACGATGTTTCGCAGGCGCTGGCGTGTTCGGCGTGCCATCCGGTGAAGCAATCGCCGAAAAGCTTCTTCAGCAACTCATACGAAACGAGACTCCACCAGCTGGCGGCAACGACGCGCGCGCCTTCGAGCTGTCCAGCTTGCCGGCAAAGCTCGAGCGCCTCGAAGATGAAGGCTTCGTTCTCGTAGTGGCCGTTGAGAATGACGATCGAGCGAAAACCGGAAGAGACGTAGCCCGCAATCACATCTTGCACGTAATCCGTCAGCACGCTGCCGCGAACGGAAACCGTTCCGGCAAGTTCGGGGCCGCCGCCGCTCTGCGGCAACGAACGCGCGCCATACGGAATCGCGGGCGCGACGATTCCCTTCACTTCCTCGGCGAGCGCTGACGCGATCCGCGTGGGAATTTCCAGATCGACCGTCAGCGGCAGGTGCGGGCCGTGCTGCTCGACTGTGCCGACGGGTAGCACCAGGACGCCTTGGCCGCCCTCGGAACGAACGTTTTCGGTGTGGAGTTTTTCGAAGCCGCTCATGGAGACCAAGGAGAATAGCATTCCGATTGTGAAAACCACACCTGCTCGTGCGTTGCGTAGCGTCTCGGTTTGATTTTCGGTCAATGATGATGCTCGGCTCGTTGCAGGTCGAGCCATCTCAATGCTTTGGTTTCCGTAGCCCGAATCCACGCGGCTTTCTCATCTGTGTAAGCATGGGAATCTTCTGGATAGAGGTCGCGCGCCCTCTGCTTTTCCTTTTCGTAAGCCTTCATCTCCTCCGGATGGGCGCGCAAGTAGTCTCTGAAAGCAAGATGCCGCGTTACTTGCGGTGAATTCGCCGCAAAGAAATGCAGCTGGACGATGCGGTTGCCCGATTCGTCTGAAAGGGCGCAATAACGACGTCCCGGTATCCCCAGTTCCCCATGCCAACCGTACTCGAGCGTCTCTATATGCGACCGCTCTCGATCCAGATCACTCAAACTGGTTACCAATGGCATCAAGTCTATGATCGGTTTAGCGGCCAAGCCCGGCACCGAAGTCGAGCCTATATGATGAACGATCACAAGGACCGAACCGAGCGCAGACAACCGTGTTGAATGCATTTCTGCCAGATTCGGCCAATCGGGATCGTACGCAACCAAGAGCACCGGGATCGGCGGGGGCACCATTTGCTGGAGCTTACGACGAGGACTGGATAAATTCAAACTGAGAGACTACCTGCATTGCGCAAAATTTGATCGCTTCGAGCGGCACATTTCCACAGCAGATTGTGCTAGCGTACGGCGCGAGGAGACCCATGGACATTGTGAAGGGCAATATGGGCTGGATCGAGGTTGTGGTCGGCCCGATGTTTTCGGGCAAGAGCGAGGAATTGATCCGCCGGCTGAGGCGCGCGGAGATCGCGCGGCAGCGTGTGCAGATTTTCAAGCCCGCCATCGACCAACGGTATTCGGCGAACGGAATCGTCTCGCACTCCGGGCTCGAGATCGCGTCGATGCCGGTGGAGGACGCTGAAGATCTCTTGCGGCGTGTGGACGAATCGACGCGCGTGGTCGGCATCGACGAGGCGCAGTTTCTCGGCGAGCGGCTGGTCGAGGTGTGCACGACGCTTGCCGATTCCGGCAAGCGCGTGATTGTTGCCGGGCTCGACACGGATTTCATGGGGCGGCCGTTCGAGCCCATGCCGCAGCTTTTGGTGGTAGCCGAGGAAATCACGAAGCTGCTCGCGATCTGCGTCCAGTGCGGAAATCCGGCGGTGCACACGCAGCGGCTGTTTCATTCGGATCAATTGATCGTGGTGGGCGCGGGCGGGATGTATGAGGCGCGCTGCAGAAAGTGCTTCGATCCCACGCTGCGGGCGGAAAGGGCGAAGGTTGCGGGGCAGTCCGCTTCCTGAAGTGCGCGTCCGCTGCTGCGTTGCTACGCGTTTTCGAGGCCAAGATGCCGGGCAGCCCTTCGACTTCGCGCAGGGTAAGGAAGACCGGCGCTACATTTAAACCTTCAGACGGCGCCTCTTTTTAGCTGATCGGCGATGTATTCGCCCTGGCGGATGGCTAGCGCTACGATCGTCAGCGTGGGGTTTTCGGCACCGCTCGATGTGAACTGGCTGCCGTCGGACACGAAGAGATTCGGTACGTCGTGGGCCTGGCCGAAACTGTTGACGACCCCATCGCTCGGCTTTTCGGACATGCGGTTGGTGCCCATATTGTGCGAGGCGGGAAACGGCGGGACGCGCGCCGTGCGTTTCGCGCCGATCGATTTGTAGAGCGCTTCGGCTTGCGCGTATCCGTGATCGCGCAGCGTGAGATCGTTCGGGTGATCGTCCGAGTGGACGTTCGGGATCGGCATGCCGAACTTGTCTTTTTTGTCCGGATGCAGCGTGATGCGGTTTGTCTCTCGCGCCAGATCTTCTCCTAATATCCAAAGGCCGGCGATATTCGCATAGCTGTCGATCGTGGAGGCACGCTCGCGTCCCCAGGCGCCGGGCGCGAGATTCAGCGCGAAGCTCGGCAGGCCCTGCGCGAGCAATTCGAGATTGTAGCCGCCCACGAAGCCGCGCTTCGGGTCGAGACGCGCTTCGTCCATCACGATCGACGATTGCGTGGTGCCGCGGTAGAAATGCACCGGATTGTCGAAAATCGCGAAGACGGCGCCGCTGGTGTGGCGCATGTAATTGCAACCGACTTGCCCCGAGGAATTCGCGAGGCCGTGCGGAAATTGGCTCGACGATGAGTTGAGCAGCAAGCGTGGGCTCTCGATCGAGTTGGCGGCGAGCGCGACAGCGCGCGCTTTCTGCCGCTGCGTCGCGCCCGTGCGGTCGGCATAGACGACGCCGGTCACTTTGCCGGATGCGTCGTGCTCGATACGCAGCACCTGCGATTCGGAGCGCACTTCGCACTTTCCCGTGGACTCGGCAGCGGGAATTTCCGTGTACAGCGTGGACCACTTCGCGCCAAACGTGCAGCCCTGGCAGCAGAATCCGGCTTGCTGGCATCCGGCGCGGCCCGCGTGCGGCACGGAATTGATCGCCATTTTCGTGGCTTGATATTTCGTATAGCCGAGTTTTTTCGCTCCGGCGACGAGCACCTTTCCGTTGTTATTAACCGGCAGCGAAGGCATGCCGTGCGTGCCGCTGACGCCCATCTTCATCTCGGCGCGATCGTAATAGGGCGCCAGGTCCTGCAAACCGATCGGCCAGTCCATCAGATTCGCGTCTGCGACATCGCCGTAGCGCGTGCGCGTCTTGAATTCGTGCTCCTGAAAGCGGAGCGCGCAGCCGGCCCAGTGCACGCTCGTCCCGCCGACCAGTTTGCAGGTCCACACGGGGAGATCGGGCGACGTTTTCGCGACGGACCACGTGCCGGACGTGGTGCGCGGATCGAACCACGAGAAGAGATTGAACATGGCGATTTCGTCGTTCTTGAAATCGCTGATCTCGATGCGCTTCCCTGCTTCCAGGACGACGACGGAGACACCCTTCTGCGCGAGTTCGTTGGCCAGCGTGCCGCCCCCGGCGCCGGAGCCGATGATCACGATGACGCTTGAATCGTTTCGATCGAAAGGCGCGGACATCTCAATCCTTGGGCGCTTCAGCGCGAATGGGGCTGCGACGCAGGCACGTCATAGCCAGTCGAGATCGTTGAAGCCGCGATGCAGATATCCGCCGAGCGCAGAAGAGGGGCCCTGATAGCCGAATTCCGCCCACATGTCCGGCTGATTGTAGAGCGGCGTGATCGTATCGCCGTAGACCTTGGCGAAAAACGCGCCGCCCTCGATCTGCTTAACGGCCGCCACGCGGACGCTTTCGTCGGCAACGTCCGCATAGGGTTTGCCGTTGTTCGCATTGGTTGAGGCATTGAGTTGGGCGATGCCGTTCGCGAGCAGTTGCTTCGTGGATGGATTGCTCGCGGCTTCGGCGACGAGCGGCGCAATCGCCTTTTCGTAGGCCGAATCCGGAAGGCGATCGTGCGGGAAGAGGTCGCGCGTAAATTTCAGCAACGCTCGCGACTGTTCGCCGCTAAGCCCGGCGGGGTCGAACGCGCGCGCGGACGACGGATCGGCTAGCAGCGTCCTTCCGGCAACCGCGGCCGCCGCGATGGTCGCTGCGCCGCCAGCGAGAAAGACTCGTCGCGACAACTTCGTGGCCCAATCGAGTAGCTTCATCGAGCTCCTTGCGCCGGCGAGCTGCGCTTGCTTTACGGCAGGCTGAACACGAACACGGAATTACCTGCCGCCGCTTCGACGTACTGCTTACCGTCGACCTCATAGGTGATCGGATTGGCCCGCACGGAATTGCCGAGCTGGATGTGCCAGAGCGGCTCGCCGGTCTCGGCGTTCAGCGCGAAGAAATTGCCTTCGGCGTCCGCGCAGAAGACCAGATTGCCGGCGGTGACAAGCGTGCCGGTCCAGGAATCTCCGACCATTTTGAATTGCCACTTGCGCTCGCCCGTAGTGGCATCGAGCGCGCGAATCGCGCTGTAGGCGGCATCGCCGAGAACAACCTTTTGACCGCCGCCACCGCCGATGTCGCGAGGATTATTCGGCTCCATCTCGGGATGCCCCTTGTAATAGTAGGCACCCTGCTCGCGCGTATCGACGTAGACGAGGTCCGTGAGCGGGCTGTAGGACGAACTTGTCCAGTTCACCGATCCCGTGATGCTTGGATAGATGAGGTTGCCTTTGCTGGTCGGCTGGTTGTCCGGGAGCTCGATAGGATGGCCGTTGGCATCGAGCCCTTTGGCCCAGGTTTGCTTCGCATACGCGGCACCCGCGATGAATTTGCCGGTCTCGCGGTCGAGAACGTAATAGAAGGCGTTGCGATCGGCCTGCACGACGAGCTTGCGCATCTTGCCGTCGATCTTGGCGTCGATCAGCATGGGCGGCTCGGCAGCGTCCCAATCGTGCGTCTCGTGCGGCGAGAACTGAAAATACCATTTCATCTTGCCGGTGTCGGCATCGATCGCGAGGAGCGAGCAGGAATAGAGGTTGTCGCCTTTGCGCGCATCGCCATTCCAATCGGGAGCGGGATTGCCGGTGCCCCAGAAGAGGGTATTCGTTTCGGGATCATACGAACCCGTGTTCCAGGTGGTCGCGCCGCCATACTTGTAGCTGTCGCCTTCCCATGTTTCGACGCCTGGCTCGCCGGTGGTCGGGATGGTGTACAGCCTCCAGAAGCGATGGCCGTCTTTCGCGTCGTACGCATCGATGTAACCCCGAAGGCCGCCTTCGCCTCCGCCCATGCCGACGATGATCTTGCCATCGATCGCGAGCGGCGCCTGCGTGATGGCGACCGACTTTTTATTGTCGCCGACCTCGACATCCCATTTCACGGCGCCCGTTTTCGCGTCGAGCGCGACGAGATGGGCGTCGATCGTGGCGACGTAGACGGTGTCGCCGAGGATGACGACGCCGCGGTTGGTCGGGAAAAGGCCGATCGTGAGCAAATCGCGCGGCAGCGAGGCGGTCCACCGCCAAATCGGCTTTCCGGTGCGCACGTCGAGAGCCGTGACCGTGGTGGGCGGCTCGGTGACGTACATGATGCCGTCAACGACGATGGGCGACGATTCGAAAATGCCCTGATGCTTCAACTGATAGACCCACTGAATTTTCAGGTTCTTCACATTTGCCGTATTGACCTGCTTCAGTTCTGAGAAACGCTCCGAGGCGTAATTGCCGCCGTACGTGAGCCAATCCTGTGGATGGTCGGCTGAATGCACAATCTCGTCGTATGTGACGTCCTGCGCCCAGGACTGCACGCGGCTGTCCAGCACGAGAGCGACCAAAGCGAAACCGCAAAGAATCCATCGATGCCGGCTGGTTTTCATCGCGCGGCCCCCAAACCGGCAAGATACGCCACAAGGTCGTTCAACTGCGTTTCGGTCAGCTTGTCCTTATAGCTCGGCATGAAGCTCTCGTCCGGCAAGACCTCGATCTTTTCGGCCTCTTGCTTTTCGATCGAGTGGATCTGGCCCTTGGCGTCGCGTAACTGAATCGAGAAAGAGTCTTCATCCACACGCATGCCCTCGATCACCTTTCCGTCTTTCATGACCGCGCGGTACATCGTGTAGGCAGGATAGTTCGCGCGCTCCTGAAGCGACGCGTCGCTCTGCGGCAGGCTCGCGCCGGGATCCAGCAACACATCGTGGAGGAAGCCGGCGCTGCGCACGCCGCCGACTTGGGACAGATCGGGCCCCGAGTCGCCACCGCGCCCGTCGATCATGTGGCAGTTCGAACAACCGTTTACTTCGTAGACTTCCTTGCCCTTGGCGGGATCGCCGGTCACAGCGCCGCCGCCCGCCTCGCTAAAGGAGCTGACGTAATTCACGAGCAGCCATATGGTGTGTTCGCCGAGGCTCGAAAAATTCGGCATTCCCGAACCCAGCGCTCCGCCGTTGTAGATGACGGTGTAAATCCCTTCGGGACCCAGCTGCTTGCCGGCGTTCCGAATGTTGGGTCCATTTGCGCCGCTGCCGTCGATGCCGTGACAGCCGGCGCAGGTGCCCTCAAACAGGGCCTTCCCCTCCGCGAGACTTTGCGGCGTGGGAGTCGGGTGCGGCGAGTGGGGCGGTGGCGCCCCAGGTCCAAGCTGCGCGGAGATCGGCGGAGTCCACCCAAGAAACGCAAACACGAACAGAGCGGTCCACAGAAATCGACGATGTGCGGTCATTCCCCCTCCCAATTGAACCATGCTAGGTAATACGAGCGGACCTCGACTGTCAAGGCGTGGGGCCGTTCATCTTGCCTACATAAAGTTTGACGGAAGGAAAAGGAAACGAGTTGCCGCAAAATCGAGAAATCGCCTCGTGGCGTGATAAAGGAGATACCGCGCGGCCGGAATATTTCTAGAGACGCCAGAGGAAGAACATAAGCAGAAGCACCAGCCAAATCAAGCTGAATCCTCCGTTCGGATATGAGCCCCAGTGTCTGCTGCGCGGCCAAGCCGGAAGGCTCGCCGCGAGAGTAAGTAGAAGAACAACCCCAAGTATGACTAACACGGCCCGCATTCCATTTCTGCCGGGAATAGAATCCTAGCTGCTTCCGCCGGTTCGCGCCATCAGGTAAAAAACCTAGAAGGCACCGGAATTTTCCCTTAGCCATTGAACGCGCTTTGGGCCCACGGGCTTTTTAGTTGCGCCGAATCGTCTGTGAATCGGATACTAAGGCTCTCAAATTTCGGAAAGAAGAAACCGCTCGAGGGGATTTTCGTGCGCCGTTCTCTCGAATCACTTTTCCCTCGCCTTTGCGACGAAGGAGCCTTAATGACTCGACAGTTGCGGCTAATTTCAGTGCTTTTCTCGATGGCGCTCGCATCCTGCGTCGGGGCAGCGCCGGTTCACGCGGCCGATCCTCCCGGGCCCATTCGCCTCGAAGTCGATGCGACGCGAGCGTCGCAGAAGATCCTGCACGCTCACATGGAGATGCCGGTGAAGCCGGGCCCGCTGATCCTCTATTATCCTGAGTGGATTCCGGGCGAACACATGCCGGACGGCCCGATCGTCGACGTCGCCGGACTCGAGTTTGCCGGTAACGGGAAGGCAATTCCCTGGCGGCGCGACCTGCTGGATATGTTCGCGTTTCATCTGAATATTCCCGACGACGTGCGCACGCTCGACATCGATTTCGATTTCCTGCTTTCGGCGCCCACTACGGGATACTCGGCCGGCGCGTCCGCTACCGCCTACCTCGACCTAATCAGCTGGAACCAGTTGGTCCTCTATCCCCAGGGCTACCCGGTGCGGGACCTGACCTACGTGGCGAGCCTGCGTTTGCCGGCCGAATGGAAATTCGGCACCGCGCTGCCCGTCGCGAAAGAAGACGGCGATGCGATCGATTTCTCTCCCGTTTCGCTCAACACGCTGGTCGATTCGCCCGTGTTGGCCGGGGCGAATTTTCGCGTGATTCAATTGACGCCCGGCGAGCATCCCTCGCACGAGATCGATATCGCCGCCGACAGCGCGGCGGAGCTTGCGATGTCGCCGGAAACCGAAATGCATTTTCGGCGGCTGATCGCGGAAACCGGCGCGCTTTTCGACGTGCGGCATTACCGCGACTATCACTTTCTGGTGACGCTGAGCGACGACGTGGCGCACTTCGGCCTCGAGCATCATGAATCGAGCGACGATCGCGACGACGCCCACAGCCTGATCGACGATGACGACCTTGTCGAATTCTCCACCTTGCTGCCTCACGAATTCGTCCATTCGTGGAACGGCAAATATCGCCGCCCGGCGGACCTGACCACTCCGGATTACCATGAGCCGATGAAGGACGATCTGCTCTGGGTCTACGAGGGCCTGACGGAATATCTCGGGCAGGTGCTCACCGCCCGCAGCGGCCTCTGGAACATGCGGGAGTCTCGCGAGGATCTCGCGCGCATCGCGACCGAGATCGGCGCGAGTCCGGGCCGCGCGTGGCGGCCGCTGCAGGATACGGCCGACGCCGCCCCGGTGCTCTACAACGCCGACTCGGATTGGGAAAACTGGCGCCGCGGAACCGACTTCTACGAAGAGGGCGAGCTTCTGTGGCTCGATGTCGACACCACGCTGCGCCACCTGACGGATGACAAAAAGTCCATGAACAATTTCTGCCGCATCTTTTACGGAGGGCCCGGCGGCGAGCCCGCGCTGAAGACGTACACATTCGACGACATCGTCGCGACGCTCAACGAACTCGCGCCGTACGACTGGGCCGGCTTTCTGCGCACGCGACTCGATTCGGTGTCGGCCGACACGCCCACCGAAGCTCTACGAAACGGCGGCTGGAAGATCATCTACAACGATACGCCGAACGAGATCGAAGAGGCACGGGACGACGTCAGAAAGCGGGTGACGCTGAGCTTTTCGATCGGACTGACGCTCTCCGAGGATGGAGGCGTCATCGACGTCATCTATGGCGGCCCGGCGTATCAGGCGGGCATCGGCCCAGGTATGAAAATTACGGCGGTCAATGGGCAACAGTTTTCGCCCGATACGCTCAAAGATGCGATCGAAACTGCCGCGTCGAGCTCCGCGCCGATCCGTCTGATCGTAGCGAACGGTGCGGAGGTCGACGCGCACCAGATTGATTATCACGGCGGCCTGCGATATCCGCATCTCGAGCGCGATTCGAGCCATCCGGATTACGTCGGTGAAATCTTCCACCGGCTGGCTCCGTGAGACCCCTGCCCGCGCGTCAGTAGTTTCCCGATATTGACATCCCGCCATCCGAATGAGAGCGTGCAGTCCAAATCTAATTCCCTCGGAGGGCTCCGATGCAGCCATCGAGGAGACAATCTACATGTGCATCGCTCGCGCTGCTGCTGTGTCTGCTCGCTCCGCGAACGCATGCGGAAACTCTGACCATCACCAGTTCGCCCGCTGGCGCAACCGTAGAAATCGACGGCCTGGTCGCCGGCACCACCCCATACGAGACTGGCTTCCCCGGCGGCTACTTCCACCAGACACATACGGCTTTCGGCACGCGCCTCGAACACTCGATGATCGTTCGCATATCGAAGGATGGCTATCTTTCGCAGCAGATCACGCTGACGAATGGGCCGTTTGAGTGGGTTGCCATCACGGGGCGCAAGCGCGGAACCTATTTCCTGCTCAAGGCTCGCCGCTTCGAGGTCCGGCTCGATGTTGCGTCCCATGGAGCGGGCCGTTCGGTGGAAACAATTGGAAGCGATGGCCCCATGCGCCCTGCCCACGCGGCGCTGAAATCGGAAGCCCTGCCGGACCAGCGCGACACGCATGCTTCGTCGGGCAACATCACGGGTTCGTCCGACCCGCCCGGCGAGGAAATCTACGTCGACGGAAAATTCGTCGGACAGACGCCTTCGACGATCGAGCTTCCCGCCGGCTCGCACCGTGTGGAGGTGAAATCGCGCGGTAAGCAGGATTGGGCGCGCGAGCTTGAGGTCCTCAAAGACAGCCGGCTCACGCCGCACTCAGTTCCCGAATCCTCGCCTTAGCCCGGCGGTTCGCTACACGCCGGATTCGCCGCCGGCCCCAAGCTATCATCACCGCACAGCGGCCAGAATCGGCGTTGACATCTCCGCGCGTACCTCTTGTAATTGAATCTCTCCAACACATGCGCATGTCCGTCCGATTTCGCACGCGACAATTCCGGGGATGAGCCCACCCCGCCAGGCTGGATCGAAACGCTACGCGTTCCTTGTGGCGGCGGGCATTTTTCTCAGCCGTCTCGCGGGGCTCGTTCGCGACCGCGTATTCGCCCACTATTTCGGCCTTTCCAATGTGGCCGACGCGTTCAAGGCCGCTTTGCGGATTCCCAATGTTTTGCAGAATCTTTTCGGCGAAGGCGTGCTTTCGGCCTCGTTCATTCCGGTGTACGCGAGCCTCCTCGCGCGAGGCGACAAGGAGGAGGCGCGTCGCACCGCGGGCGCCGTCGCGGCCCTTCTCGCGCTGACCGCCTCGGTTCTCGTGCTTATCGGAGTGCTCGCCACTCCCTACCTGATCGACGCGATCGCGCCCGGATTTCACGGCGAGACGCGCGCCTTGGCGATTCGCATCGTGCGCATACTTTTCCCGGGCGTCGGATTGCTCGTTCTTTCCGCATGGTGCCTCGGCATCCTGAATAGCCACCATCGCTTTTTCCTTTCCTACAGCGCTCCGGTGATCTGGAATGCGGCGATGGTGGCGACGATGTGGGGATGGGGAGGACGCGAGCCGCAGGACCGGCTGGCGATCATCCTCGCTTGGAGCTCCGTCGTCGGAAGCGCGTTGCAGATAGCCGTTCAGTTGCCGTCAGTCTTGCGGCTGCTTGGCGGACTTCGCCTCTCGTTGCAGTATCACGCGAAAAACGTCGAAACGGTGGTGCGTAATTTTGGCCCGGCGTTCATCAGCCGGGGAGTGGTGCAGATCAGTGCCTACGTCGATATGTGGCTCGCGAGCTGGCTGCCGACGAGCGCTGTCTCGGCGCTTGCGAACGCGCAGACGCTCTACCTGCTGCCCGTGAGCCTCTTCGGGATGTCCGTGTCGGCGGCCGAGCTCCCACAAATGTCGGGGGCCGTGGGCAGCGAAACGCAAGTCGCCGAGGTGCTGCGTGGGCGCCTCAATTCCGGGCTCCGGCAGATTTCCTTCCTCGTCGTGCCCTCCGCGATTGCCTTTCTGGTCCTGGGCGACGTGATCGTGGCCGCAATTTATCGTTCGGGCCGGTTCACGCAGGCCGACGTGATCTATGTCTGGGGAATCCTCGCGGGATCATCGGTGGGCTTGCTCGCGTCGACGCTCGGGCGGCTGTATTCTTCCACCTACTACGCGTTGCTCGATACGCGCACGCCACTCAATTTCGCAGTGGTGCGAGTCGTCCTCACGACGGCTCTCGGCTACCTTTGTTCGCTTCCTCTGCCGCGCCTACTGGGGATTGAGCCGCGCTGGGGCGTCGCGGGACTCACGATTTCCGCTGGAATTGCTTCGTGGGTCGAGTTCACTCTGTTGCGACGGACACTCAATCGCCGCATCGGGCTGACAGGCCTTCGCGCTGATTACCTCGCAAAAGTCTGGGCGGCCGCGATCCTGGCGGCCGCGGCAGGTTGGACGATTCACCACGCTCTCGGCGCGCATCGTTCGCCGATTCTCGTGGCGATTCTCGTGCTGCTGCCTTACGGCGGACTCTATTTCGGGATCACTGCACTTTTCGGCGTTGCCGAGGCACGCATCTTCTTCGGGCGAGCGCTGAGCAAATTGCGGGGAGCGTAACGTCTGCTCTCGGCTGCGGCGGCCGCGAGCTAACGCACTTTCTCGGCAGCTGAGAATGCCGGTTCTGTCAGTCGAATCGCTAGAACTTGAAGACGACGCCGGCGGAAAACTTCGGGCTGTACTGGTAGGTGCTGAAATAGCGCGTCCCGATCATGTCTCCCGCGAGGCGCAACGCCCAGCGCTGTTGGCGAATGTTAAGGTCCACGCCAGCACCAGCCTCGAAAGCAAATGCCGAATGGTTTCCGAACGCCGTCTGCGGAAGAAAATTCGAGTAGCCTGCCAAACCGTGCGCCCAAACCTCGATGCCACGCGGCGCCAACCAGCGGAATCGCGGCCCGCCAGCTGCCATAACGAATTTTGTCGTGCAGCCGGGAGCGGAGCCAAACGTGCCGACGACCTCTCCATCGACACCGATCCACCCTCCGCCCGGGTAGTAATCCAAGCCAAGGTTGAGGCCATTCATATTATTCGTGAGCTTCGGTTCCAGATAGAGACGGAAAAATGTATAGCCGACGTAGGCCTGCAGGTTATACGTCTGGAAAACGCTTTGGACGAGCGACGCCGGTGCGGGGTCGGGCTGCGCCGGCTGAGCCAAGGGCAAGGACGGAGTCGCGGGCGTCGATGCGACAGCGTACAGGGTGTTCGCGACCGGCGTAAACGACGCAGGGTCCTCAGTGGCCACCGTCGATACCGTCGGCGTTTCCGAACTGGCTTGAGCACCGGCGCTTAGCGCGAAAAGAATGACGGCTCCCAAGACAAACCCCAAATGTCTCATCGCCTATTCTCCCCTAAACCGTCCCAACGCCTCTGCAACCCCTTCTAATTTGAATGAGAACCGCCCGGCGTGTCTACTCCAAATTCAGTGTAGGGAACAAAAAATGGTACCGGATCAGCGGCTCAGCGCCAGCCCCCGAACGGACGACTGCGGAACCCATCCCCCGCCGTGGGTATAAAATCTACGGCGCCCGCGCAGCAGGGTGTATGTTAAAATCCTATGTTCAATCCTCCGATGCAGGGCGCGTTCGCATTGGATGTATGTGATTCGCACGAGGTTAGAGGCTGAGACGCATGGGCAATCCACAGGCCTGGGACGCTGATCGAGCCTTAATCCGCATTCGGAAACTCGAGCACCTCCCCGGGGCCTTGCTCCCCATTTTGCATGCATTGCAGGACGAATTTGGATACATCGACAGTGCCGCCATACCGCTGATCGCGAGCGCGCTCAACCTTTCCCAAGCCGAAGTGCATGGCACGATCAGCTTCTACCATGATTTTCGCCACAGTCCCGCCGGGAGGCACGTCCTGAAGGTATGCCGCGCCGAAGCCTGCCAATCGATGGGCTGCGAAAGCATGATTCGGCACGTCGAGAACAAACTCGGAGTCCAGCTGGGGGGGACCAACGAAGATCGCAGTTTCACCGTGGATGCGGTCTATTGCCTCGGAAACTGCGCGCTTTCTCCCGCGGTGATGCTGGACGGCAAACTCTACGGACGAGTATCGCGAGAAGTGGCTGACTTTCTGATTGACAGCGCTCAGAGGCACGCATGAGCGTCAAAGTCTACGTCCCGTGCGATGCTGCGGCCGTTTCGGTCGGCGCCGATGCTGTCGCCAAATCGATGGCAGCAGAGATCGCGGCCCGGCGCCTCAATGTTACTTTGGTTCGAAACGGCTCGCGCGGGATGTTTTGGCTCGAACCGTTGGTCGAGGTCGAAACGCCGCAGGGCCGTATCGCCTATGGTCCGGTTTCCGCGGACTCAGTCGCGGGTCTGTTCGATGCAGGATTTCTCGAGGGAAAGACGCACGCCCTGCGGCTTGGCCCCACGGAAGAGATTCCATTCCTGAAACGTCAAGAGCGGCTCACCTTCGCGCGCTGCGGAATTACCGATCCATTGTCGCTTTCGGATTACGTCAGCCACGGCGGTTACCGCGGTCTCGAACGCGCGCTCAAGCTCATGCCGGAGACGATTGTGGAGGAGGTCACGAATTCCGGACTCCGCGGGCGCGGCGGCGCCGGATTCCCCACTGGGATCAAATGGCGGACGGTGCTGAACACGCCTTCCGATCAGAAATATATTGTATGCAATGCCGACGAAGGGGACAGCGGCACGTACGCCGACCGGATGATCATGGAGGGCGATCCGTTCGTGCTGATCGAGGGCATGACCATCGCCGGTATTGCTGTCGACGCCACAAGCGGATATATCTACGTCCGGTCCGAATATCCGCATGCCTTCCGCACTCTGCGGCGCGCCATCGCCGTCGCCTACGAGAAGGGCTATCTCGGCGAGAATGTCGCGGGAAGCGGAAAGCGATTCGATCTCGATGTGCGCATCGGCGCGGGAGCGTACATTTGCGGCGAGGAGACGTCGCTGCTCGAAAGCCTTGAAGGCAAGCGCGGCCAGATTCGGTTCAAGCCGCCGCTGCCGGCGATCAGCGGGCTTTTCGGCAAGCCGACCGTGATCAACAACGTGATCTCGCTCGCGACCGTGCCAATCATCCTCGACAAGGGCGGCGAATATTACAAGAACTTCGGCATGGGCCGGTCGCGCGGCACGCTGACGATCCAGCTCGCGGGCAACATCAAGCACGGCGGCCTGGTCGAAAAAGCATTCGGCCTCACCCTACGCGAAGCGATTTACGATTTTGGCGGCGGCACCGCCTCCGGGCGCCCGTTGCGAGCCGTGCAAATCGGCGGGCCGCTCGGCGCATACTTTCCGGAATCGCTGCTCGACACGCCGCTCGATTACGAGGCATTCGCCGAGCGTAAGGGCATGCTCGGCCACGGCGGCATCGTGGTGTTCGACGATACCGTCGATCTCGCGCATCAGGCGCGGTTCGCGATGGAATTCTGCGCGGTCGAAAGCTGCGGCAAGTGCACGCCATGCCGCGTCGGATCGACGCGCGGCGTCGAGGTGATCGACAGGATCATCGCCGATCAGGATCGCTCGAAGAATCTCGAGCTGCTCGACGATCTGTGCGAAGTATTGACCGACGGTTCGCTTTGCGCGCTGGGCGGGCTCATCCCGTTCCCCGTACAGAGCGCGATTCGCCATTTTCCCGAAGATTTTCACAAGCCGGCGCCTCCGCCGCCGGCCAACGGGAGCCAAGTTTCTGGTAAAGTTCCCGGCAAGGTTGAGGAGACACGACCATGGCATTGATTCGAGAAGTCGATTACGGAACGCCGAAGCGGACTTCCGCGGCCGCGGTGACATTGGAAGTCGACGGGAAGCCGATCACCGTGCCGGCCGGCACTTCCGTGATGCGCGCCGCGGCCGAAGCGGGCGTGCAGATACCCAAGCTTTGCGCGAGTGACAATCTGGAACCGTTTGGCTCTTGTCGGCTCTGCCTGGTTGAGGTCGACGGGCGGCGCGGCACGCCTGCCTCCTGCACCACGCCTGTCGAGGCGGGGATGAAAGTGCGCACGCAATCGCCGAGGCTGGCCAAACTGCGTCGCGGCGTGATGGAGCTGTACGCCTCGGATTTTCCGCCTGAAGCTCTCAGCAGCGCTACCGGCATCGGCTCCGAATTTCAGGAAATGGCGGCAACCGTCGGATTGAACGAAGTCCGCTACGGATTTTCAGGCCGCAACCATCTGAAATCCGAGAAGGACGAATCGAACCCGTATTTCACCTTCGATCCGGCGAAGTGCATCGTCTGTTCGCGCTGCGTACGCGCGTGCGATGAAGTGCAGGGCACGCTTGCCTTGACCATCGACGGGCGCGGTTTCGCTTCGCAGGTTTCGGCCGGCGATAAACCGTTCATCGAATCGGAGTGCGTTTCCTGCGGCGCGTGCGTGCAGGCCTGCCCGACGAACAGCCTTCTCGAAAAGACGGTCATTGAGAAAGGAGCGCCGGATCGCAGCGTAGTTACGACGTGCGCCTACTGCGGCGTCGGTTGCTCCTTCAAGGCTGAATTGCAGGACGATACCGTCGTCCGGATGATGCCCTTCAAGGAGGGCAAGGCGAACCATGGGCACTCCTGCGTGAAAGGCCGCTTCGCGTGGGGCTACGCCACTCACAAGGACCGCATCCTCAAGCCGATGATCCGCACCAAGATCACCGATCCGTGGCGCGAAGTGGGCTGGGAAGAAGCCATCGGCCACGCCGCCAGCGAGTTCAAGCGCCTCCAGGCCAAATACGGGCGCGATTCGATCGGGGGCATTACTTCTTCGCGCTGCACGAACGAAGAAACCTACCTGGTCCAGAAGATGATCCGCGCCGCCTTCGGCAACAACAACACCGACACATGCGCGCGCGTCTGCCATTCGCCGACGGGCTACGGATTGAAGACGACGCTCGGCACCTCGGCTGGAACGCAGGACTTCGACTCGGTGGCGGCGGCCGACGTGATCATGATCATCGGCGCGAACCCGACCGATGCGCATCCCGTCTTTGCCTCGCAGATGAAGCGCAGGCTGCGCGAAGGAGCGCGGCTCATCATCGTCGATCCGCGCCGGATCGATCTCGTCAAGTCGCCCCACATTCACGCCGATTACCACCTGCCGTTGCTGCCCGGCACGAACGTTGCCGTGATCAACGCGCTAGCGCACGTCGTGGTTACCGAAGGCTTGGTCGACGAGGCCTACGTGAAGGAACGCTGCGAAACGGAGGCGTTCGAGCAGTGGCGCAAATTCGTCGCCGAAACACGGAATTCGCCCGAAGCCCTGGAACATATCACCGGCGTGCCTGCTGCGGATATCCGCGGCGCGGCCCGGCTCTACGCGAGCAGCGGAAACTCCGCGATCTATTACGGCCTGGGCGTCACGGAGCATAGCCAGGGCTCCACGATGGTGATGGGCATGGCCAACCTCGCGATGGCGACCGGCAACTTCGGCAAGAATGGCGTCGGCGTCAATCCGCTGCGCGGGCAGAACAACGTACAGGGCTCGTGCGACATGGGATCTTTCCCGCACGAATTCCCCGGATACCGCCACGTTTCGGATAATTCCGTGCGTCAGGCATTCGAAGCGGAGTGGAAGGTGCCGCTGCAGTCCGAGCCCGGGCTCCGGATTCCTAACATGATCGATGCGGCGCTGGACGGCACCTTCAAGGGCCTCTACGTTCAGGGCGAAGACATCGTGCAGTCCGATCCGGGCACGCAGCACATCTCCGCAGGCCTTTCGGCGATGGAGTGCGTGGTCGTCCAGGATCTCTTCCTGAACGAGACGGCGAGCTACGCGCACGTGTTTCTGCCGGGATCGTCGTTCCTCGAGAAGGACGGAACGTTCACGAACGCGGAGCGGCGCATCAGCCTCGTGCGCAAGGCCATCGAGCCGATGGCCGGCCTGGCCGACTGGGAAGTCACCGTCGCGCTCTCGAATGCGCTCGGATACACGATGCACTACAACCATCCGTCCGAAATCATGGACGAGATCGCACGGCTCACTCCAACCTTCGCGGGCGTCAGCTTTGCGAAAATCGACCGGCTCGGCAGCTTGCAATGGCCGTGCAACGACAAGGCTCCCGAAGGCACGCCCGTGATGCACGTCGGTAAGTTCGTGCGGGGCAAGGGCAAATTCATGATCACGGAGTTCATCCCCACCGACGAGCGCACGACCGGACGTTTCCCGCTGATCCTGACGACCGGACGCATCCTCTCGCAATATAACGTTGGAGCGCAGACCCGACGGACCGCCAATAACGTGTGGCACGATATGGACGTGCTCGAGATTCATCCGTCCGACGCCGAAAATCGCGGCATCAAGGAAGGCGATCTGGTTTCGCTCACAAGCCGCGCCGGCGACATCACATTGCCGGCGCGCATCTCGGAACGCATGCAGCCGGGCGTCGTCTACACCACGTTCCACCACGCGATGACGGGCGCCAACGTCGTCACCACCGACTTTTCCGACTGGGCGACCAACTGCCCCGAATACAAGGTGACGGCCGTGCAGGTGCAGCTCGCGCGCCACATCTCCGAGTGGCAGGAGCATTACCGGCAGACGCGCCGCCTGACCACTCGCATCGCCAAAGAGACGGCGGCCAACGACTAGCGATGGAACCCGAGCACATGGTTCACATGGCGAATCAGATCGCCTTCTTTTTCGCTGCGTATCCGAAGGATGAGGCCGTAGCCGGCGTCACCGACCACTTCCAGAAATTCTGGGAGCCGCGCATGCGCAAGCAGATCATCGAATACGTGGCGCAGGGCGGCGGCGGCCTGCACGAACTTGCACTCGAAGCTGTGAAACACCTTCAATAAGCGCTTCTGCGGGAGAGCCCCCTCTCGACCCCACACGCGCTCGGCCTGTTTGTGTTAGGCTCACTGGCGCCGGGTGCACGAAGGAAGGGAGCGCGTTCATGGCGACCGCTGTGACGGAAGGTGCGGGGGCGCAAGACCGGCATTTCGTCACCATTGTCGCCTCCGTTTCGGCGCTGGCTGGGCTGCTCTTCGGCTACGATACCGGCGTCATCTCCGGCGCCGTTCTTTTCGTCCAAGAAGACTTCCACCTCACCACGTTTCAGCAAGAAGTCGTCGTGAGCGCAGTGCTGCTTGGCTGCTTGGTCGGCGCAGCCCTTAGCGGCCGCCTGGCCGACCGCTTTGGCCGCCGAAGCGTTCTGATTCAGGTCGCGTGCCTATTCATTCTTGGGGCGATAGGAACGGCCCTGGCCCCTGGAACAATTTCGCTTTCGATGGGCCGCGTCGTTGTCGGAATTGCAATCGGCATCGCGTCCTACACGGCGCCGCTTTACATCTCGGAAATCTCGCCGGCCGATGTGCGCGGCAAGCTCGTCTCGCTGAATCAGCTGATGATCACCATCGGGATCGTCTGCTCGTATCTGGCGGATTACGGGCTCGCGGACATGCGCGGATGGCGCTGGATGTTCGGCCTGGCGGCCATTCCGGCGGCGATCCTTCTGCTCGGGCTGCCGTTCGTCCCGGAAAGCCCGCGCTGGTATGTGCGGCAGCTCTTGCATGAACGCGCGCGCGAGGTGCTCGCAAAAATACGCAGGCCTTCGGATGTCGACGCAGAACTAGCCGAAATCGAGGCGAGTTTGAACCAGCAGCAGGGCAGCTGGCGCGAGCTGCTGAGCCCTTCGCTGCGTCCCGCGCTCGTGATCGGGATCGGCCTTGCGGTGTTTCAGCAGTTCACCGGCATCAACACCGTGATCTACTACGCGCCCAGGATCTTCCAGCTCGCCGGGCTTCACTCGAACTCCGCGGCGATCCTGGCTACCGTCGGCGTGGGCATCGTCAACGTGCTGATGACGGTCGTAGCGCTCGAATTGCTCGACCGCGTCGGCCGCCGCCCGCTGCTGCTCTACGGCTTGGTGGGCATGATCGTCAGCCTGGGACTTCTCGGAGCCGGTTTCCTTTCGGCGAATCCAACACGCGGTCTGGCGTTGACTTCGGTCATTTGCGTCGCGGCATACGTGGCTTGCTTCGCCATCAGCCTCGGACCAATTTTCTGGCTGATGATCGCGGAAATCTATCCGCTAAAAATTCGAAGCCTGGCAATGAGCGTCGCCGCGACCGCAAACTGGGGATCGAACTTGCTCGTCGCCCTTACGTTCCTCAGCCTGCTTCAAGTGCTCGGGCGGCCGTGGACTTTCTGGCTGTACGCGCTCGTGGGCATCTTGGGGTGGATCTTCGTCGTTCGGCTGGTCCCCGAAACAAAGGGCAAGACCCTCGAGCAAATCGAAGAAGCATGGAGAGAGCGCCGGCCTGCGTGAGCCGGAGGGGAACTTTATCGGCCGCGAACAGTTCCCGCTAACGCCCGAGCATCGACTTCTCTTTGCAGAATCCCACGATCCGCGCCTCCGCCCAGAAACGCCCTTCGCCCCCTTCCCGCGATATGAACGCGCAGTGGCCGCCGCGGCGTGTCGCGACAAGTGAAATATTCGGGTTCCCTCGGAGCGCCTCGTTTGCAAACATCGCGAAGGGGACGACCGGATCGTCCTCGGCCGTCACAATCAGCGTCGACTTCCGGATTGCGCCGATCACGCGCATGGCGCTCGACTGCGCGTAGTAATCGGCCGCGTCGCGAAAGCCGCAGAAGCGCGCCGTGATCCGGTCGTCGAACTCGCGCACGCTGTGGACGCGAGCCAATTCGTCGTTCAGCCCGCCTGCGTAGCGCTCGGGGAAAAGGCCTGCCTTATGCCGCATGCGCCGTTTCAATCGGGTCACGAAGTGCCGCTCGTAGAGGAAGTTTTTCGGCAATTCGATCTCGGCAGCGCACGCAGCCAAGTCGAATGATGGCGCCACGGCTGCAAACCCGCGCACCTCGCGCGGCGCCGCATCCGCGAATTCCCCAGCCATCTTCAGCACGAGGTTGCCGCCCATCGAAAATCCGGCCGCGAATATTTCCGGCAGGCGATCGCGCTCGATCAGCTCCAGCACCACCGCGCGAATGTCGCAGCTCAATCCTGAATGGTAGAGTGTCTCGGTGAGCCTCTCAGTGCCGCCGCAGTTCCGCTGGTTCAGCCGCACCACGTTGAAGCCCGCGACCCACGCCTTCTCCGCCGTCCCAAGCATGTAGTCCGACTCGCTCGACCCCTCGAGCCCGTGGAGCAGCACGAGCGTCGGATGCTCGCGCGGATTCTCCCGGAAGTGGCAGTCGCCGCGGACCTGCGTTCCCGGTTCGGTTTGAAACAGCCTCGGTACGCCCGCGGGCAGGCGCGGGTACGCGCGCCGCCAAAACGACGCGGCGATCGTCATCAGGTGGCCGTTGCGCAGGCCCCTGTGCGGGGTGAACTCTTTCACGGACTTCTCATCGTAGGGAGTCCGCGCGTTTCCCGCAACCTCGCCTTTGCGTTAGAATCCGGGGCGCACACGCGTCTCCGCATCCCTTGCCCACATGCCACCTCGCGAAATGCCGGCGCAGACTCAAGCCAGATCGATCTGGAGGCTCGGCGGGCTGTCGCCGTGGCAGCTTGGGCAAAGAGTGCATCGCGACGTCTCTACGAATAACTCTTTCGGCCGCGCCTCCGAGCTGGCTTTCAACTTCCTGTTCGCGCTCTTCCCGCTGCTTCTCTTCATGCTGACGCTGATCGGCCTGTCCACCTCGCACCGCGCCGATCTTCAGGCCGATCTGCTCGCCTACTTCGCCGATTTTCTTCCGGCAACCGCGTTCGCGCTCGTGAACGCAACCGCGACGGAGCTCGCGGCCAATGCCACTGGAGGCAAACTTACCTTCGGGATCGTGCTGGCTCTTTGGTTCGCATCGGGAGGCGTGAGCTCGATGATCTCCGCGCTGAATCTCGCGTATCGCGCTCAAGAGGCGCGCTCTTGGGTCTGGGTTCGCGCGATTGCGCTTTTTCTTACGCTGTTGATCGCGGCGCTTCTTCTGGCGGCGTTGGTGCTCGTGCTGATCAGCGGCCACGCGGTCGATTGGCTCGGCACGGAGCTCGGCCTCACGCCGGAGGTGGTAGCGCTATGGAAGGCGCTGCAATGGCCCGCAGCCCTCGCCTTCGTGATCCTCTCGCACGCGCTGATCTACTACTTCGGCCCGAACCTCAAGAACCGGCGCTGGCACTGGATCACTCCGGGATCGGCATTTGGCGTCCTGCTGTGGCTGACCGCTTCGCTTGGCCTCCGCGCGTATCTTCACTTCTTCAACAATTACACGGCGACCTACGGCTCGCTTGGCGCGGTGATGATCCTGCTCGTCTGGTTCTACGTCACCGGGCTCGCGTTCGTCATCGGAGGCGAAATCAACGCCGAAATCGAACGCGCTGCCGTCAGACCGATCTAGTTTTTTCAGCTTCGCCGCGCCGCGCCGCACGGTTTGCTGTACGATTCACCCGGCCGGCACCCCGGCTGAATTCCCCGTACGAGGAGGCTCGTATGTTTCGAATGTTCCGTAATCCCAGTCCGCCTTTCTTGGTCCTGATCGCAGCTTTCGGAATCGCCGCCGCGCTTTCGCTCGGCGCGCAGCAACCGCCGCCGCTTCCCCCGGGCTACGTCATTCCCGGCCCCGTGACCTCGCGCGGACTGGCGCCGAAAATGAGGGGAGAACAGCTCTCCACCGCAGGCTCGCGCACCTTCGAGGTAATGTTCGGACCAGGCGATGAAATCATGTCCGGCCTCACCGAATTCGCCGTGAAGAATCACATCACTGAGGGCTATATCAGCGGAATCGGCGGCCTCGCGACCGCCACGCTCGGCTGGGGCGACCCCCAAAAGGGTGGCGTGAAGACGTTCCCGGTAACCGACAAGTGCGAACTCGCGTCGTTGCTCGGCAATATTTCCGTGGAAAGGGGCAAGGTCTATGTACACGCCCACGCCGTCGTCAGCTTTTCCGACGGCAGCACGAAGGGCGGCCACGTCGTCGACGCGCACGCGAACCCCTTCGTCGAAATCTTCATCGTTACAACCGACTCGCCTGCTGCGGCCGGCTCCGGCCGCTGATGGCAGGCCGAGTCCAAAGTGTGAAATATCGCCCTGAGGGTGTATCCGCGCCGCCTTGCTTTCGCCCTGCGATACGCCTAAAATAACGAAATATTGATGACGGTCGTTTTCGATAAGACGAATTTCTTCGAGCCCAGCGGACCTAGCTGGGCTTCGGCGTTTATGGGACGAAAAAATACCCATAGGAGACGCAATGATTGACGGAAATGTTCCCGAAGGGCTGACGTTTGACGACGTACTGCTGCTGCCCGGCAAATCCTCGGTGCTGCCCGCGCAGACCGACACGCGCACCTGCCTTTCGCGCAAGATCGCAATCAATATCCCGATCGTGGCCGCCGCCATGGACACCGTCACCGACTCGCGCCTGGCCATCGCCATCGCCCGCCAGGGCGGCATCGGCTTCGTCCACCGCAACATGACCATCGATCGCCAGGCCGAAGAAGTCGACCGCGTGAAGCGCTCGGAAAGCGGCATGATCGTCGATCCGGTGACGATTTCGCCCGAGCTCACCGTCCGCCAGGCGCTCGACATCATGAACAAGTACAGGGTCTCCGGCCTGCCGGTGACGCGCGGCCAGCGCCTCGTCGGCATCCTCACCAACCGCGATCTGCGCTTCGAGCGCAACCTCGATCAGCCGGTCGGCAACATCATGACGAAGGACAATCTCGTCACCGTCGCCGTCGGCACCACGCTCGAAGAAGCCGAGCGCATCCTGCAGCAGCACCGCATCGAAAAGCTGCTCGTCGTCGACAAGGACTATCAACCTCAAGGGCCTCATCACCGTAAAAGACATCCAGAAAAAGCTCGAGTTCCCGAGCGCCGCCAAGGACGAGCAGGGCCGCCTGCGCGTCGGCGCCGCCATCGGCGCCACCGGCGATTTCCTCGAACGCGCCGAGGAGATGGCTCGCGAAAAAGTGGACGTCGTCGCGATCGACACCGCGCACGGCCACACCACGCGCGTGATGGAAGCCATCAAAGCCGTCAAGCATCGCCTGCCCGAAATGCAGCTCATCGCCGGCAACGTCGCCACCGCCGAAGCCACGCGCGACCTCATCGCGCTGGGCGTCGACGCGCTCAAGGTCGGCATCGGTCCGGGCTCGATCTGCACCACGCGCGTCGTCACCGGCGCGGGCGTGCCGCAGATCACCGCGATCGTCGAATCCGCGCGCGCCGCGCAGGGCAGCGGCGTCCCGATCATCGCCGATGGCGGCATCAAGTTTTCGGGCGACATCACCAAGGCGATCGCCGCCGGCGCTCAAGCCGTGATGATCGGCAGCCTCTTCGCCGGCACCGAGGAGTCGCCCGGCGAAACGATTCTCTATCAGGGCCGCACCTTCAAATCCTATCGCGGCATGGGATCGCTCGGCGCGATGGAGGCGGGCTCCGCCGACCGCTACGCGCAGGAAGGCGCCGAGCGCGGCAAGTCCGTCCCCGAAGGAATCGAAGGGCAGGTGCCCTACAAAGGGTCGCTCTCGGCTCTCGTCGAGCAGCTCGTCGGCGGGCTGCGCAGTGGCATGGGATATTGCGGCGTCGCGAATCTCAAGGAACTTCAGGAGCGCGGCAAGTTCATCCGCATCTCCGCGGCAGGCTTGCGCGAAAGCCACGTCCACGACGTGATCATCACGCGCGAAGCCCCCAACTACCGCCTGGAATAAACGAGCCCTGCGCAACTCAGATCGCCAGGCAAACGGCCCATGACGCAAACACAAGGAGAAACATCCACAAGCTGGCTCGCGCTCTGGTGGCCGGCGCTCGCGTGGGCTGTCGTCATCTCGCTATTCTCGACGGGCGCATTCACGGCAGAAAATACCGGCCGGATCATTATTCCGGCGCTGCACTGGCTCTTCCCGAGCTTTTCGCCGGGAACCCTTGTCCTGATCCATCACATCATTCGCAAGTGTGCGCACTTCACTGAGTATTTCATTCTGAGCCTGCTGATCCTGCGCGGGATTCGCGCCGGGCGTCATGGAACGCGGCTCGCCTGGGCGGTGCTCGCGATCCTCCTCGTCGCGGGGTACGCTTCCCTCGATGAGTTCCACCAGCGGTTCGTGCCGGGACGCACGCCCGCAGTCACCGACGTCCTGCTTGACACGACCGGGGGAGCCGCCGCGCAGGCGATTGCCGCGCTGTTCGCGATGTTAGTTCACGTGCGCGAGGTCCGGCCTCGCGAGGATTGAAACGCCGACCCGCAGAAAAACAAAACGGCCCACCTCGTCGTGCGAGGCGGGCCGTTTGAATTGCGATTCGATTGAGGGGCGGGTTTATTTCTCCGCCGCGACTGCTTCCTTCTCTTCTTCCGGCGTCTCTGCCGCGGCCTTTTTCGCTTTCTTTTCCTTCTTCTTCAGCTCCGAACCGAGGAATTCGAGGATCGCGAGCTCCGCGCCGTCGCCGATGCGCCATCCGGTACGAATGATCCGTGTATAGCCGCCGGGGCGGTCCGCGAAGCGCGGCGCCAGATCGGCGAAGAGCTTCTTCGTCGCATCCGGCGTCATCAGGAACGCCGCTGCCTGCCGCCGCGAATGCAGCGAATCGCGTTTGCCGAGCGTGATCATGCGCTCGGCGATCGGACGCGCCGCCTTCGCGCGAAGCAGCGTGGTCTGGATGCGTTCCTTCTCGATGAGGTTCGTCACCAAATTGCGCAGCGTCGCCCGGCGATGCGCCGGTTGACGTCCGAGTTTCGACCCTGAAACGAGGTGTCTCATGTTCTGGTCCGCGAGTTAGATCGTCGTCGCGTCCCCTTCCGAGGAGGGAGGCGCGGTCTGGCTCGGCAGCGGCGGCCAGATCACGCGGCCGTGCTCGTCGAATTTCATCCCGAGGCTCAATCCCATCTTGTTCAGGATGTCCTTGATCTCGTTCAGAGACTTGCGCCCGAAATTCTTGGTCTTCAGCATTTCGGACTCGGTCTTCTGCACCAGCTCGCGGAGATTCTGAATGTTCGCGTTCTTCAGGCAGTTGTAGGAACGCACCGAAAGCTCGAGTTCCTCGACCGAGCGGTCGAGAAATTCGAGGCGCGGGTCGGCGTAATTCTCGATGGCCTCTTCGGGCAGCTCCGGCTGCTCCTCGAAGTTGATGAAGATGCTCATGTGGTCCTTGATGAGCTTCGCCGCAAGACCGATCGAATCCTGCGGCGTGATGGCCGCGTTGGTCCAGACCTCGAGCGTGAGCTTTTCGTAGTCGGTCATCTGTCCCAGGCGAGCCGCTTCGACCGCGTAGTTCACCTTGCGTACGGGCGAGTGGACCGAGTCGATCGGGATGTAGCCGATCGGCAGGTCTTCATCGAAGTTGCGATCGGCAGCCACGTAGCCGCGGCCGTTCTTCACGCGCAATTCGAGTTCGAGTTTCCCGCCCTCGCTCACGGTCGCGATGTAGATGTTCTTGTCGAGCACGGCGATGTCCGAGTCTTCCTCGATCTTCGCCGAGGTCACCGGGCCGGGCGTATCGACCACCAGCGTGATCGTTTTCGGCTGGTCGTTGTTCAGCTTTAGCGGCACCTGCTTCAGGTTCAGGATGATGTCCGTCGCGTCTTCGACCACGCCGGGAATCGGCGAGAACTCGTGCAGCACGCCTTCGATCTTCACCGCCGTGATCGCCGCGCCTTCAATCGAGCTCAGCAGCGCGCGCCGCAAGGCGTTTCCCACCGTCGTTCCCCAGCCTCGCTCGAACGGCTGCGCCGAGAACTTCCCGTACTTGTCTGTCAGCGACTCAGGCTCGGCCGCCAACCGCTTTGGTTTCTGAAAGCCCTTCCACATATTCGTACCTTCCTTCCGGCCCGCTTGCCGCGGACCATGCAAAGCCCGACTGTTCGTAGAAACTCGAAACGCGCGTTACTTCGAGTACAGCTCGACGATGAGCTGCTCGTTCATCGGCGGCGTCTGCACGTCCTCGCGGCGAGGCTGCGCCACCACGCGCGCCTTGAAATTTTCGCGGTCGATGTCGAGCCACGGCGCGATTCCCTGGCTCTGCGTCAGGTTGCGCGCTTCGAGCACCATCGCGTTCTGGTGCATCTTGTCCTTGAGCGCGATCTCGTCGCCCACCTGCACGAGGTAGCTCGGGATGTTCACTTTCTGGCCCTTCACGCGAACGTGCCCGTGCAGCACGAGCTGCCGCGCCTGCGCCCGCGATCCCGCCAGTCCCATGCGATAAACCACGTTGTCGAGTCGCCGCTCGAGCATGATCACCAGGTTCGAGCCGGTCGGGCCCTTCATGCGCACGGCCTTCTCGAAATACGAGCGGAACTGCCGCTCGAGCAGCCCGTAGGTGCGCTTCACCTTCTGCTTTTCGCGCAACTGCACGCCGTACCCTACCATCTTCGGGCGGCGCGCCTGCCCGTGCTGTCCCGGAACGAAATTGCGCTTCTCGATCGCGCACTTTTCCGTAAAACACCGGAGGCCCTTGAGGAAAAGCTTCTGCCCTTCCCTGCGGCACAACCGGCAAACCGCTTCACGATGTCTCGCCAAGTGCTTCTCCTTTGCTGCTACTCCAAAGCCTCAGGCTCGAAGCCCGAGCTGTCTCGAAATTAAACGCGGCGGCGCTTGGGCGGACGGCAGCCGTTGTGCGGCACGGGCGTGACGTCCTTGATCGCGTTGATGTGCAACCCGGACGACGCCAGCGCGCGTACGGCCGACTCGCGCCCCGCTCCCGGTCCCTTCACCCGCACCTCGACCGACTTCATCCCGTACTGGTCGCGCGCCACACCTGCGGCCGTCATCGCCGCCTGCTGCGCGGCGTACGGCGTGCCTTTGCGCGATCCCTTGAATCCCACGGAGCCGGCCGAGGCCCAGCTCACGGCGCGGCCATCCGGGTCGGTCAGCGTCACGATCGTGTTGTTGAACGTCGCCTGAATGCACACCACGCCGTGCGGCACGACTCGCTTTTCCCGCTTCTTGCGAAACTCTTTCTTGCGCTTGGACGTTTTCGCCGCTGCCGGAGCAGCCGCTGCGTCCTGGGGTTCTTTCGCCACGATTTTCCCTTTTGCCTTTCCGTGGGGCGCAGCAAGCAGGCGCCCCTACAGCCCAACTCGGAATGCCGGTCTTACTTGCGCGCCATCGTCTTCTTCTTCGCGGCGACCGCGCCCTTGCGCGGGCCCTTCCGCGTGCGCGCGTTGGTATGCGTCCGCTGGCCGTGCACCGGAAGATTCCGGCGGTGGCGCAAGCCGCGGTAGCACTGGATTTCGATCAGCCGCCGGATGTTCATCTGCATTTCCTTGCGGAGATCGCCCTCCACCCGGCCCTCGGATTCGATCGCGGCGCGCAGGCGCGTCACTTCCTCTTCGGTCAGGTCCTTGATCTTCTTCGTCGCGTCCACATTCGCCTTCGCGGCGAGCGAACGCGCGCGCTGCTGGCCGATGCCGTAAATCGCCGTCAGCCCGATCCAAAGCCGCTTGTTGGGCGGCAGATCCACACCTGCAATACGAGCCATGCGTCTTCTCCCTTACCCCTGGCGCTGGCGGTGCTTTGGGTTCACGCAGATCACACGCACCACGCCGCGCCGGTGAACGATCTTGCACTTCATGCAAATTTTCTTGACCGATGCTCGAACCTTCATCTTCGGCTCCTACTTGTACCGGTAAACGATTCGCCCGCGAGTCAGGTCGTAAGGGGAAAGTTCGACCGCCACGCGATCTCCGGGAAGGATGCGGATGAAATTCTTTCTCATCTTGCCCGAAATATGAGCGAGCACCTGGTGCTTGTTTTCCAACTGGACGCGAAACATCGCGTTCGGCAGGGGCTCGATCACCGTCGCCATCACCTCGATCGCGTCTTCCTTCCCACTCTCGCCCGGCTTCTTTTTGTCCTGCTCTGGCCTTCTCGCCATGCGCTCCTAGCACTCTGGGACGCAGCAAGCGCCCCCATTCGATGCCCTTACCGGGCCGATCGATCTTCGACGCCCCGGCCCACCAAATCCAGCCTTACCAGACCGGCCCGGTGGCCTCGCGCGGCCGCGTCAGAATCCAGGGCCCGTTGTTCGTGACGGCCACGGTATGCTCGAAATGCGCCGAATCGCTGCCGTCCGCCGTAACCGCCGTCCACTCATCGTCCAGCAGCCTCACGCCAGCTCCGCCCGAGTTCACCATCGGCTCGATCGCAAGGACCATACCTTCCTGCAAGCGCTGGCCATGACCCGGGCTGCCGTAGTTCGGGACCTGCGGCTCCTCGTGCATCTTCGTTCCGATCCCGTGCCCCACGAACTCGCGCACCACCGAATAGCCGTTCTGCTCGACCCACTCCTGCACGGCCGAGGAAACATCGCCCAGCCGGTTGCCGGGCCGAACCTTGTCGATCGCTCGCTCGAGCGACTCGCGCGTCACCCGCAGCAGCTTTTCCCGCTCCGGCGCGACCTTTCCGACCGGCACCGTGAGCGCGGCGTCTCCGTAGTAACCCTCGACCTCGACGCCAAAATCCATCGATAGAATGTCGCCTTCGCGTAGCTTCCGGCTCGGCGACGGGATCCCGTGCACCACCTCTTTGTTGATCGAGGTGCACACCGACCCCGGATAGCCCCGATAGCCCTTGAACGCAGGCCGCGCGTGGTGCTCGGCGCAATACTTCTCGGCGAACTCGTCGAGCTCTTTCGTTGAAAGGCCCGGCCGAACCATCTCCCGCATCTTTTCGAGCGCGCCCCAGACGATCAATCCGGCCCGATGCATCTTTTCAAGTTCGGCCGGCGACTTACAGATCACCATTTCTTTTCACTTCCGCGCGCTTCACGAACACTTCACCAGTTTTTCGAGAGCGCGGCTCACGTCTTCCACCGGCGCTGCCGCGTCCAGCACGTCCAGCACGCCTCGGCGGCCGTAATACTCGGCCAGGGGCTTCGTCTGCCGCTCGTACGCCACCAGCCGCTCCTTCACCACTTCCGGCCGGTCGTCCGCGCGCTGCACCAGCTTGCCGCCGTCGCGATCGCAGATTCCGGCCACTTTCGGCGGCGCCTCGTGAATATTGTAAATCTCGCCGTCCACGCTGCACATCCAGCGGCCTGAAATGCGTTTTACGAGTTCGGCCGGGCCGATGCAAAAATCAACTACCTGAGGCCTGCCGAAGCCTCGCGCCTCGAGAATCTCGTCGAGCTGCTCGGCCTGCGGCAGCGTCCTCGGAAACCCGTCGAAAACGAACCCTCCGGCGCAATCCGGGCGGCTTAGCCGCTCCTCGACCATCTTCATCACCAGGTCGTCCGGCACCAGCTCGCCGCGTTCCATGATCGGCCTCGCGGTCCGTCCGAGCGGCGTATCCCGGCTTACCGCGTCGCGGAACATGTCGCCCGTCGAAAGGTGCGGCACGCGGCAGCGTAGGGCGACTTTCTTCGACTGGGTGCCCTTGCCCGCTCCCGGTGGCCCCAGGAAAATTAACGCCCGATTGAGCGCCATGCTCCCCGCCGAACTCGCCTTAACCGCGACGACTTCGTACTCGGCCCTTTTTGACGAACCCTTCGTAGTTCCGCATCACCAGCTGCGCTTCGAGTTGCTGTACCGTGTCCATCGCCACGCCCACCACGATCAGCAGCGACGTTCCGCCGAAGTAGAACTGCACGTTCAAGCCGTAGAGCACGAAATTCCACATGTGCTGGTCGAACCACGCCCCGACCGCCCCCGGCAAATGCTGCAGGTGAATGCCCGCGATCATCCATTCCGGCAAGAGGCAGACGACCGCCAGGTATATGCCGCCGACCAGCGTGAGCCGCGAAAGAATCCGGTTGATGTATTCCGACGTGTTTCGTCCCGGCCGGATGCCCGGGATGAACCCGCCATACTTCCTCATGTTGTCGGCCAGCTCGGTGGGGTTGAAAATAATCCCCACATAGAAGAACGCGAAGAAGATGATCAGCGCGACGTACAGAACCGTATAAATCGGCTCGCCCCAGCTGATCGCCGCCGCGAACTTCTGAAAGAAGCCCGTTTTGTTCTGCCCGCTCTGGAAAATCATCGCCGCGGTCTGCGGAAACGTGAGCAGCGAACTCGCGAAAATCGGCGGGATCACGCCGCCGGAATTCACGCGCAAAGGCAGATAGGTCATCTGCCCGCCCATCACTTTGCGGCCCATCACGCGCTTCGCATACTGCACCGGAATGCGCCGCTGTCCGCCCTCGACGAACACGATGAACGCGACGACCGCCAGCATCAGCGCGATCAGGCCGATCAACGCGATGGGCGTAAACGATCCCCACTGCTGTGTCTTCGCCTTGTCCCACAGATCGCCGATGGCGCGGGGCAGCCCGACCACGATACCGGCGAAAATGATGAGCGACATCCCGTTCCCGATGCCGCGGTCGCTGATCTGCTCGCCGAGCCACATGATGAATGCCGACCCGGTGGTGAGCGTCAAGATCGTCATCAACATGAATTTCGGGCCGGGATGGTAGACTAGCGACTGCCCCGACATCGCCTGGCGCTGCAGCGTCAGCGCTATGGTGAACGACTGAAACACGCTCAGTATGATCGTCAGATAGCGCGTGTACTGCGTGATCTTGCGTCGCCCGAGCTCGCCTTCCTTCTGCAACTTCTCCAGGTACGGCCAGACCACCACCAGCAACTGCAAAATAATCGACGCCGTGATGTACGGCATGATGCCCAGCGCGAAAATCGTCAGCCGGCGCAGGTTGCCGCCACTGAAGAGGTCGATCAGGCCCAGCACCGAGCCTTTGCTCTGGTCGAAAAGCTGCCCGAGCAGCGTCGTATTGATTCCCGGGGTTGGAACGAACGCGCCCAGGCGATACACTCCCAGCAGCGCCAGCGTGAACAGCACGCGATAGCGCAGATCCGGCGTGCTGAAAATGTTGCGAAACGCCTCGACCAGCTTCCTCATTGCAGGACTTCGACCTTCCCTCCGGCGCGCGTGATCTTCTCTTCAGCCGACTTGCTGAACGCGTGCGCGCGCACCGTCAATGCAATCTTCAATTCACCGTCGCCGAGCACCTTCACTCCGTCGCGCATCGCGCGAACGATGCCGTGGCCCTTGAGCGATTCCGGCGTCACCGTCTCGCCGGCCGCGAAAGCGTTGAGGCTTTCGACGTTCACGACCGCGAACGTCTTCGGGAACGGGCTCGAAAAGCCGCGCTTCGGCAGACGCCGGTGCAGCGGCATCTGGCCGCCTTCAAAGCCGGGGCGCCGCGAATAGCCCCTGCGGGATTGCTGCCCTTTGTTGCCCGCGCCCGACGTCTTGCCGAGCTTCGAGCCCATGCCGCGCCCCACGCGTACCTTGCGGTGCCGCGAGCCGCGCGGAGGTTTCAGATTCGAGAGTGTCGGTTCGTTTGCCATCGTTCGTTAATCCTGCTCCCTCAGCCTTGCACTTCCACCAAGTGGTGGACCTTCGCGATCATGCCGCGCGTTTCGGGCGTGTCCGCGAGTTCGACCACCTGCTGCATCCGGCGAAAGCCCAGCCCGCGAATCGTCTGGCGCATGCCGCGAGGGCAGCCGATGAAGCTGCGGATCCACTTGATCTTCAGCGTTCCCGATTTCTTTTTCGTCGTCGTCATCTTCGTTTTCGTCTCGCCTCGTTTTCGTCTCGCCTCACTTGCCCCGCGCGGCTAGGAGGTCGTCGCAGCAGCCGCTTCCTCTCCGGTCTTGCCGCGCCCTTCGGCCACGCGGGCCGCGTCCTTCAAGTGCAAGAGCGCGTCGAATGTGGCCTTGATCACGTTGTGCGGGTTCGAAGTGCCGAGCGACTTCGTCAGCACGTTCTGGATGCCCGCTACCTCCATCACTGCGCGCACCGGGCCGCCGGCGATTACTCCAGTTCCTTCGGGCGCGGGCTTCAGCAGAACGCGTCCCGATCCGTAGTAGCCCATTACCTGGTGCGGGATCGTGCTGCCCTTCAGGTTGAGCTTGACCATGTTCTTCTTGGCTTGCTCGATGGCTTTGCGAATCGCCATGGGAACTTCGCGGGCCTTGCCCATGCCGAATCCGGCATGGCCGCCCTGGTCGCCCACCACCACGAGCGCCGAGAAGCTGAGGTTCTTGCCGCCCTTCACCACCTTCGTGACGCGGTTGATCGACACCACCTGGTCCTTCAGATTCGCCTGGTTGGTCTCGATCGGCCGGCGAACGGCCAACGTATCTTTGAGCTCTTGTTTCGGCATAGTTTTTAGAACTTCAGGCCCGCCTCCCGGGCTGCTTCGGCAAGCGCTTGCACGCGGCCGTGATACTGATAGCCGCCGCGGTCAAACACCACGTTCTCGACGCCTTTGGCGCGGGCGCGTTCCGCAATCACCTTGCCGACCACTTTCGAAGCCGCAATGTTGCCGCCGCCCTTGATCTGTGCGCGCACTTCCTTATCGAGCGAGCTTGCAAACGCCAGCGTGGTCCCCGAAGCGTCGTCGACCACCTGTGCGCGGATGTGCCGCGTCGAGCGGTGGACGCACAATCGCGGACGCTCCGGCGTCCCCGAAATCCTCTTGCGCATGCGCACGTGAATCCGCCGGCGGTGCGCCTCGCGGGATAGCCTTCGAACCGGTGCTGCCACAGTCGTTCTCCTTTTCCCTGTACTGCCGTGCGGGCCGTGTCATCTGGGCGATGTTACGCGGCGGTCGTCTTCGCGCCCGCTTTGCCCGCCTTCTTCTTCAGCCGCTCGCCGGTGATGCGAACGCCCTTCTGCTTGTACGGGTCGGGCGGACGCAGCGCGCGAAGATTCGCGGCCACCTGGCCCACCTGGTTCTTGTCCGCCCCGGAAACCGTCATGTGTGTCTGCTTTTCGATCGCGATCTGAATTCCCTCGGGAATCGGGAACTCGACCGGGTGCGAGTAGCCGAGCGCCAGGACCACGTTCTTGCCTTTCACCTCGGCGCGATAGCCGACACCCACGATGTCGAGGTCCTTCTTGAATCCCTGCGTCACGCCGGTCACGGCGTTCGCCACGAGCGCTCGCGCGAGGCCGTGCAGCGCGCGCTGCTCTTCCGATTCGCGTTTTGCGACGAGCGTGCTGTCCTTCTGCTCGAAGTGAATTCCGCGCGGCAGCGGCACCGTCATTTTGCCTTTGGGTCCCTGCACGTCCACCGCGCCGTCCTTGATCTGCACCTTCACGCCCGACGGCACGGGTATCAATTTGTTTCCAATTCGCGACATGGCTCTCTTAGAACCTCTCTCGAATCTCTACCGGACTTTCTCTACCAAACCTCGCACAGCAGTTCGCCGCCCACGCCTTCCTTGCGTGCGGCGTGCCCGGTCATCAGGCCGCGGGGCGTCGAAAGAATCGAGATGCCCATTCCGCCCACCACGGCGCGGATGTCGGTCTTCCCGACGTAGCGCCGCGAGCCGGGGCGCGAAACGCGCTTGAGATCGGTGATGACGCCGTGACGGTCCGGCGTGTAGCGCAAAAAGACGCGCAGCGTCTTCTTGCCTTTTTCCTCCACCACCTTGAAGTTCGTGAGGTAGCCCTCTTCCTTCAGGATGCGGGCGATCTCGACCTTCAGCTTCGAGGACGGCAGATCGACGCGCGGGTGCTTCGCGCGCACCCCGTTGCGAATCCGGGTCAGCATGTCGGCGATAGGATCGGTGGTCATCTCGTTTTCACCAGCTCGACTTTACGACGCCGGGGATTTCGCCCTTCAGCGCGTGGCCGCGGAAGCAGATGCGGCACATCTCGAATTTCCGCAGGAATCCGCGCGCCCGGCCGCAGATGCGGCAGCGGTTGCGCTGGCGGATCTTGTACTTCAGCTTCTTCCGCATCTTTGCAAATTGACTGTCTCGAGCCATGCTTCTCCGTTTCTCCTCGGCCTAACTCTGTGCGCGGAAAGGAACGCCGAGCTGCTTCAGCAGCTCGCGCCCCTCTTCGTCGCTTCGGGCCGTCGTCGTAATCGTGATGTTCATTCCCTTGATCTTGTCCACCCGCGTGTAATCGATTTCCGGAAATACCAGCTGGTCCTTCAGGCCCAGGGTGTAGTTGCCGCGGCCGTCGAACGAGTTCGGCGGCAGGCCCTTGAAATCGCGCACACGCGGCAGGACGATCGACGCCAACCGGTCGAGGAATTCGTACATCCGTTCGCCTCGCAGCGTCACCATGCACCCGATCGCCATGCCCTTGCGAATCTTGAAATTCGCGATCGACTTTTTCGCCCGCGTGATCACCGGCTTCTGCCCGGCGATCTGCCCCAGTTCGGCCGCGGCCGTATCGAGCAGCTTCACGTTCTGGCTCGCTTCGCCCATGCCGATGTTGAGCGTCACTTTCGAAACCTTGCGGGACGGCCATCGCGTTCTTGTAGCCGAAGCGCTTGGTCAGCGCCGGCATGGCCTCCTTGCGGTACTTTTCATGCAGCCGGTTGATCATCTCTCTCGCCTCTTGCTAGTTCTCAAACGTCGTGTTGCAGCGCCGGCAAACGCGCACCTTCGTGCCGTCCGGCAGCTTGGTGTGTCCCGCGCGCGTGTGCTTCCCGCATCCCGGGCAGACCAGCATCACGTTTGAAACGTTCATCGGTCCCTCTTTTTCGAGGATGCCGCCCTTGATGTTCTTCGACGGGTTCGGCCGCGTGTGCCTCTTGATCATGTTCGCGTGCTCGACCGTTACCCGGCGCTTCACTGGGTTGACCGAAAGCACTTTGCCGGTGCGGCCCTTCGAGCGCCCCGCCATGATTTTTACTGTGTCGCCGTGGCGAATGCCGAGCGGCGCCCGTTTTGCGTTCGTTTCTCTCATCGCTACCACACTTCCGGGGCGAGCGAGACGATCTTGGTGAACTTCTTGTCGCGCAGCTCGCGTGCGACCGGGCCGAAAACGCGCGTTCCCACCGGCTCGTTCGCGTCGTTGATCAGCACCGCGGCGTTGTCGTCAAAGCGGATGTACGTTCCGTCCTTCCGCCGCTGCTCTTTTCTCGTGCGGACCACCACGGCGCGCACCACTTTGCCCTTCTTGATCTGGCTGTCCGGCGCCGCTTCCTTCACCGCCGCCGTGATCACGTCGCCCAACGACGCCGTCAGTCCCGCATCTCCCCCGATCGGGAGGATGCAGGTCAACTGGCGCGCGCCGGAATTATCGGCCACCGTCAGCCACGTCCGCATCTGAACCATCGTCGTGCTCCCTTAGTCTTTCCGGCGGTGCTTCGAGCTCGTGCTAGGCGCGCGTCGAACGCGCCAACACTTCCTTGAGCCGCCAGCGCTTCAACTTCGAAAGCGGCCGCGTCGATACGATTCGCACCGTGTCGCCCACGCGCGCTTCCCCGGATTCGTCGTGCGCGTAATACTTCTTCGCCGACCGGATCACCCGCTGATACAGCGGGTGCTGCGTGGTGCGCCGGACCTTCACCACGATCGTCTTCTGCATCTTGGCGCTGGTCACGATCCCGACCAGTTCCTGCCGCGCGCCTCGCTCGCGGCCGCCTTCCTGCTCCGCCGCTCGCGCGGCCGCTGCAGTTGTTTCGTTGGCCATCACGCCTTCCTCAATTCGCTCGCGCGCAAAAGCGTCTTCACCCGCGCCAGGTCCTTCTTCGCTTCCCGCAGTTTCTTCAAGCCTTCTGCCTGGCCCGAGGAAAGCTGGAAGCGCAGACGGAAAATCTGTTCGGCGAGCTCGCGCTGCTCGATTTCGAGCTCGTTCGGATTCATGTCGCGGTATTTTTCCAGATTCGCCCGCGCCATTAGAGTTCCTCCGCCCGGCTGACGAACTTCGTCTCGATCGGCAGTTTGTGCGCCGCAAGGTTCATCGCTTCGGTTGCCGCCGCCAGATCGACGCCCGACATCTCGAACATAATGCGCCCCGGCTTGACGACTGCTACCCAGCGCTCCGGTGGCCCTTTGCCCTTGCCCATACGAGTCTCGGCCGGCTTCTTCGTGAACGGCTTGTCCGGAAACACCCGGATCCAGAGCTTTCCGCCGCGCTTGATGAACCGCGTGATCGCCACGCGCGCCGCCTCGATTTGCCGGTCGGTAATCCACGCCGGCTCGAGCGCCTTCAATCCGTACTCGCCGAACGCGAGCGAGCCGCCGCGCCACGCTTTGCCAGTGCGCCGGCCGCGCTGCTGCTTGCGATACTTCACTTTCTTGGGCATCAACATGATTGCTCGCCTGTCCCTTTACGCCGCTTCCGTCCGGGCTCCGGGCTTCCCGCGCTGCGGGATTTTTTCGCCCTGGTAGACCCAGCACTTCACGCCAATCAGTCCGTAGGTGGTGTGCGCCTCGGCCGTGCCGAAATCGATGTCCGCGCGCAGCGTCTGCAGCGGCAGCCGCCCCTGCAGGTACCACTCCTTGCGCGCGATTTCCGCTCCGTTCAGCCGGCCCGCCACGCGCACCTTGATTCCCTTGCATCCAAAACGCAGCGCCGAATCCACCGCCTTGCGCATCGCCCGCCGGAACGCCACGCGCTTTTCCAGCTGCAGCGCGATCGATTCCGCCACCAGCTGCGCGTCCAGCTCCGGACGGTGCACTTCCTGGATGTCGATGTGCACCTCGCGGTTCGTCCGCTTCTGCACTTCGTTCTTCAGCTTGTCGATCTCCGAGCCCTTCCGGCCGATGATGATTCCCGGGCGGGCCGTATAGATCCGCACGACCAGCTTGTTGGCGGCGCGCTCGACTTCGATCGTGTCGACGCCCGCGGATTTCAGCCGTTCTTTCAGTTGCTTGCGAAGCTGCACGTCTTCGTGCAGCAGGTCGGCGTACTCTTTTTTCGCGAACCAGCGCGACTTCCAGCCTTTGTTGTAGCCCAGGCGGAAACCGTAGGGATGTGTTTTCTGTCCCAAACTTGCCTCCTACTTCCTTTTCTTCTGCGCTTCTTTCGCGCGCTTCTCGATTGCCTTGCGGGCCTTGCGAATCGTGCCCTTCACGCCCTTCGAAGCCTCTGCTTCCGCCGCTGCTGCGGCCGCGCGGCCCTCGGCGGCGCGCACGTGTTCGGCCACCTCGACCACGATGTGGCTCGTTCGCTTCTGGTAACGGAAGCCGCGCCCCATCGGCGCGGGACGCATCCGCTTCCATCGCGGCCCTTCGTTGACGAAGCAGCGCGTCACGTAGAGCGCGTCCACGTCGAGCGATTCGCCCGAATCGTCCGCCTTGCGCTCGGCGTTGGCAATGGCGCTGCGCAGCGTCTTCTCGATTTCCTTGGCGATGCGCTTCTTCGTGAAACGCAGCGTCTGCAACGCGTCTTCCGCGCGCTGGCCGCGGATCAGGTCCACCACCAGACGCGCCTTTTGCGGCGATACGCGGACGAACCGCGTGTTTGCCAAGCCTTCGATCGGACCGTGAACTGCCGTTGCTGTCGCCATCGCCTCTTCCCTTGTTCCCTAATTCGTCCCCGCGCTTCGCTCAGACCGGTCCGCTACACTCGGCCTACGCCTTCGGCGCTGGTGCCGCCGCGGGCGCGCCCGCTGCCGGGGCTCCGGCTGCAGCCGCCGCTTTCTCGAGCGCCGCCTTTACGGCGTGGCCTTTGAACGTGCGCGTCGGCGCGAATTCGCCCAGCTTGTGCCCCACCATCTGCTCGGTGATGTACACCGGAATGAACTTCCTCCCGTTGTGCACGGCGATCGTGTGCCCCACCATCTCGGGCAAAATCGTCGAGCGGCGCGACCACGTCCTCACCACTTTCTTCTCGTTTCGCTCGTTCAGCGCTTCCACCTTTTCCTGCAGGTGGCCGTCGATGAACGGCCCCTTCTTCAGCGAGCGCGGCATGAGCTTCCTATTCCTCCACCCGGCGCAGCTTCACCCATTGCGCGCGGCGAAGCTTGCGGAATCCACGCACCGGTCCTGGAACGCGGTGCGAAACCGGGCAGAAGGGACATACAAAGCGCGTCCCTTGCGCGTTCGGTATCTTGTCCACAATCACGGCCCACCCGGCCCGGCACAAGCGGAACAGCACCTGCGGCGCTGGCGTGAGCTTTGAAACTCGTCCGGCGGGTTTTGCGGACGCCTTCGCGGCCGGCTTTGCTGCGCGCCGCGGAACCGCTTTCCGCGCTCGTGCCGCTCGCCGGGTCGAACGTCGAGACGTTCTAGTGGCTGTCATAAGGCTGCTCTCTATTCCCCGCCGCGCCGGGTTCATTTTTTACCGCTCCGAAAACTGCAACAAATTCAAATTAAGGCTTGCGCCTCTCCACGATCATCCGGTCGCTCTTGCGCTTCTTTCGCGTCTTGGCGCCCAGTGTTGGAAATCCCCAGGGAGTCTGAGGATGGTTGCCCTTCACGCGGCCTTCACCGCCGCCGTGCGGGTGATCGACCGGGTTCATCGCCACGCCGCGCACCGTAGGACGCTTGCCGTGCCACCGCGTGCGTCCCGCCTTGCCGTACGTCACGTTTTCGTGATCGAGGTTCCCGAGCTGCCCGATCGTGGCCATGCAATCGACGCTGAACTTCCGCACTTCGCCCGAAGGCAGCTTCACCAGCGCGACATCGCCCTCCTTGCTCAGAAGCTGCGCCGCTCCGCCGGCCGCGCGCACCACTTGCCCGCCTTTGCCGGGAAACAGCTCGAGGTTGTGGACCATCGTGCCGGGCGGAATGTGCCGGAACTTCAGCGCGTTCCCCGGAAGAATGTCCGCGCCCTCGCCGTTCTGCACCGTCATGCCCACTTCGAGGCCCACCGGATGCAGGATGTAGCGCTTCTCGCCGTCCGCGTAATGCAGCAGCGCGATTCGCGACGACCGGTTCGGGTCGTATTCGATGGCCGCCACCTTCGCCGGGATGCCGGTTTTCTCGCGGCGGAAATCGATCGTTCGGTACCGCTTGGCGTGTCCGCCGCCGCGGTGCCACGAGGTGACTTCGCCGTGCGAGTTGCGTCCGCCCGTGCGCTTCTTCGATTCGCTCAGCGACTTCTCCGGCGTTTCCTTGGTGATCTCGCTCTTGTCGAGCATCGTCAGGAAGCGTCGTGACGGCGTGTAGGGTCTAAATGTTTTCAGTGCCATTGTTGCCTCTTGCGTGCTGCCTCTTACTCGGTGTTTCTCGTGCGACAAAGTTCCTACAGATTCTCCGCGTACTCGATCATCTTTTCGCCCGGTGCCAGCCGGACGTACGCCTTCTTCCAGTCGCTGCGAAAACCTTCGGCGCGGCCCCGGCGGCGGAACTTGCCGTGATAGATCGCCGTGCGCACGTGATCGACCTTCACCTTGAAAACGCGCTGCACCGCTTCCTTGATCTCCGTCTTGGTCGCGTCCTTCGCGACTTCGAAGACCACCGTGTGCTGCGTTTCCTTCACGCCCAGTCCCTTTTCGGTGATGATCGGCCGCCGGATCACTTGATAGAGCCTCGGCGTCGCCGCACTCGTTGTTATGCCATCGGCTATTCCTTTTTCGCCTTCGGCTTCTTCGCCGCAGCGGGCTTTTTCGCCGCCTTGGGTGCCGTTGCCTTCTTCGCAGCCTTCACCGGAGCAGCCTTAGCCTTCGCGGCGCTCGCTTCTTTCTTGCCCGGTGCAGCCTGCACAGACTCTTCGGTCGTCCCTTCAGCCGGCTTCGTGGCCGAAAGCGCGCGGCTCAATCGCAGCGCCGCTTCGCGCGACAGCATCAGCCGGTCGTGCCGCATCAAGTCGTAGGTCACGAGCGCGGTTGCCGGAACCAGCGTCACGCCTTCGAGATTGCGGCTGGCGCGCTCGAGATTCACGTTCTCCCCCGTCTCGACCAGCAGGATCGTGCGCGTCTCTTTGTCGAGCTTCGAAAGCGTCTCGCGGAACGGCTTCGTCTTGTGCGAATCGAGCTTCCAGCCTTCGACCACCGTCAGCTTCTGCTCGGCGAGCTTCGCGGAAAGCGCCGAACGCAGCGCGCCCACAATCATCTTCTTCGGCAGCGCGTAGTCGTAGCTTCGCGGAACGGGCCCGTGCACCGTGCCGCCGTGCCGCCAGAGCGGCGAGCGAATCGATCCGATGCGCGCGCGGCCCGTGCCCTTCTGCCGCCACAGCTTTCTTCCCGAGCCGCTCACTTCGCTCTTGTCTTTCGTCTTGTGCGTTCCGGCGCGCTTGCCCGCCAGATAATGCCGCACCGCTTCGTGCAGCAGGTTCTGGTTCACCTGCGCCGCAAACACGTCGTCGGCCAGCTCGACCTGGCCGACCGTCTTGCCTTCCAGATTCATCACGTCCACAACGGGCATCGTCGTCTCTCGCTTCTGACTCGTTCTCTGAACGTCTACTTCGCGGCCGCTTTGGCCTTGCTGATCGTCTTCGCCTTGCGAATCAAAATGTACGCGCCGGCCGGGCCCGGCACCGCGCCGCGCACCAGCAGCAGATTTTCGTCCGTGTCGATCTTCACCACGCGCAGATTCTTCGACGTCTTGCGCTCGTTCCCCATGTGTCCCGGGAAATGCTGTCCCTTCCACACACGCGATGGAAACGAGCTCGCGCCGATGCCGCCGGGCGCGCGGTGGAACATCGACCCGTGGCTCGCGTCGCCGCCGCGGTAGTGCCAGCGCTTCACGCCGCCCTGAAATCCCTTGCCCTTGCTGACGCCGCTTACGTCGACGTACTCGCCCACCTTGAATCCATCCACCAGCACGCGGTCGCCGGGCTTCGTTTCTTCCTTCGAATCCTCGAGGCGGAATTCGCCGAGATACCGCATGGGCGCGACGCCGGCTTTCTTGAAGTGCCCGGTCATCGCTTTGTTCACGCGCTGCGGCTTGATGAATTCGACCAGGCCGAGCTGCACGGCTTCGTAGCCGTGCTTATCCTTCGTCCTGCGCTCGACCACCACGCACGGGCCTGCCTGCAGCACCGTGCACGGCACCGCCGTGCCGTCGTCGGCGAAGACTTGCGTCATCCCCAGCTTGATTCCGAGTATGCCGTTGACTCCCATTTCGCTCGCTCTTTCCCGTTCAGTCTCTCGACTTACTCGCGACTCGCTGCACTTACTTCGCCGCGTGCTCGCGGCCGAAAGCCTTGATCTCGACGTCCACGCCCGGCGGCAGATCGAGCTTCATCAGCGCGTCCACCGTGTCCGGCGTCGGCTCGAGAATATCGATCAGCCGCTTGTGCGTGCGCATCTCAAACTGCTCGCGCGATTTCTTGTCCACGTGCGGCGACCGCAGCACCGTCCAGCGGTTGATCACCGTGGGCAGTGGAATCGGCCCGGCTACATCCGCGCCCGTGCGCTTTGCCGTGTCGACAATTTCCTTCGTCGATTGATCGAGAATGCGGTGATCGTACGCTTTCAAACGAATCCGAATTTTTTCTCCGTTGGGCATGGTTTACTCGATGATCTCCGTGACGGCGCCGGCGCCGACCGTGTGGCCGCCTTCGCGAATCGCGAACCGCAGCCCCTTCTCCAGCGCCACCGGCGTGATCAACGTGATCTCCGCGCTCACGTTGTCTCCCGGCATCACCATCTCCACTCCCGCCGGCAGCTTCACGTCTCCCGTCACGTCCGTCGTCCGGAAGTAAAACTGCGGCCGGTACCCCGTGAAGAACGGCGTGTGCCGCCCGCCCTCTTCCTTCGTCAGTACGTACGCTTCCGCCTTGAACTTCGTGTGCGGCGTGATCGATCCCGGCTTGCACAGCACCTGCCCGCGCTCCACTTCGTCCTTTTCCGTGCCGCGCAGCAGCAATCCCACGTTGTCGCCCGCCATCCCTTCATCCAGCAGCTTCCGGAACATCTCCACGCCCGTCACCGTCTTCTTCATCGTCGGACGGAAGCCCACGATCTCGATTTCTTCTCCCACCTTTACCTTGCCGCGCTCGATTCGTCCCGTCACCACCGTGCCGCGCCCCGAGATCGAGAAAATATCCTCGATCGGCATCGCGAACGGCTTGTCCACGTCCCGCTGCGGCAGCGGTATGTTCTTGTCCACCGCTTCCATCAGCTCCAGCATCGACTTCTCCCACTTCGCATCGCCTTCCAGCGCCTTCAGCGCCGAGCCGCGGATCACCGGAATCGTGTCGCCCGGAAACTGATACGTCTTCAGCAGCTCGCGCACTTCCAGCTCCACCAGCTCGAGCAACTCCGGATCCTCCACCACGTCGCACTTGTTCAAAAACACCACAATCGCCGGCACGCCCACCTGCCGCGCCAGCAGAATGTGTTCCCGCGTCTGCGGCATCGGCCCGTCCGTCGCCGCCACCACCAGGATCGCTCCGTCCATCTGCGCCGCGCCCGTGATCATGTTCTTCACGTAGTCCGCGTGCCCCGGGCAATCGATGTGCGCGTAGTGCCGGTTCGCCGTCTCATACTCCACGTGCGACACCGCGATCGTGATCCCGCGCTCCCGCTCTTCCGGCGCGTTGTCGATCGAATCGAACGCCCGGAACGACACCTTCGGGTTGTTCTTCTGACAGCACCTTCGTGATCGCCGCCGTCAACGTCGTCTTGCCGTGGTCGATGTGCCCGATCGTCCCCACGTTCACGTGCGGCTTACTCCGCTCGAATTTCTCCTTCGCCATGTCTCTCTCCGCTCCTCCGCCTCAGCGTGCTGTAGGAATCTCGCCTGCTTGAATCGGAACTACGACCTCACCGCTTTGCCCGTCGCCCTGCCGATCACTTCTTCGGACACGTTCGGCGGCGCCTGCTGGTAATGCGAAAAGTGCATCGTAAAGCTGCCGCGTCCCTGCGTCCGGCTGCGGATGTCGGTGGCGTAGCCGAACATCTCCGCCAGCGGCACCTGCACGTTGATGATTTCGCTTCCCGCGCGCGATTCGCGGCCCTGCATCTGGCCGCGCCGCGAGTTCAGGTCCGCGATCACCGGCCCCATGTAATCCTCGGGCACCACCACTTCCACGCGCATGATCGGCTCGAGCAGCTTCGGGCTCGCGCGCCGGCAGGCTTCCTTGAACGCCATCGATCCCGCAATCTTGAACGCCATTTCCGAGCTGTCCACGTCGTGGTAGCTGCCGTCGATCACCACCACCGCGAGGTCCACCATTTCGTAGCCCGCGAGAACGCCATTCTCCATCGCTTCCTTCACGCCATCTTCGATCGGCGGAATGAATTCCTTGGGAATCGCGCCGCCGACGATCTTGTCGATGAACAGCAGCCGGTGTTCCTTGTCGAAGCGCCACTTGCCGCCCTTGCCCGCCACCTGCTTGGCCAGCTCGTCGAGCTCGTCGGTGGACATCTCGTGCATGTCTTCGTGGCCCGCGTTCGGCAACGGCTGCACGGTCAGCTTCACGTGGCCGTACTGCCCGCGCCCGCCGGACTGCTTGATGTGCTTGTGTTCGGCTTCCGCCGTCTTCAAAATCGTTTCGCGATACGCCACTTGCGGCCGGCCCACGTTCGCCTGCACGCTGAATTCGCGCATCATGCGGTCGACGATAATTTCCAGGTGCAGCTCGCCCATGCCGGAAATCAGCGTCTGGCCCGTGTCTTGATCGGTGTGCACGCGGAACGTCGGATCTTCCTGCGCCAGCTTGCCGAGCGCCGTGCCCATTTTTTCCTGGTCGGCTTTGGTCTTGGGTTCGATCGCTACGGAAATAACCGGCGTGGGGAAATCGATGGATTCGAGAACGATGGGCTTTTCTTCGCTGCACAGCGTGTCGCCGGTCGTTACGTTCTTCAGGCCCACGCACGCCGCGATGTCGCCCGCTTCGATCGATTCGATTTCTTCGCGCTTGTTCGCATGCATCCGCAGCAAGCGGCCGATGCGCTCGCGCGTCTTTCTCGTCGAGTTGTAAACCGATTGCCCCGTCTTCAGCACGCCGGAATACACGCGGATGTAGGTCAGGTGGCCGACGTACGGGTCGGTCATGATCTTGAATGCCAGCGCCGCAAACGGCTGATCGTCCGACGCGCGCCGCAGTTCCGGCTCGCGTCCGTCCGTGGTCGTGCCCTCGACCGGCGGCACATCCACCGGCGACGGCAGATAATCGATCACCGCATCGAGCAGCGGCTGAACGCCTTTGTTCTTGAACGCCGAACCCGCAATCACCGGCACCAGCTTCAGCGCAATCGTCGAACGGCGCAGCGAAGCGCGCAGCTCCGCCGGCTCGAGCTTGTGCTGCTCGAGATATTTCGTCAGGATGGCGTCGTCGTGCTCGGCGATGTACTCGACCACTTTCTCGCGATGCTCTTTGTAAAATTCCGGGGTCAGCGCCGAGGCCTTCACGGCCGTTTCCAGCGCCGGGCGCGTCTTCAGATACTCCGCGTCCCACAGCTTCTCGAGCGGCAGGATTTCGTATTCCGCGCCGAGCGTTTCGTCCTTCCAGACGATGGCGCGCTCTTCGATGAAATCGATGATGCCGATGAAATTATCTTCGCGGCCGATCGGGTAGGTGAGGGGAACGGGATGGGCCGAAAGCCGCTGGCGCATGGAGCGGAGCGAGTGATCGAAATCGGCGCCGATGCGGTCCATCTTGTTGATGAACGCAATGCGCGGCACGCGATACTTGTCCGCCTGCCGCCACACCGTTTCCGACTGCGGCTGCACGCCCGCCACCGCGTCGAACACCGCCACCGCGCCATCCAGCACGCGCAGCGACCGCTCGACTTCCACCGTGAAATCCACGTGGCCCGGCGTATCGATAATATTGATGCGGTACGTCTTGTCGAAGCGCTTCCAGGAAGCAGTCGTCGCCGCGGAGGTAATCGTGATGCCGCGCTCGCGCTCCTGCTCCATCCAGTCCATCACGGTGGTGCCTTCGTGCACTTCGCCGATCTTGTAGGTCACACCCGTATAGAACAGGATGCGCTCGGTGCAGGTGGTCTTCCCCGCATCGATGTGCGCCATGATCCCGATGTTGCGCGATCTGATCGAGTTGTACTTGCCGTGCCATTTTCTAATCTTACGCTTCCGCTTACCACTTCCCCTAAATTCCTACCAGCGATAGTGCGCGAAAGCCTTGTTCGCTTCCGCCATGCGGTGCACGTCTTCCTTCTTCTTCACCGCGCCGCCGCGGCCATTGGCCGCGTCCATGAATTTCTTCGGCCAGCTTGTCGGTCATCGACTTCCCGCGCGCGTCCGCGAATACAGCACCAGCCAGTGAATCGCCAGCGATTGCCGCCGGAACGGATTCACTTCCACCGGCACCTGATAGTTCGCGCCGCCCACGCGCCGCGTCTTCACTTCCAGCACCGGCTTGCAGTTCTCGACGGCCTTCTTGAACAGCTTGAACGCGTCGTCGTTCGTCTTCTTCGCCACCTGATCCATCGCGTCGATAGAAAATCGTCTGCGCCGTCGAGCGCTTGCCGTCGTACATCATGCTCGAAATAAACTTCTGCACCAGGTCGCTGCCGTAAACCGGATCGCCCGGAATCTTGCGGCGAAGAACCCATCCTTTGCGTGGCATCGTTCGTCTCTCCCTCTACTTCTGCGCGGCTTTGGGCCGCTTGGCGCCGTATTTCGAGCGCCCCTGCTTGCGATTTTCCACGCCCGCGGCATCCAGCGTGCCGCGAATCACGTGATACCGCACGCCCGGCAGATCCTTCACGCGGCCGCCGCGCACCAGCACGATCGAGTGCTCCTGCAGGTTGTGGCCGATGCCGGGAATGTACGTGGTCACTTCGGCGCTGTTCGTCAGCCGCGCGCGCGCCACTTTGCGCAGCGCGGAATTCGGCTTCTTCGGCGTCTGCGTATACACGCGAACGCACACGCCGCGCTTTTCCGGACATCCTTCAAGCGCCGGCGATTTCGTTTTCGTCCGGATTTTCTCGCGGCCGTTCCGCACCAGTTGTGAAAACGTCGGCACGCTTTCCCCCTCGATCTGCGTCAAAACTCTGTTATTGTCGTCAGTTCCGCGCAGCCCAAACCTGCCCGCGCAGAACTCTGCGGGTGAATGAACAGAAAAGGTCGCCAAACCCGAAGGAACTACCAGGTACTCCGCGCTGACGCTTCACCCCGAGGAGTGAACTGCATCTTTCGACTGCGGAGAGGCTCTCACGGCTTTGCGGGGCTGGCGCCCCATTCCGGCCGCTCTTCCTAACCCCGTTCCTTCGTTCTCTGTTCCGGGGCTGGAAGACTTCCCTTTCACCACCGGGCCCGAATGCCCTCAAGACAACCGCGCAAGTATAGGGAAAAAAGGAGTCATGTCAACCCGATTTGCCTGTGGAAATCTGCGTGCTCGGACTTTCGCTCTGCCGAAATCCCGCCACCGCCTCGCGGGCCAACGGAATCACCCTGGCTTGCGCTATCCGCCATCCCCCGACACCGCCAGTCAGCAGACCATTTCCCTTCGCCGCCTTGATAGCACGCCCGTTCCTCAACACCTGGCTCCCAATAAACTATTCATATGTAAACACTTATATACAACTATATTTGTCATAGATGATCGCCCGCTGCCTTCGCTCGCTTCCGCCCAGGCCCGGCCGCCCTCGACCTCCGCAGTTGCCGGCTTCTCAATCGCGGCCCGATGAACGCTTTACGCCGGGCGCCAACGCACCTAAACTGAGGCCTCGGATTTCAACAGGGAGCACGCGTGAACCTCCGCTGGATGGCGATTTTCTGCCTTGTGACCTTGCCGATACTCGCAAGCGCGCAAGAGGAATCCACGCCGCCGGCGCCGCCCCGAAATTCCGCCGCGTCCGCTCCCGCGCCAAAGCAATCGACTCCGGATTATTCGCAAGAGCCCTTCGTCATCGAGCAGTACATCACGTCCGTGCGCTACGAAAACGACGGCACCGGCGAGCGGGACGTCACCGCTCGCATCCTCGTGCAGAGCGAAGCGGGCGTGCAGCAACTCGGCGAACTCGCTTTCGGTTACAACTCCGCCAACGAACAGATGGACGTTCGCTACGTGCGCGTGCGCAAGCCAGACGGCACCGTCGTCACCGCCGGCCCCGACGCGATCACCGAACTCACGGCTCCCGTCGCGCGCGACGCGCCCGTCTACACCGACTACAAGGAGAAACACATCACGGTTCCCGATCTCGCTCCCGGCGTCACGCTCGAATACGAAATCGATACGCGCCTCGTCACGCCGCTCGCTCCCGGCGAATTCTGGTTCGACCACAATTTCATCAAGAGCTCGATCGCTCTCGACGACCGCCTCGAAATCAGCGTTCCCAAAGGACGAAAGATCAATCTCCAGTCATCGCCCAAGACCCCTTACGACACGGTCACGAAAGACGGCCGCACCATCTACCCCTGGAAGCACTCGAATCTCATTCTGTCCTCCGATGACGAGTCGCAGAAGCAGAAACCACAGAATGCGGAAGCGCAGGTCCGGACGTCCAGCTGACCACGTTCACGAGTTGGGAAGAAGTGGGCCGCTGGTATGCCAAGCTCGAGCAGGGACGCACCGATCCTACTCCCGAAATTCGCGCCAAAACCGCGGCTCTCATCCTGGGCCGCATGACGGAGCTCGAAAAAATCCAGGCGCTCTACGATTACGTCTCGAAAAACATCCGCTACGTCAGCCTTTCCTTCGGCGTGGGCCGTTATCAGCCGCATACGGCCGCCGAAGTCTTCGCGAACCAATATGGCGACTGCAAGGACAAGCACACGCTGCTTGCTTCGATGCTCGAGGCCGCCGGCATCCCGTCCGACGCCGTGCTGATTTCCTACGAGCGCAAGTTCGATCCGTCCATGCCATCGCCCTCGCAGTTCGACCACATGATCACCGCCGTGCCGCTCGGCAAAGAGCTGATCTGGATGGACTCTACCGAGGAAGTCGCGCCGTTCCGTCTGCTCGCCTCTCCGCTGCGCGACAAATCCGCGCTCGTCGTCCCGCCCGATGGCGACGCCAAGGTCGTCGAAACGCCCGCCGATCCGCCGTTCCCGTCCTCGCAGATCGTTGAGATCGACGGCCAAGTGAGCGACCTCGGCAAGCTCACCGCGCACGCGCACTACACGATGCGCGGCGATACCGAACTTGTCCTTCGTCTCGCGTTTCGTCGCACGCCGGAGACGAAGTGGAAGCAGCTCGCGCAGACGATCCTCACGCTCGACGGCATTCACGGCGAAGTCATGTCCGTGAAGCCCAGCGACCCGACCGCTACGGAAAATCCGTTTCAGTTCGATGTCGATTTCGACCTGCCGAACTACCTCGATTGGTCGAGCAAGAAAGCCAGAGCCGCTCTGCCGCTGCTTTCGATTGGCTTGCCCAATCCTCCGGACGACAACACGGCACCCGTGAAGCTCGGCAGCCCGCTCAAGGTGGTCGTGCGCCTGAAGCTGGAATTGCCGCCGGCCGACACCGCGCAGGCTCCCATTTCCGTTTCCGTCGACCGCGACTACGCCGATTTTTCCTCGAGCTATCACTTTGCCGGTCACACACTCACCGCTGAGCGCATCTTAAATTTCAAGATCCGCGAACTTCCGCCCTCGCGCACCAGCGATTACCTTGCCTTCGCGCGCGCCGTGAGCGCGGATGAAGGCCAGATGCTCGAGGTCGCCAACGCCACGCCGGGCTCTCCCGAAATCCCCGCGACGGCCAAGCCGGACGACCTTTTCGAAGCGGGTCTCGCCGCGCTCAATGCCGGCAACATGCGTGCCGCGATTCCGCTGTTCCAGCGCGTTGTGGCGCTCGATCCCAAGTACAAGCAGGGCTGGAACGATCTCGGCATCGCTTTCCTGCGCGATGGCTCCTACGACGAGGCCGCCAGTGCCTTCCGCAAGCAGCTCGATGTCGACCCGTTCGACGAGCACGCCAACGATTACCTTGGCCTGGCACTTGAGAACCAACAGAAGTTTCCCGACGCCATCGCCGCCTTCCGCAAGCAGATCGAGGCCAATCCGCTTGATCTCGTCGCGCACGCCGCGCTCGGCTCGATTTTTCTCCAACAGCATCTCTATCCCGATGCCGTCCCCGAACTCGAAAAGGCCACCATCCTCTCGCCGGACAACGCCCAGCTTCAAGTCAGCCTCGGCCAGGCGTATATCGGCAGCGGCCAGCAAGAAAAGGGCCTGGCCGCCTTCGACAAAGCCGCCGGCATCTCCCAGGCGCCTTTGATCTGGAACGATATCGCCTACGATCTCGCGGACAATAAAATCGAGCTCGATAAAGCGCAGCGATACGCCGAGTCGGCCGTTTCATCCACGGAAGCCGATCTCCGCAATATCGATCTGCTTCATCTCACGATGGGCCAATTGCGCCAGGTCGGAACCATCGGTGCCTGCTGGGACACGCTCGGCTGGGTTTACTTCGAGAAGGGCGATCTGCAGAAGGCCGAGCGTTACGTGGACGCGGCATGGCAGCTCGACCAGCACGGTGAAGTCGCCGACCATCTCGCGCGCATCTACGACAAGCTCGGCGCCAAGGATCAGGCCGTCCACACCTTCGCGCTCGCGCTGGCTGCGCCGCACTCCGTTCCCGAAACGCGTGCTCGCCTGATTTTGCTGCTCGGAGGCAACGCCGGCATCGATGATCTCGTGAAGAAGGCAGCGCCCGAACTCGTCTCGATGCGCTCTTTCGAATTAAAAGGCTTGCTGAAGGAAGACGCGACCGCCGATTTCTTGATTCTGCTCTCGCCCGCCGGATCTGACGGCACATCGGTGAAAGTCGAAGCCGCGAAATTCGTCAGCGGAAGCGAATCGCTGCGTCCCTTCGCCGACAAATTGATGTCTCTCGATTACGGCACCGCGTTTCCCGATGCCTCGCCCGCGAAACTCGTCCGCCGCGGCACCCTCACGTGCTCCGCGAAATCTGGCGATTGCGTTTTGCAGCTCGTGCTCCCCGAAAACGTTCACGCCGTCAATTGACGATTCGACGAGAATCGTCATCCGGTGCCCGCCCTGACGAAGGAAGGGACGACGATTTTGATTTTCGCCGGATGAAGGATCTCTCTTCTTTGCAATCGGCTCGGAGCCTTGCCCGAGCTAAAGCCCTTTCTCCCTCGGATGTTTTTCGCGCACCACAAGTGTCAGAACTGGGACATTGACGCGGACCGAAAGCCCGCGGAGTGCGGGAGCTCCCTCCGCCGCTTGCCGCCACCACTTACAATCTGACGCGACTCTACCGCGTGGCCTCCTAAGCGGCGGACGCCGATTCACTTCGCGGGCCATCGAGTCACCACACGGACTCGTTAGGCTCGCGAAAAAGCATCCGAGGAGGGAGGGGCTTTTAGCCCGGGGGTGCTCCGAGAATATCGCAAAGAGATTTCTTTCACGAACCGAGGCGGAAAAACCTCAGCCGGAAAATCTGGATCGCCTTTGCGCCTGGTTTCTTACACTTCCGCGCTCAGCAGGCGGCCGACATTGCCCATCACGCGCAGCCCATCCGAGCGGCCCTTGAAATAGCGCGCGTTGATTTCCTCCGCGCCGAGATCCTCAAGCGAACGAAAGCCGATCCGCACGAGCCGCTCGGCCAGCGCCTCGGGCTCGAAAAATGTGACGAAAGGCTCGCCCGCCGATTCCACGCGCCGAGAAAGCGCATCGAGCGCCATGCGCTCGAGGATCCCCAGCGATTCCCGCGGCACTGCGTAGTCGAAAACGATTCCGCCGCCGGGCGGCAGCGACGCCACAAATCCGAGCGTCGCGGCGATGGCTCCGTCGGTGAGATACATCGATACGCCGAGCCACGAGAAAAACGCCGGCTTCTCGCGGTCGAATCCGGCGTCGCGCAAACCCTCCGCCAGCGTCTGCCGTTCGAAATCCACGGGTGCAAACGTCACCGACGGAGGGATCGCGATCTCGGTCGCGGCGAGCTGGCGCCGCTTCCATTCCTGCGTTGTGGGGTAATCGACCTCGAAGACGCGCAGCGCCGCTTCGGCGTGCGGATTCCGGTACGCGAACGTGTCGAGCCCCGCCCCCAGCACCACGTACTGCGCGGTGCCGCGCTCGATCGCGCGCGCAAGTTCATCCTCGGCGTAGCGGCTGCGCGCCGCCATAAACGCGCGAAGAGCCTTCGACAATCGGTCGCCGCCCGTCCCCTCACCGCCTTGCAGCCGCGCGAGCGCGCGCGGCCCGAGAATCTTCAGCGCGATCGGATCGTCGAGCACCTTCGGCTCGTCCGCAACCTGATGCGCCGCGCGCCGCATCGCCACGCGCAGCGCCGTATGGCTCGGCCTCGCTTCTTCCATGTTGCATTTATACGATGAAAGTCTCGAGGGCTCGCGCGAATTTTCTCGCTGCCGGTGCGAGAGGGCTGGGTGCCCTTTCGCTTCCGGGGACTTCTCGTCGGTTCCAGGCGTATTTCGCCTAGACGCTTTCCCCGACAAACTGTTTGTCTCCGGGAATGCGGCCGCGACCGCCAACAACATCGCCGGTCACGAGCTGCTCTTCCGCCTCGGCATCGCAGCCGACCTGATCGGCGCGGTCATGTTGATCTTCCTCGTGTTGGCGTTTTACCGGCTGTTCAAGGGAGTGGACCAGAACCTAGCAGCGCTGGTAGTGATCTTCGGGGGCGTGATGCCGGCCGTTATCGACTTCGTCGGCGTGGTGAGCGACGCAGCCGCCCTGACGTTGGTGCGCGGAGCCGATTTCTTCGCCGCATTCGACAAGCCTCAGCGCGACGCACTGGCCATGCTGTTTCTTCGCCTGCGAGACCACAAAACACCGCCGCCGAGGTTCTTTGGGGATTATGGCTTATTCCGCTGGCGATCCTCAGTGTACAGATCGCGCTTCCTGCCGCGCTTCCTGGGCGTGTGGCTCGTCATCAACGGCCTCGCGTACCTAATCCTGAGCTTTACGGGCATCTTTCTGCCGCAAGACCAGAGAACGTATCCACTTACTCGCAGCCCGCCCTCACCGGCGAGTTAGCGATTATGCTGTGGCTCGTGATCAAGGGCGCAAAGCCGCCGGGCCGCGCCTCCGAGATCGCCAACCGCCTTGGCTCGAGAGAAACGTCATTCAGGTTTATAGCGCGAGGCGAGCAGGCCGGTGGCGGGTGCAAGGTCGATATCCGCAACGAGAACTCCGTGCTTTCCGTATGGCTGAAAGTCGAGGACCGTTCCGTCGGGACGTATCACCGCTGACGTGGTGGGCGAACCCGCGCTTGCGCAATTCACCGTCGCGAAGTAGCAGGTGTTCTCGGCGGCCCGGCAAATCGTTGCTTTCTCATGAAACGTGTTCGCCGGATCGGCAAAGGTAGAAGGCGCGTAGCCGCCGGGTTCCGCTTCATGAAAATGAGGATGGAAGACGATGCCTGCTCCATGGCGAACGGCCCAGCGAACCGTCTCCGGATAGCGCCATCCTTCGTGACAGATTGCGACGCCGAATGTGACCGAGCCGATATGAAAAACTCGCCTGCCGAGACCCGGCGAATAGGTGCCCTCCTCGGAGGGATCGAGCTGGACTTTGTCCTGAAAGCCCGCGGCGGTTCCATCGCGATTGATCACCAACGCGGTCGCCCGGAGCGCGCCATCCACAATGCGCTCCGTACCGAGAACCACCGCGATATTCGCCTCGCCCGCGGCAGCCGCCAGCGTGGACCAGGCGCGCGCAAGAAACTCAGAATCGGGAGGCGCGATTCGTTTCCCGACCGCGCGGTAGCCGGGGACGTAGCATTCCGGAAAACAGATAAGGTCGGCGCGCGCTTGGGACGCGTGGCTGATGGCTTGTTCGGCCAGCGTGACCGATTCCCCGGCACTCGCCGGGAACCGCAGGTTGGCCAGTGCGATTCGAAGCGTCTGCATCGTCACGGGGTCATAGCCTGAGCGTGTGGTTGTTCGCCCGAGCTTGACAGTCGAGAATCGCCCGGGCGAATCAAAGGAGAAACGTCAACCTCAGCATGAGGTGCCCACGGCGTGGAAAAATCCCTCGTGATCCAAAATCGCACGGAAATTTGGGTCTTCTTGGCTTTTTCGGCCCGGTTAGGCTCCCGCTAGGGGGATCATGGATCCCCGTCTTATTGCCATAAAATTCGGGGATTCCTCGTGGTTATTTAATCTCCATCACTTCTTTTTCTTTCGAGGCGGAGAGGTCTTCGATCTTTTTCGTTTCGGAGTTGGTCACATTTTCAAGCTCGTCGAGCGAGCGCTTCTTGTCGTCTTCGCTGATCTTTTTTTCTTTCTCGAGCTTTTCGATGGCTTCCTTGATGTCGCGGCGGATGTTGCGGACCGACGTGCGGTGATTTTCGAGGACCTTGTGAATGTGCTTCACCAGATCCTTGCGGCGCTCTTCGGTGAGGGGCGGGATCGGGACGCGGACCACTTTGCCGTCGTTCGCGGGATTGATGCCGAGATCGGAGGTGCGAATCGCTTTGTCGATCAGCGTGACCGCGCCCGGGTCCCAGGGCGAGATCACGATCGTCATCGGGTCGGGAATGTTGACGGTGCCGAGCTGGTTGATGGGCATCGACGTGCCGTGATAATCGACGCGCACGTGATCGAGCAGCGCGGTGTTCGCGCGCCCGGTGCGGACTCCGGCGAGCTCCTTGCGGAAATCCTCGACGGCCTTTTCCATGCGCGTTCGCGCTTGCGCGATCGCGTCTTTGCTTGTGGCGACCGTGCTCATTGAAAAAATGCCCTCCGCCAGTGCGGCGTTACTCGGCGCTGACTGTTGAGCCAACGCGCTCGCCCAGCACGACGCGCTTCAGGTTCCCCGGCACGTTCATGTTGAACACGACGATCGGCATCTTGTTGTCCATGCAGAGCGAGATCGCCGTCGAGTCCATCACCGAGAGACCCTTTTGCAGGACGTCGAGATACGTGATGCGCTCGAACATCTTCGCGTCCGGCACTTTTTCGGGATCGGCGTCGTAGATGCCATCGACGCGGGTGGCTTTCAAGATTACCTGCGCTTTGATCTCCATCGCGCGCAGAGCGGCCGCCGTGTCGGTGGAAAAATACGGATTGCCGGTGCCCGCCGCGAAGATCACCACGCGCTGTTTTTCCAGGTGCCGCGTGGCGCGGCGGCGGATGAAGGGCTCGGCCACCTCGTGCATCTCGATCGCGCTCATCATGCGCGTGTGGCAGCCGGCCTTTTCGAAGGCGTCCTGCAGCGCAAGGCCGTTGAGCACCGTCGCGAGCATGCCCATGTAATCGCCCGTCGCGCGATCGATTTCGAGTCCCTGCTGCCTCGCGCCGCGAAAAATATTGCCGCCGCCGACGATCACCGCGATCTGGATGCCCAGATCCTGAACTTCTTTTACTTCGCGCGCGATGCTGTGGATCGTTGCTGCGTGGATACCGAATTCATCCGGGCCGGAAAGCGATTCCCCCGAAAGCTTCAGGACGATGCGCTGGTAGACCGGTGTTTCCCCGGCCACGCCATCGGTGCGCGTCTGCTGTGGTGCAGCCTTCATCGTGTTTGGTGACCGCTCTTGCCCCCGGGGCATTCTAGCAGAGAATCGGCGCGGGCTGGCGGCCTCGTGCGCTGCGTCTTGTGGCGCGGGCCTTATGCGGGGACGGGCGTTGCCGGTCCGTCGGGCGACTCAGGCGTGTCCGTCGCGCTGGCGCCCCCGCCGTCCATCTCGCCTACCTTGAAGCGCGAGAAGCGGCGGATGGTGACGTTTTCGCCGAGCTTCGCGATGGCCTGGTCGACCAGCTCCTTGATCGTGGCGCCTTCGTCCTTGATGAAGTGCTGCTCGTAGAGGCAATTCTCTTCGTAGAATTTTTCCATCTTGCCGGTGACGATTTTTTCGACCACGTGCTCCGGTTTCCCGGCGGCCGCCGCTTCCTCGCGATAGATTTCGCTGTTCGCGGTCGAGGATCTCCTCGGTCACTTCCTCGCGTCGCAGGAAACTTCGGATCGAGGGCGGCGATGTGCATGGCCACGTCGTGGCACAGATGCTGAAAATCTTCGGTGCGCGCGACGAAATCGCTCTCGCAATTGATCTCGACGAGCACACCGATCTTCCCGCCCGCGTGAATGTAGCAGCTCACGAGGCCTTCAGACGTCGCCCGCTGCGCCTTTTTCGCCGCGGCCGCTTGCCCCTTTTTCCGCAGGACGGTGATCGCCTTCTCGATGTCGCCGCCCGTCTCGATCAGGGCCGCGCGGCAATCGGAAAAGCCCGCGCCGGTTTTGTCGCGCAACTCCTTCACGAGCTGCGCGGGTACGTTCTTTCCTGGATCAGGTGCTGTCGCCATCGCTTCTCTCAATTCCCTGCTGGCTGGATTTAAAAGGACTGCCGGACCGCACTTCGCGCAGATTCCGGGCCGCAATTCCAACATTGCGTTCTGGCGCCCAAACTACCCGGCTCGATTCTATCAGGGTCTATCGGGCCGAGCCTTCGTCGTCTGGCACAGGAGTAGGAACTTCCTCGGCGGGAACCGCTTCTGCCGCTTCACCCTCGACGAAATCGCCTTCCTGCTTTTCGTATTGCTCGTACGCGCTCGTATCGACGTACTCGACGCCCTCTTCGCCCAGCACGCCCGCGGCCTTCTGGTCGGCGATCTGGGTCTGCTCGAACGACTGGCGCCCGGAGAGAACGGCGTCCGAAATCTTCGACGTGAACAGGCGAATGGCGCGCAGCGCGTCGTCGTTGCCGGGGATCACCCAGTCGACGAGCGTCGGGTCGCAGTTGGTGTCGACGATCGCAACGACCGGGATGCCCATGCGGCGCGCCTCGCGCACCGCGATCACTTCTGCGTTCGGGTCGATCACGAACATCGTGTCCGGCAGCGTCGTCATGTTCTCGACGCCGGAGAAATTCTGCTGCAGGTGCTTCAATTCGCGGTCGAGACGCGCCGCTTCTTTCTTCGAAAGCTGCGCCATGCGTCCGTCGTCCGACATGGCCTTCAGCAGCTTCAGCCGCTTGATGGATTTCTGCAGTGTGACCCAGTTGGTGAGCGTCCCGCCGAGCCAGCGGTGGTTCACGAAAAACATTCCGCAGCGCTCGGCCTCTTCCTTAATCGCTTCCTGCGCCTGGCGCTTGGTGCCGAGGAAAAGTACGCTCTTGCCCTGGCCCGCCTGTTCGGCCACGTAGCGCGCGGCCTCGCGGAACAGTTTCAGGGTCTTTTGTAGATCGATGATGTGGATTCCGTTACGCTCCCCGAAAATGTACTCCTTCATCTTCGGATTCCAGCGACGCGTCTGATGGCCGAAATGCACGCCGGCCTCCAGAAGCTCCTTCATTGTAATTTCGACTCCCAAAGTACCTCCTCCCTTTCGAAGGGATGCTTGTGCCCCTAGCTTCCTGCCTAAGGACGATTCCGGCTTGCCGGAACAGCATCCTTTTTTGCCGGTCCTTCCCGGCCGTGAATTTTCCCGCTGCGATTTCTCGGAGCGGGCCTTGCACGAAACAAAACCGATCGACTAGCGCTTGCTGAACTGGAAGCGGCGGCGTGCGCCCTTTTGCCCGTACTTCTTCCGTTCCTTCATGCGCGGATCGCGCGTCAAGAAATCCGTTCTTGCGCAGCGCCGGGCGCAGCTCCGGATTCAGCCTTGAAAGCGCCCGCGACAATCCCATGCGCACGGCTCCGGCCTGTCCGCCCACGCCGCCGCCCTTCACCTGCGCGCGCACCTCGAGCTGATCGTGCATCTGCGTGAACTTCAGCGGCTCGATCGCCGCGGTGTTCCACGCGACGTTGCGAAAATATTCGTCCACTGGGCGGCCATTGACCGTGAACCGCGCCGGGCCCGGCTTGATGTACACGCGCGCGACCGCTTCGCGGCGGCGTCCCGTGCCGTAGTGCTGTTTCACTGCGCCTTCAAAACTCGCGGCTGAACTCAACGTTCCCCCTCTTTGATGACTGCCTGTATCGCGTCGTCTGCGGACTCGTCCGCGCAGCGCACAATTCCCGAATTTTTCCCGTCAGTTGTTCTTACAGCGCAAGCGGCTGGGGCTTCTGTCCGGCGTGGCGGGCAAGCGCTTCCTTCCCTGCGTAAACGCGCAACTTCTTGGCGCGGCGTGCGCGGAGCTTGTTCTTCGGCAGCATCCCGAGCACCGCCTCGCGGATTACTTCTTCGGGACGCTTCTGCATCAGCTGGCGAATCGGAATTTCCTTCAAGCCCGCCGGGATAGCCGCTGTGATGGCGGTAAATCTTCTGGTCGATCTTGTTTCCGGTCAACCGCACGCGTTCGGCGTTGATCACCACCACGTGATCGCCGCAATCGAGACTCGGCGTGAAGCTCGCCTTGTCCTTGCCGATCAGAAGCCTCGCGATCCGCGTCGCCAGGCGCCCCAGCACCTGCCCTTCCGCGTCCACCACGAACCAATCCTTCCCCACCGTGAGCGCTTCCGCTTCCCGGCCCTTCGGAACATACGTCCGCATCAGCTCAGTCTACCTTTCCGTCTTGAGACAAACGCCAACTATAGCGTACACCGCTTTTCCCGTCAAACGGAGTCTCGCACCTCCCGTAAGACGAGTTTGCTGCCTCGTTTATCAGTTAGTCCCGATGCAATCGGGAGTGAGCGATAGACCCAACGGGTCATGGTACGCTCACGGTATGTCCTGGATCGCCACACCAATCCTCCTAATCTTTCTCGGGATTTTCATTTCGGGGCTGAGAATTGCACGGGAGTACCAGCGCGCCGTCGTATTCCGGCTGGGGCGCTACAACAGCCTGCGCGGACCAGGTCTCTTCTGGCTGATTCCTCTTGGAATTGAGAACGAGACGCGCATCGACCTGCGCGTCGTGACAAATCCGATCGAGCAGCAAGAGACCATCACGCGAGACAGCGTGACCGTTAAGGTCAACGCGGTCTTATGGTTTCGAGTCAGCGACCCCCAAAAGGCCGTGCTCACCGTCGAGAGCTTCCGCTCGGCCGTGCAGCAGGTGGCTCTGACGAGCCTGCGCAACGTAATCGGCCAGCATGACCTCGACGAAGTCTTGAAAGAGCGCGACAAGATCAACGCGCTGCTGAAAAAGAATGTCCTGGAGAACACGGTTGCCTGGGGAGTCACCGTTGAATTGTTGGAAATGAAGGATGTAGAGATTCCGCAGGATATGCAACAGGTGATGGCCATGGAGGCCGAAGCGATGCGCGAAAAGCGCGCCCGGATCATCAAGGCGGATGCGGAATTGGAAGCATCACAGAAACTGGCCGACGCTGCGCAGTTGATGGTCGGGAACCCAGCCGCGCTGGAATTGCGCCGGATGCAGATGGTTGCCGAGGTCGGAGCCGAGAACAACAGCACGACCGTGATTATGATGCCGGCCGACTTTGTCCATTTTGCGGGAAGCCTGTCGAAGTTCCTCGAAGGAAAGGGCGGCGCGGCGGCCGACTAAGCCACGGCCCTCGCTCTGCCACACGTTCACCTCATTTCGGCACTTCTACGCTGCAGGTGCGCGTCGACGCGTCGTGCCAGGCCTCGGTCCATCGGCGCGACGAAAGCTTGGGTTTTTCGGTTTGCTCGAATGCGCTGATGTTGGCGCCGAAGATCGCCGCCGATTTCACGCGATCGTCATCGCCGAGCAGGTCGGCAGTGCCGTCCTGCGACGTTGCGGTGCCGCCCAGCCGCGCCGCCAGTTGATTTGGCTCTTGCGCGAATTTGTCGCCCATATCGACGATCCAGATTTCGATCCCAGCCGCTCCGGTGCGCAGCGTCACGGGAATCAAGTGTACCTGCCGCACCGCCGCAACGGCGGAACCGAACGATTTCGGCGTATGGATCGTCCACAGGCGGTCGCGCCCTGCGGCTTGCGGGAAAAACAGGAGTACGAATTTCTGGCGTTCGTACCTTCCGAGCAGCGAGCCCAGATATTCCGTTTCTTTTCGCTTCAAATCCGATTCGATCAGGAGGGAGTTTTCGGACGACGTATCGTACATGCCCAGAACGGCGGAGATGCCCACCTTGGCCGTCATCGAGCACGCGATGCGGTCCGCGATCGCAATCGCGTTCAGCTCCTCGAACGACGTCAGGCTCACGCGCGCATCTTCATCCGTCAGCGAGGCCCTCGTATCCGGGCTCGCGAACACGAACGATTCCTGCGCTGCGGCCTCTCCTGCGAAGCTCAACGCCACGAGCGCTGCCAAAATCGCCGCGAATTTCACGAATGACTTCCTTTTTTTCACCCGCAGGCGGCTCCCGCGCTACGCGCGGTCTTCTTCGTCCTTCAGCGCGACGAGCAGCAGGATGATTCCGTTCACCGTGAACATCCGAAACGCGGCACCCTGTCCGTTCCACGACTTCGACTGCCACATGAGAAACCACTCGCCGCCCACGCTGAGAAACGCGACGGACCACTGCAGCAGGCTCAGCGTCAGCGCCGCGATCGCCAGATTTTTCGCGCGCCCGAACGCTCCCGCGCTTCCGACCGCCGCCGCCATTCGCGCGCCGCCCCACCAGCACAGGATCATCGTGAGCGCTTCCCACGCGATGATCGCGATGTAAAATGCGGTGTGGACCGCCGGGCTGTTGATCGCGCGCCACATCCCGTGGTTGCCGGGGACCGTCGAATCCATCATCAGCACGTGGCGCACGAACTGGTAATTCGAGTGGTAGTCAGTCGTGTTGTTGAGCACGACGAGCGTATAGAAAATCGCCGCCGAGAAAACCAGCAGCACTTTGCAGACGCGCAGCGTCATTGTTGTGTCGTCCCCGTCGCATCAGGAGAGTTCGCCGCGAATGTCTTGAAGTAAGCTGCAATGGTGCGCAGGGTCGCGGCGTCATATTCCGGATTGGCCGGCATCTGCGCCCGCGGACTATTCGATTTCGGATTTCGCACGTAGGCCATGAAAAAATCGGGCGCGCCGGCCGCGATCGTTGAAATCACCGTCCATGTGACACCCGCTTTCCGCCCGCCTTTATCGCCCGCATCGTGGCAGCGAAAACAGTTTTCTCTCGCGATGCGATAGCCGTCTTGCACCTGCGCATCGTTCGCGTGCGGGCCGCGCGGCTCGATCGCGCCAAACACCTGCTTCTCATTACGAAAGTCGATCCGCACCACGCCCCATGGAATCTGCATTTCCTCTTCGTGCGAGAGCACCTTGAATCGCGGCGTGAATTTCGGATGCGAGATCAGGTAGGGCCCCATGTCGCTGCCTTCACTCTGGGGCCATTCCGCCGGGCCTTTGCCATTGATCTTGAGAACGAGCAGCGGCCGGTGGGCCGTCCGGTAATCGCGCGGATAATTGGCGCGATACTTGTCGTCGCAAATCGCCACGACCATGTCCGCGTTAGCGGCCCCGAATCGCTTCGCCAATTCCTCGAGCGAAACGCCGCTGATCCGCGTGGGCCCAAGGCCTTTGAAGTTCGGGTCGTCTGTCACCGTGTAGCTTACTTGCGGCATGGCGAGCAGATCCTGCCGTGTCACGTATCGCGTGGTTTTCGGCGGCAGTCCGGCGAGTTCGCCGCCCAGCTCCAGGTCCGAAGGCAACTCGCGCGTCTCGTGCAGGACGCTGGAGGGAGTGGAAGCGGTTTGCGCGCCGGCGCTCGGCGTTAAGCTGATGGAAAGGATGGCTGCTGCGGCCAGAGCAATCGACGCTCCCGCCAGGCAGATTCCGGGTCGTGGCATGGCCAATCCTAGCGCAGCGCTGCTCGCGGACCATCAAGAATTTGATCGTTATGCTAGAGTGCTCTGCGCGGGACCGGCGAAGGGGGGCGCGAACGCATGGGCATCGAAGCGCGGCTTCAGGAACTCGGCATCGCTCTGCCCCAGCCTCCGGCGGCGGGCGGCAATTACGTCTCGGCGAAGACGCTCGGCAACATCGTGTTTCTCGCGGGCGTGATCTCGACCGATGCGACCGGGATCATCAGCGGCACGGTCGGGCTCGACCGCACCGTCGAGCAGGGTTATGCGGCCGCGCGCCTTTGCGCGCTGATGCAGCTGGCGGTGCTCAAGCGGCATCTCGGCTCGCTCGATGCCGTGAAAAGCGTGATCAGCGTGAACGGCTACGTAAACGCGGCCGCCGGCTTCGAAGATTCCCCGCGCGTGATCAACGGCGCCTCCGATCTCCTGATCGAAGTCTTTGGCGAAGCAGGCCGGCACGTTCGCGCCGCGCTCGGCGTTTCCGCCCTGCCGCGCCACGCGCTCGTCGAGTTGCAAATGTCCGTCGAGATCTGAATCCCATGGCCGAGCACAAGCTTCTCGCCAATCCCACGCACTCGGTCTGGAACCGCGCGATCGAGCCACGGCTCCGCGTCCAGCCCGGCGACACCGTGCACATCGAGTGCGTCGATTCGAGCGGCGCGCAAGTGCATCCGAAGACGACGCTTTCCGAATTTCTGGCCATCGAGCGCACTCGCATCCACGCGCTCACGGGTCCGATCTACGTCGAGCGCGCCGAGCCCGGCGACGTCCTGCAGGTCGACGTTCTCAAGGTGGCTCACCGGGGCTGGGGCTGGACCAGCGTGATCGCCGGCCTCGGCTTCCTCAAAGAACGCTTCAGCGATCCTTTCCTCTTTCACTGGAAGCTCGAGGGCGCTGTCAGCCGGTCGCTCGCGCCGGCCATCGTGCCGCTGCGGCCTTTCTGTGGCGTGATGGGAGTGGCGCGCGTCGAAGATGGCGAGTTCCGCACGCGTCCGCCGGGGCCGTTTGGCGGCAATATGGATGTTCGCCAGCTCGCCACGGGCGCCACTCTGTATCTGCCGATCTTTAACGCAGGCGCGCTTTTCTCCGCGGGCGACGCCCACGCCGCGCAGGGCGACGGCGAGGTTTGCGTCAATGGGATCGAGTGCCCGGCGGACATCACGCTGCGTTTCCGGCTTCACAAGCAGCAGCGCCTCGCCGCACCGATCGTCGAATCCGGCGCGTCTCGCGGCCAGGAGACTGGCGGCGACGCGTGGCTGGTTGTCGAGTCGGCCACCGACGCGACCGGCGCCGCACGCGCCGCCACCTCGCGCATGATCGACCTGCTGGTCGACCGCTGGGGCTTTACGCCGATCCACGCTTACTTGCTTTGCAGCGTGGCGATGAACCTGCGTATGAGCCAGGTCGTCAACGAGCCCATGTTCACCGTCAGCGCGGAGATGCCGAAATCGCTGCTGCCCGCCCGCCGACTTTTCTGAAAATTGGCGATAGCGCCAGTGGCGCGTGCGGGGAGCACGCCCCGGCAAGCCGAGGCGGCAAACGGCGGGAGCCCTTCGGCGGGCTCAGGACAAGCAAGCTCCCGCACTCCACGGGCGGGATGCGCACTGGCACAGGGTGAGGGCCATGGAACCTCGTGCCACCTGCGTCGCTGCACTCGCATTGCCGCAATCGTCATTAAACGATCTGGACTCTCCTGAAAAATTCCGCATAAGGGTTTCATCAAGACATCAAAATTACTGATCGGCCGGAGAAAAACTATGCATTGTCCTCGGGCGCGGACTTGGACTACTCTCCCCGGCAGCAGATTGCAATTGCAAATGGGGTAAGCCACAACCATTGCACCACGAGAGATCGCGAGACCTTGACGGCCTCGCGCGATGATCCCGGCGAAGTGTTTATGGATCGCAATTGGGAGGGGTGAATTTGATGATTCGACGGATGGGTGTTTTTGCTTTCCTGTTGTCGCTCTGTTTGCCGCTAACCCTCACAACTTCCACGCAGGCTCAGCAGACGCTCGGCGGCATCACCGGAACGGTCACGGATACGACCGGTGCGCTGATCGTCGGCGCCACAGTTACGGCCGTGAACGATCAGACGAGCCTCACGCGCACCGATACCACCAGCGCGGATGGCGCCTACAATATCGTCAATCTGCCGATCGGCAACTACACGCTCACGTTCAACCATGCGGGATTTGAGAGCCAGAAGATTCCATCGATCCTCGTGCAGGCCAACCGCACCGATACCGTGAACGCCCAACTCAAGGTTGGCGAGGTGACCCAGACTGTCACTGTGGAAGAAACGCCTTTGCTCAACGCCGTCGACACCACAAACGGCTACGTCCTCGATAAATCGCAGATCGACGCGGTTCCCCTGCCGACGGGAAGCTTCACGGGAGTTGCCGTCCTATCCTCGGGCGTCAGCGCTGAACTCTCGGGCGGCACCGGCTCGAACAGCGGCCTCGGCAATGCGCCCATCTGGGCCAACGGGCAGCGCGATACCAGCAACACGTTCCTTTTGAACGGCGTGGATGCGAAGAACCTGTTCAATGGCAAGACCACGAGCCAGGTGGCATCCGCCAGAGTTGTGAACGCGACGGGCGTCAGCACGTCCTCCGCGCTGAGCTCGCTGCCGGTGCAGAGCAGTTCCTCCGTCTATCTGGCGATCGGCGACGCGATCCCTTCACCGGCTCCGGAGACCATTCAGGAAGTTCGCGTCAATACCTCGATGTACGATGCCCAGCAGGGCTCCACAAGCGGCGCGCACATCGACATGGCCACAGCCTCGGGCACGAACGACATCCATGGCCAGCTCTATGGCCATCGCGGAACCAACTGGCTGAACGCGGATCCTTATTTCTATAACGCCGACCCGAATATTCCGGACGACGAAAAGAATCCGGGCCTGCACCGCTACACGGCGGGCGGCGCCGTCGGTTTGCCGATCGTAAAAGACAAGTTGTTCTTTTACGGCAGCTATCAGCACACCCACGTTTCAGACGAGGAAATCGGAATTGGCAGAATCACCGTTCCAGCCGGATTGACCGATGATCGGAGCGCGGCCGGGCTCGCAGCAGTTGGGAATAACAACAATCTCTACGATGCTCTTGGTTTAGCGGATTCGACGATCAACCCAACCGTTGGCCTTGGACCGGGCGATATCAATCCGATCGCTTACACGTTCTTCAACTACAAGTTTCCGAACGGCCAGTTCTTGATTCCATCGGCCAATCCGAACGCTCTTGAACTGAACACCACCAATCCGGCGCTCGTCGAGGCTTTTCCCGAAAATGCAGAGATTCCAGGCACCGCCTACTTCTTGGCCGATCAGGCGGTTTCCGACATCGACTGGAATCCCAACTCGAAACACTCCTTCTCCGCGAAATATTATTACCAGCACGATCCCACCACGGCTCCCTTTGCGTATTCTTCGCTCCCGGGATTCACCCAGCATCTCGACGCAGGCAGCCAGGTGCTTTCACTCAACCACACGCACGTCTTGAAGCCCAATCTGAGCGTCACCGAGACGTTTGGCTTTATCCGTGAGAAGGCCTACAGCACCATCGCGCAGCCTTTCACGCCGGCGGAGTTCGGCTCGGCGTGTGAGACCATAACCGCGAATGCGGGCTACGACATTGCCCCTGCCGATTGCACGATCAACACCTTCGGCTCATCGGTCTTCCCCGGTCTAACCATCAACTGGCCCGGAGTCATGGGCTCGAACGGGTTCACCCTTCCCTCTTACCAGCCGCTGCTCAACATCGGCGCGGGCGCGGAATCGATGGCAGCCTTTACCGGCGTATTCCAAAATCGCTTTAATCCCTCCGCAAATGCGATCTGGACTGTCGGCAGGCACACCATCACCTTCGGCGGCAGCTGGGAGTACACCCAGCTCAATACGCGCGATCGACGCAACGAATTGGGCATGATCGAGTCCGAGGACGTCAACCAATTTCTGACCGGCACGCTCACCGACGATTACCTGTATTCCGGGACGTTGTATCTCTCCGGAAATCCCAATCGCCACTGGCGGGCGAACGAGTCGGGCGAATATGTCCAGGATAAATTCCAGATGAGTCCCACGCTTTCCATCACGGCGGGCTTGCGGTTTGACTGGGAAGGCGGCCTGACGGAGAAGAATGGACTCCTTCTGAATTTCGATCCAAGCAAGTATGCCTATGACCCGACAACGGACACGATCACCTCGACAGGCTTGATTGTCGCCGGGAACAGTCCCGACGCGACACCGGGAGTGAGCAATTCCACCCTGACAGGCCGCCAGTGGGGTTTTGCGCCCCGGATCGGCGTGGCTTGGAGTCCCAAGAGGTTCGATTCCAAGATCGTGATCCGGGCCGGATGGGGAATGTATTACGACCGCGGCGAGCTCTTCACCTACCTGTCGCCCGGAGTCGCCCAGAGCATCACGCCGGGCGGTCCTTTCGGAATCAACCAGCAACAGCCTTTTGTAGGCACCCAATTCTGTCCAGTAGCATTCCCTGGAACCTTTGAAACTTGTGAAACGACTCTGTCGAGTCCGTGGGGTGACAGTCTTGAAGCGCCGCCGTCGGGCAATCCGAATACGATCACGGCGATCGATCCGGTCAGCGGCCTGCCAACGCTACCGAACGCAAACTATCTTCAGCAGGGCGCGCAACCCTTCTATCTGGGCGTCTACGCGCGCAACAACAAGCTCCCCTACACCATGAACTCGACGCTCGACATCCAGTGGCAGCCGCGCAACGATTTGGCCATCGACATCGGCTACGTCGGCAATCTCGGGCGCCACGAGATCATTCCGATTCCATTCAATCAGGCGAGAATTGCGTCTCCCAGCAACCCACTGTGCGGCCCGGCGAAAGTGTGCGCGGATGCCGCCGGTTCTCCATACGCTCAATCTTACACCTACGGCTATACGGTGCAGACGGGGCCTGACGCGTACTTCGACGAAAACCCGCTCCCGCTCCCTGATGTGAATGGGCACACGGGCGAGTTTCAGCAGCTCAATTCCGAAGGCGGCAACGTCGACGAGCGCGTTCCGTACATCGGCTACGCGGGTGAGTCGGAAGCGTACACCGCCGCGGGCGTATCGTCCTACAACGCTCTGCAAGCCCACGTCGAAAAGCGCCTGAGCCACGGGCTTCAGGCGGGCTTCTCGTACACCTATTCTCACTCGCTCGACGAGCAGAGCGCTCTGGGGCTCTTCTACAACGGCAGCAATCCCCTCGATTTGCGGGGCGGCTACGGAAATTCAGACTTCGACCGGACGCACATCTTCAACGTCGACTATCACTATGAACTGCCGGCGTTCTTCTCGCAAAACAGCGTGGAAGGCAGGTTCACCGACGGTTGGAGCGTCGAGGGCCTCATCACGCTGCAAAGCGGGCAGCCCTTCAGCGTAATCGACTATTCGGGCGCCGTAGGAAGCATCTACTACAGCATCAACGACGGCATCACGAACCCGATTGTTCCACTCGCTCCCGGCTGCACGCCGAAGAACGCGACGACCGGAGCGACCGGCAACAATTTCGCTTTCCCGGCGCTCAAGGCTTCGTGTTTCGACGTGCCCCTGCTCGCTCCAGGCGATTTGAATGGCGCGATTCCGCCGGGCGACACGTTTGAAACCAATTTCATCGAGGGCGGTGGGCAGCGGAATATCTTCCGCCAGTCGTGGCAGAAGGTCGCGAACCTTTCGATTGTGAAGCAGACCAAGCTCACCGAGCGCTTCAACCTGCGATACAGCTTCGATATCTTCAACCTGACCAATCACCCGAGCTTCGATATCCCGATCGACAACGTCGATCAAAACCTGGCCTTCAACGAACTGCCGCTGGAAGGGACCACGCCCTTGGCCTCGGGTTGCGGCACACCCGGCGCCACCAACGGCTTCTATTTCTGCCCCACGGGTCTTGGGCAGGTTGTGAAGACGATTGGCAGCGGGCGCGAGATTCAGATGTCGCTCGCCTTGCAGTTCTAGTTCCTGACCCGGCAAGAGAGGGGCGGCGGCCCAGCTCGGTCCCTCTCTTTGTCCGATTCTTGTCGAGCGTTCCTAGCTTGCGCTTAGGGTCACCGAAAGCGTCTCGACCGGCGCGGCCGCGAATTGCTCCCTCAGCTCAGTGGTCGAGCCGAAAAGCTTGCCCTTCACGTGCCGCGCAGGAAACTTGAACGTCAGCGAAGACTCGCTGAACGGGTAGGGATCGAGGACGAAGTGCCGCGAGCCCGCCGAGCGCACCGCGACGCGCGCGTAGCCTCCGTCGCGCAGCGGGAGCGGATGCAGTAGGTTCGCCGGGCGCGAAAAATCCACGCACGTGAGCAGCGATAAATTGTCGTTCGCCTGCAGCAGGCGGAAATGATCGAGGATCGCGCTGTCGCTTTTCTGCTCTGGCGCCACGCTTGCATCCGCCGCGATCTGCTTTCGCAGCGCGTGCTGAAATTCTTTCTGCTGCTCGAGAAACCGGTCGAGCAGCGGCAATTCCGCCGCGGCGATCGTCGTGCGGTCGGCGTGCTCGCTCAGCAGACTGTACGTGTGCATCGAGATGAGGATCGACGCGTAGGGATCCTCGGCCGCGATCAGTCGCACCGCGCGGTCGCGCACCGCAAGATAATCCGCGAGATCGATTTCCTCGAATGCGGAATATTTTCCGACGAGCTCGACCGAAAACGCGCTCGGCCTCCCCTGCCGCGTGATTTCCGGCTTCGCGTCGCGCGCGGCCCAGCCGTCGTCGTGGCGGGCGATGCCTTTAAGGACGCGGGCGCGCGGCTCCGGCGGCAAGAACTTTTCGTTGCCCCAGCGCTCGGCGAAGGCACCCGCCAACCGGGCATGGTCCGGGTGCGTGACGAGCCACCAACCGGTTTCCGTCTCGAGTCGCAGCATGATTCTCCTCCCGAGTCCTAAGAATCCGAGTCGGCGTCCGGAACGCGGGCCGACTCGTGCCAATCGTGCAGGCAATACCACTCGAAAAACATGACCAGAAAAAAGAAGGCGAAGCCAAGAACCGTCGTCGCCGCGACGAGCGCGAACAGATAGTCCGTCTGCAGTTGCGACGATGCATAGAGAATCGAATAGCCGAGGCCTCCCACGCCGACGCGGCTCGAGCCGGCGTACAGCTCGCCCGTGACCGCGCCGATCACGGCGAGGCCGCTCGCAATGCGCATGCCGACAAAGAGCGATGGCACGGCGTGCGGCAGGCGCAGCTTGAAAAGAATCTGCGCGGGCGAGGCGTTGTGCATCAGGAAGAGATGCACGAGATTCTCGTCGACGCTGATCAGGCCCTGCGTTGTATTGAAAATCACCGGCGCCAGCGAAATGATGAACGCAATCACGCCCACCGAAGCCGTCCCCGTGCCGACCCACATCAAAATCAGCGGCGCGATCGCGATGATCGGAACGGTCTGCAGCAGCAGCGTGTAGGGATAAAGCATGCGGCGCACCCACCGCGACTGCGCGAAAATCAACGCGATCAGCAGGCCGATCAGGATGCTGGCGACGAGCCCGCCGGCCGATTCCTCTCCGGTGATTTCGAGCGCGATCAGAATCGTCGAAAAGCGGTCGACGAACGCGCGCGCCACGGCCCATGGCGACGGCAGCATGTACGGCTGAACGCGAAAGATCCACAGCACCAGTTGCCACAAGATGAGCAGCGCCGCAAAAACAGCCGCAGCGTTGCCGAAATTGAGGAGCCGGCGTTTGGCGCCCGGCTTCATGATGATTTCACCGGCGCCTCTTCGGAAGCGAGCGCGGCGCGCAGCGCGTGCGACACCCTGACCGCCAGCGCGTCGAATTCCGGCGCATCGTGCAGCGACGCCGTGCGCGGCACCGGCAAATCGACCGCAAATTCGGCGCAGACGCGGCCCGGATTCGCCGCGAGCACCACGATCCGCGTCGAGAGAAAAATCGCCTCGGCCACCGAATGCGTCACAAACACCGCCGTCCATTTCTGCTCCGCTTGCAGGCGCAGAATTTCCTCGTTCAGGCGGTCGCGCGTCATTTCGTCGAGCGCGGCGAATGGCTCGTCCATCAGCAGCAGCCGCGGGTTGGTGGCGAGAGAGCGCGCGATTGAGACGCGCATCTTCATCCCGCCGGAAAGCTGCCGCGGATACGATTTGGCTACGTGCCCCAGCCCGACGAGTTCGAGCAGCACCGCCGTTTTCTGCTCGCGCACGAGCCGCGCCGCACCTTCGAGTTCCAGGCCGAGGACGACATTCTGCTCGACGGTGCGCCAGGGAAGCAGCGTCGCGTCCTGAAAGATGTAGGAGACGATTTCGCGGGCGTCTTTCGGCGCCATTCCGTCGACGCGAATCGAGCCCGAGGTCGGCGGCGTCAATCCTGAAATTAATTTGAGCACGGTCGATTTGCCGCAGCCCGAAGGACCAATCAGGGTCACGAATTCTCCCTTGGTGACGTTCAGACTGATTCCGCCGAGCACCGGCTGGCCAGTGGCGTAGCGCTTGCCGACGTTTTCGATCTCAACCATCGGTACGGCGCGGTGGGTCGTCACGGCACCGCCTCGATTACCGGCAGGTGCAGCGCTGACCAGTGCTTGGCGTCGTGATAGACGAACTGCGTCGAACGCCGCCAATCCGAGGATGTCGCGCGGCACGAGGGTACGGCCGTGCCGGGATTGCGGTCGTAGAGAGGAAACGCGCCGCTCGCGATTTCGAGCCGGATTCGCTCGCCCGCCGCGAAAAGGCAGGAAGTCGGCTCGAGATCAAATTCCCAGTGACGAACCGTATCCGCGGAATATCCGGCCTCGTCGAACAGAAAACTCGATCGCGCGATGCCGATGCAGATGAATTCCGCCGTGCCATTCGGCTGGATGCGCACGAGCTTCGCTGTGAAATCCGTGTGGGCCGAGGAAGTGGCGCAATAGAGAGACACGCGCGGCGCGCCGAAAACCAGCAAGGGCTCACCGAGCGGCTCGCTCGTGTAGACGAGAACGTTGTTCCCCATCTCGAGCGCGGCCTGATCGAACTGCCCGCTCGCCGCGGACGCCCCGCCAGGCGCGAGCACCGGTACTTCCGGGTCGTAAACGAAAATATCGCACGGCTCGTCGTCCGCAGGCGCTGCCGCTAAAAGCGTCCCGTCGCCCTTGCGCGAATTCGCCCTGCCGCCGCTGTGCAGATACAGATGATGATTTGCCTCGGTGGGAAAAACCTCCGCCGCGCGCCAGCGGTTTTCTCCGAGAACGAAATGGCGAATGCGCGGCTCTCCCGCGAATTCGCCCGAATCCTTGAGCCAGTGATTGAGCCAGCGCAGCAGAATCGCGTCGGTATCGAGCAGCGCATCAGTGCCGAAGTCGCCCGCGCCGATGCGGTCGCCCCAAGGAATGTGCAGCCACGGCCCGGCAATCAGATATTGATGCTCGCGCGCGGCTGTTGTGGCGGCGCGTTCGCGCAGTGCGAGAAATCCCTCGATACTGCCCTTGAGATACGTGTCGTACCACCCGGAAACGTGCAGCGCAGGCACGCGAATGCGATCGAGCGATTGGCTCACGTCGAGCGGCATCCAGTATTCTCCGGGCTCGGCGTGATCGAACCAATCGACCACGTACTGCGGCACGCCCTCGCCGTGCAGCGCGGGATGCTCCCGGAACGGGATAACGCTTGTCTGCGCGGCAAGATCGGCCCACGCCTGCTCCGGCCGGTCGCTCGCCTCGCGTAGCTTCCGCCGCCGCGTGTCCTCCTTCAGCATCTGCAAACCCCAGCCCAGCGACGACGCGAGGCGCAGCGCGCCATTGTTGTAGAACCAGCCGCGGTAGAGGTCGCAAGCCGTCATGCCGGGCGCGATGCAACGCAAACCCTCGGGCTGCCGCGCGGCGGCGAGCAATTGCGTGATCCCCTGGTACGAAAAACCGTACATGCCGACGCGGCCATTTGATTCGAGGCGCGCGCGCAGCCAGGCAATTGTTTCCACGCCGTCCTGCGCCTCGTGGCGAAATGGGTAGAAGTCGCCGCCGGAATCGCCGCGCCCGCGCACGTCCTGAATCACCACGTTGTAGCCGTGTCGCGCGAACCACACGGGGTGCGCGTAGACGACGGTCGAGGCGATGTCGCGCCCGTAGGGCTGGCGCATCAGCAGCGTCGGCTGCGGCTCAGCGTGCGCGCCGTCCTGCGCCGGATAGTAATGATCGGAGACGAGTTCGACGCCGTCCGACATGCGGCAGCGCACGCCGCGTTCCAGGCGCACGCCGTTGCCGCAATCGATCGATGATGTGGGCAGCGTCTTGCCTTGAAGATCAGGCACCGAAGCGGACCATGGCGGTGAGCGCGGCGGCGAGATGGGTAGCAGCTTCGTCGCGCCAGCGCGCGCCATTCTCGGCGGTCGCAGGCCACGGATCGCCCATCACGCCGCTCGGCGCGATATCGGAAGTGAGCCAGGCGAATGTGGCGGGCGCGTTCTCGGGCATAAGCAGTTGCGGTTTCGCAAGGTCTGCGATGTAGTTGCTGGTGTAGGCCGAGCGGTCGACGATCTGCGGCACCGAGCCCAGCAGCAGCGCCGTTTCGACTTCGCCCGCGTGAAATCCGTAGGCGCGTTCCTGCGCGCTGACGCCTTCGTACTTCACGCCGCCCGAGCCGTGCAGCGTAAACGTGCGCAGGCCGAATTCGGCGCGGAGATCGCGCGCCATCACGTCGATCAGCGCCGTGTTTCCGCCATGCGTGTTATAGAGGACCAGCTTGCGGAAGCCCACCTTCGCGATGCTCGATCCGAGGTCGCGCAGCACCGCCATAAATGTGCTTGAGCTGACCGAAAGCGTGCCGGGAAAGCCGATATGCTCGTTGCTCTTGCCGTAGCAGACGGGCGGCAGCGCATACACCGGCATTTCCGCCGGCAGCTTTTCGAGCGCGTGGCCGAGCAGCAGATTATTGATCAGCGTATCGGTGGCGAGCGGGAGATGGTGGCCGTGCTGCTCGATGGCGGCCGTCGGCAGGACGAGCAGCGTCGTTTCGCGCGGCAGCGCGTCGACCTGCTTCCAATTCAGATATGCGAAATTGCGAGAATCGGGAATCCACGTCTTCATCGGCTGGGCGCCTCGGGCTCAAACGTGAGCATCTTGCCGGGATTCATCAGACCCTTGGGATCGTAGCGGCGCTTGGCGAGCAGCTGGACGTTGTCGGCGCGATAGCGGCCGCCGCCTTCGACGTAATTGACGTGCGGATTGGCGACGAACACGCCGATCGCGCGGCAGAAGTCGATCATCTCGTTGAGCCGCTCCTCCGTGGTGTAGTAGACCAACGGAAGCGCCCCGGGAATCATCACGCCCTCGCCATTTTTCCAGAACTCCATGTGGAAAAGGATTTCGTAGCCGAAGCGCTCCTTCAGGCGGCGCATCTGATGGCGCACGGCCGACGGATCGAATGCGCATTGGAGATACGTATAGGCTTCGTCCGCTTTCATGGCCCACAGCGTGGTGTGATTCCAGGTGTAGTCGGAGAGCAGCGGGCGCGTGCGCAGACCGAGATACGCGCCCGAGTAGCTGACTTCGCCGCCGGCCTCGCGCGCGGCGGCTTCGAAAGTGGCGAGCTGCGCCGCGGCGATCATGAAAAAAATCAGCGCCTGGCCATCGGGCGCGTACTGGCGCACCGGGCCGAAGAAAGACGAGATCGGCCACTCGAAGGTGGTGACGAGGCGCTTGGTCCATTCGGGGCTCTGCGCGATGCGCTCGCTGAAATCGAACGCGGCGTCGAACGTGTCGAAGGCGACCGCGCACTGCGCCCATTCAACCGCAGGCGCGAGAGCGAGCCAGATGCGCGAGATCACGCCGTTGGTGCCCCACGCGTGCAGAATCTCGTGCACGGCCTGGCCTTCGTGCAGGACGATCCGCGGCTCAGCCTCCATCGTAACGACTTCGAGCGCGCGGACCGTGTCGTAATCGCGCAGATTCCCGTGCGCCACCGAGCCGACGCCGCCTGAGCCGCCGCCGAGAAAGCCGCCGACGGTGGCCTTCACGATGGTCGAGGGATAGCAGCGCAGCTCCCAGCCGCACTTGTGGGCCTCGTTTTCGATCACGCCCAAGCGCGCGCCGGGCTGACAGACGGCGACGCCGCCAGGTTCAAACGCCTCGATCTGGTCCATGCGCGCGAGATCGAGGACGATGCCGCCGCGCAGCGGGACCGCCTGCCCGTAATTGCCGGTGCCCGCACCGCGAATCGTGACGGGCAGATCGTGCGCATGGCAATAGCACAGAATATTTTGGATTTCGCGCGTGGCGAGCGGCTGCACGACGATGTCGCCGACTTTGCCGTCAAGCTGCTTGCGCAGCACAGGCGAGTACCAGTAGAAATCGCGCGAAAGCTGCTCGACAATCTGCGGCTGCGTGAGAACGCGCGAGCCGTCGCCGAGAATGGCGGTGAGTTCGCGGGCGTGATCGGAATGCATGCGGCCTCTACCTGCTGAATTTCTTCTCGCGCGATGACCAGGTGCGAAACGCCCTTTGCATATTCGGGTGCGTGAAAAGCGTGTTGCACAGCTCGCGCAGCACGGGGCCTTCGACGATGGAGGGCATGTCCGAGCGCCGAGAAACTTCCTTCGCCGGGATGTGAATCTGATTCACGAAACGATTGGCGTCCGCGATGGTCGTGCCGAAAACGACGCGGTCGAGGCCCGCCCACAGCGCGTTGGCCATGCACATCGCGCACGGCTCGCACGTCGAATACATCGTGTAGCCGGCGAGACTGATGCGCTTCAGCTTTTTGCAGGCGAGGCGGACGGTGCGCGTCTCGGCGTGGGAGCTGGGATCGTGCTCGCGGCGCACCGCGTTGACCGCGCGCATCAGCGTCTCGCCCGTGAGCGTCTCGACGATCAGCGCGCCGAAAGGAACGGGATGCGGCGTGTCCAAAGTGCGCGCGGTGAAGCGGACGATGGCGCGAATGCAGTCCTCGTCGAAGGGAGTTACGCCGGTGCGTGCGGCTGCCGGGGTCGCCATGTCGTAATTTAGCACGGCCAAGGACGGGCGTGACACCGCAAAGTGATCTTCAGGATGTGAGACCTTCCAGGTCCCACAAAAAGATCGCGCGAAGCGCGTTTCCACCTTGCCCTGACGCAGGAAGGGTGCGCAGGTTTATCCGCGGCATATAGTGCGTCTCCACGGCCGCGGCGAGAACCTTCAGTCCCGGCGTGGACTCACCCGGCTGATAGAATGAATCGGGCCAAACGATGAGCGAACATCTGAATTCGGCAGGAACAAGTCCGATACAAACACTTCGCGCCGAACTAATCGCGGGGCGCGTGACGCCGCGCGAGGCGATGCGCGACGCCCTCACGCACGCGAATAGCAACGGCGGAAAGACGGTGTACCTCGCGCTCGACGCAAGGCGTGCGATGAACGAGGCCGAAGAGTTGCCGTCGCGGTTCGGCGGAGCCGTGGGCGCAGCGGAACGAGAAAAGCCGTTGCTTTACGGTCTGCCAATTTCGCTGAAGGATTGTTTCGATCTTGCCGGATTTCCCACGTCCTGCGGCTCGCGATTCTATGCCGAGCAGAGCGGCATCGTAAGCGCGGACTCGGCCGTGGCGACGCGGCTGCGCCAGCAGGGCGCGGCGATCGTCGGGAAGACGAATCTGCATCCGCTGGCGTACGGAATCACGGGCGAAAATCCCGAGTACGGCGATTGCCTGCAGCCGCGCGATGCGACGCGACTGACGGGCGGATCGTCGAGCGGCGCGGCCGCGAGCGTGCAGGAAGGCTCGGCGATCGCGGCGATTGGAACGGACACGGGCGGATCGATTCGCGTGCCGGCGGCGCTCTGCGGGCTCGCGGGCTATCGCGCGTCGATCGCGCTGGCGCGTGAGCGCGGTTTGTGGCGCGGCAGCGTCGCTCTGGCACAATCGTTCGACACGCTCGGGTGGCTGTTTCGCGATCTGCGCGACGCGCCGCTGCTGGCCGAGGCGCTGTTTGGCTTGCGTGTGCCTACGGCGCCCGATACCCCGGACCCGCGCGTGCGCATCGCCTGCGTCAGCGGCAAATTTCTCCGCGACTGCGATGCGAATGTGCTCGCCGGATTTGCGAAATGGAACAAGCGATTGAGCGAACGCGGCGCGACGCTCACCGAGATCGATGTCGCGTGGTGGGACGAGGCGATGGAGATCTTCGCGCCGATCCAGGCGCACGAAGCGGCCGCGATCCACACCGCGAGGACCGGCGGAGATTTCTCTCATTTCGAGCGGCCAATCGCGGAGCGGCTCGCGTGGGGCGCGTCGATCACGGATGTGGAGGTCGAGCGATTGCGCGCGCTGCACGCGGCGTTTCGCGCCAAAATGGACGCGCTGCTCAGCGCGCACGATTACTTGATCCTGCCGTGCGCCCCGGTCAGCCGCTTGGTCGCCGGCGCCGACAACAGCGGCGCGCGCGCCAAAATCCTGCGCTACACCACGCCCGTGAGCCTCGCGGGAATGCCGGTCGCCGCGCTGCCGGTCGGCGATGGCGCGGGCGTGCAACTCGTCGCAGCACGCGGCGCAGACGCGCGCCTCGTCGCCTACGCCGCGCAGATCGCAGCGTGACACGTTTCCCCTCGCCGCGCGCTCTAATGCATGGGGCCGGTCGTCGATAGACCGCGCGGACTATGCCGACAATTCTCACGTGGCACGACATTGCCCTTCGACTGCTCCTCGCGGCTCTGGCCGCGGGCGCCATTGGCTTCAATCGCGATGAACGCGGCCACTCGGCCGGTTTTCGCACCAATCTGCTAGTCGGCCTTGCCGCCTGCATCGCCATGATCGAAGCGAACGAGCTCATCCGTTCGGCCGGAAAGCCAAGCGATTCCTTCGTGGTGATGGACATCATGCGCCTCCCGCTCGGCATCCTCGACGGGATGGGTTTCATCGGCGCGGGCGCAATCATCAAGCGCGGAGAAATGATCACCGGCGTGACCACCGCCGCCACGTTGTGGTTCGTCACGGTGATGGGACTCTGCTTCGGCGGAGGCCAAACCGGCTTGGGATTGGCGTCGTTCGCACTAGGCTTCGCAATTCTCGCCGGACTGAAAAAAATCGAAAATGAAATGCCGAGGCGCCAGAGCGCCACGCTGAAACTCACCGTCGGCGCGGATGGCCCGGACGAGCCCGAAATCGAGGCGCTGCTCCAAGACGCCGGAATTTCGCCGCAGAGCCTGTCGCTGAGTTACAACGCATCGCTATCCGGCAGCAAGGCATTCGGCTGGAAGGTGCAGTGGAAGGAAAAGGGCGAACATGTGAGCCCGCCGCCGATCATTCGCGAACTGTCGAAACATCCCGCCGTGCAAGCCCTCGAATTTACGCGCTGAGCGCGATAGCCAATCCGCCTGTGTACCCAGCGATCATAGACTTTGCTTTCCGAAGTCACCGGCGCGCGCGCGAAAATTTGCCGCGCGGCGCAGGCGGGGCGCGTGCTACCTTAACGTATGCGCAAGGCCTTCTCCACAGGCGCGCTCTTCCTCCTCGTCGTTTTCACCATGCTGGCGGCTGTCGGCTGCCATCACTCACCAGACGGAGCCGGGCTGATGAAAGTGATCCTGCAGGCGGACTGGTATCCGCAGCCGGAGCACGGCGGGTTCTACACCGCGCTGGCGAAGGGCTACTACAAGGACGAAGGCCTCGACGTCACTATCGTGCCGGGCGGGCCCTACGTTTCCGTCGAGCAGCAGGTGTCTGTGGGCTCGGCGCAGTTCGGCATGAGCTCGTCGGACAAAATCCTCGAGTCGATTGCCGACGGCCAGCCGCTGGTCGCCGTCGCCGCGACGATGCAGCACGACCCGCAGGGCATCATGGTCCGCAAGGGTTCGCCGATCCAATCGTTCGCCGACCTGAACGGCCACACGGTCGCAATCAAGACGGGCTCGACGTGGTGGGAATACATCGTGAAGCGCTACAACCTGAACGACGTCCACGAAGTGCCCGCGATGATGAACGTGGCGAATTTCGTCGCGAATCCGAATTACGTGCAGCAGGCGTTCGCGACCTCCGAGCCGTTTTTCGCGCAGCAGGCGGGGATTGCGACGCGCGTCCTGCTGACGAGCGACGCGGGCTACAGCCCGTATCGGGTGATGTTCACCACGCGCGGGTTTCTCGCACAGCATCCGCAGGCGGTCGGCGGGTTCGTGCGCGCGTCGATCAAGGGCTGGCGCGATTACCTCAAAGATCCGGCGGCCGCGAATGCGGCGATCGCGAGGCTGAATCCCGCGCTCAATCCCGCGTGGATGCACTTCACATGGCAGGCGCTGCGCGACGGCAACTTCGTCACGGGCAGCGACGCGAGCGGCGCGCAGATAGGCCAGATGGACCCCGCGCGCTGGCAGACGATGTACGAGCAGCTGACGGATTTGAAGGTGATCGATACGCAGTTCGATCCGACAACGGCGTACACGCTGCAGTTCGTGCAGGGAAAGTGAGGTAGGTGACGCGGTCGCGGGCTCGGCCCTCCCACCCGCGAACCGTCGCCTATCACTCCTGTCCGATATCCTCGTGCCAGATTTTGGGATGCTTTTCGATGTAGGCGGAGAGCAGCGCGGCGCACTCCTGCGAATCAAGGTCGATCACGTTGACGCCGAGCGAGCGCAGCCACTCGACGCCGCCCTGAAAATTGTGGCTCTCGCCCACGACGAGCGTCCCGAAGCCGAATTGCCGCACCAACCCGCTGCAATACCAGCACGGCGCGAGCGTCGTGACCATAATCAGATTGCGATAGCTGCGCTGGCGCCCGGCGTTGCGAAACGCGTTCGTTTCGGCGTGCATCGACGGATCGCCGTCCTGCACCCGGCGATTGTGTCCCGCGCCGACCACTTTGCCGCCGGCGTCGAAAATCGCCGCGCCGATCGGCAGGCCGCCCTCCGCCAGCCCTTTGCGCGCCTCGGCCAGCGCAACGTCGAGCATCGCGGCGTAATCAGGATTTGGCGTCATCGCGAGCTTACAAGCTACCACGAAGCTTTCCGGTCCGGCTCCAGTCAAAGCATTCTCGACACGATTTTGCGGAATTTTGTATTCTACCCGCGTTTTTACAAACCATTGCGCCACCTTCACTGGCGGGAGTTCGCCCGGTGCGATGCAGAGATGAAATACCTTTCCGGATTGGCAGCAGAAATACGAAGCCGCCCTCTTCGAAACCGACCCCAAAAGGCGCCGCGAGTGCCTGTACGTTGCTGAAATCGCCATCGTCAACCGTCTGCAAGCGTTGAAGTCCAGTTCCGACGGGCACATCGAGCGCGCAGCCATTGCCGACGCAATCCGGAATCTGCGTCGCCTGCAAATCGAGTCCATGGGACATCGGAGTGGAAGAACTCGACTCAGCCAAAATGATCGCAAGGGAGAAATGTTCCCATCCCCAGCTCACGTGCTCGTCGTCGACGACAGTCCGTTGATGCGCCGGATGGTGTGCGATCTCCTGGAATCTGAATCCGGATTCACAATTGTGGGCGAGGCCGAAAACGGCCAAAAAGCGGTTCAGCGCGCCAAAAAGCTGCTGCCCGACCTCGTGATTCTCGATCTCGCCATGCCGTCGATGAACGGCCTGGAAGCTGCGTCGGCCCTAAAACGCGCGATTCCCGACTTGCGCATCATCCTGTTCACGCTGTACGGCGATCCCGACGTCGAAAGGACCGCCCGCAGCATGGGCATCGACGCCGTGATATCGAAAGAAAACCTCGAACGACTCGGGGAAACCGCGCGCCGGTTGGTCGACGGCTGAGCTTTGTGCCGGGGCCGCCCCCCGCGGTGACGGCGAGCGCCGCGAAGGCGAGGCGTTTTAGCGTCGATTCGAGGCCATTTCTCGCCGCGCGACGTGTCGCTGGCGTGTCGATTAGAATGTGCCCCCGTCGAGTGTTTTCAGCGAGTTGCAGGGATTTCCAATCGCCAGAATGACGATTGGAAGAGCGTCATATGAGGCGCGATGAGGACCCTGCCATCGTGCGGCCGCTTTCTCGCGGGTCTTCGCCTTTTTCCTCGCGGCGAAGTGTCCGTCCGATCCCAATTTTCAAAGAGCGTTCGGCCCCGGTCGAGAGGGCGGACGGCTTTTGCCGCACATCCACGCTGGCAGATTGCGGCGCGAGGATCAAGCTGGCCTGGCGTACAGTTTTCGCACAGTTGCCCCGCGCACCGGGCGAGGCGTGGGCCTGGGCGTGAAAACGCGAAGAAACATTATGCAAAGGAGGCGGAGGAGGCGCAGAGAGCGCGGAGAAGGTCGAGAAGGGATCGCGCGTGCTGGTTTTACGTTACACTGTGCGTCCTATGAGCGCGATCGACGAGGTTCTCGCCGCAAACGAAATCTATTCGCTTACGCACGAATTGCGCCGCCTGACGCCGCGCCCCGAGCGCAAACTCGCGGTCCTCACCTGCATGGACACGCGGCTCTCGATCCGCACGATGGGCTTGCGCGAGGGCGACGCGCACATCATCCGCAACGCGGGCGGAATCGTCACCGACGACGCGCTGCGCTCGCTGCTCGTCTCGCACTACCTGCTTGATACCCACGAATTCATGGTCATCAATCACACCGATTGCGGCCTGATGCACACTACCGAACATGACCTGCGCACTCGCATCCAGAATCGCGCCGGAACAGCCGCCGTCGCCCCCGCCTTCTTCTACGCATTCCAAAACATCGAGGAAAATGTGCAGCACCAGCTGCAAAAGCTGCGCTCGCATCCGTGGATCCCCGCCAGCATCGCTATCCGCGGCTTCGTCTACGACGTCGCGAGCGGCCGCCTCCGCGAAATCAGCATCGGCTGAAGCCGTTGGCGAGTCCCGCCGCACGGGATATGTAGTGGTGCCTTTCAGTCTTTTGCGTCACTTCGAAGCAGTTCAGTCACTCATCCTTCGTCACACGCCACTGCTAGGGCAACTCGTGCGGAGTGACTTCATCAGCGATGGCCACTTCGGGCGACACCTCCGGCGCATGCGCCAGGTGTATGCGGAGCGTCTTTCGGTCCTTTTGGAACAGGCCCGCACAAGGCTCGCAGGCTTGCTTGAGATTTCAAACATCGAAGCAGGATTGCAGACTGCCGGATGGCTCTGCGATGGAATCGACGCCGAATCAGCGGCCGTTGCCGCAGCGAAGCGCAATGTGGAGGTGACTCCGGTGAACCGTTACAGTCATGGCAGAAGGGTGCCGGAGGGACTGCAACTCGGATTTGCCGCGGTGGACGTGAAGGAGATCCGTCGCGGAGTTCAGGAGCTCGCGAATGCACTGGAGGACGAGCGAAAGGCCTTTCGTCGGAGATCATCAAGGCCCTCGCGGTGAGCGATCCAGACAGATGGCGTGTTGGGATTTTGCTTCGGTCCGGCCCCGTCACTCATCACCAATCGCGGCGCACATTTTCGCTTTTCTCTCGCACGGCGCTTGCGTTAGGCTGGGGGGTACTGCGGGTTGGGAGGCGCGGCGGGGCATGGCGTGACGGGCAAGAACTTGCGGCGAGCGATTTTCTGGCCGGCGTTCCTCGCGATTGCGGCGGGATGCATCGGCGCCTCCTACCACGAACGATTTTCGGCTGAGAAGAAAGTTTCCGCGCAGGCTTCGCTTGCCGCTACCGAAGCGAAACGAATCCAGCAGCAGGTCGTCCTTTTCAGCAAGATGGCGGTGCCTTCGCGGCTGCCGTTTGCCGAATTTCTGCAAAAGGTTGGAGTCGACGCGGCGACGGCTACGCGCGTGGTGGCTTCCGCGCTGCCGGTTTTCGATTTTCGCCACGTGCGCGCGGGCAATCAGGTGACGATCGGGCGGTCGGTCCTCGGCGAGTTGCGCGAGGTCGACTACCGCATCGACGAGGACCACCTTCTTTCGATCGCGCCGGCCACCGCGGGCGGGCCGAGCGGCGGTTCCAGTGATTCAAGCAATACGAGCAATACGTCGGGCGATGCGGGCGGCGCTGATTTCCAGTCGAAAGTCGAGACGATTCCGTCGACCACCGAAGAAGCCGGTGTAGCGGGCAAAATCGACGGTTCACTCTTCCAGGCGGTGACCGACGCGGGCGAAAAACCGGAGCTCGCGATGCGCATCGCCGCGATTTTCGCCTACGACCTCGATTTCTACACCGACCCGCGCCCCGGCGACACGTTTCGCGTGGTGATCGAGAAGAAGATTCTCGCGAACGGCGAGACGGCTTCTTACGGCCGCATACTCGCCGCGGAATACGACAACGGCGGGCGCGCCTATCGCGCCATCCTTTTCCACGATCCTTTCGGCAATGCCGCGTACTACACGCCCGAGGGCAAATCGATGAAGCGGGCGTTCCTGCACTCGCCGCTGAAATTCGCCGCGCCGATTACGTCGCATTTCAGCTACCACCGCTTCCATCCGATCCTGAAGGAATACCGCCCGCACCTGGGCATCGACTACGGCGCGCCCAGCGGGACGCCTGTGCAGACGATTGCCGACGGCAAAGTGATTTTCGCGGGCCGCAAGGGCGAGGATGGAAACCTGCTGAAGGTGCGGCACTCGAATGGCTACACGACCTATTATATGCATCTCTCGCGGATACTGGTCCGCGACGGCCAGCGCGTCCAGCAGGGCCAGAATATCGGGCTCGTCGGAATGACGGGGCTCGCCACCGGGCCACATCTCGATTTCCGCATCGAGCAGCATGGCACGTTCTTGAATTTCGAGAAGCTGAAGCTGCCGAGTTCCGATCCCATCGCGAAGAAGGATTGGAATGCATTCGTCGCCGCGCGCGATCATGCACTGGCCGAAATACCCTCGCTCAAGCCGGGCAACGCCGCTGTGGCGCAGAATCCGCCGCCGCAGAGCGATGCTGCAGGCAACTGACGAAAAGCAAAATTCCAACTGGGAAGCCGAAAACGCTAGGCGCGTTTGGCGATGATGAAGTGCGTCGCGTTGGCGGTGGAAACGTGCTCGGTGCATTGATAGCCGAGCCGTGGCGCGTCGATGCCATCGAGGAGGTTTTCTCCTGAGCCGAGGAGAACCGGCGACATCGCGAGATGCATTTCGTCGATCAATCCGGCGCGAAGGTGTTGGCGGATCGTCGCAGCGCCGCCGCCGAGCCGGACATCGCGGCCGCTCGCCGCGCGCACAGCTCGTTCCAGTGCGGCGTGAATTCCATCCGTGACAAAGTCGAAGGTCGTGCCTCCGCTCATCTCAATCGGTGCGCGCGCGTGGTGCGTGAGCACGAAAACAGGCGTATGGAATGGCGGATTGTCGCCCCACCATCCCTTCCACGCCTCGTCCGGCCATGGCCCTCGGATCGGCCCAAACATGTTCCGGCCGATGATCCACGCACCGATACTGTCGAAGCCGCGCGCGACGAAGTCATCGTCAACGCCGGTATCGCCGCCGTCCTGGCCAACCAGCTGTCGGAAGGTGCGTGTCCGCAAGAACCACTCGTGCAGCGCCGTGCCGCCAACGCCAAGCGGATTCGCAAGATCCTGATTGGGGCCGGCGCCGTAGCCGTCGAGGGAGATTGCGAAACTGTGGACGCGAAGCCGGGACATAGATCAGGAACTGAGCTCTTAGGATTCTCGGGCGCGGACTTTCCGCTATGCGCGGACTTCCCAGGTGTCGCCGGCGCGCAGCAGTTTGGCGAGATCGCCTTTGCCGCGCTTGGCCTGCACTTCGCGAATCTGCGCGGTGATCAGATCTTCGTAGCGCGGGACGTCGTCCCACGAGCGCAAGACGCCGATCGGCGTGGGGAAGCCCGGGCGCTCTTCCATGTGCGCGAGCAGGAAGGCGTAGGCGGGCGCGGATGGTGCTCGTCGTGGACGAGCAGATCGGCTTCGGATGATGCCGTTGCCGAGCGCGACGACTTCGAGATCGAGGCCGTTGCAGGCGAATGCCCTTGTCGCGATTCTTGCCGAAGATCAGCGGCTTGCCGTGCTCGAGCTGGACGACGTGCTCGCTGCGCGCGTCCTTTTCGGTGAGCCGATTCCCACGCGCCGTCGTTGAAGATATTGCAATTCTGCAGAATTTCGATGTAGGCGGAGCCTTTGTGCGCGGCCGCCTTCTTCAGCGTGTCTTTCAGGTGCTGCTGGAAAACGTCCACGGAGCGCGCGACGAAAGTGGCTTCCGGCGCCGATCGCCAGCGAAATCGGATTGAACGGGCGGTCGGCGGTGCCGAACGGGGTGGATTTCGTTTTCTTGCCGATTTCGGACGTCGGCGAATACTGGCCCTTCGTCAGGCCGTAGATGCGGTTGTTGAAGAGCAGCACTTTCAGGCCGACGTTGCGGCGCAGCATGTGAATCGTGTGGTTGCCGCCGATCGAAAGCGAATCGCCGTCGCCGGTGGCGACCCAGACTTCCAGATCGGGGCGCGCGATTTTCAGGCCCGTGGCAACGGCCGGCGCGCGGCCGTGAATCGTGTGGAAGCCGAACGTGTTCATGTAATACGGGAAGCGGCTGGAGCAGCCGATGCCGGAAATCACGACGAATTTTTCGCGCGGAATGCCGAGCTCCGGGAAGACGGACTGCACGGCGGAGAGAATCGCGTAGTCGCCGCAGCCCGGGCACCAGCGAATTTCCTGGTCGGTCTGAAAATCTTTTTTCGTAAGAGGCGGTGGCAGCGTGGCCGTGGCTCATCGAATGTCTCCCGTCCGCGGCCGAGCATTTCTTCGATCTTGTGTTCGAGCTCGGACTGCTTGAAGGGCTTGCCCTGAATTTTGTTGTAGCCCTGCGCGTCGACCAGATATTTCGCGCGCAGCAGCATCACCAGCTGGCCCATGTTCATTTCCGGGACGAGAACCTTGTCGTAGCGCTTCGAGAATCGCCGAGATTTTTCGGCAGCGGATTCAGATGGCGCAGATGAACGTGGCCGATCTTGCGGCCCTTTTCGCGCTGCGCTTTCAGCGCTGCGGTGATCGGGCCGTGCGTCGAGCCCCAGCGACGATCAGCAGATCGCCTGCGGGATCGCCCGCGGGAACGACGTCCGGAACATCCTGCACGATGCGCCGCGACTTTCTCGGCGCGCAGCCGAACCATGCTTCTCGTGATTCAGCGGCTCGTAGTTCACGTTGCCGGTGACGTCCTGCTTTTCGAGGCCGCCGATGCGGTGCTCGAGGCCCGGCGTGCCGGGAACCGCCCACGGACGCGCGAGCGTTTCGGGATCGCGCTGGTAAGGATGAAAGTCCACCGGATTCGTCTCGAAGTGCACGGGAATTTCAGGAAGATCGCTCGACGTTCGGAATGCGCCACGGCTCGGCGCCGTTGGCGAGGTAGCCGTCGGAAAGAATGATCACCGGCACCATGTACTTGATGGCGATGCGGCTCGCTTCGAGCGCGATCCAGAAGCAGTCGCCGGGCGTGGCGGCGCGAGAACCGGAATCGGCGCTTCGGAATTGCGTGCCGAAGAGCGCTTGCAGCAGATCGGCCTGCTCGGTTTTTGTCGGCAAGACCGGTGGAAGGCCCGCCGCGCTGGATGTCGCAAATCACGAGCGGCAGTTCGACCGCGACGGCGAGGCCGAGCGCTTCGGTCTTCAGCGCCATGCCAGGGCCGGAAGTGGTGGTGAGTCCCAGTGCGCCGGCGTAGGCCGCGCCGATCGCCGAAGTGATGGCGGCGATTTCGTCTTCGGCCTGAAACGTGATCACGCCGAAATCTTTGTAATGCGGAAAGCTCGTGCAGAATGTCCGAAGCGGGCGTGATCGGATACGAGCCGAGGAAAAGCGGAAGCCCCGCCTTCTGCGACGCGGCAACAAAACCCATCGCCAGCGCCGTGTTGCCGCTGATGTTGCGATAGACGCCCGGAGCGAGTTTCGCCGGCGGAATTTCGTAGCTGATCTGAAACGCTTCCGTGGCTTCGCAGTAGCTGTAGCCCGCCTTGCATGGCCAGTCGATTGGCTGCACGAGCGCCGGCTTGCTTCTTGAATTTGTCCTCGATCCAGCGCAGCGTGGTGTCCATCGAGCGGTTGTAGAGCCAGTAGCACATGCCCGAGCGCGAAGAAATTCTTGCAGCGGTCCATGCTCTTGGCGTCGAGGCCCAGATCCTTCAGCGCGGCGCGCGTGAGCTTGGTCAGCTCGACGGGAAACAGGCGGTAGCCGTCGAGCGAATGATCCTCGAGCGGATTTGCGGTCATCTGCGCCTTGCGCAGATCGATTTCGCCGAAATCGTCGAGATTGACGATCAGGATGCCGTTGGGCTTCAGGTCGCGCGAGGTTCATTTTCAGCGCCGCCGGGATTCATGGCGACCAGCGCATCGACGGCATCGCCGGGCGTGTACACGTCGTTCGACGAAAAATGGACCTGGAAGCCGCTGACGCCCGGAAGCGTGCCGGCAGGGGCGCGAATTTCGGCCGGGAAGTCGGGAAGCGTGGCGAGGTCGTTGCCATAGAGCGCGACCGTATTCGTGAACTGGCTGCCGGTGATCTGCATGCCGTCGCCGGAATCGCCGCAAAACCGGATGACGGCTTGTTCGAGTTTTTCGCGCTTGCGAACGTGCGGCTGCGTTAAAGTTGTGGACATATTATTCCGTTATTCCCCACCCTTCGTTAGATGACGAACCAAACCCGCGAGATGCCGCGACCGCCTTCCCCCTGAACCAGACGGTGGCCGCAAAATGCTCGCGCCCAACAACACAGTGTAGCACCGCGGCCGGAACGGGAAAACCGCAATTCAGACCAGTGGCTAGCGATGAGTGACTAGCGGCCCGCGATTTGTCGGGGCAGATTGGCGCTCCAAGAAACAACAAGCGGCGAAGGAGCTTCGTCTTGCCCGAGGTGTGCGATTATTTCGACGGAGACCGTATGAGCTACGTAGCGAAAAACCTTGTCGCGGGGGAAACGCTCGTCTACCGGACAGGAGTTCACTGGTCCGTGCTAATCCGGCCGATCATCCTTGCCATTTTCATCGGAGGCGGAGGCGTCGCGTCTTGCGCGTTGCGCCGCGATCTGCTGATCGTAGCGGTGGTTCTCTTGTTGGTGGCGGCGATCGTGTTGATCTCGGCCATCGTGCGGCGAAACTCGACGGAAATCGGCGTCACGAACCGGCGCGTGATCATCAAGACCGGCATGCTGAGCCGCCGGTCGCTCGAAATCATGCTGCCGAAAGTCGAAAGCATTCGGATCGACGAACCGGCGATGGGCAGAATTTTGGGATATGGCACCGTAGTGATTCACGGTACCGGCGGAACGCCCGAGCCGTTTGCGAAAATCGCGCATCCTGCGGAATTCAGGCGCGAGGTGCAGCAGCAAATGGATTTGGCCGCGAGCAGAGGAACCAATAGCACTGCAGGCGGAGCGGGAAAATACAGCAATTGAAGAAGTGACGAGCAAAGAGTGACTGGCGGCCAGCGACTCGCGATCGGCGCGTGGTGGATCGCTGGGAAGCGGCGCCGTTATTTGGCCAGCCAGATTTCAAAGCCGAGCGGTGCTTCGTCGATCTCGGACTTTTGAAAGCCGCTTTCGGCGATGAATTTCGTGAAGTTGTCCCGGGTGTACGCGCGCCTCAGGAGAAATGTGCGAAAGGCCAGTTTTGTGAAGGCCGAATCGAGCGGACCGATCTTCATGTTGTCCACGTGCTCGGCGATTACCTCTTTGGGAGTGTCCTTTCGCAGATCGATGATGAGCGCTTTTCCGCCCGGCCGCAAAACGCGGCGCATTTCCTTGAGCGCGCCCACCGGATCGGCGAAATTCTTGAAAGCGGCGCGGCACACGATCCGATCGAAGGTGTTGTCTTCAAAGGGCATGCTGGAAGCGTTCCCGTGCCGGAAATTCACTTCGACGCCTTCCGCGCGGGCATTCTTGCTCGCGATATCGACAAACGTCTTGCTGATATCGAGTCCGGTGATTTTGTAGTTTCCGAGTTTGGCGAGTTCGATCGCGAAATAGCCCGGACCGGGAGCCACCTCGAGCACGCTCGATCCTTCGGTGAGCCCTTCAGACATGCGTTTCGCCAGCACCTTGAAGTCGTCCATGGCGCTGCGAGTGGTCTTTGCGTACCACTTCGCAACTCGGCCCTCCATTCCCATGCCCTTGTAGGCTTTGGCTTGCGTCACGCTTTCCTCCATCAGGCTGCGGCTACTTTGAATTACGCTTTGCGCGGAGGAAAATTACATCGGCGTGGGAGGGCCATCGCGATTACCAGCTCGTCGCTCGGTGGAGGGAGCCGCGCTAAAGGCCGCGGTGCTTCATTGATACAATACCCTTGGGCGCAGCGGTGAAGCATGCGATAAGACCCGCGCGTCCGCCCGAGAGCTTTCGCTCAATTAATCCATAGTCGGTCCAGTCCATGAATAGTATAATTCTGCAACTCTGAATCCGCCAAGGAGGTGTGCCTTGGGCCAACCACTCAATACGCAAAAGGCTTTGCTGTACGGCCAATGCGTCCTCGCGGCGTACAAGATGTTCGACGATCCTCAGGGAGGCGATCCGCTGCGTCCCGACCCTGCCGGCATCCCCGACGGCTGGGAGCTCGGAGCGTGGATTCACATGTCGGACTTCGTTTTCAAGGGCAGCGAACTGAAATTCTACGGAATCGTGGTGCACGAAATAGCGAATCCGGATTCGCGCATCATTGGCATTCGCGGCACCGAGGGCGCGGTCGAGTGGCTCGACGACGGCGACGCTATTCTTGTGCCATTCCGGCAAGTTCCTTCTGCCGGGCGGGTGGCCTGCGGATTCGACAAAATCTACAGCTCGCTCAAGGTCGTGGCGCGCCGCCTGTCGCACCCGGGCATGCAAACTGTGGCTGCCGCTCCCGAAAGCTATGCCGGCTCTTTCGCCGAGCAGCTCGAGCAGTTGGCGATCAGGCGGGAACGCGAGCGCGGGTTCGCGCCCTTGGCCGATGGCAAGCGCCGGAGTCGCCCGACGGTCGTCACGGGGCATAGCTTGGGCGCGGCTCTCACCACTCTCTTTGTAATGGAAAATTCCGACAAACATAAATTCGATATCGCGAGCCTCTGCACGTTCGCTTCGCCGCGAGTCGGCAATCTCGAGTTTGCGCACACCTTCAACAAACTGCCGGTCGATTCGTGGAGGATCTTTAACAAGCGGGACCTTGTTCCGAAGCTTCCGCCGCACGTGCCGATTCTGCTCGACTATCAGCACGTGAATGATTCCTACGAGATCGATTCGTCGGGATTCGCCAAGAATAATCTGCTGTGCTGGCACGCTATGGAAACGTACCTCCATGGACTGGTCCCAAGCTTTCCGCTGCGGCCGGAGTGCGCCTATTGAATCCCGCATAATATAGCGATACTTTCTCCGGTTTGGCTGCATCTAATCTGGACATGGGAAATCCTGCCGGAGTACGACGCGATTTTGATGCCTTAGAGAAACGCCGCTTTCAAGCCATTCGCCTGTTCGAACAAGGTGCGGAATCAATCCGAGATTGCCCGCCAGGTCCGAGTGGTCCCGTCAAACGGTGGCCCGCTGGGTGCAGCAGTATCGCACCCAGGGCAAGTCGGCGCTCCAGAAAGCCGGACGTGCGGGTCGCAAGCCGCGCTTGAGCGAGAAGCAGCGGCAGCAGTTAGAGAAGCTGCTGCTCGCAGGTCCCGAGCGGCTGGGCTATGAAACCCCGCTGTGGACGTGTCCGCGTGTGGCCCACCTGATCGAGCAACAATTCAGCGTGCGCTATCACGAGGGCCATGTCTGGAAGCTTCTGGTCCGCCTGGGCTGGAGCCCGCAGCGGCCGGTGGGGCGAGCACGGGAACGCAATGAAGAGCAGATCCAATCTGGAAGAAGAAGGGGTGGCCGGCCCTTAAAAAAAAGCGCTCCGGGAAGGGCGCATCCTGGTCTTCATCGACGAAAGCGGTCTGAGCCAACGACCGCATCGTTGCCGCACTTGGGCGCCGCGCGGACAAACGCCCGTCCTGCAATACAACTTTAATTGGAAGAGTCTGTCGGTAGCGGCTGGGCTCACGGTGTGGAACTTCTACTTTCGTGTCTATGCCGGTGCGGTGAAGAAGGAGCAGGTGCGTGGACTTTCTGCAGGCCTTGGTGCGCCATCTGCGCCTGCCGCTGCTGGTGGTGTGGGACCGTCTGCCGGGCGCATCGCAGCCGATTCGTGCAAGACTACATTGCCAGTTTGCAGGGCTGGATTTCCACGGCCTATCTGCCGCCCTACGCGCCAGAATTGAATCCAGTCGAGTACATCTGGGCTTACTGGAAGCAGCACGAGTTGCCCAATGTCTGCCCCAGGACTACTGGCAACTAACTGAAACAGCGCGACGAACGCTACGTCGCATGCGCCGCCGTCCGCGTCTGATCACCGCCTTCTGGCAGCAGGCTTCTTTGTGGCCAGAATGACTCTATATTATGCGGGACTCAGTAAGTTCAAGCGGACTGGCGAAGAGCGAGGTGCGCTTCGCGGGCGAAAACTGCAAAGGGTGGGGCGCCCGATAGCGTGTAGATTCGCGACGCTCGGCTACTTCGCCTGCCAGAGCTCGACGAAGGCGCCGACATCGGGATCCTTCAACATTACCGCCCGGCCGTCCTTCACTTTTACGATGCCGCCTTCGGATACGGTCTTGGCGCCATCCGCTTTTGCGGCAGCGTAGACGGCGTCGATGTCGGTCACCCGGAAGCCGACGTAGTTGACGTTGATATCGGAGATTTGCTGGTCGGGCGCTTCACCGCCTTGCGGACTGCCGAGCAGCTCGACGCGCAGGTGTCCATCTTGTCCATCCGTCGTGGCCTGCGTGAACCAGCCGTTCTCCATGTTCATGCGTGGGCGGCCGCCGGGCGCCGGTGCGGCGGCCGGTGTGAAAGCCGGGTAGTCTCCGCCCAGCACGCCCTGATAGAACGACAGCGCCTTGGGCATGTCAATCACGTTGAGGCCGATGTGATTGAAGCCGGCCTGAATGCCGAGCCGGTCGATATTCTGCATGGTGGCGGTGGAATTCGAGACCTTCGGCGCCTCGGGCGGGGCTCCCGGAACCGGAAGCGGCTTCGCAAACAACTCGACGAGCCAGCCGCTGGGATCATCGAGGAAGACGAAGGAGCGCTTGCCGTCGGGCCTGGGTGGCGCGGAAAACATCTGCGGCACTTTCAGCATTCCCATATCTTTGAACTTGTTCATGACGATGTTGCAGTCGTCCATCACGGTGAGATCGATGTGGCCGTTGCCGAGAGCATTGGACCCCAGACCGCTGAAGTCCTGGCGCTTGATGCCGCGATATTCGGTCAGGTACAGATCGAAGGGCACATGGGAGACGGAACTCGGTCCGCTCATGATTGCGGTGCGGCGCTCCGCGCCTGGGGTGCCGTCGAGCTTGTTCTCGACCTTGTCGAGCTTCCATTCGGGCTTGTTCGTCAGACTATAACCGAGCACTTCCCAGTATTTGATCGAGTTGTCCAGATTCGAAGCCGAGTGGCCGTCGAAGGCCATGCCCATCACGTCTTTCGACGCGCCGTCGCCCGCGGCCTTTGGCGCGCGAGGCGATCGAGCGAGGCCCGCGGTCGCGATCGCGACCGTGAGAGCGCCCGCCGCGATGACGACGGCAAGTTTGCGCGAGAACAAAGAATTCAGAACCTTCCCCTTTTCCATGAACATTCCCTCCGTCGATTCCCCCATGGCATGCGGCTGGATTCTACACCGAGCGCGTGCGGATTGCAGAAACTGCTTTTGGCATCGCCGTCTTCTACGTCTTATGGACGCGACGCACGCGATTTGCGTTTCGATCCGGCAGATCCGGGAACTGGCCCAGAACTGTCCCAACGTACCATTGACTTTCGCTTTTGATTCGCCATATAGTGGGGCCGTCGGCCAACGTGTAGGCGATGGCCGTGGCCGGTAGAGAATGCCGAGCGAATGCCGGCTAGTGAATGGGGGAAAGATGGCACTGACGAAGCGGCAAAAAGAAGTGCTGAACTACCTGGTAGGGTTTATCAACAAAAACGGCTATTCGCCGAGCTTCGAGGAGATCGCGCACGCGCTGAAGCTGACGTCGCTCGCGACGGTGCACAAGCATCTCTCAACGCTCGAGAAAAAGGGATTCATCCGGCGCGGGTACAACCAGAGCCGGTCGATCGAGGTGATGCAGCTGCCGAAGCCGGTGCGCGAGGAGATTCTCGAGCGCCACACGGTGGAGCTGCCGCTGGCCGGACGGATCGCAGCGGGGCGGCCGCTCGAGGCGGTCGAGGACAACGAAACGATTTCGCTGGCGGATTTTGCGCGCGGGCAAAACAGTTTCGTCCTGCAGGTGAAGGGTGAATCGATGCGCGAGGATCATATCCTCGATGGCGACTACATCGTCGTCGAGCAGACGCAGGTGGCGAACCCGGGAGAAATCGTGGTCGCGCTGGTGGGCGAGGATGACGCTACGGTGAAGCGTTTTTATCGCGAGCCGGGCGGGAAGATTCGCCTGCAGCCCGCGAATTCTTCGATGGATCCGATCGTGGTGGCCGCGGCCGACGTGAAGATTCAGGGCCGCGTCGTCGGGGTGCTGCGCAAGTATTAAGAAGTGGCTAGTGGCTCGAGAAAGACCGTCGTTTCGCTGTTAGTGGCTGGCTGCTGTCGGCGTTGGGCGTAGTGAGCGGTAGTAGGTGTCGAAGAAATCCAGGCCAGTCGCGTTCACTCCGTACTTGACGCTTACCTGATCGCCTAAATCCAGTACGTTGTCTTTTTCCGGATCGTAGATCGGCCATACTGGCACGGTCGGACCGTTCGGATTTCCCGTGCGCGCGAAATTCACCCAGTAGGTTGCGATCGTCTCGCCGAGCTGCTTGTCCACATCCTGATAAAAGATGCGAAAGGGAAAGTTTTCGAAGACGTAGGCAAGATCCGAGCCGTGGAAAGCGCCGAGGCGCGAGCCCGGCCCCGGGGGAACGCGGCTGAAATAGTAGCGATACGCGCGGTGGTGTCCGGTTTCCGTTTCCATGCGGGCCCAAATGCGCATGTCCCAGCCAAACCAGCGGTCGCGGAAGGCTGCGTAAGTCGCCGCGGTAGCTGTCTCATCCGATGAGCCCGGCGGATACGCTTCCAGGAACTGCTGGGCGAGCGAGCCGTAGTGCTTGCGCGCGTCGGCGGCAAAACTCGCCGGGGTGACCGTGCCGTTCGACCGCAGAAAGATCGTGGCTTCATCGGAATTATTCCCGACGATAATGGGAACGTCGTTCTGTTTGCCCACGGCGAAAATCGAGTAGACGCTTTGCGGCAACACCCATCCGTCGACGATCACTTCAGCGTCGTCATCGTCGCCGCTGCTTGCCTGGAGCAGAGCTTTGGCGCCTTGCGCGCGGAGCGATTTCAGGACGTCCTGCGTCGCGCCGAACTTCGCCGCCAGCTTCTGGCCCTGTTTTTCGGCATCGGCGAGCGAGGGCAACGGACCGAAATCCCCGCCGCTCTCGCCGATGGCGCGCGTGAAGAGGCCGCTCGCAAGCGGGCTCGCCATCAAGACGCTCACGGACCCGGAGCCGGCCGACTCGCCGAAGATCGTCACGCGGCTGGGATCGCCGCCAAACGCGGCGATATTCCGCTGCACCCATTCGAGCGCGGCGATCTGATCGAGCAGTGCGTAATTGCCGGAGGAGTGGTGCGGCGATTCCGCGGTCAGCTCGGGCAGAGCCAGAAAGCCGAAGATACCCAGGCGGTAGTTGATCGTAACGACGACCGCGCCCTTGCTGGCCAGGTTTTCGCCGTCGTAGCCGGCTGCGGCGCCGGTACCGTGATCGAATCCGCCGCCGTGGATCCAGACCATAACGGGAAGGCGGTCGTCCGCCGATTTTGCCGGCGTCCAGATATTGAGGTACAGACAATCCTCGCTGATGGGAGGAGGCGAATCGCCGTACAGACGATCCGAGGGAAAAGGAGGTTGAGCGCAGGCGTTCCCGAACTGCGTCGCCTGCCGGACACCCTGCCAGGGCGCCGCGGGTTGTGGTGGCTTCCAGCGCAAATCGTCCACGGGCGGTACGGCGAAGGGAATTCCGCGGTAGACTCGCACATTCGGGCTGCGGCCGTCCGCTCCAGCGAGCAGACCCTGCTCCACGCGCACCGGGTCCTTGATGGCTGCGGGCGACGGCGACGCCAGGGCGAGCGCGAGAATGCTCAGGGAGACTGCCTGCGGCAAGCCGCGCAGGCCGCCGCGGTGTTTCAGTCGATGCACCATGGCACGAGATTCTTTCATAAGGGCTGGCGATCGGGCAATCGGTCGGTGCTGGTCTGCGGAAGGCGCCGATCGCGTGAATGAGCCGGTGGATGCATGGCTGGGCTTCGCCTGTCCTTTCGGGCGGTGATGACCCGGACACAAATGTTTCATTTTGGATTTGGCACGGACGGACTGCAGGAATACATTGATATCCCCGGTCCACAGAAATTGCTGAGAGTCCGGCGCATTTGGGCCCAAGGAGGCTAGGGTACATGTGGGGAGATAAGAAGCCAGACACCCCCTCTAGGACGCCGCTCCCGCAGCAGCCTAGACAGACAATCGCACAACCAGCAGCACCAATACCGGCAGGATCTTCTTTTGGGGAGGCAAAGAAAATGGCACCACTGGATACGTATCCGACGACGATGGGATCGGGGGCTGGCGCTAGCGGCACGGCGCGGCTCGGCTCAAGCTTGCACGTAAAGGGCGAAATCACCGGCAACGAAGACCTGCACATCGACGGCACCGTCGAGGGACTGGTTCAACTGGAGGACCGCAAGCTGACGGTGGGCGCGAGCGCCAAGCTCACGGCCGACGTCATCGCGCGCGAAGTGGTCGTCTACGGCAACGTGAAGGGCAATCTGCGCGCACGCGACCGCATCGAGATCAAGAAGGATGGTTCCGTGGTCGGCGACCTGACGACTGCGCGGATCATGATCGAAGACGGCGCGTACTTCAAGGGCTCGATCGAGATCGACAAGGCCGGCGAAGCCAGCGATGACGACAAGTCGTTCTCGTCGCGCTCGCGGGTTAGCGCCTCGGCGGATTGATCGCTCACTTTCTATCGCCTCGCCCAAACTGGTTTTTCCGCCGGGGACGGCGGGTCGCCACGACGCGACTTGCCGCCCGGCTCAGTCTTCCACCGCGTAGTTCCCGCCGCTGATCTCGACCGCCGCGTTCCGCGTAGGCAGACCCGCTTCTATTGCCTGAGGCTGATGAGGTAGTCGCCGTTTGCGGGCTCAAACTGCACTTTGTCCTCGCGCGAAAGCCAGCCAACCGCCATGAAGAAAATACTTTGAGGCGCGTCGACCTCTTCCATGAGGGCGGCGAACGTCTGCGGCCCGTCGCTGGACAGCACTTGCCAGATGGCGCCGGCCGTTTCTCCAATCTCGTAGTGATCCACAGTGGGAACTCCCTTCGGCGAAGCCTGATTCCTGAAACGCGCCAGCCAGCAGCTGGCGGCAGCCCTCCGCAAGAGGCGCTCGAAATCTTCGGGCGGCATCGGAGGGATGTATATAAACGGAAGAGACATCAAGTTCATTGCGGCCCCCGCTGCCCGGAGCATATTCCGCGCGTGTTAACGCGGCGTTATGTGCGCGTCAATAGACGCCGAATTTCCACAGAGGAGAATCGAGTGTGCAAATACGCAGGCCGGATGGGTTTGCGTAGCGCCGTCTCGCCGGTCCTTTTCCGCGTGACAACCGCAAATCTTTGTAGGTCGCCGTGAAGTCTGTCTTTGCCGCCGAGACAATCCGGGGAAATTACAGAAGGAATCGCACGGCGACGCCGCTTTTGCCGTGCCCGAGGTCTTCCATGCGCACGATTGAGCCTAGAAATTTTCGGCGCGCGACAACCTTATCGCCGTAGGGGAAGGTGACCACCAGGCGCATGCCGACGAAATAGTGCGGCATGCAGGTGGCGAAGTACAGGCCGTCGCGTGTGAAATCGATCACCTCGCCGACGTCTTCAATATCCCGGAAACGGGCGTCGAACACGGAAAGATGCACGGGAAGAGATACTTGCAGGCGCTTCCTGCGCCGGGCATCGCGCTTGGCTTTGGCCCTCGAAGCGTCCGCACCCTCCAGCCCGCGACCCGACCATACCTGTGTGCTCACGCCGGTCTCCCCATCACACTTCTTCGACCTTTTCCACTTTAGAGCCCGCATCGCCGTTTAGCTATAGGACGGTGGTACTGGTGTGTGTAGAACGAGGCGTGGCGACCTTGGTACCAGAGAAATTATGAGGATCGCTCCATAGCCCGGTTCCGGCCGCGCCGCTAACCTCTCGAAGTCGCAAGCATCCGTTTCGCAATGGGGGGATGGAAGCCGACACTGAGGGATTCCGAAATGGGAAGCAGCCAATTTCAAAAATATACCTTGATTTACGGGCTATTAGCCGCCGCAATCGTTTTCGCACAGCCGGTGGGCGCGCAACAATTGTCCGCTTCCGCGATACAGCTGGCGACGAGCGCGGTCGACGTTGCGCCAACGGCGATTACGATGGCTGTTGCCGCGCATCCCTTGCAGGACTTCGAGTCGACGCCGGTGACCGATCTCCCGAACGCCCCGCTGGCGGGCAGGCCGATCGGCAGAATCGGAGTCGAGAGACTGCCTGCGCGGCGGAGCTGGATCGCGCTATCGATCGCTCAGCACAGCGCAGCCGTGTTCGACGCCTACTCCACGCGCCAAGCCATCGCCAACGGTGGCACCGAGCAAAATCCTCTGCTGCGGCCGTTCGCTTCGTCGCCTGCGATCTATGGTGCAACGCAAGTCGCGCCGCTGCTTCTGGACTATGGAGCGCGCCGAATGCAACTCAGCCGCCACGGCTTTATCCGCCGCATGTGGTGGGTGCCGCAATCGGCCGGCACGGCCGTATCGATCTGCGCCGGCGTTCACAATATGCACATCGCCGACCGGCCCTAGATTCCGGCATCACTCCGCAACAAGCCTAAACGCAACCGATCCAGCGCGCCAACACGCGCCCGTGCGAAATTCCCACCTAAGCCTCGCTACAGGGATATTCCCGATTTATTTAGGGTCAACAGCCGATTCCCGATTCCGCCGAACTTTCTTTAACCTTTGTTGTCCCTGCTCTGTAAGTCAGTGGGTGGACGGCAAGGGACGGGTGGGGGAAACGTATGGACAGCTTCGGAGTTATTCTGGTCGCGTCATCCGATTTAGAAATGCGCCGATCCGTTGTCACGACCCTCAGGCGACTGGGCACGGACCCAATCTGTGCATCGACCGTGAGCCAATGCCGGGAGATTTTGGCAAGACAAAGTATTTCGTTGGTGTTTTGCGACCGCCGCTTTACCGATGGCAATTACCAGGATCTTATGACCGCGGTTGTTTCGGGTCCGCGTAAAGCCAAAGCGCGGGTTGTCCTGACCACTAACTTCATTAGTCCAGGCGAATATCAAGAAGCGAAGCGAATGGGTATTTTCGACGTAATTGCCGCGCCTGGCAACTCGATAGCGGTCGAATGGATGGTCATTCTGGCCCAACGAGATCACCTGAGGCGCGGAGAGCAATCGTCGTTACGTCCGTCGGCGAACGTCTCCGGTTTGCCAAAGATCGCGGCGGCCGCCGCAAAAGTGTGATTCGCCTCGCGGCGGGGCTGGGGGCGTAACTCGAAAGGCCCCCAACACTCGTTGCGCGCCATCGGATTGCACCTAGAGTCCTAGGCGACTGCGCGGCCCGAAGGCCAGATGAACCTGCGTGCGTGATCGCGGTGATTGCGATCCGCGGGCGAATCCCATACACGGTTGGGCGCGTTTTAGCGAGCTGGCGTTGGGTCCTCTGGATCTGGCGTTCTTCCTGCGCTGCTTTTCGAAGGCAGCCTCAAAATCAATCTGCGGCACCTCACCGAAAATCTCGTTCCCATCGTGGTGCTGGCGAAGACAGCCGGCGCCACCGAGGCACAACTGGACGAGCGTTAAAAGGATCGAAGTGAGCCGACCCTTGCGGCGGACGCGACACCTCAAGCAGGACCATGTCGGATGATCCGCTGATCGGTTCGATCAGATTTGCGACGGCAGACGACGGCTTCTTTCGTTGACGCGTCACTCTCCCGGCCCTATAGTGGCTCGTTTTACCGGGGAATCCCGTTTGCTCGAGCGGATCTTTCATCTCACTGAAAACAAGACCACCGTGCGGCAGGAGCTTCTCGCCGGCCTGACCACGTTCATGACCATGGCGTACGTGGTCGTGGTGAATCCGCGGATTCTCTCCGAGGCGGGCATGCCGGTCGATGGCGTGCTTTTCGCGACGTGCATTTCGGCGGCGCTCGCGACGCTGGTGATGGGGCTGTGGGCGAATTATCCGATCGCGCTCGCGCCCGGCATGTCGCTCAACGCGTATTTCACCTATTCGATCGTCTCGGCAGCGGGGCGTGCCGTGGCAGACGGCGCTCGGCGTGGTGCTGCTTTCGGGCATCCTGTTCCTGATCCTCACGCTGACGAACGTTCGCGAGCAGATCGTCAACGGCATTCCCGATTGCCTGAAGCACGGCACCGCGGCGGGCATCGGCCTTTTCATCGCGTTCGTCGGCTTTCGCAATGCCGGAATCATCGTCGCGAATCCAGCGACGTTCGTCGCGCTCGGCAAAACATCCGATCCGCAGGTGATTCTCGCGGCCGTGGGCGTGGTGCTGATCGCGATCCTGATGGCGCGCCGCGTGGGCAGCGCGATCCTGCTGGGAATCGTCATCATCACTCTGGTGGGCATTCCGCTGGGGGTAAGCCACTGGCCCGCACATCTGTTTTCGTGGCCGAATCCCTCGGGAACGCTCTTCAAGCTCGATCTGCGCTCGGCGTTCAAGACTCGGGCTCGGCGATCTGGTCTTCGTTTTCTTCTTCGTCGATCTTTTCGACAACGTCGGCACGCTGGTTGGCGTCTGCGAGCAGGGCGGATTTCTCCGCGACGGCAACTTCCGCGCGCGAGCCGCGCGTTGCTGGCGGACGCGTTCGGAACGATCGCAGGCGCGCTGACCGGAACGTCCACGGTGACGAGCTACGTCGAGAGCGCGGCCGGCGTCGCGGCGGGCGCGCGCACCGGCCTCGGCAATGTGATGATTGCGGCGCTGTTTGTCGGAGCGATGTTCTGCGCGCCGATTGTCTCGGCGATTCCGTCGTATGCTACTGCGCCGGCGCTGATTCTGGTCGGCGCGCTGATGTGCGGCGAAGTGGCCAAGGTGAAGTGGAGCGACTACACCGAGTCCGTGCCCGCGTTCCTCACCGTGATCGGGACGCCTCTCACGTTCAGCATCGCGACCGGCCTGAGCCTCGGCCTGCTCTCGTTCACGTTCCTGAAATTGTTTACCGGCAGGTACAAGGAGATCAGCCCGCTGATCTGGGTCCTGAGCGTGCTGTTCCTGCTGCGCTACGCGTTTCTGAGCCGCGAGTGAGGACTCCTGGTGGAAGCGTGAGCTTCAGGCTCGCGAAAAGCGCTCCGGAAAAAAGGGGGCCTTAGCTCCGGGCAAGGAGAGCGTAAACGATGCACCGCTTCGTAGGAATTCTCGGAATGCTCACGATGCTGGCGCTGGCCTACATTTTCTCAACCGACCGGCGCGCCATCCGCCACAAGACCGTCGCCTGGGGACTGGGACTGCAGATCGCGTTCGCATTTCTGGTGATGCGCTGGGAATACGGGCCGCTACATTTTTCAGCGCCTCGGCGCGGCGGTAAACTGGTTTCTCGATTTCGCGTATTACGGCTCGTCCTTCATCTTCGGCGATCTCGGACATGAAGAATTCTCCCAAGGGCTTCTACTTCGCGTTCCAGGCGCTTCCGACGATCATCTTCATCGCCGCGATATTTGCTCTGCTCTACTACTACGGAGTCATGCAGATTGTCGTGAAGGCAGCGGCGCATGTGATGACCAAGCTGATGGGCGCGAGCGGCGCCGAATCGCTCAACGTGGCCGCCAGCATCTTCATGGGCCAGACCGAAGCGCCGCTCACGATCCGGCCGTTCCTGCCCGAAGTGACGCAATCGGAGATGATGACGATCATGACCAGCGGCATGGCGCACGTCTCCGGCGGAATGATGGCGGCTTACATCGCCTACGGCGTGAAGGCGGAGCACCTGCTCGCAGCGGTGATCATGACGGCGCCGGGCACGATCCTCATCGCGAAAATGCTGGTGCCGGAAACCGAGAAACCGCTCACTGCGGGCCGCGTCGAAATGGCGGAGATGGAGAAGGACATCAACGCGCTCGGCGCGATCTCGCGCGGCACGATCGACGGCCTGCATCTCGCCCTGAACGTCGCCGCGATGCTGGTTTCGTTCATCGCGCTGATTTATCTCGTCGACGGCTGCTTCGGCGCCGCGCACAACTTTCTCGCGGCGCATCACGCCGGATGGTTTCCCTCGAGCGTCGAGCAGATTTTCGGCTGGATTTTCTCGCCGATCGCCTGGGTGATCGGCATTCCCTGGCAGCGACTGCCATAAGATTGGCAATCTGCTCGGCCTGCGCATGGTGACGAACGAGCTGGTGGCCTTCCAGCGGCTTGGCCCGATGCAAGCTACTCTCGATCCGCGGTCGTTCACGATTGCGACATTCGCGCTCTGCGGCTTCGCGAATTTCAGCTCGATCGGAATCCAGATCGGCGGCATCGGTGCGCTTGCGCCCAACAAGCGCTCGGAGCTGGCGCGCTTCGGCATTCGCGCGATGCTCGCCGGAACGATGGCCAACCTGATGTCCGCGTCGCTGGTGGGAATCATGCTGCGATGAGCGCCGGCAAATCGAAAGCTGCGGCGGGCGGCGACGAATTCGCGCGGGCGGCGCGCGCCGCGAAATACATCCTCTCGAAAACGAAGCTGCGCCCGAAGGTCGGCCTCGTGCTGGGCACGGGCCTCGGCTCTTTCGCGGACGAACTCGCCGGCCCCGCGCACATTCCCTACGAAAAAATTCCCGGATTCCCGCGATCCACCGTAGATGGCCACACCGGGCGGCTCGTGATCGGCAAGGTCGAGAATGTTCCGGTCGCTGTGATGCAGGGCCGCGTGCATCTCTACGAGGGCTACGCCGTGAAGGACGTGGCTTTCCCGATGCGCGTCTTCCGCCAGATGGGAATTCGCGCCGCGATTCTCACGAACGCCGCCGGCGCCATCAATCTCGATTACGCCGCGGGCGCGCTCGTGATGATTCGCGACCACATCAATCTGCAGGGCGCGAACGCGCTCGTCGGCCCTAACGACAAGCGATTCGGCGTCCGCTTTCCCGACATGACGCAGGCCTACACGAAGTCGTATCGCGAAATCGCGCTCGCCGAGGCCAAAAGGCTGGGCATCGCGCCGCATGAAGGAGTCTACGCGGCGATGCTCGGGCCAAGCTTCGAGACGCCCGCTGAGATTCGCTTTCTGAAGGCGATTGGCGCCGATCTGGTGGGCATGTCGACCGTACAGGAAGTGATCGCCGCGCGCCACATGGGCATTCGCGTCCTCGGGATTTCCTGTGCCACAAACATCGCCGCTGGAATCCTCGACCGCGAGCTCAATCACGAAGAGGTCCTCGAAACCGGCGAGCGCGTCCGCGGCCAGTTCGTCGCCCTCCTCCGCGCGGTCCTCCCGCGCATCGCCGCCGACGTCGATTAGCCCTACCCGGTACCGTGCTTTTCGAAACGTGGAGTGCGGATTTGATCGGGCCGGACGAAACGGCTGCGCTACAATTGCAGCAGCCGTCCGGCGCGACTTGCCTCCATGCGAGAATTAGTGTGGCTGCGCCCAGCGGTACAGCGGCAACGATGAAGAACACTTTCATGGCGCGGGCCATCGAGCTCTCGATCGAAAACGTGCGATCGGGGCGCGGCGGTCCTTTCGCGGCGGTGGTGGTGAAAGATGGCAAGGTGATCGCTGAAGGTTCGAACTGCGTCACCTCGACCAACGACCCCACGGCGCATGCGGAAGTGATGGTGATCCGCGAAGCGTGCAAGAAGCTCGGTTTTTTCGAGCTTACCGGCTGCGAGATTTACACTTCCTGCGAGCCGTGCCCGATGTGCATGGGCGCGATCTATTGGGCGCGCCCCGAGCGCGTCTATTTCGGCAACACCGCCGCGGACGCGGCCGAAGCCGGATTCGACGATTCGCTCATCTATCAGGAAATCGTCCGGCCGCACGCCGAGCGAAGGATCCCGATGATCCAGATGATGCGCGAGGAAGCGCTCGAAGGATTCCGCGCCTGGCAGCGCAAAAGCGACAAGGTTCCCTATTAGCTAAGTCCGTTACCGAGCGAACGACCAGAACAATGACCAAGCCGACGCCCGCCCGCCTTATCGGAAAGCCCGTGCAGCGAAAAGAAGGGCGCGAGAAGGTGACCGGCAGCGCGCGCTACGTCGACGACCTGACTTTCCCCGACATGCTGCACGGCGTGACGGTGCGCAGCACGGTCGCGCGCGGCCGAATCCTCGGCATTCGTTTCGGCGACGGCATTCCGTGGAATGAGTTCACGATCGTCACCGCGAAAGACATTCCCGACAAGAATTGCGTCGCGCTGATCATCGAAGATCAGCCCTGCCTCGCCGACGGCGTCGTAAATCACCCCGAAGAAGCCGTCGTCCTGCTCGCGCATCCCGATAAATATCTGCTCGAAGAAGCGCGCCGCGCCGTGCGCATCGAAATCGAGCCGCTGCCCGCGATTTTCACGATCGAGGATTCGCTCGCCAAAAAAGAGATCATCTGGGGCGAAGACAATATTTTCAAGTCGTTTCTCGTCGAAAAGGGCGACGTGGATGCCGCGATGGCGGCCGCAGACATCATCGTCGAAGGCGAATACGAAACGGGCGCGCAGGAACAGCTCTACATCGAGCCGCAGGGAATGATCGCGCAGGCCAGCGCGACCGAGGGCGTAACGGTCTGGGGCTCGCTGCAGTGCCCGTACTACGTCCACAAGGCGCTGAAGGGAATTTTCTGCCTTCCGGCCGAACGCGTTCGCGTGGTGCAAACCGAAACCGGCGGCGGATTCGGCGGCAAGGAAGAATATCCGTCGATGATCGCAGCGCACGCGGCGCTGCTCGCGCTGAAATCCGGCAAACCCGTGAAGATGATCTACGACCGCGCCGAAGACATGGTGGCGACCACCAAGCGCCACCCGTCGCGTACCCACCATCGCACGGGCGTCACGCGCGACGGCAAGCTCGTCGCGATGGATATCGACTTCACGATCGACGGTGGCGCATACGAGACGCTTTCGCCCGTCGTCCTTTCGCGCGGGACGATCCACGCCGCCGGGCCGTACAATTGCCTCAACGTGCGCGTGCGCAGCCGCGCCGTCGCGACGAATGCGCCGCCCCACGGCGCCTTCCGCGGATTCGGCGCGCCGCAAAGCGTCTTCGCCCTCGAGCGCCACCTGGACAGCGTCGCCGAGGCCGTCGGAATCACGCCCGAGGAATTGCGCCGCCGCAATTTCATTCATCAGGGCGAGACGCTCGCCGTCAGCCAGGTGGTGCGCGAACAAGTCGACATGGAAAAGCTGATGGCGCGCGCCTTCGAGCTGAGCGACTACGACACGAAGCGCGAGCGCTTCCGCTCCGAAAACGCCGGCAGCGGCGCGATCAAGCGCGGCATCGGATTCGCGGCGTTCCTCCACGGCGCCGGATTCACCGGCTCGGGCGAGGAATATCTGGCCTCCGAAGCGGCCATGGAGGCGACGCCCGAGGGCCAGGTCCGCGTCCTCGCGGGAAGCACCGAGATGGGCCAGGGCACGAACACGATTTTCGCGCAGATCGCCGCGGAAGCGCTCGGCATCGCCGCCGAGCAGATCGAAATCGTTCAGCCGGACACGGCGAACGTGCCGAACAGCGGCCCCACGGTCGCGTCGCGCACTACCATGATCGTCGGCAAGCTCGTCGAGTCGGCTGCAAAGACGATCCAGCAATCGCTGATCGATAGCGCATTGCTGAAGCCGGGATACGCGGCCGAGGAATTCGCCTCCGCCTGCGCGCGCTACATCGATAAATTCGGCGCGCTGAAATCGTTTGCTAAGTACGAGCAGCCGAAGGATCTGCACTGGGACGACGAAAAGTATCAAGGCGACGCCTACGGCGCCTACGGCTGGGCGGTCTACGTCGCGGAAGTTTCGGTCGATCTGCGCACCGCCGAAGTCCGCGTCGAGGATTTCGTAGCGGTTCAGGAAGTGGGCACGGTCATCAATCCCGTCCTCGCGGCGGGCCAGGTCGAAGGCGGCGTCGCGCAAGGCATCGGCCTCGCGCTCTATGAAAACGTCGTCTGGCAGCAGGGCCGCATGATCAACGGCCAGATGACCAACTACATCATGCCCACCTCCGTGGACGTGCCGCCGATTCGCGTCTGGTTCGAGGAAGTTCCCTACCTGCGCGGCCCGGCGGGCGCGAAAGGAATCGGCGAGCTGCCGCTCGACGGCACCGCGCCCGCCATTGCGAATGCGATCGCGCACGCGACGGGAATCGACGTGCGCAAAATTCCAGTGACGCCCGAGGTGCTCGCCGAAATGCTGGAGACGGCGCATGCCTGAAGGCGCGCGCAAAATCCGCGTGAAATGCGAGGTGAATGGGAAAGCAGCGACGCTCGAAGCGTATCCGATGGCGCGCCTGCTCGACATGCTGCGCGAAGAGCTCACCCTCACCGGCACAAAGGAAGGATGCGGCGAGGGCGAATGCGGCGCGTGCGCTGTCGAAATGGACGGCGCGCTGGTGAATAGCTGCCTCGTCCCGGCGGCGCAGGCGGAGGGCACGAAGATTCGCACCATCGAAGGAGTCGCGCACGGCGATCGTCTCGATGCGGTGCAGCAGGCGTTCCTGGCGCACGGCGGCGCGCAGTGCGGCATCTGCACGCCGGGGATGATTCTGGCGGCCGTGAATCTGCTCGAGCGCCATCCCGAGCCGACCGACGCCGACATTCGCGAAGGCCTCGCCGGAAATCTCTGCCGCTGCACCGGCTACATGAAAATTTTCGAATCCGTCGTCGCAGCGTGCCGCGAGGCCGAGCGGCAGCCGTGAGGTCGTATCTTCCGGCGTACGAATTGGAGTCGCCGCGCGATCTGTCCGACGCGCTGGACCGCATCGCGCGCGAGCCGGGCGCGTGGAAGCTTTTCGCCGGCGGAACGGATTTGATGGTCCTGCTCGAAGCGGGCAAGCTCGCGCATAAGAAATTCCTCAGCATCTGGAAGCTGCCGGAATTGCGCGGCATCGAAATCGCGCCGGAACATGTGACGATCGGCGCGCTGACCACGTATACCGACGTGCGCCGAAACGGCACGCTCGCCGGAGAATTTCCGCTGCTCGCCCGCGCCGCCGCCGAAACAGGCGGCATCGCGACGCAGAATCGCGGCACGCTCGGCGGCAATATCGCCAACGCCTCGCCCGCTGCGGATTCGCCCCCGGCGCTGCTCGTCTACGACGCGGAGCTGGAAATTGTCTCGGCGCGCGGCGCCCGCTGGTCGCGCTACCATGGCTTTCACTCCGGCTACAAGAAAATGGACTTGCGCGCCGACGAGCTCATCCGCCGCATTCGCCTGCCCCGCGCGAGGCAAGCCTGGAAGCAGTATTACCGCAAAGTGGGCACGCGGCGCGCGCAGGCGATTTCGAAGGTATGCTTCGCCGCCGCGGCACGGGTCGATGCCGGCCGCGTGGGCGACGTGCGTATCGCGCTCGGAAGCGTCGCGCCCACGGTCGTGCGCGCGACCGAAACCGAAAAGCTGCTACGCGGCGAGCGTTTGTCGCCGGCCGTGCTGCGCGCAGGCCAGGAAGTGCTCGCGCACGAAATCGGCCCGATCGACGACATGCGCTCGACAGCTCGCTACCGCCGCCGCGTGGCGCAAAATCTGCTCGCCGAATTCATCGAGATGTTGTCCCAGTAGAGACGATGCCAAATCCTCCAACGGCGCCGCCAGCTCCCACCGCCTCACCGGATCTCATCGTGCGCGGCAAGCGCGTCATCACGCCTGAGGGCGAACGCGCGGCAGCGGCGCACGTTCGCGGCGGGGCGATCGTCGCGCTCACAGCATTTGCCGATGTTCCTGCGGGCGTTCCGGTGCACGAGGCCGGTGACGCGGTCGTCATGCCCGGCATCGTCGATACGCACGTGCACATCAACGAGCCGGGCCGCACCGAATGGGAAGGTTTTTCGACGGCGACGCGCGCAGCCGCAGCGGGCGGCGTGACCACGCTCGTCGAAATGCCTCTCAACAGCATCCCGGCGACAACGACGGTGGCGGCATTTCGCGAAAAGCTCGCGGCCGCAGCGGGAAAGCTTTCGGTCGACACCGGTTTTTGGGGCGGCGTGGTTCCGGGAAATGTCGCCGAACTGAAGCCGCTATGGGACGCAGGCGTCTTCGGCTTCAAATGCTTCCTTGTCCCAAGCGGAGTCGACGAGTTCGCGTGCGTAAACGAAGCCGACCTGCGCGCGGCGCTTCCCGAATTGGCGGCACTGGGCGCGCCGCTGCTCGCGCATGCCGAATTGCCCGGCCCCATCGAGGATGCGGTCGCAAAGTTGCCGAAAAGCGCATCACCGAAACGCTACGCCACATGGCTCGCGTCGCGCCCGCATGAGGCGGAGGACGGAGCCATCGCGCTGCTTCTGCGGCTCGCGCGCGAATTCAAGGCGCGCATTCACATCGTACATCTCGCATCGTCCGATTCGATCGCGCAGTTGCAGCAGGCAAGGACCGAGGGTCTTGCGATCAGCGTCGAGACGTGCCCGCACTATCTCTCGTTCACGGCCGACGAAATCGCCGACGGCGCGACCGAATTCAAATGCGCGCCACCCATCCGCGCGCACGAAAATCGCGAAAAGCTTTGGGGCGGCCTCGCCGACGGCACAATCGATTTCATCGCGACGGATCACTCGCCGTGCCCCCCGGCAATGAAGCTGCCGGACGGGGGCGACTTTCTGCGCGCCTGGGGTGGAATCGCTTCGCTGCAGCTCAGCCTCCCGGCCGTGTGGACGGAGGCCCGCTCGCGCGGCTATTCTGTGACGCACCTGGCCGAGTGGCTTTGCGCCGGCCCCGCGCGGCTCGCGGATCTGGGCGGGCGCAAAGGAGCAATCGCGGTGGGCTGCGACGCCGATCTCGTGATCTGGAATCCCGACGCGACGTTTCGCGTCGACGCCGCGCGCCTCCATCATCGCCAAAAAGTGACGCCGTACGCAGGGCGGGAGCTGACAGGCGTGGTCGAGACAACATTCTTGCGCGGCCGCAAGATCTTCGAGCGCGGAGAGTTTACATCTCTGCCCGGAGGACAAGTGTTGCGCCTGGGACACGCATGACGGATTTCACGCATCTTGTCGATCTCGCCTCCGCGCGGCTCGGCGGCCGCGTAATCGCGGCCAACGACGACTTTTTCGCGCCAAAAGAAAATCTGCTCAAGCCGTCGAAGCCGATTTTCATCGAGGGCAAATTCACCGCACGCGGAAAATGGATGGACGGCTGGGAAACGCGCCGCCGCCGGACGCCCGGCCACGATTGGTGCATCATGCGCCTGGGCCTGCCGGGCACGGTGCGCGACGTCGTGGTCGATACCAGCTTCTTCAAAGGCAACTATCCCGAGAGCTGTTGGATCGAGGGTTGCGATCTCGGCGACGGCCCGTTGTACAAGAATGAAAGGAAGACGCTCGTGAGCGAGAAAACGCGCTGGGTCGAGCTGCTGCCGGAATCGCCGCTCGCGGGCGACTCGCGGAATATGTTCGCGATCGAGTGCGCGGGCCGCTTCACGCATCTGCGCCTGAATATTTTCCCCGATGGCGGCGTGGCGCGTCTGCGCGTGCACGGCGAGGCAGCGCCCCGCGCCGGCCGCGGCTCGCGCGCGGAATTCGATCTCGCGGCCATCGAAAACGGCGGCAAGATCGTCGCGTCAAGCGATCAGTTTTTCGGAGAGCCGCTGAACATGCTAATGCCGGGCCTTGCGCGCAACATGGGCGAAGGCTGGGAGACCCGCCGTAGGCGCGGCCCGGGCCACGACTGGGCCATCGTCAAGCTCGGCACTCCCGGCACGATCCGGCGCCTCGAAGTCAGCACCTCGCACTTCAAGGGAAATGTTCCCGAGAGCTGCGCGATCGATGCTTGCTTCGCTGCCGATGCGGCAGCCGATTCCGGAGCCGACGCGCTGAATGAATGGAAACAGGTCCTGCCGACGACTCCGCTCAAGCCGAACGCGCGCCATATTTTTCGCGACCAGTTGCACAAAGTTGGCCCGGCCACGCACGTGCGCCTCAACATCTTCCCCGACGGCGGAATCAGCCGGCTGCGCGTCTTCGGCGTCGCGGGAGCAGCACCGAGCGGCGCGAGCGGAATCGAGCGGTTCAACAAACTGGCCGCGGCGCAGGCGCGAAGGGCGCTTCTCGATTGTTGCGGCGCGAGGAAATGGGCGGCGCAGATGCTGGCAAAGCGTCCTTTCGCGAGCGGATCTGATCTTTTCGCGGCGGCCGACGCGATTTGGTCGGCCCTCCCACGGCGCGATTGGCTCCTGGCCTTTCGTCATCACCCGGCGATCGGCGCGGGAAAAGCCGCGGCAAAACAATCGGCCAAAGCCAAAAAATGGTCCGCGGCCGAGCAGTCCGTCGCGCAGCAGGCGCAAGCGGAGACGCTTGCCGGGATGGCCGAGGCGAATTTCGAGTATCAGGCGAAATTCGGCTACGTCTTTTTGATCTGCGCGACGGGAAAAACGGCCGCCGAAATTCTCGCAAGCCTCCGGCAGCGCATGCCCAACGACCCTGAAACCGAGCTGCGCGTCGCGGCGGAAGAACAGCGCAAGATCACGCGGCTGCGCCTGGAGAAACTTTTGAAGGGACTGGCGGAATCATGAGCGAAATCACCACACACGTGCTCGATACGTCGCTCGGGTGCCCGGCGGCGAGCGTACCAGTCATGCTCGAAGCGCGCGAAGGCGCAGCCGGATGGAAGCAGCTCGGCCGCGGCAGCACGGACGCCGACGGCCGCCTGCGAGATCTCGCGCCGCAGCCGCTACCCGCGGGAACTTACCGCCTCACGTTCGACACGCGCGCGTATTTCGAGTCGCGCCACTCCGCGAGCTTCTATCCGGAAGTCGCAATCGTATTCGAGGTGCGCGACGCAGGGGCGAAATATCACGTCCCGCTGCTGATCAGTCCGTACGGCTATTCGACGTATCGAGGGAGCTGACAGGTGAGTATTCGTCTCGCGCAAAACGACTACGGCAAATCGCGCGTGCGCCTCCTGCGCGTCACGCGCGGCAAGGACGAGCACGAAATCAAGGAACTCACGCTCGACATCCGCTTCGAGGGCGATTTCGAGACCGCGCACACCCAGGGCGACAACAGCAAAATCCTGCCGACCGACACAATGAAGAACACGGTCTACGCGCTGGCGCGGCAGCATCCGGTCGACGCCGCCGAAACATTTTGCAGCGTGCTGATCGGCCACTTCCTCGGGGAAAATCCGCAGATCGAGCGCGCCCACGTGCAGGCGGTCGAACATCTGTGGGCGCGCATCACACGCGACGGAAAGCCGGACGCGCACTCGTTCGTGCGCGCCGGCGAAGAAAAGCGCACCGCGCTCGTCACCGGCACGCGCTCGAAGACGAGCATCCAGGCCGGCGTGAAAAATCTCATCGCGCTCAAGACGACGAAATCCGCCTTCGGGGGATTCATTCGCGATCGATACACCACGCTGAAAGAAGATCGCAACCGCATCCTCGCGACGGCCATCCGCGCCGACTGGCTTTACGAAAGCGCGAAGATCGATTTCAACGGCGTCTGGATCGACGTGCGGCGCACGCTGCTCGAAACTTTCGCCGACCACAACAGCCTCTCGCTGCAACACACGCTCTACGACATGGGCAAAACCGTGCTCGAGCGCTTCATCCCGATCCGCGAAATCCGCCTATCGCTGCCCAACAAGCATTACAACCTGGTTGATCTATCTCCCTTGGGCATGACCAATCCCGGCGACGTCTTCCTCCCCACAGACGAGCCCCACGGCCTAATCGAAGCCACGCTGCGCCGCGAATAGAGTCATCCGCGCTGCGGAGTGCAGGGTGCTCGCTACCCTCCCTTCGAGGCGAAACTCGCTTCGCGCCGGCAGTTATGCAACCAGCGCCCCTTCCCAAGGCGATGCTCTCGGTTATCTAGTGGCCGGTCGCTCTTTTTGCGACCGGACTTCTGCCTAAGGAAGTCGGATCTTCAGGTCCGACACAAAAACGCGCGAAGCGCGACAGGGTAGAAGCGTGGGCCTTCGGGCCTGCGAAAAGCGCGCACAACAAAAAGGGGCTTTAGCCCTGGGTTGCCACAGGCTTCCCTACTTGCGTCGTGCCTCAAGAGTTTTCGCGAACGACCCAGCGCGAATTTCCGCCGGCGACAATCCCGTCAGCTCTTCGCCTTCCTGCTCGGTGATCGCACCCGAATCAATCGCGCGCAGCACATACCCGAGCAGCCCCTGCCCCATGGCCGCGTCATCGGCCACTTCCCCGCCGGCCAGCTGACTTCCCTTTTCAATCAAAGCGCGGAGCCGCGCGGCAGCGGGCTCGAGGCTTTCAAGAAAAAACGAATAAACTGCCGCATACCGCGTGGGCAGCTGCGCGGGATGCAGATCCCATCCTTGATAGAAACCGTTGACGAGCGAATGCCGCACGTGCTCGAAGTGCAATTTCCACCCAGCGTGAACGGCCGCGCGATTTTCCTCGCTCTGCTGCGCGGTCAGCGCGGAGGACCCATCATCGCTATGCAGCGGCAGGGGCAGGACGTTCGTTCCGCCGTCCGAGAGCCACAGGCCGGTGCCGACAAGCGCCACCTGCATCACCTCGCGCGCGAAATCGCACGCCGGATGAAGCATCTGCTGGTGCGCGGCCGTGATGCCGCGCGCGGCCGTGTAGTCATACACCCCAAAGTGCGCGGCAACGCACCGCCTGCGCCCCGCATCGACCAGCGGAAGCAGATTCGCCTCGCCGCGATCGTTGATCACGGATTGCGCCGTCTCGATCATCAGTTCGATCCGCAGCGTGCCGGGACGCAGCCCGAGCAGCTTCTCGAGGTGCGAGCAGGCGTTCGCGAGCGCGGTCACTTCGCCGGGCACGGTGATTTTCGCGAGGTTGACGTAAAACTTCGCCGGAAATTTCTCGCGCGCCTTCGCGGCCAGCTCCGTCACTATAATATCCAGCGTGCGCAGGCTCCGCGCGCGCAGATCCTCGCTGAACGGCTTGATGCGAATCCCGATGCCAACCGGCGGCCCGCCCGATTCGATCGCCGCGGCGATTTCACTCGCCGCCGCAGCCGCGTGGCGATCCTCTTCGTCCGGCGGACGATTCCCGTAGCCATCCTCAAAATCGATGCGCAAATCCTCGACCGGCCGGCGCAAAAGTCTTTCGCGCACGCGCGTGTAGACGATGTGCGCAAACCACGCAGGACGATTCTCCCTGCGCGCCGATTCCGGATCCGCGGCAAGCGCTTCGGCAAGATTGGCCGCCGCCCCAGGCGATCCCGGCAGGCGTTCGGCGCCGGCAAGCCCAATCGCCTTCGCAAACGTAATGAAGTCCGGCGCGAATTCGTCGAGCGAGCGCAGCGCGTGGTCGCTGAGCGTCCGCGCCAGATCTTGACGAAAGAGGTCGCCCGCGCAGTAATAAGTATGAATGGGCTGCCGTTCGCCCGACGGCCCCGGGTAGCGCGCGCGAAACGCCGCATGCTCGCGCTCGAGCCCCGCCGAAATCTCGCGCAGCAGCACCTCGGTCAAAGTTGTCCTGGCGGTCGTGTTCATCAGGGGTGCTGACGCTCCTTGGGAGCAAACATTGTAGACACGAAGCGCGGGCGAGACCAGCGGAGACACACTTCCAGGTGTGGAGAATCATGCTTTGGACGTTTTGGGCGCCCCATCGTCGATGTGTGAGGTGGCGCCTTTCGGTCCCTCAAAAGAGTCACGGATGAGCAGCAGAGTGCGCGGCAGCGGGAATCTTTGCACATCTGGACTTTCTCACTCCCCGTGGTGCAGAATCCGCCCGGTCAACTCGATCATTCGAAAACGCGTGACCGTGCGCCTTGTCAACAAAGTCGCGGTAGGGACGGGGATTGCTCCCCGCCCCCCGCACGGACCCGGACGGGCGCGATTAACGCATCCGGTTCTGATCGCAAGGAGAATGGGGACAGACAGAGGATCTCATGAGCACCCTCTATAACCATCGCCCACACGCGTTCCAACTCACGGGACACGATATGCCGGTACTGAGCCCGGGTCGTGTTTCGCTGGAACTCGTTCCCTTTGACCAGAGCCCTTCCCTCCATCCCTTCCGCGACGGTTGGCCGTCCCGTCTTGTTCAGAGACTTCGCAGGTACTACGACTCTGTACGACTGCCTATGTTCGTGCATCGTCAGATTACGTCCTGGGACTTGCTGACGCGATCCGCCCGACATCTGGCGGATAAACACAGGCTCTCCCGGTTCTCGCGCAGGTTGTTTCTGCACATGCTCAGGTTCTCTGACCGCGCAGGGTTCGGGTGTCCCTCACGCTTTCGGGACCTCCGATGTGGCCTTCCACTTTCTCCTACAGTGTCGGCACCCTGGAGTAGTCTTTCGCGGCTCGATGGCTGGCCTGTACATGCCTTTGTCAACGCTTCAAGGTTGGCCTCACGGCCAACCGCACATGACTCAAGGTCGGTATGGTTCGTTAAGCCTTTACCGTATGACTCTTTCATTCACAACAACCTGCCGGTTTAGCCCGGCGCTATCAGGAGATTCGTGATGAAAAAATTCTTTGCTGGCTTCGTTGCGATTTTGTTTGTGGCACTGCTCGGCGTTCATGTGGCAGCGGGCGGAAACGATACCCAACGCGAAGCTCAGGACCGCCTGCAAATCGAAAAGCTGATGTGGCAGTACACGCGCGCCCTCGACACGGAGAACGCGGACGCGTACGCCGCCACGTACGCGCCGGATGGCCAATTCGGCAGCGGCGCCAAGGCAGTCAAGGGACGCGACGCGCTCAAGAAAATGATTGCGGATTTTCGGCAAGGCAACGCCGCGGCAGAAGCAAAGGGCCAAAAAAGGCCGGTCATGTACCATATGGAAATGAACAGCTACCTCGAATTTACCGACAAGGATCACGCACGCCTGCAGGCGTACTGGCAGACAGTCTTCGCCGGGCAAGGCCCGAATGTCCCCGTCCGCGTAGCCGCCGCCGGCCGCGAAATCGACGAACTCGTCCGCATGGACGGCCAGTGGCTGATCCAGTCGCGCGACGTCGCCCCAAAGGACTAAAATCGCATTGCCCATTGAATAGGTATTTGCGGAGGGATCGGATATGAAAGGCATCTGGGCGGTTTCAATGACGGCACTCGCGCTTGCCGCTGCCGGCCCGCCGGCAATGGCGCAGATTGCGCGCGTGCACGTCACGGGCGGCATTATCACCGGGACCGCCGCGGATGGCTTGTCGGAATTCAAGGGTATCCCGTTCGCCGCACCGCCCGTAGGCGCCCTGCGCTGGAAAGCGCCTCGGCCGCTCACGCCTTGGCATGGAGTCCGGCAGACCATCGCGTTCGGCCCAGCCTGCATGCAGAGCGCCGGAGCCACGAGCCAGGCTCCCGCAACCGCCGACAGCGAGGATTGCCTGTATCTCAATGTTTGGACTCCCGCGAAAACATCCCGCGAGAAACTCCCGGTGATCGCGTGGATCTACGGCGGCGGCTTCGCGGGCGGTTCGACCAGCGCTCCGCTCTACGACGGCACCCACTTCGCCCAGAAAGGTGTCGTGTTCGTCAGCATCGCTTACCGGGTTGGCTCGCTAGGATTTATCGCCACGCCGCAGCTCAGCAGCGAAAGCGGCCACGGGTCCGGCAACTACGGGTTGCTCGACCAAATCGCCGGGCTCGAATGGATCCGCGCGAATATCGCCAAATTCGGCGGCGATCCGTCCAAGGTGACCCTGCTCGGCCACTCAGCGGGGGGTTTCTCGGTCAGCATGCTGGCCGGCTCCCCCCTGGCCAAGGGACTCTTTCGCGCCGTGATCTCCGAGAGTGGCGCCAACTTCATGCCGCCGCAGGATTCCCCGTGGGCCGGCAGCAGCATTCAGACGCTGCGCATGTCCGAGGCCGCTGGCGATGCGTGGCTCAAGAGCCTGGGCGCCTCGACTCTCGAGGAGGCGCGGGCGCTGCCCGCTGCGACGCTGTTGGCGGCGCAACGAACCCCGGGCGCGCCGCGCTTCTGGCCGCCGGTCGACGGATACGTCATCACGGGCGATCAGTACGATCTATGGCATCACGGCCAATTCAACGACACGCCCATCCTCGTGGGTGACGTTTCGGACGAGGCGGCGGGCTTCGGCGTCCGCAAGACCGATTCGGCCGCCTTCGAAGCGTTGGTTCGCCGCGGGTATGGCAAGGAAGCGGACGCCATCCTCGCAGCGTATCCGCATGACACCGGGGCGGAAGCCACCCGCGCCGCCACGCAGCTCAGCAGCGACACCATTTTCGACTGGGGCCAGTACACCTGGGCGCGCCTCGAGTCCTCCTACGGCAAGCACAAGGCCTACGTCTATTACTTCAACCGGCCCACCGCGAGGGATCCCAACGGCTCGGGTCACGGCCAGGAGGTCGCCTACGTGTTTGGCAATCTCGGGGTGGGTGGCCGCTCTGCGCCGACGCCGGAGGATCTAGCAATCTCTCAGGAGATGCAGGGCTACTGGGTCAACTTCGCGACCAAGGGCGATCCGAACGGTCCGGGCCTGCCACTTTGGCCGGCGTTCACCGAAGCCGCGCCGCTTGTGATGCGGATTGGCGTCAATCCAGGGCCAGCCCCCATACCCAACCAAGACAGGTTGAAGGTGCTCGACACCTACTACGCCTGGCGGCGCGCGGGCTCAAACTAAGTGCGCTGCGGTTCGGTGCCTCCCCTACTCGCGCGAGACCGTGAATCGCACCGAGAAGCGGACCTGTCTCGGTCAGCGATTACAGGTCCGCTACCCGAGGCGCGGCTGCGGCCGCGCTACGTGCAGATGGCCTGTTTTCTTCTCCTAATACCATCCAATAGGGGCCTCGTCGAGATTGACAATACGTGCTTTCGTCTCGAGGTATTCGTCCAACCCCAGGTGCCGAGCTCGCGGCCGTAACCTGATTACTTGTAACCGCCCCAGGGCGCTTCAACCGTACTTACCACGAGTTTAGCTCCCTCTTCCTGTCCAGTACAGACGTCGGCTTTTCGGAGACGAAGGGATCGATTCAGTCGGCTCGCTGTGTTGCCCGTCGTGCCGCAGCTGCTTCTCGGAACTCCGCGACCAAGTCTTCTCGGCATAGGCGACGATGAATCGTCGCATTCGATCCGCACGTTGCCACAGATCTACCCAAGTGTTTGTTCCACCGCTGAACATACTTCAGGGCAATGTTTTCTACGTCCTTGAATGTCACCGACGGGTTGCCTCCCCTGTCCGACGCTATTCGTCCTCCTCAAGCGGTTTCACGACAGAAACGATCCAGTCGCGAATCATGGGAAAGCGAAATTCGTTTTTCTCCATTGCTTGGGTGATGAGCTTGTGCGCTTCGAGTGGCTCGACGTCCAGGAAATAGCCATTCAGTCGCAACAGAACGTCAGTCATGACAAAACTGATTCGCTTGTTCCCGTCAATGAAGGCGTGGTTGTTTGCGAGGAATTCCATCAAAGCCGAAGCTTCTTCGATAAGATTGTTGTAGTAACCGTTTTGGGGGCGGAAAACGGCGGACTCCAGCAGCCCTGGATCGCGGATGCCGTGATGTCCGCCGAATTCCTCGATGAGCAAGCGGTGAGCTTCGATCGTTTCCGCAACGGTTGGGTAGATCTTCGGCGCCATCTACTCCGCCAAAAGCTGAAGCAGCTTTCGGTTTTTGTTCATGGATCGGCGCACGTGCGTCATGATCTCGGGGCGCACAACATTCTGTGTAGGGGCGACAAACCGGACCGAACGGACTGGGCAAGACCATGATCGCCAAAAACGTCTGCCACCTCGCTGTCTTAGCCGGCTACTCGGTTCTCTTTCGTACCGCGGCGGCCATCGTCGAAAACTTGCGTCATGAAATGTTCGAAGGTCGCCGACGCAAGCTACGGGCCTACAGCAAAGTCGATCTGTTATGCATCGATGAGTGTGCGTACCTCTCGTTTGACGATAAGGCTGCCGACATCCTCTACGAAGTAATCAATCGCCGTTACGAAAGCAAGTCTGTGATCCTGACTACCAACAGATCGTTTAAAGAATGGAACCAAGTCTTCCCCAATGCTACCTGTATCGCCACGCTGCTGGACCGCCTGTTGCACCACGCCGATGTGACGCGCTTGGATGGCGAAAGTTACCGAATTCGCGAAAGCCAACAGGAAGCCACCGCACGGAGGAAGAAACCATGAATCCCCTCGATCGCGACGCCGAACAGTACGTGCGTACCGTTCTGAGTCTCTATCAACAGCTCCCGGAAACGCCCGCGCTGCCGAGTTCTCGGGACCGCCTCCATGCCCATCAACTGCAACAACGCAGGCTCCCTCTGACACTGATCGAGGCGGCTTTCTTGTTGGGTTCTTTGCGTCGACTCCTGCGACCACCAGGCGCCCCAGCCTTGTCCCCGATTCATTCCCTGGCCTACTTCGGGCCAGTCATCGAGGAACTCCTTCACAATCCTGTTCCTGACACTTACATCGTAAGCGTCGTTCGGAGCTTCGGAGGCCGTCTTGACCGGTGCGGTTGACTATGCAGCGTGAGTTGATTCAGCAGGTCGCTCAGCAGCGAGATTCCAGGGCAGCAGTTGCGCAATGCGGTTAATCGGATGGTCGACGATGCGCGAGAACACTTCGCGCAAGTACGTTTCGGGATCAACATTGTTCAGTTTTGCTGTGCCGATCAGGCTGTAGATCGCCGCCGCGCTTTCGCCGCCCCTGTCCGATCCTGCGAACAAGTAATTCTTCCGGCCCAGCGCGACCACACGCAATGCTCGCTCGGCGGCGTTGTTGTCGATCTCCAGCCGGCCATCGTCCACATAGCGCCGCAGTGCTTCCCAAAGTCCCAGCGCGTAACGCACGGCCTGGGCCGTGTCCGATTTTCTTGACAGCTTGACCAAAGTCTCTTCCAGCCACTGCTTCAGCGACTCCAGCAGCGGGTGGCTGCGCTCGCGGCGCACCTGGCGACGTTCTTCGGGCTGCCGCCCGCGGATGTCTCCTTCGATGGCGTAGAGTTCTCCGATGCGCCGGAGCGCTTCCTGAGCCACGGGCGAGTTGTGCGCGACGTGAAGATCGTAGAACTTCCGCCGCACGTGCGCCCAGCAGGCCGCCTCCCGAATGCGTCCTGTTTCGTAGAGTTGGTCGAAACCCGCGTAGGCATCGGCTTGCAGCGTGCCCGTGAAGCTGCTCAAGTGTGCCTTCGGATGCTCGCCCTTGCGGTCCGGCGTGTAGGCGAACCATACCGCCGGAGGCGTCGCATCTCCGGCGGGCCGGTCGTCGCGCACGTAGGCCCACAGCCGGCCCAGCTTTGTTTTTCCCAGTCCTGGCGCGAGCACGGGCACCGGCGTGTCATCGACATGCAGCTTCGTCGCGCTCAGCACGTGATGCCGCAGCGCTTCCACCAGCGGCTGAAGTAATCCGCTCGCGCCGCCCACCCAATCGGCCAGCGTCGCGCGGTCCAGTTCCACGCCTTCGCGCTCGTAGATCTCTTCCTGCCGGTACAGCGGAAGATGATCGCAGTACTTTGACACCAGCACGTGGGCCAGCAGTCCCGGACCGGCCAGGCCTCGCGCGATTGGACGGCTCGGTGCTTCGGCTTGCACGATCTTGTCACAGCGCCCGCAGGCCACCTTCGGCCGCACCTGCCGGATCACTTTGAAACTCGCCGGAACCCACTCCAGCATCTCCGACACGTCTTCGCCCAGACGCTTCAACTCTCCGCCGCAGTCCGGACATACAGTTTGCTTCGGCAGAATCTGCCTCGTCTCGCGCGGCAAGTGTTCCGGCAGCGGCCGCCGCACTGGTTTCGTCGCACGATGTGTTTCAGGCGTAGCAGCAGAAGATGCCCGCTCTGCCCGGCTCGCTTCCAGTTCGTCCAGCCGCAACTGCAACTGCTCGATCTGCCGTTCCACCTTCTCCGACTTGCGCCCGAACTGCATCCGCCGCAGCTTGGCGATCAGCAGCTTTAACTGTTCGATCTCCGCATCGCGCGAGGCGAGCTGTTCATCTTTCAAAAGAATCTGCTCGTGCTGGGAGAGGATAAGTGTTCTCAGTGCGTCGGAATCAAGCTGATGGAGATCTGGCAGGGAAGAAGAAGTGCCGCTCACACCGCCACTCTACACGAGATTTTTTACAGCCAGATGAAAATGCACAAGAAAGCTGAAAATTCTTTGCTCACACAGCCATCTGTGGAGTGTAGCTGCGTACCGGTCGTCGCCAGTCGATCCCTTCGAGCAACATCGAGAGTTGCGCCGGTGTGAGCGAAACCGTTCCACTCGCCGCTTGTGGCCAAGTGAATCTTCCGCGCTCCAGTCTCTTGGCAAACAGACACAGCCCGTCGCCATCCCACCAGAGCATTTTGACGAGATCGCCGCGACGCCCACGAAAGAGGAATACGTGTCCGGAGAACGGATTTTCCTGAAGGGCCGTCTGCACCATGCCCGCCAGTCCCACAAAACCGCGCCGCATGTCCGTCACGCCCGCTACAATCCAGATGCGCGTTCCTGCAGGCAAGCCCATCATCCGAGCAACTGCTCCAGCACCACGCGCAGCGCCTCCGCATCGACGCGCCCGGCAATCCGCAGTTGCCCTTTCGGAAGCTCCACGTGAATCATCCCGGAAGATGTTCGCCGTCTCCGCGTGCCCGTCGATCGCGCTGCTTCCATCGCTGTGGTGCCGATCACGCGAACCGGCAGCAGATCGGGCGTCTCACTGGACCTGCGTTCCAGCCGTCCTTGCTGATACAGCCGCCGCCATCCAAACACCTGGTTCGCGTTCACTCCATGCGCTCGCGCTACGCGCGCGACCGAAGCGCCGGGCTGAAGTGTCTCCTCCACGATCCGCCGCTTCTCCTCCACCGTGCGATAGCGTCGCTTGGGTTCTTTGCCCCTCACTTGTATGGCTTGTTCCGAAGTGTCCACGGTTCACCTTTGTGGACACGATCATCGTGTCCACAAAGGCCATCATCCTTGCCCTCCGACTGTCCGTCTACACGGCCTAAACCGGTCTAAACCGGACGCTTACCTTACATCGAATATCTTCGCCGCAGAATACAACCCTTCACCGGGAAAAAGGTCATCGCACAAGAATCCCATCCGGCGAGCGTTCAGAAAAATACAGATTCAGATGATCGCTGACAGCCAAATAAAGACGGCATCCATGTTTCAGGTCGCATTGCTGCCAGAAAACTGACGATGGAGGGCGACTGGGTGGAGCACCTCATCGAACAGCCTTCAAAGAAGGAAGTAGTCGAAACGCACCACGTAACAGTGAAAGGGACACTTGATTCGACTTGGTTTCGGGGGACGATAGAGGTTGCGGGCCTCGCTACACCCATCAACGTGAAGTTGAAGCGCGTAAGTCACATCTGGATGTGTCGAAGCTAGGAGGCATTTCTCAGTGCCTGGTAAACGCCGTATCGGAGAAGTGCTGGGCTAGTACGTCACACACACTTTTCCGGTTACGCGAACTTATCACGACTTGGCCGACGTGCGCGCTCATTGAATGCATTCGCATGTTAGCCGCGCGGCGATATTCGGTACAGTGGTGAGCTTTGCTAGAGCTGCCCGTCGGTTCTTGAAGGGACCATGCCATTTGCCACGCCGCAATAGGGACCCCACAACCTGCCCTGTACCCTCGTTGCAGAGGATGCAATCGCCACGATGGATGCACACCGTAAATAGGCCTTGCCGCCAGCTCTCGTGAACGTAGTAGCTAAACCCGGTCGTCATTCGTCGCCACCCACCAGTTGCGCCGAAGTCCAACGAAAGCGTTGCAGACCCTTCTCATAAATCTCCAGCCCCAAACTGACACCCGACGCGTCTGGTATAAGGAAGGTGGCTAGCGCATCGCTTGCGTCTGTCGGTGGTGGCAATATTTCGATGCCGCGACGAAGGGTAGGAACTTGCGACGGTATCTTGGTCCAATCTTTCGACTCTTGGACATACGCGATAGTCGACGCGTCCGGCTCCGGTAGAAATGCTTTTTCTTTGACGGGACCATGTATCACGACAATGGCGAGGCTATTCTTTCCTCTACCTCGCCTAGACAAACTCAACACGCGGAACTCTCCATTCAGACCAAGAGCATGAATATGCTCAAACAGTTCATTTGTTACTGCCTGAATTTCTGCAGTGGTGTCAAAACCGAGAGTATCGGGTTGCGCCGCCAATTGAGCTGTGGACGGCCCTGATGGTGTAATGAAGGCAACAGTCAACTGCTGGTTGTGAGTCACTGCGTTGTACGTAGGCCCTGTCAAAAAGATGGCGGACAGGCAGAGGGCTGCGACTCCCACGCCAGCACCGAAACGCCTGCCCATGATCGTGATTAACATCGCGGAGATGGCACTGGAGATCCAACATGAAAGCATTAGTACAACAAAGGGGATGACACCGAGCATATAAAATCGGGTCACGATGTAGGTATACGAGAACGCGAGAAGAGCTCCTACGGCGACGGCGGCCAGTGGGCTGCCCCTCTGGCCCACGAATTGTTTGGGAAGCGCGGCGGCGGCCACACCGAGAAGAAGTGCGAAGGGAACGGAGAAGCGAATTAGCAACCGCACATTGTCGCTGTTTATGGCCAGCGTAGGGTCAAGTCGATAACTGGCCCAGGCAATCAAAGAGCTGGCCAAGAAGCCCACCAAAGCGGCAATCCCGAAGCGCAGCAACAATCTCATTGCAACCTCTGGTCACTGCTTCGCCATTTTCCATCGACCCCGCGGCATATGCCAGCCTTAAGATGCAGGTCGTTGTGCGCAAGCGACAACTCCTTCTGATAAACGCCGAAACCGGAAAGTGCTGGGCTAGTACTCCGGTTATGGCGCCGAATGCCCGTAGGAGTGGTCACTAACTATCCTATACGCCCGGGAAGCTTTCGTTGCAAGACTCCCTGATCTACTGGGACACAAGCCTCAGGTCCATGTGGGTACTGGAACGAACATCTCCGGTTACGCGACTCTCCAGGACTTGAGAATTGGTTCTTGGGATTTCGGCGATACGAGCATACGCTCGCAATTGCCATGCGGGCTCACATGGAATTGATTTGGTGGCTCTTTTTTCTATCCCTTTGGGGCTGCCTTCTTTGGTCTTGGACTATTTGGTTCAAGTCGCGCGACAAGGCCGCTCCGAGATGGAGAGCGATCGCGTTCGTTGCTGGACTCTGCTCTGCCACGGTCTCTACGATTCTTGGCGCATTCCTTTTCATTCACGCGACCGTCACAGGTGGCTATGCGTTCTATCATCCAGTTGAGCTATTTTGCATACGAGTCGGCAGTCTTACGGCGTTGCTCGGTCTCGCGGCGGGGCTTACGGGAAGGGGGAAAGTAAGGCTGGCTGTTACCGTGATCTCGACTTTGAATCTCCTTCTGTGGTTCATGGATGCGGTCTGGCAGTAAGGACTTTGGGGCGAACGATGGCTCACGAGCGCGACTGGACCGTAGTAGCAGTTGGAACGTGGCTTTACGACGGTAAGGTGCCACGCGAAATAGAGTTGTTAGCCCGTCCTGCCGCGCTGGCATCTTCTCGCTGGGTAGAGGACGACAAGACTGACGAATTCGTTGTGGATTCAGGTGCTCCGATTCCCGCAACGGCTGACGGTTTCGTCTATTATGTAGGTGCTACGAGCGGCGGCGAGTTCCTAAGCGTCGCAGATGCCATTGCGTGGGCAGACGAGCAACCGTGGGGGCCGGTACAATGGGTCTTCATGCAGAAGCCCGCATAGCCTGCGTCTGGGCAAAGAGCGACCAAGGTGAGCGCTACGCGAACCCCATCTTGTAAAGATTCGCGTCGCATTGCAATGTTGCGACATGACCAAGCGCTCCCAGAAAGCGTGGAAGAAGTGGCGAAAGCTGGTTTCCGAACACGAACATAGCGGGCAGACCGCCGCGGTGTTCTGCCGCGAGCGGGGCCTTTGCCGACCCTATTTCTTCGCGTGGAAGAAACGGCTGCGCGAAGACCCCGCGATGAGGTTCCTCGAAGTGCAACTGAGGGACGCAGCGCCGAGCCCGACCCGGGACTCGCGTGTGGAAATCCGCCTGCAGAATGGCCGCAGCCTGTTGGTAGGGCCGGGATTCGATGCCGAACATGTGCGGGCGTTGCTGGCGGTGGTGGAGGGGGCGAAGTGATCGGCTTGCCGAGTTTACGAGCCCTGGATCGGGCGCAAGGAGCGCGGATCTGGATGGCCAGTGAAGCGACGGACATGCGTTGTGGATTTGATCGCTTGGCGGAACGCGTGCGAGCGGTCATTGGGGAGAACCCGCAAAGCGGGCATCTGTTTGTGTTCCGTTCGCGGGGCGGTGATCGGCTAAAAATTTTGATCTGGGACCGCGATGGGTTCGTATTGTGGTACAAACGCCTCGAGGTGGGGGTATTCAAAATGCCGCGGGTGGAGCAGGGGGCGCGTGCCGTGGAATTGCGTGCCAGCGAACTGGCCATGATTCTCGATGGGATCGATGTTTCGAAGCTGAAACGCGTGCCGCGCTACGAGGGCGCCGTGCCCAGCAGCGGGTAAAAATCGGGCGCAAGGAGAAAGCAACGAATAACGCATAAAATAAGTCACTGTCTGGGCAACCAAGTTTCCACTGCTGCGTCTAAACAACTGTGCCCACCGACGAGAACTTCTTGGCCAACCTGCCCGAAGACCCCGAAGCACTGCAGGCCATTCTGCGATCGTTGTTGCGGGAGCGCGACGACCAAAGGCAGCGAGCCGAAGAGCAGCGTAAGCGCGCGGATGAACTGTATGTCGAAAATCTGCAGCTGCAAATCGAGCTGGCGCGCTATCGCAAGGGGACCTACGGGCCACGGGCCGATCGTCTGAGCGCCAACCAACTGGCCCAGATGCTGCTGGAGTTCGCCGAAGCATTCGACCACAAGCTGATCCATTTGGAAGATCTTCTTCCCCCAGCAGAGTCGGAGCCAGGGCTGCGGCGGGTGAAACGGCGCCCGGGGCGGCGGGCGCTGGCGAACTTCGAGCATCTGCCGGTCCACACCCAAGTCTATGAGTTGAGCGCGGAACAGCGGCTCTGCCCCCACTGCGGTGTGGAGCGGAAGGAGATCGGAAGCGAGGAGAGCTGGCAGATCGAGTATATTCCGGGGCACTTCGAGCGCCTCCAGCATGTGCGCAAGAAATATGCGTGTCCGAGTTGTGAGCGCGCGGGAGAAAACCCGCGGATCGAAGTAGCCGCCAAAGCAGAAGCAGCGATCGAAAAGGGTTTTGCTGGTCCGGGGTTGCTGGCTTTCATTGTGACCAGCAAGTTCGCCGATTACCTACCCCTGTACCGGCTGGAGGATATTTTCGAACGACAGGGCTTTGAAATTTCCCGCGCCACGCAGTCGGTGTGGTGTGGGGATGCGGCGGATGTGGTCGAACCGTTGTACCAGCGCATGGCCGAGCGGGTACGGAAATCGCATGTGGTAGCGACGGACGACACCACGCTGCCGATGTTGAGCCCGGGCCATACGCATCCCGCACGCATGTGGGTATACATCGGCGACGAATCGAATCCGTACAACGTGTTCGACTTCACGTTGAGTCGGGGTCGCGACGGACCCCAACAGTTTCTGAAGGAGTACACCGAGGTTTTGCTGGCCGATGGCTACGGTGGATATAACGGGGTGGTAGCCGGCAATGCCATTACTCGCGCTGGCTGTTGGTCGCATGCGAGAAGGAAGTTCGTGGAAGCGGAGAAATCGGCGCCGGAGATAGCGCGGGAAGCGGTCGCTTTGCTGAACGCACTGTTTGCGGTGGAAAGACAGGCTCAAGACGCTTCCGTGGCCGAGCGATTGGAGTTGCGACAGAAGCAGTCGGTGCCGACATTGGCCGAGCTGCATCCGAGGCTGTTGGCCTGGAAGGAACAGCTGCTACCGAAACATCCCATGGCCGAAGCAGTGAACTACACGCTTAGCCAGTGGGAAGCGCTGACCGTCTTCGCCACCGACGGCGCGGTGCCCATCAATAATAATGTCAGTGAACGGGAGATGAAGCGTGTCGTACTCCATCGCAAAAACTCCCTATTCGTCGGCAACCCGCGTGGCGGGCGGACCGCTGCGATCCTGGCCAGCTTGACCAGCACCTGCCGCCGGCACGATGTAGACCCTCAACTTTATTTCCTGCAACTGCTGGTGAACCTTCCGTCCTGGCCGGCGAGGGACCTCGACGCCTGGCTTCCCGATCACTGGAAAACAGCTCATGCTGCCCGAGCTGCCGCTCTGGGAATCTCGACTCCGCCCACGGCCTAACACCTGCATTTCACGTATCGCTCACCGACCAAGGGAGTCGCCTGCAATTAGTACGAACCAAATCTGCGTATCGGAATCGCGCCCATCAGTCTGTAGAACCTCCAGAATACGTTGGCTCCTGATAAACGCCTTACCGGACAGTCCCCACGGCTCTCCAAAAGCCCCGTCGATAAAGTCCTATCGCTTGATTTGGGGGAGAGAGCCTCTCTCGATTTCAGGTTGAACCACACAGTTTCTAGATATAGCTTCGCGTGTTGCGTCTCCTCCAGCGTGGATAAGCTATGGCCCATGACCTCCTGATATACACTGGTTTGGCCGGCGCAGGGTGAACGATCGTAGGCTGTGGGTCCCAAGAGAGATCGAGCTTGGACTTCAGCTTGACTGTCTTGGCGTGCTTGCTGTAATCGCAAAAAGAAGCAACCACATTTTTCAACCCCCTGGAAATGCGCCTGCCACGGTTTAGCTTAACCGTTCTCAGCTTCCCTAGTCGGCCCAGATCAATAGAACGGTCTTCTTTCAGACCTTGTTTCATGGCCTCCAGAGTCGCTTCGAGGGCTTCTTTGTCAGCGATCATCTGAATCTGTATTTTTCTGAACGCTCGCCGGATGGGATTCTTGTGCGATGACCTTTTTCCCGGTGAAGGGTTGTATTCTGCGGCGAAGATATTCGATGTAAGTGTCAGGAACAGGATTGTGAAGGAGTTCCTCGATGACTGGCCCGAAGTAGGCCAGGGAATGAATCGGGGACAAGGCCGGAGGGATGGAGTAGTCGTTCAGGTCGAAACGAAGATAGATGGTCTTGCCCGCGTGGATGGGAAGAACCAGATCGGTCTCGAACGGATGTGCCGGTAAGGGAAGCAGTCGTGGTTGTTCTTCGGCGAAGGCTTGCTCCACGGTGCGGGAGTCATCGTCCGGCCAAGGGCGCTGATGGGCCACTTGGTCACGCCAGAGAAAGGCTTGACGATTCAGCTCTTCGAGGGTGGTGAAGGTTCGGCCGGCCCAGAACGATTCGCGTACATAAAGCACCGCTCGTTCCACTTTTCCTTTTTGATTTCCTGCCCGTACCTGGCACGGACGAGGAGCAAAGTGATAATGCGAGCACAAGTCCAACAGTCGAGGATGAAAGTGAATCTGGTCGCCGCGACGTTCGAGCACGGCACTGCGAAGGTTATCGTACAAAAGGATTCGCGGTTGGCCCGACCACGCCTGAAACGCGTGGACATGGCCGCGCAGAAAGTTTTCCATACTTTGATCGAAGAAGAATTCCAGATACAGCGCGCGCGAGTAGGAAAGTGTGATCAGGAAGCACGACAGACGCCGACGGGCACGGCCGACGGGGGCTTCGCCGAAGTGGGCCCAGTCCACTTGTCCTTGCTCTCCCGGAAAGGTACGTAGTCGCAGGAAGGGTTCCTGGCGAACCGGTCGCAGGCGGGCCACCACGCGTCGCAACTGCACCACGCTTCCGGTATAACCGCGCTCCCGGATCATCTGATAGATGCGCGTGGCACGCAGCCGGGGATACTGCTGTAAAGTCTGCTGGATGAACTCTACGTAGGGGTCGGTCACCAAGGGACGGAGAGCCTTGACACGATTGAACTGTTCGGTGTCCAGCGCGTGGCGGACGGTGTCCGGGTGCAGCCCGAGTTGCTGCGCGATGGTGCCGACTTTCCAATGTTCGGCGTAGAACCAGTGACGGATCTGTGCTCGCAGGTCGCTGCTTAGCATGTTCACCTCCGGAAGATTCGGGGGAACGGTTCCACGAAACGTCCCAGGCGACCGCAGAGGACACAGCGAAGTAAGCCATGGTGCCGCTGCAGGGCGCCGTTCGTTTGGGCATGCGGATTCCGGATCGGAAGCGCACATCGCGATGGGATTCTGCCCTCGTAGGAAAGCATCCGGGAAGATACATCCGTCACGCGAGCTGATCGGTGACGCCGCCGATACTCGCGCTGGCGATCGCGATGGTCCTGGCGCCCTTCCGGACTCTGCTGGTGGCGGCGGTTGGCCAGGCGGTGTTGTTGCCAGCGCGTTTGCTGCCGACAGGAGTGGCTACAGTAGTGCTGTCCCCGGTCACAGTGGCGACAGATCCAGAAGACCTGGCCACAGCCGCCAGCACGACAAACTCGTTGACGGAGGACAACTTCGGTGTGGGCCGCCATCCTCGCCCCGCGGTGGGGCTGGACAACGGCGACCGATCATGGCAGCTTGAACACCTGTTGATGTCTGGCTACCTGATGAAGGTCTGCCACACGGGGAACTCGACCGCTGTAACGGTCGGGTTCCCATTTCCCACCGCCGGTGAGCAAACTACCAGATGAGTGAAGATGAGGGGTGTGCGCCTGCGGCGCAGATGCTGATATGTCTTATATTTCCGGCGAGCGTTCAGAAAAATACAGATTCAGATGATCGATGACAGAACTAGCCGTGAAGGCCGCAGAACAACCCCAAATCGCCCCCCAAAAACCGAATTAGCAGTGATTTCCTGAAACTGGTCGCCGCGGCGGGCAATAGCAGCCTGCCTACCGGCGTAAGCCTGTCGTAAGTAGTTGAAAAATCAGAACAGACAACTCTGCGCTGCCGTCACACCTGCGTCACGACGAGACGCTCGACATTTGCAACTGATACAAAACAAAGTAAAAAATGGCGGATGAGCTTGTAAGCCGGATTCTGTCCGCAGCGCGTGCCGCTGGCTGACTTGCGTCAGCCGGAAACCCGCGCAACGCGGCGATCATTCCTCTAGGTCCCGAATCGCTTCGGGACTCCAGCAGCCTACCCGAGGGTCAGAGAGCGCCATTCTTTCAAATGGCGTGCATGCGGGCTGGGCCAGCCCTCCCCTCCTATTTGGCCTTGCTCCACGCGGGGTTTTCCGTGCCCCCGGCATTGCTGCCAGGGCGGTGGGCTCTTACCCCACCTTTTCACCCTTGCCAAACCCTTCGAAGTGGCATACGCCCCTTCTCAGGGTAAATGCGCTCGACCGAAAGAGGCGAGCCTCCGGTTTTGCCGAAGGCTTGCCGCCGAGGTACAAGCTCACCGGCGGTTTAATTTTCTGTGGCACTTTCCGTGGCCATGCCGAAGCCGCGCTTTCGCGCAACTCGCCGCACAACCCCCTGGCGTTACCAGGCGCGTTGCCCTACCGTGGCCGGCTCTTGCGAGTTCGCCGCGGCCGGAGTCCGGACTTTCCTCCCGCCGGCCCTTCGTCCCGATCGCTCGGGATTCAGGCCAAGCCGGCGATCGCCCAGCTCATCCGCCATCCTTATTGTATCCCCAAACATCCTCGGAGTCGCGGCGACTTTCGCCCATATCTTTCGCGCGCTGGACGCGAAGGCGCACAAAACCGCCAAAATCGTCCCCTTTCGGCCAATTGAGGCGTGTTTAGCCGCCCGCCAGGGGGATGCGCCACTCACGTCTTACAGCAGATTTTGCAGGGCGAATGCGGGCGAAACGGTGATCGCGCGATTGCGACTTTTATTGGCGAGCGCGCCGCGGAATTTCAGGCGGTGAGCAGCTTTTCGAATTGCGATTCGTCGAGGATCGGGACCTTCAGCGCTTTTGCCTTCTCGAATTTCGAGCCGGGATCGGCGCCGACCACCACGTAGCTCGTCTTCTTGCTCACCGACGAGCCGGCCTTCCCGCCGTGCGCGGCCACGAGCGCCTCGGCTTCCTCGCGCGAACGCTTCGTGAGCGTGCCGGTGAAGACGAACGTCATCCCCGCGAATTTGGCGCTCTTGGGCGCGGCGCGCTCTTCTTTCATATTCACGCCGACGGCGCGCAGGTGATCGATCAGCTTGCGATTCGCCGACTCGGCGAAAAATTCTTGCACGCCCTCTGCGATCTTCGGGCCCACTTCCGTGACCTCGGTCAATTCCTCCTCGGTTGCGTCGCGCAGTTTCTCCATCGAGCCGAAATGCGCGGCCAGCAGCTGCGCGGTGCGCTCGCCGACAAAGGGAATCCCGATCGCATAGATCAGCCGCGCGAGGCTAGCTTTTTTGCTCGCGGCGATCTCATCCAGTAAATTCTGTGCCGATTTTTCGGCCATGCGCTCGAGCCCGGCAAGCGTCTCGAGATCGACCTTGTAGAGATCGGCGAAATCCTTCACGAGATCGTGCTGCAAAAGCTGCTCGACGATCTTTTCGCCCAGGCCGTCGATATTCATCGCGTGGCGCCCGGCAAAATGCAGAATCATTTCGCGGCGCCGCGCGGGGCACGAGACGTTCACGCAACGGTACGCGACCTCGCCCTCGGTGTGGTAGACGCGCATGCCGCAGACGGGGCACTTCTTCGGCATCTCGAATTCTTTTTCTTCGTCGCCATGCTTCACCACCTTGAGCACGTGCGGAATCACCTCGCCTGCGCGTTCCACCAGCACCGTATCGCCCGCGTGCACATTGAGCCGCCGCACTTCATCGAGATTGTGTAGCGTCGATTTCGTAACTGTGACGCCGCCGATCTGCACCGGCTCGAACACCGCGAATGGCGTTAGCACTCCCGTGCGCCCGACGCTGACCTCGATCGACTTGAGCAGCGTCGTCTCCCGGTGCGCGGGATATTTATAGGCGATGGCCCAGCGAGGGGCTTTCGATGTAAAGCCGAGCTCATTCTGCAGGGAAACTTCGTCCACCTTCACGACGATGCCATCGATCTCATACGCCAGTTTTTCGCGTTTCGATTCCCAGCTGCTGATGTAGCGCTCGACTTCCTCGAGCGAATGGCACAGTTTCCAATCCTCGCTCGCCTTGAAACGAAGCGCCGCGAGCGTTTCGAGGACCTCCGAAAGCCGCTTCTTCGCCGCTCGCCCATCGACCAAAACGTAGTAGGCGAAAAAATCGAGTTTGCGCGTTTCCGTAATTTTCGGATCGAGCATGCGCACGGCGCCGGCCGCAGCGTTCCGCGGGTTCGCAAAAACCTTGCCTCCCTGCTCGGCCTGTTGCTCGTTCAGGGCCTCGAACGCCTTGCGCGTCATGATCACTTCGCCGCGCACTTCAAACGTGCCATGCTGCAGCCCTGCTTTCTTCAGCAGCGCGGGATCGATGGTGAGCGGAATCGAGCGAATCGTTTTAACGTTCGGTGTGACGTCTTCGCCGGTCGTGCCGTCTCCGCGCGTCACTCCACGCACCAGCGCTCCTTTCTCGTAGAGCAGCGAGAGGCTGAGCCCGTCGAATTTGTGCTCGGCGATGTAGTCAATTTTGTCCCGGCCGGTCAGCTCACGGACGCGCCGGTCGAATTCCCCGAGCGTCTCGAATGAAAACGCGTTGTCGAGGCTTACCATCGGCACCGAATGGCGCACTTCCTGAAATCCCTCGCGCGGCGCGCCGCCCACCCGCTGCGTGGGAGAATCGGGCGTCCGCAATTTGGGATTCTCAGCTTCGAGTTTCTTGAGCCGCTCCATGAGCCGGTCGAACTCGGCATCGGAAATTTTTGGATCATCCGCTACATAATAGAGGTACTCATTCTGGCGAATCTTCTCGCGGAGACGTTCAACCTCTTTGGCGGCGTCGCGGGCTTTTGCGGTTCCGGCCTTGGGCATGGAAACCTCAGCGGTTGAGAGTCGGTCAAAGCTCGCCGGTATTATACAATGTGCGATTGGCTGCCGCTTTTTAGGACGAACGAATGCCCCATGGAATCAAAGACGCGGTTCTGATCTACAACCCGACGAGCGGGCGCAGGCGCCATCGCCGCTTCGTCGAAATCGAACAGGCCGCGCGCCTCCTCAAGGAACAGGGCATTGCGACCGAGATCGCGCCCACCACTGGCCCGAATAGCGCTACCCAAATCGCGCGCCAGGCCGTCGAGCAGCGCCGCGGCATGGTGATCGCGTGCGGCGGCGACGGCACGATCAACGAAATCATCAACGGCCTCGCCCGCAGTCAGGTCCCGATGGCGCTGCTGCCCGCGGGCACCGCAAATATTCTCGCGAAAGAGCTGCGCATTCCGTGGGACATTCCGCACGCGGCGCGCCTGATCCCCGGCGGCACGATCCGGCGCATCGCGCTCGGCATCGCGTTCCCGCTGAATGGCAACGCATCGGAGGCCATGCCGCGCGCAGGCCGCTACTTTCTCTCGGTCGGTGGCGCGGGGCCGGACGGCGCCATCGTCAACGGCGTGCACAAAGGATTGAAGGACAGCGCCGGAGTTCTCGCCTACTGGGTCGAGGGCGTCCGCCAGCTTTTCGGCTACAGCTTTCCCGAAATGCGCATTCGATCCGACGGCCACGAGCGCAAGGCGACGATCCTGATCGCCGGGCGCACCGTGAACTACGGCGGCCCTTTCAAGATCACCACGGGCGCAAATCTCTACGAAAATTCGTTCGAGTTCCTGACCAATTCGCGCAAGAGCCGCCTCGGCTATCTCGCCTGCCTGCCCGCAATTTGGATGGGCACGCTCCGCCAGATGGACGGCATCGAAACCTGGAAATCGGCGGAAACGACGATCGAGGCCGCCGGCAGCGATCCGGTCTACGCGCAGGTCGACGGCGAGCCCGTCGGAGAATTACCCATCGAATTCAAGATCGTGCCGGACGCGCTCTCCATCGTAGCTCCTGCGCCCGCGTCACATTAAGCGAAGCCCCTGGGAACACCAATCTCCCGATTGGCGTTTTTCGCTCTTGCGTTCTTGCGCTGCGCATCTCGAGTCCCAAGCCCCAAGTCCAAACGGCCATTCAGGAGAATGGCGCTCCCGGGAAACCACCGCCCAAGGCCAACCAACCTCACGCTGATCTCCAAATTCCTGTAATATCGCGCAGCCGTGGAACCGTTCACACACGCGTTTACGTCGTTGGCCATCGCGCAGGCCGGAAAAGATCGTCTGCCGCGCTTCGGTACCGCGATGCTGATCGTCTCGGGCCTCGCGCCCGACCTCGATCATGCGAGTTACATCTTCGGTCCCGAAGCCTTCCTGCGATTTCATCGCACCGCGCTGCACTCGCTCGCCGGTGCGGCGGTGACGGCAGGCGCCGTGGCTGTGGCGTTTTGCATCGCCGACCGGCGCGTGCCGCCAAAGAAAAACATCCAGGTGAAGGCTCCGCGGCCGCTCACGTTGCTCGCCGCGCTTGCTACATGCGGCGTCGGCGTCGCCGGACACATTCTGCTCGATCTCGCGAGCGGCATCGGCGTGCAGCTCCTGTGGCCGTTCTGGGGACACTGGTCGGCATGGGACCTCGTCACGAATTTCGATCTCTGGATTCTGGTTCTGCTGGCGCTGGGAGTTCTCTTACCGCTGCTGCTGCGCATGGTCAACGAGGAAGTGGGCGCTCGCAAGCGGGGACGAGGCAGCAGCGCGGCTGGTGTGGTGACGCTGGTGCTCGTCGCGGCATATCTGGGAGAGCTGGCGAATCTGCACAGCCGCGCGATCAACTTGCTGCTGGCGAGCGAATACCACGGCCGCGTCGCGCTCTCCGCCGGCGCGTTTCCCGAATCGTCCTCACCGTTCGATTGGCACGGAGTCGTCGTGACGGACGATACGATGGAGGAAGTGGAAGTCCCCCTCGGTCCCGGGGGCGACTTCGATCCGCACATGAGCGAGACCCACTTCAAGCCCGAAGAATCTCCCGCGCTCGACGCAGCAGAGAAGGCGGACGCGGCTACACGGTTCCTCACCTACGCCCACTTCCCATTCGCAACCGTGCGCCCGCTCGAAGGCGACTATCGCGTCGAGATCCACGACCTGCGCTTCCCGCCCGACGACACCGAGCCCGCCAACATTTTCGTGCGAGTCGACGTCAGCGGCGAAATCCAAATCCGCCGCCAAGGTTTCCGCTTCGCCTCGTCTCCGTATCCGTGATTCGCGTGACGCATGCCTTTGCCTTCGTGGCGGCCGCCTTTCAGGCGGGTCTGATGACGAAACGTAGGGCCACTGCGGAGGACACATCACTGTCAGTTGTTGATGAGGTTACTGCCGATGAGTGGGTGCCGCACCCTTCTGGGTTCGAACGATGCGCGGCCTCGGAAGAAGCAAGACGCGGTGGCGTGCGGGTGCAGCACGCCCGGGCGGCAAACAGCGGGAGCAAGCTCCCGCACTCGGGGATCTCCCTCGGGCAACTTGTTCTCGCCTGCGCCGCTTCCTCTGGAGTGCGGCGGCTTGCTTGTCCTGAGCTTGTCGAAGGCCCGCCGCCTTCTTTTCGGCGAATCTTGCTTCGCCGCCCGCCCGCCGAGGCGAACGCTGCCCACACCACGCGATGGAGCTGGCTACTTGGCCTCTGCCGCCATCTTTAGGGAGCTATCCGCCTGCTGCTTGCAGGTGGCCTGGAAACTGCCCGGCACTTGCGCGCAATGATTGAAGGCATCCGCTGCTTCCTTGAAGCGGCCCAAATTCTGATAGTCGGCTCCCAGCACAAGAAAATCGGTGGGGTCTGAATCCGCTCTTGCCGCCATGGATAGTTGCATTTCCTTCTCCGAGTCCTCGTATTGCTCGCGCCGGAAGTAAATCAGGCCCAGCGCGCTATGCGCAACTGAAGCTTCCAGTGCCTTGTATTGGGAGAACGATTGATCGTTCAAGCCCGTAGGCTTCGCGAGCCCGTCGAGCTCTTGTATCGCGCGCTTTTCCTCGGCTTCGGCCTGGTCGAGTTTCTTGTCCCCGTCAGGCTCATTCGGTTGGTAGGCTCGCGGGATCACCCATCCAGTCAGCGCCAGTAGACTCACATCGTCGGGGAAACGCGACAAGCCTTTAGCCGACCAGTCATAGAAATCGTTCAGATCCTGCTTTGCGTAGTAGGTTTGTGCGACCTCATCGTAGACCGTCTGCGTGTAGCGATCCGACGGATATTTAGTGATGAACGCTTTCCCAAGTTTGATTTTCTTGTCCGCGTCCTGCACGGCAACCTTGTGAAAAGCCTGGTAGGCTGCCTCCTCTTTCGGGTCGCCCAAATTTTGCTGCAGATATTTTTCATTGAAATCGTAATTGGCTTGGTCCGCATTCATCTGACTCAAGGGGTTGCTAGATGGAAGGTTGGAACCTTGCGCAAGCGAAATCGAGGGCCACAGCAACCCGGCGCCCGACAAAATTGCCACCAAGCAAATAATTGAATTTGTCCGCGATGAACTCATCGGTTTCCTCTCCCCAGGGCATGTTTATGGGGACGTTTATACACCCGAGGATGGCTCAGAGAAAAGTCGCGAATCGGCGCATCAAACATTCACGTCAGAGGTCACCGCGCGGCGAGTTGCTGCGGAAGAGCCAGTGGGTGGCGCCGTAGAGAAGCGCGAGAAGGCCGAGGACGATGAGGATGAAAGCCGCCTTGTGGGCAGTGAGAAAAAACAGCACGGCGTTGCCGTAGCGGACGGCGAGAATTCCCTCGACCGTGTAGTGCAGCCCGCGCGCGAGGAGTAGCGCCACGATGAACGTCCGGAGCGGAATCTGGAAGACGCCCGCTGCGAGAACGAACACCTTGAACGGAAACGGCGGCGGAAGAATTCCGGGAACGAAGACGCTGAGGAAGGCGTTACTGTCGACCCACTGCTTCGCCTTGAGAGCCGCTTTGCCTCCGTGACGATGAAAATATGCCTCGCCGCCTTTTTTCGCGAGCAGGTACAGCCAGATGCAGCCGGCCAGCGAGCCGACCGCGGCCATCGCCGCGTAGTACGGCATGCGGGCGGGCCTTTGGGCCGAGAGGCTGATCACGAGCGCGTCAGGAATAAACGGGAAGCTGAGCACCGACGAATCGAAAAAAGCGACGAGAAACAATCCCCCGCCGCCCATCACTGCTACGATTTTGGCCAGCCAGTGCGGCAGTTTCAGCTGATTCATGCTCGAATGGTCCCGAATGAAGGCGCGTAATTGTAGCAGAGTTTGCGAGAGCGCCTCGCGAGGCGAAACGCCCGCGAGAGGAGGCGCGGAACGCAAATTGCCGAATCGGTGTCGGTCGGATACAATTCGTGCTTGAGCAATCCCCCGCACGCAATGACACTCCTCGACGGACTCAACCCGCAGCAGCGTGAAGCTGTGCTCGCAACCAAGGGACCCGTGCTCGTTCTCGCGGGCGCGGGAACGGGCAAGACGCGCGTGATCACCTATCGCGTGGCCCAGCTGATCGAACAGGGCGTGCCGCCGGGCGCGATTCTCGCGGTCACGTTCACCAACAAAGCCGCCGGCGTGATGAAAGATCGCATCAGCGATCTGCTGCGCGCGAGCGGGCGCGATGGTTCCGACGTGTGGGTCTCGACGTTTCACTCCTTCTGCGCGCGCCTGCTGCGCCGCGAGGCCCGGCACGCGGGACTCCCTCGCGATTTCGCGATTTACGATGACGACGATCAGGCAGCCGCGGTGAAACGCGCGCTCGTCCAGCTCGATCTTTCGGCGGAGGATTACCCGCCGCGCAGCGTGCGAGCGCAGATCAGTCACGCAAAGAATCACGGGATCACGCCGGACGAAATGGAATCGCAGGCGGCTGAGATGCAGGACCGTGACCGGAAGGACGTAGCCAGGCTTTTTCGCGCGTACAACGACATCTTGCACAAAGCCGCGGCCGTGGATTTCGACGACCTGCTGCTGAAAGCGGTCGAAATTCTGCGGGAGCATCCCGAAGTGCGCGCGGCGTGGAGCGGCCGATTCGAATATGTAATGGTCGACGAATTTCAGGACACGAACGCAGCACAGGAAGAGTTGGTGCGGCTGCTGGCGGGCACGCGGAGGAATGTGTGCGTCGTGGGCGACGAGGACCAGTCGATTTACGGATGGCGCGGGGCGCGCGCGGGGAATCTGAAGCGCTTCACCGAGGATTTTCCGAACGCGAGGATCATTCGCCTCGAAGAAAACTATCGCTCGACGCAGACGATTCTCGATGCGGCCGCCGCGGTGGTGAAAAACAACACCGACCGACTGGGCAAAAACCTGGAGGCAACGGTCGGAACGGGCGAGAAACTGCAATTTTTCGAGGCGCCCGATTCGACGGCCGAGGCGGAGTTCATCTGCGGCGAGATTTCGACGCTGATTCGAAACGATCCGGACGCGCATGTAGCCGTGCTGTATCGCACCGGCGCGCAATCGCGGTCGTTCGAAGAAGTATTGCGGCGGCTGGCCGTACGGCATCGCGTGGTGGGCGGATTCAGTTTTTACGAGCGCGCCGAGGTGCGAAACGCGCTGGCGTACGTGCGGCTGCTCTTTCATCCCGAGGACGATGTCGCGCTGCTGCGCGTGCTCAACGTGCCGCCGCGCGGGATTGGCGCGACGACCCTGGCGGCGATCGAAACGCGTGCGAAGGAAACCGGGAAATCGCTATGGGAAACGATCGGCGACAGCGCGTTTCTCGAGGGCAAGCGAGCGGCGGGAGCGCTGCGTTACTTTCACGGGATGATCGAGGATTTGCGGGAAGAGTGCCGCGAACTGGCGCCCGCGCAACTGATCGAGCGCGTCCTCGACAAAAGCGGATACCTCGGATGGGTGGAGCAAGAAGACAACCTCGAGCACACCACGCGCGCCGAGAATCTTCGCGAACTTTCGAACGCGATGGCGGAGGCAACCGAGCAGGGGCAGACGCTGGAAGATGTTCTCGACCGGGCCGCACTGGTGGCGGATTCGGATGAATACGACGAGTCGGTTCCGGTCTCGCTGATGACGCTGCACAGCGCGAAAGGGCTCGAGTTCGATGCGGTGTTTCTGGCTGGAATCGAAGAAGGAATTCTGCCACACAGCCGGTCGATCGATACGAATGCGGAGATTGAGGAAGAGCGGCGGCTGTTTTACGTGGGGATGACGCGAGCGAAAAAGTCGCTCGTGCTTTCGCGCGCGGTGTATCGACGGAGCTACGGCGAAGACCGGCTTCGAGCTTCACTGCCTTCGAGGTTCCTGGCGGAAGTGCCCGCTGACTTGATCGAAGCGGCAGAAGGATCGCAATCCGAACCTGGCGAGACGCGGCGCTACGAACCCGATCCGGAATTTTCGGAAGGCTACTCATACCGGAAGGCGCGTTCGGCATATCCGCAGCCGAACTACGGCAAAGGAAACTACCCGCGTTCGTCGTACGGGCGGCCTGCGGCGGGCCGCGCCGGATCGGCGTCGAGCTCGGCGCGTTCGTCGAAAGATCCGCTTGTCGGGATGCGCGTGCGCCACTCGAAATACGGCGTCGGGACGATCATCGAGGTCGAGGGCGAAGGCGAAGAGCGGAAACTTACGGTCAGCTTCCAGGATTACGGCCCGAAGAAATTGGTCGAGCGCTACGCGAATCTGCAAATCGCGTGACTTGTCCCGAAGGACAGGTTGCGCGGAGGGACGGCGCAGGGTAGAGTTTTTCCGGTCGCACGGAAGGTGATGATTGGATCCGCAGCTTTTCCGCACCAAGAGCATCGACCAGCTCATCTCGGACGCCGACCGGCCGGAAAAGCGGCTCAAGAAATCACTCGGCTGGCTCAGCCTGACGGCGCTCGGCATCGGCGCGATCATCGGCAGCGGAATTTTTATTCTGACGGGAACCGCGGCCGCCGGCGAATCCGTTGAATTCCCCTCCATCTTGAAGGCGCCGTTGCTAGAGGTATTGATGCACGGGAGGCACGCTCTCGGCGTGAGCGGCCGCCCTGGCGCTGGCCCTGCAATCGCAGTGTCATTTTTTATCGTCGCGATCGTTTGCGGGCTCGCGGGGCTTTGCTACGCGGAGCTTGCGTCGATGATTCCGATTGCCGGAAGCGCGTACACCTACACGTACGCGACGATGGGCGAGCTCGTCGCCTGGATCATCGGCTGGGACCTGATCCTGGAATATGCCGTCTCGAACATGGCGGTCGCCGTTGGATTCTCGGCGTATATCAACAGTTTGCTCGATTCCTTCGGGCTGCGCATTCCGGATTCGCTCAGCACTCCCGCGTATTCACCCGAGACGGGATGGGCCCTACACTTCAACATCATGGGCTTCGTGATCGTGATGATCCTGACGGTGCTGCTCGTCGTGGGCATTCGTGAGTCGGCGGGCGCGAACAATCTGATGGTCGGGATCAAGCTGCTGGCGATCGTGGTGTTTTGCATCGCGGCCAGCAAGTACATTCACCCGTCGTACTGGAAGCCATTCGCGCCGAACGGATTTCAGGGGGTGCTGACCGGCGGCGCGATCGTGTTCTTCACATACATCGGGTTCGACTCCGTATCGACAGCGGCCGAAGAGTGCAAGGATCCGAAGCGCGATCTTCCGATCGGGATCCTGGTATCGCTTTTCGTCTGCGCTTTTTTTTACATCGCCGTGGCGCTGGTGCTGACCGGCATCCAGCACTGGAGCACGCTCGACAACGCAGCGCCCGTGGCGCAGGCCCTCGAAGCGATCGGCCTGAACGGCGTAAATCGGTGGGTGACGGCCGGGGCGCTGATGGGGATGATTTCGTCGATCCTCGTGTTTCAGCTGGGGCAGGCACGCGTTTGGTTCGCGATGTCGCGGGATGGGCTGCTGCCGGGAGCGTTCTCTCGCGTGCACCAGAGATTCCGCACGCCGGACGTGGCCACGTGGGTCGCGGGCGTCGTGGTCGCAATTCCCGCCGGAATTTTCGATATCGGCACGCTCGCCGATCTCTCGAATATCGGCACGCTTTTCGCGTTTATTCTGGTGTCGATTGCGGTGCTGATTCTCCGGCAACGACAGCCCGACCGAGCGCGCGGATTTCGGGTTCCGTGGAATCCGTGGATTCCGATTGCGTCGGTGGTCTTTTGCTTCGTGCTGATGGCGAGCTTGACGGTCGAAAATTGGCTGCGATTTTTCGTTTGGCTGGCGATCGGCCTGGTCGTGTACCACTTCTACGGGCGCAAGCATAGCGGACTCGCGACCGCGAAGTTGCAGGCCGCGAGCGTGAAGGACGGGATTCTCTGATGCGCCGCGGGGTGCGTCGAAGGGCTTACGCCGGAGTGGCGCCGGTCGTGTTGGCGCTGTTGGTGGTTTCGCCCGCGTCGTTTGGCTGGGGAGAAAACGCGGAGCGGCTGATCACGAACAAGGCTGTCGATACTCTGCCGGATGAAATGCTGGGATATTTCGGGGCGAACCGGCAGTTTCTGGTGCAGCACGTGACCGATCCGGACGAAGAATCTTCGAAAAATCCCGCGGACCTGCGCAACAATTTCATCGAGCTCGATCACTACGGGCAGTTTCCTTTCAGCTTGCTTCCCCGCTCCTACACCGCGGCGGTGGCCAAGTACGGGCGGCGGTCGATCAACACATACGGGCTGCTTCCTTGGCAGATCGGCCTCTACAGCCAGAAACTGACCGAAGCGCTGCGCGACCATAACTGGACCGAAGCCAGGACAAACGCGGCGCTGCTGGCGCACTACGTGGCGGCGGCGCACGACCCCTTTAACACGACGATGAATAGCGACGGAAGGCTTTCCGAGCAGCCGGGCGTGAACGAGCGGTTCGGCGACGGGCTCGTGGACCGCTATCAGCTGTTTTTCTTCGTGAAACCCAACGAGGCGGCCTTCATTCGCGATCCAACCGATGAAGGCTTCGAGATGGTGCTCGGCGCCCATTCGTGGCTCGAAAACATCCTGCTGGCGGACCGGCGCGCGCACGAGGGACTTTCAGCATACGGCGACCAATACTATGACCGATTTTACGCGCAAGCCGGGGCCGTCCTGATCCGCCAACTTTCGGACGCATCGACCGACGTGGGCTCTTATTGGATGACGGCGTGGATTAACGCAGGACGGCCGCCCTTGCCAATGAACTGAGCGATGCCGTGACCGAAGCGAAGACACGACAACCGACGATTGTCGATGCCCTCCCCAAGGGCGAGCTGCACCTTCACCTCGAAGGAACGATCCGGCGGGAAACGGCTGTCGAGCTGGCCGCGCGCCACGGGACGGAGGTAAAACCCGAGGAAGCGGCCGCGCGCTACCGCTTTTCGAATTTCGCGGGGTTCATCGAAACGTTCAAGTGGGTGACGTCGTTTTTGCGCGAGCCGGAGGACTACGCGCTCATCACGCGCAACGCGCTCGAGGATTTGGGGCGGCAAAACGTGGTGTATGCCGAGATCACGATTTCGGCGGGGGTGATGCTGCGGCGCATGCAGAACGTGGAAGCGAACTTCGCGGCGATTCGCGAGGCGGCGGGAAGCGTGGTGTTCAACCGCCTCCGCACGGGGTGGATCCTCGACGCGACGCGGCAGTTCGGGCCGGAGGCCGCGCTCGAAGTAGCGAGGGTGGCGGCGAAGCTGGAGCGGGAGGGCGTGGTCGCGTTCGGGATGGGCGGCGACGAACTCGCGCACCCGGCGGTGAATTTCCGACACGCGTTCGACCTCGCGCGGGAAGGCGGGCTGCACGTTGTCTGCCACGCCGGGGAAATCGGTGGGCCGGAATCGGTGCGCGAGGCGGTGGAGATTCTGGGCGCCGAGCGCATCGGACACGGGATCGCGCTCATGAATGATGGCGCCCTGGCGGACTCGCTGGCGACGCGGCGCGTGGTGCTCGAGAACTGCATCGCGAGCAACGTGGCCACGGGCGCCCTGGCGAAGCAAACCGGCAAGCCGAACGCGTCGTTTGCCGATCATCCGCTGCCGAAGCTGCTGGCGCGCGGCGCGCTCGTGACGCTTTCGACCGACGATCCGGCAATTTTCCAGACGGACTTGCTTACGGAATACTCGCACGCGGCAGCGCTCGGACTCTCGAATGCGCAGATCGTGCAGCTGGCGCAACAGAGTTTCAGCGCGGCGTTTCTGCCGCCCTCGGACAAACGGAAACTGCTGGACGATTTTCAGTCGGCGGCGAGATCGGCCGGGCTGCTATAATCGCGCTTGACACGGGGAAAGAATGAAAGCACACGTCTGGGTGATGCTGAAATCCACGGTACTAGATCCGCAGGGGCAGACCATTCAGAGGGCGCTTTCTTCGCTGGGCCACGCGAAGGTGCAGAACGTGCGGCAGGGGAAGTTTTTCGTCCTCGAGCTTGACGGCATGGGGCGCGAAGAGGCGAAAGTCGAGGTGGAGCGCATCGCGAAGGACGTCCTCACCAATCCGGTGATCGAAGAATTCCGGTTCGAAATTCTCGACTGAAAAACCGGCGCCAGAGATTCTGCAAGGCCAACACAGCGCCTGAAGGCTCACGCTTCCACCAAGGCGCGCTTCGCGCCGCTTTTGAGAACTTCAGGGACTGAAGCCCGTGGCGATTGTGCGGGGCTTATGTCTGTAAAAGGCTCGCGGTTTAAACGACCTGGCACATAGCGTATGCGGGGAGCACGCTCGCGCACTCCGTGGGGCTTCGGTGCGCGTCAATCCCCCAATTCTCATACAACTCTAGAGACTCAGGCTCCCACCCGCAAGCCGGGCGGAGCTGGGAGTTCACGTCCCGCTAAAGGGGCCGCGTGCGAGGCAATGGGCGAAGTCTCGGGTCGCAAGCCCGCCGCTACAAAGCCCAAAAGCCTTCACGCGGACGCGTGAGTTAGCGTCCGGTGCCCTGCTGCGGGGGTGGCGGGGAGGGCGGCGGTTGTGTGGGTGGTGGAGGTTGCGCAGCCGGCGGGGGCTGCGGGGAGGGCGGCTGCGTGGGCGGCGCCGCAGACGGCTTCTTTGTCGTGATGAGAATGTTCTTCATGGCAGCCGGATCGCTCGGCAGTTCCGTCTGGCCCGCCGGGAACTTATTAAACTTCAAGATGTAAGAAATCACCTGGACCACTTGGTCCGGAGTGAGGGTGCCCGGCTTATCCTGCGGCATCGTATCGTGTATCACTTCGTAGAGATCATCGACGGTCTGGCCTTCCCACGATTGCATGAATGAATCGCCCGCGAGGGGCAGCGCCTGGCCGCTTCCGCTGAGATCGTCGAGGTGGCAACTGGCGCAATTCTGAGTGTAGACGTCCTTTCCCTGCTTGGCCTGTGTGTCGGTGTAGGCGCCTTCTTCGGTCGTCTTGGGAGGCTTGGGCGCGTCAGCTTGCGCGGGGCCAATCGTTGCGCCCGCATACGCTATGAGGACGGCGGCTAGCCCGATTCCAGGAATGAGGAAGGTGCGTGCGGCGAAACTTTTGCCTTTCGAAGAACCTGCGCTCTGGGCCGATTTCATAGAATTCCAGTCCCCTTGGCTACGAATGGTTAGATGCATTCTTCGGGTATTGCATTCCAATAATAACAAACGTACGCGGCGTTTTGTCGCGCATCTGCTATCTGAAATAGGCGGGCGCGTGGGGCTGCGGCGTTACAGGCATTTTCGAAAAGGCGGCGTCAGGCCGGCAGAGTTGCGGTTCTCGTCGCGTCTCAACTAAAATCGTCACCGCATACGAAGCGAATAAGGGAAGAGGAGAACCGACGTGACGAAGCGCAAACTCGGCAACACAGGATTGGAAGCGGGACCGCTGGCGCTGGGCGGGAACGTGTTCGGATGGACGGCGGACGAGCCGATGTCTTTCAAGCTGCTCGATGCCTTTGTGGCATCGGGGCTCAATCTGATCGATACGGCAGACGTCTACTCGAAATGGATACCCGGAAACAAAGGCGGCGAATCCGAGACGATCATCGGGAATTGGCTCGAGAAGAGAGGCGGGCGCGACAAGGTTTTGATCGCGACGAAACTGGGAGTGGAGATGGCTCCTGGGGAGGGCGGCCTTTCAAAGGCTTACATTCTGCGAGCGGTGGAGCGGTCGCTCAGCCGGCTGAAGACGGATTACATCGACCTCTATCAATCGCATCGAGACGACGCGGAAACTCCGTTCGAGGAAACGCTCGAAGCGTATGTGGGACTGATCAAGGCCGGAAAAGTGCGGGCGATCGGTGCGTCGAATTACAAAGCGGACCGCCTCGCGGAGTCGCTAAAGGTGAGCGCGGCCAAAGGCCTGCCGCGGTACGAGACGCTGCAGCCGTGGTATAACCTCTACGATCGAGTCGACTTTGAGGGTGCACTGGCCGATCTGTGCAAGCGCGAGAATATCGCAGTGATTCCCTACTTTTCGCTGGCGAGCGGATTTCTTACGGGTAAATATCGCTCGGAGAAGGATCTCGCGGGGCGGGCGCGCGCTTATCGGGTAAAGGATATGCTGAACGAGCGCGGATTCCGCATTTTGAAGGCTCTCGACACGATTTCAGCGGAGATCGATGCCACGCCTGCGCAGGTTTCGCTGGCGTGGCTGGTCACTCACGGTGTTGCCGCGCCCATTGCCAGCGCCACGAATCTCGATCAGTTGAAAGAGATCGTCGACGGAGCCGCATTGAACCTTAGCCCGGAGGCTGTGCGGTTGCTCGACGAAGCCAGCGCGTACTCGAAAGGGGCTTAAATTGCCGGTGGGGTTTCAGGCATTGCGCGCCGTTGAGGATTTTGGCACGAGGCGCTCGCTATCGAGCACGGCCATCTGCTCGGGGCCGTAGCGATCGCCAGCGACAGAACCGATAGGCGCGGCTTTTTCGATTGCGGCCAGTTCCTCCGCCGAGAACGAAACCTTGAGGGCGCCCAATGCTTCGCTCAGTTGGTCGCGCCGCCTCGCGCCTACCAGCGGAATGATGTCCTTTCCCCGAGAGAGAACCCACGCGACGGCTAGCTGAGCGACGCTGATTCTCTTTTCTTGCGCGATAGCCCGCAATCGGTCGATGAGCGCTTGATTGGCGCGCAGATTCTCGCCCTGGAAGCGCGGGAAGTGAGCGCGAATGTCTCCGTGCGCCGCGCTTTCGGGATTTGGCGTATGTCCTGTGAGCAGGCCGCGCGAAAAGACGCCATAGGCGACGAGGCTGATGCCGAGCTCGCGGAGCGTCGGGAGAATGTCCGCTTCGACCGCTCGGGAAACGATTGCGTACTCGATCTGCAGCGCGACGATGGGATGAACCGCGTGGGCTCTGCGAATCGTCGCGGAAGACGCCTCGGAGATTCCGATATGGCGGACGTGTCCGGCCTTCACCATTTCGGCGACGGCGCCAATCGTGTCTTCGATCGGGACGTTGGGATCGACGCGGGTGGGCTGATAGAGGTCGACGTAATCAGTGCCGAGGCGCTTGAGCGTGTAGGCGAGGAAATTCTTGACCGCGGCCGGGCGCGTGTCGATGCCGACAAAATTGCCCTGGGGAGAGCGCATCGCGCCGAACTTCACCGCAAGAAAATAGCTTTCGCGCGGGCGGCCAGCGAGCGCCTTCTGCAGCAGAAGCTCGTTGTGGCCCATGCCGTAGAAATCGGCAGTGTCGAGCATGGTGACGCCGGATTCGAGAGCTGCGTGAATGGTCGCGATGCTCTCCTTTTCGTCGGCAGCGCCGTACGTCCCCGACATGCCCATACAACCGAGACCGATCGCGGACACGATCGGACCGCCCTTTCCTAGCTGCCGCGTTTCGATTGGCATCTGGCTTCTCCTGATGGCCGAACGTTGGATGCGAGAGCCGCGGCTTTGGACGGCTTTATCGCTTCATGAGCAGATGAACCTCGGGTGGAATCGGCGCGACGTCGATCGAGACGTTGATGCAGGCCGGTTTGCCACTCGCAAATGCGGCCCGGATCGCGGGGCCGAGATCTTTGATTTCGGTGACGCGCCGGGCGTGGCATCCGAACGCCGCGGCAACCTCGTGATAGTTCGCGTCGCGAAGCTCCGTGCCGATCAGGCGATCGGCGCCGGAAACGATTTCCTGAAAGTGCTGCGACGCCGCCCAGCTGTGGTTGTTCATGACGATGGCGACGATGGGGAGCTTGTGGCGAACCATCGTGTCGAATTCGGCGATTGTAAAGCCGACGGCGCCGTCGCCAACGAGGCACAGCACCTGTCGCTTCGGATGAGCGACTTGTGCGCCGAGCGCGAGGCCGAGGCCAAATCCGACTGCGCCCAGGAAGCCGTGGGTGATGTATCCGCCCGGGTGATTCTGGTGAATCACCTCGTTCATCCAGTGATAGGCCTCGGCGCCATCGCCGACGATGATGGCGTCGTCGTTGACATTTCCGACGATCGCCGATACGGCCTGGAGCGGATGGATCGGAGGCGCCGGGCGATCGAGATCTTTCTGCAGGCGCTTGCAACGCTCGGTCTTCGCGTCGCGAATCGTCTGCTGCCATGTCTTGCGATCGGGCCAACGCTGAGTTTTTGCCTGCGCGTTCAGCGCGCGTAGAGCTTCGCGCGGGTCAGCGACGATCGGAACGGCAACTTGCCTCAGGCGCCCGATTTCTTTGGGATCGATCTCGACGTGGATGATTTTCGCAGCCGACGGAACCAAAAGGTCGTTCATACCGAGCGTAAAAAGGCCGAAGCGAACGCCGAGCGCTAGAATTACATCCGGTCGCTCGTCGGGCGCCGACAAGTCGGCCATCTTGTGAAACGTGCCGCCATACAGCGGATGATTGCTGGGCAGCAAGCCATGAGCCTGGAAGTCCGAGAAGACGGGAATGCCCGTGGTCTCGACGAATTCGCGGAGCTCTTGCTGAGCCACGCCGGACATGTAAGCACCGGCGCCCGCCATAATCACGGGGTGCGAGGCGCTTGCGAGAAGACGGATCGCATCGTCGATGGCTTTGGTTTGCGGCGCGGAAGCCGACGAGGGATCAAGGAGCACTTTATCGGGAATCGCGACGGAGGCTTCGTCGACTTGCGCGCCGAGCATGTCGGCGGGCAGGTCGAGAAGCACGGGACCGGTCGGGCCGGAAGTGGCGAGTCGGATGGCCTCGGCGACGAGGCGTGGAATATCCTGGGTGACCGTGATTCGATGCGCCCACTTGGTGATGGGCGTCGCGACGGCAACCTGATCGAGGCCCGCCTGCAGCGTGTTGGTCTCCGCGTCTCGGAGACCCGCCGAGCCGCTGAGATAGAGGACTGGCGTGCGGTCAAGATACGCATTCGCGATCGACGTGACAACGTTCGTGAAGCCGGGGCCCGCGGTAACCATCGCCACGCCCAGGCCGCGCGTTGCGCGCGCGTAGCCCTCGGCCGCGTGGCCGGCGGCTACTTCGTGGCGAGTATCGGTGATCGGAATGTGATGATCCCTGCAGGATTGAAAAATCGTTTCGAGATGCGCGCCGTGCAATCCAAAGATATTCGTGACGTTCGCTTGCATTAAAGTGCGAACGAGGAGTTCCCCACCCGTAACCATACTCATGTGCGAGCACCTCGATTCATGCGTTTTGCGGTCCGCGCGATTCGCCCGGCGGACACCCCGGAGATTATACGAGACGCGGCGGGAGTTCTAGCTGGTTTGGTAAGAACCCGGCTTGGGGATTCGAAAACCGATGCGAGGATCAAGCCCGCGTTCGACGCACGGCGAAACCGCAGCGGCCGTCGCGGGATGGAAGACTCTTCTTACGGAATCGAGGAAAGCGAGGACTGCGGGTGATCTTTCGTTCCTCCGCCATGCGGCGTGTACCTCGACGGTGGCCTCGGGCTCGTCGAACGGGATTGCCACCACCTCGCTGCCCACTGCCGGAGAGCAGGAAGGTTCGTCGGGCATGATCGAGATCCCCTTGCGTGACGCCAGGAGAAGCGTTTGGATGTCGCCGTGAGGTGCGGGATCCGTCGACACATGAATGATCTTGATGGGCACACCCGCCTTGGCGCACAGCTCGATCGTCTTATCGTATATCCCAACGGGAGGCCTGCACTCCGGGACCAGCAGCGATTCCCCGGCGAGGTCTCTCACTCGTACGACCTTATGTTTTGCCAGGGGGCTGTCCTTACTGACGTGAATGACGAATCTTTCCTCAAACAAGGGCTCCGAAGTCAATTCAGCGCGAACCAGCGGCCGCAAGAAACCGACGTCGATGGTTCCTTGGAGCAACGCCTCGCTCTGAAAGATTGAATAGATGGCTGTACAGGAGACTTCGACTGCGGGAAAGCGGTGCTCGTGCTCAATCAATACGTGGCTGATCTTCTCGCCCAGCCCCAGACCGACCCCGATCTTGACGACGCCAGCCTCTCCCTTCTTGGCAAGGCGAACGCTGTCGCAAGCGTGCGAAGTCTGAGCCACCAGAACTTTCGCCTCGCGCAAGAGCAACTGACCAGCGTCGGTGAGGACGACGTGCCGGCGGTCGCGAACGAAGAGCTGAACATCAAGCTCCTCTTCGAGTTGGCGTATTTGCCGACTCAACGGCGGAACGGTGACGTGCAGGTGCTCGGCAGCCTTTGAAAAACTAAGGCGGTCGGCAACCGCGATGAAGTACCGCAATTGACGCAGTTCCATTGGACCACCACCCTTTGAGAGACCTTATATTCCGAATCGGTAACAGAAGCAACCAAATAAGCAATGGACAAGCCGGCCCGATTCGGTAATTAGTGTGTCCATTCGACGGGGTGTCCGTCACAGTCCCAGGCTAAAGGCATTGCGCGGCAGGGGAGGCGCCAAAACGCACTTAGGTCTGGAGATGAGCGCGGTCCAGACCGCGATAAAACGACCAAGAGTGGACAAGCCAAAGAAACCGTGGGGGGAGTAATGAATACATTGTTCACGGCACGAAAGTTTGTGGCGTCGCTGTTCGTTTCGTTGGTAGGGCTGTTTCTGTGCGCCTCGCTGGCTCACCCGCAGGCGGTCACCGGAAATATTTCGGGAACGATTACGGACTCCAGCGGAGCGGTGATTGCCGGCGCCCAGGTCATCGTCGCGAACACGGCTACCGGAGTTAGCACCACGCTCACCTCGAACGAACAGGGCCGCTACAACGCTCCCGACCTGGTCGTCGGCTCGTACGAGGTGTCTGCCTCGAAATCGGGCTTTCAGACGACGGTGCAGAAGAGCATCAACATTACCGTCGGCAGCCAGTGGGTCGCGAACCTGACCCTCAAGGTCGGTCAGACAACGGAGACTGTCACGGTCGAATCCGCCGTCTCGCAGGTCGAAACTCAATCCACCGCCATCGCTTCGCTCGTCAGCCCGCAGCAGATGAGAGACCTGCCTCTCAACGGCCGCAACTTCGAGCAGTTGCTGAATCTCGCGCCCGGCGTGACGCCAACTCCGCCTTCTGGCGTCGCCCTTTATGGCGAAGGCCAGAGTTTTTCCATCGCTGGATCTAGAACCGAAGACACGCAATATTTGTTGGACAATCAGAACATGGCCGATTTTTGGAACCATCAGGCCGGCTCGGCAGTGCTAGGCACTTCGCTCGGTATCGGGGGGATTCAGGAGTTCTCGTTGCTGACGAACACCTACAGCTCCCAATTCGGCGGCGTCGCGGTGATGAATGCGGTTTCGAGATCTGGTACCAACGACGTTCACGGCTCGGCGTACGAATTCCTGCGGAACTCAGATCTGGATTCCCGGAGCTATTTCGATTTGACGCCGACTGGCCAGCCCTATAAACCGGCTTTCCGCCGCAATCAGTTCGGCGGCAGCGTGGGCGGCCCCATCAAGAAAAACAAGCTCTTTTTCTTTGCGAACTATGAAGGCTTGCGCCAAGCGCTTGGCCAAACCGTCTCAAACGTGGGGGCCCCCGAACCGTACGTCGCGTCAGATGAGCTGCCGTGCGGCGAACCCGGCCAACCCGCTTCAACCGGCACGGTTAACACATTTTCAGCCGCGTGCATCGGCTTGAAGCCAGCTGGCCTTTGGCCTGCGGTCGGCACGGCCGGTAACCCCATTGAGCCCGAAGCCCCGATTGGAAGTGGGGCCACCGGCCAAACAGCGGCAGCCGCGACCGCCATAACCGGCATCTTGGGTCTTTACAACACCTACTTCGGGACCCCTCCGGCATCCGCTGGGGACCAGGGCGGTTATTACTACACCACTGCGAGTGCGACCGGAACTGCAGGCGAAAACTACGGCCTCGGGCGAATCGATTACACGCTTTCCGCGAACGACAACATTTTCGGGCGCTACGTTATCGACCAGGCATCCGACCTCCTCCCGCTCACCGGATTTTTCGGTTCGGCCCTGACCTTGTGGCCGGAAATTGATCACACCAAGAACCAGTTCGCGACGATTCAGGAACGCCACATTTTTTCGGCCAATGTCGTGAATAACGCCCGGTTCACGTTCACTCGCACGTACGAATCGTCGTACTCGCACAGCACCCTCCCCGAAGCTTCGGATCCTTTGAATTTCTCTGGCCGCTTTCCAGAAGACGCCTCGGTAAGCCCGTTAGGATTTACCATCACGGGTATCGGCAGTAACCAGTTTGTCTCCGACACGCTCGCAGTGAATACCTTCGGGGCGGGCGATGACGTAGCCTGGACCCGCGGCAACCACACGATCACATTTGGTGCGGACATCCTGCGGCCCCAGTCAAATCTCTCCTCGCCTTTCGAGATCGGAGGCGATTACCCCTTTGCCAGCTTGGAGACTTTTCTCGAAGGAATAACTGGCTTTACCACCGGATATGCGGTCGCGGTTAGCCCGTATACGGACAATGCAAACCGCTATTTCCGGGAAATCGACATCGATCCATATATCAACGACAGTTGGAAGGTAAGTTCACGGCTGACCCTGAATCTCGGTGTCCGCTACGAATACGGCACGGACCCCTCTGGCTTTCCGCTTTACACGCTTCTCAACCCGCCGTATGGGAACGGCGGATTCTCTCCAGTCAGTCATGTCTTTCAATCCAGCCCGAACAGAAAGAACATCGATCCGCGCATCGGCCTGGCATGGGCGCCGTTTGGCGGCGACAAGACCTCGATCCGCGCGGGTTTTGGAATCTTCTCCGACCCGGTTGCTGCCCGGACCTACGCGTCCGCGTACTACTTTGACCCGCCCTTTAACTATCACCAGTTTCCTATCGGCACAATGGGTTTTCCGAACGCTTTTGTAAACCCGGCGACTGGGGTGCCGCAGCCTGCCCCCCCGCCGCCGCAGGACCAGCCCACCGCGTGCGCGACGAATAACGTCCTCAACAACAGCATAGGATGCACCAGCCTGGGCGACGGCGTGCCGTACAACACGAACGTGGCGCCGTATCAGGAGCAGTGGAACCTGAACATTCAGCGAGAACTCGGGGCAGGAACAGTCCTGATGGTAGGCTACGTGGGTTCTCGCGGCGTGCATCTGTTCGACCAGATAAACGCGAACCCATCGCTAACGAGCACCTCGGCCACGGCCGGTTGCGATATGGATTCTACAGCCGCATGCGCCACGCCGACCGGTACCCCGTGCGTTCCCACGGTTGCTGCTGGCAATTTGTCGAGCTGCGTTTTTGGCGCTTTCGTCACCGCTGGCGTCGAACCGCTGCTACCGCGCGTGAATGATAATTACGGCCCCCTCAATGAGGCCGAGCCCATAGGAACCTCCAGTTACAATTCCCTCCAGGTGAGTTTGACTCGACAGGCCGCCAGGGGAATCACGATGCAGTTCTCCTACACTTACTCCCACTGCCTGGACAATGCTTCCGGAACGTACGGATTGGAAGAAGGCGCGACGGGCCTGCTCGATCCTTACGATCCGCGATACGATTATGGCGACTGCAATTTCGACCTCCGCCACAATTTCGTGGGCAGTGTGATCTACACATTGCCGTTTAAGGGAAACCGCCTCGTGGAAGGTTGGCAGGTGGGCGGAATCTTCACCGCCCAAAGCGGTATACCTTTCGGCATCAGCGATGGTTTCGACCAGGCCGGGCTTTTCAACAACGTCGCATCGACCCGCCCGGACGTAACACCCGGCTGCAACCCGTACGTAAGAAACAAGGTCCTCAACCCCCTGACAAATACTGTGGAGCCGCAGTGGATCAACAGCACCTGCTACTCGCTGGAACCCGTCGGCACTCTGGGCGATGCCGGAAGGAATACGCTCGTCGGGCCGCGCAACATCAACCTGGATTTTGATCTGCACAAGATCACCAGAATCAACGAGCGGCTCAGCACTGAATTCCGCGCGGAGTTCTTCAATCTTCCGAACCGCACGGATTTCGGACCACCGCTCGCCAGCCTGTACTTTTTCCCAATTGGCATAGGAGGCGGAGCGGACGTTGGCGTCCCTTATCCGAGCTACGGTTATATCACCAGCACCGTCCCCAACAGCCAGCGCGAAATTCAGTTCGCCCTGGAGCTAACCTTCTGACGCACGATGAAGAGCTCGGGAAGCTGACGAGCGTTTAACGCTCGCAGGCTCGCGGCTCTTGGCCAAAAAACGAAGAGCCCCACCACCCAACGGATGCTGTCCCGTCGGTTCCCGACGAGGCGGCATTCGTTTTTTCCCTTGGCGTAGCCCCAGACCAATCCGGGCACGCGAACCTCATATTCCTGATCGGTAATAGAAACCATCAAAATAAGAAATGGACAAGACGGCCCAATTCGGTAATTAGTGTGTCCATTCAAGGGGTGGTCCCTTAACAGGTTCCGGGCCGACAAAGAGCATTCGCAACAGAAAGTGCCGAGGGCGCGGTGGTCTCTGCGACTGACGCTATTTGGTTGCGGTGACGCGGCCACGAGACAAACGAAAAACTGAATTGGGGGGAGCGATGCACACACGACGTGCGATATACGCGTTCGTTATTTCGATCTTGGCTTGCCTTTCGGTGGTGTGTCTGCTTTGCGCCTCGTCGGCGTTGGGGCAATCCGCCGGGACGGGCGCTCTCGCGGGAACGGTGACCGATCCCTCAGGCCGATCAGTGCCAAATGCGACCGTCACTGTGACGAGTCTCGGAACCGGCCAGACGCGAACCACGACGACGGGTCCCGACGGAAACTACAAGTTCGACTTGCTGCCTCCGGGAAACTATAAGCTTCGAGTTCAGCGCGACCGGATTCAAGACAACCGAGGTGTCATCGGTTACGATCAACGTCACCGAGACGCCCACGGTAAATCAGACAATTGGAAGTCGGTACGGTCTCGCAGGAAGTTACGGTGCAAGCGAGCAAGTGATGCTGCAGACCGAGAGTTCGACACTCGGGACAACTGTTAGCGGAGACCAGATCACCTGCGCTTCCCCTTGCCGACCGCAACTACACCGAGATTCTGGGCCTATCGGCCGGTACGAACGTTGCCGTGGACGACGCGACCTCACTCGGCAGGGGCACGCAGGACATCAGCGTGAACGGCAATGACCCGGGCCAGAACAACTTCCAGATGGATGGCGTAGCCGTGAACAACATCGCCAATTCTGGGAGCTCGAACGACGGGACGATTTACACGGGGATTCCGGTTCCCAGCCCGGACGCCATCGCCGAGTTCAAAGTGCAGACTTCGACATATGACGCCAGCTACGGGCGCAACCCGGGCGCCAACGTGAACGTAGTCACGAAGTCCGGCACCAACCAGTTCCACGGATCGGCGTTCGAATTTTTCCGCAACTCGGTCCTCAATGCCGATAGCTTCTTCTACGACAAGACGCCCGCCGATCCGCACCAGGTGTTGGATCAGAATCAGTTCGGAGGCACGATCGGCGGTCCGATCAAGAAGGACAAGTTCTTTTTCTTTTTCAGCTATCAGGGAACGCGACGGCAAGAACGGCGTAGCGCCGCAAGGGGAAACATTTGGCGCTCTCTTGCCAACCGCGCTAAATCCGTATGCGGCGCTCGGATCGCGCGGCACGTGCAGTGCCCCCGCTGCGGTGCCTGATCTCGGCACGATCTCGAGCGAGTGCGATGCGACCGCGCAGGCCTTCGCAACCGCCATGGGAATTCCAGATGGGAACATCGTGGGACTCAGAATCTTCCAACTCCAGACCGGCAAAGGCGCGGGAGTACCGAACAACTATTACATCCCAGCACCGTCGTCTGACCCGCAGTTCTGCGTGCCCGATACCTCAACTGCGGACTCATGCAATTTCACCGTTCCGGCTCTCTATAGCGAGAACCAGTACGTCGCTAACGGCGATTACATCATCAATAGCAAGCACACGCTCACCACGAAGTACTTCTACACGGCGAATCCCCAAACGTTGTACCTGGGCCAAGCCGGTGGAGATTTGCCCGGCACCCCCGAAGTTACACCTTGGGGGAACCAAGCCGCCGTGGCAAAGCTGACATCGCTCCTGACGAGCAATTTTGTGAACGAGGCACGCATATCATACCAGCGCAATAATGGTGGCGCGACTGTAGCCGTGCCTTCGGGCGGGTGCCCCAACGCTGGCATGCTTTCAGGCCTGCAAGGATGCGGCTCACCAAGCCAGTTGGGGTTGGAGCCTCTGGTTCCAGGTTATTATGAGCCGCCGACCATCATCGACGTGATCGACAACTTCACCCTCTTTGGGGGCCTCCTACCCTTCAAGGGCCCGACGAACCAGCTTCAGTTAGCCGACCAGATTTCCTGGTCACCACGGGAAGCACAGCATCCGCGCGGGTTACGAATACGAATGGACGAACTGGCCCTTGCAAGATGGGGGACTCCAGCAAGGCCTTGAGCTGTTCTTGGTTCTGGCGCCGTCCAGCCTGTCCCCGGAGTCGTCAGCCTCAACGGGCTCGAAACCGGAGGGTTCGGAACGATGGCGGCGGACCCAGCGACCTACGGCCCCAATTGGGACGTTGGTTGTCTATTCTGTGTCAAGGGCGTCCCGGGGAAAATGGGATCACTCACTTCTATCAATGTTGAACAACCAGGACGCTTATGTGCTGGACGATTGGAAGGTAAACTCGCGCCTGACCTTGAACATCGGCCTGCGATGGGAATTCGACGGCCTGCTCAGCGACAGCCTCGGAAGACTTACCCAGGTGTGGCTGGATCGAATGGCCGCACCGGCCGATGTGCCCTTAGCTTTCTCGACGGACCCTCGCAGGTATCCAGCAATACGTTGTGCCGAGCAATTTCGCCAACTTCGGGCATGGGGCGCCTCCTGCTGGTGTGGGCTTCGCAACCAACAAGAACTCAATCGAGGGGCACACCCCTTACAGCAATTTCGCTCCGCGATTCGGGTTCGCGTGGCAGCCTTGTCGGGAGGAAAGCTCGTCGTGCGCGGCGGCGTCGGCATCTTCTACGATCGCATCGGCGTGGACAGCATCGTGCACGCTTACGAGCAGGGCTATCCCTACGCCACAACGTACGATTACTGCCCTCCAAGCAGTCGTTGGATGGCGGCCACGTTGACGCAGTCCATATCCTCTGATATCGCTGAGTCTGATTGCCTTCGGATCCGAATTGCGATACGGATTTCGGGCTTGGCTTTGCGCCTCGCTTCGCGGATCGCGGCCACCGGAGCGGATTCTGGCTTGAGCACTCCCTTCGACACCAATAGCGTCCACACGCCACTGGTTCGGCGAATACAGCCTGGGCATTCAATATGAGTTCGACCCAGGGATGGGTGCTTGATTGGCTACGTCGGATCGAGCGGGAATCAATTTGCTCGATTACGACCACAATCACAACCAGGCGATTCTTGCGACACCGACCAACGAATTCAGTACCCTCTGCACCGGAACCCCGCCGATCTGCAACACCGCGGCCAACGCGCAATTCCGCGTGCCATATCCCGGCTATCAGACGGATGGACTGGACGGCTTCGGATGATAACGGCTACTCCAACTACAACAGCCTGCAGGTTACCCTGCGCCATCAGTTCTCGCATGGGCTCTCGATGCAGGCCGCCTACACGTGGGACAAGGACCTCACCGACGTCTTCTGTGGTCCAACGGCGCCAACATCAACGACGCATCGTGCATGGCGTGCGCAGTACGGGCGGGCATCGTTCGACCGGCCTCAGCGGTTTGTCGTGAACTATAGCTACGATCTGCCCTTCGGCAAAGGAAGCGACGGGGATCGAGGAAAGTTGATTAGCGGATGGAATGTGTCCGGCGTAAGCATATTTCAATCGGGCGATCCCCTAAATATCATTGATGATCGGCTTGGATTTGGGTTACGGCCTCCCTTCGTCCCCCTCAGGTACCGTTGGATGGAGCCGGCCCGAGCTGTGTCCGGGGATGACGGTTGCAAATGTTAAGGCGTCCGGGGCTCAATCAGGTCAAATTTGAACAGTTACTTCAACAAAAACGCGTTCCTTCAGTATGACGGCAGCAACATCAGCACTTGTCAGCTGCCTAATGTTCCCAACAATGGCGGCGCTGTGCCAAATGCCGCTGGGGTAAATACCGATACCGATGTCGGCAATTTGCCCCCTGGGGCCATCAATGGTCCAGGGGAGAACAACTGGGATATCGCCCTCATCAAGGCAACCAAGCTGACAGAACGGCTTACGCTGCAATTCCGCACCGAATTCTACAACGCGTTCAACCACGCGCAGTTCTCCGACCCCGGCGGCGGTTCCTTTGGCACCATCGGCTTCGAGAATGTGACTGCCACCGTCTTGTCGTCGACGGAGGATGTGGCTCTTGCCCACACAAACGTCAACCCGCGCCTGATTCAGTTTGGCGTGCACTTCTTGTTCTAGCGGGAAGCCCGCAGCAAGATCGCCGCGGACGAGGTGAATTAGCCGAGGAGGCTGGCGGGAGCTCAGCGGCTCACCCGCCAGGGACCAGAGAACCAAGAGCCCCACCACCCAACGAATGCCGTCCCGTCGGTTACCGGCGGGGCGGCATTCGTTTATCCGCGTAGGACTCAGCGGATACTGATCCGCCGCGACAACATCTCAGACTACCTTCTGGGTCGGCCAGTTCGGTTGACGCCCCGCTCTTATAGTCCGAATCGGTAATAGAAGGAACCAAATAAGAAATGGACAAGCCAGCCTCATTCGGTCCTTAGTGTATCGATTCCACCGGGTGGGTGGATTCGCGGGTGCCGATCAAAGCAGCTCTACAGGCCTGAGAAGTACGAAAGACAAGAGCTAATCCCAGCGGTTGGCGTGCTTGGGCGCAGCGACGGCGGCCGACTACCAATCCGAAAAGACCTAATCACGGGGGGGATATGCACGCACGGCTCGCGGGACAAAGGCTTGTGGTTTCGGTGTTCGCTTGTTTGGCGGCGCTGCTGCTTCTCTGCGTGTCAACTGCGCGTGCTCAGGTTCAGACGGCAACCGTGTCAGGTACGGCCACCGACACGTCCGGTGGTGCGCTCGCGGGCGCAAGAATCCAGGCCACGAATGTCGCCACCAACGGCGTTCAGTCGACGGTCACCGACGCGGATGGGCGCTACACCATACCCGATTTGCCGATCGGCGCATATGAGATTCAGGCCTCGGCATCGGGCTTCCAAACTGTCGTACACAAAGGAATCACACTCACGGTCGGCGCACAGCCCGTGGTCGACTTCTCGCTTCCCGTGGGGCAAGTCTCGCAGACGGTGAACGTCGAAGCCAATGTTTCGCAGGTCGAAACCACGACCGCGGCGATCTCCTCGCTGGTCAGCTCGCAACAGGTGGCGGACTTGCCTTTAAATGGCCGCAACTACACGCAACTCGTCGACCTGGCGCCGGGCGTGAACGTCGTTCCAAATCACACGGTAGCCGGCCTCGGGGGCCAGGGTGGATTCTACGGGGCGCAGGTCAATGTCTCCGTCGGCGGATCGAGACCTGAGGGTCAGGCATATCTCATCGACAACGAGGACGTCCGAGATTTCTGGGAGCACGGGCCTGGAGCGGCTGCGCTGGGCACGGCGCTCGGAGTCGAGGGCCTGGCGGAGTTCCAGGTGCTGACCAACACCTACGGCGCGCAATTTGCGGGCAATGGCGTTGTCATTAACTCCGCAACAAAATCGGGCACGAACACCCTGCACGGTTCCGGGTACGAATACTTGCGCAATAGCGCGTTGGACGCGCGGAACTTCTTCGACTTTACGCCTACCGGGGCGTGCACCGGTACCTGCGGAACCCCAGGCGCCATCCCTGTGGTCACCCCGAACAAAATACCTGAATTCCGGCAGAATCAGTTTGGCGGCAGCCTGGGTGGCCCGATCATCAAAAACAAATTGTTCTTTTTCGCAAACTACGAGGGCTTTCGCAATTCCCAGGGCCTAACCTATATCGATTACGTTCCCGAGCCTTATGTTGCCAACGGCTATCTGCCGACAAGCCAAGTCAACCCGGCCGTTCCGACCTGCGGTCCGGCCCCAGCTGGAACCCCCGCTCCACCGGCTACGGGCGGTCCCTATACGTACGTCGGTTTCGGCTGCCTTAGCCCGCAGGCGGCCGATGCGGCAACCGCGATTAAGGGAATCCTGGGACTTTATGGGCTGGCCGGCGCTCCCACAGGCTCCGATCAGGGCGGCTTTGGATCCCTCAGTACGGAAGGCGCGAACGTCCAAAATGAAAACTATGTGCTCGGACGCATCGATTACACCATCTCCGACAAAGATAGTCTTTTCGGGCGGTACATTTCCGACCGCGCGAGACAGTTCTTGCCTTTCTCGGGGTCGCCGGTCCTGCCGCTCTGGCCAGAAACGGACATCGATCGCAATCAGTACTTCACCCTGCAAGAGCGCCGCATCGTCTCTCCCACGGTGGTGAATTCCCTCCGGGGAATATTCACCAGAACGTATGCAAATGCGTCCACAGGAAATTTGCCCAACCCGACGGGAGTCGCGTGTACCGCGGCCGCCTGCCCCGATCCGCTGCAGTTCGTCGCGCAGGAACCCTACCCGCAGAACAAGTTCCCGGACGGCAACACCACGATCGGCTGTCCGGTCTGCGGCACCTCGATTGTAGGGTCCAATGGCTTCATCCCCTACTATATTGGCCAGAACAAGTATGGTGGGGGGGACGACATCGTCTGGACTCGCGGTGCACATAGCCTCAAAGCGGGCATCGCTATCACCAGAGTTCTGACGAATTTCTACGGTCCATTTGAATTCGGAGAGGAGTTTGCATGGCTCTCAGAACAATTTTTCCTCGAGGGCTCCCCGTTTCTTAACTTGGCTACGTTTCCCGGCCACGGCAACTCCGACCGCAACTTCAAGGAAATCGACTACGCTCCTTACTTCGAAGATGACTGGAAAGTATCGAACAGACTCACTCTAAACCTCGGTGTTCGATGGGACTTCGCGAGCAATCCGACGGGCGGACCGTTCTCGGTGATCATCAATAGCCCCCTGCCCGATCAGACTCCCTATTTCACGAATGCCCTGACCGGCGCCGGCCCAGCTTTCGCGAATGGGTTTACGCCCGTGAGTCACGTTTGGTCGTCCAATCCCAACACATTGAATATCGAGCCACGCATCGGAATCGCATTTGATCCGTTCAGCGACCACAAGACTGCCATCCGCGCTGGATTCGGCATATTTGACGACTCGATCGCTCCGCGCACGTACGCGTCTCAATTCTATTTCTCCCCGCCGTACGCGGCTGCGGTCGGCCAAACAATCCCGACGTTCCCCAACGCGTTCGCCGGAATAACTCCGGGCGGGCCAACGCCCGAGGCTGGCGAAGTTGCGGGAGTGGATTATTTGACGAATCGAGCTCCGTACGAAATGCAATACAACATTACGATTCAGCGCCAGCTCACTCACGGCACGGTTCTATCTGTAGGATACGTGGGCTCGGAAGGGCGTCACCTCTTCTCCCCGACTCACCTCAATCCACCTATGTGCAATACGCCGGGAACGGCGCCAGGCTCAGATCCTACCGATGCGCCCGCAATCTGCGGATCGTTGACTACTCTACCCAACTTTTGGAACGGGGCCATTGGTCCCGGCGGACCGATAGCAAACCCGCGCGTAAACACGACAATAGACCCTTACACTGCTTCTGTTCCAGGGGGGCCGTATCCATACTTTGGGGATCTCATCACCGAAATGCCGGTGAACACTTCGAACTACAATTCGTTGCAGGTCTCCTTGAACCGGCAATTCAGCCGTGGATTGCAGGGACAGGTCTCCTATACGTATTCGAAGTGCCTGACGACTGGATCCGGCACGTCCGGTCTCGAACAAGCCAACAACGCGCAGGACGATCCGTATAACCGCCTCTACGACTATGGGCTGTGCTCCTTCGATATTCGGCAGAACCTCGTGGTGAATGGGCTGTATTCCTTGCCCTTCAAAGGGAACCGGCTCGTCGAAGGCTGGCAGTTCGCGACGATCCTGACGGTTTCCAGCGGCCTCCCGGTAAACGTGGTGGAAGGCAACAACGCCGACACGGCGCTCATCGGGATCATCTCCGCCGACCGTCCGGACTACTCGGGTACGTGCCCAGGGGGAAAGGGTCAGCTCCTAAAGAAATGGTACGAGTGGTTTAACGAGTCTTGCTACGCCTCCCCGGCCCCGGGAGCGCTGGGTGACGTCGGGAAATTCTCACTCGAAGGCCCTGGCGTTCTAGACCTCGACACGTCGATCATCAAGAACACGAAAATCTCTGAGCGGTTGAACCTGCAATTTCGCGCCGAGTTTTTCAACATCCTTAACCACTCCAATCTTGGCTTGCCGAACCCTGCCACTTTCGCCAATCCTGCTCTGCTCGCGGATACCCCGGGGCTCAATGCCGTAGGCAATGCGGGCGATTCAGGCGCGGTCGCTCTCACGAACACGAGCTCGCGGCAGATTCAATTTGCGGTGAAGTTCCTCTTCTGAAGGTGCGAGGACAGTCGTCTGGCCGATGTGGAAGCATCGGTCAGGCCGTCCCGCCTGAAGAGATCTTCTGATCGCCCTTCGAGGATGTGGGCACGGGCTCCTGGTGGACGCGCGTGACCGGAGGGCCGCTGTAGGCGCGCGCCTCGCCCTTCCACGGCACTTTGTCCCGATCGGTCCAGCCGTTGATGAACATGGACTTGAACACCCACTTGCCGTTTCGCTTCACGCAGAGATTGTCCCAGTTGCCGATGCCGAAGACGAAATTCGTCCGGTAGTCCACGTTGAATTGGACGATCGTGAAGTAGGCCTTTACGCGCGCGCCTTCGCCCTCGGGCGTGATCAGGAAATGATTCGCCAGATGCTGCCGGCCGAACCACCAGCTCGGGCGGTCGTACCACAGCTCCTCGAACGCACGGCGTATTTTGTCGCGTCCCTCGAGCTTTCCCTGCCACAAGTGATCGAGATAGCCATCCTCCGCAAAACAACCCAAGACAGCCTCGATGTCGCCCGTGTTGATGCCCCAGGCGTATTTCGCGAATAGCTCCATGATGTCGAGCCGGTCCTCGACAGAAAATTTCGGATGGGAATCCGACATGCCGCACCTCGTTTCGGAAAATGAACTGCGCGCCGATCTTGCGTTGGCCGTCGCCGAGGCGATACTATGCGCGCGAATCGATTATTGCAAGTTGCCCGCACGGGGCGGAGTCTCCATCGATGCGCCCGGAGGAGGACGCATGGCGTCGCAAGCGAAGTCTCCGGCCGTAGCCGGAGTCTACAAGAGATTGAGGGAATTCGGGGACGCCTTCACGCCGGAAGTCATTGGCGAGAATTTGAAACTGTTTGCGGCGTTGCACGAAGGGGAGCCGTTTGCCGACGTCGAGATCACGCGCGATTTGCGCTACGGCGACGACGAGCGTCATCGCCTGAACGTATTTCAAGCAAAGGGCACCGCGAAGACAGCGCGTCCCGTGCTGGTCTTTGTGCACGGCGGCGGGTTCATCGGCGGCGACAAATCGATGCCGGGGATGCCATTCTACGACAATGTGGGCGTGTGGGGCGCGAGACATGGTATGGTCGGCGTGAACATCACGCATCGTCACGCGCCCAAGCATCCGTGGCCGGCAGGGTCCGAGGATGTTGCGGCCGCACTGCAATGGATTCGACAGAACATCGACCGCGCATGGAGGCGATCCGCAGCAAATCTTTCTGATGGGACAATCCGCGGGCGCGGCGCACGTGGCACAGTTTCTGGCGCATGCCCGGTTTGATAGCCCAGACCGGCAGCGCGCTCGCCGGTGCGGTTCTAGTCTCGGGCCTCTACGACACGAACACGATGGACAAGAATCCGCTCTTCAAAGCATATTTCGGAGAAGACGCGAGCCTCTATGCGGAGCGCTCGGCCCTTCCGGGATTGGCCGAGTCTTCCGTGCCGCTATTGGCGACCCTAGCGGAATTCGATCCGCTCGATTTCAAGCGCCAGTACGTGCAACTCTTGCGCGCATGCCTCGAAGAGAAGCGCGGCCTGCCAAAACTGGCTTGGCTGGCCGGGCACGGTCATCTATCGGGAATTCTGGCCGTAAACACGGAACACGATTTCCTGGGCGATCGCATTCTGGAATTCGTCGAGTCTAGAGCCGCGCGCTGACTACCACTGATTGCGTGAAGGAGGGGATTCGTTTGACCGCGCGGCACGCATCCGATATCATCATTTCGCGGGGTGGAGCAGCCTGGTAGCTCGTCGGGCTCATAACGCGCCAAACGTCAACCGGCTCTGCCGGATTCAAACGACTTAGCCCTTCTTCTCAGCCGCAAAAACCCCTCAAAACGGGATATTCTGGGCACTTAACGGGCACCTGAGAATTGGAGGAGGGCACCTGCCTTGGGCGCGCACTATCCGACTCCAACAGCTCCATCAACTACTTCCACTTCCCTGTGTTTTCAGTAAGCGTCGTCGTCGCACGCCGATTCCCACCGTGTTTACAGACTGTGAGTGATTCACGATGATAGTTTTGGTGGACACATATGTTCGTGTCCATAAAGAGGAATCGTGGACACACCGTGACCGAGGCGCACGCTTTACGACTATCTCCACGTCTTGACCAAGCAAAGTCAGAAAATGCATGAGCCGTTCAGTAGAGAAACCGGATAGCTGACCACTTAACGGCCAAGATTTTTTGCTGATCGAATTCAAGTACTGCGCTGCACGAATTTGAGTGAGTCGTCGAGCGCGAATTGCTCCCGCGATACGAATTGCAAGGCCGGCTTTAGCGAGGCGTTCTTCCGGGTTTGTGAGATCTATATCGGCAAAGATATTACCGCTGCCCTTGCTTCGTTGGACATGGCTTCTGAGTTCTTCAGCGACCTGTTATCGGAATTAAGGTAAGTTTTTCCTATCCTGTCGAGCGTCTTCCGGAGGTGTGTAAGGTGTCTCCTTCGCGGGTCAGGTTTCATTACCATCGCGGTTGGCTGAGCGCAGCACTCCTCCTGTTGCTCTGGGGACTTTCAACCAATACGGCGTTTGCCCAGAGCAATTACGGCGACTATGCAGCCGCATGCAGGGCCAACGGCGGCACACCCCATGCTAGTCCTGCCACATGCACCTTTGGCAGCAATCGCGGTTACAGCGCGCCGGCCGCCGGCGGGACTCAAGGTTATAACGCACTGGGTGCGGCGATCGGCAACGCGATCAGTTGCGCGTTGTTCCGCGGCCCCGGTTGTCCGCAGCGCCGGAACAGACAACAGGTGCAAGCCGACATTGCAGCGGCGAATGCCCGCGAAGCGGCGGCATTGGACGAGCAGCGCCAAGCCGAAGCCGCCCACAACAACGAGTTGGCCGCTGCCGCCGCCGAGCGCGCACGGCTGGCCCATGCACAGTTTCTCGCCGACCGCGACCAGTTGGCGACCATGCTGCGCGGCGATCTGAGCGCGGCGACCGGGTTACGCGGTGACGACACGTCCACGGGAGAGCTGCGCGCGGACGACCCATCGGCCCCCGGGCTGCGCGACGACGGCACACCAAGCCTGCTTACTGGCGCGGCGCACGGAACTTCGATGTGGGGCAAAGAACCGCCCCTGCCCACATCGGTCGGGCGTTCTCTTGCGTCCGACATCTCGCCGAGCGTGGACAGTCAGGACGCTACGGACTACATTGGCCGGGCCCTCGATTTTATGCATCAGAATATCGAGCAGACGGCTCTCAAGGACGGGAAAAAATCGGCGCTCTCCGGCGAGATGTTTGCCGAAACGGAAATGGGGCCATATGGGATGGCCACGGTCGTGATGGTGAATGTCGCCCAGCTGCCGGATTTCGTCGTGGGCAAGATCTCCGGCGTCGTTACAGGAAGCACGTCGAACGAGGATGCCCAGTCTCTAACCGTTCAATCCGCGAATCGCATCTTCGACTTCAGCACGCCGGTCAACGACGCCGTCAAGAACGGCGCGCTGAACACCGCCAGGGACGAAATAAGAGGCTCAATCGAGGGCAGCGCCAAGCAGGGCCTGGCTTCACTGACCAGTGAATTTCTTCCCGTCAAAGATGAGGTCAAGCAAACACTCGCTGACAACGCCATGGAAATATCTGACACCGCTACCGATGCCTTTAAACATATCTTCACGGCGGACAAGGACGATCAATGACGGCCGTTCGCTCGGGCGCTTTCGCACGTCTGGTTGTCGCCAGCCTCCTTTTCTGCACATTTGCGCGCGCGCAGGACGGCAGGGCACCTCTGAAGGTCATCCGCATCCTCACACCGGCCATCGCGGCAAAATGCAATCTCGGTCTCCTCGGCCCCAGCCTCGCCGTCACTCCCAACGGCGTTGCTGTGGTTGGAGATGGCGACCGTTTGTGGGCGGTTGGCGCCGATGGCGCAATCGAGGTAGAGGGAGTTCACAATGCCACGTCCTTTGCCATCTCAGCCGACGGCCTGCTGGTGGTGGTCAGCGGTGCGAACCTCGAATATCTTGACCCGTCCGCCAAAATCCTCAAGCTCGTCTACACGCTGCCGTCTGCCCGGATGCGCATTATTGCGGAAGGCAAAGACCGATTTCTGCTCTTCGGTCCCGATGGCGCCAAGGGATATGCACTCTATGAGCTGCTGCCGGGGCGCAGGACCGTAAAAGTCATTGACTCGCCACATCCAATTACCGGCGTTGCGCGCAGTGGCGATCAGCTGCTGCTGATTACCGGCGGCGCGCTTTTCAGCATCGACGGCAGCTCAATGCAAGTAGTGGCCGGTGAACCCGGCGGAGGGCTGCGCTCGATCGCCGTAGACGAAGACTCAGGCCGGGTCTTTCTCTCCGACGGGAGTCGCATCTTCGAATTCAAAGGCGCAAAGCTGCTCCCGCTCTTCTCCGACCTAGGCGGCGAATTGCGCTGGGCAGGCGGCGGGTTGCTGGTGTTCAACCCCAAACAACGCTATCTCTCGCAAATTGCGAATTTACCGTGAGTTTTCGCTTTGCGGCGAGTTGATGTGCAACAGTTGATGCGTTACAAACGACGATTCGAACCCCCGGGGCCATGTAAGACAGGGAGGCTGGGAGGGAGCTCGTGAGAGCATTACGATTTCTGGCCGGTGTTGCGCTGTCGGTTGTGCTGGGCGGCGGCGTGCGGGCGAATGCGCAATTGAGCATGCAGGACCAAGCGCTTTTCAATGCCATTAGCGCCAACAACCCTGAGCGAGTTAAGGATGCCCTGAGTAACGGCGCCAACGTTGAGGCTAGGGGCAAAGATGGCGAGACGCCGCTCATCTGGGCTGCGGCCAGTGATAAAGCTGACATCGTCACGCTGTTGCTCAAGAGCGGTGCAAGCGAGGCTGCCAAGACAAATGCAGGTTTGACCGCCATCGATGCCGCAGCAGGCTACTTCAGATGCGACGTCGTCCTTGTTCTGGAGCACGGCGCGCAGAACAGGACATTGGCGTGTTTGGCGGGGCTGATCGAAAAGTACGAGAAAACAAATCCTGATTTTGTTGCTGATACGGCAATCCGCACGGCTGCGGCGATGCATCCACGCCCCGATGTTCCGGAGGATGCGCGTGAATCCTATGTCAAGGCGAACGTGACCTATCGCAACGCCCAGGGAGACGACGACATCCATGCCGCGATAGCTTTGTACAAGGACGCACTGGGGAAGGCGCCTTGGTTCAGCGATGCGTGGTACAACCTGTCTTTGGCCCAGGAGAAGCTGGGCGACTACGCCGGAGCGGCGAGTTCGATGAAGACCATGGCGCCGCTAGAGGCCGGTGGACCGAACGAGCGCCGGGATCTGGACCGCGTCTACGCGCTGGAGGCGCAAGGAGAATCGGCCGCGGACCGAAAGAGGAAGCAGGATGCATTGGATGCCGCCGCAGGCCAACTGCGCAAGGCGATTGGCGGTTACACCATGTATAAGTTCTTCCTCGACCGCAAGCAGGATGGAAGCAATTGCAGCTTCGATGAACTTGCCGATGCTCACGATCCATGCTTTGTCTACGCGTCCGATCAACAAGGCTACACCGGCCACGATGGTTCGTTGATCGGCGCACAAGCTACGGTAGATACAGAGAGAGGTCAGGTGGTTCTGGCGCTCGGCGCACAGCGGTTCTGCGTACCGGTTGACCAGGTTGGCATGGCCATGGTCGGCGTAAGTCACCAGTTCAAGTTTCCCCTTGTGCACGGCATCACGGACTGCAACATGCCGGCGGGAGCGGTCTGGGACTTTACCTTCTTTCCCAGAGCCTACGATTCGTCAGGACAGAATGCGCAGGGGGTGAATGGGACTGTGTCGATCGAGGTGACGAAGTGCCCAGACGCCGAGTGCAGCCATGCCGATATCGCAGTCTATTGGCTCAAGCCGTAAGCCCGATGCTTCTGCGATCGACTTCCTGCACGGTCCGCCATTCCTCTTTCGGGGATCGATCTACACGAGGTTTCCTGCCCATGCTTCCTCCTCTGTGGAGGCCCTGATCTTACCAAAACTAAGGTGTCCAGTTTTTAGCGGGGAGCACTACACGTTGATGACTTTGCATTTCATGACAGACCTGAGAAGAACGGTCCTAGAGATGCGATTGCGATATGCACGGAAACCCTCAGTCGAAGCGTTTAATAAGGTTTTGTAATGCTGCTTAAGTTGACTCGGGATTCCGTAGTGTGGCGATAATCCGTTCAGGAGGTTTCAGTCATGTCCAAGGACCATCACGTAGAAGGACAGAAAGGTACAGAGCGACAACGATCAGTATGACGCGGGCTACAAGAACGCCCGGAACCAAGGGTAGACAGTAGAAGGTCTGGACAAGAGCCACGCGGCTCGCGGTCGCGGCGAGTGGGGTGCGCTCATTCGGCGAGCCACACTGTGGGAGCTAAGTAGGCGACCTACGGCGAAGGGGAAGCGCTCCACAAGTGGTTTTTCTGACGCCAGCGCCATGTCCATCCCTGCGGGGAGGTGGTCAGACGAGATAAATGACTCGTGCTCGCACGGCACAATATACTTGTAACCGCACAGCGCAATAAACTTAGCGAGACGGTCGCAGACCGTTCAGTTTCAGACCCCAAGGGAAGATGAGCTAATTGAATCAATTCTATAACTCAGAATGAGCAATAACATGAGCGATAGAAGGTCTTTCTATTGCTCTATCTTTATTACCTGCCGTTTTGCTCGGTCTTTACCTCGAAGGACAACTTCCATGCGCAGATCGTTCCGTTATTCCTTGCGCCGGAACAGACCTTCGTCAACGGGACTGAGCTAAAGGAGGATCTGGCAAAACTAGTCGCTCACTATGAATCGCTCCCGAAGGAGGTCTTGAAAACCGGCTTGATTCATTTTGCGGCGATCCGCCAGAAGGTGCCGCGGCGTTCTCAACGACACGGCTGTGGGACAAGCATCTGCCAAGCAGCCACGCGATCCTGCGGAAGAGAAACGGCTGGTCGAAGAAATTAACCGGCAGACGGATTCTCCGGAGCTTCGACCGCATGACGAAGAGGATATCGACAGGCTCGATTACGCAACCGTCGTCCGAATGGTGCATCCCAAGAAGGGACGGTGGCTCCGTTTCTCCGAAGAGCAGATTGAGCGAATGGTTGAGCACGAAAAACAGAGGTCTGCGGGCATGAAGACCGAGGCTGAAGGACAGTCGGCGGCTGCGAGCTCCTCGTCAACTCCGCAATAAATTGCCGATGTGAGCGCGTTGCTGAGGGAGGCTGGCAGGGCTATCAGTTGCCAATAGTGTCGTTTGAGGTGATATTTCATTTTCGACCCGATAGCTTAGTTTTGGCTACTTTTCCACCGAGGACCCTGGATTTCGACCAAGTCCTCGGGTATACTTGTTTTCGACCGTACGCTCCATTTATCGTTTATTTTCGACCACGCTCGGACATTTTCGACCATCGAGGTTCAACTCGGACAATGGTGACCAACCATCAGCCACTTCCCGCATTTCAGGAAAAGACCCTCCCTGCAGAAAGCCGACTTGCGGGATGGGCGTACCTGGCGCGCCAATACGGACTGGCTGTTCCCGTGCGTCAGCCGAGTGCGGTCTCGGAAAACCACATCAAGCCCAGCCGCCGCGTCGAAGGAGCATGGAACGTATTCGACAAGCGATATTGGCCCGGAGACGACTTTCACGACCACTTGACGTTTGCCCTCCGCCACGAAGATCTGGACCTGTTGGTTCTCAAGCGCATATTCGATGCGGCTGGACCGCAGACAATGGCGACGTTCGTGCGCCTTGGGCCGACTGCTGCGCTGACGCGGCGCGCGTGGTATCTCTACGAGCTGCTGACCGGGCGTCAAGTGGATGTCCCGGATACAGATGTGCCCGGTCTAGTCGATCTCCTCGACCCTGAGGCGTATTTCACCGCGGGCGCACGCGTGTCGCGACGGCACAAAGTGCGTGACAATCTGCTCGGCACAGCAACGTACTGTCCCGTCGTTCGGCGCACGCGCGCGCTGACGGAATTGGCTCGCCGCGATCTTGCCGGGATAGCGGGTGAAATGGTCGGGCGCACGGGAGCACATGTCGTCGCGCGCGCGGCCAGCTTCCTGCTGCTGGCCGACAGTCGGGCCAGTTTTGAGATCGAAGGCGAACGTCCGCCGCGCGGGCGACTGGAGCGTTGGGGGCGCGCGGTGCTACAGGCTGGGCGAAATCCGCTCACCATCGATGAAATCGTACGGCTCCACGGAGTGTTGATCGAGGACCGCCGGTTTATTCACGCGGGCTTGCGGCCGGACGGGGTATTTCTGGGAGGGCGTGATCACGACGGAGACCCCCTAGCGGAATTCATCGGCGCACGCCCGGACGACTTGGCGTCACTCATGCAGGGACTGATCGAAACAAACGAGCGTATGCGCGAAGCAAGGCTCGACCCGGTGCTACAGGCCGCCGCGACTGCTTTTGGTTTCGTCTACGTCCATCCTTTTCAGGACGGCAACGGACGACTCCACCGCTGCTTGATTCACCACGTGCTCGCCGAACGCCGATTCACACCGGCAGGCATGGTCTTCCCTGTTTCGTCCGTTATGCTGGACCGAATCGACGATTACCGCGACACATTGCGGGCCCATTCAGGTCCGCTCATGGACTCGATCGAATGGCGTCCAACTCCCTCCCACAACGTCGAGGTGCTCAACGAAACGGCCGATCTTTACCGCTATTTCGATTGCACCGACGAGGCGACCTTTCTCTATTCCTGCGTGGAACGCGCCGTCGATCACGATCTGCCACGGGAGATTGACTATCTACGGCGGCACGATGAGGCACGCACGCGAATCATGGATATTGTCGAAATGCCGGACCGCATGGCAGAAAATCTCATCCTGTATATTCGCAAGAATAATGGCACGCTCGGCCGAAAGCGGCGCGAGAACGAGTTCGCCAAACTAAGCGATACGGAAGTGGCATCCGTACAAGAGGTCGTCCGCGAGGCTTTCGACGGATACGGTGAACCGTGACTGCGTGAGCACTGCGCGAGTGCATAAGTCAACGAGGCCAGAGATCACGCACGATAAGGGGACAAGCCATGGGCGAGTCTGAAGAGAATCGCTTCAAATTCGTCGAGGGCGGCCAGGTCCACACAAAGGGAGATGCAAGTTGCGCAGGTTGTACTCGGAATTGGCCGCAGCTGCATAATTCCGGCCTTCCCCGGGATCTAACGCCGAAAGAAGCTGCAAAGTGCAAAGGTTTGGTTCATGCAGAGGAATCGGGGAATCTGGACAAAGGCGGCACGGCCATAGAGTATTTCTGCGACGCATGTGGAGAACACCCGCTTTGAGTTCATTCTCCCAAGTACTTGCAACGGCCGGGAAGCGTTCGGTACATTGTAAGGCTCCCCGCTAAAACTGGACACCTTAGTTAGGTAAGATCAGGGCCTCCACACAGGAGGCAACATGGGCAGGAAACCACGCGTAGATCGATCCCCGGAAGAGAAGTGGCAGATCGTGCAGGAAGGCATCAAGAGCGGGAACGTCTCGGAGACGTGTCGGCGTCACGGGATCGCTCCGAATCTGTTCTATCGCTGGAAGGATGAAGCCGAGCAGGGAGCAAAGGCAGCGCTTGGGGGGAGAAGCGCTGCCGCGGCCGAAACCGAAAAGGACCATCGCATCCGGCAGTTGGAGAGAACGCTGGGGCGGAAGTCGCTGGAGATCGAAATCCTAAAAAACGTCGTGGGGGAGTGAGCTGCGGTGCAGTTCATTCCCAGGCGCGGGAGATGGTAACGCAGGGCTACACGGCCACGTTGGTAGCGGCGACTCTGGCCATCAGCCGATCGAGTCTCTACTACCGAAAGAAGCCGCGAGGCAGCCGGGCCGATCGGCAGTACGACGAACAGATCGTCGTGGCGTGCGGGGAAAAACCCGCGTATGGATATCGCCGCGTGACTTGGTGGCTGCGAAGAAAAGAAAACCTCCCGGTGAATCGCAAACGTGTCCTGCGGGTGATGCGAGAACGTGGGTTGCTGGTGCGCTCCCGTCGTCTGCGGGCTCGCAGGAAGAAAGAGTGGGGCCGTGTGGAAGCAGCCGAGCCGAATCAGATCTGGCAGTCGGACATGACGAAGATCTGGGCGGGGCCGGCAGTGGGCTGGGCGTATCTGGTGTGCGTGATCGACTGCTGCACGCGAGAGATCGTGGGCTGGAATCTCTCCCACCGCTGCCGAACCGAAGATGCACTGGCTGCGGTAGAGCAAGCCGTCCTGGCACGGCTGCCCGAGGGCAGCCGTGCAGCGAACGTGACGCTGACCACCGACAATGGAACGCAGTTCACTTCGTCGCGGTTCCTGGAAACGCTCGGGCGGCTCGGCATCACCCATCGGAGGACGGCGTATCATCACCCGGAAGGCAACAGCTACATCGAACGGTTCCACCGCAGCTTGAAAGAAGAGGAAGTCTGGACGGCGGAGTATCGGAGCTTGGAAGAAGCGCGAACATCGATCGCTCGTTGGATCGAGGAGTACAATCACGACCGGCCTCACCGCGGAGTCCAAAATCGCACTCCGCACGAGGCCTTCTTGGCTTTTGCAACTGACCTAAACTCGGAGGCCCTGACTGTCTAAATTAGCGGGGAGCCTTTCTAATTCCATTGGAAACGAGCACGAATTCCGGCTGAACCGACATAGACTTAAATTGCTCACGGAAAAAAACCGGCACACCGACAAATACCACGTCATTGTGCGCTAGCTCCTCCCAAGATAGCTCGCTTGTTTTCACCACGGCGATATTGGACTCTCGAGATCCGAGAACCCTACCGATTTGGAACGCGGCATCCACCTCGCCAAAACTAGTGTAATAGCGGCTGGGCTGCGTGTTTGGGTAATCAAACGTCCTCCGTAGAGCGTTAACGCCTCGGGAATCAGAAGCCTCGCCCCATTCATCAAACGACTTGTCGCGGTAGTAGATGCCGGAACCCCGTTGTAACTCCACAAACAGCGGATCCTCGATCGCTACCAACATCGGTCGGCCACTAGCCAAGAAAGGCCGCCACAATTCTTGCAAATCAGTGCTCCACCCCATTTCGCCCATTGAGGACATTGCTTCCGTTTGCCGAACCCTAACAAAGGAGAGTGCACCCCAGACGGTCACGACCGTCAAAATCATGAGAGCGGCGGTGCCACACCAAGCAAGAATCCGTGCGCTAACCGCCTTGGGCCCCGGCTGGCTGCCATCAGAAGCGCCTTTGCGAGGTTCACATCGCAGTTTGAAATGCCCTTTGGGCAGATCAATAATGACCGCGTCGTCTTTCCCTTCGGTCCGATAGTACTCGGCCAATTTCTGCCGGAGGCGGCCGACTTGAATGCGAACGGCCGACTCATGTCTTGGATCATAGGTTGCTGGCTTGTCCATAGCGTCGACTGCGATCGTATATTCTTTGAGTTGATCGCCCTCGCCGTTAGCTGTTTTTTCCGCAAGAAACTTAAGCAGCCGTTTCAGTATCTCGGAATTCTGCAGAGCTTCGCTTTCTAGGATATGCTCGACCTGACTTAGCAGTTGCGTATCTGATGCACAGCTCACAATTCGGGTCATCAGGATTACCTCCCCACCAGTTGCGGCGGATCGTACCACTCGTTCGCCTCAAATTAAACAGGGCTGAATATCATCGCCAGCACAAGGCGTTAGGCCCTCGGGGAGGTCGGCTAAGCCGCCCGACGATATACCACGTTGCGTCGATGAACTCTTTGACTCACAGCAAAGTACCGGGGACGCCGATCCGCCCCCCGACAAAGCATCTGGAGCCGCTCGACGCCAAGGTTGTTCTAGGTGAGACTAATCGAGCAGTCCCTTCCTGCGCCAGATTCCTCCCCCTTATATACGCCGAGGAGGCTTGGGAAGTGTTACGAAACTTGTGACTAACCGCTACACGCGTGCCCCCTCGAAGCATACAGAGTAGATTCCGACCGTGCTTTCCACGGCGCTTAGAGTAGGACCTACGCTACCGACCAGCCATGATTCGATTAATGGGAGGTCACTCCCGCTGACGATCGAGAGGCACTACCATTTCCACGATCAAACCTACTCCCGTCCCACCGACAGACTCCGCACCTGTGCGTGACCTGATGAAAAGCCACCCTCCCGCGGTAATAGCTGGCTTCGCGGGTTGGCTAATCGACGCCTACGATTTCTTTCTGGTCGTCTTTTGCTTGACGGCGATAGCGAAGGACTTTCACAAGAGTGACTCCCAAATCGCCCTCGTCATCACGATGACCTTGGTCTTTCGTCCCCTGGGTGGATTCGCGTTCGGACTGCTAGGCGACCGGTACGGTAGACGGATTCCCCTGATGATCAACGTGGGAGTGTTTGCGATTGCGGAGATTTTGACAGGCTTGGCACCCAACTACGCGACACTCCTGCTCGTCCGAGCCCTTTTCGGGGTCGTTATGGGCGGGAACTGGGGAGTTGGGGCTTCGCTGGCGATGGAAGCTTCGCCGGCAAATCGAAGAGGGATGTTTTCCGGACTGCTCCAGGAGGGATACGCTGCGGGAAACGTGTTGGCAGCCGCGTGCTACTTTCTCCTCTTTCCACGTCTGGGTTGGAGACCCCTTTTCTTCGTCGGAAGTCTGCCAGCTCTCCTCCTGCTGGTGTTCATACGCCTGAGAGTGAAGGAATCGGAGGTGTGGCAAAAACGGATCAAGCCACGGCAATCGTGGGGTCAACAGGCTGCCGAGGTTTTCTCCCATTGGAGGCTCTTCCTATACCTGCTTGGTTTTATGACGATGATGCTATTTGCCTCGCACGGCACTCAAGACATGTACCCCACATTCCTGCAGCGCCAGTGGCACTTTAGCCCGGCACGGCGGTCCGCAATCACCGGCTTTTCCGGAATTGGAGCCGTTATCGGAGGGATTATCTTTGGTCATCTCTCCGATAAGTGGGGGCGACGACGGGCTATTATCGTTGCGTTCGTTTTGGGGGCGGCGATTATCCCGGTATGGGCCTACGCTCCCAACCAGCTCTGGCTGATCGCGGGGGCCTTCGTGATGCAGTTTATGGTCCAGGGGGCGTGGGGCGTGGTCCCCGCCCATTTGGCGGAGCTCTCACCAGATTCGGTACGCGCGTTGCTGCCTGGTTTTGCGTACCAAAGTGCGGGCGTGATAGCCAGCTCGGCGGTATATGTCGAGGCAGCCTATGCCCAGAAGGCCAGTTATGCAACGGCAATGGCCTTAACGGCGATTAGCGTGTTCGTTCTGGCTTCAATAATGGCAGCCCTGGGACCCGAGCGGCGCGGGTTGACGCTATTGACTTCCGCTCGTAACCGCAGCCTTGCCACACGCGATAGAGATGCGAATTGATTCGAGAACGGCAGGTATCTCCCGAGAACAGTGCCCTTCTGGGTGGAGCTTATTCGGCTCGCGACGTAACCCTAACGACATCCCCAACTCGCCATGGAAAACTCCACAACCTGAGTGAGGATTTTTTCGCGAGGTTCCGTCTCTTGCTTAAAGCGCCATGCCTTGAACAATGGTTGAATCGTATGTAGCTAGCGCATTTGCGACACTTGGCGTCTTATCGATGACAGGTGGGCCTGAATCGCGTTGTTCTCCGTGACACGGTTGATAGCCCCCAAGATGACTAAACAGCCGCCTGGCGTTCCTGATTCGGTGTATCATCGGCTCCGGCCCGCAGCATGGGATGGATCGCCTCGCGAGCAGTCGAACCTAACGCAAGCGCCCGTGCGGTGCTAAGTCCCCCCGCTTGACGCTAAGGGTCCACCGCCTCGCGGAACAATTGTTCCTTTGTTCCTTGCCCAAATGCCGCATAAAGACTTGCCTGCGCAACTCCCAGCCCGACTCGTATATCGGCTATCGAAGTGGCCTCGTAACCGAGCGACCAGAAATTCGCATCGCCTTCTCCAGTCCCTACTCTCGGTCAAACTCTCGCGGCCTGCCACGCCCACGCTTCAGATTCCCCACACTATTTCTAGACCGTGTAATCTTTAATATTTGCATTTTGTACGCCGTCATGTATCTATGCACTGATTTGCTTTCTTGAGCGATGCCGACGAAGAGCACGCCGCCCCAGACAATTCAGAATGTCCCCTCATTCCTCAGGCCTGCCCTGCCGGACTTTTTCCCACGATCGCGTAAGTGCGGCGGCGGCCTGAGCTACCGCTCCAGCGAGGGTATCGAGAAGTACATCGGAAAGTTCCGCGGTGCGCCCGGGCACAAACGATTGATGAAATTCGTCCAGCGCTGCATAGCCGGCAACCACGGCAATCGCCGCCATCACCCAGGCAAGGCGCAACTCGTTGCGGTCAACTCGAAACGCCCGCAGGATTAACAGACTTAGAAGAAAGTACTCGACGAAATGGGCGCATTTACGAATGACGAAATGCATGAAAAAGAGGGTCGCCCTTGAGGCGCCCGGAAACAGCCAGTGCAAGATGGGAAGAATCAAACGGCGGGTGTTGTCGGCCGTAAATAAATGAGTCGAGAACAGAGAAATCACAATCGCCCAGGCGAGGACCGGCCACCAATGCGCTAGGGCAGACACATGCGGCGGGGAACCCCGTTCTAAATTGTGAGCGTCGCATTCCACTCTTCTCACGACGTTTCGTTCTTCATCGAAACGGGCGCTCCATTGCTAACCCGACTAGGTTTAGTCGCAAAGGTAGATCAGTGGGCGCATGCCTCAGGAAATAGAGAGCGCAGTTCTTTCAGGCGGCATAGGAGACGGTCTGCTGAGTCAGCGCTTGGCCGTCGGCGAACCCACTCGATGAATGCAAGCACGAGAAATACGAGCCCACATAGAGGGCCGAACAGTCGCCTCCTCCCAGTCGACGGAGAACGTTGGCCGCCCCACTCTTGGGCGGTACGGTGGGGTGAAAACCATGCTTCGGGAGCAGCGCGCCCTCCGTCATCGACCGAAGGGCCGGAGATCATTGACACCCTTGATGCCAGATGCGCCGACAGCGGGCGATCGGTGCGGAAGTATTTCTTATATGCGACGATCCAATTGTTCGCGATCTCGCGCTGTGCGACGGGTAGGCTCACTCTTCCACTACAGACGGCGTGGTGCAGATATTCCTCCAGCTGATCCTTTACAAATGAGTTCCAACCCTATCGTAGCGGGGCTCCGGCCACAAATTTCGTAGGTCACCAGAGCCTCCCAACCCGGGCGTGATCAGGTAATCGATTTCGTAGTCTGCGGTGGGAGCGCCAGCAATCCCGTATTCCTTGAAAACCTTCTGTTGCAAACCACCCGAGACCGGGGCAACCACCTCATCATCGCTCATCGAACAAATGCTACCTATCGCGGCGGTGGTCGTTGCACCGGGAGTAAGGCTTGGATTCGGCAACATACCCGCCTTCTCGGGGGCAGTTACTTGGTTTTCCGTTAGCCGACGCTGTAGCATCCATGCCCCAAGCACGACGAGGAGAGTCAGAGCGCAGACGTACGCAAGGCGGAGCAGTAGAAATGCGGATGGGAGTGACAACCGCCGATTCTGATGAGCGCTTCGCGCCAGCTCTGCCAGCCGCGCCTTTAGTTGCGCGCGTGGGCCGTCGATCGGTGGCACTTGCGGATCGAGAGTCTGCCGATAGAGCTGCATGAAGTCTGCGATCGTACTTTCCATTTCTGCCATCCGGCTGCGGCAGTCCCAACACGCCCGAAGATGAGCGCGAATCTGATCGGCCCGATGCGCCGGTAGTTCGCCGTCCGCATAAAGAAGCAACTGCTGGTCCGATGGATGAAAGTTTTCGTTCTTCATGGCTCACTCACCGTCCGCGAATCTAAGGCGCTTCAGTGACCTTGTCAGCGATAGCGATACGGCTCCCAAAGAGATGCCAAGCACGCGAGCGATTTCCCGATAGCAGAGCCCTTCGGCGCGAAGGCGAAGGCAGCATTGATCCTGCTCGGGAAGTGCCGCTAGCACGGCCTTGTAAGCGGATATGCCTTTGCGCGCACAGCACCTGTTCCTCAGGATTGAGACCTGGGTCAAATCGGCTTTCGGCATCCGGCCGGTGGAAATCTGTATCGTAGCGAGAGCGCCGGTTGATGTGGCAGCGTTTCAGAGCAAGATTGTGTGCCACCGAAAACAGCCATCCCCGAAGGTTCTGCCGAGACTTGCCCAGGTTCAGGTGCCGGAAAAGTGCGAGAAACGCCTCCTGCGTAATCTCTTCCCCGTCTTCCGCTAGCAGACCAAAGGAAAGAACATAGCGGAAAATCGAAGTTCGAGATTCGTCAAAAAGGCGAGTCACCTCCCGTTCGGTGTCGGAAAGGCTTGGGGGGACTGCCTCGCTCGCGGCTCGATCGAGCGGGAGCGTAAACATGGCGCTACTGCGAATAACTGACATAAGTCCTCAATCTGATTATTCCTTTTCGCGTCCTTTTGTTCACGGTTTTTGCTACACGATCGACTTTTTGTCAGTAAGTCCAAAATAAGCTGAACAAAACGGCACCTCGCGGAATATTCCACATGGAGGAGACAAATCGGCGCATGCGCCGCTTGGCGCGATGCCGCCTCTGCGTTCAGCATGGCGCAGAGCTAACTAACTGCCCTCCAGAGGAGCCGACTCTTGACGAAAAGATTGGCAGCTCTTTTCCTGCTGTGTGCGTTGCCGGCATGTTGCCAGACCAATACGGGAGAGTTGCGTCTGAAAGTGAGGGATGCCTCCGGCCTGGCCATAGCGAAGGCTCCAGTGACTTTGCAAAGCGAAGGCAATCAATACAGTAACTCGCTCGTGACGGACGACGCCGGCCAATTGGATGTGTCGAGACTGGCGTTTGGAGAATACCAGATCTCGATCCTTCAACCGGGATTCGCGCCATTTTCGGAGACGGTTGAGATTCGGTCGCAACTCCCCACAGACGTAACCGCTGCGCTGCAAGTGGCTTCCGAGACGACGCGTGTGGAGGTGAACGCGAACGATACGCTCATCAATCCCGATCAGGCGGGGTCAGCGAACGAAATTGGCGCCTCCGGCATTAAACTTCGGGTCTCGTCGCTGCCTGGGCGGTCCATCCAAGACTTGGTTAATTCGCAACCGGGCTGGCTCTACGAGGGGAACGCCGTGCTTCATCCGCGCGGGTCCGAATATCAGACGCAATTTGTCGTCGACGGCATTCCGTTGACGGACAATCGCTCGCCCAGCTTTGGCCCGGAGTTGGAAGCCGACGACGTGGATTCGATGACGATCTACACGGCGGGCATCCCAGCCGAGTATGGCCGGAAGATGGGGGGAGTGGTTGAGCTCAATACCATGCAGGACACGACTCCAGGCTTTCACGGAGAAGCGGTCCTCTCCGGAGGCAGCTTTGACACGGCCGGAGCTTTTTTCAAGGGGCAGTAAGTATGGGGAAAGAACGCTATCGGTTTCAGCGCGAGCGGCGATGGAACGGCGCACTACCTGAATCCGGTGGTGACCAGCAATTATCACCAACCGGGGGACCACGGGTGATTTTTCGGTTCGAGTACGAGCGCGACTTCACCCCGAGCGACCGGCTGACGATGAGCGTCCGCCACGAATTGTCGCGTTACGAGCTGCCCAACGAAACGGTGCAAGAGCAAGCGGGGCAACTTCAGACGGCGGACAATTTCGAAACGATGGGGATCATTTCCTACCAGCACATTTTCTCGCCGCACGCCGTGGCGGATGTTCACGCGATGGTTCGAGACAACGCGAACGACTTCTATTCGAACGCGGACTCCACGCCCGTCGATCCTGACCCAGCACAACTGGTTTCGCGAGGGCTACGTGCGCGGAACCTTTACGCTCGATCACGGGCACAGCGAATGGAAAGTTGGCTTCGAATCCGACAACATGTTCCTGAACGAGAACACGAAATACGTGGTGACCGACGCCACGCAGTTTGACGACAGCACTCCCTGCCAATCCGGCAGCATCGACGATCCCGTAGACGACGGCCCCTGCACGTTTCAATTCATCGCCAACCGCCCGGACTTGGAGCAATCGGCGTTCGTTCAGGACCTCTATCACGCTGGGAAATTGGACGATTAACGCGGGCGTGCGCTGGGACCACTATCAGCTGCTGCTGAATCGGCAGGCGGTCGACCCGCGCTTTGCGCTCTCGCGCTATTTTCCCTCGGCTGGAGTCGTGCTGCATTTTTCCTACGACCGCGTGTTCCAGACTCCGTCGTTTGAAAACATCCTGTACTCGAGTTCCCCGGAAGTGACGGCACTTTCGAGCGACTTCCTGCGCCTGCCCGTCGAGCCCTCGGAGGGCAATTACTATGAGGCGGGCTTGACCAAGGCGTTCGCGGGAAAACTGCGATTGGATGCGAATTATTTTCGGCGCCTGGTCAACAACTACGCCGACGACGACCAGATCGACAACACGACGATCAGTTTCCCGATCGCGTTTCGCAAAGCCATTCTCTACGGCGCCGAGGGCAAACTCGAGCTGACTCCCTGGGGGCGGTTTTCCGGCTTCCTGAGCTATTCTTACATCGTCGGCAACGCGTGGAATCCGGTTACCGGCGGGCTCTTTCTGGGGGACGATGCAGACGCGGCGGAGACGGCCACCAGCGGGCACTTCCCGGATTCACAGGACCAGCGCAACACCGTCCGCGGGCGGGTCCGGTTCCAGGTTGCGCCGAGGCTGTGGATTGCAGGCGGCATTCAGTATGACACTGGCCTGCCGTTCGACTTTGAGTGTGATCCGAGCCTGACCCAGCAGCAGTGCATCGCCAACGAGGCTCAGATCTACGGGCAGGACGTAGTGAATCGGATCAACTTCAACCGCGGGCGCATTCTGCCGTCCTTCCAAGTGGATGTCTCGGCCGGAGTCGAGCTCTACAAATCCGATCGCGCCAACGTGCAATTGCAGGTGGACGGGGAAAACCTTACTAACGTGATTGATGTCATCGACTTCGGAGGGCTCTTCTCCGGCAACGCCATCGGTCCTTCGCGCAGTGTTTTCGCCCGTCTCACTACGAACTTTTGATCCGATGCTGTGGAGTGGGTGTATCCCGGAACGCACGATCACCTCTCCGGCGCTTAGGGTCGATGTTTTTTCGCACCTGTGAGAGGAGGATCGCCAATGAATTCTCGGAGCACCGGGATTCTGGTGCTGGTTATTGTGGTTGTTGTTCTTATAGCGGGTGCTTTTGCCTGGACGCGGTACACGCGGATTCCGACGAATGTCGCTTATGTGACCTCGCAGGACGGCGGGATTTCGGTGATCGATCTGGACAGCTTGGAGGTGGTGAAGCGAGTATTCCCGCAGAACGTGGCGCCGCGTGGACTGGGGTTGACGTTCAACGGCGAATATTTGCTGACGGCCAACGAGAACACGGCGGATGTGACGGTGTTCGACACCCGCGGGATGCGGCTGAAGCTAGTGAAGCGGATGCATGTGGGCGACAACCCGGAGTTCGTGAAGATCAATCCAAGCGGTACGGAAATGTTCACCTCCTACGAGCCGGGTTCGTCGAGTGGACCGCCGACTACGGGCGAAGAGGAAGGGGAAGCTGAAAACCAGGGCCCGCCAGCCCAGGTCGTTTCGTTCAGCACGAAAGATTGGTCGCGCGTGAAGGATTTCACGGCTGGGCCATCGACCGAGGGTTTGGAGTTTTCGGCGGATGGTTCAAAACTGCTTGTTGCCAACGAGGACCAAAATACGCTCGGAATTTACGACACCCCGACAGGAAAACTGATCGAAGATGTCGATCTATCGAAGATCGGACACCGGCCGCGGGGCGTGAAGCGCTCACCGCTGGGTACGGGCTATGCGGTTACGATGGAAGGTTCGGGCACGCTGGTGATGCTGGACCCGAATTTTAAAGTGGTGCGCTCGATCCAGACGGACGCGAAGCCTTACGGAGTAGCGTTTGATCAAAGCGGCAAGCGGATTTTCGTCTCCGCCGCAGCCGCGCAAAAGTTGCAGGTGTTCGACGCCGACACTCTGAAGCAGATCGCCGAGACCTCCATTGGCAAGCGTTGCTGGCATTTCACGTTCACGCCAGACGGCTCGCGATTGCTGATGGCCTGCGGTCGCTCCGACAACGTCTACGTGATCGACGCGAACAACTACAACGTCATCAAGACCATCGGAGGATTCCAAACCCCGTGGGGGATTCTCACATACCCTCGCGCCTACGGCAGTCTCGGTTTGCCGTGAAGGCTTTCCCCCTGGCGGCATCCTCGCCTTTCATTCCCGAGGCGGGGATGCCGCACCCCACACGTGTACTCATTGGTTTTGCGTGCCGAGCGGCACGCGGGTTGCCGCGTTGAAGGTGGACAAGCCTTCCATCCTGTCTTGCTCGTAAGACGCGTTTGGGCGGCGGGACTTTTTCTTTGGCGGGGCGTGTTCGTCGGCTTCTTCGGCACGGGGCGCTTGCTGGAGAAAAGTCTGTGCACTTTCTCCTTCACAATTGGAGACGTGCTCTAGTTGTGGGGAAACTTCTTCGAGAAGGGGAACTGCTTTGAAACTCCGGCCAATTGTTATGTTTGTGTCGGCCATACTGGCTTTCGCGCTTATCGGCTGCAGCAAGCAAGCGAGCGAAGCACCGCCGCAAACGCCACCGCCAACAGCGTTGGTCAACCCAGCAACCGCTGGAAATATCATCGGTGCGGTCCGGATGGAAGGCGAGACGCCAAAATTTCCCTCGATCGACATGAGCGCAGAGCCTGCATGTGTGAAAGCGAATCCGAAACCAGTGATGCCTCCGATCGTGGTGACTGGCGAGCACGGCGCGCTGGCCGATGTGGCCGTCTACATCAAGTCCAGACTGGGCCGCTACAGGTTCGAAGTGCCGCAAACTCCGGTGGTGCTGAATCAGAAGGGCTGCATGTACGAACCACGCGTCGTGGCCGTGCGCGTGGGCCAACCGCTCGAAGTGCACAACGAGGACCCAGCGGTCCACAACATTAACGTGCGGGCGCGCGACAATCGCTCGTGGAACCGCTCCGAGGAGCCGGGCGAAGCGCCCTTTACCGAGAAGTTCGACCATCCGGAGCTGGCGATTCCGGTCACCTGCAACATACACCCCTGGATGCACGCGGATCTTTTCGTGTTCGAGAATCCCTACTACGAAATCACGACCAGAACGGGTGAATTCGCGCTGAAGGGCTTGCCGCCCGGGACGTACACGATCGAAGCGTGGCAGGAGTATTACGGGATCGAGGACCAGACCGTGATGCTGGGGCCAAAGGAAACGAAATCGATCTCATTCGTTTTCAAGAGACGCCTGAAATAAGCCGCTGTCCATTGTCACAGTTCAAGAGCGCCGGAACGATGACTTCGTTGCTCCGATTTGCATCACAAAACTGATCGATAGCGACCTCGCGGGCCGCCTGCTTTTCCCGTGGCTCATTCGCGCTAAACAGGATCATTCGTCCATGACAAGGGATTGGAAAAGATGCATGTGCTTCAAGTCGACCCCGTCTTGGTATTCCCAGAGGCCGAGCGTACTGTCGCCCGGCCCCGTAGTATTACCGATGATCCCGGTTTTTCCGGCTCCGAGGTCGATAACGTTGAGCAGATTGGGAAGTTCGTAGAGAAAACCGTAAGGAGACGTAATCCTTTCCAGGGCCAGAATGTGCAGCTTCGGCTGCGGCGCGATCCATGCCCCCATAGCGAGCACCGGTGCGCCTCCGAGCTCGTCGCTCTCTCGCCATTCGGCCCGCGCGTAATAACGCAACTCACTATCAGCCAGCCGAAACGCCTGTACACCCAACGTAGGTGCAATATCTTTTATCTGGCGTTGTTCCTCAGCCGTGGCCGCAGTATCTACTCGCTCGGTGAGTAGCGTAGCGACCGGTTGCCATCATAACGGCCTGCAAGCCAGAAACGCGACTTCGGAGTTTGCGCAACTGTCGGGGCCAAAGTAGCGACCATAGCTACGAGAGTCAAACACACCAGCCATAGGGGGCGGAAACCCACGCGCCAATTACAAACTGTGGGTTCCGGAAATTCTGGCACGCCGATTCCGGAAATTCTGGCACGGTCTGTACCTGCCGGCAAGATCTCTTCGAGGTTAAGATGACGCGTCCTTCCGGAGGGTCCGCCGAGGTGGATGAACCGCCCGCGTTCAAGGACTCGATCCAGGATAGCTGCCGCCATATCTTCGTCGTGTAATACCTTCCCCCATTCCGTCAGTGGCTTGTTGGTTGTGAAGATCATCGGTCGCTTTCTCAGATGCCGATCGTTCACCACATGGAACAGGACGTTGGCGGCATCGGGTCCATAGGTCAGATAACCGACTTCATCGATCACCAGGACGTGAGGGTGAGTGTAGGATTCCAGAGACTCCTGGAGGTGTCCCTTCTTGCTGGCATTGGAAAGATCTTCGATGAGTTCTGCGGCCGTCGTGAAGAGTGTCTCGAAGCCGTTTTGAATGGCGCGGTATCCGATGGCCACTGCCAGATGAGTTTTGCCACGGCCCGTGTTGCCGTGAAGGATCAGAGACCGCCCCTCGGTGACGAAATCCAACCCGAGGTAGGAGCCGATCACCGATTCGCGGAGAGTGGGCTGCAAGGTGAAGTCGAACTCTTCGATGGTCTTGAAGAAAGGAAAATGAGCATTGCGGGTGCAGCGCTGCAGCCGCGTTTGCTTCCGTCGTGCTACTTCTTCGGCCAGCAGCAGAGCCAGGAAGTCCCGATACGACCAACTTTCCTTCTCCGCCCGAACGGCCACCTCCCGGTAGATCCGGCGCATATGCGCCAGGTTGAGGCGCCGGAAATGCGCCTCGAACTGACCCTCGGAGAGTTCCAGACTCTTCGGATTGTGGGGGTCATTCCCGGTGGCCATCGGTTGATCGGGCGGATCGAAAGTTCGTACTCTCTTCTTCATGGGATCACCTCCTGAAAGATGAGCGAGTGCTGCAAGAAGCACTCGACAGAAGTGGCGCTGAACACCTGTTCTTTGATTCCTTCCTCCATCGCTCGGCGGAGAGCTTCCGGACCGTGGCTTTGCAGAAGGTCGTGAAGTCGATCGACGTCGTAGTACCACTGCCGTGGACGGCGGTGGACGATTTCTGTCAGGTAAAGGAAAGCAGGCTCTCCCAGTTCTAATAGTTGCTGACGTTTCAGATAGCGCTTGCCTCGCTTGCCGGACACCGCTGCCACCATCGCGGCGCGATGAGCAGACAGTGTAGAACCCTCGTGGGGAGTGAACTTCCGGGGATGGATCGCTTCGTATCGGCCCGCTGTGATACGCACCTGATCGGCGTACAGATACAACGTCGCTGGCATGCTGATCGCTTCCGGAGGCATCGAGTACGGATGTCCGTCGTGCAAAACGGTTCCCGTAGGGCCGACATAGACAGGAATCCGCAGAGCCAGATCTTCCGGGCGCACTTTCAAGGGACGAAGCCGCGCACGCTCCTCGATCAGACGTACTGTCGGGAACACTCCCGTGGCTCGGCACGGACGCTCCTGATTCACTTCGCGATGCCAGCCGGTCAGTTGCTGCTGGAGATCTTCTTCATCTTGAAAGCGTCGTACTTTGAAAAAAGAAGATTTTACGAAACCCACCAGATTTTCGACGGTTCCTTTTTCCTGAGGCCGATACGGCCAGCACAACTCCACGCCGATGCCCATCTCGAGCATGGCGTAAGCGAAGACCGGATTCCATTCCGTCACTTCACCATTCCTCTGCCACTTCAAGGCTACGGTCTTGGGCCGGTCGAACACGCACAGCAACGGAACGCCACCCCAGCGGTCCAGATGCTCGGCCAGATTACGGACCAAGCTCTCAACGGTCTCGTCCTTCACCACACTGACACAGAGGTATCGGGAGTACTTCAGTCGAGAGGCAAAGAAGTGGATGCGACGAATCGCTCCGCCCAGAAACTCGACGTCGACTTGACCAAAGTCATGCTGACTAAATTCCCCAGGAAGGCCTTCGAAGCGGACCAGCGGTTTGATTCCTTTGGGGCGCAGGGAGCTCACCAAAGCATATAGCGCTGTTTTGCCTCCCGGGTAGCCTGCTTCTCGAACCCGTCGAAGGATTTCCAGAGAAGGTAGATCCGGAATTTCTTCCAGGATCGCGGCGATGAATTTCCGGAAACTCTCTACCTTGCTGGGTCTGCCGATCTGCCGCTTCTCTCGTTCCGCAGCATCATCGACATGAACGACCGGGGCTTCTTCCGCAATGCGGTTGACCGAACGTAGGGAAACTCCCGCCAAACGGGCCACTTCGGCCTTGGAATGACCCGCCTTCAACAAGATCTCGACTTCGTGTCGCTTGAGCATTCCTAGCATCCTCCTCCCTCCGCCCGACCGGCCTACCGGCCGCGGGCACAGGGAGAGTTCTAGCTCTTCCGGCTATCGCCGGGCGTGCCAGAATTTCCGGAATCAGGAATGCCAGATTTTTCGGAACCGACACGAACAAGCCAAGCTGATGCAAGAGTAGGTGAGTTGAAAACACTCAAATCTTTCCGAAACACACTCTTCTAACTGATTAGCGAGGTCAATGTACGCCGTTGTCTCGGCCGGGGCTCGAATCATTTGGTGAGCAAATACCAGGAGCAAGAGATTTGGATGATTGCCGACTCCTAGTCACCGGAATTCGAAGAGGAGTCGTTAGCATTCGATGGTGCCGTCGTCCTTCGAGCAGGCTCCAGTCGTTTTCAGCCTGATAGTGACGCGTTCCTCCGTCAGACCTCGATTTAGCGTAGTTCGCAGGCCGTTGCACAAGAATTACAAACACGGGCTTGACAGAGTGCGAGAGATAGCGTTGAATACCGTTTCAAGTTGTAAACCAGTTGCAACTGGATTCGCAACAAGGGAAGGGGGAAGGGGAATGTCCTTTGGCGCCATTGTTGCGACCGGATCGCAACTAGGAAGATCGAAGAATGACAGCGAAATAACCCGCCCGTCGCTGATGGAAGAACTCAAGGCACGAGGTGTTCGCATGACGGTGCAGCGACGCTTGCTCGTCAGCATCATCCAGGATTCACCCCAGCATCTGGACGCGGCTTCTTTGCTGGAGATTGCGAAGAAACAGGAACCGGATATTGATCGCGCCACGGTTTACCGCACCATCGCATTGCTCAAGGACCGCGGACTCATCGACGAACTCGACCTGATGCATATCGAAGGAGAGAAGCACTATTACGAAGCCAAGACGAACCGAGATCACTGCCACATGGCTTGCTTTCGCTGTGGCGCCATCATGGAATATGCAAGCTCCTCCTTCGAAAGACTGAAAGCGGAGATCGCCAAGCAGAGCGGTTTCCAGATTCGAGTCGTACGACTGGAAGTGGGTGGTCTGTGCAAGCAATGCCAGAAGACCTCCGCTTGAGATTGGCGGACATTTTTGTGTCCGTTTATGCGACTGAGTCGCAACAAGAGCGGCTAGCAAATAAATAAGGTTAAGCAAGACGGAGTTTGTTGGGAAATTTTAGAGGCGGTCCCCACGACGAAACCCTTTCGCGAAGGGTCGCAGGGACCGCAAATCGACAGCCCGTACGGACTGGGGATCTCCGGCATTATAGGCAAACCAGCCGCGGGTTTACAGGAGGATTTACCTTGGCTGGAACCGAACCGGAAGGTCGTTGCAACTCGCGCGCAAGTCGCGGGACGTGCTCACGATGTGGGGCTTGCTCAAAGTCCGTCGTTCCCTCTAGCAAAATCCACAACGGCACCGCTCTGCCCGGGATGGATTGTCTTAATTCCAGTGAATTAAGACCCGGAAACGCAGGCGGAGCTTCTCGGTTGGCGCTAGCGTCGCTCGAACGTAGCCTTGAGACTGGATCCAAGCAACCAGCCGCGGAGACCAGTGAGCGTCAAAAAGGGATCTGGCCTGTTACTTACAAATGGATTGCCATGGGGTCGCTTGTGGCATACACGGCGATCGGCGGCCAAAAGGTTACTTTGGCGAACGCCCAGCAAAAGCAGAACTCTCCTTCGCAGGGCCAGCCGCAGGCGCCACTTCCCACACACCGCTTTGAGATTCCCCCGGGAGTGCTTGGAGATGTGCTGGATTCCTTCCATGGTGTTACCGGGTTGGAAATAACTGTAGCCAATCCCGGAATTCGCAACGTCTCGTCGCCTGGAGTTTCGGGCGTTTTTACCAACGAACAGGCGCTGCAACATCTTCTTGTCGGCACGGGCGCAACCTACCGCTTCACGGGTCCGACAGCTGTGAGCCTGGATTTGGCCGCCGTGCAGCAATCAGTCACGGTGAATGCCAGTGCTCTCGACGCGGAGCAGGATCAGGTCGCTTCCGCGAAATACGCATTGCCGATCCTCGACACGCCTCAATCGGTCAGCGTCGTCCCGCAGCAAATCATGTCCGAGCAGAACACCACCACGCTGCGCGACGCGCTGCGCAACGTGGCCGGCATCAGCCTGGCGGCGGGCGAAGGAAGTTCGCAGGGCGACAACCTCACCATTCGCGGCTTCACCGCGCGCAACGATATCTTCCTCGACGGCATGCGCGATTTCGGCAGCTATTATCGCGACACTTTCAACCAGGAAGAAGTGCAAGTGCTCGAAGGGCCCGTCGGCGATCACCTTCGGCCGCGGCACGACCGGCGGCGTCGTCAACGAAGTCAGCAAGTCTCCCGAGATGCAGCCGTTCATTCCGGGCAACGCCACCGGCGGCAGCGATCTCACGCGCCGCGTGCGCTCTGGACATCAACGAGCCCCTGCCGCAACTCGGCTCCGGCGCCGCCTTCCGCCTGAATCTGATGGGCGACGACAACAAAGTCGCCGATCGCGACGTCGCCGAATATCGCCGCTACGGTTTCGCGCCGTCGCTCGCGTTCGGCCTGGGAACGGCCCACGCGCGTTGTCTTCAGCTACTTCCACCAATCAGAAGACGACACGCCCGACTACGGCATTCCCTGGCTCTTCAACGGGCCCGCGCCGGTCGCGCGGCACAATTACTATGGCTTCCAGGACGCCAATTTCCTGCGCACCAACGACGACATCTTCACCGCCAAGGTCGAGCACGATCTCAGCCACGCGATCACCCTGCGCAACGTGCTCCGCTACTCCAACGAAGCGCGCAACGCGCAGATCACCGAGCCGCAGACGTCACTCGCCTGCCGCCTGCAGCTCCGACCCCCGGCTGCGCGACGCCGGCCACTCCGCTCAGCGCCATCATGGTCAATCGCAATGAAATCAACGTCGACAGCGTGGAGACCATGCTCGACGATCAGTTCGACGCCACGTTCCGCTTCGACACCGGCGCGAATCCGGCACACGCTGGTCACAGGCGTCGAAGGCATACGCGAAACCTCCGATCCTACGCGCAACACCATCACCGGCGTGCCCACCACCAGCCTGCTCGATCCCGACGAATCGCAGCCCTATTCCGGCACCTCCGATTCCCAGCATCGCAGGTGCAGGTCACGGCGCTGACGCTTCGGCGTCTACGCGCTCGACACCATGGAGCTCGGCAGCAAGTTCGATCTGATCGGCGGCGGCCGCTGGGACCGCTTTCGACGCCGACTACAACCAGTCCGATCGCTCCGGCGTCGGCGTTCACCCAGGTCGTCGGCCTGCCCAGCTGGCGCGGCGCGCTGGTCTACAAGCCGAGGCACGAACGGCAGCATCTATTTCGACGCCGGCAATTCCTTCAATCCTTCGGCCGAAACGCTTTCGCTGAGCGCGGCGACCGCCAATACGCCGCCCGAGAAGAATCTGACCTACGAAGGCGGCACGAAATGGGATCTGCTTCCGGCAAACTCTCGGTCAGCGGCTCGATCTTCCGCACCGACAAGACCAACGCCCGCGAGCCCGATCCGGACAATCCCTTGCTGGACGTGTCTGGGCGGACATCGAGCGCGTCGACGGGTTCCAGGTCGCCGTCACGGGACATCTGACCGACCGATGGGAGCTGCTCTCCAGCTACGCCTACCTCGACAGCGAAGTGGTGAGCTCGCAATATTATCCCGCAGTCGGTCGGGCGCGCAGCTGGCCAACGTTCCGCAGAAACACTTTCAATTTCTGGTCCACCTACCGGCTGCCTTGGCGGAAGATGAAAGTCGGCGCCGGCGGCAACTTCGTCGACAAGCGCACGGCCAGCTCCACGGTCCCCTGACGATCCCGACCTGGCCCAACAGGCCTCGCTTGAAGGAGGTGCCCGGCTATTGGGTCTTCAACGCCATGGCCAGTTATCCGCTCGACCGAGCGCACCAGCCTGCAGCTGAACCTGAACAACCTGACCAACAAGCTATTACTACGATCAGATCCATCCCGGGCACATCGTGCCCGGAGCGGGGTTCACGGCTCTGGTGGGCATTAACTTCAAATTTTGATCTGCAGAGGATCGAAAGAGACGTCATGCTGCTACACCGATACCCGATGTGCTGACCGCCGACGCAGGTTCCGAGGCACGGCAGCTTCTCGATCAAACCGAATGGATCGACGGCCGGGTGACCGCCGGCCATCAATCGGCCCGCGTGAAAGACAATATGCAGCTGCCGGAGGACTCGCCCGCGGCGCGCCAACTGGGCGAGATGATTCTGGACGCGCTGGGGCAGAATCCGCTCTTCATCACCGCCGCGCTGCCCCTGCGCGTGTTTCCGCCGCTTTTCAATCGCTATCAGGGCGGCCAGTCCTTCGGCACCCACGTGGACAACGCCATCCGCCAGGTGACCGGCACGCCGCACCGGATCCGCACCGATCTTTCGGCGACGCTGTTTTTCACCGCGCCCGACGAATACGACGGCGGCGAACTGGTGGTCGAGGATACCTACGGCACGCACAGCGTCAAGCTGCCCGCCGGGCACATGATTCTGTATCCCGCGACCAGCCTGCACCATGTGCGTCCGGTGCACGCGAGGCGCGCGCATCGCTTCGTTCTTCTGGATTCAAAGCATGGTGCGCGACGACGGCGAGCGCTCGCTGCTCTTCGATCTCGACCTGGCCATCCAGCGACTCAACCGCGAGAATCCCGAACATCCCGTCGCCGTGCAGCTCACCGGCGTCTACCACAACCTGCTGCGCCGCTGGGCGGACGCCTAGTCGATTCCGACGATAGGATCTCGGATGCCAGTTCGCAAGTGGTTTTTCTATATTCATCTCACTGCCGGAAGTCTTGCGGGCATTGTGATCCTGATCATGTCCGTGACCGGAGTGCTGCTCGCATATCAGCGGCAGATTATCCCGTGGGTGGATCGCAACATCCGCTCCGTCCCGTCCCAACCAGGCGAGGCACGGCTATCAGGAGGAGCGCTGTTAGCCAGAGCCTGCGCTGTCGCTCCTTCCACACCTTCGGGCGTAACGCTGCACTCGCAGGCCGACCAGCCCGTCGAGGTTGCGTTTGGACGCGATCGCACCGTGTATTTCAATTCCTACACGGGCGATGCAATCGGAGTTGCCTCACAGAAGACTCGGTCCTTTTTTCTGACCGTGGAAGGAGTGCACCGCTGGCTCGGAGTATCCGCGGAGCATCGTCCTGTTGCTCGCCTAACCACCGGGATCGCTAACTTGGCCTTCCTCGTTCTCGTGATTACGGGAGTCTTTCTGTGGTGGCCTAGGAGTGGGACGTGGCAAGGGTTTCGAGCGGCTGCCGTTTGGCGCTGGAGTCAGCCGGGAAGTCGGGCCCGCTATTGGAACTGGCACACGGTGACCGGTTTTTGGTGCGCGATTCCGCTCATTGTGATTGTCTCTTGCGGAGTTGTTATGTCGTTTCCATGGGCTAACGACCTGGTGTATCGGATGACTGGCAATATTCCGCCGCCCGCGCAACCAGCGCTAAGTGGCGGAAGCGGCGCTCTTTCGGCCTCCACGATACGACAAACAAGAGACCGAAATGCGGCTCTCGATATGCGGCGCCGGGAGCAAGAGTCAGGTGAGCCGAATGGCGGCGATCCGCGAATCAGCGGAACGCCCGCCCACAAGGGCGATCTGTGTGGCGGATGGGATTTCCGCCAGATCGATACTCTTTGGGACCGTGCCGAGCAGCGGGTACCCGATTGGCGAACTATCACTTTACGCGTGCCCGCGAACACCGCAGCGCCGGCGGTCTTTACGATTGACGAAGGCAACGGAGGACGTCCCGACAAGAGGTCGCAGCTGACGCTCGATTGGCATACTGGAGCCGCTCTCCGATGGGACCTATTCTCGAGTTACAACGAGGGGCGACGCCTCCGGTCGTGGGTGCGTTTTTTTCACACCGGAGAAGCGGCTGGGATCGCGGGACAGACGATCGCGGCGCTCGCAGCGATGGGCGTGGTACCCACTGGACTACTAATGGCCTGGAAGCGGCTTTTGAGACAGCGGACTCACACGGTCGTGAGACGCGACCATGAAGTCGAGGCAGCATAATGAGAAGTGCAATTCTGACGACGACCTTACCGGCGAGAACCGGGCTTGGTATGTTTCGGTTTCTGATTCTCGCGGGTTGTCTTGGGGTGGGCGCCGTCATGTTCTGGCAAGGAGCCTCGACTTCGGGCAACCCAAATCCGCTTGCGCCGGAAACGAGCCCCTCCGCTGCGATTCTCGATATTAGCGTGCTCGTTTTTCGAGAAGGTCTGGAGTGTGTCCTGGTTCTCGCGGCTGTTATGGCTGGTCTGGGGAGCGGCCGCACCGCCGCATCCCGAAATCCGATTGTCATCGGAGCGGGAGCAGGATTCGCGGCGACTTTGCTCACATGGGCCGCGGCGGTTCGCGTACTGAACGATCTAAGTCAAAATATCTCCGCTCTCGCCTTGCAGGCGGCCACGGGCCTGCTTGCCGTAATTGTTTTGCTGATCGTGATGAACTGGTTCTTCCACAGATTCTATTGGACAGGCTGGATCTCGCTTCATACCAGGCGCAGGCAGGAGCTGCTGGAAAGCGCGAGGCGTGAGCAAACCTCAGGACTTGGCTTCCTCTGGGGAATGGGATTATTGGGTTTCACGTCGCTGTATCGTGAGGGGTTTGAGGTCGTCCTCTTCCTCCAAAGCTACCGTCTAAGGCTCGGGGATGAGACCGTCCTTTGGGGAGTATGCGTGGGGGTATTTCTTTCCGGGATCGTCGCGGTTCTCACGTTTGTGGCGCACCGGAAGTTGCCCTACCGGAAAATGCTCGTACTTACAGGAATCATGTTGGGCGCTGTCCTGATTGTAATGGTCGGTGAGCAAGCGCAGGAGATGCAGCTTGCCCATTGGATCTCAACAACTAGGATTAACGCGCTCGCCCATTTCACTCCGCACTGGATGGGAGTATGGTTTTCCATTTTTCCAACGATTGAAACGTTGCTGGCACAGGGAGTCGCGGCACTTCTGGTGCTCGGGTCCTACATTGCAGCCACTCGAGGCCACCCGCCGAAGACAGGACGGCAGGTTTGCGGTGAGCCGAAAAGGAACCTAGGAACTGATGGAAGCGAGAGCGAGAAAGCACGCGGATACAATGCGCGAAGATGACCGTTCCACGTTGTTTCATCGTGATCCCATACCTGGTCGATCAGCCCACGAGGAATTCCCTTTGACGCCGCATTTCGCGTCGCAAGGGATGGATTTATGACACCTGATCCGAAGAACCTTAGCCCGGAATTGCGGGCAATCGACTCCCAAGCGTCAGTTCTCATGAAGCGCGGCATTTCCTTGCTCGCGGTTACGCAGTCAAATTCGACCGTCGAGGCGTTAGCTCTGTTCGATTCCGCGCTTGAACTACGTCGCCGCCTGCCGATTGAAACAGTCCCGCAATTTGGATACGGTCTGGCGGCGTGCTGGCTGAATCGGGCCGAGGCGCTGATGCAATTGCGAGAGGCAAATGCCGATCATATACGCGCAGTACTTCGCGCGTACGATGAAGCGATCCTGTTGCTTCGCAAGCTACCGCTCGACGAAGACATGAGATTTCCGAGACGTTTGGCAATTGCATATCAGAATCTTGGCTTGACACTCCAGACCGAGAACCGTTCGGACATCGCGGAAGTCTCTGCGACATATTTGGAGGCTATCGCTGTCCTTGATCACGACCAGTCGGCACCCATACCCGATCGCCGATATCTTCTCGGGACCGTCTGGTTGAATTTGGCGAACGCCTATGTGTCGGTTCCGGACGCCAAGTTCGTGACTATGGCGCAGAACGCCGCGCGCTGCGCGATTTCGCTCGTGTCAGATTTGGAAGTGAGCAACGTCGGTGCAGCGGAAGTGGGATTAAAAGCACGTCACGTGCTCTGTCAAACGCTTGCGCTGCTTTTGTCTCAGGCGATCATGAACGGTGAAGCTAACCTCGATAGCGTTCACGAAGCAACCGATGCGGCCGACGACGGCCTTGACCTCGCGCGACACTGGGAAGAAAAGGGTGTCGTTTGCTTTCGCAATATCGCCTGCGACTTGTTCGGCTTCGGGGCGCGTGTATACGCCACATTCCAGCCTCAATTCCTGGACGAATTTGTCCGTGACAGCCTCGATCTCGTTCAATCGTCACCGAAGTATGCAACTTGGTTGTATCGTTAGCGAGAGAAGGGTTGCGAAGGCCTGCAACCATCTGAAGTGGTTCGTCCTGCCTTTTAGGTTGGAACTGATACGACTCGCAACGTAGGCGGGTGAGAGGTCAAAGGTCACGCGGCATCGCTTCTGTCGCTGCTGATAGGAGGGTCAGTTTTACCAAGGCAAACCGCCGAAGCATCTAGAAGCCATCTGATCGTCGAAGTGACGTAAGGCTGCGGTCCCACGTCGAGTTCGTCTACCGTCGATGAGGATACGAACGGGCGGCGTGCGCAATGCCTATGAGAAACGGCATGGATTTCACTGCGTGCTGATCCAACCCTGACAAGCTGACGCTCAGCGCGCAGGACGTCGACACACAAAGTTGGCTGCGTCCTCGATGCTGCCGGAACCCGCGTAGCGAGCCACCTGTGGGTACGGGCAGAGCGGTCTGGTACGCCCCGGCCAGGGACTTGCGGTACCGGCCTTCGCCAGGATGCGATCCGGAGCGAGGCCTTTCTCCACCCAATTAACCAAAGCGCCGAACGCATCAAACTGGTCGGTGGCGGGACCGCCGCCGCAGTGTGCCATGCCGGGCACCGGGAAAACCCGGACGAAATTCGCGGCGGTTCCACCGTTGAGCTTGTCAACTTCGCGGTACCAGGCGAGTGTGTCATTCAGAGAGAACACCGGATCTGAGGCCCCCTGTGGAACGATCATTTTCCCGCCGCGGGCGCGGAATTTCTCGAGATGGGGTGAGCGGGCCGAGATATCCGTCCACGCCGAGCGCTGAAACGGAGGTTGGACTGCATAAATTTTCGGAGCGTCGCGGTCGAAGTTAAATCCGAGCGCATAGTCCAGAGCGGCCTTCGGATTCGCGTCGACAGCTGTCGGCGGAGTTGTGAAGATGGCGGCTAGGGCAGGCGCTCCCATTGCGACGTTGATGCCAGGAAACCCACCACCTGTCGGCCCGATCTTCCAAATGCGCCACCCGTCGCTCCCTATCCCCGCATCCAGAGGCCAACTCGCATAAAGCGGCTTACCTGTGCTGTCTTTCGGTCCAGCATAAACGCGGGCTAGCACATCGATCTGCGCTTCCGTCAGGCATGAATCGCTTTTCGCCTCAGAACAGATTCTGCGCTTCAGTTCGCTCGCGATTCGCGGCCAAGTGCAAGACTCGAATGCCGCTGTGATGCCGTCGCGGGCCCCGTCATCAGCGTCGCACGCAGCCAGTATGGCGTCACGGGCCACTCCGAATTCCGCATCGCTGAAGCTCTTCGGAAGCAAGTTGGGATCGGAACTGTTTGTAGCCGTCAGGCCGACGAGGCTGCCGAAGGCCTGAGTATCCCACGCTTCCGCGACGGCTGCCCGTGGCAGGGAAAATCCCGGTGCGCCCGCCACAATGCCATCGAACTCTCCGGGAAAGCGCTGTGCAAAGACCATGCCCTCCTGGCCGCCCTTGGAGCATCCAGCGAAGTACGACCGCACGGGCGAGCGGCCGTAATAAATCCGGATGATCGCCTTGGCTGCTTCCGCAACGGCTTTGAGCGACGCCCCGCCGTAGTTGGCCCGCGCTTCAGGATCGAATCCGAATGCAACGGGTCCGCTCCGGCTCGGGATGCTGTTTCTCTTGTTGTCGTGGCCGCTATCTTGGGACACGACAGCGTAACCTTGAACGATAGCGGGCGCCACGCCCGGCGCAATTTGGCCGACTGCACTGCCCAGATCCCCCTCGGTCCCGCCACCGCCCTCGAAGAAAAATTTCCCATTCCAGTCCATGGGCAGGCGAAGGTGGAAATGAATCGCATAATGCTGCCCATCGACCCCCACGCGAGAGGATGTCCGAGTTTTAGTTGATTGCAGCGACTCTCGATGTTCGGCACTGTAAAGCTCCCCGCGAACAACTTCAAGCGACTTCTAAGGTCCGCACCTCCTTCTGCTGGATGCGCGGCGGATTCAGGCGCTCCTTCAACAACAAGAGTTCTTGATAACCCTTGATGCGTCGGAATTTCTTCTCTGCTTCGAGGAGTCCCGTGGCCGTCCAGCGCAGCGGCTGATTTCCTTCGCGCCAGCGCTTCACGTTTCGCGCCACGCGCTGTACCGTGGACAAGCAGGATTCGATCGGGTTGGTGGTGGCGAGTTTCCGCCGCAACACCCCTCCGACACCCAAACGATGCACCGTGAGCGTCTCTTCCAGCCCTTCCTCCAAGCTCCGAGCGGCGCTCGGATTGATCCGTTCCAGTTGCCGGAAGATCTTCTCCAACGCCGCTTTGGCCTCCGTGTAGTTGCTCATGGCATACGCATTGCGCATGCGCCGGTCGTAGTCTCTCTGGCAATTCTCCGGCAGGTGCTCTCGCACATTCCGTCGCTTGTGAATCTGGCAACGTTGTACTTCCACTTGTTCCCCGAAAACGCGTTCCACTCCGGCGCGCAGCGCTTTCGATCCATCGATCACCACCAGATACCGCCGCTGCATATCCAGTCCGCGGTCCATCAGATCTTCCAACAGCCCTTTGACCACCGTGGTGTTCTCCGTGGCTCCTTGCCACACTCCCAAAACGTGCTTTTCCCCGCCTTCTGCAATGCCCAGCGCCACCACCAGCACCTGGCCGCCAAAGTGAATGCCATCGATCATCAGCACGACCAGGTTGAGATCCTCCAAGCGTCGTTCGCACAGCACCCGCAACTGATTGCTACTGGCCGCCACAAACTGCCGGCTCACGCTGCTCTTGTCGATCCCGTAGCCTTCCAAAACACTCTCCACTGCTCGCCCGTAGTTCCGCGTGGACAACCCGGCCACCACGCCTTCCTGCACCGCTCGTTGCAGTTTTCCGTCTTGCTGCAACTGACGGTAGCTCTCCAGCTCCACTTCCTGCCCCTCGCGCGTTCGTACCCGCGGGCGTTCCAGCGGAATCTTCTTTCCTGCAAACACCACGTATCCCGGCTGCTTCCCCCAGCGCACACAGCCTGCGCTCGGATTCGGCCGATGGGGAGGACCCACCCGGCGGCCCACTTCATTTTCCAAGATGGCACGAAGGATCTGCAGGCCGGCTTGCCCGGCCAGCTCTTCCACCTTCGCTTGCATCTCCGCCCACACCTCGGCCATTGGCAAGGGCACCCGCACCAGCAACTCCTGCCCTTGGACTTCCTCCAACTTGTGAATGGACTTGCGCTCTTTCCTCTGGTATTTGTTTCTCACGGCGGCTCTCTCCTTTAAAAGGGATTCGCAACCCGAACTCTATCCGAGCTCGGGCGAGAGCCGCTGCTTCTTTTTTCTCAAGTTTCAACTAAACGCGGGGCATCCTCCGTTCCTGCATGACGCCGGTTAACTCACAGTGGGCCGGAAGCGTCACCGGTGGTCCCATCGGCGTTGCCACCCGTGAGCCATCCGCGCGCCATGCGGACTGCTCGATACGTGTCGTCGGGTCGGGCCACTGAGATTTCACCGTCGCGAGCGAAGCACAGCGGTCCGCCGCGCTCGACTCCAAAGTTGAACCCACGCTCACGGCGCTCTGCCTGGCACTCGCGGGCGAGGTGAGACATGTGAAAACAAAAACGATTTGCAGAAACTTCTTGTACCCAATCATGCCAGTTATGCGGCGCGTGGCCATCACGAATTGCTTGCTTCGCATACGAATTGACCCCCAGAACGTGCGTGAAAATGCCAAAGGGAGCCGCTGAGCGCGGGGGGATTGCGCTACGGCGGCTCCCTCTGATAGTGCAACTTGACCATCCGACCGTGATTGCCAACCCAACGCGGCAACACGGTCCGCTCATTTCTCATCCGATCGCGCTCGCTTCCCCGATACCGGAGTGCGGCGCCTAGAAGTTGAACTTCAGGGCAAGTTGCAGCTGTCGCGCCGTTCCGACCGTGCCCAAGATCTGACCTACCTGTGGGCTCGTCAAAATTGCAACGGGGAGTGCAAAGTTCGGGTGATTGAAAATGTTGAAAGCTTCTGCCCGGAATTCGATATTCATGTTCTCTTTAATCCGGGTCACTTTGCTCAAAGAGAGATCCAGGTCCACCAATTTTGGCCCGAACAAAGTATTCCTCCCAAGATCTCCCAACGTGCCGAAGGGCTGCAGTGCAAAAGCCGATGGATTGAACCATTCGTTCACTCTTCCAACGATCGGATCGTTACTAAATCCAGACACGAGATTTGGTCTTTCCCCAGGCCCACCGGCGGGATCGTTTAGATTCGCCTGATCGATTCCGTCCTGGATGCTGAAGGGACTGCCGCTTCGGGCAGTCAAAATCCCGCCAAGCCGCCAACCTTCGACAAATGCGTTGCCCCGGAACGGAAGTGTGTAAATCGAGTTGGCCACCAAATTGTGTCGAACGTCAAAATCACAGACACCTTTATCTCGCGCCAGATCATAAGGGTCGGATTGCGCTTGCTGGCCGCTATTCCCCGCCTCCAATCCGTACGAAACTGAGCCGTAGTCGATACACTTGGAATACGTATAGGACGCTTGAAATTGCAAATTCTTTCCAAAATTATGTGTCAGGTACACCTGCAACGAGTTGTACCAAGATGGACCGTCTGGCACGTTGAACGCAATGCCGCCAAGATTGGGGTTTTCGCGTGGCGATCCGGCAGGGAAAGTGGGTTGTCCATTTACAATGGTGGGGATCTCTGGATTCAAATCATTTTGCACCAGCAGGTTGTAGCCCCTCGATCCCACGTAGGAAACGCTTAGAACTGTGTTTTTGAAAACCTCGCGTTGCACGCCAAAGTTATATTGGAGGACAAAGGGACTTACACGCGGATTATATTCCAAGGCCTCTCCTATCGTGACGATAGGCACGGTGATCCCCAGAAAGGGTGTGGGATAACTGCACGGCACGCCGAAAACGCAGACCGATACCCCAGTCTCGAAAGGACCCGCGAAAAGATACGCCGGATGATAGTTGCGGACTTGGATTGGATCGTGGAAAACACCGGCGCCGGCGCGAATCGACGTTTTGTGATCTTTGAAAGGATCCCAGGCAAGACCGATACGTGGGTCGACGTTTTTCAGCGAAGGATTTGACGGAAACACATGTGATACGGGCGTGCAGCCAGTGGTGGATGGGCTACTCGGGTCAATGAACGCACACAGCTCGTTATGGATCTCAGTTGGGTTGGAAATAAACTCGTAGCGAAGACCGAGATTCAAGGTCACGGTGCGCGAGACTTTCCAGGTGTCCTCGATATAGGGAAACAGGTCGGACTCGCGAAAACTCCTGTAAGAATTATCGTTGCCCGGAAGTGCACCGAGCAAGGTGATCGCCGGAGCGGTCGGACTGACCTCCTGGCCTTCTATGAAGCTCGCATAGCTCGGGAAGCTCCAGCCCTGGTCGCTAAAAAAGCCGTTTTCCAGCGGACTTTGAAGGCGCCGGAATTCGACGCCGATCTCGAAGGTATGGTTTCCGTGCGTCCAAAACACATCGTCGGCAAGTGATATCGTGTTCTGGATTTCAAAGTCGGGCGTGAAGGCACTGGGACCGACAGGACTCGGTCCGCCCGAGATCACAACGCTGCCGTCCTGCCGATTTTCCCCGTAATAGCTGAAGAATTGCAGCGCCGGGTGTTCGGCAGTTACGAGCGCGCGCATGTTTGTCCGTGTGAAGCTGAACCGGGCATCGTTGATCAGATTCGAAGAAAAAATGTTCTTGTCACCAATCGTAAGGTATTGGTTTCGCCCATCCGATTCCTCTGGGTACAAGCCCACCGGCGAAACAGAGGGGTCCGATAGCGACCCATTGTCGAACACGTAGCGCGCGAAAATCGTGTTGCTGGACGAAAGGGTGTAGTCCCATCTCGTGTTTAAGTAATCCTCGTTGGCAGGCGAGACTCCGTTAACCGTGACCTGATTGAGTCCGCTTGGGCCGCAGCTCGGCGATCCACAAAGGCCTTGTGTTCCGGCGAAGCGGTATCTCGGTTCCCCCGGTGGGATAAAGCGCCATAATTGCCTGGGAGGCAGGGTTTAGAGGAAGTGGGTCAAGTTCGCTCTGGTTGCATAACGGCCCGGGATTGACAACGCAATCAGGCAGGCTGCCTAGACGAGCTGCGGCATCCGGGGCCGAAGGAAGAAAAGTCTCTCCGAGCAATCTGCAATTCCCTCGTAATTTACAAAGAAGAACAACTTGTCTTTCTTGATGGGGCCACCTAGCGCGCCGCCGAACTGATTCTGGCGAAAGGGATTTTGAGGAAAAGCGGTTGTGTTGAAGTAATCGCGGGCGTCGAATACGTCGTTACGGAGAAAGTCGTACACGGAGCCATGAAAATCGTTAGTGCCCGAGCGAGTGGTTGCGTTCATCACGCTCCCGCTGCCACCGAATCGTGCGCTGTAGGAATTCGTCAGAACCTGAAACTCGCCAATGGCCTCAACACCGAGTGAAGTTCCGATGATGCTGTTGCCGGCGCCGTGATTCCAAAATCCCTGAATGTTTGCTCCGTCGAGAAGTAATTCCTGACCCTCGGGCCTAGAGCCAGCGATGGAGTAGCTAGGCTCTCGGCCGTAGAAAGAGTTTTGGGTTCCCGTTGTAACGGATTGGATGCCCGGCGCGAGAAGAATCAGTTGCTCGAAATCGCGGCCGTTGAGAGGAAGATCCTGCATCTGTTGCGGCGCGACCAATGCAGAGATTGCTGCTGAGGTAGTTTCCACCTGACTCGTGGCGCCTTGCACGGTTACCGTTTCGGCCACCTGGCCGACCTGCAGCGAAAAATCGACCACCGAGTTGTTGCCAACACTCAAAACAACGTCCGAATGAACCTGGGTTTGGAAGCCTTTCATCTGCGCCTGAACGTCGTACGTTCCGACAACGAGATCAGGAGCCACGTACCTGCCTTGCTCATTGGCCGCCACCGGCGTGACGACGCCGGTTTGGGTGTTCTTCACGCTGATCGAAGCACCGGCCACAACTCCGCCCGAGCTGTCCGTCACGGTACCCGAAATGCTCCCCGTGCCGACCTGCGCCAAGCCTGCGCTACAGTCTAGTAGCAAGAGAGCTAACGTCGCCAGGGCTGGCAAAATCCCGGAAACCATGATCCTCTTCGCCATTCCAATCTTCATGTCTCCTCGCTCGATTACTTGTTTTGTGCTCCTGAGAACTACGTGTTCCAAGCACGACGCTCGATCAATCGCACCGAAGTGTGGAGCGTCGGCGCAAACTTATTCCTTGCCGACGTGCCGACAGGGGCAAGAACTCTCTGATTTCACGCGCGCGCTCCCAAGCCATAACGGCCAAGATCGGTTCGCTTTATTGGCGAACTCGGAAGATCTGGGTCCAACTCAATCCAGTCCCAACCTGTATTTACAGGATATGTGAAAGCTGACATACAGATGCCGGACGTGCCTATATAACTGCCATGCCAGCATGTCAAGAGAAATTCTCAATTGTGTAAGGATAGGTGCAGGCTGTATTATCAGCTTGTGGCGGGTGAAAGCGTCGTACCCAAGCACGAGAAAATCCGCGAACACTTAGTTGAAGCCATAGCGCTGGGCCGCTACGGGCCGGGTCATCGACTTCCGAGCGAGTCTGAACTGGTCAGGACATTCGGCGTATCCCGGCCGACCGTGAATCGTGCTCTACGCGAACTTCAGTTGGCGGGGTTGATCGAGCGGCGAGCTGGTTCGGGCAGCTACGTTCGTGTGGACGCGCACACCCAAGGGTATACATTCGGCCTGCTTATCCCGGAATTGGGACGGACCGAAATCTTCGAGCCAATTTGTCGGGGAATGGCGGAGGCTCAGCACGGCAGCCACCACGTGTTGCTTTGGGGCAGTTCACTGGCCGACTCGCCGAACATCGAACAGGAGGCGTTGCAAGCCTGCCGGCAACTCGCAGCTAAGAATGTATCTGGCGCGTTTTTTGCCCCGCTGGAACTTTCGCCTCAAAAGGACGCCATCAATCGCAACATCACGGAACTCCTGGATCGGAGTCGCATCCCAATCGTGCTCCTGGACCGGGATCTCGTGGCATATCCCTCCAGAAGCACCTACGATCTCGTTGGCATAGACAACAGGCGAGCGGGATATACCATCACCTCCCACCTTCTCAGATGCGGTTGTCACCGAATCGCGTTCCTGGGGCGGCCGGGCTCAGCCCCCACCGTGGATGCCCGAATCGCGGGCTATCGCGAGGCGCTGGGAGGCGCCGCTGGGCATGCAGCACCTTGCGTCTGCCGGATAGACCCGGAAGACAGGGGCAAGATCAAGGCGGCACTCGACCGATTTCGTCCCGATGGCTTCGTTTGCGCGAACGATTTCACCGCTGCGCACTTGCTGAAGACGCTGAACGAACTCGGCTTCAGCGTACCAGGTGAAATTCGCTTGGTCGGCGTTGATGACGTTAAGTATGCGAGCTTGTTATCTGTGCCGCTGACCACGATTCACCAGCCGTGCTCTGATATTGGAGCGATGGCCGTCAGCACGATGTTTGAAAGACTTCGCCACCCTAAACTGCCCGCCAGAGATGTTCTCCTTAATTTCGACCTGGTCGTCCGGGATTCTTGTGGCTCCCGAAAAAGCAATTGACACTCGACGGCCCATCCTGATAGTAGAGCTTGCGAAAATCTGATGGTTTTTAGTCGCGTACCTGTCTTTACAGAATCGGCGATATGCTAAGACAAGAAAATGCTTCCGTTCGAGTCCTAATCCTCGGTGAGGTGCTGTGGGACATCTTTGAGCGGTCGATGCACTTGGGCGGCGCTCCCCTTAATTTTTCAGTTCATGTGCAACGTTTGGGACACGAGGCTTTATTGATCAGCACTGTGGGCAACGACGACCTCGGTGAAGCTACCCTTCGAGAGATGGCTGCCCTTGGCCTCAATAGCAGCTTCTTGCAGCGCACAAGCTGTTTTGAGACAGGCACAGCCTACGTCAAACTGGGTCCCGGTGATCGAACACGGTACGTGATAAGCCGGTCTCCGGCTTACGAAAGTGTCAGCATCTCAGAAGCTGAAATCCAAAGACTCGGGGCATTGGCGCCAGCGTGGCTGTACTATGGGACGCTTTTCCCGTTCCATCCGCAAGGTAAGGCTGTTCTCGATCGACTGCTCGCCTCTTTCGCCATGTGTTCTAAATTTTATGATCTGAATCTCCGGCAGGGCTTTTATTCCACAGAGCTTGTGACCCAACTGCTGGCCTCCGCCGACGTTGTCAAACTCAACGAGGAAGAGCTGGAAACAGTGCATGAAGTCACCAGTCTGCCCGCTCGACCCGAGGCATTTTGTCGCGAAGGGGCGGCACGCTACGGCTGGCGAGCCGTATGCGTAACTTTGGGAGCACGCGGCTGCGCGATGCTGCGAGGCGATGAGTACTTTGAGGCGGGCGGACACACCATCAACGTTGCGGATACGGTTGGGGCCGGTGACGCGTTTGCTGCGGGATTCATGCACGGCTTAATTCGCGGATGGACTGTCGCCGACACAGCGGCCTTCGCGAACCGACTGGGCGCACTCGTTGCGAGTCGTCATGGCGCGATCCCGCATTGGACACTCAAGGAGGCCCTGGAGCTATGAATCTGCCACTCATTAGTAGAAGGCAATTCCTAGGGACCGCTGCGGCCGGCCTTGCCGCATCATGCGTTCGCGGTGCTGAATCAGATCGTGACCTCGCACAGGCCATGGAGGCGGTACGCGCGGCTATCCCGTTGGCGTCCGCCGATCGGGAGCGACCCATCTATCACTTTCACCCGCCTGCCAACTGGAACAACGATCCAAATGGGCCGCTGTTCTATAACGGATGGCACCATCTTTTTTACCAACTCAATCCATTTGGCGCGACCATCGCGCACCAGCATTGGGGACACGCTCGCAGCCAGGATCTGGTCAACTGGGAGCATTTGCCGATCGCGATCTGCCCCTCTTCGGACAAAGGCGAGCGCGCGATTTTTTCGGGTGGGTCGATCGTCGCGAAAGATGGTCGGCCGCGATTGATATATACCAGCATCGGTCATCCTGAGCCCGAGCAATGGATGGTAGAGCCCGAAGACGAAAATCTAATTTCATGGAAAAAATTCTACGGCAACCCCGTTCTGACGTCCGCTGCGCATGGAGGCGTAACAGTGAATGAATGGCGCGACCCCTTCCTGTTCAGCGAAGGCGGGGAGTTCTACATGGTGTGCGGCGGCATGGCCAACACGGAACAAGGCGGTCGAGGTCAGGTTCAGCTTTATCGCGCCACCAAAGACGATCTGAGTCAGTGGAGATGGCTGGGTACCGTCTTTCAACCACCGGAACGTGAAACGTACGATGTTGAATGCCCGAACCTGTTCAAACTAGACGATAAATGGGTCCTGATAATTTCACCAAATCGTCCGTGTGAGTATTTCGTCGGGACTCTTGATCTGAAGAGCGTAAGGTTCACGCCGGAAACCCACGGGATCCTCGATGCGGGGGACGCCTACGCCAGCAATATCTATCGGGACGATCAAGGCCGTACGATTCTTTGGTTGTGGGGACGAACCTACACTCCACCCGGACGTGGCTGGAATGGCGTGATGACAATGCCACGCATCTTGTCCATTGGCTCCGATGGCTTCTTGCGACAGCACGTACTGCCAGCATTCCAACAGCTACGCGGCGAACCAAAAGTGTTTCCGGGACGACAACTAGGCGAAGAAACTGTGGTGCTCGATGGGGTTCCAGGCGACGCTGTTGAGATTGAAGCTGAGTTTTCGGCGGGCAATTTCGCGACGTTCGGATTTGAAGTGGGACACTCCGCATCCGGCCAACCCGCTGCCACCGTGACGATCCAACGAGGCATCCTCGCGGTGGGGAATGCTCGGACTTACGTAGGGAACCCAGAGCGTTACAAGTTGCACCTGTTTATCGACAAACGCTGCCTCGAAGTGTACGTGAATGATGGCGTTGTAGCACTCTACAGCGCCATCGACATGCCGACCGAGGACACAAGAGTCGCCGTTTTCGGTGTGCCGTCGCATGTCGATTCCGAGCCTCCGAATGCAGTGAACCATACACCGCAGGGTGTGCGCTTAGAATCGCTCACGACTTGGCCGATGAAACCGGCTTCGTTCAGCCTAGAACACTTCCATATCTGAAGGAGATCGGCCGTGAACGTCATCCCCGCGGAAACAACGGTCGTATCTGCCCTTAATCGATACCTGCTGCGAAGTTCGCTTACCGCAGCACTTGGCGGCCTGCTGTTCGGATTCGATACCGCTGTCATTGCGGGCACCACTCGTGCACTGAGCCAGACGTATTCCTTATCTCCGGCAATGCTGGGCGTCACCGTTTCGAGTGCGCTGGTGGGGACTGTCCTCGGTTCGATAGGTGCGGGTTTCGCGTCCGATCGCTACGGCCGCCGTGCGTGTCTGAGTGCGGTCGCTGCGATTTACCTATTCTCGGCGCTCGGTTGTGCGTTTGCGTGGAGTTGGCACGCATTGCTGCTCTCTCGGATTATCGGAGGGCTGGCCATTGGGGCATCGTCCGTAATCGGCCCCATGTACATCGCAGAGATCTCCCCTGCCGCAAAACGAGGCCGCTTGGTTGGCATGTTTCAGGTGAATGTCGTCGTCGGGATTCTCCTCGCATACCTGTCAAACTATCTCATTTCGCAAGGCTGCTTTGGTGCGACGGAATGGCGCTGGAAGCTGGGAATCGCGGCCCTTCCTGCTGCTGTGTTTCTTGTAGCCTTGTTCGGAATTCCGGAAAGTCCACGCTGGTTGGTGGTGGCCGGACGAAGCGAAGATGCCCGCGAAGTATTGCGGCGGGTTGGCGAAACGTCCCCCGATAGCGAAGTCCAGGAAATCGTAGCGACGCTCCAGCGCGAACTCGGCAGCAAGGACGAGCCGTTGTTCCAGCTGCGCTATGGTCTGCCAATCTTTCTTGCGGTTTCGATTGGCATGTTCAACCAACTTTCGGGCATAAATGCGATCCTTTACTACCTGAATGATATCTTCGAGCGTGCCGGCTTCAGCAAGGTCTCAAGCGATATGCAGGCGGTCTGTATCGGTTTCACCAATCTTGTATTCACCATTCTAGCTATGACCCTGATTGATAGGCTCGGACGCAAAAAGCTGTTACTCGCGGGAGCTGTGGGAACGGCCATCTGCTTGGCTGGCGTTGCGACTATTTTCGCTACTGGCAGGCATGCGTCGTTGCTGGTCTGGCTCCTCGTCGGATTCATCGCCTCGTTCGCATTCTCTCAGGGCGCGGTGATTTGGGTGTACCTAAGCGAGGTCTTTCCGAATCTCGTACGGGCCAAGGGCCAGAGCCTGGGGTGCTTTACGCACTGGTTCATGAACGCGGTGATCGCCGGACTGTTCCCTGTCATAGCCGCCCGCTCCGGCGCTGCGCCATTTGTGCTATTCGCTGTGATGATGGTCGCCCAGTTTTTCGTCGTCTTGACAACGTATCCGGAGACAAAAGGCATCAGCTTAGAAGAGATGGAGCAGCGCGTGAGTATCTAGTCAGCGAACCGCGGTTCCAGAGAGTACAAAAAATAGAGCGCTGCGTCGGCTGGCGCGTAGGTCTCCGGTTGCATCGACGCGATGATAAAACGCTTGTTTGTGCTTTTCGCACGCGTCTCTGTCGTGGGCCGAACACCTTCTCACGAGGCAGGTGTGGGTTCCGGAAATTCTGAGCCACCAATTCCGGAAATTCTGAGCTCTTTTGTGTTCGCCGGCAAGCTTTCTTCCAGGTTGAGATGACGGGTTCTCCCGGAGGGTCCATCGAGATGGATGAAGCGTCCTCGCTCGAGGACCCGATCGAGGATGGCTGCCGCCATATCTTCGTCGTGTAATACCTTCCCCCATTCGGTCATGGGCTTATTCGTAGTGAAGAGCATGGGCCGCTTTCTCAGGTGCCGGTCGTTCACCACATGGAACAGGACGTTGGCGGCGTCCGGCCCGTAGGTTAGATAGCCTACCTCGTCGATCACCAGGACATGAGGGTGCGTGTAAGTCGAGAGCGATTCTTGTAGATGTCCTCTCTTGCTGGCGTTCGAGAGATCTTCGATGAGTTCTGCTGCGGTGGTGAACAGCGTCTCGAAGCCGTTTTGAATGGCACGGTACCCGATGGCCACCGCCAGATGAGTCTTTCCACGACCGGTCTTACCATGCAGGATCAACGAGCGCCCCTCGGTGACGAAGTCCGGTCCCAGATAAGAACCCAGGAGCGATTGCCGAAGAATCGATTGTAAAGTGAAGTCGAACTCCTCGATGGTCTTGAAGAACGGGAAGTGCGCATGGCGCGTGCAGCGCTGGAGACGCGTTTGCTTCCTGCGAGCCACTTCTTCGGCGAGCAGCAGAGCGAGGAAGTCCCGATAGGCCCAGCTTTCCTTCTCGGCTCGCTCCGCAACCTCTTTATAGATCCGGCGCATGTGTGCCAGGTTGAGGCGCCGGAAGTGAACCTCCATCTGGCCCTCAGACAGTTCCAGACTCTTCGGAGCGTGGAGGTCATTCTTTGTGGCCATCGATACACCTCGCGGATCTGTCCTAGGTATGTTTTTTGTCATCGGGTCACCTCTTGAAAGATCAGGGAGCGTTGCAGGAAACGCTCAATGAAAGTGGCACTGAAGACCTGCTCTTTCAGTCCTTCCTCCAGGGCTTGGCGGAGAACCTCAGGCCCATGGCTCTGCAGAAGGTCGTGGAGGCGATCGGAGGATGTCTCAGCCGTAGTTGAAGGTTGGTAGGCGGCGGTTGGCGCCGATTCGATAGAATCCGGTTGCCAAACGCAGAATCCCGAAAGGAGCCTACCGCCGTGAAAAAACCTTACCACATAGTGACCCGCGCTGCGCGCGAGTCGGCCGCCGTCATCGAGCAGTTTTGCCGCGCCAATGGGCAGATCCTGCTTCCCATCGTTAACCTGATCGAGAATGCCAGCCAGGTGGTGGAGACCGTGATCCATGAGATCGGACACCAAACCCTGGAACAAATCCTGATCCTGAGCGCTGAACAAGTGGCCGGCCCGCGCACACCGGGAAAGACCAGCGGTGATATCCGTTACCACGGATCGCAGCCAGGCCGTGTCCCACTGACAGACCGCGAGTTGAAAGTGAAGCGACCCCGTCTGCGTCACAGAACCGAAGGCGAAGTGAAGGTTCCTGCTTATGAAATGCTACGCAGAGATCGGAGGCTCGGGCAGCATATGCTGGGTGCGCTGCTGCGGGGTGTCTCGACACGGGAATATCAGGAAGTCTTGCCGCAGATGGCGGCGACGGTGGGGGTGTCGCGCAGTGCGATCAGCCGCAAGGCCATCGACGCCAGCGTCGAGCAACTGCAACGGTTGCAGGAGCGCCGTTGGGAGAACGTCGAGATTCTGGTGATCTACATCGATGGCCAACGTTTCGCCGATCATCACATCCTGAGTGCCGTGGGCGTAGATCGCGAGGGGAAGAAGCACATACTGGGGATCGAGCCGGGAGCGACGGAGAATACCGCCTCGGTGAAGCGCTTGCTGATCCACCTGCGGGATCACGGTCTTCCGACCGACCGTAAGTACCTGTTCGTCATCGATGGAGCCAAAGCGTTGCGTGCGGCCATCGAAGAAGTGTTCGGGGGCGAACAACCGGTGCAGCGGTGCCGCAATCACAAAGCACGGAATGTGTTGGACGAGCTTCCCAAAGAGCAGAAGGGCCAAGCACTGAATCTGATGCGAGCGGCCTGGAAGGTGAAGACTTCCGAGGAAGGAGAGAAACGCCTGGAGCAGCTGGCGCGATTCCTGGAACGGGACCATGAGTCGGCCGCGCGGAGCCTACGCGAGGGCCTGAAGGAGATGTTCACCTTACAACGCTTGCAGATTCCCGAATCCCTGCACAAATGCCTGGCGACGACCAACGTCATCGAGAGTCCGCAGAGCGGAGTGGAGCGCCGGACACACAACGTCACGCGCTGGCGAGACGCTGACATGGTACAGCGCTGGGTGGCTTCGGCCTGGCTCCTCACGGAAAAGCATTTCCGCCGGATCGACGGTCACGCCAATCTCTGGGCGCTGGCGGCTATTCTTGGCCGAGAGAGCAAATCGACAGATCAACCTTCGAAGGAGAAAGTAGCGTAAGATGATTCAGCCGCCGCCTACCAACCTTCAACTACGGCTGAGACATCCTCGGCGATCGACGTCATCGAACCATTGCCTGGGTCGGCGATGCACGATCTCGGTGAGATAGCGGAAAGCAGGTTCTCCCAGTTCTAACAGCTGCTGACGTTTCAGATAGCGCTTGCCTCGCTTGCCCGACACCGCTGCCACCATCGCCGCACGATGCGCCGCAAGCGTGGATCCCTCGTGGGGAATGAACTTCCGCGGGTGCACCACTTCGTGCCGGCCCGCTACGATGCGCAACCGATCGGCATACAGATACAGGGTCCCCGGCATGCTGATCGCTTCCGGAGGCATGGAATATGGATGACCCTCATGCAGGACGGTGCCCGTGGGACCCACATAGACGGGGATGCGGAGAGCGAGATCTTCCGACTGCACTTTCAACGGGCGCAGTCGCAAGGCTTCCTCGGCAAGACGCACCACGGGGATGATTCCCGTCGCCCGGCACGGACGCTCCTCATTTACTTCCCTGTGCCACCCCACGAGTTGCTGCTGGAGATCTTCTTGGTCCTGGAAGCGCCGCACCTTGAAGAAGGAAGATTTTACGAAGCCTACCAGGTTCTCGACGGCTCCTTTTTGCTCCGGGCTATAAGGCCAACACAGCTCCACCCCAATGCCCATCTCCAGCATGGCGTAGGCGAAGACTGGATTCCCTTCCGTCACCTCGCCGCTTCTACGCCACTTCAGAGCCACCGTCTTCGGCCGGTCGAACACGCACAGCAGCGGGACTCCACTCCAACTCTGAAGATGCTTGGCAAGATTACGGACCAAGCTCTCCACGTTTTCGTTCTTCACGATACTGACGCGGATGTATCGGGAGTATTTCAAGCGAGAGGCGAAGAAGTGGATCCGGCCGGTCGCTCCATCGAGGAATTCAACGTCCACTTGTCCGAAATCGTGCTGGCTGAACTCCCCTGCCAGGCCTTCGAAACGGACCAAAGGCTTTACTCCTTTCGGCCGCAAAGAAGCCACCAGGGCATACAGAGCCGTCTTGCCTCCCCGATAGCCGGCCTCGCGAACTCGCCGAAGGATCTCCAACGAGGGTAGATCTGCTTTTTCTTCCAGGATCTCAATGAGGAATTTCCGGAAATGATTTACCTTGCTGGGCCTGCCGATCCGCCGTTTCTCTCGCTCCGCGGCGTCATCGACATGGACGACGGGGGCTTCTTCTGCAATGCGCTTCACCGAGCACAGGGAAACTCCTGCGAGACGGGCCACTTCGGTCTGGGGATGACCGGCTTTCAGTAAGATCTCGACTTCGTGACGCTTTAACATTCCTAGCATCCTCCTCCCTCCGCCCGACCGGTCTGCCGACCGGGGGCCAGGGAGAGTTCTAGCTCTTCCGGCTATCGCCGGGTGGCTCAGAATTTCCGGAATGAAAAGGGTCAGAATTTTCGGAACCGACAGCAGGTGTTTCCTGTCATCCAATGTGCGCTCGGTCGACTATTTGGTACGAAACCGAAGGCTCTTATCCGAAGATCCAATCGTGTTGGAAAAACTGCCTGCTTGGACGGAATGGACCGAGAATCAAATTGGGAGCTGTTGTGGAAATCGTTGTAAGTATCTTGCACGGGGCAGGATGCGCGTGATAGACGCACAAATGAGTTTGCGAGAGCACCTGCTAACAGGGCAGGTGCTCATTTGCCATCCTAATTCTGCTACAATCTTTTACAATCATAGAGTTAGCTTGGGCGTGTAGCTCAGCTGGGAGAGCACCTGTTTTGCAAGCACGCCTTCAACACCTAAGTCGCTGAATCGGCGTCTTTTCACAGTGCAAACCCCTCTGCAAGTTGGGCTACTAATTGGGCTACAGAAAGTAAGGTGTTTTGTGATTCGATGAAGCACTGCGGCCCGGATGCTCGCGAGAGTATCCGGGCCGTCTCACTGCGTGCCGCTCGCGGGTGCCCAAAACAGGCCACTCGCCCCTCACAACCCTAACGACGACCGTTTAGTTCACGCCTTCCGTTGCACCGCGGATAGCGGTGATGAACGGCGATTCGTTGGATTCGTACATGAGATGGACAATACTCTTCGCCCGTGTCACGCCGACATAAAACAACCGGGAGGCTTCTTCCTGTTGCTCTTCCGTGCGGGCAAAGGAACTTGGGAAAACACCGGCCTCCAAACCGGGCATTATGACAGCCTCGAATTCCAGCCCCTTTGAGCTGTGAAGGGTCATCAGATTGACCTGGTCGGGACTCTTTCCCTGGTTTCCGAAAATCTCGACGGAATACGACGCGAGTGCGCCGCCCTTGCCAGCGCCCTTCAGCAGATCCTCGAAATTCTCTCTCTCGTCTCCCAGTCCAGGCTCCTGTACAAACGCGTCGTTAAGCGCAGCATCGCGAATTGCTGCCAGCCAGCGGTGCAGCGGTATCGAGCCGTCGCGATGCGCGAACAGGACCGAAATCAGTTTCGCCCGAGCCTTCAGAAGGTCGGTTCCGCGAGTCAACGACCGGCGCATCAGCCGCCAAGACTTCAGGAGTTCGGCAAGGCTCACCGTCCCGGTCCGCCAGCCGCCCGAACACCATCGCGCGGCATCAGTCAGCCACTCCGTGACACGAGAACGCTTGATTGGCGAACCGTTGTCGAGCCGAAAATATTGCAGTCCAAGCGCATCGGCCGCCTCTGCAATCGCCTGTCCTTCATTCAACGTCCGATAGAGCAGGGCGATGTCGCCGGGCTTCCAGGCCGGGTTCTGTTTGAGCAACGATGGAACGACAGTGCCAAGCGCGTAGTCCGCTTGACCTCTGATGTCGCGCCCAGCCTCGTAGATCCTGATCTCGCCTTGGCGCGCGTCATGCGATTGAAAATCTACGGGGTCCGGCAGCAAGGTTTTCGACGCGGCGATGATCTGATCGGCGCATCGGTAGTTCAGTTTCAGCCGTATTACCTCGACTCCCGGCAGTTTTTCCAGATCCCTCAACAAACTCGGCTTCGCTCCCGTAAATCCGTAGATCGACTGGTCTGGATCGCCCACCGCAATAATCCGCACGCCTGCCTTCCTCATCAACGCCACGACCATCCGATGCAGTGGCAACCCGAGGTCCTGGTATTCGTCGATCACAAGCAACGGATATTTCGCCTTGATGGCGCCGCGCACCCACTCATGTTTTTCGACCAGTTCCAGGCCGGCCAGCACCAGGCCGTCAAAATCGATTAAGCCGTTCTCCAGCAACAATGCCTCGTACGCCTCGACGACAGCAGTTTCACGTCTCGATGCCGCTTTCCATTCGGCGCCATCGCGATCGAGGATTGTGCGCCGAAGCTTGTCGCACTCTGTGCGGAACCATCCCGGACAAATGCCGCCCACCACTTTGAGATATGCCTTTTCAAATAACTGGCGAGACCGGAAGGGTGAAGCGACCGCCAGCGGCTCCGGCACATCAAGGCCCACGAGGCGGGCGTACGGAAGGACAAGCTCGGTCAAGCAAAACGAATGAACGGTGGACAACAACAGGCGGTCATCTTCGGCAATCCCGAGCTTCCTGAGTCTTCCGCGCAGCTCGCCCACGCAGGCGTTGCTGTAAGTGATGCAGGCCAAGCGGCGAGGTCGCCGCACCGTTTCGCTGAGGAGCCGGGCAATCTTGATCGTGATCGTTTTCGTTTTTCCCCCTCCGGGACCAGCCTGAACGACACAATTCCCGTCTGATTCGTAGACCCTCCACTGGCCCGCGTTACCGCGCAACTCCTCGGCCGCTTCGAGATAGGGATTCGTACTCATGCCAGCTTTTCCTTGATGTAATCCAAAGCCGCCTTGATATAGGGCGGGCACACATCGACTTCTTCGGCCAGCAGAATTGAGGCAAGACGCTGCGCGACCCGGCCTTTGCCCAGCGAATCAATGTCCCTGAGGAACTGTTTGGGATCGAGCTTACCCGGGTCATGCGAAAGGGCTTCGAACCGTTTGTGCATCTTCTTATTGGCAGTGAGGCCCTTAACGGCCTCCGCGAACTCATCTTCCGCACCGGCGCGGAAGAGATCGATCTCAAATGTGAATTCGTTTAGGAAAATACCCTGTTTTTCGGCACGCGCCAACACGTCCTTGAACGACAGCTTTTTCCACTCTTCGGGCTCAGTAAGGTGGAACATGATTTGATTCACGACTCGATTTTTTCCGAAAGAACTCCCGACGCCCTCATCGTCCGGGTCTGCATCCTCCTGGCTGACCGCTTCTCCTTTCGGATCGAAGTCCGTCAACACCGCGAACGGAATGTCCAGACCCTTTGGACCCAGCAGTTGGACGTAGGGTCCGAAATTGGTCCCCGCGATCGAACAAACCGTAATTCCGAGGGCATCGAAATCGAGGTCCTCGTCATACAGCTTCGCGAGCGCAGGTAGCAGAAACCTTTCACCGTCGCCCTCAACCAGGATTACCCCTTTCGAAAAGAACAGCTCGCCGCGCGTCACGTCAATGTAGCGTTCAAGGTCCTCACGCTCTTGCGGCTCAAGTTTCAAGCTCCGGAGAGATTTTCCAATCGTGTGATCCTTACCAGCAGCGGCGCGTCGCAGAACCACGATGTTCGCGAGCGGAGCCACGCTTGCAACATTCGGCGAGTGCGTGGTCAGCAGAATGCTGCGTGGTTCGGGCTCAGCCTCGGCTTCATCGCGGGTTCGGAGGTAATTCCGGTAGATAAGCCGCTGCAAGTGCGGATGCAGGTGAGCTTCGGGCTCTTCGATGGCCAGAAATGTGTGCTGCCGCTCGCCCTCTTCCACAAGGTATTTGTGTTCCAACTCCTTTAGCGCGAGATAAAGCACGTTTGCGGAACCGAGGCTCGCTTCCGCAACTCCGCGCTTGCCGCCGTCGATCATCAGCTGGAGAGCACGCAACAATCGACCAGGTTCGGTCGGCGCAAATCCGAGCGCCGTTTCGACGGCATGCTTGCTTCCGACCATCGTCGTCAGCTGGCCGTTCACTTCATCCACAACAGACGCGAGTTCAGGCAATGCTGCTATCTTCGATGTCGTCTCGTGGACCTCTTCCGCGATAGCTCTTAAATCGTCCTCGTCCACCGTCTTCGCAGCTCGGTCGAGGAGGGGGCGGAGGGGAGAGCGCGACCAACGGGCTAGATCAGCTTCTGCATCCCGCAAGGCCGGGAACAAATCCAGCGGCATCCACCGCCGCAGATCGTAGCCAACCGTATTGTCCGGCCTGCCTCCCCCGAAAATCACAAACTCATAGTCCGATTCGCTTTTCGGCTGACCTTTTAGACCAGCAATCGGCTGATAACGATACGTAATCCGCGCGACCATCGGGTCCGGCTTCACCAGATTATCGGCGAGGACCGCCAACAGGTTTTCGCTTTTCTCGAAGCCCCTGAATTCAGCGGATACCTCGATGATGTCCTCGGTCGTCAGCGGCCTCCGCAACCCGTCCCAGAAATCATCGAACCGAAGCCGGCGCGCTGAGTCGGCCAGTGAGGGATCGAGGATCAAACGCAGAGCGAAGAGCAGATTGGTTTTGCCGACCTTGTTCTCGCCTAGCACCACAGCGTGCTCGCCGAGCTTGACATCCAGGAACTTGAAATTTCGGAAATTCTTGATTGTGATCCGGCTAAGCCACATCTTGCCGACTCTTCCTCTGCGTCATTTTTCATCATTGGCCCGGGACCTACGGAGCGTTTCTACTTCCCAAGATCGCCCGTTCGAATGAGAATAGACCCGTCCGCTTCCGTATCTCCAGCCAGATATTTTCGCCGTGCCTCTTGCTCGATTGTTGTGCGGTGTTCCCTGAATACTTCGAGTTTGTCCTTGTCATCGCCCTGGAAGTGATCGTCCAGTGCTTCTCTGCTGATGGCGCAGCGCACCCGGGTTTTTCCGTCCTGTCCCCAGAACACGACGACGTGGCGGTCGCGACATATCTCTCTTCCTGCTCCGGAAATTTCAGATCGTGCTGTCTCAAGCGGACCAGCGCACACGCTCGGCCACAAACGCCGAGAACGGTTTGATATCCATGTCGATGCTGGCGCGGTCGAGCGCCGCCAGATAGGCATCGCGATCCCTGACCCGGATGACCGTCCACGGATAGCCGCCCGAAGCCAGCATCACGTTCATCAAGAAACGCGCCATGCGTCCGTTGCCGTCCGGATAGGGATGGATGTAGCCGAACAGCCAGTGACCGAGCACGGCGCGCACGCCCGGTTCTGTTTCTTTTTCGAGCAGATCGAAGTAGCGCCGGCATGGCGTCGCGCACCGCTTCCCACCGCGGCGGCACGTAGCGCGACGTGCGCAGATAGACCGGACTGTTCCGGTATCCGGCGAGCGCGCCCGGTTCGATCAGGCCCGCCGCAACACAGGGCTGGAACAGTTCGCGATACCAATCCTTGTGCGCGTCGCGCGCGCGCGCGCCGGGATTTTCTCCTCCGATCACTTTCTCGACCGATTGCTTTCACGAGCTGGAAGGCCTGCCAGTATCCGCGCGCCGCCAGCGCGTCGCGGCTCTTGCGGTCATCCTCGTGATGGTCCGGGTCCCAGTCGCCCTGCCGCACCCTCTCGATCAGCGCCGGCGTGACGGAATATCCCTCGATGGACAGCGAGTGATAGGCGTCGCTCTTGTAGATTTCGTCGATGAAATGCAGATAGGCATCCTTGTCTTTCGGCAGCCCCGGCGCTTTCGGGAAATTCTCGATGACGGCGCCGCGCATCGATTCCCACAGCATTCCGATGCGGCCGACGATCGGAGCGACGGCCGCCGCGGCGCTGCGAAGATCTGCCCGGCCTCGAAGGGATTGCTTTCCCGCACGTCGTAGCCGGCGCTCTTCATGGCGCTGATGATTTCATCCGCCAGCGTCGGCGCGGCCGGTCTGCCGGAACGCCCCGCCAGATAGCCCGCTTTCGCGGAGTGGCCGCCATTCAGCAAGCAGCCGCAGCAGGTCCGAAGCATCGGCGAGGCTCGCCAGCACCACCTGCGTCTCGACTGGGATTGCGCGCGAAGAAGGATTCCGCCACCCTCACCAGCGCCGCCGCCGGGGAGAAAAGCCGCAGGCCGTCCCTCACCACGAGATCCGCTGTCGCCGGCATCTCCGCCACCTTCAGGTCGTAGAGCGACGTGCCGAACAGAAGCTTGATCGTGTTGTTCGTGCCCTTCGGGCTGTTGACCACCACCTGGTCCGGAATGACCGTTCTCTCGCCGTGCAGCAAAAGCGACTGCTCCGGCGAAAGGTGCCACTCCTCGCCGAAACGGTCGTTGCAGTAGCGCGCGCAGAATTCCCAGAATGAGGCGTACCACGGCGTGCTGTCGCCTTCGCGCGCGCTCGGGCTGGAGGAAATCAGCCAGCCTTTCATGACTTCCTGAAGAAAGCCGTTCGCAACCAGCCGTTCACGGTGAACGCGGCTCAGGTCGTCTGACCGGAACACACGTCTCCCGCCTTGCTGAAGCGCTTTGAGCACATCGAGGGATTCAGCCAGTTTCTCGTTCGGCGTCGCCATGAGCTCTGTTCGTCGGTCAATACAAGTTTTTTGTGCTGTGCAAATACAAGTATATTATGCCGTGCTAGCTACAAGTCAATTATGCCGTGTCACTACAAGTCTATTCTGTCAGCACAACCTCTAATGTATTCAGATGCTTGAAGACGGCCGAAAAATCCCGAAGGATATTAGGGTTGTCCGGGGGGAGCGCATCAGTACCTCTCGTCGGAGGCCAATGGTTAAAGTTTAACCATAACATTAAATTTCAAGAGGACTGTCAAATCTCAACGGTGATGTTAAATTTTCAGAACTCGTTAAATTTGTTGCATCATTGTCCGATCCATAGTATAAGTCCCTCCATGATGGATACCTTCGAACCGTGGTCCAAATACCCGCCGCTTGAAAAAGCACGCTTGTCGGTAATCGCCAAGATCCTACAAACCGTCAGGCACGAGGCTGTGCTACTGCATGAGCCAGGTGCTGGCGATAACGAGTGGAGCTTGGGCTGTCGTGTTTACGCTCGAGAGTGTCACGCGGTGCGGGCCGCGGCAGAAAAGCACTCATGGCTCACGATTCTTCATGAGGAAGACAAACCGCTCCGTTTCACCTTCGCCATTGGCACGGTGCCAATTCGATTTTATCGAGGCGGAGCCAGCGACGCCCCAGGGCATTACGTTGAGCGGACGTTTGCTGAGTTGCATCAGCAACAGCTTGCCTTTCAAATCGACGGCCTTCGCATCCTTGATCGCATTCTCCGCCTCGCCGTGGAGATCGACGCAACGGGTGAAGTCGAAAATGTAATCTTGGTGGAGATGGACGCGGCTGGAAATGTAACAGAGACCTATCGCGTTCCATTGGATGGTGAGACCGGGAAGGTCACTCCACTTCAGCCCAGGCCTGTCGAACTCGGCCCGCCGCAAGTTCAACCTCTTGCGGAAGAGCACGAAGCGAAGAAAAAGAATGACCGCCATGTCGGTTCTAAGTAAAAACACTTTCGTCGGTGAACGGCTGCAACTTGCCCGCGAATTCCGCGACCTCACTCAGAAGCAGTTAGGCGACAAGGTCGCAGCTTCGCACGCCCTTGTCTCGCTCTGCGAGAGCGGGAAGCGAACCGATCCAGCGCCCGACCTTATCGAGGCATTTGGAACCGTGCTCGGATTTGAGGTGGACTTCTTCTATGAGCCGAATGGGGAGATTTTCCAAGAAGACGAATGCAGTTTCAGGCATCGTAGAAGCACGCCGGAGCGTTTGAAAACCAAGATTCGCGCTCATGCTAGCTTGCTCGGGATGGTGCTTGAACGTCTGCGCCGCCACTTCAAATTTCCACCGCTCAATATTCCGAAGATACCTGCATCTACAGACCAAGACATCGAAAAGGCCGCGGAACAGGCCCGTCAGCATTGGGGCTTGGGAATCGATGCGCCGATCTCAGATATTGGCCGTGTTATGGAGCACGCCGGGGTATTTCTCGTCTCTCATCTAGCCGAATCCTCGCAAGTAGATGCTTTCTCTCGTGATGGGTCGACAGCCATCATCTTTCTGAACCAAGGCGTACAGAGTACTTCACGATGGGTTTTCGACATCGGTCATGAGTGCGGTCACTTGGTTATGCACTCAGGGATACAGACAGGAATAGAAGAAACAGAGGCCGCTGCCGATAGATTTGCCGGTGCGTTCTTGCTTCCGCGAGTTGCTTTTGCCCGTGAGTTTCGGACATCACCCTTCTCTTGGAAGCATGTTTTCAATCTAAAAAAGCGATGGAAAGCCAGCGCCGCGGCGATCATAAAGCGTGCTTACGATCTGCGATTGATAAATGCCGTTGAGTACAGGCAATCCTTCAAATACATGTCAGCGAGAGGTTGGCGAAAAGGAGGGGAACCCAACGAACCAGACTTCAAGGGTCCCGAGCTACTATCTACAGCGCTTAGCGCTCTCGGAACCAAAATCGAGCTAACCGTCGAGCAACTGTGCAGAGAACTTCATTTCGCGCCTGAGACGTTCTTGACCGTAACCGGCGTATCTGTTCCTCTACCGAAAGGGAAGCCGGTCGAAGTCATACCTATTCGCGCGACAGGGGCCGGTTAGTTCGATCCGCGCTATGGAGACCATCATGCACATTGGCGAGCTTCAAGCCCATTACACCTTCACGGACCCCTTCGGCAGGCCGTGGCGCTATGGAACGATCATCATGCTGGAACAGTTTCCTCAGCACTGCGGGTTCCTGGATTACGACGAGAACGGTGACCAAATCCTTTTGCACAAATCTAAGTCCGGGGGCACCGTTATGACTGGGCCCGAGGGTTTCGTAGACCGTCCGGCGCCCTATCGGGTGCGGCTGCCGGTATCGGACCAGCAGGCCGACGAGTGGCTGACCAACGCATACGCTGCAATCGACCGCGGAGAGTTCTGGACGCCATTTGATAACTGCCAAGATTTCGTTTCAAAGAGTACGACCGGAAAGAGCGGGAGCCCCACACGAGACGCCATCATTGGCGGCGCGATCTTGCTAGGAGGTTTGAAGCTAGCCGCGGACTTGCTTGGCAATCGAGGGTGCAGGGCATAGTTCCTCGGGCGAGGCGAATGCTTTGCCCTTAAGCGCTCGCCGCGGACCCACTTTCTATGGTTTCTTAACTGGATTCATGAACATCAACAAGTGTATCTTCCCTTCCTAGTGCGACCTCCCCCACACCTCGCGCTCGGAATGCTCGCTCTTTGCATATTGAGCAATCCATCTGCCCTTCTCAGCTCCGATTCAAAACACACCGCGGCTAAAACCCCCGCACAGGTTTCGAGTGCGAACATCCACCTGCAGATAGGCGATGTGTACGAAAAAAACGGGCAGTTCGACAAAGCCGAGCAAGAATATGTCATTGCTGCTACAAACGGGGCTCCTGAAACGCAAGTGAAGGCTCTCGAAGATCCTCAAGGGTCAGTGCAAAACCGGCCATGCGTGGTCACTTCAAAACCGGCCATATGAGATGGCCCGGGACGTGATCCTTATTTATCCTGCTTTCTCCTGATCAGGCAAGTCTGTTTTGGTTCTCCAGCTCCGCGGTCCGCATTTGAGGATGTGGCCGTGGTGGAGAAGGCGATCGAGCATGGCGGTGACGGCGGCGCTGTCGCCGAGCAGTTTGCCCCAGTCCTCCACAGGGCGGTTGGAAGTTAGCAGTGTGCTGGCGCGTTCGTAACGGCGCATGACGATCTCCAGCAGCTCTTCTCCCGCTGTGGGCCCTAACTTACGCATTCCCAAGTCATCGATGATCAGCAGGGGCACGGTGGCCAGCAGTTCCATGTGCTCTTTGCGTTTTCCGTCGAGGGCCGCTTCGGCGATTTCCTCGAGCAGGATGTGGGCTTCGCGGTAGATCACCCGATAACCCTGGCCGATGACCGCTTGTCCGATGGCTTGGGCCAGATGACTTTTGCCGGTGCCGGGTGGACCTAAGAAAGAGCGCGTCTTCACGGCGGGCGACGAAGGCGGCCGTGGCTAGATCGAAGACCAGACTGCGATTCATCTTCTTGTTGAAGTTGAAATCGAAGTTGTCGAGGGTCCTCTGCGGATCACGAAACTGCGCTTGCTTCCGGCGCCGTTCCAGCAGTCGGTCGCCGCGACGAGTCAGTTCATCGGACACCAGACAGGAGAGGAAGTCGATGGGTGCCATCGGTTCCGCTTGGGCTTGCTGCAGCCGCGTCTCCAGCACAGCAGCGATGCCGCCGAGACGCAGCTGTCGTAAGGCACGATTCAACTCGATCAGATTCATTCTGGTTGCTCCTTGATTTTGAGATTGATGAAATCGCGATACTCGGTGAGTTCACGGATCAGGGGATCGATCTGGCGCAAGAACATTTGTGGGTGCGGGCGGCGCTCGAGATAACGGCGCACGAAACGGTATTCGTACACGCCGATGTCGAGAGCAGCAGCGCAGGCATCTTCGACTGCCGCCGTTCCGTATTTCTTCATCAGGGAAAGCACACCCAGGATGCGGCGGATGCCGGTCTCTCCTTGCCGGTGATACATCAACTGGCAGAGCTTGCCCGTCTGGGTGCCGGCATGTTCAGCGCGTCGCAAGAGCTGCGCCGTGCTCAGCGGCATTTTCTTTGGGTGATCTTCTTCCTCGATGCGATATCCGCCGCGTTTCTGGCGCAGGTGCTCGCGAAGAAGTTGGTTGGTGTTCGGATGCAGGATGCGCACGTGCAGCGCGTCCCATTGCACCTTCACGGGACGCCCGATCCATCCTGGCGGCAAGCCGTAGTAGGCGGCTTCCACTTCCACGCAGCCATCCAGATGCACCACGCGTTCTCCGTATTGGTAGTAGCGGAAGGGTTCGAGAGGCAGCGGCAGCAAGTGCGGTTTTTCTTCGAGGAACATGGCGGCAACCTGGCGTTTGGTCGTGCCATGGATGCGAGTGTTGGCCCAGCGCTCTTCCCAGCGGTCGAGATACGCTTGTGCTTCTTCCAGGCTTTCAAAGCGCATCCCTTTGAGCGGCGTTCTCTTGGTGTGGCCGATGCCCGACTCCACTTTCCCTTTGCGATCGGGATCTTGGATCCGGCAAGGCAGGGCCACCACACCGTAGTGAGCCAGCACATCGCGAAACAGCGGGTTGACCGTGGGATCGTAGAGGTCGGGAACCGCTACGCCTTCTTTCAAATTGTCGAGAACCACGACTCTTGGACAACCGCCTAGGCGGCGAAACGCTTTCTCATGCAGTTCCGCCCAGGTGCGTACACTCGACCGCCAGGTCAGCAAGCGCACGCGATTTGCGGCTGTAGCCGAGCGTCAGCACGAACAGCCGCGTCCGGCGATACTTGCCACTCTGCGGATCGCGCACCATCGGACCACTGCCGTAGTCGACTTGCGCTTCTTCTCCCGGTGCGGTGAGGATGATGCCTGCTGCTTCCGGACGTTGTGGTCCGCGCAGCTTGCGCACAAAGCGCTTCACCGTTTGATAGCTGCCGGCAAAACCGTGGTCGGAAACCAAGTCTTGCCAGATCGCCTTGCCATTGCGGCCACGGTCTAGGCCCTGCTCGATCAGCTCGCGGTACGCTTCGCAGACACTCGGGACAGTTGGTTTTCGCTGAAAAAGGCGCAATAAAGTCGGGGGTCACCTGTATGGCCGGTTTTGCCGGTGCTCGGCGTCCCCACCCGGGCAGACACACCTCCACTCCGGCTGTTTTTAGGTAGGCGCTCGCTGTTTCTCTACGCACACCCGTGACTTGCTCGATGCGCCGTAAGGACCATCCGAGCTTCCCTAGTGCGATAACTTGCTGTTTCTTTTCTTCGCTCAAGACATTGCTCATGCCGAGGGAGCCTATAAAGGCTCCGCTCGGAGTCAATGTCCCGGGCTTTTCCTATGGCCGGTTTTCAGCTGACCCTACATGGCCGGTTTTGGGTGACCCCTGAGGTCGAAGATCTCGTGCGAGTTTTGGACTCCTCCTCAAATCGTGACCTGCACATAGCCCAAGCCTATGAAAGCAAGGAGCAGTGGTCGGACGCCGAGGTCTATTACGTGAAGGCGGCCGAAACCGCAATAACACCGACAGAACGTCAAACTGCGGTTGACGGGATCAAGCGGGAGAGAGAGCAATTGCTGTCTCCCTGGGCTGTCGCTCTCGAACGAACGGAATGGTTGCCACAACTCGGCACGTTGCTGTTGCGAGTAATCGGTTCTGTTGTCGTCCTGCTGGTTGCAATCCGATTCACTTCTGCGCTCCGAACCGTTGCAAAATCCACGAAGATCTGGAAGTTCGAAGGAGATGAGCAATTAGCCAATCTCATACAATCCGCCTTCCCCTCCATCCGGGCAAAAGCATATTCCGTTACTGGTTCCTTTAACGCAGTTAAGTTGCCTCAAAACGTTCCAACAATCTACCCCTTCGTTCCGCTTCACCTCAGCGAGTATCTGCCTGAGGAAGCGATCGAAGTCGGAGAACTAGAAATTCCGAGTCTCTCGTCGCTCTTGCGACTTTTGGTACGCCCGCGCCTCGAAATCGAGGGCGGAATTTCTGTGTCTGACCCGGGCAGCTTCGTGTATGCCCATATATGGCACAACCGGTGGTTCGGCACTAAACTACAAACGGTCGCTACCGCCAGCATCCCGAAACTGGACATCAACGGTGCGGCGCTCGAGCTTTTCGTCTATGATATCTATCTGAAGATGTTGTGGGCAACGGATCACCATGAACTCGCTTAATTACGCTCCCAAGAATGCGCATGCTTTCCGAGGGTTTGTGGAGGGCGTGCGCAAACTGAATGCCTATTTGGAGAGTAATGTCGGCGGCCAGCTGAGCGAAGCGGAGCAATTCCTGACCCAAGCAATCGACTCTGACCCGGATTTCCTTCCTGCTCAATACTACAAATCAATCGTGCTGACACACGAACGCAAGTCAGACGACGCAATCCGCTTGCTTGAGCAGTTGCTAAGCAGGAATCCCCCATTCCGCACCGAAATTCTTTACAATCTGGCCTTCGCCTACGCCAAGAAGTACAAGTACGAACCACTCGCGAACTCCATTGAGCTGATCGCCAAGGCACTGGGAGGCGCCAAGGCCGAAAAACGCACCGATCTTATCTTGCTCCTGACTGCGATTCAGGCCTGGATTTTCGCCGTATTCGCCGGTCGGGACTACAAGCATCTCGACGATTTCGACAAACGCCGGCGCGAATACCTGCCCCGCGCGATTTCGCTGACCCAGTCCGTTCTAAAGGATCCTCGGCTTTCTGAATTGCCATCTGATACCAAAGCAGCCGTTACCGTCGAAGCACACAACGCGGCAGGAATCGCACTCATGCGTATTGGACAATTCTCCTCGCTCTTCCCGGAGCAAAAGGATTCCGCCTGGCCGTTGGCGTCGGACAATTACCTCGCTGCTCTTTCCGTTCATCCGCACGATATCCGAGTGCTGGATAATATTTCCACATTGCGATTACTTGAGGCGAGTAGGGCGATTCGCGACGGCCACGCAACCGATGCCGCAAAGTATGCCACTGACGCTCGAAACCGCGCGCTCGAAGCGATCTCGCTAAACCCGGCAGACCGGTTTCGTCATTACCGGCGCGCTCAAGCCGAATACCTTCTCGGAAATCTCGATGCGGTTCACGACGCCGCGCGAATCGCTCTCAATCAACCTGGGGAGGTCAGTGAACCGAAGATACGTGCCCTTCTGGATGCCCAAACAGCCGAAGATGTATCTTTGGTTCTGAATGAATATCGAATCGGCTAGCGCGACCTTAACAGCTTCGCAACCGAAATCTTGACTTTGACCTTACCGTATAATTTCTTTTGATAATCATAGCTCGCTCGAATGAAATCTTGGGCGATCGCTCTCAAGTCTTCATACGACAGTTCTGCCTTTTCCTCGAACATCGATCGATTCAGGTACGCCACTTCGTATTCAGTGACGTCGCTGGGATAACGTTTCAATCCTACCTGCACAAGGTGGTCGAAGGAGTGAGGCCGCCCCATAGGACCACCGCGGACTGGCCATAAGCTATGATGGCCTAAGCAACGACAAAGTGCACGCCGCGGCGAACGACTGACGTACTCCGTTCAGCTTTTTGGGGGGGGACTGTTTGGTGCTCTGTTCCCCACTCGTTTCCAACTTCTTCCCAGATCGCACGGTGAGCCAGTGCCAGCGAGATTTCTAAACCTTCTGCGCGGCCGTTTGGCTGGTAAGGCACTTTTCGAGCACTGTCGGAATCACGGCCTCAAGGACTGAACGAGGAAACTTCTTCGCGATCTCTAAGAGTTTCGCAATGTCGAGGCGTTGAAATTGAAGTTCATCCAGGCCAACAGGAAGCCCTCCCTTGAGCCGGAGATACACCCAATCCAGGAGAGCTTTCTCCGGTTCAGCAATCTTGTAAAGGCCGTAGCGACTTTTTCGCTCGATAAAACCCCAGAAAAGATCTTCGCTGATCTTTCGGAACTCGATTACGAGGGATGAGGTCCTGATGGTGCGCGGTTTGGAGGTAGTCAAACACGTTAGGCCGATCGGACTTTGAGTCGAGATGCCCCACTCGAGCAGCGCAGAGTCCAGAGAGACATACGAATTGGCGTCGATCGCGTTGAGAAAATCTCTTGAGCTGTATCCTACCGCGAGCTTGTTGAGATAAAGATTCCGAAAAACGTGTTCCGCCAATCCCCTGCGCTCTTGACGAGTCAACGCCGCGATGACAGAAGCATAGGAGAGGTTGTGCTTTTTCGCAATTTCATCTGCACGGATCACTGCCTGGGTTTTGGCTTCTGAGGCCAAGAGCGACGCCCAATCTACGTGAGATCTCAAAGCCATTCTCCAAATAGTTGCGACAGGCCATCTTTCAGCGGCTGGAAGTGTGCTCGTTCCAGCGCTTCGTATGTGTCCTTGGGTAAGAATCCTTTCAATTCTGCCCGACAGAGTCGATCCGTGATCTTTCCAATACGATCGGCAATGTACTCTCCGTCGATATCTCCCAGAAGCAGATCTGCCAAATGGTCGTGCAGATTCCCGTCGAGAGTTGCCCCTCGATCGAGCAAGAATCTAAGGTCATACGCGTCTCTGGCTTTTGCGAGCCTCCTCAACAAGAACGCCTCCGCCTTCTGAAGAAGGAGGAGGTTTGCAGATACAAATTTGACATTCGCACTGTCAGTTGTTCCCAGACCTTCGAGTATCTGTTCGGTGACTCCCGATTCAATCACCGATCCCATGCGATTTAGGTCTACCGTGAACAGGGAAACCCCGCCGGAAGATACCGAAATTTTTAGAAGATCGTGATTCGACCGAAAAACCCTCACTTCCAGAGGACTCTGTTGCAGAAGCTTCGCGAGAGGGTCCAATTCTTGACTCAAAATCCCTACTACCCTGTCAGCCGAAGGCATGTCCCCTTCCAAATGCAGATCAAGGTCGGCAGAATGTCTCACACTCTCGTGAAACAACACTAGATTCGCTCCCCCATAGAGGATGAAGCGTTCCGGCCACTGTCGGAACAATATCGTGGCGGCCTCCCGCATCAGGGCGATCACGCGCGCTTGCTCGGTTGAAAACCCTTTACCTTGCAAAGCTTCGAGTTGTTCCGCCAGCGTCATCTATACTTATAACTGTGGAATGCCATGATACCACGTACGCGTCACATCCGCACATATATGTTCGTAAAAGTGATCGTAATGTAATTTCGTTTCCATAAACACACATTTATGTAAACTAGCCTCCCCTCAGGGAGACGCATGGTATATATACCATGCGTCTCCCGCAAAAGGATCAGAACCGCCATCTTCGGGCTAGAGGTATATATACCTCTAGCCGAACTGGGAGGCGCCCGTGCCAAACCTGCGAAGCCTCCATCGAACCTCAATCGATGACCATTTTCAGAAAAACATCCGCTGCGCCTTCAATTCGGACGACCTATCTGACTTCATAACGGCACAAAGAGCCGGATGGAGTCTTCCCAAGTCCGGGTCCACAAAACACATTTCCCGAATTCTGGTATGTCGGTTCCGAAAAATCTGGCATTCCTGATTCCGGAAATTCTGGCACGCCCGGCGATAGCCGGAAGAGCTAGAACTCTCCCTGTGCCCGCGGCCGGTAGGCCGGTCGGGCGGAGGGAGGAGGATGCTAGGAATGCTCAAGCGACACGAAGTCGAGATCTTGTTGAAGGCGGGTCATTCCAAGGCCGAAGTGGCCCGTTTGGCGGGAGTTTCCCTACGTTCGGTCAACCGCATTGCGGAAGAAGCCCCGGTCGTTCATGTCGATGATGCTGCGGAACGAGAGAAGCGGCAGATCGGCAGACCCAGCAAGGTAGAGAGTTTCCGGAAATTCATCGCCGCGATCCTGGAAGAAATTCCGGATCTACCTTCTCTGGAAATCCTTCGACGGGTTCGAGAAGCAGGCTACCCGGGAGGCAAAACAGCGCTATATGCTTTGGTGAGCTCCCTGCGCCCCAAAGGAATCAAACCGCTGGTCCGCTTCGAAGGCCTTCCTGGGGAATTTAGTCAGCATGACTTTGGTCAAGTCGACGTCGAGTTTCTGGGCGGAGCGATTCGTCGCATCCACTTCTTTGCCTCTCGACTGAAGTACTCCCGATACCTCTGTGTCAGTGTGGTGAAGGACGAGACCGTTGAGAGCTTGGTCCGTAATCTGGCCGAGCATCTGGACCGCTGGGGTGGCGTTCCGTTGCTGTGCGTGTTCGACCGGCCCAAGACCGTAGCCTTGAAGTGGCAGAGGAATGGTGAAGTGACGGAATGGAATCCGGTCTTCGCTTACGCCATGCTCGAGATGGGCATCGGCGTGGAGTTGTGCTGGCCGTATCGGCCTCAGGAAAAAGGAACCGTCGAAAATCTGGTGGGTTTCGTAAAATCTTCTTTTTTCAAAGTACGACGCTTTCAAGATGAAGAAGATCTCCAGCAGCAACTGACCGGCTGGCATCGCGAAGTGAATCAGGAGCGTCCGTGCCGAGCCACGGGAGTGTTCCCGACAGTACGTCTGATCGAGGAGCGTGCGCGGCTTCGTCCCTTGAAAGTGCGCCCGGAAGATCTGGCTCTGCGGATTCCTGTCTATGTCGGCCCTACGGGAACCGTTTTGCACGACGGACATCCGTACTCGATGCCTCCGGAAGCGATCAGCATGCCAGCGACGTTGTATCTGTACGCCGATCAGGTGCGTATCACAGCGGGCCGATACGAAGCGATCCATCCCCGGAAGTTCACTCCCCACGAGGGTTCTACACTGTCTGCTCATCGCGCCGCGATGGTGGCAGCGGTGTCCGGCAAGCGAGGCAAGCGCTATCTGAAACGTCAGCAACTATTAGAACTGGGAGAGCCTGCTTTCCTTTACCTGACAGAAATCGTCCACCGCCGTCCACGGCAGTGGTACTACGACGTCGATCGACTTCACGACCTTCTGCAAAGCCACGGTCCGGAAGCTCTCCGCCGAGCGATGGAGGAAGGAATCAAAGAACAGGTGTTCAGCGCCACTTCTGTCGAGTGCTTCTTGCAGCACTCGCTCATCTTTCAGGAGGTGATCCCATGAAGAAGAGAGTACGAACTTTCGATCCGCCCGATCAACCGATGGCCACCGGGAATGACCCCCACAATCCGAAGAGTCTGGAACTCTCCGAGGGTCAGTTCGAGGCGCATTTCCGGCGCCTCAACCTGGCGCATATGCGCCGGATCTACCGGGAGGTGGCCGTTCGGGCGGAGAAGGAAAGTTGGTCGTATCGGGACTTCCTGGCTCTGCTGCTGGCCGAAGAAGTAGCACGACGGAAGCAAACGCGGCTGCAGCGCTGCACCCGCAATGCTCATTTTCCTTTCTTCAAGACCATCGAAGAGTTCGACTTCACCTTGCAGCCCACTCTCCGCGAATCGGTGATCGGCTCCTACCTCGGGTTGGATTTCGTCACCGAGGGGCGGTCTCTGATCCTTCACGGCAACACGGGCCGTGGCAAAACTCATCTGGCAGTGGCCATCGGATACCGCGCCATTCAAAACGGCTTCGAGACACTCTTCACGACGGCCGCAGAACTCATCGAAGATCTTTCCAATGCCAGCAAGAAGGGACACCTCCAGGAGTCTCTGGAATCCTACACTCACCCTCACGTCCTGGTGATCGATGAAGTCGGTTATCTGACCTATGGACCCGATGCCGCCAACGTCCTGTTCCATGTGGTGAACGATCGGCATCTGAGAAAGCGACCGATGATCTTCACAACCAACAAGCCACTGACGGAATGGGGGAAGGTATTACACGACGAAGATATGGCGGCAGCTATCCTGGATCGAGTCCTTGAACGCGGGCGGTTCATCCACCTCGGCGGACCCTCCGGAAGGACGCGTCATCTTAACCTCGAAGAGATCTTGCCGGCAGGTACAGACCGTGCCAGAATTTCCGGAATCGGCGTGCCAGAATTTCCGGAACCCACATGGTAGAGGGCGGGTGGCTCGAGCCAATCTCCCTCACCTCAGATCTCTATAGGACCAAAACCCGCTTCGCATCCAGACTCGCTTCACGATTTCAAATCGCCCTGTCCATCAAACGCGGCTCATATTTGTCCCACGGAACGGCCGCGTCCTTGCATTCACTAGTCGAGCCCGCCGTAGAAATAACCTACGTCAACAAAGAGCAATCACCGAAAGATTCGCCTCGCCAGTTGTCGCAGGATGCCATTGACCGGGCGTTCCTCAGATCACCGAGAGAATCCAACTACCGCTTCTGGCAAATGGACCAGCCAAATCCTAGACAGTACGTCGTACTGAACGGCAAGTTCTCTGACGATTTTGGCGTCGAATGGCGGGACGACACCGAATATGGCCGTCTGCGTCTTTCCAATCTCGAAAGGACACTCGTCGATATCGTCGTCCGTCCTCATTATTCAGGCGGCTTTTCCTCACTTCTCGACGCCTACGTCAAAGCCAAAGCAAATGCCGACCCAGATCGCATCGCCTACACGCTCGAACGAATGGGCTATGCGTATCCGTACCATCAATCAATCGGTTTTCTAATGGCCAGGGCTGGATTTCCGCGCAGCCAATCCGAATTGTTCAAGAAGCCAGGCCTCAAGTACGACTTCTATGTCATGCACGGGATGACGAAGCCGCTCTTTGATCCCGAATGGAAATTGCATTATCCCCGGGGCTTCTAGACGATGTCACTACCCGTATCCCTTTGGGTGCGGGCCTGTTCGACTCTTGGATTTCAATAATCCCGTCGACCTCTTCTCAACGAAAGCACGCGCCAGGTCTCGTCAGTAGCTGCAAAGCGATATACCTCGCGATCCCCGAGATAACTACTTTGGCTGCCGCGCGGGAAACCAGCGGTTTTCAAATGCTAACCAAACTCGAGCCTACAGGAACTGTTCTGTTCACAACCAGCTACGTCGTTGCGATCGCGTTCTCCAGCGAAGAGGGGCAATATCGCAACACAGTCGAAAATGCGGACCCGTGGCGGCGGGTCACGTTCGGCCGAGTTCTTGCAGTAATCATGTTCTCGGTGGTCGCCTCCGCGACAATCTACCTTCACTGGCGGGACGAACGTCGAAAAGCGCGGGCATCTCTCACCTGAGCCCTGCTGAAACCACACCGGAGACTGCCGGTCCGGTTGCGCGAACTATTGCCAACGGCGATCGTGCGCGCCGATCGCAGCCCGGAGCCACGCTGGGAACCGCTCGTAGCTGACCAAACGGTTTCGTGCCGCGCCTATTGAGAAACCCGCCCGCCCCAAGTGGGCGAGATTTTCGTCGGTCAAGTTCACGACGCACACCGAGCCGCGCAGCTTCCAGCCTTGCTTTTCGAGCAGAGCTGCATGTCCATCCAGTTGCTTGACGGCTTCACGTACGTTCCGGGCTAGTTGCTTCGCTGGCACCAAGACACTCAGCATCTTACATTCGATAAGCAATTGGCCCTCGGGCGCGACGCCAATAAAATCCATCTCCGTGCCTTCCTCGGAATGCCCGTGCCGAAACTGGATTCCGCATCTGGTCAGGTGCCACCCAACGGCTGCGCCCAGCAAACCGTCTTTCAGTTTCATCGCGCTATGCAAGCCTCCGCTCGGAGCGAAAGACGCCATCGCGTGAGCGTCCTTGCCGCAAGATGGGCAACACGGGGGCAGTGTGCCTGAAGCAAAAGAGGCGGACGCCACAAAACCGTCCTCAGGAAACTTTCGGCACCACAGGAACATCGCCGTACAGGGAACGACAAGTCTCCGGTCAATCAGCTTCAACAGCAGACCTCGCCATGCCGTCTCGCTCACGCCTCGCTTTTTGAGCAGGCGCATGAAATGATCGGCACTTCTGACAATCACGTCCTGCTGAATAATTTCAGGCCGTATCTGATTCAGAAGCGCGGTGAAGTTGAGGGTAAAGTGATTGATCGCCTTTTTTGAGCTTGCTCGCGCAAGAAATGGCTCGAAAAGCCGACCCAACTCTTCCAGTGCCTTCCAGTCGAGCGCCTCGTAGTTGGGGACTTGCTGCGCGACCCGGACCGCCGTTACTGGCTCGTCTGAAGCAACAAGCGCGCGCATAAGACTATTTCGTCTGACTGTTTCTAGGACCGATGCGACGATGAGATCCTGCGCCTGGCGGGCGTTCGCCGCCGCCCACTCCGTAATCGCTCCTTTCGCATTGACTGACTGCGGCGCCTCTTCACCATACCCCGACGTCATACGCCTCAGCGATTCAGAGATGTCCTTGAACTTCCCGCTAAGGTAAGGAAATCCGACCAATTGAAACCGCACCGAGAGCTTCGCTCCCAGGCGTGCCTGAACTTCTCCAAAGAATTCCAGGGGAGAGAGCAGTAGCATCCGACCCAGCTCAGGCACTCTGGGAGCTAGGACACCTTCGAGCAGCCAGCTCAGATTGGAATCGTTGCGGCACTCTCTCCAAACGCGCCCAGCATGTGGGTCATTGTGCAGCTCGTTGTGAGCCATCGCGCCTATTGTGTTCCCGCATCCGGCCCGCCGGCAACCACAGAGGAACCATCGCAACAGGCTGCCCGACGCACTCTACCTATTTGCGATTCGCCGTCGTTCTCACAAAGGCCCGGCGCAACGGACAACTCCGCTCACAGGTATTCGAACGTTGTCCCAAAGGTCTGCTTGATGGTGTGGAGAACCGCTCTGATTTTTGGGGGTTTCATAGCTTTCGAGTTCCTGAGCATGAGATGGTAGAACGTCGCCCACATAATGACAGCGTCGGAAAAACGAATCGACTCTTTTGGCCCTATCAAGGAGTAACAGTCCGAACCGGGCATGATGGCCTTCTGTAGATTCGGGTTGACAACTTCACAAGCCGAAAAAAACAGCCGCCTCTCATACAGATATGGTTTGATTTCCTTCCCGAACTCCTCGAAAGAGATCCTGTCAAGCGTGAACGCTATCGTGTCTCTGTTTCCGTGACATGAAATGTGGAGATAACGCAGCCCGGAATCATAGAAACGCTGAAACATCTCCGCCTTCGCTTCCTTCCACGTCCGTATATAGCAGTATTCCGCCTTCTTCCCGCTCAACAAAAGTATGTCCCGGAGAATGCGCCCTTCAAATCGATGCTTGAGTTCATCCTTCGTGCGCAGAGACTCGATGATAAACACTCCGGCTTTGGTGTCGCTCATTGGATTAATCACCTCACAAACATGGAAATCAGGTATTCAGTATCTCCCTGTGTCAACGCTGATCGCAAAGCTGTCAAATTTTCAGAAGAGCCGGTGATTCGGCACCGTTTAGCCGCAGACTTGGCTTTGCCCGGTTGCCGGCTTTTTACCCGAAGCGACGCTGTGTTCTCGGGCACGTATCTTGCCGCCTCGGTCAAGGGAAGTTCTGCCAGGTCTCCGAGAATAGACATCGACACCTGTGGCCGACAGTCCGACCTCGCCGGCACGATGACTACCAATAGAGTGGGCCGCGACGGACTCTATTAGAAAACAAAGGATGATGGGTGTACCATTGTGCGGTTACCGCTCTAGGAAACAGACCTATGGACACTTCCATGGAGAGCGTCGGTCCTCTCCGAAGACGCAGCCCGAATGTTTCTAGATACTTTCGTCTTGGCAATTAGTGGCGCTCACCGCCAATTGAACCCGGATCGTATCTCAAGATGGAAAGGAGCTTTCATGTTGGCTCGGCGTCCGTTCTTCGCCTTTCTCTTAGCAATCGCATCATTGCCGGTGTGCGGTTGTGTCGGAAACCGATCCTACCGCCGCACCGATGTGTTACCACCTTCGGTTGATCCAGTGCCCGCGTCGCACACCGATTGTTCCAACCTTCGAGTATACGAGTGCGTCCAAACGCCAACGGGCGGCCAGCCTCAGCACTTTTACTTGGCGTATATCGAGTTCGATGACATGGGAGAATTGTGGTCCATAGGCGATTTGCGTAGCGACAAAAGCCCCACGCAATCGCAACTCGAGAACGCCCTTCAGGTAATAGAAACTGCTCAGGAACAAGCAAATCGCGAAAAACGCGAACTGATCGTTATCACCTTCGTTCACGGTTGGCACAACAATGCTTCTCGATATGACGAAGCGCATAAGAATCTCGCAAGCTTTAAGACGCTCCTGCAAGGCTTGAGTTCCCGCAACGCGCTGGACATACCCACGCCCCCGGTCCTGGTAGGAATCTTCTTGTCTTGGCGAGGGCAGTCGGTGGCTGGAGATCCCGCAGTGACGTATTGGAATCGCCGCGACGCGGCCACAAGAGTGGGCGGTCCGTCCATGACGGAGGCGGTGACCAGGCTGATGTTCGAGACGAAGGGAGTGCCGCTTGCTCCGAGTCCTGACTCCTCCAGGTGCGAGCCTCCTACGGTACAAGGGAAGTCGGCGTCCCATTTTGCGATCATCGCCCATTCGTTCGGAGCTCGCGCCGCGGAACACGCTCTCGTCCAGCCCCTGCTCTCGATGATTCTTGAGAGGCAAACGCAAGCACGCGAGTGCGCCGACAATTGGAATAGCAAGAACGCAAAAGATCAACTGACAAGCGTAAGTTTCTCGGCGCCCGCGGATCTTATCGTGTTCTTGAACGCGGCCAACGACGCTCTCGAAGCGAAGGAAACGATCGAGGCGCTCAAGCGAGCGCAGATCACGGTAGCCAGAAAACAGACCCTCAACGGCCGCACAGTCACCGTCGGCACGGCCGCTCCGTTCATGATCTCGATTACGTCGGACGGAGATTGGGCAACCGAAAAGATTATGCCCCTGGCCCAGCTACTCTCTTCCTCGGCGCTGTCGTTTCGGCAATACGACAAGAACGGATGCCCAGACGAAGGTCAACTTTGTGCCAAGCATGGCCAGTCATACTATTACAGAAACAGCGAGGCGAGCATCAAAGAGATGCGGTCGCACCGCGTCGTTCTGGAGTCGAAGATCGAGTCGGAAGCATCGTGCAACGACGATAACTGGCCGTACTTTTGGGTGGACAGCACGAAGCAATGTTTCTGCGTGGAACGCAACACAGCCGCCCCTGAGCCGGGGGACAAATGCGCTGAGGATAAACCCGGTGATCAGAAGGCGAGGTTTGGGGTGGACACGGTATGGAATGACACGCCATTTTACGTAATCGGCGTGCCCAAGACCCTCATCCACGACCACAACGATATATTTCGGGATGGTACAGAGGAATTGCTGATCGCAATCTCTTCGCACTACGAGACATTCAACGTCGTGCATGGCGTCACGACGATGACCTCCCCGATTGCCGCCAAACCGTAAGCGTTCATCTAAGGGATTCGGAGCATCGGACAACGGCTTCGGGCTCAAGCGCTTCCACTTGCTGGATTTCACTGACGCCGTGATCCTGCACCGTTTGCCCTCTCAATTGGCCTCCGAAAACGGCCCGGTCGACCTACGTTGGACCCAAGAGGCGCCAGTGTGCGATCGGGGCCTTCTTTCGCTTGTGCCATCCGGGGGGATGGGATCTTTGACCCAAACTTTGTATTTTGCGCCGGGCCCACGAACGAATTCCTCAGTCCACTCCTTCCAAGTGCCGGTTACTCCCGAGATCGCATCAGGGAGCAGAGGACTCTAGAAACGCGATGGGATCGAACAGATATTTATCGAACCCCGAGGCATTGGAATCTCGGATTTTCTTGAGCCGAATATCCAGTAAGACGTCCCATGATGTTGTGGGGTCGATAGCGGATTTCCGGACCGCTTCGTCCGCCGCCAGAATCCACGCGATTCGCGGTGCCGCAAAACTCGTCCCGCAAATGGCGGAACCAAGCACTTCCCCGTCGAACGCCGTCGCCATCGCTTCGTCCGCCACATTGACACCAACGAAAGACGAGCTACACGCAAAATCGGATTGTCCCGGACGGCGATTCATGACTACAAGAGTATCCTTGTGATCCGTGCTTCGTTCGGCGAAATCGAGCTGTGAAGAGATAACGTTCAGATTCGCATTACCAGCTGCTGCGAGAACAACACCGTTCAGCGGCTCGGGGTAATAGACGTGATACTCGTCGTGTGGGACGGTCCAGGACTCGTTCACAAAGATAACTGAGTGATTGTCTTCGGCGTACAAATTTCCAAGGTCCAGGATCGCATCCAGAATCGACTTGTCTGTGAGGACCTCATCACCACTCCACTTCTCCGGGTACGACGTGCGTACGGTATTCTCTGCGGTTTCTCGGGACCGTTTGATTAGATCCCTCGGGGGTTTGACCTGTTTGTTCGAATAATTGGTCAATCCTCTGAGGTATTCGGTTTGCAGAAGGTCCGTCAGAATCGGAGCCGCGTTCTGTTCCTTTGTAAGCGGCACATAGATAACCTTGATCCGGCTTTTGGGATCGAGAGCGCGAAATTCCGCCAGTGAGCGCTCCACGTACTTGCAGTGCGCGTTCGAAGGCTCCTCAAAGGGTTTCAGAGCAGTAGGGCCCTTTCCTAGGTCGCGACCGAAAAAACGCTTCTGTGCAAACCGAACCAGCTCCTCGAGGGCCTGCCGAGAGGCCGCGTATTCCGCCGGATCGGGCCATCCCGTGTCAAGAACGAACACAAGGACGTCACGCTGGGCGTTGGCCGCAAGAAGGCCTTGGATGTATTGCCGTTGTGAATCGCTCAACACAAGATGGTCAACCTGTGCTCCGGCGGCAGAGGTTCGATTCCAACCCAAAGTCATCGTGATCGGGTAGTTGAAAAAATGAACTACGGTATCCTCGAAGGCCGGGTTCGTCAGAACGGTTTTCGCGAACGCCGCGGTGAACACGAAATCCATCGCGTGATCTTGCGCGGCGGGCCGGCCGAGACTGGAAACGATCGGCGGGCCGACAAATTCAACATCCGACACACTCTCTCCCTGGTTCTTTTTCGCCACCACCGAAGACAACGGAACAACAGACAGAATCGGAATACTGTTCAGAAGGTTGCCCGGATTGAACTTTTCGAGAGCTTTTGGCGGAAGCTCGGGGACCAGGATAGTGCCGGGTCTAAGCTGCTCTGGCTCCGTGACGCGATTCGTGTCGAGAATGGCCTGTTCGATTAGCGCGAACGTTTTGGGAAGATAACTCGGAGAGTCACTTTTGTACGTCGATACCCGGTATTCACGCAGAATCAGCGCGCTCAAATTGTCGTTTTTTCCAAACGGAACGCGACGCTGCGGCAACCCATGGATGATAGCCGCGATCTGCCGCAGGCTCGACTCTGAATCATCGTAAGCGGTGTTAACGATAATTTGAACAAGCACTTGCTTGTCTGCCGCGGGCTCATCCGCTCGCACCCAACTGGAAACCGCAATCGTTGCGACGACGGCCATCCAGAGAGTCAGCATCGGAACAAGATTCCTTTTTCGCATTACCGCCTCCGCTTTGCGCGGATTTTGCAGGGAATGGCAATCAAAAGCTGCGTGAGATCGTCGACTTTCGCGAGCTTATAGCAAGTAGTGGGAGTGTCAAGTATTTTATCTCCGCTCGATAGAAGTATCGTGAAATGTAGTATAACTCTTTGCATATATTTATTAGTTGACTCTGTTCGTCACTTTGTGGTTTCATTCGCGGCCAATATCCACGATGAGGCGGGCTGACTAATATTCGAGTTGTTCTGTCCTCGAGCCGCAGTGGTTGGCTGGAGCAAGGACGGCTCTGTGGCGGAGGTGGAAGGTGCGCCGTTGCTTCCTGGTCGCGATGCTGCTTCTAAGCGCCATTTTGGTAGTCGGGCACAGACTTTCCGCACAAGGAGCACCTGTGCGCGACGACCCCAATGGGCGTAATGCTTGGTTCCTGCGCGGGCGACTGGTCAGCGTTGTGGGACTCGCTGCGGCGGCTTCGCCAGCAGACCGATTGATCGCCTCGTTTCAACAGTTGAGGGGGCGCAGGTCCTCTCTTCCCGCTCGCAGGGTGGGACTTGCAGCTGCAGGATTCCCCAGTTGGACGGCCCTAGGTCCCAGTCCAGAATTGAGTTCTTGGGGGCCCGTGACCGGACGGGTGACCAGCTTGGCCGTGGATCTGGCTCACGATCCAACAGGAAACACCGTATATGTTGGGACTGCGTTCGGCGGCTTGTGGAAGACCACGAACGCGCAGAGCACCGATCCAGGCAGCCCACCTCACTTCGAGCCACTGGTTGACGTCGATCACTGGTACAGCTTGTCGATCGGAAGCATTGCGCTGGACACGAGTACGAATCCGCCGACGATTTACGTGGGCACGGGAGAAGCGAACAACGCCATCGACAGCTACTACGGCGTTGGCATTTTGAAATCGTCGGACGGTGGTCTTACCTGGACGGGACCCATCGCTACCGCTTCCGATGCACAGCATAGCCGCACGTTCAGCTTTGTCGGTGGCTCTATTTCGAAAATCTTGGTCGATCCCCACGACCCGAACATATTGCTGGCCGCGGTCGGCAGTGCGTCACAGGCGGCCGGAAGGCAGCCCGACGTGGGAGTCTACGAATCGCATGATGGCGGTTTATCTTGGATACAGACCTTGAATTTGGTCGATGCGCAACAAGTTGCGCACGACTGTACCGACCTTATCTACGAGCCCACGCAAGGCGTTTATTACGCGGCCATGCGGGGCTTGGGGATTTATCGCTATAGGATCGGTCAGAACTGGGTCCCTACAGGTTCGCCATTCCCGGGACAAGTCCTCAGCACCGACAGTTTCTATCGAGCCTCCCTTGCCACGAGAACTAAAGGAGGAGTGACCACGATCTGGGTGCTGACTGCCAACCGAACGGGAAGCCCTTGGCCGGGGACCGCAACCGACACCGGCCTTGCTGAATCCGTTGATGGCGGGGCAAGCTGGCATTCGTTGACGATGCCTACTGCAGCATTCGGTGACAGCCAGAACGGCTGGCAGGGGTGGTACGACCAATATCTAACGGCAGTGCAAGATAGCGACGATCTCATTCTGGGAGGGATCGACGTGTGGATCGCGCATTCCCCGAACGGAATGCAAACCAGTTGGACCAATCTTACGAATTCGTATTCAGACGGCAGCGTGGTTCATCCAGACCAGCACGCGCTCATTGTGATTGACGGAAAGAAATGGATTATCGGAAACGACGGAGGAATCTGGAGTACGCCCAATGCAGGAGCAAACTGGGCGAACCTAAACACGGACTTGAACACGATTCAATTCACGAGCGTGGCGCCCGACCCCACTGACAGCCTGCGGGTGTTCGGCGGATCACAAGACAATGGCACGGCAATCAGCAGCGGCGGAACGTTGACCTGGAATCTGGTCCTCGCCGGAGATGGCGGTTACTCCCTAATTGACTCTCAAAATCCTTCTCATTATTTCGCTGAACAATATTACGTGTCTCTTTATCGGTCCGACAACTCCGGTCAGGATTGGATCCCCGTAGTTGAAGAATCGAAAATAAACGAGCGAGAGGCTTTTTACATCCCCTACCAACTGCTGTCTGGAACCTCGCCCCAATTGGTGCTCGGGACATTTCGAGTGTGGAAAGGCCCCGCCAATCCAACTTCCTCTGGGCAGGGGTGGACTCCAATCAGCGGGGATCTTACGGCTGGAGGGGACTATGACTACATTCAGGCCCTCGCCTGCCCACCCCGGTCGAACAGCGTGGTTTATGCTGCGACGTCTGACGGCAAAGTATGGGTTAATCGGAATGTAAACGCGGCCAACGCAGCACGAAGCTGGCAGGAGATCACGGGGACTGAACTGCCAAAGTCTCGTCCATTTTCAGCCGTCGCAGTCAGTCCCACAAATGCTCTGCAGATTTACCTCGGAGTACAAGGATTCGATACCGGGCACGTCTTTAAATGCTGTGACGCCAACGGCAAATGGGCGGATGTAAGCGGGAATCTGCCGAATACCCCCGTAAACGACATTCTCATCGATCGGCAGAACCCTAGCGACGTCTACGTTGCAACCGATATCGGCGTCTTCGTGACGAGCGATGGAGGAACGAGTCATTCCGATTGGACGCTTTATGACGGCAACCACCTCCCGAAGTCGGCTGTGCTGCAAATAAGAATGTCTCAGAATCGAGAGATCTACGTGGCCACCCATGGTAGGGGCGCCTGGCGCATCGATCCATTACACCAGGTCACCCAGGGCCGTCCCACGAAACGAATTCCAAGAACTAAAGGATCCAGGAAAGCTGCGTCGGACGGCTCGTAAAGTAAGTCCGAGGATCCGTATCGGGGTCAGGTGCGTGCCCTATCCGAACTGAAGTTTGTCTAGCGGACTACCGAGGAAACATATGAAGATCGCAAGAGCATTGGGACTAGCAAGCATCTGCTTTGTGCTTGTGAGTTTTACCGACTCTGCTCACGCACAGACCATACGGGTGCCAACCCGCTCCATAGGTACCGCTCGTGCGGCTGCTCCTCCGCCTGCGCCAGTCGGTGGCCGTCCTGCTCCTGGAGCTCCGCCTGCTGCTGGGTCGGTCCCGGCTCCTTCGGACCTGACCGCCACATTTATCAGTAGCGGGGAGGTCGACCTTAGCTGGACTGCGCCAACCGATACCAGCGGCACGATCACCGGGTATTCCATTGAACGTTGCAAGGGCCTGAACTGTTCGGACTTCGCGCCAATCGGCTCGACGGTCACCACCGATTACAGCGATCATACGGACCTCGTCGCCAGAACGACCTACCAGTACCGCGTTAGCGCCACTGCGGGGAGTAACCAGAGCGGTTTTTCCAACACTCTTCCGGTAAGCACGACTCGTTTTACCTGTTTACTATTTCCGACGAGGCCAGGCTGTATGGACTTCGGAGGGAGCAACCAGACAAACATAAACACGTTCTACAGCACTGAGGGTACGTTCTCATATTTCAATCAGATCAAGTCCATTTACAACGGAGCATCTCAGGCCGCGACGGTTTCAGCCGATCTCGCATCTCTCAATTTCGTCAACGGAATGCAGGTGACGGTAGGGACCAACGTGCAAGCAGGGTCGTCGGGCACGACGACTATCACCTCGAACACAGTCCCGACCCTGTCTGCCAACGGTGCCGGGCAAGCGACTCAGAATATGTTGTACGGCGGAACGTTTGTGGTCTCGGCTCAGTATCCCCTGCTAGCAACAGGGGCGGACAAACTGGGATCCACTGGAGCTTTCGGTACGTACGTCGACCTGATAGCGAAGGAGGGCGCTGACGTACAGAACTTTAAGTCCGGGGCCAACGTCAATGTCAACTCTCCTCCGTCCCACACAAGCGTGCAGATGGAAGGCTATCTTCAGTACAACTCGACCAATTTAGCCCCTGGCGCTAAGACCATGGCAGGCGCGCTATTCGTCGGAGGCAGCTACGGCTATAGCTACATGTCCCATGGGTATGCAAGAGATTACGGATTCGGAAATAATTACAGCAACGGCATCGGTCAGGTCTCGGTCGGTATCCTGATAAGTGGCGTAGCCAAGATCACGCTGTCCCGTGCGTTCGGTCCGTCGCAAACCTATATGGACAGCACATCCATGGTTACAACCACTGTGAACAACTTCAAGTCCTGGTCGTTCGGAATAACGTATCAATCCCCTCCGCCCGCCTCCAAGTAGCCCGCGAAGTCGCTCCGCAGGCCGACGGAAGATGCCCGTGCCGTCGAATCATTGTCACCGTACTCAGGCTTGCAACGCTCATACGGCAACAACCCTTCGCTCCCGGGAACTATCACTGGAACCATCCTCGGGCCGCACGGATTCCTTCGTCGAAGGATTTGCACCTGTCCGCCTCACGCGTGTAAATGCGGCCCAGATTGACCGACGACGACCTGAGGCGGATCATTAGGTCGCGCCGATCGAGAAGGGAAATCCCATGTTGCAAGGCCTCCTTCTGTGTTTCAGTTGAAAATCCGCCATTCGTCACCGCCATCAGCCGGACTGAATACGCGAGCGGCGTCGTGTAGCTCATGCGGGCCGCCATCAGATCTGCCATTGCTACACTTCCGATCGGCAACTCACGGCGCGTATGCTTCGCCTGGATGATCCAGACTTCACCATCCTTGAAACCAAGTACGTCCGCACCATGATCGTTCGATCTCGCAGTCAGAATCGTCCGAAACCCCTCACTCTCCAAAAGGCAAGCGACCAACGCCTCGAACTGGTGCGGTTGCAAGCCGTCGATCACCTCGGACGTCATCGGAGTCGCGGGAGCGGCCGCGACATTCCGCCCTTCCATTCGGCCAAATAGCTCCGCCCCGAGACGGTCCTCCTCGGGCAAAGGCATCAGAAATTCCCGAGCTTGCTGCTGCTTCTCGCTGATCAGTTCGTGTAAGCTCTCATCAAAGCTTTTCTCAAGCCTCTTCGTCGGATCGCGCAGGATCGGAAGGTAAACATAGACAGGCTTGGTCTGGCCGATTCGGTACAGTCTGTCTGTAGCCTGCGCTTCGATCGCCGGATTCCACCAGCGCCCGTAGTGGAACACGTGATTCGCTTCGGTGATGGTGAGACCGATGCTGGCTACAAATGGTGAGAGGATGATTACGTTGAACCCTCGGCTGTCTCGAAACCGATCCAATTTTGCTTCTCGATTTTGCTTGGCCGCCTGAGTCCCCGCACTTCCTTGGATGCCTCCCTTGTCTCTCACTCCGTTGATGATCTCGACCTGTAGGCCAAAAACAGAACTAATCACGGCGGACAAGATCTGCTGCATTTCGACGCGATACGCAAAAATCACCACCTTTTCGTTCTGAACGCGGATCTCCTGTAATTTGGCGATTACGGCCCTCAATTTGGACGAGCGCCCCAGAAGTTCCTTTGGCTCTAACTGCCCGCCCTTCTCTTCCAACAGAAATGGGTGCTGATACAGCGCCACGAACTTGTGGAGCACACTGAGCGGCGAGCCGGTCCCGACGCTCGCCAGAAGCTCTCGGTGCATTTCCAATTCCCAACTGCTCATTTCGGCATACAGCGCCACGATATTCTTCGGAGGCAACTCCAGGACGGAGGACTTCTCGCGGCGCAACACGAACGCATTGTCGCATCCGAACAAGAGGTTCCGCTTCAACTGCGTCAGCCTTTCCGGCAACGGCGCACTACCCTGTTCATAGGTCGTGCGAAAGTCCTGCGCGGTTCCCAAAAGCGCCGGCTGGATGGCGTCGACGAGATTCCATAAATCGAGCAGCCTGTTTTCGACCGGCGTGCCCGTACAGGCGATGTGAACGTCCGGATGCAGCGCCTTGATCGCGTGCGAAATCTTGGTGGGCGGCGCCTTGTATTCCTGCGCCTCGTCACTGACAATCACCGACCAAATCGACTTGCGGGTATCCGGCAGAAGCTGCGCGAAGCTGTGCTGGTAATTAACGACCGTCTGATAGTTTGTAATGACCAGCCGATACCTCGTAAATTCTTCGTGCGAGATCGCCGGTTTTCCCAGCGACACTTCCACCCCGCTGACGCCTCGCTTGCGCAGGTTCTTGATCGTAGGACCGTGGAGAACGAGAAGCGGGCTGAACACATCGCCTTGAAATTTGTCGGCAATCTCTTTTTCCCAGGTGTGGTTCTCGATGAGTATAAGAGGCACGATCACCAGAATCGGACGCCAGGGCGCCGCAGGGTTGTGCAACTGGAGGTCCTTGTCGTGCTCGATGCACCACGCCAAGTACGTGAGCACCTGGAGTGTCTTACCCAGGCCCATGTCATCCGCCAACAAGCTCCCGCGGCGCTCCGGCCTCAGCCGGTGGCACGCCTGAAGCCAACGCACCCCTTCCTCTTGGTGCTTCTTTAGTTGCACGGCCGGGCTCAAAGACCTGGGGCTCGCGACCGGCATCGCATCATTGGCGGGCTGTCTCGCCCTTTGGGCGTCTTCAACGTCCCAGGCCTTCAGATCTTCCTCGTCCCGATACGGCAACAAATATCTTCCGTCCTTTCTTCCGGCCGTTTCTCTCGCCGCATCGCCGTTCGACTTGAGATCCTCTTCCGCAATCATTCGCCGGATCCCTGCGTCCAGTTGCACTTCCCGTCCCGCGAACACGAACCCGGTCCGACCAGACGCAACAGCATGACGCGCCTCCGCGACGAAGTCCTTTCGCTCCGAAACCGACCCGAACTCCAGCGATACCACGCTGCCGTCGGTTTCCGTCAAGGAGATCGTCGTGCGGCTCTCCTCCTGAGCCGAATCCCGCGGTCCCAACTCGAGAACGCCCTTTTCCCGAGGAACACCGGGGATATTCATCGCCTCGAGAGGACCGATCCCTTCTACCCGGCGACCGTAGCGAACTTCGACCACATCCATCAGCCCCTCGAAAACGATCTCCGGCTCTTCGAGCAAGCGTTGTTTGACAGTGCCGTACGCGCGGTGGACCCCCTTCATGCGCCGCAACACTTCCGTTTGCTTCTCGTCGAACACCACGCGGATGCGGGAGTTGTCGGGGCCATCCACGTTGTAGAAATTCTCCGCTTTCGGACTATGGAAAAAGGCTCGTTTGAGACCATCGCCTTCAATTCCGCCAATTTGCGGAGCGAAACTGATGCTTCCGTCGGGCCAGTCGTGGATGGTCAATTGGACCGATTTCGGGACGATGACATCGTTCGACTGAAGATACCGGTCCAGGCTTGCACCGACTTCCGTGGCGCACTCCTTCACCTTGCTGAAAGCGAGCCAGCTCTCGACGCGGGTTTTCTCTTCGGCCGGCAACCGATTGAAGCGATCCATTTCGCTGACCAGCGCGTAGCATTGATCATCGAGCTGATAGACCGTGTCCCCTCTGGGCGTCATGATGAAGCTCGATTTCGAGCGGGCCGTGCTCAACCGCGTTCCGAAGATCGAGGCCCATCCCGAGCAACACTTCCGGGAGGTTCTCTTCCTCTGCGACGAATACCAGCACTTCGCGACCGTGGGCGAAAGCGACCCGACGGGCGACGAGAAATTCTTCAGTCTCTCGCGTCAGCCGAAGTGCATTCCCATCATCGCCACGCAGAGCATCAGTTCGCTGCGATCGGCGCTCCCGGCGGAAAGCTGGCGCACCCTTCTCCAGACCTTCCGCACCAAGATTTTTCTCTCGTTGTCCGACGATTTTTCGGCGAGGACAGCAAGCGATCTCTGCGGACGCGAAGACCAGCTCAAAGTCAGCTACAGCCTGTCCGAAAGCGGGCACGACACCAAGGTCAGTTGGCTTACCGGCAAGGCCTTGTCGCATAAAGCCAACATCATCGCCTCGAAGAGCTACAACACCCAGAGCGACTACCGGTTCGACATCAAGACATTCATGGAACTGCGCAATGCCCAATCCGTTGTTACCGCCTACGACGGAATCAACCCGACACCACCGATGTTTTGTTACCTCAAGCCGTATTACAACGACCCGAACGATTCGTACTTTGTACAGCTCGCCAAAGGAAAACTCTAATGAACGGATTCGAAATGATTCTGCCGTTCCTGAAGCCCATCGAGCACCTGATTCTGGATGACTCCATCAGCGAAGTGATGGTGAATGGACCCGACCGGGTATTCATCGAAAAACAGGGCTTCTTGCAACAGGTGCCAGGGGTGTCTCTCGGCGAAAGATCTCTCATGGTCGCCGTGAAGAATATTGCCCGGCGTCTGGGCGACGATATCTCGGAATCGAAGCCCATTCTCGATTCGCGACTCGCCCGATGGCAGCCGCGTCGCCGCGGTCATCCCGCCGTGCAGTCTCGCCGGCGTAACGCTCACCATCCGCAAGTTCAACACCCGCCACTTCGAGATGGAAGATCTGATTCGTGAAGGCACTCTCGACCGGCACCTCGCGAACCTTCTCGAAGATTACGTGCTTGCGCGCAAGAACATCTTGATTTGCGGCGGGACCGGCACTGGAAAATCCACTCTCCTTTCGATCCTCGGGAAGTTCATCCCGCAGGATGAACGGGTGCTCGTGATCGAAGATACGGCCGAGATTCAATTGCCGCAGGAAAATCTCGTTCGCTTTGAAGCACGCCGGGAACAGAACGGCCTTCCGGCCGTGGCGATCCGGGATCTTCTCAAAGCAGCCCTCCGCCACCGCCCGGACCGCATCGTTTTGGGAGAGGTTCGCGGAAGCGAAGCATTCGATCTCCTGCAACTCCTGAATACGGGGCATTCGGGAACGCTATCCACCATCCATGCAAGTTCCGCGCAACAGGGTCTCGCGCGCTTCACCAGTTGCGTGTTGCAGAGCGGCGTCGAGTTGCCGTTCAAAGCCATCAAGACAAACATCGCCGATTCGCTCAACGTGGTCATACACGTCGAGCGCCGGCCTGGCCGCCGATACATTTCCGAAGTTCTTCTCGATCAACAGCTACGACCCCGATGCGGACTTGTTCGACTACGGCGCCGTGTTCCTGGCCAAGCAGGATCACCCATGAGCACCGATAGTAAATTCGCGCCGCGCTCCCTCACCGGCCTCGGAATATGTTCGGGAGCTGTTCGGGCCTGCATGACAATGCCGCGATCCTCGTCCGCAATCGCTCCACGGGCCACACGGTTCAAACCAATCTCCAAGGCAGAGACGATCGCGGGCCCGCACTTTCAAAACTGGCTCAGCGAACCAGAATGCCAGCGGCTATGACGTGTTCATCGGAATGAATCCCATCAAGGACGGCGCGTTACAGCCGGACGAAGCGAAATATACAGGATATCCGCCACGTCTATCTCGACCTCGACAGAAAGCGGTGACGAAGCTCTCGAAGCGATTCGAAATTCAGCCGCAGGTTCCAGCACCAAACTTCGTCCTCGATACCTCTCCCGGCAAGCACCAGGTCGTATGGAAAGTGACCGGATTCAGTCAGGAGGAAGCCGAAGCTCTCCTCCACAGACCTCGCAACCAAGTTCGGCGGCGATCTGGCGGCAACCGATTCGACGCGCGTGCTCCGCTTGCCGGGATTCGCGAATCAGAAACTTCCCGAGGAATTCATCGTCCAAGCGCGACAGGAAAACGATGCGGTCTACACGCTCCGCGATTTCACGATTGATGAAGATTCTCCCGAAACACCCCGGCATTTAAGCGACGACCAAGAACGCCCACGGACGGTGCCCAGCGACCACAAAAGCCAATCCGAGCACGATTGGGCCTACGCGAAGCGCGCCCTCGCTCGCGGCGACGATCCCGAAGTCGTGATTCAGCGCATCGCCGACTACCGCTCGGAAGATAAAGACGATCCGAATTACTACGCACGACACACCGTGTCAAAGGCCCAGCGAAGACCTTGAAAGCAAGAGCGTTGTCGTGGAGAAAGCAGATGAGGAACCCGGTCGCACGCATCAATGACGCTCCGGTCTGTGAAATATTCCGGAGCGGTTCTAAGAACTAGCTCCGCGCTGTGACCACGTAAGACGCCAGAATGTCAGCGATCACACAGGATCGATTTCAAAGTAAACCGTTAGACGGAACGGGCCAGGAATCTCGTGCTAACATTCTTCCCCGAATCCGGCAGAGCCATGACCCAACGAAAGGGAGGGACATGGCTCGCACACGTTACCAGTACGGAGAAATAGTGGTTAAGCACGGCAAAGCGCATGACAGCTATATGGGACGGTGGAAAGAGGATCGTCCGTCTGTCGAATGGCCAGATCATCCGAAGAAAGCGTTCCAGGGTCTTCGGAATCGTCGGAAGAATTACAGAGAAGCAGGCCAAGAGGCAGCTCGACGGTATCCTTGCCCGCGTTAACGACCCCGGATATCTCCCCGAATCAGCCACGACGTTTCAGGCTCTTGCTCAAGAGTGGGGCGACCAAGCGTTCCGAGAGATGAAACCCTCCACGGTTTTGAATATGCGTGGACATCTCGCGAATCATTTGCTTCCCTTCTTCGGCAAGCGGCAGGTTCGGGAAATCACCACACGGGACATTGACACGTTCCTATCGAAGTTGGCTGTCAGTCGTAAGACCAAGAAGAACATCTTCAGCACGCTCAAACTCATCCTGAAGCAAGGCCGGGCATGGGGAAACGTGCGGGAGAACATCTGGGAGTCGGCCAAGAAAATTGGAAAGTCGGAAACGGAAGTACGCGCCTATTCGGATGCTGAAGTGGAAGACATTCTCAGCAGGTCAACGGGAGCGGTGAGGTTGTTCTACTGGCTAGCCGTTGAAACCGGGATGCGGGCAGGCGAACTGTGTGGGCTTCGCGTTTGTGACGTTGACCCAAACAGAAAACTGCTTCGCGTCCGTCAAGCCGTGTGGCGCGGCAAGGTTCAGTCTCCGAAGACGAAGAATGCAATTCGGGATATCCCCATCCCATTCCAGATTGTGGATGCCCTCAAGACCCACATTGGAAACCGGGCTGAAGGCTTCGTCTTCACCACGAAAAACGGAACGCCGTGGAACTCTGACCTTGTGTTGAAGAGACACCTGCGCGGGAAGCTGAAAGTTACGAACGGTCATTTGCATATGTTCCGGCACACGTTCGCAACGCGGCAGCTCCAGGCTGGGGTGCCAGTGACTGTGGTGTCCAAGATTCTCGGGCACGGCAGCATTTCAACAACTCTGAACATTTACGCCCACGTCTTGGCCGAGCACATGGAGCAGTTTGAGCGTCAACGTGCCCGAATTCTGGGCACTTATCGGGCACCTGAAGTCAGCTATCTCGGAAGGTAAGCAGTACCTTGCGTGAATCCGACCTGACGAATGGGCCTTTCCCTTTGAGCTGAGGCGGTGGAGGAACTACGTCCTATTTTCGCGTTCAGAAAAAGCTTGTATTTTATTAATAACTTGTAGTATTATTTCTACAATATGCAACAAGAACCTCGCGGCCCTCAGGCCGCTCGTCTTCGTCAACACAAATTTCATCTGCTCGGCCGTTTCCCGATCCCACCCGATCTGTTGCCCGGAACCCTCACCCGCAGTTTCACCCGCTGCGGGAATCCTCGCTGCCATTGCGCTCACGAGAAGGGCCACGAGGCCTGGACACTCACGTTCATGAGAAAAGGCCGGCGCCGTGTGGAGCGTATCCCCCGGGATTGGGTGGAGGAGGTCGAGCGGCGCGTCTCCGCCGGGCGCGAATTTCAAGATGCCGTGCGCGAAGTGCTGGCCGCCAACGCCGAGCTTTTGGTGTTGGCGCGCCAGCAACGTAAGAAAAACAGGAAGCGCTCCTGAGGAACCCTACCCCACGCCGGGTATGGAAATTCGTCATCCAGCACCTTCATTTGTCGGCTTACTTCCGCTCTCCTGGCGATGGGCGTGCCAGCCACAAGATTTCAGCCAAAGATCTGTTGTGGTCGATGGTCCTGGGCACGATCTTGCGGCAATGGGCTTTCCTGGCCCTTGAGTCGCTGGTGGGATCGAAAGCGCGGAGGAACCTAAGCATTAGCCGGACGTTCGGCGACGATGCTTTGAGGTATTTCACCGAACGTTTAGATCCAGCACCCACGCGGGCTGCTTTGGCCGCGGTGCTCCACCGCGCCAAGCGCAACAAGGCTTTCGAGGACTGCCATTTCGTCGGTCTGGCCCTGGACGGCACGACCGGCGGACGACGGCGAAAGTCAGGATGTTCCTTGTGCCGTCCCTACCGCAATGCTCAGCAAGAGATCCTTGGCTATCGTCATCACCTCGTCCTGGCTGCGGTGGTTGGTGGTGACCTCACCCTACCGGTGGATGTCGAGCCCTATGGGCCGGGAGACAGCGAATATGCAGCGGGACAGCGCCTGTTGCGTCGCGTGCGCGCGAACCTGGGGGCGCGCTTCATTGATTACGTGGTGGTCGACGGAGGATTTGCCACCGCCCCCTTTCTGCATGTCGCAGCAGAAGTGGGTTGGTCGGTAGTCGCCCGGCTGAAAGATAATCTGCCCGAATTATCTCGCGCAGCCGAGCGGCGCTTCCGCTCCCGACCGCCGGACCTCGTCTTTCGCGAGGGCACCGATCGTGTGGAGATCTGGGATGCAGGCGACTTCGATCCTTGGGAAGGGTTGCAGTGGGACACCGTGCGCGTCATTCGGTACCGCCAACATCATCGGAACGGCGAAGTTGTCGAGGCTTATTGGCTCAGCAATTTCTCTCCGCGTGAAGTGAGCAGCCGCTGCCTGTACTCCATGGCGAAGAGCCGATGGCAGATCGAAAATGAAGGCTTCAACGATGCCAAGAATCGCTACGGACTCGAGCACATTCGTCATCATCACGAACGCAGCCTGCTCATTGTGTGGCTGCTGACCTGTTTGAGTCTCACACTGGAGCGGCTCTATCGTTTGCGCTATCTGCATCGCGGGTCGCATCCGGCGCGCACCGCCATTGACCTGTACCGTCTTCTGGTTCTCGGCCTATCCATCCCAGTCGTCACCGATTCCACTTGAGATCGGCGGGGTCGCTTCACGGTACCCGTGAATTTTTCCACGCCGAGCCCGGCAGATCGCACGGGCGTCTCGAAATAGCAAAATTCACCCGCGAAAATAGGTCGCGACCGCAACGCGCGCTTGTCCCAGCGCATTACTCAGGTCGAAAACGGCTCCTCAGAGCTCGGCACCACTAAACTTCCGAAACTGCTGACCTGAAGTGGGTGCGGTTGCGGAAGAGCGGCAAGTCGCGTAGTATCTATAGCGCGGGGTGGAGCAGCCTGGTAGCTCGTCGGGCTCATAACGCGCCAAATATCAACCGGCTCTGCCGGATTCAAACGACTTAGCTTCTCTTTTCAGCCGTCAAAACCTTTCAAAACGGACTATTCTGGGCACTTAACGGGCACCTGAGAATTGGAGAAGGGCACCCGCCTTGGGCGCACCGAACTCGACTCCAACAGCTCCTTCTTCTGCTCCTAACTAACGACGTTTCCAACAAATCGGGGAATTTGTTATTCGCTCACAGCTAACCCGAATGGCATGAAAACGTCGGATTCGTGCACAGTTCGTACACAGTGGTCACATGTTTATTTCTGCATCGGCATTTTTAAGTCTTGCTCTTTTGGATTACTTCGACCGACATGTGGCTAAGTTTCTTATAGATTCGGCCGCGCCGTCGCAAGGGCCACCAATCGTATAGATATATTTGCATAGGGCGCCACATGGCAACCCAACCGGCAATCGTAAGGCTCTCTCGCGCTACAGCAGCCCAGGTGCCCACCTCGTGGCCTAATAGCACGTTGCTGAGTATGAGACACGCAGTGAGGAACGTCAGCCCGATGAAAAGACTAGTACGGCCCTGCTTCAGTAGGCGGCTGAACTCCAGACTGGTAATCTTGGCACGATGGGCAAAATGGTTGTGGACGGCTGTCTTAATCAGTTCCTTGGGGTCTTCAGCGGGCCACTGTTCCAAGTAGATACTCAACCTGATCGGCGCATCTATGGAGAATTCCTGCGCCCAACTTACGATGAATTCTTCCGCATCGTCGTCGAGGTCTTTTTCGATAAAAGGAGAAGGGTCCATCGAATTGAAAAGCTGGCTCATATCCCGCAGCTCTAGCTTTATAGATTGGGGATGGCCGTGATCCTTGACTGTTCTTGGCGATGGAAAACGCATTAGAGGGTTTTTCTTCTACGCCTACCTGCTGTCGACGGTGTGGCCGTGAAAACCTAGCTAGTGATTGATGATTTACAATTCTCCGAGCCGGGTAAGAAGATCCGAGGTTCTTATATCCGCGACATCGAACGCTGTGGGGCTCAGAAGGGTTCGTCAGCAAGCGGCGTTCCTGCTCGAAAACTTCGTCAAACTGGAAGGCGCTATGGGATCTTTGCTGCCATTGCCAAGGCCCCGCCGATCACGCCAAGCGCTCCGGCCAAAAGACCTCCGATTCCGATTAAGACGTTTAATCCTGAAATGACCACGATCACTAGCCCCCGGGTTCGGCGTTGCTCAGGCTTCACGTAAAGCATCACCGCACCGATCAAAACTGCAATCCCGGCGAAGAGACCAAACCAAGCCCATGACATGCCGAAGACGTGCGCACCCCGGCCCCACGTCCAGTCGTTCATGCCCTGATAATGAGCCATCCCAAACTGACCTCCTTGGCCTCCCATCATTCCGCCAAAGCTGAAACCTCCCACCATCCCTCCGGCCCCTAACATCCACAGACCGGCCAACTATGAGAGAACAAACGCTGCCGTAGGCTTTTCACTTGTCCGGATTTGTTCTCCTGGCATTTTGCGAATCTCCCCTCGGGCCACTCTAGGCGCTCAGTTCAAGATCGTCAAACCGCCGCAACTTATAGATTACGATGGACACGATCCAACATATGACAAAGAGTGCCACGATGAGGTAGCCGACCATGCCGAAGTTGTCGTTGAGGCTGGTGATTCCGTCCCAGAATCTTCCCTTGCAATGAAAGTGTCCAGCCAACAATCCGAGAGCTTCGATTCCCCCGACAACTAGCGCCACGATTACCGAGACACACGTGATGGTCATGTTGTAATAAAGCTTACGAATGGGCTTTACGAATGCCCAGCCGTACGCACCCAACATCAGTATGTTGTCCGTGGCATCGATGAGAGACATTCCGGCCGCAAAAAGTGCCGGAAAAACAAGAATCGACCAGAGCGAAAGACCCTTGGCTGCTTCAGCAGCGGCAATACCCAACAGACCAATTTCCGTAGCGGTATCAAATCCCAGTCCAAACAAAACTCCGAGCGGATACATGTGCCAGCTGCGGCTGATCATCCCAAACATCGGACCGAAGATCCGAGAAAGAAATCCTCGGTTGCCGAGAAGCAGGTCGAAGTCTTCTTCGATATAGGGCCCGCCCCGGCGAACCCTGATGAACGCTCGAAAGATTGAGCGCAGAATTATGAGGTTCACGAGCGCGATAACAAGCAGGAAAATTGCGGATGCCATTGTGCCGACGAAACCTCCGATGTTTCTGATGGCATCCAACCGATTTTGTAGCGCTAGGGCTGCTCCAGCAATCGCTGCCGACCCGAGCACCACTATGGTCGAGTGTCCCAACGAGAACATGAATCCGACTGTGACGGGACGCTTACCGTCCTGCATCAACTTGCGCGTCACATTGTCGATCGCGGCGATGTGATCCGCATCGACGGCATGCCGCAGCCCAAAGCTGTACGCGAGAAGGGCAGTGCCTAGAAGCACAGGGTAATGGTGTAGAACGATCCCCGCCCAAAGCCATGCCCCCAGATTGAATACCAGCAGTACGCCATATAGACCAACGACCTTGAAGCGCAGATTGCCCGGAGCGTCGTTGAACAGTGATCTCAGTCTAAGTTGCATCGCAGACGTTCCTCGGATACGAAATGTGAGTTTCAGTCTGGTCGCTGTGCGCCGCGACGAGCGCTTGTCCCAGGCTCAGACCGCCGTCACCAGCGGGAACCTCGGAATGAGCGAAAACCTCAAACCCTTTAAGTTCCAACTTGCCAATCAAATGGTCGAACACAAGCAAGTTGTTGAAAGTGCCGCCGCTAAGACAGATACGATTTAGCGCAGATTCTTGGCGCAATAAGCACGCAAGGCCCACTAGAGTTTCGACGAGTCCATTGTGAAATCGGCGACTGATCGTTTCCACGCACACCTTCCGGCGGAGATCCTCTACGATAGCCTTGAATACTGGAGCGGTGTCGATCTGCCACTGCGCGTCGTGGCGCCGAATCTCGAATTGATAAGAGTGTGTATCGGTCGACGAGCGTCCCAACATCTCCAGATCAATGGCAGCCTGAGCTTCAAAACTCACCACCTGCCGAATTCCAATCAGGGCGGCGACGGCGTCGAACAAACGTCCGCAGCTCGAAGTCAGGGGAGAATTCACTCTCTGGGACACCATCTGCAGGATCAGCTTGGCATTTTTCGGGTTCAATTTTTGGACAAAAGGGATATCTAAACCAAGGAAATCCTCGCCAAAGGTTTGTGCCAAATAGCTCACCGCCATGCGCCAGGGTTCACGAATCGCAGCGGCCCCTCCTGGAAGCGCCACGTACGCAAAATGCGCAGCGCGCTCGAAGCTTGAATATTCTGCGATCATAGCTTCGCCGCCCCAGATTTGCCCATCGGTGCCATAGCCCGTGCCATCCATCGCCAGCCCAATGACTCGTCCGTCGATCCGATTCTCGGCCATGCAGGCAGCGATATGCGCATGGTGGTGCTGCACTCCTACAAGACGCACTCCTTTCTGCGTCAATGCCCATTTCGTCGGCAAATAATCTGGATGAAGGTCATATGCGATGATTTCTGGCTCGATTTCCAGAATTTTCGAAAGATATGTAATGGCGTCGCAGAAGAAATTGAAACTCTCGGCGTTTTCGACGTCGCCGATGTGCTGGCTCAGGAATGCGAGATCGCCGCGCGTAAGGCAGACCGTATTTTTCAGTTCTGTCCCGACCGCCAGAATCCGCGGAAGTTCTTTATGCAATCGTACAGGAGCCGGCACGTACCCTCGCGACCTCCGTATTTGGCGCACCCTGCCGGCCGAATGGCGAACGACCGAATCGTCACAACGAAGTAGAATGTCCCGGTTGTGCACAAGAAAGAAGTCGGCGATGCCACTTAATCGGTTTACCGCCTCGCGGTTGTCAATTGCGATCGGCTCTTCGCTCAAATTGCCGCTGGTCATGACCAATGCCGTGAAGTTGCCTTTTGCAAACAACAAGTGATGCACTGGGCTATAGGGCAGTAAGAGCCCAAGGTCGTGCTGCTTCGGTGCAACAGCCTCAGCGATTGGAGTGGCTTCCGTTTTTGGCAGCAGTACAATGGGACGCGGCCGGGCGCTCAGAATTCTCTGTGCTCCCGCATCGATCTTGCAAAATCGATTGGCGGTTTCCAAATCGCGCACCATCACGGCAAACGGCTTTTCAATGCGCCTCTTGCTCTGGCGCAGCCGCTCAACCGCGGCCGAGTTCATGGCATCTACGGCAAGATGGAATCCACCGAGCCCTTTGACGGCGAGTATCTCGCCCAACCGGAGTCGCTCCACAGCCGCCTCAATGGGATCAAGTTCTCTCAACGTGCGACTCTGAGCATCCCAGAATTCGACTTGGGGGCCGCATTCCCAGCAAGCATTGGGTTGTGCATGGAAACGGCGGTTTTGCGAATCCTCATATTCTGCGCGGCATTTGTCGCACATTGGGAATGCTGACATCGAAGTACGCGGCCGGTCGTATGGAACGTCTCGCATGATCGTGAAACGCGGGCCACAGTTCGTGCAATTGATAAAGGGATAGAGATGCCGCCGGTCCAGCGGGTCAAACAACTCCTGAAGACAGTCCTCGCACACTGCCACGTCCGGTGCGATCAGCGCACTTACAGGCTCGCTACTATCGCTGGACAGGATTTCAAAGAACCGGTCCTGCTTGCACGGCATCTCTCGAACCTGAAGACGCGTAATCTGTGCAAGAGCCGGTGCTTCCTCAGGAAGTCGCGATACGAAATCCTCGACAAGCTCCGGCGGCCCCTGAATTTCGATGGTGACCCCTGCAGACGTGTTGCTGATATTTCCACCTAGATTTCGATTCGTCGCGAGCCGATAGACATAGGGCCGGAATCCGACTCCTTGGACAATTCCGGAAATTTGGATTTCCTTGCGGACCTGCATGACACCTTTAAGATACGGATGCAGCAGCGTGCAAGCTTTCCCGCTTGCGATTCAGCCAAGCGAGCCATTCCGTCATTCCCTCGCGCGTCTGACAGGATATTCGAACGATCTCCATTTCCCGGTGAACCTGCCGCGAATTCTCTTCTGCCGCGGCGATATCGAATGGCACATAAGGGAGGAGGTCGATTTTATTTAGTATTAGCAGTGCGGACTTAAAGAAGATCGAAGGGTATTTGAGCGGCTTGTCCTCACCTTCCGTGACACTGAGAACAACCACCTTAGCGGCCTCGCCCAGATCGTAGCTCGATGGACAGACAAGGTTCCCGACGTTTTCGATCAACAACAGATCGATGTCCTCCATACGCCAGTCTAGAAGTGCTTTTTCGATCATTCGGGCATCCAGATGGCAGGTCCCGCCCGTCGTAATTTGCTTTACAGGAAATCCGAACCGGGCCAACCGTTTCGCATCGTTTTCCGTCTGAATATCCCCGGTAAGAACTGCTACCCGCTCACGACGGTCGAAGCTTTCAAGAGTGCGTTCCAGCAGGCTGGTTTTCCCGGAGCCGGGCGAGCTAATCAAGTTCAGGCAAAGGATATTGTGTTCCGCAAATCGTGCGCGCAAATTGGCGGCGATGCGATCATTTTCGCTCAGGACCTTACGCTCTAGCGGTAACCGCTCCATCTTCGACCTCCAGATAGGCGAATTCCAGTTCATCGCCTCCCAAGAATTGAGCTTCCATCATGCTGCACTCAGGACATGCGGTATTTTCTGTTGTTGCTGCATACGAGTGTCCACAGGATCTACATTGATATCGACGTGGGCAGTATTCGATCTCCAGAACAAGCGGTTCGAGTTCCGTCCCGCGCACCAGAGCTTCGAGACAAAAACTCATAGCATCCGGGTTAACGCCCGCTAGTTCACCGATTCGCAGCCCAACTTTGTAGATGTGTCCACCGGGAAAGCGGCGAGTTTCCGCTCGAATCGCATCGAAGCACCGAATTGGCAATTCCCATCTCGTGCATCGAGTTGGCCTCAGCAGATTCTCGGCAACTGATCGCCAGAGAGCAAATCGACGATTCGCGACGTTCCCAAACGCGTTCGCAAGGTCACCATCGCTGATCGGGAATCCGTGACTGTTCCGATGATCCGTGCGTCTCGCCCTAGCGGATGCTGACGCATGGCTTCAAGAATTGTGTCGGCCGCCGTAGGTTCAACAATTGCGACTAATTTACCTTCGTTCGCCACGTAGAGCGGATCAAGCCCTAACATTTCGCACGCGCCTTGCACTTCTTCGTGGATCGGTATCGCGTCTTCTGCCAACTCAATGCCGACGCGCGACCGGGCCGCGATCTCGTTCAAAGAACTCGACAGGCCGCCGCGCGTTGGGTCGCGAAGGCAACGAATCCCAGAACTCGCGCGAAGCATGCTGGCAACAAGCGTGTGCAGCGCCGCCGTATCGCTTGCAATTGCGCTTTCGAATTCAAGGCCTTCTCTCTGCGAAAGTATCGTGATTCCATGATCTCCAATAGTCCCACTCAGTAGCACGCGATCTCCCGGCCGCGCCTGATCGGCGGAAAGCCGCACTCCGGATGTGACCATTCCAACTCCCGAGGTGTTCACAAATAGTCCATCGCCGCTCCCCTTTTCCACGACTTTTGTGTCACCGGTAACGACAACGACGCCCGCAAGAGCGGCAGCGACGCGTATGGACTCCATCACACGACGGAGGGTTTCGAACGGGAGGCCTTCTTCGAGGATGAGCGCAAGGCTCAGAAAAAGAGGCTCCGCTCCGCCCATTGCTAGATCATTGACCGTGCCGTTTACCGCCAGCGTTCCGATATCGCCACCGGGGAAAAACAATGGTTTCACGACAAAGGAGTCTGTCGTAAAAGCGATTCGAGATCCCCCGATATCCACGATGGCCTGGTCGTCCAAGCGTTCGAGCACGGGATTGTGAAGAGCGGGTAAGATGATATCTCGAAGGAGGTTCCCACTCATTCGTCCTCCGCTTCCATGACCCAACAGAACCGATTCCTTCGCTGTAATCGGGACTGGACAATTCAATACCACATCGAGTTTCGTCTCCTGCGGCATCAATGATTCCCCTTCGCCGCTAGAGCATGCCGACGGTACTGGTAATATGCCGCACAGGCTCCTTCGGAAGAAACCATCGGGGCGCCCAGTGGATTTTCCGGCGTGCAGAGCGTCCCGAATGCGGAACAGTCCGTTGGCCTTTTCAGGCCCTGGAGCACTTCCGCGCTGATACACTCCGCGGGCTCTTCCGCAGTCACACCTTCTGTCCCGAAAATTCGATCCGCATCGAATTCAGCATATTCCTCTCGGAGATTGAGACCACTCTCGGGAATCCCACCGATTCCGCGCCATTTCCGGTCGCAGACCTCGAAGACTTCGGCCAATACCTTCTGGGCGTGCAGGTTGCCCTCATAAGTCACGGACCGAACGTATTGGTTTTCGACCACCGCCCGCCCTTCCTCAAGCTGTGCAACCAGCATCAGGATCGCTTCCAGAAGATCAAGCGGCTCGAATCCACCCACAACAATTGGCACACGGAACTCACGAATGAGGTCCTCATATTCGCGGTAACCCATGACCGTACAAACGTGGCCCGGACCGATGAAGCCCTGCACGCGATTGCGTCGCGAACTCAAGAGCGCTCGGATCGCAGGCGGCACCAGGACATGAGAAGCAAGCATCGAGAAATTCTTAAGCCCTTCTCGTTTTGCTTGCCACACAGCCATAGCATTCGCTGGAGCGGTCGTTTCAAAGCCGACGGCAAAGAAGACCACTTTTCGGCTGGGATTTGCGCGAGCAAATTTGAGTGCCTCCGTAGGAGAATACACAACCCGAACATCCCCGCCGCTTGCCTTCACGTGAAATAGATCGGCACGCGAACCCGGTACACGCAGCATGTCGCCATAAGAAATCAAAGTCACTTCTGGACGCGAAGCGATCTCGATGGCCTTGTCGATCGTTTCAAGAGAGGTCACGCAGACCGGACATCCTGGCCCGTGGACCAACTCAATACCGGCAGGCAACATCTCGTCGATGCCGTAGCGCATTAGCGTGTGTGTCTGTCCGCCGCAAATCTCCATTAGCACCCACGGCCGTGTAGCGCGCCGACCTAGCTCGCTCACAATTCGGCGGGCGATATTCCCATCCCGGTATTCGTCCAAATACTTCATAAACTGCCTCCGAGCCCTGGCAGCATCGCCTTAGTTGTCCGCTTGTGAGTCTTCCAAATCCGACGCCAACTCACTCTCAAGCAATCCCATGGATTCGAGCATCTCGTAGCTACGCTCCGCCTCTTCACGGTCCACACAACTGATTGCGAATCCTACATGCACAATCACGTAATCTCCGACCGAGGCCTCGGGAACAAAATCAAGGCAGGTCTCTCGCGTGATCCCGCCAAACTGGACGCGCCCTACGCGAATACCGTCATGCACTTCACTGCTGACGATTTTTCCAGGGATAGCGAGGCACATGTTAGAAACCTCTTTCTTCGCAAGACTCGGAAAGTCCTGGGTCCAGGGATTGCTCGTGTGCCAAGGATGAGCGACTGGGGCTAAAACCAACATCCTGTGCATTCTTCCACGCATGTAGCTGCGTCAACGCCGCATCCACCAAAGGTGCCAGGGATGCCTCGACTGCCGGTGACAAAGTCGTTCCCCAATCTGTATAGGCAGGCTGTACGCCCAACACAACAATATCCTGAGGCCGGTTCGATACGAGGAAGAGTGCTGCGATCAGATCAGCAACGCCCAATTGATGAGCGCTACATCCACCACTTGCACCGAGCAAATCCTCTCCTGTCATCCGTCCGAGCGTTCCTGGCGCACTTCCCAAGTTCATGGCGTCTAGTAGCAGCACGCGGGTTGCATCCGAAGCATACGGAATCAACTCAAGGCCGATTGTGCCCCCATCCAGAATCGTGACTCCGGACGGCACCCTAGGATCAACTTGAAGCAATCTCACAGCATGCACTCCGACGCCCTCGTCCGAGAGGATCGTGTTCCCAACCCCAATCACCACTGTGTCTGAAGAGAGCAGCTCTTCCATGTCACGCCCTTGACTGCGAATTGTGTCCGGCAGTCGCGCTCGGCCGGACTACTTGCACTTGCGGTTCAGAATTGTTTTCGTCTTCCTTGACCATCGCGTCGTGCAGTTCCTGTTCAGGAACGAATTTGTATCCGCTGAAGATGCTCTCCATTACACCGTTCTCCTCCTCAACCGAAACCAAGATGGCGGTATAGAGGTGATGAATGAAGAACATCCAGAATCCGAACATCACCAGGAAGTGGATTTCACGCAACCATTGAATGTCCACGACACGGGGAATCCAGCCCACAAAGAAGGTCAGCATCCTGTTTCCAAGAATTCGCGAATAGAGCGCAAGTCCCGTGAGGATCTCAGTGATTGCCATGCCAAAAACAGCAGCATATGCGGCTCCTGCCATCGCGTTGTGGCCAATGTGGGGAGTAGGCGACCACGTCATGAATCCGTAATACCGAGCGGTCTCGACAAGATCCTTGACGCGTTTCTTCGTCGTAGGGATGAACTGATCCCAACGCGACCACTGATTGCCGATAAACATCCAGACAACTCGGATCAGGATCGCTCCGATAAACGCGAAGCCGGAAAGCAAATGAATAAAGCGCATCGTTCCCATAACGTAGGCAGTTCTTTCGTGCGGAATAATGAACGGGTCGTGCATGTAATACCCGGTGATTGAGAGCGACACAATCGTTGTGAAAATGATCCAGTGTGCAAATCGCACGGGCCATTCCCAGACGTAGACCCTCACTTGTCCATGGACTGGCAACTTCCAGTCCGTTTCATGCCCGTGCTTTCTTCGTGTTTTTTTCATACTCAGCCTTCAGCCAGCTCAGGCTTCCGCGCGAGCGTACACGTGCCCGCGAGCGTCAACCACGTGAACGGCGCAAGCCAAACACGGGTCGAAGGAATGGATGGTGCGCAAAAGTTCAAGCGGTCGATCCGGATCGGCTACTGGCGTCTTGATGAGTGCCGATTCGTAGGGTCCGCGCTGGCCGCGTGTATCCCGCGGCCCTGCGTTCCACGTAGATGGAACCACCGCCTGATAGTTCTTGATTGCCTGATCCTCGATTTCGACCCAGTGTCCTAGCGAGCCACGCGGCGCCTCGAAGAAACCGAAACCTCGCGCGTTCTTGGGCCATGACTTCGGGTCCCATTTCTCTCCGTTGTGAATCCGCACGTTACCGCTCGCCAAATTGTTTCCAAGCTCTTCAATCCAGCCGACGAGGCGGCTCGCGAGGAGTTGTGTTTCCAGCGCGCGCGCGGCAATGCGTCCAAGGGTCGAAAACAACGCGGCGGGCGGAGCCTTCAGCTTCGCCAAAGTCGCATCGACCAGAGCCTTAACGTCTTTCTGGCCCGAAGCGTAGGCGACGAGCAATCGTGCTAGCGGACCGACCTCCATTGGCTCGTCCTGATATCGCGGAGCCTTCAGCCAGGAGTACTTCTGATCCACGTCGAGGAATTCGTAAGGAGGTTTGGGTCCCGAATATTTCGGATTGGTCTCTCCGTCGAAAGGATGTTTAGCAGTCTGATCTCCTCCGGAGTACTCGTACCAGGAATGCGTCACATATTCCGTAACATTAGCCGGATCAACTGGGAGAACCTTCGATAGATCTCGATTCAGGATAATGCCCCGGGGAAGAAAGAAATTAGCAGGATCTTTGATCGATCCCTGCGGAAAACCCCCGTAAGACATGTAATTCCCAACACCCTCACCGAGTCCGAACCACTCGCGGTAGAATCCTGCTACCGCAAGAACATCAGGGATGAGTACCTGATTCACAAAGGCGATGGCCGACTTAGCCACCTGCAGCAAGAAATCCATCCGTTCCGGGTTGATTGTCGCGCCCGGTTCGTTCGGGTCCATGGCAGTGGCCATGCCTCCGACCAGAAATGTCTGCAAGTGTGGATTCTTGCCGCCCAAAACCGCGTGAATTCGGATAAATTCCCTTTGAAACTGCAGGGCCTCCAAGTAATGTGCGACGGCCATAAGGTTAGCTTCGGGGGGAAGATGGTAGGCGGGGTGTCCCCAGTAACCGGCCCCAAATAGGCTCAATTGCTTGCTCGCGACCAAGGCAGCCACGCGGTCTTGAACCCCCTTGAAATACTTCTCGCTCGACAAAGGCCAATCAGAGATTGATTGAGCGAGTTGAGATGTCTTCGCGGGGTCTGCCTTCAACGCGGAAACAACATCCACCCAGTCAAGTGCATGAAGATGATAGAAATGGATGACATGATCTTGTACTGTCTGTGTTGCGGCGATGATGTTCCGAACGAGGCGGGCGTTGTCGGGAACTTCGATGCCCAGAGCATCCTCGACCGCATTGACAGACGCAAGCGCATGAACCATCGTGCAAACGCCGCAAATGCGCTGGGCCCAGATCCACGCTTCGCGCGGGTCACGTCCGCGTAGGATCAGCTCGATTCCACGGAACATCGTGCCGGAACTCCACGCATCCGCGATCATCCCGCCTTCGACTTGGGCTTCGATGCGGAGATGTCCTTCAATTCGTGTGACCGGATCGACCACAATCCGCGCCATTGATTCCTCCTAAACTTCGCGTGAGTCCGTCGGCTTTTCTGTGTCGTCAGTTGTTTTTTTCGGTCGAATTTTGTCGCGCACGATGTTGCCAGCAACCTGGGCAACCATCGCTGCCGCGACCGCTCCGGTGGCGACCCAACCGATCTGGTCCGCCGTAACATCCACTCCAAACCCAGGCACCGATGGCAAGCGCTTGTAGAAAGGTGATTTCGTATCCCAAAAGCGGGGTGAAGCACAGGCTATGCAACCATGGCCGGACTTCACCGGCCAACTCGTTCCATCATTCCAGCGGACGGTCGGACAGTTATAAGTGGCTTCAGGACCTTTGCAGCCCATCTTATAGAGGCAATAGCCCTTTCGGTGGCCTTCGTCTCCCCACTCCTCAACAAAACGGCCCGCATCATAGTGAGCTCTGCGCTCGCACTGGTCATGAATGATGTCGCCATAAGCGAATAAGGGTCTTCTGTAATCATCGAGTGCTGGCATCTCGTGAAAGGTCAGATAGTGTACGAGAACAGCTGCTGTATTCGCGGGATTATGAGGGCACCCCCCCAAGTTGATGAGATTTTTTAACCCCGGCACCGCTTCCTGTAATCCAACGGCTCCCGTCGGGTTCGGATTAGAGCGAACCAAACCTCCGTCCCAGGCGCAGGCACCCACAGCAATGTTTGCCGCAGCATTACTACAAACGTGCTTCGCGATATCCATTGCTGCTTTGCCGCCAATCGTGCAGTACACGCCTCCGTCCGCTGTGGGGATTGCTCCTTCGACCACGGCGATGTATTCGCCGGCATGCTCGCGGACGACACGCTCGAGTGCATCCTCAGCTTGCTTGCCTGCACCCGCCATGATGGTCTCGTGATATTCCCAAGAGAGAAGCTCCATCACAATTTCGGCAACGTTGGGGTGACTGGATCGCAACATGGATTCGGTATTCCCAGCACAGTCTTGAAATTCGAGCCATACCAGAACAGGACGCGTCGCTTGACTAAGAGCTTTCTCGACCGCTGACAGGTACCGTGATGGAAGAGCAAGGGTAGCCACCATCAAGCTGCAGAACTTCGCGAATTCACGGCGTGACACACCCCGCGCTCGAAGTGCTAGCGGTAATGCGTATCTGTCTGATTTCATGGTTCCCTCCGAAACGCGTCAGGCCAGATGAGAATCGGATCCCATAAAACATCCCCAAAATTCTAAGGCTCGGAGAGCGTCTGCATCGAATATCGTGCGATCGACGAAGATACCGCTGGCTTGATCGAATTGGTGCCAACTACTGGCACTAGGATTGGATGTCCACCGAGACACTCCCCCGATTGTGGACATTCTGTACATCGGGACGAAGGCATAAATTCCGGTGCCAAGCGCGGCTCGGCACCCAGCCAGTAAAGCCCATTGGCCATTACGCAAAAGCCAGTGGCCGCGAACCACACCATTGCACCGCCAACGAATGCGGTAAACAGAGTGAACCACGCGCTGTAAGCAAGAACTAGAATCGAAGCAACTGAGATATTGATTCCGACAAAAAGATAGATGCGGCGCTCTAGGTACCATTTGTCTGTCTGCATAAAGTACAGTTTCCAACGCCTCGGAGTGTTCGACCCGAGCATCGCAGGGAAGCCAAGCAAGCGCAGCACATTGCCGACTGGGCAAAAGCCCGTAAGTGCGACGTTAATGGACACAAGGCCTGTTGCGATCACTCCCAGAATCCATAGCCGATTCACCAACAAGGCCATCGCTGTGCTTGCTAGCAAGACTACTCCGGCGATCAACCAAACCGTCCGCTCTATGTACCATTCCTGAGTCGGAACGATATAAATACCCGAGCGCATCGCCATAATTTGAGACCTCCTCTCTGATCTTCCTCAGCGCCGTGCGGCGAACTCTATGGAGTATCTTCAGTACCCGTCGAGGCTCGAATGAAACCAACACGCAGACGACTTCGGTTGACTCTGACCATCGTTCTGCGACTAGCTTTTCCACGTGCGGATTTCAACGTGCGATGGCGCCAGCCGGAAGCTAGCACAAAGCGCTTGCTGCGAGAATTAGGCCAAAGGTTATATACGGGCGATAAACCAAAGAAGATTTGAAGTTTCGCCGCACAGCGGTTTAACTGCTGTTCCGGCTGCATCAAGCGCTCTTGATCGGTGAAGGGGGAAGTGTTGGCAAAGATATGCTCACCCCGTGGCCTCCACCCCCGCCCTTTGTGGTTGTTTCTGGCCTCTTGGTTGCTGTTCTTAAGCGTTCCTGTAGTTGCTCGACAAAACGCGGCGACGAACAGCGCAAGCAGTTCCGCCACACCATCTCCCCAGGCTTCAAACGGATACATTGGTTCCGAGACTTGCAAGGCCTGCCACGCGGACATCTATAGCGGGTGGGAAAAAACCCCGCATTGGAAGACAACCCTCGATACGAAAGGTGGTCCATCCCACCAGGGATGTGAGGGTTGCCATGGACCCGGAGCGGACCACGTGGCGGGCGGCGGTGACGTCACAAAAATCTTTACTTTCAAGAACGTTTCAACCAAAGCAATCAATGACCGTTGCATGACCTGCCACGCTAGCGATGCCGAGCACATGAACGCCATCAATTCGGTCCACACGAAAAGCGACGTGAGTTGTATTTCGTGTCATTCGCCACACCATGCCGCAGAGGCAGAGTTTTTGCTCGTCAAGGCCCAGCCTGAGCTTTGTTATTCGTGCCATCTGCAACAAAAGCCGCAATTTGAGATGCCTTTCCATCACCGCGTGAACGAGGGCCTGGTCCAGTGCAGCGACTGTCATAATCCGCACGGCACCGTCGCAGCGAAACAGGTGCGCACTTCAGCAGCGCAGGACGCTGTCTGCTACACGTGTCACGCTGATAAGCGAGGACCGTTCGTATTCGAGCATGAGCCGGTGAAGGTCGAAGGTTGCGAATCCTGCCACACGCCGCACGGCTCACCCAATCCTCACATGCTCAAGGTGAGCAACGTGAACCTATTGTGTTTGTCGTGCCATACGACTTCTTTCGCCAATGCGCCCGGCGCGCCATCGTTCCATAACCAGGCTGCGCAGTATCAGGCCTGCACGCTTTGCCACACGCAGATTCACGGGTCGAACGTTGACCCCACTTTGTTCAAATAGAGAGTAGTTCATGAGCGCCAACGACTCGCCGAAAGGCACCCCAATCGGCACGACAAGGCAAGCAGTTAAGGCGCGTGCGGCGAACGCAATGGCGTTTGAAAAGGGGCACTGGACGTGGATTTTAGTTGTGGGCGTGGTATTGATGCTCCCGCGCCCCACGAGGGCTCAGACGCAAGCACCGCCTCAGCCCGAGACGCAAACTCAACCTTCCTCGCAGACACCGGCTCCAACGTCTGACGCATCGGCTGGAAGAACGGAAGGAAATTACACGGTTCAACAATCCATCGAGTTCGGTTACCGGGATAGCATGATCGGCGGAAATCTGAACAACTACAACACGTTTGAAAACCTCTCTTCTGGCTTACGGCTATTTGATTACACGCTGAATATGCGATCGATAAACCACCAGGGACTTTTCTTCGACAACCTGTCATTCAGCAACTTCGGATATGGTGGAGATCCAAACGACGTCTCGCGGCTGCACATCGACAAGAACAAATGGTACGACTTTCGCGCGATGTTCCGGCGTGACAAGGATTTCTGGAATTACAACCTGCTCGCGAATCCACTGAACCCCGCGGTAAGCCCAATTCCCAACGCGGCGATCACCAATTCACCGCAGGCACTAGATCTATCCCGCCGAATGCAGGATTACGATCTGACCCTTTTCCCTCAATCACGACTGCGCTTCCGCCTGGGATATTCCCGCAACGTCGATGACGGACCGGCGTCCACCACAGTCGAGGGAGGAACTGAACCGCTCTTATCCGAGAGCGTTAATTACATTACGAATTCCTACCGGATGGGAGTGGACTACCGCGGTCTTTCAAAAACGACGTTGTCCTTCGATGAAATGCTGACCTACTCGGCAATCGATAACTCTGCTACGGACAAAAATCTTTCCTATCAGCTCTCCAACGGGACTCCCGTGGATCTGGGCCTCGTCTTTGTCGGAACGACGCCTTGCGCGAATCCGATCACCAATGCGACCACGACTCCTCCTACGGTAACATCCAATTGCAACGGGTACTTGTCGTATAGCCAGATCCAGAATCCCCGCTCGTCATTTCCCGACGGAGCGCTTCAGCTTTCAGTCGACGTACTTCAAGAACCTGTCGATGTCGGGCTCAGCCAGCTACAGCAGCGGGAACAACACGGTCTCAGGATTCAACGAACTTGTCAACGGTTGGACAAGCAGGACGCTCACGCGAGGGAGCACGACCGCCGGGCCAGCAGAGGCTAAGCGGATTTCCGTCAACGCAAATTGGTCGGGCGACTATCGGATGACCGACAAACTGGATATCGTCGATGAATTCCTGTACGACAATTGGCGCATCCCCTCGATGTGGGCCACGGCCGACACAAACCTGTTCGCAACGCCACCCACGGCCGGCCAGACTGGTTTATTGCTGCCCATATCGATGGTAACCCCGGCGACATTTGCGACCCTCTGCCCAACGGCTCCCTATAATGGTCCTAACTGTCCGCAGCACAATTCGGGTTCCGGCGCCGATGTGACCAATGAACTCGTCTCTCAGTTCCTGGGACAAAACATCCGATCGAACACAATTGAGTTGAAGTACGACTTCACGAGCAGAGTCAATGCATATCTCGGGTACGAGTACACGGCCCGCACGATTGCAGATTTCAGCGCAACGTGGGATACAGGGGAAATCTATTTCCCCGGGGGGCGCCGCAGGCAACGCGGGAAACGATTACCTCGCCGCGCGCGGGGATTGCGCATTGGTTGCCGGCGTCCTGCCTGCTGGATGCACACTGAACGCGAACGGTTCCGTTCAGGAAGGATCGCCCACAAATCTCGTGCCAGAAGTCGGCAACGACACCGCACGAAATGTTTACGATATTCATGAGAATGCGGCACTGCTCGGTGTTTCCGCGCGCCCAACTGACAACTTGCGCATCAACGCAGACTTCATATTCGGCTATAACGACAATTCCTTTACGCGCATTAGCCCCCGGCAATTGCAAAGTTATAAGGTCAGCGTGCGATACACACCTACGCCATGGGCGAACATATCGCGGCACCGTGGATATCCACGAGAATCGGGATAACGTGTCCACCGTGAACAATCTGGAACACGGTCGCAGCATACAGTTTTGTGACTACCCTCGCTCCAAATTCCAAGCTCTGGGTTGATTTTGGCTACACTTATATGGATATCTATACGCAGACCGAGATTTGCTTTCCGGACACAGGCTCAACGGTTTTTACAACACCTTGTCCGGTTGCAGGGTCGCCCTCCCCACTGGGAACCCTATCCTTTTATTCGAGCCAGGATCATTACGCGTTCGGTGACGTGATGTGGAAACCATACAAACGCGTGACCGCGATGCTGGGATACGGTGGCAGCATCGTTCGCGGAAATACAACCTTTCTCAACCCACTGACGCCGACCGGCACACTGGATTTCAATTACGTGAAGCCGTTCGCGAGTCTGGCATTTGATATCTATCGAGGTCTGACCTACAAAACGGCGTGGAACTATTATGGATACAATGACCATGGCGTCGCCAACCCTGTCGGACTTGCGGCGCTCCCGTCACAGGATTTCAACGGGAACAACGTCACATTTTCGTTCCGTTATTCGTTCTAAGCTAAGACGGCGACCGAGTTGCCATACCCTGACCGGGTACTTTTTTATCTGGGGGAATACAATGAACCGTTCCATTCTTCGCAGCATATGGACTCTATTGGGGGCGCTTGTCCTCGGATTTCTGTTGAACGGTAACGCGCGGGCTGATGATTCGGCTTCTCTCTACAAATCGAAGTGTGCTGCCTGCCATGGCGCAGACGGCACCGGAAATACGACTGTCGGCAAGGCTCTGAAGATCCGCGATTTCCACGACCCCGAAGTTAAGAAAGAGACCGACTCGGAACTCATCGAGATCACGACGAAGGGCAAGAACAAAATGCCTGCGTATGGAAATACTTTGAAGGATTCGCAAATCAAGGATCTTGTCGCTTACATCCGAGATCTAGCGAAGAAATAATCACTCGGCGGTGCTTCGCCGCCCCTATACAAGGTTGAGTCGTTGAAGTACGTGGCCAGGAGGAGTTGTGAGTGGACCGGTAGGAATCCTCGTCGCACTAATCGTGTTAACAATTGTGCTGGCGACAGTGTTTCTCGTGCGTCCCTCGGTCACAACCGGGGCCATAGGCAAGATTCTAGCGTTTGTAGCTCTGTGCGTTCTGCCCGCGCTCTGCATCGATGCGGGCATGTCCACCCACATGCAGCGCTCGGAACAAACGCAATTCTGCATTTCCTGCCACGTCATGGCTCCTTATGGACAAAGCCTCTATATTGACGACGCCAAATACATTCCCGCCCAGCACTTTCAGAACCACAGGGTGCCGGCCGACATGGCGTGTTATGCGTGTCATGCCGACTACACCATCTATGGCCCTATGAAAGACAAGCTCCAAGGTATCACGCGCATTTATATGCAGTACGTGAGGACGCCACCCGATCCGGCGAGCATCCAGATAGCGGGAGGGTACAAGAACGCTCAGTGCCTGCACTGCCATCTAGGAGCCCGAAGTTTTCAAGAGAATCCGGTCCACACCGCCATGATGGATACCCTGACTTCGAATCAGGTGTCCTGCCTCACCTGCCACAATATGGTTCACGACGTAGCAAATCTAAGCCACTTGAAACTCTGGAGGCCTGGCCAATGAAACTCCGCGTGATCGGAATCAGGCGGTTCCTGCAAGTTTCGAGCAGTTTGGTTATTCTGGGTCTGCTCGTCGAAATTGTGAGCCTCTTGTGGATTCACCCGCTCGCGTTTGTGCTCTTCGCCTTTGTGGGAGCGTCCCTAATCGGACTGGGAATCCTGGTCTACCTCGCTTCTCTGGTCTTTGCTGCCACTCCTCCAGCAGAGAACCGCGGATGAAATGCGAAAACCGACAGTTAACATTTGACACTGTCGGCGTCTCAGTCGGAAATCGTGCCGATCCGGTACAACCCCTGGATATCTTTCATGATCCCCGCCTTCGCGCTGTGGGATGGCGCGATCTCGTTCATGTTAGTTCCTTCGAGATTCTACTGGAACCTCTCCTGCCAGCCCCGTGGCTCGCGGCCTCCCTGTTAATAGCCGCGTTTGGCCACTATGTAGTAGCGCTCGGTTTTTCATTTGTATTTTTCCTTACTGGTCTCCGGCTCATTCATAATGCCTTTCACGGATCGCTGGGGCTATCTCGCCGCGCAACGGACATCGTGTTATGGATCATGGGTCTGGCGATGCTGGGTTCCATGCATGCCGTGCAGTTCAATCACCTGCGACATCACAGACTCGCTTCAGGGGCGGACGACGTAGAAGGCAGACATGCGGAGATGCCTGCTTGGCATGCTTTGCTTTTCGGCCCGGCCTTCCCAATCCTCCTGCACGTCACCGCACTTCGATACGGCAACTGGAAGCTACGCACAACCGTTGTCGCGGAACTGCTCTTGAACGCAGCCTGGATTACTCTGATATTCCGCGTGTGGAATATCAGCGCGCTGCGGTACCACGTTGGCGCGATGGCTCTCGGTCAATGCTTGACTGCGTTTTTCGCAGTGTGGACGGTGCATCATCACTGTGACCGCACGCACTTTATCGCGAGAACACTGCGCAATAAGATCAAGAACGGAATCACGTTCAATATGTTCTTGCATATCGAGCACCACCTCTTTCCGCGAGTGCCAACGTGCCATCTTCCGGAGCTTTCGCGCCGTATCGATCGCGTCGCACCGGAATTGAAAAGCAAGATAGTATTTTGAGTTGACGGTCCGTTCGCGCAAGAAGGTGTTCAAAAGGAGGTTGGCACCATGCAGATATATTTGCCCGTGTGGCTCTCGGTAGTGGGCCGCATTCTGTTCATATCGTACTTCGTGACGATGGGCACGAGCCATCTCCTGAAGTTCCAGGAGCACTCAGCGCATCTCGCGCGAAAACATGTACCTCTCCCTCGCGTTGTGACTGTGTTTACATTTCTCATGATGGTTGGAGGCAGCCTGTCGATCCTGTTCAACTGGCATCCGGAGCTTGGTGCGATTTCGCTGTTCGGAATCATCTTTCCCGCGCCGTTTTATCTGCACCGTTTCTGGAACGAAACGGATTGGTATATGCGGCTCAGTGAATTCGCACACTTTATTAAGGATCTTTCACTCGCCGGTGCCGCGATTCTTCTGCTCAAGATTCATTAAGCATGAGCCAAAAGACAGATAGAGGGATTGCCAGCTTCCATAGATAGAGCAGGCCTTGTTTGAGGAGGCACCCGAAGATGTCGGTTTTTGAATCTTTTCGATACGGTTACAAGCGTCGCCTTGAGGGGGCCACGTTCGATCAGGCAGTCAAAAAGGTTACCGCAGCGTTGAAGGAGGAAGGATTCGGAGTCCTTACACAGATCGATGTCAAGGACACCCTCAAGAACAAACTCGGCGTCGAGTTTCGGCAGTACGTCATATTGGGAGCGTGCAACCCATCACTCGCGCGCGAAGCGCTGACTGCGGACCCACAGATTGGTCTCTTGCTACCGTGCAATGTCGTCCTCCAGGAGGATTCGCAAGGTAATGTTATTGTGTCGATTGCGGATCCCAAGGTGATGTTTACGATTTTCGATAACGCCTCCCTCATACATATCGCCGAGGAGGCTGATACCCGGTTGCGCAGGGTGATGGATTCGCTTGGCGAACCCTCAGTCTAAAATAAATGATCCCAAAAGGAGGCCGCTATGATTGAGACACTGAAGGATCTTCCACGCGGAATCGACGGTGTTAGGGCAATCGGAAAGGTATCGAAGGAAGACTACGAGCAGGTGTTCGTGCCGCTTTTCGATGAAATACGACGCCAAGGCCGCCACACTCGCTTTCTATATCAGGTTGGGCCGGAGTTCGAGGGCTTTACTCCTGGCGCGGCATGGGAGGATGCAAAAATCGGCCTGCATTTCCTGCGACTTTTCGATGGCTGTGCAGTTGTCACGGATTTGGCCTGGATTCGGGAAATGACGCGATTGGCAGGGTTCCTCATGCCATGTCCCGTACGCGTATTCGGGAACAAAGAGTTTGCTGAGGCCGTGGACTGGCTCCGCGCGCTTCCCGAAGGCCCTGCGGTTTCTCATCGTCTTCTTCCTGACTCCGGTGTGATCGTGGTGGAAGTCAAACAGGCCCTGCGCGCGCAGGATTTCGATGCGTTGGCGTTCACTGCCGACGCCTGGATCGAAGCGCATGGTAGCCTTCAGGGACTGGTAATTCACACCCGCGAATTTCCCGGTTGGGAGAATCTCGGGAGTCTCTTTCGCCACGTGCGATTCGTCCGCGATCACCAACGGCACGTAAAGAGGATTGCGCTTGCGGCGGATACGAAACTGGCGAGCTTGGCGCCCAGTATCGCGGAGCATTTTATTCAAGCTGAAGTGAAGAGCTTCGGTTACGACGAACTCGACACCGCAATCGCTTGGGCCGGGGGGAACTAGCACACGAGCGGCTGTGGCGCCACGATCCGGCTCTGGCTAGGGGCCTGAGTATACATTCCGCAATTGCAAGGCGCCGCGGTCCGAATTCATCGTGCGTGCTAGAGCGCTTTTCTGCCATTTTCTTTCACCCTTTTTTCGTGAAGCATCCGTTCTGCCCACCCCGCGCCAATTGTTTCCTCGCAAGCCATTATGGTAATTTGTAACGGCCCGGGAGACTGCCGGGGCCTACTGGTTGAGTTGATTTCCTAGCGCTTCCGACGAACTGGCCCCTTCTCCATCCTGGTCTTCCATAAAAGGATGGTCCCTCGGACAAGAAATTCCATTTATTTCATCAAACGCCACGGGGCATATCATGGGTTCACGACCGAAGACGAATAAGAAACGTAAAATAGATATACCCTTCGATCCTCAACTGTTTCTCGCGACCGTAGGTGTAGCAAGATCGATTGTTCAGTGCCGACCCAACCAGACAATCTTCTGTCAAGGCGACCCGAGCGATGCCGTTTTCTACATTCAGAAGGGCAGAGTGAAGCTAGCAGTAAACTCCAAGCAGGGTAAAGAAGCAGTGATCGCGATTCTAGGTGCGGGTGATTTTCTTGGTGAGGCGTGTTTAAGGGGTCAGGTGGTGCGCGTCGCTTCGGCTATAGCGATTTCACCTTGCGCTGTACTGAAAATTGGAAAACGCGAGATGGTGCGCGTGCTCCAGAAGGAACGATCACTTTCCGGCCTTTTCATATCGTATCTACTTTCACGCAATCAGCGCGTCGAAGAGGACCTGACCGATCAGCTGTTCAACTCCACCGAGAAGCGTTTGGCCCGGACCCTTTTGCTGCTGGCCCACTACGGTAACGAAGGCAAACCCCAGACGGTGGTTGCCGATATAAAGCAGGAAACTCTGGCGGCCCTCGTAGGAGCAACGCGCGAGCGTGTGAATTTCTTCATGAACAAATTCAGGAAGCTTGGATTCATTCACTACAATGGCGGCCTGCAAATTCACAATTCTCTACTACATGTTGTTCTTCACGATTAGTGCCAGATCAACGAAGGGCCGGTGCAAGTGTTAAATATTTCACATACAGGAAATCATGCATGGATTAGAAGATAGGCGATTTCCCTAGGCGGTTCATATGGGCATTCGAACATTACGCATTTTTGCTGGAGCTACGGCCGGCGTCATCGTAGCTTTTGCGACTAATCGTCTGGATGCTGTACTGATTCGCCGCGGAATAGCTCCTGCTTCGACGCTTTTGGATGATCTGATCATAGGTTGCGTCGCAGCCTTATGCGTCTACGGCTGGGTTTCACTCTTTGCCATTCGATATGCGCGTTTATCCTCTGCTGAGCGCTTCAGGCAAGAAGGTGCCACGCGAGAACGCACACGAATCGCCTGTGATATTCATGACACTCTCGCCCAGGGCTTCGCCGGCATCATTGTTAACTTGGAAGCGGCGTCCGACCTTGAAGCAGCGGAGGCCCGGACCCTAACGGACCGGGCACTAAGGATTGGCCGTGAGGGCCTCGCAGAGGCTCGTGCATTGCTCAAAGAATTCCGATCGCTTCGAAACAACGACGAAAGTTTCGATGCAACCCTTACCCATCTGGCGAACACGTTAGTCGAGGGCACATACCTTAAGGTCAGTTGCTCCGTTGACGAAATTCCGAGACAGCTATCACTCGATACCGAAACGGAACTCCTCCGAATTATCCGAGAGGCAATAACGAATGTCGTGAGGCACGCAGATGCAACCGACCTTCGCGTCACACTCCGTGCGGACGAGCAGCATGTCCATCTTTGTGTAGAAGATAATGGTCGCGGATTCGTGCTGGCAAATACTCGTGACGATGCGGGTTTCGGATTGACCAGCATGCGCGAGCGCGCGAGGCATCTAGGCGGAGCGTGCTGGTTATTCAGCCAAGCTGGACAGGGTACTGCCGTAATCGCGTTAATTCCTATTTCTAGCGAGACCGATTCAAGGAGTACGTCATGCAACAACATCCCATTCGAATCGTCGTCGCCGACGACCACACGGTCATCCGTGACGGACTCAGTGCAATCATAAACAGTAGTCCAGGTATGTCAGTAATCGGAGAAGCCCACGATTGGCCAGGGGCCGTCCGAAAAACTGTCTCGCACCGTCCGGAGATCGCTTTATTGGACGTCCGCATGCCAGGGATGGATGCGGCCGATGGCGTGGGCGCCATTCACCGAAAGTGTCCTAAAGTGGGAATCGTTATGCTTTCTGCATTCGATCCTGAAGAAGACGTGTACCGTGTGATTCAAGCTGGAGCGAAGGGTTTCCTGCTAAAGGATTGCACCCGAGAGCAATTGCGCCAATGCCTCCACACTGTATCTGAAGGAAAGACATTCCTCGCCCCAGGCCCGGCGGCCGCGCTAGCGGCGAGAGTACGAGGTTCAGCGCTTACGGATCGCCAGACGAAGATTATGGAATTAGTCACGGCAGGCAGAACCAACAAAGAGATCGGCGTCATGATGAGTATCGCAGAGGGCACGGTTAAGATTCATATGAACCACATTTTTCACAAGTTTGGAGTGGAAGGCCGCACTGCAGCCGTTACAAAAGCTTTGGAGCACGGTATCGTAAGGTTGTTAAAGAGTACGTAACGTTTTCTATCCCAACGTACGGACACGCTTCCAGCCCCGACACGACCATATAACCAACGGCATACGATGGGAGCGAACCACAAGCTAGTTGCATTTTATTCATCACAACCAATACGCTTCAGGTGATCGAAGACCCGCTGCCTTTGCTCGGAGAGACCGCTCGGGCACCCTGCGCGATGAATCGAGCCGCTTGACACATGTTCCGGCACAGCATTCCAATCGGGCGGCTCTTCGGCATTTCTATCGATCTCGATTATTCCTGGTTTCTCGTAATCGGGCTGCTGACGTGGGTAATGGCCGTCAGCTACTATCCATCCGAGTTCCACGATTGGAGCGCCGGCGAGTATTGGCTTACAGGTTTTGTGACAGCAGTTATGCTTTTCGTCAGTGTATTGATTCATGAATTAGGCCATTCGCTGGTGGCCAAGCGATTCGGCCTTTCTGTTCCTCGCATCACGCTATTCATTTTCGGGGGTGTTTCGCAAATCGCAGCGGAACCGCCTAGCGCGGGATCGGAGTTCTGGATCGCGGTTGTCGGTCCCGTCGTGAGCTTCGCACTTGCTGGATTCTTCTGGGCTCTGGAACCAGTCCTTGCATGGTCCCACCCATTGTTCGCGCTAACCAAATATCTCGCGCTGCTAAACCTGATCCTCGGCGCGTTCAACCTGATCCCGGGCTTTCCTTTAGACGGAGGACGCGTTTTCAGAGCCATTGTCTGGAGGATTACAGGCAAATACCAGCGCGCAACCTCGATTGCTGCGGTTACGGGACGTTTCTTTGGTTTCCTATTGATTTTCCTGGGGGTCTGGCAGGCACTGGGCGGAAACTTTATTGGTGGGCTATGGATTGCTTTCATCGGTTGGTTCCTGGAAAGCGCCGCAGGAAGTCAGCTTCAACAGGAAGTCCTGAAGAGCCTACTGGGAGAGCATAAGGTGCTCGATGTAATGAAACGAGACTTCCCACAGGTCGCTAGCAAAGTTACGCTCCAGGAACTCATGGACAAGTATGTCTTAGCCGGAGGTGTGCGGTCCTTCGTGGTCAGTGAAGGAGATTCTCCGGTGGGCATGATCACCCTTTCAAATATTCGAGGGGTCCCTCACGTAGCCTGGCCGACAACTACTGCCTCGCAGGTTATGGTCCCTCTTCAGAAACTTGCCACGACCCGTCCCGACGCTGTGCTGTGGTCGGTGATCGAGAAGATGGGTCGCGATGGCGTGAACCAGTTGCCTGTGGTTGGCGGAAATGGAATCGTGGGCATTGTTTCGCGTGAGGACATTCTTCACTACTTGCAGATACTGCGTGCATTCGCGGTGTAGGGTTCAGTGACGACGATCTTAACCTGATGGCGGAACGAAAGCAGGTCATTATATTCGGTCAAATCAACTCGTGAGCTAATGAATCGAAACTCGAAAAGGAGAATAAAAATGAGCCAAGCAACTGGAACGAAGGTCGCTCCTACGTCAGAAGCACTAAAAGCAACTACCGACAATGAACCGACAGTTGAGCAAGTACGTGAACGGGCGTACGAGATCTATTCTTCCCGGAACGGTGCGCCAGGTGACGAAGTGCAGGACTGGCTTCAAGCCGAGCATGAGCTTCGTTCGAAGTAGTCGTAAGCGATTCTTTTCGAGCGAACCTATGCATGGACTCTAGCTTGTTGGAGAGCGCCACGTTGCCGAATCATGGGCGCTTGACTCACCGGAAGGTAAAGTCTGAAGTCACGCCTCGTGAAGAAGCGGACGGAGTCAAAGAACAAGCATTGAGGTTGCCCACCGCGTCACAAAATGGATCACAGCCAAGTCCGAACGGGACTCCTGCTCACGCGGCATGCGATTGACGGAGTCACCTGAACAGCTCGGATTAATTATGTTGCTCGCACCGCTGCTTCTGTGCCCTCCATTCCTTCCATTCCCTCCAACACTTCCATAGGCTCCAATACCTTGGGCGCGCACTATCCGACTCCAACAGCTCTATCAACTACTTTCACTTCTCTGTGTTTTCAGTAATTTGGGGAATCTGCTTTTCGCTCAAAGCTAACCCCAATGGCACGAAAAACATCGCATTCTGGCACACTTTTGGCACAGGGGACGCGCCTGATTCGGGATCTTTACGAGAAGAATCCCCTAAGTGGCCGCGTTAGATTGTTTCCCGCGTTTCAATAATCTGAGGCTTGCTGTCACAAGGGATAAGTGATGCATTTTCCTTGGACACGTCCAAATGAAGTGAGTAGATGAATCTGGGAACGTTTCCCGCTAATAATATCCTTTACGCGGATGCCGCGAACGACCAGCGCGTCAGCGATGAGCGAACGGTGACAACGCCACGGCACCGCTTCCGCGCACATCAGCGCGGTCTTTTTCTGCTTCGCTAACTTAATCAACCGCCCTAACCCCGCATCGAAGTCCGGTGTTTGCATATAATCGGCGAACCCACGAAACGACGCATTGCGCCAGCCCATGTTCGGCGAATCCCGTCGTGCATGGCGCAGACCGCCCAGCTTGCGCAAATGCACATAGCCAATCCTCGCGGACCGCAGCTTCATAGACAGCGTCTCTCGGTTGAACTGCGGGTTGTGACGTGAACGAGGGATGCTACGCACATCCACCACGCGCTTGATGTCGTGCACACGCAGTAGCTCAAGAAAGGCCTTCCAAGTGCGCGTAGAGTGCCCAATTGTGAAAACGACGAGCATCGTTCACTACGATCCTTGGTGCTTCAGGAGCGAGGCGAAAAGCTTTGTCTCGGCGAGGCCCACAGGAAGCAGCAAACAACCGACGATAAGCAAGTCACGGGGTGCAGCGTTCCGAACCGCTTCAGCTACCAGAATAATCGTGGCCAGGAGCAGCAACACCAGAGAGATTCCTCGATGAAACCGGCGAAGTTCCGATTCGACCCACGAATCCAAATGACTCTTTAGGAGGCGTCCTTCATTAGAGTCAGTACAGTTGTTCTTGAGAGAACACGCATTGCAATCGGACGCAGGCGCGCGATAGTGGACGATGCGGCGCTGGTAATCTGTGTCGATACGCAGCAATTGCCGTCCTGCCGGACATTCCCACAAATCCATTGTGTGAAAGTAAACAAACCCCGCGTTTCGGTAGCGCTCCGAACGTTTATGGGAATGTTGCGCCAGCGTTTCCAAGATGAAAGCCACCCCAGCCAGAAAGACCGCATAGCTCGCGGCGAGGACTACTTCAATGTGGACGCCTGAAATCATGCATTGGATCTCGTTGTTTCCACAATTTCAGTGAACAATACGTCGTGTGGTTCTTCAAGAGTGGTTCGAGGTTTCATGTGGCGCACACCGAGCCAAGAAAGGTAGAGAACAGGCAGCGTCCCGCCGAGGATGAAAAGCGTATCTCCGGGGAGGCGCAACCACTCCAGCAAAGCGTTTGTACGATTCGAGAGGAACTCAAGGGACCGCGCGTCGAAATACCCGACGCTGACCGAGTGATAGAGCTGTACGATGCCCAGCGGGAATAGCGTGGCAAAAACCATCCAGGCCAACCCGATGTTCAGGGACCAGAAACTGATCTTGGCCGCACGGTCGCTCCATCGTTTCTCAGGAATCATGTATCGCAAACAAAACAGCGCCAGTCCCACGGCCAGCATCCCATAGACTCCCATCATTGCCGCGTGTGCGTGGTTCGCTGTCAGCGCAGTCCCAATCTCGTAATAGGAAACAATGGGAAGGTTAACCAAGAAACCAAAAATGCCTGCACCAAGAAAGTTCCAGAATCCCACGGACGCGAGAAACATTACCGCCCAGAAGTGCGGGAACGGGGCGCGTGAATCTGTATTTTGTTGCGCACCAAGCTGGAGAAAACTCCACGCTTCGAGAGTGAGGAATGTAAGCGGGATCACTTCCGCAGCCGAGAAAAACGCCCCAAGCGCCATATGAATCGAGGGTTCACCGGAGAAATAGACGTGGTGCATCGTCCCAACCACACCGCCCGCCGAATACAGCAGGATGTCGAGATAAATCACTTTCAGGGCGACTCGTTCATATACGACGCCGAGCAGCACAAAGATGTAGGCGACCATGATGGTCGTAAACAATTCAAGAAAATCTTCCACCCACAAATGGACTACCCAGAAGCGCCAGAAATCCGTCGTGGTGAAGTGTGAGTCCGTCCGGGCAAGCAAGCCAACGGCATAGAACGCAGGAATTGAAAGTGCTGAGAAGAAGAACAACCAGGGCATATTCCCTACATGCTCCGATCCCAGCCTTCCACGAAGCCCCCGGAAAAGAATGATCACCCAGAAGACCAGGCCGACTGTCAGTAGGATTTGCCAGAAGCGACCAAGATCAAGGTACTCAAAGCCTTGGGCTCCGAACCAGGACCACCCATGCTGAATCCAACCACTTATCCCCGCATATTCGCCGGCCAGACTTCCGAAAACGACGATTGCCAAGGCACCCAGAAGCCCGAACGATAGCCAGTTCTGGCGGCGTGGCTCTCTGCCGGTAATCATGGGAGCAAGGAAGATACCCGCAGCAAGAAACGATGTGGAGACCCAGAAAATCGCAAGCTGAAGGTGCCAGGTGCGGGCAATATTGAAGGGTAGGAATCGGGCGAGGTCGAAACCGAAAAAGTTCACGATGTCCGCACGATAGTGCTGAGTGGCACCCCCGAGAAGCGCTTGCAGAGTAAACAGAAGCGCCATGACAAAAAAGAACCAGGCACAGGAACGCTGCGCAGGAGTCAAGACGACCTCGTCAGGAGGGCGGAACGAGACGCGTTGGTCCTCTCGACCGTGCCACCCCAACAAATTCCAACGGCCAAACACCGCGAGGAGCAGCCCGATGCCACCGAGCAGAGCTATCAGGGAAAGGACGCTCCAAACGATTGCGTCTGCTGTCGGGTGATTTCCGACTAATGGTTCCGGAGGCCAATTATTTGTGTAAGAGTAAGCGAGATTCGGGCGCAAGGCCGCACCAGCCCAGGCCGACCAGCTAAAGAAGGCCGTCAGTTGTCTGATTTGCTGGGGGTCGGTGATATCCGAGGGTCTCAGCCCAAACCTCGTATCCGGCGTTCCAAAGAAACCAGCATAATAAGCGTCGAGCTTCTCAAATGCTTCTGCCTGTGCGCCGGAGTACTTAAGTACTCCCGTGCTGCCATCGTATCGATTTGTCTTGAAGTCGGTAATGGTCTGCTGTTTGGCCGCTTCGGAAGACGAGCCGCCATAGTGGTCGATGGCGATCAGGGCCGCACGATGAAGGTAGTCTGCCGTGAAGTCCGGGCCGAGATACGCGCCGTGTCCGAAGATCGAGCCATATTCCATCAGGCCGTTGCGAAGAAATACCTGCTGGCCTGCAATTACGTCAGCTCCTGAAAATATGAGCTGTCCGCTCGGATCGACAACCTGAGAAGGAATCGGAGGCTCGTCAGTGTATGTGCGGTAGGCGAGAATGCCGAGAATAAGAAAGCCACATAAGACAACGATGACAACTGCCTGCATCCATCCGCTTGAAACCAGCAATGCGCGTCTTGCCGAACCGTTCATGATGTTCTCCTCTCGCGCACACATCAATGCATGCCACGGCCCAAACACGCCAGATCCGGTCATTGGGAATAGTCGTTTTTTACTTTCCCATATCGGGATTCGACCGGCAGATTCCCAGATGCAGCGACTACAACAATACTTCGGAATCTTACACCCGCGACATTACAGTCAGGTTGTTTTTGCTTCTTCAGGCCAAACGATAGTCAGCAGAAACGCCAGCATGTGCCCGGTAGGCAGATCAATCACCTTGCCCTGCCCATACCTTCGGATATGGCCCACGATAGCCTAGCCAGGAATCACATCGGCGGCTTTATGTTTATGAAAACGTACATTGGATTTTAGCGCCGTTAGTGGCGTTTCGCTCACGAGCGAATCATCGTCAGCAACATCTTAAATCTACTGAGCGCTTTCAGTGAGTGAGGTTGATTTGCGGGCATGAGAACCGCTTCGCCAGCCGCCGTCCGGAGTGGCTTGCCAGAAACCACAATTTCCGCTTCGCCCTCGAACACATGGGCCAAGGCGTCGAACGGAGCTGTATGTTCACTTAAGCCCTGACCCACATCGAACGCGAATAACGTGACCGTCCCTGTAGGGCGGTGGACGAGCGTCCTGCTAACAACAGCTCCTTCTTGATAGCTCACAAGGCCTGCCAAGCCAACCACCTCCGCTATAGGCATTTCATGCTTACTCTGTGGTTGTTGTGAACTCATCTTTGGCCGCCTCCGCTGCTGCGATTATCTTCTTTTGCCACTCAGGGGCCTTCAGCACTCCCACTTTGCTTTGATCGCAACTTCACTTCTCCACCGGCTTCATGCGCTTTTTCTTCGAGACGCACCCACACTCTTTGAAGCTCCTGGACCAGTTCCTGGTCCACCATGCCAGAGTAAGCTAGAGGCAGGCATTCGGTTTCTACCTGGATCGGGCACCCCTCGTGGAGCATCTTCTGTGAGAGTGCGACCTGTTTGAGTGTAACCTCGTACCGCCCTCCGCAGGCGCTGCATGGAATCTCAATTGAGACAACTTCCAGAATGTCCATAATTGCCCCTCTCATTCCAGCGCGGGTTCACGTCGGGATCGCGCCGAGGTATTCGGACCACGGAACTCAGATACGAGCAGGTATTGTCCGTTAATCACGGCTGGGCGATTGCTCGCTTACCTCTTTCTGTTAGCGCGTAGTAGTCACCACCACATTCTTCTAGCATACCCGCGCGAGTCAATTCGTCGACGGAGTCAAGCACGCCCCGCCTTTCGGCTGATCCGTTGCCTGCCGCTTCGAATAGCGCATGGAGGTCCAGCCGGTCCTTGTCCATTTCTCCGAATAACCGCAGAACACGCAAAGAGAGTGGCTTCATTGTGATCTCGCTTAGTTATCTGGTCCAAGAGCGCATTGTCCTATGGAAACGCCCAAGAGCAGCGTTCTTGTGCGTGCAAAAACGCCACACAAGACGGCCAGGGCCCGAATGTTTCGAGCCTTACACGCAAGATACCGCAGTCAGGTTTTTGCAGCCTCTTCCGGCCACGCGATAGTCAACAGAAAAGCGCTATCTTCGAGAGCTTCCACATCGTGCGGAAGCGCACGCTCCAGCGCCAGCAAATGTCCTGCAGGCAAATCAATCACTTTGTCCTGCACATGCATTCGGATGTGGCCTGCGATAGCCTGGACTGAAATCCTACCGGCAGCTTTATGTTCGTGAAGGCGCGCATTGGATTTCAGGACCGTGAGCACCACCCGAAAATCTGGATGCTTCACCAGTGTTTTTGAGTTTCGCCCACCCTGCCATGCATTTTCGCCACGCAATCGCTCAATCTCAGCTTGTAAGTCAAACGAGAGTATTGGGCTTTCTAGTGGCCCCGGCGAACGAATGGCGGCAGAACTTGCCGATTGCTTTGGACTATCGCTCATGACTCACTCCTCCTTCAAAATAACTATATGAACGTAGCTAGCTTATCCCCACGACCAAAGGCTGTTTCTGAACGTGACTCGGCTCTAGAATGAACGTACCGGAAATGTTTATGGCGAATGCTGTAATCCCCGCCAGTTCAAGCAGCGCCGAAATTGGCAATACCGACCACGCCCAACCAGCATATCCCTGATATGCGAGAACCTCACTGGAGACGCGCAGAGCACATCCAATCGTGAGGAGCAGAAGCCCAACAAGCATCAGTCGCGTACTCCACAATAGCCGCATCCCCGCAAACGCAGGGAGAATGCGCTGGCCAACGCAAAAGACCATCACCGCGATGAATCCGACCGTCAATGCATGCCGCGAAGCGCCCCAAATCCCGCCAGAAGAGTCCCAGACCACCGCGCCTACCCCAAGTAGCGCTGCCACCAGCAGCCAGCCGTAGGCCATGCGGACGAAGAATGGGAAACTGGGGTGAACGCCGCGTGTTTTTGGCTCCTGTCGCGCGGGTTCGAACATTCGCAGCGCCGCAATTGCCAGAGCTGTGCTGACCACAAAGAAGGCGGTCGCTTCAGCTCCCCATCCCAAGAGCGTCAAAACAACGCCCGCAAAGTTCACCACCAGCGCACCCAAGAGCAGCTTGGGACGAACCGGCTTGAGACCAAGGAACACTGTCATCCATTTGGTACTGAACCCCCAAACGAACGGCACCAGGAATCCCCATGCGACCAACACCAGATAGCGTTGGTCGAGAATGTGTGACAATGCCGGGCTTGCGCCGCGCATCGCAAGATAGAAGCACGCCGCTAGGTTCGCAATCAGCGTCAACATCAACCCTGTGCTTGCGCTGATAACCACCCAAATCCACGGCTCCAGTCGGCTCTTGCCGGAATCTTCAGGCCGGTGCTGTGAAACCGCACTGAAGAAAATCAGGAACGCCGCCAGTTCGAGGACGCCCGAGAGCGGAAGCAGCAAACGCCACTGCCACGCGTAAACATTCGCGGCCCAGCGTACCGCCACACCGATTGTCCACATTGCCCAGCATGCCCAGGCCGCATCGAAGCCTGGCTTCGTTGCGCCGCGTAGCTTCGGAATCGAGTAGAAACCAATGCCCAAAATAAAACTTCCTATCCAGCCGAACACCTGTGCGTGGCCGTGAGCCTGTAACCACGCAGGCGAAATGGACCCAGCGCTCTCGCGCCCGCTGATCTGGAGAAGGTTCCACACTCCGAGGAATGTACCTGGCAGCAGCATGAAAACAAGCCCAGAGCTGATATAAGCCATGAGGAGGCGCGAAAGAGACGCCTCACGCGCGCGGGCGATCTCCATTATCTGGGCGGGAGAGAGCGAGGAATGGCGCTCGCTCTTGGTGGTTGTCATTGGTGCTTCAAGTGAAATCGACATGGCACCCTCACTTCCTTAGATGACCGCAGCTTCCATTTCCACTGAACGGGGGAAGAGGATGTTGTTTTCCAGATGCACATGCTGGTGAAGGTCCGCTTCGAACTCCCTCAAATCCTGGTACAGCGCCTTATAACTTGTGCATGCATCCGCAGGAGTCGTGTATTCCAAACTGGCTTTGCGAATCTGCTTCACCAATTCTCCCGCTGCGTCATGCTCTTTCATCATGGCGTGGATCGGATTCCGCACCGTTTGGAAGAAGGGAGGCTCGATAGAGCCGTGTGAATTTGTCGCCCTCTCTAGTGCGTCGATGTATGGGAACAGAATCTGTTCCTCTTTCTGCATGTGCATGATCATCTCTCGCGCCACTTCGGCGAAGAGTCTCCGGATATCTGCAATTTCGGAGTGACTCTTTCCATGCTTTGTTTCTACCTTTTCCAACAGAGGTTGAACCCGAGCGATTGACTCGCGAACGTACCGATGGTGCCTGTCACGGATATGCCGTGTCAGATCACTAAGGGGTGCCGATGTCCAGCTTGCTTCGTCGGGATCTACGTCTTTGCTGTTTTCACGCAGACGGGTCAGGATTTCTTCAGCCGGAACATCTGCATGCAGGCACGCATCGTGCAATGACTTCCCGCCACCACAGCAGTAGTCCAGCCCGGCATCTTCGAGAATTTGCCTGGCCGCTGGATTCGAAAGCGCAATGTCCTTAACTTTGGTTTCGTCATTGAAATTCATAACTACCTCCGCGACAGTTCATAGTGTGGATGGGGAGACACAAAGAGGCAGTGACCAAAGTCACTATGGCCCTGCAAATATCAAAAAGGAGAGGTAACTACTCAGAAGCTTTCTGCTCGCGTTTTAGGCCCGCGAGGTCCTTCACTACAATTCTCCGACCATCTACTTCTAAGAACCCTTCAGCCTGGAGTCGGCTCAGATTGCGGGAGACGAGTTCTCGCACTGTTCCTAATTCCGCCGCTAGGTCTTGATGTGTCTTCGTGAGTTCCACGTGGACGCCTTCTTTTGAGGTCGTTCCGCTTGCCTGAGCCAATCGCAGGAGAAGGGCGATCAATCGGTGCCTTACCGTCGTGAACGATAAGTCTTCGATGATTCCGATCAGGCGTCGCAGTCGTGAACCAACCACGGCAATCACTTTGAGCGCTACATCTGGATGTTCGCGGCAGAAATTCTGAAAATCCTTGCGCGAAATGAAGAGTACTTCGGCGTTCTCCAATGCAGTGGCAGAGGCCGGATAATTGCCCCCATCAAAGACCGGAAGTTCTGCGAAAGAGCTCCCTGGCCCTTCCACAGCTAGAACTTGTTCACGGCCCGCTGGCGACAGCTTGAAAATGCGAATCTTGCCCGACGCCACAAGAAAAAGACCCGTGCAAGGGTCACCCTCGCTGAATAATAGTGCGCCGCGCTCAAAACGTCGGTTGGTGATTCGCCCGGCCAACGCGCCCATCTCTGTGTCTGTGAGGTTGGCAAAGAGTGGCGTCTTCCGCAGCACCGTTTCATTCTTCTCGCTCATCGACTCGATTTGCTCCGCCTGCATGATATCCCAAGCCGAAAGTGATTCGCAGGACCAAGGGCTTTCTGCACGGCAGGCCAAGGAGATTACCTCTCCGTTAACGCAGGTTGATCCGGGGAAGCACTTGCTCACGCGGCAGGTGCGTCAGGTTTCCAACAAGGCTCTGCGCGGATGTGCCCAAGGTAAGCTCTAAAACGCTAAGTAGTTGTCTCGTCTATGTCTTTCGCGCATCTTATATCACGGCTTGTGCCGGTATTCGGCGGTTATTGTTCCCAAATTGTTCCCAACTTCGGTCCTAACCACCGAGTCGAAGGAACAACAGACTCTCGTCACTCGCATCATCGAGATTCTGGCCGTCGACTCGTCTATTGGAAACAATTTTTTCACGATCACGCCACGACAGGCTCTGAGTTCCATTTGACGTGGTTATGGGTGTGAGCGCTTCACCTCTAGGGCTCGATCTCGAACGTGGCCGGCAGTCTTCATCAAGTGCGGTTGTTGACGTCTTTTTTGTCAGCTGTGACTGTAACCTCGACGCGAGCCCCCTTTTTGAGCGTCACAGTGTCGCCATTCTCGTCAGTCAGCGTATTTTCAATACGGAAATCTCGATACCGATGTTCGGTACGATCAATCCTAATCTGTGCATTTTCCGGCTGAGAACCCAGAGACGGGATGATTTTATCAACCGTTCCGGGCATGCTGGCACTTGGCCGTATCGGAATGCGCGCAGTATCTGAATTTAGTTCCGCTATTCTTGCTGACCTAGCCATGCGCGGTTTCGCCATTTCTTTCCCAGCCAGGACATGTGTCGAGTTGCCAGGTTCTTTTGTAGCTTTCTTATTCAGCATCTAACCATGGTGACATCGGGATGAAATAGATGTAGTCCCATTTCGCACAGTTGCTTAGAGATGTCGCTGTCTATCTGCTGGCATTCACCTACGGGCTAGCAATTCGTCTCGGGCGCGCTGACCGCGTCCTCAAAATGCGGGCACTGGTTTGAACATTCCAGTTGCTCAATTACGCCCCCCCGGGCCCGCCGAGGAATCGCGGCTAGATGGTGCTCCAGAACTCCACAAACGCAATGTCCGCCCGTAGTGAGATTCCCAGCCCAAACCACCAAGTTCACGTGGAAATGGGTGGGTCCAAGCCTTCGCGAGTGAATCTGCTGATGAGCCGTTTTGGGAAGCAGGACTCATAGTGCATCAGTCGCTGCGGAGACTACTCCGAAGCCACTAGAAAGCCCCGTAATATCTGAGCCCATAAGACCTTATTGAATTCGCTTTTGGGGCGTCACAAGACATCGAAGGCTCAATATTGAAGAGTGCTGGATGCCGTGCTATCCTCCCACAGCATGGCGTCAACGGCCACTCGGCGTGTATCCATCAAGGTCCGTCGCTCCCTCCAAAAGCGAATTCAGGAAGTTCCGGCTTTCGATGTAAATTTGTTTCTGGATGCCGCCGGCCTAGGAAGGAAGATTGGCACGTTTCGAAAAAAAGAGACCGTGTTCGCCCAGGGTGATGCCGCCAAAAATGTGATGTACATTCGGGAAGGGGGCGTGAAGCTTACTGTTGTGAATGAGTCCGGTAAACAAGCAGTTGTAGCAATTCTTGGACCGGGCGACTTTTTGGGCGAAGGGTGCCTTGCGGGCCAGACCGTTTGCATGGCGTCTGCGACGACCGTCGCACACACCACCGTGCTCATCATTGAGAAAAACGAGATGATTCGGGTGCTCCACGGGGAGCATGAGTTTTCCGACCGTTTCATCGCTTATATGCTGGCACGAAACATCCGAGTCGAGGAGGATTTAGTAGACCAACTCTTTAACTCCACCGAGAAACGCTTGGCGCGTACTCTGCTGCTGCTGGCGCGCTATGGTACCCCCGGCAGTCCTCAAAAGGTGCTCCTCAAAATATCGCAGGAAATGCTGGCGGAGATGATTGGCACAACCCGATCCCGAGTCAATTTTTTCATGAATAAATTTAGGAAACTGGGCTTCATTCAATACAATGGCGTGATCCAAATCGACAATTCCCTCTTGAGTGTTGTCCTGCACGAGTAAGGAATCACTTTCGCATGTCGCATTGCGGAATTGTTCAAATCCTTGCTCCAAGCACTGCGTCGAACTGCCGTTTAGACAGGACGTTTCGCACCTTTGGACTTAATTTTGGCTCGTGCGGCCGGTTAAATGACACACAGGCAAAGCCCTCGGATACCGATCCTTATGCTAGAAAGACACAATTGGCCGTCGTCGTAGCTGCGGTTGTAGCAGTCGGGGTGGATTTGGATGGGGTTTTGACACGATTTCAGCCACAATCGTGGAGACAATATCGTTCCTCGGTTGCAAGCCATGGAGATCCATTTCTCACTAAAGTGACGCCATCCTTTTTGCGGCCATTTCCATCATGTGTGTTTCCCGTGCTTTTTGGCGACCAGGGTTATTCTCGACAATCACGTGGTTAGCTTGTTTTCGAGGACTGCCTCTTTTAGGACAGTTCGCCACATTTAGTTCCCGTATGATCCGCCAATCCGGATTACCGAACATGGGTATTTGCAAGCTGCGGTCTGAAGGGAAAACCTATGAGTCATACTGGCCAGTCTCTGCGCGAGCAGACTTCAAATGGCGTCGCCTTGCGGGCAGTCCCAGCAAACAATGCGACGATATTGGGGATCGGCAATAAGCGCGTGGCGGCACTGCACGCGGCACTACATAGCCTTGAGACTAAATTCAAAAAGCGTACTGTCGAGTTTGAAATGCAAGTGACAGCGCAACGTCAGGCAGAGGAATGCCTCCGGGAGCTCACGACTCGGACACTTAAGCTCCAAGACGACCAGGCTAGGCGAATCGCTCGCGAATTACATGACAGTGCGGGCCAATATCTTGCCGCGATTCAAATGAATCTCAGTGCGCTGGAGCGGGCTCATCGCTCACGACCTCGCAAGCAAAGCGAATCTCCGACTCCATTGAGATGGTGACTTGCTGTACATCTGAAATCAGAACAATGTCCTATCTGCTTCACCCGCCACTGTTAGATGAAATGGGGCTTCCTGCCGCACTTGCGGGGTATTCAGAGGGCTTTGCCAAACGGAGTAGCATACGAGTGGAACTGGATATTGCGGAAGGCCTCAAACGTTTGCCTACAGATAGTGAAACCGGGATTTTTCGAGTCGTCCAGCAAAGTCTTGCGAATATTCACCGCCATTCTGGTAGCTGCGTTGCAAAGATCACAATTATGCAAGATGCGGAAGGAATTACTTTAAAGATCAGCGACAACGGTCGTGGCATAGCTCCCGAAGTTCTCAAGCACATCAATTCAGGCACTGGCCTTATCGGAGTCGGCATGGCTGGGATGCGTGAACGCACACGAATTATGAAAGGGCAGTTCCATGTCAGTTCTGGCTCAAAAGGCACAACAATTGAAATTAGTCTGCCGTTCATAACGCCACCGATCATGGCAGGCCATGAATGCTGTATTCAGTTACTAGGGCGGTTTCACTCCGCTTAACTTTTTAATTGTGGTTAACCCGACCGACTCTAGTCCTTCACATCCTCATCGCGCTTGAGACTCTAGTCTGGCGAAGACGGCCTTTACAACTCGGTCGCACCGACTAGCATGAAACAGGAAAGCCTGACGACTCTGCGCTCCCGTCCGAAGATAGAATCTTTTGCGCAGCAACAGAT
>CAWIIK010000012.1:0-342811 GCA_963836125.1 uncultured Acidobacteriota bacterium
GTGCAAAATCGCGCCAAAATCCGCTTTCTTCGTCGTTTCGGGGCCTTTTATCCCCCGACGAGGGCATGGTTCATGCCCCAGTTATCGCAACGTTTTCAGGCGCGGCGGGCGGTCTGCGGACATCGCGCGCGTTCGAATCTCTTCGTGCGCTTTCATGGGTGCAGCGCGCCTGCTCCCGGCGCCGGTTGGAAGAGCGAGCCGCGCTTTAGGCAATCCCGCGCATTTTCGAATCCTCTCCGGTCACGAAGTGATCCAAAGTACCCGAGGAGACACGCATGGCCCACGAGACTGCAAAGATCGTTCGCTTTCACGCCACGGGCGGACCGGAGGTATTGAGAATTCAGGACGAGCCGGTCCCCGAGCCAGGGAAAGGCGAAGTTCGGCTGAGAGTGAAAGCAATTGGACTAAACCGCGCAGAGGTGATGTTCCGCAAGGGCCAATATCTGGAAACGCCGGCATTCTCCCATCGAAGCTCGGATACGAAGCGGCCGGAGTGGTGGAGGCGGTCGGCCCGGACGTGGACAAAAGTTGGATCGGCAAGCAGGCCAGCACGGTTCCCGCATTTCTCATGTCGCAATATGGCGTGTATGGAGAAGTAGCCATCGTTCCGCCCAGTGCCCTGGCGGCTTACCCAGAAAAGCTGACGCCGGAAGAGGGCACATCCATTTGGATGCAATACCTGACTGCTTATGGCGCGCTGATTTCCCACGCCCAAATTACAAAACGCGATTTCGTAATTATCACCGCAGCCAGTAGCAGCGTCGGAATCGCCGCCATCGAAATGGTCAAAGCGGAAGGCGCCATCAGCATCGCAACCACGCGTACATCCCGGAAAAAGGCCACGCTGCTCGAAGTTGGAGCGACCCACGTCATCGCAACCCAGGAAGAGGATTTTGTCGCGCGAGTGAAAGAAATCACGGATGCCAAAGGGGCTCGCGTGATCTTCGACCCCATTGCGGGCAAGGGCATCGAGCTGTTAGCCCAGGCTGCGGCTCCTGGAGGGACAATCTTTGAGTATGGAGCGCTCGCGCCTGAGCCAACACCGTTTCCTCTATTCTTTGCGCTGGGCAAAGGCCTATCCATTCGCGGATACACACTTCGTGAGCTATTCGGCGGACCGAAGCGAGCAAAGGCGGAGAAGTATGTCTTTGATCACGTCAAGGCAGGCAACTTCAAGCCTCGTATTGACCGTGTCTTTCCATTTTCAGAGATCGTGGAAGCGCACCGCTACATGGAATCAAACGAGCAGATTGGCAAAATCGTGGTGAAAGTCTAGAAGCTGTCGCTGCTTCTGGCGGTCGCTTAACGCCCAAGTATTTCTTTCGTATCTTTCAGCATGGCGCGCCGCTGACGTGCTCGACCGTTGCCGCCAAATCTGGGTCGTCCGTGTCGACGACGAGCCCGGGTTCCGGTCTGCACGCAGAGGATCAGGTACTTGCCCGGTGAGCGGCCGGCGAACTCCCGGACACGCACCTGCGCTTCTTCAACGGTCCCTGCGGTGCCACGCCAGAGGACGCGATCAACGGGGATCATCTGGAAAATATCGAGCGGGGCATTCATATTCAAATTCCTCGCTGCCAACAGCATTCGCCCGTCCAACGACTTCGCAGCGTTTCTTGCTTTCGGTGGACCTTGCTAGCGGAGAGTATTTCCGAAATACCCATCGTGTCGGTACGCTAAGTTGCGTGTGAGTGTGCGGCTTCGCACAGAGATTTTATTGCTCTTCCGCTTCCCATTCTTCCAGCTGTTGTTTGACGATCCCGTAGCAGTCGCAGGCCGCGTCTTCCAGTTTTTGGCGGTTCAAGATCGTCACGCTGCCGCGGGTGTAGGAAATCAATCCGGCCTTCAGCAAGATGCCCGCGGCGACCGTCACGCTCGAGCGGCGCGTCCCAAGCATTTGCCCGAGGAATTCCTGAGTCAGAGGAAGAGTATCGGAAAGGATTCGGTCCTGACTCATCGCGATCCATCTAGCGAGCCTCTCTTCCACATCATGAAGGCGATTGCATGCGGCGATCTGCGTGCTCTGCATCGCCAGCTTCTGGCCGAACCGATGGATCTGCTGTCCTAACTCAGGAAACTGCCGCGCGAATTCCCGGAGCGCGTCCGCATCGCACCTGTATGCCGTGGCATCGGCCTGCGCAACGGTGCGGGTCGGACTCGTGCGGTATCCCACGAGCAGGGGCAAACCGATGAAGCCTTCCTTGCCGATCAGGCCGACCTCCACGGACTTGCCGTCGGGCTGAACGACGAGAACGGAGATCAATCCCGAGTTGACGAAGTAGCCGGATTTGATCGTTTCTCCCGGCTCATGGATCACTTGATGAAGCTTCAGCCGCACCCTTTCCAGTTTCGAAAGCATTTGACAGCGTTGGTCGGGCGAGAGACTGAGGAGGATTTCACTGGCAATCGAATTACCGTCACCGTCGGCGGACACCTGCGCGGAGGATACACGAAGGGTGTTCTTGGTCACGACGGCTCCTTGCCGGTCGAACGCCTGTCTGATTTCGCAAGGAACCGTCACCCGAAGGGCGCGGCGGAAGGATGCTAGAAGAGACCAGGTAAGTGTACTCTCCTCTACGTACCACGGGTGGAATTTCTCGCCGGTCGCCTGGTATTGCCCGCGACGTAGTAGCAGCGCACGAATATACGTGCGGTAGCGTACAGAGTTCGCGGTATTGTTTCGCCCGTCAGCAAGCGGTAGGTTGGATTTGACCTGTACAAGACGCCGTCCGTAGACCTTTCGCACATGGCCCCGGCCAGCACCCTGCGAAGGACGGCGGAGGCCAATGTCCTATACTGTTCTCATTGTCGACGACAACCCTTATGTTCGCGTTGCTTTGCGGGATCAGCTCGAGCGAAATACCCCATGGCGGGTGTGCGGGCAGGCGGAAAACGGCAGGGTGGCTGTTGAAAAGGTCAAAGCGCTCCGTCCGGATGTGGTGATCCTGGACCTACAGATGCCCGTCATGAACGGGCTCGAGGCAGTGCGGGAGATCAGGGCCGTAGCGCCGAGCACGGAAATGATCATGTTCACGATGCACAATACCGAGCAGCTTCTGAAAGACGCTCGAGCGGCCGGCATCCGAAACGTAGTTTCAAAATCCGTGGCGACTGGGGAACATCTGCTGGCAGTGCTGCGAAAACTCGATCGTCGCCGCCAGCGACCCGATCCGATTGGCAATCGGCATAGGGGGAGCGGTCACCCGCTCTCCCCTGCCACACCACCGTATATGCGGGTCCGCGTACGGCGGTTCAGAAGGTTATGCGTCGCCATCGAACAGGCGAGGTAGACCAAGCGAATCGAAGTAAGCGATGGGAAGCGCGAGAGCAAGGGCCGGGCTGTTCGCCAGATGCCAAGGGCCGTGTGGGCTGCCCGCCGTTTGTGCGGCCAGGTCCCGACCGATCCCGAGATGACGCAACCTCGCGTACCGGTGCTTCCCCCGCTTCCACTGCTTCCAGATCATGGATCGCAACCGACGTCGTATCCATTGGTCCAGAGTTTTCAGCAGCGAAGGAGTCTGACAGTAGCCGAAGTAGCTTTTCCAGCCCCTTAAGTAGGCCGTGAGTTGCTTCAGCATCTGCTCCAGACTGATCCCGCGTGTCCGTCGTGTCAGTTCCCGAATTTTCTGCTTACAGCGCAACAGGGCCTTCGGCGCGATACGCCGCTTCGGTTCCTTGTCGCGGCTGAAGCTGAACCCCAGGAACTTCCGCTCCATCGGTCGAGCCACCGCACTCTTGGCCTCGTTCACCTTGAGTTTGAGCCGTCGCGTGAGGAAGCGCGTGACGTTCGTCATCACCCGCTGTCCTGCTCGTTGGCTGCGGACGTAAATATTGCGGTGAGTCGCCCCGGGGAGTCTCACCCCGAGGCGCTCGCAGAACTGTACATGGGCCTCTCGACTCATACAGCTCCCGTCATGGAGCCACGCCGCTCTCCCATTTGCCAGTGTGCAAACAAGTCCGGAGCGCGACGCGAGATGCGGGCGATCCAGTGTGTCGCTCTGCGAAGATGGGGTCGCAGCTTCTTGTATTTCCTCTTGGCCCAAAGGGCCAGATCTCGATCCAGTTCACGCATCGTCGGGTAAAGTGCCGAGCGATAGTACCGCCCGTAGTATTGGAGCCAACCCCGGATAATGGGATTGAACATCCGTGACAGATCTTCGATCGCCTTATCGCTGCGCTTTGGCAGTTTCCAGCTCCGGAATGTGTCGCGGATGGCCTTCGCTGCTTTGTTCGAGACCGCCGGACTGAAATTGATGAAGAACTTCCCTTTGCGATTCTTTGATCTCCTGGGCTGAAACGTGTAGCCGAGAAAATCAAACTTCTCGTTTGGGTACGTGCTCTTCCGAAAATCATCCTTGCAATAGACGATTTTCGTTTTCTCCGGATGGAGTTCCAGTCCGCAAGCCTGTAAACGCTCAGCAATGGCCTGCTTCATTTCCTGGGCCTGCCTCTCGGTCCTGCAGTGCGCGATGACATCATCGGCGTACCTCTCGAATAACACCTGAGGATAGTTCGCCGCCAGCCATCGATCTAGTGCATAGTGCAGAAACAGATTGGCCAGCAGTGGGCTGACCACTCCCCTTACGCAAAAGGTAACTTCCAATTTGAACGGGTGGTCACAGGCTGGCGCGGGAGTTCTCCAGTACTTGACCTTCGTCTTAAGAGGTAATATCTTTATGACAGATGACTCGATCGACCAAAGCAGACAAGGCTCGGCAGTTGAACACGGCTCACGGCCTGCTCGAACGGCATGTCGCGTTGCCCGAGGCGGTGCAGCGGTTGTCACGCGAGTTCGACCTGTCCGAGCGTCAAGCATACCGGTACCTGGAGGAAGCCTCCCATCTCGACCGGCCGGTCGAAGTCACGGAGGCTACGGTGCCGATCACGCTCAAGCTTCCGCCGAGCACAGTACGTCTGTTGCGGAAGTATGCGAGAAGCAGTGGCCTGACTATCGGAGCAATCGTGACACGCGCGTTGATCGCGTTTCTGGGTGCTCTAAAAAAGCATGGCTAAGCCGCGCGCAAGAAGCGGCGCGCTTCAAATCCACGTCGACTATGCGTTCGATCGCCTGCGCGAGTCGAAGCTCGCCCAAGCCTACGATATTCTGGTGCCCCGTCGGGAGCGCCCTGTCGGTGGGCGTGTAAAGGAGTTCGATGATGAGGATGACGGCAATCTACGCGCGGGTCTCGTCGGAGCAGCAGCGCGAGGAGAACACGATCGCGAGCCAGACGGCGTCGCTGATCGAGTTCGCCCAGGCCCACGATCTGGAGGTGCCCAAAGAGTGGGTCTTCGAAGATGCCGGCTATAGTGGAGCGACGCTCGAGCGCCCGGGCCTGGAGCGTGTACGGGACCTGGCCGCCGAAGGGCAGATCCAGGTCGTGCTCGCGTACTCGCCGGATCGACTGAGCCGCAAGTACGCCTACCAGATCCTGTTGATCGAGGAGTTCGCCCGCCACGGAGTCGAGACGCTGTTTGTGAAAGCGCCGCAGGGTGCCAGCGCGGAAGATCAACTGCTGGTGCAGTTCCAGGGCATGATCGCTGAATATGAGCGGGCGCAGATCTTGGAGCGATCGCGTCGCGGTAAGCGACACCGGGCCCACTCGGGCGAGGTCAGTGTGATGAGCGGTGCTCCGTACGGCTACCGCTATATCCGCAAAACCGACGAGGCGCCCGCCGCGTACAGCGTGCTGGAAGGCGAGGCTCGTGTGGTGCAGCGCATATATGAGATGTACACGGTGGAAGGACTCAGCATCGGCGAGATGACCCGCCGGATCAACGCCGGAGGCATCCCGACGCGCAAGGCCGCTGCCCGCTGGGAGCGCTCGACCGTCTGGGCCATACTGCGCAACTCTGCGTATCGCGGCGTCGCTTGCTTCGGCAAGACGCGCGTCTCTGCACGAACGCGCGTTCTTCGCCCGCTGCGCCGGCGGGGTGTGACTACGCCCAGCATGACCGCCGGCCACGAGCGCCCGCGCGAAGAGTGGATCGAGATCCCTGTGCCTGCCCTGGTCAGCCAAGATCGCTTCGCTCGTGCACAGGAGCTTCTCCAAGAGAACAAAATACGATCGCGCCGTCGCACTATTGAGCCGAGTGTGGTGCAGGGGCTGGTCAGCTGTCAGAAGTGCGGCTACGCCTTTTCGCGCGTATCGACGCGCACGAGCGCGCGCAAGATCCACTATTACAAATGTATTGGCTCCGATAGCTGGCGCAAACTGGGTGGCCCTATTTGCGACAACCGGCGTCTTGTCCGACAGGATCTCCTCGATCAGATCGTCTGGGCGGAGGTGATCCGACTGCTGGAAGACCCGACGCTGATCCAGCAGGAACTGGACCGTCGGTTGGCGGTCGCGCGCTCCTGCGATCCGACCCAAAAACGTGAGCAGCGTCTGCAGAGAGAGTTGACGCATGTTGGCAAAGGCGTGGAACGACTTCTCAACGCCTACCAGGAAGCACTCTTGTCGATCGAACAGTTGCGCGAGCGCATGCCCGCGCTGCGTCAGCGTGAACAGACGCTTCGTGCTGAGCTGCAGGCGATCGCTGACCAGACCAACGATCGGGCGGCCTTCCTGCGACTGGCGGAAACTCTCACGGCGTTCCTCGCACGCTTGCGCAGTGCCGCTGAGACGCTTAATGTCACGGAGCGCCAGCGAATCGTACGGCTCGTGGTCAAAGACGTCCTGGTAGGCGACGACACCATCACCATTCGTCACAGCATCCCAGTCCCATCGGGCCCCCCACGAAACGGCGGTTCGCCGCCAAGTCGGCCAGATGAGCAAAGTTACCTTTTGCGTAAGGGGAGTGATGACTCCACCTTGCGGTGTCCCTTCCCCCGCCGGACTCACCAGCCCATTCTCCATCACACCCACTTTTAAGAACGCTCCGATCAATCGGAGCACTCTCTTGTCGGTCACCCGCCGGGCGATCGCCGCCATCAGTTTGTCGTGATTGACCCGGTCAAAGAATTTTCAAGATCAAGGTCTACCACCCAGCGATGGCCTGCGGCGATGTACTGCTGTGCCTTGGCTACCGCTTGATGCGCCGAGCGTTTTGGACGGAACCCGTGGCTGTGTTCGGAGAATGTCGGGTCCCATCTGCGTTGCAGAACCTGCATTACCGCTTGCTGGATAAAGCGATCCAGCACCGTCGGGATGCCAAGCTTTCGCACCCCGCCGTCCGGCTTCGGGATTTCTACTCGCCTTACCGGTTGTGGTTGGTAGGTCCCACCCAACAGCTGTTCCCGTATGGAGGGCCAGTGCTGCTTCAGGTAGCCCGAGAGCTCGCCGACTTTCATGCCGTCGATTCCCGGACTTCCTTTGTTCGCCTTGACTCGCTTGTAAGCCTGCCAGCAGTTGTCCCGCTCGCAGACTTCTTCCATCAACTGCTCGTGACTAGCTGGACGTTCGGTTTCGCATTTCGCCGTGAGCGATTCGGTCCCTTCCTGAGAAGCCTTCGGAGCTTCACTCCTCCCCTCCTCAGTAAAGGCCAGCACTAGCTGGTTCTTCTGCCGCTTGTCGCTCATCGAGTCCTGCGTCCTACTTGCCGCTCCCTGCTGTTTGGGCCTTCATCGCTTGCGCGACTACTACGCCCGCTGCTGACTTCTGCTGCACGGTCAGAGTGAATCGCTTCACCCTCAGTCACGATTCCGTGACATGCAGCAGATCTCCCGAGGTAAGTTCGATCGCCTTCCACGCACAACCGCCGGATTTACCACCAGTGCCTTTGATGGATGTGGGCTTCGCGATCAATTGCTCGCTCGCCCGGCACCGTAGGCCTCAAATCCAGTTCTTGTCCATCGGCTCGCGTGTTTGCTCCACGCTTCTTTCAGACCTCGCCTCGCGGCTCGGCCCTTGCGCTTCGCTAACCCTTCTCCTCCATCAGGATGGGTAGAGGACTTTCACCTCCAGGCTGCCGAACATGCTCGGCACACAATGAAGAGGGCGGGCGTGTCCCGCCCCCGATCATTTCGATCAACTACCTTTGGCGGACCCGGCGACGCGGACCGCTTCGGCCTTTCCGGAAAATTCGATTTCAACGAGCTGGTTACGGTTGGTGTCGACTTCGGTATATTCGGCTTTCTTCGGCAACTGAATCCACTGGCACGGAAGCTGCGCAACTACTTTTCCGTTGCGTACGATATCGAGCGTGTTCTGATTCGCGCGAGCTTCGACTTTATATGTGCCGGGTTTGATTTGAGTGTGCCCGATCATCGTGGCCTGGGAAGTATCCCACGTGGCCTCGTAGGTTTTGTCGGGCCGAGCCCAAACTGCAAGGGCAAATACTAGAATCGCGAGTCCACCGAGAAATTGCTTTGCACTCCAATGCATGTGGCTATCTCCTTTAAATATCGACAAGATCAGCAGAACGTGCCGAGGTCTCGACCGAGGGCGCGGGGCTGAGGCTGGACGCGTCACTACGACCCGCGGACGCTCCAATTATTTAGATGCGTGCCGCGCCGAGTAGGGATGTGCCCAAATGCGAAGCCGCACGGCCAGAGGATTTTTCGCGATGGCGCACCGAACTCCGCGCGACGGAATCAGGCGGCTTCGGAGAGGAATTCGACCTGGAACGACGATGGGACGAGTCCCACGGCGGCGCCGCGGGCGAGGAGATCGCGGACGGCGCGGCGTCCTTCTTCACCGTAGTCGAGCGTCCAGCGGTTCACGTACATGCCGACAAACTTGTCGGCGAGAACCGGATCCATATCGCGCGCGAATTGCAGGGCGTATTCGAGCGCGGCATCGCGGTGCTCGAGGGCGTAGCCGACGCTTTCACGGATGATGCGCGCGACCTGGCGGCCCATGTCGTTGCCGAGGCTGCGGCGAATCGCGTTGGCGCCGAGCGGAAGCGGAAGACCGGTTTCCTCCTGCCACCACTGGCCGAGATCGACGACGCGGTGCAGCCCGATCTGCGAGAAGAGCAGCTGCCCTTCGTGGATCAGCAAGCCGGCTTCGACCTCCTTGTTGCGGACGGCATCGAGAATCTTGTCGAACGGCATGGTGACGATTTCGACGTTGGGCTCAAACAGCTTCAACGCGAGATAGGAAGTGGTGAGCGTGCCGGGAATGGCCACTTTGCGGCCCTTGAGGTCGTTCTTCTTGATCGGATGCGACGAGATGACGATCGGGCCATAGCCTTCGCCAAAGCTGGCGCCGCAATCGAGCAGCAGGTATTTGTCCGCGACAAAGGCGTAGCCGTAAAAGCTCACGGCCGTAACGTCGTAGGTCTCCTTGCGGGCTTCGTGGTTGAGCGTCTCGATATCGCACAGAATGTGATTGAACTTCACGCCGGGCAGGCGGACCTTTCCCGTGGCCAAGGCGTAAAACATAAAGGCATCGTCACTGTCCGGTGAATGCGCCAGTTGCAGCGTGGTCGTCATCGGCGTCGCGGCGGGTGTCGACATGTTTTGTGACCATCCTGGCGCTCAGAAGAAGCTCACGGTCGATCGGTCCGGAGACAGCTCCATCAAACCTTTATGGCCTGGGAACCAAAAACGGCGTCCGGAGTGTGCGCTTTCGTGTGTGAGTGCCGTAGTTCGAGCGGGGGAAGGATACCACACGGCCACGTCGCGCGTACAGTCCACGTGGATGCGACCGAATCGCGCACTTATCCGCGCTCGGCGAGGACGAGGGGAAGCAGAAATTCCTGAAGGGCGCGCTGGTCCTCGGAACGGACGTTTTCCAACTGGAGCCCCATGCAATCCTCGCCGCTGACGCGAACGACCCGCGCGCCGAAGCGCAAGGGCGCCTGCCCCGCCCGAATTTCCAGCTTCACGATGACGTTCGAACCAACGGGAAGCGCCTGGGAGGCTCGCACGAACAGACCACCGAGGCTGATATCGAGCGTAGTGCCTGTGAGCCGCTTCGATTCGCATTCGAGCGCCACGTTGCATTGCAGTTTCACGCGATTGAAGCGCCGGGCCTCGCGCTCGATCGAGTCCTCCGAGACGCGGATGAGGCGGAGGATGCGGTGGCGGTCGATGGGCTTGAAGAGAAAGAAGTTGACGCCCGACTCGAAAGCGCGCGTGAGCAGGGTGCGGTCCTCTTCGCCGGTGATCATGACGATGGGTGTCGAGCGGTTCATGCCGGTGGCGCGGGCGAGGCGAGCCAGTTCGATGCCATCGAGCTCAGGCATGCGTTCGTCGAGAAAAATCGCGTCGAACTTCTCGCGCGCGAGGCGCGCCGCGGCCTGACGGCTGTCGGTCATCGTGACGCAGTCCATTTCGGCGGCGACCAGGATGTCGTAAATCAACTCGCAGGCCGCAGCGTCGTCGTCGACAACGAGGACGCGCGTGGGCCGCCTGGCTGCTGCGGCTTCGGCTTGGAGGGGTTTCGTTTGGGATGTGGTCATGGTTATGAGGCCGGCGGCGAGTAGGCGGGCTGGCCGAGCCAGCGGTCGAGCTGGTTGCGGAGCAAACGGAAATCAATGGGCTTCGAGATACTCGCATTGCAGCCCGCGTTGAGCACGCGCTCCTGGTCGGTCACCATGGCGTGCGCGGTGACAGCGATGACGGGAGTGTTGCGCAGGCTAGGCTGATTGCGCAGCCAGGTGGCCACGCGGAGACCGTCGTCGGCTCCCAGCTGCACGTCGAGCAGCACTGCATCGATCGCCTCGTTGCCGAGCGTGGCAAAGGATTCCTGCAGATTCTCCGCCGAGAGAACTTCAAAGCCTTCGGCTTCGAGCCAATCGGAGAGGAGCTCGCGATTCGGCTGATTGTCCTCGACCACGAGTATGCGCTGCCTCACGCGCGACGCTCCGACCCGGCGATTCCGGAGAGCAATGCACGCTCCAGGCAGCTGAGAAGCTCCTGTTGCCAGGGCTCCTGCTTTTGGAAGAGCGCTTCGGAGTTTGCGCGAAGATATTCTCTCTCCTGGGGAGTGAGATCCTTGCTGGTCAGGACGAAAACGGGGAGATTCGCGGTGCGCGAATCGCGGCGCCAGTCGGTAAGCAACTGGAATCCGCTTACGCCGGGAAGAATCAGGTCGAGAATTACCAGCTCCGGCAGAGCTGCCGCGACGTGCCTGCGAGCCTGTGGGCCGTCGGCGGCGGTGCGCACGGCAAACCCGTTCTTCGACAAGAGCTCGGCGATAAACTCGCGGGTGGGCTCGTCGTCGTCCACCACGAGGATCGAGCGGCTGTCCGTGCTTCCGAGGCGATTCATGCAGCGTTCGATGGCGGCGAGAAGAGTGGCTTTGTCAACGGGCTTGACGATGTATTCGTCGGCGCCAAGCAGAGCGCCGGTCGATGGTTGGTCGACGATCGTGACGACAATGACCGGGATGAGAGCGGTGCGCGGGTCGGACTTCAAAAGAGACAACAGCTCCCACCCGTTGATGGGCTTCATGACGATGTCGATGGTGATCGCGGACGGCTGAAGCTCCGCGGCCACCTCGAGAGCGCGATCGGGTTCGCGGCAAACGGTCACGGCGCAGCCGGCGGACGTCAGCTGGGTCTCGAGCAGTTGCGCGGCGCTCGAATCGTCTTCGACGACGAGAATGCGAGTGCCCGCAAGCGCAGGGAGCGGCCCCGACACGGATGCGTCCGGGCCCTCCGCTACAAACGTGGGAACGACCGGGAGCGTGAAGTGGAAGCAGCTCCCGACACCGACCTCGCTTTCGACGCCCAGTTCGCCTCCATGAAGTTCAACCAAACGCTGTGTGATGGCTAAGCCGAGGCCCGTGCCTTCCACCGCCTTTTCGCTTCGGCGAAGGCGATAGAATGCATCGAAGATGCGCTGTTGTTCTTCGGGCGGAATCCCGGGCCCTGAGTCGCGAACCTCCACTCGAACAAAGTTGCCGACTCGCTTCGCCGCCAGTTCGATTTTTCCACACTCCGGCGTGAACTTGATCGCGTTTCCGACCAAGTTCATCAGCACCTGTTTCAGCCGAGTCGCATCAGCGCGAACGCTGAGGCCAGATGGAGCGCGCTGCACCAAGGTATGAGACTTTTTGTCGACCAGGGGACGCATCGTGTCTGCAACTTCCGCGAACGAAGTAGTGAGCAGAACGCTATCAATCGACAACTGAAGGCGTCCCGCCTCGATCTTCGACAGGTCCAGAATGTCGTTGATCAAAGTGAGGAGGTGCTTGCCCCCGGTGTGAATGTGTTTGACGTAGCGTTGCTGGCGCTCATTCAACGGGCCGTAGCGTTCCTCGGTCAAGAGGTCCGAAAATCCGAGGACTGCGTTGAGAGGAGTCCGCAGTTCGTGACTCATGGTGGAAAGGAATTGATCTTTGAATTTGGCGGCTCGTTCCAGTTCTTCCTTCGCACGAAGGATGGTCTCGGAGAAGGCCTCGACCTCGTCCTTGGCGGCTTGCAGCTGCGCGGTGCGTTCCTGCACGCGCTGCTCGAGCTCGTCGTGAGCCTTCCGCAAATCCTGCTCATTCCGGTCGATCTGCGCCAGCATCTCGTTGAACGCATCGATCAGAATCGACAATTCGCCGTGGTCCGGGATGGGCGTGGCACGGATGGAGTAGTCCTTATCGTGTGAAACGACACCCGCAACCTGGGCCAGGTGAACGATAGGCTCGGCGACGGACCTCCGGAAAATGGAAGAGACCAGGAGAGCCGCCAGAAGGGAAACGAGCAGAACCACGCCCGCGATTCCAGCGTACCGAAGCAACCGATGATCCAGCTCTTCCATGTCCGAGCGGATGTAGACCTTGCCAGTCGGCTTTGCCTGAAACACGATCGAGCGAACAAGCACGATCTCATTGTCCTTGAGCAGGTGCGTTTCGATTTGGCCCGGTGCGAGCGAGGGGGGCGCCGGGATCGAATCGTTCTGGTCGCGCGAATAGGAAGCCAACAGCTGTCCGTCGGGCATGTAGATTACGGCGGACAAAATGTCGGGGGCGGCTTTCAATGCCGACAGTGTGTTTTCAGCGGCCTGCGGGTCGTTGAAGAGCAGCGCGGAGGCGCTGTTCGAGCCGATGATCTGGGCCTGCGTCGAGAGATTGCGAACGATGGTCGCCCGGAAAGTGACCATGTCGTAGCCGATAAACGCCGCGCATGCCAGCAGGAGAGCCGCGGCGCTGACAAGCATGTTCATCCATGTCAGCTTCTTGGCGACCGAGGCGTTTTGTGTCCGGCGCAGCATCTAGAAATCTCCGGTACGATCTTTTCGGACGTTGGTGGCAACCTTGAGTAATTCGGAACTCAGCGTCAGCCGGGCGTCCTGCGCGCTCGCGAGGTTCACGTCGAAGCGCACGCGGTCTCCGTCCAGGATGAAGCCGATCATTCCGCCCCGCTGTGAAAAATGGGGAATGTCGCTCACGGTCAAGACGCTCGTTTTGTCGAGCGCCGCCAGAACTTCCTTGAGATGGCCTTCTTCCGAAGAACTGATGAATACGATTCGGCAGCTGTCCACGTCCTGCGGCTTCGAGATTCGCTTGGCGGCCACAGCCTTGCCGGCGATCGTCTCTTTTGCGACGGTCGCGTCCAAGGCCGGCCCGAATGGATCGGCGCCGAGCACGCAGATCTCGAAAGCCTCGTTCTTGTCCGAGGCGTTCTCATGGGGCCATTCGACGAATCGGCCGAAGTTGTAGAGGTAGGCAGCCTTTACCTGGAACTCGCTCGCTTTGGGCTGCTGAGCCTGAGCATGCAAACAGAATCCTGCGAGCACGCACGACGAAATCAACAAAAGCGACGAGGCACGCCGCAACGTGCGTGGAGGAATCCTCCGGCCTCGCACAGTTGCAGTCGGCGCGGTCGGCATCACCTTCTCCACGTGATTTTTCCGTAGACGCTTCGCTTGATTCCCACCAGCGGGCCGGCATCCCCTCCAAACTCCACGTGAGAAGGCTGCAAGAGATTCTGCCCTACGACCGAAAAATCGAGACCCTCTCCTACGTGCCAGCCCAGTCGGAGGTCAGCCGTGCTGTAAGAAGGCACGGCTTGCGCCGGAAGCGCTCCCGAGTATCGAAACGTCTGGTCGATTTCGAAATGCTTCGGCAGGTTGAAAAACGATTGGAAGGACACGACGTTGGCAGGGCTCGACCCCGTATAAGAGCTCAGCAAATTCCCCGTATCGGTGAAACCCGGCATGTCCCTCAGCGACATGTGAAGGTACGAATAAGAGCCGCGCACCTGCCACCAGGGAGTGATCTTCCAATCGGGAGCGATTTCGGTGCCTATCGTGTGTCCTTCGATCACATTGGCATAGGGCAGACTAAAATAAAGATAAACGGGCGACGCGGGCGGCGCTGGGGTTGGGCCCGGAATGGGAGCCTCGCCAAGGCCGATCGGACCATAGCCCTGGAGGTCGTCGTAGCTGTTGTAGAAGGCGGTGAAATCCACGTACACGTTGCGGTTGATCTGCGTCCGGTATCCCGCTTCATAGGCGATGAGTTGCTCCGCCTTCAGCTTGGGATCGCCTTCAATCTGGAAATAGAGCGGTATCCCCTCGTAGTTTTCATCGAAAATATCGAACTGAACGTCCTGGTCGAGCCGCGAAGGAGTGCGTACCGCCCTCGTCACCGCAGTCCAGAAAGACTGGTGTGGCGTCGGCGTCCACAGAAGCCGGATACTTGGCTGATAGTCGAAGCCGCTGAAGTTGTTGTGCTCCAGCTTGGTTCCAGCGGTCAGCGTGAGCTTGTCGCGCACGATCGGCAGCTCATACTGAATAAAGCCGCTGTAGATGCTGTCGACCTGCTTTGCCGGCAGAAAATTCACGCCCTGTGAAGTTTGAATGAAGTTGCTGGGACTCACTCTCGCGCCCAGGCCCCAGGTTAACTCCTGGTCGCCGTGGATGCGCGCATGCTGCACGAAGTCGACATCGAATGTGTCTCGCGTCTCGCCGAGTTCGAAGTCCTGCCGGTTGGTTCGGTCGAAGTAGGTTTGAATCTGAATGTCGGAGCCTTCTCCCGTTGTGTGTTGCCAGCGCGCCAGAAGATTGCCGCCGGAGACATACCCATAGCCCTGCTCCGCGATCTCCGCAGGAGGATCGAACGAGCCGATCAGGGTACTTTCTCCGCTCTCTCCACGGTACAAATCGCCCTGGACCGTAAAGGTATCCTTCTCGCCGCTCTTCCAATCCGTGCGGAAACCCATCTGCCCCATCCGCCAATGGTCGAATCCGTCCCCGTCGGGATGTTCTTCCTGCCCGCGAATGCCACCCATACCGTAGACGCGATAGTCAAAACTCTTCCCCACCGTGCCGCCATAGCGGAAGGCGCCCGTTCCCTGATCTACCGTTCCGCTTCCCAAGGTGGCCAGGGTGCCGTGGGTGTCGTTCGCGCTCTTTGTGATGATGTTGATCACACCGTTGACCGCGTTCGATCCCCAGATGGTGCCGCCCGGTCCGCGGATCACCTCGATGCGTTGCACATCTTCGAGCATCACGTACGGCAAATCCCAATACACCCCCTCGAAGAGCGGCGTGTAGACGCTCCGGCCATCCACGAGCACCAGCAAGGACTTTGAGAACTGACCTGCGAAGCCCCGAATGGCAACGGACCAATGGTTCCCATCAATTTGCGCCACCTCAACGCCCGGCGCCAGACGGAGCGCCTCCGGGATGCTTGTGGCGCCCGAGCGCTGAATGTCTTCTTGGGTGATCACAAAGACCGCTGCGGGAGTTTTCATCACCTCCTGGGGCTCTTTGGAAACGGTGGTGACCTCAACGTTGCCGAGCTGTTCCAGGCTCAGCTGAGCCAAACTTTGCGGAGCGTCTTGGTCAGTTGGCGAGTCTGCCCAGCTCCTCTGAACCAAGCCGACGAAGGAGAAGAGAAAGACGAGTGCGTTTGCCGCTATGAATCGATGGACGGACGGACGGCGGCAAGAGCGAAGTGCGTCGAACCGATTGCCAGATCGATTCGGAAGAAATCGGGCGTTCGCTCCCGGCCTCGGCACTGCCGGGAGAAGGGCCGCCCCTTCACTTTTTGACTTAGACATCGAATCCCCTGGCGGGTTACTGACCCAATTCGACGCAAGACGATTTCTCTCGCCCAGCGCCCCCGAGCGAACCCTCGTTATCGTCCAAACTAGCTACATCTTAAGGGGCGCCGCAGTGCCGGTGACTTAGTTTATGAGGGTCGATAGCACGATTAGTTAATGTATGGAGTACTACCGTGATTCTGGTAGGCGGCCACCGCAGGTCCCTGCGTTCCCTCGGGTTTCCTGACACACACCGATGCAAGTCCAGTAGAATGCGAGGCAGACGGCCGACCTGCCGGGAAAGATTTCCCGCGTGATCTCGGAGACAGGAGAGTTCCCCGTGCCATCGTTTCCTGGTGTGGATTTTCTGGAGTTTGATTCGCTGCTCAGCGACGAAGAGCGGCTCGCGCGGCAGACGGCGCGGCAATTTGTCGATGAACTGGTGCTGCCGATCATCGTGGAGCACGACCGCGCGGGAACATTTCCCATTCATCTTGTGCCGCAGATGGCGGAACTGGGATTTTTCGGCGCGAGCCTCAAAGGCTACGGCTGCGCGGAGATGTCGAACGTGGAATATGGACTGGTGACGCAGGAGCTCGAGCGGGGCGATTCGGGAGTGCGCAGTTTCGTTTCGGTGCAGTCGGCGCTCGTGATGTATCCAATACATGCGTTCGGATCGGACACGCAAAAGGAAAAATGGCTGCCGCTGTTGCAGCAGGGGAAAGCGATCGGCTGCTTTGGGCTCACCGAGCCGCAGTTCGGCTCGAATCCCGGCGGCATGCTGACGCGTGCAGTGAAGAAGGGCCGAAGCTACGTGCTCGACGGCGAGAAGATGTGGATTACGAACGGGTCGATCGCGGATGTCGCGGTGATCTGGGCGAAATGCGAAGACGGGCGGATTCGCGGCTTTCTCGTCGAAAAGGGGACGCGGGGTTTCAAGGCGTGGCCGATTCACGGGAAGCAGTCGCTGCGCGCGTCAGTCACGTCCGGGCTGGCGATGACGGGCTGCAAAATCCCCGAGGAGAACATGCTGCCGGGCGTCGAAGGATTGAAAGGCCCGTTGTCGTGTCTCGACCAGGCCCGATACGGGATCGGCTGGGGCGCGATCGGGGCAGCGATGGCGTGTTACGACACGGCGCTAGGCTATGCGAAGCAGCGGAAGCAGTTTGGTGACAAGCCGATCGCGTCGCATCAGCTCGTGCAGGAAAAGCTGGTGTGGGCGATCACGGAGATCACCAAGGCGCAGTTTCTGGCGCTGCAGGTGGGGCGACTGAAGGACAAGGGACGGGTCCATTCCTCGCACATTTCGATGCTGAAGATGAACAACGTGTGGATGGCGCGGGAAACGGCGCGGCTCGCGCGCGAAATTCTCGGCGCGAACGGAATCGTCGACGATTACGGCGTGATGCGGCATATGAACAACCTCGAATCGGTGTACACCTACGAGGGCACGCACGACATCCACAAATTGGTGATCGGCGAGCGAATTACGGGGATTGCGGCGTTCACGTAAGCGTGCGCCTGAGAGAACGCTTCCCCTTTCTTGCGATAGATGCTATATCGGCGCTGAACTACAATTGTTCGAATCGGTTTCGGCTGCAAATCACCTGACATGCGGGGGCATCCATGGAACAGGAACTAAGTCTGGAATTCTTGCGCGTTGTCGAACAAGCCGCGATAGCGTCGGCGCGAACCATGGGACTCGGCGACGGCCACCGGGCCGACAAAGTCGCCGTCGAGGCTATGCGCACGGAAATGGATACCGTCAGCATGGACGGTACGATCGTGATCGGCGAAGGCGAGCGCGACAAGGCTCCGATGCTTTACATCGGCGAGCATGTCGGGATGGCGGCGCGCGACAAAAAGCACCTGTATCCCGCGGTGGATATCGCCGTCGATCCGCTCGAGGGCACCAACCTCTGCGCCAGTGGAGCGCCAAACGCCATCACCGTGCTGGCGGCCAGCGATAAGGGCGGGTTGCTCCACGCTCCCGACCTCTACATGGAAAAGATCATCGTCGGGCCTCTTTGCAAAGGAGCCGTCGACCTAGATGCGCCAGTCAAGCAGAACCTGAAAGCGATCGCCAAGAGGCTCGACCGCAAAGTGCAGGATCTCGTGGTCACCGTGCTCGACCGGCCCCGGCACGAAAAGCTTATTAAGGACATTCGCGAGACGGGCGCGCGCATTCGGCTGATTCCCGACGGCGACCTTTCGGCAGGAATCAGCGCGGCGGTTTCGGATATGGGCGTCCACGCGGTGATGGGAACCGGTGGCGCGCCCGAAGGAGTCTTGACGGCGGCGGCGCTGCGCTGCCTCAACGGCCAAATCCTGGGGCGGCTGGTGATCTCGAAGCCGGAGCACAAGGAACGCGCCGCGAAAATGGGCATCAAAGACCCGAAGCGAATTTACGACACCACAGACCTGGCGCCCGGAAAGAAGATTATTTTTGCCGGCACGGGTGTGACGCCGGGCGGCCTGCTGCGAGGCGTACGTTTCTTCGGCGGCGGGACGCGGACCCAATCGCTGATTATGACGCACGACGACCGCGAGATTCGATTCATCGATTCCGTCCACCTGGAAAAGGGAGCGGAGGACGTCCGCGTGCGATTCTACTAGCTAGAAGCGAGCGACGTATCGCTCGCAAAAGAAGTTCGGCCCTGGCGCGCCCCGCGACTTTCGTCCGGGCGTGACAGGGCCGATGAGGGCGTGGCGATGGCCGCGCGCCGCACAGCGGGACGCTGCTAGCGGTTCAGCGCGGCAGCCGAATGACCGCCGGCGTGCTGCTGGCGGCGGGGTATACCGTGAGGCACACGCTCGGCCGTTTGCGGCGCGAGCGGACGTATCTGTTGCTGGTTGGTGCTGACATGCTCGCTGATGGCCTGCAGCCTTTTCAGGATGCCCTGCCACTGCGTCCAATCGAGCTGGCGCAGGAACGGCCGCAAGCCCTGAATGAACGGATCCTCGAGCACGGTCTCGCCATTCGTCTCGGGAACGAAGAAGCGGTTCAGTCCGACCCCCAACGCTTCGGCAATCTTCTCGAGCGTGCCGAGGCTGGGAGTCATCTGCCCGCTTTCGATCCGGGACAGGTACGAACGCGAGACGCGCGAGCGAGCCTGAAGCTGGCTCTGCGTCATGCCTCGAGATTCGCGCAATTGCCTGATGCGCTGGCCGATGTTCTCGACAGTTTCGCGATTCGGCCAGTTCTCAAACAATTGGCGGTCATCCCCCGGTAAATCGGTGGGCGACGGCGTCGGAATGACGAACGTCACCTTAGGGGGCAGCAGACGAAGGCAGCGTCGGCAGTTGCCCGTGCGTGTACGGTATTGGACCAATCCGCAAACACCACAGCGGATCACTTCCCGATCGAGTTCCATGCTGGCTGCTATACCTTCTTTTTCCGCCACCGGGTTCTCCTCGCAGACTTTTCCGGCGATGCGAAGGGGAGGAACAATTGACGATCAGGGGGAAGGCAGGAACTTGGCGCGCGAGTGATTGTCCCTAGGGTGCCAATTCTTGTCAAGCCCTTTTTTGTCTGCGGCGACATATTTTAGCCCCGAACGACGGAGGATGGCAACCACTTGAGACGGAGAGATGCGGGGCGTGTCTCTTTTTGCTACGATTCCCTGGGGGCGTCATTGATTTCAAAATCGATCAGAAATTTGCTCGCGCTCTTGTTGGTGGCGTTGTGCGCGGCGCCGATGTGCAGCTTTGCGAGAGCGGGCCAGGGCCGCAGCTCATGGTCTCTCGAAAGCATTTTGAAGGAACTGGACGCCGAAGCCAAAGATTTCCACAGCCTCGAGGCGGATGTGGAGCGCACCAAGGTCACGGTCGTCGTGAACGACCGCTCGACCGAGATCGGGACGATTCTGGTCCGCGGCGACAAGATGCTTCTCGACATGAAAACGCCGGACCCGCGCACGATCCTGCGCACCGGCGACACCTTGTATGTTTTCACGCCCGGCCTGAGGCGCGTCGAGGAGTACAACCTGGGGAAAAACAAGTCGGCCGTAGACCAGTTCTTGCTGCTCGGCTTCGGCACCGCCGGCGCGGAGCTGCGCAAGGGCTACCTGATCACCGTTCTCCCCGAAGTCACGATCGGCGACCACCGGACCGTGGAGCTCGAGCTGACGCCTAGGTCGGATGTCGTCCGCAACCAGATATCGAAGATTCAGATCTGGCTCGACGAATCCACGTGGCTGCCGGTGCAACAGCAGTTCTACGAGACGGGCTCGGGCGACTATTCGATCGTGCGGTATTCGAAGATGGTCCGCAACGCGTCCGTGCCGGAGTCGGATTTCAAGCCGCACTGGCCCAAGGGCACGGAAAAGATCAAGCCGCAGGGATAGAGGCGACGGCTAGCAGGCGGTGGGTGGCATGAATCCCCAGCAAGCACATCCCCTGGTGCGGGCCGCGCTGACCGCCAGCCTCGACGGCTACATTGCCGACAAGAACGGCAGCGTGGAGTGGCTCAACCCGTTTTCCTCCGACGAAATCGACTTTGCCGGATTCATGAAGGGCATCGGCGCGGCGTTGATGGGGCGCAAAACCTACGACATCGCTGTCAGCGGCGTTCTTGGCCCAATACCGCCGACGAGTTACCCCACATACGTTCTCACGAGGCGGCCGATGCCGAATCCTCCCGCGCGTTACGAGTCTTTCCGGGGCGCGGCGAGCGAATTGGTCGAGCGTCTGCGCCGCGAGCTGGCTGGCAGCGGCAAAGACATCTGGCACATGGGCGGCGGCGAGTCGATTGAACCTTTTCGTGCGGCAGGCTTGGTGGACCGGCTCGAGCTGACAGTGATCCCCGTGCTCCTCGGCGACGGCGTCCCGCTTTTCCCACGGCATGCCCAGGGCGAGGAACGGTGGAAGCTCAGCAAGCATCGCGCCTTCAAGAATGGCGTCGTCGAACTGTGGTACGAGCGCCAAGCCGGTTGACGCCTCCGGGCCGGAGGGCTAGGCTCGTAAGCGGGAGAGCTCAGAGTCGGAATTCCCATGAAAAGCGCCGCCATTGGAAATGCGGTCCACGCGGACTCTCCGGCCGAGTTGAGGCGGCATCTCTTTTACGAGACTTCGCACTCGCCCGCGCTTGCGGATCTGGTCGGCTACGAAAACGCCAAAGACATCGTCGATTTCTGCTTCATCGCGAATCCGTATTACCCCACGCCCGAGATGCTCGAGGATTTGCAGCGCAATCTGCCGAATCTGATCAAGTCTTATCCGTCGAGCAATCCGCTGACGAGCCAGAAGAATCTCGCGGCCGTCCTGACGTCGATCCCGAGCGGCTCATCATCGGCAATGGCGCGACCGAACTGATCACGCTGATCGACATGACGCTGATCGACCGCATCGCCGTCCCGATCCCCACGTTCGGCGAGTACATCGAAAAGATGAAGGACCAGCGCGACGCTGAACTCTACCCGCTCGATTCCGAAAGCGGCTATGCCCTTCGCCTCGATGATTACCTCGCGTGGGTGCACCAACGGAATCTCGAATCCCTGTTGGTCATCAATCCCGGCAATCCCACCGGCCAGTTCATTCCGCTGGAGGAAATGGTGGAATTTCTGCACCGGGCCCGCGATTTGGAGCTCGTGATCGTCGACGAATCGTTCATCGACTTCGCGGGAGACCCAATCCCGAGCCTGCTTCCGATCGCCGACCAATTTACGAACCTGCTGATCGTGCGCAGCATGAGCAAGCACTGCGGCGTGCCCGGTCTGCGCTTGGGATATTGCTACAGCGCGAATCTTTTCGTTCTCAACCGCCTGCGCCGTTTCATTCCGACGTGGAATCTGAACACGCTGGCGCAATATTTCTTGTCCTTGCTGCCCCCGACCAACGCTGCCTACCATGAAGGCCGCAAGCGGCTGATTGGCGACGTTCGCTGGCTCTATGGCGCGCTGCGTGGGATTTCCTCGATCGACGTGTATCCGACCGGCGCCAATTTTGTCCTATTCAGAATCCGCAATGGCATGACGGCTACCGAACTCCAGGCCCGCCTGCTCGCCGAACACCAGATGTACGTCCGCGATTGCTCGAACAAACTTGGGATGGATGCGTTTCACATCCGCGTCGCCTCGCAAGGCCGCGCCAAGGACGCCCGCCTCGTAGAATCACTGCTCACGCTAATGCGATGACACGCCCCGTCGTTCTGGTCTGCGCGCGGCGAACGACCCGGAAAAACAAATTCATCGACTACGTCGGCGAGTTTCATCTCGAACTTCTCATCCATCTGCGCATTTTGCCGGTGATCGTCCCCGTGGTCGACGGCACGCTGGCTTGCCTGCCGCAATACATGGAACGCATGGACGGCCTCCTGTTGGTGGAAGGCGAAGACGTCGAACCGAAGCGTTTCGCTGCCCGAAGGGCGAACTTTCGCTACCTTGAAAAGACGCATCCTCTCAAGGATGAAATCGAGATTCGGCTTGTCCGCCACGCCCTGCGCCGCAGGCTGCCGATCCTGGGCATCTGCCGAGGATCACAACTGGTGAACGTCATTTGCGGCGGCACGCTCTACGGCGACGTGCAAAAGGAAAAAGGCTCGCACCGGCCGCACATCGATTACCACAATTACGACACCTACCGTCATCCGGTTTCCGTCGTTCCCGGCACACCCCTCGCCCGCTGGTATCGCCGCAAGAATTTGCGCGTGAACAGCTACCATCATCAGGGCATTCGCGCGCTGGCTCCTCGCTTTTGTCCGATGGCACACGCCGACGACGGCCTGATCGAGGCCTATTACGACCCCAGGGCTGCGTTCGTCGTGGGACTCCAGTTCCACCCGGAGCGCATGCTGAAGGAGTACGCCGGAAATCTGGGAGTGTGGAAGGCTTTTGCTGCCGCAGTACATCGAGATCGCGTTGCCGGGTAGGCGAAGACGGCGAAGCGAGCTTCGCCACGAAAGAACGGGAGCAAGCTCCCGCACTCCGCGGCTGACCGGAGCGTGATGCCTCTACGCTTTGGCCACTTTGGTCTTCGTGTCCGACGCGGCTTCGTGCTCCAGCAGCGTGCGCTTGCGGCCGATGCCCCAGCGATAACCAGCAAGATTGCCGTCCTGCCGGACGACCCTGTGGCACGGAACCACCACCGAGACTGGATTCACAGCGCAGGCACGCGCGACCGCGCGGACTGCGGCTGGGTTTTCGATGGCCTGCGCCACCTCGGTGTAGGTTCGCGTGGCGCCGTAGGGGATGCGGCGCAACTCCTCCCACACGCGGCGCTGGAAAGCAGTTGCCTGCACGTCGGTCGGCAGATCGAGGTGCGGCTTGTGGCCGCTCAGGTGGGCGAGGATCTCTTCGACCCATTCGCCCAGGCTGCCGGGCCCCTTATCGTCTCTGCGAAGCTCGGCGCGCGGATATTCCTTTTCGATCGCGGCGCGTAGTTTGTCGTCTGATTCGCCGAGATACAAGGCGCTGATCCCGCGTCCGGTCGCGCCGACCAGCAGGCGACCGAGCGGCGAATCGACGATCGTGTAGTCGATGTGCATGCCTTCCCCGCCCCTGCGATAAGCGGCGGGAGTCATGCCAAGGTGCGATGGGGCGCGCTCATACAGACGGCTCGACGAGCCGTATCCAGCTTCGTACAGTGCAGTCGTCACGTTATCTCCTTTTTTCAGGCGCGATTTCAGGCGGCGCATGCGCTGCACGTCGGCATACTGGCGCGGCGTGATGCCGATCGTGGCACGAAACGCGCGTTCGAGTTGATGTGTGCTCATGCCGGCGGACTGGCTGAGCTGAGCGAGCGTGAGGCGAGCGTCGTCATCGGCATCGATGTTGGGATCCGCGAGAATGCGGGCGTCGATTTCGCGGCACACGTTCGCCACCGCCGCGATTCTCGGATCGGAGAGCTGGGCCGTGCGCGGTCGGCAGCGGCGGCATGGACGAAAGCCCTTCTGTTCAGCCGCTTCCGGCAATGCGAAGAACACCACTTGCTCGCGCCGCGGCTTGCGCGACGCGCATGACGGACGGCAATAGACGCCGGTCGAGCGAACCGCGTAGACGAAAACGCCGTCGGCGCTGCGATCGCGAGACTGCACAGCGTGCCACCGCGCCGCGCCGTCCAGATTTTGCGCGGCAAGATTTCGCACGGCGGAGTTTCTCTGGCTCGCTTGAGGTTCGCTGGTTTGCCCCGATCTCATGCTGAGTTCGCCTCGATTTCCCTTACGCCGTCACAGTAACGCATTCCGACTTGCGCCACTATCCGATTCTCGCGCTCAAAGTCCCTTCTGTGGCGGCGGCCATCGCTTGTTGGGGCGCGAGCTTGCGAAATTCGACGCGAATAAAGGCGCGCTGATTCTAAGGAGTTTATGCCCCATGGTCCTAGGACTTCTGCGACGTATAGCAAGCAAGACCCAGGCAGATCGTGCCATTGAGCCCATGGGGGTTAATCATACGGCACCAGGCCGGGGTGCCTGGTTGACGCAGGTTTCGCCCTCCCGCATATTCGGGAAACCTGCCAGGGGTCTTAGGGGTAGCTGTTTTAGGGGTACTTGGGGAGAGGTCATGGGAGCTGCACCGGAACGGAACGGCCAGCACGCCGCATCATCTCCACTACGCATACACGAAGTTGAAAACCGCACTGAAACAATCACGGCCATCTCAGGCAAGCCGGGACCGAGACGCTTTCTGCGCGTTCCGACCTACGCGATCGGCGTGGCGGCGGAGCGCAGGCGTTATCCGCGGGCAAAGCTTTCGCTGCCGCTGGTCCTGACGCGCATCGGCGACTACCAGGAGCCGGAACCGGTGGCGCTCGTCACGCGGAACATCAGCTCGAGCGGAGTCTTTTTTCTCGCGCCGCGCGAGATCGAACCGGGAACGGCGATCGAGCTCGAAGTGGCGCTGATCGAGCGGCCGGCGGGATTTGGCCGCGTGCAGATGTGCACCGCGGCTCATATCGTCCGAACCGAAGAAACGGACATGCCGGGCTGGCGAGGCTACGCCGCGAGCTTCGACGATTTCGCCCTGAAGCGCGACGACGTGATTCCCCTGCGCTATCGCAGCGCCTAAAGTTCGCCCGAAGTTTCTTACAGGCTTCATCTTAGGTCGGCGTTGAAACTCGCCCTTCCGCCCGCTTCTGATACGATTGCCTGCTGTGAGCCGAAGAAAATTCTATGCGCGCGTCGTCCTGCTCGATTGGGACGGCACGCTGCTGAATTCCTACGCCGCGGATTCGCGCGCGTACTTGGCAATGTTCCGCGCGCTCGAGATTAGATGGGGACTCGCGGAGCTCAAGCGGCACTATTCGCCGGATTGGTATCAGGTCTATCGAGCTGCAAAGCTGCCGCGAGCGCGCTGGGCCGAAGCGAATCGGCTGTGGCGGGCGGCGTACTTCGCCGAGCAGCCTCCGCTGCTGCCCGGGGCGCGAGCCGTGATTCGCGCCCTCAGGGAGAGTTTCACCCTGGGCATCGTGACGGGAGGAAGCGGCGACCGCGTATGGCCGCAAATTCGCGCTTTCGGCCTCGCGGACTATTTTTCGGCGTGCGTGTGCAGCGAAGACGCGCCGCGCAAGAAGCCGCACCCAGCGCCTCTCGAGCGCGCCCTGCAGCGGCTGCGGGCCCAGCCGGAAGAATGCGTCTACGTCGGCGATGCGCCGGAAGACGTCGAGATGGCGCGGCGCGCCGGCGTACGGGCGATCGGAGTCCTGGGGCCTTTCCCGACAGCAGGGCGCTTGCGGGACGCGAGGCCCGAACTGCTGCTGAAGTCGATTCGAGACCTGCCGCGATATTTGCGCCCGCGCGATTGAGCGCCATCGCATTACTCTTCTCCGCGCACTCTGCGTCTCCGAGGTAAAAGGTTTTGAATTTTGTATTCAGCGTTACTTCGAAGGTGGCTGCGATGAGTCGGGTGTGTTGGAAACCCCGGCGGGCGGCGGTGCCGGCGGATTGAGCTTGAAATCGGTCGAGCGGATGACCATACGCAGGTGCAGCTGGTCGCCTCCGTCGGCCTCACCGAGGTAGTCGTCGGAGCTGACGTAGGTTGGCAGCCAGTATTTCCCCTGGAAATTCTCGCGGTAGACCTCGAAGAGCGAAAACGGAAGGCGGAAACCGGCATCGGCGAGCTCGCCCACGAATTTCCCATACGTTTCGACAATCGCGAGGTCGTGATCGTCCACATTGATCACGCCCTGAAAGAACAGCCGCTTGCGGCTCAGCATCTTCGGCTTCACCTGGAACACATAGGTATTGAGCTGATCGAGTTGCTGCTGTCCGGCATAGAGAAAATCGTAGTCGCCGATTTGGTCGGACGTGAGAAAGAAAAGCGGGATGCTGATCATCGTGTTGACATCTTCGAGCGAGTAACTTTCGGCCTTGAGCGTCGAAACGGGCGGTTTCGAGACGCGCCAGAAGCGCTTGCCGTCGGGACGCGTGTATTCGATTCCAGTGACCGTGAATTTCCCGCCCGGGTCACCGATCTCCTCGATGCGGACGGTCTGCGTGAAATCGTAGGTGTCGTAGACTTTCTTGGCGATGTCTTCGTTGGCCGCGAATCGGCGGATGATTTCGTCCGCGGCAATCGGCGGCGGACCAGGATGCGGAACGGAAGGGATGCGGTTCACCTTGTACGTTGGCGGAGGCGCGATGGGGCCCTGATCATCGCCCTGTGCGCGCGCAGGCGCAACGGCAACAAAGAACAGCCCAAGCAGAATCGCGATCAGCGTAAATCGGCGCATCTCGGAATTGGATGCCGGCCGCGGCCCGAGTGTTGGGCGGGTAATCGCGTGGGCAACTGCCAGAAAACTATCACGGCTTGGAGCTTGGTAACGCAAAAGATTATGGATAAAATCGCTCGTTCACCAGCCGCCGGCGAGACTACCGTGCGCGACGAACCAAGGGCCAAGCGCTATTACGTCAGCGGGATCGTGCAGGGGGTGGGGTACCGCTATTTCGCGCTGCGAATGGCCGCGCGGCTGGGAATCAGCGGATACACCAGAAATCTGAGCGACGGGCGCGTGGAGGTCTATGCGATCGCCGCGGTGGAATCGCATGGCGCGCTGCGAGCGGCACTCGAGCGCGGGCCGCAGTCGGCCTCAGTCTCAGGCGTGGTTGAGGAAGAGGTAGAGATCGAAGCGCGGTTCGCGGAAGGATTTTCAATCGAGTACGACGCATAATCGGAGACCCATGGCAACAGCTGATACATCGCGGCCAAACTCGCAACGCACTCCAACGACGAAAGAGGAGACGATGGACGACCTCAAGAAGCTGATCCGCGAGATTCCCGATTACCCGAAGCCGGGCATCCTGTTCTACGACCTCACGACGCTCCTCAAGGATCAGAAGGGATTTCACTCGCTGGTCGACCAGCTATGCGAACACTACGCCGGAAGAAAAGTCGACATCGTCGCCGGGATCGAGGCGCGCGGATTTATTTTCGCGCCGGCGCTGGCCTACCGGCTGGGCGCGGGATTCGTTCCCGTGCGCAAGCCGAAGAAGCTGCCCTGGAAGACAGCCTCGATAACGTACCAGCTCGAATACGGCACGGACCAGCTGGAAATTCATGAAGACGCGGTGCGCCCAGGGCAGCACGTCCTGCTGTGCGACGACCTGCTCGCGACTGGGGGAACCGCCGCGGCCAGCATCGCGCTGGTCCGGAAGCTTGGCGGCGAAGTGGTGGGCGCGGCGTTCGCGGTGGAATTGAATTTCCTGAACGGCCGGTCAAAACTTCCCGGCCTCGATGTCTTCTCGATGCTGAAGTACGACAAATAATCCGGCGCTCGCTATCTGTTCGGCTCCGGCGCGACCTACAGGCGTTCGCGAAAATGAATGAGCCCGAGTCTCCGCTAAAACCTACGGAACGCTTTAGCAGTCGCGTCGAGGCGTACCGGCGCTTCCGCTCGCGCTATCCCCGCGAGATCATTCCCGTGCTCGCAGAGCGATGTGGGCTCACACGTGAATCCGTCGTCGCAGATGTCGGCGCGGGAACGGGAATGCTGGCGGAACTCTTTCTCGAAAACGGGAATCGCGTCTTCGCGGCCGAGCCGAACGCCGACATGCGGGCTGCTTGCGAAGAGCTCGTCGAGCGCTATCTGGGCCTCACCTGCGTCGACGGAACCGCCGAAGATACGCGCCTCGCCGATCGGTCCGTAGACTTCGTGGCCGTCGGCCGCGCGCTTCACTGGTTCGATCAGGAAAAATGTCGCCCGGAATTCGTGCGCATTCTGCGTGAGCGCGGATGGGTGGTCCTGGCAAGCCAGGGCCCGCACACCCGCACGGAACCTGTCATCCGCGAATTCCAGACCATCTTGAAGGAGCACGGCCTGGACTACGCGCGGCTGCGGCATCGGTATGACATCGAGAACGCGGCACGTCGTTTTTTTGCGGAATGCGAATTTCAGGAGGCGGAGTTCCCCGCCGTGGAGGAAATGACGTACGACGAGCTCGAAGGCTTTGTGCTATCGCTATCGATCACGCCGCAGCCGGGCCATCCCGGTTTTCCGCCGATGCAGGAGGCGCTTCGACAATATTTCGCCCGGCACGAGTTTGCCGGCAAGGTGCGCATGCCCATGACGTGCAAAATCCACTTCGGGCATTTGCGCTAAGCCGGCCGAGCTGCGCTAGCGCGATTTGTCAGCGGTCCGCTGGCGAACGACCTCGAAGAGCATGACGCCCGCCGCAACGGATACGTTGAGCGAACGGACCGGACCGCTGGTGGGCAGCGAAACCAGAAAATCGCAGCGCTTGCGTTTGAGTTCGTGCAGTCCCTCGCCTTCGCTACCAAGCACGATGCCGACCGGGCCCTTCAGGTCGACCTCCGTGTAGCTTTTCTCCGCGCGCTCATCCAGACCCACGAGCCAGTAGCCTGCTTCCTTCATTTCTTCCATCGCGCGGACTAGATTCGTCACGCGTGCTACAGGCAGATGCGCGAGCGCGCCGGCCGAGGCTCGTTCGACCGTGTCGCTCAAGCCGGCGGCGCGCCTCTCCGGAATCACCACACCTTGCGCGCCCGCCGCGAGCGCCGTGCGCACGATCGCGCCAAGATTGTGCGGATCCTCGATGCCGTCGAGCAGCACGAGAAGGCCGTGCGCGTTTTTCGCGCGCAGAAGATCCTCGAGCCCGACCGCGGGCTTCGCGGCGACCAACGCGGCGATGCCCTGATGTTCGCGCGTGCCCGCGAGCCGGTCGACCTGCTGCCGGTCCTCGAACCGCACCGGTACGCCGCGCGATTTCGCGAGCCGCACGACAGATTCCACCCGCTCGCCATGCCGACCGCGCGCGATCACAATGCGATCGAGCGCGCGCCCGGCGGCGAGCGCCTCTTCAACAGCGTGGAATCCAGTCATCCAGTTCATATACTTTTTCTTGCTTCTAAGACCGCGTAAGGCCAGCCATTCGCGTGCACGTCATAGATTGCTCTCTAGAGGGTCGGAGCTTCAGCTCCGACATAAACCGCCAAGAGCAAAGGGCTTCAGCCCCTGAGGACAGTTTGCTCTCGTTCCTGCCAGCCGAATTCATCAGCTCGTAAAACTCTTAGTCGAACGCGGCGCAGAATTCGAGCATGCGCTGTCGCGCACCTTTCACCGGCACGGAAAGATCAAGCCCTGCCGCGGCATCGAGCAAAAGGATGACGCGATCGAGCTCGCCATCCCCAGCGCGACCCGCCAGGGCGAGGCGAATCGGGTAAAACAGCTCGCGTCCACGGTGAGGCAACGTCGTCTTCACGCCATCGATGATTTCCTTGAAGCGATCCGAGTCGAGATCGCCCCCCTCGAGCAGGCGGTTCGCAACTTCGCGGATCACATCGCGCACGCCCACCCGGGCGAGAACCGCGTGATTGGCTGGATCACGCACGAGCGCTTGCGCGTCATAGGCGAAAACCAGCGCGAGCAGATCAACCAGAGCTGCACGATCGGCGGCGTGCGGCGCGAGGAGTTCCGCGGCGTGTGCACACCATCTCCCGAGAGGCGTGCCAGCCATAATGTCGCGCGACGCATCGAGCCAGCCGCGCTCCCGCAGAATTGCGGCAACATCGGCGGCGGTGAAAAGCGCAGCGGCAGGCGCTGCTTCGGATGAAGCGTCGAATGGCATGCGCGGTGATTCTATCGCAGGCAGGACCGTCATGCCGATCAGTGAAGCCGCAGAGTAGCGACGGCATGCGCGGCGATAGCTTCGCCGCGGCCGACGGCGTCGACGCCTTCGTTGGTCTTGGCTTTGAGATTGATCTCGGCAGCGGTGACGCCGAGGGATTTCGCGAGTGCGGCGCGCATCGCCGGAAAGTGCGGGCCGAGCTTCGGGCGCTCGCACACAACGACCGCATCGCAGTGAACGATCCGGAATCCGCGGTCCGCGAGCAGCTTACGGATGTGCTCGAGGAAAATCAGGCTCGATGCGCCCTTCCACTTCGGATCCGTGTCCGGGAAGTGCGTGCCGATATCGCCCAGGCTCGCGGCGCCGAGCAGCGCGTCGCACAGGGCGTGACTCAGCACGTCGCCATCAGAATGCCCCTGCGAGCCTTTATCAAAGGGCACCTCGATGCCGCCGATCATTAGCTTGCGGCCTTCGACGAGCCGATGCAGATCGTAGCCGATTCCGGAAAAGGTCATCCTAGTGGCCTATTCGTTGGAACTGTGGGAGTCGTGCGAGTCGGCGGACTTGCCGGCGGATTCCGCATCGACCCTGGGCGCCTTCGGCTCATGCTGAAGATCCAAAGCGCGACGATAATGACGATGGGCAAGAGATCGATGATCGTCGTGCGCAAATCGGCGCCCTTAGCGGTCGATACGTCAATCGACGCCCCTTGTTTCCGCAAGCGATCTGTGAGGGTCGGGATGACTTCCTTCGGAACGGTGACGCGAAAGTTCTGTGGCGGCTCGCGAAGCTCTCCGTCGACCTCGGCCGTCGATGGGGACTCGAGAATCCTCACCGAGCGCACGTTGTTCTTATCCACCTGAGCCATGAAATCGGAGTAGCTGATTGTCGACGATGAACCGGCAGGCGCGCCGGCCCTATCTTTCGACGCCATCTGCCATAGGACAACTGCCAGCGCGACCATCAGCACCCAAAACAGAACCGTGCGAGCCGTCGTCGACATGCCCATACGCGGCTGCTGATTGGGTACGAACGTCACACTTTTACCGTCTGGCGCTCTTGCTCGAGGTAGAAGCGCGCGAGGTCCATATCCGAGGGGCGGGTGATTTTCAGATTGCGCTCGGAGCCGAGGACCACGAAAACCTCGTGGCCAAAGCGCTCGACCGCGGCGGCCTCGTCGGAAGCGCTGACATCATCCTCCTGCGCCTTGCGGAAGGCGTCGCGCAGCAGCGCATACGAGAAAGCCTGCGGCGTCTGCGCGAGAACGATGCGCTCGCGCGGAATCGTCGCCGAAATCAGCGCGACATCTTCGGGCAGGCTCGCGCGCTTCACTTCCTTCACCGTGTCGATCGCGGGAATGCCGAGGATGGCAGCGCCGCGGGCACGAGCTTCGGCGATCACGCGCTCGATCTGCTCGCGCGTGACGAAAGGGCGCACGGCGTCGTGCACGAGAACGATTTCGGTGGACGGGTCGACCTGCGCCAGCGCGTTGGCGACCGATTGCTGGCGCGTGTCGCCGCCGTGGACCACGCGGGCCGGCCGGCCGAGCCCGGCTCTTGCGACTTTGTCCTGCAGCGAGACGACATCATCCGCCCGCGTGGCGATGAAGAAGTCGGTGATCGCGGAGCACGCGGCGAGCCGCCGCAAGCGTGAAAATAATCAGCGGCATGCCGTCGAGTTCGAGGAATTGCTTGGGCGTTTCGGCGCCCATGCGGGTGCCCAGACCGGCGGCCGGAACGATGGCAGCGATTCGACTCATTGGCGGCCTAGAAGTCTAGCGCAATCGAGGCGCCGGCGGCGCGAGCGCTTAGGAGCGGCCTGATTCGGGATACAGCGGTCGCGGCGGACGCTCGCCGCCCTGGCCCGGCCCGGATCGGTGCATCGGCCGAAGGAGGAGGCACGGCGCGCGGAGTCTGTTCGCCGCGCTCGTCGTAGCGGCCGAAGATCATTTTGCCGGCGGTGGTCTGGTGGACCGAGGTCACGTTGATGTCGATGGTCTTGTTGATCATCTTGCGCGCGCCGTCGACCACCACCATCGTGCCGTCGTCGAGGTAGGCGACGCCCTGGTTATATTCCTTGCCTTCGCGCAGGATGAAAACGCGCATCGCCTCGCCCGGCAGCACCACGGGCTTCAGCGCGTTCGCCAGCAGGTTGACGTTCATGATCTCGATGCCCTGCAGCGTGGCGACCTTATTCAGGTTGAAATCGTTGGTGACGACTTTCGCGTCGTAGCGCTTGGCCAGCTCGATCAGCTTCAGGTCGACGTCGGCGATCTGTGCGAAATCGTCCTCGGCGATCTGCACGTCGAGATGCGGCATCTTCTGGATGCGCTGCAACACTTCCAGGCCGCGGCGCCCGCGCTGGCGCTTGAGCGGGTCGGCCGAATCGGCCACAAGCTGCAGCTCGCGCAGGACGAACTGCGGGATCACGATCGTGCCATCGAGAAACTGCGCGTCGGCAATGTCCGCCACGCGGCCGTCGATGATCACGCTGGTATCGAGCAGCTTCACCGAATGCCGATTGCTGCGTTCGCTGCCGAAAAGGCCGCCCAGCGCCTGCAGGTTGAGCATGTCGCCCTTGTTCGCGCCGAGCACCAGGCCGATGTAGGTCATCACCAGAAAAACCGCGAGGCTGAAGAACGATCGCGTGCTCTCCGGCATCGTGGTGTGCGTAAAGATGAGCGAAGTGAGATACGCGCCGAGAATTCCGAGGATCGAACCCACCGCAGCGCCGATCAGCCGGCGCAGGCTCGCTCGCTGCAGGCGCGTCTCAAACAGAATGACGGCGATTGCAAAGACGAAACCAGCGATCGCTCCGGCCACATCGCTGATGCTAAACGGCCGGAAATGGTATCCGACGACTACGCAAACAACAGTAAAGATCAGCCGAAGCGCAAGAATATCCCAAAAAGAGCCTGCGCGAGTCTCGTATGGCCGAGAGGTAACGACCGGCTTCGAAGATGGTGTTTCGGAGGCGCTGCCCGCCGGAGTCCGGCTTGGCGCGTTAGAAGGCCTGGCCATGGTTGCACCCTATGAAATGTATGAATGTAAGATTCGTGACGCCCCAACGACTTGAAATTTTTCAGCCGGCGCTATCAAAGTTTATCGTCCCCAAACCGGTATAAATCACACCGCGTATCACAATATGAAACTGCTATGCGGCCAGTATAGCACCTGCCGTCGAGCGAGAGTCAAACGGGAGAGCGAACGCCGAGCTAAAGGTAATACCGTGGGACGCGGCGGCCGAGGGCGCACAGCAAGTCCGAGGTGACGGTGCCGATCTCGCGCGCCACGTCCGACACGCGAATCTCGGCCTCGCCGTCGCGGCCGTAGATCGTGACGATATCGCCCAGCGCGACCTCGGGTACGTCGGTCACATCGAGCGTAGTCAAATCCATCGAGATCGTGCCGACCAACGGCACGCCACGCCCGCGCACGAGCGCGCAGCCATGGTTGGTCCGCTGCCGCAGGATGCCGTCGGCGTAGCCCGCATTGATCACGGCGATGCGCGACGGCCGCGCCGTCACAAACTTCGCGCTATATCCCACCGGCTGCCCCGCGGGCAAATCGCGCAGGCTGATGATCCGCGCGCGCAGCGAAAGGCTCGGCTCGACGGGCAAGCGGCGTTGAACTTCCTGCCCCTTTTGCGGCGGATCGAACGACTGATAGTAGCCGTAGAGAATCGCGCCGGGACGAACCATGTCCGCCCAAGTGCTCGGCCGCGCGCAGATCGCGCCGCTATTCGCCATGTGGACGATGCCAGGCGAAACGCGCAGCGCGCGCAACCGGTCGAGGCACCGGCGGAACGCCTGCTCCTGCTCGTCGGTCTGCTGCGCGCTGAAATCTTCAGCCGACGCAAAATGCGTGAATGTGCCTTCGAGCTGAATGTGCCGGCAATCGGCCAGCACGCTTGTAAACGCGTCAATTTCGTCAGCCGGCAGACCGAGCCGGTTCATTCCCGTATTGATCTTGAGATGGAACCGGAGCGGCGATTTCGCGCGCGCGGCCTTCGCAGCGCGTTCGAGATGACGCACATCCTCAAGGCGCGTCACGGTCGGCGTCAGCCCGTAGCGGATGAAGTTCTTCTCTTCTCCCGGCCAAAAGCCGGTAAGGACCAGAATCGGCTTGCGGATTCCCGCGTCGCGCAGCTCGATACCTTCGTTCTGGCAGGTGACGCCAAAGCGATCCGCGCCCGCCTTCGCCAGCGCCTTCGAGACAGGGACCGCGCCAAGCCCGTAGGCGTTCGCCTTCACGACAGCCAGAATCTTCGGTTTGGGCCCTATGTGCCGGCGGATCACCGCGAGATTCTTCGCGATCGCCTTGAGCGAAACCTCCGCCCAAAGCGGCCTGCCATTGGCGTGAATTGATTTCCCCATTTTCAACTAGGATGCCAGACCCGCACCCGCGGGCGCGACGAAAATCCTTGCCAGAAGGCCGCGCCTCACCGTTTGGGTAAACATCCCGTTTTGGATGAGAGCAAGCTGGCTGCCAAGACAGGCCAATCGACCCGCACCTCCCGCATCCCTTGTAGACACAATACTTAGATGTCGGATTGCGATAGGTAGCAGCGTGTGGGTATCTCGCCGAGCCGAGGGCGGCCGCACGCGCCTGTGGGGCAATAGGAACGGAGGCGAGTGGCTAGTGTATAGAACCTCCCCGCATTCTCCGCGCCCTCTGCGCCTGAGCGGTGAATCCTCGTGTTTCTCCGTGATCTCTGTGGCTCCGGCTCTGTGCACTCTGTGATGAAGCAGCCGCCACAAGCGCACCCAAACCCAAATCGGGCCGCTAGCCTTAGTCACTCGCCACCAGTCACCAGCGGCTGCCTTTACTCTTCCCCGCCCGAATTCCACGCATCCGGCGCGGCCTCTTCAAACCGCGTGTGGCGCGCGAGGAAGACGAAGTTCAGCAGTCCGGTAGGCCCATTGCGCTGCTTGGCGATGATGAGCTCGGCCTTGGCGCGATCTTCCTCGGGGAGGTCGGTCTTGTAGAAGTTCGGACGGTTGATGAACAGGACGACATCCGCATCCTGCTCGATCGCGCCCGATTCGCGCAAATCGGCAAGCTGCGGCTTGCGGTCTTCGCGTTCGGGCGCGCGCGTCAATTGGCTGAGTACGACAATCGGAACTTTCAATTCCTTCGCGAGCCCCTTCAGCGCCCGCGACATGCCCGACACTTCCTCCTGCCGATTGGTGTTGCGCCCGCTGCCCGTCGGCACCACGAGCTGGAGGTAATCCACGATCATCAGCGACAATCCCCGATCGCGCTTCAGCCGCCGCGCCTTCGCGCCCATTTCCAGCACCGTGGAAGACGCGGAGTCGTCGATCCAGATCGGCGCTTCGCCGAGACTCGCGAGCGCCCCGGTGACCTTGCCCCAATCGTCGCGGCTCATATGCCCGGTGCGAAATTTGTGCGCGTCGACGCGCGCCTCGGAGGCCAGCATGCGCAGCAGCAGCGACTCCTTCGACATTTCCAGGCTGAAGATCGCCACCGGCTCGCGCTGGCGCAGCCCGACGTTTTCCGCAATGTTCAGCGCCAGCGCCGTCTTCCCCATCGAAGGCCTCGCCGCCAGGATGATCAGCTCCGACGGCTGCAGGCCGGCCGTCTCGTTGTCGAGGCCCGCATAGCCGGTCGCAAGCCCCGTGATGCGGCGTCCTTCGCTGAAGATTTTCTCGAGCCGCTCGAATCCGTCTTTGACGAGGTCCTTCACGCCGATCAGCCCGGCCTTCACGCGGTCCTCGGCAAGCTGGAAGATTTTCGACTCGGCGCGGTCGAGAATCACGTCCGCATCGTCGCCTGAGGCGAAGGCCTGCTCCTGAATCGCGGCCGTCGAGTGGATCAGGCTGCGCAGGATCGCTTTTTCTTTCACGATGCGCGAATAATGGTCGACATTGGTGACCCGCGGAAGCCCGTCGGCAAGCTGCGAGAGATACGCGACGCCCCCGGCCGCTTCAAGTTCGCCGCGGCGAGCGAGGTCTTCCATCAGCGTGATCGTGTCGATGGCCTGCTGCTTCTCGCTGAGCTGCACCATGCGCTCGAAGATGTGCCGGTGTTGCGAAAGGAAAAAGTCCTCGGAGCGCAGTACCTGGACGGCGGCGTTGAGCGCGTGATTATCGAGCAGCACGGCGCCGAGAATGCTGCGTTCAGCTTCCAGATTTTGTGGGAGAGGTCGTTCGAGTGTGGTATCGCTCGCCATCGGCATTTCGCTTTAGTTTCGCCTAAGTCCTTCTTGCGCGCAAGCGCCTTTTCGCGCCGGCACACAACTAGTGGCCTGTAACAACTGAAACGGTAGTACAATGGTGTTCATGGAAGCCACCATTGTACTGACGGATGCGGAACGGATGGAACTCAACCAGCGAGCGGCGAGCCGCAGCGGACGTGCCGATGACGCGCGCCGGGCGCGACTGCTGTTGTTGCTGCAGGCAGGCCATACTTGGGCCGCCATTCGCGACAAACTGGACTGCAACGATGCGTTTATCGACCGCTGGAGCAAGCGATTTCGGGACGAGCGGCTGGCCGGGTTGTTCAGCAGGCACGCGGGGCAAGAAGCCAGCACGCTGACTCCTGCGCTGGAAGCGCGCATTCTGGAATGGACGCTCAAGCGGACTCCGCCCGACGGGGCCACGCAGTGGAGTACGCGCAGACTGGGAGGGCAGCTGAAGGTCAGTCATATGATGGTGGCGCGGGTGTGGGCCAAGCACGGCCTCAAGCCGCAGCGGCTGGATCGCTACATGACCACCCATGACCCGGACTTTGAGCGAAAGGCCGCCGACGTCATTGGGTTGTATCTGAACCCTCCGGCGCATGCAGCGGTGTTCTCTGTGGATGAGAAGACCACGATCCAAGCACTCGACAGGAAAGACCCCGTGTTGCCACTCTCGCCGGGACGCGCCGAGCGGCACGGCTTTGAGTACTTCCGACACGGCACGTTGTCCCTGTATGCAGCGTTCAATACCAAGACCGGCGAGGTGCTGGGAAAGACGGCCGCTCGACACACGTCGGCGGAGTTCGTCGCCTTCCTGGCAGACATTGTCGTCAACCAGCCGCGCGCCAAGGAGATCCACGTGATTGCCGACAACCTGTCGGCTCATAAAACGGGACAGGTGGAGGACTTTCTGGATCGACATCCCAACGTTCATCTGCATTTCACTCCGACCTACTCCTCCTGGCTCAACCAGATCGAACTCTGGTTCGCCAAGATCGAGCGCGACGTTATCGCCCGCGGCGTGTTTACTTCGCTGGCCGACTTGCGAAGAAAGCTCATGAAGTACATTCGGCACTACAACAAGGCGCCCAAGACTGTAAAGTGGCGCTACTTTGATCCCACCCGTCGCATCACTCTCGATTCAGCCGTTACAGGCCAGTAGCACTCCGCCGCGCGGCGGGCCTCGTTTCATTTCTTATCGTGGCTTTTGTAAATCAACGCTGAAGCGTCTGCCCCGAGCGTCGGACATTCTGCCACGCCGCGCGCGCGCGTCAATCAGATGAACCTGTGGATAGATGTTTATGCGGTGGAAAATCCCTGGCGTGGTGCACAAGAAAAAAGAGCGCGGCCGAAGCGCGCCGTAGAACATTCAACTGCCAATGTTCGCTCGCGCCGTCATTCTGAGGGCCAGCTTCATCGGCACGAAGAATCTCTCTTTTCCCCCGGCGAGATCGCGGCGACCTACTCTTCCTTCTTGACGGCGAGCTTCACCGTAGCCGTCACTTCGCGATGCAGCTTCACCGGAATCTCGAATTCGCCGATGGCCTTGATCGGCTCGGCGAGCGCGATATTCCGCTTGTCGATCGTGTAGCCCTTGGCCGCGAGCGCTTCGGAGATGTCCGCGTTCGTGACGGAGCCAAAGAGTTGATCGTTCTCGCCGGATTTCCGCGCGAGTTCGAGCGAAACACCCACGAGCAGCTCGGCGAGCTTCTGCGCGGCGTCCTTTTCGGTGGCTTCCTTCTTGGCAAACGTGGCGCGCATTCTCTCGAGGCGCTTCATGTTCCCGGCATTGGCCTCGAGCGCGAGCTTGCGCGGCAAAAGAAAGTTGCGGGCGTAGCCTTCGGCCACTTCCACCACCTGGCCGCGATTCCCGAGCTTTTCGACATCGTCCTGCAGAATGATTTGCATGATCCTCGTCCTCGAATTCCTCAGACTCTACTGCGCGTCAGAGCTCGTGTGCCGCCCACCCTTGGCAATGTCATCCCTCACCCGTCCGCGTTTTGTGCGGATGGGTGAGGGATCTGCTCTTGCTCTTGAATGCCGCGCTTACAGCTCGGCCGCGAACGGAAGCAGCGCGATATTCTGCGCCCGCTTGATCGCCACGGTCAGCCAGCGCTGGTGCCGCGCGCAGGTGCCGGTCATGCGGCGCGGAAGAATCTTGCCGCGCTCCTGAATGAACGGCGCGAGAATTTCGGCGCGCTTGTAATCGATGAAATCGGCCTTGTCGACGCAAAAGCGGCAAACTTTCTTCTTACGGACGAAATTTCGCTTGCCGCGCTTTGCGGGACCGCCGGGACGTCCTCCCTGCGGCCTCGGACCTCCCGGCCCGCCAAAACGTGGCGGCCCCGAAGGACCTCCCGGTCCCGAGGGCGCCCCTGGCGGCGGGCCCGACGGACTCGCGGGCGGCGTCGACGAAGCTGCTACGGGTGCGGGTTGCTGTGGTGCGTTTTCTTCTGCCATTCGATCTCTCCCTAGCTAGACAATCTCTGGAATCCTCAAAACTTCTACGATGTTGCGGCGGCGCGTTCCGGCCCGCCGGCTGGCGCAGGCGGCGCTCCGGCTGCCGGCGCAGTCTTGCGAGGACGCCTAGCTGCTCGGCGCTCGCGGTGCTTCTTGAGTTTTTCCTGGCGTTTCAATTCCTCGTCGAGCCGCACCGTGAGGTACTTCATCACCGGGTCGGCTACCTTCAACCGGCGCTCGAGCTCCTTCACCACTTCGCCGTGGCTCGAACGAATCACCATGTAGACGTAAAATCCCTCGCGCAGCCGCTGCACGCGATAAGCCATGCGCCGCCGTCCCCACTTGTCGGTCTTCTCGATCTTCGCGCCCTTTTCGGTGGCGGCGTGCTCGATCGTCGCGATTACTTTGTCGATTTCCGGCTCGGGTGTATCCGGCCGCAGGATGAAAATCAGGTCGTATAAACGTTCTTCCATGTGTCCTCTCGATTTCCCGTCTTTCAGCGCTTCTACTACTTCTCTTCTTCGTCCTCGGGCGAAACCTTGCGGTTGAAGCGCGTCATCGCCTTGCTCAATCCCTCGGTCAAGATCACCTCGACCGCGTCGGCGGCGTCGACCGCCATCTGCTGCGCGATCTGCCTCTCGTCGCGCCCCATCGTGCAGAGCAGATAATCCTTGCGGTCGCCCCAGATCTGCGCCGGCCGTACGCCCATCCGGACGCGGATGAATTCGTCCGTGTCGAGCTTCGCGATGATCGACTTCAAGCCGTTGTGCGTGCTGTTGCGGCCGCGATCGCGAATCCGCAGCATGCCCCACGGCAAATCGATCTCATCGAGCAGGACGATCGTCTCGGCCAGCACGCATTCGTACCGCTCGAGCAGCATCGCGACGGGTACGCCGCTCAGATTCATCATCATCTGCGGCTTGGCCAGAATTACTTCATGGCCGGCGATCGTGCCCCGCCCGATCAGGGCCTTCCCTTCGGGGCGGCTGACGCGAATCCCGCCGCGCGACGCCAGCGCGTCGATCGCCAGGAAGCCGGCGTTGTGCGGCGTCCACTCGTACTCCGAGCCCAGGTTGCCGAGGCCGGCGATCAGTCTCATGCTGTCGCGCTCCAGATCGCGCGTGAGCACACCGGAAATTCCCGGCGCGCCGCTTCCCGGCTACTTCTCCTTGCCCTTCTTCTCGGCCTTGGGAGCCGCTGCTTCGGGCGCACCCTCGCCTTCGCCCTCTTCTTCTTTCTTGCCCTTTTTGATGACTTCGGGCTCGGCAGGAGCGGCTTCGGCGGCAACGGCTGCTTCCGGCGTCGGCTCTTCTTCCTTCTTCAGGATCACGACGTGCGCCAGCACGCGCGTCTTATCCGTAAGCAGCCTCATTTTCTCGGGATCGATCGGAAGATCGCCGGCGCGAAGCTGGTTGCCGATCATCAACGGGGTCACATCCACTTTGAATTCTTCCGGAATGTCACCCGGCAAGCATTCGATTTCCACCTCGCGCGTGACGATTTCGAAGACGCCGCCCTGCAGTTTCACGCCCTGCGGCTCGCCAAAGGTGTGAACGGGGATACTGACGCGCATGCGAACGTCCATCGCGATGCGCAGCAAATCGACGTGCAGCAACGCGCCATTGAGCGGATCGACCTGCCAATCTTTCAGCATGGCCTTTTCTTCGGCGCCATCGGCGACGCGCACGCTGAAGATCGTGTTGTGCCCGGATTCCGAGCGGAGAATGCGCGCCACTTGCTTCGCGTTGACGGCGAGCGCCACCGAATCCTTGCGCCCGCCATAAAGAACCGCGGGGACCATGCCGGTCCGGCGGGTGCGATGCGCGGCGTTTTTGCCGCGCTCCTCGCGAACTTTGCCTTGAACTGTAAACGTTTCCATGTGCCTTTCCTTAATCCACGCCCGGGCGCGAAAGCCCGAGGCCTATAGAATCAGATGAACAACTCGCTGATCGAAGTTTCCTCGTGAATCGACTGAATCCCGCGCGCCAAAAGCGGCGCCACGCTCAGCACCTTGATCTTCGACAAATTCTTGGCCGCGTCGTTCAGCGGCACCGAATCCGTCACTACCACTTCCTCGATCTCCGATTTCGAGATGCGTTCCACCGCCGGCCCCGAAAGCACCGGATGAGTGCACGCCGCGAAAACTTTCGTCGCGCCATTTTCGAGCAGCGCCTCGGCCGTTTTCACCAGCGTCCCCGCCGTGTCGATGATGTCGTCGATCACCAGCGCCGGGCGACCCGCCACGTCGCCGATCAGGTGCATCACCTCGCTCACGTTGATGTCGATTCGCCGCTTGTCGACGATCGCCAGCGGCGCATCGATCCGCTTCGCGAAAAGCCGCGCGCGCTCCACACCGCCAGCATCGGGTGAAACCACCGTGATCGGCCCAAGCTTCTTCTTCTGAAAATACTCGACCAGCACCGGCGCGGCGTACAAGTGATCCACCGGAATGTTGAAATATCCCTGGATCTGCGGCGCGTGCAGATCGAGCGAAAGCACCCGGCTCGATCCCGCCGTCTCGAGCAAATCCGCCACGAGCTTCGCCGAAATCGCCACGCGTGGGCGGTCCTTGCGGTCCTGGCGCGCGTACGGGTAATACGGAATCACCGGCGTAATTCGCCACGCCGAGGCCCGCTTGAACGCGTCGACCATCAGCAGCAGCTGCACCAGGTGATGATTCACCGGCGAGCTGCACGGCTGTACGACGAAAACATCAGCGCCACGCACGTTCTCGAGAATCTGGTAGCGCGTCTCGCCGTCGGAAAAATGGCCGTGCTCGGCTCGGCCGCGCGGCACGCCTAGCTGCGCGCAGATTGCGTCCGCCAGGGCGACATTCGCCGTGCCGCAAAACACCTTGAAATTATTGCCTTCGACCAGGATCGCCCCCTCCGGTCAAGCAGTCACACACCCATCCGCCGCGGCGGACCAGCCCAGTGCACGGCCATACTCTTCCCTGGATAGGGTTTTGACTACGAAAACCGAATCTTCCGGGAACGCACGAGCGGCTCGGCGCGCCTGCGCTGGGTTTCGGAATACTCCGAACACCGCCGACCCGCTACCCGCCAGCGCGGCATCTGCGGCTCCTCGCTCGAGCAACTCATCCTTAATCGCCTTCAATCTCGGATGACGGCTGAAAACAGGCGGCTCGAAGTCGTTCGCCACGCTTCCCTGCCGGCTCCAGCACAGAGCGCAGAACCCCCAAATTCTATTGGGTTTCGCGATCCTTGTCAATTCCGCGGATACCCACTGGTAGGCGTCCTTCGTATTGACGCCGATATCGCGCGGCGAGACCACGACAATCGTGCGCGCTGGCGAGTCCGGCAGCGGATAAATCTCGTCGCCGCGATTCACGGCCAGCGCGCGCCCGCCGAAAAGGAAGAACGGCACGTCGGCGCCCAACCCCGCCGCGATTTCCATCAGTCGTGGCAGAGGCACCTTCGCTTTCGTCAACCGCAGCATGCCGATCAGCGCGGCAGCCGCGTCGCTTGACCCGCCGCCCAGCCCGCGCGCCACCGGAATTCTCTTTTCGAGGTAAACGGACACTCCACCCTCAAAACCAATTTCAGAAGCGATCGCTTCGATCGCGCGCGCCACCAGGTTGTCGGGACCTACGAGAGACGGGTCGTTGCAACGCAACGTTAGCCAGGGATTGGACATCGCTCGAGTTACCGATAGATGGAGCGCGTCGTGCAGCGAGATCGCCTGAAAAATCGTGCGAAGTTCGTGATACCCGTCCGACCGCTTGCCCAAAACGTGCAGACACAAATTCACTTTTGCGAAAGCTTGCAGGCGCACCGATCCTTTCTTGGTTGCACTCTTCGCGGCGGGCATGCGGGGAGCTTACTGCGGTTTGGTCTCGCTGGCAGGCATTTTCTGCGCGAGCCGGCGTTTCACGGTGCGGAGTTGCGCTTCGACTTCGCTTACCTTGTCGGCCTCGTAATCGGCGGGCAGCGCTTTCTGCCATTCGGCGAGCGATCGCTCGAGGATTTGTCCAGCGCGCTCGTCCTGACCGAGTTTGACGTAGACGGCACCGAGATGGCTGAGGATCGTAGGATCGTGCCCCTCGCGGTCGACCGCCTTCCGGCAATACTCCTCGGCTTCAGTGAGCTTATTCTGCTTGTAATACACCCAACCCAGGCTATCGAGATATGCGCCGTTGCTGGGCTCCTGCTTCACGGCGCGCACGATCATCGCGGCCGCTTCCTCCAGCCGAACGCCCCGGTCCGCGAGCATGTAACCGAGATAATTCAGCGTCGGCGCGTCGTCCGGGCTCACCGCGAGCACTTTGCGAAACGCTTGCTCCGCCAGGTCGTATTTCTTCTGCCCGTCGTAGATCGCGCCCTGCGTGAACCAGACCTTTTCCTTGTCGTCGGGACTCTGCGCGAGCTCCTCAGCCTTGGCAGCCGCCTGCTCGGCCTCGGCAAACTTATGGCCGCGCTCGTCCACCTCGGCGATATCGAGATAGATTTGCTGGTCGCTGGCGTTGCCCTGCAGCAGAGTTCGCAGCAGTTGCGTGCCGGAAACGGTGTCCGCCTTGTCGGCATAGATCATCGCGAGCGTGATCGTGAGATCGGGATCCTTGGGCGACGCCTCAAGGGCCTTGTTCCCCTCGGCGATGGCGCGATCTATGTCGCGGCTATCGCGGTACGCGTTGATCAGCAGGATCTCGGCGCGCTTTTGGATATCGGGCCCGAGCTTGGTCATCTCCTGGAACGTGTCGATCGCGTCGGGATAATTCTGCGCTTGCAGATAGGCGCGGCCGAGCTGTTCGTACAGAATCGCCAGCGCGTTCGGGCTCGCCTGCTGGCCGCCAGCCTGGCTCTTGACGCCGGCGATCGAGTCGCTCAGCACCTTAATCGCGTCGTCGTAGCGCCCCTGGTCCTCGTAAAGCAGCGCCTCGTTGTAAAGAATTTCGACGCTCCCGGGAGCGAGCTGCTTCGCGTGCTGCAAATTCGATTCCGCGTCGTCGTACTGCCCGAGCCGCCGGTCGAGCTGCGCCATCCGGAGATAATTCTCGGCGGTGCCGGGCTCGAGTTCCGCCAGTTTCTTGAACTGTTCCAGCGCCTCGGCATACTTGTTCTCCGAAAGCAGCGCTTGCGCCAGCCCGTGGCGATGGCCCGGATCGTCCGGATCGAGCGCGATAGCCTTGCGGTAGGCATCTTCGGCCTTGGGATAGTCTTTCGCCTGCGTGTAGGCGTCGCCGAGGAGATCGTAGATGTCGGGCGACGCGGAATCGCCGGCCGTGCGCGTCAGCAAGTCGATCGCTTCCTGCGAGCGCCCTTCGTCGATCAGCAACTGGCTGAGCTGTTCGAGCGCCGGGCCGTTATCCGGCTCGCGCTGGATCAGGCCGCGCAGTACCTGTTCGGCTTCCGAGTGGCGATTCTCGAAGCGGTAGAGGCGCGCGAGCCACAGCGCCGAGTAGGTATCCGTGGGATCGACTTTCAGGATGGCCTGGAATTCCGCGACAGCCTTCTCGATATTCTGCTGCTGGACGTCGCCGGCTCCCATGTCGCCGAGCGCCTGGACGTAAATCCGCGCGAGAAGCCGGTGCGCATCGACGTTATTCGGATCCGCCTTGAGGACGTCTTGCGCTTCGATGACGGCGTCGCGCGTGTGGCGCGATTCGGCATAGATTTCGGCGAGGCGCTCCTTGACGACCGTCGAATCCGGATCGAGCTCGAGCGCCTTCTTGTACGCCGCGATCGACTGTTCCGCCATGTCCTCGCTGGTGGTAGCTTCGTATTGCAGCTCCCGGAGGTGCCCCAGTGTGAAATAATAGTAGCCGTCCGCGCGTGGCGACTCGCCGGTCTTCGCGGCATCGGCCGAGGATGACGCAGCTTGCGCCGCCGGTTGTGGCGCGGCGGGCGCCTGTGGCCCGTCAGCAGCTTGCGCCCAAGCATTCCCACTGCCCAGCGTCGCGCCCAGCAAAACCGCGACCGCAGTTGTAAGTAAAGTTGTTTTCATTGGTAGGCCAATCAAGCCATTATGGTACAGGGCTAGGAACGCGTCAAAGCATTCCCCATGGGCACGTTCGTCGCCAGCCTCTTTTATATGCGACGCGGCGGAAGCGAAATGGGATGCAAAAGATTTTGGGGATTGTCTTGGGGTAATGTTTCAAGCGAACATCGGCAAGAGAGGGATAGGGATGCCGGCCGGGAAGAACTGGCGCGGGGAAGTGTGCTCGCGCATGTGCGCGTTTGGCGCGTTGTTTGTTTTGGTTCTGGCGCTGGGCATGCGCGCGCAGGACGCGAAGGGCGCGGGAACTTGGTCTGCGGAGTCATCACCGGCGGCGAGTCCGCCGTCTGCCGCAGCAGCGGCAATTCACTCCACGGATGATTCCTCCGCGGTCCCCTCGAGCGCTCCGCCGAAAAAGGCAAAGCCCAAAGACGACGCGACGACTCCGGCTCCGCCGACTCCAGTCGCGGCACAAGCCAAGCCCACCCTGGCCGACTTTGCTTGGCTTGCAGGGCGCTGGCAGGGCGCCTGGGGGCCGCGAATTGCCCAGCAGGTCTGGATGCCTCCCAAAGGAGGTGTCATGTCCGGAACATTCCAGCTCGTCGAAAACGATACCACCCTGGTGATCGAGGTTTTCACGCTGGTCCAGAAGCCCGACGGCATCAAGCTCTACTTCCGGCACTTCACCCCCACCCTCTCGCCTTGGGAAACCTCCGGGCCAACCGTATTGAAGCTGGCCAGCTCGACCCCAAAAGCGATCGAGTTCGATAATCCAATCGGCGGCGAGCCGAAGCGTGCCGTCATCCGCAAAATCGATGCGGACACCTACGTGTCACGTTCGGAAATCGTCCCCGAAAAGGGCGATACCGAAATCGTCGAGATCACCTACCACAGGCAGAAGGAAATAGCCCCGGCAAAACATTGAACGCCGGTCGAAAGCCGCCGCGAGGCGCGCCAAGGTGGAAGCGTGGGCCTTTCAGGCCCTCGAAAGGCCGAGCTACAACAGAGGGGGCTTCAGCCCCGGAGGGCTTATCGACTTTCCAATTTCCAGTTTCGATTTCCGCTTCTGGAATGGTGGGGCTGGGGAGAGTCGAACTCCCGACCTGCGGTTTAGGAAACCGACGCTCTATCCATCTGAGCTACAGCCCCACGAGAGACGATTCTAACATGCGCCGATGCATCGCCCTGACTGGCAACCACGTCCGTAGCATCTGTTAGTGGTGCGTTCCCGAAGAAGATGTTTCTATCATCTGCACGTTGGTTAGTATGGCGACGTGGTCCGGCAAGTCGAAGTTCACCCTGGTAATCGCGGGCGGCGAGGACGGACCGTCTTCCGGGGGAAGGTCCGCATCAAGCTCATAGTCGTAAACAATGGTCTCCCTGTAGGGAGCGGCTGGCGGCTTCGCGAAGGTCCAGTGCCGCATATTTTCGATGGCGTACCGCTGCAAGAGCGGATGCGCGCGTTGGCGCGGATCCTCCGCGGTCCCTTCGACGCTCTCAACTCTCCCTTCCGCGCCGATCGTTACCGTGAGAGTGATTTTCCCCGTCACGTGCGCCGCCCTTGCGATTGAAGGATAATCGGGTGCTTCAATGTGTCTCGGGCACCATGCTTCGCTGCCCTGTCCGAAGCAGGCTGCCGCCGAGCACAGCAACAAACATCCAAGCGCTGTCTGTTTCACGTTGCCCTGGCGTCGATGACGGCGTGTTCCCTGGCGACGACGTAGGCGACTCTTGTGTCATCGATGAAATTTACTTCATCCTCGCCCGACGCCTTCGACTCCGCCGACTTCCGCGCGGCCAGCAGCGCAGCCTCGTCGTCAAACCACAGCTCGACGACACCGTCGTAATCGGGCGGGCGCGCATCGCCCGGAATCGTGATGCGTTGGCTCTGCACCAACCGCCGCACATGAGGGATGCGAGCCCCAATGGGTCCGTCCTTCCGGCGGCGGGAGTCGTTAGTCCTCCCTTTCCTCTGCTTCCTAGGCTCGCGATAGCGTCCGCGCCAAACGATGTCGTACTATGGGGCGCCCAGACCGCTGCGCTTCTGCGAACCTTCTTCCGCGAGCCGTTTCGGCCGATCGATGACGACTCAAATCACCCGCGAACCCCGCTGGCCGGCCTACGTAGCCCTGCTGGCCGCGGGCTGCGTCTACTGGTCGCTGCCCGAGCCGCTCTCCGTCGGACCGAGCTGGCTGCTCGCCGCGGTCGTGTTCGTCCTGCTGATCGCGATGATCGTCACCTACCAGCGTGGCATCTACCACATCACGCGGATCCTCACTTTCGTCGCCAACGGCGCGATCACGCTGGCCATGATCGCGTCGCTCGTCTTCCTGATTCAAGGCATTCCGCAGCACCGCGAGGCTCCGCTCGTGTTGCTTCGCTCGGCGGCTGCGCTCTGGATTACCAACGTGCTCGTGTTCGCGCTCTGGTACTGGAAGCTCGACGCCGGCGGCCCCGTGGAACGCGAGGGCAGGCGCGCCCGTCTCGAAAGCTCGTTCGTTTTTCCGCAGATGCTCCTGCCGGACGGCGGCGACCCTTCGTGGACGCCCCACTTCGTCGACTATCTTTTCCTCGCCTTCAATTCCAGCACCGCCTTTTCGCCGACCGACACGGCGGTGCTATCTCGCTGGGCGAAGATGGGCATGATGCTCCAGTCCTTGATCTCGCTGACCATCGTGGCGCTGCTCGCCGCTCGCGCCGTGAACATTCTCTAAGCCTTCGCAATTTGAAAAATGCTTGTCTTTTGCCGCCAAAACGGCGTAGATGAGAGCCAAGAGTCTGGGGTGTGAACGGCGTCTTCCGCTGTTCCGGCAAAGGAGAACGATCCGTGAGCGAAGCAGCCGCGGTTCCATTGAACGAGCTCAAGCTCGAGACGTCCGCCTGGGAAGACGCGCAAGTGGTGAGGTGCAGCGGGCGTTTGACCTCCGAGCATTCGCAGGCGCTGAAGAATTACGTGCAGGCTCTGCTGCCGAACACCAGGCGCATCATCCTCGATCTCAAAGAAGTGACCCGCATGGACAGCTCGGGACTCGGCGCGCTCGTGGCCGTCTACGTTTCGGCGAAGAAATCCAAGCGCACGCTCCTGGTCGTCAATTACAACAAATCGATCCGCGATCTGCTCGGCTTGGCCAACCTTCTTTCGATCTTCGAGCAGTGCGCCGAGGTCGATATGCGCCTGCCCTGAGCGCGGCCGGAGCTCCTTCGGCTTGCTCGCGCAGAATCGTTGACACAAAAGTATGCGCCCGTATAATGGGTCCGTGGCCGCCCAGCCGACGTCCTAAGTCCACCTTTCTCACGCTGAAGGCTGCAACCCTTGACGCCGCCGATGTTGCCCGACAACCTTCCGATGTGGGTCGCCATGGCCGGAAATCCCTTCACGGGATACTGGCACCGGCTGCTCGATCCGACGTTCCGCGGCCTCTACCAGGCCAACGCCTTCGATCTCGCCATCATGCTGCCGTATTTCTTCGTGATGGTGGTTCTCGCGATGTACGGCATTCACCGCTACGTCCTCGTGTACAACTACTTCAAGCACCGCAAGAACGTGCCGGGGCCGCCGCCCGAAATGACGGAATGGCCCAAGGTCACGGTCCAGCTCCCGATCTACAACGAGCGCTACGTGATCGAGCGTCTGGTCGAAGCCGTGGCGCAGTTCGACTACCCGCGCGAGATGCTCGAGATTCAGGTGCTCGACGATTCGACCGACGAAACGCAAGCCGTGGCCCGCGACTGCGTCGAGCGCTACCGCGACCTCGGCGTGCCGATCGTCTACATCCATCGCGACAACCGCGAGGGCTTCAAAGCCGGCGCGCTGCAGGAAGGATTGAGAACGGCGACGGGAGAGTTCATCGCGATCTTCGACGCGGATTTCATTCCGCCGCCGGATTTTCTGCGGCGGACGGTGCCGTATTTCACCGAACCCAAAATGGCGATGGTGCAGACGCGCTGGAGCTACGTGAACCGCAACTACTCGGTTCTCACGGAGGTCGAGGCGATCCTGCTCGACGGCCACTTCGCGATCGAGCATTCGTCGCGCTACCGCAGCGGCTTGTTTTTCAATTTCAATGGCACAGCCGGAATCTGGCGGCGCGTGGCGATCGAAGACGCCGGCGGCTGGCAGCACGACACACTCACCGAAGACACCGATCTTTCTTATCGCGCGCAGATGCGCGGATGGAAATTCGTTTATCTGCCGGAGATCGATTGCCCGTCGGAACTGCCGGTCGAGATGAACGCATTCAAGTCGCAGCAGGCGCGCTGGGCCAAGGGCTTGATGCAGACGGCGAAAAAGATTTTGCCGCGGATGCTGCGTTCGAATGCATCGCAGCGGGCCAAGGCCGAAGCCGTTTTCCATCTGACCGCCAACATCAGCTACCCGCTGATGGTTTTTTTGTCGATCATTCTGCTGCCCGCGATGATCGTGCGCTTTTATCAGGGTTGGTTTCAGGTGATGACGATCGACCTGCCGCTGTTTCTCGCATCCACCTGCTCGATCTCCTCCTTCTACCTGGCGGCCGAGCGCGCGCTCTATCCCAAGACCTGGAAACGTACGTTTTTCTATCTGCCCGTCGTGATGGCCGTAGGCATCGGGCTCTCGGTGCGCAATGCGCTCGCCGTGCTCGAGGCGATTTTCGGTGTGAAGTCCGAATTCGTTCGCACGCCCAAATATCGCGTCGAGGCCAAATCGAAACAGCGCGCCGGGTGGGCGAAAAAGAAATATCACAAGAGCGCGGGGCTCATGCCCTTCGCGGAAGTGCTCCTCGGGATCTATTTCGCGGCGGCGGTGGTCTACGCGATTCAGAACGAAAACTACGCCACAGTTCCTTTCTTCCTTCTGTTCGTGTGGGGCTATCTGTACACCGGCGTGATGTCGCTCGCGCAAACGTACGTCGAGCGCTGGCGGTTTGGCGGTGAAAGCGCGTCGGCCGAAGTTCGTCCGGCGTCCACGGGCATTCCTGGATTCTAAGCGGAGCACGGCGATATTTGCAGGAGGCAGAGTATGTCCAAATTCATCATCGCGCCTCACATGCGTTTGCACGAATGGGTGGCCGAGGACAAAGGTTACTTCCGCGACGAGGGCCTCGATTACGAGTTCCGCGATGAAATCGTCTCCAAAGAAGGCAAGAAGCACGATCTCGGCGATCGTGTCGGTGCTTACCAGACGTTCGAGAAGGGGCGCACCACCAACATCGCCTGCGCGTGCCACTGGACGGTCAACGTGTCGGCGTCGAATCAACTCGGGAAGATGTACGCCGATGCCTATTCGGTCTCACCGGCGGGCGTGTTCGTACCGCCGGAATCGAAGATCCAGGCGCCGGATCAACTCGCCGGAGTGCCGATCTCGGTGGGATTTCAGTCCGGCAGCCACTACTCCGCAATCCAGGCGCTCGAGCAGTACATGCCTGCGAAAGACATTCGCCTCTCGTTTTCCGAAGGAATGCTTTTCCACCGCATGGAGCAGTTGATCGATCGTAGAGTGCCGGCGGCGTCCCTTTTCAGCGGTCCCTACTATTTCCTCGAGCAGATCGGGTTCCGCAAGGTCATCGACACCACGTTCATGATGGCCGCGATGATTACAGGTAACCCGGAAATGCCCGACATGGAAGACGTCCGGAAATACTTCCGCGCATTGCGGCGCGCGCAGCGGGACATCGATCTGCGTCCCGATCTCTATACGAAATATTACAAGAGAGAGCTTCCGGAACGGTTCCACAGCCAGATGGACACGCGGCGGTGGGGACCGGGCGAGCGCATCGTCTTCGAACCCTACACCAAGGAAGTGTTCGAAGAATCCTTCCGCTGGATTGCGCAACACGAGATCTTTCCCGAAGGCGAGATGGGGTCCGGCCGCTACGAAGACGCGGTGTTGTCTCTAACCAAGGGGTAGAACGACGGACCCAAGGCCGGACTTATTCCCAGAAATTATCGCGGTCGATCATCTCGACGCCGATCTCCCGGCGTCCTTCTGAATTCAATCGCGAATAGACGACCCGCGCCTCGGCGCGCATCGCTTTGTCCTTGCGCGTGATCACGAGCCGTCCGCCCGTGTCGACGGGATGCCTCAGCACGAAGCCCGCGCCGTGCCGGCTCACGCTCGAAGTCCAGGTGTCTTCTTCCCATGTGCGACGCGGATCCTCGCGTCGCAGCCAAACCCCGATCGAAGTCGGCACGCGCGGGCTGCGGCGCAGCGACTTTCCCGCCTGCGCGAGCCAGAGCAGGGCTTCGAGGAGTTTGCCTTTCGTTTCTTCGTCGGCCACGTTCGCCTCTTCAATCAGTTTCTCCGCTTCGCGCGCCCAGATCGAAGAGAGTTCGCGGAACGACGACATCGCAGTTGCGTCGTACGGCTGGCTCTTCAGCCCGTCGTAGTGCGCGCGAATCTCCTGAAACGAAACGCTGAGAAAGTGACCGAGACAGAACTCGCGCATGTCGAGCTTGGCCACGGCGCGTTCGCCGCACGTGCCGACGTTGCATGGATGGTCCTCACACGTCTGCGGAATCTCTACCGATTCGATCTGCTCTTCCATCACCCCGTCCCCGGAACGGCTCCTGGCGGAGCCCGCCTAGTCCTTGGACAACTTCCCGATCCCCTTCGCCAACTCCGAAATTGCCCCGCTGACGAATTCCAGGTGGCTGCGGCTGTAGTGCGACAACTCTCCCCCAAATTGTCGCGAGATCTCCGCAGCCTTTTCTCTCAGGCTGGCGAGCACGCTCTGCGTGACCCCGTCGAGAGCCTGCCGCAAACGCGCTTGCGCCGCGTCCTGTTCCTTCTGCGACGACGCGTGAACGCTGCCGAGCGCCTTCTTCGCGGCATCGGCGGCCGCCCGATCGAGTTCTTCGCGCGCGCTGTCGAGGCGTTCGCGCAGAATCATTTCGAATTGCTGGTCGAGGCGCGTGCAGGTTTCTTCGATCTGCACTTCGGATTTTTCAATGAGCTGCTGGCAGATCCTCTCAAGTTCCTGTTCGTGCCTCGTGAGATCGATCGCTGCTTTGCGCGCGCCCTCGATCACCGGCGCGGACTGCTCCTTCAAGCGGACGACGATCTTATCCACCGCCTCCTTGCGCGAGCCCTCGATGAAAGCCTCCAAGCGGTCGTGGGCCTTTGCAGTGAGGCGCTCGGAGAGTTCTTCGAGCTCACGATGGCGCATCTCCATGCGCGCGAGAGCTTGCTGCAGCTCTCCTTCGATCCTTTTCGTCCACTGGCCGTGAAGCGTGCGCGCGCTTTCCGTTAAGCGGTCGCCTTGCGTGGAGTTCGTCTCAGCGAGGATGTGCTTCGCTTCTTCGCGAAGCTGCGCGCGCGCGTCGCCGAGCAGCACAGCGGCCCTTTCGCGCACGGCGGCGTCCGCCACTTCCGACAGCATCTTTTCCATCTGCTGCTGGAAACCGCCCATCAGTTGGCCGACCTGCTGTCCAGTCGGCCGCGGGGCGGAAGGCGCGGGCGGACTCGATTCGGCTGGCCGGGCGCTCGCAGGTTTCACGCGCGGGTCGCCGGCCGCACCGGGACGCAAATCCGGGCCTTGCGTGGACCGCAGAACGGCCACCTGCTTGGCCTTCGACGTATCGGCATCGATGGGGCGCTGTGCGATGAATGCCAGCCAGTCGGTTGGCGGCGCCTCGATGCCCCAGATGTTGCCGGGATGTTCCAGTTCAATGGCCGTCTGGAAAAGGCCGCCCGACTCCGCCGGGCGCTTGGTCCACTTCACGCGGCCACGCGTCGAGACGGGCTTCGAATCCGGCGTTTTCGGGTTCAGTTGGAGAATGACGGAGGCTTCCGGCAGCACTTCGTACTTCGATTCGTAGCGGCAGCCATGGCAGCTCACCGCAATCGTGGAAACTTCCTCTTGATACGGCCCACGGAAAGAGTCAACACCCGCGACAACGACTGGGATCGCCCGGTTGACGCGAGTACTCCTTCGCGCTCCGCGTCCCGAATGAAGGGCAAGCGAGCTATTGGTCACGATGACCCCTGGCGCTGCGTTCACAGGATAAGTCGGGCTGCAGCGGAGGTTGCGCGTAAATCCAGTGGCGCTGCTTCAATCAGTTACTATCGATTTTGTTTCGATCGCCCTCGACGGCGATGCGGGTGAAATGAGGCGTTGACAAGAAGGCAGACCGTTACTATAGTGAACCATATGGTTCAGTATAAGACGGCTGATATTGATCAGGTGGCGGCGGCGATCTCGCACCCGACTCGTCGGGCGATCCTGGAGCGGCTCGCGCAGGGACCAGCACGCATTTCCGATGTCGCCGAACCCTTTTCGATGACGCTCACAGGATTTTGCAAGCACGTGAGAGTCCTCGAACGGGCACGGCTCATCCGTCGCACGCGCCGTGGCCGTGACAATACCCTGGCGCTGCGCTCGGAGCCGCTGCGCGAGCTGGCGCGCTGGGTGCTGAAATACGAACCGTTTTGGAATGCTCGTCTCGATCAACTGCAGGAATTCTTGGCAAACGAAAGTCGGAGTAGGAATCGTGATTGATCACAACCCCGTCCACGGATCCGGACAAGCGGGTTTCCCGCATCCGGCTCTTGCCTTAGGTGACGACGCCCATGCGCCGCAGAGGATAGGGATGACAGACAGTAGGCAGAGGCAGCCAGCGGGTGATAAGGCGCCGCATACGATCCCACAGAACGCGGCCGTTCTGGCTGCGCCGAGACAGCGCGCGATGCCAGAGCCAGCCGACCCGGAATCGAAAAATCGCCAGCGCCGGTTGATTCATGGGCACCCCGTAGTATCGGATGTGTCCACGCACCACCGCTTGCAGCCATTTACCCTGTTCGGGGATGGGTTCGTGCATCCGTCGCTGAAGTTCGGCTCTCACCTCGTTCAGCTTCGTCTGCAGTCGTTTGCGGATTGTCTGCCGCCACACCGTGTACATTCCGTTGCTTCTCTTTTTCACGCAGATGTGCGTGAAGCCAAGAAAGTTGAACGTCTCCGGTTTCCCTTCTCCGCGTCGACGGATGGCTCGGCGCGCTCCAAGTCCCCCCGCAAGCGACTTCCCGCGGGACCGAACTTTCGACGTTGCAGGCATTCTCTTCGATTACGACCCTCTCGTTCACTCGCCCTCCTGGTCGCTCCCACGCAGTTACGCGCGGCGAGGGCTTTGTCGCTCGAGCTTTCTTGGAATTCGTTTCCTCCTCCCAAGTCGAGCCAGTTACCCGGATGAATCGACCAATTTCCGGGACAGGATTCGCACCTGCTTGTCACATAGTTTTGCTAGCTGCACCCATCGGCCTTCGGTATATACACCCTACGCACCGGCTTCGCTCGGTATGCTCCGCGCTTCAGCCGTTCGGAGAGGTCTTGGAGGTTCTTCTCCAGTTCCTCGCCGTAGTGCCGCCACGTCTCCCCATCCACGCCCGGCGCGGCTTCCTTCTTAAGACTGAAGTAGGCCATCCGCAGCGTGTCCAGGTTGTAGATGTGGTGCAGGAGCGCCGTGAACCGCAACTTCTTATCCTTTGCTGCTGCTTGACGTACCCGCCCGAGCGCACTGAGCGCGTTAGTCCGGCTCTGTATCCGGGACGCGTTTTGCTGAGGCAGGTTCCCTTTGGCCAGACCCCTTCCCTCCATCCCCTCCGCCACCGGTTGCCCGGCGTTGTTCGGGGACTTCTCAGGTACAGTGGGTCTGTCCGACTTCCCAGGTCCGTTCGTCATCGGCGTACGTCCTTAGACTTCCCGATGCGTCCCAAAGCACCTGCGGCCTTGGGCAAACCTGGGATCTCCCGGTTCCCGTGCGAGGTGTCTACGTACGTGCACGGGGTCTGTGACCGCGCGGGACTCTGGCACACCTCGCGATATCGGCGTACCCGATGGGGCCTTCCGCTTTCTCCTACAGCGTCGGCGTCCCGGAGTAATTCTCTTACGCGGCTCAATACCCGGCCCGCACGTTCCCCTGTCAACGCTTCGACGCCGCCCTTGCGAGCGGCTCCGCATGACTCGGGGCCGAAGTGGGTCGCTAACTCACATTCGTATGACTTTTTCATTCACTACACCTCGCCGGTTTGACCGGCGCACAGGAGAAATGACAATGGACCTCACCGAGATCACCGTGACCCGCACGATTCCTGCGCCGGCCGAAAAGGTTTTCGACGTCTGGATCGATCCGAAAAGCCCCGGCGGACCGTGGTTCGGCGCGGACCGCGTGATCCTGAATCCGGTTGTGGATGGTCTGTTCTATCTCGCCGCGAAGCATTCGGGCCGAACATGGCCGCACTACGGCCGCTTCCTGCAAATCGACCGCCCGCGCCGCATCGAATACACATGGATGTCCGAGGGCACGAAAGGCGCCGAGTCCGTCGTCGCGCTCACATTCGAGCCGCGAGGCGGCGACACCGAGGTCACGCTGCGTCACTCAGGCGTGCCCGACGACGAAGTGGGGCGCAAGCACAAAGACGGCTGGGCTTGGATTCTCGACATGCTGGCACAAGGCATGGCCGCGCGCCGGTCGGCCTCTACGTCGGACTAAGGGCGAGCGGAACGTTCCACAGTAGGAACGCATCAATTCCAATGCTACGGTCAACTCTTGCGCCGTGCGACAATCGTCCGCGCACACATGAATACTCTTGCCAAGGCGTCGCTCAAGTCTGCGCTGGCAGCGACACTGGTGCTGCTCGCGATCCTCGGCTTGGCGCAATTTGCGCAGGCGCGATTTCGCCAGCCGAACGACCAGTATCAGGCGCGACGCGCCAGATTGCGCGCGACGATCGATGCGCCGCTGGTGATTTTCGGCTACACCGGCCACGAGGACGCATCGGAAGTCGCCGTCTTCTATCAGGAGCCGTACTTCTATTACCTTACGGGGCATGACGAGCCGGGCGCGGCGCTGGTTCTGCTGCCCGGCGCGCCCGGTGCCAAGCCGAGCGAAGGCCCGCAGGAAGTCCTGTATCTGCCCGCCCGCAATCTCGAAGAGGAAAGGTGGGAAGGCCCAAAGATGGGCCCGGACGATCCGGGCATCGCCGAAAAGACGGGCTTCCAGGCGGTCGAGCCGTTCGACAACCTCAAGCCGGATCTCGCCAAACTCGCGAAAACCTACACGAATTTCTACACGATCGTCGCGCCAGTGGATGAAGAGGGGTACCCGCACTTCACGAAGATGAACACATGGCTGAGCGATGCCCGGCCCGGCTCGGTCCTGCGCGACATCACACCCACGCTCGACGCCATGCGGCAGGTGAAGTCGCCCGGCGAGCTCGCGCTGATGCAAAAGGCGATCGATCTGTCGGTCGACGCGCAGCTCGACGCGATGCGGCAGATGCGGCCCGGGCTCCTCGAATACCAGATCGCGGCGCGCATGAAGGAAATTCACGAATGGGGCGGCTGCGAGCGCGAGGCGTACGCCCCGATCGTCGGCGCGGGATTCAACTCGACGGTGCTGCACTACAGCAAGCTCGATAGCGAGATCAAGGATGGCGACGTGGTCGTGATGGACGTGGGCGGCGAATACGGCGGCTACGCGGCGGATATCACGCGCACGCTTCCGGCGAACGGCAAGTTCCAGCCACGCCAGCGCGAGATTTACGACATCGTTCTCGGCGCGCAAAACGCCGCAATCGACGCGATCAAGCCGGGCGCGCGGCTCTATGGCGGCGACGGCAGCCTGCAGGCGATCGCGGCCAATTACATCAACACGCACGGCCATGACAAGGAAGGCCGCACGCTAGGCCGCTACTTCATCCACGGCGTGAGCCATCATCTGGGCCTCGATGTCCACGATCCGGGCGACCGCACGCGCCCACTCGAACCCGGAATGGTGGTTACGGTCGAGCCCGGAATTTACATTCCCGAGGAAAATCTCGGTGTGCGCATCGAAGACGACATCCTCGTCACGAAGGACGGCCACCAGATCCTGACCGCGCGCCTCCCGCGCAACGCCGACGAGATCGAAAAAATCATGGCGGAAGCTGCCGAGGCGCGAGCCCAAACCGCGCCGCAGCAGCCTTAGATCGACACCTTGACACTCCGGGAAGTGGACCGTAGCATCGATTATCATCTGTCGTTGCGTTCACGTGCCGGCGTAGCTCAGTGGTAGAGCGAGGGTCTCATAATCCCTAGGCCGTGGGTTCGATTCCCCCCGCCGGCACCACAAATCAGAGCCACAGTATTGACGATTTGAATCCCAAACCCTCCCGAAGCCATTGTGCCGCTAGTTTGCCGGCGCCACTTCCACGGGGCGCTCGGGACCCCAGCCGGAACCCGCGCTCGCGGAGGTCATCCGAAGGATGGCGTTTACGGCATGGATTTGCCCGCCGTAGACCTTGAACGCCTCAAAGGTGACAAGCGCACGGCCGGGTCCATACTGCTTGGTATTTCCGAAGTCCAGATACAGCAGGACAATGCCGAGCCGGGCGTCCACTGCCGCCACGCGGCCGCTGATTCCCGGATGCTGCATGATTGTTTGCGTTTTGATGTTCTCGCAGCCGGCGCGGGCGCAACCAGGTCCAGCGGTATGGATGCCGTTCTCGATGCGGTAAGCGCCCGCGGCAAAAGGGGTGTCGGCCTGGACGAAGCTGCCCACCTTCAGCCCCTCCGGGTATTTCATCGCAGTTTTGATCGCTTCGGCGCGGGAATTAATTTCGGAGGCCGGAGGGACGAACGCCATTTGCTCGTTGCCCTTCTGATACCCGGCAGGATCGAATATCAGCGCGGATTTGTCGTTCGGCACGACCATCGTTTCGATCCCGCTGATCTTGCCGTCGCGCTCTCTCAGCCGCAAAGCGAATAGCACAGGCTTGTCTCCATCTTCGAGCACGATGGCTTGCGTTGCGGCCGTATGTCCTGCCACGTCGAGTATGTCCTGGCGATACGTGCCGAGAGCCGGAGGCGGTGCGCCAGAGGCCTTCTCCGAGTTTCATGACGTCGCCGTTTTCCGTGAATCGGACGTTCGACGCGACCGGCAGTGCTGCCGGGTTGTGGGCGGCCATGTCCTTCAAATACTGCGTCACCAGATCGCCGAGGCAGGTGCGGTCGCAGTCTTTTGCGGCGGCGGGCCGCGCGGCCAGCATTAGCAGCGTTGCGACGATCGCAATGCCGGCAAAAAGATTATGCGTACGCGAGTTGCAGCAAATTCATGATTGCGATTCCTCCGAGCGGAGAGTCCGGGACATGCCGGCACTCGCGTGGCGCGGAACTAGGTGCCCGGTAAGAATTCATCGATCATTTACGGTGCGCAAGTCTGAGTCAGCGGCCGTGGTCGGGAAATTTTCCCAGCCGGTGGGCGAGTTGTAGGGCATGCCGGAATGGCCCAGGGCTTCGATCTCGTGAATCTTGCCGCCGGAAATCTTGAAGATGTGCACGGCCACGTTATCGAATGGCTTGAAGTTCATCGGTCCTGCGACGTGATGCCCGGAACGCCGACGATTTTTTCGGTCTGCTCTGTCCATCGGATGGCGGAACTGCGAATAGCCCATCACGAGGCCCGTTTCCGGGTCGGCAATCATCACGCGGCGCGGCTCGATGCGCTTGATGTAGTCCATCACGTGGGTCTTCAACTGAGCGGCGCAGCCGAATGAGCCGAGCACTGGCGCGGCTGGGAGTCGCGGGCGGAGGATTGCCGGTGGTTTGGATCCCGTTTTCACGGCGCTCGCAGTCGTCCGCGAACGGCGCGTTATTCGCGTCGGCGGTGGTGACGGCGGTGTAGTACGTGCCGGCGATTTTCAGCATCTCGGCGCGCGGGACGCGCTCCGATGGCGGAACGGTTGCCAGAAAGCTGGGCCGCGGCGTCTCGAGATTTTTCAGGTTCGCCTCGCTTCAGGTCTCCGGCCCAGAGATGTTCGGCGGCGACGATCTCTCCGTGGCGGATCTTCACGCGGAAGTTAGCTTCGATCGGCTCGTTATTGGCGCGCATCACGCACAGCAAGCCGACTTCCTCGGAAATCGGATCGGGCACGTAGATTTTGAAGGTGGTCGGCAGCCCATCGGCGGTTTTCCAGAGTCCATCGCCCGGGTGCATAGGGACCGTGTTCTCGACGAATTCGACGTGCGGCGAAAGCGGCATCCGCGATGGATCGTGGGCGACGAGCGCGGCTACATAGTCGTTCATCGTATCGATCAAACAGGCCCGGTCGCAATGCGCCGGCAGTTTATTCGCATTCGGCGCAGCGAACAGCGGCGAGCCCGCGCAAAGCAAGATAACAATCGCCGTGCCCATGTTCTTCAATAGCGTTCTCCATTCTTTTCTTTGGGGGCGGAATCCAGCCTCGCCGCAGTTACTCGACGAAAGACAGCCCGCGCGGAGGGGGAAAGTTCCGATAAAGGCCCAAGTGTGTATGAAGTAACCGAGTATCCCATCACCTTCCGGTTCGCCCGGCTCGCATATACTACCCGGGGTAGTCGATGTCAAGGCCGGAAGTTGACAGGCCGGAAGTTGACAGGCCGGAAGTTGACGGGCCGGAAGTTGACGGGCCGGAAGTGACAGGCCGGAAGTGCAAGCATGCTGGCAGCACACAAGGATAGCGCAGAGAGGTGGCCGCACATCTGCCTTCGTCGGAGCTAGTATCCACGGACGGACGGCGCGTACAGGCGCGTACAGGCGTTGACACGCGTCGGAGGGCGGTGTAGTTTCGGTCGGCAACGCGAAGCACGCTGAGAGCGAAGTGCGAGTGGGGGGTGTTGTGGTGAGTGCAATCGGGCGCGTTCGGCGCGCCGCTTTGATCTTGGTCGCGTGTGCTCTGACTTCGAGTTTGTTTTACGCTTCTCCGGCCAAAAGCCAAGAAGCTCAGGTGAAGCACGCCCCTCCCCCGCCTGATCCCGTACAGGGCAAGAGTCTGTTTGAGCAGAACTGCTCCACGTGTCACGGAGTGAATGCGGACGGTGACGACGGCCCCGACCTCCACGGAGTTCCGGCCAGCTTGGGTGACGCCGCGGTGGAAAACATCATCCGGCGGGGAATTTCGGGCACCGCAATGCCTGCATTCTTCACCATCTCGGACGCCGGTGCGGCAAACATTGTGGCCTATCTGCGAACGCTGAGCACCACCGAAACCTCCGGGACCGCATCGGGCGATCCGCAAAAGGGCGAAACCCTCTATACCTCGAGCGGCTGTTCGGCTTGTCACATGGTTGGCGGTCAAGGCGGCAGCATCGGGCCCGACTTGACGCGGATTGGCTCGATGCGCGGAGCCACGAACCTGAAAGCAAGATTGCTGGACCCCGGCGCGAATCTGCCCGCGACGGGTGGCGGCGGAATGATGGGCAACAGTTGGACTGAATATGCCATGTACCGTGCGGTGGGAAGGGACGGGCACATCGTCGAAGGCATACGCCTCAGTGAAGACTCATTCACGATCGTCCTGAAGGACGCCGCCGGGAAAATTCACGGACTCTGGAAGCCGGACCTGCGCTCTCTCGAAAGGGAGCCCGGCAAGAGCATCATGCCCAGCTTCAAGGACACCCTGACCTCGGAGCAGTTGGATGACCTTGTGGCTTATCTCCTCACGCTAAAGGGCGCGCAATGAAAACCTACCTGTGTGCGCTTGTGTTTGTCGCTTCAATCTTTTTGGCGCCTTCGCGATCCTACGCGCAGGATGTGACCTACGATCAGTTGCTGCACGCCGACGGCACCCCTCAAAATTGGCTGATGTACGGCGGCGACTATAGTTCCCAGCGGTTTTCAAGGCTCACGCAAATAAACCGCCAAAATATCCACAGCCTCAAGCCGGTCTGGATGTACCAGCCCAACCCACCGGTGCAGCCGATCGAATCCTCTCCGGTAGTCGTCGGCGGGATCATGTACATCACCGAGCCGCTGGGTACGGTAACGGCTCTCGATGCCCGCTTGGGCGCCAAGATCTGGAGCTGGACGCCTCAACTCCCCGCAAGGCTCTACACCATTGGGGTGCATCGCTCGAATCGCGGCGTAGCGGTTTTCGGCAATACGGTTTATGTGACCACGCTCGATGCGTACCTTTTTGCGCTGGACGCAACAACGGGCGCCGTGGAGTGGAAAGTCCACGTCGACGAAAACGGACAAGGATACGCCATGACCGGCGCGCCTCGCGTGCTAGATGGAAAAATCATCGTCGGGATTTCCGGAGGTGATGTCGGAATTCGCGGCTTCGTCGATGCCTACGACGCGAAGACGGGCAACCATCTCTGGCGTTGCTGGACCATTCCGGCTCCCGGCGAGCCGGGTTCGGAAACCTGGGGCAAGGACATGAGCGGCACCGGCGGCGGAGGCACGTGGGGCACCGGCTCCTACGACCCGGAACTCAACCTTTTGTATTGGGGCACGGGGAATCCCGCCCCTGATTACAACGGAAGCAACCGGGAAGGCGACAACCTGTACACGGATTCCGTGCTGGCCATCGACCCCGATACGGGAAAGATGAAATGGTATTTCCAGTTTACGCCGCACGACACGCACGACTGGGATTCGATTCAGATTCCCGTGCTGTTCGATGGCACGATCGACGGCAAGCCCAGAAAGCTCCTGGCGTTCGCGAACCGCAACGGATTTTATTACGTGCTGGATCGCGTGACGGGCCAGTTTGTGGCCGGCGCCCCCTTCGTGAAGCAAACCTGGGCCAAGGGCCTCGACGAGAACGGGCGGCCGATCATGATGCCCGATACGGAGCCGACTCCGAAGGGGCGGCTGGTCTATCCCGATGGCCACGGCGGCACGAATTGGAACAGCCCATCGTACAGCCCTCTGACGAAGCTATTCTACGTATCCGCCCGTGAAACCGGGGCCTATACCGTATCGGGCGAACCGAAAGTGGACTTTCCCAGCTTCGGCGGCGGCGGACGAATCAATCTTGCAGGAGATGATGTCTACGGCGCGATTCGCGCGCTCGAAGCGACGACCGGCAAATTGAAGTGGGAATACCGGCTCCTCGCTCCCTCCGAGACCAGCACGCTTGCAACTGCGGGCGGTCTTGTCTTCGGTGTGAGTAACGAGGGCAATTTCTTCGCGCTCGACGCCGCCACCGGCAAGGTGCTCTGGGAATTTACGGTCGGCGGAGCGGATGCAGAATCGAATCTCATCACATACGAGGTTGACGGCAAACAATATCTGATCGGCGCTGCCGGCACCTGCTTCGTTGCTTTTGGTCTGCCGTAATCGGAATTCGCAAAATGCGCGAAAAAGCGCCGAGACGGATAACGGATAATCGATTCGGGAGGGCAATTCATCCATGAACAGACGAAAGCTATTATCGCTGCTGGGCATGTCGCCGGCGCTCTTGGCGGGTTCGCAGGTCGAGGCAGGACAAAAGAAAAAGGCACACAGCGCGGGGAGCGAACCGAAGTTGACAGCGGTCAGTCCCAAAGGCACGCCGCCGCCTATACAACTCTATGCCATGGCTCCGCGCGCCAGCTCCCTCGACGGGAAAACCATCTACGTCGTCGACGCAACCAGCTTCGATGGCGGCGCGACGCTCCTGAAAAAAATGCAGCTCTGGTTTCAAGAGAACATGCCCGGCGTCAAGACGGTATTCCGGACGAAGGCGGGGGAATATGCCGCGGATGACCCCAAGCTCTGGGCGGAGATCAAGGCAAACGCCTACGCGACGGTGATGGCCATTGGGCATTGAGGTGGCTGCGCCCCAGCGACCGTGAGTCACTGCGTAACGATGGAAAAGATGGGCGTCCCAGCAATTCCGATGTGCACCAGGGCGTACACAGAGTTGGCGCACCTCACCGCGACCAGAGATGGCATGCCGCACTTGCGCGAAGTGTTCACTCCTCACCCGGTGGGTGGCAAGTCAGCCGACGAACTGGCAGCGTATCTCGTGAATCCCGATCCGGTTTCCGGAATACAGATCATGAAAGAGATCGTTGACGACCTTACGACGCCTCTCTCCGACGACGAGAAAAAGACCGGGATGCAAGCCATCGCGGCGGGACCGGCCACTTATGGCCCGGACACCGCGGACAACCTGCAAGAAATCTTCATGAATAATGGAATGACGGATTACGTGCCCATCATCATCCCCACGGAAGAAAAAGTGGAGGCGATGCTGAAAGGCACGAGCCACAGTCCGGATGAAGTGCTCAGGACACCGCTCCAAGGCGTCGGCTATACGTCCGCACGGTGGGGGTACTCGGTAAGGCAGATCGCCGTGAACGCAGTGATGGCAGGATGCAGGCCGGAATATTTTCCCGTGGTGCTTGCCATGGCGTCGATCGGCCCACTAGGGCTTTTCGGCTCGACGACGTCGTCGAGCTTCGCCATCGTGGTCAACGGCCCCATCCGCGACAAGCTCAACATGAATTACGGGCTCGGCGCGCTCAGCCCCTTCGCCCAATCCAATGCCACTATCGGGCGATCGTGGACGCTGATGGGCAAGAACCTCACCAACGGCGGCATCCCCGGCGACACCTACGAAGGCGGGCAGGGTAACCAACTGGACTACAACAACTGCGTCATCGCAGAAGACGAGAAGAACAGCCCCTGGACTCCCCTTCACGTGCAGTTCGGATTCAAGCCCGAGGAAAACGTGGTCAGCATATTCGGCGGGCCGGATCTTCGCCAGGGCCACGGCGCAAGAGGCGCGGGAGCCGAGCCTGCGATGTTCGACGAACAGATCAGCTTCATGTTCCAATCCATGGTCGGCGGGTCGGGTGCGCTCGTGATTTGCGACCCGCTGGTGGCGAAGCGTCTCGTGGACCAGGGATACGACGCCAAGGAAAAACTCACCGAATGGCTGTGGAAGAATACGATGCGCACGGCCAAGGATTTTCGCGAGTCCTTTCTGGCTCCCTTCCACTTGTATCCGCTCGCGCTGCAAGGGAGAGAGCCCTATGCCACCTGGTACAAGGTTCCAGAAGACACGCTGATTCCCTTCTTCCCTCGGGCGACGGACATTAGCCTAGTCGTTTGCGGCGGCCAGGCCAATGCGTTCTTCCAGGTAGCGAACATGAACCACGAGCGCAGCGCATCAATCGACAAGTGGATGTAGCAAACACTCACTCCAAACCGGCACAGGCGACGGGACGATAAACGCACTGCTGTGCATTCGGCCGCGGGACATTTCTCGTCGGCGATAAAACCGATCCCGGCTTTCGCCGGCGTTTCCCATCGGTTCTTTCAGGTAAACTTCCGACATGAAAAGAGTGAGTTTCATTACACAGCTCGCATGTCTTGTCGTGCTGATGGCAGGCGGCGCGCGGGCGCAATCGCCGACCACACCGGCGCAGGCCCCCGAGCGGTTCGCCGATCTTGGCGATCTAAAGCTGCAAAGCGGAGCAATAATTCACGATCTCAGGCTCGGCTACCGGACGGCCGGCGAACTGAATGCGGACAAATCGAACGCGGTCCTGTGGCCGACGTATCTGGGGGGCCATTCAGAGCACCTGCTGCAATATGTCGGCCCGGCGAACGTCGTCGATACCACAAAGTATTTCGCGATTCTGGTGGATTCGATCGGAGACGGCATTTCGAGCTCTCCTTCGAATAGCCGGCTGCAACCGCGCATGCAATTTCCGGAATTCACGATTCGCGACATGGTGGAATCCGAGCGCCGGCTGGTCACCGAGACGCTGCATCTCTCGCATCTGCACGCCGTGGTCGGCTACTCGATGGGCGGCATCCAGACGTTCGAGTGGGCGACCGCGTATCCGGATTTCATGGACGAAGTGATCGCGCTTTCCGGCTCGCCGCAATCCACTTCCTACGACAAGCTGCTGTGGACCGCCGAAATCGGAGCGCTCGAGCTCGATCCCAATTGGAAAAATGGGAACGGACGCGGACCGATGCCGCGCGGCTTCGCCGTCGACAGTGAGATCGATTCGATGAACGTCACTTCCCCGCCCTACCGCGTGGCGCACACAAGCCCCAAGGAGTTCGACGAGTTCCTGGTAAACACACACAAGCAATATCTCGGCAACGCCGCCGCGGCGTGCGATGCGATCCGGCAGCGGCAGGCGATCATGTCGATGGATATTCCCGGTGAGTACGGCGAGACGCTCGAGCAAGCCGCCAAGCGTGTGCACGCGAAAATGCTCGTCTTCGTTTCACCGGAGGACCACATGGTGAATCCGGAGCCGGCGGTCGCATTTGCAAACGCGATCGGCGCGCCGGTCGTGTTGCTGCAGTCCGAATGCGGCCACAGCAGCCTCGACTGTATCCCGATCGGACCAACGGTGGCGAAATTCCTCGCGGACCCGGGCTCGGTGCGGCCGACCACGTTGCGCGGCAACGGCGATCAATAAAAGCAAGGCGCCCGCCTAGAAGCGAGGCGGCCGCTACGATCGTCCTGTATTTGGCGGGAAAGAGGCTATCGCCAGTCGGGCGGAATAGCTTCGACGCCTAACGGCCTGGGATCAGCACCCGCTTCGGCGCCCAGACTTCCACGTCGCGCTCCTCGAGCCGGACCTGAACGTCGCGGAGTTCGCCATTTTTCTTGTCCGGCGCCTTCGCCGCAAAGCTCAGCAGATACTGGTTCCTCAAAACCTGATTCAGCTGATTCAGGTACGGGGCGAGAGAAATAGGAGCGCCAAGTTCGCCCCCAATTGTCCGGCCGCCGGTTTCGTCCGACAGTTGGATCAATTTATCGGCCGAGATGTCTCCTCGGAAAGAGAACGTGTAGCGAGTGCCGGCAACTGGAATTGCGTGGACCGTCAGGCCCGCTTTCACCACATCATCGATAGACTCATCGGCATACGGGTCCTCGAAACCGGGGTTGAGAGGATCGTTGCCGCTACCGAAGACGACGACTTCGCGCCGCGTTCCCGGAGTCATTGGCCAATGCTTCGCCAGATCGCTCAAAGAGAGATAAATGCTCGGCGACTCTCCGTTGCGGAGGCCCAGCGTCAAGTGCAGCGCCTGCGCCACCTTTTGGTGGTCCGTGCTGAACGGCGCAGCCGCGTAGGCCGAACCGTGCTGTGCATAGTAAAGGGCCACCTCGGTCGACGGCGCCTGGCTCTGAATAAAATTAGCGATGTCGTTGAGCTGCTCCGCGATAAGGCCCGTGCGGATATCCTGGTCAATCAGCAGCGCGAGTTGCAGCGGGCCTTGCCCAGCGTGTGCCCGCCCCCAGCCAATCACCTTGGGCAAATCTCTTCCCATGTGCACGGTGACGTCCTCTTGAGGAACCTCTGGCGCGGGCCTGTTGTTGGTTCCGAGCACCGTAACCGTCATGGTGACGGGCACGGTCGCGGAGTTGCCGTCTTTTTCTGCCGCGAATGCGGGTACGCCGAGAGTGATTGCGAGAGCGAAGGCCATGAGAATTAGCGAGAATCGACGTAAGCGCATCGTAAGTACCTCTGTGTACTTGGATGCGTTAACCGCAATCCCAAGATGCACTTTTCGGGCCGAGGCCACCCGCCCTCGAATAAGCGCCGGACGCGCGACACAAGTTAGTCCGGCCCGGCAGGGCTCGGCTGACATGCTTCCACCGTTTTGCGCTTCGCGCCCTGTCTCGGCCAGCCAGACCGAACGCTGAAAGCATGTCAGCGTGACTGCTCAGGGTCTCATGCCCCTGGGAATTATCGACGTTCCTGAGTTCCGGCGAAGCCGATGGGTGGAAGCGTCGGCTTCGCTACGCGGTGGCGGTTGGCGCGGTGTCGGCATTTTCGACGATGCAGCCATCGAGGAGATGGATCGTGCGGTCGGCGAGGCTGGCGTAGCGCGGGTCGTGCGTGACCATGCAGATGGTGGCGCCGTCGGCGTGCAGCTCGCGCAGGAGGTCCATCACGGCTTCGCTGTTTTTCGAATCGAGGTTTCCGGTCGGCTCATCGGCGAGCAGGATCGAGGGTTGGCCGGCCAGCGCCCGTGCGACGGCCACGCGCTGCTGCTGGCCGCCCGAAAGCTGCGCGGGATAGTGCTTCGCGCGGTGCGCCATGCCGACGCGCTCGAGCGTGTCCTGCACGCGCTTTTTCCGCTCCGCGCTCGCCATGCTGCGATAGGTGAGCGGCAGCTCGACGTTTTCGAAAACGGTGAGGTCGCCGATCAGGTTGAACGCCTGAAAAATGAAGCCGATTTCGCGATTGCGAATCCGCGTGCGGCTCGAAACCGACAGATTTTCGACGTGGTCGTTGTGAATCCAGTAGTTTCCGTCGGTCGGCGAATCGAGCAGGCCGAGAATCGAGAGCAGCGTCGATTTGCCGCAGCCGGAAGGCCCGGCGATCGAGATGAACTCGCCGTTCTTGATTTCGAGATGCACGCCGCTCAAGGCATGCGTCTCGATTTCGTCGGTCTGAAACACCTTGGTGATGCCTTCCAGGCGAATCAACGACTGGGCCGTGGCATTCATCGTATGATTTCTCCTTCTCCGCTAAGTAAAAAGGGCGCTGCTATTTCAGCTCCACGCGGTCGTAGTTGTCCTCGGCCGACATGTCCGAAAGGATGACCGTGTCGCCGATATTCAAGCCTTTGAGAATCTCGACGGTGTTCACCGACTCGCTGCCGATTTCGACCGGGACGCGAACCGCCTCGCTGCCGCCGTCGACGAGCTTGAACAGCCCGACGGTGCTGTCGGCGTCGCCGTGCACGGGGCGGCCGACGTACAGCACGTCGGCGAGGCGCTCGATTTCGATCGTGCCTTCGACGCTGAGGTCGGGAACGGCGCCTTTCGGCAGCGCACCATCGAGTTTTACATCGACGGTGCGGGTGCCGTTGGCGACCGCAGGATCGATGCGCATCACGTGGCCCGGGATGATCCCGTTGTGCGTGTCGATCGAGGCTTTCTGCCCGATCTGGATGTCCTTTGCCTGCGTCTCGGCGATTTGCAGCGACGCCTTCAGCTGGGTCGGCTGCGAGACTTTCGCCAGCGCCGCTCCCGCCGTCACCTGCTGGCCGACGTCGACGTCAAGCTCCTGCAAGATGCCGTCGATGCCCGCGCGGACGTGCAACTGCTCGACCTGCGATTTTTTCAGGGCGTAGAGCGCGCGCTTCTGGTCGATGTTGGCCTGCTGCACGGCGAGCTGCGCGTTGATGGAATTCGCGAAGGTCTCGACTTCCTTCTGCGCGAGATCGTTCTCCTTGGCCAGTTCTTCGGCCTGGACTTCGGCGGTTCTTACGTCGAGCTCGGCTTTGAGGCCGAGCTTGCCGAGCCGCTCGTCCGCGTCTTTTGTCATTTCGGCTGTGCGGTATTGCGAGGAAACGGCGGCGGCGGCCGTGCGCTTGTCCATCAGCTGATTCTGGAGCTCGGCTTTCGTCTGCTCGTAGGAGGCTTGCGCGCCTTTCAATTGATATTCGGCGTCGAGCGCTTCCTGCTGCAACTGCGGATTGCTGAGATCGAGAATCACGGTGGTCGCTTTCACAGGCGTTCCGGGAAGCAGATAGCGCTTCTCGACGCGTCCCTCGGTGGCCGCCGGGATCACCCACACGGTTTCGGGCACGAGAGTGCCGAGGCCGCGGACCTCGCGAAGCATCGGGCCGCGCTTTACGGTGTCGGTCCAGATCGTCGAGCGGTCCACGCTCGGCGCCGCCGGCTTCAACCGAGACAGCGCGGCCGTGACCACCACGATGACCAGCAGGGCCGCGCCGAAATAGATGTAGCGGCGGATTCGTTTCTGCCGCTTCACGTCCGGCCGCGCTATGTCCATCGAAGACGCCTCATTCGTACCTCAGGACGAGGAGCAGATCGCGATGCCACCGTCAGGATAGCCGCAGCTATCATCGCTAACAACTCCGATGAGTACACATTTCGTACACCTTTGATACTCTAGCATCACCGGGTGGTCAACCGGCGCTTCCCGCGTGCGCTGGTGCGCCAACAATCCACCCATCGGCGAGCTGGATGATGCGATTGCCGTAGGCGGCCCAGGCGTCGTTGTGCGTCACCTGAATGATCGTGGTGCCCTCTTCGTTCAATTTCTTGAGCAGGTCCATGATCATTTTTCCCTGGCTCGAATGAAGGCTGCCGGTCGGCTCGTCCGCAAGAATCAATTTCGGTTTGCCGATGATGGCGCGCGCGACGGCTACGAGCTGCTGCTGCCCGCCCGAAAGCTGATTGGGAAAAAGCGATTTCTTGCCGACGATCTGGAAGCGGTCGAGCGCGTCGGCGACCAGGGCCTGGCGCTCCGATTTCGGGATGTCGCGATACGAGAGCGGCAAATCGAGATTTTCGGCGACGGTGAGGTCGTCGAGCAGATGATACTGCTGGAAGACGAAGCCGATGTACTGTTTGTGCAGCTCGACGCGCCGCCGGTTGTCGAGCTTATGCACCGCGCGATCGAGCAGGAAGTATTCGCCCTTCCAGTCGCCGTCGAGCATGCCGACGATGCCCATGAGCGTCGACTTCCCCGCGCCGGACGGGCCCATGACCGTGACGAAGTCGCCTTCGCGGATTTCGAGGTCGATCCTGCGCAGCACCCAGCTTCTGCCGGCGCCCGATTCGTAGGATTTCTCGACGTTGATCAGCTTGATCATTTTTTCCCGTTTCTAGCTGCTATGGTGCGCGGCCTTCGACTCGTTTTGCCCCTAGGATGCCACCCCTTGTCGGATAGTCGCTCGCACCCCCAATCGCGCTAGCACATAGGACGCCGCTAGCGCCACAAACGTAAGCAGCAGCACAGGCCGTTCACTCATAGCGCAGGGCCACCATCGGATCGACGCGCATCGCGTGCCGCGCCGGAATCCAGCACGCGAAAAGTGTAACGCTCGCGAGAATTAGAGCGACTGCTAAGAATGTCACCGGGTCGGTGGGGCTCACGCCGAACAGCATCGCCTGCATAAAGCGCGTCACGCCTGCGGAGCCAGCGAGCCCGAGGCCTATGCCGACGAGTGCCATCGTTCCCCCGTCGGCAAGCACGATGCGGAGGATGTCGCGCCGTTGCGCGCCGAGCGCCATGCGAATGCCGATTTCGTGCGTGCGCTGGCCGACCAGATACGAAACCACTCCGTAGATCCCGACTACAGCCAACAGAAGTGCGATCCCCGCGAAAATTCCCAACAGAACCATCGCGAAGCGCCGCTCGGCAAGCGAACTCGCGAGCAGGTCGTCCAATGGCCGCAGGTTGTAGACCACGGCGTTGCCGTCGACCGACGCGACCTCCCGACGAATCGGCGCCACGAGCCCGCCCGGCGAAACGCTCGACCGCACAATCACCGATGTGTCGCTCACCGAAATCGCGAGCAGAGGCCCTCCAAATTGCATATACGTGAAGTACATCTCGTTATGCACGGGAGCCGTCGCATCTCCGTCGAGTCCCCACTGCTTCACATGCCCGACGACGCCGACGATCTCGATCGGCCGCGGGTCGGTGCCCACTACCAGGCTTTTCCCGATCGGATCTTCGCCGTGGAAGATGCTCGTTGCCAGATCCGTATCGATTACGGTGACCTCTTTGGTCGAGTCATTGTCCTGCGGACTCAGCGCGCGCCCTCGAAGGAGGGGAATTCCCATCGCTCGAAAGTAATCTGGCCCCACGGTGTAAAGGAGAGCGATAGGCCATTTGCTGGTTTCCGCGGGCTTCGGTTTTTCGCTGGGCCATAGCGGAGCTTCGCTATCGCCCTCCAACGGCATATCTCCCAGGTTGACTTCCGCAGCCTCAACCCCTGGGAGCGCGCTCAATTTACCGGTTAACTCCCGAAGATTGGCACGGATTTCTTCGGGGCTGGACGTTTTGGCCGGGGAGAAGCTGAGGCCAAACGTCAGAACGTGATTGGGCTCGAACCCGGGATTGACGGCCCACACTCGGACGAAACTGCGAATTAAGAGCCCAGCGGCAATGAGCAACATCAACGAGAGTCCAACCTCGGCCGCGACGAAGATGCCCTGGACACGATGATGCCGCGCAATCGATCCGCGAGCACCCTCCTTCAGCGCGCCCTGCGGGTTCGCAGAGGATGTTCGCAGCGCCGGAACGAGGCCGAACACGACGCCCGTCACAAACGAGATTCCGAGGGCGGCGGCGAGAACCGTTGCATTCACTTCCACGCGCGCCACCGCTGGAAGCGCGGACGGAAAAATCTTGAGCACGGCCGAGGTGCCCCACATCGCCACCGCAACTCCGAACGCACCGCCAGTGGACGCCAAGAGAATGCTTTCCACCAACAGCTGCCGGACGATCCGCCTTCGGCTCGCTCCCAGCGCAACGCGCACGGCAAATTCCTGTTCGCGCGCGGAAGAACGTGCGAGCAACAGATTTGCCACGTTCGCGCAGGCAATCAGCAGCACGAGGCCAACCGCGCCCCACAAAAGCAGCAGCGCCGGCCGAATCCCGCCCACCAGGTCTTCCTTCAGCGGCACCGCACCCAGGCCCATCGCGGAATCCTGACCAGGATATGCCGCGTCAAGTTGATGAGCGATCTGACTGAGTTCGGCTCGCGCTTGCCCCAGGGTGACGCCCTCGCCGAGCCGTCCGATTGCGCGCAGGCCAAGGCTGAATCGGCGGTCGCGCAGCAGCGGATTGTCCCATTGCCCAACGGGAACGAATACGTCGTCGAAGAGGCTGTCCTGGAAACGTACGAGATGAAAGCTGGCGGGAACCACGCCGACGACCGTGTACGCTTTGTCGTCGAGCTCGACGCTTCTTCCGACGATGTCGCGCGCGGCCCCGAAGTGGCGCTTCCACAATCCCTCGCTGAGGATCGCCACCGGCGCCGCTCCCAGGCGATCTTCGTCCGCGCGAAAGGTCCGCCCAAGAATCGGCCGGATGCCAAGGAGTGAAAAGAAATTCGCGGTCACCATCTTGCCGCGCAGTTGCTCGGACTCGCCTGAGCCGGTCAGGCTGAATGAATCGAATCGCCACGCGGTAACTCCGCTCATGCTGCGGTTTTCTCGCTGAATGTCGAGAAAGTTCGGGTACGAAAACCCGGCGTGAGCGTACGATGGCCACGTCGTGAAGAGGCTTACGATGCGATCCGGCTGAGGCAGCGGAATCGGGTCGAGGAGTGTGGCGTCCACCACGCTGAAAATCGCCACATTCACGCCAATGCCAAGAGCCAGGGTGAGAACGGCGACTGCGGTGAACCCGGGATTGTTGCGCAGCATGCGCAGGCCGAACCGGAGATCCTGGAGTAACGCTTCAAGCCACGGCAGACCGCGGCGGTCGCGGTAGCTTTCCTTCGTCTGCTCGACGCCGCCGAGCTGGATCAGCGCCTGGCGCCGCGCTTTGTCCGGCGTCATGCCCGTGCGCAAATTCTCCTCGATGTGCATCTGCAAATGACTTTCGAGCTCGGCCGCAAGTTCGCGATCGCGTCGCTGCTTGCCGAAGAGCCCGACAAATCGCATGAACCACGCGCGTACTCGTTTCATCGCATTCTCCGTTCACTCATAGCGCAGGGCCACCATCGGATCGGTCCGTGAGGCGCGCCAGGCGGGCACGGCCGCGGCCAGGACGATGACCGGGACGACGATTCCGACTACGAGCGCGTAGGTGGCGGCGTCCAGGCTCTTCACGCCAAACAGCATGGACGACAACAAGCTGCCGGCGACCATCGAGAGCAGGATACCTATAAGCGCACCGATCGCCGCCATTCCAATCGCTCCACTCAAGGCGAGGCGAATGATATTGCCGCGTTGGGCGCCCAGTGCCGCGCGCAATCCGAACTCCGCTGTGCGTTGCGCGGTGACGTAACTCATGACGGCATACATGCCGGAAAGCGCAAGCAACAAAGCCAACGCGGCGAACGCCGAGGCCAGTGCCGCGCGGAAGCGCTGCGCGCCGATCGAATCGCCCACCAGTTCTGTCATCGTGGTGAACCGGACGGCGATCTCCGGATTGACCTTGCGGATGGTGTCCTCGACTGCCGGAATCAAGGATTTGGGATCGCCAGGAGTTCTCACCACGACTTCCGCATCGCTGGCCATGAAAGGATGCTGCCGCAGCGGCATATACAGTTCCGGCCCGGGCTGCGCGGCGGGCGAACTTTGGCGGACATCCCCCACCACACCTACGACGGTCATCCAGTGCGGCGAATCCAAGCCGCACATGATTCGATGCCCGATTGGATCCTCGTTTGGGAAGTTCCGTCGCGCCAAGGAATCGCTGACGATCGCGACGAACGGGCGATCGTAAAGGTCGCTCTGGCTGAAATCGCGGCCTCGGAGGATCGGAATGCCCATCGTTGCGAAATAGCCGGGACTTGCGAGGCGCAAGCCGGCGTAGGGAAGCAGGCGCAGGTCGCCGCTGAACGACTGCTTGCCCTCAATCGCGAAGTAGCCGTTCGAGCCGTACTCTCCGGTCGGCAGACCCATCGCCCCGGCAACGGAAACAACGCCGGGCACCTTGCGTAAGCGTGCGAACAGATCGTCGAAGGCTCGCCCATCCTGCAGCGCCTCCGTCATGGTTCGCGCGGGCGCCGACGCGTAGGTGACGAGGATGCCTTGCGTGTCGTAACCCAACGGCGAGCCGCGCAGCGCCAAGAGTGTGCGGAATAGCAGCCCTCCGCCAACCGCCAGGGTGAGGGACAGAGCAATCTGAGCCACCACCAGCGAATTCTGCAGCCTCGACGGGCCGCCGCCCAGGACGCCGCCTGTCCCGCCCCCTCTGATCGCGGTTTGCAAATCCAGACGCACAGCCTGCCACGCAGGAGCGATGCCGAAAAAGACGCTGGTAAGAAACGCCGTCGCCAACGCAAAGGCAAGTACCCGCCAGTCGAATTGAATATCAGCGAGGAGCGGTCCGGGAATGAAACGCCCGCCGAGAATCAGCAAGCCCTTGGCAATCCACATGGCGAGGACGATCCCGAGAACGCAAGCGGTGATGGCGAGAAGAATGCTTTCCAGAAGCACCTGCCGCACGAGCCTGCCGCGGCCGGCGCCCAAAACCGCGCGCATCGCAAGTTCGCGCACGCGTACGGTGGCGCGGGCCACCATTAGATTGGCTACGTTGGCGCAGGCGATCAGCAGCACCAGCGCGACGGCAGCCATCAGGAGAAGCAGGCTCGTGCGGACCGGCGCCGCCAGTTGCTCGCGGAGAGGTTCGACCACAAACGACTTGTTTCGATTGCTGTTCGGGAATGCGGCCGCCAGGGAATTCGCCACGGACGAAAGCTGCGTGTCGACGATTTCCGGCGCAAGGCCGGGTTTCAATCTGGCGAGGACGTGGTAGTTATAGGCCGTGCGATTGGTGTTTTTGGGGACTGGGGGCGAGGCCGCCCACACCTGGGCCTCAGTGGGAAACTGAAACATCGGTGGCATCACGCCGACAATTTCATACTCCGTGCCCTCGACTCCGACCGTCCGCCCTAACGCCGCCGACTCCGAGCCAAAGTTGCGCTCGGCGAATCCCGTGCTCACCACAGCCGAGCGGCCGGCATCCCCTGCCGTAAATGTCCGGCCGACAACCGGCGACACTGTGAAGACGCGGAAGAAATCCGCATCAACCTGATAAACGCCGCCGAAATCCGCGCCCCCGTTGACTTGTACGCCCATCTCGCCGCCATCGTAATAGCTGAACGCCGCGAAAGAATCCGTCGCGCCGCGCAAGTCCTGCAGGTCGCTGCCCGTTACGCGAGGGATTTCGCGGCCGGAATCGGCCCAGCGAGTATCGATCGCGACGATACGGTCCGCGCCTGGATAACGAAGCGATCGAAGCACCACACCGTTCACCACGGTGAACATCGCGGTGGTAGCGCTGATCCCCAGGGCAAGCGTTAGAACTGCAACGGCGGTAAAACCGGGATTCTTGCGCATCATGCGCAGGCCGAAGCGAATGTCTTGCAACAGCATTTCGAGCCACGGCAGGCCGCGGCGGTCGCGGTAGGTCTCTTTCGTCTGCTCGACGCCGCCGAGCTTGATCAGCGCTTGGCGGCGCGCTTCCTGCGGCGCCATGCCGGCGCGCAGATTTTCCTCGATGTGCATCTGCAGACGCGATTCCAGCTCCTCGGCCAGTTCGCGGTCGCGGAGCTGTTTGCCGAACAGCCCGCCAAATCGCATGAGCCATGCGCGCAGCCGGTTCACCGGACCTCCTCGCGGCTCGCTCGATTGTGTCATTCGTACCTCAGCGCGACCATCGGGTCGACGCGCATCGCGCGCCGCGCCGGTATGTAACAAGCCAGCAGGCCCACCGCAGACATCAGAATCGTGACAGTGATATAAGTCACGGGGTCGTTCGGGCTGATGCCGGCGAGCATGTGGGCCATTGCCCGGGTCAGCGACCACGCCGCAATCATTCCGACCACGATGCCGACGATCACAAGGCGTACGCCCTGCTTCCAGACCAGGCGAAGGATGTCGCTCGAATTTGCGCCGAGCGCCAAACGGATGCCGATCTCGCGCGTCCGCTGACTTGCAGTGAACGACACGACTCCGTACACGCCGACAACTCCGAGAATCAATCCGATCATTCCAATGACGGCGGCGAAAACTGCCACCAGCCGAAACACCAGAAAGCCCAACGCCCCATTGAGCGATTGGCTCATCGTCTCGATGTCCATGATGGAAAGGTCGGGGGCCAACTCGCTTATCTGTTCCCTCACCGGCCCGGCAAGCGATTCGGGCGGGACGAGCGTTCGGATCTGCAACGCGCGTTTGGATGCGAAGCTTTGCGCTAGCGGAATGTAAAAAAATGGCTGCGCGTCCTCGTTGACCGTACGGTATTTGCCGTCACCCGTCACGCCGACGACCTCAATGAGCGGCGCCGCGCCATCATTCATGCGGAAGTATTTCCCGACGGGGTCCTCGTGCGGCCAGAAACCCGAAGCCATTGTTTGATTGATTATGGCGACCAGTGGAGCGGTCTCGTTATCCGAGTACAGGAAGGCGCGGCCGCGCAAGGGCGCAACATGCATCGTATCGAAGTACGGCGGATCGACCCTGTTCAGGAGCACAACCGGGGCCTGCTGGCCGGGGGGTATCGCGCGGCCCTGGACGAAAATCGAGGCCTTGTTGGGATACCCGCCCATCGGCACATAGGAAGCGAGACTTGCGGATTCAACTCCGGGAAGGGCGCGCACTCTGGATTCAATCTCCCGATAAAACGCAATCGTGCGCGCCTCATCGTAGCCCGCCTCGTGCGGGTCCATGATTGCGTTCAGCACATGGTCAGGATCGAAACCAAGGTGGAAACTCTGGACGCTCTGCAAGCTACGAACGAATAGCCCGGCCGCGATCAACAGAGCAAACGAGCCGGCTACTTGTGCAATTACAAGAAAACTGCGTGAACGGGCATGACTGACGCCGAAGGAACTCCGTTGCCCGCCCCCGTGTAGCACCGAGTTCAAGTTTGCCCCGGACGCGTGCAGCGCCGGAAGCAAACCCACAATGATTCCTGTGGCGAGCGCGCATCCAATCGCGAAAGCAAACAGCCGCCAATCGAAGGTGCCATCCACGTGCAACGGGATGTTCGGCAGACGAAACGACGTGGTTAAGTGATCCACCCACACTCCCAGGATCAGCCCGGCGACTCCTCCGAGAATGCCGAGAAGGACGCTTTCGGCGAGCATTTGACAAATCAGGCGCGCGCGCCCGGCCCCCAACGCCGCGCGAGTGGCCATCTCGCGCTGGCGGGACGTGCCGCGTGCGAGAAGGATGTTTTCCACGTTCAAGCATGCGAGCAGCAGTACGAACGCAGCCAAAACCATGAACAGGCCCGAGAACACCACGAATGCATTGTTTGCATATGGAATCGGCCGCGCCAATTTTTCGGGAACCGCACGAACCGTGAACCACTTATCCGTGGCCGGATATTGAGCGGCAAGACGTGCCACGATCACATCGAGAGAATCCTGCGCTTGGCGCAGACTGATTCTGGGCTTTAGCCTTCCGAAGACCAGCATTCTTCTTTGGTCGCGATTGTTCCAAAATAGATTCGGCGCGATCTCGGTGCTGATTGCACTTAGAGGGAGGTACAGGTCCATCTCGGCGATGGAATACATGCCTTGAAATCGCCGCGGCACGACGCCGACGATCGTTGCAGGCCTGCCGTTGATCTCGACTTGCTGCCCGACCACGCCGGTGTCGCCGTGGAATCTCTTCTGCCAATAAGAATATCCAAGGACCGCGATCAGAGGTTCGCCCGGCGTCTCGCCCTCGCTCGGAAGAAACAACCGCCCCGCAGCCGGTGTCACCCCTAGTGCCGTAAAGAAGCCCCTCGAAACATAGTTCGCGAAACATTGCTCGGATTCGCCTTTGAAGGCCAACTGCATATTGCTCAGGACGATTGCGAATATGTCGGAAAAGGTTTTGGCTTGCTCGCGGAAATCCTCGAACTCAGGATAGGCGAATCCTGAAGACCCAATCGGCGCATCCTTCTGCTGAATAGCTAAGACAGTGATCTGCTCCGGGTCCTTCACTGGCAAGGGACGCAACAGGAAACCATTCACGATCCCGAAGATTGCGGTGTTAGCGCCGATTCCCAGGGCGAGCGTTACGACGATCACAAACGTAACGCCAGGTGACTTCGCCAGCATGCGCAAACCGAAGCGCACGTCCTGTAGCAACGTTTCGAGCCACGGAAGGCCACGGCGGTCGCGGTAGGTCTCCTTCGTCTGCTCGACGCCGCCGAGCTGGATCAGCGCTTGGCGGCGCGCTTCCTCCGGCGTCATGCCGGCGCGCAGATTTTCCTCGATGTGCATCTGCAGATGCGATTCCAGCTCCTCGGCCAGTTCGCGGTCGCGGAGCTGTTTGCCGGACAGCCCGCCGAATCGCGCCAGCCACGCACGCAGTCGGCTCACCGGGCCTCCTCGCGGCTCGCTCGATGTGTCATTCGTACCTCAGCGCGACCATCGGATCGACGCGCATCGCCCGCCGCGCCGGTATGTAACAAGCCAGCAGGGCCACGCAGGCCAAGAGGAGCGCGGCGCCACCGAGAATGAGTGGCCCGGGATTACTCGGGCCAGCGGCAAAACGCGCCATCGCGCGCGCGAGCGCCCAGCCGCCGACGAGCCCCGCGGCGACTCCAACCGAAACGATGACCAGACCTTCTCGAAGGACCAGTTTCGAAATGTCGCGACGGGTGGCGCCCAGGGCGATGCGGATTCCGATCTCGCGCGTTCGCTGGCTCGCGGCAAACGAAACCACGCCGTACACGCCCACTACCGCAAGCGCCAGTCCAATCAATCCCATCAGGCCGGCCATCGTCGCGCCCAATCGGAAGATGAAGAAACCCTGCAACCCGCTGAGCGATCGCTCCATCGTCTGCGCATCCAGAATGGGGAGGTCGGGCGCGAGCGTGCGAATTTGCTGTTGCACCTCGATAAGGAGCGGCTCAAGCGGTCCGGAAGAGCGGACTTCGATGGTGTGGATGGGATCGAACGACTGCGCCAGGGGAAGATAGAAGAATGGCTGTGGCGTCTCCCCGATGGCTTCATAGGTGCCCTTGCCGGACAGCCCGACGATTTCGATGAATCGGCCAGGGTCGCTGTCGGTGCTGAAGCGCTTCCCGATGGGATCCTCGCCGGGCCAGAACTGCTCGGCCATCGTCTGGTTCACGATTGCGACGAGCTCGGCTGTTTCGCTGTCGGAATCCGAGAACGAGCGCCCGCGCAAAAGCGGGACTCGCATCGTGTGGAAATAATCAGGATCGACCGCATTGAAAAGAATGAGCGGCGGCGGCTGGCCGGGAGGCAGCGGATGTCGTTCGAAGGTTACTTGCCTTGCACCATCGATGGTATTGAGAGGAACGTCGAACGATACGCTCACCGATTCCACTCCGGGCAGGGAGCGGACTCGGTCTTCGAGTTCATTGTAGAACTGCTTCTCGCGAGCCTCGCCGTAGCCGATCTCGTGCGGATCGGTGACGGCGTACACTACGTGATTCGGATCGAAGCCGAGATACATTCGCTCGGCCCGGTTGAGGCTGCGCACGAAAAGAGCGGCGACGATCAGGAGCATCAACGAGCCCGCCACCTGCAGGGCGACCAAGACGCTGCGGGCTCGGTGACGCGTGGTGCCGGCCGAATCGCTCCGCCCGCCCTCATGCAATACCTCACCCAGATTCGCGCGAGCGGACCGCAAGGCCGGCCACAGGCCGACAACAATTCCCGCGAAGAGCACGATTCCCAACGAGTACGCGGCAACACGCCCATCGAAATGAAAATCGAGACTCAGGGGCAGATTCAGGGGCGGCAGGAGCAAGCCCAGCGAACGGGTGGCCCAACTGCCGAGGATCACGCCGGCCACGCCGCCGAGCAAAGACAGGAGGATTGCTTCGGTCATCATCTGGCGCACAATGCGGCCGCGGCCCGCTCCGAGCGCAGCGCGAACCGCCATCTCGCGATGACGCAGGGTGGCGCGCGCCATCAGAATGCTGGCGACGTTCATGCAGACCAGAAGCAAGACCAGCGTGGCGAGGATCAGGAACAATCCGGCAACGACCGGGACGACTGACCCGATGGCGGGCGTCGGGCGGGCAAGCGTTTCGGGAATCACGCGGACGGAGATTCCCTTGTCCGCATCGGGATATTGCGCGGCCAGCCGATCCGCGGTCACGTTGACGGAACTTCTTGCCGCGGCGAAGCTGACGCCGGGTTTGAGCCTGGCCATTGCGTTGATTTCCCGCAGCTTGCGCGCAGCGAAAAAGCCGGCGAGGGGCTTCTCCTTCGTAATCACGACCATCGGGAGATATGCATCCATTCTCAGGAGTGAAAGAGTGCCCGCAAAGCCTTTCGGCGCCACACCGATGATGGTTGCGGATTCGCCATCGAGGCGCACCACCTTGCCAATGACGCCGGGATCGCCGCCGAATCTCGTTTGCCAGAAGGCGTATCCCAGAATAACGTTTGTGTCCGCGCCCGCGTTCTCTCCCTCACCGGGAAGGAACAGCCGCCCCAGCGCCGGCTTTAGGCGGAGGGCCGAGAAATAGTTTCCGGTTACGCACGAGACGTACAGGCGGTCGGCCCGGCCGTCCGTGCTGAATCCGACAAGCCACAGCTTCCACGCGAAAACATCCGAGAACACGCTCGAGCCCTGGTTGCGGAAGTCCACGAGATCCGGATAGGAAAAATTTGTGTCCCCAAGAGTGTCGCCTTGCTGCTCACTCGCGAGCACGGCGATCTGCTCCGGGTGCGGCACCGGCAGAGGACGGAGGAGGTAGCCATTCACGATGCTAAATACTGCCGCGTTGGCTCCAATTCCCAGCGCGAGTGAGAAGACCAGGGCTAAGGTGAGCATCGGAGACTTGCGGAGCATGCGTAGGCCGAAGCGGATGTCTCGCAATAATGTTTCGAGCCAGGGCAGCCCGCGGCGGTCGCGATAGTTCTCTTTCGCCTGCTCGACGCCGCCCAGATCGATCAGCGCTTGGCGGCGCGCTTCCTGCGGAGTCATGCCGGCGCGCAGATTCTCGTCGATGTGCATCTGCAGATGGGACTCGAGCTCGTCCGCCAATTCGCGGTCACGGCGCTGCTTACCGAACAGGCCGGCGAGTCGCGCGAAAAAGGCACGCAGTGCGCGCATCAGGACTCCTCGCTCGGCGTCAGGAATCGCGCGAGGATCGCCGTCGTCTGCTCCCATTCGTGCTCTTCTTTTTCGAGCTGCTTGCGGCCGGCCCGGGTGAGCTTGTAGTACTTGGCCTTGCGATTGTTATCGGAGACGCCCCATTCTGAGGCGATGTAGCCCTCCTGCTCGAGCTTCAGGAGCGCCGGATAGAGCGTGCCGTAGTTCACCGACAGCAAGTCGCCGCTGGTCTGCTCGATGCGGCGCGCGATGCCGTATCCGTGGAGCGGGCCGAGCGATTCGAGAGTCTTCAACACCATCAGGGCGAGAGTGCCCTGCCAAACGTCCGCCTTGTCGGTGGCCATTTTCCGGATTCTCCTATTGGATTCCCATAGGCACACTGCCACAACTCCTATTGGAAAACAATAGAAAATATGCGCGGCGAGGCTTGAGCGCGAGTAAGCGCGAAGCGGAAACCGGCCCCGGCCCAGTGGTTCCTTAGTGGGCGGTCTTCTTCGCGTGCGAGAGCTTCAGAACGACTTCAATGTCGCGGCGGGAATCGAAGCTGGAAACCGTGCGTGTCGCCGAAATCATATTGCCGTGCTCGGCGTACACTTCGTAATCGACGTTGGGATCGAGGCCGCTGAAGCGGTACGTGCCCGCTTGGTCGGCGATGTAGGTCTTCACGGACTGCGTCTTCACGTTCAAAAGATAGACGACGCTCGAAGGAGCCGGATTCTCGTTCTTGTCGACCACCGTGCCGTGGATCGTGCGGAGCTGCAGATCGCCTTTCTGGTCCTGCGCGGGTGATGGCAAAGCGATTGCCAGGCTGAGCGCCATCAAGCAAACAAGCGCGAGGGCCCTGGCGGCGTTGCGGGTCATTCAGCTTCCTCTTCTTCTTCCTCTTCTTCGTCCTCGGGGTCGGAGCTCTCGTCGGAATCTCCGTCCTCGTCGTCGTCCTCGTCGTCTTCATCTTCCGAAAGAACGACAAAATGCACCGGGTGCGTCTGCGTCACTTCGAGTTCCGCATCGCACTCCGGGCAGCTCAGAATTTCGCCTTCTTCGACTTCGTCTTCATCCAGATCGATTTCAGCATCGCATTCCGGGCATCTGGTCAAGGCTGTCTCTCCTATGCGGCGGTTTTCGGCCCGACGGCGTATTATATAACGCCCGTGTCAAGGATTCTCCGAGAGGAATCGCACATCGATGACGCGTAATCGAGAATACCCGGATCGGCCCGTGGTCGGCGTCGGCGGAGTCGTTGTTTCCGACGGACGTGCGCTCCTCATCAAGCGCGGCAGCCCGCCACTCGAGGGGCAGTGGTCAATTCCCGGCGGGATGCTCGAAGCAGGAGAAACTCTTTTGCTGGGGGTGCGCCGCGAGTTGCTCGAAGAAACCGCCATCGAGGTCAAGGTGCTTGAGCTCATCGAGGTCTTCGAGCGTATCAATCTCGACGGCGAGGGCAAAGCGAGATATCACTACGTCGTTCTCGACTACCTCTGCGAGGCGGTTCGCGGGGAGGCGCGGGCGGGAAGCGATGTCACAGACGTTGCGTGGGCCGCGCCGGGGGAACTCGCGCAATACGCGCTCACGGAAACCGCTACTCGCGTGGTCCTCAAAGCGTTCGACATCGCGCGCGAACATCTATTGCACAGCTGAAAGAATGGCCGCGGAGAGAACTAACTGGCGGCCGCCGCCGGCAATCTGCCGAAGCGGCGCTCGCGTCCAAGGAAATCCTTCACCGCGGCTGCGAGGTCGGCAGCCTCGAATTCCGGCCACATTCGCGGCGTAAACAGCAATTCCGCGTACGCGCATTCCCACAGCAGAAAGTCGCTCAGACGGCGCTCTCCGCCCGTGCGAATCAAGAGATCGACGTCGGGCACCGGACCGCCCGCGTGAGTCACCTGCCCCAAGCGCCGGGCGAATTCCTTATCCGATACTTCGAGGCTTGAAACCATCCAGCAGGCGGCGCGCAGAATCGCCTCGCGCGACGAATAGTCGAGCGCGATTCGCAATTCGAGCTTGCGGCCGCCGGCGGTCGCACGTTCGGCGGCTTCGATGGCATCGACGAGCGAGCGGGGAATGCGGTCGCGCCGGCCAATGATGTGAAGGCGGATGCCTTGCGACGCACATTCCGCCGCGTCGTTGCGCAGATAGCTTTCGAGCAGGCCGAACAGCGAATTCACTTCCCCGCTGGGCCGCTCCCAGTTGTTCGAAGAGAAGGCGTACAAGCTCAGCGTTCCAATGCCCAGGTCGGGCGCCGCGCGCACCACCCGCCGCACTGCCGCCATCCCGGCGCGATGACCTTCTACGCGCGGGAGTCCTCGGGACGCGGCCCAGCGGCCGTTGCCGTCGAGCAGGATTGCGACATGAAGTTTCGCGAGCGGATGCGGGAATTCGGTGACCGTTTGTGCAACCATGAGATCGAGATTCCTTTGGCCCTTGGATCGGTGCGATCAACCCTCGCGTGTAGCGCGAATCAGGGCTTCCATGTGGTCCAGATACTTCTCGAGAGCGCGCCGGCCCGCCGGCATGAGCCGGTATTCGGTCTTCGGGACGCGGCCTGCGAAAGACTTCGTGCAGCTGACGTAACCCGCATCCTCGAGCTTGCGCGCGTGGACGCTCAGATTTCCATCGGTAGCCTTGAGAAGCTGCTTGAGTTCGCTGAACGCGAGGGACGCGTTTACAGCGAGGGCGCTCAGAATGCCGAGGCGCGTGCGTTCGTGGATCACGCGATCCAGATTCACCGCGGCGGTTTCCGGCGGCCGCCCGGGCGTCGCGCCACGCTTTCCCTTGTCCTCCCGCGATGAGCGGAAGGCTCCCGATTTACCCGCCATATTTCCTCGCAATCACGGCGCCGAAAATCACGTGCAAGCCTCCGAATCCGGCCGCCAAAAACGCATTGCCCCAGGACCAGGGACAAAACAACGCCACCGTGCCCAGCACCACAAAGCAAAGGCCCATCAGGGGCACGATGCGGATCGAAAACGCGCCGCCCGTGACGACCCCGGTGCCGTACAACAAAAGCCAGACGCCGGCGATGGCTCCCGCGATGTTGAGCCGCGCGAGCAGCAGCGTGAGCAGCGCGCCGGCGAAAAGCGGCGGTGCAAAACTATAGACGAACCGCCGGCCCGGGCCCGATAGCAACGTGCTTCCCGCCGCGCGGGCTTTCGAAATCGTCGTCCAGATGGCAATCGAAATCGCCACCGCTGCCTCGACGACCCAAGTGAGCAGCCAGTCGGACGGCGACGACTGTTGCGACGCAATGCCCGCCGCCCCGAGCGCCGTGATGCCAATCGCGATTCCGCCCCAGCCGGGCACCGCGGTGAACGATCCTGCCCGCTCCATGGTCTCGCGGATGAAGCGAAGGTTGTCGCGGGCGCGGTCGTCGATCGCTACGGGATCGACCGCCCGGGGACCGGAAAACTTGGATGACGACATGAACCTAGGATACCACGGCCAGCAGTTTTTTCAAGTACTTTGTATATCAAAGTATAATAGCCAACAAGCTCCTTTCTGGTGGGTTGCTAACCCCCTTGTGACCTACGTCTTCGACAGATATGCTGAAGCGCACCACAAAATCGGGTGGAGGGGAAAATGGAAAAAATTCTTTTTGTGATTCTGGCCTGTGCGCTGGCGCCGCTTGCGGCATCCGCGCGGCAGGGAGCCGCGCCTGAAGCGAACCCCGTGTCCAGCGCCCTGCGCGGAATCGTGGCCCGCGAATCCAGAGAGGTGGTTGCCGGGGCGGAAGAAATGCCCGAGGACAAGTACGGCTATCATCCAACTCCGGCCCAGATGACGTTCGGCCATCTCGTCGCGCACATGGCCACGTTCAACTTCGGCACGTGCTCGACGATCTCGGGCGTTCCGGCCCCGAAGCAGGATCTGAGTGAAACCGATCCGAAGGACAAGCTCGTCGGCGCGCTGAAAGCGTCTTTCGATTTCTGCACCACATCGCTCGCCAATCTCGATGATTCCAAGCTCGGCGAGCAGCTGCCGTTTTTCGGTGGACGGACCGCCTCGCGCGCCACGCTCATGTTTGTCTTGGCGGCGGATTTCGCCGATCACTACAGCACGGAAGCGTCCTATTTGCGCCTTAACGGTTTGCTGCCTCCGTCGGCGCAGCCAAGAAAATAGGCCGGAACGTAACGACACTCACGAGCGCGGCTTCGGGTAGCGTCCGGACAGAACATTCCAGCGGATGCGGATTAGATCGGCGAACATCGGCAGGCTGTCGCGCAGGAGGTGGACCTTCGTGGCCGAGTCGTGCGCCCAGCGAACTGGGATTTCGGCTGAAGGCAGGCCGTGCCGTTGCGCGAGAAAAAGAATTTCCGGATCGAATCCGAATCGCTCGGTCCGCTGCTGCTCGAAAATGATGCGGCTTCGCTCGCGCGCGAAGGCCTTGAATCCGCACTGCGTATCTTCGAAGGGCAATCCGGTGAACAGCCGGACGAGGCCATTAAAGATGATGCCCGCGATTTCGCGGAAGCGCGATTGGTGGACGGCGATCAGTGAGCGATCGAGGGCCCGCGAACCGATGGCTACGTCGTTGCCCGCCCGGATCGCATCGAACAGCTTTTCGGATTCCTCGATGGGCGATGAAAGATCGGCGTCCGTGAAAAGCGCTATGCGCCCGCGCGCCTCGAGCATTCCATGGCGGACGCTGTACCCCTTGCCGCGATTTTCGTTATTCAACACCAGGCGCAGCGACGGCATCTGTCGCGCCCACTCTTCGGTGAGCCGAGCCGTGCTATCGGTCGAGCCGTCGTCGACCACGATGATCTCGATGCCGCCCGGCCCCGGGGGATGGGCGTCGAAGTAGCCTCGAATGCGGGCGAGGCTGCCGCCAAGCCTCTTCTCTTCGTTGAATGCTGGAATAATGATCGAGAGTTCCGGCGGAGTCTGGCTCATCCGCGATCTGTATCCTGAGTGTCTTGCTGCCAGCCGTAGCGGCCCAGAAGAGGCACAAAGCGGCATGAGCAGAGTGAGTTTTCGATCGTTCGATCTCCCCGCTTCACGATGCGCAGCAACTCCTGATGCTTCGATCCCCCCACCGGAATTACGAGTCGGCCGCCTTCGGCCAGTTGGTCGATCAGGGGCCTAGGGACTTCGGGGGCAGCCGCGGTCACCAGGATCGCGTCGTACGGCGCGGAGGCGGGCCAGCCTACGGAGCCGTCGCCGTCCTCCACGATCACATTCGCGTAGCCCAAGCGGCCGAGGCGCTCTCGTGCCGACGCTGCCAGCCCGGGCTGCCTTTCGACCGCGATCACTTCGCGGGACAGCCGTGAAAGCACGGCCGCCTGGTAACCCGAGCCGCATCCCACTTCGAGAACGCGCTCGTGCCCCGCGAGCGAAAGGGCTTCGGCCATCGCCGCCACCATGAACGGCTGCGAGATGGTCTGTCCTTGCCCGATCGGCAGAGGCTCGTCGGCGTATGCCCCGCGAGTCCACTCGGCCGGGACAAAAAGATGCCTCGGCACCGCTTCCATCGCCGCGAGAACGCGCTCCGAGCGAATGCCACGGTCGCGGATCTGCCGAGCAACCATATCGCGCCGCTCCGCCTCAAAGTCGTGATCGGCAAATGCCGCACGGTCGCCGTTAGTGTTCATTGGAACCCAAAGCAGCTTCTCGTCACGTCAAATGTCGGATGCCTGATCGACCTGTGAGCCCCTGTGAGAAAGATATACCAGAAATGCGCCGGCGTCTCCGTTCCACGCGTGACCCTTCTATGAAATCCGCCGTGACGCCGAGTCCGAGCTTCGATATGATATCGGGCGAATTCTCGCGACCATCAGCCCTCCAAGGAGAATTATGAAACTTTCCATTACCCTCATCGCTGCCCTGTTGTGTGCGGCGGCGCCGGCTTTCGCGCAAGTACCCGCCAGCAATACTCCGGCGCAGCACCAGCCGGGCGTTCCCGCGCCGTCAGCGGTTTCCCCGGCGGTTCCCCCGCCGTCTCTCGAAGGGAAAGTCGATCCGGCCAAAGAGGCCGCAATCCGGCATCTGATGGACGTCACCGAAACATCCAAGATGGGCGACAACATCAACGCCTTTCTCACGGACCGCATCCGCACCATCATGAGCCACAATCTGTCGCCCGATAAGCTGCCGAAATTCATGGACGCCTTCAGCCAGAAATTCAACGCGGCGTCCCCCTCGAGCGCCGTCGCCGACGCCATGGTGCCCATCTACGCGCGCGCGTTCACGATGGAAGACATCCAGCAGATCACCAAGTTCTACGAGTCGCCCGTCGGCCAGAAGATGGTCAAGCAGCTGCCCGTGGTCACGCAGGAATCGCAAAACGCCGGCGTGCAGATCGAGCAGAACGCGGCCATGAGCGTCCTCGATGGCATGCAGGACGACTATCCCGAGCTCAAACCCATGCTCCATCCGCAAACGCAGACGCCGGCTCCAGCCGCTCCTGGCGCAACACCAGCCCCCGAATCAGGACCGCCGCCGCAGAAGTAGCAGTCGCGGCGGAGCAATGGCGGAATGCTGGCTCGCGAGCGGATCAGCAACGGCAGGAGCGCATGATGAGAATGAAAGTCATCCTTCGGATATTGCTGCTGTCCGCGGCGAGCCTCGCGGTCCTTGTTATGGCCGGCAGCCTTCGGCCACAGGAGGCAGGACAGTCGCAGCCATCCGCTCCGGCTCCAGCCGCTCCTGCTCAGGCAGTCGATCCGGCAAAGCGGGCGGACATTCTCCATCTCCTCGACCTGATGGGGACCAAGACGGCAATCGCGCGCATGGGGCCGACGTTGATGGCGCAGATGGAGCAGTTCTCGCACGACGACGCATCGAGCGCGCAGCAGAAGCGCCTGATGCAGGACACCATGGCCCGCATGCAGGCCCGGATCGATTCGGGCGCCTTCGAGGATCTCTACGTCTCGATCTACGACAAATATTTCACCGCGGACGACATTCATCAGCTGATTCAGTTCTACGAGAGCCCCATCGGACGCAAGCTTGTCGACAAACAGGCGGACATAACAAGGGATGCCTTGGGCGGATCGATTCAGTGGATACAGGAGCAGGCCGCCGCGATCAAAGCGGACTCGGAATCGAAGCCCTCACCGGACACATCGCGGCCGTCACAACCCGCGAAGCCGTGAGATTCGGCCGGGCGAATTGGATAATCCCAACGGCCACCGGTTTGGCGAAGTGGCGATTTGCGTAGCGCAGATGCGAGCTGATTTGGACTGATTCAGCTACAATCCTCTCCCGATGACGCTGCTGGCCCCGCTCAACCTCATACTGGCCGACCCGATGGATTGGTCTCCCGTCCGCATATCCCTCGAAACGAGCGTGACGGCCACGCTGATCACGCTGGTCGTCGGCCTCGCCGCCGCGGCTTGGCGCGAAAGACGGAGCGGGCCCGCCGCAGCCGTCGTCGACGGGGTTTTCCTTCTGCCGCTGGTGCTTCCGCCGACCGTCGTGGGGTTTCTGCTGCTCTTGCTCTTCGGCCGCAACGGGCCCTTCGGAAGACTCCTGCTGCAATTGGGCGCGACGGTAGTTTTCTCCTGGCCCGCGACGGTGATCGCCGCCGCCGTGGTCTCGTTTCCTTTGATGTATCTCACCGCTCGCGCGGCGCTCGAGCAGGTGGATTCGCGATTTCTCGAAGCGGCGCGGACGCTGGGCGCCTCGGAGTGGCGCGTCTTTCACGAAATTGCGCTGCCGCTGGCCTGGCCCGGCGTCCTCGCGGGAACCATCCTCTCTTTCGCGCGGGCGCTTGGCGAATTCGGCGCGACGCTGATGCTCGCCGGAAATATCCCGGGCCGCACGGCGACGATTCCGATCGCCATCTATTTTGCGGTCGAATCAGACGACATGAGCCGCGCCTTCGCCTGGTGCGCGATCGACGTCGTCATTTCTCTCGTGCTGCTCGCCGGTCTGTATCACTGGACCCGCGCGCAAGGGCGCGCCCGATGGATGCGGCGCTGACGTGTCACTCCAGGTCCAAGTCGCCAAGCAGCTGCCGAATTTCGCGCTCGACGTGTCGTTTACGGCCGGCGATGCACCGCTCGGAATACTCGGCCCATCCGGCGCCGGAAAAACAATGCTGCTCCGCAGCATCGCGGGCCTCGAGCAGCCCGACCGCGGCCGCATCGACCTCAACGGCCGCGTCCTGCTCGATACCGCAGGGCGCATTCGCGTCCCGGCGCGGGACAGGCGCGTGGGCCTGCTCTTCCAGCACTACGCGCTCTTTCCCAATCGCACGGTCGCCGAAAACATCGCCTTCGGCTTGCGCCATTTGCCGGCTGAAGAGCGGTCGCGCCGCCTCGCCGCGCTGATCGAGCGCACGCACTCGCGCGGACTCGAGTCCCGCTATCCGCGCGAGCTTTCCGGTGGCGAGCAACAGCGCGTCGCGCTGGCGCGCGCGCTTTCGATCGAGCCCGAAGCGCTCCTGCTCGATGAGCCTCTTTCCGCACTCGATGCGCACCTGCGCAGCCAAGTGGAAGCCGAACTTCAAGAAACATTCGCCGTCTACCGCCGGCCTACACTCGTGGTCACGCACAACGTCGAGGAAGCCTACCGCCTCGGCGAACAATTGCTGGTGTTGGCGCGCGGCCGCGTCGCCGCATTCGGCCCCAAGGAAGAGATCTTTCGCCGTCCGCCGAGCCTCGAAGTCGCGCGGCTCACCGGCTGCAAGAATTTTTCGCGCGCGCGTGCTGTCTCAGACCACGTGGTCGAGGCCCTCGATTGGCGATGCCGGCTCCGGGTGGCCCACACGATCGCACGGCCCGGCGCGCACGTCGGCATCCGCGCGCACCATATCGATTTTGCGGAGCCATCGAACGCGGCCGCTCCGGAAACCAACGACAACATCTTTCCCTGCTGGCTCGTGCGTTCCTCCGAGACGCCATTCCGCATCACGCTCTACCTGCGGCTGCACCAGGCGCCCGCGGAATCCGGCGAGCATCACCTACAAGCGGAGGTGTTCAAGGAAAAGTGGGAGGGCTTCCGGAATCGCCCGCAGCCGTGGCATGTGCGGCTCTCCCCCGATTCGCTCTTTTTGCTGCCTGAGTAGGCGGTTTGCCTAGCGCCGGCCGTCTCGCCGGCCCCCTTTTCCGGCGCGCCACGAGCCGGAATTACTTGAAGTGCTTCACCCACTTGATATCCATTCCGTAGGTACCGTTGATGTCCCGCAGAAAGACGACCGAAAGATCCCGTTTGATCGCGTATTCGACCTGGATGAGCTGGTACTGGTTGGAGGTCGCGGCGTTGCTCGAGTACGTCACCGTGAGACCGCGCGCAACCTGCTCCTGGATGGTGACGCGCGCGGCGGCGTTCGATTCGGTTGAGGTTTCGGCGACGAACGGGTCCACGCGAAACGAGCTGATCCCGAAAAGATGCTCGATCCTGCCTCCGATTCCGCTCGAGATCGCTTCGGAAAGCAGCGCCGTCGCGCCGTAGTTCTCCGACGAGCCCGGAGACGAGCGCAGGCCGCTTTCTTCCCCCGGGCTGCCCAGCGCGAGCAGCGCGACGATATCGGAATCCGGCAGCGGAGGATCGGAACGATAGTTCAGCGCGAGATGGCTGGCTCTGCCGGAAAAGTCGATCGTCACCTGATACTGGCTGATCGTGGATGTGGCCTCGACGTCGAGTTCCGGGTCGAGCCGGAAGGGATTTGCGAAGTTGATGTCTCCGCGCGTGATTTCGAACGTGTTGCCGCGGAAAGGCATCTCCCCGCCGAGCAGGTGCACGTTGCCGAGCAGCACGGGCCGGTCGAAAGTGCCGCGCAGCCGCACATCGCCGTCGATATCGACGTGCGCGCCGCTCCACTCGATCCGCGCGCCCGGGCTGGTTTGCCCCTCGACGTCCAGCGCCAGATTCTGCAGGAACGGCGTGGTCGAAGGAGGCCCCGGCGACGTTTCCGAAGCTGCGGCGAAAAATGAAGCTACGTCCACGCCCTGCGCGAACAGAATCCGCTGCACCTGCACGTGCCCGCTGAGCAGGCCCGCCGTAGTCGTTCCCGAAAGCTGCAGCGTGCCGCCGGCGAGCCAGCTCATCCCCGTCGGATAGCGGATGCGGGCCTGCGACGTGGTCGCGGTGATTTCGTAGCGCACGGGCCCTTCGCCGTACGCGAGGTTGCCGCTCAGCGAAAGCTGGCCACCTCCCGCCTCGGCCGTCACGCGATCGAACACCAGCCGGCTCTTGTCGAACAGGAAGTCTCCCGTCAAGTTGCTGAGCCCCACCGGAAAATCGCCATAGACTGCGGACGCGTTGTGCACCGTCGCTCGCCCCGTGATCGTAGGCCGCGCCATGGTTCCCTCGACCGACACGTTCACGCTGGTGCTGCCTTGCGCGTTGAGGGATGGCAGAAAGCCCTTGATGAGCCGCAAATTGACGTCCCCCGAAAGCAAAAACCGCAGCGGCCGATCGCGGTCGAAGCGCGCGAATCCGCTGAACCGAAAGTCGGTGTCGGGCCCGTGCAGGTGAGCCTGATCGACGCGCACTTCATTGCGATGGTACGTGAGTTTGATGTCTTGTTCGTTCGCCAGCTGAACGAGTTCGTAGTCGAACGAGATGCGGGCGATGTCCGCGTTCACCTCGATCGAGTCCGGCTGGCTGAGCGTGCCCGAAATCGTGAAAACGCCGTCGGCGCTGCTGTGGCCGGTCAGCTGGCTCGTGTGGAGCCCAGCGTTGATCAGCGGATCGAGATCGAACTGCGTCACGGCGAGCCGGCCGGAGATGTCGTGCTGGCCCGTAAGCCCTACGCTTACTTGCCCGTCAAGCTTTGCCGCGGCTGACGGCTCGGACGCCAGCGTAATGCTCGCCGTCTCGCCGTCGGAACTGAGATGTCCCGCGAAGTTGCCCTCGACCTCGGTGCCAAGCTTCAAGCCCGTGAGCGTCACTTGGCCCTGCCCCGCCGGCGCGAACACGGGCCCGCTGCCGCGAATGTGGAATCCGAGCTGGCCGCCGATCGGCAGCGAGGTTGTTTGCAGCTTCGGGATCTTCTCAAGCGTGATCCCCGTGCCGTTGAGGTCGAATTCCGTTCGCCCCTGTCCGGGCCAGTAAGCGACGTCTCCCGAGATCGCCGTCGAATTCTCGCGCAGCACGGCCTGCGACAGCCGCACTTCTCCCTCCTCCCAGTGAAATTGCCCGCTCAGGCTGTCGAAATTCCAGCCAAGCACCCCGATATCGTCGAATACGAAGCGCGAGTCGAACACGGGAGCGGCGCGATTCCCGCTGCCGCGGATCTCTCCGCTCAACGTGCCCGTCACCGGATAATTCGTTCCGATGATCTCCTGCAAATCGCCGGCAGCCGCGTGATTCACTTCTGCGGTCATCGTCCAGGAACTTTCATCGAGAAAACTCCAGTCACCGTCGAACTGGAGCGACATATCAATGGTCGCCACGCTCTGTCCGCGCTGCACGGTCGCTTTCGACAGGCGGAAACCGTCGGGCGAGTATTCCATATCGTCCTTCAGCTCATCCCACTGAAGCTTGCCGTACTGCGCATTCGTGGCGTTCACGTGGCCCGCGAACGTGGGTCCGGCGATGGGACCGAGCACCCGCCCGGTCCAGTCGACGCGGCCCGCGATCTTTTCCCGCTCGGCATTCGGCCCACGAATCGCGTTGATGAAATCGTCCCAGTCGGTGAGATCCTGGGTGCGGAATTGCGTTTCGAGCGCCGAATCGTTTTTCCCCAGCGTTCCGTCGACATCCACTTCCGCCTTTGGCGTCGTGATCCGGCTCTGCGTGATCGTTACGATTTTGCTATCGTTGTCGTAATCGTATTGGAAGTGCGCTGACGCGGGAATCGTCCCGGACGCGAGCGACGCCGGCGGCGCCCACTGCATCGTGCCGACCGTGCGAAAGTCCTTGAACGCGCCATCCCACGAGTTCACCGAGTCGACTTCCATCGCCGCGTCCCAGTGCAGCGAGTCCACCGGAAACCCATCGTGATCGAGCGCGGCAAACGTCGCGGCGAGGCTGGCGCCGTGAAAATGCGTCTCGGTGCGAAACTTCAGTCCCTTGAACGCTAGCTGGAGCTGGCCGTCAAGCGCGCCGCCGAGCGCTTCCGCGCTCAAATTCCGTACCACGAGCCCGTCTTTCGCCACGTCGTAGTTGCCCGATGTTTCGAAATCGCGCGCGTGAAACCACTCGTAGCCCAGATCAATATCGTGCGCGTTGAAGTAGCCGCTCGCGGTCCACTCGCCGGGATTCCCCGCCCCGCCTCCCGTTTCGACGCTCGTCGTGTAGTGAGCCCGCCCCGAGAAATCGGTGACGGCTTGAGGCGCATTCGGTCTGCGAAAGATCGTTCGGATGTCGTCGAGCGAAATCCTTCCGCGATACCGGAAGTCCCAATCGGGCCGCGCGAAGCTCGCGAGGTCGGCGCGCAGGTTCAATTGCGAGTGCGGTCCCGTCCACACCAGTTCCTGCAACTCGAAGGAATCTCGATGCAATGTGAATTTCGCGGAAACGTCGAAGCGGAATGGTACATCGCGTTTCGCGGCGAGCCGGACCTGCTTCCATTCGAGGCTGCCCACGTACGCGTCGGCGGCGTTGGCGGGCGCATCGTAGCGCAACGTGAACTCAAGATTCCGCCCGTTGAGTGCGAGCGGGGTCCTTCGGTTGTTGTAGCTGACGCCTCCATCGCGCACTGCCAGCTGCCCGATGCGCAGCTCGAAGAGCGTTGCACGCCAGGGCCGGCTGGGCCCGCGCACCCTCGGAGTCGGTATGTTGCTGCGCCCGTCTTTGTCGACGCGGACCGCAACCTCGGGCTTGTCGATCGTCAGCTCGTCCAAAGCAAACTGGCGCCCGAAAAGCGAAATAATGCGGACCGCCGCGTCGATGCGATCCGCGTGAAACAGTGGAGGCGAGCTCGGGTCCTCGAGTCCGTGCACGGTCAAATCGCTGATCCCAACGCTCAGGCGCCACGGATTGAAATGAAAGCCGCCGATCTCGGCGCGCGCGCCCGTGCGCTCGCGAATTTGGCTGATAATCTCGGACCGTATCCATTTGTCGGCGAATCCGAATTCAAGAAACGCGATCACAGCCAGCGACAGCACGCCGATCGCAACCAGTGACCGTATCGTCCACTTTCTCCAGCGCGCACTCACGGCACTTCTCCGTCGGCGACGATGTCGATTTTCAGCCGGCTGAGCGTGTCGTCCAGCCACTGCCTGGAGAGGGTGTCGATGTCGCGCTGCACGAGCACCTCGCGAATCGTGTCTTCCACGTCTTCCACCGGCGGCACTTTCTCGCCGCGAGCTTTCAGCTGCGGAGCGAATTCATCGCCGTAATACGCCTGGATCTGCTTTTCGTCCACCTGCGCCGCGGGGCGGAACCGGTAATCGATGAACCGCGCGAGATAGATCTGCCGCTCGAGCATACGGCGAACGGCCGCCTCGCTGAGTCCCACGGCGGCCCGGCGCTTCTCGAATTCGTCGGGCGAAGGAAACTGCGCCACCAGCTGCTTGTAGGCCCGGTCGACGTCTTCCTTCGAGGGCTGCGGATACTTGCCCGCATCCGCCTCGCCGCGTACGATCCATTGGTCGGCCAGCTCGCGAATCAATTCATCGCGCGGTTTCGATTTTCCGTCGACCAACTGCTGAAAGGCGGCGAGCTCGCGCACTTCGCTGTCCGTAAGGACATCGTCCTCGATGCGCGCGGCGATGCCGTCGATCGGCTGGCCGCCGAGGTTCGCCGCCGGATCTTCAGCCCCCGGCGAAGGTGATGGCGACAAGGGCTGCAGCTGTGCAAGCCCGCATTTCGCGCCTGGCCCGGCGAGCCACGCCATGAACGCGAGAATAAGGATTGCCCGTCGCATCACCCGTTCCGTTACACGTTCCATCAAAAAACCGGCCCTATGTTGAATGAAAATCCGAAATGCGACAGATGGTAAATCAGCGCTTGCTGTGTCGTCGTATCGTACGCTTGGTACGTCGCCGGATTGAGTTGGTAGCCGATATCGACTCGCACGGGTCCCACCGGCGTTGCATAGCGTACGCCAAATCCGATGGTGTGCGAAAAGTAGTCCAGATTGGTGAGCGAGGGCGGCTTCCATCGCAGCGTGATATGATTTACGTCCGTAAAGACGTTGCCGCCGTCGTAGAAGATCGTGCCGCCCAGTTTGTTGCCTATGAACGGCAGTCTCATCGGAAAGTGCAGCTCCTGATTGAAGATCAGCACGGCCAAACCGCCGATCGGAAATCCCGTGCACGGATCGCGCGGGCCCGCCTGGTTCAGCCCGAAGCCGCGCAGCGACGTTCCGCCTCCGGCGAAGAATCGCTCCGGCAACGGAATCACTTCCTCGACCGGTTGCGTCGTGGTCGAGGAGCATTGAGCCGGATTGAAGGGAATGTTGATCCCCTCGATCGTGCTGCCCAATGGCTCCTCAATGCCGAATCGAGTGGATCGTGCGATCACGAACGATCGCCCGATCGAATAAAATGATGAGTTCTGAAAAAATCCGCGGAAGTATGTCGCGCTCGATCCGAGAGCCGTCGTCGCGTAGCTCACGTCGGCCGTGTTGAAGTTCCCGTGCGTCGCGTCGGTGGGATTGTCTCTCCGGTCCCGCGCGTAGGTAACCCCGAAGCCTGATACCTGCTCCGGCTGGCTGAGAAGTGGAATTTCGTCCTCTGCGACCGCAAGGTTCGCAGCCTTCACCCGGCGATAGAAATACCGATACAGCAGCGAGCTGGAGGACGAAAGCTTCTCCACAAGCTGCGCGCTGCCCTCAAATCGCGTCGACGTGAACGTGTTGATATCCTGTGTCTTTTCCGCGTATCCGGTGAACTGCAGGCTGAGGCTGTGACTTGCGAGAAAGTTGTTCGCGGTGTAAGTCGTCGCAAACCGGTATTCGAGCGTGCTCCCTCGCGCCTGGAATGAGAGAGTTTGCGCCCGCCCAAACATATTGGCCCGCGAAATCTCGAAGATGCCGCGCGGGCTCGCGCCGAGGATGCTGCCATTTGGGTTCGAGGTCGTGGTCGAGGTACCGCCGGAGCTCGAGGTGGTGGTGGAGCTCGCTCCACCGCCCGCGATCCGCTGTACTTCAAATCCGAATCCATATGCGATCGTGTAGCGGTGCCCCTCGAGCGTTTCGACTACGACGGCCTTGTCCGGATCGGAACCGGAAGGATTCTGCGAGGCGATCTGCACGCGGTCGAAAACTCCCAGGTTGTAAAGCTGTCGCTGCGTCGTCGCCACGTCCGATTCCCGCAGCGGGCCGCCCGGCTTGATATCCACCTGCCGCGCGATGATTCCGGGCCGCGTGTATTGATAGCCCGTCAGCAGCACCTTGGCCACGTCGATCCGGTTGCCTTCCGTAATGTGATAGACCAGCTGCATCTCGTTCGGCTTGCTGGCGCGCGTGGTGTCTTCGTGAAAGCTTGCTTCCGGAAAGCCGTCGTTGTAGTAGAGCGCCAGAATATTGTTGCGATCGCTGGTGACGCTCGCATCCGAATACGGCTGCCCCGGGGTCGATCCTGTCACGTTGAGCAGCGTGGCTGTGCTGATCGCGTGATTGCCCTCGATCTTCAGGCTCGAAATAAACGTCTGGCCGCCTTCCATGATATGAAATGTGACGAAGAGGTTGTTCTTCTTGCCCCGGTAGTGGTCGTCGACCGACGCCGTCACCTGCGCATTCTCAAAACCGTTCGAAAGGTATGCGGCGCGGATCGAATCGATGTCGTCGCGCAGAAGCTGCTGGCTGAACCGACCGCTCGAGGCGAAAGACGCGGGCTGCAGGCTCAGGCGGCGCACGAGCAGCTGCCTCTGAAAATATTCGTTGCCGTCAAAAGCGACGCCGGCGAGACGATACCGGCTGCCGCGCATCACGTCGTACGTGATCACGCGCTCCTTTAGCGTGTCGTCCTGCCGCGACTCGACCTTGACGTCCGCGTCGAAATAACCCTGGCTCTGTAGGTAATCGCGCAAGTTCCGGCGGCCTTCCTGCAGCAAATCCTCATCGACCGCGCCTTCGGCGTACATCGGCAAAAGCCTCTTCTGCCGGCTTTCGCTTACGTGCGCGCCGTTCACTTCGATGCGGATGCGGGGCCCCGCGCTCACGGAAAACATCAGCGGCACGCGCTTTGTCTGCGCGTCGTAGGTCCCTCGCTCGAAAAGCGCACCGGCGCCTAGGTACCCCTGCTTCACAAGGTATTTCCTCACGCGGTCGGATGCGTGCGAAAGGCCCGCGGCGGTCACCGAGTTTTTCGGCGAAATCTTCGATCGGCGCAAGAGCTGGCCGTTGGTGTACGGTGTGCTGTTGTCGATGGTGATCGCTCCCACGTGGGCGCGCGGTCCCGGATCGACCGCAAACGTGACGTCCATTTCGCGCGCGTTCACGTCGGGAAAGAGCTTCCACGTCACTTTCGCCTCGTATAACCCGTCGTCGCGCAGCGAGCTCTGCAGCCGGGCAACCGCCTCGCGCAGGGAACTGTCCCGAAAAGGCTCTCCCAGACTCAAACGCACCGCCGCCAGCGCCGCCGGCTGGGAGGGAGGCTCCTTGATTCCCTCGATTCGAATCACATTGTTGTAGAAATTTCGCTGGACGACGAAGTCGATCCGCAGGCCGCCTGCCTCAGAGGTAGAGGTCACCTCAATGCTGGCGAAGTCGCCCATGTGATAGAGCTCGCGAAGGCTTTCGCGTTCGGCGGTGAAATCAAAGGGCTTCCCCGCCTCGAGTGGCAGCGGCGGGATCTTTTCCGTCACTGGCGCGCCGGACTCGTTGACCACCCGAACCTCGGCCACCGTTTTCCCTTCGATGCCGGCGTCCTGCGCGCGAACCGGCGGCGCCACGAGCACGAGCGACGCGAGCCATGCAGTGAATACGGCGGCGCGCCAAAGACTTCGGCGGGCTGTCGGGGGCGTGAATATCGCGAGAATCTGCATTCGCTCTGAATTGAGAGGAAAGGTTAGCACAGCCGCGTTGCCTGCCCGCCGCGAAAAGGCGCTATGATGAGCGGGGAAACACGGTATGAAGCCCGATCAGCACGAGAAATACTCCCGCCAGATTCTCTTCGTCGGAGTCGGCGAGGCGGGGCAGAACGCCATCCTCGGATCGAGCGCGGTGGTCGTGGGCTGCGGCGCGCTCGGCACCGTGGCGGCGAATCTGCTCGTCCGCGCGGGCGTAGGGCGTCTCCGGATCATCGACCGCGACTTCGTCGAACCGTCGAATCTCCAGCGCCAGACACTTTTCGAGGAATCCGACGCGCGCGACGCCTTACCCAAAGCCATCGCCGCCGAGCGCCGCCTTCGCGCTATCAATTCCGACCCGCAAATCGAAGGCATCGTGGCCGACCTGACGCCGGAAAACGCCGCGGACCTTCTTTCCGGCTTTTCCATAATTCTCGACGGCACGGACAATTTCGAGACGCGCCTGCTCTTGAACGATGCGGCGATCTCGCTGGGCGTCCCTTGGATTTATGCGGCTGCGGTCGGGAGTTACGGCGTCACGATGACGATTCGCCCGGGCGAAACGCCCTGCCTTGCGTGCCTGCTCGAAAGCAGCAGCTCGGATCATGACAGCGGGAACAGCAACGGTAGCGAAGCTGTTCCCGGCGCGGCCGGCGTTGAAGCGACGTGCGATACGGCGGGCGTGCTCAATGCCGCCGTCGGCGTGATTGCCTCAATCGAAGCCGCGGAAGGCGTCAAGCTCCTGGCGGGGAGACCCGACGCCCTCAACGGGCGCCTGATCTCCTGCGATGTGTGGACCGGCAAGTTCCAATCGATCGGAATCGCTCGCAACCCGAATTGCCGCGCCTGCGCGCGCCGCGAATTCACCTATCTCGTCGGAGACGCCCAGCCGCACATCACGCTGTGCGGCCGCGATTCCGTCCAGATTCACGAGCGTCATCGCCGGCTCGACCTCGCCGAACTCGGCCGCCGCCTCGCTTCGGTCTCGGCGGCCGAAGTCCGCAACAACGATTTCCTGCTGCGCTTCCGCATCGCTCCCTACGAACTCACCGTCTTCGCCGACGGCCGCGCCATCATCAAAGGCACAAAGGATCCCGCCGTCGCGCGCTCCCTCTACGCCCGCTACGTCGGCGCATAGCGGATCTTTGTTTGCGGTATTCGTGAGACAAGTGTGCAGTTAGCCTGCGAAGCGGCGCAGCGCGGATTGCCGCATGGCGGCGCGGTCGATGTTTTCCCGACAATTCATCAGTGTGAGGAGCGTGCTCAGCATGCGCGCCTTGATTTCATCGGTCATAGGAAAGCCGCTCGTGGCCGTATGAACGAGCGATTCTCCGCGCGCGGCAATCTTCCGGACGAATTCGAGCTGGCGCTCGTGGTTGGCGTTGCCCAGCGCTGTCTCGCGCCGCATCTCGGCGCACTCCTGCTCGATGAAAAGCGTGAAATGCAGAATGCACATGTGCTCAACGGCGAGTCCCGTCGGCACGGAGCCCTTACACCCCTTCGAAGAGCACGCTTCTGGCACGGAGTTTGATCCCCGACAACTCCTTTTTTTGTAACACCTTCGCTGATGGATTTCCAGTTGCTCCCGCCGGCGTGCGTCCAATCTGACAGCATCCGCCCCGCGCAGCCCATTCAGATTCGCGGGGGTCAAATCCCGCATCTAAAGGGGGTGTAGGTTGAGATGTAGCGAGCCAACGCTTACAGGAGGCTATAAGAAATGATACGTCCTATTGCGAGCAGCACTCGTAAAGTCCTCGTCTCTGTTTTGGGGTTGATTCTCGTTTTGCCCTTTGCAAGCGCTGCGTTTGCGGCGCCGACGAAGGCGCAACCACCGGCGAGCAATTCGCCGGAGCACCAGAGCTGGCTCACCAAGGAGGTGCGGCACCAACTGGTGCTGCTTCCCTACTACTCCGTGTTCGATAACCTCGAATACGAGGTGGAAGGCTCCAAAGTCGTCCTGATGGGGCAAGTCGTTCGCCCCGTTCTCAAGAGCGATGCCGGAGCAGCCGTGAAGCATATCGAAGGCGTGACGGCGGTCGACAACCAGATCCAGGTGCTTCCGCTGTCACCCATGGACAACGGCATACGGCGCGCCGAGTACCGCGCAATCTACGGATCTCCTAGTCTGCAGATGTACCAGGTGCGCAGCGTGCCGCCGATTCACATCATCGTCGACAATGGCCACGTCACACTCGAAGGCGTGGTCGGGACGCAAGCCGACAAGAACGTCGCCGGACTGATGGCGAATCAGGTTCCCGACGTCTTCTCGGTAACCAACAACCTGCGGGTCGAAAACAGCTGAGGCTAAGGGTCGAGGGTTTGAGTCTTGACCCTCAACTCTCAGCTTTTGACCGTCCCAGCATTCACTGCCTTTGCTGCGCGGCGTGCTCGCCGATCCGAAAATCGGTCCAAGGGCCGGCGATCATGTCGCGCAGCACCGGAGCTTCCCAGGAGAATTCGGGGTGAGCGGTGAGGAACTTCGCCGCGTCGAAATTGATTCCGCAGGGATGCCCGATGCGGGCGATGAAATCCATCTGCTGTGCCAGCTGGCTGTCGATCACTTTGCCCGAGACGGCTCCGCTCGGCGTGAAAGGCAGTGAAGTCGAGTCCGGAAGAACATCAGGCTGCATATCGCCGTGGCCGCAGAGCGTGCGGCGATTCGCGCCCTCCTTCTTCGTGTACGTATCGTAGTGGTCGGCGAGGAAGACCTCGGCGAGCTGGGTGTCGATCCTTCCCTTGTTGCCGTTAAGCAACTGATCCCAGCGTAGCTTGCGCGCGTTCATCGAACTGGCGGGATTGTTGGGATCGTACGTCGTTTCATCCTTGATCACGTCCGGATCGCTCGCGAAATTCGCGCCGGAATAGTAGCCGTCCATAGTGCGCCAGAGCTTCGTGTGCTTGAGGCCGAGTTCGAGGCGGGCGATTTCGCCCGTCTTGCGGTCGCCGATCAGCCAATCGTTGGCGTAGCCGCCGTTATTGCCGTCGATCATGATTTTCGCATAGGTGTCGATCGAGTCCGCGTACTGCGCGGCCTTGCGTGACCGTACGAATTCCGCTACCCCGTTCGGATCCCAGCCGTGAAAATTCGAGATGGTCGTCTCGGTGATCATCAGCCCCGCCGAATTCACCACGAAATCATCGTCGCTGGTGATGACGCCCGGAAAGCCGTCCATCAACATCCGATAGCCGCGCTGCGGGACGACGTCGAAAACGATGTTCCAGCGCGCGCCCTCCATGTAGGTCGTCCAATTGTTGTGAGCCATAACGATCTGATGGTCCTTCGTCCAGCTGCCGGTGGCGACGAACGCACTGCAGTGCCCGAACGGCTCGAGCTTCGTCGAAAGGCTCGCGCCCGTCTGCTTATCGAGCCACGGGACGTAGTAGTCCGCCAACTCCGAGAACGCGTTCAGCGCAACGATGTCCCAGATGTCGAGCTTTCCGCCCCGGGCCTGCAAACCGTCGACGATGCCGAACATTTCGGATTGATACTCGGGATCGATCTTCCGCCAGAGCATCTCGCGCGCGGCCCGGCGGAAAAACTCCCAGTCGCGGCCGGTGTCGTGCGTGTCCTCGAGGCGTACGACCTCAAAGGCATCCGAAATTTCCGGCGCGAGCAGGTAGCCGTGCTGATAGCCGACGTCGTGCGGCGAACCTTCGAGGTGCACGTAGATCCATCCGCCGCGATTGAAGCGATATCCTTTGCCCTGCGTGACGTCGAAGTACGTGTTCTGCGGCAGCGCTGCCGGCAAGACCGCATTGAGCAGAGCCGCGACCGGCGAGGCTGCGTTGGAGGAAGTTGCGGCCGGTGACGCTGCATTGGAAGAAGCAGTCGCGCGTGGCGCGGCTTCGGCGAGCGGCCGGCTCAGCGGAGCGCCCCACAGAATCGCGGCCAGCGCGACGGCCAGAATCGCTCTCCATTTGCGCGAAGGAAGGCCTCCGCTAATTGTGCCGATTAGACTCGACCGCCTTTCTTTGTTTTCAATCATTTGCATCCATTTCGAATCGCCACAGTGGCGATTCGATTCCGCCAAATTTCAGACGCGATCTATCGTAGGGAAACCGCTACCGGAGTGCAAGGAAATCGTGGGCATGCGGAAAGGCGTGATTGGTGATTCGTGAGCGGTGAGTGGCGAAACTGGAAGACGTGACTCGCGACTTGTGATTCGTGATTCGCGGCAAACCAACGGCGCGCGGGGCCTCGTTCCCAGCCGCCCGGCCGATTTGTCGAAGATGCGAATCGAATCAGTAGCGCCAACGGCCGAGAGGGGACTTTGCCGTGACGTCGAGAGGCGCGTCCGGGGCGACGTGGGAATCTTCCTTGCGATTTCGCACGCAGAGATAAAGCACGAGGCCGAAAAAAAGGAGAAGACCAATCACGGCGGCTACGAGCGCCAGCATATCTGCACTCCTGTTGACGCATTGTTATCACTTCGCAGTTGAAACCGCAATCGTTCTCGAATGCCGCCGGGGCTCACAAGCGCGGGACGTGCGACACAAGTTAGTCCAGCCCGGCAGGGCTGCGAAATGAGTGGGAAATTTCGGATCGGGCGCCGTACGTGCTACAACTTGCCCGGCGCACAGTTGGGATCCCGGCGCCGCGCGTTGAGTTTCGCCCCACCTCCGCCCTGACCTCTTTCTGTCCCTTTGGACAGCTTGCCGGTTCCTTTCAGGCCCCCTAACCTACCTCGAGCGAAACACGTGTTGCCACTTCAGGATGGCGAACCCGCAAAGAGTTTCCCGGTGCCGTGCTGGTTGGGAGGCGAACCCGATGAAGTTTGCCGGCCGCGTAATCCCGATTCTTGCGCTCAGTCTCTCGATTTGCCTGATTCTGTTGTGCCTGGGGTGCAGCGGCTACACGGCCGGCAAAAATCCGGGCACTGGATCGAGCGTACCCGCCGTGCCGGCCAGCTTGGCAGCGGCGCCGGGAAACGCGCAGATCACGCTGACATGGACGAGCAGTGCGGGCGCGACCAGCTATTTCGTCAAGCGCTCGACAACCACCGGCGGCCCCTACACGCAAATCTCGACGCCATCCGCATCGACCTATACCGACACGGGCCTGACAAACGGGACGAAATACTTCTACGTTGTGTCCGCCTACGACGCGGCCGGAGAAAGCGCGAACTCGGCGGAAGTGAGCGCCACTCCCGTCGCGTCTCCGCCGCCCGCCCCTACGGGATTGTCGGCCACGCCGGGGAATGCACAGGTGACCCTGACCTGGAACGCGAGCGCGGGCGCGACGACGTATAACCTCAAGCGATCGACCGCCAACGGCGGGCCCTACAGCACAGTCGCATCTCTCACGGCGGCGAATTACACCGACACGATGGTGACAAACGGCACGACCTACTACTACGTCGTCTCCGCGGTGAATTCCGCCGGTGAAAGCGCCAATTCCGGACAGGTAAGCGCAACGCCGGCCGGCGCAACCGCGAACGTGACGATCACCATCGATCCGTCGAAAACGAAGGCCATTTCCCCGTGGGTCTACGGCATCAATTTCTATTCGGGAGTCAGCGGCGCTCCGCCGCAGCTCACTTTTGACCGCGACGGTGGCAACCGTTGGACCGCCTACAACTGGGAGACCAACGCATCGAATGCCGGCAGCGACTACCTCTACGAGAATGACGACTATCTCAGCAGCAGCAACGTTGCCGCGGAGGCGGTGCGGAGTTTCATCGCGGGAGATCAATCCAACGGCATGGCGAGCTTAGTGACCGTGCAGCTTCAGGGTCTGGTCGCCGGCGACGAGAATGGCCCCGTCAGCGTGACGAATCCGCCCGACTTGTCGCGCTTCAAGCAAGTCGTCGATCAAAAGAGCACCGTCTCGGCCGCTCCGTTCACTCTCACGCCGCCGACGACCGACAACTATGTCTTCATGGACGAGTTCTCCTGGGCCCTCGATCAGAAATTCGCGGGAAAGGGCATCTTCGGCGCCAATCCCTCGCTGCCGACCTTCGTCGATTTGGATAATGAGCCGGAGCTCTGGAACTCCACGCACTTGGAGGTGCAGGGGCCCAATCCGATCACGTCCGACGCCTACATCGCGAAGACCATCACCATCACCGAGGCGTTGAAAAACCAGTTTCCCGACATGGTGATTTTCGGGCCGGTGCACTACGGGTTTCAGGGCATCTACAATTGGCAGGGAGAATTGGGCGCCACGCCCAACGGCGCGAACTGGTTTCCCGACAAGTATCTCGCCGCCATCAGCGCCGCGTCGGCGACCTACGGCAAGCCGCTCGTCGATGTGTATGACTTCCACTGGTACGCCGAGGAGTACGACGCCAACGGCACCCGAAGCCTCGATTTGACCGGCACGACGCTTACCGATGCGCAGGTGCAGCTGATCGTGCAGAGCCCGCGCGCGCTTTGGGATCCGACGTTTACGGACTCCAACAACAGCAACCCGTGGATCTACGAGGAGCTTGGCAACAGTCCCATCAATATCCTGGGGCGTCTGCAGGCCAAGATCGCCGCCGAATTTCCCGGCATGAAGATTTCCATCTCGGAATACGAGAACGGAGGATGGAATCACATCGCGGGAACCATCGCCCAGGCGGATAATCTCGGCGTGTTCGGCGCCCAGGGAGTGTTCGCCGCCAACTTCTGGCCACCGAGCGGCACGTACTCTTATGCGCTGGCGGGATTCCGCGCGTTCCGCGATTTCGATGAAGCCGGCGCGAACTTCGGCGATACGTCCCTGCAGTCGACCTCGAGCAACGTGGCAAACGTGGTCGTCTACGCGAGCTTGGATAGCACCACGCCCGGCAGGTACGTGTTCGTTGCCATCAACCGGTCGACGAGCGCGCAAGTGACCGCGATCAGCGGCCAATCGCTCTCCGGCACTGCTTACCTCTACCAGATGACCGCGGCTACGGCCCAGGGGCAGAGCCCGGTCGAGCCGGTGTCGATTGGAACGATGGCCGTGAGCGGCTCGTCCTTCAGCTTGACTCTTCCGGCCCTGAGCGTGACCACCATCGAAGTGAACTAGCGCCGGCTGAGGGGTACGAGCCATCGATGCAAAACCGCCCATAGGAGGCGTCTTCCCACCGCTTAAGGCACTATTTAAGCTCCCGACGGGGGCATGCTCGATCCCTCTCTTGTGCCAGAAACGGACGCATGGTTCATTCCTCTAGTCGGGGAGGTTGTCTTTCCAGCCGAGGATGGCGGCGGCGGTGTCGTTGGTGGCGCCGATGCGGTCGCGGGCGATGGCCCAACGTTCGCGGATGAGGCGCGACAAAGGAGCGTCGAGCTTTACGGCTTCGCCGAGATCGGCGGCGATCCGAACATCCTTCGCCATCAGGCCGACGGCAAAGCCCGTGGCGAATTTTCCGGAGAGTACATGTTCCTTCAGCATGAATTCCGTGGTGAAATTGCGCCCGGTCGACGCATTGAGAATGTCGACCATCGCTTCCTGGTTCAGCCCGAAGCGCTCGCCGATCAGCAGCGCCTCGGCGACCGCCGTGTATCCGGCCGCGGCGATGTAATTATTGAGCGCTTTCATCGCGTGGCCGGTGCCGAGCGGGCCCGTTTCGAAGAGACGGTCGCCCATCGCGCGCAGGAGCGGCTTGGCGCGCTCGATCGCGGCTTTGTCGTTGCCGCCGATCATGATCGCGAGCGTCCCGGTTTTCGCGCGCGGCACCGCGCCGGAAACGGGCGCGTCGATCAGCAGGGCGCCTTCGCGTTCGAGGGCCTTGCCGAGCTCGCGCGTGCCGACAGGCTCTGACGAGCTCATGTCGATCACGAGCGCACCGGGGCGCAGGTTTTTCGCGAACGCGCCATCGTCCTGCTCGATCAGCGCGCGGCGGACGATCTGCCCGGTCGGCAACATGGTGATGGTAGCTTCGCTCTGCGCGATTCGGGCGAGGCTCGAGGAGGCCCGGGCGTTGTGCTCGCGCGCGAAGCTGGCGCTGCGCTCGGCGTCGAGATCGAAGACCGCGAGATCGTGCCCCGCCTTGGCGATGTTGGCCGCCATGGGCCAGCCCATGTTTCCGATACCGATGAATCCGACGCGCATCGCATTACCTCCGAAAGGCGTTCAGAGTCCGAGGGATTCTACAAGGTATCGGCGTGGTTGACACGCGGGAGTGATTCTTCGACTGTGCGTGCCGACTCGCAAGTGGCAAAAGGCGCGATTTACGAGCATGAAATCGTCGGGCCGCTGCGCTCAGAGTGACGGCGCAGCGGCGGTTATTCGAGACCCATTTCCTTTAGGACTTCGGTGGCGTGCGTAAAACTGTCGACGCCCGCCGGGACGCCACAATAGATCATGCTGTGCAGCAGGACTTCGCGGATTTCGTCCTTGGTGGCGCCATTGGCGATGGCGGCGCGCACGTGCGCGCGCAGCTGAACCGGCTTGCCGAGCGCGACGAGAGTGGCGATCGTCAACAAGCTGCGCGTGCGGCGGTCGAGCGGGTGGCGCGTCCAGATTTCGCCGAAGCAGTAGCGCGTGACGATCTCCTGCAGAGGCCGCGTGAAATCGGTAGCCGAGTCGACAGCCTGATCCGAATTCGCGAGCCCGAACATTTCGCGGCGAATCTGCATGCCGGCCGCGAATGTGTCGGCGCCGGCCGAGTGCGAACCGTTGTGCGAGGTTGCATCATCGAAGTGCAGGATCGTGACGCCGCCGGTGGCGTAGTTTCCAACGTCCGCCGCGACCTTCTGCCCAATCTCGGACTGCGTGGCGGCAGTCATCGCCGCTGCGTTTGCGAATTCGCCCTCCCAGACGCAGAAGTAGGGCGAAGGCCCCGTGACGCCCTCGATCGCGAACGAGTGGCGGCTCGAAAGCAGGCCGGGCATTTGCGCGGCGAGCGGGAGATGCTTCTCGACGTAGTATTTCTTGAAATGAGCGGGATCTTTTGGAGGAGGATACAGAGCGAGAACTCTATGCATGATGTCGCTCCCTATGATTGGCAGAAGATGGTGAAGCGCGATGTTTCGCCGAACTCAAATGACTGCACCGCTGATTCCTGCCTCAAAAGACGGAAGGTGAGGCAGCCGGGAGCCTGACCAAGACGACGTAGCTGGGCGGCCGAATCGAAGAACTCAGGCGCGGGCAGCGCGGGAAAGGTCGTCGCTCGAACCCGGGCGCGCGGACTTGCGGCGAGCCGACCAGACTCGCGGCCGCGGCGTGCCCTCGAAATCGACAATGTCGATCACGCGGTACGGCATTTCCTTGTCGCATGCGCGGCAACGAAGCGAGAAGACGCAGCCCTGCGGAGTTTCGCGGCCCGATGGATCGTTGTCGATCTCGGACGCCATGCTGATGACGATCGGGGGAAGTGGGATGGCCTGCCGACAACTCCTGCAAACGACTCCGGCGTAAGTCTGTTTTTCGAGCTGTTGGTTCATGTCGAAGTCCTCAGTTTAAGTTTTGGCCGCCTGCGAAGGGACGGCCATGCTACACGAACTCGCTCGTAAAAATCCAGAGAAGGAACCGAAAGTTATCCACAGGCCGCAGAAGAATCATTTTAGCACCTTGTCGCGCAACATTCGCCGCTTTCTCGTGTTAAATCAGGTGGTTACAGAGGGGCGGCCTGCCCGTAGGTGCAGGATAACGCTTGGGTTACGCGCTCGAAGTTTTTTCGTAGCCAGGCGGCCAGGGTGATATCTAATAGGGCTAAGGAGGAACTCATATGCGAAGCTTGTTGCGATTCCGCAATCTTCTGTTCTTACTCGTGCTGTTCGTCGTACCGTTCGCGATGCCGGGTGCGTCTTCCGCGCAAATAGCGGTTGCGATTCGAATCGGACCGCCAGCGCTGCCGGTGTACACGCAGCCGCCATGCCCGGTGGATGGCTACCTCTGGACGCCGGGATACTGGGCCTACGGGCCTGACGGCTACTACTGGGTGCCGGGAGTGTGGGTCGCGCCGCCGCGCGTCGGGCTGCTGTGGACGCCGGGGTACTGGGGATTCGTGGGCGGAGTCTACGGATGGCACGCGGGATATTGGGGGCCTCACGTGGGATTCTACGGGGGGATTAACTACGGATTCGGCTACGGCGGCGTGGGCTTCTTCGGCGGCCGCTGGGAGGGTGGGCATTTCGCGTACAACACGGCCGTGGTTCGCGTGAACACGACGGTGATCCGAAACGTCTACGTAGACCGCACGGTGGTCAACAACTACGGCGGCCACGCGAGCTTTAACGGCGAAGGCGGAGTGATGGCGCGGCCGACGGCGCAGGATGAGCGTTGGTCGCACGAACAGCATTTCCAGCCGACGGCCAACCAGATGTCGCACGAGCAGACTTTCCGCAACGATCACGACGCGCTGGCGTCCGTAAACCACGGCGAGCCGAGAACTGTGGCGATGAACCGGGTGAACGGGCGGCAGTTCAATCAGCAGGGACGCATCGCGCAGGGCGTGCGCTCCGGCCGACTGACGCCGGGCGAGACGAGCCATCTCGAAAACCGCGAAGCAAACATCCACAATGAGGTTCACAACGACCGCGAGGCGAACGGCGGCCGGCTGACGCAGCAGGAGCGGCAGCAGGTGAACCGCCAGCAGAACAATACCAGCCGGGCGATCTATCGGGACAAGCACAACAACAAGACTGATAGTCACCCGAATGGCGGCCACGGGAACGGCGGAAATCATCCCGAGCACGAAAACAAGCCCCACTAGAGTGATGGGCGCGACGAACGCCCGATCGCGCTTCCGACACCAACGGAACGCGGGATCGGGCGTCTTCTTCCAAATAGAACGACATCCGATCGCCGCAGCGCTCACAAAAATTGCAAATTCCCGGTGAAAAACCTGGGCGAATCATGCATAGTATGTAGGTCCGCCAGGACGCCGTAGGCCGCCAGAAACCCCACGAACAATTGAACTGTCCGCGCACGTGTGCTCTGTCGCGCCTCCGTGCAAGAGGACTCAAGAGAGAGGACCATGGACACAGGCAATCCTGGGGTTGGGCGGATCGGCCCATTCGAGGTTTTCTATCCGGCGCAGCAAGCTGCGGTTACGCCGATCCGGCGGAACGGCGACGGAGAGATTCCGGGGCGGCTTTTTGTGGTGGAGGGGATCGACGGATCGGGGAAGTCGACGCAATTGAGCTTGCTGCACAAGTGGCTCGAGTCGAAGGGGTACGGCGTCGTGTTCAGCCAGTGGAATTCGTCGCCGCTGGTGAAAGATACGACGAAGCTGGGCAAGAAGAAAAAGATGCTGACGCCGGCGACGTTTTCGTTGATCCACGCGACCGATTTCGCCGACCGCATCGAGCGCAGCATCCTGCCGCTGCTGAAGGCGGGCGCGGTGGTGCTGTGCGACCGGTACATTTACACGGCGTTCGCGCGGGACGTGGCGCGCGGAATGGATCGCGAGTGGCTGCGCGATCTCTACGGATTCGCGGTGAAGCCGACGGTCGCATTCTATTTTCGCGTGCCGCTCGAGACGGCGATCGGAAGGCTGGTCGGCGCACGCGACGGATTCAAATTCTACGAAGCGGGGCTCGACATCGGCTTGAGCGACGATCCGACCGAGAGCTTCCGGCTGTTTCAGGGGCGCATCATCGACGAATACGAAAAGATGATTCCGGAATTCGGGCTGACGGTAGTCGATGCGACGCTGCCGGTGGAAGTCCAACAGGCGCAGGTGCGCCAGATCGCGAGAATTCATCTCGAGAAAGCGGAGAATCTGAGGGTGAGGCCATGAGGAAAACCTACGGAAAGCTTTTGCCGGGAATGAAGCTCGGCGATCTCGCCGGGAAGCTGATCGTCCTCGAAGGGACGGACGGAGCGGGGCGCACGACGCAGATCAATTTGCTGAAGCCGTGGCTCGAAGAGCTGGGGCACGCGGTGCTGGACACAGGGATGACGCGCTCGCCGCTGGCGGGCGACGGAATCCGCCGCGCGAAAGAGGGAAACAATCTCGGGCGGGTGACGCAGAGCCTGTTTTACGCTACGGATTTTATCGACCGGTTCGAGAACGAGATCGTGCCTGCGCTGCGGGCGGGATTCATCGTGCTGACCGACCGGTACGTCTACTCGCTGATGGCGCGGGCGATCGTGCGCGGGATGGACGGGGCGTGGATTCGCAGCGTCTTCAGCGCGGCGCTAGTGCCGGACGCGGTGTTTTATTTGCGGCTTAGCGTGGAGGAACTGATTCCGCGCGTGGTCTTTTCGCGGGGATTCGACTACTGGGAGTCGGGGATGGACGTGTTTCCCGGGCACGACATGTACGAGAGCTTTCGCGCGTATCAGACGGCGTTGCTGGCTGAATTCGACCGTCTCGGCGAGGAATACGATTTCAAGATGATCGACGCATCTGCCGAGCCGCGGGTGGTTTTCGCGCAGCTTAGGGCCAAGATTCTGAGTGTTCTCGAAAGCGATTCGCGGGCGGTGTATCTCGCAAAGTCGGCCGAGCGCACGGCGATGGCCGTGCCGGCGGCCTCGCCGATTCGAATCGAGCGAGCGCCGGTAGCGCCAACTCCGGCCGAAGTGAACCGCGAGATCGATCTGCTGTTTCAGACCATGGTCGCGCACTATTCGGCGCGCGCGCACGTTCATTCGAACGGCCACGCAAACGGCAACGGAAACGGCGACAGCGCCCACCATCAGAAATAGGCGGGAGACTCGGCACTCGGCGCCGAGCGGCGCCGAGCGCAATTGACACCGTTCCAAGACTACAGCTAGAGTACTGCCTCCACCATTTCCGGCGAGAAACCAGGGGAGCATCCATTCGAATGACCGGGACGACTGTCTCTCATTATTTAATATTGGAAAAAATTGGCGGCGGCGGGATGGGGGTGGTCTACAAGGCCCGGGACAATCGGCTTGGCCGCAACGTCGCCCTGAAGTTTCTACCCGATGGATTCGCCGTGGATGCCGAGGCCATCGAGCGCTTCCGCCGCGAGGCGCGCGCCGCAAGCGCCCTCAACCACGCCAATATCTGCACGATCTACGACATCGACGAACACGAGGGGCGTCCATTCATGGCCATGGAGCTTCTCGAGGGCCAGACGCTGAAGCATCGGATCGACTCGAAGGCGATGCCAGTGGCGGAGATACTGGAAGTGGGCATTCAGATCGCCGAGGGGTTGGAGGCAGCGCATTCGAAGGGTATCGTCCACCGCGACGTCAAACCAGCGAACATTTTCCTGGTGAATCGGGGCGCCGCGAAAATACTGGACTTCGGCCTGGCGAAGCTCGCAGCCGACCGGCTGCGCAGCACGGAACGAATCGGCGCGTCGATGAGCAGGATGACGACGATGGCGCGAGATGAGTTCGTCACCAGCCCGGGCAGCTCGATCGGCACCGTGGTGTACATGTCTCCGGAGCAAGCGCGAGGGGAAGAACTGGACGCCCGCTCGGACATTTTTTCGCTGGGCGTGGTGCTCTACGAAATGTCCACCGGAGCAGTTCCCTTCCCGGGAACGAGCGCCGCCCTGATTTTCGACGGCATCCTTAATGCGACGCCAACTCCGGCAAGCAAGCTGAATTCGCGTCTGCCTATCGCCGTGGAGAACCTTCTCGGCAAGGCCTTGGAGAAGGACGTCGATTTTCGCTACCAGACGGCGGGTGAGCTTCGCGCGGACCTGAAGCGGCTGCGGAGAGATCTTGAAACAGCCAAGCGCGCAACTTCCGAAAAGCCGGCGGCAGGGGAACATCCTTCAGGCTCGGCGCCGGCACGGAAATCGGTTGCCGTCCTTTATTTCGAGAATCAAGGTGGCAGCAAAGAAGACGAATATTTTCGCGACGGGATGACGGAAGACATCATCACGGAGCTCTCGAAGGTGACGCAGCTTCAGATTTTTCCGCGCTCGGAGATGCTGGCGTTTCGGGACAAACCGGCGACCGCGCCGCAGGTGGGGCAACAGCTTGGCGCGGCGTACGTGCTCGAGGGAACCATCCGGCGGGCCGCCAACCGCCTGCGCATTACGGCACAGCTTGTGGAGAGCTCGACGCGGCATTCGGTGTGGGCCGAGCGCTACGACCGGCAGTTCGAGGACGTCTTCGCCATTCAGGACGAAATCGCGAGGAGTATCGCGCAAGCTCTGCGCATCACGTTGACGCCCCAGGAAGACAAAACAATCGGCGTCAAACCGACTGAAAACACGCAGGCGTACGATTTCTACCTGCGAGGCAGAAGCTACGCGCGGCGGCATGACCTCGACTATGCACTGCAGATGTTCGACCACGCGATTCAGCTCGATCCCAACTTCGCGCTGGCTCACGCGGGCATCGCCCACCTCTGCGGTTTGATCTATGAGATTCGCGAGCAGAGCGCGACGTGGATCGAGCGGGGGCTCGCGTCGTGCGACCGCGCGCTGGCGCTCGCGCCCGATTTGCCGGAGGTGATGGTGGCGCGCGCGCGTTTGTTTTATGCGCAAAAGAAATACGACGAGTGCGCGCTGATGGCGCGGCGGGCGATCGAGCGCAAACCCGACTGCGATGGATCGTGGAATATCCTCGGCCGCGCCTTGATGACCAGCAATCGTTACAAAGAGGCTGCTGATCTGGTGGAGAAGGCGCTCGAAGCCAACGGCGACGACTACAACGTGTACGTCCCGTACATGCTGTGCATGGAGCGGATCGGACTCAAGAAAGAGGCGGAGGTGCTGCGCGAGCGCATGACCGCGATCCTGCGACAGCAATTGGAGCTGGTTCCGGAGGACCTGCGCGCGAGAATCCTGCTGGCAACCAACCTCGCCTCGATCGGAGAGGCGGACGAGAGTATGCGGCACCTCCAGACGGCGGTTGCGCTGCGCCCGAAAGACGGCAATACGCTGTATAACGCCGCGTGCACCTATGGCGTTCTTGGGAAAAAGGCGGAAGCGCTGGAAACGTTGAAGAAAGCTATCGCCGCAGGTTACGGCAACTTGAACTGGGCAGCCCGAGACACCGATCTCGATTGCCTGCATGACGACGAGGAATTTCGCAGGATCGTCGGCCTCGACCAGGCGGCCGCTTCATCGTCGTAATCCAACCGGCTTGCTTCTGTTCTTCTTCGCAGGGCACCTTGCTTCCTTGCCGCGCGGTGGGATAATGGCGCGTTGGGGCGAGCTGCGAAGCAGCCGCGAGCGTAAGCGAGGGTTTATGGCACTGAGGGATGACTGGATCGAGAAGCGGGCCACGGCAATGAACGGCGGCGCAAGAAACTTCTCACAGATGCACTACGCGCGGCAGGGCGTGATCACCGAGGAGATGCACTACGTCGCGCTGCGTGAAAAGCTTTCGCCTGAGCTGGTGCGCGACGAAGTGGCACGCGGGCGCGCAATTATTCCCGCCAACATCCATCACCGCAACCTCGAGCCGATGGGGATCGGCGTGGCGTTCGGCTGCAAGATCAACGCGAATATCGGAAATTCCGCCACTACATCGAACGTCAGCGAGGAACTTGAGAAGCTGCACCGCGCGGTGCACTACGGCTCGGACACGGTGATGGACCTCTCGACCGGCGGCGATATCCCGATGATCCGCAAGGCGATCATCAATGCCTCGCCGGTGCCGATCGGTACGGTCCCAATCTACGAAGCGCTTTCGCGCGTGCGGCGCGCCGAGGATTTGAGCATCAATCTGATGCTCGAGGTGATCGAGGAGCAGGCCGAGCAGGGCGTGGATTACATGACGATCCACGCGGGCGTCCTGCGCGAGTTCCTTCCGCTGGTGCGCAATCGCATCACGGGAATCGTGAGCCGCGGCGGGGCGCTACTAGCGCAGTGGATGAGTTTTCACAAGGCGCAGAATTTCCTCTACGAGAATTTTGAGGCGATCTGCAAGATTTTCCAGAAGCACGACGTCAGCTTTTCGCTTGGCGACGGGCTGCGTCCCGGCTGTCTGGCGGATGCGAGCGACGAGGCGCAGTTCGCCGAATTGCGCGCGCTGGGCGAGCTGACGAAGAAGGCGTGGGAATACGACGTGCAGGTGATGATCGAGGGCCCCGGGCACATCCCGATGGACCAGATCGAGCTGCAGGTGGAGAAGGAAAACGAGCTGTGCCACGAGGCGCCGTTTTACACGCTCGGGCCGCTCGTGACCGATATCGCGCCGGGCTACGACCACATTACGAGCGCGATCGGCGCGGCGATGATCGGCTGGCACGGGGCGTCGATGCTTTGCTACGTCACGCCGAAGGAGCATCTCGGGCTGCCGAATGCGGACGACGTGCGGCAGGGCGTGATCGCGTACAAGATCGCCGCGCACGCGGCGGACGTGGCGCGGCACCGTCCGGGCGCGCGGGATCGCGACGACGCGCTCAGCTACGCGCGGTTCCTTTTCGACTGGAACAAGCAGTTCGAGCTGTCGCTCGATCCGGATACAGCGCGGGCGATGCACGACGAGACGCTGCCGGATGACTTTTACAAGGACGCGAAATTCTGCTCGATGTGCGGGCCGAAGTTCTGCTCGATGAACACGACGCAGATCGCCGAGGCCTACCAAGGGCTCGACCAGAAGGATCGCGAGGCGAGATTCGCGGAGCTGCTGGGGAAAGTCGAGCAGCCAGGGAACAAGCGGGCTAGCGAGATCGTATCCTAAGGCAGGGCGCAACGCCGCAGGAGAGGGGCTGCGCCTAAAGGAGCGGCCATGTTCTTCTTTGCCTTCTGCCTCTTGGCCTACTTTCTGCCTTCGATTATCGGCCACCAGAAGCGGTCGTTTGCGGGGATTTTCGTCCTGAACCTTCTGCTTGGGTGGACTGTGATCGGCTGGATTGTGGCGCTGATCTGGGCGTGCACGGACGAGGAGCGCGGACCGATTTATGCGGTGAATGGCCCGAACCGCTACTGCTGCCGGTGCGGGGCGATGGGTCCGGGAGCCGCGCAGTATTGCTGGGCGTGCGGCCAGCGCATCCAGGAGTTACATGGTTAGACCCGGGAAAATTCTTTGGTGCGCGGTGGGGCCGCTCGTGGCCGTGGCGGCGATTTGCGCATTGGCGGCTGCGGCGCCGGACGGCGAGGCGTATCGCGCGTCGGTCGAGAAGTGGCGGCAGGCGTATCAGGCGGACCTTACGTCCGACCACGGCTGGCTCAGCGTTTCGGGCCTCTTCTGGCTGCACGACGGCGAGAACAGCTTTGGGTCGAACCCGCTCGATGACATCGTCCTGCCGGCGCCTGTGCCGGCAGGGGCCGGTACCTTCGAGTTTCACAATGGCAAGACGGTCGTACACGTGAAGCCGGGCGTGGCGGTGACCATGCACGGCGCGAAAGTGACGAGCGCGGAGATGCGGCCCGACTCCGACGACCAGCTCGTGATGGGCGACCTGACACTGTACGTCCACGCGAGCGGCGACCGCTACGCGATCCGGCTGAGAGATAAGAACAGCAAGTTGCGCAGGGATTTTACCGGGCTGCACTGGTTTCCGGTCGACCCGGCGTATCGCGTGATGGGGCGCTACGTGGGGTACGCGAAGCCGAAAACCGTTATGATCGAGAACGTGATGGGCGATGTGGGGCCGGAGGTGATTCCCGGCTACGTCGAGTTTACGTTGAAGGGACAAAAGCTGCGGCTCGAATCCGAGCTGGATGGATCGGATTTCGAGTTCGTCTTTCGCGACCTGACCAGCGGGCACGAGACGTACGGGGCGGCGCGCTTTCTCGATACGACGCTCGGCAAGGACGGCAGTGTGGTCATGGATTTCAACGAGGCTTATAATCCACCTTGCGCGTATAACCCGTATACGACCTGCCCGCTGCCGCCGCCGCAGAATCGGCTGGCGATCAGGATCGAGGCGGGTGAGAAGTCGTATCATCACTAAGAAAACGAGCCGGCGAGATGCCCCTCGATCTCGGGGTAAACCGGCGCCACGAGGAGCAACCGACTGTGCCTTTCGTCCGAGCGGCGAGCAAGAATGATCTTCCGGCGGGGAAAATCTGCGAGGTGCAGGTGAACGGCACTGCGGTGGCGCTGGCGAACGTTGGCGGCAAGTTCTGCGCAATCAGCGGTATATGCATGCACGAGGGCGGGCCGCTGGGTGAAGGCGAGCTCGATAGCCAGGTCGTTACATGCCCGTGGCACGGCTGGCAATTCGATGTGACAACCGGCAAGGTGGTGCAGAATCCGGCCATCGGCGTCGAGAGCTATCCGGTCGAGGTGAGGGGCGACGACGTTTTCGTGGATGTGGGCTAGGTCCCCGGTCCGAGCGCTTCCCTGGCGGCGTTTTTTGCATACATTTTGTCTCTCTCCGGAGTGAGAATTCCGCACGGAAGGCTTCCTCTGCTTTCGACTTCCGTGTATAGTTCCGCCGACACTTTTTGACAGGATGACCCAAACTCCCCTCAAACCAAGGCGTTGGCTGCTTGCGGTCGACCCGCGGCTCTACCACTGGGACACCCTCTTCGTGAAGGGCAAGGAGATGTGGAGGCAGGCGGGGAGCCGCCCCGATGCGCTGCGGCAGCTGAAGCAGGTTCACAAGGGCGACCGCGCGCTGTGCTATCACGGCAAGCCGGAGCATTCGATCTACGCGCTCGCGGAGGTTACCCGCGATCCGTATCCCGACCCTCACGATTCCGAGGCGAAGAAGCTGGTGACCGACCTGCGGGCCATCGAGCGACTGCCGCGGCTGGTGACGCTGGCGGAGATGCGGGACAATAAGTCGCTGCGAAAGATCAAGTTCCTTAAGAATACGCGGCTCACGATCTGTCCACTGACGGACGAAGAGTACGCGGAAATCCTCAAGATGTCCGGGATCGTGGCGTCGCCCGGCATTCCCTTGCCCTGAAGCCGGGCGAAATCCGAAAAACAAAACTCGTATAGAATGGCTGCGCAGGAGGTGGTTCGATGCGGCGCGCGATGAGGCTATGGCTTGCGGTGGCGCTCGTGGGCGTTTGCGGATTGGCGCTGGCGCAGAATCAAAGCAACGGCAAGAGCGCGGCGGATTGCGCGGCAGCCTTGTTTCCTCAACTCTCGGGAATCTCAACGAGCAAGACGCGCGTGATCGACATGACGTACACGATCAATGGGCACCTGCCGTCGTGGCCGGGCGACGACAAGACATTCGAGACGCAGGTCGTGGCGACGTACGCGAAAGACGGCTACTTCGCGCGAAGCTTCTGGACGCTCGAGCATTACGGCACGCACATGGATGCGCCCATCCATTTCGCGCGGGACAAGGCGACGATCGCACAGATTCCGGTGACGCATTTCTTCGGCCCGGCAGAGGTGATCGACGTTCGCGACGAAGCAGCGAAGGATCCGGATTACCGGCTCACGGTGGCGCGCGTCGAGAAATGGGAAGCAGCGCACGGGCGCATTCCTGCGGGCTCGATTGTCCTGCTGCGCACGGGGTGGGCGTCGCGCTGGCCGGACCAGGAGCGCTATCGCAATCAGGATGCGCAGGGCGTGATGCACTTTCCCGGATTCGGCGCCGACGCCGCGAAGCGGTTGGTGGCGCGCGGGGCAGTCGGCCTCGGAATCGACACCCTGAGCATCGATTACGGCGCGTCGAAGAATTTCGAGGTTCATCACGTCGACTTGCCCGCCGGGCTCTACAATCTCGAAAATCTGGCGAATCTCGATCAACTGCCGGCGACGGGCGCGTTCCTGATCGCCGCGCCGATCAAGATGGAAGGCGGTTCGGGCGGGCCGTGCCGAGTCTTCGCGATTCTTCCAGAAACGAAATGACTACGTAGGTAGAAATGCCGGAACTGCCTGAAGTCGAAACTGTCGTGCGCGGATTGCGAACCGTGCTTCCGGGGCGGCGCATTCTCGAAGTGCGCCTCGGCAAGACCGACTTCATCGAAGATCCGGCCGCGCTCGAAGAACAGCTCCCCGGCAAGCGAATCCGCACAGTACGACGATACGGGAAGTTCCTGCTGTTGGAGTTGGAATCGGCTGGCGCGGCCGAACCCGTGCGGGAGCTCGCTTTGCTGATTCACCTGGGAATGACGGGGCGGCTCGTCACCTGCCCGCCCGATGCGCGCGCGGCGCCGCACACGCACGTTTTTCTCGCGCTCGATGACGGCAAGGAGTTGCGCTACACCGATATTCGCCGCTTCGGCAGCATGCAGCTTTTGGCCGATGGGGAGCGGGAGAAGGCGCTCGGCTCGCTCGGCGCCGACCCGCTAGAGATGACCGAGGAACAGTTTGCGGCGACGATAGGCTCGCGGCGGGCGCGCGTGAAAGCGCTCCTGCTCGACCAACACGTGGTCAGTGGCATCGGCAACATTTACGCGGACGAGAGCTTGTGGCGGGCGCGCATCCATCCGATGCGGATCGGCGCGACGCTCAAGCGCGATGAGATTCATCGCCTGTATCGCGCGTTGCGCGACGTGTTGAACGAAGCGATCCGGCTGCGGGGCTCGTCGGTTTCGGATTACGTCGATTCCGAGGGGCAGCGCGGCGAATTCCAGCTGCGCCATCGCGTCTATCAGCGCACCGGAAAGAAATGTTTTCGCTGCGGTGCGACGATCCGGCGCGCGATCGTTGCAGGACGAAGCTCGCATTTTTGCCCGAAGTGCCAGCGAGCCCCGCGCGCACGTCGCCCACGGAAGCGTTAACCCTTCTCTCTTCCAATTTCCAGTTTCTATTTCGCGGATGGTTGCGCCGGCTCGGGCATGTAAAGCCCGGCTTTGGCGGGAAGGCCGGCGCGCTCAAACTGGATCGTGGTATGCGTGATGTGGAAATCGCGCGCGAGGACTTCGCGAATGCAGCCGAGGAGCTTTTCGCTTGCGTCCATGTGCATGTCCGGAATGCGGACGTGGCAGGAGAGCGCGTTCAATTCGTCGCCGAGCGTCCAGATGTGGACGTCGTGCACTTCCTGGACTCTTTCGACGCGCAAGATGGCCGCGGCGACTTCCTCGAGCCGTATCTGCCGCGGCAAGCCTTCAAGGAGGATGTGCCCGCTCTCGCGCAGGATACTGGCGGCCGACCAGAGCACCATCGCGCCGATCGCCACGCCGAGCAGAGGGTCGATCCATTCGGCGCCCGTCGAACGGACGATCAGGGCGCCTACGAGAATCGCGACATTTGAGAGCGCGTCGCCCAGATTGTGAATCCAGACCGTGCGAACGTTCAAATCGCGCCGCCCGCGATGCACGGCCAGCGTGATGCCACCATTGATCGTCAGAGCGAGTAGCGAGACCCAGATCATGGGGCCCGTGCGCACCTCGACTGGCGCGCGGAAGCGCTCGATCGATTCGCCGATCACGAAGAGCGCCGCGAGCGACAGCACGATCGCGTTCACAAACGCGGCGAGAATTCCGGCGCGATGGTAGCCGTACGTTTTCTCGGGCGTTGGCGGCCGCTTCGCCCAGCGCGTCGCAAACCATGAAATCACCAGCGTGGGGACGTCGGTCAGGTTGTGAACGGCATCGCTGACTAGCGCGATCGAATGCCCGGCGTAGCCGGCCCCGAGTTCGGCCACAACGAGAAATAACGTGGCGACAACCGCGACGCCCAAAATACTGGTGGCGGCATCGCCCAAGCCATGGCCATGGCTGTGTCCTTGGCCGTGATGGTGCAAACCGTGGGTGTGGGGAGGCTCGGATTCGCCGTGGACGTGCGGGTGCATATTGAGTGGATTCTACTCGCAGAGCGCGCTTGGCGCACCGTCCCGATCATTCGCGGGTACTGCAATGTAACGGGAAGTACGGTTTGGTCGCTTGGAACCGAAACGCATTTGACTCACCCCGGAGGCGCCGCCTAACATCGAATTGTTGCTAGCTCTTGGGGGATTTCAGGGGAAGGCGTTCAGGCGTCGCAATTCGCCCTGGGATGACGCACAACACAGCCAAGCTGGTCTTCTGGGGAGTGCGCGGCTCTACGCCGACGCTCGAGCGTGATACGTGGCGCTACGGCGGAAACACGGCCTGCCTCGAATTCATCGCTCCCGGCGGCACGCGGTTCATCTTCGACTGCGGCACGGGGCTGCGCATGCTGGGCAACCGGCTGCGCGCGCCGAACAATCACTGGGCTGAATCGCACGAAGCCGTCGAAGCGCACGTCCTGGTGACGCACTACCACTGGGATCACATTCAGGGCATCCCGTTTTTCCAGCCGTTTTTTGAAGTGCAGAACCGCTTCCACTTTTGCAGCTTCGAATCGGAGTCGCTGGGGCGCCACAGCCTGCGCCAGGTGCTCGACGCGCAGCTCGCCAAGCCCTACTTCCCTGTCGACGTGAGCACGATGAAGTCGATGCGCTCGTTCCAGGAAGTGACGGGCGGCGAAGAGTGGGAAGTCGAGGGAACGAAAATCCGGACGGCGTGGCTGAATCACCCGCAGGGCTGCCTCGGCTACCGGCTGGACACGACCGCGGGGTCGATCGTCTACGCCACGGACAACGAGCCGGGTGTGCCCGAGATGGACGAGAATCTACGCCGGCTGGCCGAGGGAGCGGACGTGCTGGTGTACGACGCGCAGTATTCGCCCGAGCAGCTGGCGACAAACCGCAAGGGCTGGGGCCACTCGAGCTGGCTTGAAGGCGTGAAAATCGCGCGCGAGGCAAAAGCCGGGCACCTCGTCCTTTTCCATCACGATCCCGACTCTTCGAGCCGGGCGATCGACGGATTCCTCTCGGCCGCGAGGCAGGAGTTTCCGGGGACATGGGCGGCGATGGAAGGCATGTCGGTCAATCTGAGCGAGCGCGGCGTGAACCTCAAGCTGCCCGATGCGCGGCTCGGACAGCGCCGCAGGCTGCGTTTCGCGGCAACCGTCAGCGGGCTGTGCGACGATGGCAAGGCGTTTGAAGAAAAGGCGACTGTGCGCGATTTAAGCATTCAGGGCGCGTACCTGTATCTGCACTCGCGGCCGCGCTTGCAGTCGGAGCTGCGCGTGGTGATTGAAGCGACGGGCGACGACAGCCATTCGAGTGTGCTCTCACTCCGCGGGGCGGTGGTCTACTGCGAGGGCGGGCGCGAGAAGAATCAGCATGGCGTGGGCGTTGTGTTCGTGGAAGATTCAGGGCTTGAGTCGCCGCGCGACTAATTAGCAAAATCCCGGGGCTAAAGCCCTGTCATCGCCCCGAGCTTTTTCGCGAGCCTAAAAAGCTCGCGCTTCCACCGGCCTGAGAATGCGGGGAAGAAGCTGGCGGGACGCCCCTCGTTGCGCTCAGGGCAAGCCGGCGCTGCGCTACGAATCCATCAATCGCTATCAGGATCCGGCAGCGCGGATAGCTGTCCTTCGATGTCGGCGAGGGCGCGATTCAGTTGCTCGGTGTAGCGGGGATTGCTGCTTACCTTCAAATCCTGTTGCACGCGCACGCGCGACAGGATGAGCACTTCCCTGCGGCGATGAGCTTCGATCTGCGCGGCGGTTAACTGGCGCTTCTGCTTGTCTTTGCTTTCTTTGACGGGGGCTGCTGCTTCCGATTGCTGCACTTGATCTTCGACAGATTTGCTTTCCCATCCACGGGCCATGAATCCATCTTACGGCGGCCAGGCCATTGCGCGGCAATGCTTTTTTGAGCTTTGTTTCTCTTTCGCGAATGGGCTGGTTTTGGCGGGACGGCGCTTCCTTGCTCCTAGCCGAGCAGGATGCGAACTTGATGCAGGGCGCCGTCGTCGACCAGAGGAATGTTGGCCACGCCGACGGAGCGGCGTCCCTCGGCCTCGGTCATCACAACTCCGCGCGTGACGCTTGAAGGATTGTCGACGCGGATCTGGTAGGTGGCCGAGTGGTAGCGAAAGCGAATCGTAAAGCCCGGCCAGTTGCGCGGGATGCACGGATCGATCGTGAACGCGGTCCCCTTCAGGCGGAAACCGAGAATCCACTCGACGCCGGCACGATAAAGCCATCCAGCCGCGCCCGTGTACCACGTCCAGCCGCCACGACCGACGTGCGGTGGCTCGCCGTACACGTCTCCGGCGACTACGTAGGGCTCAACTTTGTAGCGCTGCACTCCGGCGCGCGTGCTGGCGCGATGAATCGGATTGAGCATGCGGAAGAGTTCGCCGGCTTTGTCTCCGTCGCCGAGCGCCGCGAACGCGATCACGGCCCACACGGACGCGTGCGTGTACTGGCCCCCGTTCTCGCGAATGCCGGGAACGTAGCCTTTGATGTATCCGGGATCGAGCGGAGCCTTGTCAAACGGTGGCGTCAGAAGGCGCACGACATCCGCCGGGCGCAGGACGAGCTGGCGGTCGACAGCCGCCATGGCGCGCGTGGCCCGACCGCGTTCGGCTGCGCCGCTGATCACGCCCCAGGATTGGGCGATGGAATCGATGCGGCACTCGAGATCGACGGCGGAACCGAGCGGCGTGCCGTCGTCGAAGAAGGCGCGGCGATACCATTCGCCGTCCCAGCCTTCGCGTTCGAGCGCGACCTTGAGCGTGCCAGCGTGGAGGCGCCAGGTCTCCGCGCGCTGGTGTTCGCCGCGCGCATCGGCGATGCGCGCGAATTTCAAGAGAACGTCGTGGAGAAACCAGCCGAGCCAGACGCTTTCGCCCTGTCCATGCTGCCCGACGCGATTCATGCCGTCGTTCCAGTCGCCCGTGCCCATCAGGGGAAGGCCGTGGCGCCCGACCGCGAGGCTGCGATCGATCGCGCGGGAGCAATGCTCGAAAACCGAGGCGCGCGTCTGGGAAACGCGCGGCTCGAAATACGATTCGTTTTGCCCTTCGGCGAGCGAGTCGCCCTCGAGGAACGGTATGGACTCGTCGAGTATGCTCATGTCGTCGGTCGTTTCGACGAAGTGGTTGACGACGTAAGGCAGCCACAGCAAATCGTCGGACATGCGCGTGCGAATGCCGCGGCCCGAAGGCGGGTGCCACCAGTGCTGCACGTCGCCTTCGACGAACTGTCGCCCCGCCGCGCGAAGAATCTGCTCCTGGGCCACGTCGCGCTTGGTCACCGTCAGCGCCATCACGTCCTGCAATTGGTCGCGGAATCCGTACGCGCCGCTGAGTTGATAAAACGCGGCTCGGGCCCAGACGCGGCACGAGAGCGTTTGATAGAGCAGCCAGCGATTGAGGAGCAGATCCATTTCCGGATCGGGCGTCTCGACGTGCAGGCCGGACAAAATGTCGTTCCAGCGGTCGGCGGCAGTGGCGAGAACTTTGTCCAGATCGGCGGCGCGGTAACGATCGATCAGCTCGCGGGCGTGCTGCCGCGTTTCGCCCTGTCCGAGCAGGAAGACGATTTCGATGCGCACCCCTGGTCGCAATTCAAATGATCTTTGCAACGCGGCGCACGGGTCGAGACCAGGGCCGGCGCTGCCGGAGAGCGGGCCTCCTCGCTCGAGAGCCGCGGGGCGCGCAGCCGAGCCGTTGCGACCGAGAAATTCCCGACGGTCGCACGTGCGCGAGGTTTGCTTGCCGCCGAGATCGGCGAAAGCGATGCGCCCGCTGAATTCGCCCTTCCAGGCGCTTCGGGCGAAGATCGCGCCGGATTGCGGATCCAATTCCGAGACGATGTGGGACGCGGTGGCGGCGCGCGAGCTGCCGAGAACCCATTCCGCATAGGCGGTGACGGAAAGCCGGCGGACGCGCCCGGAGTCGTTTCGCAGGATGAGCCGCGAAATCTTGACCGGGTCTTCCCTGGGAACGAATTGCACGACGTCCGCCAGAATCCCGTGCGATCCGTGCTGAAACCGCGAGTAGCCCTGCCCGTGGCGCGCGACGTAGGTGGCGGTCTCGTCGCGAATGGGCAGCGCGGTCGGACTCCAAATCTCGCCCGTGGCTTCGTCGCGAAGATAGATGGACTCGCCGGGCGTGTCGGTGAGGTGATCGTTTGACCACGGCGTGAGCTGGTTTTCGTGGCTGTTGAGCGACCACGTGAACCCGCCGCCGGATTGGGAAACGATGAAACCGAAGGATGGATTCGCGATCACGTTGACCCACGGCTCGGGCGTGCGCAGGCCTTCCGTGAGAGTGATCACGTACTCGCGGCCGTCGGGAGAAAATCCGCCAAATCCGTTGAAGTAACCGAGCGGCTCCTGCGGCAACGGCACGCTTAGCCGTTTTCCGGGATGCGCCGGCCGCGGCGGGGGCGGCACCGCGAGAGTCCGCAACTGCGCGCGCGTTACCTGATCGGCGAGCGGGCCGCGGCGGCTGAGCAGGACGACTCGCGCGATGCATTGGAGCTGGTCCCGCAGATCAGTGCTGATCAAGTCCGTGCGCAGCAGGAATATTTGGCCGCTCACGCTGCTCGAGCTTGGCGACGACCGGTGCTGGGAGGTGCGTACAAGAGCCTCGAGCGATCCATGCAGCTCCTGGATGTACGAGGTCACCTTCTCGTTCAGAATCACGATGTCCACGGACAGATTCTTGTTGCGCCAGTATTCGTGCGCGCGCAGGAGCTGCCGCACGATGTCGAGATCGTCGGGATCGTCGATGCGCACCAGAACGATCGGCAAATCGCCCGAGATGCCCTGGCCCCAGAGCGACGAAATATCGAGCGACGTGCGGCTTAGCACGTCCGAACCCGGCCGCAACGCGGCGTCCGAATACAACACGCCGTTCGCCAGCCGCTGAAATAGATGGGCCTCCTCGGGATCGATTCCCAGGTGGCTGAGCTGCACCTGAGCGTGGGTCCAAGCGAGCGTCTGCGTGCGCTCGAAGGCGGATGCATCGCGGAATTTATCGGCGACATCGAGCGCTTGCTCGCGGCTGGAAGCAGCAATTGTGGCGAACGTCAGCCGGACGGTGTTGCCGGCGGGGACGTGCACCGTCCGGCGGAGGCTCAGGATCGGATCGAGCACCGAACCGACCGTGCGCGAAAGCGGGAGTCCATCGATTACGGCGAACGGGTCGCGAATCGATCGGTCGCGCCCGAGAAACCTTGCGCGGTCGGTTTCGAACTGCAGATCGCCGACAAATTCACCTTCGACGGAAACCGTATGTGCCGCAAACACGCTCGTTTCATCCGGCGATCTTTTCCGGCGAGTGGCGATGAGCGCGCCCACCTCGGGAACGAATTCGGTCTCCACGAAAAGATTCTGAAACGCCGGATGCGCCACATCCGCGGCTTGCGCGATCAGAGCAATCTCGGCGTACGACGTGACCTGAATGTCGCGCGCGCGCGAGCCAAGGTTGGTGAGCGACACGCGGCGAACTTCCGCATCGTCCTCCGATGATACGACGACTTCGAGGGTCGTTTTCATCGACCGGTCGTGGCGCGTGAATTCGGCGCGGTCCTCATAGAACGAAACGGAGTAGTCGTCCGGCTCGGCGCACACCGGCTGGTAGCCGGCCGACCAGACGTGTCCGGACTGCTCGTCGCGGAGGAAGATGTAGGTGCCCCAACAATCGAGCGTGGAATCTTCCCGCCAACGCGTGATCGAAATGTCCTGCCAGCGGCTGCAGCCCGATCCCGCCGAGGTCAGCATCACCGAGTAGCGAGCATTCGACAGGAGCTGCGTCCGCGGGACCAAATCGTGCGGCGTATCGAATTGACGCACCACTGGCGGCACGAGATCGCGGACGTTCGCCGCCGCCGAAACCTCTTCCGCGCGCGGCCGCGCCACCAGTACCTCGCGCGGCGTCCGCTCCTGCAGGAGCAACTCGGAGGCCTTCACCGACGGTTCCGCGTGGAAACGATTGCGCATGGCGCCGCCGGTCAGGGCGTTGGCGAAAGACACGAGCGACATTCCCTGGTGATGCGCCATGTAGGTGTGCACGACGACGACGCTCTGTCCCTCGGGCAGCCGCGAACGCGTGTAGTCGAGCGCCTCGTAAAATCCGTAATGGCCTCTTCCGCCTGCCGCCGCCATGCGAGCGAGATTGTGAACCGCCGCGGAAGGATCGACCATCGCCGCAAGCGCCGTGGCGTATGGCGCGATCACGAGATCCTGGCTGAGCCCGCGCTTGAGTCCGAGGCCAGGGACACCGAAGGCGGAATATTGATACGTGAGATCGATGTCGCGGGCGCTGAATGCGCATTCGGAAATGCCCCACGGCACGCCGCGCTCGTCTCCGTATTCGATCTGCCGGTGGACGACGAGATCGTAGGTCTGGCCCAACAGGCTCCCTTCAGGAGATTTCATCAAGAGGTCCGGCATCAGGTACTCGAACATCGAGCCGGACCACGATACGAGCGCCGAGCCGCGTCCCACCGGCGTAAGCGCGCGGGTGAGGTGGAACCAGTGGTCGACTTGAAGGTCCCCTTTGGCGATGGCAACGAAGCTCGCGAGCCGCGCCTCGGAAGCGAGCAAGTCATAGCAGGCCTCGTCGAGCTTTCCCTCGCCGACGCGGTACCCGATCGAGAGAAGCTTTCTTGTGTGGTCGAAGAGAAACGTGAAGTCCATTGCCGCGGCCATGTTCTCGGCCGTTTCTGCGACCGCCGCGAGCCGGCGGACCAGGTCGGCGGCCTCGATGGCCGCGTTGCCGAGCGCGCGAGTGAGCGAATCAATGCGCGCGAGCGCTTCCGAATTGGCGGATGGATCACTCGAAAGGCGCGCGCGCAGGCCAGCAAGATCGCCGATCGCGATCTGAAAATGTTCGGGCGCATCGGCGAGAACCGGCGCTACCGGGAAGAACGGCTGGAGCGCAGCCCATTCCGGCGCCTGCTCCACGGGACGCCGCGCCATATCAACGACCTGCGAAGATTTCAGGCGGATCCAGGGCAGAAACGTTCCCGCATCGCGCGTGTGGCTTTGGATGCACGTTCGCGCGGCCGCCGCCCAAACGCGCAGCTGCGCGCTCGAGGAATCGCCGCGCTCCTGCGCGAACGCCTGGGCCATGTCGTCCAGGGTGCTGACGCGGCCGGTGAGGTCGACAACCAACGCAGTCCATGCCGCCGCGCTAACGGGCGCCGTTTCCAAGCACGCATCGAGCGCGTCCGCGGCATCGGCGAGCTGCTTTCGCGTCACGGTAATCGTGCGCGGCTCGTCGGAGATGCCCGCGAGCGATTCCCGCAAGAGCCGGATCGCGTCTCCCGCGCCCGCCCGCATCCGATTCCCGCCGAGCGATTCCCGAATCAACTCGCGGCAGCCGTTGGCGAGCGCGATCAGATCGCCCGCCAAGTTGCCGCTGTCGACCGAAGAGACGTATCGGGGCTCGAGAGGGCGGAGATCGCTCGTGTTGTACCAGTTGTAGAAATGCCCGCGGAATTGTTCAAGTCGGCGCAGCGTGGCGAAGGTGGATTCGAGGCGTTCCAACGCTTCCCATGTGCCGATCCATCCCAGATCGTGCGCCGAGAGCACGGCCAGGAGCGACAAACCCATGTTGGTCGGCGAGGTGCGGTGCGCCACGACCGGATTCGGATCTTCCTGAAAATTGTCGGGAGGCAGCCAGTGGTCAGCTTCCGTGACGAATGTCTCGAAGAATCGCCAGGTCCGCCGCGATGCGGAACGGAGCGCGAGCGCGTCGGCGGGGGACAACACTTTGGCGCTCGGCGGAGGCGGCGGAAGGCTGATCGTCCGCGCCACAACCGGCGAGACGGCCCATAAGATCAAGAATGGCAGAGCGACCGGCATTGCGTGAATCGTCCCAATCACCACAATCAGAAGCGCCCCGAAAGCGAGCGCCACCGCGCCGGCCATTCGCCGGTACATATGCGCGATATTCAGGTCGAGCGAGTGCTTCGCATGTGCGGCGGTGACCCACTCGAGCAGGTTCTTGCGTGTGATGAATAAGCGCGCGAGCGTACGCAGGATCGCGTCCGACATCAGCCACGCCTGGTAGGCGAGAAACGTCACGCTCAGCGCGATCTGCAATGCGCCGAGCGACGCGTCGGACAGCACGCCGCGAATATAGCTGCGCTTCGAGATTCCGCCCGGGCGCGGGATGATCCCGGCGAGGAAAGGCAGGAGCGGAGGGATCGCGATCGTGGCAAGAATGAACCGCGTCCACAGCCACGGCGAGACATCCGGCACGAGCCAGCCCACGAGCATCGTGAGAAACATGCACGGGGCGGAAAGGCTGCGCCGCAGATTGTCGATCATCTTCCAGCGCCCTACGACAGGAATGCGCAGCCGCTGCCGACCGCCTTTCGAGGGGCCGCCGAATCCCAGAATCCACGGCAAGAGCTGCCAATCTCCGCGCACCCAGCGATGCTGGCGCGCGGCGGCGCCTTCGTAGTGCGAGGGATACTCCTCGAACAGCTCGATATCGGTGGCGAGCGCGCAGCGAACGAAAACGCCCTCGAGGAGGTCGTGGCTCAGCAGCGTGTTCTCTTCCACCCTGCCCCCGAGAGAGGCGTTGAAGGCGTCAACATCGTAAATTCCCTTGCCGGTGAACGAGCCTTCCTGGAACAGATCCTGGTACACATCCGAGACCGCCGACGCGTAGGGGTCTATGCCAGCCGGGCCGGAGAAGATTCTTTGAAACAACGAGCCCTGGCCATCCGAGGGCAGCGAATGGTTCACGCGCGGCTGAACGAGGCCGTAGCCCGTGACGACGCGCCCCTCGGAGGCACTGAACGCAGGCCGGTTGAGGGGATGCGCCATCGTGCCAACGAGGTGCGCCACGCTATTGCGAAGAACGCGCGTGTCCGAATCCAACGTGACCACGTAGCGCACGCCTGGAACTGCCTCCGGCGAGTGCCCTCCGATCGGAATGAACGTGGTCTCGGTGGACCCTCGCAGAAACTGATTCAACTCCTCGAGTTTTCCGCGCTTGCGCTCCCAACCCATCCATTTCTGCTGCGACTCGTTCCAGACGCGCTTGCGATGAAACAGGAGAAAGCGCGGCCCGCCTCCCGGCGGGGGGCCGTGGCGCGCATTTAGGCCCGCGATGCCTTTCGCGGCCGCCGCCACAAGCTCCTCATCGGTTGGCAGCGTCTCCGCCGCTGCGTCCACCCAATCGGTGAGCAGCGCAAACCGAAGATCGCCTTCCGAGTTGCCGAGATAATGGATTTCGAGATGCGCGACCTGTTCCCTAACGTCCTCGACGGAGGAAAGCAGGGTGGGAACGACGACCATGGTCCGCAAGTGCTCGGGCACGCCGTCCTTCAAATCCAGGCGCGGCAGCGTTCGCGGATCGAAAAGGTCCGTGACGACGCGATTAATCAAGGCAATGGCGAGGTCGGAGGCAGGGATCGCCGCCAGAATACCAAGCAGCACCAAAAACCCAGTGGCGACACCGAGCTGATGGGCGCGAATCAGCGGGAACGCAAGCACAATCGCGGTGAGCGCGGCAATACTGCCCAGATAGCCTGCGACGGCGCGTCGCACGTAGAGGCGCAGAAGGCGGCGCCTCCACTGGACGCGAAATCCGAGCTCGCGCTCGAAGACACGCCGCCCCTGCGAGATCAGATAGAACCCGGGATCGGCGCGGCGGTCCGCTTCGGCCGAATCCCGGGAATGATTCGTCCCCTCCGCGGCAGCGCGACGGGCCCGCTCCACGGCTTTTCGCGCAATCTCTGTCTCGGGGTGCCCTGAGCCGCGCGCGAGATCCTCGATGGCATGCCGGTAGGAGTCGCGCGTCGTGAAATCCATTTCGTCGAACGCACTCCCCTCCCGGAGGATCGCGTCGACAAGGCTGGTGCTCTCGAAAAAGGCGCGCCAGTCCCAGGCCGAGGTCAGCCGCATGCTGGTGATGACGTTGCGGACCGTGACGCTCGTGGCCGCCTGCGCCTGGTGTTCGGCGCGCACGATGTCGTCCGCCGTCGTCCCCTGCGCCGCGAGCCGCTCGTCCAGCCACCGCAAAATCGGCCCAACCTTCGGATCGAGATCGCGCAGGCGTTGAACGAGCTGCACCGCGAAAGAACGCTGCAACGGCTTCTTCTCGAAATCGCGTAGGACAACCTGCGGATCAACGGGTGCGTCCGCTGCCGTTCCGAGAAGCCTGTCGGCAAACTGATCGGCTTCGCGGCGAGCGGCGCGGCTGCGCACGATGAGCTCCGCGACGCGGCGCAGGTTTTCGACCAGCACGATGCGCAGCGTGATGGCGACGGCCCAGAGCTCTCCGATCGTGAGTTCCTGAACGCGTTGGTACGCGGTCACAAAACGGCGAAGCGTCTCGGGATCGAAGCGGCTGTCCGTGTGCGCCACGAGGCCCCAGGCAATGCCGTACACACGGGGATAGCCCTCCAGGTGGCCCGAGGCGAGCTTCGGCAATTCGCGGTAGTAGCCTGCCGGCAAGTCGTCGCGAATTTCGCGGAGTTGTTCCTCGACGATATAAAAATTGTCGACGAGCCACTCGGCCGCGGGCGTGATCGTGTGCTCTTGCTGAACCGCGCGGGCAATCGAACGGTAATATTCGAGCAAGAGCCGGCCGTTTTCGGCGACCCGAGGAACGAGCGGGCGTCCGGCGCGCCGATCGCCGGTTACCAGCTGAGCGGCAGCGAGGCTCTCGGCATGCTGTTCGAGGCGCTCGGCGCTGAAAAGCTCGGCACGGATCGGCTCTTCTACTTCTCGAACCACCGCGCCCACGGTCGAACTCGAAGTCATGGACAGGAATACTCGATGAGGACTGTCGTCTTATTGTACCTGCATCCGCCGCGTTGTCCTACGGCCGCCGCTAAAATACCGGCGTTGAAAATGCCTGCGAAACCCGGAAAAACACTCCGCAAATCCATTCGACCGCTGCGAAAAGATACAAACTCTTCGGCGGGAAAGGGCCGTTTTGATTGCAAACGGCCCTCTTAGGGGGGCACACGGTGGGGACAACGAGAAGCACGCGTCGAGTCGTGGGTGTGGAAAAATCGCAAAACCGCGCGCCTGGCAGTCGCACTAGCTTCGGCCGGCGCGCTTTGCCCGCTCCTCTCTGTGCTCTTCCGCCCGCAGATTCTTGACGAATTCGTCCGCCTGCTTCTCCGCGACCTCTCTGGCGATGCCGTAGTGTTCCTGAATTTTCCCGACGAGCTGCTGGCGTTTGCCGTCGATGACGTCGAGGTCATCTTCCGTCAGCCTGCCCCATTTTTCTTTGACCTGACCCTTCGTCTGTTTCCACTTGCCCTGGACTTGGTCCCAGTTCATTTGATCCTCCGTTGATTTCGCCGGCCGGCAGGCGTTCTTGTTGTTCGCCGCGGTCACAGGAAAACACGATCGGGCGCGCGCGAGGAATACACCGGAACATTGAGTTGCGGCGGCGCGATCACGTACGCGGGCTACCCAGGGCGAACGGTCAGGCGGCGAAAAACGGCTGCGATTTGCTCAGGCTGGAAACTGCGGGAATGAGATAGCGGCTCGAGTCGGACTTGAGGACGCACCCCTGCGCGCCGGCGAGCTGCACGACCTTCGCCAGGTGCGGGAAATGATGGAGGGTCAAAATGAGGATCTGCGTCTCAGGAAAAGACGCATGGATTTCGCGCGTCGCTTCGATCCCGTCCTTATTGGGCATGCTCAAGTCCATGATCACGACGTCGGGATGCAGCTCGCGTGTCCGATCGATCGCCTCGAGGCCGTCGGCGGCCTCGCCGCAGACTCGCCATCCAGGGTGCGATTCGAGGAGCAGCCGCACGGCTCTGCGGACGAGCGCCTGGTCGTCGACGACCAAAATTCGCAGTTGTGTGTCGGCTGCCATAGACGATGCTGCCATCAGGATCGATTTCGGCGGGTAAAGCCACCGGCATTTCGGCCAGGCCATTCCACTGTTCGGATGCGGGGCTCTCTTCTGTTGGGCAAATCGCCAGGTGGCACATGGGAGTCCGGCAAGGAGGAAGAAGGTCGGCCCAGCCCGCAAGCCTTGATTTCTCTCAAGGCCCCTCGACTCTCCTTCCCCTTGCGCCTAGCGGAAATGTCTCTCCGCGACCGCTATGGTCATCGAAAAGAGCCCTGTCGGCCATACAGGTAAATAGTTAGAGCGGTGAGGGATATGCTGTACGGGATGCCCGAGAGGCTCTAAGGTTCGGAGCGAAAGGTCATCTGCGGTTGACCGGCTCCGTGGACGTCCTGTGGCCCACGAGCGGCTTGCGTACCGCCGGCCGTCTCGCCGGCGTGCGATCAAGGAGCGGCGGCGCCGGGATCCCCAAGCGCAAAGGAAACAACAGCCATGGCGGCCACCACCGCGGTCTCCGTGCGCAAAATATTCTCGCCGAGCGAAACCTCGGCGAATCCAGCGGCTGAGGCCGCGGCGATTTCCTCGCCCGTCCAGCCGCCCTCGGGGCCAATCGCAATCGCGGCCGCGCGGGAGGAGTCACGCACGCCCAGCGGATTCACCGTGTCCAGCGCTTCGCGAATCGAAGGTGTGTCCCGCCGCTCGGAGAGAAATAACTTTACGCCGGCAGCGCACTGCGCAAATGCCTTTTCGGGCAACACGACACCGGCGACCGAGGGCGGGCGGAGCCGCCGCGATTGTTGCGCCGATTCCACGAGTATCTTCCCCCAGCGCGAACGCCTCTTTTCGGCTGCGGAAATCAGGGCTTTGTCCGTGCGCACTGCGGCGAGGGGGATGATTTCCCGCGCGCCGAGTTCGGTGGCTTTTTCCAAGCACCATTCGAAACGGTCGAATTTCACCAGCGAAAGCAGGAGATCGATCTGCACGGAAGACTCGCGCGCGGCTACTCGCTCGACCAGCGCAAAGTCGATGCGGTTTTCGCCCCGCTTCGAAAGCGCGACACGCTCGATGCGCGCAAGCCAGACAGCATGGCCGTCGCTCAGCTCGTAGAGCTGCCCGGGCTCCGCGCGAAGCACGCGCCCCAAATGCTCGGCGGCATCGCCGCGAAGCGCAGCAGATCGCGAATCGAATTGTTCGACGAAAAAGCGCCGCCGCATCAGAGGAGGGTTAAGAGCTTAAGCGTTGTGCCGCGGCCTTCAGCGCGGCATCTTTTTCCCGAGGCAGCTTACCCGAAAATATCCTTTACCTTATCGAAAAAGCTCGACGAGCGCTCGATCGGCTTGTTTTCCACCTTCAACGTCTGGCCAAGCTGCTCGAACAGCCGCTTCTGCTCGCGCGAAAGCTTCGATGGAATCACAATGTGAATATTTGCGTAGAGGTCGCCCTTGCCCCCATGCGGATTCGGAAGCCCGTGCCCCTTGAGACGAAAAATCTGTCCGGATTCGGTGCCTTCGGGAATCTCGAGCTCGTCTTCTCCGCGCAGAGTGGGGACCCTGATCTTCGCGCCGAGCGCCGCCTGCGGAATGCTGACAGGAATCGTGCAATAGAGATCGGCGCCGCGGCGTTCGAAGAAAGGATGCTCCTTCACATCAAGGAAAATATAGAGATCGCCCGCGGGACCGCCGTTCATCCCCGGCTCGCCCTGCCCGGTCATACGCAGGCGCGTGCCCGTCTCCACTCCCGCCGGAACAGCGACCTCAAGCGTGCGTTCGCGCTCGACGCGCCCTTGCCCGCGGCAATCGACGCAGGCTTCGCGGATCACCTGTCCCGCGCCCTGGCACGCCGGACACGTGCGCGTAATCGAGAAAAACCCCTGCTGGTAGGCCATCTGCCCGCGGCCGCCGCAGGTAGTGCACGTAATCAGGCCGCCACTGCCAGGTTTCGCCCCGGTGCCCTTGCAGGTCTCGCAGTGCTCGCGCCGCGACATGCGAATCTTCGCAGTGACGCCCGCAGCGGCATCCGCAAAGGAGAGTGACAAATCGTAGCGCAGGTCCGCGCCGCGCTGACCGCGCGGGCCCCGGCCCCGGCGCGTCCCGCCTCCGCCAAATACCTGCTCGAATCCGAATAGATCACCGAGAATGTCCTGAAACTCCTCGAAGATCGTCGCATTGAAGCCGCCGCCAGACTCGAATCCTCGGTTCCCAAGGCCCGCGTGGCCGAAGCGGTCATAGGTCGCGCGCTTCTGCGCGTCCGAAAGGACGCTATAGGCCTCGCTCGCCTGGCGGAAATTTTCTTCGGCCTCGGGGCTCTTCTGCTGATTGCGGTCCGGATGCCACTTCAGCGCCGCCTTGCGGTAGGCGGACTTGATCTGGTCCGCCGAGGCGTCGCGCGCGACGCCTAGCACTTCGTAGTAGTCGAGCTGTTTCCCTGTTGGCATTCGTCTCTTGATCCCTAGTTGTCGCGCCGCAACGCGTGAGCCGAACGCGATTCGGGAGCGCTTGCCACGCGGACCATCGCGGGCCGCAGCACGCGCTCGTGAAACAGATAGCCGGGCTGCAGTTCGCCGATCACCACTCCGTCAGCGTGCTCTGATGTTTCGACGGTCTCGATGGCATGATGAAAATGCGGGTTGAACTCCTTGCCAACCGATTCGATGCGCGTAAGCCCCTGCTTGGCGAGAACGTCCCAAAGCTGCTTGCGGATCAGTTCGAAGCCCTTGCGATATTCGGCGTTCGTCCCTTCTCCGGGACCGGCCAAGGCGCGATCGAACGCATCGAGCACCGGCAGAATGTGCTCGACGATCAACTCGGCGCCGCGGTGCCGCTCCTGAAGCCGTTCTTTTTCGACGCGCTTCCGATAGTTTTCGAAATCCGCCTGGCGCCGGACGAGCGTGTCCATCAGTTCCCGCTTCTCACTGAGCAGCTTCTGAACCTGTTCCGCGAGCGATCCCGCCGCGCCAGCGTCGTCAGCTTCCACGGAAGCCCCGACCGCCGCGGGATCGGGCGATTCGGCGGCCCCTTCTCCGGGTCCGCCGGAAAAAATGACCTCTGGACCCTTGCCTTTTTCCTTGTCCCGATTGTTGTGCGACGCCACCGAAATCAACTCCCCTCTTCGCCTTCGGAGAAAAACTGCGCCATGAACGCCACGGCCGTGATCACGCGCTCGTAATGCATACGCATCGGCGCGAGGATACCGAGAGTTCCCTGCACCTCATCGTTGGATGAATAGGAGGCCGAAACGAGCGCAAGGTACTTGCCCGCATTCGACATCTGGTCGAGTCCCAGCTCGACGTGAACGGGCTCGGGCGCCTCGATGCAGCCGCTCAGAAGGGCGATCAGCCGGTCCTTTTCCTCGATCGCTTCGAGCAGCTCCCGCAACTGGTCCTGGTTCGTGAACTCGACGGAAGCGGCAAAATTTGCTGCGCCTTCGACGTACACTTTGCGCTCGGCGCCGTCGCCGAGAATCGACGGATCGCAGAGCATCAGCGCGTCGTTGGCGATGCGGCCGTACTGCTCGCGATCTCGCTCGACTTGCGCGCGAAGATCGGCGCGCATGGCCTCGAGCGTCCAGCCGACGTAATGGCGATTCAAATGAGCCGCCACGTGATCCAAATCCTCTTGCCTGAACGCGCGTTCGGGGCGAATCAGTTTGTCGCGCGTTACTCCGCCCGTGCTGACCAGTACGACGAGCACGCGATTGTCGGGCACCAGCAGAAACCGCACGTGTTCGACGACGCTCTTCGCCAGCGGTGGGGAAATGAAAATTCCCAGCCCGCGCGATACCGCCGAAAGGACGTGGCTCGCGCGTTCCATCACGGCCTCGGGCGTCTTCGCCGCTTCGAGTTCCCGGCGAATCCACTGCCGGTCCTCGGGACTGGCCGTCGCCTGCGCCGCCACCTGCTCCACGAAAAAGCGGTACGCCGCCGCCGTCGGCACGCGGCCCGCGGACGTGTGCGGCTGGTAGAGGTAACCCTCTTCCTCGAGATCGGCCATCACGTTGCGGACGGTCGCCGGGCTCAGCGGCTCGATATGACGGCGCGCGATGCTGCGCGAAGAGACGGGTTCGCCCGTTTCAATGTAGGTGCGCACCACATCGGTCAGAATCTGTTGGTGCCGCTTTTGTTGCAGGACCGTTGAACTCATGGATGTCTGCGAGTGTCTCCTATTACCGCCGATGATCGATTGAAAGAGACAGTCCCTCGCATCGCTAATGAAAGTCTAAACGCCGGCAAGATTGGCGTCAACTTCGCCGCAAGTGTCACCCGCGAAAGACGAACCATCGCTCGGTCGTCCGCTCCGCAAGATGTTCCCCGAAAATGCGACGGGCACAATCTTGAAGGATTGTGCCCGGTCGAAACAGACGGAAATAGGGAAGGGTTCAGTCCGGGGGCAGTACCGCAGCTTCCGGCATCTGGAGCTTAGCTTTGGCGAGTGCGCGAACGATATTCAACTCGACCACCTGTTCGGATGTGTTGCGCACCGTCGCAAGTTCGCTCACCAGGAGATACTTTGCACGCTCGAGCATCTTCTTTTCGCGGAAGGAAAGCGGCTTCGTGCGGCTGAGGGCGACAAGCCCCTTCAGCACCGCAGCAACCTCCATCAACGAACCTGTGCGCATGCGGTCTGAATTCTCTTTGAAACGGTGTTTCCAATCATGGTGGGAAGCGGAGCGGCCCTTTTCCAGATACGAGAGTACCGCGCCGGCCTGGGTTGAGCGGATGACGGGTCGCAAGCCTACGCTCTCGATGTTGGCTTGTGGCACCATCACTTTCAAGCCGCTCGAGAGGATCCGCAACATGTAAAAGCGTTCTGATTTTCCGTCTACGTAACCGTAACTGATTTGTTCGATGAGCCCGACACCGTGGTTCGGATACACGACTTTTTCGCCTAGCTTGAAATCCATAAGTCGAAGTTCCCTCCCCCGAACTGCCTGATGCTTGAAGTCTAGGCTCATACTCCGAGCGACGTCAAGGTTTTCCCATACTTTCATAGAGGATCAATTTTGCAGAAATGGCCGATTTTTGCGGGGTTTGGCAGACCAATTGCCCTATAATCGGGCACGTGCTGATTCTCGCCTTAGACACCTCTTCGCCCTCTGGCAGCGTGGCCGTCCTTCGCGATGAGCGGATCATCGGATCGGTCTCGACGTGGACGGAAGAAGTCTATTCGGCGCGCATGTTTCGCCACGTCGAGTTCCTGCTGCAGGAACTTTCCCTTCGCCTCGAGGAATTCGACCTTTTTGCGGTGGCCACCGGGCCGGGATCCTTCACGGGACTGCGTGTTGGCTTGACGGCCGTGAAAGGATGGGCGGAGGTTTATCGGAAGCGCATCGCAGCCATCAGCGCCCTCGAAGCCGTTGCCGTGCAATCACATTCGCGAGTTCCATTACTCGTACCCGTGCTCGACGCGCGGCGCGGACAGCTCTATTTCGGATTCTACCGGCGGCTGGATGGAGAGCCATTGAAACTCGAAGGCCAGGAGTGCGTGGCGACGCCCGAGGAATTTGTGCAGGCGCTGAGCGCCCACGCGGCGAACTCGGATTTTGCGATCATCACGCCCGCCCCCACGTTGGTCGAGGAGGTGCCGTCTCGGCTTGAGACGCCGGGCAGGCCGAGCAATATACTAGTGGATGATGTCTCGCCCGTTTTGGCGCCGCACGTGGGCCGGCTCGGCGATCAACGCGCGCAGCGAGGGGAGCTTGCCGACGCCCTTACACTCGACGCGAACTACGTCCGCCGGACCGACGCCGAACTCCACTGGAAGGACCCCGGTGGGTCTTGACCATTCGCCCGATCGAGTCGCGCGACATTGAAGCGATTCTCGCGATCCAGCAGGCGTCGCCCGAAGTCGCACAGTGGACCGCGCGCGATTATGCCCGGGTTGCAGCCGGCGAGATGGCAGGTTGGGTAGCTGAAGAAAACAGTGATGTCGCCGGATTCCTGGCCGCGCGCCGCACGGCGACCGAGCTCGAAATTTTGAATTTCGCGGTGCGCGTGGACGCGCGCCGCCGCCGCCTAGGCACGTCGCTGCTGCGCGAGGCTCTCGCGTGGGGCAAGACGTTCCAGACGGAAAAGGCCTTTCTTGAGGTCCGCGCTTCCAACGCTGCGGCGCTGCGTTTCTACGAACTCCACGGTTTCCGAACGACCGGGCGCCGCACGCGCTACTACACCGCGCCCATCGAAGACGCCCTGTTACTCACCGCTGATATCGCCGCGCTTGCTGGTAACATGCAACCGTGAGCACATTCGATGTAGCCATCGTCGGTGGTGGCGCGATCGGCGTGTCGATCGCGTTCGAGCTGGCCGCGGAAAACCTTCGCGTGGTCGTGCTCGACCGCCAGCAGCCGGGCCAGGAAGCCTCCTGGGCGGCCGCTGGAATGTTATCACCGGCGCCAGATTCGCCGCGGGACATTCCGCTCGTGCCGCTTGGCAGAGAAAGCCTCAGGCTATACCCCCGGTTCATCGCGGCTGTCGAGGATGCTTCGGGAAAATCCACCTCCTACGCGCGCGAGGGAGCAATCGAGCTTTTCCTTTCGCCGCGTGGCGAGGCCGAGCGCGATCGGGAGGCCGCGGAATATCGCCGCTTGGGTCTTGCAGCGGAGGCAATCTCGTTGAGCGAGGCGCGCGAGCGTGAAAAATCCTTTACACCCGATGCTCGCGCAGCGCTGTGGTTTCCAGAGGAAGGGACGGTCGAGCCGCGTCTTCTGATGGGCGCGTTGCTGAGCGCTGCGCAAAACAGCGGCGTCGCGATCCGTTCCGACTGTCGCGTCACAAGCCTGATCTGCGAGCACAATCGGACCGGCGTCGTCGCGGGAGGCGAAAAGATCGAAGCGGCGCACGTTGTCGTCGCAGCCGGATGTTTTTCCGGCGAAGTCGCCAACGGGGCGGGCCACTTGGCGCGTCTTCTACCCACACAGCCAGTTCGAGGGCAGATGCTCGCGCTACGGTCCGCCAGCTTCCGGCTGGATCGCGTCCTGCGGTCCGAGCGCGGCTATCTGGTACCGCGACGCGACGGCCGGATCGTCGCCGGCAGCACGAAAGAAGAAGCGGGGTTCGAAAAGCGCGTCACCGCGGGCGGGATGCGTAAGGTGCTTGATGCCGCCATCGAACTATGCCCCGCTCTCGCGGTCGCCGAAATTGTCGAAACGTGGTCCGGCCTGCGTCCCGGCACGCCCGACGACCTTCCCATCCTCGGCCCGACCGACATCGAAGGCTTGCTGATCGCGACGGGCCACTATCGCAACGGAATTCTTCTCACGCCGGTCACCGCCAAGCTGGTCCGCGAATGGATTGTGCGCGGGCGAACGGACTTTGACGCCACCGCATTCTCGCCGCTCCGGTTCGATCGCAACGAGGCGGCGCGAGGAAAAACTGCCTAGATATGAAGAAAAGACGGCGCGCGCGAGAATCTAGAACGGAATCCGGCTCCGCTGTGGCTCGCGATTCGGGGGACCGGCAAGAGCGGACGCTTGCCCAGGGCTCGTGAATTGCACTTTGTCCGCGTCGAGAAAGATGGGGCGGTTGATCACCGCTTCGACAGTCGACCCTCGCGGCAGCTCAGCATCGGGCCCGCGAGTCAACAAAACCGCCGCAAGGCCGGTCGCAAGGCCCACACCCGCTCCAATCCCGGCGCCTTCGCCTACGTGCCCGGCCGCCGCGCCGACACCGGCGCCGACCCCTGTGCCCACCTCGGTGGTTTGGATGACGGTTCCCAGATCGTCCTTCTTGTCCGAATCGCCGACGACCTTTCCTTCGCTATTCACCGTCTCGCCGCCGCCCGTCCCCGCCTGGCTCGGCACGGCGTTCAGATTCACCATATAGGCGTTCGGGAGAATCATCGTCGTCAGCTTGATCATCAGTTCGCCGCGCCCCTTCACGCGGCCCGGGCGCTTCGATTCGGTGATCTCGCCGCTGACGTAGGAACCTGCGGGAATCACCACCTTGCCATTGATCATGATCGGAAAAACCGTTTCGAAATAGACCGGATCGCCCGCCTTTGCGGTCCGCGTGGAAATGCCATTGTGCAGCACCAGCGGGATATGCGTTCCGCTCGGCACCTCAATTTGCGCGATCTTCGCTGGCGTCGACGCCGCACCCGCGGCGTTCGCCGAAGCGGCAGCTGCGGTCGCCGCATTCTGCTGCGGCGTGCTCTGCGCGGCACTTTGGGAGCTTGCGGGCCCCGGCGGGATTGGACCCGGATCCTGTGCCAAGGCAGGCAAGCCGAGTGCGAGCATCGCAACGAACATTCCGATCCGAGGAGAGCGAAAGAGATCGAGTCTCATAAAATCTCCGGCAACCTTGAGATGCTTCCCCGCCTGGTCGAGATGCTCTGAGGTTAATCCGATCGAGGCGCGCCAGCCACTTCTTTTTTGCGGCAATGGCCATATTTCCTGGCCCGACACCTATCTGTAGGGTACCCGTCTGAGCACGCTCGCCGCCCCAATCCTTCGCAGCACCTATACTAGAGTGCAGGCGGGTTCGGCTTTTGGCCACAAAATCGCACTGGTGGACGTCTCTTCGCGGAAAAACCGTTCTCATCGTACTGACGGCACTCATCTGCCTGGTGGGCGGCCTCTTTTCCCTGACGCGCTGGGTCATCCTCCGTGGATTTTCGAAGGTTGAAGAGGATTTTGCGCGGCAAAACCTCGACCGTGCATCGAGCGCTCTTTCGAACGAGCTCGACGCTCTGCAGCACGCCACCGATCAGTACGCGGACCGCGACTTCACCTACGACGCCTTGCGGAGTGGCCATTCCGAGAGAGTCGCCTCCGAATTCACCGGTCCCGCCTTCGAGCAACTCCGTGTCAACTTCGTCGTCGTGCTGGACACCTCCGGGCGCAAGGTCTTCGCCAGCGGCTTTAACCTCGCCGGAATGGAAGCGGCGCCTCCTCCAGCCGACCTCGACCGCCATCTGAGATTTGGTTCGCCCTTCTTGATTCACGACGGCGACGTGCGGCAAGTCAAAGGCATGTTGATGCTCGCTTCGGGACCCGTGCTTGTCGATTCGGGACCCATTCTCACCAGCAACGCGAGCGGCCCTGCCGCCGGCGTTCTGATCATGGGTCGTTTTCTCGATTCTGATGAGACCGCGCGTCTCGGCGAAATGACGCACGTGTCCGTTGAGATCGACGGCCTGGATTCGCGGGCCGGCCGGGCGGACTTGGACGTCATCGGCCCATCGTCTCCTGAGCAGTCCATTGTTCTCCGGGCGGATTCGAACGACTCGCTGGCGGCTTACGAGGTCCTCCCCGACATCTACGGAAAGCCCGCCGGCGTTTTGCGAATTCTTCTGCCGCGACCGATCTATGAACAGGGCAAGACGAGTTCGCTGCAGTTCCTCTTGCTGCTGATCGCGGCGGGTTTCGCATTTGGCGCGATCATCCTCTACCTGATCGAACGCGTGGTGCTCTCGCGTATGGCCGATCTGAGCGACAACATCACCCGCGTCGGCACCAGCGGCAACCTTGCCGCGCGCGTTCCCGTTTCCGGTCACGACGAGGTCGCCTATCTTGGCACCGCCGTCAATGGCATGCTCGAGGATCTCGAACGCGTCCAAAAAGCGCGGCACGAAGAGCGTACTCGCCTCGCCATCATGATCGAGAACATGCCCGCGATCATCTGGACTACGGACGCGGATTTTCGCTTCACCCATCACACCGGCGCCGCGCTTGAACCTCTCGGATTCCGCGCGGAGGAAGCCCTCGGGAAGACGTTGTTTCAGTATTTCGGCACCGAGGACCCCAACTTCCCGGCGATTGCAGCGCACCGAAAGGCTCTTGCGGGTGAAACTTTGTCGTTCGAGCTCGAATGGCAAAAGCGCTCCTTCGATTGCTACGTCCAGCCGCTGCGAGGACCTCAGGGCGAACTGATCGGCGTGATCGGCGCGGCACTCGACGTGACCGATCGCAAGCACCTGACGGATCAATTGCGCCAGTCGCAAAAAATGCAGGCCATCGGCGAGCTGGCCGGGGGGGTCGCGCACGATTTCAACAATCTCCTTATGGTCGTGAAGGGGCACGCGCAACTTCTCTTCGATCGCATGCCCAAGGATCCATCGCTACACCACAGCGTGCAGCAGATGGAAAAAGCCGCCGACCGCGCCGCTTCGCTTACGCGCCAGCTGCTTGCGTTCAGCCGCAAGCAAGTGCTCCAGCCGCGTGTGCTCGACATGAACGACGTTGTGACCAGCATGATCAAGATGTTTTCCCGCGTCATCGGCGAAAATATCGAGATGGCCTTCGTGCCCGGCGCCAACCTCGGCCGCACCAAGGCCGATCCGGGGCAGATCGAGCAGGTGCTGCTCAACCTCGTCGTCAACGCGCGCGACGCCATGCCTACAGGCGGCCGCCTCACGATCGAGACATCGAACGTTCAGCTGGACCGCAGCTACGCAGCCGGACACGCCGCCGTCGAGCCGGGCCCCTACATCATGTTGACGGTCACCGACACCGGCTGCGGTATGGACGCCGAAACGCAGTCCCGCATCTTCGAGCCGTTTTTCACCACCAAGGAAGCGGGCAAAGGCACCGGATTGGGCCTCGCGACGGTCTACGGCGTCGTCAAACAGAGCGGCGGATACATCTGGGTCTACAGCGAAGTCGGCTGCGGGAGCACATTCAAGATCTATCTGCCCGAAGTGACCGAAGAAATCGAAGCGCCCGCCATCGAACAGGAAACGCGCGGCTCATCGGCGGGAACCGAGACCATCCTGTTCGTCGAAGACGAGCAAAGCGTTCGCGAACTTGTACGCGACTACCTAGAGGGAGTGGGATATCGCGTCCTGGATGCGGGCGACGGAATCGAAGCCCTCGAAATTGCGCGGTCCCACAGGGGCGTGATTCACATCCTGATCACCGACGTCGTCATGCCCCGCCTCAGCGGTCGCGACCTCGCCGCCAAGCTATCGTCCGAACGCCCCGGCACGGAGGTGCTGTTCATCTCGGGCTACACGGACGATACGATCGTTCGCCACGGAGTCCTCGACGGTGGCGTCGCCTTTCTGCAAAAGCCTTTCAACCTGAAAGCGCTCGCGGAAAAAATCCGCCAAGTCCTCACAGGCGAAACCCCAGCCCCGGTTCCCACAGGCACCCGCGCAAAAAACTGAGCGCCCGGCTCGCACTTTGTAGCGCCGGGCTTCCAGCCCCGCAGTCTTTGCCTTTGATCTGTAGGGGCGCTGCTTGCTGCGCCCGATTCATGCGACATCGGGGGTCAAGACGCAGTCAATTCGCGGTCGGTGGGCTACATCAAAAAGACAGTCTGTCCGGTAAGATCGAAGCGTTTCCGGCAGCGGATGTTTCGGCAGGCGACCATGTTGTCGATGCGCACCATATACGAGCGCGCCTTGGCGAACTGCTTCTTGTCCTCTTCGTTCGCTCCGCCGGGAACCTGCGCCCTCTTGGTTCGCACGATCCAGCGCACCGGATATGTATTCTCCTGGCGGCAGTGCGGGCAATTCAGCGGAATCTGCTTCGTTTCTTCCTTCTCCTCGTAAAATCGCTTTTCGTCCATTTGTTCCTGTCTGGTTATCTCGATCTAGGCCGGATTCGCATCCACTTCGCCGATATCATCCAGGGTCGTGAATCGAATGCCGGCGTCCTGCCAGCGCGGCAACCAATGCGCGAGCGCCGCGACCGTGTGATGGCGATCCCCGTCGAGCCTCCGGAAGTCTCCATCGTGCAGCAGGACAATATCCCCTGCCTGCACCCGTCGCAAGTGCTCGACGACCTTTTCCGCAGCGCGCGGTTTCCAGTCCCACGCCAGCACGGACCACATGACCACGCCCGCTCCGCCCCACCGTCGCACCGCACTGTTCAACAACGGTCCACGGAAGCCGAATGGCGGCCGCATCCAGCGCGGTTTCTTGCCAATCGCCTCGCGGATCGCGTCATCGCAACGATCGAGCTGCTCCGCAATTTCGGATGGCGAGCGAAATACCAGCTGTCGGTGCGTATCCGTGTGGTTGCCGATCGTGTGGCCGCGCTGGGCGATTTCCCTGGTGAGATCGGGAAACGCACGCACGTGCTTCCCGGTCACAAAAAACGTCGCGCGAACTCTGCGCTTCTCCAGCCACTCCAGCAGCTTCGGCGTCGCGCCCGGGTTCGGGCCGTCGTCAAATGTCAGCGCCACCGAGTCATCGCCGGTGCGCCGGATTGTTGGGCCGAAAATCTGCGACACCGGTGCAACGGCCGCCCAAGCAAAGCCTCCGCTCGCGGCGCACGCACCACCCGCTTCGATCAGGGTTGGGATCGGACGCATCGATTGATTTTCGCACTGCTGGCGCAAAATTTCCACGTCAGTGGGCTTCGGTTGCGCCGTTTGATACGATGGCGTCGAAGCCGCCGCGCACATGACCTCGCCGCACCGAACTCAACCGAAACTCCCGCTTTGGATCCGCTGGGTCGCCGCCCTGTGGCTGGTGTTTTGGTTCGCCGTCTATTGGCGCAGCTGGGGCCCTCTGAATTTCCTGCATCTGTGCGACATCGCTGAAATTCTCGCTTGCATCGGCTTCTCAGCCGATAACGCTCTGCTGATTTCGAGTCAGGCGGTCGCGTCTCCGCTCGTCGACATAGCCTGGGCGCTCGACGCCGGATGGACTTTCGTTTTCGGGCACCACCTCATCGGTGGCACCGAATATCTTTTCGATCCGAGTCACGCCCTCTGGGTGCGCCTGCTCTCGCTCTTTCATCTCGTTCTGCCGGTGCTGCTGCTCTGGGCCGTTCACCGCTTCGGCTACGACCGTCGCGGCTTCCCGTTGCAACTCGGGATCGCCTTCGTCGCGTTTGTCGCCTCGCGCTTCGCGCCCGCCGCGCAAAACATCAACTACGCCTTCACCGACCCATTCTTCCATCGTTCCTGGGGTCCCGCGCCCGTTCACATCGTCGTGATTTTTCTCTTTATGCTCGTCGTCCCTTATCTTCCCACGCACTTGGTCCTGAAACGCCTCTTCCGCCCTGCCGTCTCCGAAGACCCGGGAAACATCTAGGCGCTTGGGGGCGTAGTGAAAGGAAGAAGAGTGCTCGCCGGAGGAACGCCCATGAAGGGAACCGAGTTCGAGTTTCGGCAAAGGTTCTGGCTCATCATGATTCTCTTCTGGGGCGGATTCTGGCTCTACCAGCTCGATCGCGTGAACATCGTAATATGGGCCGTGCACCGAATCGCTCCCGAGAACGATTCCCTACAGGGAGTCCTCACGCGAGTAGCGTTCGCCTTTGCCGCCTTCCTCTTACTGCTCGCCGCGTGGCTCAGGACCTGGGCTGCGGCATACTTGCAATCCAGCGTCGTCCACGACCCGCGCCTTCACAGCGAGGCGGTCGTCGCCGATGGTCCTTATCGCTACATGCGCAATCCCCTCTATCTGGGGGGCCTTCTTCTGACGGTTGGAGTCGGATTCCTGGCCAGCCGCACGGGCTCCATCTTCATGGTTGCCGGAATGACGCTCTTGTATTTCCGCCTCATGGGCCTGGAAGAATCGCATCTGGTGCGCGAGCAGGGAGACTCCTATCGCGAGTTCTGCCGCCTCGTGCCGAGGTTCTGGCCGTCGCTCGCGCCGCGCGTTCCGAAGGGAAATCTCGCGCCGAAATGGCCGCAGGCATTTCTAGGCGAAGTGTTCATGTGGGGATTTTTCGTTGGGGTCACCTGCTTCGCGGTCACGTTGAAGATTCGCCTCACGTGGTGGATCATCGGCGTGACGCTTGGCCTCTGGGCCGTTCGAGCCTCCGTCATCTATTACCGCACGAAGGCGCGCGAACGCTCGTCGCCGCAAACCAGCTGAACGCAGAGCCGCAGGCCTCGCATTTGCCTTTGAACTTTCGGGTGCGCCATCCTCGATTTGTGAGGGTGGGGGCTTCGCCAGCGAGAACCCGTATCTATTCCGCTTGCCGCACGGCGCGCAGATCGATTCCCAGCTGTTGGCACTTCTTATAGAGGTGGCTGCGTTCGAGCCCCAGCGCCTTCGCCGTGTTGGTCATGTGGTGGCGATTTTTCTTCAGCTCGGCGAGTAGCGTTTCGCGCTCGAACGCCTCGACACGCTGCGCGAGCGCTCCCGTTGCGTCCGCCGCACCGGAGCCTGCCGCGCCGATCGCGCCCGCACCTTGCGGCAGCGCGCGTTCCACGGTCGCGGCTTCAACCGTATCTCCCGGGGCCAGCAGCAGCACCCGCTCGATCACGTTGCGCAACTCGCGGACGTTCCCCGGCCAGGCATAGCGTTCCAACGCCTCAATTGCGCCCGGCGAGAGCGTCTTCAGCTTCCAGTGATTCTGCTCATCCAGTTGCTGGACAAAATGCTCGGCCAGCACACGAATATCCTCGCGGCGCTCGCGCAGCGGCGGCAGGACAATCGGAAACACGAACACGCGATGATACAAATCCTCGCGAAACGTTCCCTGCCGCACCTGCTCTTCGAGGTTGCGGTGCGTCGCAACCACTACGCGCACGTCCACCGCAAATGGACGGTCGCCGCCCACCCGCTCGATCTCGCTCTCCTCGAGCACGCGCAGCAGCTTCGCCTGCATGGCCATTGGCATGTCGCCGATCTCATCGAGAAACAGCGTGCCCCGGTGCGCTTGCTCGAACTTCCCTACGTGCCGCGCGGCCGCGCCGGTAAACGACCCCTTCTCGTGCCCGAAAAGCTCCGATTCCATCAGCTCCGCCGGAATCGCCGCGCAGTTCAACGAAATGAACGGGCCGCCGTGCCGCGCGCTTTTTTCGTGCAGCGTGCGCGCGATCAATTCCTTTCCCGTCCCCGTCTCGCCGCGAATGCACACGCGCGTTTCGCTCGCCGCCACGTGCTCCACCTGCGCCATCACTTCGCGCATCACCGCGCTCGCCCAGACAATCTCGTGCTTCCCGAGCCGCCGCTTCAGCTCGCGGTTTTCTTCCTCGAGCCGCGAAATGTGCAGCGCGTGCTCGACGGTCAGCAGCAGCTTGTCGGTTGAAATCGGCTTTTCGAGAAAATCGGACGCGCCCAGCCGCGTCGCCTTCACGGCCATTTCGATCGTCGCCTGCCCGGACATCATCACCACCGGCGACGCCACGCCGCCCTTCTTCAAATCCTCGAGCAGCGAGATGCCGTCGCGCCCCGGCATCACCACATCGGAAAGGATCAGGTCGAATCGCTCGGTCCTCGCCAGATTGAGCGCTTTGGCGGCGTTGTCGCAGACAGTCGCTTCGTGTCCCGCGAGGCGAAATGCGCGAGCCAGCGACGCGAGCGTGTTCGCATCGTCATCGATAATCAAGATGTTTGCTTTGAGGGGCACGCGAGACTAATCCCCTTCGCCGCCCACATCCCGGCCGCTGTGAACATCTTCCGATTCGTGCGTGTCCGAGGTTTCGTGCGCGCCATGGTCTTCATGCGCTTCTCCCGGCGTAGCGCCGCTCTCATCGCTCTTGCCTGCCTCGGCCTCGTCTTCCGCCAGCACAGCCTCCGCGGCCGCCGTCGACGGCTCGTCACTCGCCGCGGGCGTTTGGGCCGCGCGTGCGGGCGCCGTCGCAGTCACCATCGTTGACGATGAGCCGGGCGCAATTGCGTGGCTCACCGGCACGCCCGCAGGCTGCGCGGGCTTCGCCGGCAAATGAATGTGGAACGACGTGCCCACGCCCGCCTCGCTCTCCACCGAAATCCGCCCGCCGTGATCGCTCACCACCGACTGCACGATCGCCAGCCCTAGCCCCGTGCCGTGCTGCTTCGTGGTGTAGTATGGCGTGAACAGCCGCTCGCACTCCTCGGGCGTGAGCCCGCTCCCCGTATCGGAAACCTCGAGGTTCACTCCGCCATCCTCGCGCGCCGTCCTTAACATCAGGACGCCACCCGCCGGCATCGCGTCCATCGCATTCAGCACCAGATTCTCGATCGCGCGCCGCAGCAGCGTCGCGTCGGCCTGCACGACCGGCAAGCCTTCCTCAAGATGCAGCTCCGGCGTGATCGGTGGTCTTCCGACCGCGCTGAACTGCGCCTCGAACAGTTTCACAATGTCGCGCACCAGATCGTTCAGGGTTACCCGCGCGAGCTCGGGCTGCGGCATGCGCGCAAAATCGCTGAACCGCCCGATGATCTTCTTGAGGTTCTCGATTTCCGAAAGCAGGATTCCGGTTGATTCCTGAAATACTTCCTCGAATTGGCGCTCGCCGCCCTGCTCCTTGGCGCGCCGCAAATTTTCGACGGTCGTCTGCAGCGGAAAGAGCGGATTCTTCAATTCGTGCGCCAGCCGCCGCGCCAGTTCGCGCCACGCCGCCACGCGCTCGGCCTGCACCAGGCGCTCGCGCTGCTCGCTCAATTGCTCGGTCATGCGATTGAACGCCCGCGAAAGTTGCCCCATCTCGTCGCGCCCGCGCACGTCAACGCGCGCGTTCCAATTCCCTTCCGTCACCGCGCGCGCGCCCTCGGAAAGTCTTCGCACCGGCCGCGTCACGCGCGCCGCTCCCCACCAGCTCATCAGCATGCCGAAAAACAGCCCCATGGCGATCACGCCGAGCGCCAGGAGCGCGATGCGCTGTTCGAGCGCCGCCATTTGCCGCTGCGAGCTGCCGACCAGCAGCACTCCCAACAGCTCGTTCGTGCGCCCCAGCAGCGGCAGGGCGTGAAAACCCTCCGCGCTCATCGGAGTTCCGGACCATAAAATCTTGAACGTCTGTTCCCGCGGATCCTTGCGCTCCTGCTCGATGAACGGAGCGAATCGCTCGGCCTGCACCACCGGCCCCGACTGATCCACGATGTTCGCCGCATCAAAGTTCGGATCGAGGTTTAGATACAGCAGCGCACGCATTCCCGCCGGCAGCACGAGCGATCCCAGGAACTCCTTGCCCAGCCGCTCCCCGCCCACAACGTAGAGATTCTTGTCGCCTACGCGCACGGTCGAAACCGCTATCAGCCCCACCGCCGGGCCGTCCTGCGTATCGACCTTCGCGAGAAACGCGCCCACCGGCGTCCAGTCCGCCGTCTGCGTCAGCCAATCCATCTTGTATCCGAAGCGCGCCGGCCATTCGTTGGACGAAATGATCGAACCGTCGTTCGCGACAAAATCGAGGAAGTCGAGCTGGTGGGATTTCGAGACGCCGTTCGCGTCGTTCACGTATACCGAGACGTCCGCCTGCGGCCGGCTCAGATCGATGGCCATGCGCACGGTGTCGTTGGCGTCGGCGATTGCCTGAACGCGATTGGCGATGCCCTGCTTGTGCCGGTCGACTTCACGCTGGAACTGCCCCACGAGCGCGTCACTATACTCCTGATTCATCGTGTCGAAGGCCCGTCGCGCGACGATCGTCACACCCACGGCGATCACGCCGACCGACGACAGCAGCGCGAGCACGAACACGACGAGAAGTTTAGTGCGAAACGTCACTGCGTTTCCTGTTCCAACCACACATCCGCCAGCGGCCAGCCCTCGCCCGCCGCAGGCGCTTTCCAATTCCGCACTCGGGCGCTCAAGCCGTAAACCCCCGGCAGCCACACGAGCGGCGCCACGCGATAGCTATTCACGACCCAACGCTCGGCATCATATATGTTCTCGGCCGAAGCCCCTTCGGCCAGCCACTCGGTTTCAGTTAAGCCATTCGGCATACCGGGCGGCGGCAGCGGCGGCTCCGTTGGCCCATTCACGTTGACGTTCGGCATGAGTGCCGTGAGCAAACTCGCCAGTGCCACTCCCGGATGCGGAGACGGCATCCGCAATCTCAGCAACCGTGCATCACAATTCGACGCCCCGCCTGCGTTTTGCAGCGCTTCCGGCGCCACATGAATTCCAGCCTCGCGGGCGTCGACGGCGATTCGTTCCGCCAGCGACTCTTCGAGCGAATCGCTCGCATCATATCCCAACACAATCCGCGGCAAGCCGCCGATTTCTCCCGCAAGTTCCTTCGCGCCGCTAGGGTCGGCAGCCGTCGAAAACAGAAACGCGGTCCCGCTCGACCATTGCGGCAACAGCCCTCCTGCCGGCTCGCCCTCCTTCTGCAGGATAAAATTGACCATCGCCGTGCGGTCGATCGCCCGCGACAGCGCCTCGCGCAGCCGAGCATCCTCCGTCGCAGGCCGCCCCGAGATGAAAACCACAGCCACCAATTCATTCGGTTCGGACGTGCTCACGCGAATCCCTTGCGCCGATGCGCTGCGCGCTTGCTCTGGCGGAATCTCGGTGACGTCCGTCTTGCCGAGCTCGAGATCGAGCAGGCGGTCCTTTACGCTTCGCCCCATCTCGATGGCGATCGAGTCCACGAACGGTCGCCCACCGCTGTAGTCCTCGTTAGCCGCAAGCGTCACGTGCCCGCCCGGCTCCCACTCCGCGATCCGAAACGCGCCCGAGCCCGCGGCGCCGCCAGCGCCGCCGAATGTACCGTCGGCATTGCGATGGTCGTACAAAAGCGACTCGATCTCGTCCTTCGCAGCAGCTTCTTCCGGGCTCGCAGCCGCTACAGCAGGATCGAGCGAATTCAGGCGCGGACCAATCTCGACGCACAGCGTCCCGCCATACCTCGGCCGCCGCGAAGCCTCCACGCGCCCCGCGCCCGCAAGCCCCCACCAGACCAGCACCACGCCAGCCACACTCCACGCCAGCCCAACAATTACCCTGCGCAATGCCGTCGCGTTTGTAAGCGTACCCTTGCGAAGCGCCATATCCTTAGGGGGTCAGAGCTTCAGCTCCGACATAACAAGCCCGCGCGAAGCGCGTTCCACTGCGCTGTCTCACCCGCAGCCTGTCTTGCCCTTTTTGCGGGCAACCAGTGCCACCCGCCGGCCTCAATGGCTGCAGGTCGCCGATACGATGTGAGCCTCGTAGTCGCCCGTCTTCAAATTGTGGACGACCGCTCGCACCACGCCGCTCGCCCCGGACGCCCACAGCGACGTCACCGGTCCCGCAAACTCGACCGGGCTTCCCGTGGGCGTCCCCGCGCGGCCCGTCGCATCCATTTCGAACGCCTGAATAAAATCCGGCTGCGTCCAGTCGCCCTTGCCAGTTGCCACCACCACGGCCCGCCCATCACATTGAAGGCCGACGTTCGCCACATCTCCGCCGATATCCAGTTCCTTTGGGACCGTAGCGTCCCCGTGAATCCAAGCCTGCGTATCCTGGCCCACAAACCCGCAATGGATCGCCTGCGGATTCGTAAAGTCGCCCGTGCACGAGATGCCCGGGATGCCGGCGCTGCCGATCGCGAGCCCCTGGGAAAGATCGATGTGGCCACGCTCCGCCCTCAGCCACGGCCGCGCCGGCGGAATAATCACCGCCTGCCCGATTTGCCATTGATCTTGCTGGCGCGAATAGAAAACCAACCGCCCCGGCTCAAGGACGATCATCTGCGGCATCGCTCCCGCCACCGCGGGAGGCAGCGCAAAATCCAAAATCACGCCGGGCTGATCCCAAAGGCGCATCTCCTCAAGCGAGACGCCTCCGCTAGGTTCTGCCTTCTTTGCCGCTCTCGATATAGACACCATCGCGACCCGTTCGGCCTTGTCACCCGCCCCGCGCTGCACCTGCGCGACAAGCAAATAGCCCTCGGTTCCTTCGGAGAGGGTCACAATTAGATTCGCGTCAGGTGCCTGCGCCCCGGCCAGCCGGAAACGCCGTTTCGTCAATTCCGCCCGCAGGCGTTCGCCAATCGTCGCGACCTCGTCGGGAGAGAGCGATGACACATTGTTCACTACGAGATCGATCCGCGCAGCCGGCGCCGCGATCGCCGCGATACGATCCACCAATTCATGCACAGCCGTATCCCAATCCGCGGGCGGCGTGCTCGCCGCCTGCCGCCCCTTTTCCGAAACAAGCCGCAGTGAACCCGGAGTTTGTGCCGCACACGCTTTTGGAACGAGCGCGATCGGGGCGAAAAGGGCGACAAAAAGTATCGCATGGAAAAGTTTGAAGAATCGGCGGAGTGGCCGCATCGGCTGGTGCGAATTGCACAACGCGTTCGTAGTTCGCCATCATAGCACAGCGCGAAAATCGCGCGTGGCTCCCAGCCGCCGTTCCAAATCGAGCACAACAGAGACTCACGCGCGGGCGTACAATAATAGCGCTGCTACCCAATCCCGTTAGGCTGCGCGCAATAGCTCGAGGGCAGCCGGCGCGCGAAAGCGCGAACTCCAATCCCACGGTGGAAGCGTGGGCCTTCAGGCCCTCGAAAAAGGACGTCAACTAGTTTCGCCGGCGGCGGCTTCGTCCCGCGCTTGTCCGCTAAGGGGTTCGATGCGGCGGTCACGAACCCCTTCGCTTTCAAGTGCGGGACGAAGCCGCCAGCAAGGGTTTTTGCCGGCGTCCCTTGGTCGCCCGATGGCTCCCGGATTCCCGGCCCGAATCCGAGCGCAATCGAACTGGCCGGAAATCGTTTACGGTTTCGCAGCCCCTGCGGGCGGATCACCCGCAACCGGATCAGCGGCATCGTTCTCCGCCGCCGACTTCAGCACGTCGTTCGTGAAAAAGAATTTCCCGTCGTTTGGGACCAGCATGATCTGCACCTTGTCCGAAAGCTTCTCCGCCACCGTGTACTGCACGAGCAACGGATTCGCCTTCAGCGCCGCCGCCTCGAGCTCCATCCGCTGCGCATCCGCCTGCGACGTCACGCGAATCCGGTTCGCCTCCGCATCCGCGAGCAAATTCTCGCGCTGCTGCTCGGCCTTGCCGTCGATCACCTTGGCCTGCGCGGCCGCCTCGGCGTTCTGAATGGTCGCTTCCTTCCGCGCCTCGGCCTCCAGGCGCGACTGCTCGATCTGCTTCTGCTTCAGCGGCAGCGTGTACTGCATCGCGTCCGACTCCGCCTTGGCCATGATCACCTGCGACTGCGCATTCGCTTCCGCACGCTTGATGTCGCGAGCTTTTTCCGCCTCGGCCTGCGACTCGGCGATTCCCACCATTTTTTTCTCTATCTCGGCCTGCACTGACGTGCGGTCATCCTCCTGCTCCTTCAGCAACAGATCCTCGAGGCCTTTCGCATATTCGTCAGGCAGCTCGACTTTCCGCAGCTGCACTTCCTTCACCTCGATCGCATCGCCCGCCAACCGCTTGGTGATCAGCACCGTCACACGCTGGCGGAACTCCTCGCGCTTTGTCGAAAACACGTCGCGCACGATGTAATCGGGCGCCACTTCGCGAAACGCGCTCATCACGGTCGGCGCGACAATCTCGTCCTCAATCGGCTGCGGCAGATTGGACTGGATGTAATCAAGCTTCCGCGAATCGATCCGGTAGCGGACGTTCACCGCCAGACCCAATTCCAGCCCCTCGTGGGCCTCGACGGTCAACACGGGAAGCTTCTCGTTGCGATTCTCGAGCGACGCCGTCGCGAACACTCGATCTCGAGTGTCGTAGAGCTGAACGCGATCGATCAGCGGCATCACGAAATGCGTGCCCGCGTAGAGCGTTCCCGGACGCACGCCCGATATCTGGCTGATTCGCACCCCGCCGTGCCCGTCCGGCACCACGACGATGCTGGACGCCGACAGGCCCATCAACGCCGCCAGCGCCACAAGCTTCGCCGCGGAATCGATCCGGATCACGCGCCGCGTGCGTTTCGGAACCGGTGCCGCAGCGGGCGCGCCACTTGAAGGCGCGGAATCATCAGGACGCGCGTCGCGCCGCAGAATTTTATCGAGCTCATACGCGAGGAAAATGTCGTACAGTACCATCCCCGCCGCCAACGCCCCCAACCCGAAACACCCAACAAACAGCAAGAACCTCGAAAACAACATGTCGCCCTCCCATCTCTAACCGCCGTCATCCTGAGCGAAGTGAAGGATCTCTCTTCGCCCCGCTACGACCGCCGCGCGTCATGACCCTGGTCGCGCCGTCCCGGCATCAGCCGAAACAACCCATTCAGCGTCGCCCACTCGAGCCCCAACGCCAGCCCGAGCGCTCCGAGAATCGCTCCCGTCACTTCCGCAAATCCGATGAAGCTGTCCATGGCCGTTCTCTCCCGAAATCCGCGCGGCTGAGTTCCGCTTTACCCTGAGAACGCTGCAGCAGGGCGTTCGAAGGGCCTACACCCTGAGGAATGCAGTCTCATCGCCAGTGAGCAGTCATCAGAGGAAAAGGACTTACAGGAAGGAGGCTCTCCGAGCCTCGTGGTGGCGCGAACACGCCGTGGAAGGACAATCACACCTGCAGCCGCAGGCGTTCACCAGATGTTTTTGAGTCCTTTGTAGAGCTGGAATTCCCGATCCGGCGTCACCACCGCGACGTTCTCAGTCAGGGCCTGCGCGATGATTTGGCGGTCGAAGGGATCTGGATGGTGGGGGGGCAGGTCGAACAACCGCAGAGCATGGTTTTCTGTGTACGGCAGCACTCGTAGTCTCAAATCGGCTACGCCCTTCGCGACATCTTCCTTGCTGAAGGTCAGCTCGCCGCGCGCCTGCTTGATCGCGATTTCGGAAAGCGAGATCGTGCTGATCTCGCGCACCGCAGCATCGCCTTGCAGCGCCGACACCGCCGCCCGCGAAATCTTTTCGGGAAAGCTCACCGCCCAGATAAAGGTAGCTGTATCCAGCAGGAGCCGCATCTAGCGGCCTTCGATGAAGGCGTCTACTTCCTCTTCTGTCATCGGCTTCCACCACTCCGGATCGTGGATCGTCACCCTGCCCCGCAGGGTGCCGAACTTCGGCTTTACGGGGCCTGCCTCCACCGTCCGAACGATATCGACCACCGGCGTCCCGCGACGGCAAATCGTCACCGATTCCCCATCCTCGACCGCCTTGATCAACTCCGGAAGCTTGTTCTTGGCGTCTGCCACGCTAACTTTCATGATCTGATCATAGCTATCTAGAATAGCTATGTCAACCGTCGGGCATCACCTTAGCTCTTTTTCTCGCCCGCTCCACCATGTCAACGCGGGCGACTGCCTCTCACCACTCTGCATCCTTGCTTCCCTGCCTCCTCTCCTCATCTCTGCTAGAATTTCCTCGGAGGCACACGGATGCCGCAACCACCCCCACCCTCGGGGCTCCGCATCGGACGCGTCTTCGGCATCCCCATCTACCTGCACGCCAGCTGGTTCATCATTTTCGCCCTCATCACGCTTTCGCTCGGGACGCAGTTCACCGCCCAGCATCCGCATTGGACTGACGCCCAGCGCTGGACTCTGGGCGTCATCACCAGCCTGCTCTTCTTCGCCTCGGTGGTCTTCCACGAGCTCAGCCACAGCGTCGTAGCAGGCCACTACCGCATTCCCGTCGATTCGATCACGCTGTTCGTCTTCGGCGGCCTCGCCCGCATCGAACACGATCCCCACAGCGGCCGCCAGGAATTCAACATCGCGATCGCCGGCCCGCTCTCGAGCCTCTTCCTCGCCGGCTGCTTCTGGCTGATTGCGCACTACGTGCACGGCAGCGAAATGGTCACGGCCGTCGCCAGCTGGCTCGCATGGATCAACTTCCTGCTGGCGCTATTCAATCTCGTGCCGGGCTTTCCGCTCGACGGCGGCCGCGTCCTGCGCGGCATCGTCTGGGGTATCACGGGAAGTTTCACGCGCGCCTCGCAAATTGCCTCTTCGTCGGGCCGCGCCTTCGCCTACCTCATGATTTTCATCGGCATCTGGCAAGCCCTGCACGGCGCCTGGGTCGACGGCCTCTGGCTCGCATTCATCGGCTGGTTCCTGCTCGAGGCGGCGCGCGAAAGTTTCGCGCAGGTCGCGCTTCGCAGCACGCTGACGGGCGTGCGCGCCGAAGACATCATGACGCCCGAAATCCCAACCGTACCGCGCGACATCTCGCTCGAGGATTACATCCACGAAGTCCTGCGCACCGGCCGGCGATCGCACATCGTCACGGGCGCGGGCACGCCGGTCGGCCTCGTCACCCTCCACTCGACGCGCACCGTACCGCGCGATGAGTGGAACAACACCTCAATCCAGGCCGTGATGGTCCCGATCGATCGCGTCCATTCCGCGCTGCCCGAAGAGCCCGTGCTGCAAATCCTCGAGCGCATGCAGAAAGAGGACATCAACCAGATGCCCGTCCTCTCCGACGGCCACATCATCGGCATGATCGGGCGCGACACGATTCTCCGCGTCCTCCAAACGCGCCTCCAGGCCGGCCATTTCACCGAAGCGCACCAGACACACTGATGCCGCGCCTCCGTCGCTCGCTCACATTCGCATCGGCCGCCGTCGCCTGTGCGCTCGAATGTGCCGCCTTCGCCCGCGGCCAGGCGGGGAAGCACCCTTATCAGCCCCCAACGAAAGCTGCCTCGCAGCCGGCGAAAACCGCGCCCCCGGCGCCCACTCCGCCGCCATCTCCGTTCCCCTACACCGAAGCGCTTCGCGCCAACAACGTTGGCCTCGTTCTGATGGATCGCCACCAATTCGATCAGGCGCTCGGCAAATTCCAGACCGCCTGCATCCTCGATCCGCAGTCCGACGTCGGCTGCCTCAACACCGGGATCGCCTTTCTCAACATGCGCCGCTACGACGACGCGCGCCGCATTCTTGAAACATCCGTCCAGCGCGATCCGCAAAGCCCGCGCGCATGGTTCAATCTCGCGCTGCTCGAACGCGCCACGGGCCACCCCGCCGCGGCGCTCGCCGATTTCCGGAAAGTCGCCGCGCTCGACCCCGACGACGCCGTCACCCAATATTTCCTCGGGTTTCTCGACGCGCAGGCCGGTCATCTCGATAAAGCCTCGGCCGAATTTCAACGCGCGATCGCAATTGATCCATTGCAGGCGTCGGCGGAGTATGGCCTCGCTGAGCTCGAGCAGGATTCGGGAGATGCCGCCGGTGCAAAGGCGCATTTCGAGCGGTTCAGCCACATCACCGGGCAAGGCCTCGGCAAGCCGATCGCGTTTGTTTATGGCGGGCAGGGGATATACTCGCTGGCGGGAGAAATTCCGGGTCCGCCGCCGGGCCCTGCGCCGCCTGCCATTCCGGTACATTTCGTGGACATTTCCGGCCAGTTGGGCCTGCCTAAGGCGCCATTCCTGGCCAGAAACGGCGCGCGCGACAGAGCAAAGTCGGAAACCGCGCCGCAAGCCGCTCCCGCGAGCCTCGCGAGCTTCGTCGGCAGCGGCGCGTGCGTTTTCGATTACGACGGCGACGGCAAGCCCGATATTTTCCTCGTTAACGCCGATGGCAAGGGAAATGCCGCGCTGCTTCACAATATCGGGCACGGCAGATTCGTCGACGTCACCAGATCCGCGAAGCTGCAATTCAGCGGCGAAGGCACCGGCTGCGCCGTCGGCGACTACGACAACGACGGCCATCCCGATCTCGTCGTCAGCTCGGGCGACGGCATCACGCTGTTTCACAACGAGGGCGACGGCTCGTTCAAGGACGCCACCGACGCGGCAGGCGTGCGCACACCCGGCCTCGCGCTCGGCGTCACCTTCATCGATTACGATCACGATGGCGACCTCGACCTCTACGTCACACGCTTCAATAATTTTCCGCTCGACAATCCGTCGCAGCCCTTCACTTTCCCCGACGACGCGCCGCCGCCCGGCAACATCCTCTGGCGCAATCTTGGCGGCGGCACGTTCGCCGATTACACGAAGCAAGCCGGGCTCGCCGGCAGCGCCGCATCGGTCGGCGCTCTCGAAAGCGATTTGAATGATGACGGCACCATCGATCTGGTCGTCACCGGCTGGGAAAAATCGCCCGAGATCTTTCTGAACGCGCGCGAAGGGCCGTTCCGCGCCGCCGCTCCGTGGGTTGGAGAAACGCCTCCTCGTGCGACGGGTGCCGTCGCGCTCGATTTCGACCACGACGGCTGGATGGATCTCGCGTTCACGCACTGGGCTCCGCCCGGATTGAGCCTCTGGCGCAATACCGGCGGGAAGGGGCCGCTGGGACCGCAGGGCGCGCCTTCGTTCGAGCGCGTGCCGCTCCCCGATGCCGGCTGGATGCGCGCGTGGGGCATCGCGGCGTTCGACTACGACAACGATGGCTGGACCGATCTCGTCGCCGTCGGCGAAACCTTCGCGGGCAAGGGCCAGATCGTGCTGCTGCGCAACGAAGGTGTCGGCGCGGACGGCAACATCCACTTCCGCGACGTCACGCACGAAACCGGCCTCGACAAAATCGCCCTGCACAACCCGCGCAGCGTGATCGCGTTCGACCCCGATGGCGACGGCTCCGCCGACCTGCTCATCACGCAGAACGGCCTTGCTCCCGTGTTGCTGAAGAATGTCGGCGGCAGCGAAAACAATTGGCTGCAACTCGCCTTAAGCGGCGATCCCGACAACCGCACCGGCATCGGCGCGCGCGTCGAAATCCTGTCCGGCGCGCGCAAGCAGTTCCTCGAAGTCCCCGGCGCCTCCGGCTACCTCGGCCAGGGCCCCGCCGAAATCTTCACCGGCCTCGGCGATGAAGAGGACGCCGCCGACGTCCTCCGCCTCGCCTGGCCCACCGGCGTGCAACAAAACGTGATGCAGCTCCCCGGTAACCAGCGCACGGTGATCGAAGAGTCAAAATAGCGGGCCCAGGACCTCTTTGGGAGGTCGGAGCTTCAGCTCCGACACGGGTAAGAGGGGGTTTGCGCTCGCTCTCGACTGGCCCGATGCGAAGGCAAAGCGCCGAATCCGCTAGGAAAATCGCGGGAGGCCGATGTGGAGGAACTCGACCGCATCTCCACCCGACGCGATGGCCGTGGCTTGGTCGCCTACGGCGAGATAGATCGAGGCGCGCGGCCTGAAGGCCTGCGCGATCGTGGTTCCCTGCCCGGGCGTACAGACGGAACCCGAGCCTCGGATCGCGAAGTAGATGGAATCATCGGCGAGGGGCAGCGACGCACCCGGCGAGATTTCGCACAGCTCGATTCGCGTGCGGCGCTCGGAAAATTCGCCGAGGTGCTTGCAGCTCACGCCGGGATGATCCGCCAGCGGCGTCCAATCGAAACTTTCCGGATCCATGAAGACGGGATGCAGGTAGCGCTCGCGCGGATAGACGAGCGGGCGTCCGTTGACCTGTTCCCAGACGGCTTCGTAGGCGTCCTTATTGATTTTGCCGCCTTCGGGCCTGAGGCGCGTGTAGACGCCCTTGGCGAAGCTGCCGTGCCGGGCGAGCTCAGCCGCGGCTTGTTCGTACTGGTCGGCGGCGATGTAGCCGCTGCCGCTCGCACCACCGAATTGCAGGACGAGCGTCGAATTCTCCGAATCGCTCGACTGCGGGCCGTAGTGCGTGCCCTCGGGAAAGTAGCCGACCGTGCCCGCCTTCATCACTCCGTCGGAGGCGAAATCGAAATCGCCCTCGAGCTGGAAGCGGACCTGATCGAAATTATGCCGATGGCGCGGCGAATAGTAGCTGGGCGCGACGCCAAGCTGCAGCGAGAAATTTCCGGGCGTGCCGGGAGTGCCGTTGAGGATGCGCCGCGAACGGAACACGCCCTCGCGGACGTGTTGCCGCTCGACGAGCGGCGCGCTTTCGAGTTCGACGACCTGGATCACGGCTACCATCTACGGGGACATCAACTCGCAGCAACCCCAGGGCTGAAGCCCCTCTTATGTTAGCGCTTTTTCGAGGGCCTGAAGGCCCACGCTTCCACCTACCGCCTACGGCCCACCACCTCAGACCTGCCCTAGTGCGCCGGAGGCGGACCCGGGGGCCCGGCGAGCGTTGTGTCCTGATCGAAAATCAGGTGCCAGCCGCCCGATGAATGCAGCCAGACCGCCGAACCGCGGAAGTGCAGGACGCGCGGTGGGGCTGTCGAGCCCGCGGGCGGCTTGATCCCGAAATCGACGAGGCCGGTGACGATCGCGCCGCCGTCAAACTCCACGACCTTGGGATCTTTCAGGTCGTACTGCGAGACGCCGAGCTTGCCGGTCGTGATGGCGTCGACGAATTCCGACTTCGACTGCATGACGCCGTTGCCGTGGACGAAGATGGCGTTGTCGGCCATCACGCTGTTCAGCGTTGCGCCGTCGGCAGCCACGCACGCATCGGAAAATTTTTCCTGCATGGCCACAACTTCGTCCTGCGCTGACATCTGTGCGTTCGCGCGCAGAGCGATTCCGCCGATGATGAACATCACCACCATCGCTGCGACAGCAAGCGTTGCAATCAAGCGATTCTTCGAAAGCGACATGCGTTCCCTCCCTTTTCGTTCGAAGCAGGGCGATTCTATACGCGGAAAGCCCAAATGCAAATCGCTCCGCGGCGTGCGCGAGAAGGGCACCAACGAGCGCCGTCATCCTGAGCGGAGCGAAAGATCTCTCTTCCGGGTGCAAGGTGCGGCGCGCGAGAGCCAGACTCGATTACGCGGGCTGAGGCGCGTTATAGAAGTTGCCGGACCGCACGTTGACGGGCGCCGACGCGGGATCGAACGTGACTCCGACGGGATCGCCTCCCTCCGCCACGACCCGAATCTGCGCCTTCAGCATGCGCCGCTGCATGATGATGCCGCGGTCGCTCGACGCGAGATGCTCCTCGGAATGCAGCGAGATCGGGCCCTGGCCGGCTTGGGCTTCGTAGTCGCCGGGCGTGTCCTGGTGCTCCGCCTCCTTCATTTCGCCCCACAGTTTGCCGTTCATGCGGAATCCGTTTCCGCCACCGAAGAAATCGGGCGCGCCTTTCGGCAGTCGCGACGCTGTGGCCATCGTGAAATGCGAATCATCGACCGGCAGCGACCACGTGATCATATTCGAGCGCACCTGAGTGATGTCGATCGGATTGGGCACCGACATGATGTTCGGCATGATCCACGAAGAGATGCGATCGTACTCGCGGCCGTCGTCGAGTTTCCGCTTGGCTGAGTAGCACACGCCATTTTCGGTCGGGAAGAAGTCCACCTTGGGCATCAGCGCGAACTGCGGCGCGAATTGCACGCCGGTGAAGGTCGAGTGCAGGACGTAGACGTGATAGGGGTCCATCACGTTGTCGTTCATGTGCAGCCAGCTGTAGGGCGCGATGGGAAGGCTGTTGTCGCCGGTTGAGCCAAACGCACCGACGTGCGCCCGGATTTCCTCATCCGGGCCGAGGTCTTCGAGAATGTCGAAGCGCGGCAGCGCCGGCTTCTTCTCGAGCGGGCCCATGTAGGCGAAGACCATGCCGTAGTGGTCCTCGACCGGATACCACGGCTGGCGCGCGACATCGAGATTCTTGCCGCCGTCGGGCTCGCAGGGCTGGCGAAGGCAGCGGCCTTCGACATCGAAGAGCCAGCCGTGATAACAGCAGGCGATGCCCTCTTCGGAAACTTTGCCGTAGAAAAGAGTGGTACCGCGATGCATGCAGCGCGGATAGAGCAGGCCGGGCCGGCCGCGCTTGTCGCGAAACAGAATCAGATCCTCACCGAGGATGCGGATGTATTGCGGGCGGGCATTTACATTGGCGGATCCGGCGACGGGCTGCCAGTAGCGGCGCATGAGTTCGCCGCACGGAGTGCCGGGGCCGACCTGCGCGAGTTCGTAATCGGGATGCTGTGGCGTCCGGCCGTAGGCGCTGCCGTCGGCGGACCGCTTTCGTTGCGTTGCCTCGCTCATATTCCCCCCTTATGACTGCCTCTGCTATTGAGACGCAATAAACTCCCATGAGGACACATTGTCAATAGGGAGTGCGGAGAGCCTGGGCAAGTGTGCGGCGTGCGAGCCAGCGCAGCAGGCGCTAACGGTTCGCGGCGGCGGGCGGCAGGCCGGCGAGTGGCGTCCCCTGATTGAGGACAAGCTGCCAGCCGTCGAGTTTGCGCAGCCAGACCGTCGAGACGCGCATATGGAGAAGGCGCGACAGCGTGCCGGGAGCAGCGTTGCGGGGCGGGGCGAGGCCGACGTCGGTGAGCGCGACGACGATGGCGCCATCCTTGAAGAAAGTTACTTTGCTCTCCTTGAGCTCGTAGGTGGTGAGCTTCATCTGGCCGCTGGTGATCGAGTCGATGTATTGCGCCTTCGACTGCACGAGGCCGCTGCCGTGGATGAACGTGGCGTTGTCAGCCATCAGAGCCGAGAGCGCGGGGAGATCCGCGGCGACGCTGGCATCTTGAAATTTCTTCTGCAGCGCGAGGATCTGGGCTTTGTCGAGCGCGCCTTTCGGGGCTCCGGTTTGCGCGCAGGCCGAGGCTACGGTGAGGCCGGCGACGAACAGGATCATTGTCAGTGCGGCGCGTATCGGAATGCCAACCGAAGAGACACGATTTTTCGGGAGCCTCATAAGTTCCTCCTAATGCCTTGATGGATTGGGCGCCGGGAGACGCGGATTCTACACCGGGCGGGCGAGGAACCCAAACGCTCCCTGGCGTGCCCGTGGTGATTGGCCACGGGAGTGGGCAGGAGTTGCCGGAGCCGGCGGCAACTCCTGCGCGGTGCTCGCTGCGGCGGGCGCGGCGGTGAAAATTTCGCGACTCAAGTCACACAAAATGCGCTGATTAAAACGCGCGCGGGAGCGGGGGCTTTGGCATCTGCCATCCATTCATCGTGAATGGAGCGGCGGCATCTCAAGCCTTCCGATGAAATGCCGATGTCGCTTCAGGACGGTTCGACTTAACCCGGAGGAGATCACCATGTCGGTTTCAGGCATTCTCAGCAGCGTCATCAGCAGCGCGCTCGGTTCTCAAACGCAAAACGTGCAGAGCAACAAACCGCAGTTTCAGCAGGAATTTCAGCAGCTCGGCCGGGATTTGCAGGCCGGAAATCTTTCGGCCGCGCAGTCGGACTTCGCGACGCTGCAACAGGACGCGCCGCAAGGGAGTCTCTTCTCCAGTTCGAGTTCGTCGACGCAGAACAGCAATCCGCTCGCAACAGCGTTCAACCAGCTCTCGCAGGATTTACAATCCGGGAATCTCTCCGGCGCGCAGTCGGACTTCGCCACGATTCAGCAGGATCTCCAGAGTAGCGGCACCCGCGCGCATCATCACCACGGCGGCGGGGGGGTGGAGAAGCATCGGCGATCAACCAGGAGTTTCAGCAGCTCGGCCAGGCACTGCAATCGGGTAGTCTCTCGAATGCCCAACAGGCGTACACGGCGTTGCAGCAGGACTTCGAGCCGTTTTCGGCGGGCGGCAGTTCGGCGACACCGAATGGCTCGTCTTCGCAAACCACTTCGCCGAACATCTCGATCAGTGTCGCCGATGGGCTTTTTGCCGGAGACGGCGCGACCGAAAGAGCCGGCGAGACGCCGGCGCCACACAAACCGTATCGCTCAGTCCGCGGCGGCGGAAGCTTTGGGGGCGTAGTATCCGGTTCGGGTGCGCACCATCACTTTTCCGATCCCTCTCGGAGGGAACACGCGCACCTGGACGGAGCGGAACGTGCCGTCCTTGGTACTATTGGTGGGATAGTAGCCGATGGTGTACTGATTGCGGATTTCGTGGGCCACCTGCTCGCAGATGGGCGTGACCTCTTCGAGATTCGCGGGAAAATACGCCTCTCCTCCGGTAGCTTCGGCAAGCTCGGTCAACACTTTCTTCGAATGGCGAACCATCCTCTTGTCGTTCTTCAGATCGTCTTCGCTGAAAACTCCGATTGTGTAGATCGTGGCGTTCGATTCCTCCGCCGCTTTGATGGTGTCTTCGAAGGACATGCGGCTGGCATCGTCGTCGCCGTCGGTGACGAGGAGTAGGACCCTTTTGTCCTTGTGGCCCTTCTTGAGGTGATTGAGCGAGCCAATCACGGCGTCGTAGAGGGCGGTGCTGCCGCGGGTATCGATCCGCGAGAGTGCGTCCTGCAGGTTTCTTTGGTCGCTGGTGAAATCGCCGTCGGTGTCGAGGTAATACTCGTCGTTGAAATTCACGACGAAAGCTTCATCCTGCGGATTGCTTGTTTTGACGAAGGTCATCGCGGCCGCGTTCACTTGCGCGCGCTTCTCGCGCATGCTGCCGCTGTTGTCGATCACGAGGCCCATCGTGACCGGGATGTCGTCGCGCGAAAACAGGGAAACGTCCTGCGGGGTCTTGTCCTCATAAATCTGGAACTCACTCCGGGTCAAGTCCGGAACGAAATCGCCTTTTTCGTTGGTGACGGTCACGTGCAAGACGACCAGATCCACGTCGGATTTAAGGCGATGTCCTTGCGGAGTTGGTCCGGGAGGAGGAGGAACGTCCGGAGTCGCGATGGGCGGAATGGGGTCCTGCGCGTTCGCCACTGGGGCCGCGAAGATCGCCAGCAGAGCGACCAGGAGGAAGCCCAGGCCGCTAATGGCCCTGCGCGAAATATCCGCTCTTTGCGAACACGGTAAGCGGCGGAAGGCCCTTGGGCGGACGGAGCTTGACCTTAATCTTGCGCCACTTCCCATCGTGGGCCCTGTCGCTCGAACGATATCCGAGAACATATTGATTGCGAAGCTCCATGCTAATTTTTGTCGCGATATCCGGGAGTTCGTTCAGATTCCCGACGGTGAACTCGCGCCCGCCGGTCATCTCCGTCAGGTCCGCCAGAAGCGAAGGACCATTTCGCTCTTCCGGGGTCGGCCCGCCGTCGGGCTCAAAGAGGCCGATGGCGTAAATCTGGACGTCGGCCTCGCGAACGAACCTGCGTATTTCATTCTCCGAATACCGACTATGATTATCGCCCCCATCCGATATGATGAGCAAAGCTTTCCTAGCGTTGTGTGCTCCACGCATCTGGCTCAACCCGAGATATACTCCGTCGTAAAGAGCCGTGAGCCCGTGCGCGCTCGTGTACAACAGGCGGTTTTGCAGGTCGTCGACGCTGGACGTGAACTCGCTGACGAGCTGCGCGCGGTCGTTGAAGTTCACCAGAAAAAATTCGTCCTGCGGATTCGCCGTGCGAAAGAACTGCACCGCCGCCTGGCGCGATTTGTCGATTTTGTCGGCCATGCTTCCGCTCATGTCGAAAATTACGCCGATCGATACGGGAACGTCCTGACTGGTGAAATCGACAATTTCCTGTTCGACCCCATCTTCAAAAACACGGAAATTCTCGCGCTCGAGCCCGGTGACGAGCCGGCCCAGCGGATCGGTGACCGACACGCCCACCAGCGTCAATTCCGTCTCCGTGCGGATAGGATGGCCCTTCTTTATTTGGGGAGCCGGAGGAGGAACAGCTTCAGGGCCGGGAGATTCCTGGGCTGATACGATCTGGGTCGGAAAACAGAAGAGCGAAAGGACGAAAGCCGCACAAACCGCCACCAGACCCTTGCTCCAGATCGGCAGCGCGGCGCGGTGTTTCAAGGAACCCCCATACGCCTATAGGCGGGATTCTACCACCGGGCAGATCCAAAGCAAGGGCGAGGTTTCCAGAATCTAGGTGCTGATTTCCCGCAGGGCAGAGCCATCCGTGCCCGTGCTAGTATGTTTTTTGCCGGTATCGAATGAAAGGCAGCACTACCGATGGCCAATCCCCCACCGCCGAATAGCCCGAAGGCCCACGTTCTCGCCGTAATTCCGGCCCGCCACGCGTCGACGCGCTTCCCGGGGAAGGCGCTGGCGCCAATCGCGGGCAAACCGATGATACAGCACGTGGTCGAGCGGATCCGCGGGGCCCAACTGGTTTCGGACGTGCTCGTGGCCACCGATGATGCGCGCATCAAGAAGGCCGTCGAAGATTTCGGCGGCGAGGCCATGCTGACGCGGTCGGATCATCGCACTGGCACGGATCGCGTGGCCGAAGCGGCCATCCACCGCGCGGCTGATATTTACGTCAACGTGCAGGGCGACGAGCCACTGATCGATCCCGGGACCATCGATGAGGTGGTAGTGGCCATGCTCGAAGACGACTCCGTGCAGATCGCCGGGCCCTGTGTGGCGATCACCCATGCGAACGACATCATGGATCCGAATGTCACCAAGGTGGTGCGCGATTTCGACGGCAACGCGCTCTATTTTTCGCGGGCGCCCATCCCGTGGGTGCGCGACCGGAATGAATCCGTGGTCGCGCAACACTGGAAGCACATCGGACTCTACGCGCTTCGCCGGGACGCGCTGCTCGATTTTCCCACGCTGCCCCCAGGCGATCTGGAGCGCGTCGAACAGCTCGAACAGCTCCGCTGGCTGGAAAACGGATACCGCATCCGGATCGTTGAATCGCAATACGACGCAGTGAGCGTCGATGTGCCCGCGGATATCGAGCGGGTCGAAAAACTGCTTCGCGAAGGCGCGGCGTGAGCATCACGGGAGGCACGGCTCGACCGCTCGTGCTGAAGATGCTCCGCTGGCCCGCTCTCACAGCAGCGGTTTTTCTGCTTTGGCCGGCCCCCTCGTCGAATGGCCCTTCCGCGAACGCGCTTGAAAAAAACAGCGCTCGGACGCGCCAAGATTCGGTTCCCATCACTAGTTCGGATAATCTGTTCGAGTTTCACAGCGGCTTCTGGATCAATCTGCACCACTTCCTCTACGAACAGGCCGCGATCGCGACGGCCGGGCCGAAGGGTACTCCTCACGAAGCCGAATTAGCGACGGATGCGAGCATGACCGCGGGTCTTTCGGAAGACGAATCGAAGGTGTGGTCGGATGCGCTCGTCTACTACCGCGCAAAGATGCTGCATCACGACCTCGCATCGGACGATGACATGGTCAAGATCAAGAATCGCCTGGAAGATATCGAGGACGCGACCTCCGCCGACCGCAGCGACCTTGATCCGAAGCTCGTGGCCATCCTCGACGAGGCCGCGCCGATCTATCGCACCCACTGGTGGTTCCTGCACGACAAGGCGAATCAAGCCTGGATTGCGGCGGTGACGCCGCTCGTCGACAATCAGGGAGCGGGGCTGGCGCAGCAGATCGCGACCGCGTTCGAAACGGAGTGGCCCGAGCGCCCGTTGCGCGTGGACGTGGTGGCCTACGCCAATTACGCGGGTTCGTACACCACGCTGCGTCCGACGCGGATCACGATATCCAGCATCGACGGCGGCAATCAGGGCACCGCCGCGCTCGAAGTGCTGTTTCACGCAGCATCGGACGCGATGATCGACACGATTTCGGCAACCGTCGACCGAGCCTACGAAAGGGCCAAGAGAGATCCTCCCCCGGAAATCACGCCGATGATTTTGTGGTTCACGACAGGCTTTCTGGTGAAGCAACTCTATCCGAACTACACGCCGTACGCCGACCGTTTTGCGCTGTGGGTCGAGAACTCACAAACGGGTTATCGCGCAGCGTTGGTGAGGTATTGGCAGCCGCGCCTCGAAGGAAAGATGACGCTCGATGCGGCACTCGCGCAGCTGGCTGCCAATTTCTGGGTGACCTCGGCGCCGGAAAAGAAGCCGCCCGTGAAATCACTGTAACCGGAACTTCACCTCGATGTGTGTCTTGAGCGCGACCGCCTGGCCGTTCAGATAGGTTGGCTGGTATTTCCAATTGGCTACCGCGTCGAGCGCGGCGGCGATCAGCAATGGAGGGCCTTCGATGGCCCTGGCCTGCACCACGTTGCCCTGTTCGTCGATGATGGCGTCGATGACGACGAGCCCTTCGATATGCGCCCCCAGCGCAATCGCGGGGTAGCGCGGCTGGGGAGTTGAAATCGGCACGGGAGGTTTTACGTCCCCGCCAACGCGCAGGATTCTCCTTGCCGGTGGCGCGGGCGGCGCAGTGGTCCGCGAGTTGTCCGCGATGCCGCCAATGATTCCGCCGAGCACGCCGCCAGGAACGCCTACGCCAAGATCGGGAGGCGCTTCGTCGGCCACGATTTTTATTTTTGCCGGGATCACGGCCGGCGCCGTCAACTTGGTGGTATCCAGCAGCCGTGCGACCGGTCTGGCCGTTTCCAATGCCTGCGCCGCTGCCGGAGGAGGCGGAGCGGCCGGCGGCCTTGGCGCGACGAGAAAAACTGCTTCGAAACTGTGTACGTCGAGCACCTGCGTGAAGAGAAGCGGCGCGAGGATTACGGCGCCCACGATGACGATGTGAATGATGAGAGAAAGAAGCAGCTCGACAGGATTCCGCGCGTCATGTTGCGACGGCATATCCAGCATGCCTCGTACGAAGGTCGCTTGCGCCTCCGCGCTCGTTCGGGGTTGCACCTCGGCGGCGACCGCATGACCTTGCCAAACTGCCTCATCGAAAACTCCTATGTTGGCGGTGTGCATTTCCATGTCCTCCCGTCTTCCCAAGATCGGGGAGTCGCCGGAATCCCTCTACAAACTCTCCTTAATTGATATTTATAGTTGGCTATGCGCGAAGGGAATGTGGTGGGAGTCACGCCGCAATGTGACGACCGTCACACCCACGCGCAGGCGCGAGGAAAGTATGCCGTCTCGAGACAAATTACTCGGAACCAGCCCAGGCGAAGCCTTCCGAGGCTTGGTGGCGAATGCCTAATGGCGGTCCGGATAGCACTTTTGTTCAATATCGTCGACGTATTTCAGAAGCGAGGGCTTTCCGGGCGCGGTGACGTCCGCCAAACTGTTGCGGACCTTTTCGATGACCGGACGAGGAACTGCGAAGTCCTGGTCCGGGTCGGAACAAGCCAGACTAGCGGCATACTTCGCCAAGGGGACGGCTTCGGCCAGCGCCTGGCTAATCTTCGAACCCTTTGGATAGCGCGTCCAATACTGCAAGTAGGTGCGATCGATCTTGTCGAGTACGCAGGCGGCATAGCACTCGTCGCTGGGAATTTGCACTTGCGCAGCGGCCCATGCCAAGTCCTCGGCCCAAGGGGCTTGCTTGTATTTTTCGTAGAGGCTCCAATACGGCTCTGGCCGGAGGTACCACCGGTCATCCGGGTCAAAGTAGAAAACAAGATCTCCGTGCGACAAAATCCAGGATTTCTTCAGCGGTTGGTCGTTGAGCTGACGGCCATGTGCGTCATCTCGCGAGGTCCCTTGGTTGATGAGAGTCAGCTTGCGGAATTGAAGAAGCCCGGATGAAGCCACGACGGAGGAGTACTGCGTCAGCAAATTCTCCACCGCGACATAATCTTCGAATCGAGCCTCTTTGGGGTGATCCAGCGTGTGATCGACGGCTGCAAGCAATGCGGCTTGTTCATCTGATTGTCGCCACTCCGTCGTCAGGGGCCCGTATATCCAGCAGGACGTCGATTCGCGTGATACGTGCCATTGATCAAAGTACCAGGCCATTCCGCCGTCTGGCGCTTCCTTCGCGACAGCAATCAGGTCGCCAAGGTTGTATTTATGGACTGTTTGCGCCGTCGGGTTCGGTTCGGCTCTGCAAACAGCGCCAGCGGCAATCACCATTCGCATGGGAAGCGGAGCTTGAGCGTTGCCCTCTGCGTTGAATCCGAGGACCAGGACCGTGCAGAGTAGAAGCTGCCGTACCCTTAGGGCAGGTGTCGTCGGTGTTGTGGCCCGATAGCTCACTTCGGTCCTTCCGGGTGGACGCGCTCGGAATTTGCCGCGCTCAGCAGATAGTGTGCGCGCCCGTAACCAAAATAGTCTTTGCCCGACGGAGACACCACACTGTTCGCAGGCAATGGTCGCGTTGACGATACGTGGCGGCTGCTGTCCGGTCGATGATCGGAGATTGCCGCGCGGCGCAATCCGGCAAGCCGACAATCGGTTTGCAAATCGACGGCTGATGCCGCATGATGTTTTATTCCGATCCAACTGGCCCGTCGCAGGGCCGACGCATCGCGCCGGGTTACGCGAGCGCCAATTTCACCGAAAGAATCTAAGGGGGACGTTGAATGCGCAGGCCCGTGAGTATTGCTCCGCCAAAAGGGAAACTCGGCGTGCTGACGCCGGGAATGGGGGCCGTCAGCACGACGCTGATGGCTGGAACGGAGCTGGTTCGCCGCGGCGAATCGAAGCCGGTAGGCTCGCTGACGCAGATGGGCACGATCCGCCTGGGCAAGCGCACCGAATCGCGTATCCCGAGAATCAAGGATTTCGTAAAGCTGGCCGAGCTGGACGACATTGTCTTCGGCGGATGGGATGTGTTTCCCGACGACGCGTACAAGGCGGCCGCCAAGGCCGGCGTCCTCGATTCGCGCGATCTCGCGAAGGCCGAGAAATTCCTCAAGACGATTCGCCCGATGAAGGCGGCGTTCGATCAGAACTACGTGAAGAATTTGCAGGGCACGAACGTCAAGAAGGGCAAAACGAAATTCGACCTCGCCGAGCAGCTGCGCGAAGACATTCGCGACTTCAAGAAGAAAAACAAGCTCGACCGGCTGGTGATGGTGTGGTGCGCGTCGACTGAAGTATTCATGAAGCCCGAGGCGGTGCACCAGAATTTGGACTCGTTCGAGAAAGCGATGAAGGAGAATCATCCGGCGATTGCGCCTTCGATGCTTTATGCGTACGCCGCAATCAGCGAAGGCGTGCCTTTCGCAAACGGCGCGCCGAACCTGACCGTCGATATTCCGGCGCTTGAGGATTACGCGAAGGAGAAGCAGGTCCCGATCGGCGGAAAGGATTTCAAGACGGGGCAGACGCTGATGAAGACCGTGCTCGCGCCCGGATTCAAGGCGCGCATGCTCGGGCTCAACGGCTGGTTTTCGACGAATATTCTCGGCAACCGCGACGGCGAAGTGCTCGACGATCCCGGCTCGTTCAAGACGAAGGAAGAATCGAAACTCGGCGCGCTCGAATATATTCTGCAGCCGAAGGTCTATCCCGAGCTCTACGGTAAATTCACGCACAAGGTCCGCATCAACTACTACCCGCCGCGCGGCGACAACAAAGAAGGCTGGGACAACATCGACATCTTCGGCTGGCTGGGCTACCCGATGCAGATCAAGGTCGATTTCCTGTGCCGCGACTCGATTCTGGCGGCGCCGATCGTGCTCGATCTCGCACTCTTTTTCGATCTCGCGAAACGCGCCGGGATGCGCGGGATTCAGGAATGGCTGAGCTTCTATTTCAAATCGCCGATGTGCGCGAGAGAGCTTTACCCCGAGCACGATCTCTTCATTCAGCTGATGAAGCTGAAAAACACGCTGCGCTGGATGATGGGCGAAGAGCTCATCACCCACCTCGGCGCCGAGTATTACGACTAAGGCAAACGCAGTGGCAAGACTTGCGGCCAGCCCCACCGTGTTCTTCCTTGGCGCGGGTGCGACCGCCCCGCTGGGGAAGATGCTAATGAACCAATTCGTCGCCGCAATTCATCAAAACCTGAGTTCTCCAGCGATGAGTTGTTTGAGGAAATCATCAAGAAGGACCTCGATCTGGAGTTTTTGCTTGAGGAATTGCAAGACCTGGAACGAAAGGTTAGGAAACACTTCAAGCCGCTTCTCGATCTGGTCACGAGTAAACTGGCGCCCCGTGATCCGGTCATCATCTTCACCACGAATTATGACCCAGCTATAGAACTCCTGTGTTCACAGTGCTCGGACGAGTTCGAGCTGCGCGACGGATTTGAATTCGATCCCCTGCGCCGCGACTCTGGGTCGCCGCACACTTTCAACGACAAAGGCCCGGCTCAGAGCCGTAAGCGGGTCGTGATTCTCGTGAAATTGCATGGTCCGACGAACTGGTTTACCGATGACGGACAGATTACACGCGGGCCGAACGTGTTCGCTGATGAAGACCAAGACCACCACAAGGTCCTCATCTATCCGGCCAAAAGGAAAGTGGCGATTGACGAGCCGTTTTTCACCGCCGATTTTTGTCTGCATGAGGTGCTCTCGCACGCCCGTTGCTTGCTGTCTATAGGCTATTCTTTCCGGGATTACGACGCGCTGACGAGGATCATGTCCGCCCAACGCAGAAACCCATTGCTCCGGATGGTCGTTGTGAAGCCGGATGCGGACAGGATCGATGGCGAACTGACCTTCCGTGGCCTCGACTTTATTTCGTCGGTCCCGCGCCCTTACGATCCCTCAGATAGCAAACTCACCACCTTGAGTTAAATCGAGCTGTGGCTCGGAGAAAGCCTGTCAGAGTCATGACAATGTGCCGCGGGCGAAAAGTATAAAACTTCGCTGTCAATCCGAAGCAGGCGCACAGACCCCTCACTGCATTCCACGCCCGCAAACAACTCGGGAACGGCAAACCGCGCGGAATTCCGTTCGGGATGACAGGTTACCTCAGGCCGACGCTGTGCCTGTGGACCATCCCCGGTTGGCGACGACGACGCGCTTAATTCCGCGGCGCTACATTTAAACCTTTAGTTGGTGCACGAAATATTCGTGGACGGCCGTGTCCGCGGTCAATTCGGGGTGAAACGTCGAGGCAAGAATTCGGCCTTGCTGCACAAGCACGGGATGCCCGGCATCTTCCGCGAGGACTTCCACTCCTTTGCCGATCGATTCGATGATCGGTGCGCGAATGAAAACCATTTCGAGCGGCTCTTTGCGCAGCTTCGTCGCGTTTGTATGAACGTCGCTCGCCAGCTGGCGGCCGTAGCCGTTGCGCAGGATGGCGATGTCGAGCAGCGCAAGTGATTCTTGCGCGGGGCCGTGGACGTCGCGCGCGAGGAGAATCGCGCCCGCACAGGTGCCGAAGAATGCGCCGCCATTTTTCGCGAACTGCTTGAGCGCCTCGAAGAGGCCTTCTTCGCGCATCACCTTGAGGTGCGTGGTGCTCTCCCCGCCGGGCAGGATTACGCCGCTGACACCGGATAGATGGGCTGGGGTGCGGACGTGGCGGTGCTGAACGCCCAAACAATCGAGGACCTTGCCATGCGCCTCGTAGTCGCCTTGAATCGCGATGATTCCGATTTTCGGTTCGCTCATCATTTCGTTTACCAAAAACAGCTAAACACGCAGAACACTGAGAACTGCCCCAGTGTTCGTAAAGAAACCCGAGGATGCCGAGCTAAAGAACCTGGCGCTACGTTTAACCGCAACAAGGATCTACCGCACCCGCGGCCCCGGCCTCAGAGCAAGGAGGCGCAGAGAACGCGGAGAATTCGCGCCTTCTCTAGCCCCTCGCCACTCGCCACTCACCGCTCGCCACTTTTTCCTACCATCCTCGCGTCTGCAGCAAATCCTTCTCTTCGAGCTGGCGCACGTCTAGGCCTTTCATCGCTTCGCCGAGTTCTTCGGAGGCTTCGAGGACGATTTTCGGGTCCTTGTAATGCGTGGTCGCTTTCACGATGGCGCGCGCACGCTGCGATGGGTCGGTCGACTTGAAGATGCCCGAGCCGACGAAAACCGCTTCCGCGCCGAGCTGCATCACGAGCGCGGCGTCCGCGGGAGTCGCGATGCCACCCGCCGAGAAATTCGGGACGGGCAGCTTGCCGTGCTTCGCAACCCACTCCACCAGCTCGAACGGCGCTCCGAGTTCTTTCGCTTCGTGCACGAGCTCTTCCTGGCCGAGTGTCGTGAGCTTCTTCACGTGGCCGACGATCGCGCGCATATGGCGCACCGCCTCGACGATGTTGCCCGAGCCGGCTTCGCCCTTGGTGCGAATCATCGCCGCGCCTTCGGCGATGCGCCGCAACGCTTCGCCGAGATTTCGAGCGCCGCACACGAACGGAACCTTAAAGCCGTGCTTCCACACGTGGTGCTCTTCGTCCGCCGGCGTGAGCACCTCGCTCTCGTCGATGTAATCGACTTCGAGCGCTTCGAGCACCTGCGCTTCCGCGAAATGGCCGATGCGCACCTTGGCCATCACGGGAATCGACACTGTGTCCATAATTTCGCGAATCACACGCGGCGCCGCCATGCGCGCCACGCCGCCTTCCTTGCGAATGTCCGAGGGCACGCGCTCGAGCGCCATCACCGAGCACGCACCCGCCTCCTCGGCGATTTTGGCCTGCTCGGCGTTGGTTACGTCCATGATCACGCCGCCCTTCAGCATCTCGGCCAATCCGACTTTCACCCGCCACAAGCTGTTATTCATTAGGTCCATTTCCCGCTCCCTGTTTATTGCGTGCCCCGCGGCCGCAGCAAACTGCCGAAGGGTTTCGACTCTTCAGTGTTTCGCCTGTTCCTTGGCGCCAAGCTTTCTGCGAAGCGCTTCCAGATCGATTTGCACGAAACGCCCTTTCCCGCGAGCGAGAATCGCGCCCGCAGCGTCGCGAATCTCGCCTTCCCGCAGCAAGCTGCGCCCGTTTCTCGCGACTTCCCACCCTTCGACGATCAGCTCTCCGTCGACGGGCACCGGCTTCACATACTCGATCGTCAACTCAGCCGTCACAGCATGATCCGCGCGGAAGCGGCTCACCTTGGCCATCACCTCATCGAGCAGCGTTGCGACGATCCCGCCGTGAACGAATCCCGTGCCGCCCTGGTAGTCCGCGCTGAGCCGAAATGCGCCACGAATGCGCCGCGCCGCGTCGTCCTGCTCGAACGTGAGCTGCATGCCGCGCGCGTTTGCGCCGCCGCAGCCGAAGCAGTGATTCGTCTCGTTCGGCTTCAGCAGCACCGGGCCGCTCATACGAGCGCCACGCGGGCTGCCCACTCCGTCCTGGCTCCGCGCTCGCGTTTCTTCAGTTCGCGTTTCAGCAACTCGCAAAAGATTCCGATGCCACGCTCGATCGTCTTTTCATCCACGCTGGCAAAACCCAGCCGCAACGTGTTCGGCTGCGGGTGCTGCAGATAAAAATAGCGGCCGGGTACGAAGTAAACACCGCGTTCCCGCGCGTGGATCAGCAAATCGCCGGCGTCAAATCCCGCCGGCAGCGTTACCCACACGGTCATGCCCCCCTCCGGTCGCGTCCACGATGTTCCCTCGGGCATATGCTTTTCGAGCGCCTCTTCCATTGCCGTGAGGCGGCTGAGGTGGACTTTCTTCATTCGCGCGACGTGCCGCTTCAGGTAGCCGCGCTGTATGAACTCCGCCAGCGTCGCCTGCGAAAATTGGTCCGTGTGCAGGTCCGTTGCTAGCTTCACGAGGCGCAAGCGCTCGATCGCGCTCTCGGGACCAATACACCAGCCGACCCGCAGCCCAGGAAACGCGATCTTCGAGAAACTGTCGATCTGGATCACGTTGTTGTGGGTGTCGAGCGACCGCAGCGACGGCAACGCATTTCCGTGGAGCCGCGTTCGCGCATAGATGCTGTCTTCGATGATGGGCACCTGATGGCGCGCCGCCACCTCGATCAACCGCCGCCTCTCGGGTAGAGGCATCGCCGTCCCAGTGGGATTCTGAAAATCCGGCGTGATGAAAATGAATTTCACGCGGTTCTGCAGCAGAGTGTTTTCGAGCGCATCCACATCGAGCCCCACGTGTCCCGTGCGCGCCGCATTCGCCTCCACCGGGACAGCGAGCGTGCGGACGCGCGCGCCGGCGAAAATCGAAATCGCGCCCGGATAGGCTGGGTTCTCGATTGCAACGGCGTCTCCGGCGCGGATGAATGCTTTGCAAATCAAGTCGATCGCTTGCTGGCCCCCGTCGGTGATCAGAAGCTGCTCGGGCCGTACACTGAGGCCCTCTTCGCGGAACCACGCCACCAGCGCGCGGCGCAACGTGTCATAGCCATCGCTCGCTCCCAGCTGCAGGATCCGGCGTCCTTCGCGCCGCAACGCCGCATTGGCGCAGCGCCGGAATTCCTCGATCGGGAAGAAATCCTCGGAAGGCCGCGCGCAGGTGAATGCCAGCGCTCCCTCCGGCACTTCCGGCATCAGGCGGCTCAAGCTTTCGTCCCCGCGTTCATCCGCGAAAAGTGATTCCCAGCGCGCGCCGCCGTGGCCGTTTCCGTTGCCATTGGAGCGGGGCGGAGGCGAAAACTGTCTTTCGGGAATCGCGCAAATAAACGTCCCTCGCCCCACGTGGCCCTCGATCAGTCCTTCGGATTCGAGTTCGGCGTAGGCGTTCGCCACTGTGGTCCGATGCACGCCCAGCTGCCCGGCCAGTTCCCGGCTCGCGGGAATGCGGTCGCCCGTGCGCAGTTCGCCCGAATGGACGAGCGCGCGCAACTGGTCCCGGAGTTGCACGTACAGCGGAATGTGGCTTTCGGACTGCAAATGAAGAGGCAGCATTGGCTCTCTCCTGCAGGCCAATATAGAGTACAACGCCAGCTAGTAAAGAGCCAATTTGGCTACTGCGAATTATTTCGAGGATTGGTCCAGCGCCGGCGACGAGACGAATTGCTATTCGCCGAACAGTTTCGTCTGGGCTTCGGCGACCGCTAGGATCCCCCGCGTCGCCCCGGCCGACCGCCGTGCGACGCCTACCACGCCCAACACCTTCATCTCGGCGAGCGCCGAGCGAGGGATGAACATCCGCAGGACGTTCCCGTGCAGGTCTGGAGGCGTGAGCTGCACGCCGGTGTCGAGCAGATCTAGCAGATTATTCGAGACGATGCCTTCCATCGCGTCCTCGTCTCGAAACCGCAGCCGCACCCATAAGCCATCCAGCTTGGGCCGGCTCAGGAACGTCTTTCGCTCCAACTCAAATGTATCCTTGAACTCCCGGACGAAGTAGACGCACTTCATCCGTTCCAACTCGATCGCCTGGTGTTCGCCGTCGAGGGTCAACAGGTCGGCCGCTTCCATCCTTCCAAGCGTGCCCGGATTCAGATAACCCTTCACCGAGTCTCCGTCGAGCAGCAGGACGACAACCTTCTTGAGAGTCGAAGATGGAGTGCGACTCTTCATGCTTCTGGCCACTTTCGGGGCTTTTTCGGCACCCGGCAGTTGCTATAAGGGGTCACGTTATGTTATCTTTTCTCCTGGCATTCTCAACTTGTTGGTGCTTAAAGGGTTAGCTCTGGAGTCTCTGCCGATTGACCAACAAAGGACAGATCCTTCGATCGGCCTCCGTCATAACCCTTGTCACCCTTATCAGCCGGATTTGCGGATACTTACGCGATCAACGTGTAACGCTCCTTCTCGGGACTTCGCCAGCCGCCGATTCCTTCATCCTCGCTTTCCGCATCCCGAGCTTGATCCGTCGGATGACCGGCGAAGGGTCCTTGGGCGCCTCCCTGATCCCTGTCTTCACAGGATACCTCCGCAACCGGTCGCCTCGCGAGTCTTGGGCGTTCGCCCAGAAGATCTTCTGGGATATGGCCGTCCTGCTCGCAGCGATCGCCGTTCTCGGCGCCGTCTTCTCGCGCCAGGTAATCTGTGTCTTCACAATCCTGGGCGCGCACCAAAACGAGCTGGCTGTGTTCCTCAATCGGATCATCTTCCCGGCGGTCTTTTTCATCGGCCTGGCGGCGGTTGCAGCCGCCTTCTTGAACAGCTTTCACGTCTTCGGGCTCCCGGCGGCCACCCCGATCTTCTTCAACCTCGTCTTTATCCTGTTTTCGTTCGGCTTCATCTACCGACCGCTGCTGCGTTGGGTTCCCACGGGCTATCGTACTCCGGCCGTGGCCCTTGCAGCAGGGATTTTGGTGGGTGGCGCCGTGCAATTGGCCATGCAGCTCCCGGCGCTGGTGCGCCGCGGCATGAGCCTCGTTCCCAAGCTCTCGATTTCGGACCCGGGCGTGCGCAAGGTCGGCGGCTTGATGGGCCCGGCGTTTTTTGGGATGGGCGTCTACCAGATCAATCTCTTCGTGGACACGATCTTTGCGCTTTCGCCGCGCATGCCCTCGGGCAGCGTCACGTCGCTGTACGTCGCCGACCGGTTGATGCAGCTCGTCCTCGGCAGCTACGCCATCGCCATGTCGACCGCGATTCTTCCCGCGATGTCGCATCAGATCGCCGACGGCAAATGGGACGAAATGAAGCACACGTTCGGCTTCTCGCTGCGCATCGTCTCGTTCATCACGATTCCGGCGGCCGTCGGCCTGATTCTCTTGCGGCGGCCGATCGTGCAGGTGCTGTTCCAGCACGGTCGGTTCGTTGCCGAATCGACATCGCTCACGGCCAACGCTCTGTTTTTTTACTCGCTCGGCCTGCCCGCCTACGCAGCCATCAAGCTGATCACGCCGATGTACTACTCGACGCAGGATACCTGGACGCCCGCGCGGGTCGGCGCCTGGGCGCTCGCCAGCAACATCTTCCTCAACGCGATGTTTCTTTTGTTCTTTTATCGTTCGCTTTCAAACGGGAGTCCGGCGCTCGCGAGTTCGCTGACGGCCTATATCAATTTCGGCGCGCTCTTTCTGCTTTTCCGCAAGCGTTACGGCCGGCTGGGCGCGAGCGGCCTGGCCGCCTCGCTCGTGAAGATCGCCGCGTGCGCCGTCGCGATGGCAGCCATTTCGTATTTCGGCCTGCGCATCGCGGGCTTTTCATCGGCCGGGCATCTGCTGACGCAGGTCGCGCTGCTTCTCGCGGTGATTCTCGCGTCGACGGCGGCCTATTTCGGCCTCGCATGGCTTCTCCGCTGCGAGGAGCTTCGCGAGTTCTGGCAACTTCTTCGGCGGACGGAGCCCGGGACGGCTCCGCTCGCCGCGGGTGAGGTTTAAATGGAAGGGCACGTTCGCGAATTCGTGAATTGCCTGAGAGTCGAGAAAGGGCTCTCGGACAATACCATCCAGGCATATCGCCGCGACATCCAGAAATTCGCGGCGTTCGCCAGCGAGCGCGGACTCGACACCAGGGACGTGACGCGCAGCGACGTCGTCGATTTCCTCGCCTCGCTCTATCGCCGCCGGCTCGATAGCCGCTCGGTGGCACGCCATCTGGTCACGATTCGCAACTTCTTCCGCTTTGCGCTCCTCGAGGGCTACATCGAAGAGGATCCCGCGGCCACCATCGAGTCGCCGAGATTTCGCCAGAGCCTGCCCGAGTTCCTGAGCATCGCCGAAGTCGATCGACTGCTCCAGCAGCCGGATACAAACACCATCGTCGGCCTGCGCGATCGCGCTCTGATCGAGATCATGTACTCCGCCGGCCTGCGCGTTTCCGAATTGTGCGGCCTGCGCGTCGACGATCTGCAAATGGATCCCGGGTGCCTTCGCTGCATCGGCAAGGGTAATAAGGAACGCCTCGTTCCGGTAGGCAAGCAGGCGCTTGCCGTAGTCCGGAAGTATCTTCGGACGGGCCGCCCGAAGCTGCTGCGGGAGAATTCGTCGCCGTACCTTTTTCTCAACCAACGGGGCGGCAAGCTCGACCGCATCACTTTCTGGAAGCTGCTCGGCGCCTACGGCCGCAAGGCCGCGCTGCGGAAGCCGCTGACGCCGCACATGCTGCGTCACAGCTTCGCGACGCACTTGCTCGACCGCGGCGCGGATCTTCGCTCCGTCCAGATGATGCTCGGCCATTCGGACATCTCAACGACGCAAATCTACACGCACGTGATCGAGGAACGATTGAAGCACGTCTACAAAGCGCACCACCCGCGCGCCTGATCCACCGCGGGGCTGCCAGGAGGCGCACGACCTCATGCCTGACTACATGTTCCTGCTTGAAAGCAGGCTCTCGCCGGAGCAACGCGCCGCGCTCGAACGGGTGCAAGAGTTGGCCCGGCTCCTCGATTTGAATATCTATCTCACCGGCGGCGCGGTTCGCGACCTGATCTCCGGCCAGCCGATCCGCGACCTCGATTTCACCGTGGAAGGCAATCCGGTACGCATGGTCCGCGAGCTTGAAAAAGGCGGTGCAAAAGTGGCGTGGGAGAGCGAGAAGATCCGCCACTACGAGCTGATCTTCGCGGGAGACGCCGACGGCTCGATTTCCGCCGCGCGCGACGATGTCTACGAAAAGCCCGGCGCGAAGCCCGAGTACCGCTTCGCGGGCATCATGGAGGACCTGCGGCGCCGCGATTTCTCGATCAACGCGATCGCCATTTCGCTCAACGCGCAGTCGCGCGGCCTGCTCCTCGATCCCACCAACGGCCTCGCGGATCTCGAACGCCAGGAAGTCCGCGCCCTCTCGATCCATGCGTTCACGAATCAGCCCGTGCGCCTGCTGCGCATCCTGCGCTACAGCGCCCGCATGGGTTTCAACATGGAATCGCGTACGCACGAGTGGTTCGATCTCGCGATGGAGCGCGGATTGAACGCGAATCTCGAGGGCGCCGAAGTCGGCCACGAGCTTCGCGCTTTGGCCCGCGAGGACAATCCCGTCGCCACGCTCAAGCTTTGGGAATCGCACGGGCTCCTTGAAGCAATTCACCCGAAGCTCCAGCGCCGCAAGCCCGATTACGACAGCCTCAACAAGCTGACGCGCGTCCGCGGTAACTATCTGGCCGTCGGGCTGCGACCGCGCCTGCACCTCGCCGTCACCACCTACACACTTGGCCGGTTGAAAGCCCGCGAGATGGCCGCCGCGCTGCGCAACATGGAGTTTCGCACGGCTGAAATCGACGCCATCGCCAATCTCGTTCCCGAGGCGCAAAGAGTCGTGAAGGCGCTGAAAGGCCGCAGGACCAACATGCCGCGCGACGCCTACACCTATCTCGCCTCGCTGCCCGCCGAAATGCTCGCGTTCATCGAAGTCGAGCTCCCGAATCCGCGCGCGCTCTCCAAGATTCGCAACTACATCCAGAAATGGCGCCCGCTTCGCCTGGCGCTTCCGATCGGCGAACTCGATGCCCTCGGCATCCCGCGCGGACCCCAGTTCGACAAGATCCTCAATCAACTGTTCGATCTCCAGCTTCGCGGCAAGGCGCGCACTCCCGAGGATCGCACCAGAATTCTGCGCGATCTCGCCGGAATCAAGGACGAGGTAAAGAAGAAACCGGAAAGGGAAAAAAAGAAAACCAAAGGCGGCGAGGCGCCCGCAGCCTCTGCCAAAACGCAAGGCGGGAAGCCCGGCGAAAAGGCTTCGGCGGCGGCAGCGTCAGAGGCGGGTCAGCACGCAGCCGCTGCCATCGGGGCAGGCGCTCGCGCCAAGCACGAAAAGGCCGCAGCAGCGCGCCGCGCCGCCAATGCCAAATCGAAACCTCATCACTCGAAGAAATCTCGCACTCGCTGAGCTCACGCTCGCACCACTCGTGCCATGGTCTTGAATCGCCAGCGTCGCGTTCCGGTCCCAGTGAACGACCTGGAGCGGTTTCTTGCGCGTGCGCGTCGCGCCCTGCGCCTGGCGCCCGATTCGCTCACGGTCTGCCTGGTGACTAACGCCGAAATCACCCGCTGGAATCGCGCCTATCGCGGCAAGCCCAAAGCAACGGACGTTCTTTCGTTTCCATCGGCCGAAAAACATCCGAGGCGTAGCAAGTCACACGACTCGGGTCCCCGCCGTCGACGCTCCTCCACACCCTCTGCTTCCTCGCCCTCCTCTGCTTCCTATCTCGGGGATATCGCCATTGCTCCCGACGTCGCGCGCCGCAACGCCCGCCGCTTCGGACGCACCTTGGACGACGAAATGCGCATCCTGATCCTTCATGGCATCCTGCACCTGATGGGCTACGATCATGAAACCGATGCCGGCCAGATGGATCGCCGCGAGCAGCGCCTCCGCCGCGCGCTCGGGCTCGTATAGACCATGATCATTGTCCTTTACACGCTCGGCGTCATCGTTCTCACCGTTGGGCTCATCGTGGTCTCCTACCTCGACCGCGTCTATCGCGAGAGGGGACGCGTGTCGACCGGCCGCATCCGCGATCACATCGTTGCGTTTGAATCCGAAATCGAGCCGCGCTTCAAGCTCGATCGCACGCGCGCTGCGCTCGCCTTCAGCCTCGTCGCACGCCTCTGGCTGGTGTTTCTGGCCGCCGTTACGGCGCTCGCTGTGAACGCGGCCGTTCCCGGCCGGGCCGAGTTCGGACTCGAGGTCGTGATCTTCCTCGCCGCCGAAGTGATGATCGCAATGCAGTTTCTGCCGTTCCTGCTTTTGGCTAGCGCGAGCGGGACTTGGATCGGTCCGCTCGTCCCGCTCGTGCGCCTGCTCCTGTGGCTCACGTGGCCGTTCTATTCTGTCCTGAGTCTTCTCGCTTCCATTCTGCGCCTTTCTGAGGATGAACCCACCGCGCCCGCCACCGAGCAGCAGGCGATCGAAGCCTTCGTCGACGCAGCAACCGAGGAAGGCATCATCGAGCAGGATGAAGCGCGCCTCATCGAACAGGTCGTTGAATTCGGCGAAAAGCGCGTGCGCGACGTGATGACGCCGCGTCCTGACGTGGTCGCCATCCCGGCCAGCGCCACCATCGACGAACTGCGCGACCGCATCGTCGAAACAAAATTCTCGCGCCTGCCGGTATACGGAAAGTCGCTCGACGACACCCTTGGCATCGTCGTTGCCAAAGACATGCTCGAGATTCCCGACCGCGACGCGTCTCACCGCAGCGTGCGCGAGCTGGTCCGCCCGGCGCTGTTCGTTCCCGAGACGAAATTCGGCTCCGAGCTGCTGAAGGAAATGCAGCGCAAGAATCAGCACATGGCCATCGTCATCGACGAGTACGGCTTGCTGGCCGGAGTTGTCACCGTCGAGGATCTCGTCGAGGAAATCGTCGGCGAAATGGCCGAAGAGGACCGCCGTCCCGTGCCCGACGTGGTCCGCGAATCGAGCGGCGCAATGGTTCTTCGCGGCAGCGTGCCCATCGACAAAATCGCCGAGCTTTTCGGCATCGAGCTCGACGCTCTCGCCGGCGAATCCAACGCCACCACAGTCGCGGGCTTGCTCAATAGCGTCGCCGGACACGTCCCGCGCACCGGCGAGATCCTCGAGCGCGCAGGCCTCCGCTTCGAGGTCCTCGAAGCCAACCAGCGGAAGGTCCTACGCGTGCGTGCCCGCCGCCCCGCGGCCGATGCCGCCACCTCCGCCCGCACCGTCTGACCCTTCTTGCTCATGCCATCGGCGCTTCGTCATGTTACCGGACGCCTTTGTTCTTTTCCCTCGGGGCCGGGTTTCACCCCTACAGGCGGTAGCTGACCAATCCGCGGGACGGGCAGAGGCCTGTGGCCTTTCTCCATTGACACCAGCTATATCGTACGATATAGTATGCGATGCGGAGATGAACTCGACATAGGAGAGAGAGACAAATGTACCAAGCACGTTACAACGAATGGGGTTGCGGTGACCGGCCCCACCGCAGGCACTTTGTAGGCAGGCACCGCTTTTTCGGCGGCTTCCGCAGCGGCTTCATGGGCGGACCCGCGATGCGGGCTGCCAAAATGCTCGCCTCGGGCGACCTTCAGCTCATCATCCTCGCGTTGCTCAGCGAAAAGCCGCGCCACGGCTACGAGATTATCAAGGCGATTGAGGAGCACTCGAGCGGCATCTACACGCCAAGCCCGGGAATGGTCTATCCCGCGCTCACCTATCTGGAAGAGATGGGCTTTGCGGCCTCGGAGACCGAAGGCACCAAGAAGCTGTATCACATCACCGAGGCTGGCGCGGAGCACTTGAAAGCCAACCGGGCGAGCGTCGACGAAACTCTCGATCACCTCGCCCGCTTTGGCCGCAAGGTCGCTGAGTTCCAGAAGCGTTTCAATCGCGAACACGAAGAGGAAGAAGACGCGGGCTGCGATCCCGGCCGCCACATCAAGGACGAATGGCGCCAGGCGCGCGTCGAATTCCGCAAGGTCCGCGACGACCTCAAAGCCGCGCTGTACGACAAGCTCGATGCCTCAGCCGAAGAGCGCCGGCGCATCATAGGCGTCCTTCGCCGCGCCATCGACGAGATCCGCGGCGAATAGCCGGCCGTCGCTGGCACCCAATCAGGTGTTGACCGTAGGGGCGGGTTTCAAAACCGCCCCTCACGCGCCCCGATCTCATTTGCCTGCTCGCATCCGCGCCACTTCTTCGCGCAATTCGCGCAACTCGCGCTGCATCTCCGGCAACCGGTTGAACGACGCCACGGATTTTCGCCACGCGCGATTCTCGATCGCCGGATAGCCCGAATAGACTGCGCCTGCCGGCACATTGGTCGGGATGCCGCTCTGCGCGCTGATCACCGCGCCGTCGCCGACGGTCAAATGCCCGGCGCATCCGACCTGTCCCGCGAGGATGCACTTGTTTCCGATGTTCGTCGTGCCCGCGAGGCCGACCTGCCCGCACAGCAGCGTGTCCTCGCCGACCTTGCACGCGTGCCCCACCTGCACGAGATTATCAATCTTCGTTCCGCGGCCGATGCGCGTCTCGCCCACGGTCGCGCGATCAATCGCGCTTTGCGCCTGAATTTCGACGTCGTCGCCAATCACCGTGATTCCCGCCTGGCGGATTTTGTGCCAGCGCCCGTCCGCGTCGCGCGCGAAGCCGAAGCCGTCGCTGCCCACCACCACGCCATTCTGCAGCAGGACGCGATCGCCGATCCGGCAGCCCTCGCGGACGCACGCGTGCGAGTGCGCGAAAAAATGATCGCCGATCCGCGTGCCGCGATAGATCGCGACAAAGCTGTGCAGCACCGCGCGCTGCCCGATCGTGACGTCCTCGCCGACGTAGCAGTACGGGCCGATGTGCGCGCTCACGCCGATTTTGGCCGAAGGCGCGATCACCGCCGTCTCGTGGACCCCCGGTGCGTATTTCGGCGTGGGATGGAAAATCTCGATCGCCCGCGCGAAATCCAGATACGGATTCGACGAACGCAGCGCCGCGATTCGCGGGCGCGTCTCGTCCCGCGCGATCACGATCGCCGCCGCGCGTGTCGTCTCGAGCGCCGCTTTGTATTTGCGGTTCACGAGAAACGTCAACTCGCCCGGCGCGGCCTCCTCGATCCCCGCCACGCCCGTGATCTCGATGCTCGCGTCGCCTTCGACCGCGCACCCCAGCTTCTCCGCCAGTTCTCCCAGCTTCATCGCCATCTCCTCGGACTTGCGTTCATTTTCGATTCCGGCCCAGTGTCCGTTTCTGAAATTTCAGATCTGAAACTGCAATCGTTTGGCGTGCAGTCTCAGCCTAGCAGGTGTGTAATTGCGAGCGGAAACTTAACAGCGGAAGCGCGAAACATCAAAAGGAAAGCGCGAATCGATGCGGGCTGCGGCGGCCCGCCACCGGCCCTTTACGGCGAGCTTGCCTGTCCTGAGGTTGCCGAAGGGCTTCGCCAGTCTGTGGACTACCGCGCGAGCGGCCAGAAAATATCTGTCTTCCAATCCTTGGGATCGGGGAAATCCGCGGGGTCGGTGACGTAGACTTCCCAAGGCGCGCCGGCCGGGGCGAGTCCCTCGGCGTCGATCCATTGCTGCACCGCGGCGTGCGCGCGGAACAGCCCATCGTAGGAACCAGTATGCGTCGCCGTCGCCGCCGGCCCTCCCGGCAGCGTGTCCGCGCGGACCTCGGCCTTACCGCGTGGCGAATCCTCGCCGAGCGCGGCGACCGGCAACCCGGCTTCGATCGCCCACACGCCAGGCCCCCACTCGATATAGCGCGTGAACGGCTGACCCGCGAGCGCCATTCCGTTCTGCTGCGCGTGCAAGAAAATCGTGCCAAGCACCTCGGCGAGCGTCTTCGCAAGGTCGGCCGGCTTGATGCGCCGCCGCACCACGAGCACCGGCTGCGGCGTCAGCTCTTTCTTCGCGATCGCGTACGTCATCTCATTTCTCCCCAATTTCTCGTGCTCGCTGATCTGGTACAGGCCCACGCACGGATTCACCTGCTCGACGAGCGCGGCGTGCTGCTCCGCTTGCGTCTCGCTCGCGCCGTCGACAAACCCGCGCGCGAGGTAGGCGCTCGGCGTCATCCCAAAGCGCCGCCGAAACGCGCGAATGAATACCTCATGGCTCTGAAAGCCGCAGGCAAGCGCCACATCGAGAATGGAATCGTCGCTCGTGAGCAGCATTACCGCCGCGCGCCCGAGCCGCAGCCGCAGGGTGAGTTGTTTGGGTGTTTCACCGACGGCGGCGGAGAAAATGCGTTGCAGATGAAACGCCGAAAGCCCGGCCTGGCGCGCGAGCGCGGCGAGCGAAACGTCCTCATCGAGATGCGCCGTCGCGTACGCCACCACCGGATGCATCTTTCGGAGCGGCCATCTCGATTGCTTTGTCATGCCGCGCCTCGCCGCACGCCTTCCCGCCTTGCGCGCAGCAGACCTCCGCACCACGCTACGGGGATGGTCAGGACGAGCGTCGCAACCCAATTTCGCAGCGGAGCCTCGTTCGGAAGCGACACCATCGCCCACACCGTCAGCGCCTCTTGCACCACGCCCATCGCTACCGAATGCCAAATCGGAGATCGCCGCGCAATCCATGCCGTCACATATCCGCCCGCCGCCACGCACGCGCTCGTGTAGGTTATCAGAAAAATAGCGGACGCCAGGTTGTGACTGATCGCGGCCCGGTTGGGCAGCGCATGCGGGAAGATCCGCATTAGGATCGGGTCGGCGGCGGCCTCAATTGCGAATGAACTCGCCGTAAGCACCACGATTCCGGCCGGCACCGCGAGGATGCTTCTCACCATGGCGCCGCAGTTTATCGAAGGCCGCGGCGCCCGTCTTGACATTTCTTGCGGTCGCGCGCGAAGTTCACGCGTACGACGCCAACGCCTCCGCCTTATGCATCCGGGGCGCCGGCAAAAGCGCGAAGCGCGCGTCCACGACGATGTGCAGAAGGATGGGCACGACGAGCGAGCCGGTGGTGACGTAGAGCCCGCAGAAAAGGGCGCCAGCCACCCCTGTGAGAATCACGCCGGTGGCCCGTTGGTAGACGTGCGCCAGGCCGAAGATTGCGGACGCGACGATGATCAGCGCGGCCCCTCTCAAGCCAAGCTGTCCGTGCAACGCTGCCAGCAGCCAGCCGCGGAACACGATCTCCTCGCAGATTCCAGCGCAGACGGCCACCAGCACCCAGAGCAGCCTTTCCTGACTGGTCGACGGAAGCAGCGCCGAGAAGTCGGGGACCAGCTTGCGCCACCACGGCTGAGCGCTCACCGTGCCCGCTTGCGCCCCGGCACGCTTCTTCGCCTTGAGCCGCATTGCAATCATGGCAATCGTTCCGCCCGCGACTCCCGCAATCACGCCGATCGCAAGGCCGTGGACGGCGTCCTTATCGCTCGTAAACGATTGAATCAGTGCGAGGTCCGCGAGACCGAGCGACTTCGGATTCAGCTTGCTCCAATCAAATCCGAGCGCACCCAGCGCCAACAGTGCGCTGATCCATTCGAACGCGAGCGCTCGTTGATACGTCTTCGTGCGGGCGTGCGTATCGCCGTTTGCGACTGCTTCCTTCAACTGCCGGTAGCGCGGTACGAATCGCACAACCTCGCTGATCACGAACGCTGCCAACACGATCTCGAAGGCCAGAAATACGATGTGCATGGATGCCTACCTTTCTTCTAGATTTTCCAGACTTGCGTCCGCGAATTGCTTCGTCTGTTCGAATAGCCGCTTCGACTCCTCAAGCCCTTGTCGCGCGCGCCGCCGGTTGTAGGCGAGCAGGAACAGCTCCGCGACCATTGCCACAAGAATCAGCGCGTAGACGGCCGAGAACGTTTTCCAGTGCCACGCCGCCACTCCCGCATAGAGCGCCACCACGATCATGAGGAAGCGAAACGAGAATCGCGTGGTCCGCGCGGTGGCAATCGCCCTCTTGTAGGCGAGCCCGGCATACGCGAGCGTCGTCTGCGCTGCCGGCTTCCACGCGCCGCGTCTCACCCACCACGAATACGCGCCCTGCACGATCCCCGCAAAGCCGACGCCCGTGGCCAGGCCCGCCAGGAAAGAGTTCCCCGTGCGCGCCGCCTCCACCGTCGACACCACGAGGCACACGGCAATCGCGGCCACTGCCGCCGTGATTCGCAGATTCTGCCGCCGGATTTTCCGCTTCAGCATCGGGAAAGGCTCGGTCTCCTCGCGCCATTCCCTTCGCCACAGATCGAGTTCTGCGTCCGCTGTCACGATGCTGCCTCCAACGCTTCCTTCAGCGCCTTCCTGGCCCGGTTCATGCGCACAGCTACATTGCTTTCCGTAAGTCCCAGCACTTCGGCAATCTCCGCGTGCGAAAGTTCTTCGAGCATCAGCATCACCACCTGCCGGTAGGCCAGCGGCAAGCCTTGAGTGGCCGAGCGCAGGCGGTCGCGCTCCTGTGTCCTCGCGATTTCCTCCTCGGGGTGAGGCTTGCGGTCGACCGGCTCGAGCCGCCGCGGCAGCTCGTCGAGAGGCTCGTGCGTCGGGCGGCGCCGGCACGCGTGCGTCAGTCCGCGATTGTGGCCGATCCGATAGACGAACGTCCGCTCGGAACACTCGCCGCGAAAATGCGGCAGCGCCTGCCAGATCGCCAGCGCAATTTCCTGCATGAGCTCCTCCCGCACGCTCGCCAAGCGTTCGTAGCCGAAAGCGAGGCGCGACAACGCCGGCCCGTACTCGCTCAGGATGCGGCTGAACCGCTCTTCCGGCGTTTCGCGAATGTTCGCCTTCCTCCGGCACGCTCGATTCCCATTCATAACAGGTAGTCTCGGCGGCCCGCGGAATCTTACAAACTTTGTTGGGCAGGGCTTGAACATATTTCCGCGCCGTGCTCTGATGCATGGACTATCCGGGATCACAATTCGGGAGGACAACGATGAGCGAGTCAAGCGATTTGGCGGCGCGAGCTTTTGGGCCCACGCGACGACAGATGATCTCAGGCGCTGCCGCCGCTTTTGGCAGCCTGGCCGCCGGCGCGGCCGCCTGGGGCAAGACGCCGCAAGCCATGAAGGAACCGCCCCGCACCGGTGCAGACAAACTGCGCACGTCTCTGCACCAGGAGATTGATTTGATGGCGAGCCCGCACCGTATCTACGGCGTGCTTCTCGATTCGAAGCAGTTCGCCGCGTCCTCCGGCGCCGCGGCGGTGATCGACCCCGCGCCCGGCGGCGCATTTTCCATGTTCAACGGGCAAATCACCGGGCGCAACGTCGAATTGGTTCCCGAGAAGCGAATCGTGCAGGCGTGGCGTCCGGGCAGCTGGGCGCCCGGCGTGTATTCAATCGCGAGGTTCGAATTCAGGCCGCAGGGATCGCAAACCACAGTGATCCTCGATCACACAGGCTTCCCCGCGGGGAAATTCGCGGGCCTCGATTCGGGATGGCATGAACACTACTGGGAGCCGCTAAAGAAATATTTCGCGTAGATGCCGCCCCAAATCACGCGCTTTCTTAGTGCTAAAAGGGCCACGATGGATAAGCAGCGCCTCGAAGCGTTCACCGACGGAGTGATCGCGGTCGTCATCACGATCATGGTGCTTGAGCTGACCGCGCCCTCGGGTTCAAGCTTTTCGTCGCTGCGTTCGGTCGTCCCCGTATTTCTGGCCTACGTGCTGAGCTTTACCAACGTCGGCATCTTCTGGAACAACCATCACCACATGCTGCACGCGACGGAACGCATCAACGGCACAGTCCTGTGGGCCAATCTTTTTCTGCTCTTTTGGATTTCCCTGGTTCCGTTCGTGATCCGCTGGATGGACGAAGCTCGCTTCACCGCCGCGCCTACGGCTTCCTACGGCATCGTCTTGGCCATGTCCTCGATCGCTTACATTCTCCTCGAGCGATCCCTCATCGAGTGCAATGGTCCCGCCTCGCGGCTCGCCCGCGCGGTGAGGAGCGACATGAAAAGTCAGATGTCGTTTGCCATTTACGTGCTTGCGATTGCACTGGCATTCGTGCGGCCCTGGATCGCGATCGCGCTCTACGTGGTGATCGCCATGATCTGGTTCATCCCCGACCGCCGGATCGAATCAGCCCCGTAGTCCGCAGGCAATTGCGCGATTAAATCTGCGCCGTGCCGCCGTCGACGAACAGCTCGATTCCGGTGATGAAGCTCGAATCGTCCGACGCCAGGAAAAGCGCCGCCGTGGCGATTTCACGCGGCTCGCCGATCCGGCCCATCGGAATCAGCTCCACGAATTTATCTTTCACTTCCTTCGGAACGTTGGCGAACACGGCCGTATCGATGGTGCCGGGGCTGAGGACATTCACGCGAATCTTCCGCGCCTTCAAATCCATCGTCCACGTGCGCGCAAACGACCGCACCGCGGCCTTGCTCGCGTTATACACGCTGAAGCCCGGCAAGCCTTTCATGCTGGCGATCGAGCCGTTCATGATGATCGACGCGCCGTCCACGAGCAGCGGCAGCGCCTTCTGCACGGTGAAAAGTGTTCCGCGCACGTTCGTGCCAAGCGTCTTATCGACATTCGATTCGGTGATCGATCCGAGCGGCACGTTGAATTCGCCGTAGCCCGCGCTCGTAAAGAGAATGTCGATTCGGCCTTTCTGCGTTTTCACCGTGGCGTAGAGCCGGTCGAGGTCCGCCAGGCTGCTTGCATCTCCCTGCACGCCCGTGACATTGCGCCCGATTTCCTTCACGGCTTTGTCGAGCTGCCCCTCCCGCCGCCCCGTGATGAACACATACGCGCCTTCCTCGACAAACAGCTTAGCGGTTGCCAGCGCCATTCCCGACGTCGCCGCCGTGATGACCGCGACCTTCCCTTCCAGCTTTCCCATGTAGTTTCTCCCGTCGCCCGTTGCAACAGATCGTCGGCGCGTATCTCTGATGCTCAACCAGGTTGAAACGATTCCGTGTATAACTGGCGAAGTCGCGTTCGCACCCTGATCGCGCCGCGAACGTATTAGAATCAACTCTGATGGAAGAAACCGAAATTTATCAACTGATCGGCGAGGAAGGGTTTGCGCGCCTTGTCGGAGCATTCTACCGACAGGTGCCGCACGATGACATTCTCGGCGCGATGTATCCGCGCGACGAACTCGCTGCCGCTGAAATTCGCCTGCGCGATTTCCTGATCTACCGCTTCGGCGGCCCGCAGCGCTACATCGAAGAGCGTGGCCATCCGCGCCTGCGCGCGCGACATTTTCCGTTTCACATCGATCAAGCCGCCCGCGATCGATGGATGCAGTTGATGAACAACGCCTTCGCCGAAGCCGCCCTACCGCCCGAGGCCGAGCAATTTCTCCGCGCCTTCTTCGATCAGATGTCGACCTTCATGATCAACCAGGCGTAGATTCAAATCTCGGCGTGTCTTCACTTCGGGAGTGCGAGGGTTGCCTGCTCTTCGCCGCACGGCACCAACGATAAAAACTCGCAGGCGTCCGCCACCGGATCGCTCGCCGTGGCGTCGCGGTCCTCGGATGTAGCGTGAACGACGAATGTATTGTCCATCAAATAGCTGCGTAATCCTGTGACTGCATATTCGAGCGGGCGCGCCGACAAAGCAAAGTTGTCGGCGCCGTCTGGCCCGAATTCGCGATAGCTGAAGCGGTACGCAGCCGCCTTCCACCCGTCGCCGTCGAGCTGTCCGCGCAGGTAGCAGCGATCCCGTGGCGCCATCTCAGCGAACGAAACCGGGAAGCGTTCGGATCCCTGCGCAGATTGATTCTCCGCAGGAGTGCGGCTGTTTGCCCCGCCGAAAAGCCTGTCGAAATCATGGACGCAGCGCCGCATCGTGTAGAAATCCTGGGCAGGCGTCACTCCTCCGTCGGATGCTCTCGCCAAGCGGTTTCCCGTGAGCGCGCGCACAATCCCGGTTTCATCGGCAAAGAAGCTGATCATTCCCTGGGTATCCCGAACTGACGGAATGGCGATCAAAGAAAAGTGCGCGACCGGCGAGGGACCGACCGTACTGTACTCGACCCGATAACCGCCGATCTCGCGTCCTTTGGCCAGGCCGGACTGCAAGCAACGGGGAAGCGCCGCGTCGACCTGCGCCAGCGAGTCGGGGTAGCGCGCGCTGCCGCGTGCCATTCTGAAGCGCAGCAGACAGCTCTCAGTGCGAAACAGGATGTAGGGTCCGCCCCCGGCGAACGCTTGGGCAACATTCGTTCGATGGATGTCGTATTGCCGCAGTACGCGCGTCGCCGGATCGATGCCGCCGACAAAAATGACCGCCAGCGCAACCATTCCGATGTGAAACGTTCGCCTGCGGATTAGCGACACGAGAGCGGCGGCCGCAAGAAGTATGTTGCACAAGAGAAATGCGGCCACAGCGATCGCTTCGGGCTCGCGAGATGCTTGCGATGCCGCCCAAGCCAGACCCCGCAGGAACATTCCAGGCGATATCTCGGCGCCGCCGGCAGTGAGCAGCCCCATCACAGCTATTCCGAGCGCCGGCGACGCTGCAAGCCTACGCGTCGGGCGGACCAGGCCGACCGCCAGAACTGAAACATACGCGAGCGCGATCAGGACGAAGCGGAGCAATTCGTAGCGTTCTTGCCAGCTGTCGATGCGGTTGAAAAGATACGCAGTCCGGACCGACACGCAAACCAGTGCGAGGGCCGCGAAAGTCAGTGTGACCCACGGAACAGAAGTGATGGAAACGGATGCCCGCTTCGGGCTTCTCGCTACGCTCGCCTGGCCAGCTCCGACGAAAGCCGCACGCCGACCCACGTACCACGCGGCCGAAACACCAACGGCGACTTCCACTACATCGAGCACAAATAGGAGGGTCGGAAACGGCATGAACCTGTACGGCCGCGGAAGTGACATCTGCCAGATCGCGTTGGTGCGGCCGATAACCGCAGACAAACAGACGACGGAATAGGCCCAATACCCCCATGGTCGCGCTTTTCCGATTCCGAAGGCGATAGCAGCCATGAGGCCTGCGAGAAACAAATCGATGATGCCAGCCTGAATGTAATCAGCGCGCGCCGATTTCCAGGTGACCGAGACAAACGAGAAGATCAGATCCGGCGCCGGAATCACGTACAGGATCAGACCGAGGCGCAGGGAGGTCCATTCGCGAAGCGCGGTCGGCCCGGCAAAGAACGCGGCCGCAGTCGATGCAAGAACCGTAGCCGCCAGCCGGCTCGCCGCGGCGACCGATGAGTCCGCCAAGCGCGAGACCCGGGCCGTTTTCGACGCGCCCCTGTTTGGATTTGCAGTCATTTTCGATCGTGGATTGCAGAGCCTGATTAGAGTCTAAACACGCGCAGGCCGCGTTGGCCTAATTTCTAACGGCGCTTTACTGAGGAGTAATCACAGAGGCATGACGCCGAGGCTTGCTACTTGCCGAGGAGCTGGCGGGCGATCACCATGCGCTGGATTTCGCTGGTGCCTTCGCCGATGGTGCAGAGCTTTACGTCGCGGTAAAATTTTTCGGCGGGATAATCCTTGATGAAGCCGTAGCCGCCGTGGATCTGCACGGCTTCGTTGGCCACGCGCACGGCGACTTCTCCGGCGTAAAGTTTGGCCATGCTCGATTCGCGTGTTATCCGCGTATCGGCGGCGCCCGACGCGATCGCCTGATCGGCCATCCACGCCGCGCGATACGTCAGCAAGCGCGCCGCGTCGATCTGCGTCGCCATGTCCGCGAGCTTGAATTGAATCGCCTGAAATTCCGCGATCGCTTTGCCGAATTGCTTGCGCTCTTTCGCGTAGCGCACCGCGCATTCGTACGCGCCCTGCGCCATGCCGAGGCCGAGCGACGCGATCGAAATCCGCCCGCCATCGAGAATCTGCAGGCTGTTGACGAAGCCGTCGCCCTCGCGTCCCAGCAAATCCCCCGCCGGCACGCGGCAATCGGTGAACACCACTTCGCTCGTGTCGCTCGCGCGCAACCCCAGCTTGTTTTCTTTTTTCCCTGGACGAAATCCCGGCGTGCCCTTCTCGATCACGAACGCCGAAATGCCATGATGTTTTTTCGGCGCGTCGGTCACCGCCATTGCGACGCACACATCCGCGTAGTGGCCGTTCGTGGTGAAAGTTTTCGAGCCGTTGATCAGCCAGCCGCCGTTTTTTTCCGCTGCGACGGTGCGCGTGCCGCCCGCGTCCGAGCCCGCCTCCGGCTCCGTCAGCGACCAGCAGCCGAGCTTCTTCCCTTGCGCCAGCGGCACGACGTATTTCTGCCGCTGCTCCTCCGTCCCGAATTTGTAAATGTGATTCGTGCACAGCGAATTGTGCGCCGCGACGATGATCCCGACCGAGCCATCCACGCGCGACAATTCCTCGATGATGATCGCGTATTCGACGTAACCCATCCCCGCGCCGCCGTATTTTTCGGGGAAGATCACGCCGAGCAATCCCATTTCGGCGAGCTTGGGAATGATTTCGGAGGGGAACTTCGAGGCTTCGTCCCACTCCATCACGTGCGGAGCGATTTCGCCCTCGGCGAATTCGCGCACGGTGCGGCGGAGCTGCTGCTGTTCGTCGCTAAGCGAGAATTCCATCGCCCCATTTATAGCACGAGCGAACCGCCGTGATTCGTAGCTCGTGACTTGTGACTCGTGGAAAGCACCTCGCGCGCGGCGGTGGCGCGCGTGTCAAGGTGCTTGCATTGGTGCGGTAACTGGAGCAGGGACCTTGCTCTCGTCGGGGAGTTAAATGGCCGTGAAATGGACGGAAAAGCGCATTTGTCGTGCGTTTCTGCACCTTCCACCGAAAGATGCCGCGCTGAAGGCGGCGCGACATTTAAACCTCGTGATCCCTCGGTTTGACACGCCGCGCCTCGGGACATAACATGCCCCGCGCCCAATCGAAACAATGGGTCGCGGCATGCGGAGCGTGCGATGAGACTTCCACCCGGCGTGAGCAGCAAGGATTTCGGCGACGCGCTGAAACAGTTTGGCGAGGCCGTCGACAAGGAGTGGGTATTCACCTCCGAAGAGGACATCGACACCTATCGCGATTCGTATTCGCCGTTCTGGCACGAAGCCGAGGAGCCGATTCCGTCGGCGGCCGTGGCTCCGGATAATGTCGAGCAGGTGCAGAAAATCGTGCGCATCGCCAACGCCTACAAAATCCCGCTGTGGACGATTTCGACCGGCAAGAATCTCGGTTACGGCGGCGCGGCGCCGCTGCTCGGAGGTAGCGTCGTCCTCGACCTGAAGCGCATGGACCGCGTCCTCGAGGTGAACGACAAGAACCACTACGCGCTGGTCGAGCCCGGCGTCAGCTATTTCGATCTTTACGGCTACATTCGCGAGCGAAATCTGAAAGTGTGGATCGATCCGCCCGATCCCGGCTGGGGCAGCCCGGTAGGCAACGCGCTCGAACGCGGCGGCGGCTACACGCCGATGCGCGACCACTTCGATTGCCACTGCGGCATGGAAGTGGTCCTCGCGAATGGCGACCTGGTGCGCACGGGCATGGGCGCGCTGCCGGGCTCGAAGACGTGGCAGCAATACAAGTACGGCTTCGGCCCGTTCGTCGACGGCATGTTTTCGCAATCGAATTTCGGCATCGTGACCAAGATGGGCTTCTGGCTGCTGCCCGAGCCCGAGGCGTATCTTTCCGGCAGCGTTTCGGTGCCCAAGCACGACGACCTCTTCGCGCTCGTCGAGATTTTCGCGCGGCTCATCAATTCGAGCACGGTGCAGGCGACCACCACGGTCGTGAGCCCGCTGGCGTTTGCGCGGCCGGGATCGGAGCTCGCCGCTCTGCGCGCCAAGGGCTCGGTGAAAGACCTCGAAGACTACGCCGCGAAGAATAATCTCGGCTATTGGAGCGTGTCGCTGCCGTTCTACGGCCCGGCGAAAGTGGTAGCCGCGCAGTGGGAATACTCGAAGGAACAATTCGCCGCCGCGATTCCGGGCGCGCGTTTTCAGGACGGCCCATCGTATCGCTTCCCGCTCGACGCCGGCCAGCTGGCGAAGATTCGCAATCCGGTTCCCTTCGGCGTCCCCAGCCTGCAGACATTTTCGATTGGCGGGCCACGCAGCGAGGGGCACATGTGGTTCTCGCCGATCATTCCCATGACGGGCGAGGCGGTGCTCGAGGCGCAGACGGTGTTCGATCAAGTGGCGCGCGATCTGGGAACATCCACCGGCGCGCCGGCGGCGTTTCCGATCTGGTCGTTTTTCGCGCGGGCGTTCGTCATCATCTATTTTTTCCCGATCGAGCACGATATCGAGGAGAATCGGCGCAATCGCGAAATCTACAAGCGCCTCGTAAAAACCTCGGCGGAACACGGCTGGGGCGAGTACCGCACGCACACCGCCTTCATGGGCGACGTCGCGGACGCGTACTCCTTCAAGGACCACGCGCTCCTGCGCCTCCACGAAACCGTGAAGGACGCCGTCGACCCGCACGGCATCCTCTCGCCTGGCAAATCCGGCATCTGGCCCAAATCGATGCGGAAGGCAAAAGCGTGAGCACGTAGCGCGCCGATCAGACGACTCTGCGATTCGCCCGCGCGGAAGCGAATGCCCATTCGATAAGCTCAGGACAAGCCGGTCAGTTTGCGGCGGACTGCGCGTTCCGCGCTTAGTTCGCGGCGGATAGCGGCGTTGCTGTGCGCGCGCGGGCCGGGCCGGACGCCCAGGCGATGGCGATGTCGACTTCGTCGTAGGCGAAGCTTTTCACCTCGGCGTGGATGAAGACGTCGGCGACGACCGGCGCAACGCCGGCGAGTTTGCTGTCCGCAGCGAAAGCGATTCGCTTCACGTGGCGCTGATGATCGCGGACGAATCGCAGGTGCCGCAGCAAGCTGCCGAGATTCTCCCAGCCGGGAAATTCGCGGACGTGGATGACCAACCCTTGCAGGTCGCCATGCGTTTCGATCCAGGCGTCGGCGGTGGATGCGAGCGCGTCGAAATCCTGCGCGCGCAGCGTTTGTTTTACTTCAACGACGATCACGCCGGAGTCGGCCAGAAGATGATGAGAAACCGCCGGGCCTTCGGGAAGAGCCGCGAGCCAGGCGACGGCTTTGTCGAATTCCGCGTTGCTGAACACTTTCGCGGGACACGGCATGAAAAATCCCATCACGCGCGTCGACTCGCGGATCCAACCTACGTCGGTGACGACGGCACAGCCGTCGAAGAGGCGCATGGACTGAAGGCCGATCTTCGCGTCTTCCCACGCAGCGCCGGGTGTAAAACCCTCGAACTCGGGCCCCAGCTGATACAGAAATCGAAGGCGGCGCCCCTCGCGGCGCGCTTCGTCCATGATCGGGACGCAGACTTGTTCGTAGTCCTCTTTCGATATCTTGCCGACGGCCTTCAGGCCATCGATTCCATTCGGGAGATCTTTTATTTTTTCGAGCATGGCTTCTCGTTTCTGCTACTGGGCAACAGCAAGAACATCATAGCACCAGCCCACCTGAAAGGTGGTCGCTGCGGGAGCAACGACAAGACGCACCGCGGAGACACAGAGTGCGCAGAGGTGAGGGAGCGAAAGCTAGATGGCGAGGGAGGCGACGCCGGAGCGGTTGCCTACGGCGCGCAGGGTGAGGTCGGCGAGCGCGCGGATCAGCAGCGGCGAGTCGTTGAGCGCGGGCATCATGTGGAAATCGCGGATGCCGAGCGATTCGGCCTGCTCGCGCGCCTCGATATTGATTTCGTGCAGGGTCTCGATGTGCTCGGTGAGGAACGAAATCGGGATCACGAGCATGCGCCGGACGCCTTCGCGCGCGAGTTTTTCGATCGTCCCGGTGAGCGGCGGCTGCAGCCACTGCTGCGGGCCGACGCGGCTCTGGAAGCACAGCGCGTGCGGATTGGGCCACGCGCCGAGCTCGCAGACGAGTTTCACGGTGGCGGCGATGTGCTCCGGGTACGGATCGCCTTTCTCGACGAGCGCCATCGGCAGGCCGTGCGCGCTGAAAACGAGATGCACGGTGTCGGGCTGCGGCAGCTGGCAGAGGACGCTATTGGTCCGCTCGACGATTCCCGCGAGGTAATCCGGATGATCGAAAAAATGATCGATCAGATGGACCGGCACCTTAGGCTTGTAGGAGCGATTCCATTCCTTGAGGCTGCTGCCAGTGGTCGCGAAGGAATAGTGCGGGTAGAGCGGAAGCAGGACGAGCTCGTCAAAGGGGCCGGCCTCGAGATGCGAAATCGCCTCGCTTGTGTTGGGATGCCAGTAGCGCATGGCGACGATCACGCGCGCGGGAACGGCCGGGCGCAGCGCCGATTCGAGGGCGCGTCCCTGCTGCTCGGTGAGGCGTCGGATCGGCGAGCCTCCACCGATCTCGGCGTATTTCACGCGGACGGTCTTCGAGCGCGTCGACGAAATCAGCTTGGCGAGAGGCTTGCGCGCGAGAAACGAGCCGGGAAAATTGATGATGTCGGGATCGCAGAAGAGATTATAGAGAAACGGCTCGACGGCTTCCTGCGAATCCGGACCGCCCAGCTGAAACAGGACGACAGCGATGTTTTTCGTTTCCGGCATCACCCACGCTCTGACAATAAGATGCCACAAAGCCTCGCCAGGAAGCTACGGAAAGTCAGGCCGTGGAATTTTTCGACCGGGAGGGCCGCTTGCGGGCGTGCGGCGGCGGGCAAAAAGCGCATCCTGGCAACTTGCCGCGGTCCGGTATTGACGGCCCCCGCGGAAGGTGGCTACAGTCGTACCGTGGCGGCGAAAAAAATTCAGGTCGGGCAAGTCTGGAAAAAAGACGACAATGGCGAGTCGTTTCTTGTCACGAAAGTCTACAGCGAGGCGCTCGCGACCTTCGCCGTGCTGCGCAAAGCCGGCTCGGAAAACGAGCCGCCCGTCCGCGTGAAAGTCTCGAAGACGGGCGCGACCGCAAGCCTCCCGGGATTCAGCTACACGCAAGAGTCCGGCGAATTCTAGGCGGACCCTCCCGACTGGCACCCTCCAAAGGCGGCGAACCAAACCGCAAGGCCTTCGACAAACTGGGGAAAGGCTTCGCGCTCGAGCGAGGCTGCCGGCGCGCTGCTATACGGCGAAGCAAGCTTCGCCAGCAAAGTGCGGCGGCGAGCCGCCGCACTCCACGAGGTATGGGTCGCCGCGTCAGCTAGAAGCGGAAAATGATTCCGAGATTCGCCTGGCCCTGGTCCGCGTAGTTGTTCACGGGCTCGGTGTAGCAGCCAAAGACCCCGCAGAACTCGCCGACTCCTTGCGTCGTGCGCGAGGGCGAGAAGCGGGCTTCGAGGCGCAAACCGACATGCGGGTTGAAGAAATACTTCACGCCGCCGCCGACGTTGTAAGCGAACTCGTTGCCGAGGTTGATGATTCCGTTCGTATTGTAAGTGTTGAAACCGACGCCGGCGACAGCGTAAGGCTGGAGTTTGGCGCCGGGCTGAAGGAACTGGTAGAGGATGCTCCACTGGTACATCGAGAGGCTGGCCTCACCAATCCGCGACGAGCCGCTGCCCGGAACGTGCGCGCCAATCACGGTGGGCTGCTGGTTCCACATGAACTCCGCCTGCGCGTGGGGAAAGAGATCGACGTCGAGCATGGCGCCGTAGTCCCACGTACTGCGGATGGTGAGATAGTCGACGTCGGGATTTGTGGAAGAAGTTGCGTCAATCACGCCGCCGAAACGGGAACCGCCGAACGGAGTGATTTCAACTCCGCGATTCCAGAAGCCTCCGCCGTAGCTGGAACTGGAACTCCATTGCGCATCCGCACTCGATGCACCAAAGCTAAGAAACGCGACAGACAGTATGGCGAGATAGATGAATTTACGTGGCGACATGACCTTCTTCCCTTTCACTCAAGATTTAGGCACATCAGCGGGCGAGCAGCGATACGGCGAGTAGTTCCCGCCCGCGGCCGCTGAAGGCCCCCGGTAAATGAGAGTATCCAGCCGGGCTTGCGGTTGCATCGCGCGAGGTGCCAGTTGCCCAAACTGCGACCCCACAAACACACTCGGCCTTGAAGTTAAACCCCTGGCCGCAGGAAAAGTTGCGCGGCAGATTCCCTGAAATCGACGAAATGACATTTGAAGAAACTTAGGCGGCGCATTTTTTGTTAGAATGACTTCGCATGGCATCCTCCGCTTCGCCGGATTTTGTACACTTACATCTGCACACGGACTACTCTCTGCTGGACGGAGCTTGCGAAATCGGCGAGCTCACGCAGGAGGCCGCGCGCCGCGGGATGAAGGCGGTCGCGGTGACGGACCACGGTAACCTCTTTGCCGCCGCGAATTTCTACCACAAGGCCACGACGCACGGCGTGAAGCCGATCATCGGCTGCGAAGTCTATGTCGCGCCCGACAATCATAAGAATCGCGGGTCGGATGCGGAGCGCTCGAATCATCTCGTGTTGCTATGCGAGAACGAAGAGGGCTACCGCAATCTGATCCAGCTGGTCTCGACCGGATTTCTGGATGGCTTCTACTACAAGCCGCGCGTCGATCATGAGCTGCTGTCGCAGCACGGCAAAGGCTTGATCGCGCTTTCCGCGTGCCTGCGCGGCGAAGTAGCCGACGCGCTGCTGAGCGAGAAATACGAACAGGCGCGGACGAACGCCTACCGGCTGCGCGACATTTTCGGCAAAGGCAATTTCTTTCTCGAGGTGCAGGACCAGGGACTTGAAGTCGATCCGCGAATCAATCGCGACCTGGTGAAACTCTCGAAAGAGAGCGGCATCCCGCTGGTGGCCACGAACGATTGCCACTATTTGACGCGCTCGGACGCTCACGCCCAGGAAGTCCTGATGTGCATTCAGACGGGCAAGACGATGAGCGATTCGCAGCGGATGAAATTCGCGACGGATCAATTCTATTTCAAGACCGCGGAGGAAATGGCGCAGGTGTTCCGCGAGCTGCCCGACGCGGTGAGCCGCACCGTCGCGATCGCCGACCGCTGCAATGTGAAGATCCAGCGCGTGACGAATCCCTTTCCTGAATTCAAGGTGCCCGAAGGTCTCGAGGCGGACTCGTATTTCGAGAAAGTGGCGCGCGAAGGATTTGCGGCACGAGTGCCACTGCTCGAACGGCTGGCCAAAGCGGGTTCGCTGAGACACTCGCTCGCGGAGTACGAGCAGAGATTGACATCTGAAATCCAGATGATCCAGAAGATGCGCTTTGCGGGCTACTTCCTGATCGTGTGGGATTTCATTCGCTACGCGCGGGCGCAGGAAGTGCCGGTGGGGCCCGGACGCGGCTCGGCGGCCGGGAGCTTGGTGGGCTATGCGCTGCAGATTACGGACGTCGATCCGCTGCAATACGATCTGCTGTTCGAGCGGTTCCTCAATCCGGAGCGCGTGTCGATGCCCGACATAGATATCGACTTTTGCATGCGGCGGCGCGGCGAGGTGATCGACTACGTGCGGCGGACGTACGGCGAGAAGAACGTCGCACAGATCATCACATTCGGAACGATGGCGGCGAAGGCGGTCCTGAAGGATGCCGGGCGCGCGCTCGACATGCCGTACGGCGATGTCGACAAGATCGCGAAGATGATTCCGACGACACTCAACATCGAGCTCGAGGACGCGCTGAAGCAGACGCCGCAGCTCGAATCGCTGCGGAAGACGGACGATCGCGTAAGAGAACTGGTTGAAGTGGCGCTGCGGCTCGAAGGACTGGCGCGGCACGCCTCGACGCACGCGGCGGGGGTGGTGATTTCGCCGCAGCCGCTGACGGAAATCGTGCCGCTGTATAAGTCGAACAAAGACGAAATTACGACGCAGTACGACATGAACGCGCTCGAGCGGATCGGCCTGCTGAAGATGGATTTCCTCGGGCTGACGACGCTGACGGTGCTCGACGACGCGGTGCGGCTGGTCCAGCACAACCGGGGAGTGAGACTCGATCTTCCGACGCTGCCGCTCAACGACGCTCCGACCTACGCGCTCTTTTCGCGCGGCGACACGACGGGCATCTTCCAGTTTGAATCGCACGGGATGCGCGACATCCTGAAGCGCTACCAACCCACGCGGCTTGAGGATCTGACCGCGCTGAACGCGCTGTACCGTCCCGGGCCGATTCAGGGCGGGATGATCGACGACTTCATCGCGCGCAAGCACGGCAAGAAGAAGGTGACGTACGATTTGCCGGAGCTCGAGGAATTTCTAGCGGAGACGTGGGGCGTGATCGTCTATCAGGAACAGGTGATGCAGATCGCGAACAAGCTCGCGGGATTCTCGCTGGGCGACGCGGACTTGCTGCGGCGCGCAATGGGCAAAAAGAAGCCCGAAGAGATGGCGGCGCAGCGCGAGAAGTTTCTAGTGGGCTGCCAGGCGCGCAAGGTGCCGGCGAAAAAAGCCGAGAAGATGTTCGACCTGATGGCCGAATTCGCCGGGTACGGATTCAACAAGTCGCACTCGTGCGCGTACGCGCTGCTGGCGTATCAGACGGCGTGGCTGAAGACGCATTACCCCGTCGAATTTGTGGCCGCCATGCTGACGTCGGAAACCGGAAATACGGACAAAGTGGTGAAGTACATCAACGAGGCGCGGAGCATGGGAATCACCGTTTTGCCGCCGGATGTGAATTCGAGCGATCTGAATTTTACGCCGGTTGGCGATAGCATCCGGTTCGGATTGGCCGCGATCAAGAACGTCGGCGAGAACACCGTGCGAGGAATTCTAGGCGCACGAGAGGTGATGGGGCGGTTCAATCGATTTTTCGAATTCTGCGAATCGGTGGACGCGCGGCTGCTGAACAAACGCGTGCTCGAAAGCCTCGTGCGGGCGGGCGCGCTCGACGGGCTGGGCGCGCATCGGGCGCAGATGATCGCGGTGATCGACCGCGCGGTGGAGCGAGCGCAGAAAGTGCAGCGTGCGAAGGAAAGCGGGCAGCACGGCTTGTTTATGGGCGGCGGCCACGTAGCACCTGTGGAGCCTCCACCGGAAGTGCTGCCGGATGTCGAGGAATGGCCGGAGCACGAACTTTTGGCCGCTGAATACGGCACGCTCGGCTTCTACATTTCTGGGCATCCGCTCGACAAATACGCGGGGCGGCTGAAGGATTTGCAGGCGGTCGAGCTTTCGACGATCGAAGGCCGGCGCAACAACGAGGAGATCGTGGTCGCGGGAATCATCGTGCAGACGCGCGGCATGCGATCGCGGCGCGGCGCGCGCTGGGCGATTCTGACGCTGCAGGACCGCACGGGAGTGGTCGAGGCGCTCGTCTTCCCCGAAGCGTTTCAGAAGCTCGAGCCGATGCTGAAGGCGGCGACGCCGCTGCTGGTAAAGGGACGAGTGGCGGTGGAGGACGTGGGGACGCGGGTGATCGTGTCGGACGCGCGGCCAATCGAGCGAAGCATCGAGGGGAACGGGTCGAAATCCGAGAGCGGCGCGAATGGCGGAAACGGGGCGCCGAGTTTGCTGCGTGTGCGGATGGAATTGGCTGCGATCGATGCGGCCGCAATCGACCAGTTGCAGGAACTTTTTTCAACCCATCCAGGCGGCTGCCGCGTGGCGTTTGAACTTGTGACGGATGATGGGAGCGAAGCGACGCTCGAGGCGTCGAGCGCGGTGCAGGCGGATTCGGAGCTTGTCGATCGAGTGCGCGAAATCTGCGGGGACGATTCCGTCGCGGTGGTGCAGTGAGCGAAGAGACCGAGAAGCGGAAACTCGCGCGCGAGAGGCTGAAGCGATTGCGGGCGGCGCGGGCGCGGCGTTTGAGGGAAGAAAGGGCGCGCACCAGGAGTGCGAGCGCCGCTGCGGAGCCGGCGATCACGCACGAGGCCAAGGCCTCGCTTGCCGCCGAAGCAAAAGACAGACAAAAGATGCGCGAGCTCGAGATCAACGCGCTCGAGCGCGACGTAGCGGCGCTCAGCGGCCTGACCGCTCCTTCCGATGCTGGCGCTGCCGAAATCGAGCGCATCCGGCACGAGGTCGATGAGCTGAAGCGCGACTTTTACGCGCACCTCGACGCCTGGCAGAAACTGCAACTGGCGCGGCACCCGCAACGTCCTTACACGGAAGATTTCATCCGGTTGCTCTTCGAAAACTTCAGTGAGATTCACGGCGACCGGCACTACGCGGACGATCCCGCACTGCTGACCGGCATGGCGTGGTATCACGGCAAGCCGGTGATGGTGATCGGCAGTCAGAAGGGCCGCGACACGAAGCAGCGGCTGGCGCGCAATTTCGGTCAGGCAAAGCCGGAAGGCTATCGCAAGGCGCTACGCGCGATGCAGCTGGCGGCAAAGTTCGGGCGGCCGATTCTGGTCTTCGTGGACACCCCGGGAGCGTATCCGGGCGTGGACGCGGAGGAACGCGGGCAGGCGGAGGCGATCGCGCTGAACTTGAGGGAAATGTCGCGAATGGCGGTGCCGATCGTCATCACGATCACAGGCGAGGGCGGGTCGGGCGGCGCGTTGGCGACGGCGGTGGGCGACCGGATTTTCATGCTCGAGAACTCGGTGTATTCGGTGATTTCACCCGAGGGCTGCGCTTCGATCATGTGGCGCGACTCGACCAAAGCCGAGCTGGCCGCCGAAGCGCTGAAGATCACCGCGACCGATCTACTGGAGATGAAGCTGATCGACGATATCGTTCCCGAGCCGGATGGCGGCGCACACACCGACCATGCCGCGACCGCGCGGCTGCTCGATCCGGTCCTCACGAATTCGCTGCAGGAACTCTCGGCTTTGTCTCCGCAACAGCTTGTCGAGCAGCGCTATGAGAAATTCCGACGCATGGGGCAGTTCTTCGCGTGAAATAGGGTGATCCTCGTATTGTCCGCACACGATGCCGCGGCGTAGTGTTAGAACATGGTCCTTTTGCTTTCACCTGCGGAGGCGCCTATGACATTCGATTCGGGTCGAAAAACGCTGGGAGTTCTGTGGGCTCTCTACGGCGTTCTTTGCTTTCTCGAGATTGCATGGCTTGTGGTGCAGGCCGGCACGCTCTCGGTGATGTGGGGCGTGCTGTTAGGCCGCGTGCCGAATCCATATGCATGGATGAGTTTGTTTCACCTCGCGCTGGTGGTCGCCGTGGCGCTGCTGGTCCTGGCGGGGATATTTTCCCTGATGGCGGGCAGCGCGCAACTGACGCGCTCGCGTTCGCGCCGGAATATGGCGCTGGCGGCGGGATTTTTCGGGCTCGTGACCGGGCCGCTCGGATTGGTGCTGGGCGTGTATACGCTGATTTTGCTGTTGCCGCGAGCGACGGATGAATCTTACCGGCTCGCTGCAGCGGCGTGAACTGCGACATTCGTGCTTAAAGAAGTTCGTTTTTCCGCCCTCTTTAGCCGTTAGGCCCCGGCGTCAAATGCCGCGCTCAAGAACGCAGCGCTACGTTTAAACCTCAATCAAAAGCGAAAAACTTCACTGCAGGGCAGCCTCCCGAGACGGTGTGCGGAATGCTTCGCTTTCCTGTCCATTGGAGTATTGAGCACGTTTGGGCGCCGTTAGGGTTGCCCCGGGTCGGCCGGTGCACTAACGTGGACGCAGTCGAGGGGAACCGACCAATGGCACAGGGCGAATCACCACTTATGGGCGACGTGTTTCGGCCGTACGAGAAGCTTGTGGAGATTACGATCCTCGGGAAGACATTTCTTGTGCCGGAGCGCAATTCCCTGCTGCGGGCATTCCAGTTCATCAGCCCGGAAACGGTGCCCTACGGGCGGTTCTGCTGGAACCAGGAGTGCCAATATTGCCGCGTGAATTGCCAGCTTTCGGACGACGATCAGGCGCGGCCGATTCTGAGCTGCAAGTTCATCGTCTCGGAAGGGATGAACATTTCGAATCTGGCGCCGGAGCTGGTCGGCTGCCTGCGGACGAAGCTTGGCAAGCTCGAAAACCCCGAAGAGCCGACCGCGGCCGCAGCGGGAGTCGCGACCGAAAACGCTGTTCCAACGGAAGCTGAGGCTACGAGTCCAATCGAACCCCTCAACGGCCAGTAACGCTACTCCTTCCATGGAAACCAAGCTAATCCACGCCCGAGAAAACGCTCCAGCGAATCAGGCGGTACCATCTGGCTATTCCCCCACAAGTAGCGAGGCGGCGGACGCGAACACCAAGCTCTCGACGATTCCAGCCGGCGCCTTGAAGGTGCTGATCGTCGACGATTCCGCGGTTTATCGCAAGCTTGTGGAACGCACCCTAGACCCTGAATCCTGCACGGTACTCGTGGCAAAGGACGGGCGTGAGGCAGTCGAGATCATCGGGCGGGAACGCCCGTCGATCATTATCACCGATTGGCTGATGCCGGACCTGACGGGCATCGAACTTTGCCGGACGATCCGGGCTCAGGCCGATTCCGCATACGCGTACGTAATTCTTCTGACGAGCAACGCCGAAAAAGACAACGTTGTAAAGGGACTGACGGCCGGCGCCGATGACTACCTCACCAAACCGTTCGACCCGGGCGAGCTGCTCGCCCGGGTCCGCGTGGGGATGAGGCTGATTGACCTGCACCGCCAGGTGGAGGCCAAGAACCGTCTTCTGGAGGAGCTGGCGCTGACGGACTCGCTGACGGGTCTGCCAAACCGCCGCGCGGTCGAGGCGTGGGCGGCAAGGCAGCTCAGCGGGGCGGCGCGGCACGGGTTTCCGCTGTGGGCGGTGTTAATCGACATCGACCACTTCAAGAGCGTGAACGACACGCACGGACACGAGGCGGGCGACACCGTGCTCAAGCGATTCGCGGAAATCATCAAGAACAATACACGATACTCGGACATCTCCGGCCGCATCGGGGGCGAGGAGTTCCTTCAGGTGCTGACGCATTCCGAAGAGGACGGCGTGCGCACCTTGGTGGAGCGAATACGCAGCCAGTTCATGGCCGAGAGGTTTGATCTCGGAGGCAGGCCCGTGATAGTGACGGCGAGCTTCGGAGCAGCCGGGTTCCAAGGAAAGCGCGCTCCGGAGCTCAGCGCGCTCGTTGCCCGGGCAGATGCGGCGCTCTATCGCGCGAAAAAACTCGGGCGCAATCGAATTGAGATCGTGACCTTGCAAGACACCTCGGTCTGAAGTCCGCCTGAACGAAAGGACAGGACCTGACCTTCCGTACTGCGACTTCAAGGCCGCACTTCGCACACCCCGCATTCCGAGCAAGGCCAATCGGACATTCCGAGCTTGTGTTAGAATCGCGGGTTAAGTGAAGGTCTGCGAAAACCGGAGTTACGATATGAAGGCCCGCGGAAAATTCATCATCGGTTCGGGAATCATTGCGGCGACGCTGTTGGTCCTCGCCTACGCCGGATATACGCAGAGCAAGACTTACTACCACACCATTTCCGAGGTTGCGACCCTGCATGGGGCCGCCCTGCACCAGCGAATGCGCGTTTCGGGAGACGTGGCCGCGGGATCGATCGAGCGTGTGGATGGGCGGATCGATTTCGTGCTGGAAGAGCAGGGCAAGAAGATGCCCGTCAGCTATACCGGCAGCGATCCGCTGCCCGACACGTTCAAGGACGGCGCGCAGGCGCTGGTGGAAGGGCGGCTGACGCCGGACGGGCACTTCATGGCGGATCAGGTGCAGGCGAAGTGCGCGTCGAAATATCAGGCCACGCCGGGCCAGCCCGCGGCTTCTACCACAATGGGGACCGGAAAGAGCTGAGACCTTCGGGGGACCCACATGGATGTATTCGGCTCGTTTGCGCTGCTGCTCGCGTTCATCGCCGCCGTGTACGCATTTAGCGCGGGAATCGCGGGAATCATCACGCGGCGCCCGCTGCTAACGAAAAGCGCGCGCAATGCGGGCATGGCGGTCTTCGGCCTGATCACAATTGCAGTCGGCGCCCTCGAATATTTTTTCTTCACGGACAATTTTTCCCTCGCGTACGTGGCGGAGCACAGTAACCGCGCCCTGCCGGCGTTCTATAAATTCGCGGCGTTGTGGGCTGGGCAGGAAGGATCGCTGCTGTGGTGGAGCTGGCTGCTTTCGATCTACGCGTTTTCCGCGCTGTTCCTCAATCGCAAGAAGCATCCGGAGCTGATGCCTTACGTCGGCGTGATTTTGGCCGGCGTGCAGATTTTCTTCCTCACGCTGAACAATTTTGTCGCGAGCCCCTTCCACGTGCTGGGAGGGGTCGGCGCGGGCGGCGCGATGCACGTGGCGACGCTTTCCGACGGCAATGGCCTCAATCCCCTGCTGCAATACCCCGAAATGGTGATTCACCCGCCGATGCTCTATTCGGGCTACACAGGATTCACGGTGCCGTTCGCGTTTGGGCTGGCGGCACTGCTCGGCCGCTACCCCGGCGAGAAATGGATTCATATCACGCGGCGCTGGACGATGGTCGCGTGGTGCTTCCAGACGGTGGGCGTTCTTCTCGGAGCGCACTGGGCGTATGCGGTGCTTGGCTGGGGCGGATACTGGGCGTGGGATCCCGTGGAAAATGCGGCGCTGCTGCCGTGGATCACCGCGACTGCTTTTCTCCACTCGGTGATGATGCAGGAAAAACGCGGGATGATGAGAGTGTGGAACGTCTGGCTGGTATTCGTGACGTTCATGCTGTGCATTCTGGGCACGTTCTTGACGCGCGCGGGGATTGTCAGCTCCGTGCACGCGTTTGCTGAGTCATCGATCGGCGGCTGGTTCGTCGGCTTTCTCGCCATCATTTTGGCGGTCTGCCTCGTGGCGTGGTACAAGAATCGCGATTACCTGCGCAGCGACAATCAGCTCGATTCGATCGTGTCGCGCGAATCGAGTTTTCTCTTCAACAACCTCGTCCTCCTGGCGGCGTGCTTCGCGGTGCTGTGGGGAACGCTCTTCCCGGTGTTTTCGGAATGGTTTACCGGGAGCAAGATCAGCGTGGGCCCGCCCTTTTTCAACAAGGTGAATATTCCAATTGCGCTGTTTCTGCTGCTGCTGACGGGCATCGGGCCGTTGCTCGCTTGGCGCAAGACCTCCTACGATGCGCTGAAACGGAATTTCGCCTGGCCGCTCGGCGTGGGCGTGGTGGCGGGCGCGGTGGCGTTTGCATTCGGGTTCCGCGATTTCTACGCGCTGATCTGTCTGATCCTTGGCGTGTTTGTGACGCTGACGATCTTTTCCGAGTTCTTCCGCGGCGCGCGCGTGATCTCGCAGCGCGATGGAACGAACCTGCTTATGGCCGTGGGCGAACTCACGATGCGAAACACGCGGCGTTACGGCGGATACGTGGTGCACTTCGGCATGGTTCTGATCTTCATCGGGATCTCGGGGACGGCGTTCAAGCAGGACATACAGAAGCAGATGGCTCCCGGAGATACACTGACCATCGGGCCGTACACGATCCTGTGCCAGAACTTCGATGAGACGCAGAACGACAATTACACTTCGCAGCGGGCGACGCTCGAGGTGTTCCGCGACGGCAAATCGGAGATGATGCTCTATCCCTCGCGGAGATTTTTTCTGGCGAGCCAGGTGACGGAGACGATGGTGGCGGTCGAGAGCTCGCCGCTACGCGATTTGTACGTGGTTTATGCGGGTCGAAGCCCGGATACGAATCAGCCGGTAATTCACGCGTATATCAATCCGCTGGTGAAATGGATCTGGTACGGCGGGATTGTGGTCGTGCTCGGGACGGGGCTCGCGATGCTGCCGAGCCGGCACGCGGCGATCGTGCTGCGGCCTGTGACGGAGCGCGCGTGGGGCGAAGGCGTGTCGCCGGAGGCAGGGGCTGCGGTGACGGCGCCGATTCGGCGAGCGGATGCGCATGATTGAGAGGCGCAAGTCGCGGGCGCTCGTTTTGGCGTTGGCTCTGACGGCTGCGCTTGTATGCGCGGCTACGCTGCGGGCGCAAATGGATTCGCAGGCTGCGCAGCAGGAGTCGCAACAGCTCGCGCCAAACGCGACACCGCCGGATGCGACACCGGCCGTACACCTTACGCCCGAGCAGGCGGCGCGGGCGAAATCACTCGGGAAGCGCGTGAAGTGCATGTGCGGCGGGTGCGACGATGCGGCAGGGATGTGCACGCACAGCGGCGGAGCGTTCGCGGGACCATGCGACACGGCGAAAGCGGAATTGAAGGAGATTGACGCGCGGGTGGCCCGCGGAGACTCGGATTCCCTAATCTTGCAATCGTTCGTGCAGGAATATGGGCCGACCGTTTTGATCGAGCCGCCAAAAGCCGGGTTCGACTGGCTGGCGTGGATCATGCCGGTGGCGTTTCCGCTAGTGGCGCTGTTTTTGGTGTGGCAGGTGGTGCGGAAATGGCACCGGCGCGCGACGCTGGCGCCTGCCTCGGGGCCGCCGCTTCCGGCCGAGATAATGGAACGTGCGCGGCGCGAGGCCGACGAGGAATCCGATGAGTAACGTCGATATCGTGGTGGCGTGCGCGCTGCTGGCTGTCGCAACAATGCTCTTTATTTTCCATTTGCGGCTCGAGCCTTCCGACACGGCATCGCACCGCACGAAGCTCGATCAATTGATGGAGCGGCGCGACGCGATCTATGAGAATCTTCGCGATCTGCGATTCGAATACCGAGCGGGAAAATTTTCGGAGGCGGACTACGAGCAGACGAAGCAGTCGCTCGAAGTCGAGGCGGCGCGCGTGCTTGTGGACTTGGACCTGCTGACGGGCGGGACGCCTACGCCGGCGACGCGGCAGGCGGCGACGGGCAAGTCGAGAGCTGGGAGCTAGGGGGAGGCGGAACCCGATTTGAAATTTGAAATTACAGATTCGAAATCTTGGGGCAGCCGAACGGCGGCTTGCGCGGCACGATTAGCACTGCGCGCTTCTCTGCTGACATGCTTGCTTGCGGCGGCGGCGTTTGCCGGGACCGTAGCAGGAACCGTGACGAACGGCACGACCGGGAAGCCGGCTGCGGGCGTCGAGGTGATTCTGATTCAGCTGCAAGGAACGATGAAGCCGGTGGCGGAGACGAAGACCGACGCGCAAGGACACTACGAGCTTAGTAATCGGGCGCTGGGCCAAGGGCCAATGCTGATCCGAGCGGTGTATCGCGGAGTGAATTACCACGAACCGGCTACGCCGGGGACAAATACCGTGAACGTGGAGGTATTTGAGCCAACCGACAAGGCGAGCGCATTCAGCGTGACGGCGCACGCGATTATCTTGCAACCGGACGGAAACGATCTGGTGGTCGGCGAGGAGTACAACGTACAGAACAAGACGCAGCCTCCGGTGGCTTATTATCGTCCGAGCGGATCGTTTTTGTTTTCGATGCCGCAGGGGGCGCAGTTCACCGACGCGTCGGTCGTTGGGACGTCGGGTATGCCGGTGGTGCAGAACCCAATGGACAAGGGCAAGAACGAGAGGGCCATCGACTATCCGTTCCGGCCGGGCGACAGCACCGTGCGCGTGGCGTATCGAGTGCCCTACGCGGGCAATCAGGCCAAGCTTCGATTCATTTCGCCGTACGGCGCCGATCGGCTGGCGGTGTTTGCGCCGCCGACCATGCAGGTGACGGGCGGAGGTTTTTCTCCCGCCGGCACAGAGCAGGGATTCAGCGTATACATGCTCGACACAGTGGCGGCGAACACGCCGATTGCTGTCTCGGTTTCGGGCACGGCTCCGCCGCCGCAGCAGGATAGCGGCGTTTCGGATAGCGGCGGAAACGCCGGGGCGGCGGGCGGCGATGATTCGCAGAATCCTTCGGTGAACTCGCGCATCGACACGAGCGCGTCCACGCCGGTGGCAAGCCTGACGACATTGTCGCCACGGCTCGACAGCCTGAAATGGATTCTCGTAGCCGGATTTGCGGCGATTTTCGTTCTCGGCGCGCTGTATCTCTGGCGGCAGCCGCAAACCGTGACGGCGGGCGCCGCGGCTGAAGCTGTCGATATCCCCGCGCCTGCTCCAAAGCCGCGAGCGACGCCTGCGACCGCGGACACTGCCGCGAGCATCGACCGCGAGGTGCGAGGCAGCCTCGACGAACTGAAGGACATGCTCTTCCGGCTCGAATTGCGCCGCGAAGCCGGTACAATCTCCGAGGAGGACTACGCCCGCGAACGCGAGCGCGTGCAAAAAACGCTGCGCGACCTCGTGCGAGGCTGAGCGACTTCCCTTGTCCGCCACCAGCGCGACACCGGCTTCGGCGACCCGAACGGCACCGAGCCTCGGAGTTTCCTTCGAAAAGGTTGAGAAGCGATTTGGCGCGCTGCAGGCGCTGCGCAGCGTGTCGCTCGAGATCTCTGCGGGCGAATTCGTCGCGCTGCTTGGGCCGAACGGCGCGGGCAAGACGACGCTTTTGCGGATCGCGGCGCTGCTGATGCGGCCGACGAGCGGGAGCGTGCGATTTACATCGGAGGAGCCGAAAGGGCTGATCGGAATGGTGTCGCACAGCACGCTGCTTTACGACGAGCTGACGGCGGCGGAGAATCTGACACTCTTCGCGGAACTGTATGGACTCGAGGGCGTGAGGGCGCGGGTTGGGACGGCACTGGACGGGTGCGGGCTGGCTTCGCGTGCGGGAAGCATCGTGCGGACGTTTTCGCGCGGCATGCGGCAGAGGCTGGCGATCGCGCGGGCGCTGCTGCATGGGCCGCGCTTGCTGCTACTGGACGAACCGGCGGCGGGGCTCGACCGACAAGGGCTCGTGTGGCTCGGCGAAACGCTCACGCGGCTGCGCGAGGCGGGTGCGACGGTGATCATGAGCACACACGCGCGGAATGAATCGCTCGATTTGGCGACGCGGGCGGTTTCGCTCGGCGGCGGGCGCGTCGAGCACGACAGCGGGCCGGGCGGCGACCCGAGGCCGCTGCTGGCTGCACTGCGGGCGGAGGCTTGATGAGCACGGCGCGGAGTGCCGCGATTCTCCTCGCGAAGGAACTACGGCTTGAATTCCGGACACGCGAGCTGCTCACGGGAACCGTGATTTTCGTGCTCGTGGTGATCGTGCTGTTCAGTTTCGCATTCGATCCGACAGTGGCGGATTCGCGGCGATACGGTCCGGGGCTGCTCTGGATCGCGTTTTTGTTCGCGGGGTCGCTGATGCTGCATCCGTCGTTTGCGCGCGAGCAGGCGAACCAGACGCTTGACGCGCTGCGCATGGCGCCCGTTTCGGCGTTCGCGATCCTGCTGGGAAAGATGCTGGCGAATTTCATTTTTCTGGCGATCGCCGAGATCATTCTGGTGCCTGTTTTCGCGGGGCTATACAACGTTTCGCTGACGGGCGTGGCCGGGCGGTTGGCGCTGGTGCTGGCGCTGGGAACGCTCGGGCTGGTGATCACAGGGACCGTGTTTTCGGCGATTTCGGCGCACGCTCGGATGCGCGAGTTGCTATTGCCGCTGCTGCTGCTGCCGATTCTGGCGCCGCTATTGATCGCGGCGGTCGAGGCGACCGCGTCGCTGTTCGCGGAGCAGCCGGCGCTCGACCGCACGTGGCTCACATTCCTCGGCGGATTTGATATTGTGTTCCTGACGGCTTCCTGGCTGTTGTGCGACTTTCTGCTCGAGGAGTGATTTGGCGAGGCTGGGCGCGGCGGTCGAGTCTGATGGCTTGTGCGAGTATGACGTGGGCCGCCGAGCGCTACATGCCACAGGTGAGCCAGTGCGATGGAAGCACGCTTCGCGCGCGTTTTTTGTGTCGGACCTGAGGGTCCGACCCCCTAAGACCGACTGACAGGCGCGATGAGAGCAATTGGTCAGTTGGAAGGCTGCGAAGCGAGCTTCGCCTGGGAGGGGCGGCGGCGAGCCGCCGCACTCCACGGTATTGGTAGGGAGAGAGCGGAAGTGGTGGCATGAAACGATTTGGCATTTCCGTGGGAGCCGCGGCGCTGATTTTTTTCGCGGGGTATGCCGCGCTGTTCATTGCGCCGGACGAGGCGACGATGCATGCGATCCAGCGCGTGTTTTACGTTCATTTGCCTCTGTGGGCGGCGATGTACACGGCGCTGACGGTGGCGTTCGTCGCGAATATTGCGTGGCTGGCGACCCGGCAGATCAAATGGGACTGGCTGGGCGTGTCGGCGGTTGAGCTAGGCGTAGTTTCGTGCACGGGCGGGTTGGCGACGGGCGTCCTGTGGGGTAAGCCCGCGTGGGGCATCTGGTGGACGTGGGATGCGCGGCTGACGACGGCCTTTCTGCTGTGGCTGCTCTATATCGCTTACCTGCTGCTGCGCGGGTTGCTCGAAGACCCGCAGCGGCGGGCAACGCTTTCGGCGGTTTTCGGGATCTTCGCGTTTCTGGATGCGCCGCTGGTATATGTCTCGAACCGGCTTTGGAGAACGCAGCACCCCGCGCCGGTATTTTTTGGCGGGCCGGATTCGGGGATCAATCCGACGATGGCCAAGGTGCTGATGGTGTGCATTTGTGCGATGCTGCCGGTGATGATTCTGACGCTGGTGGACCGTTACCGGCTGGAGCGGATGCGGTATGAGGTGGAGGAGCTGCGGCTGGCGATCGAGGCGCAGGCGGCCGATTCAAGTTCAGCGGTTACGAGGAGCACGCCATGAAGAGTTTCAATTTCCTGTTTACGGCGTGGATGGTGGTCTGGGCGGTATTTTTCGTCTACGAGTTCTCGATTGCGAGCCGCCTGGGGCGGCTGCGCGAAGAGATCGAGCGGCTGAAACAGCAGCTGCGGGAGCACTAAAGTCGATTTAGGCCCGGCCGGACGCCTGCAGGCCTGGCCCGTCGCAGGCCCCGCGAAGAGCAGATCCCTCCGTTGGCTCCCTTCCTGCGTCAGGACAGGCGGGGTGACAGGGGCATGTGGTCGGGCCTAGGGTTCATGCCCGGCATGCTCTAGCCGCGAGAAAACTCTTTTGGGGATGGCGACATCGAAGGGACTATGCGAATAGCCCGCCAGTGGGGTGTATAATGCGGGCGAGTTCCTCCCGGAGGTCCCGATGACGAAATCATTGTTGGCCCAGTGGATGGCGATGGCCGTGGTGGCCGCGCTCGTGATGTATCCTGCTCTGGCCACGGCGCAGGGCCAGCAGACCGCCCCTTCGCAAGCACCTTCGGCTTCGTCGCCTTCCTCCTCGTCCCCGACCGCGACACAGGATCAAACTGCGACATCGGATTCGGGCGCGCCAGCCGCGACGGCGCAGCCGCCCGCCCAGTTGGCGGCGCAAGATACGCCGATGCCGAACGTCAAGCCGGGCAGCGAGGCGGATGTCAGCGCCATTGGCGACCGCAGCGTCGGGAAGGGCCTCGATTTCTATTCGCTCGAAAAGGAAATCGCGCTGGGGAAGCAGCTGGCGCAGGAAGTGGACAAGAGCGCGAAGTTCATCGACGATCCGGTGGTGGACGAGTACGTGAACCGGATCGGGCAGAACCTGGTGCGGAATTCGGATGCGCGCGTGCCGTTCACGATCAAGGTGATCGATTCGGATACGGTGAACGCGTTCGCGCTGCCGGGCGGATTCTTTTACGTGAATAGCGGGCTCATCCTGCACGCGGATGAGGAAGCGGAACTCGCCGGCGTGATGGCGCACGAAATCGCGCACGTTTGCGCGCGGCACGGCACGAAGCAAGCCACCAAGGGCGACATCATGCAGATGGCGTCCATTCCGGCGATGATCTTCATTCCCTACAGCTGGGCCGGATATGCGATCTACCAGGGCATGAACTTCGCGATTCCGCTGACCTTCCTGAAGTTCTCGCGCAACGACGAGCGCGAAGCGGATTACCTGGGAACGCAATACATGTACAAGGCCGGGTACGACCCCAATGCGTTCGTGGCGTTCTTCGAAAAAGTCGAGGCGGACGAGAAGAAAGAACCGGGCACGATTCCCAAGGTCTTCTCCACGCACCCACCGACGCCGGACCGCATCGAAGCCGTGCAAAAGGAGATCGCGACGATCCTTCCGCCGCGTCAGCAGTACATCGTGACGACATCGGAATTCGATAGCGTGAAGCGCCGGCTGCAGATGATCGAAGCAAACATCAAGGTCGACAACAAAAACCCGAACAAACCGACGCTGCGCAAGCGCACTTCGCAGAACAAGGGCGGCGATACGTCGACGGATACAGGCTCGAACGGGAACAGCACGAGCGGGTCGGATCAGGGTTCGACCGACGACAGCGACCGGCCGACGCTGCAGCGGCGTCCGGACGATACGACGAATCAACCGCAGTAGGGCAGTCGGCCGTTGAGAGAAGGCGCTCGGATTTATTCCGGGCGCTTTTTTTGCGCGCTCGCGGGAGCGAGCAGATCAGTGGGCGTGAACTTCGGCAACGCCGAGGCGCTTGAGGCTCTCGGCGTAATACTTGCGGTAGAGGATGTCCCACTCCTCGCTGCCTTCGAGGATTTCCTTCTTTTGCGACGCGATCTTGGCCCGTACTTCGCTGTCAACCTGCTCTTCCAACTTCAACAGCGACGTGAGGATGCTCACGATCTCCTGACGGATGGTGTCGCGGTCCTCGACGAAATCCACATCGGAGCTGGAAACGAGAAAGTCGATGATGCGGTGTGAAATCCGGACCGTCTTTTCGCGCGTGAGTCGCATGTCTCGGTGGGCGCCCTCATTCGCGCCGTTGTGTCGCACAGATCTAGCCGGGCCGATCGCCAGCTTATCTCAGCGAAGGATCAGCTTGCGTTCGCGGGCCAGCTGTCCCTTCACCTTCTTGTACATTTCCTGATAGGAGACGCCCGTGTTGCGCATCTCGTCGGAATAGCGCGCCAGAATCTCGCGAACTTCCTCGTTGAGGCGATCCTCGATGGTGACCTCTTCGGCCATGACCTGGCGGACCTGCTGCGTCAGATTTTCCACATTTTTGGTTTCGATCATTTTGCCGGCGACGAGGCGCTTCACCACTTCCTTGGCCATGTAGCCGACGTAATCCCGAGAGAGAAGCATTCCAATTGGCTCCGCGATGCAAACATAAACAATTCAGTCTAAGGTTGCGCGCGAGGAGTGTCAAGGCAACCGGGGACACGGCTTTAACGCGGGAGTGCGATTTCAGAGGGTGGTGGCGGCGAGGCGGGCGACTCGCAGCGCCTCGCCGGAGTAGCGATCGCTGACGACCAGGACGGTGAGGTCCTTGGTTTGGAGCGATGCGACCTCCTCGGTGCCGAGTATGGAGGTGTGCAGGATGTGGCCGTTGTCCATTTCGCGCGGGCCGTCGGGCAGGGCTTGGGGACCGCGGACGTGGAAGTAGACCGAAAACTCGCGGGCGCCATCGGTGTAGACGGCGTGCAGATAGATGCGGCCGTCAAGGAAGCAGAGCCGGGCGCGCTCGAGATGATACGGGCCGGAGGAGAGCGCAAAAGGCGCCGACGCGCCAATTCCCTGCCCTTGGGCCAATGCTGAGATTGAAGCGCGATCGGAAAGCCAGTGGCGAGGCTCCTGCTCGACGACTTCGCGTTGATGATCGCGCGCGGCATCGGCATAGACGCGGGCGACGTGCGGGCTGATCAGCCCGCGATATCCCAGGGCCACGAGTACGAGTACGGCGGCAGTTCCTATCGCGGCGGCGATCCATCCACCGCGCGACCGTGGGCGCGGCGGCGAGATCGACGCGACCTTGCTGCGGGGCTGCTCCGTCGCGATGCGCGCGCGAATCCAGCGCTCGACGCCACCAGCGTCTATATGCTCGCCGACAATCACTTCGCGCATGCGTGCGTCCAGACGCGCCTGGCCCTCGACGTCGCCCATGCACGACGCGCAGGAACGCAGGTGGGCGTCGATTGCGCCCGCGCGTTCGCGGTCGAGTTCACCGCTCAAATAAAGCGGCGCGAGCTCGGCGACTTGGTTGCAATCCATCACGATTCCGTGTTCCTCAATTTCATCTCGCCGCTCATTTTGCGCCAGCCTGCGCGCGAAAGAGTTTCGGCGCGGCCGGCGCGAGGCGTTCGCGCAGCGACTGGCGTGCGCGGCTGAGGCGCGACATCACCGTGCCGATCGGTAGCGACAAAATCTCGGCCAGTTCCCGGCACGTAAAGCCCTCGACGACCGCCAGCAGAATCACGGTTCTGTGCTCGTCGGACAGGTCGTCGAGCGCGGCGCCGAGCACCGCGCCATCCAACAAAGAGAAATCCGTAGCTGAATGCGCCGGCGGCGCTTCGCGATCCGGCGGCTGAAGCGGAACCAAGAGAGGCGCCGAGCGACTTTTCCGCGCCTGCGCGTAAAACACATTGAACAGAATTCTAAACAACCACGCCCGAGCGTTGGTTCCCGCCTGAAACCGGTCGAAGCCGCGCCACGCACGCAACAGCGTTTCCTGCACGATATCTTCGGCAATCGCCGGATCAAACGTGAGCCGCCGCGCGACGCGAAGCAAACCCCGCGAGTGCGGCATGGCGACGGACTCGAATTCGTTCTGCCGCTTGTTCACGGTTCTAGAGGTCAGCTCCGGGGAATGAGGCAAGCGTTGGTCGGAGAACGCCCGCCTGCCCCATTGATACCACGGCTCGAGCTCCGGCGCTAGTTGGCAGCGCCTTTCTGGAGTTCGGAGAGCGCGGCGAGCACCTGAGCGCTGTGCCCGGTCGGATTGACCTTGATGAACTCCTTGACGATTTTGCCTTCGGGGTCGATCAGGAACGTATTGCGCGCGGCGATGGTCCCGAGCTGCGGCATTTGGGGAATCGTCATCTGTGAACCGTACATCGCGGAGACCTTCTTTTCGGCGTCGGAGAGAAGTTTGAAGTTCAAGCCGTCCTTGGCGCACCACTCCTTGTGCGACTCTACGGTGTCGACGCTGACGCCGAGAACTACGGCGTTGATCTTGTGATATTTTTCGAGGTCGTTTTGAAAGCCATGCGCCTCGATCGTGCAGCCGGGCGTCTGATCTTTGGGGTAGAAGTAGAGGACTACCCACTTGCCGCGGTACTGATGTAGGCTGACCGGCCCTTCTTGAGATTCCAATGTGAAATCTGGGGCCATCGTGCCCACTGCGGGGATGACCAGCGGCGCGTCGTCGGCTCTTGCCGTGCGGTGGCTGACTGCAAACAGTGCCAGCGCCAAAAGCGCGCAGGCCAGCGTTGCGAACGCAAGGTTCCGTGAGGTTTTCATCTTGTTGATTCTCCTCTTCGTCGGGTGCCCGCGCGAACGCGAGCCTTACAAAGACTGGAATGCGGCAGATGGGCGAATTCATCCATGGAGATCGACTGACCAACCTCGATCGACGAAGTGCTGGAGATTGCTAAGCGCTGGTCGCGGAAGCCTGCGGGAGCTGCTCGCTGACGACGGTGAACTGCGTGAGGTTGGCCATTCCGAATGACGTTGTCATGGCAACGTCCGAGGCGTCGCGCCCGACGGCCATCAGGACACGGCCGATGCGGGGCTCATTGTGGCGCGCATCGAATGTCCACCAACGATCCTCGAGATAGGCCTCGAACCACGCGCTGAAGTCCATCGGCGACGGGGCCGGGGGCACGCCGATATCGCCCAGATATCCGGTCGCGTAGCGCGCCGGAATGTTCAGAGCGCGGCACAGGGTGACCGCCAGATGCTGAAAATCGCGGCAGACCCCGAAGCGCTCGGCGAAAACGTCGAGGGCAGTCTTCGTCGGACGGGCGTATTGATATCCAAAGCTCACTCTAGCGTGGACCCAATCACAAACGGCTTGCACGCGCGACCACCCGGGTGGCACCGCGCCGAACAGATCCGATGCGATCGTTGCGAAACGATCGACCTCGCAGTAGCGGCTGTTGTACAGGTATCGCAAGGCGTCGTGCGGCAATTCCTGAACCGGAACTTCGCGCGCATGAGGACTCGCGGGATCGGGCAGACCCGAATCATAGATCAGAGTCGAATTACTGAGGCGGAGCGCGCCCTTCTGTGCGACAAAGCGCGCCGAGTAATTACCGAAGCCGTCGATATAGCTTTCCATCTGCACGGCAGGCGCGGCGCACAATTCGTCAGTGGCGAGCAGGTTCGCAACCCTGGAAGGATGCACGTTGAGCAACGCGACGATGGCAACCGGCGCAGGAATCTGGAACTGAATGTCGTATCCGACCCGCAGAACCATCGGCTGCGGTGAAAATGTGGGCGAATGCATGGGGTCTCCGCGCTGACTTCAGCCTGTCGGACGTTGTGGGCTCATAGTGAAGTACGGCGAATTCGGAACCGCGACTACTGGTGCGGCGTGCGTGGCTCAGGGTTGGCCGAAAAGTCGAACCCTCCCGTTCGCGCTTCCGACGACGTGTCGATCGAAGCGTCGGGGTCGGCGGGCTTCTCGAGCTTTCGCTGCTCGCGGCGCTCGGCCTTCGCCTTCTGTTTTTCCTGGCGCTTCATTTCCTTCTGCCGTTTCTGAAAAGTGATTCGGCCCACGGGCGTCTCCTTTGCATTCTCCCAGCTAGTGCATGCACCTGCAAGAAACGTACGGACCTAGAAATCTTCTACGGGCTTGCGGGCAAACGGGCTCTTGGGTGTTCGAGGAGCGTGCGTGCTACGGTAATCTTCAAGCTCGACAGCAGTGATATCAAAATGCGTCTCGGGCGGGTGGTTGGCATGGGCAGCCAGCTCGTGACGCAGCTTGATCGAGCAGACATCGGGTGCATCCTGAAACCGCAATCCATGAGAATTGAACGCCTCGTTCGGGATGGTCAGGGTAAATTCCCGCGGCTCCATCGAAGCCTCGCGCACCGTGAACGTATATTCACGCACGCTCGGCTTCGACGCAAACCCCATGAACTGCACGATGACTTCTTTGCTCATTTGGAAGCAGTAGCAGCAATTGCCGCAGCAGCGGCGGGCTTTTTGCGGGTCCGCTTCCGCTTGGGCGGCGTCCCTTCGGCGAGTTCGACGACCATGATCGTCGTCACGAATTTCTTCATGCCGTAGAGATCGAAATCGATCGAGGTACGGTCGGAATCAGATTCGGTCACCACACCAAGACCGTATTGAAAGTGCTTGATGTATGCGCCCTTCTGAAGAGCTTTCACGAAGCCTCCTTGAGACGTTCGATCCGTGCTTACGACGCGACTCTTATAAGAAGTGCGCGAGCCCGCACTGGGCGGGCTCGCACTTGCCGCTTAGAGGGCGGAAACGTTCGACGCCTGCAGACCCTTGGGGCCCGTGGTCACTTCGAATTCCACCGCTTGGCCATCGTTGAGCGACTTGTACCCCTCCGACTGAATCGCCGAGAAGTGGACGAAAACGTCCTCGCCCGACATGCGCTGGATGAATCCAAAGCCCTTGCTGGCATTAAACCACTTTACTGTTCCTTGTTCTTTCAACTGTGTTTCTCTTTTCTTTTTGAGCTATTTGGTGCCGTTTCCCACCGCCTCGGACCAAAAAAAAGGACCGCAAGTGTGGACTTGCAGTCCCTTCAATGATTCCAAAGGATTTACAAGAGCAACAAACGCAGCCCCATTATGTCACACTTTCGCCTTCTTGTCCAATCTGTGCTTGATGAGCTATCGCGGCGCGATAACCGTAAGCCATTATTTTTAAAATGGTTAGGCTTGGCGTTAGCAAAACGCCAGACGGGCCAGCCACGGCGGCTGGTCGAGAACGCCCGACTAGCCCTGCAACGCGGTCATTAGAGCGGCCCCATCGGGGCTACCGAGACCGGTGCAGGGGTCCCAGCCTGGGCCAGCAGAATAGCCTCCATTACCTCCCTTGGTAATGTCGTGGAAGGTGGCTTCGGCCGTGGCAGCATAGAGCAGTGGATTGACGTAACCCACATTCGTGCCGAGCGACTGGTTGATCAGCGCGAACAGGCCGGCCCACAAGGGTGCGACGGCGCTTGTGCCACCGATCACGGTCTGTTGGCCGTCGACGACCACGTTGTAGCCCGTTTCCGGATCGGCGTCGCCCGCGACATCCGGCACGCCGCGGCCGACGAAACCATTGGGGGCTTTGGGCACCTTTGCGTTCTGCTGGAAGCTGGGAAGCGCGAAAACCTCGCTCACGCCGCCGCCCGTCGCTCCTTCATTCGACGAGAGCTCGTTCCAGGCCTGTTCGCTTCCGATCGATGCGCCAGAGAGCGTTAATTTCGTGCCGCCACAGCCGAGGACGTAGGGACTCGCGGCGGGAAAATCGACGGTGGGAGCTCCATTCGAGCTGCCGTCCGAGGCGCCGTCATCGCCCGACGCGGCGAGAATCGTGACGCCCATTGTGGATGCATCCTGGCAGGCGGAGTTGAGCGCGTTGCGCGCCTGCTCGGTCCAGGAGCTTTCCGGGCCGCCCCAACTGATCGAGACGACCGACGGTTTCAGACTGGCGTCGTGCACGGCGGTAGTGACGGCGTCGATGAACCCCTGGTCGGTGTTGGGCGCAAAATAGGCCGCGATCTCTGCGTCGGGCGCGACGGCTCCCGCGACTTCGATATCCAGGTCAACTTCGCCGTCAGGTCCGCTGGAATCGCCCGTGGGGGAGTTCTCCGCACCGTCGACCGAGACTGCGGTGACCTTCGGAGTTGAGATCCCGAGATTGCCGAAGAATGAAGTGAGGTCGGCGGAGTTATACCCACCACCCAGCTCGATGACGCCGATGCACTGCCCTGCGCCCGTCGCGCCGGAGGGGAATGCGTAGGCTTGCGCAACCTGGAGAGGCGAATAAGAAACAGCTACAGCCCGGGCTTGAACGCCGGGCTTTTTTTCGCGCAGCCGAAAGTGAGTTTTGGCTTGCGGGCGATTGTCGAGACCGAATACGCCTTGCACGATCGATTTGAGTCTGGTGGGAATCGTAAGGCTACCCGTGCGGCAACGGTACGTGCCGGAAGGATGCTCATAACGGCGCAAGCTGACGCCAAATGCGACGGCGAAAGCCTCGACGGTGCCGCTGAGTTTCACCGTCCGGCGCGCGCGGTCTTCGCTGACGACCTTCAACTCGTGCCGCGCCGCAAAGGCGCTGATTTTTTCGAGATCGGCTGCGGATGCGCCGTGCAAGCGCGCAAACTCTTCGCGCGTGAGGTATTTGCGTTCGCGAGGGAGGCCGGCGCCTAATTTTGTATCCGCCGGGAATTTGCCGCGTTTCGAACCGCGCCGCAGGAGAATCGTGACTTCGATCTGCTCGCCTGGATCGGCCGGTCCGACGTCCCGCCCGCCGGGAAACGCGCCGCGCGCGCTGCCCTTCACTTCCACCCGATTCCTTCGCTTTGCCATGGCATGCCTCCACGAAGACTCGATTCTAGGGTGGGTGCCGAAAAGTATATCCCGAACGGCTGCCGACGGAGGCGCTGCCTTACATTTGTGTTCCTCACAGTGAAGGCGCATTTTCCGGGCCGCGCGGATTCTGTTATTCTGAAGACCGCCGCGCGCCGATAAGCAACATGAGGCGGTAAATCGCAGAATCAGGGAGTTCACCGATCGTGAGTTCGACAACTGTTTCCGGGGCTTCAGGTGTTGCCGCGCGCGGCGTGAAGCGCGCACTCAATTTCAACGCGGGTCCAGCGACGCTGCCGCTTGCCGTGCTCGAACGCATTCGCGAAGAGCTGCTCGACTATCAGGGCTCGGGCATGTCGGTGATGGAACTGAGCCATCGGTCGCCCGAATTTGAGGCCATCAACGAGAAAGCCGAGCAGGGCCTACGGAAGCTGCTGAGCATCCCCGAGGACTACGCGGTGCTCTTCCTGCAGGGCGGCGGCAGCGGGCAGTTCGCGATGGTGCCGATGAATCTGTACCTGCCGGGGAAGCCCGTGGATGTGTCGCACACCGGCTCTTGGACGGCGAAGGCCATCGAGGAACTGAAGAAGCTTGCGGAGCACCGCCTGGCAGCGTCGACGGAACCGGAGAAGTTCACGCGGGTGCCGCGGCCGGACGAGATCAAGCTCGCGCCAAATGCCTCGTACGTCCACATCTGCACGAACAACACGATCGAAGGCTCGCAGTGGAGCGAGATCCCGGAGACGGGCGCCGCACCGTTGGTGGCGGACATGTCGTCAGATATCGCATCGAAGCCAGTGGATGTGCGGCAGTTTGGGCTGATTTTTGCGGGGGCGCAGAAGAACCTCGGGCCCTCCGGCGCGACGATTGTGATCCTCCGGCGCGACTTGGCCGAGCGCGTCGGAGACAAAGTCGCGAAGATCTTGCAGTACCGGACGCACATCAAGGAGCATTCGCTCTACCACACGCCGCCCACGTTTGCGGTGTACATCGTCGGGCTGATGGTCGAATGGATCGAAGCCGAGGGCGGGCTTACGGGAATCGCGAAGCGCAACGATGCGAAGGCGGCGAAGCTCTACGAAGCGATCGATGCCAGCGGCGGGTACTATCGCGGCCCGGTCGAGAAGGGCTCGCGGTCGAAGATGAATGTCGTGTTTCGCGTGGCGGGCGGCGATGAAACGATCGAGAGGAGATTTGCGAACGAGGCGGAGGCGTCCGCGCTGATCGGCGTGAAGGGGCACCGATCGGTCGGCGGGATGCGGGTATCACTCTACAACGCAGTGACGCCCGAGGCCGTCGATACGCTGCTGAGTTTCATGAGCGAGTTTCAGCGGAAGAATGGGTGAAGACTGTGATTGGTGATTAGTGGCCCTCGCGGGAACTGGTTGCCACAAAGTGTTGCACAATTACAACAGTTAGCTTGACTTCACGATTTGCCGCCATTATTGTCGTATTTCGATGAAATTAGCCCCCAAAACGACCTCTAAAGCTGGTTATCGCCGTTCTACAACGGCAAGGGTGGCAGGTTCAAGAGGCCGAGAGCGACTTCGGGAAGGCCAGCCGCCTTTCGACGAATACTACAATTCGCTCTTTACCGCTTTCGGGCCGCAACACTGGTGGCCGGGAAAGACGCGGTTCGAGGTGATTGTCGGGGCGATTCTGACGCAGAACACCTCCTGGACGAACGTGGAGCGGGCGATTGCCAATCTGGGCGCCGGTGGTCTCCTCTACCCCGCGGCGATCGAACGAGCGCCTCTCGCTCGGATTGAGGCTTTGATTCGCCCCTCAGGCTATTTCCGGCAGAAGGCGCGGAAGCTGAAGGCGTTCTGCACGTTCTTGCGCGCGGAATATCGGGGCTCGCTCAGGCGAATGTTCGAGACGCCGACCATCGTGTTGCGCGAGAAGCTGCTGGGCGTTTTTGGCATCGGGCCGGAGACGGCCGATTCGATTCTGCTCTATGCGGGCGAACACCCCGTGTTCGTGGTCGACGCGTACACGAAACGTATGCTCGCGCGGCACGGCTGGGCTCACGCGGACGCGAACTACGAGGACGTGCGCTGGATGTTCGAGCGGCAATTCCCCGGAGATGCCGGGCGATTCAACGAATTCCACGCGCTGATCGTAAACACAGGGAAAAACTTTTGCCGGGCGCAGGAACCGCTCTGCGGCGAATGTCCGCTGGGCCGCTACCTCGAGGAGGGCCGCTAGCATGAGGTTACCCCCCAAGCGACAGCTGTGGATGACGGTGGGCGGCGTGGTGGTCGTGCTACTGGCGGCCGCCGTGTTTACGCTGGGCTCGCTGACGCTGCCGCTGCACATCGAGGAAGGAACGTCGTTCGTCATCCTGTTCGCGCTCACCGTATTCATTTTTGCGGCGCTGCTCGTCTTTTCGCTAATCCTGACGCGCAGCCTGGTCCGGCTATGGGCCGAGCGGCGCAGCGGGCAGATGGGGTCGCGCTTCAAGGTGAAGATGGTACTGGGCGCGATGGGCGTGTCGCTGCTGCCGGTGGTTTTTCTCTTCTTCTTCAGCTACGCGCTGGTGAACCGGACGCTGAATTCATGGTTCCCGCGACCGCTGGAAACCGCGAACGAAAAGAGCCAGAGCCTGCTGGCGCGTTTCGGCCTATCGGAACTGCACCGCCTCAACCGTTTGGCGGCGCTTGCCGCGGCGCTCGGTTCGCCGGACGTCAATTTCCTGCAGATGGGACACGCGGTCGATGCGATGTGGATTCTCGGACCGGATGGGAAGCTGATGGCGTCCAAGGACTTCGCAGCGCCGGGGGCCGCCGATCCGGGAATCGCGAAACTGACAGCAGCTCAGCTCGCGCCGCCGGCAAAGGCGCTCGCGCCTGAGTTTCTGCAGACGCTTCGCGGCGGCGGACCGGTGTGGAAGGCCAACGGGCAGCTCTACATCGCGGGCAATGCGGCCGTCACGGGAGGCACACTCTATGTGGCGCGGCGGCTACCGGATGACTTTCTCGACCGGTACGCCGAAATCCAGGCACAGACGGATACGTACCTTCAGCAGAAGCAGCATTTGCGCGCCTACAAGCGAGAAATCCTGGCGGCCCTCATGCTGATCACGCTGCTGCTGCTTTTTGCTACGACCTGGGTCGCACTTTTCCTTTCGAAAGAAGTCACGGTGCCGATTCAGGCGCTGGCTGAGGCGACGCGCGAAATCTCGCACGGCAATTTCGATTACCGCATCGAAGATGTGCGGGCGCGGGATGAGTTGGGCATGCTGGTGCGGTCGTTCAACCGGATGACGGAACAGCTGGGCGAAGGGCGAAAGCAGATCAACGAGTTCACGCAGAGCCTCGAGCAGGCGATCCAGGAACGCGAACGGCGGCGGCAACTGATGGAGGCGATTCTCGAAAATATTCCGACGGGCGTGGTTTCGCTGAACGCGTCGGGCGAGATCGCGCGAGTGAACACGGCGGTGGCATCGATCCTGGGCGACTACGCGCGCAGCGCGGTCACACTGCAGGAATTGCTCGGAGAAGACGCCGCGCGGGACGTGCTGCACCTAATGCGTCGGTCGTTGCGCATGGGTGCGGCGTCGCACGAAATCGAAATTGCCGCGGGCGGCCGGCTGGTGCGGGCGGCGGTGACGGTGAGTTCGCTCGGCCCCCGCAAGGCGAATCCGGGATTTGTGGTCGTGATCGACGACCTGACCGACCTGTTGCACGCGCAGAAGACCGCAGCGTGGCAGGAGGTGGCTCAGCGAATCGCGCACGAGATCAAGAATCCGCTGACGCCGATCCAGATTTCGGCGCAAAGGCTGTTGAGGTATCTGGATCGCACTCCGGCGGCGAAATTGGGCGGCGCGCGGACGGAATTTGAAAAGCTGGCGGCTGAGTGCGCGAAGCTGATCGAGCGCGAAGTGCAGACACTCGAATCGCTGGTGAACGAGTTTTCGCAGTTCGCGCGGTTCCCTGCGGCGCGCCTGGCTCCCGCCAACCTGAATGCGATCGTGACCAGCGCCCTCGAACTTTTCCGCGGGCGACTGGACGGCGTGACGCTGCGCACGGAGCTCGCCGCGTCTCTGCCACCTGTGAAAGCCGATCCGGAGCTGATGCGCCAGGTGATTGCGAATCTGATCGACAACGCGGCCGAGGCGATGGAAGGCTCGCCGCTGCGGCGCCTGGGCGTGGCCACACGCGTCGATAGTGACGGTGATGCAGTAGAGATCGAGATTTCCGACAGCGGGCACGGAATTTCTCCCGCGGACAAAGAGCGGCTGTTCCTGCCTCACTTCTCAACCAAGGACCGCGGCACGGGATTGGGACTCGCGATTGCGAGCCGAATCGTCGCCGAGCATAACGGAACGATTCGCGTGGAAGACAATCTGCCGGTAGGCACGCGCTTCGTCGTGCGATTCCCGGCGGTCGAGCCAGCCGCAGTGGCTGCGCCGGCCTCGGCAGGGACATCGGTGAGCTAGGCCATGCCAGCATCCATTCTCATTGTTGACGACGAAAGCGGCATCCGCGAGTCGCTTGGCGCGCTCTTGCGCGATGAAGGCTACGATGCCGAAGCGGTCGCATCCGGAGGGGAATGCCTCGAGCGGCTGAAGCGGCGGAGCTTCGATCTGGTTCTGCTCGACGTGTGGCTCAACGGAATGGACGGGCTCGATACGCTCGAGCGCATGCAGGAGCAGAGCCCGGCGCCGATGGTGGTGATGATCTCGGGCCACGGAAACATCGAGACGGCGGTGCGCGCGACCAAGCTGGGCGCGTTTGATTTCATCGAGAAGCCGCTTTCGATCGAGAAGGTGGTGCTGGTGGCGCGAAACGCGCTCGAATATCTGCGCCTTGAAGAAGAAAACCGGCGCTTGCGCGCGGAGCTCGAAGAGCGGCACCAGATTCTCGGCGCAAGCGTGCCGATGAAGGCGCTTCGGCAGCAAATCGCGCTGACCGCGCCGACGAACGGACGCGTCCTGATCTACGGCGAGAGCGGGACGGGCAAGGAACTCGTCGCAAGGGCGCTGCACGCGAACAGCCCGCGGAGCGCGATGCCATTCGTCGAAGTGAACTGCGCGGCCATTCCCGAGGAACTGATCGAATCCGAAATGTTCGGTCATCGCAAGGGCAGCTTCACCGGCGCGAGCGAGGACAAAGTCGGGAAATTCCAGAAGGCGGACGGCGGCACGCTTTTCCTCGATGAAGTCGGCGACATGAGCCTGAAGACGCAATCGAAAGTGCTGCGTGTGCTGGAAGAACAACGCGTGGAGCCGCTGGGCTCGAATCGGCAAGTAAATGTCGACGTGCGCGTGATCGCGGCCACGAACAAGAAGCTCGAAGATGAGATCGGGCGGAACACGTTTCGCGAAGACCTTTTCTACCGGCTCAACGTGATTCCCTTCTACGTGCCGCCACTGCGAGAGCGCACCGAGGATTTGCCCGTGCTGGCAGCGCATTTTCTGAACGAATTCTGCGAGGCGTACGGAAAGAAGGCCAAGGATTTCACGGGCCCCGCAATGGAAGTGTTGCTCGCATATCCGTGGCCGGGCAACGTGCGCGAACTGAGGAATTTGGTCGAGCGTCTGGTGATCATGTGCCCTTCGCCGAAAATCGAGCCGCACCACCTGCCGCCCGAGCTTTTCCGCGGCGCGTCGAAAAGCCCGCAGAAGCCTTACGAGAGCTTGCAGGAGGCGCGGTCGGCGTACGAGCGCGACTTCGTCCTGCGCAAGCTCGAAGAAAATCGCTGGAACATGACGAAAGCTGCGGCGGCACTAGGTCTCGAGCGCAGCCACCTCTATCGCAAGATGCGGTCGCTCGGGATCGCGCCCTCCAAAGCTTCGTAGCATTGAGTCCTATCCCTTCCGTCTTGCGATTCGACAACCCGCGCGATATCGTTCCCATTTCGCAGGGATGACAGCAATGCCAGAGACGCTCACACGAATCCGGATAGTCGGCATCGGCTTTGCGCTGACCCTGGGCATTCTCCTGTTCGTCGTTGTTGCCCCCGGCCAAAAGCCGGCTGGTGGCAGCGCCGAAAACCAGCAGGCGCCGTTCGTCGTGTTCCTCGGGACGGGCACGCCAGGGCCCACGCCGAACCGCCAGGGACCGAGTCTCGCTGTCGTCGCGGGCGGCCAAGCGTACATTGTGGACGCGGGTGTGGGGGTGGTGCGTCAGGCAGACGCGGCGTACACGAATGGAATTCAGGCGCTCGATCCTGCCACGCTTGGGATCGTATTCATCACCCACCTTCATTCCGATCACACTCTAGGGCTCCCCGACCTGATCCTGACTCCGTGGGTGATGGGCCGCGTAGCACCGCTTGAAGTCTACGGGCCGGCGGGGATTTCGGCGATGGCCGAGAACATTCTCAAGGCCTACGCCGAGGACATCCACGTCCGCACGACCGGGCTCGAGGGAGCGAATAGGACCGGATACAAAGTGAATGCGCATGAAATCCGGCCGGGCGTGATCTATCAGGACGCGAGGGTCAAAGTGACGGCATTTGCCGTCCGGCACGGAAGCTGGCCACTGGCGCTCGGCTACCGCTTCGATGCCGACGGGAAAAGCATCGTCATTTCGGGCGATACGGCGCCTGCGGAAAGCGTCGTGGACGCCTGCAACGGATGCGACCTCCTGATCCATGAGGTCTATATCGGCTTGCCAACTGGCGGTTCGCCTGCGGCGGAACACTGGGCGCGCTATATGGCCGCGTTTCACACTTCGGCCGCGCAACTTGCCGACATGGCGACGCGCGCCCGCGCGAAGGCCCTCGTGACGACGCACCTCGCGTTCATGGGAAATGCCACGCAGCAGGATTTGGTCGACACGCTGAAGAAGGGCTATAGCGGCACGGTAGTCGTCGCGCACGATCTCGACGTCGTGAGCCCCTAAAGCTCGGTTTCTTCTTGCTGTATCTCGCCGAGCTGCTCGAGCTGGCGGTGCCAATCGAGCTGGCGGACGAGCGCGGAATTCTGGCGCCAGTTGGCCTGCACCTTCACGAAAAGTTCGAGAAAGATGTGGGCGTCGAGGATCGATTCGAGCTCTTTGCGCGCTTGCGTGCCGATTTTCTTGATAGTCTCGCCGCCCCTGCCGATGAGAATTCCCTTCTGCCCCTCGCGCTCGACGTAAATCGTGGCGCGAATCTTGATCAGCTTGTCCGATTCCTCGAAGGAGTCGACGAGCACGGCCACCGCGTGCGGAATTTCTTCGCGCGTCGCGAGGATCGCTTTTTCGCGGACAAGCTCGGCAGCGAGGAACCGCTCGGGCTGGTCCGTGAATTGATCCTGCGGAAACTGCGGCGGGGCCTCGGGCAGGCGCGCGAGCCAGCCGTTGACGAGAGCGGGGCAACCTTCGCCAGTCAGCGCGGAAATGGGAAAAATCTCCGCGAAATCGAAGGCCAGGCGGTAGCGCTCGATCAGTGGAAGCAGGAGTTCCTTCCGTATCGTGTCGACCTTGTTGAGGAGCAAGAAAACCGGGCCGTGGAAACGCTTCACCCACTCGATTGCGAAGCGGTCGCCCGCGCCGAATTCGGCGGTCGCGTCGACGATGAGCGAGAGGATGTCGATGCCTTCGAGCGACTGCCGAACTTCGCCCATCATCTGCCGGCTGAGGACGCCATCGGGCTTGTGAATGCCGGGCGTATCGACCAAAACGATTTGCGCGTCGGCGCGGTTCACCATGCCGTGGATGCGATTGCGGGTGGTCTGCGGGCGTGGCGAAACGATGGCGACTTTGCGGCCGACGAGCGTGTTGACGAGCGTCGATTTGCCTGCGTTGGGCCGCCCGATGATGGCGACGAAACCGGATTTGAAGGGCATCTGTAAAGGATTGTACGCTACGGAGCCCAATCCTGCCGGATCGGAAGCCGTCGACCCGCCTCGACGAGCCCGCGGGGTCCACATCTTGGCGCTATCTTCCGCGTGCACCATGGGCTGAGCGTGGGGCGCGCCCGGGCACGCCCGGGCGGCAAGCGGCGGTGGCGAGCCACCGCACTCCACACCTCGGCTAAAGGCCTCCGCCAGCGGGTCCGAAATGATTTTGATGCGGAGCTCGCGAGTGCGCGGACCATCGAACTCGGCGAAAAATACGGACTGCCGGCGGCCAAGCGCCAACCGGCCGTTCTCGATGAAGATGGTTTGCGACGAGCCGACGAGCGCGGTCTTGATGTGCGAATCGGAGTTGCCCTCGGCGTGCGTGTAGTTGGCGGCCTGCGGGAGCAGGCGGTCGAGCCCGGATTCAATGTCGCGGGCTACGGCGGGATCATCGCCTTCGTTGACGAGCACGTCCGCGGTCGCATGCGGAACCTAGAGGTGGCAGACGCCAGCCGAGCAGCCGGAATCGCGCACGGCAGCTCGATTTCGGAGGTGACGTCCTTTAGCTCAGTGCGGCGCGATGTCTTCACGCGAATCGTCAGCGCGAACGCGCGCCTGCTCCTGCGTTTTCGGCGTGGCCACGAAAACACGATGCTACCCGCGCCGGCAAAGATCAATACAGCCGATTTAGAGGGGTCGAATTTGAACGAGGCCGGGGGCCGGACGGTGCGGGGATGCCGATCCGGACACGCGAGCAAGCATTCCAGCGGTCGGAATTCCGGTGCGCACGAAAGATTTCTCGCAGTCTGCTGTGGACGGGCCGCGCATGTTGCCTTCCATGTAAGCGAGTCCCGGGCAGCGCGTGCACGTGCCGAGATGCGAGCACGACGAGCACGTGGTGAGATCCTTGCCGCGAATCGAACGGACTTCGGCAAGCTGCGGCGAATTCCTCCAGATGTCGAGGAACTTCTGCGTGCGCACGTTGCCGCACGCCAGCGGAAACTGCACGCACGGATAGAGATCGCCATACGGCGAGATGTAGCAAGCAGTGTGTCCGGCGCTGCAAGGAAGCCCTTCGCGGATTCCGTCGTCGACCGGCGGAGGCGGAGCGCAGAAGCTTTCGGCGTCGCCCACGAGAGTCGGATCGTTGAAAACGGCGCGCAGGTCGTCCGCGGAGACGCGATGTTCGAGGACGGAAGTGCTGCCGTCCATCATCGGCGTGATCGTGGGATCGAGCGTGTAGTGCGCGCCAACTTCGGCGGCGAGTTCGCGGACACCGTCGCCATCGTGCGAGTTGCTGCGCATCAGGACGTTCGCGAGCGTGACCTTGAGCCCCGCAGCCCGCATCAGCCGAATTCCAGCGAGCGTGCGTTTGAGAGAACCCGGGAGCTTCGTGATGGCGTCGTGAACTTCGGGGCGGTGCGAATAGACGCTGATCTGCACCTGCTCGACGCCCAGCTCGCGGAGGCGCCGCGCTTCTTTTTCGCGGATCAGCACCGCGTTCGTCTTCAACTTCACATTGAAACCGAGCGTGCGCGCGTATTCGATGATCTGGAAGCAGTCGCGCCGGACGAGCGGCTCGCCGCCGCTGAGCACGAGAAAGAAGACGTTGGCCTGCGCGAGGTCGTCGAGAAGCGAACAGATTTCGACGGTGATCATTTCGCCGTGATCATCATGATCGAGGTAGCAGTGCTCGCAGCGCTCATTGCAACGATAGGTGATGTCGAGATGCACGCTCAGCGGAATGCCCATCCGCAGGGCCTTCGCGTTGAGCTGTTGCATGAGGCTCATGCGGTCCTCGCGGCACTTGAGCCGGCCGGGATTCCAGGCGCCGGCTGATCCGCAATGATGGGTTCGCTCGACACGCGCAGAATTCCATGGCGCTCCAGGTCTTCGACAAAAGCCTCGGCGTCGCGGGAGGCGGCGTCGGGCGCAACGTCGAATTCCGCACAAATCCTGTTGCGGACGATTTCGGACAACGGCGTCCGCCCATCGGCCGCCTGCCAGATGACGGTCGCAACTTCGCTCAGGCTAAAAAGCGTCGAATCGGTCGCCGACATGATGACGATTTCGCCATCGAGAACGCGCGAGGCGACCTCACTGCTTCGCGCGATGTAGATTTCTTTCATCCGATCAGCCTCCATACGCGCTTGTCCGGCGTGAAGATCAACCGGGCTGTGGGGACGCACGAAACGAACTCGAAAGCGGAGTCGAATACGCGCTTCACCAATTGCTCGTCGTGGGAAAAGAACAGGATGTTGCGCAAAAGCGCGCGCACGGCCCGCCGGTCGTCGATCGGTTTGATGCAATTGACCGGCCCTTTTTCGAGAAGATAGACCGCGCCGAGGGGAGCGGAAAGGTTCTCACCCACGCGTGCGAGTTCCCCGGCGAAAGGGGTGCCGTAGGCGCGATACCCGCTGGGGCGCCGCCGGATGTACGAGATCTCGTCGGTCAAAACCGCGGCGTCGGAAGGCGCAAGGCGGGAGATCGTAGTTTTTCCAGCGCCAGAAACTCCGGTGAAAATGAAGGAGTGACCCGAGCGAATGGCGCTCGCCGCGTGCAGCAGGAAGCCGCCTTCTTCGGCGAGCACGAGCGAGTGCGCGATGCGCAGGACCGTGTCGATCGCGTAGGGATTCGGCGCCTGACGAACCCAGCCACGGCGTGTCCGCGAATCCCATTCGGCGTGAAAATCGCCTCGCTCGAAAAACCAGAGGGTATCTTTCTTCCAGACGCGCGCATCCTCGTCGGAGGGCGCGGAAGGAGGATTCAGGTCGATCTCGAATTCATATTCGGCCGATGCGAACGGATTGACGAAGCCGACGTAGCGCCGCTCAAGCATGCGGCAAAAGTCGGCGTTGCCGGAGCGCAGGAAGATTGGAAGGCCACCGATTTCAACCGTAACCCCAGCCGGCGGTCCTGCAATGACGTGAGAGTCAAGAATCGCCGCGGAAGAAATAACGCTCATTACAGACACTCCGCCAATTTCGCCAAAGTCTTCGTCCGCGCTTCGCCCGCAGGCGCCGAGATCCGGCCGCACAACGAGTGAAGCCACATAACTCCTGCCGCGACAGCATCCGAATTACGGATCGCCCACCGCAGAATTCGCGAGGCCTTCGGGCCGGGTTGGTCGCCAAGCTCAATGTGTCTCTCGCCGCGGACGACGAACGTCACCCGGCCGAGAATCTCGTCGCAAAAGAATGCCGGATCATCCGCGGCCAGAGCATCACCGCGCGTGATCACGCGGGGCGCGCCGCCAAGGGCGGTGAGCCGGACAATGCGATGAGCGAAGAAGCGGCCCCCACGCGACGCGAGCGCGATGTGACCCGGCTGAAGGCGCGCGAGCGGATTGCGCTCCACGAAAAGAACGTCGCCCGGAAAAATCGTCGGGATCATGCTCGAACCGCGCGCCATGATCCGGAGCTTGCCGTAGGATCTCAGCACTTCTTCGGCGAGCTCCATCTCGATCGCTGCCCGCTCTGGCATCGCTTCCCTGCCTCCCACCGCTTTAGGAAACCTTCCGGTTGAAATGGCAGCTGAACTGCGTCGGTGAAAGCTTGCCGCAGGAGAGTGCCATCGTCTCGAAGACACGTTCGTGCTGGAAGGCCGGCTTCTGGTAGGCCTTCTTCGGCTTGCCGGTCTTGCCGGAACCTGTCTCGACGTTTGCGGTTCGCGCCTGGACTTTTTCGCTCATTGAAATGTCGCCTGCGTCAGCTTGACAGCGCAGCCGCCGGTGCCCCCTGCGCCGCACGCCGCTGTCGTGTCGAGCACGCCGAAATAGATGCTCGAAGCCTGTCCGCTCGAACTGTCGTTGTCGACAACCATTCCCGAAGCTCCGCTTCCTTCCTGTGTGCTGGCGGCAAGTGTCGCCGACGCGGGAAATGAATTGATGTTGAAGAGCCCGATGTTCGGATTCCGGTTCTGGAGCACGCCCACAAAGAGCCAGTCATTCGCGGTCGTCGCGTTATAGAACTCCGTGAGCGGCGCGTATTCGAGCTGGCTTCCCGGTGCCGTGTTCAAGATGGCTGTCTCGGGACCGGCTGGAGTAACGCCCGGGCAATTCCCCAGCGCGCTCGACCCATTGAAGCAGTATGCGTACAGCTCGATTTCGTTTCCGGCGCTGTTGTAAGCAGCGACGTAAATCAGCGCACCCGCCGCTGTCGGGCTCGTGTAGTACGCGTTGCTGAAAGCAGGTTCGTGAAGATTGAAGATGTTGGCGGCACCGACAGTCACGGTCGTGTGCGTGCCTAGGGTCGTGGAGGCCTGGACAAGAACGGCGTTGGTGCCGTTCGACCCGCTCACGGCGTAGACAAAGCCATCCAATCCGTCGACGATCGGTGGATCCACGATCCCGCCGAGGGCCGAGCCATTGCCAAGCGTCACGGAAGGAGTTGCAAGAGGTGCACCAGACGAATTGAAACCGTAGAGTTTCCCGTCAGAGCAGCCTACGAAGACGTTGAGCGTGACAAAGTCAAGGACAGGAGCAGTGAGCTTTCCCGAGCAAACGGTAACCGCGCCCTCCGAACCCCATGTGGTGTCGAGACTGGGCGCGGGCTGTGTCCCACCGGAGCAATCCGGGTTCCCGCTTGTGCAGAAGACGTCTTTGATTCGATAGAGCACGCCGATGTCGTTGCCCACGTAAGCCTTATCGCTTGTGTAGTCCACAAACGGAGAGGAAAGAGTGTCAGTGCCGGAGGCCGATGAGCCGAGGGCAAGATCTGTTGCGGTGCCGCTGCCGACAGCGGGATTCGTCGCAGAAAAAGTGCTGATCGTTTTGGGCGAGAACACGCTTTGCAGATTGCCCGTGTTTTGGCCATCCCCCGCGTTCCAAGCCAGCACGTGGAAATGCGCCGCGCTGCTGACCGAGATCGTTGTGATACTGATCTCAAGATTCTTCCCGGTTCCGCTCGTTGCCGTGGTCGCGACTCCCGCCTTGACCGCGTATCCCGTACCCCGGTATGTGATCGTGAAAGCTGTGACCGCACCCGCATTAACGGCGGTGACTTGCAACGTGGCGAGGGTACCGGTGCCGCCCGCAATCGTACCGGTGTTGCCTACGGCGTAGCCGGTGCCCGCGTGCCCGGCAGTAATGATCGCTGCGACGATCTGGCCGCCACCCGAAGACTCGACGAACGCAGCCTTGGTTCCAGACGCAGTTGGCGTGGTCGGATCGTACGAAATTACGGGCGAAGTGGTGACGGCGCCGCCGCCCGCGAGACCCTGCACGTTATAGGACCACAACACCTTGGCGGCGACGCCGGTGTCACTTCCGGTGGCCGTGCGGTTGCAAATTCCGGTCGCGCCGGCTGTCCCGCTATAGAGGTAGTTGAAGGCGACGATGTTCGGCTGCCCGCTGCCGCCTGGCGCGTTGACCGGGAAAACGGTGTAATCGTTCGCGCAACTCGGCGCCGCAGTCACATCAAACCCGAACTTGGCCGGATACATCGCAGCGGCCGTTCCCGCCGCTCCGAGATTGATTGCCCAATCGCGATGCATCGCGCCCGGCTGCACGGAAGGGCTGCGCCACGGTGCTATGAAGGGAGAACCCACATGTCCACCGAGCGGCGCGCTTCGGCCCGACAATCCTCCGCCTCCGGCCGACAGTACCTGCGACCACAGGAACCGCGCCCGTGGATCCCGCGCGGCCGATTGCATCGCGGTCATCGGGCCGACGCGCGGGTAAACCACAGAACGCGTGCTCCAATCCTGAAACATCGGCATGCGCTGTTGCACGATTTCGATCCTCTGCCCTGCCAGCGGCAGCGAGACCGCCGCCACCAGGCACACTGCGGCAACCATGAGCTGGGTGGGCGAAAAAGGATACGTCCGCATCGCTACTTGCTCCCAAGCGTGCGAAGAGCGGCTTGCGCCTGTGCGATCGGATCAACAGCTTCTCGTTCCAGGGAGGTTTCAACGAAGACGGTCCGCCTGAACCGGCCGTCCCTTCGAGCGCGGCGAGATGTGATGTGATTGTTTTTGTTCATCCCAAGTCCCGGCTGCCTCAGCCGTGGTTTGCCAACCTGCTACGCCGGCTCGATCAAGCCTTCTTCAACCAGTGCGACAAGAAACTCCCTGGTATCCTCGGCCGCTTGCTCGGCCGAAATGTCGTATTCGGACTCGAGATAGGCGGCGAGTTCCGCAGCGCTGCTGCCACCCTCGATCATCGACCAGATGGTTGTGCCTGATTCGTTGAACGTGTAGACGCTGCCGGGCTGTGCGGAGCCCTCGCGAATGGGCACAACAACGGCCTCGTCCGCCACCACGCCAGACACGACTTTGCGACTCCGAAGACTCACACCGGCCAAGAACTGCTCCCCCAGGGATATCCTGTTGCTTTTTCCCGAAACCTCTTCGCTCAGTTGCTTGCTTTAGCAAGCGGCCGCGAGATTTAGGCGCGCCTGCCAGCAATCAAAAGCACGATTCGATTCCTACAAATCTATTAGCCTCCGGGTGCAGGGACAACGCCAAAGTGTCCCAATTGGTGCGAAACGTGCACTCCCCCTTAGGTTTAGCTCCAAAACCAGCTGATACATTTAAGGAAGGGGGCTAAATAGGTAAACGCAAGATACGTGGCTAGCGAAGCACTACATATCGTATACCGAGCAGAATGTTAGAGATCGGTGAACTCGCCCGTCGCGGGCGCTAGTGGTGAGCGCCACCCGAAAGCTCACGGACGATATCGCCCACAAACGCCTTCGCGTCTCCGAAGAGCATCAGCGTTCGATCCAGGTAATAGAGCGGATTGTCGATTCCGGCAAATCCCGGACTCATACTGCGTTTGATCACCATCACGGTCCGGGCCTTGTCGACATCGAGGATGGGCATGCCGTAGATCGGGCTGCTGGGGTCGGTGCGCGCCGCGGGGTTCGTCACGTCGTTCGCGCCGATGATCAAAGCGACGTCAGTTTGGGGGAGCTCGGAGTTGATATCGTCCATTTCGAGCAGGCGGTCGTAGGGAATATCCGCCTCCGCCAGGAGGACGTTCATGTGGCCCGGCATACGCCCGGCTACCGGGTGAATCCCGAACTTCACATCCACGCCCTTCTTGCTGAGCACGTCGTACAGCTCGCGGACCTTGTGCTGCGCCTGCGCGACCGCCATGCCGTAGCCCGGAACGATCACGACCTTACTTGCCGCCGCGAGAATCGCGGCCGCCTCTTCCGGTGAGGCGCTCCGCACGGTTCTCGCTTCGGTGGCAGCCGCGGCCGACGCCTGCACCTGGCCGAACGCGCCAAACATCACGTTCGTAAACGACCGGTTCATCGCCTTGCACATGATCACCGAGAGGATGAAGCCCGAAGACCCGTCGAGCGCGCCTGCAACGATCAGCACCTTGCTGTTAAGCACGAATCCCAGAAGGGCGGCAGAAAAGCCGGCGTATGAGTTCAAGAGCGAGATGACGGTCGGCATGTCCGCGCCGCCGATCGGCGTCACCAGCAGCACGCCAAAAATCAGCGCCACTCCCACCATGATCGGGAATAGAAACGTTTGATTTGGTTTCACCGTGAGGGCGATCGCGATCAGAAGTGCCGCGCTGAGCGCCGAGAGGCTCACGAAATTCTGCCCCGGATAGGTGATGGGGCGCTGCGGCAGGATCTCCTGCAGCTTGCCGGCGGCGATCAAGCTTCCGGTAAAGGTGAGCGATCCGATGATTACTTCGAGGCTGATTTCCCCCATTTCGAACCGAGTTACGTGGGGAACGCCGACGTAGTATTCCGCGATCCCGATCATTGCGGCAGAGAGGGCGCCGAACGCGTGGCTGAGCGCCGTCCGCTGCGGCACGGCCGTCATATGGACCATGCCGAGGGGAATGCCGATGCCCGCGCCGATAATCAGCGCGATGACGATCCACTTATACTGGACCAGCTCCGGATTGAGCAGTGTGGCCCCGACGGCGAGCGCCGCGCCAATCTCGCCCGCCAGGACGCCTCGCCTGGCCGTAACGGGCGAGCTGAGCCACCGCAACGCCAGAATGAAAAGGGCTACCGCGGCGATGAAAGCGAAATCGAGGAGCTGCTGGGTCGCGAGAGAAGTCACTTTTGCGGCCTGCCCGTCTTGAACATGCGCAGCATGCGGTCCGTGATGAAGAAGCCGCCCACCATGTTGCTGAAAGAGGCCGCCACAGCGATCGCTCCGAGGGTGGTCGAAAGGGCGGTTTCGTGGCGCCCCGCGATGATGATCGCAGCGACCACGACGATCGCGTCAAGCGCGTTCGTGAGCGACATCAGCGGCGTGTGCAGGAGGGGCGAAACACGCTTGATGACCTCAAAACCGACAAACCCCGCCAGGATGAATAAGTAGAGATTTGAGATGAAGTCCGCAGGCACGATTCCTCCTTACGAAGATTGCGCCACCAGCGCCGGCAGGCCGAAAAACTCCCGCACGCGCGCATTCGCCACTTCCCCGCCCCGGGTCAACAGCGTCTCTCGTATGATCTCGTCCTGGACATTTAGATTCAGCTTCCCGTCTTTCACCAGGAGGAGCAAAAATGCGGTGAGGTTGCGGGCGTAGAGCTGGCTTGCATGAAACGGGACCGTGCTCGCGAGATTGATTCGCCCGATGATGGTGACGCCGCGGTCGACGATCGTCTCGCCGGAGCGCGTAAGTTCGCAGTTCCCGCCGCGCTCGGCCGCGAGATCGACGATCACCGATCCGGGCGCCATTCCGTAAACCATTTGCCGGGTCACAAGCACGGGCGCTTTCTTGCCCGGCACCACGGCCGTCGTGATCACCACGTCGTTCTCGGCGATCACTTTCCCCATCAGCTCGCGCTGCTTGGCGTAGAACGCCTCATCCTGTGCCTTCGCATAGCCGCGAGCGTCCTGCGCGTCGCCCGTTTCGAGCGGCAGCTCGACAAAGCGTGCGCCGAGGCTCTGCACCTGTTCCTTCACGGCGGGACGGAGATCGTAGCCGGAGACGACCGCGCCGAGCCGTCGAGCCGTGGCAATCGCCTGTAATCCGGCGACCCCGGCGCCAATGACGAGGACACGCGCGGGAGTGATCGTGCCCGCGGCAGTCGTAAGCATCGGGAAAAATTTGGGCAGCATGTCCGCGCCAATGACCACGGCCTTGTAGCCGCATACGGTGGCCATCGAGGAGAGCGCGTCCATGCTCTGCGCGCGCGTCGTGCGCGGCATCAGTTCGACGGCAAAGGCCGACACGCCCGCGGCGGCGATTTCCTGCACGATCTCCTTTGATCCCAGCGGGCGCAAAAACCCGATGAGTATCTGATCGCGGCGCAGAAGGGGAAGATCGGCTTTGCCGGTGCGGTCGTTCGAGCCGTAGCAAAGAACCTGGGTGATGACGTCGGCTTGCTTGAATACGGAGGCGCGATCGGGAAGAATCTTCGCGCCCTTTTCGACGTACACGGCGTCCGGGTAGCCCGCCTCGCTGCCCGCGCCCGTCTCGATCACCACCTGCATGCCGGCCTTCGCCAGATTCGGGATCACCAGCGGAACCAACGCCACACGCCGCTCGCCCGGAAACGTCTCCTTGGGAACGCCGACAATCACTGGTTATCCCCCACACGCCTCTGATGCGTCGCGGCACTTGCCGGACGCCTCGTTCCGCAACGCGCCATTCTATACTTGCCGTCCCATAAGTCCACCCCAACTCTTGCAAAAATATTCGGGCGGCCGCGGCTGGGCCTCGGGCGAAGACGTAGCGAAAAGCGCACCTACCCTCTTGACAGCATGGCGCACGGAAAAGCTGCTGCGTATAATCGACCGGCGCGCGAGGCAGGTTCGCGCCCAGTCCGGCACAAAGGAGATTGTGCATGCCCGCATCCTCGTGGAAAGGCTTCCTGGCCTTTGGCCTGATCTCGATTCCGGTGCGCCTCTCGCCCGCCGCGCGCACGGAGCGCGTGAGTTTCAATCAGCTGCACAAGGTGTGCCACACGCGGCTCAAGCAGCCGCTTTTCTGCCCGACGTGCAACCGCATGGTCGAGCGCAATGAAATCGAGAAGGGATACGAATACGAAAAGGATCAGTACCTGCTCTTCACCGAGGAAGAACTCGAGGCTGTCGAGCCTGAATCCGCGCGGACGATGGAGATTCTCGAATTCGTCAAGCTGGGCGAAATCGATCCGATCTATTTCGACGCGTCGTACTATCTCGCGCCGGAAGATGAGGGCCGCAAGGCTTACCAGCTCCTTTTGGCGGCGATGCGCGACTCCGAATACGCGGCCATCGCGAAGGTGAGCATGCACAATCGCGAGTACGTCGTCATCATCCGGCCGCAGGAGAACGGCCTGACCCTGCACACGATGTTCTACGCGAATGAAATTCGCCCGGCCGTGGAAGCGGGCACGGACAAAGTCGAAGTGAAAGAACAGGAGCGCGCGTTGGCCGAACAGCTGATCAAGAGTCTTGCTGCGCCGTTCCAGCCCGAAAAATATCACGACACCTATCAGGCAGCGCTGCAGGAGCTGATTGACGCGAAGGCCAAGGGCGTGGAAGTCACCACGGCGCCGCATGTGGCGCGCGCTCCCGTGATCGATCTGATGCAGGCGCTGAAGAACAGTCTCGCAGCCAAGCCCGGGCCCGCCGCCGAGCGCAAATCGCTCGTCCGCGCCGCGCCGAAGGCCGAGGCGGAGACGCCTGCGAAAAAGTCCAAGCGCAAAGCGGGCTAATCATCGCGCATCACCCACTTCGTGATCGAACAACATCGATTTGAAATTTCGGGCGCGATATGCCAGCCTGAAATGAGCGGTTTCTTGCGCTTGGCGGAAAGGGAGACGAAACGTGTTGCGTCTGGGGATTGTCGGCTGGCGAGGGATGGTCGGGAGCGTGCTCCTCCACAGGATGCGGGAGGAGCACGATTTCAACGGTATCGAGCCGATCTTTTTCTCGACCTCCAACGCAGGCGGCGCGGGTCCGCGAGAGGCCAATGGCGAGCCGCTGAAGAATGCCGCCGATCTGCGCGAGCTCGCGGCGTGCGATATCGTGATCAGCTGCCAGGGCGGCGACTACACAAAGGAAGTCTACGCGCCGCTGCGCAAGGATAGCTGGAACGGCTACTGGATCGACGCGGCCTCCGCTCTGCGCATGGCCGACGACGCAATCATCATTCTCGACCCGGTGAACGCAGACGTGATTCAGGATGGCCTGCGCCGCGGAATTCGCACCTTCCCCGGCGGGAACTGCACCGTGAGCCTGATGTTGATGGCGGTGGCCGGCCTACTCAAGGCGGGACTGGTCGAGTGGATCACCACGATGACTTATCAGGCGGCCTCCGGCGCGGGTGCCGCCACCATGCTCGAATTGGTGAAGCAGATGGAGTGCCTCACCAATCCCACGCGCGCGCATCCCTCTGAAAGCGCGCTGGAAGTCGATCGCATGACGATCGAAGCGCAGCGCGCATCGACCCTGCCGACCAAAGAGTCCGGTGCGCCGCTCGCGGGCAGCCTGCTGCCCTGGATCGCCGAAAACATGCCCGGCGGCCAGACTCGCGAAGAATGGAAAGGCATCGCCGAAACCAACAAGATTCTAGGGCTCGATCCACCCGTGCTCGTCGATGGCATCTGCGTCCGCGTGGGCACCATGCGGTGCCATAGCCAGGGGCTGTGCATCAAGCTCAAGGAGAACGTCCCGCTCGCCGACATCGAAGGGATTCTCGCCGACGCGAACCCGTGGGTGCGCGTCATTCCGAACACGAAAGAATCGACGCTCCGCTGCCTCACCCCGACTGCGGTTTCGGGCACCCTCAATGTCCCGATCGGGCGGCTCCACAAACTCAACCTCGGACCCGAGTTTCTCGGCGGGTTCACCGTGGGCGATCAGCTGCTTTGGGGCGCCGCAGAACCCCTGCGCCGCATGCTCGGAGTCCTCCGCCAGCACCTCAATTCCTAAAGAAGCGCGCCAGCCACCGCGGGTGTATAATCCCCGCCGCTCCCCGGTTTGAAACTACTGGTTGAAACTACCGGCACGCAACACACGTATAGGAACGCAGGAGGTGGTCCATGGATCGAAAGTTTCTCGTGATTTTCTTTGGCGCGGCAGCGCTCGCGATGCCCGCCCTGGCGCAAAACGGCGCCAGCATGAACGGCACCTGGACGCTCGACAATCTGAAGAGCAGCTTCGGGCAGTTCCCGCCGCCGCAAAGCGAGACGGACACGATTCAGATCAACGGCTCGGATTTCCAGCAGCACGTCACCAGCGTCACCGCGCGCGGCGCCCAGACCTACACGCGGGCGTGCACGCTCGACGGGAAAGAGGTCACCTTCGCGCCGGACGATCCGAAGGCGCAACTGATGCCAGGTCTCAAGCTCAGCAAGATTCAGTGCGGCTGGGACGGAGACTCGGTCGTCGTCACCGAGACGGTTCCCTTCCAGGGCTCGGATCTCACGGACAAGCTGACATTCTCAGCGTCGCCCGACGGATCGACGCTTACCATGACGTCGCACATCTCCTCCGCCACCATGAATGGCGACCGGAAACTGGTCTATAACAAGGGTGGCTCGGCGACAGCTGAGGCCGCACCCGCGGGCGGCGGAATGGCAGCCTCGTCCGGTGCCGCGGCCATGATCCATGCCGGCGGACCGCAACCCAATCTGAGCGGCACGTGGAAACTTGATACGGCAAAAAGTAATTTCGGCCAAATGCAGGCGCCGGCCAGCCAGGTGGACACAATCACCGAGGAGGGACCGTCCGTCAAGATCGCCATTGACCAAAAGGGCGGCATGATGGGCGATATGGCCTACACCGAGTCGCTCACCACGGACGGCCAGTCGGCAACGTGGCCCGGAATGGGCGGCAGCCAGGTGACCGGCGTGGCTCATTGGGACGGCAACGCCCTGGTGATTGACGCGAAGACGAGCTTTCAGGGCAGTGACGTCAAAATCAAGGACACCTACACGCTGAGCGCCGACGGCAACACCCTGACGGACGTGACTCACGTGGAAAGCGGCATGGGCAATTTCGACACGACGAACGTTTTCACCAAGTAATTGCAACCACAACGCTCGCGGGCAGGGCGGCAGCGCCCCGCCCGCGACGTGTCTCTTTGCCTTGCGAAGCAGCCATCTCGTCTTGAATCTCCAGGACCTGTACCAAAGGGCAACAGTTTCACAACCGCACGCCGCCTGCCTGCGTATTTACTGACTCGGCTACAACCTCAGTGAAAATACTTCAAGACTTGCCGATATCCTCTACCATGAGTGTCTGAGGCATTCCTGGTCCGGCCTTCCTCGGCGTGACTTCCGGAGCTGCAATGAGCGCTGTACCCGAAGCGACGACACCAAAAGCCGCGCACATGCGCCAAATCGAGATCCGCGAGTGGTCTCTCTCGTGGGCGGCGATCGCGGTGACGTTGCTGCTCACGGCGGGGTTGACCTCCTTCGCGCTGGGTGTTCTTCACGCGCGTTCCGTGGAAGCCGGGCGAACCGACCTCCTGGTCGCAATTCGCGGCTTGATCGCCTTGGTGCTCGTCTTCGACTTGTACGTCGCGTATCAACAGCTCCAGATCACGCGCATGCGGCGCCGGTTGGTCGAACGCGAAGAGTTCTTCCAGCTCATCAGCGAAAACGTGATTGATATGATCGCCGTCGTCGATTCGAGCGGAAAGCGCATCTACAATAGCCCGTCCTATCACCGAATTTTGGGCTATGGACTCGATGAACTCGAGGCGACTTCGTCCTTCGAGCAGGTCCACCCTGACGACCGCCAGATCGTGGTGGACGCGGCGGCTGACGCGCGGCGCACGGGCGTCGGGCGCAGAATCGAATACCGGATGCGGCACAAGGACGGGAGCTGGGTCTACCTGGAATCGACGGCGAGTCCGGTAATGAATGCCAAAGGTGAGGTTGAAACTCTCGTCATCGTGAATCGCGATATCAGCGAGCGGCGGCGTCTCGAGGAACAGCTCCGGCAATCGCAGAAGATGGACGCCATCGGCCGCCTTTCGGGCGGCGTCGCGCACGATTTCAACAATCTGCTGGGTGTGATAATCGGGTACGCCGAGATTCTTCAGGAGCGCATCCCGGAGACGGACTCGATGCGCGCACCGGTCGATCAGATTATCAAGGCGGGCAGCCGCGCTTCCTCGTTGACGAAACAGCTCCTGGCTTTCAGCCGGCAGCAAGTGCTGGAGCCGAAAATTCTCCTCCTGAACGCCGTGGTGTCCGACACAGAAAAAATGCTGCGGCGGCTCATTGGCGAAGATATCGAGCTGCTGACCAGTCTCGATCCGGCCCTTGGGAAAATCCGCGCCGACCAGGGTCAGATCGAGCAGGTAATCATGAACCTCGTGGTGAACGCGCGGGACGCGATGCCCGAGGGCGGCAGGCTCGTGATCGAAACGGCCAATTTCGAAATCGACGACAAGTTTGCGCGGCGCTACGCCTATCCCGTCCTGCCCGGCGCATACATCCTGCTGACCGTCAGCGACAACGGCATCGGGATGGACACGGCCACGCAGCAGAGAATCTTCGAGCCGTTCTTCACGACCAAGGAAAAGGGCAAGGGAACGGGCCTCGGATTGTCGCTGGTTTATGGCGTCGTGAAGCAGAGCGGCGGATACATTGACGTCGTAAGCACGCGTGGCAAAGGCACGACTTTCAACATATACCTTCCATGCGTCGGTCAAAACGCCGTCGAGACGAAAACCATCGGACCCGACCACCCGGAAGAGCTTCGCGGCACGGAAACCATCCTGCTCGCAGAAGACGAAGATACGCTGCGCGCTTTGACGCGTCACCTGCTCGAGCTTTACGGATATCGCGTTCTCGAAGCGTGCGACGGAAATCAGGCGCTGCGTTTGAGCGAGCAGACGACCGACGAGATTCACGTGCTTCTCACGGACGTCGTGATGCCGGGAATCAGCGGGCGCATCCTGGCGGACCAGCTCAAGCAGAAGCGCTCCGACGTGAAGGTCGTTTTTATGTCCGGATACACGGGGCAGCGCGTGGGCGAAAAGGAAATCCTCGAGCCGGGAAGCCTCTTTTTGCAGAAGCCGTTCACGCGGGAGGGCCTGGCGCGCAAGATTCGCGAGGCGCTGGATGTTTCGACCGCGGCGCCGGTCGCCTGAGATTGAAAGGCAGCGGATACCGAAAGAACGAAAACCGAATCGAGGACTCGACGATGGCCAAGATCTTGATCGTGGATGACGACGCGGATATGCGCAATCTTCATAAGATGCGTTTGAACGATAGCTACGAAATTCTGGAGACGGAAGACCCCGAGGAAGCCCTAGGGTTGGCGCTGGAACACAAGCCCGCGGCCATTCTGCTCGATCTGATGATGCCCCGCCTTTCCGGCTTCGAGCTGTGCCACACGCTACACACGCTGAGCTACACCTCGCGCATCCCGATCCTCGTCATCACCGGCGAGTCGGCGGCGAAGTACCAGCGGCATTGCGAAGGACTTGGCGCGAGCGCTTTTTTCGAGAAACCCGTCGATTACAAGGAACTGAAGAAAAAGATTGCCGATGCGTTGCAAACGAACCAGCCCGAGCGCCGGGCGCACGTGCGCGTCAAAATGCGCGTGGTCCTGAAGCTGCGGGGTATCGACTCGGCCGGCAAGTCGTTTGAGTTGCCGACCGTTACCGAAAACGTCAGCCCCGCCGGCTTCCTCGCCGGATGCTTGGCGCCGCTGAATCAGGGAGACATTGTGGAAGTCTTTGTCTCCGGCGAAAGCGAACGCTTCGCGGGCCCCGCCAAAGCCGTGCGCTGCGAATCGCGTGGCGCACCCTGGCAGCGCTACGGCTTCCAATTCCTCGAAACGACTTCAGAGTGGGTGCTCCAGGCAAGGTAACCCTCACGCAGCCTGCGTTTGGGGCGCTGCACGATTCCTTGAAACGCTTGGGTGCCCAGGAACACAATAATGTAGTTGCAGGCTTCGCGCGGAATGCCGGATAATCTGCGGTTCGAGAGCGGCCCTGTCGCGGCGCTGCACCGCGTGCTACAATTTCGCCCGCGCGGAAGCAACGCTCGACTGTTCCCATGTCTGACCAAGACACGAGCATCGAACTCATCGCCCCGGATCGATCGCGGCAAATCGTTCGCATTGCCGCGTCCCCGTTCCTGATTGGCCGCGGAGGCGACGGCGGCAACCACGTTCAGCTGAACGACCGCCGCATTTCGCGCCAATGTGCGGCCATCGTCGCCGACAGCGGAAAGTACTACATTGAAAACCGCGGCCAGAAGCTAGGCATTTTCGTCAACGGCGAAAAGATTGACCACCACATGCTGAAGGACGGTGACGTCATTTCCTTCGGCCTCGCCGATTCCTACGAAATCATCTTCCGCTCTTCAAGCAACGGCACGGTGGTTCCCGACATGATGACCTTGATCGGGAAAGTGCCCGACACTCACGTTACATCCGGCGCGGGCGCGGGCTTAAGCAAACTCAATTTGCTTTTAGAAGCAAGCATGCTCCTGCATTCGACGCTTCCCTTGCAGTCCGTGCTCGGCACCGTGCTGGATCATGCCATCGCCGTTACGGACGCCGATCGCGCCCTTCTGCTCGAGCCCGACGAGGCTGGGAAGCTGCAGCCCCGCTTCGCAAGAGGTGCGGGGCTGGTGCGATTGCCGTCCGACGGCTTCTCTCCTAGTCAGACCGCGCTACGCATGGCCCTCGAAAAACGCTCGAGCGTCATCACCGAAGACCTCGCGCAAGCCGACAGTGGCCTGCAAGCCGCGCAGAGCATCGTCTCGCAGCAGCTTCGCGCCGTCGTCGTGATCCCGCTCTACGCCGGCGGCCGCACTCAGACGACGGAAACCGGCACTCACCACCGTGGCGATTTGCTCGGCGCGCTGTATCTCGATTCTCGCCGCCGCGCCGCCTTCTCGAAGCTCGACCGTCAGATTCTCGACGCGCTCGCCGTTCAGGCCGCCAGCATCCTCGACAACGCCCGCATGGTCGAACGCGAACGCCAGCGCCGGCGACTCGAACAGGAGGTGAATATCGCCCACGATATTCAGCAGGCGCTCCTGCCGCGCGGACTCCGCGATTTCCCGCATCTCAAGGTGGCCGGAATCAACATCCCCTGCCTCGCGGTCGGCGGCGACTACTTCGACGTATTCAAAATGGCGGACGGCCGCACGGCATTCCTGATCGCCGACGTCTCAGGCAAAGGCCTCGGCGCCGCGCTGCTGACGACCATGCTCCAGGGCGCGCTTTCGGGGCTGATGCTGGGCGCGGACCCGGCGCCCATGTTCGTTCATCTGAACAATTTCCTGTGCGAGCACGCCGAGGTCGGCCGCTACGCAACCGTATTTTTCGGAATTCTCCACAGTGACGGCACCCTCGAATACATCAACGCGGGTCACCCTTCGCCGCTCCTGCTCCGCGCCGGCGAAGCCACGGAACCCTTCACTGACGGGTGCTGCCCGGTTGGCCTCTTGCCCGAAGTCGATTACCACGTCGCTCACGTTAGGCTTCAGCCCGACGATACGCTCATTCTCTTTAGCGATGGCGTCACCGAGGCAGTCGACCCCGAGGAAGCGATGTACGGCATCGACCGGCTTCGCGCGCTGTTCGCGGGCCAGACCAATCCCGGCCTGGATTATCTGCAGCAAACCGCGCTTGCCTCCCTTCGGGAGTTCAGCCGCGGCGCCAACCAGGCGGACGACATCACCCTGCTCTTGGTCCGCTACCAGCCATCGAAGGAAGAGGCTGCGGCGGCCGCATCTCAATAGGCTTTCGCCGGTAACACGCCGCCAATCTCGCTGTAATGAAAATTTAACATCGCGACGCAAGAACTTTCGCTACAATCCAGCCCCATGCCAGGCGAAAAAATCGATATCGTTACAACCGTCGAAACCGCCAACGGCCAGAAACTCCTCACCCTCAAGGGTCCGTTGACCATCCACACCATCTTCAACTTTCAGACCGCCGTCCGCGAGCAATCGACCGCCGCGGTCATCATCGACTTTAGCGGCGTGCCCTTCATGGATTCCGCCGGCCTTGGCGCGCTCGTGGGCGCTCGCGTCGCCCTGCAAAAGGCCAACCGCCAGCTCGCGATTGCGGGCCTCGACACGCAAGTCAAGGCACTGCTGGATATGTCGAAGGTGAGCCAGTTCTTCCGCATCTTCCCGACCGTCGAGGAAGCCCAGGCCGCGGTCGCGTAAGCTCGACTATCGCGCGCCTCGTGCTGCCTCCATCTTCTTTTGTTTAATTCTTGCTATCCGAGGTTTTGTTCCTGAGGAAGTCGGTGAGGTCCGGGATCGCAGGCTCGTCGGGGTTTGCCGGCATGCCCGAATGAACGCCGTCGGTCGGCGGATGCGCAAACTGCTCGTCGCTCGGCTGCCCGCTCGTCACCACCCAGCCATTGCCCTGCCGCTTGAGAAGATACGTCATCGCCATGCCGGTGCCGCCCTGCTTCGGCCGAAACGCTGCCTCCGCATGCGCCTGATTTCCGTTGACGCTCACGGAATCGATGCTCATGGCCAGCATATCCATGTTGACGCTGCGGTCGTTGCGGACGTGCTCTTCGATCGCCGCGCGAATCCCGTCCACGTCGGCGCTCGATGCCGCCCCGCCCGCGGATGTCGCCGCACCGTCCGAAACGATGGCCGACGCCGCCGGTGGATTCGCCTTCGAGCAGCCGCTCGCGCAAATCGCTGCGACGATGGCCGCTATCGCCACAATGCGCATCTTCAGGGGAGTCCCTTCACGGATTCCGGCTCGCCGTTGTACACGATCACCGGAACAACCCATTCGCTCACAGGATACGACCTGCCACAATCCAGACATTTCGTCGACGCGTACCGGGCCCCGCAGCGCGGGCATACGGCTTGCGTCTGGAACGTGTCAAACCCACTGCCGCAATTTCCACATCCCCAAAAGTTCCCGATCGGCGGCGATGTCTTGCACGAAGGACACGCAAATCCCTGGTGGCGCGGCAGCTTCGCGAAACGCGCCAGCGCGAACGCATGCCGCAGCCCGCTCCAGCAATTCATCAAAATGAATGCCGAGAGGATCCCGAACCACCAGGACTGCGCCCACACAGCGAGCGCGATCAGTCCTGCCACGCCGACGAAGCCGATAAGTACGGCCGCCATCAAGCTGCGCGCGCGTCCCACCCCAAACCAGAGCAGCGACCGTAGAATCTGTCCGCCATCCAGCGGATAGACCGGAAGCATGTTGAAGACGAACAGTCCTACGTCGATCCACCAGATCGCGACCACCAACTCGTAAGCATCGGGCATTGACGTCGGCCAACCAAACGATCGCCCCAGCAGAACAAGCGCCGAGCACACCGGAAACAACGCCACATTCACCAGCGGCCCCGCCGCCAGGCTCCAAAGATTCGCGCCCGGCCGTGGTGGCGGGTTCACATACGCCACTCCGCCGAGCGGCCACAGGACGATCTGATCCGACGTCCCTCCCACTTGCCGGCACGCCAGCGCGTGCCCGAATTCGTGCAGCGTCACGATCAGAAACAGCGCTAGATATTCGAGCACGCTCCACGCCGGCGATGAATAGCTTTTGTCTCGCAGGCTAATTTCGTACGCCGCTACAAGAAACCACGACCAGTGCAAGAACACTGTGATACCGAAGACTCGGAATAGTTTGATGGAACCTTGGCGAATGTTCACTGAACAAATTTTATAGCATAATGCGCGGGGCTGAAAGCGCGCTTTGGCTTCGTTTCAAGGGGTGGTTAGGAAAAGCTTCTCGGGGTCTCCGTGCACTCAGTGCTCCTCTGTGCCCCCTGTGTCTGCAGTGCATTCAAATTTTCGCCCCGGTGAAGCGCGCGCTCTGGGAAGCGCGGGCCTTTCGGGCCCTCGAAAAAGCGCCCTGCGAGAGAGGGGCTTTCAGGCCCGGGCTTTTCTCGCTTAGTCGACCGATGGGATCCCGTGCGCCCCGCCCGTCCACGCGGAGGTGTTGTAGGGGCGCTGCTTGCCACAAGGTGCGGCGCCCACCCGCGCCGTCACCACCATTCACAATCCGACACCCGCGCAAATCACGCCGTACGGGACGCACTCAACCCCAGAATCTCGCGAACCCGCGCCCGCTGCATCACATCCCTCGGCGACCTCGCGGGCCGTTCGAGCCACGCGTGAAAATCCTTCATCGCCACATGATGCTCGACCGGAACATTCGTCACCGCGACCCGCACCGTGTTCGGCCCTTCCCCGATACCCGCCACCCACTCCTCCCCGCGCACGGACGCCAGCCCCAGCGCCACTGCCTCATATAGCGTCGACGCCGTCACCTGGACCGAGTGCTCGGTACCCTCCAGATCGCGGATCGTGACGCGGCAGGATCGGACCGGCATACGAGCGAGGATATCAATTTCGCTTTTTATTCGCCACATGAAATTTGCGTCGCCACGGCCGCGAATGATGCATCGAGGGAGCCTGTGCGGAGTCTGTGCTCGAGGCCAGCTTGACGCTTGCGGCGCCGTTTGACAGCGTGATTGGGATGACGAAAGTCATCCGCCCTCTCGACGAGAGCCGAACGTTTCTTGAAAACTTGCGATTCGGAAACGACGGCAATCCGAAGAAGACTCGGTCCGCGGCCCCCGACGCGGTCAATTCCCGGCATGCGGGCCACTTCCTCGCACTAAGCCTCTCAGCGAAATCAGGGCCAATCTAATCGACACTCGGCAACTAGAAATGGTCGCAACTCGTTGCAAACATACGACGGGCCCCACTTCTAATCGACACGATAACGGCAGGTCTTCCAAAGCGTTTCTTACTGAGGAGAAGCCATGCTTTCCTTGAGATCGGGGCCGATGCGCTCGGTCAGCGGCTCTCCGGGATCGTCTCCCACATACTCTTGAACCACGGCCCCATTGCTGCCGATCAGGACGTACGTTGGCAAAGCGTTCGCGCCGTAGCGCCGCATCATCTGGTGATTCTCATCAAAACGCTGCGTCCAGGTGATGCCGTTTCGCACAGCGAAGGCGTTCCCCGAGGCGGCATCGTCATCCTCGTCGACGCTGATCACTTCCAGTTGATCGCCGTAAGCGGCCCGCAGTTGCTTGAGGCCGGGTAAGGCTTCGCGGCACACGCCGCACCAACTGGCCCAGAAGTCAATCAGCGTGGCCTTCGACGAATTCATCGAACCTTGCACCCCCAGATCGGGCGCTTTGTCCCCGGTGCTGAGCAGCGCTCTCGGCATGTTGTCATCGTTGAAGATTTTTACCGCTTTGGGTTCGCTGCTTTTCTTGGCCCGCTCGCGCCGCGCGAATTCGCCAAGGGACATCGGCTGATCCGGTTGAGTCGCATCGTCTGGCGCGGCGGTTGCGCTGCTCTGCGAATCTTGGGCCGCCAAGCGCTCCGCACCCGGGTAGAAGACCGCAATCGACAAAAGGAGCAGGGGCCACAGTTTCGAGCGCATCGGAACCTCCGTCGTCCCTCTTCGCAGTATGAACGGCGCCCGGCAAGCGAACCGGTTTATTGCTCCGACGCGTCGTCGATTGGAAACTGTACGGAAGGACAGGGCTTCCATGAGGCGCGGAAGCAATCCAGGGGGCGAATCCCACGAAGAACATAACCCGTGGCGACCATGCGCGCACCGTCGCCACGGGTTCAGTCCGGCTAGGTTTAGTGTTTGATGTAGATTCCCACGTCAAAGCGGGTGTGATCCCAATCGGCGTGGTGCTCGCGGCACCAATTGCGGTCAGCATCCATCCGATCGACGTCGTGCGCCACTTGCCGGCTGTTATCGCCATGCTTCGCGGCATCCCGGTCGATGCGGGCGCGATCGGCCTCCAGTTTTTGGTGGCAATCGTCCCTCACATCTCCACGGGTGACGTGGGCCGCCGACAACGTAAACGCGATCGCCAAAGCAGAACCGATAGCTAGGCGAATGATTTGTGTTCTCATTCTTCCCTCCAGGAGAAATTAGACTCCAGAACCATGGCCCCCCTGGATCGCTTGATCGCACCGGCGCCGCGCGCCCAGGTCTTGCACCACTCCGCGGATTGTAGAAAAACGCTGAATTGGCAGCCATAACGGAAAACACCTATCCGGCGAGCCTCAGTCCTGTAGGGGATTCGCCGCACTTCGATGACGCTTTGGCCAAACAAAAGATGTTCCCCGCGAGGCGAGCGATCCGGGCGCTAAAATGACTCGATGGAGAAGAAGATCTTCTGGGCCAGCTTCACCGTCCTCGGTGTGGCAGCGGACTTGTTCCTGCCGCTCTGGTGGGCACTCTTCGCGACGATTCCGATCGGCATCGTAAGCTGGTGGATCGCCTACCGCAGTGGTTGGTTCTGACCGGCCAGCTTCAACATAGAGATGATCTCGCCCGGCGAAAAATAAGAAGTGGCGCGCCCGAGGGGATGATCTTAGAACTCTTCCGGAATTCATGGGAGGGCCGGAGTTGCTGTCGTGGTTTGCCCCAGCGACAGCGGCCGCGTCGATTCCTTATCTTCTCTTACGGAAGATTAAATCCGCGTTAAGAAAGTTTTACGCCGATTTTACCGGCCCTGCCGCACCTTCTGGATATGATTCACACAACTGGCGATCTAGGGCCGGTCCGCGTGGTTCGGGCATATGGGCGCGATGCGAAAGAAATCGAAGCTGGCCGTGGTCGGCCAAGGGGGGAGCAATGAAGAAGACTCTGGCGGCTTCTTTGGGCACGATCACGCTCTTTCTCGCCAGCTCGGCATACGCGCATCATTCGTTCGCGATGTTCGATCGCTCCAAGAAAATTACGACGGCGGCCACCGTCGCGCAATTTCAGTGGACCAACCCCCACAGTTGGATCGAGATCGATGTGCCGAACTCGAGCGGCGGAACGGATCACTGGAGCATCGAGTGCAATAGCCCGAACAATCTTTCGCGTCAGGGCTGGAAATCGAACAGCCTCAAGCCCGGCGACAAAGTCACGATCATGTTCTGGCCGTTAAGGAGCGGCGACAAGGGTGGCCTCTTCATATCGCTCACCCTGGCGAGTGGCCAGGTGCTGGACGAAGAGGCCTTCCGCGCCGCTGCAGCCAAGCAACCATGAGCGGTCCGGCACCGAGAAACGTGCCGTAAGGGGATGGCCGAGAAATGGGCAAAGGTTGCACGCAGGAGAGCGGGATCAAAACTCCATTTCTCACATGCCTGGGCGCAGTTCTGCTACTGGCTGTCGGAACGGCGTCCGCTCACCACTCAGCCGCGATGTTCGATCGTGACAAACAGCTACCCTTGACCGGCACGGTCGTTCATTTCGAGTGGACCAATCCGCACAGTTGGATCGAGATCGAAGTCCCCAACGGCAATGGCGGGTCCGATAAATGGACTGTCGAGTGCAACAGCCCAAACAATCTCTCCAAACAGGGATGGAGGTCCACAACCTTCAAGGCTGGTGACAAAGCGACCATTGTCATTCACCCTCTGAGGAACGGCGACAAGGGCGGCATGTTCGTGTCGGCCAAGCTTTCGGATGGGACTGTGCTCGGTGATCCCGCCTACCGCGCTCAGCCTAACCAATCAACGACTGGCGCTCCGTATTAAATGCTCGGACGATCGAGGGGGATTTGTGAAGCACACACTTTTTATTTTGCTGATTGCGGCTGTCTTGCTGCCCGTGAACCGGGCCTACGCTCACCACTCGTTTGCGGCCACGTATTTCGTGGATCAAGAGATCACGGTGGAAGGGACGCTGACTCAGTTCCTCTATCGCAATCCGCACTCGTTCATCAAGGTTCAGGCCCCGGACGCCAAGGGTGTGATGCAGACGTGGTCGGTTGAGTGGGGCGGTGGCGCCCAACTCGATCGGGAACATGTGAGCCGGGACACGCTGAAGCCAGGAGATCACGTTACCGTCACAGGCAATCCCGGGCGTGATCCCACCGAACATCGGATTCGCCTGCATAAGATTGTCCGCCCCTTGGACGGATGGAAGTGGGAAGGCGTGATCATGTAAGTGGTCCCGGCCGAGGAAGCTTTCCGGCGCTTCCACATGGAATCCAAAGCATGTCTATCGCGGAGTTTCTCTCAGTAGTTTCTTGCAGAACCTGCACGATGCAAGTTTCAGAGCTTGGACATAGGAGTTGCTGCCGGGCTGCGTCAGGAAAAGGGCAATCTGGTGGTTTGAGGATGTTGACTGTCGCAGTCGTTTGTCTACGAGTCGGGAGCAACACAAAATGATCTTCAGTGTCCTTCAAGGGATTCCCGAGGCGGCGCCGCTGAATCCCATCGCTCGCTGGGAATGGGTCTTTCCTGTGGTCGAGTCGATCCATATCTGCGGCTTCTCTCTTCTAGTCGGAACAGTCACCATACTGGACCTTCGGCTCCTCGGTCTCTCCCTGCTTCGCCAAACTGTTGCGCAATTGGCCCGGCAGTTGTCGCCATGGATCCTGACGGGCATCCTCATCCAGTTGATTACAGGCCCTTATCTCTTGTCGTCGGATCGCTCCGAGTACTGGCAGGTGCCCGCATTTCGCAACAAGATGGTGTTCCTCGCGCTGGCGCTCATCTACCACTTCACGGTGATTCGCAAGGCGACCGCTCCCGTGGAAGCATCCCAGCCGCTGGGATGGCGCCGGCCCGCAGCTCTCGTATCGCTAGCGCTCTGGTTCAGTGTGCTGTTGTGTGGGATGTGGATCGGAAATCTTTAGCTGTTCGCAGTCCTTGGATAAATCGGAGGTTTCGGCGATGTCGCTTTCTGCATTTTGCCGCTGGCTAAGCCAGACATCCTTGAGTCAAGCGTTGCGAGAGGATCCTTATCCCTATCCGGTCCTCCTGATCACCCACGTCCTTGCTATCGCCTTCTTTGGAGGGATGGTCGCGATGAGCAACCTCCGTGTGCTGGGACTTGCCATGCGCGAGACGCCGGTTTCAGAGGTCATGGAGCAGTTCCGGCCCTGGAAGTGGGCCGCGTTCGGGATACTGGTCCTCAGCGGAACGATCCTGACGATGTCGGACCCTCTCGAATACTACGGCAACATCGCGTTCTGGTTTTCTCTTGTGCTCCTGATGGCGGTGGGGCTGAACGCGCTGATCTTTCGTTTCGGTGTGTATCGCACTGTGGCTGTGTGGGACGAGGGCCCGGACATTCCATCCAGCGCGCAATACTGGGCGGGAATTTCCCTGTCTCTATGGATTCTTCTCGTCTTCGTAAGCCGGGCGATTGCGTTCTTTTGAGCAACGCCCTGCCATTAGGTTAGAAGAAAAACTTGGCTCCGATCTGAAAGAGTCTGGGAGCCGCCGAGTTCTCGATATCCCCAAAGGCAGGGCTGCCGATACTGCCGTTGACCGCCGGTGCCCCTGTCATCGGGTTACCGTAGAACTGCGCATGGTTGAAAGCGTTGAATGCTTCCAGTCGGATTTGTATTCTTTTGCCCTCGCTAACCGGGATCAGCTTTTGCAGTGTCAAATCCCAGTTATTGATTCCGGGACCATAAAAGAAGCGCCGCGGGCACGTTCCCAGTGTTCCCAGGGCAGGGCGGCTGAAAAGAGCCGTGTTGAACGCGGGCAGGCCGTTACGCCCATTGGTGTTGATTTCCAACGGACCTGCCGCGCAGTCCGGAAGATCGATGTAATTATTGTTTACACCGTTGGGATTGGTGCCAAGCAGCGAATCGTCGTTCAGATCTTGCAGCGTGACGGGAAAGCCGGTAGCGAAGCGCGTTATGCCGGTGGCGCTCCATCCCGTGGTGATCCAGTTGCTTCGGCGGAAGAGAGTATCAAAAGGCAGATCGATCCGGTAACTGGCCACAAAGTTTTGCTCGATGTCGTACGCTGAAGGAGCGTACGTATAGTGGAGATCATTGGCCAAGACTTCTTCGCCGACGCTCGAGGAATCGTCCATCGACCTCCCCCAGGTATAAGCAACGAGAAACGACTGGTGCGCTCCGGTATGGCGAAGATTTATTTCCATCGCATTATAGTTGGAATTCGCGATGGTGCTTTGAAGGCTATCCCCCCCAAAATACGGCCATAGCGGCCTTGTTTGATTGTCATTGTCAGGGCCGCACGAGCCGGGTGTTATGGCGGCCTCAGCCAGGCATTCCGCGGGATTGGCCGAATTGAAGGGAGCAATCGCAAGCAGGTGATGGTCTTGGTTTCCAACGTAGCTGACACTCAGGAGCGTACCGGCCTCGAATTGGCGCTCGATAGACAGGTTCCACTGCTCGGAGTAAGGCACCTTATTCGAATTGTTGTATGCAGGGTCGCCGTCGATAGGCTCGAGCCTGCTCCAATCTACCGTATCGTTTGGATGGCTTGCAGTTGCGCCAAAGGCGGGCGGCCGAGTGGGAAACGGTTGAACGACGCCTGGAATTTCCGGCGTGCCTGACGTGCCAAGAAACGGCTGCGTGAACAGGACTGAATTAGGAACGTAATTGTAGCCGTAGGGAGGAATGGAATACATGATGGCGGCCGTAAGACCGGGAATGGCCGTATAAAACATGCCAAAGCCGGCGCGGATACTGGTTTTGCTGCCGTCTCCGACAATCTTCCTCAGTATGCCGTTCCGGAAGATGGGAGCGTAGACCAGACCCACGCGCGGAGCGAGATTCTTATCGTCAATTGGGGCAATCGTCCTGGGAACTCCGGGATCGGTTGGGACTAGAAAGCCGGTGGGCGCTCCGGGATAAGTGACGGATTGGTCGCCGACGACCAGAGATTGCAGCTGGTTATACTTCTCGTACCAGGGGCTAATGATGTCCCAGCGCAGACCGTAATTTAAGGTGAGACTCGGTCTGAGTCTCCAAGTATCCTGCGCAAAGAAACCGACATACCGATTCCTGGGGTAGAAGCCCCCTTGATCAGCCTGCACGTATGTACTGGCTACGCCGATCAGAAAATCGGCATAGTCCGAACCTGTTTCCGAACCGTTGAACTGGAAGCTTCCGTTAAACGTGGCATTCGGAATTTCATCAACCTGATCGAAGTGAAATTCACCGCCAAATTTCAGGGTGTGAGTGCCTACGATCTTGGAAAGATTGTCGGTCCAGTGAAAGCTATTTTGGCGCTGGACGGCGTTAGTGATGTCGGTGCCGATGGTGATTCCCATGTTCTGCAAGGCTACGTTTTCGATGCCCTCAATACTGGGATCTAGCGGATAAATGCCGGTCGGACCGGAAGGAGGCCCGTCAGGGCACTTCGCCGACTCGTCGACAGCCGTAACGAAGCCCTGGCAGGCTAGGGGTGTGCCCACGCCGCCTTTCGGCTGCCCGATGTTGTTGGCATACCGCATGTAGCTAAAATGAAACTCGTTGACTGTGTCGCTGCTGAAGGTCTTTACGTAACCCAGGTCGATGAGTTGCGCGAAGCCGTCTGAGAGGGCGTTGAAGGATCCGCCCAGGCCACTGGGCACATTGGCTCCGCCTTGCGGCTGCGGATAGGGATTATCGAGAAAGTAATTATCTCCGTTGTAGTAGACGAAGAAATTGCCATAGCGCGTGTTCGCGTCGAGCCGGACGCCGCCTTTGTCGTCACGAACGACCTGGTCGAGGCTCGTGCTATCGAATTCGTTAGCGCCTATGTTCGGCGACGGGAAGTACGGCAACAAGAATTTCGCCGGAGCAACCCAGGCACTCTGCGGGATAACGGCCCCCGGAAATACACATGCATTTGGACCTGTAGTGGCGCACCCGGGATTGTAATAGGGTTCGCCCTGGGCCACGGTATATCCCAGCCTGCCGCTAAGCTGGCTGGCCACGTAGGGAGTGCTAACGACGCCGGTGAGCGCGCTGGCCAAATCGGAGAGATTGCCGGAACGATCGGCTAAGGACGGAACGCTCTGGACTCCAGTATCGACGCCTTGCGTCGTTCGCGTGCCCTGGTAATCCGCAAACCAGAATATCTTGTTCCGCCTTATCGGGCCGCCCACGGTGCCCCCGAACTGATTTTGATCAAATTCTGGCCTGCTGAGCGAAAAAAAAGGCCTGGCGTCGAGCGCCGTATTGCGCGCGAACTCAAAAGCATCTCCATGAATCTGGTTCGTTCCAGACTTCGTGACAACAATGATCTGCCCGCCCATGTAATTGCCGTGTTCCGCGTCGAAATTATTGGTCAAGACTCGAAATTCACCGATTGAATCAAGATTTGGCAGGACGGCGACGCCCATATTGACGGCTTCCTCGACGTTACCTCCGTTCACGCTGAAACCGTTGGCGTTTTCCTTCTGGCCGTTAATGGACTGGTTTCCCGGATTGGAGTCCCCCGAAGGAGGTGTGTTGGTGAGACCTGCCATGACAATCTGATTTTGTGCCCCGGTACTTATGGGAGCCACACCCGGCTGTAGCCCCAAGAGATCCGTGAAGGCTCGGCCATTCAACGGAACCCCTTCAATCTGAGTGCTCGCAAGCACTTCACCCATCTGGCTGCTTTCCGTGTCGACATGCAACCCGGTGTCGGAAACCGTCACCTGCGTGGTGACCCCGGGTATCTGCAGAGTCACGTCGGCTTGGAACTTCGTATTCACGTCGATCATAATGCCAGTGCGTTTATACGGTGCGAACCCGGCTTGAGTCACGTCCAACTCGTACTGCCCAACAGGAAGTGTTGGAAACGCGTAGAAGCCGTCCGAATTGGTTTGCGTGATCTGCTGAATTCCTGTTGCGCTGTTGCGCACGATTACGGGAGTGGAGGGCACCACGCTACCGCTCGGGTCTTTCACGGTGCCAGAAATACTTCCTTCGGCGACCTGTGCCGAGGCGTTTGGCCCACCGACGAATAGTAGAATGAGGAGCGCCGATAGAATAGAGTCGCACCAAGAGACTCCACGCGATATTCCTGTTACTTTCAAAATGTCCTTCCTTAAGTCTAATACTGCTGCGGCATGTCCGGAGAATGACGTTACAACGCGCAGCAAGGACGCCAGTGTAAAATCGCGGCAAAATATTCTTAACTGGGATTTAACATCCCGAGGGATGAAGCTGATCGGCACGTCAGACTCGCTTTGTCCGCCAGCCGCTACCCCGCAAATTTGTACCCGAGCCCCACCGCGGTGAGTATCCACTGAGGATTTCTGGGATCATTCTCGATCTTTTGCCTGAGCGAAGCGACATGAACATCGACCGTCCGCGTGGAACTGACAATGTCGTAACCCCACACTTCACGGAGAAGCTCTTCGCGCGATAGCGTCGCTCCTCGATGCTCGACGAAATAGCGGAGCAACTGAAATTCCTTGGCGGATAGCGATATGGGCTGGCCGTCGCGCGACACTTCTGCGCGTCTTGTGTCGATATGTACCGTTCCGAACTGGTGATAGCTTCCCGTCGATCCTGTCGTTTGGGCGGCCCTTCTCAACAGCGAGTCGATACGCGCCAATAGTTCCGCCATCTGAAACGGCTTGGTGAGGTAATCATCGGCTCCGGTTCTCAATCCAACTACCTTGTCCATCGTTTGGCGTCGGGCCGTCAGCATGAGGATGGGGGTGTTCGCCCCGAGTTGTCGCAGTTTCTGGCACACCGTCAACCCGCTCTCTGACGGAAGCATGAGGTCCAGGATAATCAGATCGAATTTCTCGCTGGTGGCGAGTCCAAAGCCGGACGGACCGTCCTTAGCGGCACTCACGACGTAGCCCTCTTTGCGCAGACGGTCCCTCAGGGCCACGACCAGTGCGGTTTCGTCTTCGACGATCAAGATTTTCGCATCCATGCCGAAGCATCCTATCGATGAGTATGGACTGCTGCTGACAGTCTACTGATCGATGTCGAGAGCGATTCGAAGCCACGCCTCAACCAACCCTGACTCAGCAAGCTCCTCTGCCTGCTTTCGCCGGAAGCCGGCACAGGAAAGTGTAAAACGAAGCGAGAGCCTCGTCCGATCTCGCTTGAAACGCTCACTCGTCCGCCCATGCCTTCTATCGTCCGTTTCACCAGATAGAGGCCGAGACCTACGCCTCGTACCTGGCCTTCCCGCACAGCCTCTGCCCGGTAGAAAGGCTCGAAAACGCTTTGGAGATCCGTTGCGGAGATTCCAATTCCTTTATCTTCCACGCGGATCTGTACCTCGTTCTGCGAGCGGCCTTTGGCTGTTTGCGCACGCACTATGATCCATCGGCTCGTGCCCCCATATTTGATGGCGTTGCTGATCAAGTTGTCCACGCATTTGCTTACCGCGACCGGGTCTGCCATCACAAGTGGCAAATCCAATGCTATTTCTTTCTCAACGGTGAACCCCGCCTCCCGCAGCATCGGTTCCGACATGGCGACACTTTGCGCGACGATCGCCGCCATTTGGATCGGACGCAGTTCAGTTTCCGAGCGATCGAATTTTCCCGAAGCGAGCAACAGAACGTGATCCATCAAGCGTTCCAGCCGGCCACCTTGGTCGCGAAGTATGCCCGCGTATTCGTGAACCTGTGCGGGATGATCCACGACTCCGTCCGCGAGATTTTCTACCGCGGAATTGATGACAGCCAGCGGAGTGCACAGTTCGTGCGATACGCCCGCCACAAACTCCATTTGAAACTTAGCGAGCCGCTCGGCGCGGCGAGCCACGGAAAAGATGAGGGCAACGCTAGCTGCGAGGATCGCTAGGAGTCCGAGGCTGATCGCCAGATCGCGTTGTCGCCACTGGGCTACCGCCTCTTCCAAAGATCCCGAGGGGTGTTGCGCCACCAATTGCCATTGTTGAGCCGCATCGCTGGGTTCAACTGGCGCATGGCCTCTTCGCCTCGCCTCCTCCCCGACGGAGTTGAATAGGTTGAGTTCGGCGTCTGGAGACGGTGTTGAAATCGGAAAGGCCGGATCGGACAAGAAAACCGCTCGGTGAGGTGAGTCAGCGCTACGAACAGCAACCTTAAAGCCCGAAGAGCCAAAGTCGTGGTCGACCAACTCGGGAAGATAGCTCCCTTTCAAAAAATCGCCGTTGATCTGGATAATCAGGTAGCCCACCGGCTGAACTTGCATGTCGGAATCGCCCCCCTCTGAAGATATTTTGAAGAGGGGCCGAATGAGTGCGGGAGCGTCCCCGTAAAACGTCCAGGGATAGTAAGTCGCATCATGACCGGACATAAGGGGAGGCAGTTGCGCGAATTGCTTTTCGAGAAACGGGCGGAGGGATTGAAGCTGCTTGGGCCACGGACCGTCTCGAAATCGCTTCTTTTCCGGATCGAGGGATTCGAGATGCGGGCCACCGCCATCCTCCGTCCCCCAAACGTCAAAACCGGCGACTAAATCGCGGCGTGAGGTCGTTCGCGTCCAATTGGAGTACTCGCGAAGAACGCGGGCGTCGATCGTAGACGCCGGCGCTTCCGGATCAATTTCGAAGCTCTCGCTCAAGCGCTCGAAGTCGTATGCGAATTGTTGATCGAAGTTTCTGACGCTTGTCGCCAACGCAGCTCTCAGCCGCTCCTGTTCGGCTCCGCTCATTTCGCTTGTCCAGCGGTACTGGAGGATCCCCAGAATGGAGACAGCGCCGGCGATCGCAGTGAGTACAACCAATTGCAGCATCGGTTTATTTGTTCGCTTCATGGAATCCTCGTCGAGTAACAGCGTCTCGCTAAGCCGTCAGGGTCCGTTAGGAGCTGCATTCTATCTGCTGGGTTCCTCCATATGATCCTCGCAGATGTATTCCATGAGGTGCCAGCCCGGCCTCAATTTGAAAATTCGCTGTCCCGTCCAGGGTCTCGTATACGCTTTCGGGTCGTCGATCGCGAGGTCATCCTGCAGGGTGTCATGGTCAACCCGGCGGATACGCTCCACAACGTGCAACGCGTTGGAGTGCGGATGACCGACCTGATCGAGCCAGGATTTGTCGGTCAACCCCACCGTGTCAACAACGAGTGTATTCCCCTCCCACTTGCCGATCGAATCCCCCATCCATGTCAAATTCAGATCCTTGGGGTGCTCTCGCCTGTCGGTATAGATATAGCGCACGTAGTGGTCGTACTCAAAAAGCATGATCACCTCGCCAGGGATCTGGACGATCTGCATGGGAAAAGGGATGAGCAATATCCGCGGGACACCCGGTGGCAAACAGTCCAAGAGAGGGTCCTGAGAAAGCGCGCTCGCATGCGGCCCGTACCCGGGCTTGACGCTCCTGAACTTTGCTTCTGCCCACGGTTGCAAGGGAGGATCCTCGGGAGTAAAGGTGTCAGCATTTTCTCTTCCGGACCAAACTCCGGACAGGTCGCGGACTGAGATCCGAGTTTCTGCTGCTGTCGTACGGTGAGGGGTCTGAGCGTATACAAAAGACGAGCAGAGAACCGCAGTCCAGGCGGCAACCTTCACACTCACGATGCGACTTTGCACTCCATTCACCCTATTCGGTTTTGACCGGCGCCCTGGTCCATGCCACCAAGGGCTCCGTGCCGACTGAACCAGTTGAGTTTGCCCGGCATCACTATAGTTTGCGCATGCCACGTTCGCGATCATTTTCTTGCTGTTCTCTAGGATTCAGCAAACCGATCAAGCCCGCCACGCTAAAGAACTGGAAGTCTCACCTGAACGTCCACATCCTTCCTCAACTGCAGAACGTCCTACTGCCGGATGTCACCAGGATGTCACCAACAAGACCGTGAGGGATTTCGTTGCGACCCTGAAGCTCACCATCAAGCAATTGGTTTGGGAGGGTGAGATTCAAACCCCTAAGACCAAGAACGCCTATCGACAGGTCGACCTCTCCCCTGATCTCGCGAATTTGCTCAAGTCTTTCCTAGCTGAACGTCAGTCAGGATTCCTGTTTGCGAACCGAGCGGGTAAGCCGCTATCTCAAACCAATCTTTTGCGTCGCTACCTGCATCCGGCCCTCGACGAGAGGATGTCCGAGTTTTAGTTGATTGCAGCGACTCTCGATGTTCGGCACTGTAAAGCTCCCCGCGAACAACTTCAAGCGACTTCTAAGGTCCGCACCTCCTTCTGCTGGATGCGCGGCGGATTCAGGCGCTCCTTCAACAACAAGAGTTCTTGATAACCCTTGATGCGTCGGAATTTCTTCTCTGCTTCGAGGAGTCCCGTGGCCGTCCAGCGCAGCGGCTGATTTCCTTCGCGCCAGCGCTTCACGTTTCGCGCCACGCGCTGTACCGTGGACAAGCAGGATTCGATCGGGTTGGTGGTGGCGAGTTTCCGCCGCAACACCCCTCCGACACCCAAACGATGCACCGTGAGCGTCTCTTCCAGCCCTTCCTCCAAGCTCCGAGCGGCGCTCGGATTGATCCGTTCCAGTTGCCGGAAGATCTTCTCCAACGCCGCTTTGGCCTCCGTGTAGTTGCTCATGGCATACGCATTGCGCATGCGCCGGTCGTAGTCTCTCTGGCAATTCTCCGGCAGGTGCTCTCGCACATTCCGTCGCTTGTGAATCTGGCAACGTTGTACTTCCACTTGTTCCCCGAAAACGCGTTCCACTCCGCCGCGCAGCGCTTTCGATCCGTCGATCACCACCAGATACCGCCGCTGCATATCCAGTCCGCGGTCCATCAGATCTTCCAACAGCCCTGTGACCACCGTGGTGTTCTCCGTAGCTCCTTGCCACACTCCCAAAACGTGCTTTTCCCCACCTTCTGCAATGCCCAGCGCCACCACCAGCACCTGGCCGCCAAAGTGAATACCATCGATCATCAGCACGACCAGGTTGAGATCCTCCAAGCGTCGTTCGCACAGCACCCGCAACTGGTTGCTACTGGCCGCCACAAACTGTCGGCTCACACTGCTCTTGGCGATCCCGTAGCCTTCCAAAACACTGTCCACTGCTCGCCCGTAGTTCCGCGTGGACAACCCGGCCACCACGCCTTCCTGCACCGCTCGTTGCAGTTTTCCGTCTTGCTGCAACTGACGGTAGCTCTCCAGCTCCACTTCCTGCCCCTCGCGCGTTCGTACCCGCGGGCGTTCCAGCGGAATCTTCTTTCCTGCAAACACCACGTATCCCGGCTGCTTCCCCCAGCGCACACAGCCTGCGCTCGGATTCGGCCGATGGGGAGGACCCACCCGGCGGCCCACTTCATTTTCCAAGATGGCACGAAGGATCTGCAGTCCGGCTTGCCCGGCCAGCTCTTCCACCTTCGCTTGCATCTCCGCCCACACCTCGGCCATTGGCAAGGGCACCCGCACCAGCAACTCCTGCCCTTGGACTTCCTCCAACTTGTGAATGGACTTGCGCTCTTTCCTCTGGTATTTGTTTCTCACGGCGGCTCTCTCCTTTAAAAGGGATTCGCAGCCCGAACTCTATCCGAGCTCGGGCGAGAGCCGCTGCTTCTTTTTTCTCAAGTTTCAACTAAACGCGGGGCATCCTCCTCGACGAACTCCAAGTGCCAAAAGCCGGGTTCCATGCGATGCGGAGGTTCCGAGCAACTTGGTTGCGGAAACAGCGGGCTCCCGAAGACCTCATCAAGTTTTGGGCTTGGTCATGCCGAACAGTCGGTAACGGATGGCTACTCCAAACTGGCCGATGTCGCGCAGGAGGCTGCGCGATGCCGAACTTTTTCGAGTACAACCCGGAGCAGGGATATCTGTTGCCGCCGAGCGTGCGGGAAGTACTGGGAGAAGAGCATCTGTGTTTTTTCGTGCATCGCGCGGTGGAGAAGCTGGATTTGACGGAGTTCGAGCGGGCTACAGCGAGGAGGGGCATCCGGCATATCATCCGGCGCTGCTGTTGAAGGTGTGGCTGTACGCGTACGCGCTGGGGATGACGAGTTCGCGGCGGCTGGAGGAGCGGATCCGGGAGGATTTGGCGTTCCGGTATTTGGCGGGCGGGGCGCAGCCGGATTATTGGGCGTTGAACGAATTCCGAAGCGGCACGGGCGGGCGATGAACGACGTGTTCACGCAGGTGGTGGAGTTGGCGCGGGGAGCGGGGATGGGGAAGCTGGGGCACGTGGCGATCGACTCGACGCGGATTGCGGCGAACGCGGCGGCCGATTCGAGCGGAGACGATCGAGAAGCTGCGCGCGGAGCGAGCGAAGATTCGCAAGCGGATCCGGCGCTGGCAACGGAACGAAGGAGCGGGAACGTCGGTGGAGCGCGAAGAGATGGGGAAGCTGGAGAGACGGCTGCGGGCGATTCCGGCGCGGATCGAGCGGCTGAAGAAGGCGGGGGTGAAGAAGTTGTCGCGCGTGGATGAAGAGAGCCGGTTTCTGAGGGAGCTGGATGCGGTGGAGCGGGAGTGCGGCGAACGTCCGGGGGAAGCGAGCGGGGACAGCGGATTTTTCTCACTGGCCAACTTGCAGGCGAGGGAAGAGCGGAAGATCGATGGCTACGTTCCGGATACGAATATGGCGAGGGTGTTGAATCGCGGCGGAAGATTGAAACAACATGCGTGCCATCCGGCGCATCGGCGCATGCGCAGGAAGTTGCGTTCTCCGGCGGGACGCGCGGCGTATCGGCGCAGGAAAGAGCTGGTGGAACCGATTTTCGGAGTGCTGAAAGAGCAGCGAGGAATGCGGCGATTCCGGATGCGGGGACTGGGCAAGGTGGCCATCGAGTTCACTCTGGCGGCCACGGCGCTGAATCTGACGCGGCTGTGGCGCATGGCTCCGCAGCTGAGCTAGCCGACGCGGTCCGGTCCGCAACACACGGCGCTCGCGCACAGCAGCAAAAATCCTCGAAGTTAGGCGCAATCGGATCGTAGCCGCAAAGTTGCCACACGGAGTCTTAAGGTCCAATCACCGTTGGGTTAGAGTGGCGCGCCCGGAGAGATTCGAACTCCCGACCTTCTGGTTCGTAGCCAGACGCTCTATCCAGCTGAGCTACGGGCGCGCTGTCAGGCAAACGCGAAGGATTGCGATCCGAAAAAGTCTATCACAGATCGGCGGACGTTTATCGCCGGAGCTCGCGTTCGGAGAAGGCGGTCGCCGCATCAGGAGCGAAGTTCGCGCTCCAAACGTGAAAGGAAGCGGAGAACGTCCGAGGGCGCCGGAAGGAAATAGCGTGCACGGGTGCCGTTCGGGGAGCCGACGCGCACCGTGATTTGATTCTCAAGGACGCCGAAGACGCCCTCGTCGGTTTCGTCATCGCCGATGTAGACGGCCGCGGTGCCGGCGGCCATCTTTGCGAGCGCGCCCTGCACGGCGGCAAATTTTCCCGGAACTTCGGGCGGCAGCACTTCCCAAATCTTTTTGCCGCCGAGGACGCGCAACGATCTTCGCCAAGGGGCCGAAACCTGATTCAACATCCGCGCGGCGATTCTGGCAGTGGCCTCGTTCGCATTCCTGTAGTGAACGCAAAAGCTGCACTCCTTATCCTCGACCCAGATTCCCCGAAGCTTCCCAAGCTGCGCTTCCACTTCGTGCTTGGCCCGAGTCAGAGCCACTCGCGACGCCTTGCTCAGTTTGATGGGCCGGCCGTCGCGTTCGCCGCCATGCAAGCCGAAATAGCGCAGACCGGGCACGGGAAGCAGCCGCCGGAGGTCGCTGGCGCGCCGTCCGCTGACGATGGCAACGAAGAGGTTCGGATTGCGCTCGATTCGTTCGAGAACGCGATTGACGCGCGCCGAAGACCGCACGACGCGCGGACTGCGCTGGATTTTCACGAGCGTGCCATCGAAGTCGAGGAAGACCGCGAGATGGCGCGCGGCGCGAAGATGGGCGATGATTTCAGGCCATGCGTCGAATGCAGAAGCGGCCGCGCCGTTCTCGCGCGCACCCGCCTTCACGACGATTGCTTCACGGCGGGCTCGGACTCGGTTTCGTCGATGCGTATATCGGAAAGCTCGGCGATCAAGCTACCGGCCCAGCGATAGACGTTGTGCTCCTTGACGATCCGGCGCATGCGCCGCATGCGCTGGGCCCGCTCGTCGGAATCCATTTCGAGCGCCGTGCGAATGGCTTCGGCGAGCTCGTCGGTATCGTAAGGATTCACGATAATGGCGTCACGAAGTTCTCGCGCCGCGCCGGTAAATTGGCTCAGGATGAGCGCACCCTCGTCGTCCAATCGCGCGGCGACATATTCCTTGGCGACGAGATTCATCCCGTCGTGCAGCGACGTGACCATGCAGAAATCGGCCGCGCGATAGTACGGCAGGATTTCCTTGTGGCTGTGATGCCGCGTGAGCAGAGCGATCGGTTTCCAGTTGCCGCTCTGGAAGCGCGCGTTGATGCGCGCCGCTTCGACTTGCACTTCGTCGAAGAGATCGTGATAGCGCGGAATGGTGGTGCGGCTTGGAGCGCCGATCTGAACGAACGTCATCTTGCCCGCATAATCGGGGTACTTCTCGAGGAAACGCTCGATCCCGTGAAACCGTTCGATGATCCCCTTCGTGTAGTCGACGCGATCGACGCCCACGCCGAGAAAGCTCGTCTCGATCCCCAGATTCTTGAGCAACGATGCGCGCAGCTCGTAAGGGGACACGGCCAGATCGCCCGGATCGGCTTGCATTCCGCGGCCGTCGACGCTGATGGGAAACGGACGAACGAACGTCCGATGGCCCAGACGCCGCACCGAAAAACGTTCCCACTCGATGCGAGATTCCAGAGCACCGTCGACCGTTTCGAGGAAATTGTTGCAATGCGACTGCGTGTGGAAGCCGATGAGATCGGCGCCGAGCAGGCCGTTGAGCAATTCGCGCTGCCAGGGGCAGATGCCGAAGGCTTCCGGATTCGGCCATGGAATGTGCCAGAAGATCGCGATGCGGACGTCCGGCCGCGCCTCCTTCACCACGCGGGGCAGCAGAGCGAAGTGATAATCCTGGACAAGCAACAGCGGATGTTCGGTGCCGGACATCTCCTCGAGCACGGCGTCGGCGAATTTGCGATTCACTTCCTGGTAGCTCTCCCAATCAGACGTGCGAAAGAGCGGCCGCGCGTGAGCGATGTGGCACAAAGGCCAGAGACCCTCGTTCGAGAATCCGTAGTAGTAGCCCTTTTCCTCTTCCTTGGTGAGCCAGACGCGGCGGAGAGTGTATTCGGGCTTGTCGGGCGGGACGCGCAGGCGATCGTGGCGGTCCACCGCTTCGCGATCGGCGCCTCCCGAACCGTGAGCGACCCACGTGCCGTCGCAGGAGCGCAAAACCGGTTCAAGGGCGGTGACAAGACCGCTGGCCGGTACCACGGCCTCGATGTCCTTCCCGCGATACTCGTGCATGTAAGGCTCGCGATTCGAAACGACGAACAGGGAGCCGAGGATTTTCGTTTGAACGCTGATGCGCAGCCGCTCGGGGGTCCAGAGCGACTCGCCGCTTTCGCGCAGGCGGGCTTCCTGCTCCGCCGCAGCCCTCGCTTCGGTCAGGCTGCGCGCAAACTTCACCACCTCCTGTGAAAAGGGAGCGAGAAAGTCCTCATTGGGCAGCGGAGGGCGAGGGCGCACGCGGCCGCCGCGCAGGTCCTTCATCCATTGTGCGGTGCGCGAAATCGGAAGGACAATCGTCCAACGAATGATGAGAACGGTGAGGAGAACGATCAGGAGAACTTGCGCAACCACGTGCCATATCGTCTCGCGCCAGATGCCCTTGCTTTGGGCCTCGATGTAGCTCGCGTCGTGAAAAATTGCGAGGACGCCCTGGAGCTTGCCATTATCGTCATACATCCCCAGGTAGTAGGCGTTCATCGGCTCGCCGCCGAGCGTGAGAAATTCGCTGACGCCGTTGCCTTGGGCGTTCAAGCGATCCAATGGAACCTGCGGGGGCGTGATCCGATCCGAAAGGCTTGAACTTTCCGCGAGAATTTTCCCCGAAGGGTCGTAAACGATGACTCCCGCAAGGTGCTGGCGATTTTCGAAACGATCTACGATACGGCGAAGCTGCGTGTGAGAACCATGCTCGACGGCAGGCTCGACGATCTCCCCGAGGCTCTCGCCCAAAATTTCGGCGCGCCTTTCCAGATCGGCGCGAAGGCCGCGCTTTTCAGAGCGAACCTGGTTTCGCGAGATGATGAAAGTGACTAGGCTGATTCCAATGACCAGAGAAAGAATCAACCGTAGGCTGAGTCTCACAGTGGATCCTTTATGGCTGTTCCGGCACGCAGGTGCCAGGTGAAAGGTTTGCTCACGACGGTGGATTGCGATCCACCGTCCTCGCGCTGGTGAAACTCATCGCTCGCGCGATCCGGAAACCACGAGCTTCAAGACAGCGGACGACGTGGGAGCTTGCACTGCGGAAGAGGGGTCGGAACTCCCCGCGGTTCCAGTGGGCCACGTCGTGCTTCGACGGCTCCGCTCCTTTTCTGGTCAGGCGAGCGTTGACTGGCCAATTGAATTATAGCAACGAACGAGTAGCGGAGGCCACGACAAACGATTCGACTCATGTGAAGCGTGCGGCAGCTAATCGCCTGTGCGGGGCAGCGGAGAGGGACGAACATTCGCAGCGCCGCGCAAACCAGAGCGGGTTTCCTTGCCGTGCGACCAGTAGGCACGGAAACGGTCCATATAGAGGTAGACGACGGGGGTTGTGAACAGCGTGAGCATCTGGCTGACGATCATACCGCCGACGATGCTGATGCCGAGCGGACGGCGCAACTCGGAACCTGTGCCGGTACCGAGCGCGAGCGGCAGGCCTCCGAGGATCGCGGCTGCTGTCGTCATCATGATGGGGCGGAACCGAAGCAAGCAGGCCTCGTAGATGGCATCGATCGGCGCCTTCCCTTCTTTTCGCTCCGCGTCGAGGGCAAAGTCGATCATCATAATCGCGTTCTTCTTGACGATGCCGATCAAGAGGATGATCCCGATGATCGCCATCACGGTGAGATCGTTATGCGTAATGAGAAGGGCCAAAATCGCGCCGACCCCCGCCGAAGGCAAGGTCGAGAGGATCGTGATGGGGTGAATGTAGCTCTCGTAGAGCATGCCGAGAACGATGTAAACGGCGAAGAGCGCGGTAAGAATCAAGACAGGCTCGTTCTCGAGCGAGACCTGAAATGCCTGGGCCGTACCTTGAAACGTGGCGCGAATGGTGGCCGGCATGTGAGCGGCGTCGGCCACAGTGTTTACCGCGTTGACGGCCTGGCCCAGCGAAACGCCCGGAGCAAGATTGAAGGAAATCGTGACAGCGGGAAACTGCCCTTGATGGTTCACGGCGAGGGGCGTGTTCAGCGGCGCGAAGTGGGAAAAAGCGCTGAGCGGGACTTGCGTGCCGTTTGAAGAGCGAACGTAGATAGTCTTGAGGGCGTCCGGATTCCGCTGGAATTCGGGTGCGACTTCCATCACCAGATGGTATTCGTTCAGCTCGGTGAAGACGGTCGAGACCTGGCGCTGGCCGAAAGCGTCGTAGAGCGTGTTATCGATGGTCGCCGCGTCGAGGCCCAGCCGCGATGCCGTATCGCGATCGACGACGACGTCTTCTTCGAGGCCTTGGTCCTGCTGATCGGTTGAAACGTCCCTCAATTCCGGCAAAGCCTTCACTTTCGCCAACATCACCGGCGCCCACTGGTCGAGATCCGGCAGGCTTTCGGTCTCGAGGGTGTATTGATATTCGGCGTTGCTCGAGCGGCCGCCGACGCGAATGTCCTGGTTGGCCTGCAGATAGAGCGTGGCTCCCGCCACGACCGCCAGTTTCTTCCGCAGGCGCTGAATCACCTGATCGGCGCTGATTTTCCTCACCGAGAGCGGCTTCAGCATGATGTACATATGCCCGGTATTCATGGCGTTGTTGCCGCCAATGAAGCAGATGTCGCTTTGAACGGCGGGGTCCGCGGTGACGATGTTGCTGAATTGCTGCTGCTTGACGCGCATGGCATCGAAGGAAATGTCCTGCGACGCCTGGAGAGAACCACTAAGTAGGCCCGTGTCCTGCTGCGGGAAAAAGCCCTTGGGTATGATGATGAAGAGAAAGATGTTCACGCAGATGGTGGCGATCATCACGGTGAGGGTCAGCGCCTGATGCCGGAGCACCCAGCGGAGCCCGTGATCGTAGGCCGTATGTAATTCGTCGAACCAACGCTCGCTTAGCCGGTAGATCCAGTTGTGGCCTTCCTTCGAGGAAGGCTTCAGGAACCTCGCGCACATCATGGCCGTAGTCGTCAGCGAAACGCAAAGCGACAACAGGATCGTGGCGCTCAGCGTGACCGCAAACTCGCGGAAGAGGCGTCCGACGATTCCGTTCATCAGCAGGATGGGAATGAAGACGGCGATCAGCGACGTGCTCATGGAGAGCACGGTGAAACCGATTTCCTTGGAACCGCGCAGCGCCGCCCGCAGGGGCGAAAGTCCGGCCTCGTGGTAACGCGTGATGTTCTCGATCACGACGATCGCGTCGTCGACCACGAACCCGGTAGAAATCGTAAGCGCCATCAGCGAAAGATTGTCGATGGAATAGCCGAGTAGATACATCACGCCAAACGTGCCTACGAGCGAGACGGGCACCGCCACGGCGGGAATCACTGTGACCCAGACATTCCGCAAAAAAACGAAGATGACCAGGATGACCAGGAATACTGTGATCAGCAGCGTGATCTGAACGTCTTTTACGCCCGCCCGGATGGTGGCGGTCCGGTCGATGGCCACGCTGAGTTGAATCGACGCTGGAATCGAGGCTTGCAACTGCGGCAGAAGCGCGCGAATCCGATCCGCCGTGCCGACGATATTCGCGCCGGGCTGTCGAAAGATTATCAGGAGGATGCTGCGCTTCCCGTTCACGAGCCCGCCGGTGTGGATGTCTTCGATGGAGTCCTGGACATCGGCGATGTCCTCGAGCCGGACCGGGGCCCCATTGTGGTAGGCGACGATGATCGGGCGGTAGTGGTTCGCGTCAAACAGCTGATCATTGTCGGTGATCGTCCAATCGACAAGCCCGTTGGCGACTCCTCCCTTGGGCTCATTCGAATTGACACCCCTTAGAGCCGTGCGGACATCTTCGAGGCCGATGCCGTAGTTCGCCAGCACCGATGGATTCAGATCGATGCGGACGGCCGGGAGGGCGCCGCCGCCGACGTTCACCTGGCCGACGCCTTCCACCTGTGAAAGTTTCTGGGCAATAATGGAATCGGAAACGTCGTACAACTTGCTTATAGGCAGCACGTCGGAACGCACTGCCAGAATCATGACGGGAGAATCGGCCGGATTGATCTTTCGCCAGAATGGCCGGGCGGGCAGATTCGCCGGCAACTGGCCTTGAGCCGCATTGATGGCCGCTTGCACGTCGCGGCCGGCGGCATCGATGTCGCGATTCAAATCGAATTGCAGCGTGATCGAGGTTGTTCCCGCCATGCTCGTGGACGTCATCTCGGTAACGCCCGCGATTCGGCCGAATTGGCGCTCGAGCGGGGTGGCAACAGAGGAAGCCATGGTCGCAGGGCTGGCGCCGGGCAGGCTGGCAGAGACAGATATCGTGGGGAATTCGACCTGCGGCAGCGGCGCTACGGGAAGAAACCGATAGGCGATCGCGCCGGCGAGCAACACCCCGGCGGTGAGGAGTGTAGTCGCAATCGGGCGCTTGATGAAGGGCTCGGAGATATTCATGATCGTCGCCGCAGCGTAGCTTTCAATTCCCTTCGATCAATCCGCGTGCATTTCGACCTCGACCGGGTTACCGATGTGGTGGCGAGCCAAGCGGCGCGCGAGCCGGTCGAAGGCGAGATACACAACGGGCGTGGTATAAAGCGTAAGCACCTGGCTGATCATCAAGCCACCAACGATGCTAATGCCCAGTGGACGGCGCAGCTCCGATCCGGTTCCCGAGCCCAGCGCGAGCGGCAGACCTCCCAGCAAGGCCGCCATCGTGGTCATCATGATCGGACGGAATCGCAACAAACACGCTTGGTAAATGGCTTCTTCGGGGGGCTTCCCTTCCTTGCGCTCCGCGTCGAGAGCGAAGTCGATCATCATGATGGCGTTCTTCTTGACGATGCCGATCAGGAGAATGACGCCGATCAAGGCAATAACGCTGAAATCCTGGCCGCAGATGATCAGGGCCAGGATCGCGCCCACGCCGGCCGAGGGCAACGTCGAAAGAATGGTAATCGGATGAATGTAACTTTCGTAGAGGATGCCGAGGACGATGTAAACGGTCACGAGGGCGGCCAGGATCAGCAACGGTTCATTCGCAAGGGAATTGAGGAAGGCTTGCGCGGTGCCCTGAAAGCTGGCGTGAACGGAAAGCGGCATGTTGAGCTGCTGCTCGACCTTGTGGATGGCATCGACGGCGTCGCCCAGCGAAGCACTAGGCGCCAGGTTAAACGACAGAGTAACGACCGGAAATTGGCCTTCGTGGTTCACCGCCAGGGGCGCCGTGACCTGCTCGAAATGCGTGAAAGCGCTGAGCGGAACCTCCGTGCCGTTCGATGAATTCACGTAGATGTTCTTGAGGGCGTCCGGATTCTGTTGAAAGCGCGGATCGACTTCGAGCACGACGTGATACTGGTTGAGCTGCGTGAATATCGTGGACACTTGCCGCTGTCCGAATGCGTCGTAGAGAATGTTGTCGATCGTGGCCGGCAGGATTCCGAGACGCGAGGCCGTGTCGCGATCGATCACCAGGTTTGCGTCGATCGCCTGGTCCTGCTGATCCGAAGCGACATCGCGCAATTGCGGCTGTTCTTTCAGTTTGGCCTCGATCTTGGGAGCCCACTCCGACAGCTCCTGCGCGTCCGCATCTTCGATCGAATATTGATACTGCGTACGGCTGACGCGGTCCTCCACGGTGATGTCCTGCACAGGCTGCATATAGAGGGCGATCCCGGCGACTTGGGCGAGTTGCGGCTGCAGGCGGCGAATGATCTCGGAGGCGGAATCCTTTCTTTCGTCGCGCGACTTGAGGTTGATCTGAATTCGACCGCTATTGGGCGTCATGTTCGTGCCATCCACGCCGATGAAGGACGACAAGCTGACGACGTCCGGGTCTTTCAGGATGATGGCTGCGAGTTTTTGCTGGCGTTCGGCCATCGCGGAGAACGAGATGGACTGGGGCGCGTCCGATATGCCGAGAATTACGCCCGTGTCCTGCACGGGGAAAAAGCCCTTGGGAACGTAGTAGTAGAGCAGGATCGTCAACACGAGCGTGCCGACGGTAACAATGAGGGTGCTGGTTTGGTGCCGCAACACGGCTTGCAGCGTTCGCCCGTAGAACGCGATCATTCGCTCGAAGGCGCGCTCTGAAGAGTGATAAAAGCGGCTCTGCTTTTGCGGATCCTGATACTTGAGCAGCTTCGAACACATCATCGGCGTCAGGGTAAGGGACACAAACGCGGAAACCAGAATCGTGACGCCAAGCGTGACGGCAAATTCGCGGAAAAGCCGGCCGATGATATCTCCCATAAACAACAGCGGAATCAGCACGGCGATCAGCGAAACGGTCAGCGAGACGATCGTGAAGCCGATCTGCTCCGCGCCCATCAGGGCCGCTTCGAGCGGCTTGTGCCCTTCCTCGATGAAACGCGAGATGTTTTCAATCATCACGATGGCGTCGTCGACGACGAAGCCGGTGGAAATCGTGAGCGCCATCAGGGAGAGGTTGTCGAGGCTATAGCCACACAAGTACATCACGCCAAAGGTGCCGACGATCGAGAGCGGAACAGCAACGCTCGGGATGATCGTGGCCGAAACGCTCCGCAGGAATAGAAACATCACCATGACGACGAGGGCGATGGTGAGCAACAACTCGAACTGAACATCTTTCACCGACGCGCGGATGGTCGTCGTCATGTCGGTGAGCGTGGTGACTTGAATCGACGAAGGAAGGGAGGCCTGCAATCGCGGGATCAGGGCCTTGACGCGGTCGGCGACGCCGATGATATTGGTGCCGGGCTGCCGCTGAATATTGAGGATGACGGCGGGCTTGGTGTTCATCCACGCGGCCTGCAGGTTGTTCTCGGCTCCATCGACGACGGTCGCGACATCGGAAAGCCGGACCGGCGCACCATTCTTGTAGGCGATGATCAGAGGCCGGTAGGCGCTGCTCGTAAGAAGCTGGTCGTTGTCCTGGATGGTGAACGCCTGGCGCGGGCCGTTGAGAGTCCCTTTGGCCTGGTCGACGTTCGCATTTCCGAGGGCGGTCCGGACATCTTCGAGGCTCAGCCCGTAGGACGCAAGCGCCGTCGGAAGCACCTGCACGCGGACTGCAGGCTTTTCGCCGCCGCTGATAGTCACGAGACCCACGCCCGACAGCTGCGAAATCTTTTGCGCGAAATTGGTGTCGGCGAAATCCTCGACGCTTTCGAGCGGCAACGTGTCCGACGTGAGGGCAAGCGTCAAAATGGGCGTGTCGGCGGGGTTTACCTTGCTGTATACCGGCGGATTCGGAAGGTCCGGCGGCAGATAGGTTGCGGCAGCGTTGATGGCCGCCTGAACCTCCTGCTCAGCTACGTCAATATTTTCCGTCAACTCGAATTGCAGCGTGATGAGCGATCCGCCGTAGGAACTCGTCGACGTCATCTGCGAGAGGCCCGGCAGTTCGCCGAACTGCCGCTCGAGCGGAGTGGTGACCGCGGACGCCATCACGTCCGGGCTGCCGCCCGGATAGAAGGTCAGCACCTGGATGGTCGGATAGTCGACTTGCGGAAGGGCCGAAACCGGCAGCTGGAGATACGCCACGGCCCCCGCCAGCATGATCCCGACCATCAGCAAGGACGTCGCTACGGGGCGAAGGATGAACGGCCTTGAAGGACTCACGGTTGCTGATCCGCCGACGAACTGGAGCTGGCCGAGGAAGGGCGACTGAGGGTGGACTGGTGTGGAGTGACCGTCGATCCAGACTGGAGCTTGTCCGCGCCATCGACGACGACGACTTCGCCCGGCTGTAGCCCTTGGCGGATTACGGAGATATTGCCCTCATTAAAGTCCACCTGGACCGGACGGACCTCGGCGTGGTTGTCCGAACCGATCACGTACACGAACGATCCCTGCGCGCCGGTTTGAATCGTCGCGGACGGGACGACAACGGCATTTTTCTTGACGTTTAAAAACAGCCGCGTGTTGACGAACTGGTTCGGCCAGAGCGACAGATTGGTGTTCTCGAATTGCGATTTCAGCTTGATTGTGCCGGTGGTTTGGTCAATCTCGTTGTCGAGGGTCAGAAGCTTGCCCTCTGCGAGCTTCGTCTTGTCGTCGCTGCTGTAAGCGTCAACGACAAGTTGCCGGCTCCGCATTCCAGCCACGACTTCAGGAAGATCCTCCTCGGGAAGGGTGAAATCGACCGCGGTCGGCTGCACCTGCGTAATTACGAGCATTCCGTTCGTGTCCGTGGCATGAACGATGTTGCCCGGATCGACCAGGCGGAGCCCCACGCGTCCGTTGATCGGCGAAGTGATCCGGCTATATACGAGGTTGAGCTTGGCGCTGTTGATTTGCGCGATGTCGGACTTAATGGACCCGTCGTACTGCCCCACCGTGGCTTGCTGCGTATCGAGTTGCTGCCGTGCGACAACACCGTCTTGCCACAACGTCTGGTAGCGGTTCAGATCGACTTTGGCGTCGTTCTGAGATGCCTCGTCCTTTGCGAGCTGTCCTTCGGCTTGGTCGAGTGCCACCTGATACGGTCGAGGATCGATCTGGATGAGCACGTCGCCGGCGTGGACAAACTGGCCTTCCTTGAATAACACCTGCATGATCTGGCCGTCGACGCGGGTGTGCACCGTCACCGTGTTAAATGCCGTCACCGTGCCAAGGCCGGTGAGATAGTACGGAACGTCGCGCCGCTGGACGGAGACCACACCGACGGAAATCGTCTGATTGCCCGATTCCTTCTTGGAGGCGGCCTCGGAACTCGAGCGCAGGCGGTAGAACACAAATCCGACTGCTACGAGCAAAATCAGTACGATCCAAATGCCGTAATGGTGCCGGGGTTTGGCGTCCCCATCCTGGCGCGGCCCAGGCGGCTGAGGCGCGGAAGAATCACCGCTATCCGTTCGCGGCGTGCCTGAAGAAGTGGACGACGGATTTGAAGATGATGACAAAGGAGAAGACATGTACGCCCCTTATCTGGCCTTATTTTTTCACAAGTCTTAGACGTTGGGGAATGTTTCCCGGATACACCATTGTCGTGGCCGTGTGATCCATGGGTCGCCTGCTTTTGGTGACCTGAGTGTTCGGATCATTGCCGATTCCCACCAGTCCCTGTGGTCCAAAACCTTCGATGTTAAGACGCGAGGGTTGCGGAAATCGCACTTGCCGCACCACCCCAGGGTATTCCCACCGCAATCGGACCGAGTTCCAAAGTTTCAGTACTTTAAACCCGCATTCATCCGGAGTTGATTTCGCCAAGAGAGTCTGACTGCTGCGGACCATATCAAGGCGTGGCGATCAACTCGGGACTTAAAGTGCGAGCATCGGAAGCGGGCCCCCAGCAGTGAAAGAACTCGTTTTAGTCGCGTTTGCAAGCCTGATCCTTGCGCCGTGGCAGACGGGCCTTCGAGCCCATGACGAATCGCCGACCGATGTCTGCAACCGCCCCTCCCCGGGAACCTTGATTCGCGAACCGGCAGACCTGCGTAGCCGGAATGGTGTGCTTAAGGTCGATCTCACGATTCACAATTTTGTCGAAGCGGACGGCACGACTCGTTACTGCTACGTCGACGCGAAGGGCAACGAATCGCCCAATCTGAGATTGAATCCAGGCGATCTGCTCATCCTGCGCTTGAAGGACGATTTGACGAACTTGGGTCAACCGGCGGCGCAATTCAGCGAAATGGACGCCCACGTGCGCCCTCAAAAAAACGGGACGCCTTGTGGGGGCCGCGTGATGACATCGACGTCCACCAATCTTCATTTCCATGGTCTGACCGTCCCGCCGGTTTGCCACCAGGACGACGTCTTGAAGACATTGATCGATCCCGGCGACCCGCCGTTCGAATATCGCTTTCGCATTCCGGAAAACGAGCCGCCCGGATTGTATTGGTACCACCCGCACGTCCACGGATTCACGAAGGTGCAGGTGCTCGGCGGCGCGTCGGGAGCACTCATCGTCGAAGGAATCGAACGCGCCGACAAAGCCGTGGCGGGACTGCCGGAACGAGTGCTGATCATTCGCGATCAGGATTTGTTGAACCCCAATGCCCCGCCCTCCAAATCGGAGCCGGTGGTGCCGCGAATGCTCTTCGATCGCGACGGTGACGCCGCCAACACGGGCACCGGTTTTGGCAAGCCGGCCAAGGATCTCTCGATCAATTTCGTGCCGGTTCCCTACCCCGACTATCCGCCGGCCACGATCCAGATGAAGCCGGGCGAACAGCAGCTTTGGCGAGTGCTGAACGCCTCGGCGATTACCTATCTCAACTTGGAAGTTCTATTCAACAACGCGCCGCAGCCCCTTGGTCTCGTCGCGCTCGATGGCGTGCCGCTGAACGAAAACGGGATGCCGAGCGATTTTGTCGACTGGCAAACGCATCTGGGCCTGCCACCGGGCGCCCGTGTGGAATTCATCGTGAAAGGACCTCCCCTGGGCATCCCCGGGCTTCTCGTGACGCGGACTGTCGATACGGGGCCGGGCGGCGAAAACGATCCGAACCGCGCGCTCGCGATTATCACGGCATCGGAAGGTGCTCCGGAGCCGCGCTCGAAGCTGTCGCCTTCGCCGAAGCCGCTGCCTCCGCCACGGCTGCCGTGGCTCGGAAGCGTGGCTCCTGTAATCACGCGCAAGCTGTATTTCTCTGAAAAGCTGGACGATCCCAACAATCCCAACAGCGCCACCGAGTTTTACATCACTGTCGAGGGGCAAACGCCCAAGAAATTCGATCCGGAATCCGGCGTCCCAAATATCATCGCCAAGCAAGGAACGGTGGAAGACTGGATCATCGAGAACAGGTCCGACGAACTACACGCATTTCACATTCATCAATTGCACTTCATGCTGCTCGACTATATGGGGCGCCCTGTAAATGAGCCGTTTCTCCGCGATACCGTCAACGTGCCCTACTACGACGGCAAAGCGCTCGTCTATCCGAGCGTGCGACTGCGCATGGATTTCCGCGATCCCAATATCGTCGGCGATTTCGTGTATCACTGCCATCTGTTGGAACACGAAGACAACGGGATGATGGGAATGATCCGCGTGTTGCCAGCCGGACCAGAGTCTGATCGCGCTGCCAACCACCGTCCGACAGCAAAGTTACCCGCTCGTTTCGCCGGTCGGCTCTGCGGCGCGCCGGCTCGTTCGACCTACCGCGGAAACTAGGATCCTCGCCGCTGCAGGGCCTGCACGGAACCGTCGCCGTGCAAAATCGCTCACCGACCCTTCGCTGTATTCCAGCTTTCACAATCGCGAAATCTAGCAGCAACGCGAACGGGACATCCTCCGCATTTTTCTCGCTTCGCTTTGTTTCATCATTCACAAAAGAAAAATCTAACGGCAACAAAAACCGACTATCAACGTTGCGCCCAGTCAAGAAAGCATTCAAGAAAGAAAATGGAGGGTGAATGTCCCTGAAGCAAGTTGCATCCACCGCAGCGAACTCCCTACGAGTTGGGCTCGCTTCTCTTGCCCTTTTCCAGTTCACGGTTGGAGCGTCTTTGGCCAACGCGGCTCCTCCGGCGCCACAGGACGCATCGAACGACGCAAAAACAGTCACGCCGATCAAGCACGTCATCGTGATCATCGGCGAAAACCGCAGCTTCGATCATGTTTTCGCCACGTACGTGCCCAAGCCCGGGCAAACCGTGTGGAACCTGCTTTCGGAAGGGATCATAAAAGCCGACGGCACCCCCGGCCCCAATTTCTACAAGGCAGAGCAAAAGGCCGCTACGGACCAGACGCCCGATGCGTTCTTGCTTGATCCTCCCAAGACCTCGTTTCCCGAATGGCGTCCTGCCCGCGCCACTGGTCGGTGGGCCCGACGAAGCGGCTTCCTACATTCCGAGCGTCGATCCCATCACCGACGTTGCCTATACGCCCAGCCAGCTACAGCAGTTCGCGGTAGAGACGGAAAACGGCCTGCCGCCGAGCTACAGCGCCCTGATCCTGACCGGCGGCTCGCTTGCACCGTCCAAGACTCCGGACACGCGAATCGCAAATGTGAATTCGCTGCTACCGGGTCCATTTCAGTTGACGGGCAGGACTTTCTCCTACGATGACTATGCGGCCAGCCCCGTGCACCGCTTCTACCAGATGTGGCAACAGTTGGATTGCAGCCTGGCACATGCCAGCTGGCAAAATCCTTCCGGCTGCGACGCCGCCTTGTTTCCATGGGTCGAAGTAACCGTGGGCACTGGCGGGAACGGCGAGCCGCCGGCTTCCAACTTCAGCACCGAATACTCGCCCACCGCGAAGACGACGGGCGAAGGTTCGACGGCCATGGGCTTCTACAACGTGCAGAAGGGCGATGTTCCCTACTTCAAGATGCCTCGCCGACACTTACGCGATGAGCGACAACTTCCACCAGTCTGTCAACGGCGGCACCGGCGCCAACCACATCATGTTTGGCCACGCCGACGCGATCTGGTTCAGCGATCCGGCCAGCGCCACGCCCTGCACACCTCCGCACAACACGACTCCCGGCCAGCTCGACGAAGTGGAAAATCCGAACCCGCTGGCTGGCACGAACAACTGGTACACGGAAGACGGCTATGGCGGCGGTTCCTACGGTTCACCGGCCTATGGCGGCGGATCTACAGCGACTGCGCGGACCCGACCCAGCCCGGAGTGTCCACAATCGTGAGCTTATCTGAACGCCCTTCATATTAACCCGCGCTGCCAGCCCGGCCACTACTATCTGCTGAACAATTACAATCCTGGCTACTTCGGCCAGGGCGAGAATGCCTATACCGACGGCAGCTCTTTGAACACCATCTTCACAATTCCGCCGTCCTCCACGCCGAGCATTGGCGACGACCTGATCGCCCACAACATTTCCTGGAAGTATTACGGCGACCAGTGGAACGACTACGCCGGCATGGGCACCTCGAAACAGCCTTCTTGTTCGGCGAAAGTGACCAACAAACTGCTACATCCCGGAAGACAAATACCAGATCAATTACGGACCAATCGGGGTCGGCCAACGAGCTCGGCAATGCGGTCATTCAGTACCCCGACGAGTACTGCAACATCTGCAACCCGTTCCAATACGACACGTCGATCATGGGCAATGCGACCGTCCGCAAAGCGCACATCCAGGACACGGCGAACCTCTACAGCGACATCACGAACGGAACGCTGCCGGCCGTTTCTATCGTCAAGCCCAGCGGGATCGTGGACGGCCATCCGGCTTCCTCGAAGCTCGATCTCTTTGAAGGCTTCACCGAGAAGATCGTCGACATGGTGGAGAGTTCTGGCTACGCGGAGCGATACGGCGATCTTCATCACCGAAGACGAAGGTGGCGGGTACTACGACTCCGGCTACGTCCAGCCACTCGACTTCTTCGGCGACGGCACGCGGATCATCTTCCTCGTCGTGTCCCCGTTTTCGAAGGGCGGCCTGATCACACACAACTATGCGGATCACGTTTCGATCGACAAATTCATCGAGCGGAACTGGAGTCTGCCACCTATCACGAGCCGCAGCCGCGATAACTTCCCCAACCCGGTCGCGCTGTGGACGAATCCGTACGTCCCCATCAACGGGCCGGCGATCAGCGACCTGTTCGAGTTGTTCGACTTCCCTCCGCGCTAGGCAGAACGGCAGCTGCCGGGCAGTAGCGCGGTACCGAAACACAATCGATTGAGCCGAGGCTCGGTCAACCAGTCCTCGGCTCGATCTTTTTTGGCGCCCCTTCGCATGGTTCGCATGGCACCCGCCTTGACCGCGAGCGGCGGCACTGCGTAGAATCAGGTATGGTTCATCTCACCTGTGCGAAGCTTTTTGCGCCTTGTTGTCGCCTGGCCACAACTCGCGCGGGCGTGTGATCCAAAAAGTCTGGAAGATTGGACGGAATCGTAAGCCCGCTGCCCGGAAGAGAACCTGGCAAGCGGGCTTTTTGTTTGAAGGCAGCCTCGATATGTAAGGGAGCGAATGACGCAGATTCCTACAGGCATCGTGCACCTCGTCGGAGCAGGCCCCGGCGATCCCGAACTGCTGACCGTGAAGGCGCATCGCTTGCTCGCGCGGGCGGATGTCATCCTGCATGATGACCTTGTGCCAACGGCGATTCTATCGCTCGCCGGACCGCACGCCGAGGTGATCAACGTCGGGAAACGCTGTGGCGCGAAAGGAATCACGCAGGGCGAGATCGACGCGCTGATGATCGATTTCGCGCGGCGAGGGCTGGACGTCGTGCGCCTCAAGAGCGGCGACCCTGGAATCTTCGGCCGCCTTGCCGAAGAGGTTGATGCCCTTTCGGCCTCCGGTGTGCCCTTCGAAGTAGTTCCGGGCATCACCGCTGGACTCGGTGCCGCCGCATCGCTGGGCATCTCGCTCACGGATCGTCGCAAGAGCGCGCGCGTAGTCGTCGTGACCGGCCATCACGCGCAGAAGAGTGCGCGGCAGGAAAAACCCGACTGGAAGAATCTCGCCCAGGGCAACGCGACGCTCGTTATCTACATGCCCGGACACGACTTTGCGACCCTGCGCGAAGAGTTTCTCGCGGCGGGCCTCGACGGTGACATTCCGGCGGCGATCGTTTCCCACGCCACGACGCCGCAGCAGCGGCACGAGTACACCACCATCCGCGATTTGGACAAGCTGCCGCTCCTGGATTCGCCGACGCTCCTTCTCGTTGGCCGGGTGCTCGAAGATGCCCGGCTGCGCGACGCCGAGAATCTGCTGCTCGCGCTTGGCGAAGCGAACCTGATTTTCTCTTCGCGATAGTCCGCGTCTGCCTCGCTCATCGCGTCTGCGGCAACGCCGTCGTACTCCTCGAAACGAAACCTGCTCTCCTCGTGTTAGATTCGTGTGGGATTCGGGTCGTCCGCTTGGGGATCCTGGGGAGCGCACTCGCAGAATGCTCGACCGCAAGAAATGGCCGATCGGCTGGTTCGACGTTCTCATATTGCTTTTGCTGGCCGGCCTTGCGGCTCTTCCGGCGGAAGACGAACTTCACAAGCAACTCATTCTTCTCGTCATTGCGGTCCTTCAAATTCTCGAAGGCCCGCTCATCGCGCGGATGCCCGGCCGGGGGCGCACGTACAGCGTTCTGCTGAAGATTGCCCTGTCAACTCTGCTGCTCGATCACACCGGCGAAATCGGAATCAACAGCGCCTACTATCCGATTTACTTCTTGCCGGTCCTCACGGCGGCGGTCTATTTCGGGCCGATCGCAACGCTTGCATGGACCGCACTTTCCTCACTCGCGTACTGCTCGTTTCTGATCCCGGCATTGCAGCAGTACGAGATCGGAGCGGAGGGCGCCACAATTCTGGCGATTCGCATTCTCTTCTTTTTTCTCGCGGCGATGCTGGTGAACCAGTTCGTGATGGACAATCGCCGCCAGGTCCAGCGCTATCGCGAACTCTCCGAGCGCCTCGAAGAGACGAATCGCCAGCTGCAGCGCGCCGAAGCCGAGACGCGCCGGTCCGAGCGGCTCGCCGCCCTTGGCCAGCTTTCAGCGGGGCTTGCGCACGAAATTCGCAATCCGCTCGGCGTGATCAAGGGCTCGGCGGAAATGCTGCAGCAAAAATTGCAGGGTACCGAACCGCTCGCGGGCGAGCTTGCAGGCTATATTTCGGCCGAAGTGAACCGGCTGAACGCTCTGGTTGCGCGCTTCCTCGATTTCGCGCGTCCGGCGCATCTCGATCTGCACCCGCAGCGTGTCTGCGACCTCATCGACCGGTCGGTTGAATCCGTTCTCGCACAGTCGCCCAATTCGAAAGTGCGCGTCGAACGCCACTATTCCCCGGTGCCCGAAATATCGGCTGACGAACACCTTTGCGAACGCATCTTTGTGAATCTGATTCAGAATGCGTTCCAGGCGATGGAGAATTCGCCCGACGGACGCGAGGAAGTGCTGAGCATTTCCGTCACTCCGGAGACTTCGGGCGGGCGCTCCGGCGTCGGCATCAGGATCGAAGACACAGGCCCCGGAGTGCCACCCGAGGCACGCGAGCAGATTTTCAATCCGTTTTTCACCACGAAGCAGAATGGAGTGGGCCTCGGCCTTGCGGTCGTCGCCAAATTTGTCGACGACCATCGCGGTTCGATTAAACTCGAAAATGATTCGCGGCCCGGCGCGCATTTCCGGGTTTTTCTTCCGGCGGCGCCTGAAAATTCATGAATGCAATATTCGCATCGGATAGCCGGCTGAAATGAAGCGCTCAAAACCATCCATACTCATCGTCGAGGACGAGGCCAAGATGCGGCGGCTGCTCGAACTGCAGCTCGCCGAAGAAGGGTTTCAGGCCCGCACCGCGCCGGATGCCGAAACCGGCCTGCAATTTCTGAATAAGGATCCGTTCGATCTCGTGGTCACCGATTTCAAGCTGCCCAGGATGAGCGGCCTCGATTTCCTGCACGCCGTGAAGCGAATCGATGCGGAAATGCCGGTCGTGATCATGACCGCCTACGGCACCGTGGAGTCGGCCGTCGACGCCATGAAAGCGGGTGCGAGCGACTACGTGCTGAAGCCGTTTTCGCTTGCCGAACTTGTTCTCGTAATCCGCAAGGAGCTTGCCGCGCACGAACTCCGCGAAGAAAATCGCGATCTGCGCGAGGCGCTGGGCCGCCGCTACGAATACAAGAACATCGTGGCGCAGAGCGACAAAATGCAGGCCGTGCTCAGCCTCGTCGAGCGCGTGGCGCCCACCAACGCCACCGTCCTGATCGGCGGCGAAACCGGCGTAGGCAAAGATCTGATCGCGCGCGCCATCCACGAGCATTCGCAGCGCGCCTCCGGCCCATTCCTCAAGATCAACAGCACCGCGATTCCAGAAAACCTCCTCGAAAGCGAACTTTTCGGCTACGAAAAGGGCGCTTTCTCGGGCGCCACATCGAGCAAGCCGGGCAAGTTCGAGCTCGCCGACAAGGGCACGCTCTTCCTCGACGAAATCGGCGACGTGCCACCGGCAATCCAAGTAAAGCTGCTGCGCGTCCTGCAAGAGCGCGAATTCGAGCGCCTCGGCGGGACAAAAACAATCAAAGTCGATGTTCGTCTGATCGCCGCCACCAATCGCGACCTCCGCGCCGCCCTGGAGGAAGGCACGTTCCGCGAGGATTTGTACTACCGCCTCAACGTGGTCGCGATCGATATCCCTCCCCTGCGCGAGCGCAAAGAGGACATCCCCGCGCTAACCAATTTCTTCCTCGAGAAATTCGCCCGCGAATCCGGCAAGCCGACGCCGCACATCACGCCGCAGGCGCTGAAGCTGCTCATGGATTTTCACTGGCCGGGAAATATCCGCGAGCTCGAAAATATTCTGGCGCGCAGCGTCGCGCTCGCCGCCGGGCCCACACTCGATGCCGCCGACATCCATCTCGATAGCGCGCGCCCCCGCGCTCACGCCGATTCCACCACGCCGGTTTTGCCCGATGGCGTCACGCTCGAGCAATGGGAAGAAGAAATCATTCGCGAAGCCTTGCGCCGCGCCAGCGGCAACAAGAGCCAGGCCGCACGCGCACTCGGTCTTTCGCGCAACGCGCTGCGTTACCGTCTCTCGAAAATGGGTGTGCCCGATCCCGAGCCGCCGGGCGATTCCCGGACGAGCTGAAACGAACAAATGACGGTAACGCCGCACGTCGTCTCAAGCATTGACGGCTTCATCGCCAGGAACGACAACACTGTCTCGCCTATCGGAATATTCAGTCGGTGAACCGCAGAAAAATGCCTATTCCGACACGGGCTCTTGGTTATTCTCATTCAAAGGAGGCATGTGAGCATGCAGAACCTGTTCGATGCGACGGTGGCGAATCAGGTAAAGACCCGGCTGGGAAAATCGGAGCCACAAGGTGAGAGGCGCTGGGGCAAGATGACGTTGGCGCAGATGCTGGCACATTGCTCGGTGAGTATGCAGTGGACGGTGGGAGAAGTGGTGCCCGAAAAGGGTGCGCTACCCGCACGTCTGATGGGGCGGCTGGTGAAGCCGATGGTGTTTCGGAACCGAGACCCTCTACGGAAGAATTCGCCGACGGCCAAGAGCCTTATTGCGGCGGACGAACGAGATTTGGGCAAGGAACGGGAGCGGTGGTCGCTCGCCCAACTGGTTGAAAACCACCGCCTCTGCGTGAAAAGCACCGTATCGTGAAATTTTACAGGCCTTCCGCCGACACCCGCCCAGCGGCTAAAACCCATGTCGACAATCAGATAGGGACTTATCATCCTAATGCCCCGGTTTGGCACTGCCCCTGCATTACCAGTGGTGGATTCAAGGGGTTTGGCTGGCGAAGGTTCGCCAGGGGTGACACATGAAAAAGCATCTCGCGATTCTCGCAGTGATTTCCTTAGCGCTGGGCGTGATGTCCGTGAGCGCGCCGATAAGAGCTCAGGATCAGCAAGCTGGTGCAGCGCCGCCTCCGCCCGAGCAAGATTATTCCCAACAAGCTGGACAGGCTGATCAAGGCGATCAGTCCGGCCCCGCGCCGGGCGTGGCGCGCTTGAGCGTGATTCAGGGCAATGTTTCGACGCAGCGCGGCGACAACGGCGAATGGGTCGCGGCGACGGTGAACACGCCGGTGGCCGTCGGCGACCGTGTTTCGACGGGACCGGACGGCCGCGCCGAAATCCAACTCGATTCCGCCAACGTCATCCGCCTCTCGAGCAATGCGACCGTGAAGGTCGTGAACATCACGCGCGAAAATATCCAGGTGCAGGTCGGCCGGGGCCTCGTGACCTACGCTGTCGTTCGCCCCGGCGAAGCAAATGCTGAGATTGACACGCCCAACTCCGCCGTCCACCCGGATGGCCCCGGCGAATATCGCATTCAGGTGAATTCCGATAGCGAAACGGACGCGATCGTTCGCGAAGGCTCGGCGGATATCACCGAGCCGCAGGGCAGCACGCACGTCAACGCCGGACAATTGATCACCATCCAGGGAACGGACAACCCTCAGTACAAAACGGAGTCCGCTCCGGGGGAGGATGCCTGGGATTCGTGGAACATGGATCGCGATCACAGGATCACCAGCGCCAAGAGCTGGAAGGATACCGACCAGTACTACACGGGCTCTGAAGATCTCGATACCTACGGGACGTGGAGCGAGGTTCCGGATTATGGTCCCGTGTGGATTCCACAGCAGAACCCCAATTGGGCGCCTTATAGCGATGGTCGCTGGGTCTGGGAGCCTTACTACGGCTGGACCTGGGTTTCCTATGAGCCTTGGGGCTGGGCGCCGTATCACTATGGCCGCTGGTTCGTTTACGGCGGTAACTGGGCGTGGTGGCCAGGACCTGTCGTAGGTTATCCGGGCTACTACCCGATCTGGTCGCCTGCGTATGTGTCGTTCTTCGGTTGGGGCGGCGGCGGCTTCGGATTCGGAGTCGGTTTTGGTTTCGGCTGGGGCTTTGGCCACGTGGGTTGGCTGCCGTGCGGTCCAGGTGACTGGTATCACCCGTGGTGGGGACGCTGGGGCGGACGCTTCCAAACGGTCGGCGTGCGCGGCGATGGATTCCACGACGGCTTCCGTCCGATCGGTCCCGGCGGACGCGGCTTCTCGAACGTGAACGAGGCGTTCCACAACGATCGCGTACGGTCCGGCATGGTTTCGATGAACTCGAACGAGTTTGGACGCGGCGCAGTCCACGGCGTCGGAACGCGCATGAGCGAGGCGTCGTTCCGTCAAGCGAGCATGGTGAGCGGGCGAATGCCGATTTCGCCGTCGCGCGAGAGCTACGGCGCGGCCGGCCACGCCGCAAATCCGGCGTCGTTCCGAAACGCACCTTCGAGCTCGCAGCACTTCTTCAGCGCTGCGGGCCGAACGAACACGGCGTCGAACGGATTCGGCGGACGGTCAGTAAACAACAACGTTAGCGGCCGCGAATCGTTCAGCGGCAACCGCGGCAACTCGGAGAGTCGTTCATTCAGCGGCTCGGCGAACGAGAATCGCGGCGCGATTACATCCAACCGTCAGGGATGGCACACATTTACGCCGCCGCAATCGGGCGGCAATCGCGGCGAGGCAAGCAGCAACTCCTTCGGCCGCGGAAACACAGGAGCTCAGTCCGACAATCGCAGCGGCTGGGAGCGTTTCAATTCGCAGGGCCGAGGCTCTCAATCGGATCGTTCTTATAACTCGCCGGGATCGGCGTCACGAGGGGCTTACTCGAATTCATACTCCCATTCATACTCGAGGCCCCAACTTAATATGAGGCAGCCCATCGTGACGCCGCGCGGCGGGAACTACGGAAACAGCGGATACGGCCGAGGCTATAGCCAACCCCGCGGGGCCTACAGTGCACCCCGCGGCAACTATAGCGCGCCTCGAGGATACAGCTCTCCGCGCGGCAACTACAGCGCGCCCCGTGGCGGAGGCAGTGGCGGCTCCCGTGGTGGCGGAGCCTCCCACGGCGGTGGCGGCCATTCCGGCGGCGGGCACGGCCATCGCTAGAACGTGCCGAGTCTCATCAGAAACACGCGGCCCCGATTTTTCGGGGCCGTGGCGTGTCAGGGCAAAGTAGTTGAAGCGGAACTCGGAGTCGCGCGGCATGTTGAATGAGTAGGAGGCAAGAGGCCGATGTCATCAATGCGTGTTGCCGCATGGTTCACATGGTTCGCCGCATGGAATTGGCTCGTGCGAACCGCTATGATATCAAGAGAGCGGTTCGCCAAAGGAGTCATCCGCACATGAGAAAAGCTCCACGGCTCTTGACGTTCTTGTTCTTCGCGATCGGGCTCCTCTCCCTGTTTCCAGGTTCCGCGGCTGCGCAGGACGATCCGCCGGGCCGCGTCGCGCGATTGAATTACATTCAGGGCTCCGTGTCGTATCAAGTGTCGGGCGATCAGAATTGGGTGCGGGCCGACCCGAACCGCCCGCTCACCACAGGCGACAATCTGTGGGCGGATAAGGACTCTCGCGGCGAGGTTCACATCGGCAGCACTGCGATCCGGCTCTCCAGCGAGACGGGCATTTCATTCCTCACTCTCGACGATCGCACCACGCAGCTTCAGCTCGCGCAGGGGACCATCGAAGTTCATCTGCGAATCCTACCGAGCGGCGACGCTTTCGAGGTCGACACACCCAACATGGCCCTCACTCTGACGCGCGCCGGCGAGTACAAGATCGAAACCGATCCCAACGGCGGTTCCACGGTGATCGTGGTGCGCGAAGGCGCGGGAGAAGTCACGGGCGGTGGCGACACCTGGGATCTCGGTCCCGACCAGCAATACACTTTCAACGGCACGGACCAGCTTACCTACGATGCGAACGCGGCTCCCAGCTTCGACGATTTCGAGGACTGGTGCCAGTCCCGCGATCAGCGCGAGAACGATGCCGTTTCCGCGAAATACGTTTCGCGCGATGTCGACGGCTACTACGATCTCGACGACTACGGATCGTGGCAATCGGACTCCGATTATGGCGAGATCTGGGTGCCGAGCGGCGTTGCAGCTGGATGGTCGCCCTACCAGATGGGCCAATGGGTGTTCATCGAGCCGTGGGGATGGACCTGGGTTGACTCAGAGCCGTGGGGATGGGCGCCATTTCACTATGGCCGATGGGCCTATGTCGGCGATCGCTGGGGCTGGGTCCCCGGGCCGGTTGTCGTTCGCCCCGTGTATGCGCCCGCCGTCGTCGGATTCGTGGGCGGAGGCGGATTCGGTTTCTCGGTGGCGTTCGGCGGAGGATTCTCCGGCGTCGGATGGTTTCCGCTCGGGCCGCGCGACGTTTTCGTGCCGGGATATCACTGCAGCCCGCGCTACTTTCAGAATATCAACGTGACGAATACGCGTATTGTCGACGTGACGGTCGTGAGAAACGTCTACAACACGGCGGTGATCAATCACGATGCGACGCACGTGAACTACATGTACGCGAACAATACGCGCGCCGTGACGGCTGTCTCTCGCGATACATTCGTGAACGCGCGGCCCGTATCCGGCGCGGTCGTGCACGTCAATGCGGATCAGATTCGCGGCGCGCGCGTGGTCGATTCGACTGCGATCGCGCCGACCCGCACGAGTTACGTATCGGCGACGGCGCGCGTTGCAACAGCGAAGCCATCGTATTCGTTTGCGCAGCGGCCTGTCGTGGCCCGGCTGAACCCGGCGGTCGAGACCGAGCGCCGCACGCCGGAATATACGAACGACAGCAAGCCGTTCAATCAGCCGCACGTGAACAACACTCCGGCGCCCGCGAACAACTCGACCAACAACCAGCAGCAATCGCGCGACGGCTTCCGGCCCTTCACGCCTCCGTCGGGTTCGAACGCAGCTCAATCAGGCAACCGGAACGCTTCGAATCAAACCACCCAATCGCAAGGACGCCAGTACGAAGAGCGGCCAGCAATGAAATTCACGCAACCCACAAAAGCGCACGACGACATGTACGACGTTCATCCGCCGCTCAATCAGCACAAGACGCAGCCGAAGCCGGCGGAGCAGGAGCGTTCCTCGCCTCCGTCACATTCAGACAACGGGCATCCACCGAAGAAATAGCGACGCTCATCTGCATCTCGACACGAGCGAATGCAAAGCGAATCGAACCTGCTGCAGCGGAGCAACAACGTTGCTCCCGTCGGGGGCTTAAACCGGCTTAAACGGTCAGGAATGGCGGCTTTTGGCGTGTTTTCGCCACGTGTCCACCGACACGCGGACGATTTGGCCGTTTATTGCGGCGTTGGCGCGGCCGGCGCCGGTTGACCTGAGCTGCCGGGCACCGGCTGGGGGGCTGGGGCCGGATTCGGGGCAGCCTCGGCCTGGGCGAGAGCGAGGTAGGCGCGGCCGAAGGCTGATTGCTGCGTACCGGCGGCGATCACGACCGCTTGCACCGTGTAGCGGCCGGTGGGGAGCTTGCCGAGCGGAAGGCTGATGCGGAAAGACGCGGTATGCGTCTTCGGATCGAGCGCGGTGGGCGCGAGTAGCGGAGTGGAATTGATCTGCACGCCGCCCCGGAAAAACACGAGCCCCGCGCGCAGCGTATTCGCGTCGAACGCGCTCTCATTCCCGCCCTTCTCCGGATAATAAGCCTGGAAGAAAACGTAGAGAGTCTGCTGCTGCGTGAAGTAGCGGGTCACGCTGGGGATGATTTTGGTGCCGTCCATTTCGAGCGGCGTCGAGGTGAGCTTCGCGCGGAGTCCCAGGGTTTTCGTCTGGACCTCCTCCGTTTTTTCCACGGGCACGAGCTGACTCGACAGCATCACGGAGCTCAACATCATCCGCGCGGGCTGGCGCTGCGGAACCACGATCTCATCCTCGAACGTTCCCATCTTTCCCGATTCGTTTTCCCGTGCCACGAATTTGAGGCGGTAGGTGCCGGGCGCTAGAACGACTCCGCCCTGATAAACGAGATTGTTGTGAGTCACCTGCTGGTATTGCTGCTCGTCGAGGTGAACCGTGATCGTGTCGCGCAGTGCGGCAACGGTCTGTCCGCTAGGCACGCCCTTCACTTCGGCGGCGAAATCGAATTCGGCGGTATGCAGGCCGCGCTTTTGCGCCCATTCGAGGGCACTCGAGGAAAGCTTCGCGGAGATGGGAACGTAGACTTGATTGTCGCCGAGACGGAACATCGCCGTTTCAACGGCGACCGGCAGTTCGACCTCCGGATTCGGCGATTCGAGCGCGTCCTCGAGCTGCTGCTCTTTGTCTTCCCGTTCGAGATGCTGGAAATCCCGCGGCGCGTAATAGCCGTTGCGGTAGCGGACGTGCGCGCCGGGCACCTTCACCTTGACCGCTACGGCCCGCCAGCGGCCGTCGTGCTTCACGTCGGGCGGGAGATTGTAGCCGACGAGATAGTATCCGCCGTTGTCCTGCTGAATCTTCGGGAAGGCGTCGCTCAGATCGCCGAGATCGAAGAACGCACGACCGCCGGTATCGGTCGAAAGCGTGGCCAATGTGTCACGCGAGTCCTCGCGCTGGTCGGTCTGATGGAAGACGGAGGCGCCGCTGAACATCGACGTGCCCGTCGCGGCCGCCGTGGTGACGTCGCCGCCCGGCGGAGTAGCAAACATGCCGCGCGCGTCGATCGAATAGATCGAAACGTCGGCGCGATTCGCCGCGTCCGTAGCGGCGGTTAGCTCGGCGCGATTCTCTTCCCCGGTCTGCGTGATACCTCCGGTGAACTCGACGAGCGCTTTCCGGCCCGGAATCGCCGCGAGCACGTTCGTGAGGCTTTCGATGGCGATCAACTTCTGGTCCGTGTTGAACACGTTGAATTCGGTCTGATCGGGCGTGTATGCGGCTTGCGTATCCTGTTGCACGTCGTATTCGCCGTTTTGCGCCGTGGCGTATTGCTGGTCGGCGAGTTGCGATGCCGGCGCCGGGCAGTACCTGCGCGACGGCTTTCTCGAGGACGGCGCGATTATTCGTGAAATTCGCGAGTACCGAGAGTTGCGAGCTGAATACGACCACAGAGACGAGGTCGGCGGGGGTCATTTGCGTCGCCAGAAATTTCACGGCTGCGTCGTGCGCGCGGATGATGTCGTCGGTTTCCATGGATGTGAGATCGAAGAAGAACACGAGCATGCGGCGGTCGCGCACCTCGTCGCTGATCGCCTGCTCGGTGCTTAGGCTGCCGCCGTCGACGGGAATCACCACCGGCTTCGTTTCTTCGGGGCCCGCGGTAGCGATGCTTTCGATGTCCGAATACGAAAAGCTCGAAATCTTCTGGGGCTTGCCATTGTCCGTCACCGTGAATTGGTCCGTGCGCAGGCCTTTGATCGACCTGCCCGAGCGGTCCGTGACCTCCACATCGATGCGCACCAATTCGGATTCCGCGTGGAGCACGCCCGGCTTCGGCGGATTCAATCGCTGCGTGGGCAACGGAGCGGTGGGAGCGGCGACGACGGTGGGCCGTCCGAGGCATTGCTGCTGGGCGGATTGCTGTTGTGCAGGGGCCGGCAGCGGAGCGAGAACGAGGTTCGCGGCGACGAAGCCGATCAGCAAAGCCCGCGCGAAAGATTTCCCGGTGTTCCTCATGATCCGCCTCAAAAATTAAACCTTACCATCAAATCCATCGTACGCATCGAACCGGCGCTCGTCACGCGACCGAAGAAGGAAGGCTCGCTGCTCGATGCCACGCCGCAACTAATCGCGCCGGACGCTGCAGTGAAACACGGAAGCGTCGTACCGATGCCGGTGTAGTTGGGCGTGTTCGTGAGGTTCTGCACCTGCCACTCGATATTCATGACGTGCCGCTGCTCGGGCCCGAAGCGAAATGATTTCGAGAGCCCCAGATTCCAGTTAAAAGTGCACGGCCCTTCGATCGAGCCCCGCTCCTCGTCGCCGTAGGTGAGATTCCCGCTCGAATCGGTGGGCAAAGTGAAAGCGCCGGTATTGAAAAAAGCGGAAGGCGATCCGCCGCAAATCCCACGATTGGGATCGCCCGTGATATTCGGACGCAGGGAGAAATTCGCGCCGGTGCCGTTATCGGACGCGACGCCCCCGAGCAGCGCGGTAAAGGGCGTCCCCGTTTGCCATGTGAAGATATTCTGCAGCCGCCAATTGCCGAATACCGATTCCTTCCATCCATGATTCGCCAGACGGTTGCGCTGTCCGAAGGGCAATTGCCAGAGCGAGAGCAGGCGGAATTGGTTTCTGATATCGAAGGTCGAAAGGCCGTATTCGGCGTGCAGGTTTCCGTCCTGCTGCTCGACCGTGCCGCTGCCGCCGGTGCCGCCGATCGAACTCGCGTCGTCGAGAGACTTGGCGTAGGTGTAGATTCCCTGGAGCATAAAGCCCTTCGTGAATCGGTGAACTACGCGAGCCTGGAGCGCGTTGTAAATCGAATTGGCGCCGGATTGATCGTAGGTGAATCCGGCAGCCTGGTTGTCGATGCGGTAGGCCTGAATCTCATCCGAGGGAGTGCCCAATGGCGCGCGATTTGGCGCGCGCAGGATGTCGAGGTCCGTTCCCTTCGTGCCGGTGTATGTGAGGTCGAGAATCCAGTTTTGCGAAAACGACGTTTCCGTGCCCAGGCTCCAGATCTGCGCGTTTCCGGGCTTGTAATAGGGATCGACGGACTCGGTATTTGGGACGGCGATGAGGTTCGACGAGCCTCCAACAAATGGAGTCTCAAACGTGAGGTTGTTCGGCGGAGCCGCAGTGGTCAGGGTTTGCGCCGTCGCTATCGGTGGCTGGTACGCCAGCTCCCGGACGAGCGTGTTGTAAATCGACTCGTTGTAGAAGATCGAATAACCGGCGCGAACGATGGTTTTCGGCTTGATTGGGGGCTGCCAGGCGATCCCGATGCGCGGCTCGAAATTGTGATAGTCGCCATGGATCAGCGAGCGCGGCACTCCCGGCGCGCCCGGCTGAACCTGCGTCACATCGGCCAGATCGGTGATATCGAGGTTCGCGATGTTGTTCGCAATTTCGATCGGCGGCGTAACGGCGTCGTAGCGCAAGCCATATTGAGCCGTGAACGTCTTGGTCACGCGAAAATCATCCTGCGCGTATAAGCTGAAACCCCAGCTGCGAAAATACGTATTCGGATTGCCGAATTGCCCCGTCGTATTGAACGGCAGCCCCTCGAGAAAATCCGCGAAATCATTGCCGGTGGCGATGCCCGTGAAGACGAACCCTCCGCGCGGGTTCGGATCCGATTGTGTGTTGAGCTCGACGCGCCGGACCTCGCCTCCGAACCGCATGGTGTGTTTTCCGCGCGTCCAGGAAAGGCTGTCGTCCGCTCGAAGCGTCTGATTGCGCACGAGCGATGGAATCGGATCGCTGAATCCGGAGTAATCCGTCAAGCTGACCTGCGGGATGCCATAGTCAACCGGCGGCAGGACCACGCCGGCGCCCAGGTCGATGCCGAGGCTGGCAGGCGAAAATGCATCGTTGTAGGAATTATCGCTCACCAGCTTCACACGGCTGCGGCTCCAGTTCACGCTGGTGGATTCGACGACGTGCGGCGTCCAATTATGCGAAAGGCCCAGCGTCAGGTTTTGGCTGCGGGTCGATTCGTTCCCTCCGATATCGGCGAAGTTGCTGAGCGTATTTTCGCGCTCGGAAAGAAAGTTGTAACTTCCGTTGACATTAAATTTCGCGTTGATCGTGTGAAGGATCGTGCCATTGACGCGGTCGGTATTTTCGGGCGTCGTGGCCTGTAGCAGATAGTTTTGGGTGACCGCATTCGGAACATTCGCCCCCGGAATCAACGCTAGCAGCTTCTCTGCGACGGGGTCGATGGGAATCTGCACGTCGCCCGCTGCGCATGTCGGCGGAGCCGGCGTTGTGACGGGAGTTGTGGTGAACGGCTCGAAGATCGTGCCGGCGGGGAAACAGCCGTTGCGCCCATCCGCCGTCGGCACGGTCGAGAACGTGTTGATCGGGTTTTGCACCGTTTCGTGCTGGTAGTTCACGAAAAAGTAGGTGTGGTCGGCGCCGTTGTAAATATGCGGAATCTTGAGCGGTCCCCCCATGTTGCCGCCGACGCGCTCATCATAGTGCCCGATCTTTGCCGCCGGGGTTCCCGTGATGGCATAGGGGCGCGCGTCGAAGGCAGAGTTCTCGTACCGGTCGTAAAAGCTGTAACGGATTCGGTTGGCCTGCTGGCGGAACAGACGCCCGAGAGGTCCTCCTCGTCCGCCGCCGGTGTTGAAGATCTGGATAGCGCGAGCGGCACGCCCACCTGCGAAGCCGCCACCGGGTCCACCGCCGCCGGGACCACCCCCGCCGGGACCGCCCCCTGGTCCGCCGCCAGCGCCAAACATTTGCCCCGCCGCGCCACCGGGCTCTCCGGACTCGCCACCAGGACCACCGGGGCCGCCCGCGCCGCCAGGCCCGCCGGGACCGCCAAATCCTCCACCCGGAAAGCCACCTGCGTTGTAGGAAAGCCCCTGGCCGACCGTTCCTTGCAGCAAGAACGAGTCGGACGACCCCCCTGCGGCCGGCGGCACTGGAGCATTCGCTTCACCGACGCCCTCATCGCCCGCTTCCGACCCGCCGGTCACATCCGTCTGCTGGAAACCGCCGCCCGCTAGGCCCTGCTGCACAGCGTTCAGCAAGCCCTGGGGAAGTTGCCCTCCTCGCCTGCCGCCCTGTCCACCACGCCCACCAGGAGGGCCCGAGCCACCGGGCCCGCCATTTGTCGCGTTCTGCCCAGCGCCTGGGCCGCCGTTCGGCCTTTGCCCGCGGCCGCGCTCCGGCTGATTCGATCCGGCCGGAGCGGCGAGCTGCGCGAGTGTTGCTACGCGCAAAGAAAGCTGCAGAGGCGGGGGCTGGGGCGGCGGGGTGGAGAATTGAGCCTCGATCGACATAGAAACAAACCCAAGCTGCACGGCCTCGATTGTGTAATGTCCGGGGGGCACCGTCGGAAACTCGAATTTGCCCGATGCGTCGGTCCAGCTGACCCAGACTTGCTTCGTATCCGTGTTGATCAGCCTCAGTGTGGCGCCCGGGACGGGCGAACCGTCCGCGGTCCGCACGAATCCACTGGCGTCGACAGGGTCTTGCGCGGGTAATGCTGCCGGCGCCTGCGCCGATTGTCCGCTCTGAGCTGGAGGCGGGGCTTGCTGGGCGAGGCTCGGAATCGCAACCGCAAGAAGCGATCCAACAAGCCACCCCGCCCTTCGACGACCCCGATGATACACGGCGATCCTTCCCCTTGCTGACTACGGACTGAACGGGCTGAACATTACCGGCTGAATCGCGACAATCGAATATTCCTCTTCGACGCTAGACGAGGAGGATGGGTTACCTACGCCGGGCCAAATCCCAAGTACCGCATCGGCAATATATCGGTGAGCCGAGATGCATCGGGTGTTCTGCCACCGGTGTGGCGCCCCGGCCCGCACGGGACGCACCGGGTGGGAGCGCCTCCGTTTTGATCGTCGAGCGGGCCGGGACATGGAAGAGAAGCGCACGCCGCTATTTGCTTCCGCCTCCATTGGCGTTCGCGGCGTCGTAGACGAAACGGAATGTGACCGGCTGCTGGAATCGCGGGTTATCGATTTTGGTCGTAACGTAAAGCTGGGTACCGTCGGGAGAAAGCTCGTAGGTGCGAGTCGTGGAGCCTCCGCGCCTTCCCTGAGTCACTGCAACGAGCTGGCTGCCCTGCCAATTGGCACTCGCCGGCTGACTTTCTCTTCCGCCGCGCTCGGAGCTATTGGAATCGTTTGAGCCGTTCGAATTGTCGCTCGAATTGCTCGTGTTGCCCGAGGCGCCCGAATCGGCCGGCTTCGATGAATCGGCATTCGAATAGATCGCGAGCACGTGGCCAGAAGAGCCTGTCACTTTGGCGGAAGCAGCCGTTTGCTCGATCGCGAGCTGCGAGTAATCCGCGAGCATATCGCCCTGACCACGGCCTCCGCCGCCACGCCGTCCACCGCCGCCACCATAGCCGCCGCCACCTCCCATTCCGCCGCCACCACCATCGCCGCCGCGGCCGCTGCCCGAGCCGCCCATCGCGTCGCGCATCTTCTCGCGCGGGTCGTCGCTCTGATCCTTGTTCAGCGTCCAATTACCGGCGAGACTGGGATGTCCGCCAATTTGCGGGACGGCCCGCGGTGCCGGCGACGATGCCGGCCCATCGGAAGGCGTCGCGCCTGATTGGGGACCGGGAGCGGCTTGCGCCGCCGCTCGTCCGGCCGAGAGTGTAAAGCCGAGAGTTGAAATTGCGAGAGTGCAAATCCAAATGCCGATTTTCACGCGCACTGCACTTTTTTCGGGCATGGCCAAAACCACCTCGTAAATCGCGCCAATTTCAGAATTCCGGCGCGAATCGACAACGCTAATGATTCCTTTCAGGGCACGCAATGGTTCCACAATCTGGCGGAAGGCTTTGGTCGGCGCTCGATCCTCCTGTATCATGCGGCATGCTTCCTTTTGTTTGGCTTACCTGGCGACCGTGCCCGGGACGCGATCACCGACCGCGTCGATAGCTCCGATGGGCACGCGCGGGGAAAATCGCGCGGCCTTCCTGATCGAACCGCCGATGAAATAGCGCGAAAGGGGAAAAGACCGAATGGCAAAATCCAGCCAAGTGCGCCTCGCCGTCCTCGGCGCCGGAAAAATGGGCGGCATCCTGATCGAAGCGCTCGTGAAGCAGGGGCTCGTGTCGCCGAAGAACCTGTTCGCGACGGTGCAGCACGCCGGCACGGAGCGCAAGAATTTTGCGTCGACGATTTCGCTCGGAACCGACAACCGCGCCGCCGCGAAGAAAGCGGACGTGATTCTCCTGTGCCTCAAGCCGCAAACCATCGGCCGCGTAGTCGACGAGATCGCGCCTGAATTGAACGCGGACAAGCTGCTGATCTCGATCGCGGCTTCCGTGCCGGCGGATTACATCGAGCGGCGGCTCACCGCCAAGGTGCCCGTCGTTCGCGCCATGCCCAATACTCCGTCCCTGGTCGGCGCAGGAATCACGGCGATCTCACCGGGCAAGCACGCGGCGCGGAAGCACGTCGACCTCGCCAAGAAGCTTTTTGACGCGGTCGGCAAGACGGTGGTCGTCGACGAAAAGAACATGGACGCGATCACGGGCCTTTCGGCGAGCGGGCCGGCGTTCATCTACATCATTTTGGAATCGCTGGCGGAGGGCGGCGTGAAGGTCGGGCTGTCGCGCGAGCTCGCGACTCTGCTTGCCGCGCAGATGACGCTTGGCGCCGCCAAAATGGTGGTCGAGACGGGCCATCACCCGGCACTGCTGAAAGACACCGTGACAACGCCTGCCGGTTGCACGATCGATGGCATCCTCGAACTCGAAGAAGGCGGCCTGCGCGTCACGCTGATCAAGGCCGTCGTGAAGGCCGCGCAGCGCGCGAAAGAGCTGCTGCTCACCGACGAGCGCGCGTAGGCGAATCGCACTCAGAACCGCGCCGTGGCGAAAGGCCCCAGAGCCGAAGGCAAGACCGTGCAGGAGGGGCTTTGCGCCGATTGCACCTTCGCGCGGACAATTGAATCGGCCCGCGGCTCGCGGTTCATTCTCTGCGAGCTTTCCCGCACCGACTCTGCGTTTCCGAAATATCCGCGCTTGCCCGTGCTCGAGTGTGCTGGCTACGCGCCAAAGCCCAGGCGCGGCGAAAAACGGGGCCGCTAGCCCTTGATCAGCAGAACGTTCACCGCTTTCACGACAACTTCGACCTTGTCCCCCTTTTTGAGCCCGAGTTCCTTTAGCGATTCAATGGTCATCACAGAGGCCATATGCGATGGCCCAGAGACATCCACGTGCACGATCGACATCAACGAGCCCTTCTTGATTTGCGTCACTTTGCCGACGATCCGGTTGCGCGCTCCAACTTTCATGTTTTCTCCCGTGTGTTCGAGTGACTGCCTGTAACAGGTTACTACGATTCTTCGGGCGAGCTCATCCTGAAGGCCTGACGCTACCGGCTCGCGCCGGGACGTGCAATCTGGGCCGCGGAATGAATTGCAAGATTCACAGTGTCACTGACGTGCAGCACGAATGTGCTCGGGTTCTTCAACCCCCATTTGACGTAGGGAACGTCAAACGTGGTCGAAGCCTCCAATAGTCCGCTTCGGCCGCTTCCTGAAGCAGGCGCGACGGTGACCGGGATCGTCATCGCGTGATCCTGGCCGTGTAGCCGGAAAACGCCGGCAACCCGCAGCTGCACAGGTTTCCCCGCAAGCATCTCAACCACGGGGCCTGTCACCTGAGTGGGAGAAAATGCGATTTCGGGGAACTTGGCGCTCTCGAGAATCTCCGCGTGCATCTTCTTGTCGCGCGAACTGTTGCCGGTGTTGCCGCTTGTAGCGTCGAGGATCACGACACCGCCCGCCTTCCCGGTTGCCCGATCGAAGTGAATCTGGCCACTCTTCAGCTTGAATACACCGTGGACCGTGTGGAGCGTGGCTCCGAGCGTGAATTCGACCTGCGTCGTCGCGGCATCGAAATTCACCACCACATCCTGCGCGTTCAGAGTGGAGGCCAACACGAAAAGCGACGCGGCAACTGCAAAGGCGCGGAAGCAGCGGCTCCGCACCGCGGAGAACGCCAGCCTCGGATCCAGCGTTCGTTGAATCACTACGCCCACAAAAGGTGCCAGCCGAGATCGAGAATTTGCGTAGCTCGAAGAGCGTCTGAAGAGGGTTGACCGGCATGAATCGAGATTAGATTCGAAAACACGGATGGGTGCGCGGCGAAAAGCCGAATGGCCTTGCGTCGAATCGTGGCGCTCGCGCTCATCAGGAGCAGCAGCCTCGTCATGCGCGCAGCGCTTCGCATGATGCGCTTGTGCGCGGATTCGTAGTGCGCCAAATCGCCGCGGCCGAGCGCTTCGCCCAAGGCCTCCGCCTGCTGAAACGCGAGGCCGAGCCCTTGCCCGGCGATGCCGTCGACGGTGCCGGAGGCGTCGCCCACAAGTCCGATGTTTCCACGCGCAACCGCACGTACCCGGCCAAGCGCGGTGAGGGCGCCGGCATGTATCGAAGTGGCCTGCGCGTTGCGCAGACGCCGCGCCAGTGCAGGGAACTCACGGAGTGCTCCGTCGATGCGCCGATGCGAGTCACTCGCGAAAAGCGAGACGCAGACTTCGTCGGCGCCCGTCGGAGTAATCACCACCTGGCAGCGCTCGCCCCAGTGGACTTCGACCAGATCGGTCCACGGCGCGACGGCGTAGTGGCGGCGGAAACCAAAGCGCGCAGGGCCGCGGAGATTCCGCCCGAGCTTCGCAAAACGCCGCACGCTCGACTGCCGGCCGTCCGCGCCAATCAACCAGCAGCCGCGAATCCATTCGCCGTTCACTCTCGCGCCCGCGCGATCGAATCCAGAAACGCGAGCGCCCCAAACACACGAGACGCCGGCTGCCGTAGCGCGCTCGAGGAGCAATTTGTGCAAGACTGTGCGACGCAAGCCGAAAGCAGTCCCCAGGCGAAATCGCGCACTCGCAGAGGACCGCTCATCGCAAAAACGAATTCCGGCGAACGGAGTGGGCGATGCGCAACGGAGATCGACACCGAGATTGCTCAATGCCGCCACCGCTTCGGGCAGCAAGCCTTCTCCGCAGGCTTTATCGATTGGGGGTGTGCGAGAGTCGACGAGCGTGACGCGGAGGCCCTGCGCTCGCGCGGCGATGGAGGCCGCCAGCCCGGCCGGGCCGCCTCCGACGATCAACACGTCCGTTTGGACCGTGTGTTTCAGATAAGCCTACCATCGCAGGAGAACCAGTTCCGAGCAGAAGCCTGGACCCATTGCGGCCAGAATGCTTAGTGTGCCGGGCGCCGGGCGCCGGTGCTTGTAAACATCTTCCAGGACTAAGAGGACCGAAGTGGATGAAATGTTGCCTACTTTTCGGAGAGATTCCCACGAAGCTTCGAGGTCTTTCGCTGTAAGTCCGAGCGCCTCGGCAGTCGCTTCGAGCACCTTCGGACCGCCGGTGTGCATCACCCAGGTCTTAATATCACCGCGGCTCAATCCCTGTTCGCCGAGGAACGTGTCGACATCTGCGCCGAGATGCTGACGAACCGTGTCGGGCACTTCCGCGGAGAGAACGATGTGGAAACCTTTCTCGGAAATATCCCAACCCATCACGCGCTGGGTGTCGGGATAGAGGATCGATTTCGTCGCGAGAATCTCCGGCCCGGTTGATGGACGCTCGGCGCCGGTAACGACGGCGGCAGCAGCGCCATCGCCGAAGAGGACGGCGGAAATCAGGTGCGCCATGGAAACATCGTCGCGTTGAAGCGTGAGCGAGCACAATTCGATCGAAAGCAGGGCGGCGGCTTGCTTGGGATATCCGCGAACGTAATCCGCGGCGCGAGAGATTCCGGCGGCGCCCGCGACGCAGCCGAGTCCGAAGATCGGGATGCGCTTGATATTGGTGGAGAGGCCCATGCGATTCACGAGGCGCGCATCGAGGGATGGAGCGGCGATGCCAGTGACGGATGTGACAAAGATGGCGCTCAGTTCGCTGGGTTCGATACCGGCGGCGGCGAGGGCGCGACAGAGGGCGGTCTCGCCGAGCTCCAAGCCCGCTTCAATCCAGACGTCGTTGGCCTCGCCCCAAGTCTGCATGGTCTCGTAGAATTCGATGGGACGCACGAGGAAGCGCCCGTCGACCTTCATGCTTTCATCGAGCCTTTCGAGAATCTCCGGGTTCGGCAAATTATTGCGGTAGTAGTTCTTCAGAGCCGCTGTGATGACATCCTGTTTGAAGTAACGCTTCGGAAAAGCGCTCCCAACTCCGGCGATTTTCATCAAGACGGGCTCCTGGTTTGAAGGTGATGGCATCCGGTAGTTTGACAGACGTCCGCTGGGCCGAACCCCATCTGGCCTCTCTGGGCTTCGCGCGGGCTAAAATGAGGTAGTTCGCTCACACGAATTGGAACATTCATATAACACGAGAGCCATTAATATGTCATCAGGTGATCTCGGAATTTCGAGCTTTTGTGCCCCATTTGGGGGTCTTGGGATGATCGCCTTCGCCCCAACCAACGTAGGGTCGCAGGCGAGTTTCGCCCTGGATCGGGGATCAGGCTGAAAAGAGAAACCCCGGGTCTGAGGGGTTAGATCCGGGGTTGGGGGTGAGGGGTGCTGTGGGCCGGAGACTTGGGTAGTAAATCTACTGATCTTAAGCTTCTTTTTTGGCGTATTCCCGGCGTTACTCAGTAGTTCCAGCGCCGGAGCAGCATAAACGTCCTGAAGACCAGCTGCATGCTCAGGACGATCATCGTGTCGCGGATGGCGGCCAGCTTTTCCCGCATCGGCGATACCTCGCAAACGGAGGCACGGGGTAGGCGCGCCCTCAGGCCATCGTTTGGAACGTTCCAATCGGCCCGGGCAATCGCGCTCATGTTTCCTCCCCGCTAGTTCACCACATAAACCGGGTTGTCGTGCTCGACGGCAACCACCATGGACTTGAACACATCCACATCCCAGCTATCGGCGATCCGCAGACGGATCGCGTCTTCGGTTTCCGACAGCAGCCGCCCGCGCAGCGGCACGCGAAGATCACCCGCCGCAACTCGCAGGATCACCGGCTGCCCCATCCAGATTGCGTAACCACCGACCATGAGGTCCTCCCCTCAGAACAGCCGTATCTTGAACACCTGCATCTTTGTACAGGGGGCAGGGCTGGCCAATGGTACAGGGAGCTAAAACCGTTGGGAGCAAAGTACTACGGGCACCCTGGGACCTTACGGCTACGAGTTTTCTGCTATTGTGGGCCGGACTTTTATGAAGGCGCTCGCCAAAAGTATGTTCCACAAGACGCTTGCAGCCATCGACATTGGGGCGGCGCTCGAAAGGAAGCTCGATCGCGACGGGCCCAACATCCGTGCCGGGGCGGCCATCATCGACCTGCGTGAATTCAGGACGATTCTGGCCATTGCCTTCGGCAAGGCCTCCCCTGCTATGGCACAGGGCTTGGCAAGGATTCTCGGGCCTGAGTTCCCGATCGAGGGGATCCTGGTAGCGCCCGTGGCCGCTCCCTCGCCGGCGCAGGGGTGGCAGGTTTTCACAGGCGGACATCCGATTCCGAACGCCGGGAGCTTCGCATCTGGCCGCGCGATTCTCGACCGCCTTGCGCGATGCGATGAGAAGACGCTGGTTGTCTTCCTGATCTCGGGTGGCGGCTCAGCGCTGGTCGAGCTACCCCTCGACCGCTCGATCAGCCTCGGCGATTTTCAGGCGCTGCATGCCGCGTTGGTGACTTGCGGCGCGCCCATCGAGGAAATCAATATCGTGCGCAAGCACCTTTCCGCTACAAAAGGAGGAAGGCTGGCCGCGGCGGCGCCGCGATCCATGAAACTCACCCTCGCCGTTAGCGACGTGCCGCTCGGGGAAGAGTCCGCGCTCGCATCTGGGCCGACCCTTCTTGATCCGAGCACGGTTCTCGACGCAGAGCGCATTGCTCGTGGCTGCAGCCTCATGGCGAAGCTGCCGTCTTCCCTGCGCGCCGTTTTCAAGAATCACCAGCTCCGCGAGACGCCCAAGGAAGGCGATCCTGCATTTGCCCGCTCGCACTTCGTGCGCGTTCTCAGCGTGCATGACCTCTTCCACGCAGCTCATCACGCGTGCGAAGCGGAGGGGTTCATCTGCGTCTGCGACGATTCAACCGACGGCTGGGCCGTCGAAAAAGCGGCGGACTATCTGCTCGCGCTGCTTGCGGCGCAGAAAAAAGCGAATCCGCACCACCGCGTCGCTGTGCTGGCTGATGGGGAGCTGAGCAGTCCTGTCACGGGCAACGGAATCGGAGGGCGCAACGCCGCGTTCGTTCTCGCCTGCGTGCCGAAGATCGCCGGCAAGGACATCACGGTACTCAGTGCGGGGACGGATGGAATCGACGGGAACAGCCCGGCAGCCGGAGCTGCCGCCGATGGCGAAACGCTCGCGCGCGCGCGGAAAACCGGCCTCGCTGTCGAGGATTTCGCGCGGCGCAGCGACGCTTACAGCTTTTTCGAACACCTGGGCGACGCGATCATCACCGGACCCACTGGCAACAATCTGCGCGATCTCCGAATCTTGATCGCTTGAAACGCTCCCGGACCGCGAAAACCTAGCGGGCCGTTTGCGCCTTCAACGCGGCGAGCGACTCCTCGATGTAGGGTTCTTCGCCCTGCGTGAGCTGGCCTCTCTTCAGCAGTTCCTCGAGCGGAGCGACCGCATCCTGGTCGCCGCGGGCGCCGAGGGCAAAGATCGCCTCAAGCCTGACATCGAAGCGAGAATCCTGAAGATAGGACACGAGAGCCTCCGTGATCGCCTTATCTCTCTTATCGAGCCCGGCCATGGCCCCGATCGCCGCCTGGCGGCAGCGCATCGGCTTTCCGGCAGCCGACCAATCGAGCAGAGTCGGGACGCTGCGACTATCCCCGAGCAACCCAAAGGCGCGGAGCCCGGCCCGGCGGAGAATGTCGTCTGGCGAATCTGCCTTTACGGAAGCGGCGAGTATGTCGAAGGCGTTGGGCGCCCTGATCGCGGCGAGCGACTCGATCGCCGCCGCGCGGACGGTATAGGCGGGATCGTTCGACGCAAGGTCCGCCAATCGAGACGCCACGGACGCGTTCTTAAAGCTTCCGAGTTCGCGGGCTGCTACGCTGCGAACCCATGGCTCCTTCTCGCTGTTCAGAGCAGCGAGCACCCGCGCCTGAGCGTCGTCGCCGCCCGTCCTGCCCAGCGCGCGCAGGGCTTCGGCACGAATCCCCCAGAAGGGATCGTGCAACGCCGCTTCACCGAGCGCGGCGACTGCTTTAGGATCGTCCCGGTCGCCGCTCAGAGCGACCGCCGCTTCGGCGCGGTCTGGAACCGTATCCCCGTTCTTCAGCTGGTAGATCAAAACGTCCGTGCTCTTTCTGAAGTCTACTTTTTTGAAGATCTGGTCGCCCTTGTCGAAGACGACCATCAGCGGCGCGCTATCGGCCGGAAAGCTGAAGTTTTGATCCGCCTGGCTGACCTCAACGGGATACGTCTTTCGTCCGCTCGCGGTCGCGATTTCCACCTGAATGGGGACATCGAAGAGTTCGACGAGCCCGCCCACATCCTGGGTCTGCTTTACGTTCATGTCGACCTGATGCATCGCGGGATCGTACGTGTAACTCACTTCGAACTCCGGCGCGCCGGCGCGATAAATCCACTGGTGGAAGAATCGATCAACGTTGATGGATGTGGTCTGCTCGATCGCCTTTTGCAGATCGGCCGTGACGACGTTCTGCCCGCGATTGATCTCGAGATAGTTGTGCAGGCTGCGGAAGAAATCGTCGTCCCCCAGTTTTTCGCGGAGCATGCGCAGCACCCAACCGCTCTTGTCGTAGACGTTGCCTTCGTATTCGTCCGAATCATCGAAATGCCGGTTGAGGATCGGCACGCGGAAGAACCGCGGCTGCCGGAACCAGGCGTTCTGGTCCCGCCAGAATTCGTACGCGGCATCATCGGCGCCGTAGTGCTGCTCCGTCCAGTAGTGCTCGAAGAAGGTGGCGAAGCCTTCGTTCAGCCAGAGATTTGCCCAGTCCTTGCAAGTGACGAGATCGCCGAACCACTGGTGCGCGAGTTCGTGCGAATTCACATCGTCCGTCCCGATGCGTTCTTCCGCCGCGAGCTTGGGATTGACCAGATTGTCCACCGCGAGCGTCGTAGCGCTCGCGTTTTCCATGCCGCCCTCGACGAAATCATCGACGGAAGTCTGCGCGTACTGCGCCCACGGATACGGAACGCCGAGCTTGGAGGAAAACAGGTCGAGCATTCCCTTCGTGCGCTCGAAGGTTGGGTCGATCGCCGATCCATCGCCGCGCGGCACGACGTAACGCAGCGTGAGCCCGTGCCAGGAATCGTCTTTCTCGACGAAGTCTCCGGCGATCGCGGAAATCAGATACGTCGAGATGGGCTGGGATTCTTTCCAATCCCAGGTTTTCGTGCCGTCGGATTCGTCTTTCACGCCGACCAGCCGCCCGTTCGAAACAGTGATCCAACCGCTCGGAACCGTGAGAATCATCTCGGATGTCGTGCGGTCGTTCGGGTAATCGTAGAGTGGAATATAGTAGCGGGTGTCTTCCGCCTCGCCCTGGGTCCAAATCTCGCTTGGCTGCTGAGGATAATTTCGGTCCGGAAGGACGAAATAGAGGCCCTTCCTCGGCCGGCCTTCGTAGCGAATCGAGATTTCGTGGCGGTCGCCGCGGCTTGCCGGATGATCGAGCGAGACCACGAGCTGTTTCGGGTCGACCGAGAATTTGGCGGCCTTGCCGTCCACTTGAACGCTTTCGATTTTCAAATCCACCGAATCAAGCGCCAGCTGAGAAACGTCGTCGCGGAGGGCGGCGATGCTTTCCGTCACTTCGCCGTGGACCGCGCGTCGGTCGAGGTCAAACCACAGATGGGTGCGGATGTCCTGCAGCGCATAATTGCGGCTGCGCGCGTAGGGCTCGTCCGCGCGGCACGCCTGCGCGAAAATGATTGCCAGCAGCGAGAGCCCTGCGGTGCAAACGACCGCCGCGAGATGCCGCCCGGCCTGGGGTCCCTTGGTCATCCTAAAATGTCCTCACAGAACTGAAAATCGCCCCGGGCAAATCAAGCCATTATATCTTGTGCCGCGAAAGCGGCTGCCCCTAAGATGCGCCATGAACCTTTTCGGGTGGTTGGCGGCGATCGTGATGTTTTTGCAATTGCCGATCCCGATCTACTGGTTCGTCGTGCATCCGTTTGGAAGATTTTGGCGAACGCGTCCGGCCGCCGCTTTTGCCGTGGGCCTGCTGGCGTCGTGGCCGCCCGTGACCCCATGCTTGATTCTCTATCGGCACGAGCTTTTCCGCACGGACCGGCCCGCGCTGGCAGCGATCATCACGGGTCTGATATTGCTCGCGCTCGAGGTTTGGATCTTCCAGCGAGTGCACCGCGATCTGGGGACTGCGCGCCTGGTGGGGAAAACGGAATTATCGGGCGCGGGAGAATTGGTACTCGAGGGAATCTACAGGCGCGTTCGCCATCCCCGATACGCAGGATCGTTCCTGGCTCTGCTCGGCGCGGGCCTGCTGGCTGCTACCTACGCGGCGTGGATTGTCGCGGCGGTGTGGACGCTGCTGATGCACGCGGCAATTTTACTGGAGGAAAGAGAATTGCGCGCGCGTTTTGGAGCGCCTTACGAGGATTACTGCCGGCGAGTGCCGCGATTTATTCCGTCGCTCCGCAAATCGAGAGATTTCTAAGAGGCCGGTTCCGTATTTGCAGCACGAATTACCCGGCTCACTCCGTGCAGTTCGGCTGCGCGCAACTCTCCGAGCCTTCGACGTAAAGAGCGATGCCCCCACCGGTCACTAACATGACAGGTATCAGCACAGCCAGAACGCGCTTCCATCGAATGCCGTTGCCGCCCACACCCTTTACGCCGACGTCGTTATTTCCGCCGCCGCTGGTGTCGGAAGCCATCGTGCCGATGTAGCTCTGGCCTTCCGCAACCCTTTGGGATGCGCCCGTGGCGTCGACGACAACCAGCGTGCCCTGATAGGACGTGACCTGAATCTTTTTCTCGGCCGTGTTCGGGGAAGTCAGGAGCGAAATCTGGCCCAGCACATGCGAACCGTCCGCGCCGCGAACCACTCCGAACGGCGTGTCGACTTCGAGATTATCCGGCGCCGAAGTGGAGAAACCGACTGTGCCGCGATACATCTTGGCTTCGACCTTGTTTTGGTCCGGCCGCAGCACCGCCTCGCTGTATTCCAGCAGATAGAGCTGGCTGGTCCCAACCGCCAGGCGCAGGGAGCCGCCGCCGTTGGTGACGAGATCGTCGTCGAAATAGACGTCTGCGCCGGGCACGGCATCCGCGTTCGCCAGGCGAGCGGACTGCGCCGACACTACCGTGGCCAACGGCACCGGGCTTGCGCCCATCGTGGGAAGACCAATGAGGCCAGTGATAACGAGAGCCATCAGGCTGGATCGGGCGGCAAGAACGATCAAACGCACGCTTTTTCCTCCCTCCGAGTACCGGAACGGGGGCTACCCCGCGAATGTACCCGTACGCTTTTGCGGTGTCAATACATTAGAGGCCCTACAGATAGGGCCTCGAGGGCATTCCGGGCTCTGCCGTCTGCGCGGAGCCCTCGCAGCCAGGTGCCCCGCTGACGGCTTGTCTGCTATATTCAGGGTCCGCGAGTATCCGGCAAAGGGGGGCTGAGATGAACCGATTCGAGAAAGCGGTGTATGAATGCATGGAGCCTACTGCGAAGCTTCTGGCGCAGACGACGAAGCCGTTGCACCGGGCGATCTTGCTCAACTTCTGGCGGCACGTGCATCTGGAGGGCGCGGGAGAGTACGGCAAGATTACGGCGCCTGACATGATGGTGGAAAATCCGGTCTACCGGGTGAGCTGGGGCGCGAATCCCGCCGTCATCGAAGGGAAAGACGGCGTGCGAGGGTTTTACAACAGCGTTGGCGAGGCCGTGTTGTGGCACTCGGACGATCGGCTCGCCGTCGGGGACTGGGGGCTTTGCGATGAGATCATCTTCCACCAGCTGGCCGCAGGCTCCGACCTGAAGGCCATCGGCTATGACGTCGAGCGCGCGGACCGACTCTATCACGTGTACAGCTGGCAGGCGTTCGTCTGGCTGTACGATGAGCGGGCGCGGCTCATCGGCGAGCACCTCTACGAGGACAAGACCAGCCTCAAAATCGAGGAAGTCGATCGATCGGAGGCCATCACGCCGGCGCGCGTGCGCGAGATTCACCGCGAGCAACTGAAGAAACTCGAAGCGGAGCGCGGGCCGAATTTCTGGGTGCTGGAGAAGGCTGGAGTCTTAGTCTGACCGCCGAGGAGTTAGCCATCTGTCGGGCAAAGTAACCACGAAGCGATTCTGGAGATCGTGGCTTCAGGTGTCGGTTGTCCTCGGTGCGCTGCAATTGTTTCTCGGGGTCTTGGTTTTCGCCTCTCCATTTAATGAAGATGGGCCCCTAGCAGGGTGCTGAAAAACTCGTTCTTTGGAACTGCGCGTGCATTTTGATCTGCACGAAGGTCGAAAGCCGCGTTTGGGGCGGCCATTCTCCCAAAAAGAGGAGAACTTCGTGCGCGGAAATCCAAAATTGCAGAACCCGATGTTTTTCATCGCGAACACCGAGGAGCGCCTGGCAAAGAATCATCCGCTGCGAGCGATCAAGCGGCGGGCCGATGAAGTGTTGCAGCAGATGGAGCGGGCCTTCGAGGCGGCCTACAGCGAGACGGGGCGTCCTTCGATTCCGCCGGAAGCGCTGCTGAAAGCACTGTTGCTGCAGGCGCTGTACTCGATTTCCTCCGAGCGGCGGCTGGTGGACGCCATCAACTGGAACATGCTGTACCGCTGGTTCTGCGATCTCGATCCCGATGCCCTGGTCTGGGACGCCACGACGTTCACCAAGAACCGCGAGCGATTCGAACGGCACGGGCTGGTGCAGAAGTTTTTCGAGCGGGTGGTGGCCAGCGCGCTGGTCGACCAGTATGCCTCGAACGATCACTTCACGGTGGATGGGACGCTGATCCAGTCGTGGGCCTCGCTGAAGAGTTTTCGCCCGAAGGAAGAACCGCGAGACCGTCCGCCCGCTGAAGGCGGCAGCAACCCCTCGGTGGATTTTCGCGGCGAGAAGCGGTCGAACGAAACCCACCGATCCACGACCGATCCCGAAGCGCGGCTGGCGAAGAAGAGTCCGGGCGCGGGGGCGCAACTCGCGCACAGCGGGCATGTGCTGATGGAGAACCGTCACGGGCTGTGCCTGGACATCCGCGTGGCGCGCGCCGACGGCTACGCCGAGCGGAAGACCGCGAAAAAGATGTTGCGGCGCTTCCGGCGTCGTCACCGCATCGTGCCGGGGACGCTCGGCGGCGATGCCGGCTACGAAGCCGGCGAGTTCCTGCGCACAATCGAAGACGACTTCGCTATCACTCCGCACGTGCCGATCTCGGCTGAGCGAGTGGTCGCTGAGGATGCCGACGGCAATGCACGACGAAGAATGCTGCGGCGGATGAAAACGCTCGGCTATCGGATCAGCCAGAAGGCGCGCAAGAAGGTCGAGCAAATCTTCGGCTGGCTGAAGCAGCCGGGCGGACTGCGCAAAGTGCGGCACTTGGGCCGCTGGAAAATCCAGCAAGTGGCCTACCTGTGGGGCGCGGCGTACAACCTGCTCCGGTTGGCGCATCTGGAGGTCCGAGAAGCCGCGGCCTAGAGACAAGCGAACGGAAGATGTGGTGCGGAAGAACAAAACGCGGACGTGGATCGAGCAGCGTGGAACCTTGCTCCCGCGCTTTTTCGCTCTCGACTGCATTCTCATCTCGAAAATCACCTGTTCTTCAGCACCCTGCTAGGGCAACGCATCTTAGATAGAGCGAATCTGGTTCTTTTCATCGTCGGCCGAGTGACTTTGACGACGCTATTCGGAATGCGAATCGAGGGCGCGTCGTTCGCCTACTACTTGGCTGCTCTGACCATCAACTTGGTTGTTCTACTCGGCACTTCCGGCGCCCTTCATTTTTTGCCTCGTACTCTTCGGCCAGGTCAAGTCGTCCTTTGCCGGTCAACCTCCTGAATCAGAACACGCAATCTTACGGCGCGCCAAATGGAGAATCGTCCCTGTTTTGGTGGCTAGCGCAATCTCCTGGCTGTCCTCATTACGGAGAGTTGCCTCTGTCAATCCTCAGGGTAGCGCCCAGCATTGGACGAGATTCGTGATCACGCTTGCGCTCACGGATTGCGTAGCCTTTGCAATTGCCATCCTTGTGCGGAGACACCTTCGTCGGCAGCGAGGCGTGTTGGAATCTTTCCGCAGGTGGACCCACACAAAATGGCGGAGAGGGTGGGATTCGAACCCACGGTAGAGTTCCCCCTACACTCGCTTTCGAGGCGAGCTCTTTCGACCGCTCAGACACCTCTCCGCGGCATGGTCGGTTTCGTTAGATTAGCAAAGGCATCGGAGAGTCACAACGGAGAACGGGGTCGGGGGGTCGGGACGGATCCCAAGAGCAGCAAGAATAGTGTCGCGCGTCCCGCGCTGACCGGGCGAGATATGCGTGGCAATTGGATTCGGACATACCGGCGTGTGGCAACTCCCTTTAGCGCCTTCAGGGGCTAAAGCCCTTCATGATTTCGCCGGGCTGTTGTCGTGGCTGGAAGCCACGACCTACGAAGATTTTGTGGCTGTCACGCGGATTTCACACCACAGAATCGCGGACGTTTATCTTCTTGCCGCGAAGAATTCCTTTAGGACTGCGGCGGCTTCGTCGGCGCGGATGCCCGGCGTGACTTCGACGCGGTGATTCAGCTGCGGATGGTCGAGGATCGAGAAGCAGGAGCGGATTGCGCCGCCCTTGGCGTCTTCGGCGCCGTAAATCAGGCGCGTGATTCGCGCCTGGACCATCGCGCCCGCGCACATCGCGCAAGGCTCGATCGTGACGTAGAGCGCCGCGCCCAGCAGGCGGTAATTCCCGGCTAACTTCGCCGCCTCGCGCAGGGCGATGATTTCGGCGTGCGCCGTGGGATCGCAATCGGCGATCGTGCGGTTACCCGCGCGCGCGACGATGCGGCCGCCGGCAACGACGACGGCGCCCACCGGCACTTCGCCGCGCTCGGCTGAGAGCCGCGCCTCGGCAAGAGCCGCTTCCATGAACGCTACATCTGCTTCCGATTCAGCCACGGCGAGCAAGAATAACACGCCGGAATCACCCGTCGTCACCGCCCTGTACAGACAGGATTGTCTCTGCCACGCAAAACTTTTCGGGTTCGGGCAAAATGATCGCGATGCTGACGGACGCGCCTCCGCGAAAGAAAAGCGGACCCTTCCTAGAGAGCGATCGGATGCAGGCGCTGCCGCTGCCGCCGGATGAGAGATTGCGCCGAATCACGCGAGCCATCGAGACGGCGATCGAGGACGGGATGTCGGGCGACGTGCGGCGGACGTGCGAGGAGTTCGTCCAATGCGCGGGCGATTTTTACAAAGTGCCGCGGTGCGGGGTGAGCGTGCTGGCCGCGAGGCCGCTGCGGGTGCGCGAACATTCGACGAGCGAGATCTTCGGAGATTATCACCCGGACTCGATGGCGATCCGGGTGTGGATGCGAACCGCTATTCGGAAGGACATTACTTCGTTCGGGACGTTCTTCAGCACGCTCTGCCACGAGTTTTGCCATCACCTCGATTTTCAACGATTCGCGTTTGGCGATTCGTGGCATACGCGCGGTTTTTATCAACGGGCTGCCGCGCTCTACCATCATTCGAGGGGGACGCCGCCCAAACAATTGGTGTGGGCGCCGCTGCCTCGGAGACGATGGCGGATTGATTGGCCGCGGACCAATCGGAGTTAGCCGGGCTGGAAAACCCCTTCCTTCGTTAGGGCTAGCCGACGCTACGTTTAAGCCTTCAATTGCCGGGACTACACAGGTTTCTCGCGCGCTACGAGACGGCTCACGAAATATAGGATTGCGCCGGCGGCGACGACTGCGATCCCGATGACGAGCTGATTCGTATTGCCCGCGAGTTCCCTGCCGTTGCGGACGGCCGCCGCGACCATCAGCGCGAGCGGGGGTACGCCGACGAAGACGGCGCCCGCGATTCCTCCCGGCACACGATACGGCCGCGCGAGCTGCGGTTCACGAACGCGCAACGCGGCGAGGGCCCAGAACTCGAGCAAGATGCTCAATCCGGTGAGCAGCACATCGAGGAAGAGGCTTCGCTCGAAGCCCAGGGGATAGCACAGTGCCCAGAAACCGGCGCACGCCAGGACGGCGACCCACGGCGTGCCTCTTCGCCGGTCGAGCCGCGTGAAGATTTTCGGCAAGTAGCCGTCTTCGGCCATCACGGCGGGCAACCGCGTGAACGACATCATCAGCGTGCCGAATGTCCCGATCGCGCCGACCACGCCTGCCGCCGCGATGGCGATCGCGAGCGTTTCGCCGCCCAGAATCTGGCCCATATCGACCCAGCCGCCTGTCGTCCAGCGGTTGGGGTCGACTCCGGTGCGGGCGGCGGCGGCGACGGGAATGACGTAGCTGACGATCACGAGGATGACGGCGCCGAACATCGCGCGCGAATAGGTCTTCTGCGGATCGGAGACTTCGCCCGCGATGGTCGAGAGATTGTCCCAGCCCATGTAGTTCCACATGGCGATCAGGATGCCCCCGAGGAGATCGGCGTGGCGCAGCGGAATCGCTGCGGAGCCGGCCGAGGTACCCGCGATAGGCCCGCTGTGCAGCGCGAAGGCTACGAGCGCGACAAACGGCAAGAGCAGCGCGACATTCAGGAACAGCGAGCCTTCTCCCACCGCTCCCGCCCCGAGAATATTCCACGCGGTGCACAGCGCGATCATCAGGAAGCCGAGCATCAAGCCGCGATGGCCCGCGACCATCGCGGGCGACAATCGCCCGATGTAATCAACGAAGAGATTCGGGTAGAGCGCCATCTCGAAGACGCTGCCCGCGAGCGTGAGCCACGTCTCCTGATATCCCCAGAAGCGGCCCATGCCGCGACGCACCCAGACGTAGAAGCCGCCCTCCTCGGGTATCGAGGTGGCGAGTTCGCTGACCATCATGGCAACCGGCACGCTCCAGAGCAGCGGCGTGACCATAAGGATCAGCAGCGTGGCCGTGTAGCCGGTCTTCTGCACGATATCCTCGAGGCCGTAAGGGCCGCCGGCCACCATGAAATACGTAGCGGCGATCATCGGCAGAACCGTCATTTTGCGTACGGATGGCACGCCGCGATTTGGATTTCCTGAGCTCAGCGAAGTGCTCTCTTTCGAGCGGAGAGTCGGCACTCGCGCCGCAGTGTAAAGCAAAAGTTTCCGGCACTCATAACTTATCTGCGCGGCCGCTGGAGGTTGGAGTCAAGGGGATTGCGCGGCGATCGCCTTCAGGAACTTCACGGACGGAAGGCACGCGGTTCCACCGGCGGCGCACATCGCGTGTGCGGCGAGCGCGCCCGAGCAAGCCCGGGCGGCAATCGGCGGGAGCGAGCTCCCGCACTCCACGATCCAATGACACCACCGGCGGTTTCGTTCTCTATTCCTGCCCAAGGATTTCGGTATAAGATGGCACCTTCAACTCACAGATAAGGGCCCATGGAACTACGAAAAGATCCCATCACGCGCAGTTGGGTTGCAATCGGACAACCGGAACAGGAGGAAGCGCAGCCTACGGCGTGCCCGCTCTGCCCCGAGAATCGCATCGAGACGCATGTTCTCTTGAGCCTGCCGCCGCATGGGGCCTGGCAGGTCCGGGCTTTCCCGCACCTGTCGCCTCTGTACCGCGTCGAGGGCGATCCCTCGCGCGCCGCCGACGGGATTTTCGACCGCATGGAGGCGATCGGCGCCCACGAGGTAATCGTCGAATCGCCCGACCACGCCCGCCAACTGGCGCAGCTTTCCGACGAAGAGATTCAGCGCGTGCTCGAGGCGTGGGCCATCCGCATCGCGGACCTCAAGCGCGATGCCCGCTTCAAGTACGTCACGGTCTTCAAGAACCAAGGCCCCGCGGCCGGCGAGGAATGGCCGCACGCGAATTCGCAGGTGGTGGCGACGACGTTTGTGCCGCGGCGGATTCTCTACGAGCTGCGCGCCGCGCGCGACTGGTACCGCGACCGCGAGCGGTGCGTCTTCTGCGATATCCTGAGGCAGGAAATGCGCCAGAAAGGACGCGTGGTGGACAACGTCGGGGATTATTACGCCTTTTGTCCCTACGCCTCGCGCGTGCCGTTTGAAACGTGGATCATGCCGAAAACGCACAATCACCTCTTCGAGGCGCCGTCGGCGGGCGAAAACCGCCGCCATCTTGCGAGCTTGCTGCGCCGGTCGCTGCGCCGCCTGCTGAACGTATCCGACGACTACCACCTCGTCCTTCACACAGCGCCCAATACGCTGCAGACCAAGGGCGAGCTGAGCGACTACTGGCGCAGCATCGCCGGGGACTACCACTGGCACATTGAGATCCTGCCGATCGTCCCGGCGCGGACGAAGTCGTACAGCATCAAGGAAGTCTATTTCAACGAAATCCTCCCCGAACAGGCGGCCGAACGCTTACGCCAGTTCGACCCGGCCAAATAGTGCTGCGCCTCGGAAACACGAGCCCGGCCACCGGGCGCAACGCACAGCGCGGCGGGATCATCTTCAAGTTCCTGCTGCTTGTTTGCTTCCTCTGCTTCGTTTTCGTGATTTACCTGGTTCGGCATCCCTTGCTGCGGCTCGCCGGCGGATTCTGGATCGTCGACGACGGCCCGGCTTACTCCGACGCCATCGTGGTCCTCAGCGACGACGACTACGGCGGAGATCGCGCGGCGCGCGCGGCCGAACTTTTTAAAGCGGGCTGGGCGCCGCGCGTGGTCGCCAGCGGGCGCTTCCTGCGGCCGTACGCTACCGTAGCCGAACTGGAGGAACACGATCTGAAGGACGACGGCGTGCCGCAAGATGCCATCATTCGCTTCGAGCATCACGCGACCGACACGAAGGAAGAAGCCGAGGCGCTTCGCCAGTTGATCCTGCAGCGCGGCTGGAAGCGAATTCTGGTGGTTACGTCGAATTACCATGCGCGCCGGGCGCGCTACATTTGCGCGCGCACGTTTCCGGCCGGCACGATGCTGCGTGTGGTGCCCGCGGCGGATTCCGAATACGACCCGAATCATTGGTGGGCGACGCGGCGCGGCCTCGTGATCTTCTCGCACGAGTTCGTGGGAATGATTGTGTCACTCTGGGAAATGCGCCACCAGGACGTCCAGACCACCGATTCGGCGCTGCTTGTTGTCCATTCCGTCAGGGGGATCTGCGCGATTCAGGCCGTTTACAGCCGCCAATGACTGTACTATAGTGCCGGATACCGCATAGGACGTCTGCCACCCCAGCGCAGCGCCTGTCTCATCTGGAGGATTCATGTGGCACAAGACTGATGGCAAGCCGTCCCCGGAAGCACCCGAGCCACCGGCTGGAGTGACGACGAAATCCCAGGTCACGCCGGAACCGCCCGCATCTTCAACTGTTTCGACCGCTCCGCCGCCCCCGGCTCCGGCGCCGACTCCCCAAGTGACACCCGAGCCGGTCGTTCCATCGGCGCCTGGTGGCACGTCCCGGATTCAGGCTGGCCTCAAAATTCATGGAGAAATCTCAGGAAGTTCCGATCTATACATTGACGGCGAGCTCCAGGGCAAAATCCGCCTCGGCGGCGCCCGTGTGGTGATCGGGCCCAACGGCAAGGTTCAAGCGGATATCGAGGCGGGCGGAGTCACCATTGATGGCTCCGTGCAAGGCAATATTAAGGCCAGCGAAAGCGTGCGGCTAGGCTCCGGCAGCCGCGTGCAAGGCAGTATTCTCACGCCCCGCATCGGAATCGACGACGGCGCTCGGCTGCGGGGGAAGGTGGAGATGGTCAAGGCAGGGTCGTCCGCGAGCCCGTCGGTTGCCGCCGCACCGGCAACGCGTGGCGCTGAAGTCGAAACTGAAACTCCCCGGCCGATCGCGGCGAGCGCAAAAGCCGAATAAGTCGCGACATTCGACGCCGAATCGGGATATCTTAGGACCTAGACACGACGATGAATTGGATGGCTAAAGCCCGGCCCAGCACCTCGGCGGCAACTCCCGCGAATGCCGCTAAGGCGCCCGTGTCGGCGGCAGCCGCCGGAACGTCGAGAGCAGCCGCGAAGCCGGGACCGACTGCGTCCGTGGCGTCGGCAGGGAACGTCCGCATTTCGAACGCCCTCAAGGAATTCCTCTGGCTGCTCAGCGATGTGCCGCGCGCCCGGATTCTCGATCTCGGTCCCGTGTGGCAATCGACGGTCACCTTTTTCATCGAGAAGGGTTACCGCGTGTCCAGTGAGGACATGCTGCGCGAGTGGAAGGATTTTCTGACAACCGAGGAAGAACGGTTGCGTACGACTCCGATCGGCGAAGAACCCGAGCGGCGCTCGCTTCCGGCCCTCGCGGAGAAATTCATCGACAGCGCGCTGAATTATCCCGAGCAGAGCGTGCACGGCGTGCTCATCTGGGACCTGCTCGACTATTTCGACCCCGCGGTTGTCCCCGCCCTGATGGACCGGCTATACAACATGCTCCATCCCGGCGGCACCGTGCTCGCGCTCTTTCACAGCCGTTCGGCCGAACGCTTTCACCGCTATCGCATCATGGACGGGCAGACCGTCGAGCTCCTGCCCGCTCCGACGCTCGCGGTGCATGCGCACGTGTTCCAGAACCGCGAGATTCTCGATCTCTTCGGAAAATTCCGCTCGTCGAAGACGTTCGTCGGGCGCGATCAGGTCCGCGAGGCACTGTTCATCAAGTAGGTTTCCTGGCACGCACGTTCCCGCTTCTTGAATTTGCTGGGTGTCGCCCTCTCCTGTGGAAATTTTCTGCTTGCGCAGCTCTCCGCACGGGCGTATTACGGAATTGCAGGAGCTAAGACACGGAGGAAAGGATGACTCCACCGGGCTTAGATTCTTGACACCGATCCGCACACCGCTTTTGCGGTGCGAACCGATGGCGAGGCTTTCAGCCCGCCACGGCACAGGGAAACGAACAAAACGGGGAGCTGCCAGGCTCCCCGTTTTGCATTTCGGGTCCCGGAGCCGCACGCGGTCGCTAAGCTCTCTTGGTCCGCACCCGCCAGGCGTGAATGGCCGCCGGTAACAACGACAGAACGATCACGGCGGCGATGATGTAGTGAATCTTGGAGTCGACGTTTGGCACGGTGCGGCCGAGCGTGTATCCCACCAGGATCATGCCCCATACCCACAGGAATCCGCCGCAAATGTCGTAGGTCAGGTAGCGCGGATAGCTCATCTTCGCCGCACCCGCCACGGGAGGGCAGAACGTCCGGATGATCGGGACGAATCGCGCGATCACGATCGTCTTTCCGCCGTAGTGTTCGTAGAACTTGTGCGCTTCCTCGAGGTGGCGCTTCTTGAAGAATCGCGAATCCTCGCGCCGATAGAGGCTCGTTCCCGCCTTCCAGCCGATCAGATAGCCGAGTTGATCGCCGGCGATCGCGCACAGCGTGACGAGCGAGAGCAGCCATGCGAGCTTCAGCTGCCCCGCCCCCGCAAACACGCCTGCCGTCACCAGCAGCGAATCGCCCGGCAGAAAAAATCCCGCAAAGAGTCCTGTCTCGATGAACACGATCAGACACACCGCGAACGTGCCGCCCCACTCGATCAGCCCGCGCACGTCCGAAAGGCGGGCGAGGAGATGCTTCAGGAGTTCAAACATTCGGGTGTTGTCCTTGTGTGTTGATGCCGGATCGTGGGGCTCAAAGCTTGGCTTTCTCGATCGCGGCGGCGCCGGCGCGCGCCACGTCGAGATCCTGGTCTTCGGTTCCGGCGCTCACACCGATCGCGCCCACCACTTCCCCATCGACCACGAGCGGCACGCCGCCACGGATCGGAGTCTGGTGTTCGGACGCGACCGACGCCAGGCCCAGCGCCAGCGCCACATTCACCTGGTCGCCGGCCATCGCCGGGCCCGTGGGCGCGCGGCGCATCGCCGCAGCGCGAGCCTTCACCAGCGAAACCGCGATGGAGGCCGGCTTCGCCCCGTCCATGCGCGCGAAAGCCAGAAGGTGCGCGCCGTCGTCGACGACAGCGATATTCATCGGCACCTGAATTTCCACGGCGCGGCGCTCTCCGGCCGCGAGAACGGCCCGCGCGCCTTCGAGCGTCAGCTTTGCATGACTGCGTGTAATGAGCGCCAAATTATTCCTCCGTGCATTGCTCGTCGCGCTGGCGACTGAATCCTCGCGGCAAAGAACTACATCGTCCACACTCTTTGCCCGGATCGGCCAAAAAACCCGCGGCTAAAGCCCTCTTATAGCAAACTGCTTTTCGCGAGCCTGAAGAGTCCGTGTGGTGACTCGATGGCCCGCGAAGTGAATCGTCGATCGGGTATGAGTTTCGCGGCTTTGTGATTCTGCGGTCCGCCGCTTAGTCGAAAAACTTTCCCATCGCGTCTCCTCCCTCGCGCAGTATACGAGACGCGTCAATCCCAGTTCTCACACAAACTCTGAAGGCTCACGCTTCCACCTGCAAACCTTGACGCTGCCGCGTCCACCCTAAGGAGCATTTGAACGGCGCACCGCTCGAAGGATGAGTATTCATCAAACACCTTCTAAGAGCCGAGCACCTCGGGATTGAGCGCGTTCGGCGGACGGCGCCTTTCGAAAAGCTCCGTGGCGTTATTCGCCGCCATCACCGCCATTTTCGTGCGCGTCTCGACCGACGCGCTGGCGATGTGCGGAGCCAGAATCACGTCCGGGCGCGACACGAGCGCCGGATGCACCTTGGGCTCGTGCTCGTAGACGTCGAGGGCCGCGCCCGCGATTTTCTTTCGCTCGAGCGCTTCAATGAGCGCAGCCTCGTCCACCACCGGACCGCGGGCCGTGTTGATTAGGTATGCGGTCGGCTTCATCTTGCTGAAAGCGCCCTTCGAGATCAGGTGGCGCGTCCCGGGCAACAGCGGAACGTGCAGCGAGATGAAATCAGACTCGCGGAGAAGGTGGTCGAAGTCGACAAACTCAGCATGCAATTCCTTTTCGATATCGGGCGCCACGCGGACCTGGTCGTGGTAGAGCACGCGCATCTGAAAACCCTGCGAGCGTCGCGCGACGCCGCGGCCGATGCGCCCAAAACCAACGACGCCAAGCGTCTTTCCCCACACGTCGCCGCCCAGAAGCTGGTCCAGATCCCACCCGGGCCATGTGCCCGAGCGCGTCCAGGCGTCGCCTTCGACCAGGCGCCGCGCAATTCCCATGAGGAGCGTCCAGGCGAAGTCGGCCGTCGTGTCGTCGAGCACCCCGGGCGTGTTCGTCGCCACCACTTTGCGGCGCGTGCAGGCGGGCACGTCGATATTGTCGAAGCCCACCGAAACGGTGGAGGCGACGCGCAGTTTAGGCGCCGCCGCAAGCAGCTCGTCGTCGACTTTCTCGGTGAGCAATACGACGAGCGCGTCTTTGTCCCGTACGCGCGCAAGTAATTCCGCGCGTGGAATGCGCTCCGGGCGTGTCCAGTATTCGACGTCGAAATGCCGATCGAGGATCGCGCGCGCCTCCGGAAACAGCGGCCGCACCACAAGAGCTCTTGGCTTGCGCACGTAAACACTCCGCCCGGCTAATTCGCCGGCCCAACAGGATACACCAGAGTGAGCGCTCGTTGACGCCCACTCGCGCGAGCGACTATAGTGACCGCCAGACGACTCATGGCGCTCGCAACGATCGATTCACGGCTCCTGCACGATCTGCAGAAACTTCTTGGGCGCGAAGCCGTTCTGCACAAGTCCGAGGATCTGCTGCTTTACGAATACGACGGCTCGGTCGAGATGGCGCGGCCGAATTGCGTCGTCTTTCCGCGCACGGCGGAAGATGTGGTCGGCATTGTGCGCGTGGCGAGGCTGCACAACACACCTTTGGTCGGCCGAGGCGCGGGCACCGGCCTTTCGGGCGGCGCGATCGCGCGGCACGGCGGGATCATCACGTCGTTCGCGCGCATGAATCAGATTCTCGAGGTCGACGCCGAGAATCAGCGCGCGCGTGTGCAGCCGGGCGTCGTGAATTCGGACCTGAGCCTTGCCGTCGAGCACCTCGGGTTGCATTTCGCGCCCGATCCTTCGAGCCAGAAGGCGTGCACGATCGGCGGCAACGCGTCCGAAAATTCCGGCGGGCCGCACACGCTTGCCTACGGCGTGACGACGAATCATGTGCTCGCGCTCGAAATCGTGCTGCCGAGTGGCGAGCTCGTCCATTTCGGCAGCGCGGCGCTGGACGCGCCCGGCTACGATCTCACGGGACTCTTCGTCGGCTCCGAGGGGACTTTCGGGCTCGTCACGGAAATCACGGTGAAGCTCACGCGCCTGCCCGAAGCGACGAAGACGCTTCTCGCGATCTACGAGTCCGTCGATGATGCGACGGAAACTGTGGTCGAGATCACGTCGCGCGGCATTACGCCGGCGGCGTGCGAGATGATGGACGGCTGGACGATCCGCGCGGTCGAGGACTACGTCCACGCCGGGTTTCCGCTCGATTGCGCCGCCGTGCTCCTGATCGAAGTCGATGGCCTGCGCGAGGCCGCCGAATACGAGGCTGCCGAGGTTGCGGACGTTTGCCGGCTGCATCGCGCGCGCGAAGTTCGCGTGGCCCGCGATGCGCGCGAGCGCGATCTGCTGTGGAAGGGTCGCAAGAACGCGTTCGGCGCGGTCGGCCGCCTTTCGCCCACTTACTACACGCAGGACGGCGTGATCCCGCGGACGAAATTGCCCGCCACGCTGCGCCGCGTCAGCGAGATCGGCGAAAAATACGGCTTCTCGATCGGCAACATTTTTCACGCGGGCGACGGCAACCTGCACCCAATCATTCTCTTCGACGCACGCGACCCGCGACAGTTCCTCAACGCCGTTGCGGCGTCCGATGAGATCATCCAGTTCTGCATCGAAGTCGGCGGCTCGATTACCGGCGAGCACGGCGTCGGCATGGAGAAGGACCGGCTGATGCCGCTGCTTTTCAGCGAGGTCGATCTCGATCTGATGCGGCGCGTTCGCGATGTCTTCAATCCCGAGGGGCTGCTGAATCCCGGGAAAGTTTTGCCGACCGCGAAAGGCTGCGGCGAAATTCATGTGCGCCCAGCTGCAGCCCCCGCAGGCCCGGCCTCGGCATGACCACCGCCGGTACAACAATCTCCGCGCGCGTCGCCGATATTGCCGGCTCGCAGAACGTTCTCGGCGATCCGGCCGAACTCGTCGCCTACGAGATCGGCGGCAAAATTCCCGCCGCCGGTGTCCGCCCCGAATCGGCGGCGCAGATCGGCGAGATCGTGAAATTTGCGGCGGCCGAGAAACTCGCCATTGCCCCTTGCGGCGCGCGAACTAAACTCGACATGGGCTTGGCGCCACAGCGATACGATCTGGCACTCGATTTGTCGCGGCTCGATCGCGTCGTCGCGTACGATCCTGGCGACATGACGCTCAGCGTCGAGCCAGGAATTCCGCTGCGCCTAATCGAAAGCGTGCTCGGCGAGCATCGCCAGTTCCTTCCGCTCGTCGTGCCATTCATGGAGCGCGCGACGGCCGGCGGGACGATCGCCTCGGGCGTCGATTCGCCGCTCCGCCAGTCTTACGGCACCGCGCGCGACTACGTGCTCGGGATCGAATTCGTCACCGGAGACGCCGCTGCGGCGAAAAGCGGCGGGCGCGTGGTCAAGAATGTCTCCGGCTACGATCTGCACAAGCTGATGATCGGCGCGCTCGGCACGCTCGGCGTGCTCACGAGGATCAATTTCCGCACCTTTCCGCTGCCAGCCGCCACGCGGACGATCGTCGCGACATTCGACAGCGCCACCGGCGCCGTCGATCTGCGCCATGCGATAGCGCATTCGCCACTTCGGCCGCTCACGCTTGAAATCCTGAGTCCCGGTGCCGCCGAGCTGCTTCGAGTCGCCGGCTCCCCTTTAAATCGCGGCTGGTCGGTAGTCACGAGCTTCGCGGGAACTGCAAACGTTCTCGAGCGCTGCGCGCAGAACCTTCGTCAGATGGCGGAGCGAAACGCCGCCACAGCCTTTGCTCCGATCGAAGAAGAGCGCCTCCTCGCTGCGTCGCGCCGCATCGGCGAGTTCGTCTCGGTCGCCCTTGCATCATCACCCGCGGCCACGATCGTCAAGCTCAGCGTGCTTCCGACGAACATGCGCGCAATTCTCGATGCAGCGGCAAAGGCGGCTGACGCCGCGGCGCTGCCCTGGGCCACACTTGCGCGAGGCGTCGGCGTCATCTGCTTCGCGCTGCTGCCAGCCGCGCGAAATAAAGACACACTCCCCCGCGTCACTCGCGTTTCGGACGAAATCTTCACCCAATGCGCCGCGCTCGGCGGAAACGCGACAATTCCGTGGTGCCCGGCCGAATGGAAGGCCGCATTGCCGATCTGGGGGCCGGCGCGCAGCGATCTTGGCCAAATGCGCGCGCTCAAGAAAGTTTTCGATCCGCACGGTATCTTTGCGCCGGGGCGGCTCATGGGAGGCATCTAGGACGATGGCCTCTGAGCCGAGCGGATTTTCAACGGTTGACAAGCCGGCTTACGCCGACTACTCGCGCTGCGTCCACTGCGGCCTGTGCCTGAATCACTGCCCGACGTATCGCCTGTGGCACGAGGAAGCGGATTCGCCGCGCGGGCGGATTCGGCAGATGCAACTGGTCGACGAGGGCCGTCTCGGGCTGGGCGATGGCTTCGTCACGCACATCGATCGCTGCCTCGACTGCCGCGCGTGCGAAACGGCGTGCCCGTCGGGCGTTGAATACGGCAAGCTCGTTGAACTCGCTCGCGCGCAGATCGCGCAGAACTATCGCCGCCCGTGGCCCTCGCGCGTGGCGCGGGATTTCGTGTATCGCCGCTTGCTTCCGCATCCGCGCCGCATCGCCACGGCCGCGCGCCTGCTGCGAATTTACCAACGCTCGGGCCTGGCCGCGGTCGCCCGCGGTGCCGGCATCCTGAAGTTGCTCGGGCTCGACGAGCGCGAGCGCCTGCTGCCGAAGATCGACCGCGAATTTTTCTTCGGCGAGCTTGGGCGAACGTTTCCGGCAAAAGGCGCGCGCCGCGCGCGCGTGGCGTTTTTTGCGGGCTGCGTCGCGCAAGTCACCTTCAGCGACCTGAATCGCGCGACGATCCGCGTGCTGCAAGCAAACGGCTGCGAAGTCGTCGTCCCGGCAGCGCAAGTCTGTTGCGGGGCGCTTGCCGCGCACGCCGGTGTGCGAGATGTGGCGCGCGAGCTGGCGCGCGCGAATTTCGCCGCATCCCCGGCGGACGATTTCGACGCAATCCTTACGAATGCGGCGGGCTGCGGCTCGACGCTCAAGGAGTACACGCACCTCTTCGCGGCGGACGATCCCGCACACGCCCAAGCCGCGCGATTTACCGCGAAGATGCGCGACGTGACGGAGTTTCTAGCCGAGCTCGGGCTCGTCGCGCCCATGCGCGCGCTGCCCCTGCGCGTCACCTATCAGGATTCATGCCACCTCGCGCACGGCCAGAAGATTCGCGAAGCCCCGCGCCAGCTGATCCGCGCCGTGCCCGGAGTCGAATTCGTCGAAATGCCGCTCGCGGACCAGTGCTGCGGCTCGGCCGGCGTCTATAACGTCACCCAGACAAAAACATCGCTCGAATTGCTGGCGCTGAAAATGGAATCGATCGGCGCAACGAAATCGCAGGCGATCGTCACCGCAAATCCCGGCTGCATCCTGCAGCTTCGCGCCGGCGCCGCGATTCATCGCACCGGCCACGAAGTTCTGCACGTCGTCGAGCTGATCGATCGCGCCCTGGGTGCGTCTTCCTAGGGCGAAGAGCCGGCGAGACGCTCGCGCTACCAAAACCGGCCGAGGAACGCAGTTCATTTCTCGCCAACGAGGTAGCGGCAGCCGCGCGGGCCCATGAGCGCCGAGTGCACAGCGCCCGCCGGGACGTCGCAGCGCTCACCCACCCGATACGTCTGCGACGAGCCGCCCATCGCGAGCGTCATTTCGCCATCGAGAATGATGTGCGCCGTCAAGCCCGCGTGCGTGTGGTCGGGATAGAACGCCTTGGGGCCATCCTGCCAGACAAAAGTGTGCGCGAAGCCTTCCGATTCGAGCTGTTTCCGCAGTTCGCGTTCGTTCGTAGTAGCAGCCATGTTCTTCCGTGAAGTATAGCAGCGACGGTGATCCGGAGAATGCCGGGCGGAAGGGGGGACTTGCGGGCGGAGCGTGGTGGGGGACCCGCCCGCAAGCTCGTGCTAGGAGAAAAACGAGAGTGTTCGCCGGGCTACTGCTCGAGCCGGCCACCCGCCCTGAACGCTACATTCGGCCCGCCCTGCTTCAATGTGTAATCGGACGGCACCTGGAAAAGAGCGGCATCCGGCTCGCCGCGCTGAATGTTGGTGAGCTGCGTGATCGTCTCGCCCGTGCGCGGATCGTTGCGCTTGCTCAGCACGACCATCTGCAGGTCGGGCGAATACCATCTCTCGGTCGTGATCACGATCGGATTCTCATTGCCGATCGCGCCCTCAGGGATGGTGCGCGTGTAGCGCGTACCTTCGGCCGGTACGCCGTTGATCGTCTGCGTGCCGAGCGAAGTCGTTACCACGTCCTTCTGGTGCTGGTCCGGATCCGCGTCGTCTGGCGGCGGCCCAGCCTGCCCGAAGGCGCGTCGGCCTTCATGCCGGCGCCTGAATCGCGGCGGCTGCACCTGATGCGCAATCTTGGTATTCGGATTGAGGATGTACTGCGTGCCTGCGACGACATCGTTGATCATGACCACGTGCGGAGCCGGCTTGCCCGAAGCCGCCCACGGTCCGATTCCCGCCAGTGTCAAATCGCGGCGCGTGCGGCCCTGGCTGTCGCGCGCGAAAGTTCCCGTCGTGCTGCGCTGAATCTGGTTGCCGTCCGCCAACGTCTGGGTCTGCTTCGTCGTAAACGTCGCGGTGAACGGCGCGCCCGTCACCGTCTTGCCGCCAACGCTGCCTTCGAAACCCATGATCGCGATGGCGTCATCCGGCCCCATGCCGAAGCCGGGCCCGTCGCCACCTCGGAATGGAGGCGGCCCCTGCTGCGCCGGCGCCACGCCTGGCGCCAGCAGCGCCGCGATCGCCAAAAGTCCGATCCACGTTCGCGTCATCTTCCTCGTGTGCATCTTCATCGGTGATTTCTCCACATCCACTACGTCGAACCCGCGGGCCCTGGAATTCCTAGTTCGCAGCTTCCTGCGACAGCAGCCGGATCGCCTGCGGCGTTCCGTCATCGCTGACCAGCAGGTCCGCCGAAATGCTGCCGGATGATCCCGCCAGGCTCACCGGCATTCCGAGCGACGCAAGCGCCGGCCCCGAAAGCTCCACGCGGACCACAGTCGCGCCTTCCACTCCGTCCGGGTCGTCCGCATAGGGCAGCGCAATGAAATCCGACGCGCTCTCGCCGGCGCTCTGTCCGCTTTGGCCCGTCGTCGCGGCAGCCGAAATATTCGGCTGAGCGCCCGGCCCGGCCCCGCTGCCCTTCGCGCCGGGCGCGAATCGGTGCAGTGACATGCCCGCCGCCAGCAACACGCGCTGCTGCGATACCGAGCGCGGCGACGTGCCTCCCGAGGGTCGATTTGGCCGCGCCGGCCTTTGCACGCTCGAACTCGCGCAGCAGCGCAGATTCCACCCAGGCGGGCGCTTCCTGCTCGCCTTCGGTCGTCGCGATCGCGCGCAGCGCCTGATCGAGCGATTCCGTTTCGGTCAGCAGTTGCGCGCAGCGGCCGCACGACTCCGCATGCGCCAGCGCGCGTTCGCGCAGAGCCACGCCGTGCGTTCCCGGACGATCGAGATCGTGCACGATCTCCTCGAATTCCATACACTGCATCGGTTTCATCTCTGTGAGTTCGCTCATGTGCCCACCACCGGAACGCGCCGCGCCGTCTGCGCGTCGCGCAGCTTTTCCAATAAAATAGCCCGAGCCCTGTGGAGCCTCGATCGCACCGTGCCCACCGGGCAACCGAGCGCCGACGCCGCCTCTTCGTAACTCATCTCCTCGAGATCGCACAGGACCACGATCTCGCGGTAATTTTCCGGCAGCGTCGCCACGGCTTGACGCACGCGGCTGATCGTCTCGCGCGTTGCAAATTCGTCGCTGCCCGCCGCACCGGCAAAGCCGTTCCCATTCGCATGCGCACCGTTCCGCGACGCGCCGCCTGCGGAACCGTTACCGTTCGGCGACCATTCGCCGATGTCGTTCGCGTCGCCATCGAGCGCCACGAGCCGGCGGTCCTGCTCCCATCGCTTGCGCAGGAAATTTCGCGCGATGCCGAAGAGGAACCCGCCAAGCGTTCCGCGCGCGGGATCGAATCGTCTGGGATCACGAATCAGCGTCATGAAGACCTCTTGGGTCACATCCTCGGCGATGGCCGCGTTGCCGCTCATGTGCAGGGCAAACCGGTAGATGGACGGGTGCCTGCGCCGATAGAGGAGCGTAAATGCATCCTCGTCGCCGGCGATCATCCGGCCAAGCAGGCCGTCATCGGTCAACTCGGTGGCCTTCGTCATCTCAGGTCTTTTCAGCGGCCTGTCCGGGCAGCTCAGGTAGGTATTCCCGGGCATGGGCCCCTTGGTTCCAGAAATTAGGATGCCCTGCCTACGTGTAACACACAAGCCGGAGCCCCGGTTGCAATCCGCTGAGCGGCAACCTTGACCAACGCGGCTGGCTCCAATAACGTATTGCCCGGCCAGAGAACGCATGTCACGCCCCCGGCGGGTGGCCCGGCGGCTACGCGTCGCGAGGAGGAACCAATGCTGGAGTTTGATCCCCACGTTCTTGAAGAAAAGCCGATCCCGCCGCCGGAGGAATTCAGCAAGCGCGCCCACGTAAAATCGCTCGAAGAATACCGCAAGCTGTACGAATACGCCGAACGCGATCCCGAGGGCTTTTGGGGCGAAGCAGGCCAAGATGATCGACTGGTTCGAGCCCTATTCGCAGGTCCTCGAATGGAACCTGCCGCACGCGAAATGGTTCGTCGGCGGCAAGCTCAACGTCTCCTACAACTGCCTCGACCGGCACGCCGAGAAGGATCCCAACAAACCCGCTCTCTTCTGGGAAGCCGAAGACGGCGCAACGCTTGAGCTCACCTACGCCGAACTTCTCGAACGCGTCTGCCGCTTCGCCAACGCCCTCTCGAATCTCGGCGTCAAAGCCGGCGATTGCGTCGCCATCTACATGCCCATGGTTCCCGAGCTGCCCATCTGCGATGCTCGCTTGCGCGCGAATTGGCGCCATCCATTCCGTTATTTTTGGCGGATTCAGCGCCACGGCGCTGGTCGATCGCATCGCGGACGCCAAGTCGAAAATCCTGATTACCGCCGACGGCGGCTACCGACGCGGCAAGGTGGTCCCGCTCAAGGACACCGCCGACGCCGCCCTCAAGAATTGCCCCACCATCGAAAACTCGATCGTCGTCCGGCGCACCGGCGAAAAAGTCGACTGGCAGGACGGCCGCGATCTCTGGTGGCACGATCTCGAAGAAGCCGCCTCCAAGGATTGCCCCGCCGCGCCATTCGATTCCGAGCAGCCGCTCTACATCCTCTACACCAGCGGCACCACCGGCAAACCCAAGGGCGTCCTGCACACGCTCGGCAGGCTATCTGCTGCAGGTGATGTGGACGGCCAAGCTCGTCTTCGATCTGCGCGACGACGACGTCTACTGGTGCACGGCCGACATCGGCTGGGTGACAGGACACAGCTACATCGTCTACGGCCCGCTGGCCAACGGCGCAAGCGTCGTGATGTACGAAGGCGCACCCGATCATCCGCGCAAGGACCGCTTCTGGGAGATCGTCGAGCGTTACAAGGTCACCATTTTTTACAGCTCGGCGACCGCCGTCCGCGCCTTCATGGCCTGGGGCACGGAATGGATCGAACGCCACAACATTTCGAGCCTCCGCGTGCTCGGCACGGTCGGCGAACCGATCAATCCCGCAGCCTGGAAATGGTATTTCGAGGCCATCGGCAAGAATCGCTGCCCCATCGTCGATACCTGGTGGCAGACCGAAACCGGCGCGATCATGATCTCTCCTCTTCCCGGCGCGACGCCCACAAAGCCCGGCTCGGCCACGCTGCCGCTTCCCGGCGTGATCGCCAAAGTGGTGAACCTCAAGAACGAGCTGGTCGGCCCCGGCGAAACCGGATACCTGACCATCCAGAGGCCGTGGCCCTCGATGCTGCGCACGATCTACGGCGACGACGAGCGCTACTCCCGCGAATACTGGCAGCGCATTCCGGGCGTCTATTTCGCGGGCGATGCGGCGCAGTGCGACAAAGACGGCTACATCTGGGTGCTCGGCCGCGTGGACGACGTCATCAAAGTCGCCGGCCATCGCCTCAGCTCGATGGAGATCGAAAGCGCGCTCGTCAGCCACCCTTCGGTCGCGGAGGCGGCCGTCGTTGCGCGTCCGGACGAAATCAAGGGCGAGGCTATCGTCTGCTTCGTCACGCTGCGCTCCGGCCAGTCGCCTTCCCCCGAATTGCGCGCGGCCCTGATGGAGCATGTCTCGACGACGATTGGCACGATCGCGCGCCCCGCCGACATTCGCTTCTGCGACGTGCTGCCGAAAACGCGCAGCGGCAAGATCATGCGGCGCCTCCTGCGCGAACTCGCGCACAAGGGTGGGATCTCGGGCGACACGACGACCCTCGAGGATATGGGCGTGATCGAGCGCCTGGCTGCAGCGCAGGGGAAGGAAGAAGAGTGATTGTTGGCTCAGCTGACGGCCGGGCCGCCGTCGAATCTATGCGATAACGGCCGCGACTCCGGTTTCCGCCAGCGTCAGCGGCAGGAGAAATTCTTGCAGTCGCCCGCTGTCGGCCGGCGTCAGGTTATTCAACTGAATCGCCATCCGATTTCCCGCAAGGATTCGCATCACGTACCCCGAACCGACGATCGGTTGCGTCTCCGACGCCAGATAGAGGCTTACATTTACGGCTGACCCGGCGGGAAAATGGCCCTCCGCGCGAACCAGCATTCCATTGAGGCTGATGTCGATTGTTTCGGCCTCCAGATTACGCTGTGCGAAGGCCAGGTTTACGCGGGACTGTAGGACGACGCGGCGGAAGCGCCGTTTCTTGGGCTCGCTGGCGCCGGACGTTGCCCGCACCAGTTTGAGCAAACGGACCTCGTCGACCGGCTTATACAGGAAGAAGCTCACGCCCGCCTCGAATCCTCCGGCGACCGCTGTCGTGCTCTGATCGTCACTCATCAGGATGATCGGCGTGGTGCGGTTGAATCCCGACCCGCGCGCCTGGCGCGCCAGCGCAAACGCATCCGGCAGCGAGTGCAGATCGAGCACCAGCATCGCAAATTTTTCGTTGGCGAGCAGGACCGGCGCGTCCGCGCTCTTGGTTAGCGTCACGGAGTCCATGTCGGCCGACTTCAATACGGCCTGGATCTGCTCGGACACCGACGGGCCTTCCTCCACGACGACGAGTGCGCGTTTCCCCATCACGACCCCCTTTTGGTCCTATTCTAGTTCTCTTCGCCCTTCGACTGCCCATTAGAACTATGGGACAGGTGACCAATCGCCATATAACTAGATGGCATCAGGCGCGATGCCGGCCGCTAGTCGACTTCACGCCCTACCGGGGGACCGGCCATCATGTCTTGGCGACGCTCGCCTCCGGCTTCTCCTGTAGAATCAGCGGCAAAAGGAACTCCTGCAGCCGCTCGCCGCCATCGTCGGCCGTTGCAGGTGAAAGTCCCAGCCGCCTCCCTGACAGAGCGCGCATCACCAGCCCCGAGCCGAGGGTGGGTCTCACCCCGGGATCAGGTGCAGCGTCACCTGTACCAACGACCCAGCCGGCACGCTCCTCTGTGCCCGCACCAGCAAGCCGTCCAGGCTGATGCCGATCGTCTCGCCGTGTATCTCCTCACGGTGAAAAACAAGACCGCGAACTTTTCCCCCATGCACTCCTCCCGATCTGTCTATCGGCGCGTCGAGCAAACTTCTGTAGTCATTCTTGGCGCAGGCCGGGGGGTCACGATCGCCGGGAATCCGGTTGGCAGGGGCTCGCCCCGGGCATATACTGCGTCGGCTTGCGGCGCCCAATGGGAGGCAACGTTTGGTCGCGGCCGCTCGCAACAGGCAACCTCTGGGGGGATCACTGGTGCGTTTCACGCAAACCTTAATTCTTGCCGGCGCGACGCTGCTCGTTCTGTCCGCGCACCCGGCTCAGTCCCAAATTTCTCGCGCCGCCGCGGACTGGCCGATGTATGGGCGCGACCTGGCCGCCACACGCGATTCGCCGCTATCGCAGATCAACACGGAAAACGTCACGAAGCTCAGGGAGGCATGGTCCTATCGCCCGCGCGCGGGGGGAAAAGGCCCGGCCGCGATCACCTTCAGCGAGGTTACGCCGATCGTCGTGAACGACGTGATGTATCTTGCCGCGGGCGATCGCGTGGTCGCGCTCGAGCCCGAAACCGGCAAGGAGATCTGGCACTTCGAAGTAGAATCGGGCCTCGTCCCGCAGCGCGGCGTCGCCTATTGGCCCGGTGATGCCGATAATCTCGCGCGCCTCTTTTTCACCAACGAGCACAAGCTCGTCGCCATCGACGCCGCGACGGGCAAGCTCGATCCCAAGTTCGGCGACGGCGGCGAAGTCACCATGGACGTCCCCTTCGCCGAAATCCCCACGATCTACAACAACATCATTCTCGTCGGCGCAAACGTCTACGGCCCCGGCGAGCGCAACATGCATCCCCAGGATACATACTGGGAAGGCGTGCCCGGCGACTCGCGCGCCTACGACGCCCGCACGGGCAAGAAGCTCTGGACCTTCCACACCATTCCCTGGCCCGGTGAGACCGGCCACGGCTCGTGGCCTGCAAAGGGCTGGAAGGGCCGCGGCGGCAACAACGTCTGGTCGATCACGATGTCCGTCGACGCCAAGCACGGCATCGTTTATATGCCCATTGGCGGACCCGCGGCGAACTATTACGGCGGGGATCGCGCCGGCAACGATCTGTTTTCGAACACGCTCGTAGCCGTGGACGTGGATACGGGAAGGCTGAAGTGGTATTTCCAAACCGTGCACCACGAGCTTTGGGATTTCGATCTGCCGCCCGAGCCTGCGCTGCTCGATCTCGATGTCAACGGCAAGAAGATTCCCGCCGTCGTCCAGACCGGCAAGAGCGGCTACATGTTTGTCCTCAATCGCCTGACGGGCAAACCCGTGTTCGGAGTTGAGGAGCGCCCGGTGCCTCAGGGTGATGTTCCCACCGAGGTCTACTCGCCCACGCAGCCGTTTCCCGTGAAGCCGCCACCGCTCGCGCGCGTGACGATCACCGAAAACGATATCGTCACACCCGAAGACACGACTCCCGAGCATTCGAAGGCGTGCCACGAGCTCTGGGACAAAAGCAATTTCGACGCGCGCGGCCCGTTTACTCCCTGGGCCTTCCATGCGAGCCCGAGCGACACGAAAACGACACTGATTTTCCCCGGCGCCACCGGAGGCGCCAATTGGGGTGGGACGGCATCCGACCTCAAGCTCGGTTATGTGTTCGTGAATATGCAAAATCAGGGCTCGACAGGCTGGATTGAAAAGAATCCGCAGTACGATCCCGCGCACCCCGGCAAGGAAGTGGCCTATCAGCGCGGCGCCGGCGCGGGCAGCCAATTCGGAATGTTCAGCGCACCCGCCAAGGATGCGAACGGCAAGGTGCTCGGCAACTGGCCTTGCCAAAAACCGCCATGGGAAACCCTCTCCGCGGTGAACGTGAACACCGGCGAGATCGTCTGGCAGGTCCCTCTCGGCATCACGGAGCAGCTGCCAGAGGGCAAGCAGGATACAGGGCGCCCTGGCGCTTTTGCCGGCCCGATCGCGACGGCCGGCGGGCTCGTCTTTATCGGCGCGACCAGCGACGACCGCTTCCGCGCCTTCGATTCGAAGACCGGCAAGGAACTCTGGGAGACCAAGCTCCCATACCAGGCCAGCGCCGTGCCGATGACGTACGAGGGCAAGAACGGCAAACAATATGTCGCGATCGTCGCCGCGGGCGGCGGCTCGGGCGATCAGCAAGGGCTGATCGTTTTCGCTTTGCCCTAGCTGCCGGTCACAGACTGGAGGCGCACATGAACCGATCCTCCCTGGAAACCTCGAAACGAGCGTCGCGCCGTGACTTTCTGAAGCTCGCGCCCGCTGGCGTGGCGCTGGCGGCTTTCGGGGTTCGTTCCTTGGCGGCGCAGGGTCAGCCAACCCTCGGCATGATTTTCCCTCCGGCAAACACTCCCGTTCCTCCCGAAGCCTACGAAATGTATCCGTCCGGCGTGCAATTCCTCGCGCTGGGCGTCGGCCTGGAGCGCATGACACCGGAAGGCTACGATGAGGTCGTCGGCCGAATCGTCCCTGCGGCCAAAAGGCTCGCGGGCAACGGTGCAAACGCTATCGACGTGATGGGCACGTCGCTCACGTTCTACAGAGGCGCGGCGTTCAATCAGCAATTGAAGGAAACCATCACGAAGGCCACCGGCTTGCCGGCGACCACGATGAGCACCGCGATCGTCGAGGGCCTCAAAGCGGTCGGCGGCCATCGTCTCGTGGTCGCCACCGCCTACAACGACGAGGTGAACCGCCGCCTGCACACGTTTCTCGACGAATCAGGCTTCGAGATCCTCGCGATAAAAGGCATGGGCATCGAGAGATTCGAGGACCGCCCGCCCGTCACGCAGGCCGAGTTGATCAAATTCACCACAAGCATCTGGAAGGCTGCGCCGAAAGCCGACGCGATTCTGATCTCTTGCGGCGCCCTCAAGACGCTCGAAATTCTCGCGCCTCTCGAAAAGCGCTGCGGCGTTCCGGTGATATCGAGTCTCCCCGACGCCTTGTGGGCCGGCGTTCGCCTGCTCGGCCTCAACGGCCGCGCCCCCGGCTACGGCATCCTGCTGTCGAAGACCTAGTAGAGGGATCGGCCGATTTACACGCCTTGGACGAGCACGGCGCGATACTTGGCGCCCTTCAAGCGATGCTCGCGCGCCTCGCGATACGCTGGGCTGTCGTACCACTTCTTGGCGTCCTCGAACGTGGGAAATTCCACGATCACCACACCTTCCACGTTCGCGCCCTCGAGCACTTCCTGCTTGCCGTACGCCGCGAGGATCTTGATCGGGTGCCCGGCTCCGGACGCGCGGGCCATGGGCGCGTACGTCTCGAGCTCTTTCGGATCGATTGTGCTGTCCCGCTGAAAAACGATATAGGCTGGCATGTTTCCTCCCAAATTTCCGCCGTCTAACATACACGAAGAGCGTTCGGCAATCTTGCGCGGCCTCGACGAGCACAGACGGTGGCGACACCGTGGAGCATGCCGGGGCAAGCCCCGGCGGCAAACAGCGGCGGCGAGCCGCCGCACTCCACATGCGAAGGTCGCCGTCCCCGATTTTGGCGGGCGCTTGTCCTCTTAGGCGCAGCGCTTCCCGGCAGCTTCGAGATGGGTGGAATTTTTCTGCAATAAGAGGGGACTGGGGCATCCCCCCGGAGGTTAAGCGGCGCAAATTGGTCGCGAAAAGGCGGGTTTTGGCCACTTCTGCCGGCGCGGGGCTGCGGCGTCCAGAGACTCGCCAAGGAGCTGCGCTTTCCCCGTGATGAGCGGCGGTGTTAGCCTACGTCATGGCAAAACTAAGCGCGGGCCTGCTGATGTACCGGCGTAGGGGCCGCGGACTCGAGGTTTTCCTGGTTCATCCGGGCGGCCCGTTCTGGAGGAAGAAAGACGAGGCCGCATGGTCGATTCCGAAGGGCGAATACTCCGAGGGTGAAAGCGCCCCTGACGCCGCGCGCCGCGAATTCCGTGAAGAAACGGGATTTGAGCCGGGAACCGATTTCGTCTCGCTCGGCGAAATCCGCCAGCCGAGCGGCAAGATCATCAGCGTGTGGGCATTCGAGGGCGATTGCGATCCCGCCGCGCTCCAGAGCAATACGTTCTCGATGGAATGGCCGCCCAAGTCCGGCCGGACCCGCGACTTTCCCGAGGTCGATCGCGCTGAGTGGTTCCCGCTCGACGCCGCCCGCGCCAAGCTCCTGAAAGGCCAGCTTGGCTTCCTCGACCGCCTCGCTGCGAGACTTGAGGGCGCTGCCCAATAGATCGGTTACCGCGCCGCTATGCCGATGAGGTGCGCCATCAGAATGCACCGATTACCGCGCGCGCTCCGCATGACCACCACCAGCCTCAGGCGCGCTGAACCGGGCCGCTCGGACTCGCCCTGCGGTTTCCCGCCGACCGTCAGCACCACCAAATCCGGGGCGACTGCCCGAACGTCCTCCACCTCGCCTTCCAATTCCGAGCTGCGGGACGAGGAAAAGAACTCCGCGATGGCCTTTTCGATATCTTCGCTTCCTGTCCACATGTTGCCGCGCAAATCCGCGAACATTCCGCGAAAGTGAAAGAAACCCGCCAGTGTTTTTGCGTCCCGCGCCTTCCACGCCGCCGAGATGCGATCCCCGGCATCTTCCGCCTTCACCATGGTCCCGAACTCGACGATTGGCTCGGCCACTTCGGTGTTCCGAGAGGCCTCTTGTCTCAACGACGAAGCTTCGACGCCGCGCTCCCGCAGGATCTCGGCGGCCATGCATTTTTCCTCCCGCAGGATCGCTAGGATCAGGTGCACCAAGTCTACGTGTGGATGGCCCAGTTGTTCGGCGGAGTCTACGGCGTATTTCAGAATGCTCCTGCACTCGGCGCTGAGTGGAAGTTGTACCGAGGTGGAAATCCGCGCGCCCAGTATGATGCGCGATTCGATCTCTTTGCGGATCAATGCCCGGCGTCCGATCTGGCCCAAGGGGGGCGCGTGCTTTTTGCCCTCGCGAAGCAGCCCCAGAAGCAGGTGCTCGCTCTCGATTTTGGGGCTGCCGTACTGGCTTGCCTCGTAACGCGCAAAGAAGATCGCGCGTCGTGCCGGTTCTGTGTAGCGTTCAAACATGCTTTCCTGCTTTGTGTAGCGCTTACTTGGCGCTCGAATTCTCGGGCCGCATCATCTTCGCCGCCATCTTGGCGATAAACCGTCTCGGCGCGAGGCGCTCGGACGCAACCATCATCCGGTTTCGGCCGCCCGAGATTACGGTCGTTTTACCCGCCGCCAGCCCCTCGAGGCCCACACGCGCCACTTTGTCGGCCGTTTCGGCCACGCGAAAGGCTCTGTCAGGCTGCTGCGCCACTTGTTGGAACTCCGTGGTCGTCGATCCGGGACACAACGCGCACACGCGCACGCCAAACGGCCGCAGCTCCTCCGCAATCCCCTCGGCGAAAACCAGATCGAACGCCTTCGTCGCCGCATACGCCGAAATGAACGGCACCGCCTGAAACGCCGCCGTCGACGCCACGATCATCACGTCCCCATGGCCTCGCTGCACCATTCCCGGCGTGTAGAGCCGCGTCAAATGGACCACCGCGGAGCAGTTCACCTGGATCATCTCGAGCAGGCGCGATTCTTCGATCTCGTGGTTGTGCCCGAAAGCGCCAAACCCGGCATTATTGATCAGGAGCTCGATCTCGATCCCCTTACCGGTCGTGAACGCGTAGATCTCGCGCGCTGCGCCGCGCTGAACCAGATCGGCGGCGAATGCTTCCACCTGGACTCCGTGCTTCGAAAACAGTTCGCCGGCCAGCTTCGCCAGCCTCGCGGTCCGCCGCGCGGTCAGAACGAGATTCGCTCCCCCGGCGGCGAGCTGTTCCGCAAGCGCCCACCCGATCCCGGCGCTCGCTCCCGTGACCAGGACCCACTTGCCCGCCCAACGACCACGCGAACTCGCGCTTGAATTCCCAGACACGAATGCCTCCCTGGGCCGATGTCAGGTCCTTTGTAAGGGCGGACACGACATTAGCGCCAACGAAAGGATGAAAGCACACTTGTAGTTGCTTCGGAAGCGGGAAAAAACCAGGGTTCAAGACGGTAAATGCTGTGGAGCGGTAAAACTCGGGTTAGGCGGCGCGGTTCGCCGGCGGGAAGACGGTGTTGCGAAAGCGCTCGCCCTGTTGCTTTACCCGATCGAGCAGCCGCCGCGCCCACACAAACTCGGCGGCCAGCACACCCAGCGCGACGAGAATGGTGAGCGTTCCGGGGCCCGGCGTAATAATCATCACGATCCCGATTGCAAGCAGCGTGAAGCCAAAGACGATCCGGAAAATTCGCTTCGCTTGTTGGAGTGTCTTGACCATCATCGCTGCTTCACCTTCCGGCCCGTGACCTTGCTGTTGCTGCTATCGGCTGACCCTCGGCTTCCCTTTACTTTGTGTCCACCGTATCGAACTCTTTAGTCCGGTGTTGTTTCGATGCGCCATTTCTCGCGAACGACGCAACAAACTTTCCAAGCACGCACACTGCCAATACAAAGCCGGCTTGCGCTGTCCAGATATGCTGCTGAATAATGGACTTCGCCTGCTGTTCGGCGTACGAGTCCTCGCTCGCATCCCAAATGTGGGAATTTTCTTCACTCCGAGGATGAAAAAATGGAGCTTCTCAGCGTCCGCATGCAGATTCCCGACGGTGCAAATCTCATCTTGGGTCACTCGCACTTCATCAAGACAGCCGAAGACCTGTATGAAGCCGTCGTAAACACTGTACCCGGCGCGAAATTCGCCGTCGCTTTCAACGAAGCCTCCGGCCCGTGCCTCGTCCGCGTCGAATCGAACGACGACGAACTTCGCGGTGCCGCCATCGCCAACGCCCAATCCATCGCCGCGGGGCATGTTTTCGTCCTTCTCATCCGCGAGGCATATCCGATCAATCTTCTCAGTCGCATCCGCGATTCGTTCGAAGTCTGCTCGATCTTCTGCGCCACCGCGAATCCCGTCGAAGTGATCGTCGCCGGGACCGAGCAGGGCCGTGGCGTGCTTGGTGTGATCGACGGCAGCTCGCCCAAAGGCGTCGAAAGCGCCGAGGACGTGAAGGTCCGCCGCGAATTTCTCCGCAAAATCGGCTACAAGCTGTAATCGGGTGAACTCTGGCAGCGGAGCCTCGGCGCCAATCTCTAGTCTTTGAAGACGACGCCGACCGAAACTTTGGGGCTGTACTGGTAAGTACCGAAAAGGCGTGTGCCAACCATGTCGCCCTCAAGGCGGAAGTTCAAGCGCAGGCGGCGCGGCGTGAAGTCCACTCCGCCGCCCAGTTCGTAGCCGAACCCGTCCTCGCCGCCGTAAGGCGTCTGCGGGCTGAAATGCGCCTCACCGGCCAAGCCGTGGATCCATAGGGAAGTCTGGCCCACCGGATGCCGGTATCTGAGCCCGCCCATGCCGAGAAAAAACTCCGAACTCTGTCCCGTGTACGTGCCAAACGTGACTGCCATCTCTCCGTCCACGGCGATCGAATCGCGGAAATAGTAGGCAATCGAAAAGTCGAGGCCGTCCATGTTCTCTTCGAGACCAGGAACCACGTAGAATCGCAGATAAGCGACCCCAACGTAGACTTGGTATTTGTAACTCGGGAAAACTCCATATACTCCCTGTGGCGGCACATCCCCACCGGATCCGGTTGCCGGTGCGTCCTTCTGGAAAGCAGGCATTGGGGCTGCGGCCGACGCCATCGCAAACGAGGGGATTGCGGGCGGAACGTCAAGCTGCGCGACGAAGGATCCTGGGACTGTGGAATTAGCTGTCGAGCCAAGCGTCGCCGAGTCGCTCGCGACCGTCTGCGCCGAAGCGGCACACGACGCGATCAGAATCGCGAAAACGGCTCCGCAGACCAGAGCAGCCTGTTTCATGGCGTGCTTCCCCCAGTGTTCGCCCATGCCCCTACCCCTTGATTAGAACTGCCGACGCAATTAACTGTCTACTCATTTGAGCGGCTTGGTCGCGAGGGAATAACTGTCCCCCGGCACAGGGGTACCCCGGAAGTTACTGTTCGAAATCCGCAGAACTCGAAGGCCAACATTCCGTTGACGCCCAGAAGACGCAGCACCTAAGATGGCTCGGGTCGATGGATTCCGATCCCTTCCTCGGTCAGACCGTATCTCACTACCGAATCGTCGCCCGAGTGGGCGGTGGTGGGATGGGGGTCGTATATCGCGCCGAGGACGCCACGCTCGGCCGCGCCGTCGCCCTGAAGTTCCTGCCGGAGGATCTTTACCGCGACCGGCAGGCTCTTGAACGCTTCCTGCGCGAAGCCCGCGCCGCCGCCGCGCTGAATCACCCAAACGTCTGCACCGTCTACGAAATTGGCGAACACGACGGCCGCCGTTTCATCGCCATGGAGCTGCTGCAAGGGCACACGCTGAAGCATCGCCTCGACGGCGGACCGCTCGAGACGAGCCTCACGATCGACCTCGCCACGCAGATTGCCGATGCACTCGACGCCGCGCACTCACGCGGCATCATTCATCGCGACATCAAGCCCGCGAACATTTTCGTCACGGATCGCGGCCACGCCAAGCTTCTCGATTTCGGCCTCGCCAAACAGACAATGCGCGAGCGTGCCCCGGCCCTCGCATCCGCAGGCGACGACACCATCGAGGACGACGACACTCTTCTCACCAGCCCGGGCACTACGCTCGGCACCGTCGCGTACATGTCGCCCGAGCAGGCCCTGGGGCACGATCTCGACGCTCGCAGCGATCTCTTTAGCTTTGGCCTTGTCCTCTACGAAATGGCCACGGGCAAGCAGGCCTTTTCGGGCCCCACGGCCGCGGCCATCTTCGACGCCATCCTGCACAAAGCGCCCGCGTCGCCCGTGCGGCTCAATCCCAATGTATCGCCCGAATTCGAGCGCATCCTCAATAAGGCGCTCGAAAAGGATCGCGCCCTGCGCTATCAGCACGCGTCCGACTTGCGCGCGGACCTGAAGCGCCTCCAGCGCGATTCCGATTCGGGCCGACAAGCAGCGACTGCATCGCCATCCGCAACAGCGCCGCCCGTAGGGGCGCTGCTTGCTGCACCCTCGACCGATGGAGTTCCCCCGCCCACCGCCGCGCGTTCCGATAGTGCCGTCGTCCTGCCTGCCGTGACAAAGGCAGGGAGCGAAGCGATGGATCTCTCTTCCGGCCTCGCGCCGCGGGCGCCGAAAAAACGCAAACGCTGGCTCGTGGCTGCGTCGGCGGTTGCCGTCGCGGCCCTGGCCGCTGCCGCCTACTTCCATTTCCGCCCCGCGCCCATGATGACCGCGAAAGACTCCATCGTCATCGCTGACTTCGCGAATTCCACGGGCGACCCTGTCTTCGACGGCACCCTGCGCCAAGGTCTCTCCGCGCAACTCTCGCAAACGCCGTTCCTTAGCATCGTCTCGGGCGATCAGATCGCGCAAACGCTTCGCATGATGGAAAAGCCACCTGATGCTCACCTCACGCCGGATGTGGCGCGCGAAGTCTGCCAGCGTGTGAACGCGACGACCGACATCGAAGGATCGATTGCCGCGCTCGGCAGCCAGTACGTGATCGGGCTCAACGCCGTGGATTGCGAGAACGGCGCGCCCCTCGTGCAGGAACAGGTGACCGCCGACGGCAAGGAAAAAGTGCTGGCTGCGCTGGGCGACGCCGCTTTCCAACTCCGCGCGAAGCTCGGCGAGTCACACTCCTCCATGATGGCATTCAACGCGCCGCTCGATCAGGCCACGACGTCGTCGCTCGAAGCCCTGCAATCTTACGCCCTCGGCATCCGAGCGTCGGATGTGGCGAATGACTACGACGCCGCAATCCCCTTCTACCAAAAGGCCATCGCCCTCGATCCGAATTTCGCGATGGCTTATTTGCGGTTGGCACAAAGCTACCAGCCCTTGAGCGAACTCGAGCTTTGCGAAGAAAACACCCGCAAGGCCTACGAGCTGCGGGAACGGACGAGCGAAAGCGAAAAGCTGGCCATTTCGTCGTTCTACGACCTTGTCGTCACCGGGAATCTTGATGCGGCCCGGACGTCGTCTCAGTTGTGGGCGCAGACTTACCCGCGATCCGAAGACCCGCAGGTGGAGCTGTGGCTCATTTACGTCTTCACGGGCGATTACGACAAGGCTCAAGCCGCAGCGCTGCAAGCCCTGAAGATCAACGCCAACAGCGGGAACAACTACGTGGACGCGATGTACAACTACGTGTGGCTCAACCAACTCGATCGAGCCAAGGAGGCAGGGCAGGAGGCGCACGCGCGCAACGTCGATTCGCCCTGGTTTTCGCTCGTTCTCTACAACGTGGGCTTCCTCGAACACGACACCGCCGGGATGGCGCAGCAAGCCGCCGATGCGATGGGGAAAACGGGCGTCGAGAATCAGATGCTTTTCCTCGAATCTGAAACGGCGGCGTATGACGGCGAGATCGCGAAGAGCCGGGAGCTGACGCGAGCTGCCGTTGATTCCGCACAACGAGCCGGCGAAAAAGAGACCGCGGCGGAGTACCTGGCGCACGCCGCAGTCCGCGAAGCGCTGGCCAGCGGCGTCGACTTCGCGAAGCAGGATGCACAAGCCGCTCTCGCACTGGCAAACGGCAGGCAGGTCGAACCGATGTCGGCTCTCGCACTGGGGCTGGCAGGCGATCCCGCGCAAGCCGAGCGATTGGCCGCCGATCTGGGCAAACGCTTTCCCGAAGATACAATCGAGCAGTTCAACTACCTGCCGATGATCCGGGCCGCCATCGCGCTGAGGAATCACGACAGCGGACGCGCGATCGACGCGCTTGCGGCGGCTGCGCCTTACGAATTGGGTGAGACGAATACTTCCCTCACCTTTGCCCTGTATCCCGTTTACCTGCTCGGCGAAGCCTATTTGGCGGCGCGGCAGGGCGCCGCGGCAGCGGGCGAATTCCAGAAGATTCTCGACCATCCGGGCGTCGTCGGCAACGAGCCCATCGGCGCGCTCGCGCATCTCGGTCTCGGCCGCGCCTACGCCCTCGAAGGCGACACCGCCAAAGCCCGCGCCGCCTACGACGATTTCTTCGCGCTCTGGAAAGGAGCCGACCCCGACATCCCCATCCTCGCGCAGGCCAAAGCCGACTACGCGCAACTCCAAACCCGTCTGCAATAAAGAAAAAAGAACATGCGGCGATTCCGGCGAGACGGACGGGCTAATTCGCAGCGCTCGCGGCGGCTGAGACGGGCAAGGAGGCGCTGCCGTCGAGAAGGTCCCTCACCACTCTCAGCAGATCCTTGCTCGCGTTGCTCTTCGACAGGTATGCGTGGCCGCCGGCAGCGCGCACTTCCTTCTCGGTCTGGTCGGAATCATGGACTGTAAAAACGAGGATCTTGGTTTGCGGGGCGCTGCGCAGCATTTGACGCACGGCCGCCAGGCCGTTCAACACGGGCATATTGATGTCGAGAATCACCAAGTCCGGGCGCATGGTCGCCGCCTTATCGACGGCATCCTGTCCGTTGATAGCCTCGCCGCAAATCTCCCACTCGATCTGCGTTTCGAGCATCGCGCGGATGCCTCGACGCAATAGTTCGTGATCGTCGGCAATCAGGATTTGCTTTCGCAAACGATCGCCCTTCTCGACCGAAAATCCGGCGGGCCACTCCGGCAGAAGCGAGGCCGGCTCCGCGGCAGCGGCGGCTTCCAGCTGGCGAAGAGGAAGCGTCGCAGTCACGCGCGTGCCGGCGCCGGGTCGAGAAACGATCTCAAGTTTCCCCGCCAGCTGGCGCATCCGCTCCTTCATGCCTTGTATGCCGACGCCGATGGGCGCCACGGCTCCGGTGGCGGCGTTCATCACCTCGGGGCTGATGCCCTTGCCCTCGTCCCTGATCTCGACTTCGATTTTCTGGTCCCGAGTCGACTTGACGCGCACACGGGCTTTCTGGCACCCGGAATAGCGGTGGACGTTGTTCAGGCTTTCCTGAATGATTCGGAAAAGCGTGACTTCGACATCCGGTGGCAATCTCGGGAAGTCGCGGGCGACATCGACCTGGACTTTCACGCCGGTTCTCTGTTCGAAGCCCTCGGCGTACCACTTCACAGCCGAGGAGAGGCCAAGTTCGTCCAGCAGAGGAGGGTGCAGAACATAAGAGAGAGTCCGAACCTCTTCGCCGATCTGCTTGCTCAGCGTGATGCATTCCGATATAAGGCGGCGCGAATCGGCATCCACGCCCTTGTTGTTCAAAACCTGCGCCAACGCGATGGACTGGGCGGCAAGCTTCTGGCCGGTAATATCGTGCAGGTCGCGCGCGATATGCCGCCGCTCTTCATCCTGCAGTTTCAAGAGGCGAGCCGAAAGCAGCTGCAACGATTCTTCATTCGATCGCAGCGCTTCATTCGCTTCCACCAGCTCGGTCAGCTCCGTGGCCACCATGCAAATATTCCGGCTTTCGGAGTTATTGAGGGGAGTCAAGGCCAGACGCACGATGCGCGAATGCCCGTCCTGCGCATTCAGCGTGATTTCGCCCTGGGCGTTGGCTCGGCCACCCCGAACGATCAAGTCGCGCAACGGCTCGCGGTCGGCGGGCGAAACGTGACTGGCGAGACTCGTGCCGATCGCGTGGTTGGCGGGAAGGCGCATGATTTGAGCGAAACGATGATTGACAAAGAGAATCGTGCCGTCAGGATCGAGGGTCGCCACTCCGTCGTTGATCGTTTCGACGAGCACGCGGTACGGTTGATCGGAACCCTGGAGCGTGAGCACCTGTTCGCCCTCGGACCCTTCGATCACCAGAGCATCGACCCTGCCGCGGCGGATGGCGAGCACGATCTCCCGAGATTCATTCGCGTGTCCGCGATTCCCGGCGCTACGCCGCGCGATTTCCCGTTTCGGGGAGCGCTTTGTCCTGCGTGCCTTGCTGTTGTTTTTCGCCATGCCTTGATTCTCTGTACTCGCCTAACGCTTGGGTATCGGGACCATCCTGTACTTACACTTACGACCTTTTCGGCTGCACGATTTGAAGTCCCACCACCACTCGCTCCGTATCGGAAAGGTCTCCGATGATCTTGCGGATAGGAATCGGCAAACTGCGAACGAGCGTGGGAATGGCCACGATTTGATGATCCCTTGCCAGGGCCGGGTTCTTCACAAGATCAATCACTTCAACGTGATACCGCACCTTCGAATAGTCGGCGCAGATCTTTTTCAGGTTGGAGATGGCCGCGAGCGATTTCGGGGTTTGTCCCGCCACGTACAGGCGCAGCTCGATCAGCTCGGGTGAATTTTTCGCCATCGTCGCCTTCGTTTTGGTTTTCAAAAATACACCCTATGATTTCCCCATGACTCGCCGAACCGATCAATCATCCGCCGCTTCCTGTCCGGATCCGCGGCTTTGTGCCATTTTCTGGCGGTCGAGCAGCAGCTCATCGTCGCGCTCCTTTTCCTGAGCGCTGGCCTGCTTGGCCTCCTGCTCGATTTCCGCCAATTCCGCTTGCAACCCCTCGACCTGAGCCTCGAGCGCGAGCCGCTTCCGCGCGAACTGTTGCTGTTTGCGCCACGCTTCTTGCTGGCGCACGAGCGCCTCGGCCCTCTCTTTCGCTTCTTGTGCCACCCGCGAGGAACCGGTGAGCACGCCTCCGTCGCCGATGTATGCGGGAACGAGATGGACGCCCTCGCTGCTCAACCGGAACTCGTGAAGCTGATTCGAGTGCCCCATCCCGCGCGACTTCAGCACGTAGAGGACGCGGTTTCGTTCGCCATTCAACTCGACGTCTCGCAATAGAATCCACGTGTCGGTGAGCGAGGAAATTCCGGCGTTCGTTCTTTCGAGCGTTTCGCCGCCCCCGGTGAGGCTGACAAACACGGCTGTAATCCCCGCGCCTTTTATCGTGTCGATCAGGCGCAGAAGCATCGAATAGACTTCCTTTTCGGTGCTGCTATTGATGAGATTCGTGATCGGATCCAGAACCACGGCCTGGGGCTTCACCTGCTCGATGAATTTGTGGATTCGAAGCAGGTGCATCTCGATGCCGAACTGCGTGGGCCGCCAGGCCTCGTGGAACAACAGGCCTTTCTCGGACCATTGCGCGAGGTCGATGCCAACGGCGTGCATGTTGCGCGCGACCTGCTTCGGCGACTCCTCAAAATCGATGTATAGGCAACGCTCGCCTCTTCGGCACGTGGCGTCGGCAAAGGATGCCGCGAGCGTGGTTTTGCCGCTGCCGGCCGTCCCGCTGAGCAGCACGGTCGAGCCGCGATAGTAGCCCTTCCCTTCGAGGAGTTCATCGAGATCGGGCACGCCGGAAGAGACACGCTCGTTCGAGACATCGTGTTGCAGCTGCAGCGCGGTGACCGGCAGCACAGACATGCCGCGCTCATCGATCAGGAACGGATATTCATCCGCGCCGTGCTTGGTGCCGCGGTATTTCACGATCCGCATGCGGCGCACCGAGATCTGGTCCTGAATGCGATGATCGAGCAGGACCACGCAGTCGGACACATATTCCTCGAGTCCGTGCCGAGTGAGAGTGCCTTCACCCCTTTCCGCCGTGACGATGGCGGTCAGGCCGTGGTCCTTGAGCCAGCGGAAGAGCCGGCGAAACTCCGAACGTAGAATTCCTGGGTTGGAGAAGCCGCTGAAAAGAGCTTCAAGCGTGTCGAACATCACGCGCTTCGCGCCGACCGCCTGGATGGCGCTTTGCAGCCGGAGGAATAGACCCTCGAGATCGTAGTCGCCCGCTTCTTGCAACTCACTCGACTCGACGAAGATGTAGTCGAGGAAAAGCTTTTTCCTGGCGGCGAGGTCTTCGATGTCGAAGCCGAGCGACGCAACGTTGCGGGCAATATCTTCGGGCGTTTCTTCGAACGCCATCAGCACGCCGGGCTCGTCGAATTGAAGAGCGCCGCGGACCAGAAACTCGATTCCGAGCATGGTCTTGCCGCAGCCGGGACCGCCGCAAACGATGGTCGTGCGGCCCCGAGGCAAGCCGCCGCCGGTGATTTCGTCGAGACCTTGAATGCCGCTTGGCGCCTTCTCTAGCGGCGTCAGTCCATGAATGCGAGATCCCGTTGGTTTTTTCATTGTGGGCAGGGAACGACAGGCGGGTCAGGGGCGAGAGGATACTAGATGAAATGTCAGGATATGGCAAGGTGAGTTAACACGGTGAGTTAACACGGGCGTTAAACGGCGCCACAGATGATAGCGCAAGGGAGGTGCGCA